>NZ_LT670817.1:4811666-7217500 GCF_900129425.1 Bradyrhizobium erythrophlei | reverse complement strand
TCCCAAGGTGACCGCGCAGCTTGAGGGCGTGGCGAAGAAGAACGGGTTTGCCAGCTACGACGACTACAACGACGTCATCGACAACATCAGCATCGTGCTGGCGGGCTTCGACCCCGCGACCAAGAAATATGTCGGCTCCGATACCGTCATCAAGGCGCAGATCGCGCAGGTTCAGGCCGACAAGAAGATGTCCGCCAAGGACAAGAAGGAAGCGCTCGCCGATCTCAACGAGGCGCTGAAGGCGCCTGCGCCGGTGATCGAGAACAAGGGCAATATCGATCTCGTCGCCAAATATTACGACAAGCTGGCCGACGCGATGGGTAACGATCAGCAGTAGGTTCGCCGGCCCGGGGAGAAGGCGAAGCGCTTCACCTCGCCAAAAACCCCAGCACGATCCTGCAAAACTCCTGCGGCGCCTGTTCGAACATCCAGTGGCCGGCGCCTGGGATCATCGCCGTCTGGGCGCCGGCAACATGTGCCGCCAAGGCACGCAGCACGGCCGGCAAGGCGCCCCGGGTGTCGGTGCCGCCGACGAACAGCGTCGGCATCCGAATCGATTCCGCCTCGACCCTCTTGTACGGCTGACGATTTTCACCGACCTGGCCGATCAGCGTAAAGGCGTTGTCGCGCAGTTGCTGCTTCGGCGCGGCTGGAAGCCGCGCCCACGCGCCGTCGCCCTCGATCGCGTCGAAGAAAACCATCAGCCCGCCATCGATATCGCCGCCCGCGATCTTCTCGGCTAAGGCCGCGAACCTCGCCGCGCGCGGCGAAGGACCGGGGACCGCGGCCGGATCCAGTGACCGATCCAGTTCGCCGCCGGGTTCGGCCAGGATCAGCTTGCGCAACAGATCGGGCCGCTGCTGCGCGACCCGAAAAGAAATGTGCCCGCCCCGGGAATGCCCCATCAGGTCCACCGGCCCGGTCTCCAGCTGTTCAATGAAGCCGATCACATCGGCGACATGCTGCGCCATCGTGTAGTCGTCGCCGACGCCGTTCCAGTGCTCCGGAAAAAAGTGCCCCAGGCTTAGCGAGATCATGCGACGCGCTTTCGACAGCGGCCCGAGCACCGCCGACCAGGTCCGGAAATCGCCCAGCGTGCCATGGACGCAGACCAGCGGCGCCCCCGCGCCGACCTCCAGATAGGCCATGTCATATCCGTTGACGCGAAGTGTTTGCATGAGGGGCTCGGGGGGTGACGAGAGAGCAAGTTGAGAGCGGGAGATAATTATTTTCATGGAAGGTGGTGCGTGCCCATAGCTTGACTAGACCGTGGTCATTCCGGGATGCGCCTCTTGGCGCATGCCCTGAACCTCGAAATTCCCCGATCTGCAATCGCACATCTGAGGTTCGCTCGTTTCACTCGCGCCCCGGAATGACACAAGCTCAGTGCTCGTGTTGTTAATCCCGCCAGGTTCCCCCGGAATCCGGGTGGATCGCAATCCTTTCCGGGCCCATATTCCGCCTACGCATCAACTCAAACCATGGGGCGATAAATCGGAGCCAGCCATGACCGGAAACCATTTTGCACTATTCGACACCGCGATCGGCCGCTGCGGCATCGTATGGGGCGCGCGCGGCATAACCGGGGTGCAGCTGCCGATGGGCAGCGAGGACAAAACCCGCACCCGGATTCGGCAGAGCCACGGCGACATCGCGGAGGCAGCGCCGTCCGCCGAGGTGCAAGGCGCGATCGACGGGATCGTCGAATTGCTCGCGGGCAAGCCGAACGATCTCACCGGCGTCGTGCTCGATCTCGACGGCGTTCCCGAATTCAACCGCGGCGTCTACGAGATTGCGCGCACGATCCCGCCGGGCAAGACGCTCACTTACGGCGATATCGCCAAACGGCTCGGCGGCGTCGAGCTCTCGCGCGATGTCGGCCAGGCGCTCGGGCGTAATCCCTGTCCGATCGTGGTGCCCTGCCACCGCGTGCTGGCCGCCGGCGGCAAGCCCGGTGGTTTCTCCGCCAATGGCGGCGTCGTGACCAAGCTGAAAATGCTCGCGATCGAAGGCGCCGTCGTCAATCACACGCCGAGTCTGTTCGATTGAGCGTCTGCTCGTCGAGTCGAGTCCGGAAGGCGCGGCAGGGCTTCGTCCCACCTCTCCCATCGGGAGAGGTCGGCGCGAAGCGCCGGGTGAGGGGTTAAGCTCCATCGATAGGCCGTAACCCCTCACCCGCTCGCAAGTGCTCACGACCTCTCCCGATAGGAGAGGTGACACAGTGCGTACGGCTGGCGCATTCCAAATTTCAGCAAACGAGCCTCAGCCCGCCACCGCCTCACAGGAAAATCCGTTGCCCCACCGGCGGATTTTCCCGCTCGATGGCGAGGGAAAATGCGCGGTGCAGCACAGCGTATCGCTGTCGCAATAGCGCTCCAGGAAATTTCGCCGCGTCGCTGCGGCCGCCGCCTGATCGACATCGAACTTCGCCGACAGCTCGGGATGGCGCGTCTGCAGCGGCGAATGCATCAAGTCGCCGCTGATGACGGCGTCGTCCTTGCCGCGGCCGAACGCGAACGCGACGTGTCCCGGCGTGTGGCCGGGTGTGGGCAGGATCCGCACATGATCGCCGATGGCATAATCGTGGCGCACGATTTCGGCCTTGTCGGTCTCGACGATCGGCAGAACGCTGTCGGCGAATGGCGGGACGGGCGCCTTCGCGTGTTGTTCCGTCCAGTAATCGAATTCATTTTTCGCGAATACGTAACGAGCGTTCGGAAATGTCGGCACCCAGCGGCCGCCTTCCACCCGCGTGTTCCAGCCGACATGATCGGCGTGCAGATGCGTGCACATCACGAAGTCGATATCACCGGGCGAAAAACCCGCCGCCGCGAGTGCGCGCATATAGGTGTCGTCGGTCTTCATGTTCCATTTCGGGCGCAGCGGCCGCGGCTTGTCATTGCCGATGCAGCTGTCGACCAGAATGGTGTGATGCGGCGTCTTCACGATGTAGGACTGGAAACACAGGATCAGCCAATCGTTTTCGTCGATCGCGCCGACCTCCCGCATCCACGGCTTGTTCTCCGCCAGCAGGTCCGGCGTCAACCCGGACAGCAGCTCCAGTGCCGGCAGGAAGGTGGTCTCCTGCTCGATAATGCGATGGATGGTAAGATCGCCGACAGTCAGCTTGAGACTCATGGCAAGGCCTCGATTAGGCCGGCGGCGGCACCGAGATCTTCACCGAGGGCCGCGCCAGCATTTTTTCGTGGAAGGCATCGAGCTTGGGATAGGCCTTGCGCCAGCCGCAATCGGCAAAACGGAAATCGGCATAGCCGAGCACGCACACCAGCGCGATCTGGGAGATACCGAACGGACCCGACAGCATGTCCGCCTGCTTTTCAAACCGCGCCATGCCGTTCCAGGCCCGATTCCAGTGATCGTCGGCCCAGTCCTGCCAGCGCAACGGCTCCGGACGGACCATTTTCTCGTAGCGACACAGCAGCATCGAATCGAGCATGCCCTGCAGCAGCGAATGGTCGCTCTTGACCTTCCATCGGCTCGGGCCCGACGCCGGAATAAGCTTTCCGCCGCCGGCGAGCTCATCGAGATATTCCACGATCACATAGGAATCGAGGACGACGTCGCCATTGTCCAGGATCAGCGCCGGTAGTTTTTTCACGGGGTTGATCTTGGAATACTCGTCATTGCGCTGGCCCGGCACGACGGTAGCCGAAATGAATTCGATCTTGTCGATCAGGCCGAGTTCGATCGCGGCAATGCGCACCTTGCGGGCGAACGGCGAGGCGGGAGAGAATGTGAGTTTCATCAAGAATGTCCTTAAAGAAAGGAAGCCCCTCTTTCCGTCATGGCCGGGCTTGTCCCGGCCATCCACGGCTTTCGTCCTGTTCGTCGGTTAAGTCGTGGATGCCCGGGACGAGCCCGGGCATGACGAATTTCTCGGAAGCCTCACGCCGCAATGATTTCCTGCCGCTGCTCGCCTAGTCCCTCGATGCCGAGCGTGACCACGTCGCCGACGTTGAGGAATTTCGGCGGCTTCATGCCCGCGCCGACGCCGGGCGGTGTACCCGTGGTGATGATGTCGCCGGGCAGCAGCGTCATGATTTCCGAGACGTAGGAAACGATCTTCGGAATGCCGAAAATCATGGTGGCGGTCGAGCCGGTCTGGCAGCGCTTGCCGTTGACGTCGAGCCACATCGGCAGCTTGTGGACGTCGGCGATCTCGTCCTTGGTCACCAGCCATGGCCCGAGCGGACCGAAAGTGTCGTGCGACTTGCCCTTGGTCCACTGACCCAGGCGCTCGAGCTGGAAGAAACGCTCGGACACGTCGTTGCAGACGGCGTAACCAGCGACGTAATTGAGCGCGTCGGCCTCGGAAACGTATTTTGCCCGGGTGCCGATGATGATGGCGATTTCGACTTCCCAATCGAGCTTGGTCGAGCCGCGCGGCTTCTCGACGGCGTCGTTGGGGCCGCACAGGCTGTTATTGGCCTTGATGAAGATGATCGGTTCGGCCGGAATTGGCATCCCGACTTCGTTGGCGTGGTCGGTGTAATTGAGGCCGATGGCGATGAATTTGGGCAGGCCACCGACCGGCGACCCGATCCGGGGCTTGCCGTCGACGGCCGGAAGCTTGGCGGGGTCGAGGCCGGCGAGCTTGACCAGGGAAGCCGGCGAAAAGGCATCGCCGGTGAAGTCCTTCACATGCGCCGACAGATCGCGCAATTGACCCGATTTATCGATCAGGCCGGGTTTCTCCTGGCCAATTGCCCCGTAACGAACAAGCTTCATTTCTGATCACTCCCTGGTGTGGTGGTCTGGTCCGGTCTTGGTTGGGTGCTTCTTGGAACAGCACGCGGCGAAATTCAATGGCTGACTGCCCGCCGTATGCCAGCCCCCTCACCATGGGGGAACGGTGGGGCGCGGCCTAAACGATGAATTTGAAGGCATCGCCGTCGCGCCTGATGCGGCCGGCGTTGAAATGTCCGCCGATCACCACCGTCGGGGTATCGGCAAAGCGCGAGAACAATTCGCGCCGCGTCGCGGCCGACAAAACGGGGTCGGAATCGGCCGTCGAAGACCAGTCGAGATGCGCCATCTGGCAGGGATGATGGGCGACGTCGCCGGTCAGCAGGCCCTGTTCGCCGTCCGATTGGATCAGAATGCTCATATGGCCGGGACTGTGGCCGGGAGTCGGAATCAGGCTGATTTCGTCGCACAGCCTGGCATCGCTGGCGACGAGGTCGGCCTTGCCGGCTTCCGCAATCGGTTTCACCGAGTCACTGAAAACCGCTGCCTTGTCGGGTTCGACGCTGTGATCGCGCCAGTATTCATATTCCGACTTGCCGAACACATAGCGGGCATTGGCGAAGGTCGGCACCCATTGGCCGGCGATCAATGTCGTGTTCCAGCCGACGTGATCGACATGCAAATGCGTGCACAGCACGGTGTCGATGCTGTCAGGGGGAAACCCCGCTTCCGTCATGGTTTCGAGGAACGGGCCATTGCGGTTGTTCCAGGTCGGGACATTGCGGCCTTCCTTGGCGTTGCCGAGCCCGGTATCGACCACGATCCGGCGCGTCGGCGTCTCCACCACCAGCGAGTGGATCGACATTTTGAGCCGGCCCTCGTCGGTAGCGAAATGGGGAATGAGCCAGGGCAGTTTCCGGATTTCTTCGTTGCTGGCCAAAGGCAGGATGAACCTTGTGCTGCCGGTCGTCTCCAATTCGACAATTTTCGTGATTTTGACCCTGCCCACGTTCCAGTACATTTGGCGCTTCCCGCAGCTCCGTTTCTTGGAACCAAAGATGCTGGTTTCCGCGGCCTGGCGCAATGGATCATCTCAGCCGCCCGTGCGTTGACGGGGCACGTCAAACGAGGAGGCATTCGGATGCCCGAACTAGCTATTTCGGCCGAGAAGGTCGGATTTTTGATTGAGAAAACCCGTGAATTCGACGTCAAGGAAGGTGCGTCCGATCCGGACCCCGGTTCGAACGGCGCCGACGACAACATGATCGACGTGCTCGAGGACAATGGCGACGATCCCGTGGTGCGCGAGATCACCGGGTTCATCAATGCCATGACCGAGGACGAGCAGATCGATCTGATGGCACTGATGCGACTCGGACGCGGCGACGGCACGATCGAAGAATGGGACGATCTGCGCCGCGAGGCCGCCGACGGATACGACCAGCGGATCGCCAAGGAACTGCTCGGCGAACCCCTGATCAGCGATTACCTTGCCGAGGGGCTGGACGAGTTCGGCTTGAGCTGGAACGACGAGCGGACCACGCCGGTAAGCGATTGACGTTGGCGCCCGATGTCGACAGTGCGACCAGCGCTTCTTTCCCCTCTCCCCTTGTGGGAGAGGGTGGCGCCTCACGGAGTGAGGCGACGGGTGAGGGGTTTCTCTCCGCGGATAGAGACCCCTCATCCGGCGCGCTCAGGAGCGCAAGTGCGCTCCAAAGCGCGCCACCTTCTCCCACAAGGGGAGAAGGGGAACACCGGCGCTAATCGCAGCGCTCTCTTGCTACCGTGCGCAGTCGACGATGACGGTGCCGAGCTTGTCGCCTTTTTCCACCGCGAGGTGGGCCTGCGCCGTCTCCGACAGCGCAAACTGCGCGGCGACATTGTGGATGCGCGGGCCGGCGGCGAGCCATTTCGAAATATCGGCCTGGGCGGCTGCGAGCAATGGCGCCGGCAGCGCGAACAACACCAGCGCGCGCACCGCGATGCATTTCTCCATCAATTCGCGCATCGGAATGACGGGAGTGCGATTGCCGTTGGTGGCATAGACCGCGATGGTCGAGTTCATCCCCATCGATTTCAAGGTCGTGGCGATGTTGCCGCCGAAGTCGACATCGACCACGCGATCGACGCCGCGCTGCCCGGTAAAGGCAAGCGCCTTGGCGACCACGTCTTCGGTCTTGTAATTGACGACGAGATCGGCGCCCGCGAGGCGCGCCTGCTCGGCCTTGAGCGATGAGCTGACGGTGGCGATCACCCGCGCGCCACCCCATTTCGCCAGTTGCACGGCGTAGTGGCCGACCGCGCCGGCGCCGCCGGTGACCAGAACGGTCTGCCCGGCAATCGGTCCGTCGCCGAACAGACAGCACCACGCCGTCATCCCGGGAATACCGAGCGTCGCACCGGCGGCGAACGATACATCATCGGGCAGCGGCGTCACCAGGTGCTCGGCGAGCGCAATAGTTTCAGCCGCAGTTCCAAACGCGCGGCCGTTGCGCTGGCCGTTGTAAAGCCAGACTCGTTGACCCACGCTGAGCCGCGAGACGCCGTCGCCGACCTGATCGATAATCCCCGCGCCATCGCTGTTGGGGATCACGCGCGTAAACTCCATCGCGCGATAGCTGCCGGCACGGCGGCCGACGTCGGCGGGATTGACCCCGGAGGCCTCCAGCCGGACCCGGACTTCGCCCGGACCGGCCAGCGGCGTCGGCATCTCGCCATAGGTCAGCACATCGGGCGCGGCGCCCGTTCGCTCGTACCAGACCGCCTTCATTTACAGCGTGCCGGGGAATGCGCCGCCGTCGAGCAGGATGTTCTGTCCGGTGATAAAGCCCGCCTTGGCGCCGCAAAGAAATGCGCAAGCCTGCCCGAATTCATCGGGGTCGCCGAAGCGCCCGGCGGGGTTCAGCTTGGCCCGCTCCGCCAGAACTTGCTCCACGGTGAGACCGCGCTTCTCCGCGTCCGGCTTCGCCGTGCCGCGCAGGCGATCGGTGTTGAAAGGTCCCGGCAGCAGGCCGTTGATGGTGACGTTATTGATCACGGTCTTGCGAGCGATGCCTGCGACAAAACCGGTGAGGCCGGTGCGCGCGCCGTTAGACAATCCAAGCACTTCGATCGGTGCCTTCACCGCGGCGGAAGTGATGTTGACAATGCGGCCAAATTTGCGCGCCATCATGCCATCCACCGTCGCCTTGATCAGTTCGATCGGGGTCAGCATGTTGGCGTCGAGCGCCTTGATCCAGTCGTCCCGGGTCCAGTTGCGGAAATCGCCGGGCGGAGGGCCGCCGGCGTTATTGATCAGGATGTCCGGATCGGGACAGGCCTTCAGGGCGGCCTCGCGGCCCGCAGGCGTGGTGATGTCGCCGACGACTTCCGTCACCGTGACGCCGGGACTGGCCTTGCGTATGTCGGCGGCGGTCTTCGCCAGCGCTTCCGCGCCGCGCGCGGTCAGCGTGACATGGACGCCTTCGGCGGCCAGCGCCATCGCGCAGGCGCGTCCCAGGCCCTTGCTGGATGCGCATACGATAGCGCTGCGGCCTTTGATTTCAAGATCCACGGTCTCACTCCCATTGCGTCAAATGATTATTGCAGTCCGATCCTGCCATTGTAGCCAACCCGGGCGGCTCTGGTAAGAGACCGCGTAGCGCCGAAATGCATAGCAGGAACATTCTCCGGCCAATCCGGTCGTTGTTTTGAAGCTTTAAATCCGCTGGTCTTTCTTGATCCGGTCGATCGTGGCCGCAACCTCGGGCGGCAGGGACCTGAATCCTCGCTGCCCGGCCATCGACAGCAGCGGCCGCAACGTTGAGCCCGCGAGGTACGCCGGCTGCCGATCTGCCGGCACCAGCTGATCGAAAATCAGCACCAGCGTGATTGCGACCAGACCGACGCGCACCGCGCCAAGCGCCGCGCCGCCGAGGCGGTCTCCGAACCCGGCCTCCGGCCCGATGGTTTCGTCGAGCGCCATCCGCATCAGTTTACCCAGCCCCATGCCGGTGATCAGAAAAATGCCGAAGAACAGCAGCGAATTCTGCGCCCAGGGCACGCCGAGTTGGCTCCCGATAGCGGGGGAGGCGAGCGACATGACCCAGACCGCGATCGGCATCGCGATCAGATAGGCGAGGATCGTGACCGCGCTGCGCAGCAATCCAGCCTTGAAGCCGGTGACGACCGCGACAGCCAATCCGAGGTAGATGATGGCATCGAAACTGTTCATGGACGACAATTCCCGGTCTGCCTCGAGCGTTCGGATATGGTCAACGAAACCGGTTTGCGATCGCGAAAATCGTCTGTATCAATACGCCCCGCTAGCTCGCGGAGTAGGTCATGGCCGGTCTATTCGACGTCAGTAAAGAAACCATTCTCGTCACCGGCGCCTCGCAGGGGCTGGGCCGGCAATTCGCGCGGGTGCTGTCGGCGCACGGCGCCGCGGTCGTGCTGGCGGCGCGGCAGACCGCCAAACTCAAGAGCCTCGAGGATGAGATTTGCGGCCAGGGCGGCCGCGCTGTCGCGGTGCAGATGGACGTGACCGACACCGCCTCGATCGGAAAGGCGATCGACAGCGCGGAAGCAGCTCTCGGTCCAGTCAGCGTGCTCATCAACAATGCCGGCATCGCGGTGGAAAAACCTGCGGTCGACCAGACCGAGGCGGACTGGGACTCCGTCATCAATGCCAATCTCAAGGGTGCCTATTTCACGGCCACCGAAATGGCGCGGCGGATGATCGCGCGCAAGCAGGAAGGCAATATCGTCAATATCGCCTCGGTGCTGGGTTTCGGCGTGATGAAATTTCTTTCGCCCTACACGATCTCCAAGGCCGGGATCATCCAGGCCACCAAGGTGATGGCGCTGGAACTGGCCGGCAACCGCATCCGCGTCAACGCGCTGGCGCCGGGCTACATCGACACCGAAATGAACCACGATTTCTGGGCCACACCGGCGGGCGAGAAACTGACCAAACGGATTCCGCAGCGGCGGATCGGCGCCGAATCCGATCTCGACGGCGCCATTTTGCTGCTGGCCTCAAGCGCCTCGCGCTACATGACCGGCAGCGTGATTACGGTGGACGGCGGGTTCCTGCTGACGTGACGAATGCTCTTTCCTCGTCATTGCGAGCGAAGCGAAGCAATCCATATCGCCGGTGCGGGCACAAGATTGGATTGCTTCGTCGCTAACGCTCCTCGCAATGACGTGGAAATCAATTCACCCGCATCTCTGCCTTGATCATGTCGGCGGCTTTCTCGCCGATCATGATGGTCGGCGCGTTGGTGTTGCCGCCGATCAGGGTCGGCATGACCGAGGCATCGACGATGCGCAGGCCTTCGAGGCCGTGGACTTTCAGCTTCGGATCGACCACCGCCATCGCATCGGTGCCCATCCTGGCCGTGCCGACCGGGTGATACACGGTATCGACGCGGGCGCGGAGCAGCGCGCGGATATCGTCGTCGGTCGCCACGCCTGCTGTGAACAGGTCCTTTTTCTGCAGCGCCCGCAGCGCCGGCGCTTCCATCAGCCGCCGCGTGGTCTTGTAGCCTGCGACCATCGATTCCAGGTCGTCCGCATGCCCGAGGAAATTCGGATCGATCAGGGGTGACTGCGTCGGATCGGCGCTGGAGAGCGAGACGCTGCCACGGCTCTTCGGGCGCAGCAGGCAGACATGGCAGGAGAAGCCGCGGCCCCAGAGGCGTTTGCGGCCGTGGTCGTCGACCATGGCCATGCCGAAATGCAGCTGGATGTCGGGGACGTCGAGATCGGGTCGGGTTTTGAGAAATCCGCCGCATTCGGCAAAATTCGAGGTCATCGGCCCGCGGCGTTCGCGCCGGTATTGCCCGATGGCGCGAAGCTGGTGCAGGAGACCGCTGAACGACATGCCGGTGAAATACGGACTGTCGGAGAGATAGGCGAAGATGAAATCCGGATGGTCCTGCAGGTTCTGCCCGACCCCGGGCAGGTGATGCACCGTTGCGATGCCGTGCCTGGCGAGGGCCGCACTGTCGCCGACCCCTGATAGCATCAACAGATGCGGCGTCTGGAACGCGCCGGACGAGAGAATGACTTCGCGGCGGGCGCGAATTTGCCTGATCTCCTTGCCTTGCCGGTATTCGACACCGACCGCGCGCTTGCCTTCGAACAGGATGCGGGTGGCTTGCGCCTGGGTCTCGACGCGCAGATTGGCGCGCTTCGCCATGTAGGGATGCACGTAGGCCCGCGCCGCGCTCCAGCGTTCGCCGTTTTTCTGCGTGACCTGATAGAGCCCGAGGCCTTCGTGGTCCTCGGCATTGAAATCCTCGCGGATCCGAAACTGTGCCTCACGCGCGGCCTGCAGAAAGATCTCCTGCACCGGGTTATCGGTGCGCAGTTTGTTGACGGGAAGCGGGCCGCCCTTACCGTGATATTCGCCATCGAAATCGGCATTGTCTTCCGAGCGCTTGAAGTAGGGCAGCACGTCGGCGAACGACCAGCCGGTATTGCCGAGCGCGGCCCATTGATCGTAATCGCTGCGGTGGCCGCGGATATAGACCATAGCGTTGATCGCGGACGAACCGCCGAGTCCCTTGCCGCGCGGCTGATAGCCGATGCGGCCATTGAGGCCGGCTTGCGGCACGGTGTCGAATGCCCAGTTGTTGAGCTTGCCGGGGACCATCAGCACCAGTGCGCCCGGCGTGGTGACCACCCAATTGTCGCCCCCGCCGCCGGCCTCCAGCAGCGCCACCGAAGTTTTGGGATCCTCGGAAAGCCGGCCGGCAACGGCGCAGCCCCCGGAGCCACCGCCCACCACGACAAAATCAAATGTATCCGTCATGCGTATCCCCCCACATTTGTTATTTTTCGACTCGGCGCTTTCATAAGCTCGTCATGCCCGGCCTTGTGCCGGGCATCCACGTCTTGACTCGCTTAGGCAAGAAAGACGTAGATGGCCGGGACGAAGCCCGGCCATGACGAAGGAGCGGGTGACTTTCAAGTTGCGATAACCGCATCGCATTTCCGGCCTTGCTCTAAGTTCAAAAGCACTACGACATGAATCGCAGCATCTTTTCCAGCCGCGCGATCTTGGCGCCATAGGGCGGATAGAGATCGGCGAGCCGGTTGAACGGCGAGCGGTAAAACACCGGCTTCAGTTTGCTCAAACTGCGAAACCCCCATTCGCCGTGATAGGCGCCGGTGCCGGACGCGCCGACGCCGCCCATCGGCTGGTTGATCTGGGTAAAGTGAAACAGGCAGTCGTTGACGGTGACTCCGCCGGAGACGGTGCGCGCCAGCACCTCGTCGCGCGCCGCATCGTCCTTGCCGAACCAGTACAGCGCCAGCGGCCGGTCGTGCTTGTTGATGTAGGCGATCGGTTCGGCGGCGTCCCGGTAGCCCATGATCGGCAGCAGCGGTCCGAAGATCTCCTCCTGCATGATGGTCATGTCAGGCGTCGCGCCGACCACGAGGGTCGGCGGAAATTTGCGCTTCGATTTCCATGTGGGATCGTCAGGTTTTGCCGGCTGCATGACCGCCGCGCCCTTGGCGGCGGCGTCCGCCACCAGCCCTTCGAGCCGGGCATAATGCCGGTCGGAGACAACAGAGGTGTAATCCCTGTTGTCGGGATCGCTGCCGAACATGGTCAGCATATTGGCCTGCACCCTGGCGGCAAAATCCTTGACCGAATTTTCCGGTACCAGCGCGTAATCAGGCGCAATGCAGGTCTGGCCGGCATTGAGCAGTTTGGCGTAGGCGATCCGCTGCGCGGCTTCGCCGAGATCGGCGGAGCGGTCGACGATCGCGGGCGACTTGCCGCCGAGTTCGAGCGTGACCGGCGTCAAATTGCGCCCCGCCGCTTCCGCCACCAGCCGGCCGATCCGGGTCGAGCCGGTGAAGATCAGGTGATCGAAGGGGAGCGATGCAAAAGCCTGCGCGATGTCGCTGTCGATGCCGGTCACGAGCATCTCGGTGGCGTCGAACCTGGCTGCGATCACCTCTTTCAGCAATGCGGAGAACCGCGGCACCAGCTCGCTCGGCTTGATCATCACCCGGTTGCCCGCGGCCAGCGCGCCCACCGCCGGCGCCAGCGTCAGCTGCAGCGGATAATTCCAGGGCGCAATGATGCCGACGACGCCGAGCGGTTGCGGGAACAGCCGGTTCCTGGCCGGCATGAATTGCAGCGCGGTGGAGACGCGCTGCGGCGCCATCCATTTCTTCAGGTGTTTGGCGGCGTGCCTGATCTCGCCAAGTACCAGCATGGTTTCGGCGATCAGGGTTTCGGTGGCGCTGCGATGGCCGAAATCCGCCGAGATCGCCTGCTCGAAACGCCCTTCATTTTCCGAAACCGCCGCGCGCAGCCGCGCCAGCCGGTCGAGTCGCCCGGCAAGATCAGGCTCAGGCCTGGTCCGCGACAGTTCGAACATGGCGTGGAAGGCGTCCTCCAGGGCGCTTTGCCCGGGGCTTTTCAGGGGCTGGTCCATGGCGTTTCCTCAAAGCTTTTCTTGGCCTTCAGGCTCGGCTTTTGCGCCCCTTCTGGCAAGAGCGCTCTCGCGGGGCCGATTTAGCCCGAAATAGCGTATTTTAACCGTCATAAAATCCCGAAAAGATGCTTCACAGGCCTTTCCAAAGCGCATCTGCGTTGGTACATACCGGCCGCGACCCAGGGGCTTTGCCCGGGTTGCCTTCTCAGGAAGCCTCCGGACGGGATTGATCGGCGCGCTTGCGCGGTGGCCACATCCGTTTCGGCGTTCGGCTTTTCGGGAAGGCGCGCAATGGTTTATCGCGGGGTGGAGCAGCCCGGTAGCTCGTCAGGCTCATAACCTGAAGGTCACAGGTTCAAATCCTGTCCCCGCAACCAGTACCCCCACAGATTTCTGTGGAACGGCGCCCTGCTCAGAAATTTTGAGCAGGGCCGCCAACTGACCGTGTATCTCGATATCGACCGGCTGCTTTTTGCCGCGCGGATGGATCACGATCTTTTCGACCAGTTCGCGGATGTGGCCTATCGCCTGCGCGCGGTGGTCCGGATCAGCGGCTTGCAGCGCGGCCTTTAGATCCCGCACCCTGTCTCGGTAGACCTCGCCCGCTTTGGGATGCATCTCGATCGCCGGCGGTGCCAGCTGCGCGCTCTCGCCTTCGATGGCATCGCGCTCGGATTCCAGCTCGGCCAACCGGTCGCGCAGCGCGCGGCTCGGCTTCTCGCCGAGCAGCGCATCGACCGCCTTGCCGATCGCGGCGGTGACGGTGGCGAGCCGTGACTCGAGCACGCGCCGGCGGCCGCCGGCGGCAGCGTTCAGTTCCCGCATCGCATTGTGAAATTCCCGGACATAGGCGGCGATCAATTCGGGTGCTGCGAGATGTTTCTCGATGCCGGTGATGACGCGGTCTTCTAGCGCGCCGCGCGCGATCGACACCTTGTTGTCGCACAGCCCGGTTTCGCGCATCCGCGAGCAGACCAGCCGCGGGCCGCTCTTGATGATCCCGGTGGTGATGTAGCCGGATCCGCACGCACCGCATTTGACCAGGCCCGACAGCAGATGCTGCGGCCGCGTGGCGAGCCGGCGCAGCTGCGGGCCGCCGCGCAGGTCCCGCCGGGCCTGCACCTTGTCCCAGATCGACTGATCGACGATTCGCAGATGCGGCGCCTCGGCCGACATCCACTGCGCGCGCGGATTTTCGCGGCTGACGCGCTTGCCGGTGTCGGGATCCTTGATGAAGGTCTGACGGTTCCAGACGATGCGGCCGACATAGAGACTGTTTTGAAGGATGCCGTTCTCACGCTTGCGGCTGCCGGCGATCGTCGAGGCATTCCATATCCCGCCGCGCGGACCACCGATGCGCTCGGCGTTGAGGTCAGCCGCGATGTCGCGCGCCGATCGGCCGTCGAGATAGCTCGCAAAAATGCGGCGCACGATACCGGCCTCGGCGGCATCGATCTCCAGCTCACCCTTGCGGCCGGCGATCGCGCGATACCCGAAACTGCGCCCGCCATTGTGGCGGCCATCCTTGACGACGCCGGCTTGGCCGCGGCGGGTCTTCTGCGCGAGATCTTTCAGATAAAGCGGGCCGAGCAATCCCTTGACGCCGACATGGATGTCTTCGGTGATGCCATCGCGCGCGGTGCGCAGGGCAACGCCGGCGAACTGTAGCCGTTCGTGAATCCGCGCCATGTCGGACTGGTTGCGCGAGATGCGGTCGAGGTCTTCGGTGACGACGACGGCGAACTGGCCGGCACGGGCATCGCGCAGCAGGCGCTGCAGCCCAAGGCGGTTGACCATCGACGCGCCGGAAATGGCGCGATCGTCATAGACGGCCGTGACGATCAATCCCTCGCGGGCACAGATCTGCCGGCACAGGGCGACCTGATCGTCGATCGATCGGTCAGTTTGCTTGTTGGATGAGAACCTGGCGTAGATCGCCGCCTTCATCGTCGGAACCCTGCTGGTTGGACATGCCGTTGAGGCGGCGATACTCCGCCAGTGCGGCGGCCCGCGCAAGCGCCTGGACCAGGCCGAGCAGGGCCGGGGGTGTGGACATATCCTGGCGCCGCGGCCGCGTCACGGGGCTTCCGAGAGCCGGTAGCGGCGGTTGCCCATCTCGCCTTCGAAGCTGGCGCGGCCGGACCGTACCAGCACCAGCAAGGCGCTGCGGACCGAGCTGGGCGCGATGAACTGCAGGTCCCGGTGGATCTCGCGCAGTGTCTTGCCGGCGGCCGGGCAAAGGCGCGCAACGACCTCGTCCAACACGCCCGGCGGACAGTTCATCGCCGCACCATTTCGGTTGCGACAGCACTCTGCCGGGCCTCGAACAGCGCGTCGTCGAGATAGGCGACGATCTCGCCATAGCCGCCGCCACGCGCCATCAAGCAGCGGATGACCTTCGCCGCGCTGGATCGCCAGCCGCCGCGCCGGCGCGCCTTCTGTCGGTGCCGTGGGGGAGCGGCGTCCATCGCGCCAGTGCAACTGCTATTCATGTCGTCACCAACCGGGTGGTGCCACGACAGGGGCTGCCATAGGGCTCGACAGCAATCTGACTGGCCTCGAACAGCCGGCGCATGGCTCCTTCGAGGTCCGCCTTCCTGAGGCCGTATCTCTTGGCCTCGGATTCCTTGCCGAACACGGTCGGCGCATAGTTTTTCGAGGCAGGCTTCGCGTCGACATGGCGGCCCTGATCGTTGAAGCGGTCCAGCAGCGCAACGAACAGTCGGTCGGCAGTATGCTCCTTCGCCATCTTTTCGACCGAGCCGATCCGGCCGAGGGGAACATAGACGCCGCGCTCCCAGCGCAGCTCGATGGTCCTGGCGATCGGGCCGTAATTGTTTTTCTTGAATTCCAGCTTCCGCAGGTTCGGATCGGGCTCATCGTCCTTGTCGGTCTTGACGGTGGTCAGGTAGGCCCGCGCCCGCACGCTGTTGTGCCAGCCGGTCGAGCCGGACAGGCCGCTGCCGGAATTGATGCCGGTGAGGCTTGGGTGCGAATTGATGATGATGTAGGCGTTCGCCTGCATCGCCAGCTTGCGCAGCATGCCGACGAACTGGCGCACCTGGCTCCGATCGTTTTCGTTGCCTGCAAATACGTCGGCCGAAGTGTCGATACCGATCAACACCGGCTTGATCTCGATCGCGGCCTTCATCAGGCGCTGGAACAACGGCGTCGGCTGCACCAACCCGGTGCGATCGGCGTGACCAAGCACGGCATCCTCGCCTGCAAACGTCAGCAAGTGGACGTTGCCCTGCAGATCGGGGAAATCCGCACCGTAATGCTTCAGGATATCGGCGAGCCGGCGGTGAATTTCGTCGGTGTCGTCCTCGGCGCCGAAATACAGAAACGGCCCCGGCTCCGGCAACGTGCCCAGCCAATCGCGGCCGAGCACATGGGCGACGCCGAGCTGCAGCAACAACAGCGTCTTGCCGGTGGCGCCTTCCCCTGACAAGAGCGAGGGACTGCGGCGTGGAAAGAGATCGAGTACACCCCATTCCCGTGGCGGGACACCTTCATTGACGCGCCATGTTGACGTATCGATGAAGGGCAGCGGATCCAGGACCGGCGACGGCGGTGCAGCCTTGGGATCGAACAGCGGCGCGCTGAGACAAAGCTGCTCCAACTGCTCTTTGCTGTTGCCGGCGTCCAGGTAATCCGAGATGTCGCCGCCGGGCGGCAGGTCGGGCAGCAAGACCAGCCGCACCGACGCCGCGACGCCGTGCAAGGCCAGCGCCGCCTTCTCGGCCCTCGCTGCGCCGGGGGCGTCGTTGTCGACCAGGACGATGACATCGCGGCCACGCAGCGGCTCGGCCAGCTCCGGCGTCCAGGTGGTGCTGCCGGAGATAGTTGTCGCGGTCAGCTCGAGCGTGGCGACGCGGTCGGCGTCTTTCTCCCCCTCGCACAAAAAAACTGTCGCGGCCGGAAACTTGAGCAGCTCCGGCAGCCGATAGAGAACAGGCCGCACGTCGTCCAGGTTCCAGGCATAGCCGCCTGCGACGGACCGGCGCTGCCGGAAGCTCTTCGGCTCCATCCGGAGCACCTCGTAGAGAACCTCACCATCGGCGCTAACGTAGGAATATGTGGCAACGACACGCGGCGGGACATGGTGTGCAGGTGACGCCGAAGGCTCGGCCGCCCGTGATGTTGCTGAAGATCCGGGCGTTGCCTTGCGCAGTTCAGCGATTGCAATGGCCATCTCTTCGCCCGGCGACACGTGCCCATTGCAGCCGTTGCCATTGGGACGCCACGGCGGCATGCCCAACATGCTGCGGACGTAATCCTTGGCAGCGATATCGTCGCCTCCATTGAACAGCTTGACCAGAAAGCCGTCCGGCGCGTCGTCACTGAGCTTGATAGACATACCGCGATCGGCAGGCGAATGACCCGGCGCAGGCGCGCGTACCTGCCCGGCGGCAACCTCGCCGCCGAGCATCTGCGCGATCTGGGCCAAGGTGATCATCACGGCCCCTAGAACGGGATATCGTCATCCATGGCGTCGACCTCGCGGTCGCGCAGAACAGCAACCTTGCTCGCGCCGACTACGCGGGCACCATCGCCGCCGCCGCCGCTGTTGCCACCATCGCCGCCGTTGCCGCCGCTCGCGATTTCGGGCGCGGGCGGCTTGTCAAAACCGACGTTGACGAACACCGGAAATGAGGTGAAGCCGCCGTGCTTCTTGTTCCTGTAGCTGCCGGTCGACAGCGTCACCACGGGATAGCCCAGGTGCTTGTTCTGGGTGAAGCTCAAAACCTGCCCAGCGATAGCGCCCATGCCGCCGACCGACGCGATCTTGAACACGACCACCGCGCGGGTCTCGAGGTTCATCATTGGGAGGGCAAAGCCGTACACCCACGGATCGCGACGTTTTCCTGTGGAGTCGAGTTCCCATTTCGATTCGTCGTCGATGCCGAGGTCCTTGCGATCCTTGCCGTTGACGATCCGAAGTTCAGAACTCCCGTTCTCGTCGTCGGCGACCACCGCGGTGATATCGGTGACAACCTTGCCGGCTTCGAAGTGGGTCCAGGAGTGCGCGACCTGATCCGGGTAGAGCACGAAGCGCGTGTCGGTGGGTACTGGATTGTCGGAGATTGTCCAGTTGCCGCTGTTGTACTTCAGCAGCGTGACGTTTGATGCCGAGCGGGCGAGAGCTTCGAGGCGTTCGTCGGCGGTCTTGAGCTTGGTAGGGAGCGTATGCATGACTTCCTCTTTCTGTTTTCTGATCCGCTATTGCACATTCGGCATCGCGCCCGAGCGGGCGAACGCGGGCCGTTTTTCGGTTTCGGGCTTTTCGCCCTCCGCAAAAGTCCAGCGGCAACTCATCAGGATCCCGAGCTTGCTGCGTTCACCCCGCAGCATCAGCGGCCCATCGGCATCGGTGACTTCGAGGTGAAGGCGGTCGGACGGGAAGTTCGAGACCATCGCCGTCAGCTGCGGCAGCGACATTGCGAGCCGGGCGCTGCCGCGCGTTTCCGCCGGAACGCGATCCTCGGCATCGCCGGGCTGGCGCGGCAGAAACAGGCGCAGGGGCTCCCCGTCGATCCAGGACAGAGCCAGCAGAGGCAGTTCGCCATCGGCCACAGCCCCCAGCCTGGCGAGCGCGCCGATCAAATCCGACCGCTTGCACTGCGCCACGTTGATCGACGCGCGCGGCAGCAGGCGCTCGTAATCGGGATATTTTGCATCGATCAACGCCGTGACAAATTCGAATCCCGGCCCGGTGACCGCGAACCGCGCGTACGAACGCCGCAGCGTGACGCTGTCGGGCTTGGTCTGCTTGACCAGCCTGATCAGTGCCGTCGCGGCCTTCGACGGCACGATGAACCTGCGATCCGTCGATAGGTGGTCCGCCTTGATGCCGGCGCGCAGCAGCCTGGTGCCGTCGGTGGCGACGGCAACCAACTCGTCGCCAACGCTGTGCATGTAGAGTCCGGTCAGAAAAAACCGCGTCGTTTGGGTGCTGGCGGCCGGCACCACCTCCAACAGCGCCAGGAGGTCGTTGCCCGCCACCTCGATGCCGGTGCTCTCGGTATCGAACTTGAGCGCAGCCGGAACATCGGGGAGGACCGGCAGGTAAAAGCGGCTGTCGCCGCACGAGATCTGTGTGGTGTTATCGGTGGTGTTGACCGTGATCGAGCTGCTGGATGAGAATCCGGTGATCAACCCGCCGAGGCGGTTGGCGGCGACAGTAACCTCGCCGGGCTCGGCGATGTCGGCGATGGCGGTGATCTTGATCGAGATGCCGGGCCCGGAGCAGGTGAAAGAGACCGCGCCCTTGTCGGCGACCAGGTGCACGGGCGCGAGGTTAATGTTGCCGCGCACGGCCGTTGCAGCCAGCGACAAGGCTTCGGCGAGCGCGGCGGCTGGTGCGGTGAGCATCATGGTCTAGTCGACGCAGATGATGTCGTGATGGCACGACTGGCAGATCAGGCGGAAGCTGGCGCCGTTGGCAAGCGGTTCGGGATCGCAGCGGAGAACCGTGTCGCAGTACGGGCACCGTGTGCCATCGGCGAGCCAGAAGACGGAGCCGTCGGGCAACGGAGAAGCCGACATCCGGGCGAGCTTGGGCATATTCATCGTGTGTTCCTTTTGGGTGGAGTGTGGTGATGGTGGCCACGGTTTCGTAAAAGCCGCCCTTGACCGGGCGGCTTCTGCGTCAGTAGGGCTGCTTGTTCCTGGGTGCCGTGCGCTCGGCATCGAGCCCCGCTTCAAGGAGCAAGCGCAGAGCGTCGGAAATCGAGGGGATCTCGTCTTGGGCGCGGCGCCAGTTCTCGAAACGCGCCTTCAGCTGGACGCCCAGCCTAGCTTGTACAGCGGTGAGGTCGTCGTCGTTCTGCATTTCGGCTTCCTTGCAGTAATTAACTGCGGAAGTCGTAGCGGCAGACGCTGCGGCCGAAAATTCCCCAACTCGCGATGTCGAAATGTCCTAGGACATTTCACGCTTGCGGAATGTCCGTATTTTCATTTCTCCGACCCTGAACCTCGTCGGTTCACCGTCCACCAGCGTTGGCGAGAAGCCCTTGAACCTGGCCTCAATGAGGTCGCGGTTTTTCTTCAGCCGCCGAATTTTCTTGTCAATCGCTTCGAACTGGCTGTGAAATTTGGAACTCCGGGGACTGATGCCTTTCTCGGCAAGTAGCTCCCGAGCCAACCGCCTGACGTTCGGTTTCGGCTTCATGCGGTCCAAGCGCACAAGCAATTCAAGCTGCTGCCTGTATCTTTGGTCGGTTGCGTTCGGCTCGCGGCAGTAATTTTTGAACATCTTCCGGGTTTTTTTCAAACCGCAAAGGCTCTTAAGCTCGAAAAACAGGTACATCAGATCGCGCTCGGCCTCCCTCAGCATTTTGGCCGGCGGCAAACGCTGGCCGGTACGGCTCGGCCATTCGTGCTGATCCCAGTTCGGGCGCTTGATCATTGGCTTGCGCCTCCGCTGGCCCGCACTGTGGAACGCGGAAGGCCGGTGCGGAGCCAGCCTTGTCGGGTTGCAATCCCAATCCGCGTCGAGCGACACATATTCCAGAAACACTACGTGCAGCAACGGTAGCGGTTCGCCCAGGGGGTGTGGCGTTTTCAAACGATGCCAAGCTGTAGATCGTGATGCATCAATGAAAACGTGGGTTTCCCGCAACGCGGCGCATCTCGCTGTAGGGGTAATCGCCGTGCCACAAGGGTTTGCACCGCCTGCTGATCATGCTGTCGGTCCCATGTCTATCTGTTGTCGATCCCCTGTGTGTGTCACCCCCCTATAACCCCCTGTGATGATCAACAGGGGATCATCGCCCCTGTAGGGGCTCGATCCTGTTGATCTCACTTCTTCGCGGCCAGCGAGCCGGTCTTCACGTCTCTCGTGGGATCAGGTATCATGGCGCGGCCATGAGCGACATGACCGAGACCGCCACAACCGACGAACGCAGAGACCGAGGTGGAAGGTTTGTTATCGGCGGCAAACCCGGACCAGGAAGACCTCCGGGCGCGCGCTCGAAGCTCGGTGAGGCGTTCCTTGAAGACCTGCGCGATGCCTGGAACGAGCACGGCAAAGAGGCGTTGCGTCGCTGCGCGACGGAAGACCCGTCACAGTTCTGCCGGATCATCTCGAACTTGTTGCCGCGCGACATCGACATCAACCTGGCCGCCACCGTGGACGCCGTCTCCTTCGCGGCAAGGTTCCGCGCTGCGGTCGAACTGCTGCACGATGAACCGCAAGGCAAGCTGAAAATCATAGAGCATGAAAATGCCGGTCACCGCCGCTGAAGTTGCCGAGCTGAGACAAGCTGGTCAGGCGCTGTCGTTGGATGACGTCGACAACACGCTCCGCACGACGGCCGAGATCATTGGGTATCTGATCTATGCATCGCGCTCGATGGGGGCTGATCAGACCGAGCAGCTCCGCCTGGTCGAACTGCTGGTACGCTCGACCGACATGTGGCGGGAGGAAATCCGTGAAGCCCGCGACGTTCTGGTGCGGCTGGGCTATGGGCGCGACCTGGCGCTGCTGCTGACGTCATTGGCGCGCAAGGCCAAGCTGAAGCCGCTGCCGGTCCACAGAGGTCCGCCAGAACGGCGCGCTCCCCGCTGAAGGCCATACGGAAAACCATCAACGAAAACCGCAGTTCGGAGACCCGGTTCTATTGGGTTTCTCCTTGGTCGTTTGCTTATACGTTAGACAATTGTTTTCTGTATCGCGTATGATTCCGCCATTACCCATAGGGCGGCATCATGAAGCGCATCGCCATCTATCTCCGCGTCAGTAAGTCAAGACAAGACACCGATAACCAGCGTCGTGAGCTGGAGGTCGTCGCCAAGCGTTCGGGCTGGCACGTGGTGCGCGTGTTCGAGGACACCGGCATCAGCGGCGCGAAGGGTCGCGACAAGCGGCCTGGGCTCGATGCAATGCTGAAGGCGGTCAACGCCAAAGAGTTCGACATGGTCGCCACTTGGTCGGTCGACCGGCTGGGTCGGTCGCTCACCGATTTGCTCGGCATCCTCCAGGGCCTTCACGATAAGGGCGTCGATCTGTTCCTGCATCAGCAGGGTCTCGACACATCGACCACCGCGGGCAAGGCGATGTTCCAAATGTTGGGCGTGTTCGCCGAGTTCGAGCATGGCATCATCCGCGAACGCGTCAACACCGGGCTGGCGCGGGCCAAGGAGAACGGCATCAAGCTCGGGCGGCGCAAGGTGAAGCCTGCCGTCGAAGACCGCATCCTCAGCCTCCGCAAGAGCGGCATGGGCATTCTCAAGATCGGTCGCACCGTCGGCGTCGGCACAAGCGTCGTGCAACGGGTCGTCGCAGCGTCACCGGTCCGATGACGACAATCAAAGGATCAGCCCGACCGAGCTGTAATGGACCCTCTGACCCACCCGGCCCCGCCGGAGCGGGCAGGGGGTGTTCTTATATCGAACGGGCTCTGTCTCAATGCGCCGCCACATCCAGGTTGAGATCCGGCCAAAAAATTTTTCCGGAAATTTTTCAAACGGGCAGTGTCGCAAACCGTCCACCCCATCGGGTTAGAAGCGCCGCAGACCCCGCACAGGGGCACCTGTTGGCCAAGCTGATCGTGGCGCAGATTTGGTCGGGTACCGCTCCAACGCATTGGGAGGCTCCCTGGCGTCTACGTGAATGCTCTTGTCGGAGTGGAGGCAGCGCCGGCGGGATTCAATGTGACAGTAGTGATCGGTTACAATACTCAAGATAAGAACCTGGGCACGGGCCGATAACGCCAAACCACCCCGGCGTCGCAAGGTATCGATAAGAAGATGGCACGCTTCGTCCGATGTGCATGGGTGCGCAATCGAGGTGCTGGCCTTGCGCGCGAGCGTTCGTTCTTCAATGTCAGATCGCATCCAAAGACCTCGGGTAGTATCGCACACAGTTTGACATCCCAAAAAGAACACCGCGAAATCATAAATTTAAAGTTGTTGCTGTGCTGCAGCGGTTTCTCAGAGTCTCTTTTTGAACATCTTGACTTCGGCGAAAGGGCAGATCAGCTTTCACGCGACCATTTTGCCACTATCAAAAATAAACCCAGGGCGCATCCATGGCCGAACGAGAGCAGCCTCGAGAAGAAGTTGGCACCTGCATTGAAGCGCGCGCCCGCGGTGACAAGTCAACAGCGTTTGCAGAGAGCAGCAGCAACACGTCCGAAAAAGCACACCGCCAAGGAGAAGCACAGGCCGCCGACCCCGTCGCGATCCCTCTTGCCGGTACGCAGCTGCAATTCCATCCGCTGGCGAACATCTTCCCGATGATGACGGACGAGGAGGTCAACGATCTGGGCGACGATATGCTCAAGCATAGTCAACGCGAGCCAATCTGGGTTCATGAGGGCAAGGTTATCGATGGCCGGAATCGCTACAGCGCCTGCGTTTTGAAGGGAATCGAACCTCGGATCGTCGAATATCCGGGCATCGATCCCCTCGGATTCGTGATCAGCATGAACCTCAAGCGTCGCCACCTGGATGCGAGCCAGCGCGCGATGGTGTTGGCGGGTATAGCAAACCTGCCAAAGGGGTCTCATCCGCCAATTGGCGGATCATCTGCGACGCAAGTAGCTGCAGCAAAGATCATGAATGTCAGCGTTCGAAGCGGCCAGCGGGCTCGATATGTCAAGGCTCATGGTGACCCTGGTTTGATCCGCGCTGTGGAGCAGGGGGAGGTGAAGGTGTCTGCGGCAGAGGCGTTTGCGAAGGACGTCCCGCTGCAAGATCAGGCTAGATTGATCGTTGAATCCGGATCGCCTTTGTCTGCCGTGAAGGCCGCGGTGAAGGCCAAAGCGGACCGAGCCTCTGTATGGAAGCCAAAGCCGGTCCCTGATCCCAAAGCGGCCGCCGACCGGGCTGAGCGCCGGAGTCAGCTCCACTGCGAGAGACGTACGCAGCTGAACAGGGTTCTTCATGCATGTTCGGCTTTGTACCAGAGCGGAAAACCTGCCGAGGTCGCGCGGTCGATGCTTCTTCTTGAAGCTGGTGAGGCAAAAAGTATCATCTCCCGTCTGCGGGAGGTCGCCCGGTTCGCGAACGACGTTGCGATCTGGCTGGAGCATGCGAACACCGGTGCAGCAATTCCACAACATCCAGACGCACGCCAGGCAGAAGAAGATGTGCCCCATGAGCCTCGCTGACCATCTACGCAATCTCCCGGGACCAAACACGTAGGCGAAGGCGGTTGCTTCGGCTTGATCGCCTGACCCGGCAGACCGCCGCCAGGGTGACACCGGGCCAGGAAGGCAAGACTCAACGTCGCCACCTTCGGCAGCGAGCGGGGGCTAGGAGCACTTCGAGAAAAACGCGGGGACCAGCGCCCCGGTGCCCCGGCGAAAATAGGGGTCAAGTACTACCCGCCAGGGCCAGATCGGCCAGCCTCTCTATATATCAATTCTGATCTCACCCCATCCCCGCAAATTTTTTCCGCCAAATTTTTCGGAGAAATTTTAGACCTCGGCTCGTCGCCTTGAAGGCGACGGCGTTGGACCCGCTACGACAGTGGTGACGACTTTGCCCGCGATCTGTGGTTCGCATCGCACCATTTGCGTAGCGTAAGAAGTTTGGCCGGGTGCCCGAGCAGGTTGGCGACGCGGCTTTCCTTAAACCACCACGGCCTGGCCCGAACGATCAGTTCGCCGTAGTGCAGCAGCCTGGCCTCGCTCCGCGCCTGCTCAAAGGCGGGGGCCATTTCCTCGTCCGGCATTGCGCCGATGCGCTGGGCCTCCATCGCGACGCCTTTGTCGAGATCAAGTTCCGTGAGCAGCTTGCGAAAAGATGTCTCTGAGGGAGGCATCTTTTGGCCGCGCCCAGGACCATTACCGCGCTTGACCGCCGCCAGCGCCTTGCCGAGCTTCCACCGCGCCGCCATGCGGGTCTCGTTGATCGGCCGCATGTCCTCGACGCTGTAGAGCTCGCAGTCGTTCATGTACTGCTCGAACGAACTTAGCAAAGAGACGGTTCTTTTCTCTGAGAGAGAACTGTCTCTGAGAGAGAACTGTCTGTTCGCCTGGTCCTTTCGAAAGCACGCGCCGTCGCGGCGCGGAGCCCGCCCGCAGCGCGGCTTTAACCGGGCAGCGTTTCCTCTTGAGCCCCGTAGCTCACCATCGGCACTACGGGCGGGACGTATGGATCAATCCGGTCATCTTGAGGGCGATAACGATATCGTGGAACAATATAGGAATCCCAGTCAGGAGTTGGCCTTACTACCGTGACGACAAGCCTCTCCCGTGGTTCACGAACGACATTGACCTTCCGCGCATGGGCTGCGGCACTAAACGTCCCCAGGTTACACAGCACCATGGCCGTTCCGAGAGCGAACGCGGTCACTATCCTCATACCTTGGCCTCCTTGCCACAGAGTCAAATTAACGAGCGCTTGGTCATGATCGTTCCAGCTACGCGGGGCTAAACTTTAGGGCGGGGGTGGGTGACGCGAGGATTGCGGTGCATTGCTGGCGCTCGGCAATCGGCATCGCTGGGTGCGTTGCGCGTGGAGCCGTCACCGATAGCCTCACTCGCTGATACAGGACGCAAAGCACGGCAAGCTAATTCGCTCTCTAACCTCGACGACCGCTCCTCGCGCTAAGCGGCCGTTCATACGCGAGCAGAACATCTAGCTCGTGACTCACAGGGAGGAGTAAAACGCCTGTCAGTTGGCAGCTTCGCATTTGATTGGACAAGGGTGAGGGCCCTGGTCGTGTGGTGCAACAGCGGGATCTAAAATCGCTGATCGGTACGCCTTTGAAGTAGTCATCCGAAACGGCTTTCAGGCTGATTTCGGCGCTCTACCGGCAGATATTCCACGCCGCCGCCCTGCATGCGAACGGGTTGCGGATAGAGCGTCAGGAGTTGCAGAACATCGTTCGGCATCTTGGTGCTTACCGGCAAGCCAAGCGACTTTCCGGTCGAAGCCCATATCGGATAATCGTGCGTCCATATGCCGGCCGAGAGTTTTTCTGCGAGTGCCGTTGCCTGTTCGGCGGGCAGGTGACGGGTCAGTAATTCGCTTGCCGCCTGTCTGACCTGCGTAATGGCCTTGCGTCCGACGTCGGCCATGATCAGCGTTTTATCGTCGATTTTGGCCATCGGCTTTTGCTCGACGACCTTGATGAGCGACGCCGCCGGCGATTCTCCAAGTTGCGGATCGATTGGACCGAGAACGGAATGCTCGCACATGACGATTTCGTCGGCTGCGAGCGCGATCAGCGTGCCGCCAGACATGGCATAGTGGGGCACAAACACCGTAACCCTGGCCTTGTGCTCACGAACCGCCTTGGCGATTTGCAGCGCCGCTAGTACAAGACCCCCCGGGGTGTGGAGGACGAGGTCGAGCGGTACATCGGCGTCCGTCATCTGGATGGCGCGCAGAACCTCTTCGGAATCGTTGATGTCGATGTAGCGCGCGACGGGAAACCCGAGGAACCGCATGGTCTCCTGCCGATGCACCAGCAGGATCACCCGCGATTTTCGCTCGCGTTCGAGTTGCGAGATCTTGCGCACCCGCATGGCCTCGAGCATCTTCTGCTGCAACATCGGCTGGACCGCCGAGAATATGAAGAAAAGCCAGATAAGATCACCGAACGACATGGAGTCCTCCTATGGCATGACATCTCATATTCGCCCTTTGGTATCGAAGCCGAACACGCCTTCGTCCGCGTAATACGGGCGGTAACCCTGATGGGACCGGACCAGCAAAGGACCAAGTGCGAACCCTGCGATAAACCCTCCGACATGGGCCCACCACGCGAGGTCTCCGCTGGCGGACGGCAGCAGGAGGGCCATCATCGACTGCTGAACCTGAATCAGAAACCAGAGGCTGATAAAGACATACGCGTAGACTTTGAAAAACAGCGGGATGAACAGGATCGGGACGACCACGACCACCCGCGCCATCGGAAACAGCCGCATGTAGCAGCCGAGAATGCCGGCGATTGCGCCGGAGGCGCCCAATGCGGGCACGATCGAAGTCGGGTTGAACATGACGTGCGCGACTGATGCGGCAAAGCCGCAAACCAGATAGAACGCCAGATAGCGGGCATGACCCATCCGATCCTCGATGGTCGGACCGAACAGCCACAGCGTCCACATGTTCAAGATCAGATGGAGCCACCCGCCATGCAGAAACATCATGGAGAAGAAAGGCAGGATATCCGCGGCCTCCAGATCGGCATCCCCCGATGCAAAGGCCTCGGAGTAGCGCGCGGGAATCAGCGCGAATTGCTGCAAAAACAGCTCAAGCTCATCGGGGCTGAGGCTGTCCTGGAACAGGAACACCAGACAATTGATAGCGATCAGCATCCAGGTGATCACCGGCGGGTAGCGGGACGGGACAGCGTTCCGGATCGGGATCATCTGCGCCTCTTCGACTGCATGTCACGGATTCCGGACAATATCTGGCGCTTTCAGCTTCGGGCTGACGGATCTTGCTGAGGTTCCCACATTGCGGTGAGAAGGCCCAACCGGCCATGACGTCCGTCAATTTAACACGGGCTTTCGAAAAAATTGATGCCGGTCAATGCGGTCTCCCGGGCGGCGCATGATTCTACAGCACCGAGCCTTGTGCGGAGTACACATGACCACCGCGCTGCATATCGTCTGCCCGCACTGCGATGCGATCAACCGTTTACCGCGCGAACGGCTGCGCGATGGCGCCAAGTGCGGATCCTGTCACCGGCCGCTTTACGAAGGACGGCCGGCGGCGCTGGACAGCGTCGCCCGCTTCGACCGGCACGCAACGCACAGTGACATTCCGCTATTGGTTGACTTCTGGGCTATCTGGTGCGGTCCCTGCCGGGCGATGGCGCCGATCTTCGAACAGGCGGCAACCCAACTCGAACCCGATTTGCGGCTGGTCAAGGTCGACAGCGACGCCGTACAGGAACTGCTGCGGCGGTTCTCCATCCAGAGCATACCGACGCTGATGCTCGTACACCGCGGCCGGGAGATTGCGCGCAAGTCCGGTATCATGCCCCTGCCTCAACTGCTGGCATGGACCCGCGAGCATGTCGACGGCATGAAGGTGTAACAGGGCGTCGCCCGATTCCGCCGGATCATCGCCGGAACAATCTGGCGGCCCAGCTTTTTGCAAAACGCGTTCGGCTCGTTTTTCCGTCCGCGAGGTGGACGACGAGTTCGGCCTCGCGCTCTTGCGCGATCGCCTGCGCGACCGTTCGGCGGCTTCTCGGGTGGGGTAGTGGCCGAATTCCTGCCCAATGTCGGCGCGTACAACCCAGTGTCGAAGTTGTCGTCCGGGACAACGTGAATAGCAGCGGCTGCCATCGCTTGAGCTCCGCGAACAGCGACGATTGGCAGAGGATCGGAGACGGCGCCGTGACGAGCGTCAATTTCAGCGCCATTGAAAAATCGGCGGAAGCTGACAGCCGTCAATGGGTGTCCGCTCCGTGCGCGGCACGATGGCGCTTGAGGATCCACAAGCCATGATCGCTACGGTGCAATCGAGTAAGGGCCCACAAGCCATGTCATGGACACTGGCAGCGGTGTGTCCGCCTTTTCGATCTGCTGATGTAGGACGGCCCGGATGATCAAGGATATGATGGTTTGGTTGGACGGCGGCATTTCCGACGAAATTCGGCTGGCGGCTGTCGCCGACATAGCCCGATGGCTCGACGCTCAGGTGGTCATCGGCCTGTTTCTCAATGTATTGCCACTACCCGGTCGGATCGAGGGGGACGCCACAGCCGGGGTGATCGACCACGCGCGCGAGGCCGGCGATGTAACCGAGGCGTTGCTGGCGAGGCGGCTGCAACAGCTTGAGCGCCCCGTAGAGATTCGGCGCTTCGATGTGCTGGCTGACGATATCGCCAGGATTGCCGCCCGCGAGGCGCGCTCCGCCGACTGCTTTGTAACTTTGCGTCCCAACGACACGATGGATCCCGAGCGGCTGATCGAGGGCGTCCTGTTCGGATCGGGCCGGCATCTCTATTTGGTCCCCGAGACAGAGCGGCCCAAGATCGCCTTCGATCGCATCCTCATCGCCTGGAACGGCAGCCGGGAGGCGGCGCGAGCCTTGGGCGAAAGCATGCCGTATCTGCACAAGGCGGAGGAGGTCGCGGTCGTGGTCGTGACCGGCGAGCGCCCAACCGAGGAAGAGGCGCTCCTCGGTGTCGATGCGGTCAACCATCTCAAGCATCATGGAATCGACGCCGTCCTTCATCGGGTCAAGAGCCGCCGCAGCGAGGTCGGCGCCCGGTTGATGGCAGAAGCTGAACGGCGAAAGGCTGACCTTATCGTCATGGGCGGATACGGCCATCTCCGGCTGCGCGAGTGGTTGCTAGGCGGTATGACCTACAATCTGCTGCACGAGGCGCGTGTTCCGCTCTTGATGGCTCATTAATCGATTTCGCGTCGGGGACTTAAAATGTCGACGATCGATAACCGCAACGAGCAGATGTTTCCAAAGCTGACTCCGAATGAAATCGATCGGCTGCATCGTTTTGGGGAAGTCCGGCACTACGCCCCCGGCGAGGCGCTGTTCGTCACAGGAAGCTTCGCTCCCGGCATGTATGTGCTGATCAAGGGCTCGGTGCGCGTCACGCGTCGCGATCCCTTCGGGCACAGCGCCCCGATCCTGGAGCAGGGACCCGGTGACTTCGTCGCCGAAGTGGGGCAATTGTCAGGTCAGCCGGCGTTCGTCGACGTTCACGCGATCGATGATGTCGAAGCACTGTTGATTCCGCCGGAAAATCTGCGCGCCCTGATGATTGAAGAGCCCGAACTCGGCGAACGGATCATGCATGCACTGATCCTGCGTCGCGTCGCCCTGATCGAGGCCGGCACTGGAGGTCCGGTGCTAATTGGCGCCGAAAACAGTCCCGACGTCATTCGTCTGCAAGGCTTCCTGGCGCGCAATGCCTACCCGCATCAACTGCTCGACCCGGCACAGGATCAGGACGCAGCGAAACTGGTCGAGCAATATGCCCCGAATCCTTCGGACCTGCCGCTGGCAGTGTGTCCGAAGGGTACCATCCTGAAAAACCCGAACGAGACCGAATTGGCGCTCGCACTCGCAATGGTGCCGATCGACGAACGCGATCGGACCTATGACGTCGCGGTCGTCGGCGCGGGACCCGCCGGGCTCTCGACCGCGGTCTATGCTGCATCGGAGGGTCTCTCGGTCATCGTTTTCGATACGCGCGCATTCGGTGGACAAGCCGGAGCCAGTGCGCGTATCGAAAATTATCTCGGTTTTCCGGCCGGCATTTCCGGCCAGGCGCTCACCGGCCGTGCTTACGTCCAGGCGCAGAAATTCGGTGCCAAGATGGTGATACCCAGCGAAGTGGTACAGCTCGACCCGACTGAAACGCCGCTTGGGCTTCATCTCACGGATGGCCGGCGCGTCAAGGCCGCGACCGTGGTCGTGGCGACCGGCGCGCGCTATCGCCGCCTTGGCGTTCCAAACCTCAGCGATTTCGAGGGGCGGGGAGTCTGGTACTGGGCTTCGCCGATCGAGGCGCGGCTTTGTCGTGATGAGGAAATCGTTCTGGTCGGGGGTGGCAACTCGGCGGGCCAGGCCGCGGTCTTCCTGCGCAGCTTCGCTAAAAAAATCTGGATGCTAGTGCGCGGTCCAAGTCTGGCGGCGAGCATGTCGCAATATCTCATCGACCGGATCAAGGCGATCGACAATATCGAGGTGTTGACCCAAACGGAAATCGTTGCCCTCTATGGCAGCCGCGAGAAGCAACTGGAGCGCGTGAGCTGGCGCAACAATGTGACCGGCAAGGAGACGGAAAAGCCGATCCGCCATGTCTTTTGCTTCATCGGCGCGGAACCGGCTACGGGCTGGCTCAGGGATAGCGGGATCGCTCTGGACGGCAAGAATTTTGTCTTGACCGGCTCGGACGTTCCCTCCGACGGCCGCCCGTCGAACAACGGATCCGGGCGTCCGCTGCCGCTGGAAACCAGCGTGCGTGGCGTGTTCGCCTCCGGCGATGTGCGGTCTGGATCAGTCAAGCGAGTCGGAGCCGCCATCGGCGAGGGGGCTGTCGTTGGGGCGGAATTGCACGTGGCTCGCGCAGATGGCGCGGCTGAATCGTCGGGCGATGCGGAAAAGGATTCGGGGACGGGGAGCGTGGGTGCGATGGGTATGCGGTTGAACCCGCACTGCACGCCGGGGAGAGCGCATCAAGAGTTGATACGATCAGTGATACCCGCACCACCTGCGTGATTTGAATTGTTGTCTTGATCAGGCGGCGAACATGAGCATGAAGATCCCTGTCCTCGGCTCCGCCTTCGGCATTCTCGCGGCGGCATTCATCGGTGCGGTGCAAGCCCGCGACGACGGCCGCTATTCGCTGTCGCCGCTCAGGCCATGGTTTGACAGCCTCAGGTCCGGCAAGGGACCATGCTGTTCGGATGCGGATGGTTTCGCTGTTTTGGACCCGGATTGGGAATCCAAGAGTGGTCATTACCGCGTACGCATAGACAATGAATGGATCGACTTCCCTGATGATGCCGTGATTACAGAGCCGAACCGGGCGGGCAGGGCGATGGTCTGGCCCATCAAGGGATCTCTCGGAATCTCCATTCGCTGCTTCATGCCAGGCAGTATGAGATGAGCGCGACCCCTCGATCTCTTCCATACTATATGGAGCGATCTCGTTCGCCGATATTTTGACATCGGTCAACGCAGCGCGCGTCTCCTCACGATACAGGTTCTTGAACACGTAGATCAGCGGAGAAAATCCTATGTGTGATTATAGCCTGCATACTGTCGTATTTCGCCCGGCCAAGGTTGGCGAGACGCTTGTTACGACCAGCTTCTACGGTACATCCACCCGCGGCTTTGCCGCAAAGCGAGAGCCGAATGTCGCGGTATGTCTGCTTCCCGGAACCGAACTCGCATTCGAACGTGACGTCAGATATAATCGCAATTGGCTTTCGACTAGGAGCACAGGCTTTAGCGTCGCCAGATTTTGCGCGCTTGAGCCGGGCGCCTCGCATCAGCATCACGATGCCCTCTCGTTTCCGGACGGAAAAACGGTTCTCGTGAATCTGTTGTCGGAAGGCCAGCACGCGCTGGTGCTTCAACTGCCTGTCATTCCGCGCGAACAGAGCGTCGATGGTAATGTTGAGAAGACTGTGATCCTTGCGGTTGATCCTGAGCTTACGGCCTGATCACTTACTTCGCCACGAAGTGTATCTTCGCAATCGGATCGGAACTAAGACAAAGCAGAGCGCGGCGCATTCTGCGCGGCGGAGCAGCGATGCATCCTGGGTCAAGCGGAGCGCGGCAGGAAAACATGGCGATATTTTGCAAACATCTCTCGGCAATCCGTGACGTTGTTCCGAGCGCCTTGGGGTGCGAAGAATGTCTGAAATTGGGCGACCCCTGGTTGCATCTGCGGGTCTGCCGCAGCTGTGGCCACGTCGGTTGTTGCGATCAGTCGCCAAATCGACACGCTACAAAACATTTTCACGCGACAAAACACCCGATCATCGAGGCCTACGATCCGCCGGAAGGGTGGGGCTGGTGTTACGTCGACGAAGTAATGTTCGATCTTTCGGGCCGACCCACACCGCATTTGGGGCCGATTCCGCGATTTTACTGAGGTGCGGCGAGGCGATTGGACGCTGGCGCGTCGGCCGCGGGCCGGGCCCTGAACCGCGACAGGTATGGCGCGGTGCGGCTTTTGGACGAGCCAGCGACCTCGGCAGGCCTGCCGAACGCCACCACATGACCGCCTTCGTCACCTGCACCAGGGCCGATATCCATGACCCAGTCGCTGCCGGCGGCGACGCGCATATCATGCTCCACCACGATGACGGTATTGCCGGATTCGATCAGCCCGTTGAGTTGCGCGATGAGCTTCTCGACGTCAGTCGGGTGTAGTCCCGTGGTGGGCTCGTCAAGGACGTAGAGCGTGTGGCCGCGCTGCGTCCGCTGCAGCTCGGTGGCAAGCTTGATCCGCTGGGCTTCGCCGCCGGAAAGCTCCGTCGCCGGCTGGCCAAGTCGCAGATAGCCGAGGCCAACTTGCCGCAGCACATCGAGGGACCGGCGCACCTGCGCCTCCTCGGCAAAGAACGCGAAGGCGGCGTCGACCGTCATTCCCAGTACGGCGGCGACGTTCTTGTCGCGGTATTTTATTTCAAGAGTTTTGGCGTTGTAGCGAGCGCCATGACAGCTTGGGCACGGTGCATATACACTGGGCAGGAACAGCAATTCGACGCAAACAAAGCCTTCGCCCTCGCAGGTCTCGCAGCGGCCTTTGGCCACATTGAAGGAAAAGCGTCCAGCGTCGTAGTGACGGGCGCGCGCCGACTTGGTGGCCGCGAAGATCTTGCGAACGTAATCGAACAGCCCTGTGTACGTCGCGAGGTTGGACCGTGGTGTGCGTCCGATCGCCTTTTGGTCGACGACCACCAATCGCTTGATACCCTCCATTCCGCTCACGATCCGGCCGCCGAGTGTGGTCACGACGGTCCGCTCGAGTTCGTCGCCTTCATCGTCGATCGAGGGGAGGGGATGGCCAAGCTGTTTTGCAACCAATTCCACCAGGACCTGGCTCACCAGGCTCGACTTGCCCGAGCCGGAAACGCCAGTCACGGTGGTGAATACTCCCAACGGAAAATCGACATCGAGTTCATGGAGGTTGTTGCGACTGACGCCACGCAGCCGCAACCAGTCCTTGGGCGAGCGCGGCGTTCGGTTTGGCACAATGTAGTCGCCGAACAGGTAACGGCGGGTTTGCGATGGCTCTACCTGCTTGAACCCTTGGAGCGGACCGCTGTAGAGCACATGGCCACCGAGTTCGCCGGCGCCTGGCCCGACGTCCACAACCCAATCCGCATGCCGGATCACATCGATCTCGTGTTCGACCACGAACAGCGAATTGCCGGAGGCTTTCAATCGGTCGAGCGCCGTCAACAGCGCCTCGGTGTCCGCGGGATGAAGTCCGGCGGAGGGCTCGTCGAGCACATAGACGACGCCGAACAGATTGGAACGCACTTGGGTTGCCAGTCGCAGGCGCTGCAGTTCGCCCGGAGAAAGCGTCGGGGTACTCCGCTCCAGCGTTAGATAGCCAAGCCCGAGGTCAAGCAGAACCGTGAGGCGGCCGCCGAGGTCCTCGGCGATTCGCTGCACCACCAACGCCTTCTCCGGATGCTGCGCCTTAAGCTTGGTCAGGGTAGGAGCGGTGGCCTCCGCATGGGGACGCAAGAGGTCGGCGAGCCTGGCCAGCGGGATCCTGGAGATGTCGGCAATATCGGAGCCGGCAAACTTGACCGACAGCGCTTCGCGGCCAAGCCGCTTGCCGTGACAGAGCGGGCATTCGGTACTTACCATGTAGCGCGATACCCGCTTCTTGATCGACGCGCTTTCAGTGGTGGCAAAGGTGTTCAGCACATATCGCTTGGCGCTGGAGAAATTGCCGCGGTAACTGGGCTCCTCCTTGCGTCTGATCGCCCTTCGCGCCTCGTCCGTGTCGTACCCAATGTAAACCGGGACCACCGGCTGCTCGTCGGTATACAAGATCCAGTCGCGGGCTTTTTTCGGCAATTCGCGCCACGGACGATCGACGTCGTAGCCGAGCGTGATCAGCATGTCGCGCAGGTTGCCGCCATGCCAGGCGGGCGGCCAGGCGGCAATCGCGCGCTCGCGAATGCTTTTGGAATCATCCGGCACCATCGAGCGTTCGGTCACCTCGTAGACCCGACCGAGCCCATGGCATCGGGGACAGGCTCCCGCCGGCGTATTGGGCGAAAAAGCCTCGGCATCGAGATGCGCCTGGTGCCGTGAATACTCGCCGGCGCGCGAGTACAGCATTCGAAGCAGGTTGGACAGCGTCGTGACGCTGCCGACGGAGGAGCGCGTGGTGGGCGACCCGCGCTGCTGCTGCAAGGCCACGGCCGGGGGCAGGCCATCGATTTCGTCAACCTCGGGAACCGCCATCTGATGAAACAAACGCCGCGCATAGGGCGAGACGGATTCGAGATACCGCCGCTGCGCCTCCGCGTAGAGCGTGCCGAACGCCAGCGACGATTTGCCCGAGCCGGACACGCCGGTAAACACCACTAGGGCATCGCGGGGAATGTCGAGATCGATGCTCTTCAAATTGTGCTCGCGTGCTCCGCGCACGCGGACGAAGCCCCGCAGAGCCTCTTCCGCGGCTTTTCGAGAACGAGGCTTGTTTATTTCCAGCATTTACACCAGCCGGTCGGGAGGAAACACATGACAGCCGAGCGGAGTTCCGAAACCAAAGATAGCCATCAAGCCGGGATATCATTGGGATTGCGGCTCGTGACCAAGCCCTTGTCCAAGACGGCTTGCTGGTCCACCCAGTCGGCGCCGGCATTCTTGAGGTCGGTTTTGAGCGAGGGCCATGAGGTCATGCGTCGGCCGCGCGCCGCGCCGGTCTCGATCACGGTCCAGGGACCATGGCAGATCGCTGCAACCGGTTTTCCGGAATCGAAGAACGCCTTCGCGAAGGCAACCGCATTTGGCTCAATGCGAAGCGAGTCCGGGTTGATAACGCCACCCGGCAGCAGCAGCGCGTCGAAATCTTCCGGCTTGGCCTGATCGAGATCCACATCGACCGGCAACTCTATGCTCCAGTCCGTGAAATTCCACGCCCGTACGCGTTGATGTTTGGGCGATACGATCTTGGTCGTGGCGCCGGCTTCGTCCAGAGCTTTGCGTGGCTCGGTGAGTTCGACCTGCTCGAAGCCGTCCGTGACCAGGATGGCCACATTGAGTCCTTTAAGGGTGTCTTTTGCCATGATCTAGCTCCTTTCCAATCCTGGTGTAGTGAGCGCCAGTTTGCGGGTGCAGTGGCGCAAGCTCCCGCTCTCGAGAGCAAGCTGTCGCGGTTCAACGCCAGCGCTGGTCGACACAGGCCTTCGGCTGTTCGCCGCGATCCTGTGCTAGAGACGGATAGTCCGTGTACCCCTTCTCGCCGCCGCCGTAATACGTCGTCGGATCGTCGGCATTGAAGGGTGCGCCAATGCGCAACCGCTCGGGCAGATCGGGATTGGCGATGAACTTGCGGCCGAAAGCGATCAGGTCCGCCTTGCCTTCGCGAAGCCACTGCGCCGCGGTGTCGGCCTGGAAGCCGCCCGCCACCATCAGGGTTCCCTTGAACCTTTTCCGGATCATCTCAACCATGGCGAGCGCCCGCGGATCCGGCGCTTTTCCGCTTTGCATCTGCTCCGGCGCCGGGTTGACGATATGCAGATAGGCAAAGCGGTAGTCGCTGAGGCGCTCGGCGATATAGCCAAAGGTTGCTTCCGGTTGGTCGTCGTAGATGTCGTTCATCTTGCCCATCGGCGACAGCCGCACGCCGATGCGATCCGGCCCCCAGATCCGTATCAAGGCCTCGGCGACCTCGAACAATAATCGCGTCCGGTTCTCGATCGGGCCGCCATAGGTGTCGGTGCGCCGGTTGGTGCCGGTCTCGATGAACTGATCGAGCAGATAGCCGTTGGCAGCGTGGATCTCGACGCCGTCGAAATCGGCGGCCCGGGCGCTTATCGCCGCGCGTTCATATTGCGCCACGATGTACGGCATCTCTTCGATGTTGAGCGCGCGCGGCCGTACGAACGGCACGAGCTCGCCTTCGCCGCGCTCGTTCTCGATGAAGGCTTTGCCCTCCGGAATAATGGCGGAGGGGGCGACCGGAAGCATATTGTCGGGCTGCAGGGCAGGGTGCGATATGCGCCCGACGTGCCAAAGCTGATTGAAAATCAATCCGTCAGCCTGATGCACCGCTTGGGTGACCCGATGCCACGCCTCTACCTGCTCACGGCTGTGGAGGCCAGGCGTCCAGGCGTAACCCTGGCCCTGCATCGAAACCTGCGTCGCCTCGCTCACGATCAACGCTGCGGATGCGCGCTGCGCGTAGTAGCAGGCGGCAAGGGAGCTTGGCACGTTGCCCGGCTGGCGTGCCCGCGAGCGTGTCAGCGGCGCCATGACGATGCGATGCCGCAGGTTGAAGGGGCCAAGCCGGTACGGCTGGAACAGCACGTCCGTGTCCGGCGCCTGAGCGGCACGGGGTGTCCGCGCAATCGTGGTTGTCTCGTTCATATTCCCTCCTGCAGAGGGGGACATTGGCGGCCCTTGGACCGTCCACGTGAAAATATTAGGAGCGAAGCGATCCGCCTCAATTGACTGCCGTCAATGCGGAGCACGATTAGAATTTCGCTAATAGGCCGGCGCTTGTAAGGCTCGTTTGCGAGGGCGGCCGTGACCGAAGATGTGACCATAATGAACGCGACCGACACCATCACCCTGATTGAGGGCTATGACGCGATGCGAATCTTTCTCGAAACGGTTTCGCTGCGGCTTGGCAAGACCGACGAGGAGATCGACTTCATCGTGGGGGGCTTGAAATGGGCCGATGGTTCGCCGGTGGATCCGACGATGTGGCAGGACTGGCTGGCGGCCGTGCAAATTACACGCAGCTGTCGGACAGGGTGATCGAGCCGTCCACAAAACGCTACTCAGCGTGCACCCCCTCGTGACCGCTCTTCGCAAAAGCCCGGCGATGGGCTCTTCCGAACTGCAGGCGAAGCCGTGTTTCCGTCAAACCCTCGCTGGTGATGCCGTAGAAAACCGGCAATGCCAGAAAGATCAGCATGGCCAGTTTCGGTGTCGATAGCCAGCCGGCCAGGCCCGCTACGGCATACAGGATAACGCCGGCCCAGGCGCGAAAACGCTCCTTCGGGAAGAAGTCTGGACCTACACCGTCCTCCACAAGGTATGGATGTATGCTTAAAACGTGGAACACGACCAGCCATGCCAGGCACATGGACCCGGCAATGGCTGCATACAGGGTCACCGCCACCTTGGCATCGAATTCGTTTCCGCTCTGGATGGCCGCGGACAGGATGGCCGTCGGAAACGGAATCAGCGCCGACGTCAACAGAAGAAAAAGGTTAGCCAGATGAAGACTGCGGTCGCAGTAGCGCACCCTTGCAAACACCGCGCGATGATTGAGCCAGATAACTCCGGCGTAGCAAAATGACGCAAGGAACGCGATGTAGCTGGCCCATTGCGCGGTCAGCTTCTCCAACAGCTGGCCCGACGCATATTCCGGCCGTACGATTTCCGCCACCAGCAGCGTGATGGTAATCGAGAGCACGCTGTCGCTGAATGTCTCCAGCCGATCGGTTTCTGACAACCGGACGTGCGGCCATGGCGAATCCTGTTGGGGCATGGCGGCCCGGTGGGTCTCCTGCTTGGTGGTGCTCATCGGATCTACAGGCAGGGCAAATCCGCTTGACTGCCATGACGGGCGTCAATTCAGACCAGGAGAGCCGTCCCGGACCGGTTGGTCGCCCGGCTCATGCGCCGTTACGTAATTATACGTAATCGAATTTGTCGCGGATGCCGTCAGACTCGTCCAAAGGGACCGTGGACGTCGGAGCCGATGTGATAGCGCTTAAGTGCGTGCCGAGAACCCAGGGCGCTCTGGTGCATGAATACTTCGCAGTTGCGAGTTCGTCCGCGACTAGCACTCGCGCGGAATAGATCGAATGTTAATCCCTCGCAAGACTCGGGAGTAAGCTCATGCCGACGCCCATGTTGCACGGCTCTCCAGACATTGAGGCAAGCCATAGCATGACATCGTTTCTTTCATGGTTGATGTCGCCGCAGGATTACATGCCGCACGGCATGTGCTTTCTCTGGCAACCGGAACTGATCGCGCTCCATGTGGCCGCGGATTCGTCGATCGCGCTTGCCTATTATTCGATTCCGATCGCCCTGATTTATTTCGTATTGAAGCGCACCGATTTCGCATTCTCCAGCATTTTCGTACTGACGGGTCTCTTCATCCTTGCCTGCGGCACGACGCACGCGATGAGCGTCTGGACCCTGTGGTATCCAGACTATCGGGTCGAGGGCGGCATCAAAGCGATCACGGCGCTGCTCTCGATCGGCACCGGGGTCGCGATCTGGAAGGTGATGCCGCTGGCGCTGGCGCTTCCGAGCACGGCGCAGCTTGAGCAGGCAAACCAGCTTCTTGGCGGAGAGATCGGTCAGCGGCAGCGCGCTGAAGCCGCACTGCGTGAGGTAAATGCGGAACTTGAGCAGCGTGTCGCCGCCCGCACTGCGGACCTTCAAGACGAAGTCGTTCGGCGGCGGAATACCGAAGCCACACTCCGTGCCAGCGAAGAGCGTTGGCGCAGCATGTTCGAAGCATCCGCGGTCGGCATCGCGGTCCTTGATCAGCAGCATCATTTCGCGGCAACAAACGAGGCGCTTCAGAAGATGGTCGGCTACAGCGGCGAGGAACTGCAGTCGCTCGGCCCGCTGGACATTACGCATCAAGACGACCGCGAGGCCGCCCAAAAGCTGATCGAGGATATGCAAAACGGCAAGCGCCAGGACTTGCCCACGGAAACGCGGTATCGCCGCAAGGATAACAAAGTAATCTGGGTGCGCGTCAGCGCCGCGCGGGCCCTCGATTCGAGCAGCTCGCTCCAGGGCATACCCGCCATCATCGAGGACATCACGGAGCGCAAGCGCGCCGAGGTTGCCTGGCACGACGCCCGGGATGCCCTGTCGCGTGCCACGCGACTAACCGTCATGGGCGAACTCTCGGCATCGATCGCCCATGAGGTCAATCAGCCACTTGCGGCGATCATCACCAATGGCCAAGCGTGTGAGCGCTTTCTCGGCTTCTCGCCGCCCGATCTGGACGAGGTCAAGGACGCGGTGGGCGAAATCGTCCGCGACGGCAGGCGCGCCAGCGAAGTGCTCAAACGTATCCGCGCGATGTCAAAGAACACCGCGCCGGAACGAGGGCAGGTGGATGTCAACCGCGCGATCGCGGAAGTGCTGGCGCTTACCCGTGACGAGCTGCAGCGACATCGCGTCGCCGTCCAAGCCGACCTGCGTTCAAAGCTTCCGACCATCATGGCTGACCGGGTCCAGTTGCAGCAGGTCGTTCTCAACCTAGTCATGAATGGCATCGACGCGATGCGTGCGGTCACTGACCGCCCACGTATCTTGACGGTCCGCTCTCAACTCAACGATCAAGGCAGCATCGTCGTCAACGTGGCGGATTCCGGTCGTGGTCTTGACCCCGCAAACCGGGACCACATCTTCGAAAGCTTCTTCACCACGAAGCCCGAGGGCATGGGAATGGGGCTGGCAATCAGTAACACCATCATTGAAGCTCATCATGGCCGCTTGTGGGCGGAATCCGGATCTCCCTTTGGCGCCGTGTTCGGCTTCACCTTGCCTTTGGCCGCAGGAGTTAGCCCATGACCGGCAATCAAACCATCGTCATGATCGTCGACGACGACGATTCGATAAGGAAAGCGGTCCGACGCCTGATGAAATCGTATGGCTTCGCCGTGGAAACCTTTGCCTCGGCGGAAGAATTTCTCGGCTCCGATCGCCTGGCCAAGACTTCGTGCCTTATCCTGGATATCCATATGCCGGGCATGAACGGCCTTGAGTTGCAGAAACGGTTGGTCGCGTCGGGCTCCGTGGTCCCGATCATCTTCATTACCGCTTTCACCGATGACGGCGCGCGCGCCCAGGCGATGAATGCTGGGGCGGCGGGTTACCTCGCCAAGCCATTTAGCGACGACGAACTGCTTAATTGTATTCACTCGGTGCTGGAGAATGCCGGAGCAGATGTTCCGCAGTCTGCGCGGCGGTAAGTCCAGCTCGTTTGACGTAGCGAAGCGCGGGGAGCAAAGCGGCCTACGCCGGTGGTGCGACCCGGCGCTTTGCACGCGCCACCGTCGCCAAAAACGGGGAGAACGATGCAATCAAAAGGTTCACCGGTTCGCATTGTCTACATTGTGGACGACGATGCGGCATTGCTCGGCTCACTCGAACGTACTTTCCGCGCGGCGGGATTGACGGCGGTATCGTATCAGACTGCGTTCGCATTTCTCGATGCCGCGCCGGACCTCAGCGACGGATGCCTTCTCCTTGATATCATAATGCCGGAAATGGACGGACTGGAGCTGCAGGAGCGGCTCAACTCCCTTGGGTTCAACATGCCGGTGATCGTGATGACTGCATGGGGAGATGTGGAGACCGCGGTGCAGGCGATGAAAAGCGGTGCGGTCGATTTCATCGAGAAGCCTTTCAACGACGAAGCGCTTCTCGATGCCATCAACGCTGCATTGGCGCTGGATGGGGGTCCGACCCGTGATCGGGAAAGCGTGGTCGCCGCCAAGCTGATGGCGAAGTTAAGCCCGCGCGAACGCCAAGTGCTCGATGGGCTGGTCGCCGGCCGTTCGACCAAACAGATCGCCTACGATCTCGGCATCAGCGCGCGGACGGTCGAGGTGCACCGCGCCCGTATGCTGGCGCGACTCGGGACCCACTCTCTTGCCGAAGCGATCCGGCTGGCCGTGCTGGCGGGGTTGCCGCCAGCCGATCTTAAGGCCAACGACGCTGTTCGTCAGCGGCTTTCCGGCGCCTCGCGCGGGTTGCCGGAATAGGCGATCTATTTTGTCGCGAAGGAATGCTCGAGCGATCCTACCGGCCTATTCGCACATGGACAATCTCGTGTCCCCGGTCGTCCGTAACGAGAATGGATGATCCGTGCCAGCTGCCATCTTGCGCGAGTTCGCGGGCAACAACAATGGCATGCGCCATGGCGTCATCGGCCGTCGAAAAAACCGATCCCGTTTCGTCCGGATACCGGCTGCCGTTGTCAACGTGGAAATAAAACCGGCTTCCAGCCGAGACCTCTGTTTGAGATAGGTCGAATATAGCGGATCTCGGCGAAGAGAGACGCTCGATATGGCGCCAAGCGGCCTGCTTCAACGGGATGCCCGCGAGATTTACGACCGAATCGACGCTTTCGGAGAAGCTGCGCCCGATCTGCTGGTGAATACCGAAGATAACGCAATGACCGGACGTATCGACAAGCCGTGTCCCCAGAATATCGCGAACGCCGCACGTCAATATGAAAATCGTTGTACCATTCGCTGCTTCGTAACAGCCGGTCCGGAAGACACTCGGAGAGCTTTTTCCAGCTTCCATCGAGCAATGGCGAATACGGGTCCAGGGCAGCGTAGTGCCGGACGTAATCGGACTTGAATCCAGCGCTAAGGCCGCAGAACGCGCCTCATCCACCTTGCCTGTGCTCTTGTTGAAAATGATCAATGCTGCGCCCGCGACGCCCGCGACGCCCGCTGCGTCCGTCAGCGCGTCGGGCCACGCCTCCGGCGTGACCGCGGCATCGTGAAGCCTTGCAACAAGAGAGGACATGACAAATCGGGCCCCTAAACTCGGTTGTCGGAATTTAACCAACTTAGGACCCTTTAAGAAGCCTGGAGTTGACGCCGGTCAGGCAATTTTTCTGAAATTGAATGTTCGCATCGGAGCGAAATCCGCGACATTGCATTGATATTCGTCAAGGCGCTGTCAGTGGCCGCGGTGAGAAAAAACCACCAGCGCTGTTGGAGCCGTCGCCCGGCCGCGGTTGCCGCTTCTTGCAGAGGCCTTCTCGCAAAGGGATCGTGTCATGCTGATCACCATCTGCCGTCTCTACGATTCATACACCGACGCCAATCGGGTCGTGGTCATGCTCGAAGCTGCCGGCCTGCCACCGTCGGAGAAGAGCGTGATTTCAAACAATTCCGACACCTGGTACAGTGCCACCAAGACCGCCAATGTTGTCCCCGTGCGGGATTATGGCGCGAGCAGCAAAGCCGATGGCAAGGTCGAGGGAGCGGCGCTCGGCGCTGCGATCGGCGCCACCGCGGCGACCGCGGCTAGCCTCGTCACCATGCTGGCAATTCCCGGTGTCGGCGCCGTCGTCGGCGCCGGATGGCTCGCGGCTCTGTTGGGCAGCATGGCGATCGGCGGCGTCGCCGGCGGCCTGCTCGGGGCGCTGACCAATGCCGGCATCAGCGAAGAAGACGCGCAAGTCCTTGTCGAGGGCGTGCGCCGCGGCGGAACCGTGGTCGCCGCACGGGTGCCGCAGAGCGAATTGCCGCGGATCGTGCCGATCATGAACCAGTCGGCGGTGGATCTGCAGGAGCGCAGCGAACTCTACAGGAAATCGGGCTGGCAATCATTCGATCCGAACGCCGTGCCCTATACCGCCGACCAGGTTCGCAGCGAACGCGCGCTGCATGCGCATTAGCCGATCGGTCGGAATTTGATGTCCGTCAAGGCCGCGATCAGCCGGTCGCCTCATTCTCGGTTGATGGTCGCGATCCGGAGGCTGCAGTGATCCTCGAGCAGTTATTGTTGGGAATTATGGTGGTGGCTGTAACGTTACTGCTGCTGCCGTTCCTGTTGGTCATGGCTGGCGTCGGGGCGGCGATGCTGCTCTGGTTCGTTGTTTCCGCGACCGTGCTGGGCGCTCTGATTTTCTGGGTGGTGTTTCCCGGTACTTACGGGCTTGCGATACTGCTTCTTGTGCTGGTGATCGGTTTGCTTCTTGTCGACAGACAAACCCGGCACGGGGCTCCCTGAGAGACGCGAGACCGCCGACTTGTCGCTTGCGCGCGCCTCGCGATGGGACCGATGCAACTGATGATTCTGCGCTAGGAAAGCCGAACCAACCGCACAGGAGCAACTCATGAGCTATTACGATTATAACCCCCGGCGAACACCCGACGGAATGGCCACGCCGCCGTGGGTCGGCGCCCAGATCGATGCCGGCCTGCGCGCCTACATGCAGCGCGTCTACAGTTACATGGCCGGCGGCCTTGCGGTGACCGGCATCGTCGCCTACGCCGCCGCAGCCTCTGGCTTTTACCAGGCCATCGCTGGAACGCCGCTGATCTGGATCGTCATGCTGGCGCCGCTCGGCTTCGTGCTGGCCTTAAGCTTCGGCATCCAGCGAATGAGCGCCGGAACGGCGATGATGCTGTTCTGGATCTATGCCGCTGTGATGGGGCTGTCGCTGGGAGGTATTTTCCTGGTGTACACCGGGACGTCGATCGCGCGTGTGTTCTTCATCACCGCCGCGACCTACGGAGCGATGAGCCTCTACGGATACACCACGAAGTCCGATCTTTCGGGTTTCGGCTCGTTCCTTATGATGGGACTGATCGGTATCATGATCGCGTCCCTGGTTAACATCTTTGTCGGCTCGAGCGCGCTTCAGTTCGCAATCTCCGTCATCGGCGTCCTGGTATTTGTCGGCCTTACCGCCTACGACACCCAGCGTATCAAGGAGATGTATCTCGAGTCGGACAGCGCTGAAATCGCAGACAAGAAGGCGGTGATGGGTGCGCTGGCGCTTTATCTCGACTTCATCAATCTTTTCATGATGCTGCTGCAATTGTTCGGCCAGCGCCGGGATAATTGACGCAAGCGATCCGAGAGGTTGACCGCGATGGCGCGCTTTCTGGTCGTGCTCGGCCTTGTCCTTCTAGCGGCCGGCCTGCTTTGGCCCTATCTGAGCCAGATCGGGTTGGGCCGGCTGCCCGGCGACATCGTGATCCAGCGCGAAAATGTAACATTTTATTTTCCGCTGATGACGTGTCTTCTGCTGAGTGTGCTGTTCAGCCTGGTGTTTTGGTTGGTGAACCGCTGAAACGACGATCGTGTCACCGCGCCGAATGTCGGGCCCCGCGCGCCGTTTTTCCGGGAGAAGCCGCGCGTGTACGCTTCGATGCCGGCGCGCCCTTCCGGGCATCCAGCATGCCATGCAGGTGCGCGACCGCGTTTTCGATGTCATAGTGCTGGTATTGGCCGGCGCGGCCTTCTGCCGAGAGCACGCCACAGCGATGGATCTTGCTGAAATCCCCATAGGGAAATTCGTAGTGTCCCTTGGTCTGCTCGGGTTTTTCGTCATTGAGTCCCAAATACCACCTGCCGTATTCGTCAAAGCCGTGGAGGCGAATGAATTCATTTTCCTGCTCGGCAGTCGGCCGGTGTTCGCTCCATGCATCTCGCTCGTCCAATACAATCCGTCCTTCGTTGATAAGCTCCTTGGCATGCTCGAATGCCCGGCGGTTTAGCGTCACGGCCATGGATCTCTCCTCTTGAAGTCGCCACCGATCGGAATCGACGGCCGGTCCAGTCCGGTAACAGGCAAAACAAGGCGCAGCTGGCCATGATAGCAATCAATTCCCGGATGGCTTTTATCGACGACCGCATTCGATAACGACAATCCAATCGTTGACGAACGCCAATGCCTGCTGCGTGCCGGGCTCTTACATTCGTAAGCCTGTGGGGTGGAACGTCCGAAACTTGTCAGATACCGGACGTGCGAATTTTTTCGATGCGAAGAAGTGGAGATTGTGTGATGAAAAAAACCTTGGCCACACTCGCGCTTGGCGCGACAGTTTCGATCGGTGCGGTTGCGAGCCCGACGACAGCGGACGCCCGATGGCATCATGGCTTTCCCGTCGCTCCAATCGTCGGCGGCCTGGCGGCAGGGGCCATTCTTGGCGCAGCACTCGCGGCCCCCGGGCCCTACTATGACGCTTATGCCTACGAGCCCGTCTATTTCGGGCCGCGATGTTACATCCGACGCGAACGCTTCTGGGACGGATGGCGTTGGCACGTTCACCGTGTCGAGGATTGCTACTGAGCAGCGGGTCCGGTCACCGCACCGGCGACGAAATGCCGCGTCGGACGATGCCGGTGGTGCGGATCAAGCGGCTGTCCTAGTCGCCCTGTTCGCCTAGCGGAACTTCGAAAAGATGCTGGCCGCCTTCGACGACGACGATCGCGGCATTGGTCGGTTCGCCGCCTCGCACCAATTCGCGAGCGATCTTCGTGGCATGCTGTATTGCCAAGGAAGCGTCCGCAAACACCTCGCCGACGACATCCTCGAATATCGATGATCCGTCCCGGTAATGAAAATAGTAGCGTGGCATGGGCTCCCTAGATCGAATTGAATATCCGGTGACCAGTTACGAGGAAGTACACAGCACATAACGCCCAGGGACCGAGTAGGCAAAATGCCACGCTTTCCCGGCAGCAGCCGCGCAGGGGATGGAAAGCACGTAAGGGCGCAACCCCAAAATAAAACCCCGGCGGCCCAATTTCGTTCCGGGGACGTGTAGCGCGAAGAGCCGGCCGCCGCCACATCGACCAATCGGTGGTCGCTGGGTTGACCGGCATCAATGCCTACGAGAGCACCGACCCCGATAATGCTTTCTCTGAGGGCCTCACGTCCCACGGGAGTAATTCGATGATCAAGGACATTATCGTCCATCTGGAGCACCAGGCAGCGCGCGATCCGGCTCGCGACTTTGCCGTCACGATCGCCGAGATCTTCGATGCGCATCTCGCCGCAGTTGCTTTTGCCTATGCGCCAGATTTTCCGGGCTACGTGATGCTGGAAATTCCACCCGATATCGTGACCCAGATGATCGCCGAGAGTGAGAAGGCCGCTCTGGCCGCGATAGAACGTTTCGAAGCCGCCGCCAGGCGCAGCCTGATTTCCGCGGAGCACCGCCTGCTCAAGCCGGTAGGGGCGACCGCACCGGCAGTCCTGTCGACACTCGCCCGGCGTTTCGATCTCGGCGTGTTTATGCAGTCCGAGCCGAACGGTGTGGACAATGATGACCTGATCGAAGCTTCGCTGTTCGAGTCCGGACGTCCGCTGATCGTGGTGCCGTACATCCAGAAGGATGGACTGAAGCTCGACCATGTCGTGTGTTGTTGGGACGGCAGCCGAGCGGCGACACGCGCCGTCAACGACGGGCTGCCGCTATTGGTCAAGGCGACGACGGTCGACCTGCTGATCGTGCTGAACGAAAAGACCAACACCTCCCCGAACGAGATTCGCGGCGCCGAAATGGCGAAGCATCTCGCCCGCCACGACGTCAAGGTTCAGATCGTGACAGTTCCGGCGGCCGACATCGTCGTTACCAACGCCATCCTGTCTTACGTCGCCGACGTTTCCGGAACGTTGATCGTGATGGGCGGCTACGGCCACGCCAAGCTGCGCGAGATGATTCTGGGCGGAGTGACCCGCGGTATGCTCCAGTCGATGACTGTTCCGATATTCATGTCGCACTGATTGGGCAACCCGCCGTCTCGCGCCAGGGAGCCAGCACCATGCGGCCCGGCTTGTACGCATTCGCTGCCGCCGCCAGCTTCCTTGGCGCGACTACCTATATCGGTCTGGTCGAGCAGCCGGCCCGGTTGGCACTCAGCGGCGCGGCGATGCTTCAAGAATGGAAATGGAGCAACCGGCGCGGCACGCTGGTGTTGTCGGTTTTTGCCGTGGTATCGGCCATTCTCGCCTACATTCAGTTCAAGACCAATGGCGACGTACGCTGGCTCATCGGCGGCACCATCATCCTGGCGAGCTGGCCATACGCCTATTTTGTGATGATGCCGGTGAACGTCTGGCTGTTCGTGATTCCGCCGGGAACAGCCGTCTCACCCCTGCGCAAATTGATGCGGGATTGGGGGCTGCTGGAATGGGGTCATGTCCTGATCGGATTTGCCGCCGCTTGCGTCTTTGCCTGGGCGCTGGAGTTACCGATGTGATTGATAGTCATCAAGGCCGCCGGGCGGCGCCTCAGTCAATGTTTTTCGATTAGGCCGGCGGTGCTGAACGAGGGGCCGATGCTTCACATCGATATTCCGACCCTGGAGGAGTTTAAGGCGCTTGCACAGATCAAGGGCGAGGTCTGCATTTCGGTGTACTTACCCGTCTCTCCCCTGGTCGAAAACATCCGGGCCAATCGCATCGCGTTCAGAGATCTCGCCAGGGAGGCACTGGCGCAGTTGAGGGAGACTGGCGTCGACAAGCGCAAGATCGTCGATTTCGAGGAGCGCTTCGATCATCTTGCCGGCCTTGAGCGCGACGTTCAGGATGAAGACAAAATCAGAAAGCTCCAGCGCGCCAAGCCGGACCCGTTCGAAACGTTCTGGCACTATCAGGCGCATGGGCTGGCGGTGCTCTCGACCCCCGGGCTGATGCGAATGTTTCGCCTTCCCAACTCGCCAAAACCGCTGGCCGAGGTGGCGGATCGGCTGCATCTGACGCCACTGATACGCGCCATGACGTCGCCGCACGATATCTTCGTGCTGGCATTGGCGGAAGAAAGCGTCCGGCTGATCCACGCCTTCGCCAATTTTCCGCCGGTGCGGCTGCAGATTCCAGACCTGCCTGGGAACGCCGAGCAAGCGACACGGCGTCCGTCCTTTCACGTACGGGCTCCGCGTGGCCGGCTGCAAAACCTGGAAGGCGAGAAGGTGCTGCTGCATAAATATGTGAGGAAGGTCGAGCAGGCCATACACAACGTATTCGCCGGGCTGAACACCCCGCTGGTTGTTGCGGCGGAGGAGCCGCTCGCCTCGATGTACCGTTCGCTCAATAGCTATCCCGGGCTGGCCGACGAGATAATCGAAGGAAATCCGGATCAGAAAACGGATGCGGAGCTGGAAGACGCCGCGATCCCGATTCTCGACCGTCTCTATTCGCGCGAGGTAAAGGCGGCGATCGCGCTCTACGACCAGCTGAAGCCGCGACGTGCGACGACGGATGTCTCCTATGCCGCGCATGCCGCAACCGCAGGCGCCGTCGAGCAACTTCTCGTCGATCTCGACGCGGTTGTTCCCGGTATCGTCAGCGACGTCGATGGCAGTGTGATATATTCAGCTTCCGACGATGCCGAGACCTACAGTGTTGTCGACGAAGTTGCGCGGCGCGCACTGTCTACCGGGGCGAGGGTGCTGGGTGCGCGGAGGGAGGAATTGCCGGACCGGGCGCCGCTGACCGCTATCCTCCGCTACGACTTTGGCTTGATCCAGTCGTGACAACAGCAATTCTTCGGCGCGGGACTACGCCGGCTGCGGAAGATACCTAAATAACGGGAAGGACGAAGCTTGATCGCATCTGGCGTGTGCCCGCGATCTCTTGGCCGCGAGATTATCTGAAAACTGGAGATGCTGGTGATTCCCTTCTCGGTTCTGGACCTGTCGCCGATTAATCAGGGCAGCGATGCGGCCCAGGCCTTCCGCAATTCGCTCGATCTGGCGCAACACGCCGAACGCTGGAATTACAAGCGGTTCTGGCTTGCCGAGCATCACAATATGCCCGGCATCGCCAGCGCTGCGACCGCGGTGGTGATCGGCTATATCGCCGGCGGCACCAGGACCATTCGTGTTGGATCGGGCGGCGTGATGTTGCCAAACCATGCGCCGCTGGTCATCGCAGAGCAATTCGGTACGCTGGAATCGCTTTACCGGGGCCGCATCGATCTCGGGCTCGGCCGCGCACCCGGCACCGATCAGCGTACCGCGCGCGCGTTGCGCCGGGATCTGGCCACCACCGCTGAGAATTTTCCCCATGATGTCATCGAATTGCAGGCCCTGCTGGGACCGCTGCAACCCGACCAGATGGTGCGGGCTGTGCCAGGTGCGGGATTGCGGGTCCCGATCTGGCTGCTCGGATCGAGCACGTTCAGTGCACAACTCGCTGCGATGCTCGGTTTGCCGTTTGCGTTCGCGTCGCATTTTGCCCCTTCGGAGCTGATGCGGGCGCTCGATGTATATCGCGCCCGCTTTCAGCCGTCGGAACAGCTTTCCGAGCCTTACGCGATGGTTGGCGTCAATGTCTTCGCCGCCGATACCGATGCCGAGGCGCGGCGTCTCGTCACATCGCTGCAACAGCAATTCGTCAGCCTGCGACGCGGCACGCCCGGACCCTTGCCGCCGCCGCTCGACAACATGGATGAACACTGGTCGCCGCCGGAGCGGATAGGAGTCGAGGAGGCGCTGGCCTATTCCGTGGTCGGTGCTCCGGACGCCGTCGAGAGCGGGCTTGAAGCATTCATCGCCGAGACCGGTGCAAACGAATTGATGTTGACGGCGCAAATCTACGACCACACGGCGAGACTCCGCTCTTTCGAAATCGCGGCCGAAATACGCCGCCACATCGACGCCCGTCAGCCGACATCCTTGCTGCGATCGGATGCTTCCATCGCCTGAATATCCCTGACCAGGCAGCGCAGCCCGTATAATTGATCGAGCAGATGCAAAATGATCGCAATGCCCTCGTCGTTGACGCCGAAATCGGCCTTAAGATCTCCGATCAGCCGCGCCCGCGCCAGATCGGCTTCTGAAAATTGAAATGTTCTTTTGCTGGCTACCGGTACCAGCCACTCCGCTTCGACCCAGGCATTCAATGTCCGGGTATCGAGGTGCGATCGACCGATGAATTCCTGGGTTTCCATCATCACACTCCCATCGATTGCCGCGGACTGTATTCCACCGGCTGCCACCCCGCGACGAATGCTTCGAGTTTGGGATCCGGCTTTTCCGGAAGCATCAGCATCAGCTTGACATATTCATCGCCCTTGCTGCCGTCGGCCCGCGGCACGCCACGTCCTTTCAGCCTCAGAACGCGACCGGTATTTGACCATTTTGGCACCGCCACCGCGACCGCTCCGCCGGGGGTGGGGACCCGAACCTTGGCGCCCAGCACCGCCTCCTTCAGCGATATCGGCAGGTCCAGATAGATGTCGTCGCCTTTGCGGGTGAAGTAGGGATGCGGCAGCACGCTGATCTCGATCAGCGTGTCGCCTGCCGGACCCTCGCCCGGCGCCGGGCGACCTTTGCCTCTCAGTCGCAAGATCTGGCCGTCCCGCGTTCCCGGCGGGATGTTGACATCCAGCGTGGTGCCGTCAGGAAGGACAATAGACTGCTTGCCGCCATTGACGGCATCAAGGAAAGAAAGCTCGAGATGATAGCGGACGTCCTGGCCCCGCCCGCGCCGGCCTGCGCTGCCGGCACGGCCGAAAATCTCCGAGAGAATATCTTCGCTGCCGGCGAAATCGCCGAAATCGGAAAAGCCCGAGTTGTTGGTGTAGGCGGACCAACCGTTCTGATCGGCGAAATCCCTGTAGTATTGCTGGCGCGGCCGCTCCGTGCCTGAGGCGTCGATTTCGCCGCGGTCAAACCGCGCGCGCTTGTCCGGATCGCCCAAGAGATCGTAGGCAGCCGAAACCTCCTTGAACTTGTCTTCGGCAATCTTGTTGCCGGGATTGAGATCCGGGTGCAGCTTTTTCGCCAGCCGGCGATAGGCTTTTTGAATATCGTCCTGGGTCGCGTCCTTTTTCGCGCCCAGCGTTGTGTAGGGGTCCTCGGCCAATGCCCACTCCTGTCTGCACGCCGGCAAAGCCGAGCGAATGTGGCGTCATTGTTCTGCCGGCTGCGATGATGGCTGCGACGACCTGGCCACTACGACACGCGCCGGCCGCAACAGACGATCGTGAAGCGTGTAGCCATTTTCCAAAACCTGGACCACGCTGCCGGGTGGTTGTTCGGTCTGATCCGTCTCCATCACCGCTTCGTGCTTGCCGGGATCGAAAGGCTGGTTGAGGGCGCTGACTTCCTTGACGCCGAATCGATTAAGAATCTGTGTCAGAACGCGATCGGTGGCGGCCACGCCCTCGATCAATCCGTCTCCCTTTCCAGCGTCCCCCTCGGCGGCGCCGAGGGCACGGCGCAGATTGTCGACAACCTGAAGCAATTCGCGGGCAAAGTTCGTGATCGCGTATTGCTGGGCGTCCTGCGCGCGCCGTTCACCCTGACGCCTGGTATTCTCGGTCTCGGCCAGCGCCCGCATCAACCGCTCACGCAAAGCAGCGATTTCGGATGCCGGATCGTTATTATTGCCGTTGCCCGTAGCTGACGGGTCGACATCGTTGTCCATGGTGTTTTCCGCCATGTCATGCTCCCGATCTCATACTCGACGCGTCAGCGTGAAGCCTCAATGTTTCAGGACGCCTTGCGGCCGGGAGGATCGACTTCCTCGAATTCGGCATCGACGACGTTGTCGTCGGAAGCGCCGCTTCCGTCACCGGACGGTTTGGCTTGCCCGCCGGCGTCATTGGCGGCTTGCGAGGCCGCGCGATTGAGCGCTTCGGCGATTTTAGAAGCGGCCTGCTGCAGACGTTCCGTCGCCTGGCGGATCGATTGCACATTTTCCGACGTCAGATTTTGCTTGGCGTCGGCGACCGCCTGTTCGACCTGCCTCTTCAGGTCGGCGGGGATCTTGTTCTCCGCCTCTTTCAGGGCCCTCTCGGTGCTATAGATCGCCGCGTCGGCCTGGTTGCGCGCCTCGACCAGTTCCTTGCGGCGCTTGTCTTCTTCGGCATGCGCTTCGGCTTCCCTGACCATCTTCTGGATATCGGCCTCGCTCAGGCCGCCGGACGCCTGGATCCGGATGCTCTGCTCCTTGCCGCTCGTCTTGTCCTTGGCTGAGACGTTGACGATGCCGTTGGCGTCGATATCGAAGGTGACCTCGATTTGCGGGACGCCTCGCGGCGCCGGCGGAATCCCGACCAGATCGAACTGGGCGAGCAGCTTGTTGTCGGCCGCCATCTCGCGCTCACCCTGGAAGACGCGGATGGTGACTGCCGTCTGATTGTCCTCGGCCGTCGAGAAAACCTGGCTGCGCTTGGTCGGTATGGTGGTGTTGCGATCGATCAGCTTGGTCATGACGCCGCCAAGCGTTTCGATTCCGAGCGACAGCGGCGTCACGTCGAGCAAGAGAACGTCCTTGACATCGCCCTGCAGCACGCCGGCCTGGATCGCCGCACCGATTGCGACCACTTCGTCCGGATTGACACCCTTGTGCGGCTCCCGCCCAAACAGTTTCTGCACGGTTTCCTGGACTTTCGGCATCCGGGTTTGGCCGCCGACCAGCACGACCTCGTTGATGTCGGAAGCTTGCAGACCGGCGTCCTTCAACGCCGCCTTGCACGGCTCGATGGTGCGCTGAATCAGATCGTCGACCAGGGCCTCCAGCTTTGCCCGTGACAGCTTGATGGCAAGATGCTTCGGCCCGTTCTGATCCGCCGTGATGAATGGCAGATTGACCTCGGTCTGGGTGGCGCTCGAGAGTTCGATCTTGGCCTTTTCGGCGGCATCCTTGAGCCGCTGCAGCGCGAGGCGATCCTTGCGCAGGTCGATGCCATTCTCCTTGCGGAATTCCTCAGCCAGATAGTCCATGATCCGGTTGTCGAAATCCTCACCGCCGAGGAAGGTATCGCCATTGGTTGATTTGACCTCGAACACGCCGTCGCCGACCTCGAGAATCGAAATGTCGAAGGTGCCTCCGCCGAGGTCATAGACGGCGATCTTGCCGCTTCCCTTCTTGTCCAACCCGTAAGCCAGTGCTGCCGCGGTCGGTTCGTTGATGATCCGCATCACGTCAAGACCGGCAATCCGGCCGGCGTCCTTGGTGGCCTGGCGCTGGGCATCGTTGAAATAGGCCGGCACGGTGATCACCGCCTGCGTGACGGCGCTGCCGAGATTGGCTTCCGCGGTTTCCTTCATCTTGGTGAGAATGAAGGCGCTGATCTGGCTCGGTGAGTATTTCTTGCCCCTGACCTCGACCCAGGCGTCGCCATTGTCGCCGGGCGCGATATGGTAGGGCACCATCGCCTTGTCTTTCGCGGTGATCGGGTCGTCATAGCGTCGGCCGATCAGCCGCTTGATGGCGTAGACCGTGTTTTCCGGATTGGTAATGCTCTGGCGCTTGGCCGGCTGGCCGACCAGGACCTGGCCGTCGTCGGTGAAGGCGACCATCGACGGCGTGGTGCGGCCGCCCTCGGCATTTTCGATCACCCTGGCCTTGTTTCCTTCCATCACGGCAACGCAAGAGTTGGTGGTTCCGAGATCGATGCCAATTGCCTTCGCCATGATCATGCTCCTTGTTCAAAAGATGCGTGTAAACGCTTTCGCCGTTTCAGACTTTGTTCGATTAATACGCGGGACGCGCCAGGTGCGTCGGGAGGAAAGACGGCCAGCGCGTCCCGCGGCCGCTTGGGGACTCAAGCGGCGGCCTTATTCTCTTGCTTGGCCTCTTCCTTAACCTCGATTTTCTTCGGCTCGGATCTGGCCGGCTTCGGAATCGCGATCTTCAGGACGCCGTTCGACATGGTGGCTTGAACGCTCGACGGATCGATGCCGGGAGGCAGTTGCAGCACACGCAGGAATACGCCGTAGCTGCGCTCGCTGAGCTGAACGTTCTTGTCTTTCTGGTTTTCCTCGATCTTCTTCTCGCCGCGAATGGTGAGGGTGTCATCGTCAATCGAAATCTCGACGTCCTTGCGCTCGAGGCCCGGCATCTCCGCGCTGATCTCGATTGCCTTGTCGGTTTCCGAGATTTCGATGTTGGGGATAATCTTCGCGCTCGGGCCTACCGCCTGCGCGAATTCGCTAAACAGCCGATCGATCTCGCGATGCAGACCGAACAATCCGAAATCAGGTCGTGTCAACGCGCCGCCATCACGAAATGGAACCAGTGACGTTAGCCTCATGGGAACCTCCTTGTTGCCCTGGTTGATTTGCTGAATGTTGCGTCGTATCGGCTGAAACGGCGCTGTTACGGACTGACCACGATTCGGTCTTCGACGTTGGTGATGCCGGGCGCCGACCAGGCGATGCGCTCGGCTTCCTGGCGCTCGATCCAGGAGCGAACGGTGCCTTTCAGCGTCACCACGCTGCCGTTCGCTTCGACGGTGATCCGATCGGCATCCACCTCGGCATTTCGCTTGAATGCGTCCTGGATCTTGCGCTTGAGCTCCGAGGGTTCCACCTTCGGCTTCACCGTAATGACGTTGGTGACACCCTTGACGCCCTTCACTTTTCGCACCGCGGTTTCAGCGGTGGTTTTCTGATATTGCCACTCCATCGCGCCTTCCAGAGTGATCCAGCCGTCCTTGACGACGAGCTTGATCCGGTCATACGAAATCGGCAATTCCGCCTTCAGGGCCGCAACCGCGTCTCGCGCAATATCCGGATCGGGACGCTGATCGATCGCCGGCAGCCGGACCTCGATATCATTCGCGACCGCGTGGACTCCCGCGACCCGCTTCGCCGCGGCCTCGGCTTCAAGTCTGTCGGTGTAACTACGGGTGAAGCCCGCCAGCGTAACAACGCCGTTTTTGACCGAGACCGCAATGTCGTCGGCGTCAAGATCGGGATCCCATTTCAGCTCATCCCGGACATCGCGTTCGATTTCACTGTCGGATTTCATGACTGGCTCCTCGTCTGTACTAAGGGGATTACTCGGCTCGGCTGATCACGCCGCCGATCGCAGGCAATTTATTTGAGGTGACCGGCGCAGCCATGACGACCATCAACTTCTGCTCCAGGTTTATCGTTCGCGGGGGGAGGGCTTCGCCATGACAACGGTTGCTGGGAACGTCGACGAGTCCTCCGATCAAGGCCGCCGGCCGGCAACCTCGGATCAGCGTGAGCGGGGCTATGGCCTTCCAAGTGGTTCGTCACCCAGCCAGGGATCGACTCGCAGCGAATGGAGCGGAAGATCCTTCGGCGTTTTCGCCAGTTCGATTTCGTGAACGTGGACGGCTTCGGCGCCATGCCGCGCCAGAATTTCCTGGGCTTCGGCTTCTTTCTCCGGCGATCGGACTCGCACCCAGATAAGCAAGCCCTGCCATTCAGACTGCTTTTCCAATCCGAGCGTGCGCTCTCGATATAGCCGCCGACGTACTCGGGTCACCGCTATGCCGCCTACGGTAAGCCCGCTCAGTATCGAAAAGATGCCGACGTAGAGAGGCTCTGTGCCGCGCGCGACAAGGATGGCTGCAACGGCTATAGCAGCGATGCATCCGGCGATGCTGCCAGCGACGGCCTCGGCGCTTAGCACGTCGTCGATGCCCATGAAGGATTGCCGAGGGGTGATGGGCATATCGGCGAGATCCGCCGCAGGAATTGACTGGTAATTCAAGCGCCGGTCCAGCTCGTCGACCGAGGCACTGACGTCGATATCCGCGCGGTCGATTCCCGCAACAAGCAGCTCCTCTGCGGCGTCGATGAGCGCCTTCCGCGAATGGAAGACGCCCGTCACCTCGCGCGTGCGCATCCGATCAAGGATATCTTCTGACGACCCGAGCATCTGGGTTTCCCCAGGTAGCGGCTTCACGACGCCGGATAGTTGAATTGAGACAACTTCTTCAGTTCGTCCTTCGACGCGCCGGGAAGGGTGATCTTCTGGCCGGTATCGTCAATGACTAAGCTTTCATACGGCACTGCCACAAGATGCCCGCCCACGCCGAGGAAGCCGCCGACCTGCAACACTGCGAAACTCAGCTGCTTCTTGTCCTTGTCCGCGATCACATCATCGACAGTCCCGATCTTCTCGTTCTTGTCGTTGATGACGCTGCTGCCGATCAGCTTGCTCATCCGATAGCCTTTCGCGACGACCGAAAGATCCACCTTGACGAGCTGCACCCCGGCTTGCGGCAGCGCGGGGCCTGCGGCAAGGGTGACCGCGAGCGCGGTCCAGATCATCCAGCCCGAAGAACGCGGTCGTGCCGCAGGAGCGACGCGGGATGGACCCGGTAAAGCCGAAGCATCAATGCCGGATTTCAGAGACGTTCGGAATCCAGTGAAGGCAGCCATGGTTCTCTCCTGAGGTTTAAGCATGGTCAGGGGGTAATCCCCAGACCCCGAGCCAGCACTGACCATTGTCAATTCGAGGAAGCTTTTTGAATCGTCGCGCCGACCGCGGTCCTTTTGCAACTCTGTTATGCGCCGGCGCCCGCCCAGCAAGGCATGTTTTTACCGCGCGCGAGATTGGCGGTCGACATGCCAATAGGCGCCCCATGCGGTGACGCCGTCGATTGCAATCAATTTCGAGCATTGCAACGTTCGCCCGCGAGTGTTTGTTGTCCGCGGCCCTGTTCCCGCGGCCGGGTTACGTAGTTTTACGGTACGCAGATTCGCCAAATTGCCTGATCGTCAGCGATGGGCGACGGTCCGTCCCGAGCAACGGTGCCTTCCTCTGCACCTGAGGTAATTCTCGAGACAAAAGGATGCGGTCATGAAAGCGAGAAGCCATGCAGCAGATTACTATCGGCGGATACTTTCGGCGCAGCCCCATGGGCTGAAGCGCCTCGATCCAGTTGCTGCGATTATGCACTGCCATCGCGGTCAGGAAATTCCCAATAGCCCGGGGCCTGCGGGCCACTGGTATTGTGTTATTGTTGGCGCGGTCCGGCGCTGCACAATCCGTTCCGACGGCCGGCGACAGATCGTCGATCTGATGCTGCCGCAGGACTTCTTCGTCTCCGACAGCAAGAGGGACGGGACGATCGAAGCGGTAGTCGAGGAGACCGTGCTTGCAAGCTATCCCGGCACACGGGTCGAACAGTTGGCAGAACGCGACCCGCTGTTCGCGCGCGAGCTCCGCGAGGTGGCGTTTCAGTCTCTCACGCGTTCCCAGGATCAGCTCCAGATCCTCGGCGGCATCACCGCGCTCGAGAAGGTTGGCTCTTTTCTGCTTTCGCTCGATGGACGCGGGTCCGAAAAGAGGGGGCAAGTGGAACTGCCGGTGTCCCGCTATGACATCGCCGATTATCTGGCCGTCTCGGTCGAGACCGTGTGCCGGTCCATTACCGATTTGCAGCATCGCGGCGTTATTGCCTTGGCAGGCAAGCGAACGGTCAAGATTTTGAACCGGGGCGCCTTGGAAGACCGTTTCGCCGAACCCGCAATGGTGGCATGAGCCGATCGTGGCGGGATCGAGCCTCTGTTGCGGCTCTATCGTTTGTCGCCGGCTGCGGAGACGTTCAGCCTCGCCAGCACACCGACGCGGATAGCCTCGGCGAGCTGCCGCACGCCAAGCCGCTCCATCATGCGCGCCCGGTGGACCTCGACCGTGCGCACGCTGATCCCGAGATGGTACGCGATCAACTTGTTGGGGCGGCCGGACACCAGTTGGTCAAGAACTTCTCGCTCGCGTGGACTGAGGGTTGCGATCCGCCGGACGGCGTCGCCGATTTCGCGGTCGCGATCGAAGTGGGTTTCTCTGCTGAACGCCGCCTCGATCGATCCGAGCAGCGCATGATCGCTGTATGGTTTTTCCAGGAAATCGCTTGCGCCCGCCTTCATCGCGCGAACAGCGGTTTGAACATCTCCCTGGCCGGTCACCACAATGACTGCGATGTCGCTTCTCATCTGGAGCAGTTGGGTCTGGACATCCAGCCCGCTCACGCCAGGTAAGCAGACATCCAGCAGGACGCATCCGGTCTTGAACGTCCTGGCTGCCGCCAGAAACGCGTCCGGACGGTCGAACGTGACCGGCTCGAAGTTCGCCGAACTCAGCAAACGTTTCAGCGACCGAAGCACGGCGTCGTCGTCATCCAGAACGTAGACGGTTCGTTCAGTCGCCATTTGCCGCTCCGCCGGACGGAAGGGTAAAGCGAAAAATGGTTCCACCCCCGGGATTCGGCTCCGCCGTCAATTGGCCGCGGTGCGCCTCGATAATCGAACGCGACATCGACAGTCCCAACCCCATGCCATCGTGTTTGCTCGAGACGAATGGCTCAAACAACCGGCCGGCAATAGCGCCGGGAATTCCAGGTCCAATATCGGCGATGGCGATCTCGATCATGTCGTCATCGAGAGCCTTGGTCGACAGGGTGACTCGCCGCGGTTCTTGATCGGCCATCGCCTCAAACGCATTGCGGATCAGGTTGATGATCACTTGCTGGATCTGAACGCGGTTCACCAGTACAATCCGGGCGCCGTCATCGAGTTCAAACCCCAGATGGACCTCCTGCGGAGCGATGCCACTCAATACGAGGGCACCGGCTTCCTCGATCAACGAAGCAAGCGCCTCCGGTCGCTTTTCCGTCTCGCCCGTGCTGACCAATTGGCGGAGGCTGCGGACGATTTCGCTGGCCCGCAACGCCTGCCCGGCGGCCTCGTCGGTGACTTCCTGCGCGGTCAGGGAATTGGCCGGCCCCCCGCGTGCAAGCAGCCGCTTGGCCGCATTGACTGAATTGACGACCGCCGTAAGCGGTTGGCTTATTTCGTGCGCAAGGGCGGCGGCCATCTGACTGGCGGCCGTGAGACGGGCTGCCCGCGACAGTTCATTCTGCAATTTATGAAAGCGCAAATTGGCTTGCGAGCGTTCAAGCCTCTCCGCGACGAGTCCTTCGTTGGCGTGTGCCAATTCAAATGTTCGATCTGTAACACGGCGTTCCAGGCTCTCGTTCAAGTTACGCAACGCGGCTTCCGAGTTCTTCTGTTCGCTGAGATCGCGGCTCACGGTTGAAACGTTCATCGGCTGTCCGGTGCGCGGATCGTCGATCCTGAAGCAATCGACCAGGAAGGGGATTGGCATTCCAGATCCAAAATGCCTGAGTTCGAACTCTCCCTTCCACCGCCCGGTGCGAAGCACCAGCGGCCAGATCTCGCGCTTAACCGTGGTACGGTCCTGCGGCGAAACGAAATCGAGCACGTGAAGCCGCAAGGCGTGGTCGAGGGCGTCAAGTCCCACCAGCTCAAGACCTGCCGGATTAATATATTGAATCTGACCGTTGAGGGACGCGATGCCAATGAAATCGGTTGTCCGCTGCACGATCGCCGTGAACCTTCGTTTCTCGGCGTCTCCCAGCCACTGCCGAAAGGCGATCGCCACCTGATTGGCCCCGGTATTCAGCAGCAGCTTTTCCGTTCTGGTTGGAAAGGTGTCGCGAAAACAGCCTGCGGCAAGTGTGGCATCGCCACCGAACCCGATTGGGGCGGTCGCCACGTGCAGGCCGCCGCCGGATGCGTGGCCAAAGACAAATTCCTGTCCGCTGCCGAGCAGCGCGCTTTTCCGCTGCAGCATCATGCGCACATGTTTAAGGCTTTCGGGCGTCAGCTTGTTGCGGGCCAGTTCGCTGATCAGCTGATTGCCCTCGCCGGGAAGTGCTATGAAAACGAAATCGGCGTCCAGTATCGACATCAGTGCAGCGACGAAGCTGCCGCCGATCTGGCGCATGTCATAATTCTGCCATCCGGCCGGGAGCGCTGAGAGCGCGACCAGATCGCGAATGCAACGTCGCAACTCGTTGGAGTTTGCAGGCGGCTCTGTCCACGGCATTGCTTGCGCCCCGAACTAGCTGGCGCTGCCCGGACGAATTGGATACCTATCTTGCGGTGTTGGCAACGCCAAACTGGCTTTCGTCGCATGGCGACGGGGTGTTCGCGCCAAGAATCGGCTACTGCCGAAGGCACAATTTGAAGGTGACCATGTAATGCTTGTTCGATCATAGATGTCGTGGTTTTCGAGCCCGCCGCGATGTCGGTTTTCGTTTGGGAATGCCGACACGGGCCAGCGCAACCCAGGCTGGCGGGTCGCTCGCTGGAAAGGTATCGATCAGGCTTTCGAGGATTTCGTCGTCGGTGCTTGCGATCGTTTCACTGTCTTGCAAAGGCCGGGCATTGGCCCGGCCTTTTTGACTTCGATGATGCGATGCCCTGGACGTCATCGACTTCAAGCGGCCATTCCGACCGCGGTCGGGCTGCTCAGTTCATGCCGTCGCGACCGAAGCTTGAACGAGAACACCACCAGCGCGACGCCGAAAACGAGGGCGTAGGCTCCCAGCCACCAGGTGAGCACAATCGCGCCGATCAACGGCATGATGATAAGGAGAACGCCATACGCAAGAGACAGCAGCCCACTCAGAACCAGCCACCACCGGCCATGATCGATGTTCAACTGGAAGCCAGCGGCCGTCATCAGTCCACCCGAGACAATCGCCCATGCAGCAATCAGCCAGACGAACACAACAACGGTAAGGCCCGGCCAGAGAAAAGCGGCGATGCCCACGACGATATTGAGCAGACCTTCGAATATCAGCAATCCCCAGCGGTCCTGCTTGCGGCGGATCGCCCGCACAGCCGAGATAATTGCGAAGACGCCATCGACCAGCATATAGGCCGAGAAGAAGATCACCAACGACAGTATTGTCGGGCCGGGAAAGATCAGCGCGATGCATCCGAAGATGATGCCGAGAACGCCTCGCAGCGCGAATAGCCACCAGTTTTGAACGAGCGTCTGTGCCGCCGGATTTGATCGAACGTCAGAGGCGGGATTGAATGTGGTGCTGGCCATGGCATGCTCCCAACCGCAACCGGGTTGCCGGCTTGATGAAATCTCTAATCCGCTCGTTTGCGGTGAGTTGTACTTAATGCAGCGCTACAATTTGGTGCGTTGACGCCCGTCAACAACGCTTCGGTCCAGGCCCCTGATGGGCCAAGCGATCCGAGGATTTCTGCCGCGTCCCGAAAGTCAAATAGTGATCTAATGCGGTTCCGTCCGAACACAATTTTTCAGTCGGACCGGGTCCACAGATGGCCAGTATGATTTTTGCAGCGCCACCGGCAAAAATATTGGGAACCAATGGCATCGCCAAGCTTCATACCCAAGTGGCGGCGACGTAGCGCGTAGGGATGGCCCGGATGTCCGAGAGTTTGCTGGACGAATGCTATGAATCCATTCTGAAAATTGCCGAAACTCAGTCTCACGACGGGAAAAGAGCTATCCTGGCCCTCGCGGAAATGTTCCGGGACAATTGCGGCCGGAGGCCCTACGACAGCCAGCCTACATTGTCACAAAACATTCGTGGGCCTGATCGCCAGCGGATACCTTCTGGCCGGCTTCGATCTCGACAAGCGGCTTGACCCGGTCTTCCCGCTTCGGTCACTCGCGATCGGATATGCCAATTGCGGATCACTCGCGATCAGGCACTACGATCATGTACAGCAAGGATGATTTTTCCGACCACATGACCCTCGGCGATGCGCTCATGCGCCTTGGAGGCCCGGGGGAGGGGATAACATTCGGCGATTGGAACCCTGAGCCTGGCGGCCTGGACCGCCGCATTCAGGCGCTCGAATTCGCGAACGCCTGAGATGCCATCGTAGCGGATCAGTTTCATGCCGCGCCGCTTTTTTGGCGCGGGCTCGACGCCGTTCGGGTGCGCCACCCGGCCGCCGGGCCGAAGCGCGTTCAGGCATTTCTCCAGCGCATCGCCACCGGCGAGCGCCAGCACGGCGTCGACGCCGTCAGGGGCAAAACGGCGCGCCTGGTCGTCGATATCGACGCGTTTGCCGTCGACAACGTTGTGTGCGCCCATTTCCCGCACCAGTTCTAGCCCTTCCTTGCCCGATGCGGTCGCAAACACCTTGGCGCCGCGGAGCCTAGCGAATTGGACCGCAAGCGTCCCCACGCCTCCCGAGGCGCCGTGAATGATGATGGTCTCGCCCTTTTTCAAACCCAGCGCATCGTCAATGCCCTGCAGCGCGGTCAAGCCCGTGATCGGGATCGCGCCGGCATGGCGCAGATCCAGCCGTTTGGGGATCGGCGCGACCTTGTCGGCGGGCACCGCGACATATTCGGCGTAGAAGCCGCCTTTCGGATTCTCCCAATTGTAGGAATAGACTTCGTCGCCGACCTTCAGCCGCCGCACCCGCGAGCCGACTTTTGCGATGATGCCGGCGCCGTCATAGCCGAGAACCAGTGGAAAATGCGGCTTGCGGGACGCAAAAAATCCTTCCCGGACATCCGCGTCCCATCGGCCGACGCCGGCGGTGTCGACGGCGATCAAGACTTCGCCGGCATCGACTTCCGGGACCGGCAAAGCATGAGCGGTGATCACCTCGGGCCCACCGAAGCGGTCGATGGCGGCAGCGAACATAGTGCGGGGCACGTGCATCGCGTGATGGCTGCGGTTAAGAAGATTGCGGGTGCGATCGAGCATGACATGGATCTCACGGTGAGACGTTCGGCTTCATGGACGTGGTTGCCGGCCGCGGCGCTGACGTTGGTCAATTTCATTGGATAAAATGCTCGACGGCGGCTTGAAGCGACTATCGGGAACGCGCCGCTTGCCGCTCGGTCGGGGCGGTGTGCGAGTTGCGGACTGTGTCCTGCTGCTCGGTATCCGGAGGACTGAGCGCCGCCTCGATCGCATCATCAACGCGCTCCAGCCAGACGAAGCGTATCAAGTTGCGCGCTTTTTCCGGCACGTCCTCGAGGTCCTTGCGGTTGCGGGCGGGAAGCATGACGGTGGCGATGCCGGCCTGGATCGCGGCCAGAACCTTCTCCTTCACGCCACCAATCGGCAGCACCAGACCGCGTAGCGAGATTTCGCCGGTCATCGCCGTATCGCTGCGGATCGTGCGCCCTGTCATCAGTGACGTCAACGCCATGAACATCGCGACGCCGGCGCTCGGCCCATCCTTCGGAATCGCTCCGGCCGGAACATGAATGTGGACGTCGGACTTCTGCAGTTCGAGGGAGTCGACTCCGAATTCGGCGGCGCGTGACTTGACCAGAGTGAGGGCGGCCTGCGCGCTTTCCTTCATCACGTCGCCCAACTGGCCGGTGAGGATCAGCTTGCCGCGGCCGGGAATGCGGGTCGCCTCGACGAACAGGATATCGCCCCCCGCGGGGGTCCAGGCGAGACCGGTGGCCACGCCCGGGACGCTGGTGCGCATGGCCATTTCCGGCTCGAAACGTTTCGGTCCCAGAATAGCATGGAGGTCCGCCACTGTGATAACCACGGCCGTTGCGTTGCCCTCGGCGATGCGCATCGCGGCGTGCCGGCAAATGGCCCCGATCTGGCGCTCGAGGTTTCGCACGCCGGCTTCACGCGTATAGTCGCGGATAATCGAGAGCAGGACGTCGTCGGTGATCTTGCATTGTTCCCCGGTCAGGCCCGCCGATGCCAATTGACGCTTGACGAGGTAGCGCCTGGCGATCGCCAGCTTCTCATCCTCGATGTAGCCCGGCATCTCGATGATCTCCATCCGGTCGCGCACGGCGGCGGGAATGTTGTCGATGACATTGGCGGTGCCGATGAACAGCACTCTCGAGAGGTCGAAGGGAACCGCGAGGTAGTTGTCGCGGAACGTCGTATTTTGCTCGGGGTCGAGCACTTCCAGCAGCGCCGCCGAGGGATCACCGTGGAATCCCGCGCCCAGCTTGTCCAATTCGTCCAGCATCATCACCGGATTGCGGGTGCCGGCCTTGTGGATGGCCTGGATCACGTTTCCGGGCAGCGCGCCGATATAGGTGCGCCGGTGGCCGCGGATCTCGCTTTCGTCATGGATGCCGCCAAGGCTGAGCCGAGTAAATTTGCGGCCGATCGCGCGCGCAATGCTCTGGCCCAGCGAGGTCTTGCCGACGCCGGGAGGGCCGACAAAGCAAAGGATCGGGCTCTTGCCGTCCGGATTGAGCTTGCGCACCGCCAGATATTCGAGAATGCGCCGCTTTACTTTCTCAAGGCCATAATGATCCTCATCGAGGATCCGCCGCGCCTCGGCGATATCGATGCGCTCGGGATCGAGTTTTGACCACGGCAGTTCGACCAGCCATTCGAGATAGGTCCGGATCATGCCATGTTCGGCGGCACCTTCCGGCATGCGTTGAAGCCGCTTCAGCTCGCGCCTGGCCTGCTCCTCGGCGTCCTTCGGCATGCCTGCTTTCTCGATCTTGTCGGCGAGCTCCTTCAATTCCGCGGATTTGACGTCGTCGTCGCCCAGCTCTTTCTGGATCTGGCGAAGCTGTTCGCGAAGGATGTGTTCGCGCTGCTGCGATGACAGGGTTTGCTGCGTCTGATCGCCGATTTCCTTCGAGAGTTGCAGCACCTGGATTCGCTTCGCCAGCAAGCCCAGCAGCCTGTCGAGCAGCTGCGTGACGTCGAAGGTCTCGAGCAGACCCTGCTTCTCACTGACCGGTATATCGATGATCCCTGCCAGAAAGTCGGCCAGCGCCGACGGCGATTCCAGACTATCGATCGCCGCCGGGATTTCCGCCGGCAGGTTCGGCAGCAGCTGGATCGCCTCGCGGGCCCGCGTCTTGAGCAGACGCATCCGCGCCTCGACCTCGGGCGTCATCACTTCAGAAATGCCGATCTCCTCGATGCGCGCCACGAGATAAGGAAACCCGGAAAGGAATTCTTCGACCCGGAACCGGCGCAACCCGCGGCAGATGACATAATGCGTGTCCTCCGACGTGACATAGCGCAGGATTTCGGCAACGGTGCCGACCCGCCGCAAATGTTCGGGACCGGGTTGTTCGATGTTGGGGTCATCCTGCAGCAGCAAGCCGACCTTGCGGCCGCTTTGTGCCGCTTCCTGGGCCGCGGCGATCGACGCCGGCCGACCGATCGTCAGCGGCAGCACCATGCCCGGGAACAGCAGCATGTTTCGAACCGGCAGGATGATCGTTGCATCCTCGGGAATTACCGGATAGCGCTGATTCTTCGCGCTGCCGGGATCTTCGCTCACATTTGCGTCGGACATCGGTCCGCCCTTCCATCAAAGGCTATTTGGAGAATTTTAACGTCAGGCAGCCATTGGCTAGTTCGGATCGGTCGAGCTGGAGCCGCGCCGCCGGAACGCGTACCCGGCGTTCGAATTTGCCGTAGGGGATTTCGAGACGGTGAACGCGGCTGCCGCGCGGGATTGCACTCGGGCGACGGAAACCAACGACCGAAACCCCGTCGGCATCGACCGTGACTTTCATGGCGTCCCGGTCGACCCCAAGAAGGGCGACGGTGATCAGAATTTCGGAATCGGTCTCTGCGATATCGATCGGCGGTTCCCAGCTCAGCTCCGGTATCGGCGCGGCGATCGGCTGGAAGAATTGACGATGCAGTCGCTCGGCGCGATCAATCATCTCGCAGGCCGTGCTCCACATCAGGGTTCTTGGATCGGCTGCGGCCATGATACCTGTTCCTGAGTCGGCGCCAAGCCCCCGGCACGGCAAGCCTTTTAGCGTCCGGCTGACACTCAACCAGGTTGTTCGACCTAACCCTATGATGCGGTTGATCTCGTCACCTTGACGACCGTCAATCCTTCGCCGGGATGGCGGCCGCAATGCATCCTAGTGCGCGACCAGCAGCGGGAACGGCGACTGACGCAGCATTCGATCGGTCGTGCTGCCCGGCAACAATTCATGCAGACGCGAATGTCCGTAGCTGCCCATCACCAGCAGGTTGGCATCGAGCTTGCGACATTCTTCGATCAGCGCGTCGGCAATCTCGTCCTCCTGGCCGACGGCGCGATATTTGATGGCGTTGATTCCGTGATGCCGGAGGTGATGCACAACGTCATTGCCCATCAGCGCCTCCGCTTCCGTTGGATGCAGGCCTTCGACGACGAGAACGACGACCTTCCTTGCCTCATGCAGATAGGGGACGGCTTCTGCAAGCGCGCGTGCCGACTCCCGGCTTCCATTCCACGCCACAATGACGGTTTCGAACGGTGTGATCGGCTTAAGCTCGTCTGGCACGAGAAACAGATGACGCCCGGCGCCGAACAGCAGGTTCTCAACCAGGCCTTCGGGTTCGCTCACTCGGCCGTTCGGCCGAAGCGCCACGAAGGTGTCGGCGGCGCGCGCCATCTGCAATGCGGTATCGGAAGCATCGCCGTCGTCGACCACATCGAACCGGCGCAAATTGGCAGGATGTGGCAGTTCCGCCAAGCGCTGCAACACCGTGGCTTCGATGGCGTCGCCCGCCTGCCTCGCGGCATCCAGCAGTCTGGTAACCTCATTGGCATCGGCGCCATTGAACCCGTCAGGGACAAGCGGCGGCAGCCCGTTGAAGAGCAGCCCGGTAATATGACTGTCGAAGATTTCGGCGATCTGGCCGACGGCTGCAAGCCGAACATCGTCTGCCGGCGTGCCGTCCAGCCGAACCATCACGTCCTTGATCATGGCGACCTCACCTCCAGCCAATGTGCGACACGCTGCTGCCGCAACGCTATCTGTCGTTGACGGCGGTCAAGGATCGCGCCTTGATTTCCAGTTCGAAGGACTTGATCAGGGCCATCGACAGCACGACAGGATCGACCGTCACGACGCGAAACGTCTGCCGCTTGCCGTCATGTCCGCTGATGGAAACATACTCGCCCGGCAAAAACGCATGTACGCCGAATTTGTAGCCGGCCTCATCGTCGTCGTCTGCATCTGGATTGTAGTCGAACACCCAGCGGGCGTGCTCGGCGCCACCGGGCTTGTGGACCAGACGACCGATCTCGTCCTCCTCGCCTGCCCAAAATCGCCGAACGCGGCAGTAGTTGCGATACTTCTTCCAGAGCAACGGGTCGATGCGTCCCTGGGAGTCGAGCGGCGCAATAAAGTCGTAGCCATGGCGCGACGAGCCGCCGGGAAATTCCCTGGAGCGGGCAAGGTTCAACACGATGCGATTGAGGTCAACCAGTTCAGCCGACATGTCCATGATCTCGAATATCTCCTTCGATCAATCAACGTCGGATTGGCCGGGCGCACCATGATGATTGTCAAGACGATACGTCTTTATCGCGGGGCCTGGCTTGTTGATTGCCATCAACGCGCTCCGATGCAGCGTAGCCTCTGCTGCTGACCGACGATGCGACGGAAATGAATGTGTCGGCGCGATCGGGGGCCTGACTGACAATGTTGCGGCATGCGGGACTAGGGTCGAACGATGGTGGCAGGGGGCTTCGGCCCCCTGAGAAGGCAGCGTTGCCGTTCGATTCACGCGCGCGCACCGTGGCGCGCGTTGCGATTGCAATCCTGGTCGTGTTGCTGGCGGCCTGGGTCGCACGCGATTTCTTGGTGGCACTGACCTGGGCGGTGGTGATCGCCATCGCGGTCTGGCCGATCTACATACGGTGCGCGATTTCCGTCCTTGGCGGCCGTTCGCGGGCCGTGGCGCCACTGTTGTTTACATTTCTGACCGGCCTGGTTTTGTTGGTGCCGATCGCATTGGCGGTGCATCAGATCGCGCAGGGCAGCGATGCTTTTGCTCACTCGCTCAATAAACTGCAGCAGAGCGGAATCCCGGTTCCGGCCTGGCTCGCACGATTGCCGATTGCCGGCGAGTATCTTGATCTGTGGTGGCGGACCAACCTCGGCGACCCGGAGGTTCTGATCGACTGGCTTCGCGGCGTGAACACCGAAAATATCACGGCATGGACCAGCACCCTCGGGGGCGCGTTGCTGCACCGGCTGGTTCTTTTCGCGTTTACGTTGGTCGCGCTATTCCTGGTGCTTCGCGATGGCGCCTGGCTGGCGGATCGCGCACTGGCCACTGCCGGCCACCTGCTCGGGCGTCCCGGCCAGCGCCTGGTCAGAAAGATCGCCGACGCCATCCGCGCCACGGTGAGCGGGACGGTGGCCGCCGCGATCGTGAAGGGCGCCGTGATAGGCGTTGCCTATGTCCTGACAGGCGTGCCACATCCGCTGCTGTTCACGGTGTTGACGATGGTGCTGGCGATGGTACCGCTCGGTGCGTGGGCGGCGCTGGCTGCGGCGGTGTTGATCCTGCTCATTCATGGCGGCACCTGGTGGGTGGCTGCCGGTCTTGCCGGCTTCGGCGCGGCGACATTGCTGATCGGCGAAAATCTCGTTCAGCCGGCACTGATCGGAGGTGCCGCGCGACTACCGTTCCTGCTGGTGCTGATCGGAATTATCGGCGGGATGCAATCGTTCGGATTGCTTGGCCTGTTCCTCGGTCCCGTAATCATGGCGGCGTTGCTGACCATCTGGCGCGAATGGATCGGCGGCGAGGATTGACCGATCCCGCGCCTGATGGTCAGCACCGCCGCGGGCCGCGCCAGTCCTCACACGCGCCGAGCTTCTTCAGGACGTGATTGCACAGGGTGCACTCAAAGGTATGCAGGTCGGTGCCCGAAAATGCCGGCACGATGCGGGCGAGCATCATCTGAGCCTGGCACTTCGGACAGGCAGGACATTCGATCGCCGCGAGCGGAACGATGGACGACAGCAGTTGAGGTTGGGGCATCATGCCTCCTTCGAACAGGCGTCAGTGGAACACTCTTGATCACCGCGCATGCCCTGAGGGCCGAGCGGTAACGCGACAGTATGCCGTTCCGGCTATCGGCTCGCTGTTCAAAATTGCTCAATCTCCGAAACCTGCTTTCGCTTTTTTCTAGCAATCTGTTTTCCAAGAAAAAGGACCGCGCGGCTTTCGCCGACGGTCCAAGTCAGGGAGGAAACGCCCCGGGGAAGGGCAGCGACAGCAGGGGGTGGGGTAGCTATCGCATATCTTATTTTGCAAATCCAAAGACCGCGCGCATTGACGAGGCTCAATTTTCCGCTCACGTTTCGCGCTTTTTCGTGGCGACCGTTCGTATTGCCGCCGATCACGTCGGCGGGACACGGACACCCTGTTCCAGAAGGAATGCTCGGACAACCCTAATCGTTTCCGCAACAAAACGACCTCGCGTCTCCGCCTCCGCTTCTCCATCGAGGGCGGTTATCCTGAGATCGAAAACGATTGACGTGCCGTTGGCGACTTCGGCCCAGCTCAATGTCCGCGCGAGAAATGGTGTCACGTTCCGGTTCCCCTGTTTTCGGCCAAAGATAGCACAGTTTGCGGCAGTGAGATGGCCGGCCGGTATCTCAACCCGTGACAGGCCGATCGGCCGAGCCCGCGCCGCAAATATGACGCCCGTCAAGGCGTCGACGATCCGCTCGATGCAACATGTTGAGGGACTGGGACGGCGGCAAACCGCGCGGGGCTTGATGCGCCGATTGTTTGGAAAAGCCGGACGCAATAGCGGAGATATCATGCAATGAGGAACCGCGGCTTCGACACGATCTCAGACGCCGCCGACCCCGGCATTGCCCGCAAGAGCCCAAGCCAATCGCCCCAAATCGACCGGACGAATCCTGCCTCGACAGATGTGCCGGGCGATCGGAGTGCCAAGCCTGCGCCGCAGAAAAGCTGGCGCCGGCCGCTGCTGATCCTCGGTCCGGTGGCATTGGTCGTCGGAGCGCTGGTGGTGTATCTGGCGACCGGCCGCTATGTCACCGAGGAGGACGCCTATATTCAGGCGGTGAATGTTTCGATCAGCCCGCAAGTCGCGGGTCAGGTCCTTGCCATCGCGGCAAAATCGAACACCGTGGTCACGAAGGACGATCCTCTCTTCAACCTCGACCCCGAGCCCTATCGGATCGCGCTGGCCAATGCCGAAGCCCAGCTCGGCATCGCCCGCGACCAGGCCAATACCCTGATCGAGACCTATCGCTCGCGGCTCAAACAAATCGATGAAGCCAGGGCGACGCTGGACTACGCGCAAACCAATTACGATCGCCAGCAACACCTTTTTGACACCGGTGCGGCGCCGCGGGCCACCCTCGACGCCGCGATACGCGACCTGCAGACCGCGAAGGCCAATCTGGCAAGCCTGCAACGAGAGGCTGCGGCAGCGTTGGCCCAACTCGGCGGCAATCCGGATCTGCCGGTCGACCAGCAGGCCACGGTGAAGCAGGCGCAGGCGGCTGTCGATGCCGCGGCGCGTAACCTGCGCCTTACCTCGATCGTCGCGCCGTTCGACGGCATTCCCAATAATGTCGAGAGCATCGCGGTCGGAGCCTTTCTCAATGCTGGCCAATCCGCCTTTCCGCTCGTGTCGACGCGCGATCTCTACATCGAGGCCAACATCAAGGAGACCGAGCTCACCTATGTCAGGGAAGGCGATCCGGCGCAGGTCACCGTCGACGCCTATCCGGACAACTCCATCGCCGCCACGGTCACGACGCTGGCGCCCGCCAGTGGCTCGGTATTCGCGCTGCTGCCGCCGCAAAATGCCACCGGCAACTGGGTCAAGGTGGTGCAGCGCATCCCGGTGCGGCTTTCCTTCGGCGAGGTTCGGGACGGCCTTGCGTTGCGCGCCGGCATGAGCGTCAAGATCTCGATCGACACCGGCCATCAACGCTCGCTGCGCGAGCTGTGGCGCGACCTCACTTCGATTTTCGGAGCCTGACATGGCCAGCCCAGCAGCCGGGAGCGCGGTCATCAACCGGGGAATGATTACCGCAACCGTGATGCTCGCGACCTTGATGCAGGCGCTCGACACCACGATCGCCAATGTCGCGCTGCCTTATATGCAAGGCAGCCTGTCGGCGACCAGTGACGAGATAAATTGGGTGCTGACCTCCTACATCGTGGCGGCAGCGATCATCACGCCCGCAACCGGCTGGCTGGAAGCCCGATTCGGCCGCAAGCCGCTGTTTCTGACCTCGGTGATCGGTTTTATTGCGACATCGATGCTGTGTGGCGCTGCGGTATCGCTGGCGCAGATCGTGGCGTTCCGCCTGCTGCAGGGCGTGTTCGGCGCGCCGCTGGTGCCGTTGTCGCAATCGGTGCTGCTCGACGCCTATCCTCGCGAGCAGCAGGGCCAGGCGATGGCAGTGTTCGGCCTCGGGGTAATGCTCGGACCGATCCTCGGCCCGACGCTCGGCGGCTGGCTTACGGATTCCTACAGCTGGCGCTGGGTGTTCTACGTGAATGTGCCGTTCGGCATTCTATGTGTCCTCGGCATCCTGCTGTTCCTCGGCCGGCGCGCCGACCGGCCAATGGCCGGACGGCTCGACTGGCTCGGATTTGCGACGCTCAGTCTCGGCATTGGGGCGCTGCAGCTGTTCCTCGACCGCGGCGAGCGGCTTGACTGGTTCGCCTCGCCCGAAATCCGGCTCGAGGCCGCGCTCTGCGTACTCGGTTTCTATCTGTTCACGGTCCACACGATGTCGGCGCGCAATACGTTCATCGATCCCGCGCTGTTCCGCGACCGAAACTTCGTGATCGGAATTATGCTGATCTTTGTCGTCGGCGTCGTGCTGCTGGCGACACTGGCGATGTTGACGCCCTATCTCGAGACGCTGATGAACTATCCGGTGCTGACCGCGGGCCTTGTTCTCGCGCCGCGCGGCGTCGGGACCATGGCGGCGATGGTGATCGCCGGTCAACTCTTGCGCTACATCGATCCGCGGCCGCTGATCGTCGCCGGTCTTGGCATTACGGGGCTCGCGCTGTATCTGATGACAGGCTTTACGCCCGATGTATCGCAAGGCACTCTGGTCCGCACCGGCCTGATACAGGGTTTTGGCATCGGCTGCGTGTTCGTGCCGTTGAGTACGGTGGCGTTCGGCACTATGGTGCCGGCGCTGCGCACGCAGGCGACCGGGCTGTTCAATCTGATGCGCAATATCGGGGCGAGTATCGGCATCTCGATGATGAGCTATCTCCTGGTGCGCAATTCTGCCATCGAGCAGTCTGCGCTGGTCGAGCATATTACGCCCTACCGCCAAGTCGTGCGCGATTATGCGCACGAACTCAATCTCGCGACCTTAACCGGACGCGCGGCGCTCGCCCAAATCGTGACCGCGCAGGCGGAAGCCGTCGCCTTCATCGACAATTTCAAGCTGATGATGTTCGTGTCGTTCCTGGCGATTCCGTTAGTGGTCCTGGTGCAGCGTCCGCGTCAAGCTCTTGGCGACAAAGCACCCGTTCCCGAATGATCGAGCACCGCATCAACGTCAAACAGGATTACTGCGTGCGCGGGAGGCTTCGATGTCGATCAAGGAAGAGTTCAGAGATGCCAGGAAGAAATTCAAGCTGCTTTCGCTGTATCAGCGCTTCGAACACGTCGTCATCATGTTCCTGACAGCACTAATCGCGGTCATCGTCATTGCAGCCGTCTGGAATCTGAGTTTGAAAATTCTGTTCGGTCTCGTTCTATCCGGAAGTCTCGACCCGTCCGACTACTCGGCTTTCCAGGCTGTTTTTGGTACGATCTTTACGGTGATCATTGCGCTCGAATTCAAGAAATCGCTTCTGGTGATGGCCGAACGCCGCGACAACGTGGTCCAGGTCCGCTCGGTTGTAATGATCGCGCTTCTCGCCATCTGCCGGAAAGTCATCATTCTCGATTTCTCGGACACCGACGCGCTGCACATCCTGGCCCTTGCGGCCTCGATCCTCGCGCTGGGCGTCGTCTACTGGCTGATAGGCGATCGAGGTCAGAATTCCAGTGAAGCGGCCTAAGCACGCCGATCGACAAGTTCACCGATTGCTGACGAAAACCGGTAGTTTTTCCAGCGCGGCGCGGCTTGCTCCTGGCAATACGATGTTGTCCGAGGGATCGTCCAGTTTGAGGGCATGGAAGGGAATAGCGATGAGTTGGCCAGTAAGTCCGGTAAGGTCGCCGACGCCGAGCACAACGTAGATGTTGTTATCCTTGCCAAAAACGAAATCGCTGATTCTGCCGATCGTCTCGCCCTTGTCGTTGACCACCGTTTTTAGTTTGAGCGCGTCGGCGCGGTAGCCCGTTGCGACTTCCTTGGACTGCAGAGGTGTAAGGGCGATTTCCTGTGCGGCCGCGCGATCCGCCGACAGCAACAGTGCGGCCGTGACCAGTACGGCAGGCAACAATGAAACTCGAGACCTGTTCATGAGACCTCTCCCACTATCCGGTAACTATCCGGGAGCCCACTTCCGCACTCGCCGCTTGCTATCGGGAAGGCCGGTCGGAACTGCCGGTATTTGAACTGCCGGAATTCGAGCCGGTGGTGGTGTCACTGCTTGCGCCGCTGTCCATGACGAGTTCGGTCACGACCTTGTTATCCGGATCGATCAATAAGACGCGGTCCGGCAGCTTCACGAACAACAGGTTCTTTGCCTCGGGAACCTGATCGGTGACATTGCTGGGAAGCGATTGCGCCGTCATGGAATCGGGCATCTTGTCGCCGACCTGGGGTTGTGCGGCCGGCGCGGACTGTGACGGCGAATTCGCAAGCCCTTGGCTAAGCGTCCGCTGTTGGGTCGGGGTCAGATCGGGGTGGTTGGACGCATCCTGGGCGGCGGCGAAGCCGACGCTGCTGAAGATCGCAACGGTGGTTGCGCCTGCGTGAATAAGTTTGCTCATGACTGTCTCCTGACGAAGGAGGGATTCAGACCGATCGCGTTGTTGGGGCGACACGTCGTGCCAACCGCGGGGTTGTGCGGATTTGATAAAGGCAAGAAGCTTGGCGAGCGTTGACCCCCGTCAATATCACACGAAATTGGCTCGGGCGGATTCTGTGATCTCGCGGGGGCCCATATGTGGGCGACGATGATGCGGGCTTCCACCTTGGTGACGCCCGGCGCGACCACGTCACGCGTTCGATTCCCGGCAGGGGGCGTGCTTCATCTTATTCGACTCAGATTACAGGGTAAAAACTCATTGGTCATCGGCGAGGAAGTTTTCGACTGCGCTCAACTAAAACGGTCTGCCTCTGCGTGAAAGCATTAATAAATGTTCCCTCAAGAGTCCTTGTTTTCCGCGCTACCCGTGCCCGCATTACGTATTCTTGCGATACGTAGATTCGCCAAATGGCCGGACAGCCGGAAATGGGCGACGGTTTTACCCTGTGGAATGGCTTGTTTCCCACAATGCGAAGGGGCTTGCGAAAAAAAGGATGCGGTCATGAAAGAGAAGACCCACGCAGCGGACTACTATCGACGGATACTTTCGGTGCAGCCTCATTCGCTGAAACGCCTTGATCCATTTGCCGCGATTGTGAAATGCCATCGCGGCCAGGAGATTTCGAATGATTCAGGACCTGCGGGCCACTGGTATTACGTTATCGTTGGCGCGGTCCGGCGCTGCTCAATCCGCTCGGACGGGCGGCGACAAATCGTCGATCTGATGCTACCGCGGGATTTCTTCTTTGTCTCGGACAGCAGGAGGGAGGAGACGGTCGAAGCGATTGCCGAGGAGACTGTGCTTGCGAGCTATCCCGGCGGACGGGTTGAACAGTTCGCGGAGCGCGACTCTCAGTTCGCGCGTGAGCTGCGCGAGGTAGCGTTTCAGTCCCTCACGCGATCCCAGGAACAACTCCTGGTCCTTGGTGGCGTCACCGCGCTTGAGAAGGTCGGGTCCTTCTTGCTTTCGCTTGACGGGCGAGCGTCGGAAACAAGGGGGCAGGTGGAACTGCCCGTCACGCGCTATGACATAGCCGAATATCTCGCCGTCTCGGTCGAGACCGTGTGTCGTGCCATTACGGATCTGCGGCACCGCGGCGTCATTACTTTGGCAGGCAAGCGAACGGTAAAAATTCTGAACCGGGGCGCCCTGGAAGACCGTGCCGGTGCAAGGCTGCCTGATCGCCGGCCGGAGCCGATGGCGCTCAGTCGAACCGCGGCCTAGCCTTTTTGTCTGTCGGTGGATAACGGCGCGTTCAGCCGCGCCATCACCCCAGACGGATGACCTCCGCGAGCTGACGCATGCCCAGCCGCTCCATCATGCGCGCCCGGTGGACCTGCGCACGCTGATCCCGAGATCGTAAGCGATCAGCTTGTTCGGCCGGCCTGCCAGCAGCCCATCAAGAACCTCCCGCTCGCGCGGACTGAGAGTTGCGAGTCGCCGGATGGCGTCGGCGATATCGTGGTCGCGATTGTGCTGGTTCCCTCTCGCAAACGCCACCTCGATCGACCCGAGCAAGGCATGATCGCTGTAGGGCTTCTCAAGGAAGTCGGTTGCACCGGCTTTCATCGCGCGAACGGCCGTTTGAATATCCTCGCGGAGCTTGATCCGAGTGAGGACGATGACAAGGAAGCCGGTCCCGTCGCCAGTTAGGTCTGATATTCCCCGGCGCAGCGCGCTGCGCGGCGTCCGGGGCAGGCAATTCAGTGTAATCTCCGTTTCGGCGCCGGCGTCTCGAACTGCGCGATTTCGGCGGTCTGCGGCGCCTTGCCGTTGAACGTCAGCACGTTGCCTTCCACCGAGATCGCGACGTGATCGCCATCCCGCACGTCGCCGGCAAGGATCATTTCCGCCAGCGGATCCTGCAGACTGCGCTGGATCACCCGCTTGAGCGGCCGGGCGCCATAGGCGGGATCCCAGCCCTTGGCGGCCAGCCAGTCGCGGGCCGCGGCATCGAGCGTGAGCACGATCTTGCGCTCCTCCAGGAGTTTCTGCAGCCGGCCGAACTGGATCTCGACGATCCTTCCCATCTCGCTCTTCTGCAGGCGGTGGAACAGGATGATCTCGTCGACGCGGTTGAGGAATTCCGGGCGGAAATGCGCGCGCACCGTGCTCATCACCTCCTCGCGCACCGCCGAGGAGTCCTCGCCTTCCGGCTGGTTGACGAGGAATTCCGAACCGAGATTCGAGGTCATGATGATCAGCGTGTTGCGGAAATCGACTGTGCGGCCCTGACCATCGGTCAGGCGGCCGTCGTCGAGCACTTGCAAGAGCACGTTGAAGACATCGGGATGCGCCTTCTCGATCTCGTCGAACAGCACCACCTGATAAGGCCGCCGCCGCACCGCTTCGGTGAGCGCGCCGCCCTCGTCATAGCCGACATAGCCAGGGGGCGCGCCGATCAGCCGCGATACCGAGTGCTTCTCCATGTATTCGGACATATCGAGGCGTACCATCGCGGTCTCGTCGTCGAACAGATATTCCGCAAGCGCCTTGGTCAGTTCGGTCTTGCCGACGCCGGTCGGGCCCAGGAACATGAACGAGCCCATCGGCCGGTTGGGGTCCTGCAGTCCCGCGCGCGAACGCCGCACCGCGGTCGCCACCGCATGCACGGCTTCGGCCTGGCCGACCACGCGCTTGCCGAGGCTTTCTTCCATCCGCAGCAGCTTGTCCTTTTCGCCCTCGAGCATCTTGTCGACGGGCACGCCGGTCCAGCGCGAGACCACCTGCGCGATGTGGTTGGCGGTGACGGCTTCCTCCATCATCTCGCCGGAGTTTTCCTTGGCCTCGATCTCGGCGAGCCTTTTCTCAAGTTCGGGAATCCGGCCATAGGCCAGTTCGCCCGCGCGCTGATATTCGCCGCGACGCTGCGCGTTCGCGAGTTCGATGCGCAGGGCGTCGAGGTCGGCTTTCAGCTTCTGCGCGTTCGACAGCTTGTTTTTCTCCGCGCTCCAGCGCGAGGTCAGGGCCGCCGACTTTTCTTCGAGTTCGGCGAGTTCCTTATCCAGCGTCTGCAGACGGCTCTTCGAGCCGGGGTCGCTCTCCTTCTTCAGGGCTTCCTGCTCGATCCTGAGCCGGATGATTTCCCGATCCAGCGAATCGAGCTCTTCCGGCTTGGAATCGACCTGCATCTTCAGCCGCGCCGCGGCTTCATCCATCAGGTCGATCGCCTTGTCGGGGAGAAAACGGTCGGTGATATAGCGGTTCGACAGCGTGGCCGCCGCCACCAGCGCGGAATCGGTGATGCGCACGCCGTGGTGCTGCTCGTATTTGTCCTTCAGGCCACGCAGGATCGAAATGGTGTCCTCGACGGTCGGCTCGGAGACGAAGATCGGCTGGAACCGCCGCGCCAGCGCCGCGTCCTTTTCGACATGCTTGCGATACTCGTCGAGCGTGGTCGCGCCGATGCAGTGCAATTCGCCCCGCGCCAGCGCCGGCTTGAGCAGATTGGACGCATCCATCGCGCCGTCAGCCTTGCCGGCGCCGATCAGCGTGTGCATCTCGTCGATGAACAGGATGATGGACCCCTCGGCCGCGGTAACTTCCTGCAGCACGGCCTTCAGCCGTTCCTCGAACTCGCCGCGATACTTTGCACCCGCAATTAGCGAGCCGAGATCGAGCGACAGCAGTTTCTTGTCCTTCAGGCTCTCGGGCACGTCGCCGTTGACTATCCGCAGCGCCAGACCTTCGACGATCGCGGTCTTGCCGACGCCGGGCTCGCCGATCAGCACCGGATTGTTCTTGGTACGGCGGGACAGCACCTGGATGGTGCGGCGGATTTCCTCGTCACGTCCGATGACGGGGTCGAGCTTGCCGTCGCGGGCGGCTTGCGTCAGGTCGCGCGCATATTTCTTCAGCGCATCATAGGCGTTTTCGGCCGTCGCACTATCGGCGGTGCGGCCCTTGCGCAGGGCTTCGATCGCCGCGTTGAGGTTTTGCGGCGTGACGCCGCCCTTTTTCAGGATGGCGCCGGCGTCGCTGCCCTTTTCCAGCGCCAGCCCAAGCAACAGCCGTTCGACGGTGACAAAACTGTCGCCGGCCTTTTCGGCGGCTTTTTCCGCGGTGTCGAACGCGCGCGCCAGTTCCGGCCCGAGATAGACTTGGCCGGCCCCGCCTCCCGACACTTTCGGCAGCTTGTTGAGCGCGTCCTCGGTGGCTTTGAGGATCGCGCGCGAATTGCCGCCGGCGCGGTCGATCAGACCGCCGGCGAGACCCTCGCTGTCATCCAGCAGGACTTTCAGCAGATGCAGCGACGAAAACTGCTGGTGGCCGTCGCGCATCGCGAGCGATTGCGCCGACTGGATAAAACCGCGCGCACGCTCGGTGTATTTTTCAATATTCATGGATCATTCCCTCAGCCTGCCGCTCCGCCCGGAGCGCGATCAGCAAAAGTGGAACCCGGTTTTGCTTCCGATCGCGCTCCAAATTTAAAGGAGCGCATGATCTGGTTGCTAAACCGCCTACACTTTAGCGGATCATGCGCGAGGCACTGATACAGCATCTTCATTGGGTTTCCGCGAGGCCGCATTGACATTCCTCAACCGGCCAGGCGGCTTTCGTCGCCGACGCTGGCGCCGGCTTGGGGCAAATGTGGGAACAGGGTTCTGGAAACGGAAGAGGCAGCTTCGTGCGCGGTGGCGCCCTGCCAGGGAAACTCCTAAGAAGCCGGATGTCCTCCATCCAGCCAGCGCAGATCACCAGCATCTATCGCTATCCCGTCAAAGGCCTCTCCTCGCAACTTAATTTGGCCCAACTGCCGTTTTCGATCATCGAGAAAATGTTGCGGGTGAAGCGGATGGACATGATCATCCATGTCAGCTTGCAGGATTTGCAGCGCAACCTCGACAAACATTCGCGAGTCGGTGGAACGCTCGACATTTTTGCGCCGGGATGGCGTGAGGCAGTAGACGTGAACCAATCAACGGCTGCTCTGTGAGCGGCGTTTATTGAGTATTGGCTTGCGACGATCCGTTCCCTGGGAACGCGTCCGGCCACGGGTATACCGCTGATCGTTGGCGAGAAGAACCAGCGTCTCTACTGGCTGGTGTTCCTGAGTTCGAGTTCGCTCGGAGAGAAGCTGTGGAACGACGTGCAGAACTTGCGTGGACAAGGATCGCTCTTCTGAGAGGACAGTGATGGCCGATACTTCAATCGAATGGACCGACGCGACGTGGAACCCGGTCGCAGGCTGCACGGTGATCTCTCCCGGCTGCACAAACTGCTATGCGATGCGGATGGCGGCGCGGCTCGATGCGATGGGCATGAAGAAATATCGCGGTCTGACGCGCAAGAGCGGGAAGCGCGCGGTCTGGACTGGCAGGGTCAGGCTTGATCACAATGCGCTCGGCATCCCGGCCAGTTGGAAAAAGCCCCGCCGGATTTTCGTGAACTCGATGTCGGACCTGTTTCACGAAGCGGTGCCAGCCGAGTTTGTCGCTGCTGTCTGGCGCGCAATGCAGGCAACGCCGCAGCACACCTATCAGATTTTGACGAAACGACCGGACCGGATGGCGGATATAACCACATCGCTGCCAGTGCTGCCGAATGTGTGGCTCGGAACCAGCGTTGAGAGCGCCGACTATCTCGGGCGCATTGACGATCTGCGCGAGGTCGATGCCGCCGTCAAGTTTGTTTCGTTCGAGCCGTTACTCGGCTCGGTGGCTGAAGCCGATCTGAGCGACATACAGTGGGCAATCGTCGGCGGCGAAAGCGGCCCGCGTTCGCGTCCGATGGCCGAGCAGTGGGTCGCGGAAATTGAAACCGCATGCCGCAAGGCAAGGACGGCGTTTTTCTTCAAGCAGTGGGGCGGCGTTCGCAAGAAGAGCACCGGCAGGCACTATCGCGGGCGCACGTTCGATGAGATGCCGCGCGCCGTCGCGATGTCTTGAAGACGCCAGAGATTTCGGCTGTTAGGGTCCGCGCGCTGCGGTCGGATAGAAGGTGTTTATCCAGTTTTTCTTTTGCTGCGCGAACGCGACACGTGACGGCATACCCTGGTCCCAGTTTGAAGGGAAAAAACGGTCGATCTTCTCGCCGACCTGAATTGCGAGCCGCCCCATTTCAGAGATGACGGCTTCGAGCGCCGTTGCTTCCATGAAGGGACCGATCACGGCATCGCCATCTTTTTGCGGGCGCATCATCCAAGATGACTTCATGTTGGGGTGACCGGCGAGTTCAGAAAATAGCTCGTACATCCCAAAGCGCTTTTTCGATGTGAAGCCATCGCGGGCGTCAAGCGCCTCCCGTACCTTCACCGGAGAAAAATCCTTCATGCGCGCCTTCTTGTCGGCGAACCGCCAGCGCTCGATGAGCGTCGGGTCACCAGCGAACAAGTCGAGCAGGAACACCGTTTCCATCACGTCGCGCAGGATGAGCGCGCTGTTTTGATGGTAGCCGGACAGCGTCAGCTTGATGCTCGCCGCGAACGCATTGAACGTCCGCATCCCCAGAATTTGAGCAACCTTCAGGTTTTCGTCGTTCGTATCGAATTTGCGCAGCGTGTCGGCCAAGTCCATCGCAGCTTCGGTCACTGCGAGGTGCAGTTGCAGCCGAGGATCGGCGGCGATCATGCTGCGCGCTTTCTCGCGCATCTGTTCCTCGGCGCTATGAAGGCTGGCAAGATTTTGGGGGATGATGTCGCTCATGCCGCTGCCTTGTCTTCCTTGTCCGGCCCGCGCATTACGATCTCCAACGCATCGTCAGCCAACGGCCGCTGCAGCGCCTTCGCCTCATCCCACGGCGCGCGCATCCAGACGTCGCGCTCCTCGTCGGTCGTCAAGATCACCGGCATCGCCCTTCGGGGGGGCGGCTCCGGGGTTGAAGGCGACCATGCCGAGAAGCCGGTGGTGCCGTCACGGACCTGGCCGGTCATGGTTCGTTCCGGAGGGGGCGCGATGTATTAAACCGCCCGACACGGCGGCGAAAAGCATAATGGCGTATAGTTTTGCGTCGCTGGCCGCGCTACCAGTCGGCTCCCGCCATCCGAATACCCACCCCTTAGGGTGGGGAGCGCGGACCTGGTTCCGTGACCAGCTATGTTGGCCTAGGGTGGCGGGACACAGGCTTTTCACGGTGTTCCCGGAACCACAGGATAAGGGGTCCAAAGCCCTTGTCTGCTTTCCTCTCGACGTAGCTGCTGATCTTGAACCTGTCGAAGATGTAGTCGCAGAGCTGCTTTTTATCCTTGTTTGCGTTCGGCTTGTGATAGTGGCCATTCAGGTAGAATGCGATTGCCCCGCACACGATGTCGGAAACCTGAAGCGCCTGAATGTTTCTCGAGTCTTTGTAATTCAGCCGTCGTGCTGGCCACGCCTTTGTTGAACCTGACTTGACCATTCCGCGCGACATGATCGCGGCCAGTTTATAGCCCTTGCTTTTGGTTGAGCGGTCATCTGGATAGACGTGCCAAAGGTAACGCCTGCCGCGCCGACCGATACTGAGACAGTGAAAGTAGAGTTCTCTTTCGAATGCGATGCTGCCGCGTTCACCACCGGTATATCTCCGGCCTGGTATTCGAAGATCGACAACGGAGTAGAACATCTGCACCATCCCCGCGTTTCTTAAACCTTGCAGGTGGCGGAACGAGAAGTCCGCGTAGGCATCTACAATTTTTTTGTAACGTCCGAGGCTCCCGTTAGAGACTAATTTCCAGCCGACCTCACGGGGGAGTCCGTTTTTGCCGATGCCGCGAAAGGTCTCGGGTTTTGCGTTGTAAATGTCCTCCTCCATCTGTGCGGAGAAGGCCAGTGGCACCACGATCCCGCCGATCACCATGTAGTCGTGGTCGTTCTGACTCGACTCGTCGATGTAGATGTTATGAAAGAGGCCTTCTTCTTCGGGGAGCGGCACCCAAGGTTTTCTAGGCATGGCAAAAGAGCCTGTCAGACACGACCACCTTGGCCACGATCACGCGAACATCTCGGCACCGGCAGGCGTGAACTTCACATAGGTCCCGGATTCGTGCAGCGACAGCCAGCCGTTGGCAACTGCGCAGGCGAGTCCGGCGCTGTACTCCTCCGGCGTGCCGCCTTCCTTGAACAAGAAGTGGCCGTTGATCTTCTCGATGTGAATGCGGCCATCCTGCACTGCGTCCGTCGCGTTGGCGATCTCCAGCAGCTTGCGGGCGGCGACTGCGGGATCGGCGTAAGGGCGTTGGTTGATGAACTTCATGGCGGGCCAAGGTTGTGATGTTCGTTGACGTGCGGCGACATCGAGGCGATGTCAATTTCTGCGCCGCAGAAGCAGCGTGCCCGCCCACAGGATAACTGAGTCGGCAGTCGCAGACCGGCGTCGTGCATTGCGTATTTCCAGGTCGTCCAGGCGCGTTGCTCGCGATGTTCGGCGAAGTCGGCATCGATGCAGCCGGGCAGGTAGGCTTGCCAGGCTTCCTCAAATTTGGCGCGCGCCAGGTGCCTTCGGTATTTCTGAGGCGCTGCGAATTGAAGCCGCAGGTCCACTCCCACTTGTCGACGTCGTTCGGCACGCCGCTGCGGATGCCGATGCTGCCGACCTGCACATCGCCGAAATAGACGGGCCAGACATCCACCTTGCTGTCCTTCATGCGGCGGCGAGTTAGTTTGGTCACGGGTTTCGGCCTGTGTTGCGACCGGGCATCCTCGGCTGCTCCGGATCGGGCCGGTCATAGGTCAGCCCGAGGATGTGCGCGCGCTGGCGGCGGCTGTATCCAACAGGCTCCAAAACCTGCCGGGAGCCAGCCCTCCCGGCGCTACTCACGGTAGCACCGGCTAACCTTGTCGTGGGCGTGCTGAGACCGGGGGGCACGACTCACAGTCCGCCGACCGTAGCGCGTCGGTACGCAAGTACAGTATTTCCCGGACGTTAGCGGGAACGAACCGTGATTATCAACGGTGGCAATTTGGGAGGGTGATTGTTGCGGGTCCCCGCAACCAAGACAAGCCTCTGATTTTATGAGGTTTTATGAAAGCCGCCCTTCGGGGCGGCTTTCTTGTTTTTGGGCCGTGTCGCCACCACCATCGCTTCAGCAAACTGGTTCGCTGCCCGACCTTGCCAACTGTATGTTCTTCATGGGTACTCGCGTCTCGGCAAAGGCAAGGAGACGCGACACCGAAGCCAGTGGCGAAAATTCAATTGGGTTAGTGGAGTGCGGTGACTTCAGGTGGTCGCTTAAGTTGGCATTGTCGGTTGCTCTGCATCCGTGCGCGTCACGCTGCCGTTGTTACCGACTTCCCACGTTTCGAACGTTTTCCAATAGCCGACACCCTCGACAGGTTGCCCACGATGGTCATATGCCTGAACGTAAACTTGATGCTCAATGGTCGCTGAGTCGAAAAGCGGACCGAAGGGAGGGTCGTCTGCGCGGGCTACGTCGATTGCTGCGCCGAGTGTCGGGGCGACACCTGCTCTTCGGCGCGGGTAGATCGCGGCCGACATTGTGGGCGTAAACGCCTCTCACAGCTTGGTGTAACGAGGGAGGCGATTGACTAGGTGCCCATTCTTGTCACCTAAGACAAACTCCTAATCTCGCCTCAAATCTAAATTGAGCCAGTTCGTGCGCAAGCTTCTCGTCGAGCAAAGCCCTTCACAAGTTTTCTACAGGCACGATAGCGATCTTCCATGGTTGATCCGCCCACGGTGCGTGGCGGTGTCGAAGCGGTGGGAGTTTCGTTTCTAGGCAATTCAGGTCTGCGAGCATTAGATCCCCGTACCTTGTTTGGTTCACACATATTGTCATTGCCCACCTTGAACCCAGCCTTGCAAACAATCTCGACACAGTCGTCGCCCTTAGCTTTGTAGCCACGCTCGCAGATCAGCGGACAGACGCGATCTTTCTTGCCGCGAACGGCATTAAGGGCATCGAGGCTCGCAAACTTGACGTCGAATGTTGTTCTGGCTTTCTCGTTAAAGAGGCTAAGAGACCTTTGTGCTGCAATATTCCAATTGCCATCATTGATACCCCTACTACAGCCAACGCGGCGCAATTCTGCCAGGAGTAGCCGAGGAATGTCTCCCGCGGCGTTCTGGTCCGCCGTCAAGCGAGCGCCCGGCGAGGCAACGGAGGCGACTTGCGTTGATTTCAGTTCAACGAGTCGTTGGCGAACTTCGGCGGCGTGGGGGCTGTATCCATAATGCTTCAGAAAGTCTTCGTACAAGCTCGCATCGCTTGATGTTCTAATTACCTCCCAGACTCGCTCGTCTTCTGTAGACGCGGGCACCTCGATTGGGGCTCGTGTTTCTTGCGCTGGAGCACTTGCGGGTGGCCTCAGATAGATCGCTTCTTTCGAAAGCGAGCCGTAAACGAATGGTTGCTGCTCGCGCTTGGTAGCCAACATGACCTCGTCACGAACGTTCCGAAACAGAAACGATATTTCAAGGCCCGGCGTTTCGATGTTCCGAAGCAGTGCCGCGGTGAATGGGCTATTTCGCCCATCCCCATCGTTGGCCGTAGTGCCGTCGCGGGCTGCGTAAGCTACCAAGACATTGTCGGTAGGTTCTGTTGGAGCCAATCCGCGAGCCACCCCCCGGGTACTCAGAGAACGCTTCATGTTTGCTGCGAACGGATTGTTGCGGCATGCATCGAGGATGATCAAGCCAAGCTGCCGCGCTTTAGAAACCTGTAAATTGACTGACCTCAGACTTACAGCCTCGCTTTCGATATCAGTATCGCTTCGCAATTCGGCATCCGTCGGAACGAGCCAATTTTCTCCCCCAGCTTCCATTCCGTGGCCCGCATAAAACACGACTGCCATCATGGATCCCTCTGCGGCACGGCCAAATTCGACCAATGCCTTTCGCATGTCGGCAGCGGTTGCGTTGTTTAATTGAGTGACCTTGAAATCAAGCCGCTCCAGTGCATTAGCGATATCGGTCGCATCCCGCGGCGGATTGGGAAGTGCCGGTACTCTCTCATATGCGCCGTTGCCAATCACGAGGGCTACGCGGTCGGCAGCAAGAGCCGGTACAGCGAAAACGATGAATGCGGAAAACATGAAGGTGAACCGCCCCCATCTCATGGCCGTCTCCAAATGATTAGATCCAGTGAAGGACTATTCACAATGTCTACCCCAACGGCGAACGATACGTCGATTGCAATCTATAGAAGAGCCGCTTGAATGTGATTTAAGTCACACTATCGTCCGCGTTGGACGGGACGATGATTAGAAAAAGAATCGCTGCCCGCGATGGCGGGCAGAAACTCTACTGCGATGAAGCCTGCGGCACGTGGAGGGGACGCAAGCACTGGATACGAACTGTAGCTGTCGAGAAGCAAAACCCTTGTCGCATATGCACTGCGAAGCGAGCGCGTTCGACTTACCGAGGCCCGCTCGCAATGGTCGATGTCAGATGCTTGAACCCTGGTCGGTGTCGACCTTGGCACGAAGGATCTGACATAAGCTTACGAGGCTAAGCTGGTCCAATCCTCATGACGCGAGTGTTGTCGATTGTATACTGAATTAGAGCAAAGAACGTCACCAGCCTAGCAAATCCCACGTGTTGCGCATCATTCCGTACTGTATATAGTATACAAAAATAACATTGAGCCGGCTTGTGCTGATCGGCGCCGGGAGGAAACTGCTTGAGTACTTTAGACCTGCCCTGTCCTGGCGACAGCCGGGACCGTCTTTGCTTTGCGCCGCTCTGGCGCGCCGTGCAGTGGCTGCAGTCCGGGCAAACCAGCGCGGCCGAACTGGTGGACGCTTGCGAACACGCCTACCGCGCCGCGAACCCGACCGTGAACGCGATGGTGGTGGCGAATTTCGAGGGCGCTCACCGCGCCGCCGCCGAAAGCGACCAGCGCCGGCGCGCCAATGCCGCGCTCGGCGCGCTGGACGGCATTCCCTTCAGTATCAAGGAATCCTTCGACGTGCAGGGGTGGCCCACGACCTGCGGCAGCCCCGCCTACGCCACGCCTTGCGCGAGCCAGGATGCGGTTGTGGTCGAGCGCCTGCGGGCGCAGGGCGCGGTGCTGCTCGGCAAAACCAACGTGCCCCTCGGCCTGCGCGACTGGCAGACTTACAACGCCCTCTATGGCACGACCCGCAATCCGCGCGACCCGAGCCGGACGCCGGGCGGATCGTCGGGAGGTAGCGCAGCGGCCGTGTGCGCGGGTATGAGCTTTTTCGACATCGGCTCGGACATCGGTTCGTCGCTGCGCAATCCGGCGCATTACTGCGGTGTGTTCTCGCACAAGAGCAGTCTCGGCATCGTGCCGTTGACGGGCCACGGAACCGCGGCCCCCGGGTTCGCCGCCCAGGACGTCAACGTTGCCGGACCGGTGGCCCGCAGCGCGCACGACCTCGAATCTGTGCTCCAGACCATTGCCGGGCCCGAGGCGGACGAGGCGCTGGCCTACCAGCTGACTCTGCCGCGCTGCGCGCATGCGGCGTTGAGTACGTTCCGCGTTGCCGTGCTCCCCAGCCACCCCTTCGCCGAGGTGGACGCGGAAGTGAGCGAGACCATCGAAGCGCTCGGACGCTGGCTGGAGAGTCAGAATGCCAAGGTCAGCTGGCAGGCGCGTCCCGACATCGATGCCGTCGAGCTGTGGCACGTCTATATCCTGCTGCTCCGAGCCACCACTTCCATCTACATGGACGACACAGCCTTTGCCGCCACGCTCGAGCGAGCGGATCCGTCGTCCACCGACCGTAGCTATGCGGCCCTGCAATTCGTCGGCGCCGGCATGCACCACCGGCGCTGGCTGCAGCTGCAGGCGGCGCGCAGGCGCTTCGCGCGGGCATGGCAACAGTTCTTTTGCGACTACGATGTGCTGCTGTGCCCGGCCGCCGCCACTAGCGCGTTCCCGCTCAACGAAGCGGGCGAGCCGTGGCAGCGCGTGCTGTCCGTCAACGGCAACCCGCAGCCGATGACGACCCAGTTGTTCTGGGCCGGGTATTCCGGCCTGTGCGGTCTGCCGTCGACCATGGCGCCGATCGGGCCGGGGCGCAGCGGACTGCCGGTCGGCGTGCAGATCGTCGCTCCGCGCTTTGGCGATCTGACGTCGCTGCGCTTTGCCCAGCTGCTGGAGAGTCACGGTCACGCATTCCAGCCGCCGCCAGCAGTCACGCCGCCGGCGCAAGACGTTCACGGCCAGTGAGGCCCACGCACAACCGCAAGGAAGGAGCTATGATGCTGGATTGGTTCAAAGAGCTGTCGCGCATGGAACGCAAGGGCTTCTATGGCGCGTTCCTCGGACATGCGGTCGACGTGTTCGATTTCATGATCTATTCGTTCTTGATCTCCACGCTGCTTGCGCAGTGGGGCATGAGCAAATCGCTGGCGGGCGCCATCGTCACGTGGACGCTGGTATCGTCGCTCGTGGGCGCGATCGGTGCGGGGCTGCTGGCGGACCATTACGGTCGCGTGCGCGTGCTGCGCTGGACGATCATCGTGTTCGCGGTGTCTTGTTTCCTGTGCGGCATGGCCAATTCGCCCGCGCAGCTTCTGATCTTCCGCACCATCCAGGGGCTGGGCTTCGGCGGTGAATCGTCGCTGTGCATGGTGCTGGTGACGGAGATGATCCGCAATCCCGCGCACCGAGGCAAATATTCCGGCTTCACCGCGAGCAGCTATTCGTTCGGCTGGGCCGCCGCCGCGATCGCCTATGCGATCACCTTCAGCTTATTTGCGCCGGAGATTGCCTGGCGGGTTTGCTTCTTTCTCGGCATCCTGCCGGCGTTGGTCGTGGTATATTTGCGCCGCAATCTGGAAGAGCCCGAGCTGTTTCTCAGGAGCCGCGCGCGGCAGAACGGACCGTCGCCGGCTCAGGCCTTCGCGCGCCTGTTCCGCAAACCGCTGCTGAGCAAGACGGTGCTGTGCAGCCTGTTGTCCGGCGGCATGCTGGGAGCGTATTACGCGATCGCCACCTGGCTGCCGACCTTCCTGAAGACCGAGCGCGGCTTGTCCGTCTTCGGCACCAGTTCGTACCTGGTCGTGACCATCCTCGGTTCCTTTGTCGGCTACGTGGCCGGCGCCTACGCCACGGACCGCTGGGGCCGCCGCCTGACCTATATTGTCTTCGCGGCCGGCGCCTTCGCGATGGCGCTGGCGTATATGGTGATCCCCGTCTCCAATACGTCGATGCTTTTCCTCGGCTTTCCGCTCGGGATATTGATGCAAGGCGTGTTCTCCGGCATCGGCGCAACTATCTCGGAGTCGTATCCGAACGACGTGCGCGCAACCGGCTATGGCGTGTCCTACAACGCGGGCCGTGTCATCGGTTCGTTCTTCCCGCTGTCGGTGGGATGGCTGAGCAGCGATGGCACCTCTCTGCCGCTGGCGATCGCCATGGTGTCCGGCGTTGGTTATGCCATGGTGATATTGTCCGCCGCGCTGCTGCCGGAAACCACCGGCATCGAGCTGGGCGAGACAGCCGGTGAGGGCGTAACCGTTCATGACGAAGGAGGCCAGCAGGCGCCCGCGGGCCGGCTGGCATGATCGCGGCGGCGCGGTTTGGGGTAGGCTCCGGCGTCGCCATCGCATTTGCCAGAGATCGGTACCCACCGCGCAGCGGCGATTCTTCGAATTCTGCACCGCGGGTTGTTCTGAAACAACACAGCTAGACATTGCAGCACGAACGTCGCATCCTGCCAGGCCTGACAGCGGCTGGGCGGGGTTGGCATGAACCGGTTCGAATTGAAGTTGATTCGATTCGTCGCATCTGCATTCGTGGCGGTTGTACTGCTCTCCTGGACCGATCGCGCGCCGGCGCAGCAGACCGCGCCGGCATCGCCAACTCCCCAACTAACTTTCGCCGATCAGGGATGGTCGACCGCCGACCGCGAGGCCTTCTACACGACGTCGCAAGGCTCGCGCATGATTCCTTATGATTGGTTCAAGGCGTTGCGCCGGCTCGACGTGGACGCGCCGTTCGGCGCCGACCAGTTGCAGCGCTACGGCTACCTTCCTAACACTGGTTCCAGCAAGAACCTGCCGGTCGGCTTTGTCGTCGACGAACGGCCGTCGCCGCCTCAACTCGGCATGACCTGCGCCGCCTGCCACACCGGACAGCTTGAATATCAGAAGGACGGTACGATCCATCAACTGCGCCTCGACGGCGCGCCGGCCAATGCGGATTTTCAACTGTTCATGACGGATCTGCTCGCGGCCACACGCGCGACATCGCGCGACGCCGCGCGGTTCGACACCTTCGCCAAAACGGTGCTGGGTCCGAAGTTTTCCGCCGCCAAAGCGGCCACGCTGAAAACGGACTTCGACGCCTGGGTCGCGCAATTCGGCGAATTCATGGACAAGAGCCTGCCGCCGACGCCGTGGGGGCCGGGGCGGCTGGACGCGTTCAACATGATCTTCAATCGCGTCGCCGTGCGCGGGCTCGGACTGCCGCAGAATTTCGCGATCGCCGATGCGCCGGTGAGCTATCCGTTCCTGTGGAATGTGTCGAAGCAGGATCACACGCAGTGGACCGGCAGTGTCGAAAACGGATTGTACATCCACGCGCTGGCGCGAAATACCGGCGAGATGTTCGGCGTCTTCGGAGAGTTTAGCCCGAAACGAATTCCAGCGATTCCTGTCCCGATCATTCTGTATGATCACAATTCCGCGGATTTTGCCGGCCTGCAGACGCTGGAAGAGAAAATAGTGGCGCTGAAGCCGCCGCCATGGCCGCGCGATATCTTTCCCATCGACGATGCGCTCGCCGCGCGCGGCAAACCGCTGTTCGAGACCAATTGCGGCGGCTGTCACGGCGAGCACGACTCGAAAATCGTGCTGGACGCGTGGGCCACCCCGGTCCAGTCGGTCGGCACCGACACCAAGGTAGCGGACAACGCGGCGAACCGGACAGTCGATTCCGGAAAGCTCGAGGGCTCGCTGATGCCGAGACCGATTGGCGCCCGGTTAAAAAATCCCGCCAAGGCCACCGAAGTCCTCGCCAATTCGGTGGTGGGCAGCCTTCTGGACGCGGCCCTGAAAAACCAGAGCGGAATTCGGGACGCGATCGCCCTGGATTTGGCAAAGGCGGGAAAGAGCTCCGCCTCTCCCGTCGAGAAGGCGAGCTTTGTCAGGGAAAACCTCAGCGAGCTGTTCCGTGTGCCCCCGGACGCCCCGAAGGGCGCTTATGAGGCGCGCGTCTTGCACGGCATCTGGGCGACCGCGCCCTATCTTCACAACGGCTCGGTGCCGAACCTCTGGGAACTGCTGACCCCACCCAACCAACGCAAATCCAGTTTCATGGTGGGAAGCCGGCTGTTCGATCCGAAAAACGTCGGCTATGCGACCGATCAGTCGCCGTTCAAGAACGGTAATTTTGTAGCCGATCCCGCCAATGCCAACGGCAACGGAAACGGCGGGCATACCGCCGGGACAAATCTCAGCGAGGACGACCGCCGGGCGATCGTCGAGTATCTGAAGACGCTCTGAAGCACCGTATTACAATCGCTCGCAGGTCCGGCTATTATTTCACCTGGCAGCTACGGCTGCAGGCGTACTCGTTTCAAACGCTTCGGCGATGGCATCATCGACGCGCTCGAGCCAGACGAACTCCAGTTTGTCACGGGCGCCCTGTGGAATTTCATCGAAGTCTCGCCGGTTTCGCGCCGGCAACATCACACGGGTCAGGCCGGCGGCCGCGGCCGCGACCACTTTCTCCTTGATGCCGCCGACGGGCAGCACCAGACCCCGCAACGATATCTCGCCGGTCATCGCCGTGTCGCTTCTGACGGTGCGGTTGGTGAGCAGGGAGGTCAGCGCCGTAAACATCGCGACGCCGGCGCTCGGACCGTCTTTCGGCGTGGCGCCTGCGGGCACGTGGACGTGGATCTCGCTTTTTTCAAACAGCGAGGGATCGATGCCGAGCTGAGCGGCGCGGCTCTTCACCAGCGTCAGCGCCGCTTGCACGCTTTCACGCATGACGTCGCCGAGCTGGCCCGTGAGGATCAGCGCGCCTTTTCCGGGAACGCGGGTCGCCTCGATAAACAGGATATCGCCGCCGACCGGCGTCCATGCCAGTCCGGTCGCCACACCGGGGACACTGGTCCGCATCGCGATCTCGCTTTCGAAGCGGGGTTGGCCGAGAACGGAAGTGAGATCCTTGGCGAGGATAACAACCCTGTTCGAGCTGCCTTCGGCGATCTGCACCGCCGCATGACGCAAGGCCTTGCCGATTTCGCGTTCGAGAGCGCGAACGCCGGCTTCGCGGGTATAGCCCTTGATGATGAGCCGCAGCGCCTCGACGTCGATCTCGGCCTGTTCCGGCTTCAGGCCGTTGGCTTTGAGCTGACGGCGGACCAGATAGCGCTGCGCGATCTCGAGTTTTTCGTCCTCGGTGTAGCCGGGCAGGCTGATGATCTCCATGCGGTCCAGCAACGCTCCCGGAACCGTATCCAGCAGATTGGCGGTCGCTATGAACACGACGCGCGACAGGTCGAACGGCACGCCAAGATAGTTGTCGCGAAACGTCGAGTTCTGCTCCGGATCGAGAACTTCCAGCATGGCCGCCGATGGATCGCCCTGAATGCCGCGCCCCATCTTGTCGATCTCATCGAGCATCATGACGCAATTGCGCGATCCGGCTTTCTTGATCGCCTGAATGATATTGCCGGGCAGCGCGCCGATATAGGTCCGCCGGTGGCCCCGGATTTCCGCCTCATCATGGACGCCGCCCAGGCTGACGCGAACAAACGGACGATCCATCGCCCGGGCGATCGACTGCCCGAGCGAGGTCTTGCCGACCCCGGGCGGGCCGACAAAGCAGAGGATCGGCGCCTTGCCGTGCGGCGCCAGTTTTCTGACCGCCAGATATTCCACGATCCGGCTTTTGATCTTCTGCAGACCAAAATGATCCTCATCGAGAATCCGTCGCGCCTCCGGGATATCGATGGTCTTCTCCGCGGGCAGCGCCCATGGCAGTTCGATCAGCCAGTCGAGGTAACTGCGAACCATGCCTGCCTCGGCGGCGGCTTCCGGCATGCGTTCATAGCGACGCACTTCCTTGCGCGCCTGGCTTTCCGCCTCAGCCGGCATCTGGGCCTTGGCGATGGCCTCGTTCAGCTCCGCCACCTCCTGGGTCTTGCTGTCGCCCTCGCCCAATTGGCGCTGGATGGTTGCCATTTGCTCGCGAAGGATGGCCTCGCGCTGGCGCTCATCGAAGGTGGCTCGGGTCTTCTGGCCGATCTCGTTGGTCAGCCGCAGCACTTCGAGCCGCTCGGCCAGGTAACGCGAAACCTTCTCCATTCGGAGCGAGAGGTCGATCGTCTCCAGAATCTCCTGCTTCTCCGGTGGTTTGATGTCCATGTAGGACGTCGCGAGATCGGCGAGAACAGCCGGAGACGTGACCGACTGAAAGGCGCCAACGAGTTCCGGCGGCGCCTGGGGCAGCAATTGAATCGCTTCGATAGCCTGCCGTTGCAGGTTCAGAAATCGGGCCTCGATCTCCGGCGAACTCGTGGTGGGTTCCGGAATTTGAAGAACCCGGGCCGCCGGGAATGGCGTGCCGGGCAGGTAGTCAAGAACGCGGGCACGCTGAACCCCCTGGCAGATGATGTGATGGGTTTCATCCTGCCCGGCAATGTAACGTACGATATTGGCGACCGTGCAGACCCGATACAGATCGTCGGGGCCGGGATCGTCCACCTCGGTATTTCGCTGCAGCAGAATTCCGACCGGCCGCTGTGCGCGCAGCGCCTGTTGCGCGGCGGCGATCGATTTCGGCCGCGCGATGGTGATCGGGGCGACGATACCCGGAAACAGCACGACATTGCGAACCGGGATGATGATCAGGGCATCGTCCGGGATCGGGACGGACTCTGGGTCAGGCGTGGTGGCGTGAGACGAGGCAGCGGCGGGTTCGTCGTTGACTGGCGACATGACCATCCTCACACGGATTTTGACAGGCGCAACCCGATGCACCCGTTCGTTGCGAAGCGGCTGACGGCATAACGGCCTGGGGGCAGTGCAATGCGGCGTTCGAAACGGCCTTGCGGGAGTTCAAGCCGGTGAATCCTGGCATCGCGCAACTCCGCCGGCAGCACACGGCGTCCGCTGATGACAAGGGTCCCGTCATCGATGATGGCTTCGACCTCTTCAGGATCGACGCCGGGCAGCGCCACGAGAATGAGGAACTCGCTGTCGGTCTCCAGCACATCGATCGGAGGTTCCCAACTGGGTTCCCGCATGCCGGCTCTCGATTGCAAGCTGAAGAACTGCTGATGCAACCGTTCGGCGCGTGCCAGCGAATCGATCGCCTCGGACAGCATCCAGTTGACGGGATTCTTCGTCGACATTTGTTCTCTCCCGTTATTCGAAACGACCGGGTCTATTTTCGGAACGCCATGCAAGATCATCAAGCGCCTGCGAGAATAGTTCTACGCCCGCGCCCGTCAATCAGGAGGGAATAAGTGGGGCTGCGGCATGGCAGTGCTAGGATGTCGCGGAAGCATCGGCGTCGGCCCGGATTCGCGCAATGATGCCGGCGGCAATCTGCATGGTGGTGCCGATCGCCCAGCCGAAACCGAGCAGCAGGACCGAGCGTGCGCTTGCCGTCTCGTCGAGAATAATGCTGGAAACGGACACCACCGCCGCCACCGCCGCGAGGAAAGTACCGGCCGCGCTGAGCAGTTCCACGGTATCCGCCCGGGAACCTGGCCCGCGCCGCAGCGGCAGGTGCATTCGGTGATCGGGAGGAGCCGGTGGCATGTCGATTCCGAGATAGAAGCCGGCGGCCCCGTAAACCATCATAGCCAGGACGGCGGCAGCCGAACCGATCAGCTCGATGTCGGCCCTTCCGACATGCACAGCGACAAACAGCCCGCACGAGGTTCCGGTCAGGGCGAGCCCGATCCGTTCCAGGACATGCGCCCACCTGCTGACGATGGAGCGGCTGTGCCAAGGGTCGCTGCGCTTGATCATTTGATCTACCTGCCCGGCTGAATTGGGAGGCGGTTGACAAAGGTCAAGGCCGATCCGGGTTTCGTCTTCGGCTTCGTTGAGCCTGCGGCATCGGCCCTCGAACGCCGGAGCGGCCGCCATAATTTTCGATGGCGGCAATGTACAATTTGTGATTGTATTGGAGCATAACGTGTCGCTTAAGACACAGTTTTTTTGCAAATGCCACTTGGTCGTCAAGTCGAGATAGCTTTCGTCGAGGATCGACCGTAGCCGCGGGTCACACCATTTCAGGAGCCAACAATGGCGAAGAAATCACGCGTTGCGAAGAAATCACGTGCCGGCAAGGCTTCCGTCGTCGCACCCAAAGGGGGGGTTCTTGCGCGCGCCTATACCTCGCCGACGCTTGTACTGCTGGCGATGGATTGGCCCGACGGCGCCAAATTCGGCGATTTTCTGGGCTTTTCCATCTTGCGCGCTCCCGGTTTTCATCCGGGCGAGAAGGACGGCTACCTTGTCAACAAAATCTCGTTCTCGGCCCCAACCGAAGACAGTGCTCCGCTGCCCAGCAATCTCGCGCCGTTCCAAAAATTCATGTGGTGGGACGCCGGCATCAACGATGCCGATCGCGGCAAGACCTTTACCTACACGATAACCCCCGTTCGCGGCACCGGTCCCAACGACCTTGCGGCTGTTGCAGAAGCCGCGACGACCGTCACGGTGCGGCTTCCGAACGTGGAGGAAGATGGAATTTCAACGTGGTTCAATCGGGCCGTCGTGAGCTCGCAAGCCTTTAAGCGCGAATTTCCCGATCCGGAAAAGCAGATCGACGATGTCATGAAATGGCTGGCCAACGGCCTGCAGACTGCTTTCCCCAAAATTCTCGCCAAGGCCAATGAGGTCAATGGCGCGATCTATCATCTGACCGACAAGGAATGGGTGATGCCGTCGTTGAAAGGCTTCAAGGGCAAGCTCTCGCTGATTTACGAGGATCGCAAGAATGACCAGACCGACGCGCCCGCCATCAAGCAATTGAAGTCCGCCAGCTTCGAGGGGAAGGGGCGATCCAAAACCAACATCATGCACGACAAGTTCCTGGTCGATGTCAAGAACGGACGCGTGCTGATGGGCTCGGCCAATTTTACCCCTGAAGGCCTGACCTGCCAGGCGAACCTGCTCCACATTTTCAATTCGCAGCAGCTTGCGCAGCTCTATTCGAAGCGCCAGCTGCTGCTGCGCGGCGATCCGACGGTGGCCAACACGGCGGCCGGGGCGGCGTGGTCGAAGCCGATCAAGATCGGCAGCGCAACCGTCAGGTTATTCTTCTCTCCCGAGCCGGCCAATAAACGGGTCTCGATCGACACGGTCGTCAAGGCAGTCAAGGCCGCCAAAAGCTCCGTGGCGTTTTGTATGTTCGATCCGACCGACCCTCAGCTGATCCGCGCGCTTCTCGCAACGGGAGACCGGGGGAAGCTGCTCTATGGCATGCTGAACAGCATCTCCGACCCCTCTAAATCGAAAGCGGCGAAAAAGGACAATCTTTCGGACTCCGGCGAAGCGCCGCGTGCGCCCTCCGAGGCGACAACCGTGAAAGTGGAGCTGTTCAATCGCTCGCGCAAAGACAAGAAAGTTCTTGCCTATTCCTATTTCCGTCCCGGAGACACGCCTGCGGGCTTTCTTCCGGAGTTCAGCACGGTCGATCTCAGCAGTCGCTCGACGCTGCCGCCGCCAAAGTCCGGTAAAAAGGGCGGACCACCGGCTGTCCATATCCATCACAAGTTCATCATCATCGATGCCGATACGGACCAGCCGACGATCTACACCGGCTCTGCCAATTTGAGCAAAAACTCAACCAATCATAACGACGAGAATTTGCTTGAGATTACCGGCAGCACTGCGCTGGCGCGAACCTATCTCGCGGAATTCATGCGGATTTACGAGCATTACCGGGCACGTGCGCTCTGGAACATCGCGCACCCCGCGGCCGCCAAACCCTCGAAATCCGGATCGCGCGTCTCGAAGAAGAAGGCACTGCCGCCAGCGGCCGCCAAGCGGATCGAGCAGACGTTCACGCTCAAGAAGACCAGGGACGCCTGGGTCAAGGACGCCTATAAGCGGGGAACTCCCGCCTACCTGGAGCGCCAGACCCTCGCGCATGAATAGACGGAGACCGATCGAGGTGAGACGTCACTCCTTCTTCTGTCCCGACATCTCCACGACCTTGCGCCAACGCTCGGTTTCTGCAGCCAGCATGGCGGCGAATTGCCTGGCGTTGCCCGTGATCGGAATGGCGCCGAGTTCGCCGAGCCGCGCCTTGATGGCGGGGTCGGCGAACGCCGCGTTGATTTCCCTGTTCAGGAGATCGACGATTTCCCGCGGCGTGTCGTGCGGACCGCCGACGCCGTAGAACGAACTGGTTTCATAACCGGGCAGCGTATCGCCGATCGGCGGCACATCGGGCAACGTGTCCGAGCGATCCCGCGTGGTCACGCCGAGCGCGCGCAGCTTTCCCGTTCGCACCAGTTCGAACGACGAGGTGACGTTGTCGAACATGCCCTGGATCTGGCCGGACATGACGTCGGTCAGGCCCGGAGCCGATCCGCGATAGGGTACGTGGGTGAATTGAACCCCGGCCATCGCCTTGAACAGTTCGCCGGACAGATGCAGCGAGGTCCCGATTCCGGAGGAGGCGATGCTCAGTCTGCCCGGATTGGCCTTGGCGTAGGCGATGAACTCCGCGACGCTGTGGACCGGAAGGTCGTTGTTGACCACCAGCACCAGCGGGATGCGGGCCACGCCGGCGACCGGCATGATGCCCGTTGCGAAGTCATAGGGAAGTGCGGGGTCGAACGACGCGTTGATGGCGTTGGCCGTGCTGGTCAGCAGCAGGGTATATCCGTCCGGAGGCGAGTTGATGACGGCCTGGGTGCCGATGTTGCTGCCGGCGCCCGGCTTGTTTTCAACAACGAAGGGCTGGCCCAGCCGGTCCGACAGGTGCTGGCAGATCAGCCGCGACAGCACGTCGGTCGCGCCGCCAGCCGCGTAGGGGACGATCCAGCGCACCTGATGGGACGGGTAAGCCCGATCAGCATGGGCCGATGCCGTCCATCCGGCACCGAGCCATGCCAGTCCGGCGCGCCCCGCCGAATGCAGGAATGCTCTTTTGCTGATCATCGGCGTCTCACAATTCATTCAGCCCAACATCTCATTCATCGCAGAAATATGTTTGCGCCGCACCATTTTCTGCCGGTGTGGTAAACCCTTATGCCGCAAGGGTTTGGCGTCACCGGCCGGCGAAACCCCGTGTTCGGCCGAGGCACGTGCTTAAGATCCGTTAACCCATTCGGGCAGATAATCGAATCGACGATTCCTGAAGGAGTTCTCGATGTCGAAGTTTGCAATTGGCGAGACGGTCGATAAAGCAACCGACGACCATGAGGCCGGCACCGTCGTCGCCGTGTTTCCGACCACGGATGGCAACTTTCGGTACGCCGTCGATGTGGAGGGGTATGGCGCCCTGCAGTTTTTCAACGAGGAAAAACTGGTCGTTCACTCCGACTGATTTCCCGGGCGTTACCGAAACGCTGCACCGAGATGCCAACGAAGCGTCTGGCGCAACGGCCAGGTTCCCGCCCGCACCGCCGGTGAAGGTAAAAACGGTTATTCAGCGGCTTGTTTAACCGGAGGGACCGTCGTGGCCAACTGGGATTCATCGGGCTTTCGGGTTCGAGTCCAGCGTGCGATCGCGTTCGAGAAATTGTCGAGATAGAGATACACCACCGGCGTCGTGAACAGCGTGAGCGCCTGGCTGACGATCAGGCCGCCGACCATCGCGTAGCCGAGCGGCTGGCGGATCTCCGATCCGGTGCCGGTCCCCAGCATCAGCGGCACGCCGCCGAGCATTGCCGCCATCGTCGTCATCATGATCGGGCGAAACCGCAGCAGCGCGGCCTTTCGGATCGACTGTTCCGGCGACAGATGCTCGTCGCGTTCGGCCGAGATCGCGAAGTCGACCATCATGATGCCGTTCTTCTTGACGATGCCGATCAGCAGGATGATGCCGATCAAGGCGATCAGGCTGAAGTCGAAACCGAAGAGCATCAGGATCGCCAGCGCGCCGACGCCGGCCGAGGGCAAGGTCGAGAGAATAGTCAGCGGATGGATGTAGCTCTCGTAGAGAATGCCGAGGATCAGGTAGACGACCACGAGCGCCGCGAGGATCAGCAGCGGCACGGTACCGAGCGATTGCTGGAACGCCTGCGCCGTGCCCTGGAAACTTGAACTGAGCGTGGGAGGCGCTCCCATCTCCACCATCGCTCCCTGCACGGCGTTGGTCGCCTGCCCGAGGGCAACGCCCTGCGCGAGGTTGAAGCTGATGGTGATCGCCGGGAACTGGCCCTGATGGCTGATTGACAGCGGCCGGACCGGCACGCTGGTCCAGGTCGCGAACGTCGACAACGGCACCTCATCGCCGGTCAGCGGCGATTTGATATAGAGCTTGTTGAGCGTGTCGAGGTCGCCCTGCAACTCGGGCAGGATTTCCAGGATCACGTGATAGCTGTTGAGCTGGGTGAAATACTGGGTGACCTGGCGCTGGCCGAATGCGTCGTACAGCGTGTCGTCGATCAGCTGCGGCTGGATGCCGAACCGCGATGCGGCGTCACGATTGATCGTCAGCGCCAGCGTCGTTCCCTGGGTCTGCTGGTCGGTTGCGACGTCGCGCAACTCGGACAGGGTTTGCATCTTGCCCAGGATCTTCGGCGCCCATTCGTTCAACTCGTTCAGATTTGCATCCTGCAGAGTGTATTCGAATTGCGTACGCGTTGCGCGTCCGCCGAGCCGCACGTCTTGCGAGGCTTGCATGAACAGCTGCGCGCCCTGGACCTTTTCGACCTGCGGTCGCAGCCGCGCGATGATTTGCTGCGCGTTGGAATTGCGCTCGCTGCGCGGCTTCAGCGTAATATACATGCGGCCGGTATTGAGAGCGCTGCCGCCGCCGCCTATGAACATGGCAATGCTGTCAACATCGGGATCATGCTGCACGATGTCGCCGAGCTCCTCCTGGTGCCGCTTCATGTCGGCGAAGGAAATATCCTGCGCCGCCTCGGATGTCGCGGTGAGGAAGCCGTTATCCTGTTGCGGGAAGAAGCCCTTGGGAATGATGACGAAAAGATAAATCGACAATGCGAGCGTTGCGAAGAAGATGCATAACGTCGTCCTGCTCCACCGCAAGGCGCGGTCCAGACCGCGCTCATAGGCATGAAGCATCTTGTCGAACGCGCGCTCGCTCCATTGATAAAACCGGCCGTGCCGCGTTTCGCCATGCGCGCGCAGGAAGCGGGATGCCATCATCGGCGTCAGCGTCAGCGACACGACCAGCGAGACGAAAATAGCCATCGCCAGCGTCACCGCGAATTCGCGGAACAGCCGTCCGATGATGCCGCCCATCAAGAGCAGCGGGATCAGCACCGCAACCAGCGAAATGCTGATCGACACGATCGTGAAGCCGATTTCGCTGGCGCCCTTGAACGCGGCGGCCAGCGGCTTCTCGCCTTCCTCGATATAGCGCGTGATGTTTTCCAGCATCACGATGGCGTCGTCGACAACGAAGCCGACCGCGATCGTCAAAGCCATCAATGAAAGATTGTCGAGCGTATAGCCGAATGCCCACATCAGCGAGCACGCGCCGAGCAATGCAAGCGGAACGGTCACGGTCGGAATGACCGTCGCCCAGAAACTGCGCAGGAAGATGAAGATGACCAGCACCACCAGCACGATGGTGATCAACAGCGTCGACTGCACGTCTTCGACGGCGGCGCGGATGGTCAGGGTGCGATCGCTGATAATCTTGATCTTGATCGCTGGCGGAATCGCGGCGACCAGTCTTGGCAGCTGTGCCTTGATCCTGTCGACTGTTTCGATGACGTTGGCGCCGGGTTGCTTGAAGATGACGAGGAACACGCCTCGCTTGCCGTCGGCCCAGGCGGCTTGCTTTACGTCTTCCGGCCCGGACACCGCCGTGCCGATGTCGCGGATTCGCAATGGGCCGCCGTTGCGGTAGGCGATGATGACGTTGTTCCAGTCCTTTGGGTCCAGCATCTGATCGTTGGCGTAGATCGTATAGGCGCGGGTGACGCCGTCGATGTTCCCCTTCGGACTGTCAACCGTCGTAATCGCGATCTGATTTCGGACGTCCTCCAGCGACAGGCCCTTGGCGACCAGCTTCGCGGGGTCGATCTGAACCCGAATCGCAGGCTTTTGCTGGCCGCCGATAAATACCTGCGCCACACCCGAGATCTGGCTGATCTGCTGCGCGAGCTGGGCGTCGACGGAGTCGCTCACGGTGGTCAGAGGCACGGTGTCGGATGTTGCCGACAACAGCAGGACCGGCGCATCCGCCGGATTGACCTTGCGGTAGGTCGGTGGCGAGGGCAGGTTTTTCGGCAGCTGGCCGCCGGCGGCGTTGATGGCGCCTTGCACGTCGTTGGCCGCGCCGTCGATGCTGCGGTTGAGGTCGAACTGAATCGTTACAGCGGTTGAGCCCAGCGAGCTCGTCGATGTCATCTGGGCGATGCCGGGAATCTGCGCGAACTGTCGCTCGAGCGGCTGCGCCACCGAGGAGGCCATGGTTTCAGGGCTGCCGCCCGGCAACGTTGCGGTGATCTGAATGGTCGGGAAGTCGACCTGCGGCAGCGGCGCGACCGGCAGCAGCGGATAGGCGACCAGGCCGATAAACAGAATGCCCGCCATCAGCAGCGACGTCGCAATCGGATACCGGATAAAGGGCGACGAAATGCTTTCGTTCATGCCTAAAATCCACTGAACGGTTGCGCATCTTTTCCCGCGACCCGGGAGCCGTCGTCAGAGTTCGACAACGAACGCGCGCATTTTCCGCTATGAACAAAGATCAGGGAGATCGTGAATTCGGCAATCTTCGAAAACTGCCGGTGACCGGCAGCATAGTCATTTTTGGAAGGCTTACGCTAACGGAAACCCCGCGAATCCATTCGACCTTCGTTCTATCGTCATTCCATCAGGCGCCCCGACCGGGTCTATTTTGCGGAGCAGCAAGACGGCCTTTAACTCTGCTGGTTAACCCTTGGTCAGGCCGCCGCGATTATAAAGTTTCCGGGATATAACAAGCATTCAGGCCATGAACACTGACGCGATCGAACAATCGGCCGATAGCCTGCGTCCGCGCGCAAAACCGTCCGCCGCCAAAAGCTGGCTGAAGGCCATCGAACTGACGTCGCGCATCGAGGCCAATCCGTCTCGATTGTTCGCGGACGTCGTGGAGGACTGGGCGGCGCGGCAGCCGGATCGGGCCGCTCTGATATCGCAGGCCGAGACGTTCAGCTACCGCACACTCGCCGAGCGGATCAACCGTTACGCGCGCTGGGCGTTGGCGGCGGGAATTGAACCGGGCGATACGGTTTGCCTTCTGCTGCCGAGCCGGCCGGACTACATCGCCGCCTGGCTCGGCATCAGCAAGGTCGGCGGCGTCGCAGCGCTGATCAATACCAGGCTGGTCGGGCTGTCGCTGTCTCACTGCATCAATGTCGCCGATGCGGACCATGTCATTCTCGCCGGCGACCTTGCGGGCGTCTTCGAAACGGCGCTGCCGTATTTGAACCGGGCGCCGAAAATCTGGATCCATGGCCGCGGCGGCGAAGCAAGCATCGATCCAATGCTGGATGGAATCGATGGAAGCCCGCTGTCGCCAGCCGAGCGGCGCGCAGTCACTATCAGCGATCGGGCGCTATTGATCTATACCTCAGGCACAACCGGCCTGCCCAAGGCAGCCAGCGTCAGCCACCGGCGCATTCTGAATTGGGGCGGCTGGTTCGCCGGATTGACGAACGCGTCGCCGGAAGACCGCCTCTACGATTGCCTGCCGCTCTTTCACAGCGTCGGCGGCATCGTCGCGCCCTGCAGCATGCTGACCGCGGGAGCCTCGGTGGTGCTGGCGGAAAAGTTTTCCGCGAGCCAATTCTGGAGCGATATCGTGCGCTGGGATTGCACGCTGTTCCAGTATATCGGCGAACTCTGCCGCTATCTCCTGAAGGCGCCGGTATCTGAACTCGAAAACAGGCATCGGTTGCGGCTGGCGTGCGGTAATGGGCTGCGCGGCGATATCTGGGAAGCCTTTCAGGCGCGCTTCGCCATTCCCCGGATCCTCGAATTTTATGCCGCGACCGAAGGCAATTTCTCGCTTTACAACGTCGAGGGCAGGCCGGGCGCGATCGGGAGAATTCCGCCGCTGCTGGCCCATCGCTTTCCGGCGGCGATCGTTCGTCTCGACGCCGAACTGGGCGTGCCGGTTCGCGCGGAGAATGGTCTTTGCATTCCCTGCGCGCGCGGCGAAATCGGCGAGGCCATCGGCCGCATAGGCACCGCCGACGACGGCGGCGGCCGCTTCGAGGGCTATACCGACAAAGACGAGACCGAGAAGAAAATCCTGCGCGACGTGCTGGCGCCCGGCGACGCCTGGTTTCGTACCGGCGATCTGATGCGGCTCGATGAAAGCGGCTTTTTCCACTTTGTCGACCGGGTCGGAGACACCTTCCGCTGGAAAGGCGAGAATGTCGCGACCTCCGAAGTGAACGAAGCCATTCTGGATGGCCCTGACGTGATCGACGCCACGACCTATGGCGTGGAGATTCCCGGCGCCGACGGCCGCGCGGGAATGGCCGCCATCGTGGCCGGTGACCGCTTTGATCTGACGGAATTCCGCAATCATCTGTCGCGCCGGCTGCCGGCCTACGCCCACCCGGTTTTCGTCCGGATCAGCGCGGCGCTGGAGACCACCGAAACCTTCAAGCAAAAGAAACAGCAGTTGAGCCGCGAGGGATTCGATCCGCGGCTGGTGACGGACCCGCTGTTTCTCAGGGATCCGGAGTCCGGCGTCTACCTTCCGATCGGTGCAGCCGATTACGCGCGCATCGTGGACGGCAGGGTTCGACTATAGCTTACAGGTGTAATCGCAAATCCGCGGTTTCTCGGCGAGCATGCGTTTACCAACGCAGCCGAAAGATCGCCGAATGGCGGGCTTGCTTCATATTTTCGCTCTATCCTGCGCCTCTCCCGATTTAACGAGAAGGCGAAGCGATCCATGTCGATAAGGTTAAGGATTATTTCGGAAATGCAGCGGGTCGCCGGCGAGCAGCAAGTCACTTTGCCGCCGCTCGATGACGGTCTGTCGCTTCACGAAACCGGCTTCGATTCGCTCGGCTTCGCCATCCTGGTGGCGCGTCTGGAAGACGATCTCGGCATCGATCCGTTTACCATATCGGAGGACGCCGGCTTCCCTCTGACGATAGGCGACTTCATCAGGGCCTATGAAAATGTCCCCGCGTGAAGTCTTCGCGCTCCGCGACTATCTCGGTCCGGAGCTGAAGGGCCGCAGCATTTCGGATGCGCGGCAAATCGTGTCGCTGACCGACATTCTCGGAGAAACCTGCCTCGACGACCGCCTTGCCGAACTCGCCGGGCGGTCGGTGCTGCTGGCCGTTTCGGATCAGCTGACATCGGCCATCGCGATGACCGAACTCGACGGCGTCGCGCGGCGAATGCTGCTGTGTCCGCCCGATCTCAACGCCGATCACGTCAACACCCTGATCGAAGATGCCGATATCGATGCCGTCGTGACCGACCACCCGCCACGGTGGACGGACACGGAGGTGTATCTGATCGTGGCGGCCCGATCGCCCGCGCCCGCGCGCGCCAAGGCAAAAACCGGACGGGCGACGGAATGGCTGATGCTGACATCGGGCACGTCAGGGGTGCCGAAAATCGTGCGCCATACGCTGGAGGGATTAAGCGGCGCGATTGTCGCGGATGGTCCGGCGCGCGGCGCTGCGCCGGTTTGGGCGACCTTCTATGATATCAGGCGCTATGGCGGCCTTCAGATATTCTTGCGCGCCATCATTGGCGGCGGCTCGATGGTATTGTCGGAGCCGGGCGAGCCGATCGGCGATTACGTGGCGCGCCTGCAAGCGCGGGGCGTCTCGCACATATCGGGCACGCCGTCGCACTGGCGCAAACTTCTGATGAGCGGGGCGGTCGCGGGTTTCTCGCCGCGTTACGTTCGTTTGTCGGGGGAGATCGCCGACCAGGCGGTCCTCGACGGATTGAGCCGGGCCTTTCCCGCGGCCTCGATCGGTCATGCCTATGCGTCGACCGAGGCGGGCGTGGGCTTTGCCGTCAACGATGGCCTGGAGGGCTTTCCCGCCAGCATGCTCGGCAAGAGTCCCGACGGCGTCGAGATGAAAGTCGAGGACGGATCGCTGCGGATTCGCTCGACGCGGACCGCACATGCCTATGTCGGCCACAACGCGGCCGCCCTGACCGACGGTGAGGGATTCGTCGATACCGGCGACATGGTCGAGCGGCGCGGTGACCGCTATCACTTCGTCGGCCGGCGCGGCGGCATCATCAATATCGGCGGGCTGAAGGTTCACCCGGAGGAAATCGAGGCCGTCATCAACCGCCATGCCGAGGTGCGGATGTCGCGCGCCAGATCGCGGCGCAGCCCGATCACCGGCGCCATCGTGGTCGCCGATGTCATTCTGGCCGATGGCTGCGATACATCCCGCAGCGATGGAATCCGCGATAAAATTCTGACGGATTGTCGGACATCGCTGGCGCCTCACAAAGTGCCTGCCATGATCAAATTCGTCGCAGCGCTCGATATCACCGCGGCCGGCAAGCTGGCGCGACACGATGCATAACATCCTGGTCACCGGGGGAAGCCGTGGCATCGGCCTTGCCATCGCGCGAAGGCTGGCTGCGGCCGGCTACAACGTGATCGCGGTGGCGCGGCGCGAAAGCGACGAACTGCGCGAGGCCATCCGCCACATCAAGGACGGCAGCGGCGGCCTGCAGTTCAGGGCGTTCGACCTGAGCGAGGTCGATGCGATCCCGGCCTTTGTGAAGGGCTTGCGGGACCAGTTCGGCGCCATCTACGGCCTCGTCAACAACGCCGGCATCGGCACCGAGGGCCTGCTCGCCACCATGCACAACACCGAGATCGAGGCGCTGCTGCGTCTCAACACTTTGTCGCCGATCATTCTCACAAAATATATCGTGCGGCAGATGATGGCCGACGGCGCCGGCCGCATCATCAACATGTCGTCGATCATCGCAACGACCGGCTATAACGGCCTGTCCGTGTACGGCGCGACCAAGGCCGCGGCATCGGGCTTTACCCGGTCGCTGGCGCGCGAGGTCGGCAAGCTCGGGATCACCGTGAACGCGATTGCGCCGGGCTTTGTCGATACCGAATTGACGCAAGGCCTCGGGGAAGAACAGCGCAAACGCATCGCCGGCCGCAGCGCGTTGCGCCGGCTGCCGGAGCCCGACGATGTCGCCCGCATGGTGGAATATCTGCTCGGAGAGGGCGGCCGCAATGTCACCGGCACCGTCTTCACCATCGACGCCGGCAACACGGCGTGATCAGTCGAGGCCGTGCCGCAGGCTGGCGGCGGCAGCGAACGGTCCGATCACGAAGCTGACCAGCGACAGCGCGCACAGGATCGAGAACGGCGCGCCGAACGACGACGGGCCGCTGATCGCGGCCTGCGAGGCCGCCACGCCGAAGATCAGCACCGGGATCGACAGCGGCAGCACCAGCACCGCCAGCAACAATCCGCCGCGATGCAGCGTCACCGCCAGCGACGCGCCGATCATGCCGGTAAATGTCAGCGCCGGTGTTCCCGCCAGCAGCGTCAGCGCGACCGCCGACGTCGAAGCGGCGTCGAGATTGAGCAATAGCCCCAGCACCGGGGTGGCGATGATCAGCGGCAACCCGGCGGCCAGCCAGTGCGCCAGCGCTTTCGCGGCGCAGGCCAGTTCCAGCGGTGTCCGGCTCATCACGATCAGGTCGAGCGAGCCATCCTCGTGGTCGGCCGTGAACAGCCGGTCCAGCGTCAGCAGGCTTGCGAGCAGCGCGCCGAGCCAGAGAATTGCCGGCCCCAGCCGCGCCAACAATGCAAGATCGGGTCCGACCGCGAATGGCATCAGCACCACCACGGTGAGAAAAAACAGCACGCCGATCAGCGCCCCGCCGCCAACCCGCAGCGCGATCCGCAGATCCCGCCTGATCAGCGCGGCGACGGCGGTCATGCGGGGCACCGTTGTACGTGATTTTGCATCCTCTGATCTGACGGCAAGCACAGTCCGCTCCCTCTCCCCTTGTGGGGGAGGGCTGGGGAGGGGGGTAGCCACAAAAAAGGTGCGTCGGCCTTTTGAGAAAAGTCAAAGTGCAAACCGAAGCAGCACGTCGCGCGGCACCCCCCTCCCTGACCCCTGAGAGCGAGCTTCGCTCGTCTCGACCCCACAAGGGGGGAGGGAACGGATAGATTCGCGCTGAGCCGCAGGCCTTGCTTATTCATGTCGCGCCCCCGATCCGCAATTCCTTCGCGGGCAGCCCCAGCGGCGCGTGGGTGGCGGCGATGATCAGGCCGCCGCGCGCCAGATGATCAGCCATCACGGTGGCGAACAGGCTCTGTCCGGCCACGTCGAGCGCGTTGGTCGGCTCATCCAGCAGCCAGACCGGCCGCCGCACCGCCAGCAGCCGGGCGATCGACAGCCGCCGCCGCTGTCCGGCCGACAGATACGCCGCCGGCAGATGCGCGGCATGATCGAGCCCGACCGCGGCCAGGCCCGCCCCGGCATCGTCCGCCTCGCCGCCCAAAAACTCCCGCCAGAAGGCGAGGTTTTCCATCACGCTCAATGCGGGTTTCAGCGCGTCGCGGTGGCCGAGATAGTGGGCCTGTTCGGGCAGGGGCAGTTCGCTCTCGCCGCCCTCCAGCCGGATCGATCCATCCGACATCGTCAATAGCCCGGCAATCAGCCGCAGCAGCGAAGTCTTGCCCGCGCCATTGGGGCCGGTCACGGCCAGCGCCTCGCCCGACGAGGTCTCGAAATCGAGGGCTGAGAATACCTCCCGGCCGCCCCGCACGCACCTGACGCCGCATCCCAAGAGCCGCATTTGCCCTTCCCCGGCCCTTGCGATCGAACCCCGCTGTTCGGCGAGATTTGACGGCTGAAATTCGATTACCTGTCTCTTCGTGTAGCGGATGCACCAGCCGCGCGAAATAATAATTTAAAGCAAGCCTTTAAGCCGGGCTCCGCGGTGCGGCCGCGTCCGAACTTGCCAGCGAATGTGATATCGCTATATCGGATTTTTCCGCCACCTTGCCCGCCCGTTCAGCGAGATCGATATGACCGTCAATACCGACACATCAGCCGTTTCCCAGCCCTTCCAGGCCGAGGTCGCCGAATTGCTGCACCTGATGGTGCATTCGGTCTATTCGGAGACCGATATTTTCCTGCGTGAATTGATCTCGAACGCGTCGGACGCCTGCGACAAGCTGCGCTACGAGGCGATCGCCGCCCCCGACCTGATCGCCGACGGGGCGCCGCCGAAAATCCGCATTGCGCCCGACAAGAAGGCCGGCACGCTCAGCGTGATCGACAGCGGCATCGGGATGGACCGGCAGGAACTGATCGACAATCTCGGAACGATCGCGCGTTCGGGCACCAAATCCTTTCTGTCCCGCCTGACCGAGGCCAAGGACGGCGCCGGCCTGATCGGCCAGTTCGGGGTCGGATTTTATTCGGCGTTCATGGTCGCCGATCGCATCGTCGTCACCAGCCGCCGCGCCGGAACCGATCAGGTCTGGACCTGGTCGTCATCGGGCGGCAGCGGCTTTGAAATCGCCCCCGCAAGCGAGGAGGACGCCAGCCGCATCGCACGCGGAACCGAAATCGTGCTGCATCTGAAACAGGACGCGGCAAAATATCTCGAAACCTACGAGATCGAGCGCATCGTGCGCGCCTATTCCGACAACATCCAGTTTCCGATCGAGCTCAAGCCGGAAGATGGCGAACCGCGCCAGATCAATTCGGCGAGCGCGCTGTGGCAGCGCTCGAAATCGGAGCTGACGGCAGAAGATTATACCCAGGCCTACCGGGCGATCGCGGGCGCCTTCGACGATCCCGCGATGACGCTGCACTATCGCGCCGAAGGGCGTCAGTCCTATGCCGTGCTGTTGTTCGCGCCGTCGACAAAACCGTTCGATCTGTTCGAGCCGTCACGCAAGGGCAAGGTGAAACTCTATGTCCGCCGCGTCTTCATCGCCGACGATGCCGACCTGTTGCCCGGCTATCTCAGGTTCATCCGCGGCGTGATCGACAGCGAGGATCTTCCGCTCAATATTTCCCGCGAGATGCTGCAGAACAATCCGCAGCTCGCGCAAATCCGAAAGGCCGTGACCGGCCGCGTGATCGGCGAACTGGAAACCCTGGGCGAGAAGGAGCCGGAAGCTTTCGCCAAGATATGGGACGCATTCGGTCCGGTCATCAAGGAAGGAATCTGGGAGGATTTCGAGCGGCGCGAAAAATTGCTGGCGTTGTCGCGCTTCACCACGACCGCGGGCGAGCGGCGCTCGCTGAAGCAATACGCCGAAAGCCTGAAGCCGAACCAGACCGAGGTCTATTATCTCGTCGGCGACAGTCTCGACCGGCTGAAGTCGAATCCCAAGCTGGAATCGGCCAGTGCCCGTGGCATCGAGGTCTTGCTGCTGACCGATCCGGTCGACGCGTTCTGGACCTCGGCGCCGCTCGATTTCGGCGGCAAGCCGCTCAAATCGCTGAGCCAGGGCGACGTCGACTTCGGCCTGATCCCGCTGCTCGACGAACATGCCGACGACAAGAACAAGGAAAACTCCGGCACTGATGAGGCGGCGACCATCGCCGTGATCAAGGATACCCTCGGCGAGCGGGTGTCCGACGTGCGGGCGTCGCAGCGGCTGACCACCAGCGCCTCATGCCTGGTGGCCGGCGGCAATGCACGGGACCGTCAGCTCGAGCGTTTGCTGGCGCAGCAGAACAAGGGGGCCGGCGCCAAGCCGATCCTCGAAATCAATATGCGCCATCCCCTGGTCGCGGCGATCGCCGGCAACAAGGACGCCGCGGCAGACCTGTCGTTTCTGCTGCTGGAGCAGGCGCAAATCCTCGACGGCGAATTGCCCGAAGATCCTGCCGCCTTCGCCAATCGTCTGAATCAACTGGTGCTGCGCGGGCTGTCGAAAACGGAAGGGTAACCGATCTGACAGATCGGTCGGCCGCTTCGAGATAGATGAGATCGGAATCGGAATAGACACCCCAAAACTGTCTGACTAAGCTTGGCGCATAGCGGGGGGAAGCGCACGTGCCATTTGGGTCCGAAGGAGTTAAGCCGGGCATTGCTCTCGCCCTGTCAGGGGGAGGGTTTCGCGCTACGCTGTTTCATATCGGCTCATGCTGGCGTCTGACCGAGCTCGGGATCTTGCCGAAACTGACGCGTGTCTCCAGCGTATCCGGAGGCTCGATTTTTGCGGGCGTCCTCGCCGCCGCATGGGAGCGCCTGATCGCGTCTCCCGATATCGCGCATTACCAGGAGCTTGTCGTGGATCCGCTGCGGGCATTCTGCAAGCAACAAATCGATTCCGTCGCCATCGGTGAGGGCCTGCTGACGCCATGGAAGTCCGTGAGCGACGTGATTGCGGCCAAATACCAGGAGCTTTTTCCGATCGGCCTCAATCAGCTGCCCGATACGCCGACGTTTGTGTTCAATGCGACGAACCTGCAGACCGGCCGCGACTTCCGCTTCTCCAAAGCCTATATGGGCGATTATCTGCTCGGACTGATCCCGACGCCGAGCCTGCCGCTGGCCAAGGCCGTCGCCGCTTCGAGCGCCTTCCCGCCCTTTCTTTCGCCGGTCATCCTCGATTCCCCGGGGGTATTCGAAGCGGTCGACGGCGCTATCTACAGCGGAAATCCAGCCTATACCGCACGGCTCTTTTTGACCGACGGCGGCGTCTACGACAATCTTGGTCTCGAGACCGTGTGGAATCGCTGCCAGAACGTGCTGGTCAGCGACGCCGGCGCCCCGTTCGACGCCGGCGCGACCGTCGAGACCGATTGGGTGAAGCAGACACTTCGCGCGCTCAGCATCGCGACCGATCAATCCCGCGGCTTGCGCAAGCGCGCGCTGATCGCTGATTTCACCAACAAGGCCCGTGGGGGCGGATATTGGGGGATCGCGACCGACATCGCGAACTATCATCTGAGCGATGCGCTGCCCTGCAGCGACGCCCTGGTGAAACCGCTCGCCACGATCCGCACCCGGCTGAACCCGTTCAGCAATATCGAACAGGAGCAGCTGATCAACTGGGGCTATGCGCTCTGCGATGCCGCGGTCCGCGCGCACGCGCCCGAGATCATCGGCACCCAGAAAGCACCGGCTTGGCCCTGTCCGGCACATCCCCTGAGTTGAGGAATGTGGGACTTGCGTTGCCGGCGCGTAGCGGCACCATGCCATTCGAGGACGCTTGCAGCGTCCCGGCTCGGGCGCCGGTAAACGAAACCGAATTTCAAACCCCGCCGTATCTGTTTGACGATCTCTCAAAGATCCGGATCGCCCCGCGCCCATGACCACGTCCGCCACCAGCGATAGCTTCTACAGCGGCATCCCGGTCTTTCGCGGCTTCGGCAGCCTGATGGACCCGGCGCTGTATTCGCCGCTGCCGGACAACTGGAGCATCGGCGTTGCCGATATCGTGGAATCCACCAGGGCGATCGCGGAAGCGCGCTACAAGGCGGTCAACATGGCCGGCGCTTCGGTCATCGCGGCGGTCGCCAACGCGCTGGAAGGGCGCGAATTTCCGTTCGTGTTCGGCGGCGACGGCGCGAGCTTTGCGGTGTCGCCCGACGATCTCGCGCGCACCGGCGAGGCGCTGGCGGCAAGTGCGATCTGGGTTGAGGAGAGCCTCAATCTGGTAATGCGGGTCGCGCTGGTGCCGATCGCCGCGGTGCGCGCGCAGGGCCTGGATGTTCGCGTCGCCCGGTTCGGGCCGTCGCCGAATTTGTCCTATGCGATGTTTTCCGGCGGCGGTCTCGGCTGGGCCGAAGCCGCGATGAAGCGCGGCGAGTTCGCCGTGCCGAAGGCATCATCAGGCACGCAGCCCGATCTCACCGGGCTATCGTGCCGGTTCGAGGAAATTCCTTCCGTGCGCGGTCTCATTCTCTCGGTACTGGTGGTGCCGGCTCGCGGCGCCGATCCGCTGCTCTTTCGCAAGGTGATCGAAGACGTCATCGCGCTGGTCGAGCGCAGCCCGGAAGCGGGACGACCGGTGCCGCCGGGCGGCCCGTCGCTGCGATGGCCGCCTGCCGGCGCCGATTTCGAGGCGCGCGCCGCGCGCGGCGGATCGCTGTTGAAGCGCCGCGCTGTCGTGCTCGCCCGCACGCTGTTCGTCTACCTCGTCATGCGCTTCGGCATCAGCGTCGGCGGCTTCGTGCCGAAAACCTATGTGCAGCAAGTGGTGGAGAATTCCGACTTCCGCAAATACGACGACGGACTGCGCATGGTGCTGGATTGCACGCCTGAACTGGAGCGCGCGCTGACCCAGCGCCTGGCCGTGGCGGCCGCGGCTGGTAGCGTGCGATATGGGGTCCACCGGCAGGACGCGGCGATGATGACCTGCTTTACGCCGTCGGCGCTGCGCAGCGATCACGTCCACTTCATCGACGGCGCGCGCGGGGGCTACGCCTCGGCGGCGACCGCGCTGAAGGCGACGCTGGCCTGATTTAGGACGTTCCTCATGGTGAGGAGGCGCTCTTGCGCCGTCTCGAACCATGAGGCCACGACGCGCCCATCCTTCGAGACGCGGCGAAGACGCCGCTCCTCAGGATAAGGAGGAAAAGATCGAACGTCTTTTCATGGTCGCTCACCGCGCCGACCGTGTCCAGTTTTCGCCGCCGCAGAGCGCACCGACGCAGCCCTCGACTTTCAGCGTGTCCGGACCCGATATCGAGACGTTGCTGGCATAGCTGTTGCCGTCGTCGGCATTGTAGATCTGGCCGGACCATCGGTTTGGACCCGAGGGCCGCATGCCGGAAAACAGCGGCAGCCCGATCATTGGACGCCTTGCCAAAGACGGGTTGGGATTCTTGTTGTCGACCTCTGGTTTTCCGGTGGCGGGATTGATCGGATTTCTCAGCCAGACCACGACGCCGCAAATGCCACCGCCGCATCGGCTGACGCGGACCTTGGCGTCGCCCGCCTGGGTCAGCCAGATACCGCTGACCTCGCCACTGGCCTGCGCGTTCGCCGCCCCCAGCAGCGCCATCAGAATCGCAATCGTGAAGCCTGATCTGCAAGCCATAATGGCCCCCGAAAAAAGGAGGCCTGCATAGCAGCAAATCCAATTTCTGCAATGCCATATCGGCGGGCCGCGCGAGGCGAAAAGCAATGGATTATGAGCACGGATGACGAGCCAGGGTGGGCCGGCCAGCGTCCTCCGGGCCAGGCACGATCACCAGGGCAAACCGCAGAGGTCGATGACGCCCTCACGCGGGGCGCGCCTGAAATCGAATACAAAAGGCGCCATTGCCTCGAAGCGAATTTTGCCGCCGGGCTGCTCGGCTTGGATTTCGCCGGTGAAGGGATGCCAGCCGCGCGACTGATAAAATGCGAAATTGTGCGGTTCGCAGAACAGCAGCGCGAATTGGACGGCTTCGTGATCGCGCATGGTCTGGATGGCCGCACCGAGCGCGACGCCGGCATAGCCGCGGCGGCGACAGTCGGCGCGGGTCGAAACCCCGCCGATGCCGCCGATCTGAAACTTGCGTCCATTCCAGGTGATGGTCCGGAAATAGATGCCGACATGACAGGCCAGACCGCCCGAAGGCGCTTCGATCAGCACGCGCAGATCGGGATCGGCCCACTCAATGTGGCCCCAAGGCTGTTTCTCGACGACATGGCGCGGCCAGACCGCCTTGAACAGCGGCTCTGCGATCGACCACGACGCGTCTCCATTCAAAATGTCGATTTCGATGCCCATTCAACTGCTCAGCTCTGCCGCACGGGACCCTGATCGCCCCAAATTGCGGTGTTTAAGACCGGTGGAACCTTCTATAAGGGTTCCCGTTAAGCCACAGTCTCCCATCATTGCGGACATCACCCCATGACCTTCACGCTTCCCAATCTGCCTTACGCTTATGACGCGCTTGCGCCCCATATGTCGAAGGAAACCCTGGAATACCACCACGACAAGCATCACCAGGCCTACGTGACCAACGGAAACAACGCGATCAAGGGGACCGAATTCGAGGGCAAGTCCCTTGAGGAGATCGTGAAAGGTTCGTTCGGCAAGAACGCGGCCGTGTTCAACAACGCCGGCCAGCACTTCAACCACTTGCATTTCTGGAGCTGGATGAAGCCCAACGGCGGCGGCAGCAAACTGCCCGGCCGGCTGGAAAAGAAGATCACCGAGGACCTCGGCGGACTGGACAAGTTCAAGACCGATTTCGCCGCCGCCGGCGTCGGCCAGTTCGGCTCCGGCTGGGCCTGGCTGTCGGTGAAGAACGGCAAGCTCGAAATCTCCAAGACGCCCAACGGCGAAAACCCGCTGGTGCATGGCGCCACGCCGATCCTTGGCGTCGACGTCTGGGAGCATTCCTATTACATCGATTATCGCAATCGCCGGCCGGACTATCTGAAGGCGTTTGTCGATCACCTCGTGAACTGGGAATATGTCGACCAGCTGTTCTCGAAGGCCTGATACCGATCCGGCAATCCATTCTGGGGCGGCAGCATCGTGCTGCCGCCCTTTCGTTTGTCTGGCAGCTTCATGACCCCCGCGGGGACCCCCGCGCTTGTCGTCGCCGTGAGACCAACCAGATTTAGCCTCGTCATTACGCGCCAGACGCGCTTCGGCATCCGAACCTAGCCGTAGAGCCTGCGCGTCGGTAGACTTCCGTTATGTTATAATATAACATCGTTGGATGGCTTTTTCTGACCCCCACAGCCACGGACATGACCACAGTCACGGGCGCGTGCACGCGCACAGCCACGGCCCGGCTTCGCCGCATCCGGCGCAAGCGGCACCCTGGTCGATCCTGCGTATGACCGTGGCCGCGCGGCTCGGCGCGGCGCTCGGGGTCAGCGCCGTCCTGTGGGGCGTCGTCTGGCTTTCGATGAGGTGAGCATGGCCGCGCAGTTGCAATTCCGCGATGTCACGCTGGGCTACGACCGGCATCCGGCGGTGCATCACCTCAACGGCGAGGTCGGCTCCGGCGCGCTGCTCGCGATCGTCGGCCCGAACGGCGCCGGCAAATCGACGCTGTTTCGCGGCATCGTCGGGATCCTCAAGCCGCTGGCGGGCGCAATCGCGCTGGGCGACCTCAACGTCCGCGACATCGCCTATCTGCCGCAGACGGCGGACATCGACCGCAGCTTTCCGATCTCGGTGTACGATTTCGTCGGCACCGGGTTGTGGCGCTTTATCGGTTTCTTCGGCGGCATGGGCAACGCCGCGCGCGGCAAGATTGCGCAGGCGCTCGCCGCGGTGGGCCTCAACGGCTTCGAGAACCGTCCCATCGGCACGCTGTCCGGCGGGCAGATGCAGCGCCTGCTGTTTGCGCGGGTGCTGTTGCAGGACGCGCGCCTGATCGTGCTCGACGAGCCCTTCAACGCCATCGACGCCAAGACGTCGGCCGATCTGCTGGCGCTGGTGCGGCGCTGGCACGCCGAAAAGCGCACGGTGCTGGCGGCGCTGCACGACATGGACCTGGTGCGCGCGAATTTTCCGGAAACCCTGCTGCTGGCGCGGGGGCCGGTGGCCTGGGGCTTAACCGCCGAGGTGCTGACAACAGACAATCTCACGGAAGCGCGGCGGATGTGCGAAGCGTTCGACGACAGCGCCGCCGCCTGCGCCGTCGATCACATGCCGTCGCGGGCCGCCTGATCGTGATCATCCATGATGCGCTGATCGCGCCCTTCACCGAATTCGAATTCATGCGCCGGGCGCTGGCGGCGGTGATCGCGCTTTCGCTGGGCGGCGCGCCGATCGGCGTGTTCCTGATGCTGCGACGCATGAGCCTGGTCGGCGACGCCATGGCGCACGCGATCCTGCCGGGGGCCGCGATCGGTTTCCTGCTCTCGGGCCTCAATCTGTTTGCGATGACCACGGGCGGATTGATCGCGGGCTTTACCGTGGCGATATTGGCGGGCGTGGTCGCGCGCACCACCGAACTGAAGGAAGATGCTTCTCTCGCCACCTTCTACCTGGTGTCGCTCGCGCTCGGCGTGACCATCGTTTCGATCAAGGGCACCAATATCGATCTCTTGCATGTGCTGTTTGGCAACATCCTGGCGATGGACGACCCGACGCTGCTGGTGATCGCGGTCAACGCCACCATCACGTTGATCGTGCTGGCGGTGATCTACCGTCCGCTGGTGATCGAGAGCGTCGACCCGGTGTTCCTGCGCACGGTCAGCCGGGCCGGCGCGCCCTCGCATCTGGCGTTTCTCGCGCTCGTCGTCATCAACCTGGTCAACGGCTTCCAGGCGCTCGGCACCCTGCTGGCGGTTGGGCTGATGATCCTGCCCGCCGGCATCGCGCGGTTCTGGTCGCGCGATATCACCGGCATGATCTGCATCGCGGTCGTGAGCGCGATGCTGTCGGGCTATGCGGGACTCGTGCTGTCGTTTCAAACGCGGGTGCCGTCGGGTCCGGCCATCATTCTGGTGGCGGCGGTGCTGTATGTCGGCTCGGTGCTGTTCGGCAGCGTCAGCGGCCTGGTCAGGCAGATGTTCCCCGGCCGCCATCTCGAGGCATAGAGGTGGTTATAAATTGAGACCGTCGGATCCAAGTGCTCGATGCCACCTCTCCCCTTGTGGGAGAGCAAAGGCCGCCTCCGGCGGCCGTCCTTGGAAAAGAACGCCGAAGCTATGCTTCGGCTATGTCGCATCGCCAGATGCGATCCGGGTGAGGGGTTGCGGACTATCGATAGACCTGAACCCCTCACCCCAACCCTCTCCCACAAGGGGAGAGGGGGCTCACCGCCGTTGCCGCTATAGCCGGCTCAATTCTCATTCAGTTTTTATAAAGCGGGCTCTCGAGGCGTGGCTTGTCTGTTTCTGTCTCGCGCTGACCGCTATCGGGTGCCCCGCGCGCGCGCAGGATCCGATCAACGTCGTCGCCAGCTTTTCCATCCTCGGCGATTTCGTTCGCAATGTCGGCGGCGCGCGCGTCAGCGTCACGACGCTGGTCGGTCCCGATGGCGACGTGCACGTCTACACGCCGGCGCCGGCGGATGCCAAAGAGATCGCGGACGCCAGACTCATGGTCATTAACGGCCTCGGTCTGGAAGGCTGGCTGCCGCGGCTGCTGCAATCCGCGGGCAGCAAGGCACCCATTGTCACCGCGACCAAGGGCATCGCGCCGCTCAGGGCCGGTACGTCAGCCGATCCGCATGCCTGGCAATCGGTCGCCAACGCCAAGGTTTATGTCGCCAATATTCGCGACGCGCTTGTTGCCGCCGACCCCGCGGACGCCGGGGTTTTCCGTGCCAATGCGGAAACCTACCTGGCCAAACTGGATGCGCTCGACCGTGAGGTGCGCGAGGCCGTGGCGCAAATCCCGGAAAGCCGCCGCAAGGTGATCTCCACCCATGATGCCTTCGCCTATTTCGCGTCAGCCTATGGCATCGAATTCATCGCGCCGGAGGGCGTTTCCACCGAATCCGAGGCCAGCGCGCGCGACATCGCCGGTATCATCACCCAGATCAGGACGTCCAAAGTCCCGGCGGTCTTCCTTGAAAATATCAGCGATGACAGGCTGATGCGGCGGATTGCCGCCGAGACCGGCGACAGGATCGGCGGAACGCTGTATTCCGACAGCCTGACCGGTGAAAAGGGCGGGGCCCCCACTTACATTGATATGGTCAGGCACAATATAAAGGCGCTGACCGACGCGCTTGCCAATTAGGGCAGGGGCCCTCCCTGTTGCCGGCGCGCCTGCCAAGTGCCGTTTTCGGAGTAACTATGCCAGAATTGACCTCCCAGAAAATTCCCGTGACCGTGCTGACCGGCTATCTCGGCGCCGGCAAGACCACGCTGCTGAACCGGATTCTGTCGGAAAACCACGGCAAGAAATACGCCGTGATCGTCAACGAATTCGGCGAGATCGGCATCGACAACGATCTGATCATCGGCGCCGACGAAGAAGTCTTCGAGATGAACAATGGCTGCATCTGCTGCACCGTGCGCGGCGATCTCGTCCGCATCCTCGACGGCTTGATGAGGCGCAAGGGTAAATTCGACGCCATTATCGTCGAAACCACCGGCCTTGCCGACCCGGCGCCGGTGGCGCAGACCTTCTTCGTCGACGAGGACGTGCAGAAGAACGCCCGGCTCGACGCGGTCGTGACGGTGGCCGATGCGAAATGGCTCAGCGACCGGCTGAAGGACGCGCCGGAAGCCAAGAACCAGATCGCGTTCGCCGATGTCATCGTGCTCAACAAGACCGACCTCGTCACCAAGGCCGAACTCAACGAGGTCGAGGCGCGGATCCGCGCCATCAACCCCTATGCCAAGCTGCACCGCACCGAGCGCTGCCAGGTCGCGCTGTCGGATGTGCTGGAGCGCGGCGCGTTCGATCTCGATCGAATCCTGGAGATCGAGCCGGAGTTTCTCGACGGCGGCGACGGCCACGATCACGATCATCACCACCACGGCCATGATCATGACCACGATCACGGCCATAGCCATAACGGCCTCAAGCACTACCACGACGAGGATATGCAATCGCTGTCGCTGCGCTCGGACAAGCCGCTCGATGCCACCAAGTTCATGCCCTGGCTGCAGGACCTGGTCGCCAGCGAGGGCCAGAAGATTTTGCGCTCGAAGGGGATTCTCGCCTTCACCGACGACGACGACCGCTACGTCTTTCAGGGCGTGCACATGATGCTGGAAGGCGATCACCAGCGGGCCTGGAAGGACGGCGAAGCGCGCGAGAGCCGCCTCGTCTTCATTGGCCGCGAATTGCCGGAGCAGACCATCCGCGACGGCTTCGAGCGCTGTATCACCACGTGATGAAAGAGTTCGATCCCGGCGATAATTCGGCTTCCATCGTTTCGGTCACCGACAAGGTGCGCCCGCTGGCGATCGGCATGCCCGTCACCTCGGTGCATTTTCTCGGCGAGGTCGCGGCCTTTGTCGGCGCCGAGGAAAGCGTTGCCATGGTCAGCGGCGAGGGCGGGATCTCGCCTGTCGCGGTTCATGGCGGCGGCATCCTGTGCGCAGCCTCCGACGGCAAGCGCATCGTCATGGGTGGCGACGACGGCAAGCTGGTGGCGCTGGATGCGAAAGGCGAGGTCGCGCTGCTCGCGACCGATTCAAAACGGCGCTGGATTGACAATGTCGCCCTCCATCCCGATGGCGCGGTGGCATGGTCGGCCGGCAAGACCGCCTTTGTCCGCAGCGGCAAAGCTGAGGAAAAATCCTTCGAGGTACCCTCGACGGTCGGGGGTCTTGCGTTCGCTCCGAAAGGGATGCGGCTTGCGATCGCGCATTACAACGGCGTGACCTTGTGGTTTCCCAACATGGCGGCGACGGCCGAAGTGCTGGAGTGGGCCGGCTCGCATCTCGGCGTCACCTTCAGCCCGGACAACAAGTTTCTGGTGACCTCTATGCATGAGCCGGCGCTGCATGGCTGGCGGCTGGCCGATACCAGGCATATGCGCATGACCGGCTATCCCGGCCGCGTCAGGTCGCTGTCCTGGAGCGCGGGCGGCAAGGCGCTGGCTACGTCAGGCGCCGACAGCGTGATCCTGTGGCCGTTCGCCAGCAAGGACGGCCCGATGGGCAAGGAGCCCGCGATGCTGGCGCCGCTGCAGGCGCGGGTTTCCATGGTCGCCTGCCATCCGAAGCAGGATATCCTCGCCGCGGGTTACGGCGATGGCACCATCCTGATGGTGCGGCTGACCGACGGCGCCGAGATTCTGGTGCGCAGGAATGGCGGCGCGCAAGTCGCGGCGCTGGCCTGGAACAGCAAAGGCACGCTGCTGGCGTTTGCCGCCGAAGACGGCGACGCCGGGCTGCTGGCGCTTTAGCGGCCTTCGTTGTTTGCCGGTTCCCCGGGGAACAATGCGTTCCAGCGGCCGTTGATCTCGCACAACGAGAAGCGGTGAACGAGATGTCTCTCGACAAAAAACGCGCCTTCAGGCGGGATATGCTGATCGCCTCCGTGCTGCTCGCGGCCGGGTTCGGCGTATCGATCGTTTCGATGGCCCAGCTCAAGGCCGGCGACACGCAGATGGCGCAGGCGACGCAGCCGCTGCAGTCGTCTCCCTCGACCCCGAATAACGCCCCTGCCGAGTCGAAGCCCGGCGGCGAGCGCCCGACCACGCCGGCGCCCGAGCCGGCCCACCCCGATGCGAAGGCGCAGAAGGATGGCGCGACGGCGGCGTTGCCGCCCGCTCCCGCTGAAAAGACCGCGCCGCCGATCAAGGAGAGATAGTTTTTAGCGAGCGCGATTATCCGGGTTCGTCATGGCCGGGCTTGTCCCGGCCATCCACGTCTTGGCTCAAGGAAGAAAGACGTGGATGCCCGGCACAAGGCCGGGCATGACGAACGATGGTTTGTTGCCGCTCTCACCGCACCAGCACGTTGCGGAATTGCCAGGGATCGCCGCTGTCGATGTCTTCGGGAAACAATCCCGGCCGGTCGCTCAGCGGCGTCCAGTCGGTGTAAAAACCCTTCACCGGGCCGAGATACGGCATCTGGATTTCAAGGCAGCGGCGGAAGTCCATCTCGTCGGCCTCGACGATCCCGGCGGTGGGATTTTCCAGCGCCCACACCATGCCGGCGAGCACGGCCGACGACACCTGCATGCCGGTGGCGTTCTGGTAGGGCGCGACCTCGCGGGTTTCCTCGATCGAGAGCTGCGATCCGTACCAGTAGGCGTTCTTGCTGTGACCATAAATCAGGACGCCGAGCTCGTCGATGCCGTCCTCGATCTCGTTCTCGTCCAGGATGTGCCATTTCGGCTGCATCTTGCCGGTGGCGCCGAACATCTCGTGCAGCGACAACACCGCGTCGTTGGCGGGGTGATAGGCGTAATGGCAGGTCGGCCGGTACACTACCCGCTGGCCGTCGCGCACCGTGAAATAGTCGGCGATCGAGATCGACTCGTTATGGGTGACCAGGAAGCCGTATTGCGCGCCCGGCGTCGGACACCATGAGCGCACGCGGGTGTTGGCGCCGGGCTGCAGCAGATAGATCGCGGCGTCGCAGCCATGGTCGTGGGTGCGGCCATTGTCCGGCATCCATTTTTCGTGGGTGCCCCAGCCGAGTTCGGCCGGCTGCATGCCCTCGGAGACAAAGCCTTCCACCGACCAGGTGTTGACGAACACGTTCATCGGTTTCGGCTTCTTGGAGCGCTGGGTGTCGCGCTCGGCGATATGGATGCCCTTGACGCCGAGCTTGTGCGCGAGCTGGCCCCAGCCTTCCCGGCCTTTCGGCTCGTTATGGGGTGTATCGGTATCGCGGGCGATGTCGAGCAGCGCCTGCTTGACGAACCATGACACCATGCCGGGATTGGCGCCGCAGGTCGACACCGCGGTGGTCCCGCCCGGGCTGCCGTGCTTGGCCGCCAGCAGCGTCTCGCGCAACGCGTAATTGGAGCGCTTTTCCGGGCCGATATTCTTGTCGAAATAAAAGCCGAGCCACGGCTCCACGACGGTGTCGATGTAGAGCGCGCCGATCTCCCGGCACAGGGTCATGATGTCGACCGAGGAGGTGTCCACCGACAGATTGACGCAAAATCCCTGACCGCCGCCGGCGGTCAACAGCGGCACCAGCACCTCGCGATAATTGTCGCGGGTGATGGCCTGCTTGATGAAGCGCACGCCGTGCGCTTTGGCGATCTCGCCATCCTCATGCGGGTCGATGATGACGAGGCGCGATTTGTCATAGGCAAAATGCCGTTCGATCAGCGGCAAGGTGCCTTTGCCGATCGAGCCGAAGCCGATCATGACAATGGGGCCGGAAATTTTCGCGTGGATCTGCCGGTCGGGCGGGCTCATGGATGGGGCTCCGGGGATTTGGATGCGCTGGGGGCGACGAAGGGGTCAGGCGGTGCGCCGCTTCGCGGTGACTTCGATCTCGACCTTCATCTCGGGTTTGTAGAGCCCGGCGACGACGAGCAGGGTTGCGGCAGGACGGATATCGCCAAGGTTTTCGCCGCAGACCGCGAACACGGCGTCGGCGTCGCTGGCGTCGGTGATGTAATAGGTGGCGCGGACGATATCGGCCATCGCGAAGCCGCCGTCCTTCAGCGCCGCTTCGATGGTCTTGAAGCAATTTCGTGTCTGGCTGGTGACATCACCCGGCATCGTCATGGTGGTGTAATCGTAACCGGTGGTGCCGGAAACGAAGGCGAAATCGCCGTCGATCACGGCGCGGCTGTAGCCGGCCGTCTTCTCGAAGGGCGAACCGGTGGAAATCAGGCGGCGTGACATCGGGACCTCGCTTTAGGGAATTCTTTGATTGATGGAATTGTTGCGGTTTATGGGCTTTTTGCCGGTGCGCGCAAGTCCCCGCCCTCTCAGCGGGAACGCTGGCTCACGTCGCTGCTCGGGGGTGCGGCCGTGCCCCAGCGACGCACGAAGATATCCCTCACGATCATGGCCGCGATCATGATCATGAGGATCGTCGTGATGATCCGGGCGCGCCGGTTCGGGCCGTCGCGTGTGGTGAGCGGGTTGGCTGCCATGACATTGAGCAATCAGGCCGCGCGCGGCACGGCTCGCAGCGCCCTGGCGCGACGAGCCGGTTTTTCCGCTGCCGGAGCGCCGGTCGGCGCGATCATGCCCCAGGCGCCGTCGAGCGCGCCCTCGCGCAACTCGAGACCGAGCAGGCGATTGCGTTCGAACGGCCCGGGCAGCGACAATTCGCCGGTCTTGAGCGCCGAAAAGCCGAAGCGGCTATAATACGGCGCATCGCCCAGCAGGACCACCGCGCCATGACCGCGCCCCTTCGCGGCCGCAAGCGCGTGGTGTATCAGCGCGGCTCCGACGCCGAGCTGGCGGCACGACGGATCGACCGCCAGCGGGCCAAGCACCAGCGCTCGCGCGCCCCCGGCGCTGACGTGCCACAACCGCAACGTTCCGACCAGCCGGCCTTGCGCTATGGCCGAAAGCGCAAGGCCTTCGGCGGGCGCGCGTCCGTCGCGCAGGCGCTGGCAAGTGCGGGCATGGCGGTTTAAGCCAAAGCAGGCATCGAGCAGCGCTTCACGCGCAACGACGTCCGAGGCACGCTCGCTGCGGATCACGAACGGAGCGGCTTCGGTGGTGGAGGCAACAGGGGTCTTCCGCAAAGCAGTCATGGCACGTCAGTCCTCACTCCGGACGGCGGCAAGCCATCGGAGCGTTGTCAGCAATAGGCAGATGAGGGGGAGGGAGCCGGCGCACCGGCTCCTCGTTTTCTTGCTCCCTCCCCCGCAAGCGGGAGAGGTGAGAAGCCTCAGATGTGGTAGGTCCGCAGCGGCGGGAAGCCGTTGAAGGCCACCGACGAGTAGGTCGACGTATACGCGCCGGTGCCCTCGATCAGCAGCTTGTCGCCGATCTCGAGCGTCACCGGAAGCGGGTACGGCAGCTTCTCGTACATCACGTCGGCGGAATCGCAGGTCGGACCTGCGAGCACGCACGGCGTCATTTCCGCGCCGTCATGCGGGGTGCGGATGGCGTAGCGGATCGACTCGTCCATGGTCTCGGCGAGACCGCCGAACTTGCCGATGTCGAGATACACCCAGCGCACCTCGTCCTCGTCGCTTTTCCTGGAAATCAGGACGACTTCGGTCTCGATGACGCCGGCATTGCCGACCATGCCGCGGCCCGGCTCGATGATGGTCTCCGGGATCTGGTTGCCGAAGTGCTTGCGCAGCGCGCGGAAGATCGACCGGCCGTACTGCACCACCGGCGGCACGTCCTTGAGGTACTTGGTCGGAAATCCGCCGCCCATGTTGACCATGGACAGGTTGATGCCGCGCTCCGCACAGTCGCGGAACACCGTCGAGGCCATCGCCAGCGCGCGGTCCCACGCCTTCACCTTGCGCTGCTGCGAGCCGACATGGAACGAGATGCCGTACGGCTCCAGGCCGAGACGCCTGGCGAGGTCGAGCACATCGACAGCCATCTCCGGATCGCAGCCGAACTTGCGCGACAGCGGCCATTCGGCGCCGGCGCAGTCATAGAGAATGCGGCAGAACACCTTGGCGCCGGGGGCGGCACGGGCGATCTTCTCGACTTCGGCGGTGCAGTCGACCGAGAACAGGCGAATGCCGAGCGCGAAGGCGCGCACGATGTCGCGCTCCTTCTTGATCGTATTGCCATAGGAGACCCGCTCCGGGGACGCACCGGCCGCCAGCGCCATCTGGATCTCGACGACCGACGCGCAGTCGAAGCACGACCCCATCGAGGCCAGCAGCGACAGCACTTCCGGCGCCGGGTTGGCCTTGACCGCGTAGAACACGCGGCTGTCCGGCAGCGCCTTGGCGAAGCTCTGATAGTTGTCGCGCACGACTTCGAGGTCGACGACGAGACACGGCTCGACGTCCTGGCCCTCGTTACGGCGGTTGCGCAGGAATTCCTGAATACGTTCGGTCATAGTAGCACCCTCCCAAACGGCCCAGCGAAGGGACACGTTCAAAAATGATCTCGGATCAAAGCGCTTCAGCCGCTTCGCGCGATGGAGGCGCGACGGGGCCAAAAAGCTCAGACCGAATTGTGCTGCCGTGGATTGGTTGGGAATGATCCCGCCCGCACACCTGGCAATGAAGGACAAGCCTCTTCGGTATTCGCGCCGGCTGGTGGAAAGCCGGCAGAGACCAAAAAAGCCCGATCCGTCGTTGCTTTAAGTCGCGTCCCCCGTTGAGAACGAGGTGCGCCGGTTCGCCTCCGGCTGCCAGTCACGGTTGCAAGGAGCGAAGAGACCTTCAACGGCATCTCTTGAGAGAGATGCTGGACTCTCAAGTCAGATGACTTGAGCGACCCTCGGTTCTTCATCCCTTGGCGGCTGTCCGGCCTCTTGTCCGGATACCTACCGACTGACACACGACCACAGGCACGTGCGAAATTGGGCAAGAGTGGAAATAAGCGTTTTGAGTCTGCTGCGCAACATTTTTTTTAGGCTGCGGGCAAATTTGCCTAACGCGTGCTTGCGATGCCGCGCTCAGCGCGCGCGAGCGCTGTCGAAAGTGAACAGGCGTTAAGTTTCTTTAACGGGACGTATGCATTCGAGGCCTGCTGCAAGCGGCTTTGTTGCTCAGCCGACTTACGCGCGCCGCGTAAACGGCTCGACGCGCTGCGCCGCGCGGATGAAGGCCGCCATGATGAAGACGCCGATCGCGAACAGCATGGCCTGCAGGATGTGCGCCCCGGTGTCGTTGAGACCGAACAGGATCGCGAGTGCCCAACCACCCGCGAACGCCGCGCCGAACACTTCGGCGCCGATCAGGATCGCCGCACTGATGATGGTGACGACGGTGGGCCAGACGATCTGGCGGGCCGCGGTCGGGGAGGGCTGCAAACTCATGGGGCTTGATCCTGTTGGGGTGCCGCAATCTCTCCGAAAAGGCCCCCGCTATCAAGCGCTAAAGACCCAAAAAAGCCCCATCGCGTGCTATAAGTTCCTCAATTCTTTTCGGCATTAAACGGGAATTGTGATGTCAGAAACCTTGCAAACGCCGGCCACTCCGCAGGATCGCGCAAACCCGCTGCTGAGGCCGTGGCAGACACCGTTCGAGACCCCGCCGTTCGCGGAGATCGCGCCCGAACATTTCCTCCCCGCCTTCGAACAGGCCTTCGCCGACCATGCGGCCGAGATCGCCGCCATCACCCTCGACCCGGCGACGCCGGACTTCGCCAACACCGTCACCGCGCTGGAGCGCGCGGGCAAGCTGCTCTCCAAGGTCTCGGCGGTGTTCCACGATCTGGTGTCGGCGCACTCCAACCCGGCGCTGCTCGAGATCGACAAGGAGGTGTCGTTGCGGATGGCGCGGCACTGGAACCCGATCATGATGAACGCGGTGCTGTTCGGCCGGATCGCGCTTCTGTACGACAACCGCGCCACGCTCGGACTGACGCCGGAGCAGATGCGGCTGCTGGAGCGCACCTACACCCGCTTCCGTCGCTCCGGCGCAGGCCTCGACGAGGCCGCGAAAGCCCGGATGGCCGAGATCAACGAGCGGCTGGCCCATCTCGGCACGGCGTTCAGCCATCATCTGCTCGGCGATGAGCAGGACTGGTTCATGGAGCTCGGCGAGGCCGATCGCGACGGCCTGCCTGATAGTTTCGTCGCCGCGGCACAGGCTGCGGCCAGCGAGCGCGGCATGGAAGGCAAGGCGATCGTGACGCTGTCGCGGTCTTTCGTGGAGCCCTTCCTGAAGAGCTCCACCCGGCGCGACCTGCGCGAAAAGGTGTTCAAGGCGTTCACCGCGCGCGGCGACAACAACAACGCCAACGACAACAACGAAACCATCGTCGAGATCCTCGCCTTGCGCGAGGAAAGCGCCAGGCTGCTGGGCTTCCCGACCTTCGCCGCTTTTCGGCTGGAGGATTCTATGGCCAAGACGCCCGAGGCGGTGCGTGGTCTGCTGGAACGGGTCTGGAAACCGGCGCGGGCCCAGGCGCTGGCCGACCGCGACGCCCTGCAGGCGCTCGCGGCGGAGGAGGGCGGCAATTTCGCGCTGGCGCCGTGGGACTGGCGCTACTACGCCGAAAAGCTGCGGCAGGTCAGAGCCAATTTCGACGACGCGGCGATCAAGCCCTATCTGTCGGTCGATCGCATGATCGAGGCCGCCTTCGACACCGCTTCCCGCCTGTTCGGCCTGAGCTTTACCGAGCGGAAGGATATTCCGGTGTGGCACCCCGACGTTCGGGTCTGGGAGGTCAAGGACAGCGCCGGCCGCCACAAGGCGCTGTTCTATGGCGACTACTTCGCCCGGCCCTCGAAGCGCTCCGGGGCCTGGATGACCTCGCTGCGCGACCAGCAGAAGCTCGACGGCGCCGTTGCGCCGCTGATCGTCAATGTCTGCAACTTCTCCAAGGGCGCCGACGGCCAGCCGTCGCTGCTGTCACCGGACGACGCCCGGACCCTGTTCCATGAATTCGGCCACGGCCTGCACGGGATGTTGTCGGACGTGACCTATCCCTCGGTGTCCGGCACCAGCGTGTTCACCGATTTCGTCGAATTGCCCTCGCAGCTTTACGAGCACTGGCAGGAGCAGCCGCAGGTGCTGCGCCAGTTCGCGCGGCACTACCAGACCGGCGAGCCGCTGCCGGACGACCTCCTGGAGCGCTTCATCGCCGCGCGAAAATTCAACCAGGGCTTTGCCACCGTGGAATTCGTCTCCTCGGCGCTGATCGATCTGGAATTCCACACCCAGCCGGCCGCGGCCAGCCGGGACGTGCGGGCATTCGAACGCCAGGAACTTGAAAAAATCGGCATGCCCGCGGAAATTTCGCTGCGGCACCGGCCGCAGCAATTCGGCCATATTTTCTCCGGCGATCATTATGCGGCGGGCTATTACAGCTACATGTGGTCCGAGGTGATGGACGCCGACGCGTTCGGCGCCTTCGAGGAGGCCGGCGATATATTCGATCCCGCGGTCGCCAAGCGCCTGCACGACGACATCTATTCGTCGGGCGGCTCGCGCGATCCGGAAGAGGCTTATGTCGCATTCCGCGGCCGTGAGCCGGAGCCCGACGCGCTGCTGCGCCGCCGCGGCCTGCTGGAAGCATCGGAGGCGGCGTGAGGTGAACCGGGGGATGCGCTCGCTGCTGGGTTTGCTGCTGCTGCTGCTGGCCGGCGGCATCGTCCTCGGCGCCGGCGCGGCGCAGGCCCATCCGCATGTCTGGATCACCGCGACCAGCGAGCTGCTCTACGCCCCCGACGGCTCGATCACCGGGGTGCGCCATGCCTGGACCTTCGACGACATGTTCTCGACCTATGCGTTGCAGGGCATGGAGACCGAGACCAAGGGCGTCTACAGCCGCCAAGAACTGGCGCCGCTGGCGCAGACCAATGTCGAATCGCTGAAGGAGTTCGGCTTCTTCACCTTCGCCAAGGCCGACGGCAAGAAGGAGAAGTTTCAGGAGCCGGTCGACTACTACCTCGAATACAAGGACGCCCTGCTGACGCTGCATTTCACCCTGCCGCTGAAGACGCCGGTGAAGCCGAAGCAGCTCGCGCTGGAAGTGTTCGATCCGTCGTTCTTCATCGACTTCAAGCTCGCCGACGAGGACCCGGTCAGGCTGGTCGGCGCGCCCGCGGATTGCCGGATGAAATTCGAGCGGCCGAACGATGGCACCGCCGGTGCCCAGAAGATCGGCGAGCAGAATTTTCTGAGCGGCAATTCGAACTATGGCGCGATGTTCGCCAACAAGATCACGGTGGATTGCCCATAAGCCTGAAATCAGGCTTCGCGCGCGCTGACGATCGGCATCGCGGCGGTGGTGGTTTTGCTGACGCTCGATAGCGTCACCCGCGCCGTTTGGGCACAGACACCGTTCGGCGGACCGGGCCCAAACGGCGCCGAGCCGCACTGTCGGATAGCTGCTCGTCAAACAATCGGAATTCTGTCGCGCGCCGGGACACGCACTCAAAAAACAAGGTCTTCGCGAGATCTTCTTGATGTCCGCTTTCCCGCGATAGCGACCGATCTTGGCCGAAAAGCAAAACGTCGCGATGTGCCAATTTTCGGAAGTGTCCCCATTCATTCGATCACACGATCAGAGAGTGCCAGCAGGTTCGCGGGCACGCTCAGGCCGAGCGATCTAGCGGTCTTGAGATTAATGACGAACTCGAACTTTGTTGGAGCTTGCGTCGGAAGATTAGCCGGGCCTTCTCCCTTCAGGAAGCGGTCGATATAGGATGCGGACCTCCGAAAGATTTCCTCCGAATCAGGCCCATACGACGTCAACGCGCCTTCTTCGGCGAATTGCCGATAGATCGAAAGCGTGCGCAGCTTGTACCGGGCAACCAGCCGCAGGATCGCCTCGCGGCGCGCTATATTGGATGCATCGGCGCCAACGATCAGACTGCCGGCGGGCTCGCGCGCGAGCGATGCAATCGTCGTTTCAAGCTCACTATCCGTGGATACGGGGGTCCTTGCAAATTCCATCGCCACGGGGTGGGAGCGGACTCAAACGAGCTTAGAAACGTCGTGTAGAAGGGCGCGGTATCCGGATTGTAGAGAAACGCTGTGCGGGTGATGGTGGGTGCTAACCCGTTGAGGAGATCCAGCCATTTTCCGATCAGCGAGACCTCCTTGTAGCTGAAGCCTGTGATATTGCCGCCTGGACGCGAGAGGCTCGCGATGTAGCCAAGACCGACCGGATCGACGACCAACACGAACAGCACCGGGATAGTGGTGGTCGCCGCGTGGAGGGCGGCGAGCGCCGGCGTACTGTTGACGACGCTGAGGTCTGGTGCGAGCCCGATGAGCTCAACCACCAGCCCGCCGGAGCATGACCGGCACAGGCTGCGCGGCTTAACGATCCGCATTTGTGGTTCGCCTACTGGATCGGGCTCTTTCTCGTGCTGGGAAAGAAGAGCGTCGTCTCGGATGTCTACGTCGGCGCCGTGATCGACAAGTCTTTGTCTGCTTGGCTGCCGGACGGCTGAAGGAGGTGGGGCTGGGGGTGGGATAAAAGCGCAGCCACCTCACATCAATTCCGCTTCCGGAATCTCGCGCGCCAGCCGCGCACGCAACGGCGCGAGCCGTTCGGCATGGTGTCGCCATTTGCCAACCGACGACGAATAGATCGGGCGCCGCACTTGAACCGCGCTTGCGGTCGCAGACGGCGCCGGGCTTTCGTGAAATCGCAGGACCTCATCGTCCCACGGAAGCCCGACAAAGCTGATGAGCCGCTGGCTCGCTGCCGATTGATCTCTTACGATGTCCTCGTAATTTATTTCCAACAGCACATTCGGCGGCAGTGTCGCCCTCCAATGCCGCGAAAGACGACGATAGGCCAAATAGTATTCCGCCAGTTCGACCTGATGATACGAAAAGGAGAACTTGCCGCGAAAGTGAGCCTTGTAGATGGCCCAGCATGCGTCCAGCGGATGCCGCTGCACCAGGACGATCCTAGCCGCCGGCAGCGCCGCGTGGATCAGGCCGCCGTAAAGGTAGTTCTGCAGCGTCTTGTCCACGAAACGGACATCCGGCGGCAGGCGAAGCGCGGTCACGGCATCGACATAGCGTCTGCCGAGCTCCGCGAGATCGGTCGACGTCGTCTTCATGGCGCGACTCATCTCGGCCGCAAACGCGCTGGTCTCTCCGGCCGAACTCATGGCGGGGTGGCTGGCGATGATGCGCTCAACCAGCGTCGTGCCGGTGCGCGGCAACCCGGCGACGAACACCGGAGCGGCGGCGGAATAGCCACGCGGGGCGGCGGCAATCCAGCTTCTTGTGTGGCTGGCGATGATGCGGTCGATCTCCGCGATCTCGGCGGCATGGTCGTATGCCGTCGAGCGATGCTGCAGCGCGCAGCCGGCGTCGACATGCTCGAACGCGCGCTCATGCAGGTCGAGGTCCTCGCATTCCTTGCCCAGCGCGAAGCGCAGCATGACCTCGCTGGGCGCTGCCAGCTTGCCCTCGCGGATCAGCGCTTCCATTTCCTCGATATGGTTGCGCTCGGCGCTCTGGGTCCGCAGGTCCGAGCGCAAATAATGGGCCAGGCCATAGTGGCGGTCGCGCGCGATGGCTGCATCGCAATGCGCCTCGGCCCCGGCCAGCGCCCCGATCATTCGCTCGTTCGCCGCGAGATTGAACAGGTACTGCGGTACATCGGGACGGGCGGCGACCGCACGCAGGAAGAATTCCTTCGCCCTTTGATGCAATCCAAGCAGGCCGAAGATCGCACCGAGCGCGTCGAGCGCTTCGGGGGCGTCGCCGATCACCTTGCCAGCGGCTTCGGCGGCCTCGAACGCTCCGCGCGTGTCGCCGGAAACAAACAGGCATTTGGCGCGAAGAACAAGCGCGATCGGATCCTTCGGCATCAGCGCGACCGCGCGATTGGCGCAGACGATGGCCGCGTCGGGGCGCCCTCGCTGCAAAGCGGTTTCGGTCAATAGCGCCCAAGCGGGTCCGTCGTCCGCGGTGCGTGCGAGCACCTGGCTACAGATCCGTTCGGCGGTCGCCAGATCGCCGCCGGCAAAGGCGCGTCGCGCCTCCTCCATTGTCGGCCCGTGAGCTCGATTTGGCGCAGGTGTTTTCAAGGGGCGCTCCATGACGAAGGCCGGAATCGGCATCCGGCCTTCGTTATTCGTGTGAATGGCGTCAGGCGAAAGGCTGTTCCCTTGCGAGGAACAGCCTTGGTCCATCAATGATTGCCGTGATCGCCGCCGTCGCGATCCGCGAACGAGAAGTTGCCCCAGAGATCGCCGATCGCCGGCCGGTTCTGCGGAACATAGGGATTGTCGTCCGACGTCCGCGGGTTCGGCAGATTGTCGCGGCTCCGGGTCGAGAGCTTCGGAAGATCCCAGTTCCGCTCGATGAATTTCACGACCGAGGCGTGATCGGAATATTCATGCGCCACGTGTCCGCCTTGCGAATATTTGGACACGACGATGAACGGGATGCGGGTTCCGTCGCCGAAATAATCGACCGGTTGCACGTAACCGGAGTCGTAGTAGCCGCCGCCCTCGTCGGTGGTGATCAGGATGGCGGTGGACTCCCAGAGCTCCTTGTTGGCCTTCACCTGCTCGACAATCCGCCTGCTGAAGGCTTCGAACAGATCGAGCCTGGACGAGGCCGGGTGGCCGTCGTTGAAGGTGCTCGGCTTGACGAACGACACCGCCGGCAGGTCGCCCGAGGCGATGGCGTCATAAAGATCAAGCGTATCCTTCAGGTGCGCATCGCGCGCCGTCTGACTGGTCATGACCGAAGCGGAATAAAGGAACGGATTGCAGATGTTGCAATAGAGATAAGCGATCGGGTCGAGAGAGCCGAAGTTGGCGCCCTCACCCGGGGCGGTTTTGAAGTCGTTCCAGCGCTCGCCGAAAAACGCCCACGACACGTTGGCCTGGCTGAGCTCATCGCCGATATGCCGCTGCTTGATCACCGGCGGCAATGTGAACGGGCCATTGTTGACCGGATCGGTGGCGCCGCTGCCGATGAAAGCGGGGACGTAGTTGTTGAGCAGATAGTAGGTGTGCGCCGCGCAGTTCGGCGACACATGGATGGAATTCAGATAATCGACGATCGGGTCGACGCCCGGCTGCTGAGAGTCGGAGCAGTTGGTGTAGCTGCCGCCGCCATATCCGTCGTTAGCGTACCAGTTGTTGGTGCCCGGCGCCGGATTGGGATTTTCGACCTCGTTGACGTAAACTGGTGGGTTCGAACCCGGAACCAGAACATGGTTGGGGGTCGCGGGATCGCCATTGGCGTCGGCGTAGTACAGCGCGTCGGCATAGCCGAACATCATCATGTTGGCGAACGTTCCACCCATCACCGGCTGATGGTAGTTGTCGTTGATAGTGTATTCGCGGGCCAGCTGCGTCAGATAAGGCGCGTCGCCGTTGGCGACGTTGTAGAAGCCCATTGCGATATTGCCCTCCTTGAGCGCACTCGGCGTCGGATTGCCGTTGCTGCCGGAGGAGACAGTCTCCTCAACCCAGGGGAAGAGATCGGCCTGGCATCCACTCGGATTGTGCCCGGAGGCCTTGGTGACGTCGCAGTCAAGCTGCTGCCACATCTGATAGAAGCGATGCACCGGGCTGCCGCCGTAAGTGGCATAAAGGCTGCTTGCCTTCTCGCCCTGCTGCAACTCCACCAGCGGATAGGGGCCGTTCGGCAGATTGTTGTAGTCCAGGACGCGGGTATCCGGCGAATTGCCGGGGACGCCGGTCGCACCGGTCGTCAGCAACGGCAGATCCTGCGGGAGCAGGCCGTAATCACCCCGGGCGGCCTCCGCCAGCGTGGTGAGGCACCCCGGACCGTTGAGGGCAGCCTTTTCGACCGTGGGATAGCAATTCTGCGGCGCGTAGGAGGTCCCCGGCGCCTGCAGCGTGTTGGACGTGGTGTTGTAGGGGGTCTTTGGAGTGGGGTTGATCGAATAGAAGTTGTTGACCGTTGCCGAGAACTGCGCTGCTTTGGCGTAGTTCGGACCCGGCGTCCCGTCCTTGTTGATAATTCCCTTGGAGAGAAGATTGTCGACGTGCTCGCCGGCAGGCGGCACGTAAGTTGCGAAGACGTGGTCGAACGTCCGGTTTTCGCCCATGATGACGATGACGTGCTTGATGGGGCTCGCGGTCCTGCCGTCGTTGGTATGGGCTCCGCCCATCGGGCCGCTCGCGTAGGCATTGCATTGCATCAGTGACAGGATCGCCGCGGTGACGACCGTGCGGTCGCGTAGACGTTTCGTCTGTTGTTTGAGCATAACGCTCCCCTTCAAAATCTGAAATGGGTGGAAGTCGCTCGCCGGACGGCGAACGGAAATGCACGCTAAGTGCCCCAGATGTCAGGTATGCATCGGGTCGATGTCAGTTCTGTTACAGGACGACGAAGGCGCTGAACGAAAGGGTTGCGAGCGCTCGCATCAGATGCCGCTGCTGTGTGCGGCAACTGCAACATGAAAAATATGCTGAAGAAGCCAGGCCCAGTTGGTCGCACGACTGGTGAGATTCGTCTGCCCGAGGGCTGAAGGCTGCGGGCTTAAGTGCAGGGTACGGTCGCACCGTGGCGACCTGCTCGGTCGGCGGCGCAGACCTCGGGGATTGGCTCGTGCTCAATGGTCTCGCTCTGGACTGGCCGCAATATTCAAAGCGAAAGTACGAGTCCGCGCAGGGGGACGGCGAACAGGCAGGGCGGGGGATGTGGGCCGGCAGCTACGTCGAGCCGTGGTTATTTCGAGTATGCGTTCGGGCGAGCGGAAGCCCGTCCAATTGCTCGGATGACGCCAGCGCTCATCCTTGAGAACGGTGGAGTACAGAACCTCAATACTCGAAAGCAACGCCCGCAACTCTCAGCGGAGCCTCAGAGATCGATGCCTACCGCGATGTTACGGCCCGTCAATTCGGCAAAGGTAGCTGTGTGCGCGTAAAGGGCGGCCTTCAGCGGGCCGCACTCGCGCGGGCCACTCTACCGTCCCCGCCGGATCTGAATGAGTTGAGTCGCCACGCCCGGCAGGTCCCGAGCAACAGCGAGTGGCTGGGGTAACCCAAGCATGGGCAGGGTAGCTTGGCCCGGTCGATGCATAAGCGCCGACGAATAACCCACAAACTGCGCTCCCAGCGCGTCCCATTGATGCGCTGTGATCATACAGCATGCGCTCATAGGAACGCCCATTTGCTCAGCTACCATGTGATACGCCGATGGAGCCACCTTGTAGGTGCGCACACTAGAGGTATTGAAGTGCTGTTCAAATAAATCGGCGATGCCCGCATGCGATAGCTGAAATTCGCTTCCTTGCGCACCGGGTGGGGAATTCGTAAGCGTCGCCAAACGAAATCCGGCGTCCTTCAGCATGTGCAACCCATCCGGCACATCGGGAAACATGCGCATCGACAATATCTGCGTTTTTAATTCATCGATGTCGGCAGGCCGAAGCTCAACGTCGTAAGCACTAGCCTCCATCTGGAGCGCAGCTTGGCCCAACTCGATGAAAGTTCCCGGATAGCTTCCCGATGAGGCAATTACGCTGCCATAAAAGACCAGATCATCATACCAAATTCTCGCCATCTAAGCTGGATGAGCCGACACCTTGCTCTGCGAACATGCAACCAGCATAGATTTCGCAACACCATCATTTGGGAAATGCTCCAGGATCTCCCGATAGCCACACGAGGCACCTTCAATGTCTCCGGCCTCGAAGCACCTTGAGGCGGCCCACGTCATCTCGCTCAGTTTTCGATCTTCGGGGCGCAACTCCAGTTCCGGGTCGTTGCTGTTTTCGATCCCAATCAACTCGTAGACCATAAAATCCTGTGTGCGACCCTTCACCTGAACGTGACGCAACGGTCTTACCAGTATGTCGGATGCCACGGCCTCGAAAACGCTGTCGCTGATGCAGATGGTGGTGCCGAAGATCTTGTTCATGCCTTCGAGCCGCGCCGCAACGTTTACGCCGTCGCCCATGACCGTATAGCTGAAGCGTTCAGTGGAACCGACATTGCCGACCAGAACGTCCGCTGTATTGAGCCCGATGCGGATGCGCAGCGGCCGTTTTCCTTCAGCGCGCCACCCCTCGTTGACCCGCTCCATTCGCCGCGTGGCTCGAAGGGCGCTGGAGCACGCGCGCAGCACATGGTCTGGAAGTGCAACTGGCGCGCCCCAGAATGCCATGATGCCGTCGCCGATGAACTTATCTACGGTGCCCTTCTCCTCCGAAATCGCACGCGAAACCTGCTCGAAATACACCGACATCTGCTCCAGCAACGCATCCGGCGTCGATTGCTCGGCGTGCGTCGAAAAGTTCTCCAGGTCGGAAAACAGGATGCTCAGATTGCGCTTTTCCACGCCAAGGGCGAGCGGGATGCCCGACTTGATCAGTCCCTTGACCACGTCCACAGGCGCAAAGGAAGAAAACGACCGGAGTGAGTTGCGCAGCAGCGAAGCCGCAGATTGAAGCTGGGCGATTTCTCGGACGTTGGAGAGGCGGTTCACAGGCTGTTCGAAGGATAAGCTTTCCACCGATTTGAGTTCCTGCGAGAGGTTCTCAATCGGCTGCGACAGGCGGCGGGACAGGAGGTAAATCAGGAAAAGCTCAGCGATTGAGAGGGCAATGATGATGACAATGATCTGGTGGTTCGTCGCCTTGAGCTGCCCAATGAAGTCGTCCGTCGGCGTGATGACGACGGTTTCCCACGGGCGTGCGAAGTCCTCCGGGAAACGAGCAAACGAGGCGCTCAGCTCTTGGCCGTCACGAGGTGAATCGAACAGGAAATCATTCTGGTCCGTGTCCTTCTGCAATCGGTAGGCTTCGCGCACGTCGTCGTCAGCGAAATTCTCCAGCCGCGCCACCTCTAACTTTCCAACCGACAACCGAACGCTTTTTTTCTTGTCGGACGCCGCGATGATCTTGCCGTCTGTCGGGTCTGCAATGATCGTCATGCTGTGCGGACTGGCGCGATGCGAGGCGAGAAATCGCGTCAAAACATCCAGCGTAATGCTCGCCCCCGCGCAGCCGATGAAATTCCCGTTATGATAGACAGGAAATCTCATGTTGATGATTGGGTAGCCGGTATCGGAGTTGATTTCGGGGTCCGCGATAGCTAAGGCCCCCGATGCCTTTGCCGTCGGATATCCAGAGATAGCGCGGTAATCAACCGTGGTCGGAACCGCATATTCGCCGACGACATCGCCCCAAGTGCTGAAGAATGTTCTGTGTCGGCTGCGGCTCGTTCCGACCGAGAAGTCGTCGATGAAGTTCATGTGCCATTTGGCCGTTCGCGGAATTTTGGGATCAGACCGCCGACGGTCATCGTCGATCCGCGTCACCGCCCGATGATATCCGTCCTCGAAGCTCACGAAGGCAGCGTCGATCTCTTCGGCGGACGTTAACGTGCGGAAAAGAACCTCGCGACTTCTATCGGTGTGGAAGAGTGCAGGGTCGGCCGCAACCACCTCTGCGAGCAGCCGGAGCGTGCCCGCAACGCCCTGGATCATTCCTTGAACATTTTCGATGCTGGCCTGCCGGGTCTTTGCAACGTCATCTTTGAGCGTTGCCATCATCACTTCCGAGTTTCGATAGTAGTTGTAGACCAGGATGAAAATGAGAATGGGGATACTGAGACAAACGAAAAGGCCAGACATAATTGCGCTCAGCTTCGGCTTTTTCACGATAGGCTCGAAGATAAGCATTCGTAAGGAAGCAGCTCGCCGCGACGGTGAGTTTCCGACCCCCTTCAGACGTGACCAAATTGACAGGCGCATCGCGATGCAACTGGTTGCTACCTAGAAGCTGGGCGTGATGTTACCATTTCGGTGGCCGAATGGTCGATCCGATATCCTCGGTGCCTGGCAGACCAGGAGCCGGCGGCTGCACCTCGTTAGGCGGCGGAAGCCCGTAGGGCGGATCATGATCCGCCGTTATGAATCGACAAATGGCGGGTTACGCCTTCGGCTCCAACCCGCCCTACAGGCTACGGGCTGTCGCGCGCCGGGACACGCACTCAAAAAACAAGGTCTTCGCGAGATCTTCTTGATGTCCGCTTTCCCGCGATAGCGACCGATCTTGGCCGAAAAGCCAAATGTCGCGATGTGCCACAAGCAGATATATTTTTGAGGCAAACCATGTGATTTCGCGCGCGACGCGCTTCAAGAGATGACGAAAATATTCCACAGAGCTTCGCGCGGATCAGATACATGCCGTCAATCGCATTGGGCGGATAGGGGTCCTGTACGGCCAAACAGACGGCGCTTTCTGGGCTCGGGTTGCCGGCGGACTACGTGCAGGCCGCTGAGATCGCCATTCTCGTCCTGAGTTACGGTGCAGGACTCACTGTAATACGGTGGGGCTCCAATCCGCCCTACGGGCTGGTCCGGCTCGCATCGAACCTCATATGCTGGAGTAATGACATCTTCTCCTATGCCAAGGAGGTGGTCCGCAACGGCATCGTGCACTCGCTGCCCACCATCCTGCAGCATCACCTGGACATCGATATCCAGGAAGCAATTGATCGTGCCGCCCAGATGCACGACGACGAGGTCGGACGGTACGAGCAGCTGGAGCGCCGCATGCGGGATACGGCAGGCCCGCACCTTCGACGTTTCCTTGACGACATCAATTCCTGGATAATCGGCAACGTGACGTGGACGCATACATGCCAACGGTATTGCAGCCACGTCGCGCTCCGCCCCGTCGAGTCTCTGCTGCTGGCTGGTGGTCAAGGGAAGATCGAGGGCGGCCTGCATGGCACCGAGGTCGCGCCGCAAGTGGCCTGTAACAACGACCGGAGCCATTCGCCGGCGCACTACGGGCAGCCAAGCGCGAACTAGATCCGTATGGCATGCTCAACCCCGGCGTCCTAATTGATCCGTAGCGAATGCTGGTGACTACGGGCTGACGATCGGCATCGCGGCGGTGGTGGTTCGGCGAAGCTCCGCGAAACCGGCAAGGCGTGGAAGTTGATGGATTGATGCCTGACAGGCAAATCAGTGACTCGCCTGTCACAGGCATGTCCAGCCCCTTTTGAAAAAATATTCTGTTTTTCCGAAGACCCAAATCACTTGTATATCCACCGCCGTCCCGTTCCAACAGAGGGGCGTTTCGCGAACGTCACGAACGCGGAGCGGGATGCGGTGGACGCGGGCGGTGCTTCTGACGAGAGCGCTGAAAGCGGACGGCGAAGACGTGTGGTCCTGACGCCTCGACGCTGGCGTCAAGTTGGTGGAAGTCATTTCGCCAACGACGGTGTCAAAAAGCCGATCACCGGGGAGAGCACGGTATAAGCCGTAAACCATTGCGCAGGGAATGTCGGATTGCCTCCGCTGAACCTGTATGCTCGTGTGCGCCTTCCTTTCTACATTGCACACGAGACCGCGGGTGCAGCGCGCACCCGGCATTCCCTGCCCCCTCTCATTGAGGGGGGCAAATTTGCAAAGCTCGGGCGCACTCCGCGCCGCGAGATCGCGAAGCTGCGTCTGAACGACAATGCTGTTTGAGAATTGAATCCGTAGGGTAGCAAGCTGGCGCTTCGCCCCCTACGCACGGCTCCGTCATTGCGAGGAGCGAAGCGACGAAGCAATCCAGTCTTTCTTTCTTGTTGCTCCATGGATTGCTTCGCGGAGCCTGTCATCGGGCGCGCGTTCGCGCGACCCGTTGGCTCGCAATGACGATCTCGGGATGTTGCGGATGGTTAGAATGTTCCACTTCGATCATGTTCTACACCGGCCAGAAGCCTCGAAGCATTGGCATGAAAAAGATCGCGAGATTGATCGCAAAGCCGATGCTCCACAGGATCGAGCGCAGCGTCGGCCGATCGCCGAGATAGGTCAGGACATAGGCGATCCGCACGATCAGGAACAACACCGCCAGTTCGTCGATCAGGCGCTGCGGACCGGTTCGGAATTCCGCCAGCAATACGGCGACGGCGAAGAACGGAAACGCCTCGATGCCGTTCTGGTGCGCGCCCAGCGCGCGGGAGCGAAGGGGGTCGTTATAGAACGCGGGATCGCGCGGCCGGGCGTTGTCGAAACGGCGAAACCCGATCCATTTCACCGATGCGATCGTCAGCAGATAGAGCATCAGCGTTCCGAAAATGCACCATTCGGCGATCGTCATGGTTCCCCCGACACCATGATCGCTTCGGAAAACCGGAACCCGCTGATATCAAGGGTGGGGCAAGCTTTTTCCGGATCATGCCCTGTAACAGTAGCGAAACAGCCATTATCTTGACAAGCATACCCCAACGCGCGAAGCCGAAACCATCATGACAGCCGCCGTCTCCATCGAACCAGCCAAGGCTGCACCCGGCGTCAGGCCCGAGCGCGTCGGCGTGTTGCTGGTCAACCTCGGCACCCCCGACACCGCCGATACCAGGGGCGTGCGGGTCTATCTGAGGGAATTTCTGTCCGATCCCAGGGTGATCGAGGACCAGGGGCTGCGGTGGAAACTTTTGCTGAACGGCGTCATCCTGCAGATCCGGCCCCGCCGCAAGGCGCGCGACTACCGGAAAATCTGGAACAATGAGAAGAACGAATCTCCGCTGAAAACCATCACCCGCGCCCAGTCCGACAGGCTCGCCGCCGACATATCGGACCATGACCATGTCGTGGTCGATTGGGCGATGCGCTACGGCAATCCCTCGATCCGCTCGAGGATCGAGGCCCTGACCGCGCAGGGCTGCGACCGGCTGCTGGTGGTGCCGCTCTATCCGCAATATTCGGCCGCGACGTCGGCCACCGTGTGCGACGAGGTCTTCCGCGTGCTCGGCGATATGCGCGCGCAGCCGACCTTGCGGGTGTCGCCGCCTTATTACGACGATCCTGACTATATCGATGCGCTGGCGGTCTCGATCCATGCACACCTCAAAACCCTGCCGTTTCAGCCGGAGCTGATCGTGGCCTCGTACCACGGCATGCCGCAGAAATACGTCGACGAGGGCGACCCCTACGAGGCGCAATGCATCGCGACCACGGAAGCGTTGCGCAAGCGCATGGTTCTCGATGCTTCGAAGTTGAAGCTCACCTTCCAGTCGCGGTTCGGCTTCGACCAATGGCTGCAGCCCTACACCGACAAGACCATCGAGCAACTGGCCAAGGACGGCGTGCGCCGCATCGCGGTGGTGATGCCCGGCTTCTCCGCCGATTGCCTGGAAACGCTGGAAGAGATCGCCCAGGAAAACGCCGAGATCTTCAAGCACAATGGCGGCGAGCAATTCGCCGCGATCCCCTGCCTCAACGACAGCGACCCCGGCATGGACGTGATTCGCCAACTGGTTCTGCGCGAGCTTCAAGGCTGGATTTGACCTGAATCGCGGAAGATTCCGCTCTGTTCAGTCGCGGTACATCTATAGCGGGCAAACCCGATCTGGTTGTATATTTAAGAAGGGCCGACTGAACCGGCACTGCCGGTATTCAGACAAAGTAGACTGCGCCGGCGGCACGTTTCGTGTCCGGCTTTGGGGGGATTCATGAGCGGCTTCGACATTTTCACCATTGCGGTGGTGCTGCTGGTTATTTTGACGCTGTTTGCCGGTGTCAAGACGGTGCCGCAGGGATATGACTGGACCATCGAGCGGTTCGGCAAATACACCCGCACGCTGGCGCCGGGGCTGAACATCATCATCCCCTATTTCGACCGCGTCGGCCGCAAGATGAACATGATGGAGCAGGTGATCAGCATTCCCGAGCAGGAGGTGATCACCAAGGACAACGCCACGGTGACGGTGGACGGCGTCGCCTTCTTCCAGGTGTTCGATGCGGCGAAGGCGAGCTACGAGGTGTCCAATCTCAACCAGGCGATCATCGTGCTGACCATGACCAACATCCGCTCGGTGATGGGCGCGATGGACTTGGACCAGGTGCTGTCGCACCGCGACGAGATCAACGAGCGCCTGCTGCGCGTGGTCGATGCCGCGGTGTCGCCGTGGGGCCTGAAGGTCAATCGCATCGAGATCAAGGACATCGTGCCGCCCGCCGACCTCGTGGAGGCGATGGGACGGCAGATGAAGGCCGAGCGCGTCAAGCGCGCTGACATCCTGCAGGCCGAAGGCCAGCGCCAGTCGGAAATTCTCCGCGCGGAGGGCGCCAAGCAGGGCCAGATCCTGCAGGCCGAAGGCCGCCGCGAAGCCGCGTTTCGCGACGCCGAAGCGCGCGAGCGCTCCGCCGAAGCCGAGGCGACGCAGATGGTTTCGGAAGCTATTGCAAAAGGCGACGTCGCGGCGTTGAACTATTTTATCGCCGACAAATATATCAAGGCGTTCGGGCAATTGGCGGATTCGCCGAACCAGAAGATCATCATGCTGCCGATCGAGGCGATGAGCATTCTGGGATCGCTCGCCGGCATCGGCGAAATCGCCAAGGCCACCTTCGGTGAAAGCGCTGCCTCCGCGCAAGCCGCCGCACGCCGCGCCTCGGTGCCGAGCGCCGGCGCAAGCGCAGTGCCGACGGTGCCGCCGCCAACTTAGAGTCCGTTTAGATGTTGAGCCCATCGGTGCTGCGAATTCGTCCACCTCTCCCCTTGTGGGAGAGGTCGGATCGCATCGTCAGATGCGATCCGGGTGAGGGGTTACGCTCTCACGATAGAGGTACGGACCGGATAGATTCCCGACATTTTAGACCGGGATGATTCCCGACAGGTTTCAGAATGCGCCGGAGGGAGGACCCTTCGATGCCATTTAGAGAGACCGGTCGGATGGAAGAGCGTATTCGGATGTTTTTGGAGTACGAGAGCGGGAACTGGAGCGTATCGGAGGTGTGCCGGCGCTACGGGATTTGCCGCGACACGTTTTACGAATGGCGCAAGCGGAAAGAGAGCGGCGATCCGGCCTGGTTTCAGGACCGCTCGCATGCGCCCTTGCAGTGTTGGCAGACCACGAACGGTGCGATTGCAGAGAAGGTGATCGCGGCGCGGCGGCGATTTCCGTATCTGGGGCCGCGCAAGCTGTTGGCGGTGCTTGATCGGGATGCCCCCGAGATCGCCTGGCCTGCCGCCTCGACGATCGGGGACATTCTCAAGCGCGCAGGCTTGGTCTCGCCGGTGAAGCGGCGCCGTCGCCCGCTCGACCAGCGGCGGCCCTGCACGCCGGTGACGAGCGCCAATGATGAGTGGAGTACGGACTTCAAGGGCTGGTTTCGCACCCGCGACCAGCGGCGGATCGATCCCTTGACGGTAGCAGACAGTCACAGCCGTTTTCTGATCGAACTCCGCATTGTCGCCCCCACTATTGAGGGCGTTCGCCCCTGTTTTGAACGGGCTTTCCGTGAGCATGGCCTGCCGCTTGCGATCCGCTGCGACAATGGTTCGCCGTTCGGCTCGCGTGGCCCGGGCGGTCTCACCCGGCTGTCGGCCTGGTGGATGAAGCTCGGCATCACACCGCACTTCATCCATCCCGCCTCGCCGCAGGAGAATGGCCGACACGAGCGCATGCACCGCACGCTGAAGGCACAGACCTCGGTCCCGCCAGCCAGCAACGCACCCGAGCAGCAGGCCCGCTTTGACATGTTCCGAAAGCATTACAACGAGGAACGTCCGCACGAAGCGCTGGACCAACGGCCGCCGGCAGAGTTCTACAGCCGCTCCCCGCGCACCATGCCGCCGCGCGCGGAAGATCCCTGGTACGACGCCGATCATCAGGTCCGTCGCGTCCGCGGCAACGGCGAGATCAAATGGAAAGGCGAGTTTGTATTCATCGGTGAAGCGCTGGTGGATGAACTTGTTGGCGTTGCTGAGCTCCAGACCGGTGACCACATCGTGCGCTTCTGCGATCTGGACATCGGCCTCATCGATCGCCGCGGCCTGTTCACCCGGTTCGCTCCGCTTCGTGAGCGGCTCCGCGACCCGGGTGAACAGGCCGCTCAACCCAAACTGTCGGGGATCATGCCGGTCCAAAGTGTCGACAATCATGCCGGTTGAACCAGACCTGAACCCCTCACCCCAACCCTCTCCCGCAAGGGGAGAGGGGGCGCACCGACTTTGTGTTGTCGAGTTCGGTAAAGCAGATAGTTGAAGGCTCACACGATGAACGAAATGTTTTCCACGCTTGGCACCTGGAACTGGTTGATTTTCGGCGTGGTGCTGATGGCGCTGGAATTGCTGGCGCCGGGCGTGTTCCTGTTCTGGCTCGGGCTCGCGGCGTTATTGGTCGGGTTGCTGTCGTTCGCGATCCATCCGTCCTGGCAGCTGCAGATCCTGATGTTCGCGATCTTTGCCGCCGCCACGGTGCCGCTGTGGCGGCGGGTCGCGCGCCACAACAGCGCCGTCAGCAGGAGCAATCCGTTCCTCAACAAGCGCGCCGATGCGCTGGTCGGCCGGGTCTTCACGCTGGAAAAGCCGATCATCGACGGCTCGGGCACGGTGCGGATCGACGATACGATCTGGCGTGTCGCCGGTCCCGACGCGCCGGCCGGCAGCCGCGTCAGGATCGTGCAGGCCGACGGCGCCAGCCTGACGGTGGCGGCGGCCTGAATTGGCTTGCAGGCTACGCCACGCCCGCGCGCAGGATGTCGTGCAGATGCACGATGCCGACCGGCCGGTTCGCGTCGGTCACGATCAACGCGGTGATCTTCGAGGAGTTGAGGATTTCCAGCGCCTCGCTGGCGAGCAGGTCGCGCGAAATCGTCTTCGGGTTTTTCGTCATGACGTCGTCGACCAGCGCCGTCATCAGGTCGGGCCGCATGTGGCGGCGCAGGTCGCCGTCGGTGACGATGCCGACGATCGCGCCGCTGATATCGACGATCCCGACGCAGCCAAAACCCTTCGACGACATCTCGACCAGCGCGTCGGACATCCTGGTTCCCAGCGGCTTGAGCGGCACCGCGTCGCCGGCGTGCATGATGTCGCGGGTAAATTTCAGCATGGCACCGAGCTTGCCGCCGGGATGCAGCACGCTGAAATCGACCGAGGTAAAGCCGCGGCCTTCCAATAGCGCGATCGCCAGCGCATCCCCCAATGCCAGCAGCATCAGCGAGGAGGTGGTGGGCGCGAGGTTGTGCGGACAGGCCTCGCGGGCCTTCGGCAGCGTCAGCGCGATCTCGGCGGCCTTGCTCAGGGTGGATTCACATTCCGCCGTCATCGCGATCAGCGCGATGCGGAAGCGCTTGGCGTAGGTGATGAGGTTCTTCATCTCCGCCTGCTCGCCGGACCACGACAGCGCCAGGATGACGTCGTCGGCGGTGATCATGCCGAGGTCGCCATGGCTGGCCTCGGCCGCGTGCACGAAGAACGCCGGGGTGCCGGTGGAGGCCAGGGTCGCGGCGATCTTGCGCGCCACATGGCCTGATTTGCCGAGCCCGGTGACGATGACGCGCCCCTTGGCCTGCCGGATCAGATCGGCGGCGGCGGCGAACGCCGTCCCGAGCGGACCCTGCAGCGCCGCTGAAATCGCGACGACGCCGCTGGCCTCGGCATCGAGCGTGCGCAGCGCCGACTGGATGGCTGGATTCGCGTGGTCGGTGCCGGATGATTTTGCCATCAGCGGTTTTGGGTTGGCCATGCCTGATTCCGAAGGAGGGTGGGGCATCGGTTAGCCCCGGACCCCTCCATAGCATGGGCAATTCGGTGAGGCGACGCGGGCGCGCGGCTCTCAACGGGTCATTAACCATAATTGTTTTAACTCCATTAACGACGTTTTCCGGCCGGGCGCGGGACCCATTCGGCAAACGTCTGAATTCGTTGGAGTATTTTTTATCGTGATGTCGGGTCCAGCAACGGGCCGCCGCAGGCGCGTGAACGTCTTACGCGCGCTATTGCCATGCCTTGCGCTGATCGCCTGCGACGGGACGCTGGCCCAGGCTCAAACCCTCACGCCCAACATGCTGAACCCGGAGCGCGGCGGCTTTGTCTCGCCGCAGGATCTGCCGCTGCGCCGGACCGGCGACACCACTACCGATCCGACCGATCCCACCGGCGACGATGGGCTGCGCAGGGATACGCCGGCGCCGTCGCGGATCGGCCAGATTCCGACCTACGGCCTTCCCGCCGCCAGCGGCGCGGCCGACACCGGTTTCGACTCGCTCAATCGCACGCGCCAAAAACCAAAACTCTATCCGGGCCAGGCCAGGCCGAAGCCTTCGCCCGGTCCCGGCACCCCGGCGCCGCCGACTCCGGCCGGTCCAGCGGCCTCGACGCCGCCGCTGCGGCTATCGATTCCGCCATCGGAGAGCGCCAACAAGACGCCGCTGGCGCCGGCGTTAGCCGGCACGGTGGACGGCCAGCCGGCGCGCAAACGGCTGAAGGTCGATGACGATCCGTTCGGCGCGGTCGGCGATTACGCCGGCGGCTTTCTCATCAAGTCCGCGGTCGAACTCTCCGGCGGCTACGACACCAATCCCGGCCGCACCTTCGTGCCGCAGGGATCGCCGTTCTATGTGGTGGCACCGGAATTCCTCGCCGTCTCCGACTGGGAGCGCCACGCGCTGGTCGCCGATCTCCGGGGATCGTTCACCGGTTATGGCAACACCTTTCCGCCGACGGCCGACGGCAGCGTCTCGTCGGCGCCCACCAATCTCGACCGGCCGGATTTCACCGGCCATATCGACGGCCGCCTCGACGTCACCCAGGATACCCACATCACCTCGGAAGTGCGCCTGCGGGTTTCCACCGACAATCCCGGGAGCCCGAACATCCAGGCCGGCTTGGCGAAATATCCGATCTACACCACGCTCGGTGGCACCTTCGGCGTCGACCAGAATTTCAATCGGCTGGAGATCGCCGCCGGCGGCACCGTCGACCGCACCGTCTATACCGACTCCAAGCTCACCGACGGCACCGCGTCGTCCAACGATGACCGTAACTTCACCCAGCTTGGCGGCGTCGGCCGCGTCAGCTACGAGCTGACCCCGGCGCTGAAACCGTTCGTCGAGGCGGAGGGCGACAGCCGCACGCACGATCTGCAGTTCGACCGCTTCGGCTATCAGCGCGATTCCTCGGGCGGCTACGCCAAGGCCGGCACCTCGTTCGAATTCTCGCGGCTCCTGACCGGCGAGATCTCGGCCGGCTGGGCCGCGCGCGATTACGTCGATCCCCGGCTCGACCGGCTGCAGGGCCTGCTGGTCGCGTCTTCGCTGACCTGGACCGCGACACCGCTGACCACCGCAAAATTCTACTCCACCACCTCGATCGATGAGACCACGCTGCCCGGCACCTCCGGCGTGCTGACCCACACCTACACCGTCGAGGCCGATCACGATTTCCGCCGCTGGCTCACCGGAATCGGCAAATTCACCTGGGGCTCGCTCGACTATCAGGGCGACGGCAGGTTCGACAGGTTCTACTCGGCCGAGGCCGACATGATCTACAAGATGACCCGCAATTTCTGGATCAAGGGCACGCTGCGGCGTGACTGGTTGGACTCCAACCTTGTCGGCAACAGCACGGCGTCGACGGTGATGATGCTGGGGGTGAGGCTGCAGAATTGACCGTTCGGCCGAAGCCAGGCCAGGGGCCAGTTATCGACCATTCGGGGGTCAGGACCTGCGAATACGCTGGGCCGGCGCCTTTTGGGTGTTCATAATAGCCGGAACCGGAAACCGGCTCGCGCGTTGTGTCGGGTTATCGCAGGATTTTGAATGGCCCGAAAAGTTACGTCAGAACGCCGCTTGATCGAGAGCGAGCGCAGTTTTCGGCTGTTGGTAGATGGGGTTATCGATTATGCCATCTACATGCTCGATCCCGATGGTGTGATCAGCAGTTGGAATGCCGGCGCCAGGCGCATCAAGGGCTATGAAGCCCGCGAGGTCATCGGCCGGCACTTCGGAATGTTTTATTTGCCGGAGGACCGGGAGGCAGGAAAACCCGCGCACGCCCTGGAGACTGCCCGGGAGCAGGGAAGGTTCGCAGCAGAAGGCTGGCGCGTGTGCAAGGATGGCACGAAATTTTTCGCTTCCGTCGTCATCGACGCCATCCATGAGGACGGCGAACTGATCGGCTTTGCCAAGATCACGCGCGACATTACCGAACAGGCCAGGGCCCAGGCGGCTCTCAACGCAAGCGAAGGCCGGTTCCGCCTGCTTGTCGGCGGCGTTACGGACTACGCGCTTTACATGCTGGACCCGAACGGAATCGTCACCAACTGGAACATCGGCGGACAGCGCATCAAGGGATATTCGCCGGAGGAAATCATCGGGCAGCATTTTTCCCGATTTTATTCCGATGCCGACCAGGCCGCGGGCCGCCCGGCGCGGGCCTTGCAATTCGCAACCGATCATGGCCGCTACGAGGAAGAAGGCTGGCGCGTCCGCAAGGACGGCAGCTTCTTCTGGGCGAGTGTTGTCATCGATGCCATTCGCGGCGATGACGGCAATCTTATCGGCTTCGCCAAGATTACCCGCGATATTTCCGAACGCCGCGAAGCCCAACTGAACCTGGAAAAAATCCAGCGGCAACTGGCCGAGTCTCAAAAGCTCGATGCACTGGGCCAGCTTACCGGCGGCGTGGCGCACGACTTCAACAATCTCCTGATGATCATCACCGGCAACATCCATACGCTGAAAAGGCTGGCGGGCGATGATGCGAGGAGCCTGCGGGCTGTCGAGGCGATCGAAAAAGCATCGCAACGAGGCGCGTCGTTGACACGCCAGTTGCTCACATTCGCCCGCAGGCAGAGCGTCAATCCCGTGCCGATCGATCTTTCCGAACGCCTTCATTCGGTGCGGGAAGTCCTCGATACCGGGCTCGGCGGCCTGGTTGAGCTTTACGTCGATGTCGATGCCGATGTCTGGCCGGTTACGGTCGATCCCGCCGAGTTCGATACGGCATTGGTCAACCTTCTGATCAATGCGCGCGATGCGATGCCGGGTGGCGGAGTCGTCACCGTTCGAGCCGGCAACACCACGATCGACGATGGGATCCGAAAGGGTGATTTCGTTGCCATTCAGGTCGAGGACGCCGGGGTCGGCATCCCTCCCGACGTCGTCGCCAAGGTGTTCGATCCGTTCTTCACCACCAAGCCGGTCGGCAAGGGGACCGGTCTAGGGCTGTCGCAGGTCCACGGCTTCGCGCATCAGGCCGGCGGCACCGTTACGCTGGTGAGCGAGCTTGGAAAGGGCACGACGCTGACCATCTATCTGCCGCGCGGCAAACGGGAAACTGCGCCGGAGGCAGGTGAACTGAGTTCGGTCGGCAACGGCACCGTGTTGCTGGTGGAGGATAATCCCGACGTGGCAACCGCCAGCGCCATCCTGCTCGAACAGCTCGGATATTCCGTGCGCTGGGCGCCAGACGCGGAATCCGCGCTCAAGGAACTTGAGTGCGATGGGATCGATCTGGTCTTCAGCGATATCGTGATGTCCGGAAAAATGGATGGTCTCGGCCTGGCCCGGGCCATAAAACAGAAACATCCGGCCCTGCCGGTCCTGCTGGCGACCGGTTACAGCGAAGCGGTCCAGAGCGCCCGGGGCGATTTTCCGATTCTGCGAAAGCCGTACCAGCTGCACGAGCTGAGCCGCGCGCTTGCACAGCTCGCGCCTCGCTGACGATTTGCTCGATGTCCCGCGCCGCCCGGCCGGTGGATACTCGCGGGCCAAATCTACCGTCGTCATGCCCCGCGCAAAAGCGGCGCACGATGCTCGCCGACCTCCAGGAATCTACCTCGGCAGATTCGTCGTCCCCATCAAAAACTGATCAATCGCGCGGGCGCACAGCCGCCCCTCGCGGATTGCCCAGACGACGAGCGACTGGCCGCGGCGCATGTCGCCGGCGGAGAATACGTTCGGCCGCGAGGTCTGGTAGTCGGCGGTGTTGGCGCGGACATTGCCGCGCGGGTCGAGATCGACGCCGAGCGTCTTCAACAGGCCCTCATGCACCGGATGCACGAAGCCCATCGCCAGCAGCACCATTTGCGCCTCGAGTTCGAATTCTGAACCCGGGATCGGCTTGAACTTGTCGTCGACCTGCACGCAATGCAGTTTTGCCACCTTGCCGTCGCTGCCCGAAAATTTCTCCGTCAGAACCGCGAATTCGCGCTTGGCGCCTTCGGCCTGGCTCGACGAGGTCCGCATCTTCAGAGGCCAGTTCGGCCAGGTCAGGCCCTTGTTCTCATGCTCGGGCGGCGCCGGCATGATCTCGAGCTGCGTCACCGACAGCGCGCCTTGCCGGAACGAGGTGCCGATGCAGTCGGATCCGGTGTCGCCGCCGCCGATCACCACCACATGCTTGCCGCCGGCGAGAATGTCGGGCGCGCTGCCGAGCGGCTCCTCGGAGACGCGGCGATTCTGTTGCGGCAGGAAATCCATCGCGAAGTGAATGCCGGCGAGATCGCGGCCGGGGATCGGCAAATCGCGCGCCGCCTCGGCGCCGCCGGTCAGCGCCAGCGCGTCGTATTGGTTGAGCAGTTCGCGCGGATCGATGGTGCCTTGTCCGCTGCCGCCGACATGGATGCCGTAGTGAAAGGTGACGCCCTCGGCTTCCATCTGCGCCACGCGGCGGTCGATGACGTGTTTCTCCATCTTGAAATCGGGAATGCCGTAGCGCAGCAGGCCGCCGGCCTTGGCGTATTTCTCGAACAGATGCACGTCGTGGCCGGCACGCGCGAGCTGCTGCGCGCACGCCATGCCCGCCGGCCCCGAACCGACCACGGCGACCTTCTTGCCGGTCCGGGTGGACGGGACTTCCGGCTTGACCCAGCCATTGTCCCAGGCGCGGTCGACGATCGCGCATTCGATGGTCTTGATGGTGACCGGATTGTCGTCAATGTTGAGCGTGCAGGAGGCCTCGCACGGCGCCGGACAGATGCGGCCGGTGAATTCCGGAAAATTGTTGGTCGAGTGCAGGTTGCGCGAGGCTTCTTCCCAGTTGCCCTGATAGACCAGATCGTTGAAATCCGGAATCTGGTTGTTGACCGGGCAGCCCGGCGTGCCCGGCGCCACCGAGCCGGTGCCGTGGCAATAGGGAATGCCGCAATTCATGCAGCGCGCGGCCTGGTCGCGGGTGTCCTTCTCGCTCAAGGGAATGACGAACTCATGGTAGCTCTTCACCCGCTCCGGAACCGGCGCGTATTTGCGATCGTGCCGCTCGATCTCCAGAAAACCTGTTACCTTGCCCATTAAAGCTGATGTCCCTGCGTCTCTGCTTCGTCATTTCCTCATCCTGAGGAGCGGCGTCTTCGCCGCGTCTCGAAGGATGGGACGTTTATTGTGCCCTCATGGTTCGAGACGGCGCAAGCACGCCTCCTCACCATGAGGAAATTTGGTCTCCGTCATTCCGGGATGCGCCGCAGGCGCAGACCCGGAATCTCGATGTCATTTCGCGAGATTCCGGGTTCGCGCTCCGCGCGCCCCGGAATGACGCTTAAACGCTACGCCCCGATCGCGATCTTCGGTTCGGCGTCGGCGTTCGCCTTCAATTCCGTCAGCGCGCGGCGGTACTCCACTGGCATCACCTTGCGGAATTTCAGCAAATAGGTTTTCCAGTTCGCCAGAATGTCGGCGGCGCGCTTCGAGCCGGTCAGCTTGGCGTGGCGGGTGATCAGGATGTGCAGCCGCTCGATGTCGGATTCCAGCAGGTTGGCGAACACGTCGACCCGGCCATGGGATTCGAGATCGCCCGACTGATGATAGGCGTTCTCGTTGATCATCTCTTCCGACAGCACCGGCTCGAGCTGCACCATCGCCATGTTGCAGAGCTTCTCGAAGTCGCCGGCCTCGTCCAGCACATAGGCGACGCCGCCGGACATGCCGGCCGCGAAGTTGCGCCCGGTCTTGCCCAGCACCACGACGATGCCGCCGGTCATGTATTCGCAGCAATGATCGCCGGCGCCTTCGACCACCGCGATCGCGCCGGAGTTGCGCACCGCGAAACGCTCGCCGGCGATGCCGCGGAAATAGCATTCGCCCTCGATCGCGCCGTACATCACGGTGTTGCCGACGATGATGGATTCCTCCGGCACGATGCCGGAGTTGCGCGGCGGCTTGACGATGATGCGGCCGCCGGACAGGCCCTTGCCGACATAATCGTTGCCTTCGCCTTCGAGATCGAAGGTGATGCCGCGTGCCAGCCACGCGCCGAAGGCCTGGCCCGCGGTGCCCTTGAAGCCGACCTGGATGGTGTCGTGCGGCAGGCCGGCATGGCCGTAGATCTTCGCCACCGTGCCCGAGAGCATCGCGCCGGCGCTGCGGTCGGTGTTGTTGATCTCCATTTCGACCTTGACCGGCGCGCCGCGGTCGATCGCCGCTTGCGCTTTCTCGATCAGGGTACGGTCGAGTACGGACTCCAGATGGTGGTTCTGATCCTGCGCGTGATAGATCTTCTGGCCCGGCAGCTCCTTCTGGCGCACGAACAGCTTCGAGAAATCCAGCCCCTTCGCCTTCCAGTGCGCCACCAAAGTGGACTGGTCGAGCATCTGGGTCTGGCCGACCATCTCGTTGAAGGTGCGGTAGCCGAGGGCGGCCATGATCTCGCGGACTTCCTCGGCGACGAAGAAGAAATAGTTGATAACGTGCTCGGGCTGGCCGGTGAAGCGCTTGCGCAGCACCGGGTCTTGCGTCGCAACGCCGACCGGACAGGTGTTGAGATGGCACTTGCGCATCATGATGCACCCGGCGGCGATCAGGGGTGCGGTGGCGAAGCCGAATTCGTCGGCCCCCAACAGCGCGCCGATCACCACGTCACGCCCGGTGCGGAAGCCGCCGTCAACCTGGACGATGATGCGGCTGCGCAGCCGCTCGCGCACTAGGGTCTGGTGGGTTTCGGCCAGGCCGATCTCCCAGGGAGAGCCGGCGTGCTTGATCGAGGTCAGCGGTGAGGCGCCGGTGCCGCCCTCGAAGCCGGCGATGGTGACGTGGTCGGCGCGCGCCTTGGCGACGCCGGCTGCCACCGTGCCGACGCCGATTTCGGACACCAGCTTGACCGACACCAGGCCGTCCGGATTGACGTTCTTGAGGTCGTAGATCAGCTGCGCCAGATCCTCGATCGAATAGATGTCGTGATGCGGCGGCGGCGAGATCAGGCCGACGCCGGGCGTCGAATGCCGGACGCGCGCGATCACGGCGTCGACCTTGTGGCCGGGCAACTGGCCGCCTTCGCCGGGCTTGGCGCCTTGCGCCATCTTGATCTGCATCATGTCGGCGTTGACGAGATATTCCGTGGTGACGCCGAACCGGCCCGAGGCGACCTGCTTGATCGCCGAGCGCATCGAGTCGCCGTTCGGCATCGGCTTGAAGCGATCGCTCTCCTCGCCACCTTCGCCGGTGTTGGACTTGCCGCCGATCCGGTTCATCGCGATGGCGAGCGTCGTGTGGGCCTCGCGCGAGATCGAGCCGAAGCTCATCGCGCCCGTTGCGAAACGCTTGACGATGTCCTTGGCCGGCTCGACCTGGTCGAGCGGGATCGGCTTGCGCTTCTCGTCGTCGGCGGTCTTGATCTTGAACAGGCCGCGCAGCGTCAACAGCCGCTCGGATTGCTCGTTGAGGATTTTAGCGAACGCCTTGTAGCGCTCCAGCGAGTTGCCGCGCACGGCATGCTGCAGCGTCGAGACCGACTCGGCGGTCCAGGCGTGATCCTCGCCGCGGGTGCGGTAGGCATATTCGCCGCCGACGTCGAGCGCCGACTTGTACACCGGCGCATCGCCGAACGCGTCAGCGTGACGGCGCGTGGTTTCCTCGGCGATTTCGGCGAGCCCGACGCCTTCGATGCGGGTGTGGGTGCCGACGAAAAATTTCGAGACGAAATCGGCCTTCAGCCCGACCGCGTCGAAGATCTGCGCGCCGCAATAGGACTGATAGGTCGAGATGCCCATCTTCGACATCACCTTCAACAGGCCCTTGCCGATCGACTTGATGTAGCGCTTGACGATTTCGTAGTCTTCCAGTGCCGTCGGCAGCCGGTCCTTCATCGCGATGATGGTCTCGAACGCCAGATAAGGATTGATCGCTTCGGCGCCGTAGCCGGCGAGGCAGGCGAAGTGATGCACCTCGCGCGGCTCGCCCGACTCGACCACGAGCCCGACCGAGGTGCGCAAGCCGGTGCGGATCAGATGATGATGAACGGCGGCGCAGGCCAGTAGCGAGGGAATCGGAATCCGGTCCGAGCCCGCCATGCGGTCGGACAGGATGACGATGTTGATGCCTTCGCGGACGGCTGCTTCCGCGCGCGCGCAGAGTTCGTCGAGCACCTGCTCGAGCCCGGCCGCGCCCAAGCCGGCATGGAAGGTGGTGTCGAGCGTGCGCGACTTGAAATGGGTGTCGGCGATCTCCGAGATCGAGCGGATCTTTTCCAGGTCGGCGTCGGTCAGGATCGGCTGGCGCACTTCGAGACGCTTGTTGCCGGCCGCACCCTGCAGGTCGAACAGGTTCGGCCGCGGCCCGATGATCGAGACCAGGCTCATGACCAGTTCTTCGCGGATCGGATCGATCGGCGGATTGGTCACCTGCGCGAAGTTCTGTTTGAAGTAGGTGAACAGCGGCTTCGGTTTGTCCGACAGCGCCGAGATCGGCGTGTCGTTGCCCATCGAGCCGTTGGCCTCCTCGCCGGTGGAGGCCATCGGCGTCATCAGGATGTTGATGTCCTCCTGGGTGTAGCCGAACGCCTGCTGGCGATCGAGCAGCGGCAGGTTGGAGCGCATGCCCTTGCTGGGCGCGTCCGGCAGTTCTTCCAGCACGATCTGGGTGCGGTCGAGCCATTCGCGGTACGGATGCATCCGCGCCAGCTGTGCCTTGATCTCGTCGTCGGGAATGAGGCGGCCCTGTTCGAGGTCGACCAGCAGCATCTTGCCGGGCTGCAGCCGCCACTTGGTGACGATCTGGTCCTCGGGGATTTTCAGCACGCCCATTTCGGAGGCCATGACGATGCGGTCGTCGCTGGTCACGAGATAGCGCGCCGGGCGAAGGCCGTTGCGGTCGAGCGTGGCGCCGATCTGGCGGCCGTCGGTGAAGGCGATCGCGGCCGGGCCGTCCCACGGCTCCATGATCGCGGCATGATATTCGTAGAACGAGCGGCGCTGTTCATCCATCAGGGGATTGCCGGCCCAGGCTTCCGGAATCATCATCATGACGGCGTGCGGCAGCGAGTAGCCGCCCTGCACCAGGAATTCGAGGCCGTTGTCGAAGCAGGCGGTGTCGGACTGGCCTTCGTAGGAAATCGGCCACAGCCGGCTGATGTCCTTGCCGTACAGTTCCGAGTGCACCGAAGCCTGCCGCGCTGCCATCCAGTTGACGTTGCCGCGCAGCGTGTTGATCTCGCCGTTATGCGCGATCATCCGATACGGATGCGCCAGCGACCAGGTGGGGAAGGTGTTGGTGGAGAACCTCTGATGCACCAGCGCCAGCGCGCTCTCGAAATCGGGCTCATGCAGGTCGGCATAGTATTTGCCGAGCTGGTCGGCCAGGAACATGCCCTTGTAGACGATGGTGCGGCACGACAGCGACGCCGGATAATAGCCGGCGAGGCCGCGGTCGCGGCGCAGATAGATCGCCTGCGAGATCGACTTGCGCAGGATGTAGAGCCGGCGTTCGAATTCGTCGGCGTCCTTGATGTGCGCGCCGCGGCCGATGAACACCTGCATGTGGGAAGGCTCGGTCGGCTTGACGGTTTCGCCGAGCGAGGAATTGTCGGTCGGCACGTCGCGCCAGCCGAGCACCGTCAGTTGCTCGGCCTTGATCTGGTCGGTGATGATGCTCTGGATGACTTTGCGCCAGGCCTTTTCCCTCGGCATGAACAGCGAGCCGACCGCGTAGGCGCCGGGCTTCGGCAGCGTGAAGCCGAGCTCTTTGGCCTTGCGGGCGAAGAAGGCGTGCGGGATCTGCACCAGGATGCCGGCGCCGTCGCCGGCGCGCGGATCGGCGCCGACCGCGCCGCGGTGCTCGAGATTGCAGAGAATGCTGATCGCATCGGAAACGATCTGATGCGACTTCTTGCCCTTGATATTGGCGATGAAGCCGACGCCGCAGGAATCTTTTTCCAGGCTGGGATCGTAGAGACCTTCGGCCGGCGGGCGCCAGCTGAACTCGCGCGCGGGTTCGACCGGATTCGAGTCCGGGACCGCCGACAGCGCATCTGTCACACTATTTTCGCGCTCGAACTCCGACCCGCTCATCTTAAATCCTCTCAATCCGGCAAGGGTCACCGTCTTCGTCGGCGCACCTTGGGCGTTCGCGGCACCCCCCGGGCCACCGCTGTCCTCCGCGAGCCGCAATTTCAGTATTCAGGCCTGGGCGTCCAGCGTCCCCGAAGGACGGCCTTGCCTCAATCTTCTTGGCGCCGCTATGGCCACATTTGCGCTGCAATCCCTGTGCCGGGGTTGCTCCGCAATTGAGACAGCGATGCTGTCCTAACTCCGACCATGGCAAATTTTTTTCTATCACACAAGCACGTGAAAGTCGCCGGTCACCTCGCCTTTTGAGGCAAACGCGCCGCGATCCGGCCCAAGGACCGCCGGATTCAGCGCTGAACTTGCCTGTGGGATAGGGAGCGAAAAATGCTCCGGGCGTCGGGCGTGACAGGAGGGACGGGCGATGAAACTGTATACAGGATGGGTGATGTCGGCGGGGCTGGTTCTCGCTGCTACGGCCGCACATGCGCAGACGCTGGCGCCCTACGGCATCGGCAGGTCGCCATATGCAGCCGTATCCGACTTCGATGGCCCCTATGCCGCGGTGCCGCAGGAAGCCCCCGCCCCACGCTACTACCCCTACGGACCGGCGCTGCTGCCGCCGCCGGAAATCTACGCCATCGTCCGCCAGAGCGGGTTTTCGCCGCTTGGGATTCCGCACCAGCGCGGCCTCGTCTATATCATTGCCGTGATCGACCCCGGCGGCGACGACGGGCGGCTGGTGATCGATGCCCGCACAGGGCGGATCATCCGCTTCATGCCGGCGTACCGGATGGGCGATAATTTCAGCGAGGACATGACGGCGACCTATAGTCCGGTCGGGCCGCCTCCGATCAGCGCCGTCAGGGGACCGCCGCGACCACCGCTCCCGATACCGGGGGCAAGGGTCGCGAGCCGCACGCCTTCGGTACCGGTACCGAGAGCGGCGCCGTTGCGTGCCGGTGAAGTGCCGCGCGCCGGCGAAGTCAAGCCGCTGGCCGCCGGTCCCACTTCCGCGCCGGCGCAGCAATCGGCCGCGGTGCAGCCAAAACCCGCTGAGGCCGGGCTGGCTCCGGCGCAAGCCACTTCGCCCGCTGTCGTCGAGGCAAAGCCCGCGCCACAAATCCAGCCAACCCAAGAAATGCCGAAGGTACAGGGATTGGAGTAGAAACGTCATCTCTACACCGGTCGTCCTCGCGAAAAGCGGGGACCCGTCTGCAGTGTCGCGGTTGAATGCTACTTCTTCCGCCCGGCGGCAGCCAGGATCAGATCGGCGACCTCTTTGGGGTGGGACACCAGCGACAGGTGACCCGCCTCCAATTCCACCGTGGTCGCGTTCATGCGCTTGGCCAGGAATCGCTCGAGGTCGGGATTGATGGTCTGGTCGAGCTTCGACACTGCGTACCATGACGGCTTGGAGTGCCAGGCGGCCGCAGTGGTTCGCTCGCCGAACAGCGCGGCGGCCGCGGGTTCCTCCACGGCGTAAAGGACCTCTGCTTTCTTGTGGACGACGCCGTTGGCGAAGGACCTGAGAAAAGCTTCTTCCGAAATTTTGGTGAAACCATCGTGCTCCTGAACGCCCGCGCGCACCGGTCCCGCCGGATATTTCCCGGAAAGCGCGACGAAATCCTCGCCGGCGTCGGGGGCCCGCGCCGCGACATAGACAAGCGCGGTGACCTTCGGGTCGGTGCCGACGTCGCTGATGACGGTGCCGCCCGAGGAATGGGCGACCAGCACGGTCGGACCATCCTGGAGCGCCAATTCGCGCCGGGCCGCAGCATCGGAATCGGCGAGCGAGGTCAGCGGATTTTGCACGGCGGTGACCTTCAGGCCGGCGGCCTGAAGCAGCGGGATCACTTCGGCCCAGCTGGAGCCGTCCGCCCATGCCCCGTGCACCAGCACGACGTTGCGCGCCTCGACGGGCGTGGCCTGCTGAGCGCGCGCGGACTCGACGAGCGCCGCGGTCAGCGCGGCGACGGCTATTGCGATGACGACCCGAGCTATCTGCATCTGCGACTCCCTGGCTTAATCATCCAGCTGAAACGTCGCGCTCTCACCGTGCCTTCGCCAGTGCAGTCACAGCGTCATGGGATCACAGCTCAGTGAATTCCAGAGATGTCGCGTGCGGTAGAAGGTGAACAAGCTGGACTGGCGCCGCGATCGAGAAGCTTAATTTGCCCAGTCATTCCGGGGCGCGCAAAGCGCGAACCCGGAATTTCGAGATTCCGGTCTGGTCCTTCGGACCATCCCGGAATGACGACGAAAACAAAAACGCCCCGGTCTCCCGGGGCGCTTTCGCATTCAGAACCTGGCGTGAAGAACCGCGTTATGCCGCGGCTTTCTCGGCCGAGCCGTCGAGCACCTGCGGTGCCTGAGCGGCCGTCGAAATCGGAATGTTGCGGGGCTTCTTGGCCTCGGGAATCTCGCGGACGAGATCGACGTGGAGCAGGCCGTTCTCAAGCGAGGCGTTTTTCACCACCACGAAATCGGCAAGCTGGAAGGCCCGCTCAAAGGCGCGCGCGGCGATGCCGCGGTACAGCACCTCGGACGTGTCCCTGCCGTTTTCATTGGCGGATTTTTCGCCCTTGATCGTCAGCGTGTTTTCCTTCGCGACGATCGAAAGCTCGCCCTGCGAGAAGCCGGAAACCGCGACGCTGATGCGGTAGGTGTTCTCGCCGGTGCGCTCGATATTGTAGGGCGGATAGCCGGGGCTGCCGTCGGCGGTGGCCTGGTCGAGCAGGGAAAAGAACCGGTCGAAGCCGACGGTGGAACGATAAAACGGGGTGAGATCGTAGGTACGCATAGAGTAGTCCTCCATTGAGCGACTGTTGAATATACCCGCCCGCCATCGGGCCGGGCTTTCGTCTAACGTGCAGCCTTGCTTCGGCTTCCCGAAACACTGGTAGCGGCCTGCACGAAGGTGATATGGGAGGGGTCAAACCGCGTTCAAGAGGCTGCGACCGAGCCGCTTTTTTGACGCTCCCGCCTTGATTTTCAGCACTTCTCACCTAGCCGGTCCCCCCAATGACGCTGGTCTCGATTCCCGCCAATCCGGTCCCGGAGGACGTCGTCAGCGGCACCATCAAGACCCCCGACGGCGCCGAGTTGCGTTTTGCGCGCTGGGCGCCGCCGGCAGGCCGGAAGGGCACGGTCTGCGTCTTCTCCGGGCGCGGCGAGCAGATCGAAAAATATTTCGAGACGGTGCGCGACCTGCGCGACCGCGGTTTCGCTGTAGCGATGATCGACTGGCGCGGGCAGGGCCATTCGTCGCGGCGCCTGCGCGATCCGCGCAAGGGCTATGTCCGCGATTTCTCTGATTTCGAAGCGGACGTCGAAACCTTCGTGCAGCAAGTGGTGCTGCCGGATTGCCCGCCGCCGCATTTCGCGCTGGCGCATTCGATGGGCGGCGCGGTGATGCTGCGGGTCGCGCATGCCGGCAAGCGCTGGTTCGACCGTATGGTGCTGTCGGCGCCGATGATCGACCTCCCCGGACACCGCACCTCGTTTCCGGCCCGCGCGCTGCTGCGCGTTTTGCGGCTTGCCGGCCAGGGCGGTCGCTACGTTCCCGGCGGCAGCGACGCGCTGACCGGCACGGAGTCGTTCGTCAACAATCAGCTGACCAGCGATCCCGTGCGCTATGCCCGTAACGCCGCGATCCTCGAGGAAGATCCGACGCTCGGCATCGGATCGCCGACGGTCGCGTGGGCCGATACGGCGTTTCGCGCCATGCACGGCTTCCGCGCCTCGACCTATCCTCTGGAAATTCGTCAGCCGATCCTGATGCTGGCCGCCAGCAACGACACGATTGTGTCGACGCCGGCGATCGAGGAGTTCGCCTATCACCTGCGTGCCGGCTCGCATCTGGTGATCGCCGGCGCGAAGCACGAAATCCTGCAGGAGCAGGACCGCTACCGCGCCCAATTCTGGGCGGCGTTCGATGCGTTCGTGCCAGGCACGCCGTTGTTCAAGTGATCAGGCGTCGGCCTTGGCCGCTGCCAATTATCGTGCGCCCCGGCATCGGCTACAAGTTCGATTGAGATCCGTGCTGACGGTAAGCCGGGACTGCCGGGCCGCGCCTGCCAACCGCGACCGAGAGTGCGTGCGGCGCCCACACCAAATGTTGTCACGCCCCGCGAAAGCGCGGCCTCCAATACGCCGCGGCTTTTCGAATCAATCACTGACGCTGCGTTTGCTGGATCGCCTGCATTCGCGGGCGACGACAACTGCAATGGCTGCACGAATCACGACGCCAAAACCTCGTAAACCGCGCTGCCCGCGAGATAGATCCCGAGCAACATCATCGCGATCAGGAACCAGCGCCGAAAGGCTTCAGGCTCGAGCCGCGAGCGCACCGCCTGCCCGATGAACATCCCGGTGAAGGCGGCTGCCATCGCCACCGCACCCGGCAGCGCGGTCGATGCGCTCAGCAAGCCGGCACTGGTGAGATTGAAGGCAAGCGCCAGCGTCGCGACGGTGAAGAACACCCCGAGCGCCTGCACCAGTTCGTTCTTCTCCATGCCGATCGCCTGCATGAACGGCATCGACGGGATCACCTGCACGCCGGTGGCGGCGGAAACCACGCCGGTGAGCAGGCCGATGATCGCGCCGATCCATTGTTCGTCACGGCGTCCGACCTTGAAGCTGAATTTGCTCAGCCCGATAATCGCATAGATCACCAGCAACACCCCGAGAACGATGGTGCCGTAGCTCGCATAGGGGCCGGTCAGCATGCCCGCGTTCAGCCAGATCCCGACCACCGTGCCTGCCATCAGCGGCCACAGCCGCCGAATGATGTCGCGCAGGTAAGGTCCCACAAAAGTCTGCCAGATGTTGGTGACGATGGCGGGCACGATGACGATGGCGAGCGCATGCGACGGCGGCATGGTGACGGCAAGCAGGCCCATCGCCACCGTCGGCAGGCCAAGCCCGATCACGCCCTTGATGAAACCCGCAAGCAGGAACGCCGCGGCGATGAGGATCAGGAGAGATTCGGATGACATCCGATCACATTGACCGATAGAGGCAATCGGCACAATCTGCAGCTTACGGAGCAAGCCTTCGGCTATGACGAAGGCAGATGCTGACGGAAATCGCCATGCGTTTCGACCTGGTCGACCTCCAGCTGTTTATCGCGGTAACCGAGGCGCGCAGCATCACGGCCGGCGCGCTTCGCGCCCATCTGGCGCTGGCGTCCGCGAGCGCGCGGATCAAGGGCCTCGAAGCAGCGCTCGGGGTCGCGCTGTTGAAGCGCGGCCGCCGCGGCGTCGAGCCGACCGCGGCTGGGGAAAGCCTGCTCGACCACGCCCGCATCATCCTTCACAATGTCGAGATGATGCGCGGCGATCTCGCCGCTTATGCCACCGGCGCCAAAGCCAGCGTGCATTTGCTCGCCAACACCTCGGGACTGTCCGAGTATCTGCCGAAGGCGCTTGCGGCGTTCTTGCGCGAACATCCCGATATCAATGTCGACGTCGAGGAACGCGAAAGCACCGACATCGCCACCGCGATCGCGACCGGGGTTGCCGATCTTGGCTTTGCCGCCGAGCATGCCTTGCAGGACAATCTGGAACGGTTTCTGTTCTGCGAGGACCGGCTGGTGCTTGTCGCCGCGCGGCGCGGCGCTCTTGCCGGCCGCCGCCAGATAGATTTTCGGGAGGTGAGTGCCTGCGACTTCGTCGGGTTGACGAATTCGACAGCACTTGCGCTCCACATCGCCAGACATGCGGCACGGCTCGGCGCGCGCCTCAGATTCCGGGCACGCTTGCGGGATTTCGACGCGATCTGCCAGATGGTGGCGGCCGATGTCGGCATCGCGGTGGTGCCCGAAGCCGCCGCGAGGCGTTGCGCAGGGTCGATGCCGATCATGATGATCCGGATTCGTGATTCCTGGGCGAACCGCAAGCTCGCGATCTGCGCCCGCAGTTTCAAATCCTTGCCGCGGCCGGCGAAGCAATTGGTGGAACATTTGCGCGAGGCCGCGCAGTGCTAGACCTTTATAATGAAGCGCGGCTTGCCCGGCCTTGTGCCGGGCATCCACGCCTTGACGCTACATCCGCGAGAAAAGACGTGGATGGCCGGGACGAGCCCGGCCATGACGGAATGAGAAGCGGTGACGCTCACTTCTCCGTCGGTATCCCGGCGTCTTTTATGACCTTCGCCCATTTCGCAATTTCAGCCTCGATAAAGCTGCGGAAATGCTCCGGCGTGTCGCCGACCAGTTCGGCGCCCTGGCTGGCGAGTTTCTCCTTCACGGCGGGATCGCGCATCGCCTCGGTCGCGATCCGGTTCAGGTTGGCAACGATGGCCGGCGGCGTTCCCGCCGGAGCCACCATGCCGTACCAGTTCTCGGCCAATAGCTCGGGCATGCCGACCTCGGCGGTGGTCGGCACCTCCATCGCGGTCGGAGCGCGCTGTGGTGCGCCGATCGCGATCGCGCGCAACGCGCCGGCCCTGATCTGCGGCAGCAGCACCGGCAGATCGAGGAATACCATCTGCACCTGTTGGGCGAGCAGATCGTTGACGGCGGGCGCAGCACCTCGATAGGGCACGTGCACGATGTCGATCCTGGCCGTGAGCTTTAATAGTTCGCCCGCCAGATGCGGCATGCTGCCGGGGCCGGTTGATGCAAAATTGAGTTTTCCGGGCTGCGCTTTGGCCAGCGCGATCAATTCGTTCATGTCGTGGGCCGGAACGCTGGTGGCGACCACCAGCATCTCCGGCACCTCGGCCACCAGCGTGATCGGCTGCAAGTCCTTCAGGGTGTCGTAGGCGATCCTTTCCATGTTGGGGCTGATCGTGAGCGCGCCCGCGCTTGAGATCGCAATGGTGTAGCCATCCGGTTTGGCTTTCGCCACCGCGTCGGTGCCCAATACGCCCGCCTGTCCGCCGCGGTTTTCGATCACCACCGGCTGTTTGATCAGCTCTGACATGCGCTGCCCGATCACGCGTGCGATGATGTCGTTGGGACCTCCGGCCGGAAACGGCACGATCAGCCGGATCGGCTTGTCGGGAAAATCCCCGGCCACGGCCGACGCCGGGAGCAGCAGCACTGACAGCCCGGTCAGGAAGGCACCCAGAACTTTCATGAAGGCCTCGAAAATTCGTCATGCCCGGGCCTGTCCCGGGCATCCACGTCTTGACAGCATAGCAGCAAGAAAGACGTGGATGGCCGGGACGACGCCCGCCACGACGAAAAAGCCGATTAGCTGTTAAGCAGCTTGATCGCGGCCTCATGCACGCGCGGATCGCCCGCCGCGATGATGCGGCCGCCGCCCTGCGCGGGCTTGCCCTCCCAGGTGGTGACGATGCCGCCGGCGCCGGTGATGATCGGAATCAGCGCCGCGATATCGTAGGGCTTCAATTCAGTCTCAACCACGAGATCGAGGTGGCCGGCCGCGAGCATGCAGTAGGAATAGCAATCGCCGCCGTAGCGGGTCAGCCGCACCGCTTGCTCGATGCGGCCGAAGGCGGAGCGGTCGGCGGCATTCATCAACAAGGGACTGGTGGTGTACGAGGTCGCCTCTTTCAGCGAGGCGCAGCGCCGCACCGCCAGTTTCCGCATCCCCGACGGCCCATGGTAATGCGCCGAGCCGCTGTCGCCGCTGAACCGTTCGCCGATGAAAGGCTGGTGCATCATCCCGAACACCGGCGTGCCCTTGTGCAACAGCGCGATCAGCGTGCCCCAGATCGGAAAGCCCGCGATGAAGGACTTGGTGCCGTCGATCGGATCCAGCACCCAGACATACTCCGCGTCTTCGCGCTCGCTGCCGAACTCCTCGCCGACAATGCCGTGCTGGGGGAAATTGGACTTGATCAGCCGCCGCATCACCGCTTCCGCGGCGCGGTCGGCCTCGGTCACCGGATCGAAATCGTGGCTGTTGCTCTTGTTGTCGATGGAAAGCGAGGTTCGGAAGAACGGCAGGATGGTTTCCCCCGAGGAAGTCGCGAGGTGGCCGATGAAGGCTGTAAAATCGATAACCGTCACGGCGATTCCTTAAAGGGAGCGGGCAGGGAATGTGTCTGCTCCTGCCTAGCTCAATCCCGCATGCAGCGCACGGTCCGCGCAGGCTTTATCCAGCATCGAGATGATCGTCTTAGACTTTCGAATCAGCCTGCGCAGAGATGAATTTTCCAATGACAGCGCCGATCACGAAATCGAGAGCGAAGGGCCGCCTGCTCAGCGGAATTATCGGGCCAAATCCTGACGATTCCTTCAAGTAGCTGAATTTTTGAGAAAAACGATCGAGCTTGAAGCTCCCGCCGCCGCAACCAAGCCCCGTGAATTTTGCATGGGAAACGGCTCAAAAGCCCTTGCACTTTGTGCAGCGCGGTCGCATATTGTTGCGGTGCGGTAGCGCCTCGCGCTATCGCTGCCCTCCTTGGGCGTTTCCTCCCTAGACTTGGGCCGCTTGTTTACTCAAGCGGCCCTTTTTTCTGGCGCGATGATTCGGGGATGCGCTTTTCGAGTGCAGTCCCGCCGAGGCGCTCAACGCGCGCGCCAGCCACCGATTCTATTCCGCCGCGGCCTGGAATGGTCCGAGGTCGCCGAACGGAACGGCGGCCAGCGCGTCGGCCAGGCTTGCGAAATCGGCCGCCACCTGCGCAAACCTCGGTCCGCGTTCGCGCCGGCGCTCATCCATGTAGATCGCGCGGTTGAGTTCAAGCTGGATCGTATGCAGTCCGGATGCCGGATTGCCGTAATGCTCGGTGATGAAACCGCCGGCATATGGCTTGTTGCGGCCGACCGAATAACCAAGCCGGATCATGGTTTCCTCGACCATGTCGGGCAGCAGGGCGGCGCAGCTGGTGCCGTAGCGGTCGCCGATCACCACATCGGGGCGCCGCGGTTCGTCCCGCGACACGCCGATCGAGGGCATCGAATGGCAATCCACCACGACCACGGTTCCGAACGCCTGGTGCGCCTTGTTGATCAGCCGCCGCAGCGCGCGGTGATAGGGCTTGTAGAGCGCCTCGATCCTGGCCAGGGCGTTGTCGACGGAAAGGCGCTCGCGATAGATCTCCTGGCCGTCGCCGACCACGCGCGGGATGGTGCCGAGGCCGCCGGCCACCCGCATCGATCGGGTATTGGCGAAACTCGGCAGTCTCCCCGAGAACATCCGCGGATCGAGTTCGTAGGGCTCCCGGTTGACGTCGACATAGGAGCGGGGGAAGTTGACCCTGACAGTCGGAAATCCGCGATCGCTCAAGTCCGCGATCAATTCGTCCATGAACGAATCCTCGGAGCGGCGCAGCGAGGTCAAATCGATCCGCGACGCATTGAGAAATTCGTGCGGATAGACCGAGCCGGAATGCGGAGAATTGAAGATGATCGGCGCCTGCCACACGGCCGGCTCCACAATCTCGAACGGGGGCGACAGTTCGCCATCAAACAGGGTCATGGTCGGGCACCGTCCCTGCGCTGTGCTGGACACATCAATTCTGCCAAAAAGACGGAATTATATGAGAGCGCATTGTCGATAATCACAGCCCTTCTGCCAAGTGAAAAAACTCTTAAAGCGCCTGGAACGCTTCTTAAGCACGCAAAAACGCCCGGCTTCATTGATTTGACGCACTTTCCGGTACAGAGATAACCTGCGGGCCGCCGACCGCGCTCCGCGCCCTTTCACCCGAAATTTACCCTCTGTCGGGCTTAGTGTGCGGACTGATCCTCTCATTCGGATTCGACGACCAACCCCATGCACAAAATCCTCCTCGCCGAAGACGACAACGATATGCGCCGCTTCCTGGTCAAGGCGCTGGAAAACGCCGGTTTTCAGGTCTCGTCCCATGACAACGGCCTCTCCGCCTACCAGCGGTTGCGCGAGGAGCCGTTCGAAATGCTGCTCACGGACATCGTGATGCCCGAGATGGACGGCATCGAACTGGCGCGCCGCGCCTCGGAACTCGACCCCGACATCAAGATCATGTTCATCACTGGCTTTGCCGCGGTGGCCCTGAACTCGGATTCCGAAGCGCCGAAGAACGCCAAGGTGCTGTCGAAGCCGGTGCATCTGCGCGAATTGGTCAGCGAAGTGAACAAGATGCTGGCGGCCTGATTCGACCGCCCTGGTCCTCCGAGGCTCCCGGCCCAAGCATCCTTGCCTGCCCGCTTTGGAGCCGATATACGGACCGAACCCGATACCCCTAGTTTAGGGCGCGTAGCTCAGCGGGAGAGCACCTCGTTGACATCGAGGGGGTCACAGGTTCGATCCCTGTCGCGCCCACCATCCAGTCCTACGAAACCGCAAATCCCGGCGCCGATGCGCCGTTTCTGTGGGGATTTTCGCCGGTATCGTTCGACCGGTGACCCTTGCGGTATCTCAGGCCAATTCAGGCTCCCGTCTCCCCATCCAAAAATTCCGTTCCCCGCGGCAGGGTTTTGGCGCCAATGCCGGCCGCTGCCGGGAATTTTTGGGAGCCTTGGGGGCCAAAAGCGCATCGTTTCGACCCCGGTCCGTAATTATTGCGGATTCAATTCAAGCAGGGCAAATGCAACTCGCACCTTCGGATTCTGCACCGTCGCCTCGTCTTTTAAGTTTCGGCACAATGCGCGTTTAGAATGCACCGCAATGTCAGGTGATCATCTGGTTGAAGATGGAGAATCACCCTTGCCGCGGATCCGAAAGGTTGCTCCGGCTTTGGATTGAAATACCGCAGCCTAAGACATCTGAAGAAAGCCGTTCTCTTGTTTCGATCTTTGGAGATTTCGATCGATGCAAGATCGTGGGCCCGATTTTCACGGCGAACAAAAGAATTGCGTCGCTCGCCATGTCGTATCGAGCCCTGATCGCAACAGACAGCGCTCTAACCATGCCTGCGGACGCAAGTGCCGCCTCTTCCGCTGAGGGACGCGCGACATTGTTCATGGGTATGGTACATACAACTGGTGTGTCCTTGCACTCTGGAGCACCACTGCATTCCGCGGGCCTCTGCTGGTGTAGCTAGGGCGATCATGCCCGCCGTCAATGCGATTGAAGTCGCTGCGAGAATCAATTTGCGCATGAGCGCCGGGACAAGCAGGGCAAATGCAAATTGCGCTTTCGAATTCGGCATCGTCGCCTCCTGTTTTAGGTATGCCACCGTGCACGTTTAGAATGTATCACGGTACCGACCTTATTTCACTAGCGTTTTATTGGAGAAATTGCTCTGCAACTACCTGTTGCATAGGAAGGACAAGTCGGATGTCGTGCTATCTTCGCGAGAACAGAGCGTTGTTCAACTGATCGCGGAAGGGCACACCAACAAGTCCGTAGGCGCGGTCCTGAATCTTAGCGTGAAGACGGTCGAAACTCATCGCGCATCGGCAATGCGTAAGCTCGGTATTTCATCGACGGCTGAGTTGGTACGATATGCGATTCGTACAAAATTGACCGGACTTTGAATGCAAGGTATCTTTCGCCCGAACCCGTTCGCGTGGTCGGCCCATCCGTCAATCTTCCCTTCAGATTCCTTTAGTGCGGCTCGCGGCTTAACGCGCCGTCGCATTTCAGTGCGCTTTCAATACCGGCAACGATGACCGTGATCCAATGATGGTATGAACTTTCGGTCGGGTGAATGCCATCCCGAGACTCAATTCCGACTATCGCGCCGAGGTCAATGATGGGCGCCCCTCTTGATGCCGCAATTTCGATTATCGCCGCATCGATAGATTTTATGGTGGATGGATTTAGCATCTTAGCGACGGGAAAATTGGTATCAACGGGCGCGAGCGTGGCGAGAGCGATTGGAGATTTAGGAAGGCTGTCGATCAGCAATCCATAAGTTGCCCTGAAGTCGGTTCGGTATGCGAGCACGGCATCGTTTATGCCGAGCGTAATGACAATAAGAGCCGGTGATAATCGTCGAGCTGTCATCTCTTCTGCAAACGGAATGAAGGTTGATGCACGACTCCCGCCGATCCCTGCATTGATTAAAGGTATTCCGCAAACTGATGCTGGCAAGCGCGCATTTTGCGTCAGGCTATCGCCGATAATTACAATGAAAGTACCTTTAGTGCGGCTCATTTTTTCGAGGGCTTCGAGCATATCGCGTTGGTGATCGACGTTCTTCTTAATGACGTAGCCCGTCGTAATGTTGCTGGCGGCCAACACCAATAAAAATATCGCCCATCGAGTGGCTTTCATGAGTCTTTTCTAATCCCGCAACTCAGTCACGTAAATCCACCCCAACGACAGGTGGTTCGCTCGCTGCGCTTCCTTGCGGGCGCGCTGCGCTACGCAAGTGCGAGCGTTTTCCAATACGGGCTGCGCCCTATGGTAGACTAAATGTGTGGGCCGTCCTATCCGGCCGCCGTACTTTGTTCTCGGGGAATACCATTCGCGATGGCGGGGGTATTAAAAAAGCTTCACGCCTGCGCCTTTTGGGGCGATTATCGCCGACATGTCGCGGCGCCTCTCTCAAGGTATTTCTGTAGGTAGAATGCGCAACAATCCCATCATCGTGCAAAAATACGGCGGCGCCTGTCTTGAAACACCGGCGAAAATCCGCGCGGTTGCGAGCAGTCTCGCCGATTTGCATAGCCGTGGTCATCGTGTCGTGGCGATCGTTTCAGCGATGGGTAAGACCACCGACGAACTTGTTAAGATGGCCTATCAAGTGAGCCCGCATCCCAATCGCCGTGAACTCGATATGCTGTTGACCACCGGTGAGCGCATCAGCATGTCTTTGATGAGCATGGCGCTGTCTGATCTCGGCGTGCCGGCGATTAGTTTTACCGGCAGTCAAGCCGGAGTAATGACCGACGAATCCCATTCCTCCGCACGAATCTTAAGTGTGCGGCCCGTTCGCGTGCGCGAAGAACTCGATCGCGGGCGCATCGTGGTTTTGGCGGGCTTCCAGGGCGTGAATCCGGTGACCAAAGAAATCACCACGCTGGGCCGGGGTGGCAGCGACACCACGGCGGTCGCCATGGCCGCGGTGTTAAAAGCCGAGTGCTGTGAAATTATCAAAGAGGTCGACGGAGTTTGCTCGGCCGATCCGCTCATCGTGGCGAATTCAAAACCCTTGCGTCGGCTGGATTTTGCGTCGTTATCCGAAATGTGTTTTTGGGGCGCCAAGGTTTTGCATTTTCGCAGCGTGGAACTGGCACAAAGCCAAAATGTGCCTTTGGTTCTAAAAAGATGGGGCGGCGCTGAACGCAGCACGCAAGTGATGAAAGAGGTTGTCGGAATGGAAAGCGGAAAGGTTTTGGCCGTCAACTCGATGGCTCGCATTGAACATGTGGAGATCGATTCGGCGGATCTCAATCAAGGTTTTGAGAAATTCGCGCGGCATCTCAAGCAAAACGGTTTATCTTGGCCGCAACTCCTCGCCTCGGCTTTCACCGCCGGAAAAACGCGCATTATGATGACGAGCGATTCGGAGTCGCTCGACACCTTGCTGCGCACGCTGGAAAGGACTAAAGACTTGCGCAAACAGCGTGAGACTTTAAGTTCGGTGAGTCTCACTTGCTTCGGCGGCGTTTCTTCAGACTTGCCATTCAAGGCGATTCAGATTCTGCAACATCACGGGATTGTCGCCGACAAATATGTTTTGTCACCGCATTCGGTAAATTTATTTATTCCTGTCGAGAGCCGCGAGGCCGCGGTCAAGGCTTTGCATTCGCTGATCTAGTTGACGGTTTTGTCAAAAAATTACGCAGCTGCACAATGCTTGCCGAAGTCTTGGGCTCTCACGGTGCGGGCCGCGCATTCGTCAACTTGCACCGCTTCTCCAGCGCGTCACTCCGCCTGTATACGTTGCAGTCACTGGCGCCGAAAGGCGGCCAGGTCAACAAGAACCGCCCAATCCGGCCGCCAGAAGGTGCGAAAGTCGAGATCGCCAACGAAGACGACGACGGCTATGGCGTCGTGACTCCTCGCGGAAAGACGTGGTGGGTCAACGGCGAACGAGTGCGGGCTTACCGAATGACTGAAATTCAAATTAGGACTTCGAGTGAAGGGGCGCTTCCGCGCTTGGCACTTCTGACCCTAAGGATGTCGGCTAATCGGGGCATCACCGGAAGTCGCCGGCGAGCGGTCAAGATGACGCATTTGACTCGAACCGGGCATTGAGCCTGACCAGCTTTTGACACCGTTTGTCGCCATTTTTCATTCGTTGCCCGGTCGCAAAGTGCTAGGCTTTAGGCATTGAACAAGCGCGGTCTTTCGGGGGCACATGCGGCGGCGTGAGTTCATCATGCTTCTTGGCGGTGCAGGCGGCTGTGCGTCACCGCTCGTCGCGCGCGAGCCGGACCATCCCATCGTCATCAAGCGCTGGGCTCTGTAATTGAGTTAATCCGATGCAAACCTGGGTCCGAACGCCCGTTGCGATTGTGTTGGCGCTCACTGCATTGAGCGCGATCTCCGAGCGAGTGCGCGAACAAGGCGTGACCGACACTGAAATTCGTATCGGCAATCTCATGCCTTACAGCGGAAATTTGAAGGTCTTCGGGGCGATTGGGAAAGCCGAAGCCGCGTATTTTGAGATGATCAACGAGCGCGGCGGAATTAGCGGCCGTAAGGTACGCTTTATCTCATATGATGATAAATCCAATCCGGTGACCGCCCTAGAGCTTACGCGCCGTCTTATCGAGGAAGACGACGTCTTGTTGATGTTCGGCTCTTTCGGAACTCCGGGCAACTTTTCCGTTCGCAGTTACTTGAATGAAAGGCAAATTCCTCAACTTTTTATCGCCTCCGGAGACGATCATCTGAGCGATCCATCGTTATTTCCGTGGACAATGGGTTGGCAGCCCTCGTTTCGGGAAGAGGGGCGCATCTACGCCAACTACATCCAGGCGTCCTACCCCGGAAGCAGGATTGTTGCTCTTTGGCAGAACGATCAAGTCGGTCGAGAAATAGTCAGGGGGTTGGAAGACGGGCTCGGTAACGTCGCCCGTATGATCAGGGTCGATATCGCGTACGATATCGCAGATGAGCATCTGGACACGCATGTATCGATCTTGAAACAATCAGGAGCGGAGATTTTTGTATTTGCAGGAGCGCCTGCAAACGCAGCGAAAGTAATCCGAATAGCGGCGGAGTTAAATTGGCACCCTGTGTTCATTTTGAGCCATATGGCTTCATCGATTGCGACGGCACTAAAGCCTGCTGGCGTGGAAAATGCTGTGGGCGCGATTACAGCCACCTTCTTGAAGGATGCAGACGATCCAGCTTGGAAAGACGAACAAGCCACAAAGGACTGGCAGTCATTTGTTGACAAATATAGTCGGGCCGGAGGCAAAGAAGACGGCGCCGCCGTCTTCGGTTACGCGGCCGCCGAGACACTGGTGCAAGTGCTCAAGCAGTGCGGCAATGACCTATCTCGCGAGAACGTCATGAAGCAGGCAGAGACCCTCAAAGACTACCAAGGCTCCGTTTTGCTGCCTGGGATCAAAATCAGCACTGGCCCTTGGAACTTTCGGCCGATCAAACACCTGCGACTAGTTCAATTCGACGGCCGCACGTGGCAACCAATCGGTGATGTCCTCGAAACGGCTTTCTCCAACGTCGACAGGTAGCTGTGTCCGGGGAAACAACTGGTTCGAATGGAGGACGCGAAATCCAACGTCTCCATGGAGCCAGACCGTATCGTGTCAATCCAGCGAGGACTAATACAGCAACCGGAAGACCCCTGAACATGGCGCGCTTCCATGATCACAGTGCCGCGCCGGCAACTTAGGCCGTCCTGGTGAATCCAAGATCGTCCTCGATCACTGTGGTGGGCCCAATCGGGACCTGGCCAGCATTGGCTAAATTGAGTTGGCGGAAGACGATCTTGTCTCGCCAAACCTTGCGGAGGAAATCTTCGAAGACCTGAATCGTCAACTGCTCGCCTGGACACCGTCGGTATCCGAAGCCGAACGGTGCGAAGCCGGCATAATCGCAAACCGGAAGGCTCTTCCCGTCGACAACACCGAAAACCGTCCCAAAACCGCTATTGGTGATGTTTGCCTTGCGTCCATCCTTGACCTCGAAATTTGTGATCTCAAATGGACATCGCGCGAGGCCGATCTGGTGACATTTATCTTCAGTAATCTGGGCGCTGGTCGGAACGCCAAGATACCTTGACGGATCAAAAGCATTCGGGTCCTTCCAGTGGACTGGGTCGAGGCTGGTACTTGTGTGTGGTGTGCTGATGTAGCTATGGCGTTCCATGGGAAGGCCGAACTTTTGCTGCGGAGATCCGCCATAGGCGCTTGTCCTGGCATCGTGGATAGCCGAGATGCTCCCGCCGTTTGGCGATATGACGCGGAATAATTCCATAACGAACAATTCCAGCGGCGAGAAGGCAGCGCCGTTGGCATTGTCGAAATTTCCGCTCATCGTTTTCTGAAACGAGGCTCGAACAGCCGGATCGCCACCGTCTTCGGATAAGCGCGACATAATTCCGAAGATTGAGTTACCCCATTGGCTGAGTGCCACGAAATTGTGGAAACACTCGAACACGACGTCCCTTTTTTCAAAGTGGCGGCCGTCGCCGGCGTTCTTCAGCCAATACCAAGCTATTGTCTTTTCGGGATCCTTGGTTTTGTTACTTTCAATGTCGGCGAGTCGATCATCGATCCATGATTTCAGAAAGTCGAGGCGTTCGCGAACTATCATGTAATTATCATAGGTGATGGGCAGCAGAGGATTCCTGTATGCAAGAACCGTGTTGAATGCTTCACCGATCTGACGTACTTCGAAAGGAACAGCATCTCCGGTCACTCCGAGGTGAAGGTCCCAATAGAGGTCGAAATAATAATCGAGGTAATGCCGCATGAACGGCTTGTTGGCGAATTTCTGATCCATGAGTTTGTCGAAGAAAGCGACGACCTTCGCGCTATACATCGGCTTGTAAAGGTCCGGCGTCACCCCCGAGAAGTAAATCCTTTTGCGGAGATTGTTGGGGCCACGTTTCTCAAGACCCTGCAAAAAGACCGTCACGCCGTCTTCAGGGGTTGGTCGCCAGTCGCGGGTAATGAGTCCCCAGAGGTCGTAAGGCAGTGCGTTTTCCTTACTAAAAGTGACGTCGATCACCGGTAGCATCGGACGCTCGCCTTCGTAAAAACTCGTCAGAAAAAACGGTATGACGACCTTCTCGACGTACTCGTGATCGAGGTTGGCTGGAATGGTCTCACGAAAACGTTGAAGCGCAATTAGAATTTGATCCGGAAGTGACTGCGGCGGCGTACCGGCAGATGCCTGCTCTATGCTTGTTACCATTGAAACTGATGCGGCGCTCCCCAGCATCCCAAAAGCGGCTGCGCCACCCTTAAGAACCGTTCGACGTTCCACGACTTTCGTTTCCATTGAGCTACTCCGTTTTCGTCCATCGTCACCCTGTTCGGCCGGAGATGAAACGACACCTTAATTCAGGGCGAGCCCACAATGCTGCGTCTTGACCCTTCGTACGATCGACGCAGCAGCGCGAACAGGCTGCCGCCCGTCGCCGCGCCCAGGATGTAGACGACGGCAACCAACACTGCGAGCGGCACGCGGGCATTGAAGCCGAGAAAGGACATCGTGACGATCTCGAAGTTCTGCAGCGCAAAGATGATGGTCGCCGCCACGATCAGAATGATGACGGCGAGGTAAATCCAGCGCATGGGCGTCTCCTTAGCGGCGACCAAGAGACCGTGTGGCGCGCAGTCCGCCGACTACACCTCAACGAACGTGGCGCAGGCCGAAGCCGAGTCCGATCCAGGCTGCGCCGGCCATGATGAGATCGATGCCAAGGAACACGCCGAGGATATAGAGGCTCGAGACCGGCCAGTGCGCCAAAATCAGCAGGCCGAGCAACAGCGTGATCGCACCGGACAGCAGCACCCAGATCCAGGGCGTTTCCCGTTTCATGCTGGAGGCCAGGATGATCCGCATGATGCCGCAGGCCAGCAGCGATGCGCCGAGAATGAGGGTGAGCAGCGCGGCGGCGAGCAGTGGATTCTCGAACGTGACGAAGCCCGCGATGATGTAGAGCACCCCGAGCAGGACCCAGAGCAGGAATTTGCCCCAGCTCTTGATCTGGAAGGCGCTGAATACTTCGGCGACGCCGGCGATGATCATCATCACGCCGACGACGAGGACGCTCGCGACAGTGGCCATCACAACGCTGCCAAGCGCGATAAACCCGGCGAGCAGATAGACGACGCCGAGTGCGACGATCCAGCCCGACTTGGCGCGTAGCGGTGCCAATTCAGAACTGGCTTGAGAATTTATAAGAGTGTCTGAAGCATGGGTCATGACGGCCTCCGATGAGAAAACCAATCTGACGTTCGTCTGCAAGAGACGAGAGCATGAAGCATATCGAACAAGTGATACCGGTTGCAATCGCTATCTCTTGCCATTTTCGACTTTTAGGTTTTCGATATGGCCTCGCGCCTTGCCAGCAATTTTAGTGAACGACCCGGACCGGAGTGGTCGTGTTTCGTAGGGCTCTTGCCGCGGCAAGCTGGCCCCCTGCTCTCCGGTTTCTTCTGAAAGAATTTAAAGAATGGTGGCCGGCCTCACATGAAGATCACCGTCGGGATCATTGCGGCGGTGCTGCTAGCGGCTGCCGCCGCGCACGCGAGCACGGTATTTGCGCCGCTTGCGCTGGCAATCTTCATCGTCGCGATCGTTTGGCCATTGCAGCACCGGCTGCAGACGCGGATGCCCAAGCTACTGGCGCTGGCGATCACGATGGTCGTCACGGTCGCAGTGTGCCTCGCCTTCGCTTCGCTGGTGATCTGGGGCTTCTCTCGGGTGGGACGATCACTCGTCGCGGATGCTGCGCGTTACCAGGCGCTGTATGACACCATGGTGACATGGCTTGACGGTCACGGCGTCTCAGTCGCCGGGCTGTGGGCCGAACATTTCAACGTCGCGTGGCTTTTGCGCGCGACGCAGCACATCGCCGGCCGCGTCAACACCACGCTCAGCTTCTGGCTGATCGCGCTGGTCTACGTCGTTTTGGGACTGCTGGAAGTTGACGACATTCGACGGAAGGTCGAGGCGTTCGACAACCACGAGGCTGCGCGCGTGCTTCACGCCGGCAGCACTGCGACCGCGGAGAAGTTCAGAAAATACTTGCTGGTGCGGACGCAGATGAGCGTCATGACCGGCGTGCTCGTCGGGTTTTTCGCCTGGATCGTCGGGCTGCCGTTCGCGATTGAATGGGGCGTGATCGCCTTCGCGCTTAACTATATCCCGTTCATCGGGCCTTTCATCGCTACGCTGTTTCCGACTTTGCTGGCAATGACACAGTTCGACAGCTGGCAAGCGGTTCTGGGCGTCTTCGCCTGCCTCAACATCATCCAGTTCGTAATCGGTAGCTATATCGAGCCCCGCGTGTCTGGCAACATTCTTTCGATCTCTCCCTCAGTCGTGCTGTTCACTATCTTCTTCTGGACCTTCCTGTGGGGTCTGTTCGGTACCTTCATCGGCGTGCCGATCGCCCTCGCCATCCTCAGCTTCTGCGGCCAGCATCCGTCGAGCCGCTGGCTAGCCGATCTGCTCGGCGGACCAAAACCGGCCAAAAGCCCATAAGGCTTAACCAGCGAATCGAGGTTCGACGCCAGCGATCTCGATGCGCTCGGGCGGAAGCAAATAAAGCCGCCCGTCGAGGCCAGCGGCCAGAGTGTGGATATGAAAATGCGTAGGTGCGTCGTCTGTCGCGCCCATCACCGGCGACGGGGCGGACACGATCTTCAGCTCGCCGCATGCGCCGATCCAGTCGACATGGCGGTGGCCGTGCATGACCACAATGCGGGCCGCGAACGGCCTGAGCTTGCGGATAAACCAGGTGCCGTTGACGAGCGCGGTGCCGACGCGCTCTGAAAATGCCGTCACCGGCATCGGATATTCCAGCAAGTGGTGATGCAGCGCGACGATCCAAATGGCCTTTGGGAACTCGTTGATCGCAGCAGCCAGACGATGCGTTTGTGCGACAGAGACAAATCCGAGCGCGTTCGTGAAGGAGAAATGGGTTTCGGCGTTGGAGTTGAGGATAGCGACGCCGAGACCGTCCTCCGGATCTGGCGGCAGGATCATCGGAAACTGATCGTCGAAGACGCGCCCGAGCCCGGCGGCGCGGCGCAGGCCCCCACTCTCCGCGAAGGCCGCGATCCGCAGGCGATGCGGCGCCAGCACCTCATTGAGTGTCGACGCGCGTTGTTCGGCGCCGTCGACAACGTGCACGCGGTCGCCCTGGACTGCCGCGATCGCTGACAGCGTCCGCATCTGCCGCAAACGCTTGCCCGGGCTGAATGGCAAGTCGAGCCGCGCTGGATTGGCGCGATCGACGATGTTCACGTCGTGATTGCCGGGCAGCACGATCATGCGCGCGGCGAGAGCGGGATGCCGCGCCACAGTGTCAAGGAATTCAGCCCATTCCGTCGCGCGGCCGGTATCGGTCATGTCGCCGCTGACGATCACGAGATCGAGCGGATGTGCGGTATGAATGGCCGCGAGGCGGGCCATTACGCGGTCGAGACGTTCGTTACCGCGCGGGCCGCCGCGCCCGCTTTCGATGCGAAAACCATATCGCTCACCGACTACGTGAAGGTCGGACAGATGCACGACGCGCCAGGTGCGGCCACAGGGCGGCGCGGCATCGAATGCAGCGAGATCGAAGGGCTGCTCCATGTTGGCATCCGCAAAGCCCCAGACCAGCGCCGCGATCGCGAGATAACCCGACACCAGCAAGACGGCGTTGGCAAGCGTCGGCAGGACCAAGCGATGCAATGCCGCGAGGTCGCCCACGGTGCCCATCCAGCGTGAGCCCGGCCAGATAAGAATGACGATCAATGCCGCGCATCCGCACACAAGGGTGCCGGCAGCGGCGGAACTCGCCGCGCGCAACCGCGCCCGCTCGGCCGGGGTGGAGTGCTGGGCGAACATCCGCTCCGCCAGATGACGCAACGCCTCACGGCAAAATGCATAGCCCGGCTGGACGGCAAGCGAGTTGAGCGACCAAAAGTTGACCTCCGCGATCCGCAACAGAGGCCGCCATCCGATCCATCCCAGCGCAACGACGACGACCAGTACCAGTGCGGCGCCGATTTCCGTTAGGGCCAGAATGTGTCCCGACACCGTGGCAAGCCATGCCGTAGCCACCAGCGGCGTAAGGCCGAGCAGCACCGCCGGCAGCAGCAGCGAGACCGTCCAGGCGAACAGCAGTTTCGGCAGGCTGATTTCGACCAACAGATTCCCGGCGATCGCGAGCAGCGACCTTCGTGCCGGACTCGCAGCGTCATCCTCGACATCGCCTTGCCGCGGATCAAGAAGCGGAAGCGCACCGCCTTTAACATGCATTGAATCATGCCCCGCAGTGGACTTCGTCATGACGCGAGCCTGCATCTTGCATCGGTAGCGGGATTGGTTTCTCCCGCGGAAACGATGCTATCAGTTTTTTGCAGTAATGCGCATTGTCGGGAATAGACCTGTGTACCGACAACTTAAAAACGGGCGTAGCGGTGATGGAGTCGGTCCAGGATGGCGCGTGAACAGATCGCACCGGTTTCGCTGAACCGGGCGAGAAATCGGCGCATGCTTGTTCAAGGATCGATGCGTTCTGATGCTATTATAATAGCCGGCGTAGGAGACTTTTGCAGACCCGCCAGCCGATCGCACCATAATTTCGCGGCTGGAGCGGTCTATCTGATTGGCGTAGGCCTCGGCATCTCGATCCGGATAGGCACCCACTGCATTTAATAAGTCTAGGTCAGCACAAAAGTCGCTTCCATAAATGCTCTGTATCCAAAGGATTCGGAAAGCCGTCGACGTTCTTGCTTGAGCTTGCTCACGTAAGCAGTGCCCAGCCCGAGCAGGATCACCCCCAACAACAGGACCATGACGAATATGATCATGGTTCGCCAGCTGAATTTCTGCATCATCAAAGTCTATCCGTAGGGCGTGAACCCATAAAACCAGAGGCGTCGGCGAACCCCCGCTTTGGTGCGAATAACGGACTCAAGTTGAACATCGCGCCATGTCCGACAAGTGCCGATACTGTTGCAAAAGTCGAAAATCGAACGGCTATGATGATCTCGCGAAAGTCGATTTTCAGACGTCTCTACCGCTGCCAAGCTCTGTAGGGCGGATACGAAGGTCGGTTTTGTCTGAAACGATATGGTCCCTCTGGTCGCCCCGTGCGAAACGCATCCGCGGTCCTAAAAATTTCGTTCGTCAGCCAAAAAATGCTTTTTCAACACTATCTGGCAATAAGCGACATCATCCGCTGTTCAATCTGGATTGCGTTCAACAGCATTCGCGGGGCATGCTCTGGCCGCCAGCAAAAGCCCCGGGCAAATGCCGGGCGCGGCGTAGGCTCTAGCGCGCCACCGGGGCAGCTTTTGCCGTGCTCCCAGGGTGCGCGGCTCGACCATGATTCATAGTGTGATGATGGGTGCGGCTGTGGTTAAGGCGAGTCATCCCGGCATCGCGGGCAAAGGTGTCGGTTGAGACAGTCGCGATACACGCGATACCGATGATAACTGAGGCGGCAATCGAGACGATGGTTCGACGCGACATGACCAATTCCTCCCCCAGATTGCTGGACTTGATCACCATGCCAAGCACAGCGCCTCTGGTCATTTTAGCTTCTGCGGGGCCCATCGTCCAGGCGGCTCACCCTCGACGGTGAGCCGGGAAATGAGCCGCAATGGCGGCTATGATCGCTACCGAGCGGCTGTGTGTACCGAGAACCTTATCTGAGTTGATGCTGTGATGGAATCGCCGAAGCTGGCCGAATGATCGGGCTGCTCTGAAACTAAATTGAGACCGAGCTTCTTGCGCACGACACCAGCGAGAACGCTGCGCACCGAATGTTGGCGCCAGTCAGTGGCGGTCATGATCGCGGCGATCGTCGTTCCCGTCGGCGTCCGCAGCATCGCAAGGATGCGGGCGTGCTTGGTGTCGGGCCGCATCGCCGTCTTTGAAGATGAAGGCGCTAGCCTTGTGCGAGACTTAGACTTGCTGGCGGATCGTGAAGTGAAGCGGGCCGCTGCCTTAGGCTTCGATCTGGTTTTGGTCATGGGATCCTCTGAGGTGCGTGCAACGCCATCCGCCGTACCACCTCAGCCCGCCGAGCCAGCCATCCGGCAGGGCGTGATCCCTTGGGGTGCTCCCCAGCAGGCATAGCAACGCGCCAATCAAGCACGAAAGCCACCATTTCTGAGCGAATAGTCGCCCGATGTGACGAAATCCCGCATTCCGTATCATGGGTTCGAATTGCACCGTTAACGCTCTAATCCAAAAGGGGTACCTCGCGATTCATCCGTGCGAGCACGAGTCATCCATGCGAGCAATGGAACATCCATGCGAGCAATGGAATTCGCATGCTGGCGATGTGCATAGTGACGCAATAGGCCATGTCCTACGCGTGATCGCGATGCGCCCGGCTAATGGAAAAATCCCAGTCCGCAACGATGATGGGAACCCCAGTTACGGAATTCTGGGCGCGTCTCGTATCGATTTGGACGACACGCGGTCTGCTCAGAAGGCAATGAGGCGCCTGTCCGAGTGCGGAAGAGCCGCGCCGCTGCGGATCACTACAGCACTCCTCGCGGCGGCGTGGGTGGGAACGCCGGGCCTTTCTGAAGGGCAGCCCGCGCAGCCGGATGCGCCCGTTAGCGCTGCGCAGAACGTTGATTTTGGCGGGGCGGCAGGCAATGACGGCTTCCAGACGGGGCAGGTTAGCCGGCGCGACGATAAATCGGTGCAGCTTGCGCAAAAAGGAACGAACGATACAAAGCAATCGCAGCAGGACCTGGAACAGGAACACCATAGGGCCGAGATGCTATCCGCCGAGCTCGCCACCGCACGGCACGATGTCGAGTTGCTGCTGAAGCTGCTGAACAAAGTGCGCTATGAATCGGCTCGCACCAAGCAGGCCGCGGAGAGTGAAACCGCCGAGTTGCGAAAATCCATCCAACAGGAACGCGATCGGGCCGGGCGGCTGGAACGCGATCTTGCGGCACGGCCCCATGTCGAGGCGCAGCGCAAGCCGAATGAAGAAGCCAGTCAGCTCAATCAGGCGGCGGATAGCCGTGCTGCGGAATTGCGAAACTCAATGCAGCGCGACCGGACCCAGCGGCTGGAGCGAGACCTTGCACTTGCGCACGGCGGTGTCGATCCGCAAGCGGGGTCGGCTACGAAGACGAGCCCCGAACCCGTCCAGCCGAAGCAGGCAGCAGAGAGCGGCGCGGCGGAGCTGAAAAAGGCCCTGCAACAGGAGCGCAATCGGGCGGAGCGGCTGGAGCGGGATCTTGCAACGGCGCGCCGGGACGTTGAGACGCAGACCGCGCTGGCGGCGAAGGCGAGCGAGGAATCCACCCAGCTGAAGCAGGCGGCAGAAAGCGGCACGGCGGAGCAGCAAAAGGCCCTGCAACAGGAGCGCAATCGGGCGGAGCGGCTGGAGCGGGATCTTGCAACGGCGCGCCGGGACGTGGAGACGCAGACCGCGCTGGCGGCGAAGGCGAGCGAGGAATCCACCCAGCTGAAGCAGGCGGCAGAAAGCGGCACGGCGGAGCAGCAAAAGTCCCCGCAACAGGAGCGCGAGCGCGCGGAGTGGCTGGAGCGGGATCTTGCAACGGCGCGCCGGGACGTCGAGACGCAGACCGCGCTGGCGGCGAAGGCGAGCGAGGAATCCACCCAGCTAAAGCAGGCGGCAGAAAGCGGCGCGGCGGAGCTGCAAAAGTCGCTGCAACAGGAGCGCGATCGGGCCGAGCGGTTGGAGCAGGACCTCTCGACGGCGCGCCGGGACGTCGAGACGCAGACCGCGCTGGCGGCGAAGGCGAGCGAGGAATCCACCCAGTTGAAGCAGGCGGCAGAAAGCGGCACGGCGGAGCTGCAAAAGTCCCTGCAACAGGAGCGCGAACGGGCGGAGCGGTTGGAGCGGGATCTTGCTACGGCGCGCCGGGACGTCGAGACGCAGACCGCGCTGGCGGCGAAGGCGGGCGACGAATCCACCCAGCTGAAGCGGGCGGCAGAAAGCGGCACGGCGGAGCTGCAAAAGTCGCTGCAACAGGAGCGCGAACGGGCGGAGCGGTTGGAGCGGGATCTTGCAACGGCGCGCCGGGACGTCGAGACGCAGACCGCGCTGGCGGCGAAGGCGGGCGACGAATCCACCCAGCTGAAGCGGGCGGCAGAAAGCGGCACGGCGGAGCTGCAAAAGTCGCTGCAACAGGAGCGCGAACGGGCGGAGCGGTTGGAGCGGGATCTTGCAACGGCGCGCGGGGAGGTTGAAACGCAGACTGCGCTGGCGGCGAAAACGAGCGACGAATCCACCCAGCTGAAGCAGGCGGCAGAAAGCGGCACGGCGGAGCTGCAAAAGTCCCTGCAACAGGAACGCGAACGGGCGGAGCGGTTGGAGCGGGATCTTGCTACGGCACGCCGGGAGGTTGAGACGCAGACCGCGCTGGCGGCGAAGGCGGGCGACGAATCCACCCAGCTGAAGCAGGCGGCAGAAAGCGGCACGGCGGAGCTGCAAAAGTCCCTGCAACAGGAACGCGATCGGGCGGAGCGGTTGGAGCAGGACCTCTCGACGGCACGTACCAAGATGCATGCGTACGAGGCTCAAGCCAGTAAGGCCAGCGACGAACAGGCACAGCACGACCAGGCGGAGGGGGTGGAGCGGGATCTCGCGAGTGCGCGCCGGGATGGTGAGACGCAGCCGGCGCTGGCGGCCAAAGCGAGCGCGGTCGGCGAGGAAGCGCAGGACAAGCGATTCAACGCTTACGCAAAGCCAAACGCAGACCGGGTAACAGTTGCGGACACTCGAGGCGGGCCTCAACCCAATCCCGAGGGCGCCGCGGATGTGGCAAAGTTGATGGCGCTCGCGAGTGTGCTGCTAGGACGGGGCGATATCGGCGCGGCGCGGATTGTGCTGGAGCGCGCTGTCGAGACGGGCAGCGCGCAGGCAAGCTTCACGCTCGCGGAAACCTATGACCCGCTCATTCTTCCCAAATGGGGAACATATGGGACGCGCGGCGATACGGCGAAGGCGCGAGATTTTTACGCACGGGCTGAAACAGGTGGAATCAAGGAGGCGAAAGAGCGATCCGAGGCGCTGCGTCGGTAGTTCAATGATCGCGGACGGACGAAATTGCCAACGTTGGTCCCGCGACTTCCTTGGGATCGAAACAATGGTCGGCAGGATAGCCCAGGGGCTGCGGAGCAGCCGCGCGGACCGGCAAGCGGAATGGCTTGAGAAGGAGTTGCTCGGTGACAAGATTTTTTCAAACACGCTCGCTGCCAAGCAGGACGAACGCATCCCGACGATCGTCGTGCCGACCGTGCTGGTCGCCTTCAACTGGCCAGTAAATTCGAACCGCTTCGAACGCGTTGAAGCGCAAAAATATTCGAAATCGGGACTTCCAGTCAGAAAGGAGGAGGTCCTTTGTCACCCAGTGAAAGGCGAGACTCAATTGCCCGCGGAATGTTGATTTGTGTAAGGCCGGAGGGAGCCATGACGCGGCGACAATCTTATGCAGCAATACTTGTTGGAAAAAGCATTTTACTCAGAGAAGGACTTGCCGGGATCTTGCGCTCAGCAAGTTTTCGTGTCCTGGCGTCGGTTTCGTGTGCGGACGACTTGCCACTGAGCAAACTCCGCCTTTACCAGCCGCTATTTCTCGTTGTCCATACTGGCGACGATTTTGATGCCGCGGTCGAACAAATCGCAGTTTTCAGGGATCAGCATCCGAGCGGACGCGTCGCAATTGTCTCCGATCACTGGCGGCTGGACGAGCTGGTTTCAGCATTTCGGGCGGGTGTCAGCGGCTATTTCGTCGACGTCATAAGCTGCGATGCATTCATCAAATCAATAGAACTGGTGATGCTGGGGGAAACCATTTTCCCGCCTGAATTTTTGTCATTCATCCTGGATGCCAAAGCCCGCGACCACACTGTGATGGCGCTGCCCGACGAAAATAACGAGCTTGTTACGATAGAGGATACCGTCGGACCACAGCTTTCCCCTCGGGAGAATTTAATTATGCGCTGCCTAATCGCGGGCGACTCCAACAAATGCATAGCGCGGAAGATCGATATCGCCCAGGGGACTGTGAAGGTCCACGTCAAGGCGATCCTTCGCAAAATCCGGGTCCAGAACCGGACCCAGGCCGCAATTTGGGGGATGAACAACGGATCGTTGGAACGAACGGCGAACAACAAGCCTCTCTTATCAAGGTCCGATATGAACAAGCGGCTCCCAAACCCGGTGGCTGAAATCCCGGAAATCGAGTCCGCCAAGCCTGTGACGCCCGCTGTGACCAACCACCAGGCAATTGAGTTGCAGGTGTCTCCAGCCGACCGTCTTATCAACAAGCTAAAGACGTTAAAGACTATGGGCAGGATCCGGCTCCGCAAATAGCCGAGGTTTGGCGCTCTTCATCGCACCGATCCAAACAAAGTGCCATCGCTCCCCTAGACTAGGTTCGAGGATTTGTTGGCGTCGCTCTGAAGGCGCTTTCGTGTCGATGCAATCGCCGAGGTGGTTGCGCATCCGCTCCCGCCTGATCATCGACCAACGGGCCGGCCCACTTTTCGGCGAGAAAGGAAAGCAGGACTCCGAGGACTAATCCGACAAAGATCGTCAAAGCGAAAAGGAGCATGGTATTGGGGCCAGATGGCACCATCACTGCCTCCGCCGGTAGCAACGATTGGCCGGCGGCGAGTCTGACCATATCCTTTGCCATCACGGCTTCCGGTTCCTGCGTCGCTCCCCCTTTCTGTGCGGTAGCGAGTTCCGCTTTCAGACGCAGGAGTTTGGCCGATCCATTGATATAGCTCGGGTGCTGCGGACCGAAAACCGCCGAAACCGCCGTCATTTCTCGTTCAGCCACCGCATACGCCTCGGCTGCCTGTTGCTGCAATTGGCCGCGCAAATACTCGGATGCAACCCAATTTGCCAACTGGGCGGCGCGCGTCGGATCGGACGCTGTGACCGCGACCGTTATCAAATATGCCCGCGGATCGTTCGCCACTGTGGTCTGGCTCATGAGCCGTGCCACCGCGAGTTCGTGCGGCGTCGGCTCAGGCACCCCGAAAACCGACCACACGGACGACAGTGCCCGGGCCGGAAGCGATCGGCGCGTATAGGCAGGATCATTGTCGAGACCGAGCAACGTAACGACGGCGGTAGCGATCGCGCGCGAACGAATGACGCGCGCCGCGCTATCCACGACGGCTGCCGCGTCGACCGCGGCAGTCGATAGAACCTTTTCACCCGCAGCTTCGTCGCGGGTGAAACTGAGCTGGATCATGGCTTCACCGGTGTAGCGCGGCGCGACTAGCACGAGCTCGACCGACAGAGCCGCCAAGGCGATGCCGAAAACCACGGCAACGAGGGACTTGTGCCTCCACAGGACTCGCAGCGTGTCGTACACGACCCGTTCATAGTGGACGCGCGGGGCGTAGATCGTGTTCGTCTCGAACGATAAAGACCTGTTGGACATCCTGATCTCCCGGATAGGCCCGTCCGATATTCGCCTGTTGCCACATTGCGCCGGACAGATTGTTTCTCTCATCGACCACCAGTGAAAGAGTAGCAGGAAGGGTACCTCCTATTTGCCAATCCGACGGCTGCGATCATCGCACGAAGATCCTGAATGTGGCGCGATCGAAGAGGGCGCGGATCAGCGTCCAAACGTTCAAGTTGTCCGCCGCTCGCAGCAGATCCAGAAATAGCGTCGCGCCATCGGATTCGTTCGGTGTTTCGATCGGGTCGGCGGCCGGTCCATGCTGGACAAGCGTCTTTACGATATCCAGCAATCCCCGTTGATAGCGATAACGCGACACCTTGCAGCCGAGCAGTCGCGCCTGCCGACGGCAGGAAATTTGGGCGGGGGCGAAGCTGCGCGTGGCCGCACGGAACATTGGGAGGTCGGCTTCAGTGTCGCCGATGGCAATCGTCTCGGCGTCCGGCCCCAAGACCCGGTCGCGCAAAGCCGTCAAGCCGATCCCCTTATCGGTCTCCTTTGCCACGATGGCGGTGTCGATCACGGTATGATGGAAAGAGAGTCGGTCGAGTTGCAGGGTCGTGATCAGGTGATTTACGACGAGTGTAGGCAGCGGGATCGGTACTCCCTGGCCGACGCCGAACGAGCGAATCGAATTCAGCAGCCGCAAAAGCAGACTGCGCGGTTGCTTCTCGAACATGAATGCCCGAATTGAGTATTGGTGACGATCGTCGAGGAAAACTCCGGGGATCTGCCGCAGATGTTTCCTGAGTTCGTCAAGCTGCGCCATCGTTTTCTGGTCGATCAGGGGTTGCCCGCTCTGGGCAACCGCGTCCCACAAATAGGCGCCGTGCTCCGCCACGCCTCCCGCCAGGCCGTATGATTGGCAGTAATCCCTCACCTCCGCGGCCGAGCGCGCGGTGTTCAATGCAATGGAACATCCGCGGCCTGCCAGCAGCGAAAGGGCCTCCATACCGGCAGCCGACGTGGTCGGGTAGCCGAACACGCGTCGGTCCAAAACTCCGTCGACATCGAGCATGACCAGCGGCGGACGCCAACCCGCCGGCTGGGACGGACGGCAACGCGCCCCGCAGAACCGCGCGGTCTGTATCGTGAGGAAGTCCCAGGCGCCGAGGAAACGGCGATAGAATTCCTGCTGCCGCTGACCGGTCAGCATCGCGCCGAAGAGATGTTCTTGAGCCGACGCCATGGTCCAGAGGCCAGCGAGCAGTTTGTTGAGAAAGAGGCGCCCGCCTACCTCGACGTCTCCGGAGTACTCGATGTATCGACTGATCAGCCGGTCTTCCTCTTCGGGGGAAAGCGCGAAACTTAGAATGGTCTCGGCAAGATCGTAGGCGGGATCGATCACGTTCAGTTGGGTCTTCCCCAAGCCATGCCGATAATAGCCCGTCTTCAACGGGCCGAACTCACCCTCGATCCATTCGGCGTACCCCATGTTGCCGTCGATCAAGGTTGGGAATGGGCAATGCAACCGGTATAGCCGCTCTTGGATCCATGAGCGCATCAGTGTGTCGATTAGGAACCGTCCGTACGCGCGGCCGAACGATTCCGCCAACAATCCCAAGCCATTTTCGTGCACCGCCTTGCCTGGGCCGCGGCGCTTCGGCAGACCCAGCAGGCGGGTTCGCGTTGCGACATAGGCTGCCGTCCTCTCGATCCACGAGTCGCGGTCCAACCGGACGTTTGCCGCACCGGAGTTTTGCGGCAACCATTCGGTATAGAGAATGCCGTCGCGAAGCCCGAGGATCGGCGGCACAAAATCGGAAAGTCTGTGCGCAGCCAGAAACGCCTGATAGCCAAGGTATCCCAGGCCAACGCTCTTTGCCATGACATATCGGGTTTCGTTCTGCCCTTGCGGTGTCTGCAGTCGCACTTCAAAGATCCGCTTGAGCGTTGCACCGCGATTATGGTTCGGGCCGTTCAGCTCCGAGTTGAGTTCGTCGGCCCGGTGGCTGCCGACCACCCGGACGCCGGTGAAACCCTGCCACGTGAAGTATTCGGCGAGCCGGTTCTCCACATTCTTGGGACCGAGTAGTTGCTGTTTTCGCCATCGTTCTGGCGCAAGTGTCATGACCAGCCCATCCGGCAAGGTACTGGCCCAGTTGGGTGTCGCGGGATGTGTCGGAACCAAGGCCTTTATTCGGGCAAGCTCGAACCCCGCTTTGCGTGCGATCTCGACTCCAATAACGATCGTGCCGCCGCTATTCGGCGGATCATCCACGATGACGATGGTGAACCCCTGCTTTGCGTACCTCGTCAACTCGTCGCGTTCCCGTCGACTGGGGCCCTTTTTCGGCTGCACAGTCACTGAGGCTACTTGCCGATAGCCTTCGGCTTTGAGAAAGGAGCGCAGCAGTGCGGAAAAGTAGGTGCCGGCCGTGCGCAAACCCAGCAGAAGAATTGGATGCGACCGGTCGGGGTATTGCTGCGCCATTTGCCGCCCCAGCGCCAGCACGTCGAGATGGGTGAGGTCCAGCCGGCTGAACGCCGACGGCACGCCGAGGCGCAATTCCAGCAAGTCAGAGGGGAGGGGCGATTGCAGCATTCCGACTAGTCTTTGGGCGAACTTCAAGGAACTAGCCGGATCGCAGTCGCATCGAGCTAAGACCCCGAAAAAGCCGTCGAGGCCGTTCTGCCACTCTTCCCTCCAACGGCGGACTTGCGTCCTGTTCTGCTTCGGGACGCTTTCGGCGACTTTCTCTGTCGCCCACATGGCCAGACGCCCGGGCCGGGTTCTCGCCAGTTGAGCGGGCAGCCGTAACGTGTGCCCGCGCAGATATTCGTCGATGCCATTTAGCAGCGAACAGGAAAGCAGATACGCGTTCGTCGTGACTTCGCTGGTTTGCCACCCGGCTGGAGTAGTGGGCAAGCGGTTGATTTCGACGGCAAGGTGCTCAATGGCTTCCCCGACCGTCAGATGCGGATCCAGGCACCAATCATAAGCGGAATAGAAGCTCGTCTCCTCCGGCAACAGCTCGTTGCGCGCCGGCAAGCGGTCAGACATCGCAGGTTTGGTCATTGTGAGCATCGTACGCCTCCTGCAATTCTCGATTGTCCTACGACGCCGATACGGTTTCGATCGCGTTCACACCACGCCGGCCGTGTCCGCCGATGGCGCGTTCGTAGGTTGCCATGAGCACCCCATGGTTCGCCTCGGCGGTGAAATTCTGATCAAAGGTCTCCCGAGCGCCGCGTCGCATCCGCTTCAGCGCGGACGCGTCCGAGAAGAGGCACCGGACCTTCGTGGCCAAATCTTCCGGATTTCCAGGAATGAAACAGATACCGTTTTGGTAGTCGTCAACAATTTCGGCCATGGCTCCCAGTCTTGGAACGATGACGGGGGTGCCCTTGGCGAATGCCTCGATCACGACGCGCGGAAGCGCGCCTTCGTAACATTGCGAAGGCAGCACCAGAAACGCCGCCGCACCGATCAGGTCGTAGACGTCCGCATTCGAAATGCGTCGCATCCATTGGATCGCGCCATTTTGTGCCGCCGCCTCCTGAACCGCATGCACCAGCGGACCATCCCCGGCGATCTTCAACGGCACCACGTTCCCAAGGCGCCGCCACGCATTTAGAAGTGTCTCGATCCCCTTTTCCGCCGACAGGCGGCCGACATAGACAGCGTATCCGCCATCTCCCTGGCCGGGGCTCGGCTCCGGATAGGCGAAGTTGGGTTTGACAGCGATCTTGTGTGCGGGAAGCCCCCCTTCGATAAACTTGCGCCGGCTGAATTCGCTCAGGGCGATATACGCGTCGACTGCGTTGCGCCAGGTTCCCAACAAACGATGCGCCGCGATCATCGCCGCGACCGCAGCGCTGGCGGCGCGGCTGTCCCGGTAGCAGTTGTGCGCGACGCCACGCCATGGAACCGGCTTGCCGAGGCAATCCTCGCAAGGCTTGCCATCACGGAACAGCAGGGCGTTGACACAGACAAGCCTAAAGTTGTGCAGCGTCTGGACAACAGCAACGCCCTCTGCCCGCGCGGCGTAATAGGCGGCAGGAGAGATCAGCGGAAGCGTATTGTGGAAATGGACGACCTGCGGGCGACGCTCGCGAATAAGGCGCCGCATCTCGACAAATGCGGGGCGGCTCCAGATTGTACGGCCCGCCAGCGCCAGGCGCCCCATGTCGTTGGTTGCATCATTGGACAGGCTGTATTGGGTCACGCGGTGCCCGTGCGCCCGGAGCATTGCGACCTCGGCAGCGACGCATTGGTCCTCACCGCCGGCGAGCTTGTAGAAGTTGTGCGCCACCAAGATGTTCATGATCGCATCACCCTCCGGGTGCGGCTGTTTTCGCCGCCTGCGCTGAATGGTCGAGCACCGTCGTGACCGGCGGCATGGAAACCCGGCAGAGCTGTCCGTTAGTCAGGGCAGGAGCGTGACGCACGAAGCCTCCCAGCAAACACAGCACGTCTTTCAAGCGTTGCCACTGAACGGCGTCCTGCAACTCCCAGGAATGTCCCCATAAGTGGAAGACGCCACCGCGGGTGATGGCGTGACGCAATAACGATTCCGCCATCACGGGCCATTCGGTGGCGCGACCATGGATGATGTAGCGCCAGAGATTCGGCAAAACCTTCCGCTTGATCGAGTTTTTTGCAAAGGCCAAAAAGCGGTGCGGAAAGGCCTGGACGGTTGTCGGCATCAGCATCAACCCCGCTTGCCGCCGCGGGAAGTCGAGCGAAAGCAATTCGACGCTTCGCAGCCCGAGATAGCCCGCGTTTCGGATCATATCCAGGTGCAGGCTTTCATATCTTCCGCGCGGCGGACAGAAGCACGCGCACGAAACGCCGGTATTGTCCTCAACCCAGGCTTTGGAGTCGGCAATCTCCTGCCACGCTGTCCGATCCGACACGCCGGTAAGGTCGACGTGATGGAGCGTGTGGGCGCCAATTTCGAAATCGGGAATCAGTTCGCGAAATTGCGCGGCAGACATGGTCTCCAACCCTGTCGACGCCGGAACGTAGAAGGTTCCTGCGATCCCGTATTTCGCCAGCAGGGCTGCCACGCGCAGGTCCATAGGGTGCCCGTCATCCCAACTGGTCGTGATGTAGGTCGGCGATTTCATTCCCTCCCTCCGAGAACGGACAATCGGCCCTGTGATGGCTGGCTCGCCAGGACGCGTGCGAGCAGCCGGTCGATGCGACCCGCCGCAAGGCGCCGCTGGAGCAGGCGGTACAGTCCCCGCAGCGACCATGACAGGCCGAGGCCCTCCAGTTCCGCCCGCGCGAAGGCACGAACTTCCTCGACCAACCTCAGCTTCTCTTCCGATGCATCTACCGTCGCCAGGAAGGCCAAGAGCACGCTCTCGGCAAACATCCCCTTGCGCGACGCGATGCGGCGATTGGCAGTGCGGATATCGGTCCCCACGTCGTAAAGGACTCCCGCCAAATCGAGAGACGCCGGATACCACTCTTTTGACAACCCGTCGCGCACCGGAAGACTTGCCGAGGTGTCGACATCGATGAGCGATAGAACGCGATTGTCGGGATCCCAAAGAATATTGTTCAACGAGAGATCGCCGTGCAGACGTCCGGCCGCCCAATATGGCCGCATTGCTGCGACCACCGCGCGCGCCGCGGAGGCAAGCATTTCGAACGGCAGTTCGTCTCCGAGCGAAAGAGACTTGCTGAGGGTTGTCCCTGCGGCAATCGTCATCACCAATGCCGGCGGCGATGCGGACGCGTAGAGCGGCAACGGCGCACAGATCTTCCAGCCGTCAACGGCCTTGCCGTCCACTGCTGAATGCAACCGCACTTGCGCGTCGAACTGCCGCCTCCCCACACCGGCGGCATCGAGTTCATCCGGCTTGTAAAGCTTGACCACTAAATCGCGGTGCGCTTGCCAGAGCGGGCGACCTTCGCGCGAGCAGACGGCGTAAATCTTGCCGTGAAACCCCTCGCCTAAAGACCTGATATCCCAGTCGGCCTCCGCGGTGTCTTGCGTCAAGTTCTGCAACACCCTCGCTACCGATGCGCGATCGGACTGCGCCGCATTTGGCCGCGCGAGAACGGTCAGGAATGCTGCCCAGCGCGCGACGGAACCGGCAACGTTTCCTGCCAGGAACCCGTAGGCGGCCCCTAGCAGACCCCATTCGACGGAAAGGATCCAGATTCCTGCCAATGTGACGATGGTGCCGGTCAACGCCGCCAGGACGATCGTCTGCGGACGCTCCATGCTGGCCAGTGCGTTCGAAGCCGGCGCTCCCACCGCCGCGGCCATCATTGCAACGGCGAGCACGGTAACGACATGGCCCTGTCCGCCGTATTCTGGTTCCCGATAAACGATTTGCATGAGCATCTCACCGCCGAGAAGGATCGCGACGCAAAACAGCGACATCCCGCCGCCGAGTATGAGCGCATCCCGAATGGCTTGGCGGCATAGAGTCGCGCCGCCGCCTTCCTTGAAGGCGAGGACTGCCCGCGGCGTCAGGGTATTGCGGAACGCTGTCAGCAACGGGTTGGCCAGAGATGCGATGCTGGTGGAGGCGGCGTACACGCCGGTCTCCGTGATGCCGACGAGCAGCGGCAGCAGCCAATAGCTGGCATAACCCTGCGTCGAGACGGTGAGCTGCCCGGCGCACAGCCATTTCGCAAGACCCCAGCTCTCTCTGGTTGCCTGCCGAACCTGGTCCGCTTTGATCACGAAATTCGATCGCGCATGGTGTAACCAGAAGAGACTCGTCAGCGCGCAGGCGCCACCCAACGCGGCACAAGCGCCGATCGCGGACATCCTTCCGGTCCATCCCATCCAGCCAAGTACGCCGAGCTGCAGCGCCGCTGCGGCGGCGTCGAGGGTCAGGGCGTTGGCCACGTGCAAATGCGCGAACGCGTAGCCGCGGCCGAATTCCCGCTGCATTGCTGCCGGCACGGTCAGCACCATTGCCAGGATCAACGAGACCAGGGTCGCATCCGCCCTGAGCGCCAGCGCCGCAACGGCCGCGAGCGCCAACGCCGCGGTCGCCACAGCCGCGAGCAGTCCGCTGTGCAGCAGTGAGATCCCGGCATGTTCGGCAGGGGTGCGCGACGGACGGTGGCGCTGGATCGAATACGGAAGCAGGACCAGCGCGTCCTGGACTGCGAGCAGCGATCCCAATACCGAAAGCGCGATAGTGTAGATGCCCAATTGGCTAGGCACGGTGAAGCGGCCGACCAGTACCGTCGACAAGAGACTGGCGCCACTGACCACCGCCTGATCCGCCAACGCCAGAAAATGGGTTCCGAAAATGACCCGCGTGAGGCTCGCCCAAGCTCCACCGCGTTTCGCGTCCTCGTCGCTGCCCGATGACTCGGCGACGTGCAATTTGAGCCGAGGCTGCGGCGCTTTGCGGTCCGCATTACTCTCCAGCGGCCAGCCCGTCGCTCCGGTTTTTTGCATGCAAACCTTCGGTTTCAATGGTACTCGCGCGACGCCGCCTTGAGGCCGGAGGTCCGGCTGCGCACTGTTCGGCGTAACAGTTCGGCGACGGCGAGAAACGCGAATCCGGGCACAATGTAGGCGTAGCGCCGCCACAAGCGCCGGGGCTCCGAGTACAATCGGAACAGCCATTCGAGCGCATGACGTTGCATCCATTTCGGGGCCTGACGTTTTGTGCCGGCCAGGAAATCGAATCCGGCGCCGACACCGATCATGACCGGTACATCGATGCGCCCGAGGTGATCGGCCATCCACCGCTCCTGTTTCGGCGTGCTCAACCCCACCCAGACGATGTGCGGCCGCGCAGCGTTAATCGCATCCACGACTGCGCGGTCCTCCGCGGGCGTCATCTCCCGGAATGGCGGACAGAATGTGCCGGCCACTTGCAGCCCCGGGACAGAGGCGACCAACCTCTCCTTCAGTTTCTCGGCGACACCGACGTCGCCGCCGTAGTAAAACTGCCGATAGCCGCGGCGGCCGGAAACAGTCGTCATTTCCCGCATCAGGTCCGGACCATAGACCCGCTGCGTGCGCTTCTTGCCGATCAAACGCAGAAAGTACACCAACGGGATGCCGTCGGGCGTCACCATGCCGGCCTCGTTGTGGATCCTGCGCAACAATGGGTCACGGCGGCATTCCATAACGCCGTGGACGCCGGTGACGCACACATACTCGCGGCGTCCCTCGCTTATCCAGCGCTCGATCGTCGCGATCGCGTCGTCAATGGTGATGGCACTGACGTTGACGCCGAGAACGTCGCCGCGGTCGCTGCGCTGCATGGTCGCCGCGCTCACTGGGTGAACCTCCACACCAGCTTTTCCGCCTCGCGCGAATTAGCGAGCAAAGCGTCGAAATAGCTGATGGTCTTCTTCAGGCCTTCCTCCAAACTGACCTTGGGCGTCCAATGCAAAAGCTGGCGCGCACGCGAGATATCCGGCCGCCGCTGGCGGGGATCGTCCTGCGGCAACGGCCGAAATTCGAGACGAGAGTGCGAACCCGTCAGCGAAATAATGAGCTCCCCGAGCTCGCGCATTGACATTTCCGCGGGGTTGCCGACATTGATTGGCCCCTCGACATCGTGCGGCAGATTCATCAATCTTGTCAGTCCATCGATCAGGTCGTCGACGTAGCAAAACGACCGCGTCTGTGTCCCCGAACCAAAGATGGTGATGGGGTCGCCTTTCAGAGCTTGCACGATGAAGTTGGAGACGACGCGCCCATCCTGCGGATGCATGTTCGGGCCGTAGGTGTTGAATATGCGGGCGACCCGCACGTCCAGCCGATGCTGTCGCCGGTAATCGTAAAACAACGTCTCGGTGCACCGTTTGCCTTCATCATAGCAGGCACGCGGCCCGATCATGTTCACCATGCCGCAGTAATTCTCGGTCTGTGGATGGACGTCCGGATCGCCGTAAACTTCGCTAGTGGACGCCTGCAGGATGCGAACGCGCAATCGTTTGGCGAGCCCCAGCATGTTGATCGCCCCGAGTACACTCGTTTTGGTGGTTTGGATGGGATCGCGTTGGTAGTGGATCGGCGAGGCGGGACAGGCGAGGTTGTAAATCTCGTCGACCTCGACATAGAGGGGAAACGTCACGTCGTGCCGCATAACCTCGAAAGCCGGTTCGCCGAGCAGCGGTTCAATGTTTCGGCGCATGCCGGTGAAGAAGTTGTCGACGCAGAGCACTTCGCATTCCTGGTTGAGCAATCGTGCGCACAGATGTGAGCCGAGAAAGCCGGCGCCGCCGGTCACCAGAACACGTTTTTTCACGGTGCGTCTCCTGCCATTTGCATGTCCGCCGATCCGAACGCGCCCACTCGGGCACGTGACATCTTGATGACGTCGGAGACGGCAACAACCGCGCAGATGGATTGCGGCAGAGCGCATATGGGATATCGGATGCATTACGCTTACTCCGACGGAGTACTCCCGAGGAGCGCGACGATAGTCCCTGTTTTTCGGCAACGCGGCGCACCCAGCGAATAGTCTGGAGACGGAGGTGACGGGCCGAACTCGACCAGGACCACAACGCAGGTAGCCGCGGTGACTCACCATCAGAAACCAAATTGGAAGGCTGTCGGAAATGCCCGCCACGCGGGTGCGTTCCGGCACTCATCGCAGGCCATGTGTCTGGCCGTCTTGCTATTCCCCCTATTCACCGCCACGCCGTCGGCCGGCGCCGATAGTCACCCCTATCAGCTGGCTCCAGGCGATCGCATCACGGTGACTGTTTTTGGCCAGCCGGAGCTTTCAGGCGACGTGCTCGTCGATGGCGCCGGCGACGTCACTATTCCGCTTATCGATCGCATAGAGGTCAAGGACCTGACCCTGCTCGAATGCCAAAAACTTATCGGCGACCGACTTGCCGACGGTATACTTCGGAAGCCGTCGGTTAGCGTGCGCATTGCCGAACTGCGTCCGCTTTACGTTTTGGGCGACGTGCGCCTGCCGGGAGCCTATCCTTTCCGGTATGGGAGCACGATAGAAAGCGCCGTGGCCCTCGCGGGTGGGTTCGGCCCCGGCGAACTGCTTCGGAACACCGCCGTTTCCGATTTCTGGTCAGCTGAGGAGCGTGTACGTCAGCTCACCTTGCAAAAACGTACCCTGCTTGTGCGCAAAGCCCGTCTCGAGGCGCAGCAGGACGGACAGGACACCTTTGCACCGCCCGCTTTATCCGACCTGGGCGGGGATAAGGACACGACTGAGATCGTGGCAAACGAGAAGGATATCTTCGCCACACAAGCAGCCATCCTGCGAGATCAGATCGATCTGCTCCGTTCGCAGAAGCCGCGTTTGCAGGAGCAAATCGACGCCAATACCGAACAGGGCAACGCAGGAAAAAAGCAACTTGACCTGATCCGGCAGCAGATAGAGCGGTACCAAAAGCTTTTCAGCCAAGGGCTGGGTACCCAGAACAACGACTTCCAGTTCCGCGTTCTTGAGGCAAACCAGGAAGCCACCATCTGGAGGCTGCTGTCGGACGTCTCGCGGCTGCAGATGGAATCGGGAGATCTCGAATTCAAGATCCAGACGGTCATGGCCGGTTTCAAGCAGCAGGTCGGGAAGGAATTGCAGGAAACTCGCGACCGCCTCAACGAATTAGAAGTAACGCTACCGGCGGCAGTCAGAATTAGAGACGTCAAGCTACAATACGCCGGCGGCGCGACGGGTCAGGCTGCCACGCATTTGATAAGCATCACGCGCATGCAGAACGGCCACCCCGCGGTGCTCGACGCAAACGAAACGACGCTGGTGGAACCTGGCGACGTCATTAACGTCAAAAGCGAGATGCCCCGCCTCCTGCCGCAAGAGGAAGCTATGGCAAGATCCCAACCCTACAAGACAGGCGAGACCGAAACGGGGGAAACACGAGGTTCGATTTCCCGCTGACGTTCCCTTGCTGTCGCCATGTGCTGCACGTGTTCTGACAATTTTTGCGAATGGGAGGGTCGATGTTGGACTCCGGAGCGGCGGTGCCTCGGTCGTACGAGCGGCGAACTGCTAAAATGGATCTCCCTGAGTGCCCTCAATGCAAGTTCCAGGGAGCTGCTTCCGTCCATTGGCGGGCGCCGCGTTTTCTGCGCTGTCGAGAATGCGGCACCATATTTCGTGATCCCTTTCCTGGAGAGTCGGAGCTTGCGAATTATTACAGGGAAGGGTGGAAAGAACCTGAAGAAAACGTTGTCGAAACTGGCTCTACAGATGGAGTCATTGCTCGATATCTTGCAGATTCGCTGACAGACACTCTGGCCCTACGCAGCCTTTCCGGGATGCGTATCCTCGATTTCGGGGCCGGACGAGGCGCGATGACTCTCGAATTGATGAAGCGCGGCGCTAAACTTGTCGCTGTTGAACCGTTTGGGTATAAGTTCCTGGCCGAGCTTGGCATTTCAGTCTATCGAGACCTTGCCCATCTCCCGGACGAACTGACCTTTGATGGGATCGTATCGCTTGAGACTATTGAGCACCTTCGTGACCCAGGCGGAGTACTCGCAGGTTTATATAAGCGCTTGTCCCCTGGCGGCTGGCTCCTGATTACTACTCCGAATGCAGCTGGTCTCCCGGCAAGGCTTATGGGCCAGCATTGGCGAGAAGCGGTCAAACCTGGCCATATAGTTTTCTTCACTCCCGCAGCGCTCAGCAAGATACTGGAAAAAAATGGATTCAGCCAGGTTCAGCGTCCACGCTGGTTCATTCGATATCCGCGTGCGTCACCGTTGCGTGCGCTTCTTCACTTCGGATTGCAGAAGTTAGCTATCGATGGAGGTTTACGTATGGTTGCTTACAGGCGGCAGACCAAGCTTCCGACTGCTGACCTTTTGGCAGAACAAGGTGGCAAGCGAGCCCTACCAGAATGAACAAACCGAATTTCCTCAGCTGGGCGTAATCGGCTGCTTCCATCGCGCAAGGACTATCGGACACTTTATGGGTACCGCAACGGAAGTACTCCCGAGGAGCGCGACGATAATCCCTGTTTGCGGCGACCCAGCGCGCGCAAGCGCTAATCTGGACGCGAGCGGCGTCCCCGGCGGAATGTGCTGTGACGGTCGCCCTTTACCGATTTTCCGGACACCTCATGACCCACGTTCCCCCAATTCCACATCATACCAGCGCGGGCGACCGTTACATCCTGGCGCTCTCGTGCGTTCTAATGGGATATGCGGTCCTGGGAAAGGGATTTGCCTACTTGGGCTATCCGCCGGTTTTGGTCGGTGAACTGACCTTCGTTGCCGGATTTTTTGTTCTGTTGCGGTCAGGGTGTCTCGTTGCCGTATTCGCTTCCGGACCGAGCCTCCTCCTCGCCGCGACCATGGGCTGGACGTTACTGCGCACCTTACCGTTCGTTGGCACCTACGGCTTCGATGCGTTGCGCGACAGCGTGATCATCATGTACGGGGGATTTTCCTTCATCGTCGCCGCGCTTCTGATTGAAGACTATCGCCGCATTAACACGCTCGTTCGTTATTACAGGGTCTTTCTGGATATCTACGTCCCCGCCGTACCTTTCCTTTTCCCGCTCGGATTCTATTTCGGGGACAACATCCTGAAAGTACCCGGGACGACCGTCAGCTTGATCTGGCTCGGCCCTGGCGAGGTCGGGACGCACCTTGCCGGTGCCGCGGTATTTACCCTGGCAGGTTTCCGTAAGCCCACCCCGGTCTGGACTGCCTGTCTTCTCGCCGCGTTGGTAATGGCCAGTGCCGTGAGCCGTGCGGCCATGCTCGCATTCGTCGTCCCGGTCGTGTTGGCAGCTTTCGCGTTCGGCAAAGTGCGCATGTTCGCCATCATCATCCCGGTCGGGCTGGTGCTGCTTGCCACATCCTACGCGCTCGAGAAAAGCTTCACGAGCTACCACGAAGCGCAAACCTCCACGGAGCGGCGGGTCAGTTCCGTGCAACTCGTCGAGAACATTGCGAGCATTTTTGGCCGTAGCGGCGATCAGACCGAAAGTACGAAGGTGTGGCGCGAGAAGTGGTGGAACATCATTGTCGACAACACGGTGCGCGGACCCTACTTCTGGACCGGCCGCGGATTTGGTGTAAATCTCGCCTTCGAAGACGGGTTCGGAAACCCCCACAATGAACGGCCGCTGCGCAGCCCACATAACGGCCACATCACAATCCTGGCGCGCGCGGGGATTCCAGGTGCGGCTTTGTGGGGCGTCTTTTTGGCCGCTTGGCTGCTTGCGCTACTGCAAACGATGTTCCGTGCCCGACGCTGCGGCCAGCCCGAATGGGCCGGTCTACTGCTGTTCATCGCTTGCTACGCAACATCCTGCCTGATCAACGCTGCCTTCGACGTCGCGCTTGAGGCGCCGATGCAGGGCATCTGGTTCTGGTGTCTGATTGGATTCGGCATCGGCGCGACGATGATCTATCGGTGCATGCAGGATGACCGCTCATGGAAGGGCGCACTAGGTCGCTAGAGTCTACCGGCCCGCGCGCGCCGAGGTTTGCCGCCTGCATGACGGCACTTTTGTGCTTGCTGGCCGCCACGTCGGCCGAGTCCGGCGTTCTGGACGATCGCTGCCCCGCGTCCACGATCCCGATAAAACCGGGTCAGTCGATTCAAACCGCTGTCGACCGGGCTGGAGACGGTGCCGCCTTTTGCCTGAAAAACGGAACCCACCGAGTCCAGGCGATCCGGCCGCGCCCGTATCAGCGCTTCTATGGTGAAGGCCGGACAATCCTGAACGGCAGCCGCCTGCTGACGCTTTTCAGTCGGGAAACCAACTATTGGGTCGCGAGCGACCAACCGCAACAAGGGCAAAGGCGCGGGGAGTGCGCAGAGGAAGCACCGGCCTGCAACCTCCCAGAAGGCCTGTTCATCGACGACATTCCCCTGGTTCAGGTGCTCGCGAAGAACGATGTTGGACCGGGCCGGTTCTATTTTGACCACGCTGCCCGATCCATCTATTTCGCGGATAACCCGATTGGTCATAAGGTCGAAGTGACGGTGGCCGCATTCGCGTTCGAGAGCTTCGCGCCCGGCGTTCTAATCAAGAACGTGACCATTGAAAAATACGCAAGCGTCGCCCAGAAAGGCGCAATCCAAGCCCAGGAAGCCGTCGGCTGGACCGTGGAGAATTGCGAATTGCGGCTGAACAGTGCGGCTGGTATCGCGGCCGGAACGGGCACCCGCGTCCGCAACTGCAACATTCACCACAACGGCCAGATCGGTATCACGGGCGTAGGCCGGGATGTCTTGATTGAGCGCAACCACATCTGGGAGAACAATACCCGTGAATTCCTGTCCAGTTGGGAAGCCGGGGGCGTCAAATTGGCTGTCAGCGAGCGCGTCGTCTTGCGCGGCAACCACGTGCATGACAACCGCGGCGCAGGCTTGTGGTGTGACATCGAATGCCGCGATGTCCTCTATGAGGACAACATCGCCGAAGGCAACCGCGGCGCCGGGATATTCCACGAGATCTCGTTTTCGGCGATCATCCGCAACAACACGCTGCGCCACAACGGCACCGGCGGAAAAGATTGGTTTTGGGGAAACAACATCCTGATAGCTGCCTCGCAGGATGTGGAGATCTACGGCAACACGTTGTTTGCGGAGCCCGGTAAATGCGGCATCGTGCTTTTGGACCAAGGCCGCCCTATGAAATCGGGCGGGACATACAAGACGCGTAATAACAAGGTCCACGATAACGATACAACATTCGAGGGAGCCGCCTGCGCCGGCGCCGCATCCGACGTCGATCCGGACTGCGAAAACGCCTTGATCATCGAGCACGGCAACAACCTGTTCGACCGTAACATCTATCGGGTCCCACGCGGCAGTGCGCCCTTCGCGTTCGCGTGGGGACATGCGGTTTTCGGATGGGACCAACTGCGCCGGGCCGGGCTCGAGCAAAACGGCACCCTGATCGTCTACTGAGCAGGAATTTCGTCGACGGCGCCGCGCCCAAGACGACGCGCGGTCGGCGAGACCACAAATTTGGGTTACCACCTTGTTGCAGTTGGGACTTTGAGACTGCGCGTATAAAAATCGTCCCCAATGGCAACTCCCCGCAATTGCTGTGCGGCACAGGCACACAGAAGCAGGATTGTGGACAGCCAACGGAGACGAAAATGCAAAAAATGGCGTTGGTGACGGGCGCGGGCGGATTCATAGGACATCACCTGGTCAAATACCTTGTCGGACACGGCTATGCTGTCCGGGGCGCCGACCTCAAATATCCCGAATACGAGGACACGAAAGCCGACGAATTTATCGTCGCGGATCTGCGCGACTACGATAAATGCCTGCGTGTCACGGAAAACATCGACGAGGTCTACCACCTCGCGGCCGACATGGGCGGAATTGGCTACATCAGCGCATTCCACGCGGAAATCACCATCAACAACACGTTGATCAACGCTCACATGTTGCAGGCCGCGCGATACCACCAAGTTAAGCGGTTCCTGTTCTCGTCATCGGCCTGCGTCTATCCTCAGTACCTGCAGAAAAACCCGGATGTAGTTCCTCTACGCGAGGAGGACGCATTTCCTGCCGACCCCGAAGAAGGGTATGGCCTGGAGAAGCTTTATATGGAAAAGCTTTGCCAGTACTTCACCGAGGATTGGCATTTCCCCACGCGGGTAGTCCGCTTCCATAACGTCTACGGTCCGCTTGGCACCTATGACGGCGGTCGCGAAAAGGCACCGGCGGCGATTTCGCGCAAGATCGCGGCGCTTAAGGACGGAGACAAATTATCGATTTGGGGCGACGGAAAACAAACCCGGTCCTTCATGTATATCGACGACTGTGTTGAAGGCATCTATCGCATCATGCGGTCTGACTACAGCGGTCCACTGAATCTCGGGACAGACGAGCTGGTGAGCGTGGACGGACTCGTCGACATCATTTCGGAAATTGCCGGAAAATCGCTGGTAAAGCGCCACGACGTTTCCAAGCCACAGGGCGTACGCGGGCGTAACAGCGATAACTCGCTACTGAGGACCGTTCTCGGCTGGGAGCCGCAAACCCCTCTGCGACAAGGACTCCTTCCTACCTACCGGTGGATCGAGGCGCGCGTGACGAACGAGATTGGGTTCTCCGGAATTGCAGCCGAATAGCCGCGGGCGCGGCTATCCCCTCGTCGACGCAAGGCCGCGTCCCCTGCGCCTTGAACGGAGCATGAAACAGCATGGCGGACGAAGGTCTGAATCTGCATCCGGCAGGCCCTGCGCGGCTCCGCCCCCACAGCCGAGGAGACCGCGATTTCGGGCTCCTCTATCGGTACCGGAAGCAGATTGTCGTCGCTTCGCTGGTCTGCGGTGATCTCGCCGCCGCACTGATCGCAATCTCGTGTACCCATTTCTTGATACGGACGACCGGGCTGCTGTCGCCCGGGCCTCAACACGTCACCGCTCCGTTTGTCGTCCTCGCCTTCTTCGCCGTCGGATTATACACCGGGTCCGGTCCAGCGCCCTACGAACGGTTCCGCCTGCGCACGGCAGGCATCGCCGGCTTCATTGCCATCTCGTCCGTTGCTACGCTGCCCGAACGAAATGTTATCGGCTTCATGATCCCGCAATTCGCCTATGCCGCCTGCCTGTTGTTGATCGGCCATTACATCGAAGAGACGACCAGGCGTCTGCTAATTTATCTCGATCTGTGGGGGGCCAGGACCGTCCTGGTCGGTGCGGCCGGCGAGTGCCGAGAACTGGCGCATCTCCTGGCGCGCAAGCCCGAACTCGGCCTCAAGCCAATCGGCATGATCAGGACCGCCGATGACAGAAATTGGACAGGTGGATCATTTCCGTTGCGCGTGATCGGGACGACAGCCGACTTCGATAGCATTCGGCTAGGGAGCGAAATTGAACTTGCCATTTTCACGACTACAAGCGAATTGACGGCCGTGCCGCGCGATTGTTCTGCGTTCAGCTCGTCTTGCCGTTTCATGCTGCTTGAGGACATCCGCAACGTTCAAGGCCTGTGGGCACGCACGCGAACGATAGACGCAATCATTGGCATCGAGATTCGGCGCAATCTCTGCTCCTGGCAGAATCGGCTGCTAAAGAGGACGTTCGACATCCTGCTCGCCATTCCTCTCGGGCTGTTAGCCCTGCCGGCCGTAGCCTTGGCGGCGCTAATGGTCAAACTCGTTGACCCAGGTCCCGCCTTTTATGTCCAGAAGCGCATCGGGCATAATGGAAAGATCGTGAAGGTGCTCAAGTTGCGAACAATGTATGCCAACGGCGAGCAGCTCCTCGAAGAGCATCTGCGGCGCGACCAGCAAGCGCGCGCCGAGTGGCAGCGATTCTTCAAGCTGCGGCACGATCCCCGAATTTTGCCGATTATCGGCAACGTGATGCGCCGCTCCAGCGCCGACGAACTACCGCAACTCTGGAACGTCATCCGTGGCGATATGAGTCTCGTCGGGCCGCGGCCACTCCCCGCGTATCACGCCGAACAGTTCGACGATGAATTTCGGACGCTCCGGACAGGTGTCCTGCCGGGCATCACTGGACTATGGCAGGTCTCTTCTCGGAGCGAGGGCGGTCTGCAGATTCTGCGGGAACAGGATCTTTTCTATATCCGCAATTGGTCGCCTTGGCTCGATTTCTACATCCTGCTGCAGACAGTACCAGCTGTTTTGAGCGCGAAAGGGGCACGTTAATTGTGGAGAGCCGTCGCAGCAAGCGACGGCTGACAAAGCGCGATCGGGCCGACTGGTCATCCCCACAATTGAGCTCCTGTTTGTCGCTGGCGTTGGAGCAGCGGTATTTTGTTCGAACCGCAGCCGGTTGAGCGAACAACCCCTCATGGCAACCTTCCCGGCGACCGCTCAAAATCAGCGGCGTCGAGACCTTCGAACCGAGTACTGCCGATTTGAGGAAATCGTAAAATAGAATTTAGTATTGCGACAGGATGCGCACTCTTCTAGCGATCAGCCCACAGTGCTATGTCATGGGCACGCCGTTAAGCGCTGGCTTGCCGAGGTTCCGAAGTGATGACACAGCGCACGCTTTTGTCGATCGCCGGGGCCATGGTCCTCTCCACGCTGGGCGCGGATGCGCGGGACGCGGAGGAGACGAGCTCAAATCTCTCGTCCCAGGCGCTACAGGAAATCGCGCAGGTCGAGCTCGAGATTGACCGCATCGAGGCGCAGGCAACCGAGCGGCTCGCCGCGCCGCCGGACAATCAGACCCAGCAGGTCGAATTGCTTGGCAAGTTGATGCTGTACGACAAGGATTTGTCGGTAAACCGCAACGAGGCTTGTGCCTTCTGCCACATGCCCGAGATGGGCTTTACCGGTCCGGTGTCGGAATTGAACCGGACCACCGCCGCCTATCCCGGGTCAGTGCGCACGCGATTCAGCAATCGCAAGCCGCAAACGCACGCCTATGCGCCGCTCTCGCCGGTGTTGCATTACAATCCCGGGCAGGGCGACCTCGTCGGCGGCAATTTCTGGGACATGCGTGCAACAGGACGCCGGCTGGGCAACCCGGCCGCCGAGCAGGCGCAAGGCCCGCCGACCAACCCGGTGGAAATGGGCTTGCCCGATATCGCCTGCGCAGTCTATCGCGCCTCGCAGCGGCCTTACCGCGCTCTGTTCGAAAGCGTGTGGGGACCACAGGCGTTCGCGATCTCGTGGCCGATTGATGTGGAGAAGGTCTGCGACCGGCCCGGGCCGCCGGCGGCCGCGGAGCCGTTGCCGGTTCACCTAAGCCCAACAGATCGCGGTCGGGTCGGCACGACCTTCGATCAGATGGCGCAATCTATCGCCGGCTACGAAGCCTCTGCCGAGGTGACCCCGTTCACGTCGAAATTCGACGCGGTGCGCGCCAACAAGGTCCAGTTCACGGCGCAGGAGCAACAAGGATACGCTCTGTTCCGAGGCCAGGCGCGATGCAACGAATGCCACCGTGACGGCGGACCTGGCGAGGATCCGCTGTTCACCGACTTCACCGCCAGCAATATCGGCACTCCCGCCAACCCGAGGCTTCCTTATTATGAGGAGAATAGGCCCGACGCGTTGGGCTATGTCGCCAATCCGCTGGGATCGTCATACGTCGATGGCGGTGTCGGCACTTTTCTCAGCAACGGACATGTCCTCAGCCAGCCCTCGGCGGTCGATGCGCGATGGCTCAAGCTGGCGCCGGACAACCAGGCACGATTTCAGGTGCCGACGCTTCGCAACGTGGACAAGCGGCCGTATCCGTCCTTCGTCAAGGCCTACGGGCATAACGGATATTTCACGAGCCTGAAGCAGATCGTGCATTTCTACAACACGCGCGACGTGCTGCCGCGCTGCCAGCCCCACGATGCCGGTGAAGGCACGACCTGCTGGCCCGCGCCGGAATCGACCCAAAACATGAACAGGAGCAAAGTCGGGCACCTCGGCCTGTCGGAGGCAGAAGAGGATGCGATCGTGAGCTTCATGCAGACGCTGACGGACGGCTTTATGGCTCTCGATCGGCCGTAAGTCGGTAATTGTGGAAGCGCCTCCGCCGCGAGCCTGCGCACCCGTCGCAGGCAGTGACCCCGCCAGCGAGGCGGTTGCCAATACCATCATAATTCTTCATCCAGTCATGGCATTTTCCTTTTCAACCGCCAGAGCCATTGTGATCATTTCTCGCCCCGGCCGCATATGGTCGCGCCGCTGCCTATCGCTAACGGGAAATTTCGAAGGCATTGATCGCAGCAGCCGATGGCGCCGGGTCAGCACACAGGCATCGCCCAACGGATGCGGCCGCGCATAAATCGATTGCTTGCGAACATCTCACCATTCAGTGAGGCGTGATGCAGTACTGCCAACATTTCGAATCCGCCATCGAGTCAATTCGCCGTGAGGGCCGTTATCGCGTTTTCACCGATCGGGACCAGCGAAAAGTAGGAGCCTTAACCATAAGGCCAATTAAATCGTGCGGGTCGGGCGCACAAACGGTGGCCTGCCGTTCGCTGGCCGTCGTCGCTACCCTCAATTTTTTATCACGGTATCCGGCGGGCGATTTTTCTGCCACGGTTGCCTCACGCTAGCCATCGTCGTCTGCGTTCTTCCCGCAGCGAGTGGCAGGCGTCCCCGCGCCTTGCGTGCGTTTGTAAGGAACTGAAAGACAGTCGATGAATAGGTTTGCCAAAGAAGGCTTCAGCAAAGTTCCCGAAGTTACTCTCATTTTTTGGGTGATCAAGATTGCAGCGACGACCTTGGGTGAAACCGGCGGCGATGCCGCTTCCATGTCGCTAAACCTCGGCTACGCAATCAGCAGCATCATCTTTATTGGAATCTTTGTCGCCGCGGTCACTGCCCAGATATCGGCAAAATCATTCCACCCCTTCCTGTACTGGTTCGTGATCGTCGCGACCACGACAGCGGGTACCACGATGGCGGATTTCTCGGATCGCTCGCTCGGAATTGGCTATCCCGGCGGGGCATCGATCCTTTTAGTGCTTCTCGTCGCGTCTTTGTACGTTTGGTACCGGTCGGTCGGCTCCGTTGCCGTGGACTCGATCACGTCGCCCAAGGCCGAGATGTTCTACTGGGTGACGATACTTTTCTCACAGACCTTGGGCACCGCGCTTGGCGACTGGATGGCTGACACAAACGGGCTCGGCTACGAAGGCGGGGCTCGCGTATTTGGCGCCGGCCTCGTGGTGCTCGCCGGTCTGTATTTCTGGACGAATGTCTCGCGCACGTTTCTGTTTTGGGGCGCTTTCATCCTGACACGCCCCCTCGGTGCAACGGTCGGCGACCTGCTCGACAAGCCGGTCACCGATGGCGGACTGGCAGTGAGCCGATTTTATGCCTCGGCGATTCTCGCGGCCTTCATCGTTGCGTGCATCCTGATCCTGCCTCAAAAAGCCGGTAGCCATGCTGGCGAAAGCCGGCGTGCCTCATAAGCAGCCCAACAAGGAATCCCATGTTGAACGGTTTGATAAAGAAGATCTTGCAATTGGGCTACAATGTCCTCGGCGCCGCCGGCATGCTGTTCGCATTTTGCTCGAGTCCGCCTGTTTACGCCAATCCAGCATCACCAGCCTATCGCGTGACAAGAACTGTGGCACTCGGCGGCGGCGAACGCTGGGACTTCGTGGTCTTCGATCCCTCCGGCAAGCGTGTCTACGTCGCGCATGGTGACCATGTCACCGTTGTCAATGAAACAACGGGCGAAGTCGTCGGGCAGATCGGCCCTTTTCCCGGAGGTACGCACGGAATTGCAGTCTCAACCAAGACCAACCAAGGTTACACGGACGACGGCAAGGCCGGGACCGCGGCTGCATTTGATCTGAAATCGCTCAAGCCGCTGAAGCAGATCAAGGCCGCTCCCGACGCCGATGCAATTGTCTATGAACCGGTGACCGGGCACATCTATGTCATTAACGGAGACAGCGGCTCCCTAACCGTGATTGACCCCGAAACGAACACGACTGTTTCAACAATCGATGTCGGGGCCGGGTTAGAGCCGGGCGTCGCGGATGGCAAAGGTACGCTATTTGTCAACGGCGCGGCCAACAACGAAATCGTCAAGATCGACGCGAGAACAAACAAGGTCGAGGCCCATTGGCCGATGCCGGCTTGCAAGACGCCGCACGGTCTGGCGATGGATCCGGAAACTCGCCGTCTGTTCGCAACATGCGCCAACAACGTCATGGTTGTAGTCGATGCGGAATCCGGAGCCAATGTTGCGACTCTGCCGATCGGAAGCTCAACCGATGGGGCTGCCTTCGATCCAATCCGCAAGCTGATCTTCAGCTCCAACGGTGACGGCACGCTAAGTGTGGTTCAGGAGAAGGACGCTCAGACCTTCGTGCTTTCTGACGCGATCAAGACGTCACCAGGCGCACGGACGATGGCGATCGATCCGGAAACAGGCCGTCTCTTTTTAGTGGCTGCCGACGTCGAAAAAATTGATTTGCCAACCAAGGCAGGCGGCAGACCACACGTTACCTACGTACCCAATTCGCTAAAATTGCTTTATCTGGATCCCGTCAAATGACTTGGGTGCATTTCACCGCCCTGGAGCATTCTGTTTAGCCCACCGCGCTGTCCTCAAGGCGAGCCTGAAGGCGATAGCCCACACCCGACTCGGTTACGAGAAGGCGAGGGTGATTCGGATCGGTCTCGATTTTCTGTCGCAGTTTGCGAACGAGAATCCGCAGGTACTGGATATTGTCTCTCTGATTGCCGCTCCAGATTTCTTTCAACAACTGGTCGTGCGTGACGACGAGGCCGACATGCGTCGCCAGAATGTGGAGCAGGCGGTACTCTTTTCGAGTCAACCTGATCTGGTTCTTGTTGAGCGAAACGGCGCGCCCCACAAGATCAACGGAGAGAGGGCCGGCCGATACGACCGGATTCTCGGTTGCGGTCTTGAAGTATCGCCGCAGCGCGGCTTCGCTGCGCGCGAGCAGTTCGGCCATACCGAACGGTTTGACGACGTAGTCGTCGGCACCGGACTGGAGAAGCCGAACCTTTTCGTCCTCTCCCGAGACAACCGAGAGAATGATGACGGGTACGTTCGACCATGATCGCAGCCGATCGAGAACTTCCGTTCCGTGCAGATCGGGCAAAGCCAGATCAAGCACGATGAGGTCCGGCGCGTTGAATGTCGCGGCCTTCAGCCCGTCGGCCGCGCTTTCGGCCTCGATCACCGAGAAGCCGTGAAGTTCGAAGCCGGCGCGAAGAAACCGTCTTATTTTCGGCTCGTCGTCAATCAGCAGTACGACGTTGGAGGGCTTATTCATTGGCTAAAGCCCGTCAGCTCTCTGGGAGCGGGCAGGGCGATGGAAGCCTTCGTTCCCTGTCCCTGTCCCCGGCTTGAAATGTCGATCGTTCCGCCGTTGGCTCTGACAAATGTCGATGCGATCCAAAAGCCCAGACCGGATCCAGGGATTGTGGCCTGGTGGCGTTGACTGCGGAAAGACCTGCGGCCCAGCTGCTGCTGTTCGTCCGGCGTTATCCCGACGCCTTGATCGGAAATCGACAGGATGACGCGTCCATGTTCGGCCCGTGTGTCGATCGAGACTGTCGAGCCTGATGGAGAATATTTAGCGGCGTTTTCGAGAAGCTGTCCGCACGATTCCTCGATAAGACCGGAATCCACATTGATCAGCGGCAAATCGTCAGCGAATTCGATCTCGACCTTGTGTGCCGCCAGTCGCCGGACTCTGCCCCTGACGGCCGCGTTGACGATGTCTCTGGGATCTGCCCACTCGAGGCGCGGGATTACGCCGCCCGCGATGACCCGTGTTGCACTCAGGAGGTTCTTAATAAAGCCCTCAAGCTGCGCGACTTCGTCGGACATTCCCTCGACCAGCGAGCGGATACGATTGTCCTGCCGCACCAGAGGCATCGTTTCCAGAACGCTTGCCGAACCCTGGATGGCGGCCAAGGGCGAGCATAACTCATGCGAGAGTGTGCCGTGGAATGCGTCCCTCAAAAGCTGCGCCTGCAGGTGCAGCCGGGCGTCCTCCATCGCCTTCTCGATATCGAGACGCTGAAGCGTCAGAGATACTTCTTCAAGCATGGCCTCGAAGCGGCGCGTCTTGGCATCGACTTTGTGTGATCCGTGTCCGATGTTGACGGCAACGAGGCCGTGGACTGCTGTTTCGGAACACACAGTCCTAAGCAACCAAATGTTCTGTGTCGAATTATCAATGATGGCGTGTGAGGGAGTTCCGATCGTGGCGGACACTGACCCGACGCTTTCCTGCACGACGCTTGGTACTGAACCGGCTTCGGGTGGTTCAAACCGACCATCGGCCGTCGCCGCGAAGAAAACGGCTTGTTGTCCGAGCGTGCGGGAGAGGTAATTCTGAATTGCGGAGATCAGGTCCGATATGGTGAAACAGGCGGCCAGAAGCCGCGAGAATTCGTAGAGGTATGCAATTTCCTTCTCCCGCTGACGCAGCGTTTCTGTCTCGCGTCGCAAGCGCGAGGCAAGATTGCCGCTGACCAGCGCCACTGTCAGAAACAGCAGCAAATCGACGACCTCTTGCGGGTCGTCTATCCAGAAGCTGTAACGAGGAGTAGTAAAGAAGAAGTCTATCGCGCCCGTACTTGCGATCGACGCCAGGGTGGCCGGCCAGATTCCCCATTGGGTGGCGGCGATAATGACGGGTATCAGATACGAGATCGGAGCGAGGCTAAGCGCGCGAGGTTGATCAAGCAAAAGCAGGCCGGCGGTGACCAGGCCGACGCACAGCAGGGACGCCCCCAGCGGCAAGACACCCGTCTGCGGGAAGCGGTGCAATGCCAGTTTTGCCCGCACCCGCGCGGCAATTCTGGTGCTGGTTCCAGCCGGCCTCGCCCCCACTTTCGCGAGTCTTCGGGCCATGGGCGGATAAAGATTCAAGGAATTAGCTCTCGTAGAACACCGAATGATCGTCACCACGGGTCGTCGCCAGCCGCAGTAAGATCACGCCCCGCAACATTCGATCATGACGCCGAAAGGCCGGTTCGCAGGACCAGCAATTGCTGATCGCAATACCAGCGAAGAGTCGTCACCGTTCTTATGTCGATCGTTGCCCCGATGTCGCCAACCACCCAGCGTTGCAAGCATTCTCTATCTCGGCGTAGAAAGTCTATGTCGTTTGTGGCTTCAAGAAATATAAAAGTAATATATTCGAAGCGAATTAACCTGCGCCGTCGCCTGCGGAGTTTAGGCGATCGACGCGGTCTGCGGCAAACTTCCATCCCGCGACTGCCGAATTGCAGTGACGTAGTTGAGCGCCAGCTTTTCCCCGGAGAGTTCGGGCGTTGACGCTCGGTACAACTCCGCTTCGCTTGTCGGACGATTCAGAGGGAGCGCGAGAGCCGCGATGGCGGCGGCGCTGACATATTTTGGCGGATACAGATAGAATTCCATCAGAGGCATATGCGGGCTTTGCGCATATCGCTTGAGCAGCGCATGCGCGGTCAATCCCGCTTCCGGATAGATTGCGCTCCAGCCGGCAAAACTGCTGGCCAGGATTTCAAGCGACAATATTGTGGTCGCTATCCGCACAAATCCCTGGTTGGATTTCTTTGCACTTCTGGTCGTCGAAGCCTTCTTCAGGAGCTGCCGAAATTCACGATGGTTTTCGATGAACGGTCCGAGCCGGGCCTTCCACAATATGTCTGGGAGGCAGGTGTAACCGTGCAACTCATGATAACTTTCGATCAGGCCCTGACATTGCTCGGTCAGGCGCTTCGGCAAGAAACCGAGATCAGAGTTTTCAGTCTCGTCGGCGACTGCCGCGTGACCTGCGGCGTTCGCAACCACTGTCCCGACTTCCATCGTCACGCCTCGCGATGAGCGAACGATTTCGCTCAATGCGTCAGCATAACGATTCCCGGCATATATCTTCGATGGATAATCGCGGTCGTTTCCATAGCAAAAAAATAGCGCGCGGCAGCGCCGAGTTTTTCCAACGTAGAAAAAACTGCGCCTAATCGCGCGCGGTATAGCCAAAAAGACACATAGCGAGACAAATTATTGCGGTGCGTCGCGCATTTTTGCTGAAACGTCACGAATTTCGGTGGGAGTTTGAGCAGCGCGATAAGCGATTGATGCTTACGTGTGCAAGCAATCCCAAAAGCGCGACTTTGGATATTTTATTTTAACTAAGCGGCTCGGAAAACCGTATCGCTTTTTTTCGGCCCCAAAACGAAACATCGCTCCACGCTTATCGAGATCGCAAGTGCGTCGACAAGGCGCCTGTGACAACAGCTTGGGGCAAACTATGAAGAAGCTTTTTTTGGCGGGCGTGTCGTTGACAGCAATTTGTCTGATCAACGCGGCGAACGCCGCGGATACCATTCCCCCGATGAAGTCGGGATATGCCTGCGATCCCTACAAGAATTATGCTTGTCTCGACTCGTATCTGGGCAGCGACTTCTTTACCCGCTTCGTCAACTACTACAGGCTCGAGTGGGGACATGAGGCCGCGCCGGCAGATCCGAAAGCGCCTCCGAGCCGCCGCGACTACTGGCCGCCGACGCCGCAAACCACGCCCCCGATGCCGTTCACCGAGTGGCCCTATGGTGGCACGACCAGCCTCGGCGTGACACGGACCAGCTCAATCGACAGTCCGCTGATGACCGCGATCGGAAATACGGCCGTTGGACAGGCGCTGAACGATAGTCACATCCAGGTTTACGGCTGGATCGACGGCGGCGGTAACCTCAGCAACAATACGGTGCGTGGCGGCAACGCGCCGGCTGCGTATGACTACAATCCGAATACGGTGCAGCTCGACCAGGCGGTCCTCTATATCGAACGTCTGCCCGACACGGTTCAAAAAGATCATGTCGACTGGGGCTTCCGCGTCGCGCCGATCTACGGCGCGAACTATCGCTACACCACCGCTTACGGACTATTCAGCAGTCAATTGCTGAACCAGAACGCGAGCAACGGCTTCGATATACCGATGGCCTATGGCGAGGTGTTCATCCCGCAGGTGATGGAAGGGCTCATGGTCAGGTTCGGGCGTTACATCTCCATTCCCGACATCGAGGCCCAGCTCGCGCCCAACAATTACATGTACTCGCACTCGATGACCTATACGTTCGACAATTACACCAACACCGGCGTTGAAGCGACCTTGGCGGCGACCAAGAACTGGATGTTCCAGTTAGGCGTCACGGTCGGTACCGAAGCAATGCCCTGGCATGTCGGTCAGAAGATCACAAATCCAGATCCGAACCCGCTCTTTCCGTACACCACCATGTTGAAAGATCCGGGCGCGACGCCAAGCATCACCGCCGGCGTTCGGTGGACCAGCGACAGCGGCAACGATGACGTCAATGTCGTTGCGAACGGCATCAATGGCGGCCAGTGGGGCTACAACAACCTGCAATGGTATGGGTTGACGTATTATCACAAGTTTGATGACCGGTGGCACATCTCGTTCGAAGTTTATGATGAGCACCAGAATAACGTGATCAACGCGAACAATCCCGCGGCTGCGGCCGCGTTTGCCGCGGGAGGTACGCCGTTCTCGCCTCAAATCATGCCGTTCAACTCGCCATTCCTCGCGCAGTGCTCCAACTCGACTGTGTTCTCGTGCACAGCGGAGGCACGCGCCGCCCTGACATATGTGAACTACAAGGCGTCGGCGCTGGACAACATTTCGTATCGCCTGGAATATTTTGACGACGTGGAGGGGCAACGCACCGGCACCAAGACGGCCTACGTCGAGACCGGCATCGGCTGGCAGCACTGGTTCTCGCCGCAAATCGAGATCCGGCCCGAGGTTTCCTTCTACAAGTCGCTGAACGCGAATGCATTCAACGGCAATGCGAATCTCGGTATTGCGCCAAACAAGAGCACGGCCGTCATCGGCTCGGCGGACATCATCATTCACTTCTGACGCCTGGAAAGTCGCGGCGACCCAAGTGGTCGCCGGACACTGCATCATATAAATTCGACAGGGGATAACAATGAAGCGAATTCTTCTTACCTCCGTTTCGCTCGGAGTCCTGGGCCTGATGGGTCCCGCTTTCGCGGCGGATCTTGCGGTCTACACAAAGGCTCCGGCATCGACAGCGCCCGCGTATGATTGGTCCGGCTTCTATGTCGGCGTGTTCGGAGGCGGCGGGTGGGGCAACCACAATGTCAACAATGCGCTGGGTTCGGCTACGACCTTCGCCAATTACACGGCGAATTACAGTTCGCAGGGCGGCATGGCCGGCGGCGAGGCCGGCTTCAACTGGCAAAGCGGCAACTATGTGCTCGGTATTGAGGCCGATGGGTTCTGGTCCGGCATCAGCGGTAATGATGCGGCCGCGATCGCCGCGGGTAGCTTTCCGACCACCTCGGTCGATCAGGATAGTCTCCGCTGGGGCGGCACGCTGCGTGCGCGAGGCGGTATCGCCGTCGATCGCTTGCTGCTGTTCTTCACCGGCGGCTGGGCCTATGGCGACTTGCTTCATACCAACACCGCCCCGGTGTTGGGGGCCGATCAGTTCACGGTTCACGGCAATGGCCTGACCGCTGGCGGCGGTATCGCATACGCGGTGACCGACAACCTGATCGGCAAGGTGGAGTACCGCTACTACAACTTCAATGCATACAGCCGCCCGGGCCTGCCGATATTCACGGCGAACGGCCAACTGCCCTACACCGTCAACAGTACCTATTCGGTCGTAACGGTTGGCCTCGACTACAAATTCGGCGGGCCTGTTGTCGCGGGATATTGAAGCTTCGTCTGAGTCGATTTGCGGCACTTGGGGATCGGGTCTCACTCTGTGAGGGAGGGCAGTCATGATTGCTTCAGCATTGAAGCGAAGAATCGGAATCGTGTTCGCTGTCGCCGCGTTAAGCGCCGCCGTTGCGGGATGCGCCGCGGATATGGGAGCCGCCAAGTCCGACAAATCCGAGGCCGGCAATCAACTGCGCTACTACGGGGGTCCGAAATCCCCGATGTGGACAGGCCAGTAAGTGCGCACATGTTTTTCCTGGAGGCTGTTTTGATCGATATGAATGCGAGAAGTGCGCGGACCTGGTTGGTCGGGCTGATGGCCATGGTCATGGCCGTCGGGGTTTGCGGCGACGCAGCCGCAAAGGCTCACAGGGGACGCCTGCGCTTTCACCACTTCGCATGTCACTGCCGCCAAAGAGGGGCTGAAACGCACCTGCAGCTTGCCTCGCAGCAGCCGGCCCAGCCACTCGGACCTATGCGTTATTACGGAGGTCCGAAATCCCCGATGTGGCGGGAAGCAAGATAGCGCACCGCGTCCCTCGTCATCCTGATTTCGGCTTGAGTCCGAAAAGATCGGCAGAGTCAATAGACGGACGCGCGCTTGGGCGTATAGCATTTTCGTGACCCGAAGCGAAGCACGACAGTTTGCCTCGCGCGAGCGAGTCCTCATTTGAATCGTGGCAAGTGGATGGTTTGAACGCCCCAAAAAAGAGCGGGTGAAAGAGACCTGGAGGATGGTCTGTAAGGTGAGCGTAAGCGCGGTAGCCTAAGTTCGGTCGGTTAGAATTGACGTGGACGGTGTCGTTAGTCGAGTAGCTGTCTATCGCTGGGGGTAGTCGAGGTGAATGTTTTGGGAAACCTGTCGGGGCGCTCTCGAAACGCGGCTTTTGCGCTGGCTGCGATCGGCGCAGCCGCGCTGTTTTGGGGGCGGGATTTCGTTGGCCTCGCCGGTAATCAGGCCGCGTCGACAGAGCGGAGCTCTTCTGCAGCGACTGAGCAGTCCGGGCCCGGCAATGCAGAGCAAACGCCAGCTGTCGATTTGTCGGAAAAACAGGCCGGCGCGCTAAAAATCGCTCCGGTCGGATCACGTCAATTCGCGGTTCTCAAAACCGCCGTTGGTACGATCGACTTCAACGAAAACATGCTCGTTCAGGTATTTTCGCAGTATCCGGGCAAAATCCTGCAGGCATTCCACAACATTGGCGATGAGGTCAAGGCCGGCGATATCCTGTTTACGATTGACAGCCCCGATCTCCTGCAAGCCGAATCAGCCCTTCTCGCGAGCGCAGGCGTTCTTGAATTGCAAAAGCGAACCCTCGCACGGGCCACCCAGCTCTTGAAGTCTGGCGGCAGCGCGCAGAAAGACGTTGACCAGTCGACGTCAGATCAACAAACCGCGGAAGGTAACTTCAAGGCAGCGAAGAATGCGGTACGAATCTTCGGAAAGTCCGACGCGGAAATTGAACAGATTCTTAGCGCGCGCAAAGTGGAATCGACGCTGGCTGTTCCCAGTCCTATCTCCGGAAAGATCGTCACTCGCAATGCGGCTCCTGGATTCCTGACCCAGCCAGGCAATGCGCCGGCGCCGTTTTCGGTCGCGGACTTGTCGACAATGTGGATGATCGCGAATGTCATCGAGACGGATGCGCCGGCCTACAAACTGGGGCAGGACGTTGAAGTCAAAGTCCCGGCCTATCCTGACACCGTCTTCAAGGGGCATGTCACGGCGCTAGGGTCGATGATTGACCCGAACAGCCATCGGCAGCTGGTTCGTTCCGAAATCGACGATCCCCAGCATCTCCTGCGATCCGGGATGTTTGCAAGTTTTGTCATTCATGTCGGCGAGCCGGTCCGTTCGCTGGCCGTGCCCGCTGAAGGCGTGGTCAGGGAAGGCGACGGGACGATGACGGTGTGGGTCACCGGCGACGGCCGTCGTTTCGTGAAGCGAACCGTCAAGCTCGGCCTGCAGCAGGACGGCTGGGATCAGATCCTGGAGGGTATTCAGCCCGGAGAAACCGTTGTCACGGACGGGGCAGTGTTTTTGAGCAACAAGCTCTTGTTGGGTGATGCCGGCTGAACCGCCCGGATCTCGATCATCCAAAAACATCTGTGGGGTCACTTGATTAAGTCTTTGCTCGAGTTCGGTCTGACGCGTAGCGCGATCATTGTCCTTGGTCTTGTGGTGTTTTGCGCAGGAGGACTGGTCGCATTTTCGCGCCTCAATATTGAAGCGTATCCAAATCCCGCTCCCGTCATTCTGGAGATCACGGCGCAAGCCGCCGGTCTGTCCGCCGAGGAGATGGAGAAGTATTACACCATTCCCATGGAGGTGGGCCTCTATCCGACACCCGGCGTCGTCAATATTCGCTCGACGTCGTTTTATGGCTTGTCGTTTGTTCGGGTGACATTCGCTTACGGCGTCGACTATTACTTCGCGCTGTCGCAAGCGTCGATCATGTTGCAGCAAAACGTCAATCTGCCTGGCAATCAAGTTGCCCAGATTCAACAGTCGAGTCTGGTCGGCGAAATCTACCGTTATCAAATCGTTGGTCCGCCGCACTTTGGGCTGACCAATCTGCGGACGCTGCAGGACTATGTTGTCACACGCCGTCTCCTGACCGTTCCCGGAGTAGTACAGATCAATTCCTGGGGTGGAACAACGAAGCAGTTCAATGTCGATGCGGACCTTGAAAAGCTGGAAGCCTACAACATCACCGTCCCTCAGCTGATTTCCGCGCTTGGCAATGCCAATATCAATGTCGGGGGCCGAGAGATCACGATCGGACAGCAATCGGTCAATATTCGCGGTATCGGGCTGGTCGACAGTGGCGGCGCTGACGACGTCACCAAAGGCTACAAGGTCGAAGACATCGAGAACGTCGTCCTGACCCAATCGGGCGGCCTTCCAATCCAGATCAAGAATGTCGCCAAAGTCTCTGTCGGTTACGTTCCGCGGCTTGGAATTGCGGGCAGAGATCACGATGATGATGTTGCGGCGGCGATTGTCGTGATGGGGCGGACCCAGCACACTAACGATATCATTCCGCGCGTTCAGGCCGAAGTCGCAAAGCTCAATACCGATGGGAGCCTGCCGGCCGGAGTCAAAATTGTTCCTTACTACGATCGAAGTTCACTGGTTGGGGTGACCACCCATACGGTTCTGCATAATCTGATCTTCGGCTGCCTGCTGGTTTTCCTGATTCAGTGGATTTTCCTGGGCGATCTCAGGAGCGCGATCATCGTCGGCGCCAATATTCCGTTCGCGCTTTTCTTCGCCATCATCATCATGGTCCTGCGCGGAGAGGATGCGAATCTCCTGTCACTCGGCGCGGTCGATTTCGGCATCATTGTCGATTCGGCTGTCATCATGATGGAAAACATCTATCGAAATTTCCAGTCGACGCCCGAGCATCGGCAAACGCTGCTTCACCATCTTTCCGAAGGCTATTGGGGCCCGGATCCGACATCGGTGACGGGCCAGAAGACCACGAGCCGGCGATGGTCGGACCGGTTGCGGATCATCTTCGTCAGCGCGTTGCAGGTCGACAAGGCCGTGTTCTTTACCGCGGCGATCACGGTGACTGCCTTCGTGCCGCTGTTCACGATGCAAGGTGTGGAAGGACAGATTTTTGGGCCGATGGCGCGAACCTATGGTTACGCGCTGGCGGGCGCGTTGTTGGCGACCTTCACCGTGACGCCGGTTCTGGCGGCGCTGTTGCTCCCCAGGCACATCGAGGAGGTCGAAACGGTGATCGTGCGCGCCTTGCGTGCGAGTTACACACCGGTGCTGCGCTGGGCGCTCGGCAACCTGAAAGTCGCGGTGATCATCGGCGTTGCCTTCATGGTCTTGAGCGTGGGGGCGGCCTCCCAGCTCGGCAGTGAATTCCTGCCCGCGCTGGAGGAAGGAAATTTCTGGATCAGGGCTGCGATGCCTTCCACGATGTCGCTCGAAGCCGGCACCGCTGCGGCAGGAAAAATGCGCGAAATCCTGTTGCGGCACCCGGAGGTTATCACCGTCGTCTCGCAGCATGGCCGTCCCGACAATGGCAGCGATGCGTCACCGTTTTCCAATGTCGAGTTGTTTGCGCCGCTCAAGCCATTCGACGAATGGCCCGCTGATCTCACCAAGGAGAAGCTGACCGAAGAGCTGCAAAAGGAGTTTAGCGAGGAGCTGCCGGGCGTTGGCTTGAACTTCTCACAATATATCCAGGACAACATCGAAGAGGCGCTGTCGGGGGTGAAGGGCGCCAATTCGGTCAAGATCGTCGGACCGAACCTGGCAACACTGGAATCGCTGGCAAGCCAGGTCATGGCCGAGATGGCGAAGGTCCCGGGGGTCGCCGATCTCGGAATATTTCATCTGCTGGGTCAACCCAATCTCAACATCAGGATCGATCGCAACAAAGCCGCGCGCTACGGGCTTAATACCGGCGACGTCAACTCCGTTGTTCAGGCGGCGCTTGGCGGTACCACCGCGACAACCGTCCTGGAAGGCGATAGGCAATTTAGCCTGGCCGTCAGGCTCGACCCAAAATATCGCAGCAGCGTCGATGCCATCCGAACCGTCAAGGTGGCCTATCAAACACCGTCCGGCACCAACGCCTATGTGCCGCTTAGCGAGCTTGCCGATATCACGCTCGACACCGGCGCTTCGTTCATCTATCGCGAGCGCAGCCAGCGCTTCATTCCGATCAAGTTCAGTGTCCGCGGCCGCGATCTCGGCGGGACGGTCGCGGAGGCACAGGAGCGTGTCGCAAAAGCCATCAAGCTTCCGAACGGATACCGGATCCTATGGGCCGGCGAGTTTGATGACCTGCAGAATGCAAAGAAGCGCCTACTGATCGTGGTGCCGATCACACTGCTTCTGATTCTCGTCCTGCTCTATGGCCTGTTCAATTCGCTGCGAGACAGCCTGTTGGCGGTGGCCGGCATCCCGTTTGCGATCGGCGGCGGCCTGATCGCGCTATATCTCGCCGGTCTCGATTTCAGCGTCTCGGCGGCGATCGGCTTCATCTCGTTGTTTGGCGTCGCCGTGATGGATGGCATTCTCAACATTACCTATTATCGCGAGCTCAGGACCCAGGGTATGGAGATCCGCGAGGCGGTGTTCCGCGGCGCCGAACAACGGATGCGGCCGATGTTGATGACCGCGCTCTCCGCAGGCGTCGGCCTTCTTCCGGCGGCGATCTCGCACGGCATCGGCAGTCAGGTGCAGCGTCCGCTGGCAACCGTTGTGGTGGGAGGCATGTTCATCGGGCCGCTGCTGCTGCTGGTGGTAGCGCCTGCGCTTCGCAAGATATTTCTTTCGAAAGACAGCAACATTACGAACGAGAACGAAGACGCAGAGACCGCCGACGTCAGTGCACAGAGTTGATGGGAATGGGATGTCGGGAGCCTTAAGGGATTCGATCACATGTTGCGTCTAGGACGAATTGATCCTCGATCGCCGCTGGTCTCGCCGGGCCGGCCGACGCCGGACCGGCGACACCGCGCGGTCGTTTGCGCAACTGCGGCGTTGATATTAACCGCGGCAGTTTCAGGCTGTGCCGTGGGGCCGAATTTCAATCCGCCCGCCGTGCCTGACGTTAATGGCTACGTCCCGGGAAAGCTCGCCTCGCCAGCCCCGGAGCGCGACGGACCTCGCGTGGCCGGTCAGCATTTCGTCACCGGCGAGGATGTTTCGGCAAGATGGTGGGCCGCGTTCAAATCCCGGCCGCTCAACGAACTCGTCAGGCAATCGGTAGACCATAATCCAAATTTGCAGGCCGCCGAGGCGGCGATCAAGCTCGCCCGATACAATGCGCAGGCCCAGCGCGGATTGTTCTTTCCGCAGGTCACGGGCAATTCGACGTCCGCGGATTTTCTGATTGCTAATCCCGGCCAGGTGCCGCCGATTCCGACAACCGGACCGCAATCCCAATACACGCTCGTGACCAACCAGTTGGCGGTGTCGTTCGTGCCGGACATCTGGGGCGGCAACTCTCGGGCTGTCGAGAGTCTGGATGCCGTCACGGAGCAACAGCTGTTTCAACTCGAGGCGGCCTATCTCAGCCTCACCAGCAACGTCGTGACCGCGGCGATCCAGGAGGCGTCGCTGCGCGGCCAACTCGAGGCAACCAGGCGCATTATTGCGATCGAACGCAATTTGCTCGAGATTCTGAAACGGCAGTTCAATGCCGGTCAGGCGGCAAAGGCGGATATGCTCGCGCAGGAGGCCGCGCTGGCGCAGGCCGAAGAGTTGCTGCCGCCGCTTGAGAAGCAACTGGCTCAGCAGCGTAACCTGCTGACCGCGCTCGCCGGGCAATTGTCGGCCAATGAAATTGTGGAGAAGTTCGATCTCGCGCATCTCAGATTGCCGGCCAATCTGCCGGTAAGCCTGCCCGGCAAGTTGGTTGACCAGCGACCCGATGTGCGGGCCGCGGAAGCCAATATGCATGCGGCGAGCGCCCTGGTCGGCGTGGCGATCGCGGCCCGGCTTCCAAATATCGTGCTCACGGCCAATGGCGGCTCCGCCGCCTACAACTTCGCACAGAGCTTTGCGCCGGGAACCGGATTTTACTCACTCGCGGCAAGTACGACCGCACCGATTTTCGATGGCTTCACCCTGTACAACAAGCAGAAGGCGGCCGAGGCCGCGCTCGAACAGTCTGAGGCGCAATACCGCGCCATCGTCATCACTGCCTTCCAGAATGTCGCGGATGCGTTGCGTGCGCTGCAGACCGATGCGAGGGCGGTGCAGGCTTCGGTGCGTGCGGAAGTTACCGCCAAAGCCAGTCTTGATATCGTCCAGCAGCAGTTGAGTGCCGGCCAGGTCAATCAACTCGCCGTTCTGAATGCGCAGCAGACTTATCTGGCCGCGGCGGTGATCCGCGTGCAATCGGAAGCCAACCGGCTCTCTGATACCGCAGCCCTTTTCATGGCGCTCGGTGGCGCTTGGCCAACCAACTGCACCACGCCTGACTGGCGCCAATGCGCGATGGGCGAGCCGCCGAACGTCATCCGGGCCGCGGATGCAAAATAGGGCGACACGGTCGTTCCCGCGCGACGGCCTGGAGGATCGCGTCGGATCTCCGGCCTAGTTCGAACTCATGTAGGAGGTCGTGATCGCGGCGGTACAATAGCGATGTTCGGCTTGTGGGGCGTGGCGAGTCCCGTGTTGGCGAGGCCTTTCGGAGGGCAGCTTCCCGCGGCACAACGGACAACAACGGTCGGCGGCGCAACCGGGGCCGATCCGACCTTGTTCGCCGGTATCACCGGAGAACTCTGTTTCACGGGACCGCCGATAGACGCGGGGCCGCCAACAGGACTGTGTTTCGGTATCCCGCCGACAGCGTTCTGCGCGGAAGCGGAACTCAGGGTGGCAATTCCCACCAAGGACAGGATGGCGGCAATGATTATCGACGCGCGTTTCATCGCTACTTCATATCATGAAACGGACAGCGACTGAAGGTTAGCTCGCGCGCTTGTGTCAGACCAACCTGCTATTTGCGAGGTGCTATTGCAAAGGTCGACCTTGGCCATGCGTGGATACTAAGGTTGCCGGCAGCAAAGGCCGGCCAGATCCAACATGGGAAAAATCCAATCGGACGCCGGTTTACCAACCAACGAAGACGCAGAGCAGTGAAAGGGGCAAAACAGCCAAGCCGAGGTACAGCCAGGTCCGATATGCACCGGCATCCTTAGGCAAAATGAAGAGATTGGCCACGAACCAGACGCAGACCGCGAAACCCAATATCACCCGAACGAGGTCACCCGGCGTTTCGTACAGAGAAGAGAGGCGCTCGATCTGAGGACTGGCGACCCGCGCTGTTAACACCGTCAGAACAATGAGAAACAGTGTGCGAAAAACCAATCCCCCGATCCTGACATAGGCTGGAAGCTTGACCTCAGATTTACTCGGGGTGTCCGCTTGCAAGTCAGGGGTTGTGTGCATCGCGCAATCTCGCATCGGTTGCACAAAAACATATCGGTCATTACGCTGAAACCGCAAGGGCTCGTTTATTTTTTTATATAAAATTCGGTCGTTCGGGGATGTTCACGGCCGGCAATGATATCCGGGATTTCTTGCAGGCAGCGATGGCGAAAGACGACATAGCCCGGCCGCGAAACCCGGTCATCTTCCTGCAATCTTCCTGCAATCGCCGGTGAACAACAAGAAGCTGATCATTGCCGCAGTCGACGGTATCGCCATCGGTATCGGCACCACCATGGCGTTTTCATTGCGATTACCTCATTGCAAGCAAGAGGGCGCCGCGTTCCAGAGTTCTTGTTGCGCAAGAAGAAATGATTGCCGTTCGGCTCCGGCGTGCCCGTTGCAGCGCTGCGGTGTGAAAGTCTGTTTCCGGTGTATTACATTTTCAGTGAAACCTGTCCCGCGGCCGTTCCGCGGGTCCCTGCGGCCCCTTGGGGGTGGCCGCCGCTTTGATTTCATCCGCAGTGACGCGGCAGTCACCGTTCCGGTCGAACTGAAGGATGAACGCGCTCGGCTTCTCGACGAACTCCTTGCGCGTGATCTTGCCATCCTGGTTTTCGTCAAAATAACCGAAGTCCGCGTCTGCCAGTGTGGCATCGGCTTTTTGCACCGTTGTGAATTCGGACGGGCTGAGAATTCCGTCGCGGTTGCGATCGGCCAGCGTGAATATCCGGTCAAGAAAGCTCTTCCATTCGTCGCAGGTGTAGACGCCGTCGTGATTGCGGTCCCAGGTCGGCGGCCCGTTCTTGAGCATGCCGTCCTGCGCTGGCTGGGGAGTGGATTGGGCAAGAGCGAGAGACGCGCCGCTCAGAAGCAGCGCCACCGCAGCGCCGATGCCGGAAACAGATGTTCTGCGCGACAAATTGCTCTCCTGCTTTCAGGCTCCGCGGCCGGGGCGCACCTGGCGGATTGAGCCGGATCATGAGCAGAGGGGACCATAGAAAATCGATATGAGCTGGCAGCGAATTAAGTAGCCACAAAATAGCAATCCCGGAGGCGACACGCGCCGCTAGCGTGAGCGCAGGATGCATCGCGTCTGCGCCTGAATCGCAGGCGCACGTAAACGTCCTTCGCTGAAATAGACGGGCTGCCGCAGGTCACCATTTTCGGGGCCCCCTCCCAACCCGTTATTCCTGACCGGCCGATTGTGGCGCAAGGCGGACAATCGGCAAAACAGCGACGCGGGTTATAGTGCGGACCACACTCAGTCTGAGCGCGCGGCTGGATGCTGAAGCCGCACAGAGCGCGGCCATCGAAAAAGTGGAATGCAAAGCGGGCTGCGCCGCCTGCTGTTATCAGATGGTTTCATGTCCGCCATTTGAGATACGCTATTGACATTGTTGCCCGCAAACGGTCGCATGTTCGGGTCATGCCGGGGTCGCCAATTTCTACGAGAGGTTATTGCCCACTTCCCTCTGCGCATAGTCCGCGCCGGGTGCCTGTCGTATGGCGCCGAAATGATTGGCGACGCGTTCCGTCGATCCCTCAGTCCTGATGTTCCAAGGAAAAACAGTATGTCTTTGACTGGCGCGCTGCGATTGTTATCCGCCTTCATCTTCGTGTCTCTCTCGGGCATCGCGCATGCCGCCGCCACGGAAGTCACTCTGGGTGAGCCTGCTCGGACCACTCTCACATTCGGTCCCATCTTTGCCGCGATGGAGCTTGGTTACTTTGCTCAGGAAGGGATCGAGCTGAAAATCCTTGAGTTCCAGGGCACTTCGATCCTGCTGCCGCAGATCGCCAACAAGAGCGTGATGATCGGGTTCGTCAATGCTGACCCTCTGATCTTGTCGCGCCAGCCGGGCCGCGATTCAATACCGGTCAAGTTCTTCTATAACGGCGCCCGCGCCTCGATATGGGAGTTCGCTGTACCGGTCGGCAGCCCGGTCAAGTCGCTCGATGACCTTCGCAACAAGACGATCGGCGTCGGTGCGCTTGCGAACGGCAACGTGCCCATCATAAAGGCCATGCTTAAGGAGCGCGGTCTCGTCCTGGGCAAGGACTATTCGTTTATGGCGACTGGTGACGGTCCGCTGGCCTTTCGCGCGACGCTGAATGGCGACGTGGCGGCGTATAATGCCAACGACGTCTTTGTGGCGGCTTTCGCGCAGATGACGAAAATCCGGCGCCTTCAGGTGCCTGACAAATTTCGCAACCTGTTCTCCAACGGCTTCGTCACTCACGAGAGTACGATCAAGGAGAAACCCGAGCTTTTGGCCGGATTCGGGCGCGCGCTGACCAAGGGGGTATTGGTCTGCGAGGCCAATCCGGACTTCTGCGTACGCAATTTCTGGAAACTCAATCCTTCCCTCAAGCCGGTCGTCGATTCCGATGCGCAGTTACTGGCCAATGGCCGCCAAATGCTTGACGCGCGGATGGCAAAGTATCTTTCTTTTTCTCCCGGCGCGGCACGACGGTTTGGCGCCTTCGAAGAGCACGCCTGGCACGATTATGTCGACATTCTCTTTGAAGGGGAGGAGCTTTCCACCAAAGATATCGACGTATCGACGTTGTATACCAACGAACTGGTCGATCGTTTCAACGACTTTGACGTTGGCAAAATCCAGTCGTTTGCCAAAACCTTGAAGTAACCAGGTGGGCTCGCGGCCTGACGTGGGTCGTCAACGGCGGACTGCCAGCTCTGCGATGATGTCGATCGGCGATAGCGGCACTTTCGAGAAGCGCGCGCCAAAGGGGGAAAGGGCGTCCTCAATGGCGGAAATTATCGCCGCCGGCGTCGGTATCACGCCGGATTCTCCGACGCCTTTCACGCCCAATTCATTCAGCGGAGACACCGACGAGCGATGAATCATGTCCATCGGTGGCATTTCGGTCGCCGTCACAAGAAGGTATTCGCCGTAATTGGTCGTAATCGGCTGAGCCTCTTCGTCGAACCCCATCCATTCGAAAAGCGCATTGCCGATGCCGTGCGCAATGCCGCCTGCAATCTGGCCGTCCACAATCATTGGATTAATGACACGGCCACAATCGTGCACGAGGACAAATCGGGTTATATCGACGGCGCCGGTCTCGACATCAACTTCCACTTCCGCAACCGCGCTGCCGCTTGAAAAAGCCATATCGTCTATCACCACCTGTTCTGTACACTCGAGCCCGGGCGACAGGCCCCCCGGCAGCTGATAGCCGGGAGCCCCGGCGAGCTTTTTGGCGATAGCGCCCAGAGTAATCTTGTGGTCGGTCACACCTTTCAACAATACGGAGTTGCCGGTGATCTCGAGATCATCAGGAGCGATTTCCAGCATGGCGCCTGCTGCCGCCAATATTTTCTGACGAAGTTTTACGCCCGCCGCATGTGCCGACGAACCTGCGACGACGGCCTGCCGGCTGTTGAACCCTCCGAAACCAAGATGCGAGGTGCTGGTATCGCCGGTGGTGATGACAAGATTGGAGATATCGCCGCCGATCTGTTCCGCGACGATCTGTGCCAGCATCGTCTTCGTGCTTTGACCCATCGCGGTCGCGCCTGAGCTTACATAGACTTTGCTGTCCTGACCGACTCTGACCGTTACAGGTTCATAAGGACCTCGACCGGTGCTTTCGACGTAGTTTGCCAGTCCAATTCCGATATATCGTCCCTCCAGCCGGGCCGCCGCCTGACGGGCAGCAAATTTGTGCCATCCTGCACGCGCAAGGGCTTCCTGCTGCGCAGCGGGATAGTCACCACTATCGAGAATGACATTCGTCCCTCCGCGCAATTGCAGCTCCTTTCGGCACGGCATCTGGTCGGCGCGAACGAGATTTCGGCTCCTGACTTCGGCGCGATCAATGCCAAGCTCCTGTGCAACGCGATCCAGCAGGCGTTCCATGACGAACGCGGCCTGTGGTTGTCCTGCGCCGCGGACAGCCGCGCCCGGGACCTTGTTGGTAAGCACACAACGGACATCAAGGTCGTAAGCGGGAATGTTGTAAGGAAGCGGAACCGAGATCGCCGATCCATAGGCGACGTTGATGCCGCGTACGATATAGGCGCCCTGGTCATGAAGAAGCGTTCCCCGCACACCGAGGATATGCGCCTCGTCATCGAACGCGATTTCAACGTCCCAGTACTGGTCGCGCTCCTGAGCGGTGGAAATGAAATGCTCTCGACGATCTTCCGTCCACCGGATTGGCTTGCCCGTTAGAACGGCGCCGAGCGCGACAATCAGGTCCTCCGGATAGAATCCAGCCTTGGGTCCGAAGCCGCCGCCCATATCCGGTGCGATGACTCTGACCCGGTCCTGATCGCGGCCAAGAAGATCGCAAATGAATCGCTGGGCAGCGTGCGGAGATTGCGTGGAACTCCAGACCGTCAGCTGGTCCAGCATGGCATCATAGACGGCAACCGCGCCTCGACCTTCCAGCGAATGTGAGCCGCCGCGATGCTGCCAGAAGCTTTCGCGTATCGTTCGGGCCTCCGGGGAGAATGCCTTTTTGCAGTCGCCGTAGCCCGCGCGAAAGCCGGCAACAATATTGTGAGGAAAAATGCTGTGCGCTGTGGGAGCGCCGTCCATCGCGGCCTGGCGGCAATCGGAAGCGACCGGTAGCGGGTCGTATTCGATTGAGATCAGCTGCAAGGCATCCTCGGCAATATAGCGGTTCTCCGCCAGTACGACCGCGATGGCTTCTCCGACATACGCGACCTCGGATTCTGCCAGAATGGGACGCAGAGCCTCAAGTTTGAAACTCGAGCTGGCGAGAGCAAGCGCAAGCTTGTCTTCGGTCAGATGCGGTCTCAGATCCCGCATCGTGAGCACGGCGTGCACCCCGGCAAGCGCTTTCGCGGCGGTTACATCGATATCGAGGATGCGAGCGTGGGAAAAACTGCTGCGCAGGAATGCCGCTTCAAGGGCGCCGCCTGGCCTGATGTCATCGACAAAGCGTGCATTGCCGCGCAAAAGCGGCTCATCCTCCAACCGTCCGACACTTCGGCCAAATACCCTGCCCATATCCTGCATCGTGCTACGTTCCGGCTCTCATACGTGCCGCGCCATCAAGGGTCGCGGTTACAATGCTGTTGTAGCCCGTGCACCGGCAGAGATTTCCCGATATTGCTTCTGATACATCGGCTTTGGACGGCGTGGGGTTTTCTCTGAGAAGCTCGGTGAGAGTCGTCAGTATGCCCGGTGTGCAGAAGCCGCACTGGAGTGCGTGGTTATCGTGAAACGCCGCCTGCAGGGGAGGGAGTGGTTCGCCGGCCTTTGCGAGTCCTTCTATGGTGGTAACCTCGCGTTCGTGTACCTGCACAGCAAGTATCAGACATGATCGCATGGACCTGCCATCGACAAGAACGGTACATGCGCCGCACACGCCATGTTCGCATCCCAGATGCGTGCCCGTGAGCGCGAGTTGCCCGCGCAGGAAGTCAGCCAACGTGAACCGCACCTCGACTTCCGCCTCGTGGCGTATGCCATTAACCGTGACGCGGACGGAGCGTTTGTGATCGCCGGGGGGGCCCACGGTAAAACTCCTCTTTTTGATTTCGTTAATGCGCGGATTTAAGTCGGTCACGAGCCCTAACCAGGGCCCGTTGCGCGAGAATAGGAGCGAGATGCTGACGATATGAAGCGGGAACCAGCGCGTCGCTCAGGGCATCGATGCGCGAACAAGGAAGGCACGCCTGTTTCAGCACTTCGTCCTGAGGAAGGGCGCCGAGGAGAGATTGTTCAATTTCTTTGATCCTGAGCGGAATCGGAGTTGCGCCTCCAATCGTGAGCGAGACGCGCGAAATGCGCCCTTGCCCATCACAGCTCAGCAACGCTCCGGCTGAGACGATGGCGAAATCTCCGTGTCGCCGTGCGAACTCGACAAAGCCGGAGCCATGTTCGCCTGCCCAAACCGGAAAGGTGATTGCGGTTAGGATTTCGTTGGGCTCAAGAGATGTCGTCATGTAAGAGACGGCGAATTCGCTGAAAGCAACGCGGCGCGTTCCGGCGGGTCCCTGAATTGTGAGCTCGGCATCGAGCAATGCTGCGACAGCAACCAATTCGGCAGCCGGATCGAGATGAGCAAGTGAGCCGCCGATGGTTCCTCGGTTGCGGGTCTGACGGTGCCCGACGTGGCGCAGTGCTTCCGCGACAACAGGCAATCTGGTCCGGACGAGATCTGATTGCAGTATGTCCTGCTGGCGGGTCATCGCCCCGATCGTGATCGTGTCTGCCGATTGCGTGATGGACGACAGCTCGGTAATCCTACCCAGATCTATTAAATGGTCTGGCAAGACGAAGCGCATGTTGAGCATCGGCATGAGCGATTGACCGCCGGCCAGCACTTTCGCATTTTCCAGCTTCGACAATATGCTGACGGCGTCTTCCACAGTTCGCGGATCATGGTATCGAAACGACGGCGGCTTCATAAAAAATATCGCTTCCTGTCCGGTCGTATCTATTTTTGTTTCGCGGGCCCAAAGAGCGCGCGCCATAGACTCCTCAATATCAACGATAAGCCCGAAATCGGAGCTTGCCCGGCGTTTGAACCGGCGCCTTGATGCGCAGCGGGTGCCTCGGCAGGAATTGAGCTACCTTTCTCGTGCGTCTTCGACCTGTTGATCTCCGCCTGTAGATTTTTGGAAAATGAATTGGTGAGCTCCGCCGCAACGGCCTGAATAATGCCGATCCCGCGGCCATATTGAGCCACCGAGCCGGATAGAGTGAGATCGGTTTCCACGGATACGATGCTTCCGGCGGAAGAAGGCGCAAGGCCGAATGAAACGACGGCATTCGCGGCTCCGCGGCCCCTGGTATCACTGCCCTGGGCCTTGACGCGCGCGACGTATGCGACCGGATCGACCTGGTCGAATTGGGCCGTGCCCGAAAATATCAGCGCCACCGGCCCAATCTTGACTGAAACCTTGCCGTTATAGATTTTCGAATCGACAACGTCCGTTAGCGTCGCACCCGGTATGCACGGAGCAATTCTGGGAACGTCCAGCAAGACATCCCAGGCGTGGTCGGGCGGCAAAGGCACCTCGAACTCATTGCGTAGCTTCATTCCAGCGATCCCTTTGGCGCCTGAACCTAGTGCCTATGCCCGATATCGGATTTCAAATCCCGGTCGCGTGGCAGCATTTTGTGCTGTAGCCGGCACAGTATGCGGATAGGCCCTATTGGCCTGCGGCAGCTTCATGGAGCGATCATGGGGCGCCGCTGCTCGGTTCATGCAGGTTTGATGGAGAAGCGATTCCACGGCTGTACGGCGACCGTCGAACAATTTCATGCGGTGGGACCGTCCCTTGCCGGCATGGTTACGCTGAATTCCTCCCAAAATGAGCAACTAATGCCCGCGGCAATTGCAATGATCCTGCTGCCGTGCGCAAAAATGCGCGTTGGCCCCTGAAGGGCCGACGAGCTTGCGTATCGAAATAGGGAATAGCGCGCATGAATAGCTCAAGACCAGCCCGAACTGCGGAATCCAAAAGTAAAACGTCTCTCGTGGCCGAATCAGGCTTTGCCAATGCAGAACACGAGACATTGCGTTTATTGCGAGCGCGGGCCCGCGAGGCCGGATATGACGCGCTGGTCGCATTTTCTCAGGATAATGTGACTTATACGGCCGGCTTCCTGGTTCCCAGTCACGCCACGAACAGATTTCGCCGCACCATCACAGTAATAGCCGGAGACACTTTCGCCTGTGAGATTGTCGTCAGCGTCGAGGAAAAGCAGGCCATTGCACGATCGCGCTTTCGGGACATCCGCGCATACGATCAATTTTCCGAGAACCCGGCGGACGTCCTCGCAGATGCATTGATCGAAGCGGGCGCGGCTAAAGGCCAGATCGCCATCGAACTCGACTATATGCCGGCGATCGATTTTCTCCATCTCAAGAGACGCCTTCCCGATGCGACGTTTGTGGAATGCAAGGAACTTTATTTCCGGGCTCGGATGATCAAAACCGACGAAGAGGTCGGGATTATCCGCAAGGTCGGTCTCTTGACCGAGCAGGTCATGCACGAGGCAATCAAGGATATCCGGGTCGGCATGACCGAGATCGATGTCGCGCGGTTCCTGGTCGATCGCATGATCGCTGGTGGATCAACAAATTTCAAATACCGCGTAGGCTCCGGCGTGAACAGTTCGATTACGAATTGCGGAACCACGCACAAGAAGATCGAGGCGGGCGATATCATACGCATCGAGGTGCTTGGAGACCTGGACAATTATCGTTCGAATGTCACGCGCACGGCGGTCGTGGGAAAACCGACCGAAAGGCAGCGAAGTGTGCTGGCCAAGCTGATTCAAGCGCGCGAGATCTGCAAGACGATGTTGAAGCCGGGGACGCCGGTTTCGGAGCTGTACCGTGCATACGTCGCGGCTTGCCGCCAGAATGGCATTGAGCCCACGTTGAGGTTTCTCGGCCACGGCATCGGTCAGACCATCCACGAAGAGCCGTACATCACCGATACGCGCGATATAGTTCTTGAGCGCAACATCACGTTTACGATGGAGCCTCTGTATATGATGCCGGGTGAGATGGGTTTCCATGTCGAAGATATGTATGTCGTCACCGCGGACGGTTACGACACCATTACCGGAAACATTTCGAACAACGACGAACTGATCGAGGTCGGCTGAAGTGGCGGACGCGCTTAGTATCAAGTCGGTCGAGACCTTTGTCGTTTCTCTCCCGGCGCGCCGACCGCATCTCTGGGTCGGGCTGACAAGTCCCGCCGGACACGGGTATCTCGTTGTAAAGCTGGAGCTGACAAACGGCTCCATTGGCTGGGGCGAGGCACAGGCTATTCCAACCTGGGGCGGGGATGACGCCTCCCGATACGGCGAGACGCCCACAACGGCACGTCATCTCATTGAGGAGCATCTGGTCCCGGCGTTGCGGAATGTGGATTTGCGACAATTCGAGAATGTGCACGCCGCGATGAACCGCGTGGTGCGGGGACATCCCTACGCAAAGGCAGCCATTGATGTTGCCGTCATGGATGCCGTCGGACACAGTCTGAACGTTCCCGTGTACCAGTTGCTGGGCGGCCGCGTTCGCGATCGCATTGCGGTTGCGCACAGCATCGGCTTGATGGAGGTCGATGCCGCGATCGATGAAGCGGTGCGCGTCGTGGACGAAGGCGTGAAGACGCTCAAGGTGAAGATAGGGGTTGAAGTCGAGCGCGATGTGCGGATCGTGGCCGAGATCCGTCGCGCGATCGGCGACAAGCCCGATATCCGGGTCGATGCCAATCAAGGCTATCGAACCTGGCGCGAAGCCGTCACCGCGGTCAATCGGATGGCCGAGTCCCGGATCATTTATGCAGAGCAGCTCGTCAACGGAGTTGACGATCTGGCGGAGGTTTCGGCGCGCTGCGATGTTCCCATCATGGCCGATGAAAGCGTCTGGACCGAGCGCGACGTGATTCGTATCGCGCGAGCCAAAGCGGCGCAGTATCTGTCGGTGTATTACACCAAGCCGGGTGGTCTCTGGAAAGCGAAGCGCCTCCTGACCGTGGCCGGCGCGCACAACATGTTGTGTGACATAAACGGATCCGGCGAAATGGGAATCGGCAATGCCGCGAACCTTCATCTGGCTGCCGCAGCTCCCGAAATCATTCTCGCCGGCACGATCCCGATTACATCGACCGCCGAAATCGAGCGAACGAAGACTGCCGGACATAAATATCTCGACGACATTATTACAGAGCCTTTCGGATACGAAGACGGTCATCTGATCGTGCCGAACGGCCCCGGCCTGGGTATTGAAGTCGATACCGACAAGCTCAAGAAATACAGGGTGAACTGATGGCTGCCTCCGCGATCGAGCGTGTCGCAATCATCGGCGCCGGAAACGGTGGGTGTGCGGCCGCGGCTGACCTCGTCAAAAGCGGATTTGATGTTCGCCTCTATGGTCGCAGTCCCTCGACCATAGAGCCGCTTGTTGCTCGCGGTGGTGTCGAATATGAGGGGGTTTTGGGGGAGGGCTTTGCTCCCATAAGCGTCATCACCAATGATGCCAGCGAAGCGATGCGGGATGCTCACGCCGTGCTCGTTATGGGGCCGACGCACGCCCACGTCAGCATGGCGGAGACGGTTGCCCGGCATCTGAAGCCTGGCCAGATATTTTTCGCGGCGCCGGGACACACTCTGACATTGTTGCCGAACACGTTGCGCGATGGCGGCCACGAGAAGCCGGTGACGTGTGAATCGGCAACGTTGCCTTACATCTGCCGGAAGCTTACGCCGATCCGGGTGAAGATTTCACGCAAGGCTGCAAAGCTTAAATTTGCCGCGTTTCCGGCGACGCGCACGCGAGAGCTTGCTGAAAGACTCCTGCCGCTGTTTCCAGCGATCTCGCCGGTGGCCTCGCTACTCGACACAGTCTTTCCTTACACCAACGCCATCCACCATCCGCCGGCGCTGCTTTGCAATATTGGGCGAGTCGAAGCGACGGGCGGAGATTACTGCCATTATTACGAAGGCATTACACCTTCGGTGGGCCGAATTATCGATGCCCTCGATGCCGAGCGCGTTGCGATTGCATCGGCATTCGGTTGCGTTGTCGACAAGCTGTCGGATTACTTCTTTCAGATCGGTTATACGAACGAAGAGGGCCGCGACGGCGGCAATGCATATTCGGTCTTCCACAACAGCGAGCCCAATCGCTGGATCAAAGCGCCACCTTCGATTGATTACCGTTTTTTCAACGAAGACATTCCATTCGGACTCGTGCCGTTGACGGAGCTTGCAAGGCTTGCGGGCGTTCAAACACCCGCCAGCGACGCGGTTATTTTGTTGGCCTCCATTGCGACAGGCAAATCATATCGCGACGGCGGGCTGACCAGCGCGCGCATGCGAATCGATGGCATGGATATTGCTGCCGTTAAGACGTTGCTAGAACATGGATACGAGTGATGATTCCATTTGGTGTAAGCTTCGACGGATTTACCCCGATAGCGGAATCGGTCGCGACGGCGAAGCTGGCCGAGGACGCCGGCGCCCGTTCATTTTGGGTCGCCGAGCACCTCGGCTTTCGCGAATCATTCGTAACCTCTCTTGCGATCGCGCAGGCGACCAGGCAGGCGCGTATCTTTCCGACCTCCGTCAGCCCCTATTTGAGACATCCTTTGCCCACCGCAATGGCACTTGCGAGCCTCGCTGAATTCCTTCCCGGAAGATTTGGGATTGCGGTCGGAGTTGGAAATCCGATGTTTCTCAGGGAATCCGGATTAACAGTCGAAAAACCCATCAAGGCAGTGCGTGATTACGTGGGCGCGATGCGCGCGCTGTTGACGACCAATCCGGTTGCAATGGAAGGCGCAACCTTTACGCTGAACAACGCGCGGCTCGCGTTCCGTCCGGATGAACTGCCGCCGATTTATCTCGCGCCGATGGGACCGCAGATGCTGCGTCTTTCCGGTGCGATTGCGGACGGGCTCGTTCTCTCCGCGGGCTTGACGACAGCCTATGTAGCGCAATCGTTGGCGCTGGCCGCAGGCTCCGCCCGCGAACGCTGCATCGACCCGGCGCAACTGCGCAAAACGTCCTACATTTATTTTTGCGCTGGCGGCGATGCACAGGATCGCAAGGATAAGCTTCGCCAGAAGCTGGCGTTTCTTTTTAGAAATCAGAACATCGCCGATAACATCCGTTCAAGCGGTCTGGATATTGACCAGGAAGCGATCATGGCGGCGATCGCGCAGCGTGATCAGGCCAAGGCGGCCTCGCACGTTCCTGATGCGGCAATCGAGGTCTTTACAGTGTCAGGTGACGCCGCCGAATGCCGGAAGCGATTGCGGGAATATCTCGATGCGGGCCTGGACGAGCTGGTGCTGTCGCTTGTCGGCACAGCCGAGGATCGGATGCGCAGTCTCAGCATCATCAAGGATTGTTAAGAGAAGACGTCGGAATCCCCCGCCTGGCCCAGAAACTACGGAGATCGAAATGCGGTTTGTGAGTTGTTATGGACGGCTGGTGAAGATTCTGGCGCTGGTATTGGCGGTCTTTGGTTCGGGCTTCCTGACCGAGGCGCGAGCTGAATTGGTCAAGCTCGGACAGGCCACCGGCACAAGTCTGACCTTCGGGCCGATCTATGCGGCGATTGAGCTTGGGTATTTCAAAGAGGAAGACATCAAACTGGAAATTCTGGAATTCCAGGGCGCGTCGGTGTTGTTGCCGCAAGTAGCAAATGGATCCGTCACGATCGGCTTTCCGGGCCCGGATCCCCTGATTATTTCGAACCAGCCGGGCCGCGATCCAATTCCGGTCAAGTTCTTTTACGACGGCGCGCGTGAATCCATATGGGAATTTCTCGTGCCGGCGGACAGTCCGCTGAAGGCGCTGTCCGACCTGAAAGGCAAAGTCATCGGTGTAGGTGCCCTGGCGAACGCGAACGTGCCCATCACGCGCGCCATGCTGAAGGAGATCGGCCTTGAGCCGACACGGGACTATTCGTTTCTGGCTATCGGTGTCGGGGCGCAAGCCTTCCGTGCAACGGAAAACAAGCAGGTCGATACCTATAACACATTCGACACAAATATTGCCGCCTTCGAAAATACCGGCGCGGAGCTGCGAAGGCTTCCTCAGGAGCAAAAATACAAGGATCTTTTCTCGAACGGATTCGCGGCGAGCGACGAATTGATCAAGAACAATCCGAAGATGCTGGCAGGCTTTGGCCGCGCGCTGACAAAAGGAATCATTGCCTGCGAGACCAATCCGGACTTCTGCGTCTGGAATTTTTACCACTACTGCCCCACGCTGAAGCCGGCCGGCGCGACGGAATCGGAGGTGCTGGAGAAGGGCAGGCATATCCTGGCTTCCCGCATGGGAAAGTATCTGGCGTTTCCGGCTGGCCGGCCAAGGCGCTTTGGCGAATACCCCGAGAGTTCATGGAAGAACTTTGTCAAAGCTCTCTACCTGGGTGGCGAACTGTCCTCCCCTGACATCGACGTTTCGAAACTTTACACAAACGAATTCGTGGATCAGTTCAATAAATTTGACATCGGCGCAGTTCAGAGGGATGCCGAATCCCGCAAGTAGTGTGGCTGAGGGGCGCTGGCCTTGTTTTGGCCAGCAGGTGACTAGCGGTTTTGCAATGAAAGCGCAGCGCCGGGAAACAGCGAAGTGGTTGCGATGGGACCGACAATGAACAAAGGGTACGCCAAGTTGCTTGATGTGTCGTCTCCCCACAATGCCGAAGAGGTGCTGACCGCCGAGGCATTGTCGGTAACATATCGTTCCAGCCGGGGGCTGCATAAGGCTGTCGACGATCTTTCGCTGACGATTCGTGACGGCGAGTTTGTCTCGATTGTCGGTCCGTCGGGCTGCGGAAAATCAACCTTCCTCAACGTGGTCGCGGGACTGTTGCATGCGAGCGGCGGCCGGGTGGCTATCCGTGGCCACGCGATCGACGGCCCTCGTGCTGATGTTGGCATCGTGTTTCAGCGTCCGACCTTGCTGCCGTGGTCAACTGTTCTGGAAAACATATTGATCCCGATCCAGGCGCTGCGACTGAACAAGGCTTCTTATATGGAGCGTGCCCTTCAGTTGCTTGACCTGGTGGGCCTGCGGGCGTTTGCCAAGCATTATCCGGATGAATTGTCGGGCGGTATGCAGCAGCGCGTCGGCATCGCCCGCGCTCTCATTCACGATCCCGGGCTTCTACTTATGGACGAACCCTTCGCGGCTCTGGATGCGATGACGCGCGAACGGATGTCCGTCGAGCTTCAGGATATCTGGAATACAAGCCGGAAGACCGTGCTTTTCATCACGCATAGTATTCCGGAGGCTGTGTTTCTGTCGGACAGAGTACTTGTGATGTCGTCGTCGCCGGGTCGAATTATCCATGAAGTGATTATCGATTTGCCGCGCCCCAGATCGATAGACGTAATGTCCACCGCCGCATTTGGCGGCTTATGCGGGGAAATTCGCAAGATGTTTACCGAGCAACTGGGTCAGCGAAAATGAGTGAGCGTACCACCGTCATCGTCTACCCGTTGATAAGCCTCGTCGTGTTGATCGCGGCGTGGCAACTGTCGATCGATCTGTTTGCTGTCCCGGATTACATTCTGCCGCGTCCGCTCAGCGTCCTTGGCTATCTGAAGAGCGGATATATTGACGGGGATTTCTGGCCGCACTTCGCTTTCACGATTCGATCCACGTTAACCGGTTATGTGATAGGCTGTACGGCAGCAATCATAGTTGGCGCGCTGCTCGCGGAGTCTCGAACGTTCGAGAAATTCGTTTATCCCTATATCATCGCCTTGCAATCGATGCCCAAGGTCGCCTTGGCTCCCCTGATCCTGGTCTGGTTCGGATATGGATTGGCATCGAAAATCGTGATGGTTGCTCTGATGTGCTTCTTCCCGCTGTTCGTTAACACCGTGGTGGGCATCAGGCAGGCGGATCCCGCGTTGCTGAATATGATGAAGGCATTTTCAGCGCCGAAATGGCTGATATTCTTCAAAGTGAAGCTGTTCTCCGCCGCGAGTCACATATTTGCAGGGCTTCAGATCTCGATCGTGCTTAGCCTGATAGGTGCGGTTGTCGCGGAGTTTGTCGCCTCGACCAAGGGAATCGGGTGGCTGATCCAGGCCTCTCTGGCCAACTTCAATACAGCGCAGATGTTTGCGGCGTTATTCAGTCTGGTCTTTATCGGGCTGGTCGGTACAAGGATCGTTCAATTCGCGCATAACCGCCTGGTCTTCTGGGATCGGGCCAAACCCGGTGTGACGGCCATTGAATAGTGTCGGTGACAAAGCGTGGTGCGCGCAAGCAACGCTGCGCGGTCGCGGCCCGGCTCTCATGGCTGGCGGGGTTGTACAATCGCCGGAGCCGTGGTTGGCTTTGATTTCGTTCACCACGGTGGGGGCTGTTGCGCGCCGCCGAGAGATGTTCAAGCATGACGACCCTAGACGCTATTGACCTAAGAATCCTGACCGTGATGCAGTCGCAGGGAAATCTCTCGAACCTCAAAATCGCGGAATATGTCGGCCTTTCGCCCAGTCCATGCCTCCAACGCGTCAACCGTTTGCGAAAGGCGGGATACATCCGCGGTGTTACGGCAATTCTCAACATCGCAAAAATATTCCCGTCCATTGTCGTCTTTGCAAAAATAAATCTCGCCGAGCAGACCGTCCGCCAATTCACCATTTTCGAGACCGCCATCCAGAATATTCCCGAAGTTCTGGAATGCAGTTTGATGAGCGGCGAGTTCAACTATTTCCTGAAAGTCATAGCCCGCGATCTGGAGCATTTTAACGAGCTGACGCAAACGATGATGGAGATGGGAATCGGGATCAAGTCATTTTCATTCTTTGTCGAGATTCGAAATGTGAAGCGCACGCCGGTCGTTCCGATCGATTCGTTGTATCAGGGCAAGTAATTATGCTGGTTCCCGCCGAAACCCTGACCGCCGACGAAGCATACAGAGTGCTCACGGGATGTGTCGTCCCAAGGCCAATCGCCTGGGTCACGAGTCTGTCCGAAAAGGGCATCGTCAACGTAGCGCCCTTTAGCGCCTTCACGTTCGTGTCGAACAAGCCTCCGATGGTGGGCGTGAGCATCGGACGTAAAGCAGGCGTCCTGAAGGATACGGCGCGAAACATCCTCTGGAGTCGCGAGTTCGTTGTAAATATCGGGAATCTCGATCTTCTCGATCAATTGCATCTGAGCGCGCAGGAATTCCCAAAGGAAATAAGCGAAGCGGAAGAGTTGAAGATTGATGTGGCAGGAAGCGAGAGAGTAAAATCACCGCGCATTGCAGCGGCTCCGATTTCGCTGGAATGCAGGCTGCACAACGTATTCGAATTTGGCGATATGAAGAGCTGCTTCTTTGTTGGCGAAGTGGTGATGTTTCACATCCGCGACGGATTGATGAAAAACGGCAAGATTGAAACGCGGGATCTCCGTCCGATCTGCCGTCTGGGCGGTCCGAACTATGCCGAGCTCGGCGATATCATTACGAAGCGGGCAATCCGTGTGACGCCGAAATGACGGATTTTCCGATCCACGGACGCCGCTGACGGAGGCCGTCCAGAGGCCGAACTCGGCCGTTCCGCCGCGAATTGACTACCTTGGCCGGCTGCCTCACTCTTGCGGTAGGCTGTATCGTGCCCAACTAGCAACGGGTGCGCGGCGAGCGGTCTGCCGGTCGGCGGCCCGCGATTGCGAAGGGAGCATCGAGATGACTGACAAGAGCGAACGGGCCGTACTGGCGGGCGGCTGCTTCTGGGGCGTGCAGGATCTGATCCGCCGCCAGCGCGGCGTGCTCTCCACCCGCGTCGGCTACACCGGCGGCGAGGTGCGCAACGCCACCTACCGCAACCATGGCACCCACGCCGAGGCGGTCGAGATCATCTTCGATCCCCGGGTGACGAGTTTCCGCGACATCCTGGAGTTTTTCTTCCAGATCCACGATCCCAGCACGCGCAACCGGCAAGGCAACGACGTCGGCACCAGCTACCGCTCGGCGATCTTCTACACCAGCGACGAACAGAAGCGCATCGCGGAGGATACCATCGCCGACATCGATGCCTCGGGCATCTGGCCCGGCAAGGCGACCACGGAAGTGGTCCTGGCTGGAGACTTCTGGGAGGCCGAACCCGAGCACCAGGATTATCTCGAACGGATTCCCAACGGCTACACCTGCCACTTCGTGCGGCCGAACTGGAAACTGCCGCGACGCAAGGCCGGCTGAAGTTCTGCTCATCGGCGCCGGCATTTGTTGCCCTTTCGCGGGAACTCCGCGGCGGGGATTTCGATTGCTGGAGCCAGAGAGCTGGAGCTTGAGCCATGGCCGATGAAAAAACCCCGCCTGCCGGTCCGGACCTGACGCAGGGCGTCGCGTTGTCCGACTTCACCGGCGAGACCCTGCTTGGCCATGTCGGCGATGAAGACGTGCTGCTGGTGCGCGCGGGCCCGGATATTTTCGCCATCGACGCGCATTGCAGCCACTATCACGGGCCGCTGGCGGAAGGGCTCGTGGTGGGCGAGAGCGTCCGCTGCCCCTGGCACCATGCCTGCTTCGATCTGCGCAGCGGCGAGGCGGCACGAGCACCGGCGCTGAATCCGCTTCAAGTCTGGCAGGTTGCGCGAACGGGCGACCGCATCTTCGTCAAACAAAAACGCGAGCAGCCGAAGCCGCGCATCACCGGACCGATCGATACCCCCGACAGGATCGTGATCATCGGCGGCGGCGCGGCGGGCTTTGCGGCGGCGGAGATGCTGCGGCGGCAGGACTATCGCGGCAGCATCGTGATGCTGAGCAACGATGCGGCGGCGCCGGTGGATCGGCCGAATCTGTCGAAGGATTATTTGGCGGGCAGCGCGCCGGAGGACTGGCTGCCGCTGCGTCCCGACGATTATTACGCCAATGCCGCGATCGACCTGCGGCTCAACACCGAAGTGGCGTCGATCGATACGGCCGCGCGCAGCGTCGTGCTATCGGGCGGTGCGGCCGTTCCCTATGACCGCCTGCTGCTGGCGACCGGCGCCGAGCCGGTGCGGCTGCCGATCCCCGGCGCCGGCCAGCCGCATGTCCATGTGCTGCGCTCGCTCGCCGATTGCCGCGCCATCATCGAAGCTGCAAAAGGCGCGCGCCGCGCGATCGTGATCGGCGGGAGTTTTATTGGGCTGGAAGTCGCCGCGGCGCTGCGGGCGCGCGAGATCGAGGTCCATGTGGTTTGCCTCGAGCAACGGCCGATGGAGCGCGTGCTGGGACCCGCGATGGGCGACTTCGTCCGCGCCCTGCACGAGCAGCACGGCGTGGTTTTCCATCTCGGAGATACCGTGACAGCGATCGACGGCCAGCGCGCCGCGCTCAAAAGCGGGGTCGTGCTGGAGGCCGACCTAGTCGTGGTCGGCGTCGGGGTGCGGCCGCGGCTGGCATTGGCCGAGCAGGCCGGCCTCGCGCTCGACCGCGGCATCAGCGTGAACGCCTGTCTCGAAACCAGCGTCGCCGACATCTATGCCGCGGGCGATATCGCGCGCTGGCCCGATCCGCATTCGAAGGACAACATTCGCGTCGAGCACTGGGTGGTGGCCGAACGCCAGGGCCAGACCGCCGCCCGCAACATGCTGGGGCAGCGCGAGCCGTTCGACGCCGTGCCGTTCTTCTGGAGCCAGCATTACGACGTGCCGATCAATTATGTCGGACACGCCGAGGCATGGGACGAGATCGCCATCGACGGCGACATCGCGGCGAAGGATTGCCTGCTGCGCTACAAGAGCAAGGGCCGCGTCCTCGCCGTCGCCTCGATCTACCGCGATCTCGAAAACCTGAAGGCCGAACTGGAGATGGAGCGGGCGACGTCCTGAACGCGGGCGCTCCATTACGCGCCGGCTACGGGATGTCGACGCGCCAGACCGACCTGGAACCCATGGCGATCAGGCAGATCAGCGCGTAGGACACCAGCGAGGCGCACACCATCGCCGCCAGCGAGGCCATGCCGCCGCCGAAATAGCGCACCGCGATCCAGCCGCCGCCGGCGGCAATCACCAGCCGCGAGGCCGCCCCGACAAAGGGCCACAGTACATGCCCGGCGCCTTGCGCGGCAAACGCAATGACAAAACCGAATCCCAGGGCGCCATAGGACGGCGCAACGATCCGCAGATAGGTCGCACCGTTGCGCAGCACCTCGGCGTCGTGGCTGAACAGGTGCAGCCACAGCATCGGGAAAATCGCGACCACCACGCCGATCGCTCCGGCGGCGCCGGCGCCGACCAGGCTCGAGGCCCAGGCGATTCGTTTGGCGCGCGCGACTTGACCGGCGCCCATGTTGACGCCGACCATGGTCAGAACCGCGGTGCAGAGGCCGAACAGGATCGGAATCATGATGTAGTCGAGGCGCGAGCCGATGCCGTAGGCCGCCAGCGCGGTGGTGCCGAACAGGCCGACCGCACCGGTCACCAGGATCACGGTCAGATTAGTGAGGGTGGTGGAGAGCGCCGTCGGCAGGCCGACCTTCAGGATATCCTTGAACAGCCGGCCCTGCAGCGGCGTGAGCCGCAGCGTCAGGCCGGAGCGTCCCGTCGTCATGTAGCGCAGCAGCACCAGCATGGCGGCGCCATAATAGAGGCCGAACGCAATGCCGGCGCCGGCGATGCCAAGCCTCGGAACCGGTCCAAACCCGAAAATCAGCAGCGGCGAGCACGGGATCAGCACCATCGCGCCGACCAGCGTCACCGTCGCCGGAACCCGGACGTTACCCGAGCCGCGCAACGCCGCGGCCAGGAAATTGACGATCCAGACCGGGATCGCGCCGGCGAACAGATAGTTGGAATATTTCAACGCCGCATCGAGCGCCCCGCTGTGGCCGCCAAGCGCGCGGTACAGCGCCGGGCCGCCCCAGCCCGTGCCGACGGTAAAGAGTGCGCCGACGATCACCGCGATGACCATCGCATGCAGCACCAGGGCATCCGCGTCGTCCTTGTGACCGGCGCCGGTCGCCCGCGCCACCGCCGAGGCGACGCCGCTGCCGAGGCCGCCGTTCGACATCATCGTCATCAGCATGAAGACCGGAAAGACCAACGCGACGCCGGCCAGCGCATCGGTTCCGAGATAGCCGACATAATAGGCCTCGGCGACGCTCACCGCGGTCTGGGCCAGCAGCACGGTCATGGTCGGGAGCGCCAGCTTGAGCAGCGTCGGCAGAATCGGTCCGGTCAGGATGGTGGCGCGGGTCTGCATCGCCTTGGTGGGCGCCGGTGCATTGGGCGGGGCCGGAGCTTCCCCCGTCGCCGTTTTGCCGATGGCGTTTCCGCCTGTCATCGCCGGAGCGAACTCCAGTTCGTCGGCATACGCTCCGTCGATCGGTACGGGCTTGTGCAGGCTCATGGTTGGTATCCTTGCCGACCGGCGGGCCCTTGCAGGCGCGGTCTTTACGTGAGATTATGACCGTAATATACTATTATGATCGTAATGCAATAGAGCGGAGGATGGCCGGCCCGGGAAACCCCGGCAGCCGCTCGCGGGCTCGCAACGCGTGAGGAAACAGTGGATGCGCTACGACAAGGGACACAAGGATGCGACCCGCCAGCGCATCATCGACGTGGCGTCCCGGCAGTTTCGGGAGCAGGGCGTCGCCGCGGTCGGGCTGGCCGGCATCATGGCCGACGCCGGCCTGACCAATGGCGCGTTCTACGCCCATTTCGACTCCAAGGAGGATCTCGTCCGGGAGGTGCTTTCCCACGCCGGCTTCCGCAATAAATTGAAGGCCGCCGAAAGCGGCGCTGGACTGCAAAGCGCCATCCGCGGCTATTTGTCGGCGAGCCACCGCGACAATCCCGGCGGGGGCTGCCCGACCTCGGCGCTGGTCGCCGAAATCGCGCGCCATCCCAGGGCGACGCGGGATGCGTTCACGAACAAGGTCGCGGACGTCGTCGAACTGATCGCGGGGCTGCTGCCGCCGGGAAGCGAAGCCGAGCAGCGGGGCAAGGCGATCGCAATTTACGGATTGATGGTGGGAACGCTGCAGCTTGCTCGTGCCGTCAACGACAGGAAGTTATCCAGCGAGATCCTGGAAAGCGGCGCCGATCAGGCGGTTGCCCTTGTCGGTCAGGGCAGCGATGCGCGGGGAGGGGCCGGGGAAGCGGCGCCCGACACATCACCATCAACACGCTGAGGTTCTTCGAACTCGATCAAGCCGGCGCCGGCCGATGACGACGCCAGTCGGCATCGCCTTTTCGGTGTGTCACGGCATGCCCCTGGCTTCGATTTCACGGATCAGTTCCAGCGTTGGTTCGGCAAGGCTTCCCCCGGACGCATCCGGAGCGAACAGCGAAGCCAGGCTCTCACGTTCCTTGAGCACCGTCGTGTGCGGGCAGTGAGCGGAGGCATTGCACAACAGCTGTTTGAGCTTTTCGCCCTGAGCGATCAGGCGCGGAGCGTCGGCAGCCGACCAGGCGAGCAACAGTGGCGTTTCGACGTTCAGAATACCCGGCAATGCCGATCGCTCGTCGTATTTGCTGGCATCGGCACCGAAGTAGGATCTTTCGGGCGCGCTGGCATCCGGGCCCGGGCGGTAAATGCCCGACACCAGCACCGCTCCGGCGACACTGGAATCGTTTGCCTGCAATTCCGGGTGACCGAGGAAACTTGCCACGTGAAACGCGCCGACGACGTAGCCGACAGCCACGATCTCGTCGCGGCTTCCGCCGAACAGATCGATGTTCTGGTGGACCCACGAGGTTGCCGCCGCGACGTCCCTGGCGCCGGCAGGCCACGGGTTGGCGGGAGCCAGCCGGTAATTCACTTTCACCCCGACCATTCCGTGGCGCGCGGCAAAGCACATCGCCTCGTCCTCGATCATGGCCGCGTCCGGAGCAGCTCCGCTATCGTCGGTGAAACTTTCTCCGGCGACGAACAGGAGCACCGGCCGCGGTGAGGTGTCCCTGGAATCGCCGGTTGCGACATCCAGCACGTTCTGGTCGCTCTCGCCGTATTTCAGGTTGCGGGAAAACGAAACGCTCGCGCATGGCTTCGATTCATCCGTGGCGGCGTCAGGCGAGGGCGTATCGGAATCGTTGAGGTCGAGTCCGACCTTCACCACGTCGGCCGCGGTGAACGGCAGCCCGGACTCCGATCCGCGAACCGATGAACCCGTCAGTGTCGTCAGCAACAGACCAAGTACGAGGTATTTTGTCATTACCGAGCACGCATGAATGCACCGTCAGGGATCGAGCATCGATCCGCATTTTGGGCGATTTTAACGGCATCGCCGCCCGAATAACAGCACACCGCGGACGTTTTTCGGTGTCGCGGAAGGTCTCCTGGCTCGCCGGTCGCCGCTGCTTTCCGGTCTTCCCAATGCCAGGGCATCAGTGGCGTCAAATCGGGACCAACTCGCTGCGTACAGTTACCAGGGCAGCGCCGGAATGGCTGCGCGGACGCAGCCCACCGGCTTCCCGCTTAGCCACCAAATCTTGCGATCCGGCGGAGTGACCTCAATATGTGGTGATATTCGGCGGGGCGTGTCGATGGGCCCTCGGAGGCCATACTCGAGAATCCGGGATTGTTGCCGCGTTCAGTTCAGACGGCCATGCGCCCCTCAGGTCCGGGACCCTCATGGTGAGGAGCACGGCAGCGCCGTGCGACAGGCGGATGATTTGACCCGGACGCGTCGGTGTGGATGGAACCGGCGGCGGGGGGAGCGATTGTCTTGCTGAATTATATCAGGAGGCGATCATGTCCGATCATTGGCCGGCTTCGACCGAGAGAGTCGATGTCATGCACGGCAGCAGCGAGGATACGGCAGCCTATGCGGCGGGCTGGACCGTCAGCGGCCTGGCGACGCTGGCGACGATCCTCGCGGTCTGGGTGTTTGCCATTTAAAGAAGCCTTCCGCCCACAGTCGGAATCGACCGACGGCGAGCGTCGTCGGTCCCGACGCGCAGACCCTTGCTCCCTCCGGCGTCACGGCGGTTCTCGTCGCGATCGATCTGGTCCGAATACATCGAGGCCACGGATCCCCTCGACATTCTTCTTTCCATCAAATTGACTATCATGGTCTCTACCGCCGGCGTCGGCGCGCACGCTATCGAGCAGTGCCGCGGCCTGATTTCAACCATGAGCAAAGCGAACAACGTCGATGATTACTGCCATTGTTCTCTACGATCTGCCGAAATCGATCGGGCTCGAGGAATGCCGCGAACATTTCACCAAAATCGCGCCCGATTTCCTGAAAGCCCCCGGCTTCCTTCGCAAGCAGTTCATCTGCCGGAAAGAGGGCGACATCGCCGGCGGCGTCTACATGTGGGAAAGCCAGGCCGCCGCTGAAGCGTTCTACTCCGGCCCCTGGCGCGAAGGCATCCGCGCGCGTTATGGCAACGATCCCAGGATCCAGTATTTCGAAACCGTCGCGCTCACCGACAAGGCCACCGGCCAGGCCGGCGCGATCTGAGTCTCACCGAAATTGCAGCCGGCATTTTCTAGCTTTATTCTACGCAACTGAACATGACTCTCACTTTTCGTCATGGCCGGGCAACAGCGCGAAGCGCGTCTTCGCGCTAGATGTCCCGGCCATCCACGCCTTTCTTGCCGCCGCCGCTACAAGTCGTGAATGCCCGGACGTCTAAAGCGTGATGAGATGAAGTTAGATTGAGCTGCGGCGCAGCCGAAACTTTACCTCTCCCATAGGGAGAGGTCGGCGCGTAGCGCCGGGTGAGGGGTTGCAGTCTATCGTTGGTGCAGCACCCCCTCACCCGATTTGCGGAGTTTATCATCGGGCGGCGCTTCGCGCCGACCCGTTGGCAAATCGACCGCTCCCCGCTGGGGAGAGGTGAAGGGCACACCGATTCAAATTACCAACTTGCTCTAGCGCGAAGCAAAAACGGCTCTTTCGAAAAAGACCCGTCGCTATGATTCAAACGGAAGGCATCTTACAAGTTGGCCGGGAGCCCACCGCTACTCAAAAATTGGAGCAGACCGACACGATCCCGGTGCGCGTGCACGGCAATCCCTGATCGGGGTCGAAATACCTCACGGTGCCCTGCGGCGGAACGCAGACCGACATGCCGCCCTCGTCATGGCAACTCATGCCCGAATCCGGATCGATAAAGGTCTTCTCGCGCGCCGTGCTTTGGTATCGCCAGCCCTGCTTGAGCATGCAGCGCTTGTAGTTGCCCGAAGTGACGGCGCCGTTCTCGACAACCCCGTAGCGCTGATCGCAAACCTGCGCCGCAGCCTGCAACTGCGCATCGCTCCACTGGCCTTTGCCCTGCCAGACGTAAGTCGAAGTATCGGCGTGCGCGACCGCGCTCAGCGCGAACAAGCCGGCGAGGATGATTCGTTTCATGGCGGCCTCCATCTGACATTGCAGATGTTGGTCGGCGCCGCCCGCGCGGCCGTTCATCGACGAAAATTAAGATTTGGCAAGGAGGACGCCGTGGCTCGCCACAAAAGAGAGGCGCATCGCTGACGCGGCGGGCGGCCAGTCCACTTCTGTTACCATGTGATTTGCCCGACGGGCTTGCTTCGCGAAAACCTGTCCAGCCCCTTTTGCAAAAATATTCTGTTTTTCCGAAGACCCAAATCACTTTATATCCAGCGCCATCCCGTCCCGATCAGAGGGGCGTTGGCCATCGTCGTGAACGTTGGGGCGGGTTGCGGTGGACGCGGCAGCGTCGGGTGTGCAAGGGATCGCAGGGCGGGTTTCCCGTGAGCGACGACCGGCATGCTGACGAACGATGTTGCTCGCGGACGGCGAAGACGTGTGGTCCTGACGCCTCGACGCCGGCGTCAAGTTTGCGGAAGGCGAGTCGGCCCGACCGGGCGCGGATGAACCAGGTTTCCGCAGATGACGGTGACAAGAAAGCCGATCACCGGGGAGAGCGCGGTATAAGCGGTTAAAACCATTGCGTGCGGGAATGCCGGGTGATTTCCGGTGGCTCGCTGTGAATACTCGTGTGCATACTTACTACCATAGCGCACACGAGGCTGCGGGTGCATCGGGCGCCCGGCATTCCCCACGCCCTCTGTTTTCAGGGCGGAGATTGATTGCAAACCTCGGACGCACTGCGCCGCGAGATCGCGGAGTCATATCTGGAGTTGCTGCGTCATTGCGAGGAGCGAAGCGACGAAGCAATCCATGCAGCAACAAAAAGAAAGAATGGATTGCTTCGCGGAGCCTGTCATCGGGCGCGCATTCGCGCGACCCGTTGGCTCGCAATGACGGTCTTGCATCCACTTGCGCCTTGGCTATTGAAAATTGAATCTGATGCGGCCGATGCCATTGCTAGGCGGCCTTCACCTCTCCCCTTGCGGGAGAGGTCGGATCGCATCGGCAGATGCGATCCGGGTGAGGGGTTATGCTTTCACGATAGACCTGAACCCCTCACCCCAGCCTTACAGAGCGAGCTTCGCTCGTCTCGATCCCACAAGGGGAGAGGGAGCCCACCGTCATTGCCGAGACATGGTGCTTCACCACAGCTCACCTGCTTCGCGGAGCCCAATTGCTCCGCTGAGCGGTTTTTGGCCGCTCAACCCTTGCGCTCCCGACGCATCGGCGGCACATTTGGCGCCGAAGCGCGGTATCGAAAAGCCGCCAAAAAACGACATCCGGGAAATGCGCATGGCGGCGACGCGGATCGACTGCGATATCCATCCCGCCATCGGCGGAACCCGCACCACGCTATTGCCTTATCTCGACGACCACTGGAAGGAACAGGTGGTGAGCCGCGCGATCGACGGGCTCGATCTCACCAGCTATCCGCCCAACATGCCGCTGTCCGGCCGCGCCGACTGGCGGCCCGCGCAGGGCAAGCCCGGCAGCGATCTTTCGATGGTGCAGCAGGGCGCGTTCGATCAGCTCGGCGCCAGCCACGCGATCTGCAATGTGCTCTATGGCGCGCAGGCGGTGTACGATCCCTACATGGCGGCGGCCTTCTGCAAGGCAATCAACGACTGGATCGCGGCCGAATGGCTGTCGCGCGACAAGCGGCTGCGGGCCTCGATCGTGGTGCCGATGCAGGCGCCGGATCTGGCGATCGAGGAAATCGAGCGCCGCGCCGGCGACAACCGGTTCGTCTCCGTGCTGGTGCTGGCGCAGGGCGAAAGCCTGCTCGGGCGGCGGCACTACTGGCCGGTCTACCAGGTCGCCGAGAAATACAAGCTGCCGATCGCGATTCACGCCGGCAGCCAGTACCGCGGGGCGCCGAGTTCGACCGGCTGGCCTTCCTATCGCTACGAATATTATCTGGCCGAGGCGCAGGCGTTTCAGGCCCAGATCCTCAGCCTGATCTACGAAGGCGTGTTCCTCAAATTTCCCGGACTCAAGGCGGTGCTGATGGAATCCGGCGTGAGCTGGCTGCCGGCCTTCATGTGGCGCGCCAACAAGACCTGGCGCGGCGTGCGGGTCGAGGTGCCCTGGATCGACCGCGAGCCGGCGGTGATCATGCGCGACCACATTCGCCTGACCACGCAGCCGTTCGACAGTCCACCCGACGCGGCCGGTGTCGCCGACATCATCGATATGATCGACTCGGACAGGATGTTGCTGTTTGCGTCGGATTATCCGCACTGGCAGTTCGACGGCGACGACGCGATACCGCCGCATCTGCCTGCGAGTATCGTTTCGCGAATGTGTTCGGACAATCCGCTGGAAACCTTTCCGCGGCTCTCTCTCGCCGCATAACTTTTCGAAGGAGGATCGCATGAGCGACGTCATCGACCGCCCCGTGTCCGGGCAGGAAGCCTCCGCCAAGAGCCGCCTGCGGATCATCGACTGCGATATTCACCCGAGCCTGCATGCGCGCTCCGACCTCAACCCGTTCCTTTCGAAGCGCTGGCAGGAGCATCTGAAGACCTACGGCGACCATCTGCGCACGCCCTATATGGGCACCACGCCCTATCCGCGATCCTCGCCGCTGATCGCGCGCCGCGATGCGTGGCCGCCGACCGGCGGGCCGCCCGGATCCGATCTCGCTTTCATGCGCAAGCAGCACCTCGACCCGCTCGATATCGAGTTCGGCCTGTTGCAGGTGCTCGACCTCTTCATCTTCTCGCAGCAGAATCTCGATTTCGGCGCCGCGATCCAGCGCGCCGTCAACGACTGGCAGCTGGCGCACTGGACCAGCCGGGAGCCGCGGCTGAAAGCCTCGATCCTGGTCGGACAGGACGACACCGAGGCGGCGATCGCCGAGATCGAGCGTTGCGCCAAGATCGGGCAATATGTGCAGATCAATATTTCGCCGCGCGCCAACGAGCCGCTCGGCCGCCACCGTTATTGGCCGATCTACGCCCGCGCCGAGGAACTCGGCCTGCCGCTCGGCATCCATGTCGGCGGCTATGGCGGTCACGCGCCGACCGGCGGCGGCTGGCCGTCCTATTATGCCGAAGAGCATCAGTCGAATGCGCATTCGATGGCGGCAACGCTGACGAGCCTGGTGATCGAGGGCGTGCCCGAGCGTTTCCCGCGTCTCAAGATCGTGTTCATCGAAGGCGGGTTCGGCTGGATTCCACCGGCGATGTGGCGGATGGACCAGCATTTTGCGCGCTTCCGCGATGAAGTCCCGCATCTGAAGCGACGGCCGTCCGAATATGTGCGGGAGCATTTCTGGTTCACCACGCAGCCGATCGACGAGCCGGACGAGGCAAAACACCTGCGGTCGCTGATCGAATGGGTCGGCGTCGACCGCCTGTTGTTCTCGTCGGATTATCCGCACTGGGATTTCGACGATCCGCGTTTCGCCTTCAAAACCCCGCTGAGCGAAGCGGAACGGGCGAAGATCTTCAACGGCAACGCCCGCGCGCTGTACAAGCTCTGATCGCCATGGCCCGTCACATCGTCGCCCGCACCACAGAGATCCCGCCCGGTGGCAACAAGGTGGTCGGCGTGGAGGGCCGCGACATCGTCGTGTTCCACGTCAATGGCGAGTTCTTCGCGTTGCTCAACCGCTGTCCGCATGCCGGCGCGCCGCTCGACAAGGCGGCATGCGTGGCCCGGCTGACCTCGCCGGAACCGGGGGTCTATCAGCGTTCCCGGGTCGGCGAGTTCCTGCGCTGCGCCTGGCACGGCTGGGAATTCGACATGCGCAACGGGCAATCCTGGTTCGATCCGAAGCGGGTGAAGGTGCGGACCTATCCGGTTGTCATCGAGGATGGCGAAACCCTGGCCAAGGGACCTTACGTGGCCGAGACGTTTCCGGTGCATGTCGAGGACAGCTACGTGATCGTCGAGACGTAGCGGATTGCGCTGCAAGTGCTATAAGCCTGCCGCGGTAGCGTTCTCAAGACAGGTGCGAACGGATGTCAAAGCAATCGATGCGGGAAGAGGCCGAGCGCCTGATCCGTGAAACCATGGAACGCAAGGCCCTTGTGGTGAAGCAGGGCAACACCCGCATCGAGACGGTGTGCGGAAAATGCGGCACACCAAACCGGATCTCGGCCGAAAAAGGCGCAACCCGCGTAAAATTCGCCTGCAAGCAATGCGGACACAAGCAGGAGGCGCTTTGATAGCCGGTCCGCGGTCCCAACCTGGCGCGTCCCGCCAGCAGGTTCAAGAACTCGTCGTGACTGCTTCGCAAAATGAAATCGAGGTTGGTGCTGGAAACTGCGTCGAGACCGCGCTCGCCTTCGATCAGGATGTCCTCGGGCTGCGGCGTTAACGCGTCGACGATGGCGGCACCCCAGGATCCCCTGCGAAAGGCCTTGTTGTCGACGACACCCTTGAGGATTCCATAGGGATGGGTGGTGAGTTCGCCGTAACCCTCGGCAAAACTGATCGGCGCGTGCATCACCGTGGCGCGGCCCTTGTTCGCGACCTCCACCGTGTTGGCGAGCACGTTGTTCCATCGCGGTGTAGTTCGGCGTTCCTCGATCACCTCAAATGGCGCAAGTGCTAAACTCATCTCATCATCGGTTCAAAAACGCGTGAGTTACGACTTCTTCACAAACGCCGCGAACGCTTCGGCAAAATCCGGATGCCAGCGTGAGAGCGCCGGGCGATTCTCGACGATGTCGCCCGCTGCCCAAAGAATACGCCGTTCGTCAAGGCGACGCGGCACATCGTTGTCCGGACACAGGATGTAAAAATCTCCGGCGTCGATGCGTTCGATCATGAAGTCGACGGTTTGCTCCGGCGTCCAGGCCGCTGCTGGCTTCTCCGTACGGCCTTTGGCGGTAAGACCGGTGAAGACGAAGCCCGGAATAAAAAGGTGCGCACTGATCCGGCCGCCGGCCGCGTTGCGCAACTCGTGTTGAAGCGCCTCGGTGAAGGCCTTCACGCCGGCCTTCGAGACGTTGTAAGCGGGATCGCCGGGCGGCGTGGTGATGCCCTGCTTCGACCCGGTGTTGATGATGAGGCCGGGGCGACCACGCTCGATCATGCCGGGCGCAAAAGCCTGTGAGCCATGGATCACGCCCCAGAGGTTCACGCCGAGAACGCGCTGCCAGTTTTGCAGCGGGCCGAACGTCTCGCTGCCCGGCTGGACCCCGGCGTTGTTCATCAGGATATCGGCGCCCCCGAACCGCTCTCGTACCGCGAGTTCCAACCCCGTGACATCTTCGAACCGGCTGACGTCGACGGCAGTGGTCATGATGTCGGCGCCGCCGCCCGGCGCCACCGATGCTATCTTGGCTTCCGCCTCAGCGAGGCGGTCAGTACCGAGATCCGCAATGCACACTTTCATGCCGAGACGAGCGAACCGCATCGCGGCGGCAAGGCCTAATCCGGACGCGCCTCCGGTGATGACGGCGACGTTGTTTGGGGACATGGCTGCGTGGGGCACGTGAGTTCTCCTGATGCGAAGGGATTGCCCTGTTCAATGATCGAATTAGGCCGATGCTGCGAACCTACCACGCACGAAACGGCATGGGAGGTCTTCGTTCGATAGCGATGTCGCCGGTGGCGAGGCCGCTTTGCCGGTTTGGGTGATCGCCGCAGACCGCTTAGGCTTTACCGGCTCGACCGGCCCCGGGGAGCGGCGGCTTTCGACTGCCGCTCCCTTTGTGTTTTCACCGGCTCGCGGCCTTCCTCGGTCGGCCAATGTCCGTCCGCAGCGCCAGAAGATCCTTGCGGACGGCGCTGGTCGCGGCGCGTTCGATCTTCCGGTAGCGCGCGACCAGGGAGATGCCGAACGGCGTCAGCACCGCGCCGCCGCCGTTCTTGCCGCCGGTCTGTCGCTCGACGGCGGCCTGCCTGCAGATGCGATTGATCTCGTCCACCAGATCCCACGCGCGCTTGTACGACATGTCCATCGCGCGGCCCGCGGCCGAAATCGAGCCGCAGGCATGGATATTTTCGAGCAGCTGGATTTTGCCCGGCCCGATGCGACCCTCGGTGTCGAGATCGATGCGAACACTCAGCGACGGAAGCGCCCTAGCGCTGGATTTATGCATGAAACTCATCCTGCTGGTCCGGGGCGTCAGATTGCCATTGAAGGCTTTTGCGAACAAGGCGAACCGGCTACATAATTCGGATCAACTCATTTTCCGGGGCAGACATGAATTTTCGTTCGTTGTTTTCGCCATTGCAGGTCGGTCCCTGCCGGCTCAGCCATCGCGTGGTGATGGCGCCCTTGACGCGGATGCGCGCGGACGGATCGAGCTTCGCGCCCCGCACGCTGAATGCCGAATATTATAGGCAGCGCGCCACGCCGGGCGGCCTCATCATCGCCGAAGCCTCGCCTGTCATGGCGGCGGGGCGCGGCAATCCCGCCACGCCCGGCATCTATTCGGAACAACAGATCAACGGCTGGCGCGACGTCGTCGATGCGGTTCACGCCAAGGGCGGATTGATCTTTCTCCAGCTCTGGCATGTCGGGCGTGTCTCGCATTCCTCGTACCAGCCCGGCGGCGTGCTGCCGGTGGCGCCGTCGGCGGTGCCGATCGCGGGCCTGACGACAATGACGGCTTCCGGAAAACCCGCGCCCTATGAGACCCCGCGCGTGCTCGAGACCGGCGAAATATCGGACGTGATCGAAGGTTTTCGCCAGGGTGCGCGTAACGCCCAACAATGCGGTTTCGACGGCGTCGAGATCCATGGCGCCAACGGCTATTTGATCGAGCAATTCCTGCAGTCGCACACCAATCTGCGCACCGACCGGTATGGCGGCTCGATTGCCAACCGGGCGCGATTTCTGATGGAGATTACGCAGGCCGTCATCGAGGTCTGGGGTGCCGATCGCGTCGGCGTGCGATTGTCTCCGTATGGTGTCGCCAACGGCAGCGGCGAGGCCGATCCGATGCCGCTTTATACCCATGTCATCCAGTCGCTCGATCGGCTCGGCCTCGCCTACCTGCATTTCATCGAGCCGCGCTCCAGCGGTGCGGGGCGCGCCGAGGTCAATCATCAGAACGTGCCTTCGGCGATGGTGCTGTTCCGGCCGATCTGGCGCGGCGTGCTGATCACGGCCGGCGGTTTTACGGGCGAGACGGCGGAAGCAGCGATCGCCGCGGGCCACGCCGACGCCATCTCGTTCGGCCGCATCTTCATTTCCAATCCCGACCTCCCGCAACGCCTGCAACATGGCTATCCGCTGACGCCCTATAACCGGGCGACCTTCTACGGCGGCGAGGAGGTTGGCTATACCGATTATCCGGTCCATGGTGAGATGGAGCGGGCGTAATGTCATTCCGGGGCGATGCAAAGCATCGAACCCGGAATCTCGAGATTCCCCGATGTGCAATTGCACATCTGAGGTCTGGTGCTTACGCACCATCCACGATGCGCAATTGCGCATCGGGGAATGACGGCGTCAGGATTGCTTCGTCGCCTTGTTTCTCGCAATGCCGGCCAACACGGGAAGCGTGAATGACAAATGCCGCGAAGGGAGTCGGGATTTCCACCGGCCAGTGCCTGTGCGGCCAGGTCTGTTTCGAGATCGACACGCCGGCGCGCTGGGCCTTTCACGACCATTCGCCTGGCAGCCGCCGCGCGCACGGCGCGGCGTATGCGACCTATGTCGGAAGCTGGCGCAAGCGTTTTCGCATCACCAAGGGCCAGGCCGGAATCACGCGCTTCGACGACAAGGTCGCGAAAGCCGTGCGCAGCTTTTGCGCGCGATGCGGCACGCCGCTGTTTTACGAACGCGCGCGCTCGCCGCACATGGTGAACATTCCGCGCGCGCTGTTCGCAGGCCGCACCGGCCGCCAGCCGCTCTATCATATCGCCATCGAGGAATTGCAGGAGTGGGCCTATACCGGCGAGCCGCTGGTGCCGCTGAAGGGTTTTCCCGGCGTGGTCTGGCAGCGCTCGAAAAGGAAGAAGCGCGCCGATCATGAAGGGATGTTTTGAGCCGGGCACCGCCGGTTCGCGATGTCGAGGCCACGGCGTCGCCGGCGCAGGGCAGCCATGAGCGCGCTTCCTTGATCTCACTGTGCTGGATCGGTCATGATGCGCTTGATCCCGGCGGTAATGGCCGCGGGATGGAGGAGACCTCTTATGAATCGCATCACCGGCCGCTCGGCGTTCCTCGCATTGCTGAGGGACGAGGGCATCACGCATCTGTTCGGCAATCCCGGCACCACCGAACTGCCGATCATGCACGCGCTGAAGGACCATCCCGACCTCACTTATGTGATGGCGATGCAGGAAAGCCTGGTGGTCGCGATCGCCGATGGTTACAGCCGGGCCTCGGGCCGCCTCGTCGCCTGCAACGTCCATGTCGCGCCCGGGCTCGGCAATGCGATGGGCTCGCTCTACAACGCAAGTTTCACCGGCACGCCGATGATCCTGACCGCCGGCCAGCAAGAGCAGGGTCACGGCCTGACCGAACCGCTGCTGTACGGCCCGTTGGTCCGGATGGCCGAGCCGCTTGTAAAATGGGCGGTCGAGGTCACAAGGCTCGAGGACCTGCCGCGGATCGTGCGCCGCGCCGCCAAGATCGCGACCACGCCGCCGACCGGCCCGGTGTTCATCTCGCTGCCCGGCGATATCCTCAATTCCGAAGCCGGCATTGAACTCGGACGCTCGACCCGCGTCGATACCCGCGTAAAACCTTCCGACGAGGCGTTGCAGGCGCTGGCGGCGCGTATCCTGAAAGCGCAACGCCCGGTCATCATTGCCGGCGACGAAATCGTCAAGAGCGATGCGCTGCGCGAAGCTGCCCAGCTGGCGGCCACGCTCGGTTGTCCTGCGTATCAGCAATCAGCGCCATACGGCGCGCATTTCCTGTCGGAAAGCCCGTGCTTCATGGGGGCGCTGTCGCGCTCGCAGCCGCAGGTGCGCGAGGTGCTGTCGCCCTACGATCTCATGATCGTGCTGGGCGCCGACCCTTTGCGGATGTCGGTTCACAGCGAGGTCGATCCACTGCCGGAAGGCCTGCCGATCCTGCAGATCGGCCTGGTCGACTGGGATCTCGCCAAGAACTACGGCGCCGAGATCGCCGTGAAAGCCGATGTGAAGGAGACGCTGCGCGCGCTGATTCCGGCGCTGAAAGCCGCCGGCGGCGCCGCGCTCGAGACGCGCGCAAGGCAGGGGATCGCGGCGCTCACGTCGAAGAACTGGACGGCGCGGCGCGCGACCCTGGTCGAGCAAATCTCGAAAGCGAAGGATCGCTCGCCGATCGATCCGGATTTTCTCGCGCTGCAGGTGGTCGAGGCGATGCCCGACAACGCCATTCTGGTCGATGAGGGACTGACATCCTCGCGGCAGATGCTGGCGCTGCGCCCGCATCGCGATCGCTACGGCTATCATGCGCTGGCCTCCGGCGGCATCGGCTGGGGATTGCCGGCCTCGGTCGGCGTCAGCTTGGCGAATCCGGACCGGCCGGTGGTGTGTTACTCCGGCGACGGCAGCGCGATGTATTCGATCCAGGCGCTGTGGACCGCGGCACATCACAAGCTGCCGCTGACGGTGGTGATCGTCAACAACGGCGGCTACCGCATCATCAAGCAGCGGCTGCTGGCATTTCATGGTGACGATCATTATGTCGGCATGGATTTCGCCGACCCGCCGGTGGATTTTTGCGGCGTCGCCAAGGCGCTTGGGCTGGAGGCGATGCGGATCACGGAGGCGGGGGATTTGAAATCGACGCTGGCATCGGCATTCAAGCGGCCCGGTGCGAAGTTGATCGAGGTGGTGGTCGACGGCACGGTGTGAGGGAGCCTCGCCTGCTCTCGCTTGCACCGCTTCACAAATGGTCGTCATACTCCGCGAAAGCGGAGTATCCAGTACGCCGCGGCTTATCGATTCAATCACTGGCGTCTCGGAGTACTGGATCGCCCGCCTTCGCGGGCGATGACGGCTGAGGGGTTTGCGACACACTTTCGCGATCTCGCGGCGCAGTGCGTCCGAGGTTTGCAATTAATCTCCGCCCTGAAAACAGAGGGCGTGGGGAATGCCGGGCGCCCGATGCACCCGCAGCCTCGTGTGCGCTATTGGTAGCAAGTATGCACACGAGTATTCACAGCGAGCCACCGGAATCACCCGACATTCCCGCACGCAATGGTTTACGGCTTATACCGTGCTCTCCCCGGTGATCGGCTTTCTTGTCACCGTCGCTTGCAAAAGATTTGCAAACTTGATGCCGGCGTCGAGGCATCAGGACCACACGTCTTCGCCGTCCGCCGCGAGCAACGCCCGTCAAGCGCGCCGCCGCGTCCACCGCATCCCGCCCCGCGTCCGTGACGTCGCGAGCCGCCCCTCTGAGTGGGACGGGACGGGGAGGGATATATTACTGATTTGGGTCAGGCCGCAAGCGATGTTTCTGAAATTCAGAAGTGAGCCAAAATGCCGCGGGTGCGGACTGGGCGAATGCGCGCCCGATGACAGGCTCGGTGGAGCAGTGCGAAGCCGTCATTCCGGGATGGTGCATTAGCACCAGACCTCAGATGTGCAACTGCACATCGGGGAATCTCGAGATTCCGGGTTCGATGCGGAGCCTGTCATCGGGCCGCGCTGCGCGCGGACCCGTTGGCATCGCCCCGGAATGACGCTGAATCGGATTGCTTCGTCGCTTCACTCCTCGCAATGGCGACAAGACCCGCGGTCTACTCGGCCGCCTTCGCCGCCGCGCGCGGGCGATACTGCACCGCCGGATGCGGGGCGGTGAGCCGTGTGCGGCCCGTACCGAACAGTTTTTCGCGCAGCGTTCCTGGCTGGTAGGCGCTCTTGTAACGCCCGCGCCGGACCAGTTCCGGCACCAGCATGTCGGTGATATCCTCGAAATCCCCCGGCGAAATCGCAAACGGGACATTCAGTCCGTCGACGCCGGTCTGATCGAACCAGGCCTCGATCTCGTCGGCGACTTTCCGGGGCGTGCCGACCACGACCGGCCCGATGCCGCCGATGCCGACATGCTGGGCGACCTCGCGCACGGTCCAGACCCGGTCCGGATCGGCGCGGGTGATGTTGTCCATCGCGGTGCGGCCGGCGTCGTTCTGGACGTGGCGCACCTGCTGGTCGAGATCGTAGGTCGAGAAATCGACTCCGGTCCAGCCGGACATCAGCGTCAGCGCGCCCTCGGGACTGATGTGACTGCGATAGTCGGCGTATTTTGCGGTGGCTTCGGCTTCGGTGCGGCCGAGAATGATCGTCATCATACTGAACATCAGGATTTCAGCCGGGTTGCGGCCGGCTTTTGCGGCGAGTTCACGAATCGCGGCCACGCGCGGCGCGATGATTTTGGCCGAGGGACCCGACATGAACACGCATTCGGCATGCTCCGCCGCGAATTGCCGTCCGCGCGGCGAGGTGCCGGCCTGGTACAGCACGGGGGTGCGTTGCGGCGACGGCTCGCAGAGGTGGATGGCATCGACGCGGTAGTTGTTTCCTTCGTGAACGACGCGATGCACTTTCGCGGGATCGGCGAAGATTCCCCGCGCGCGATCACGCAGCGCCGCGTCGTCCTCCCAGCTTCCTTCCCAGAGCTTGTAGACCACCTCCATATATTCGTCGGCGACGTCGTAACGATCGTCATGCGCGGCCTGCTTGTCCTTACCGGCGCCGCGCGCGGCGCTGTCGAGATAGCCGGTCACCACGTTCCAGCCGATCCGCCCTTCGGTGAGATGATCCAGCGTCGACATCCGCCGGGCAAATGTGTAGGGCGGCTCGTAGGACAGGTTGGAGGTCACGCCGAAGCCGAGATTCTCGGTCACGGCAGCCATCGCCGGAATCAGCAGCAACGGGTCGTTGGCCGGGGTCTGCGTGGCGTTGCGCAACGCTGCATCCGGGCTGCCGCCGAACACGTCGTAGACGCCGAGCACATCCGCCAGGAACAGGCCGTCGAACCGGCCGCGCTCGAGCGTTTTCGCCAGATCGATCCAGTAGGGCAGGCGGTTATAGTCGGCGGTGCGGTCGCGCGGATGGGTCCATAGCCCCGGCGATTGATGCGCGACGCAGTTCATGGCGAAGGCGTTGAGTCGGATTTGTTTTGTCATGGTCTGGCGACTTTCAGCGCGACGCTTGTGAAGAGACTATCGCCCGGCCTGCGTGAAGAAAATCGATGATTTGGTGGTCGATACAAGTTCCAGGAACGATCAAATAGCATGATGGCTTCGACATATCTCGGAGAGACAGCGCGGGAACGATTTTTGGACCCGGCCATCTACCAATATTCTGTTGCACATATGATTTTAACGGGAGTCGGCAGGGCTTGCTTGTCATGACATTGTCTGGCAATATCCACGAGCTCAGGAGATAAAATGACCCAGCGCACCAATCGAACGGAAAAGCTTGATCTTCGGCTGAGCCGGGCCGCGAAAAAGACCCTACAGGCAGCCGCGGCCGCCGAACGCAAGTCGGTCAGCGAATTCGTGCTCGACACCGCGCTGAGCGAAGCCGAGGAGCGGCTCGCCGACCGCCGGGTTTTCACGCTTGACGCCAAAGGATGGGACGCCTTTGTCGCCGCGCTCGATGCGCCGCCGAGCCGTCACGCGCGTCTTGAGAGATTGTTTCGCGAGCCTTCCGCGTTCGATCCCAAAAACGAGCCGTGACGCACGCGCTTCATATCGTGAAATTGCATCGCACCCACAACGTCGAGCAATTCACCTGCGGGCAACCGGAGCTCGATCGCTTCCTGATACGTCACGCGTTGCAGGCGCAGCAATCAAATTCGTCGCAGACTTATGTCGCGTTGAGCGACAGTGAAGTCGTCGGTTTCTATACAATCGTTGCCGGCGAAGTTCAGCACGCGCAAGCTCCTCAGCGCGTCGTCAAGGGCATGTCCCGCCATCCGATCCCGTTGCTGGTGCTCGCGCGCCTCGCTGTCCATTCCAATGCACAAGGCCGTGGTCTTGGCTCCGGGCTGCTGCTCGACGCGCTCGGGCGTACGCTCCAGGTCGCCGATGTGATCGGCGTGCGGGCGCTGGCGGTTCATGCCAAGGACGATCAGGCCGCCGCATTCTACCGGCATTTTGGCTTTGTGCCGTCGCCGACCGACGCACGGCATCTGTTCATGATCATCAAGGATATCCGGCTCGCGGCGGGGTTAAAGCCCTAGGAGATATCGCGCTGTGCCCACTTCCGGCCGGCGGCGTATCCCGATACGCTGAGGGCGTTCGAAAAAGCTCGCGGCCCGCGAAAGGAAGACATGACCAGAACCGATGCTATCGCCCGGGCGCAGGAATATCTTCATTCCGGCGCGTTTCTCCGTGAACTCGACCGCAGGGTCGCCTATCCCACCGAAAGCCAGAATCCCGAACGGCGCGACTGCCTGCGCGGCTACCTCGAACAGGAACTGCAGCCGGCTTTCGCGCAACTCGATTTCTCGACACGATTGATCGAATCCCCGAGCGGGAAGCATCCTTATCTGCTGGCCGAATATCGCGAGAACGCCTCGGCGCCTACGGTCCTGATGTACGGTCACGGCGACGTCGTCGACGGCATGGTCGGCGAATGGCGGGACAATCTCGATCCGTGGCGGACGACCACGTCAGGCAATCGTGTCTATGGCCGTGGCACCGCCGACAACAAGGGACAACACAGCATCAATCTGTCGGCGCTTCGCGCCGTGCGCGAGGCGCGCGGCGGAAGGATCGGCTTCAACGCCAAATTCATCGTTGAGATGGGCGAGGAGATCGGCTCGCCGGATCTGCGCCAGGTCTGCGAATCCCTGCGCGAGGAACTCAAGGCCGACCTGTTTCTGGCCTCCGACGGGCCCCGGCTTGCCGCCGATCGTCCCACCATCTTCCTCGGCTGCCGCGGCGGCGTGCGGATTCATCTGGATGTGAATTTGCGCGACGGCTCGCACCATTCCGGCAACTGGGGCGGCGTGCTTGCCAATCCCGCGACCATCCTCGCCAGCGCGATCGCCACGCTGGTCGACGGCAAGGGACACCTGTTGCTGGACGAGTTGAAGCCGCCGCGGCTTTCGAACCAGATTCGCGCGGTCCTGGCCGACGTCAAGATCGAGCCGACGGCCGGCGAGCCGACGCTGTCGGAGAATTGGGGCGAGGAGGGGTTTTCAGCCGCCGAACGGCTTTATGCCTGGAATACGCTCGAAGTGCTGGCGATGTCGTCCGGCAATATCGAGAAGCCAGCCAACGCCATTCCGGGACGCGCGCAAGCGGTGCTGCAGCTTCGCTTCGTCGTCGGCACCAGGGTCGACAAAGCCGTCGATGTGATCCGCGCGCGTCTGGATGCCGGCGGCTTTCCGATGGTCGAGGTGCGCGCGACGCAAAGTTTTGCCGCCTCGCGAACCGATTTCGACAGCCCCTGGGTCAACTGGACGGCGCAGTCGATCCGGCAGACCACCGGAAAAGCGCCCGCGGTGCTGCCGAATTTCGGCGGGTCGCTGCCCAACGACGTGTTTTCCGATGCACTGGGGTTGCCGACGATCTGGGTGCCGCACTCCTATCCGGGCTGCTCCCAGCACGCGCCCGACGAACACATTCTGCTCGGGGTGACCGAGGAAGCGTTGGGCATCATGGCGGGGTTGTTCTGGGATTTGGGCGAGATGCCGCGCGCCTTGTAGCGTCCAACATGAATGGGGCCTGGAATGACGGTATCGGCGCCGGTCGAATTGTCGGGAGTGTCGCAGGCGACTCAACGGAAGAATATCAGCGGGCTCATCGCCGCGGTTTCGATCGGCAACGCGCTGGAATGGTATGACATCGCCATCTACGGCTATTTCGCGGTCTATGTTTCGAAGGCATTTTTCCCGAACAACGATCCGACGACGTCGCTGCTTCTGACCTACGGCACCTTCGGACTGTCGTTCCTGGTTCGCCCGATCGGCGGCGTGGTCCTCGGCGCCTATGCCGACCGTCATGGCCGCAAGGCTTCGCTGATGGTTTCCATCGTCATGATGACGGTCGGAACGTCGGTCATCGCTTTCATGCCGGCCTATGAGACCGTCGGCATTCTGGCGCCGATCGCCGTTCTGACCGCCCGCCTGGTGCAGGGTTTTTCGGCCGGCGGTGAGTTCGGAAGTTCGACCGCGTTTCTGGTGGAGCATCGGCCGGACCGCCGCGGGTTCGTCGCGAGCTGGCAATTTGCCAGCCAGGGGCTGTCCAATCTGCTGGCGTCCGCGTTCGGCGTCGGCCTCACCTCATGGATGACGCCGGCCGAGATGCAATCGTGGGCCTGGCGCATTCCATTCCTGTTCGGGATCCTGGTCGGACCGGTCGGCATCTACATCCGTAACCATCTCGAGGACGCCACCGCGCCGCCCGCCGCGAAACAGGCCTCTCCGGTCAGGCAGGTCTTGCTGCACCAGAAGCTTCGCGTGGTGCTCGGGATCGGCGCGCTCGCGATATCGACCGCGATCAACTACCTGATCGTCTACATGCCGACCTACGTGGTCAAGACACTGAGCCTGCCGCCGATCGTCGGATTTACGGCGACGTTCGTGGGAGGATTCGTGGTCACGTTCCTTACCCCGGTCGCCGGCATGATCTCCGACAAGATCGGGCGCACCACCCACATGATTGCGGTCAACCTGCTGCTGCTGGTCTCGATCTATCCGGCGTTCCTCCTGATTACCAGGCATCCGACACCGACGGTGATCGTTGCCGCGGTGTTCTGGCTGTCGACCCTGAAATCGCTGTACTACGGACCGCTCGCGGCATTGATGTCGGAACTGCTTCCGGCCGCGACACGGGCCACCGGCCTCGGCCTCGGCTATAACATCGGCGTCACGCTGTTTGGCGGCATGGGGCCGGTGATCATGACCTGGCTCGGCACCATCGCCCTGATCGGTGATCTTGCGCCCGGCTACTACCTGACCCTTGTCGGCATGGTGAGCCTGTCCGCGCTGATTACCATCCGAAGGACTTCCGCGGACTCGCAGGGGGCGTGACCGAGTGGCGCAGCCGGCTTGAGTCCGCCGAAAATCGGCGGCGCATCCCCTGTCATGCCAGGCCGTTTTGAGGGTCGTATGGCCGCCGAAAGTCACATTCTATTCCGGCCCGGTTTATGCAAGCATTGCCGCAGTCGTCCAAACGGGGAGAGCACAAATGAAACATTTGCGTATGATGGGCCTTGGACTCGCCGCTGCGCTGTGCGCGGGGCAGGCCCATGCCGAGGAACTGACGGGGACATTGAAGAACATCAAGGAAACCGGCGCCATTACGCTGGGCTTTCGCGACTCGTCGATCCCGTTTTCCTATCTGGACGACAGCCAGAAGCCGATCGGCTTTGCGATGGACATTTGCTACAAGATCGTCGACGCCGTGAAGAAGGAGCTCAAGCTCGACAAGCTCGAGGTCAAGCTCAATCCGGTGACGTCGTCGACCCGCATTCCCCTGCTGGCCAACGGCACCATCGACCTCGAATGCGGATCGACCACCAACAATGCCGACCGCCAGAAGCAGATTGCCTTCACCAACACGCACTTCCTGACCGCGAGCCGTTTCGTCTCGAAGAAGTCGAACAAGATCAACTCGATCGACGACCTCAAGGGCAAGTCCGTGGTCTCGACCTCCGGCACCACCAACATCAAGCAGCTCACCGAAGCCAACGCCGCCCGCAACCTCGGCGTCAACATCATCCCGGCCAAGGATCACGCCGAGGCGTTCCTGATGGTGGAGACCGACCGCGCGGTGGCGTTTGTGATGGACGATATCCTGCTCGCGAGCCTCGTCGCCGGATCGAAAGAGCCGGACGCCTACGTGATCTCGACCGACGCGTTTTCGAAACCGGAGCCCTACGGCATCATGCTGCGCAAGGACGATCCCGCGTTCAAGAAGGTGGTCGACGGCGCCACCGCGGCGCTGTACCAGAGCGGCGAGGGCCAGAAGCTGTATGACAAATGGTTCATGCAGAAAATCCCGCCGAAGGGATTGAACCTCAATACGCCGATCGGAGCGGAGCTGAAGCACGAGTTCGCAAAGCCGTCGGATTCGCCGGATCCGGCGTCGTATACGGCGAAGTGAGGCGGCTCGGTTCGTGGGATGAGAGCATGATGCCTTCGAGTAGGAGGACCACGCGAGCGAGTTCTGATCACCTCGCCCCGCTTGCGGGGAGAGGTCGAAATTCGAGCGACGCTCGAATTTCGGGTGAGGGGGACTCTCCGCGAGTCATGCTCGTGGAGAGAGCCCCTCACCCGACTTCGCCGAGTGGCTTCGCCGGGGCAAGCCCCGACCCTCTCAGAGCGAGCTCCGCTCGTCTCGACCCCGTGAAGAACGGGGAGAGGGGGAAGTACTCGATCGGCACCGCGCATTCGTCTCATCGCGCTAGCGCACGGAAGGCCCTGTGAACTATCACTGGAACTGGCGCATTTTCTGGGAGCCGGCCCCTAACGGGACCGGCACCTATCTCGACATGCTGCTGTCGGGGCTGGTGCTGACGATCGAAACCGCGCTTTGCGCCTGGATCATTGCGCTGGTGTTCGGGTCGATTGTCGGCGTGCTGCGCACGCTGCCGTCGAAGGCGGCATCGTGGGCCGGCTTCGCCTATGTCGAATTCTTCCGCAACATGCCGCTTTTGGTCCAGCTGTTTCTGTGGTTCTTCGTGCTGCCGGAAATCCTCCCGCAGGCGTGGGGACTGTGGCTGAAGCAGATGCCCAACGCGCCGTTCTATACCGCGGCGGTCGGCATCGGGCTGTTCATGTCGGCGCGCGTCGCCGAACAGTTGCGCGCCGGCATCGGATCGCTGCCGCGCGGACAAAAGCTGGCCGCGACCGCGCTCGGGCTGACCACCGCGCAGACCTACCGCTATGTGCTGCTGCCGATGGCGTTTCGCATCATCCTGCCGCCGCTCACTTCCGAGTTCCTCAACACCATCAAGAACACCTCGGTGGCGATCACTATCGGCCTGATCGAGTTGACCGGCGAGGCGCGCGCCATGCAGGAGTTTTCCTTTCAGGTGTTCGAAGCCTTCACCGCCGCGACGGTTCTGTACCTGCTGGTCAACATCGTCGTCGTCATCGCCATGCGGTTTCTCGAGCGCGGGCTGGCGGTCCCCGGCTACATCTCGGGGAAGTGAGCCGCGCCGATGTTCGCCAATTTCGACTTCGACGTCATCCGCCGCTCGCTCGGTTATCTGTTTTTTGACGGCATGACGTTCACGCTGACGCTGACGGGGCTGGCCGCACTGGGCGGCCTGGTCTTCGGCACGCTGATCGCGCTGATGCGGTTGTCGGGCTTCAGGGTGCTCGGCCGCATCGCCGGCCTCTATGTCGACCTGATGCGGTCGCTGCCGCTGGTGCTGGTGATCTTCTGGTTCTATTTCCTGGTGCCCTATATCGGGCAGTGGCTGACGGGATCGTCGCGGCCGGTTCACGTCGGCGCGTTCACCTCCTCGCTCGTCACCTTCGTCATGTTCGAGGCGGCGTATTTTTCCGAAATCATGCGCGCCGGCATCCAGTCGATCTCCAAAGGACAACCCGCGGCAGCCCAGGCGCTCGGCCTGACCTATGGCCAGACCATGCGCTACGTCGTGCTGCCGCAGGCGTTCCGCAACATGCTGCCGGTGCTGCTGACCCAGACCATCGTGCTGTTCCAGGACACCTCATTGGTCTACGTGCTGTCGATCACCGATTTTCTGGGCGCGGCGAGCAAGGTCGCGCAGCGCGACGGCCGGCTGGTCGAAATGTACCTGTTCGCCGCCGTGGTCTATTTCGCAATTTCCTTCGCAGCGTCATTCGGCGTCAGGCGCCTGCAGACCCGCATCGCCTTCGTCCATTAGCGAGACCTTGATGATCGAGATCAGCCACGTTGATAAATGGTACGCCGGATTTCAGGCGCTGAAGGATTGCACCACCAGCGTCGCCAAGGGCGAGGTGGTGGTGGTGTGCGGTCCATCGGGCTCGGGAAAGTCGACGCTGATCAAATGCGTCAATGCGCTTGAGCCGTTCCAGAAGGGCGAGATCATTCTCGACGGCATCAGGCTCAACGACCCGAAAACCGATCTGCCGAAGCTGCGCGCCCGAGTCGGCATGGTGTTCCAGCATTTTGAACTGTTCCCGCACCTGAAAATCATCGAGAATCTTTGCCTGGCGCAGGAGAAGGTGCTGGGACGGTCGCATGAGGCCGCGATGGCGAAGGCCTCAAAACTGCTCGACCGCGTCGGGCTCAAGGATCACGCCCGCAAATATCCCGCCGAATTGTCCGGCGGCCAGCAGCAGCGCGTCGCGATTGCGCGTGCGCTGGCGATGGATCCGATCGCCATGCTGTTCGACGAGCCGACCTCGGCGCTCGACCCCGAAATGATCAGCGAAGTGCTCGACGTCATGGTCGACCTCGCCCGCGAGGGCATGACCATGATGGTCGTGACCCACGAGATGGGCTTTGCCAGCAAGGTGGCGCACCGGGTGATTTTCATGGACCAGGGCGAAATCGTCGAGGACGCGCTCAAGACCGATTTCTTCGGCAGCCCCCGCAGCGACCGCGCGCAGAAGTTTTTGTCGAAGATTCTGTCGCATTGAAGCACAATGTCATTCCGGGATGGTCCGAAGGACCAGACCCGGAATCTCGAGATTCCGGGTTCGCATCTTCGATGCGCCCCGGAATGACGAACCAGGGGAGCCACGCGAACGACGCTCCCAATTCGTCGATCAACCCTTAACAATTCGCCTATACTGTGCGAGCAAATCGCCTCAAAGTCCTGCAGGAGAACCCGCTTTGGATCAGATCGCCTACGTCAACGGTTCGTTCGTGCCACTTGCCGATGCCAAGGTCTCGGTGCTCGACCGCGGCTTTTTATTCGCCGACGGCATTTACGAGGTCGCGGCAGTGCTGGACGGCAAATTGATCGACAATGCCTCGCATCTGGCGCGGCTGGAACGTTCGGTCGGCGAGATCTCTTTGGCCTTGCCGGAAACGACTGAGCGAATTCAGGAGATCCAGCGGGAGTTGATCGCGCGCAATCATCTGGTCAATGGCATGGTCTATCTGGAGGTGACGCGCGGCGCCGACACCGGGCGCGATTTCGCGTTTCCAAAAGGCGTGAAGCCGACGCTGGTGATGTTCACTTCGGTCAAGGACATCGTCAACGCGCCATCGGCGAAAACGGGCATCGCGGTGATCACCGTCCCCGACATCCGCTGGGAACGACGCGACATCAAGAGCGTGGCGCTGTTGGCGCAGGTCCTGGCCAAACAGGCCGCCGCGGAAGCCGGCGCCGGCGAAGCCTGGATGATCGAGGACGGCATGGTGACCGAAGGCGGCTCGTCCTCGGCCTTCATCCTGACCCACGACGATGTGCTGGTGACGCGGCAGAATTCATCGGCGATCCTGCCGGGCTGCACCCGCAAGGCGGTGGTTGCGCTGGCCGAAGAGCGGCAGTTGCGCGTCGAGGAGCGGCCGTTCACGGTCGCGGAAGCGCTGGCGGCGAAGGAAGCCTTCATCACCAGCGCCACCGTGTTCGTGCAGGCGGTGGTGTCGATCGACGGCAAGACCATCGCCAACGGCAAACCGGGTCCGATGACTGACCGCCTGCGCGAGATCTACATCGATTTCGCCCGCAACACCGCGCAGTAAATCCCGCGCGCTTTTGATGGCGTCGGGCGCAGCCTGACAAGCCTTCAATCGCGGCGTCAGGCCGTCCTCCTTCCAATGGCGGTTGGAGGATTTCCTCAGCGCCTTCAAAATGAGGGCCTTCCGGGCAGCAGGGCCGCCCTGAGCGCAGCGACCGCGCGGTTCCAGGCTTCTTCAAATCGCGCCGCCCGATTGATTTTATTCAAAAGATTTGTTGGTCGCGATAGTCCGCCGTCCCTATCTCCGGAAAATAGCCAACAGGAGATGGTGACCATGAAGATCGTCACGGGAAGAAGGGGCGTATTGAGAGCATTCGCCTTGAGCACGGCCGCCGGCGCGATCGGCCTTGCATCGGCGCGGGCCAGGCCCGCGTCAGCGGCCGTCGAATCCGCGCTGACGCCGCCCGGCGCCACGGATCTTGACGCCTTGAAGCAGCGCCTGGCGCGGGCGCCCCGCCGTCGTGATTTCAAGACCGTGCCGATGATCCTGACCAATCCCGAGCAATGGGATCACGAAGCCTTGACCGAGGTGCTCTCCTACAAGTCGGCACCCAAGCAGGTCTGGGACAATACCGGGATCGGAAGTCCCTGGCTGAACCTGATGCGCAACTCGCTTAATTCGCAGATCTGGTCGTTCAAGCATCCGGATTTTCTCGCGGTATCGGTCACGCATGGTACGGCCCATCTGGCGCTCTACGATCAGGCGACGTGGGACAAATATCAGCTCACGAGACTGGCCGGGGAGAAGTTCAAGACCAATACGCTGATCCTCGAGCGGAAAGCGGCAACCGGCGATCCCGCTGATTATGAGGACCCGGCGGGGCCCTTCTCCGGCGAGGACAATTCGATCCCTGCGCTGATGCGGCGCGGCGTCGTTTTCATGTCGTGCCACAACGCGATCTGGGAACAGGCCGGGGCCCTCATCAAGGCCGACGTCAATCCCGACAAGCTCTCGCAGGGCGCGCTCGCGGCGGAATTGACCAACCATCTGATCGACGGCGTGGTCCTGATCCCGGGTGCCGTCGGCACGCTGCCCGAGTTGCAGCAGGCCGGCTTTCACTACGCGACGTAGCGGTGAGTTCTGTCATGACACGCTTTCCTCGCGGCATGCTGTTCGGGTTGTCAGCGCTTGCGCTGCTCGCGACGCCGGCGCTGGCCCAAACCGTCACGTCGAGCGGGAAGCAGGAAAGCGTTTTTCCGCCCTGGCAGCACGGCGCCAACAACGACGCGATCGATCGCGGGCTCGGCTTTACGATTCCGGAGGTCGATAACCTCGCCGATTTCCACGGCGATCTCGATTCCCCCAGGCTCGTGCTTTATGTCGGCGGAAATTATTTCTTCGCGATGGCGCGGCTGGTGCAGGCGTTCGAGGCCGATCACCCCGAATACAAGGGGCACATCTACTGGGAAACGTTGCCGCCGGGGCTGCTCGCCCGGCAGATCGAGGCGGGCGGCCGTATCACGGTCGGAAACATGACCTGGACCGCGAAGCCGGATGCCTATTTTGCCGGCCTCATGAAGGTGAAGGGGTTGATCGAGCAGGGCGTGCTGGTCGGACCCGCCGTGCCCTACGCGACCAATGATCTCACCATCATGGTGCCCAAGGACAATCCGGCGCACGTCAAAGACCTCGCCGATCTCGGCAAGCCCGGCATACGCCTGGCGATGCCGAATCCCGAATTCGAAGGCGTCGCCCGGCAGATCAAGATCGCGCTGACCAAAGCCGGCGGCGATGCCCTGGAGAAGATGGTCTATGAGACCAAGGTCAAGGACGGCACCGCAAAACTAACCCAGATCCATCACCGGCAGACCCCGTTGTGGATCATGCAGGGCCGCGCCGATGCCGGCGTCACCTGGCAGTCCGAAGCCGAGTTTCAGGAACAGGCCGGTCATCCGATCAGCCATGTCGCGATTCCCGCCGCCGACAATGCGACGGCGGTCTATGCCGGCGCGGCCGTGAAGGGCGCTCCCCATCCGGACGCGGCCAAGGCCTGGCTCGACTTCATCCATGCGCCCGAGGCGCTGCAGATCTTCGCGCGCTACGGCTTCAAACCTTACATCGCTCACTGAATTCGTCACGACAGGAGAATCAAATCATATGTCGACCCTTATGCTCGATGGCACCGCGGCAGCCACCCATTCAGCCGCCCAACGCAGCAAGGCGGACGCCCTGCGCCTCGCGGCACTCGGCCTGCTGTCGATCCGTTTCATTCAGGGATTCATCTATTGGGGCGGCGGGTCGCGCCGATTCATCTACGCGCCCGCTAAACTCGATCCGCACGCCGCAAGCTGGATGGCCAACAAGTTCCAGTCGGCCATGCCGGGCGCGCTGCTTGGAACCGACCACATCATCGCGTTCCTGCTGCATCATTTCTATCTGCTCTATGTCTCGATGATCCTGTTCAGCGCGGTCGAGGTGATCGCGGGAATATTCCTGATGACCGGCTTTCTGACGCGGGCCGCGGCGCTGGTTTCGATGGGATTGTCAGTCGTGCTGATGCTGATGTTCGGGTGGCAGGGCGCGACCTGCATCGATGAATGGACCATGGCGGCCTGCAATCTGGCGATCGGCGCCACGCTGATGCTTGGCGGCAGCGCCGCTTTCTCGCTCGACAGTGCGCTGCTCGCGCGCAAGCCGGCGCTCGCCGAACGCGGCTGGTTCCGCTGGATGTCCGGAGCGCTTCCGCTTCCGATGCGGGGCGGCGCATTCCAGAACTTCGCGCTCGCAGTGTTTGCGGCAACCGTGGTCTTCAACGTCGCCACCTACAACTATTTCCGGGGTTCGGTGGTGACGCCGTTTCACGGCGGCCCGGTTAGCCCCAGCAAGCATCATCTCAGTCTGTCCGATGGTGTCCTGCTGCCGAACGGCGCCGTGCGCTTCCATGCCTATCTCGACGGCGGCACGCCGGCGGCGCCCTCCAACATCATGAGCGCGGTGCTCAAGTCCAATGACGGCGCCGTGCTCGAGCAATGGGACGGTACGGCGTTGAGCCACCTGCCGGCTTCGGCGATCAGCAACGAGTTCGCCTACAACCGCTTTGCACCGGGTCCGTTCGGGCTGCGGGCGAAGATGGGAGCGGTGGCGACGATCACCTTGCCCGTCATCGGCGAAGCCAACGCCGCCAGCCTGCATAACGCCGCGACGTTGCAGTTGCGCACCGTCAACGGCAATACCTTCAACGTCGCCGTCAGACCGGAATAGGAAGCAAAGAGGAAGCGTTATCCGGCCGACCATCGATCTGCCCGGCACTGTGCCGGGCAGCAAAGCCCATCGATCCCAATTCCTTATAACGATTGCAGGGAGGGCAGGCAGGCGTCGACTGGATCGGCCTGCAATGATGTTATAGGCTCCGTCTGTCGTCCAACTGACCGGCTGGACCAACAGATGCTCCCGCGCCATTTCGCGTCATCAGAGCCCTGTGCCACGCTATTCGCCGCGGTTGCCGCCGCGGTATCGGCCTCGGTTTCCCTGCCGGCTGCCGCTGTTCAACTCGGGCCCCCGCCGGGAGCGGTGCTCTCGATCGAAAAGCTCTCGGCCATCGACGATTTCATCGATGGCGAAGTCGCCGCGGGGAGAATTCCCGGCGCCATCGTGCTGATCCAGCGCCACGGCAAGCCGGTCTATTTCAAATGCTTCGGCAAGCGCGACGTCGAGAAGGGTACGCCGATGACGGCGGACGCGATCTTCCCGATTCATTCAGTCACCAAGACCATCACTAGCGTGGCGGCGATGATGCTGGTCGATCGCGGCAGGATCTCGCTCGATGATCCCGTCAGCAAGTACATTCCATCCTTCGCCGGCATGAAGGTCGGCGTCGAGAAAAAAGACGAATTGGGGCGGCCGGTGCTTGACCTGGTGCCGCTGCGCCGGCCCATCAACATCGAGGATCTGCTGCTGCAGACCTCCGGCCTCACCTACGGCTTCTATGGCGAAGGGCTGGTCAAGGCCGCCTATGACGGCATCTATCTCGGCGATTTCGACAATGCCGGGTTCGTCGAGAGGCTGTCGAAGCTGCCGCTGGCCGAGCAGCCGCGCACGCTGTGGGATTACGGGCATTCGACCGACGTCGTCGGCCGCGTGATCGAGGTGGTGTCCGGCCAATCACTCTATCAATTCGAAAAGACGAATCTGCTCGATCCGCTCGGCATGACCACCACGAAATTCTTCCTGACCGATCCGGCCGAACGGGCGCGCTACGCCCAGCCGCTGGCCAGGGACCGCCACGTCGAACGAAACTCGCTTGACGTCACGCGGTGGGAATCCGGCGGCGGCGGGATGGTTTCGACCATCGCCGATTTTGCGCGCTACGGGCAGATGCTGCTGAATGGCGGGACGCTGGACGGCAAGACCTATCTCAGGTCAGCGGCATTCGCCGCGATGACGACGGACCATATCGGGACGGGCTCGGGGGTCGCGCGCAATTATTTCTACTACCCCGGCGACGGTTTCGGATTTGGCTACGGTTTCGGCGTCCGCACCGATCCCGGCAACGCGGTGCCGCCGCCGCCGGGGTCGTTCGGGGAGATCAAATGGGACGGCGCCACCGGCGTTTACATCGTGGTCGACCGCGCCCAGGATATGTTCTTCGTTCTGATGGAGGACTCCCCATCCGGGCGCATGCATGTTGAGGTAACGCTGAAGAAGCTCATTTACGACGCGTTCGAGAAGTGATCCGACCGGCCGCATGAAGCGGCCTTGCGCGGAACGGTTGAGATGCTGCGAAAACCGGACGAAAGCAATCAGGTCATGACGACGCCGGTACGCATCGCAGCGTTCGACCGGGCGCGGACCTTCATCATTCTGCTCGTGCTGCTGCACCACTCCGTTCTCAACTACACCTGGTTCGGCCATGGCGACCCGAAGCGCTGGCTCGGTTTCGATCTGGTGGTGCTGTTCAACGACAGTTTCTTCATGGCCTTCATGTTTCTTGTGTCCGGCCTGTTCGTCCGCGACAGCCTGGTGCGCAAGGGACCGGCGATCTTCCTGCGCGATCGCGCGTGGCGGCTCGGCGTGCCGTACCTGATATCCGTCTTCGTGCTGATTCCGGTCGCGTATTATCCGTCCTTCCTGCGCTACCACTTGCCGGGAACGACGGATTTCAGCTTCGCGCACTTCTGGTGGCGCACCGTCACTGTCGGCCCATGGCCTTCAGGTCCGGCCTGGTTCCTTTGGGTGCTGCTGGCGCTCGACGCGATCGCCGCCGCGGTCTGGGTGTTCGCGCCCCGTTTCATCCCTGCGCTCGGCCAGTTCATTTTCGGCCTGCGCGACCGGCCGGTCAAAGCTTTCCTTTGGTTTCTGATCTTCTCGATCGCAACCTATCTGCCGATGCATCTGGCGTTCGGCGACGTAAGCTGGCTGGAATTGGGCCGGTTCCCGCTTCCGATCCAGAGCAGCCGCATCCTGCTCTATGCGAGCTACTTCTTTATCGGCATCGGCGTCGGCGCAGTCGATCTCAGGACCGGGCTGCTCGCCGAGAACGGCGAACCCGCAAGACGCTGGCCGGTCTGGCTCGCCTTTGCGTTTGTGTTCTACGTCTCGATCCTTGTTCTCGTCTATGCCCACCACAATTGGGTGGCGAATTTCGATTCCCCGCCGCTGCCGTGGAAAGTCGGGTACGGCCTCGCCTTTGCGATGTACAGCGCCGCGATGGCCTTTACGGTGACGGGAATTTTTCTGCACTTTGCGAAATCGCGCTGGAGCCTGCTCGACGCGATGCAGCCTTCGGCCTACGGCATCTACCTCGTGCACTACATCTTCATCATGTGGCTGCAATACGCCGTCTTTGACTATCCGCTTCCCGCGGGCGTCAAGTTTGTGATCGTATTCGCCGGCACGTTCTCGATGAGCTGGGCGGTCACCGCGATGTTGCGGAAGATTCCGCTGGTGGCGCGGATGATTTGAAGCCGGAGCGCAGTGCTGCCGCAACGGCAGTGCGCTCCCTCTCCAACTCAACTCGGGTTTACCCGAGTTGGTCATCTCAAATTATCGAAGTCGGATATATCCGACTTCGATTGGGAGAGGGTGGGGTGAGGGGGTACGGTCCCTCGTTCGACCGTAACCCCTCACCCGGATTTCTCGCTTCGCGTGAAATCCGACTTCTCCCACGGGAGAGGTGAAGCGCACGGGGCCGCTTGCGTCACGGCTTCAGGATCAGCTTCTGCACCCGCCAGTTCAGCAGTTCAGCCGCGTAGATCACGTTCTCGGACGGGCAGGCCATCGCGTGGATCCAGCCGAACTGCTTCAATTGCTTGCCGGATTGGCCGAGCATGCCGAGCACCTTGCCCTCGAGGCTGAGCTTGTAGATCCGGCCCGGCCATGAATCCGAACTGTAGAGCACCTGGTTGGGCGGCGGCGTGATGCAGATCGCCCAGGGCGAGCCAGGCGCAAAGGTGCCGCCGGCGACCATCGCCTCGTCTGGTATCTTGCCGATCGCAGGCTTGGCGCCGGGCGGCACCGGCACGTCGATGGTGATCTGGCGCAGGAATTTTCCCTCGCCGTCGAACACCTGGATCCGCCGGTTGCCGCGATCGGCGACATAGACATTTCCCTTGGCGTCGGTCGCGATCGAGTGCGGGGTGTTGAACTGACCGGGCTCCTTGCCGCGATCGCCCCATGACTTCAGCCAGTTGCCGTCCTTGTCGACCTTGGCGACGCGCGAGTTGATATAGCCATCGCTGATGAAGGTGTCGCCGGCCTTGTCCCAGGCGATGTCGGTGACCTGACGAAACCGGCCGTCCTCGGCCGGAAGCGGCGGCTTTGGATGCTTCAGCGGCCCGGTGTCTTCATCGGAGGCTTCCTGCTTGCGGCCGAACACCATCAACACGCGGCCCTCAGGATCGAACTTGATCACCATGTCCGAGCCCTTGTCGGTTACCCAGATATTGTCCTGGGGATCGATCTTGACGGTATGGGCGAACGACCAGGCGTAAAGGTTCTTGCCGATTTCGCGGATAAATTTGCCTTGCGCGTCGAATTCCAGCAACTGGGTCGCCGCCGCGGCGTAAGCGGGCCCGGAGGTGTTGCCGCGCGACAGCGCGAAAACATGCCCCTTGGAATTGACCGAGACGCCCGACACCTCGCCGAAATACATGTTGGGCGGCAGTTTCAGCGGATTGGGGACGGAGTCGAATGCGATTATGGGCACCGTCTGCTGCGCGAAGGCCGGTGGCGCGATCACCAACAGCAGTCCGACCCACCAATGCTTCATGATATCCTCCCCCAGGGGAATGCCAGTTTTGTTTTCGTGTTTGTAGCGAATGCTAGTCCGTGGCAAGTCCCGGCGTCCATCCTCGCGCGCGCATGCCCATTCACGACCGTTCAGCGCCCAGCGCATGGCGCTGTGCGGCAAGGCATGATCTGATACTGCGTTTTCCCGATATTCAGTTTGCCGGCGGGATGCACATGCCATTTCAACCCAGCACCAAACCAGCATCTTTGTTGTTCGCGCTTGCAGCATTGTTGTTCACAACATTTCCGGTGAACCATGCTTCGGCCGGATATCCGGACAGGATCGTCAGGATCGTCGTTCCCTTTGCCCCGGGTGGCGGGACCGACGTGATCGCGCGGACGCCGGCGCAGGAGATGGCCGGTGATCTGGGCGTCAGCGTCGTCGTCGAGAACAAGCCGGGGGCTGGGACCATCATCGGAACCCAGGCCGTCGCCACTAGCGAACCGGATGGCTACACGCTGCTGATGGGGACATTCGCAAATGCGGTCAATCCCAGCCTGAATGCGAAGCTGCCCTACGACCCGCACCGGGATTTCGCGCCCGTCGCGCTGGTCGCGCGCTCCTTCAATATCGTCGTGGTCAATCCCAAATCCCCGATCCGATCGATTGCCGACCTGATCGCGGCGGCGAAGGCCGATCCCGGCAAATTGTCCTATGGGACATTCGGCATCGGCACCTCAGCGCATCTGGCTGGTGAATTGTTCAAGAACCTGGCCAAGGTCGACCTGACGATGGTGCCCTACAAGGGCGCGGCGCCTGCCATCACCGACCTGATCGGCGGCCAGATCCAGGTGATGTTCACCACGGTCGCCAGCGCCGCCTCGCTGATCGAGGCTGGGCAGTTGCGCGCGCTCGCCGTGACCTCGGCGGAACGTTCGCCGGCATTTCCGCAACTGCCGACCGTCGCGGAAGCCGGCGTATCAGGCTATGCCGCCGAGAGCTGGTACGGCCTGTTCGCGCCGGCCAGGACACCACCCGATGTCATCGACCGCCTCAACAAGTCCGCGGCGGCGGCTGTTCAGTCCGACGCGTTCAAGAAGCTGGCCGTGAATGAGGGCTCGTCATGGTCGCGCGCCCTCCGCAAGAATTCGATCGATATGTGCGCGGCGAGGAAGAGCGCTGGCGCAAGCTGATCCAGGATGCAGGAATCAAGGTCGAATAGCCGCTTTCGCCCTGTTGCAGCGCGGCACGATCCCAAAAGCCAGTTACCCGCTTTGATGCCGGAATAACCCGGCGTCGGGGGTGTTGCAGGAAGACCGTCGCCAAAATCCGGGAGGTCATCATGTACGGGATAGTACAGCGCACGCTTGCTGCCTTCAGTTTCGTCCTGATCTGCATCGCCTTGCCGGCATCGGCGCAGGAAACCGTCCGTATCCGTGGCACCATCGAACGCGTCGAAGGTCCTGTGTACGTGGTCAAGAACCGTGACGGCGCGGAGCTGAAGCTGACGGTGACCGACAATCCGCTGTTTGTCGCAATCGTGAAATCGACGATGGCCGACATCAAGCCGGGCATGTTCGTCGGCTCCACGGGGGTGACCCAGCCTGACGGCAGCCAAAAGGCCATTGAGGTGCATATCTTTCCGGAATCGATGCGCGGCACCGGTGAGGGCCATTACGACTGGGACCTCAAGCCCAATACCAAAATGACCAATGCCAATGTCGAGCAGACCGTTGCCGGCGTCGAGGGACAGACGCTGTCGGTCAAGTACAAGGACGGCAGGAAGAAGCTGCTGGTAACTCCGGAAACCGCGGTTGTCACCTACGTCGTCGGTAACAAGGACGACCTCAAGCCGGGAACCAAAGTTTTCGTCGCGGCCGCGAAAAAACAGCCTGACGGCAGTCTGCAAACCCCGCGCATAACTTATGGCAAGGATGGCTTGACGCCGCCGATGTAAATGCGGCGTTATCGGCCGTGCTTCAAACCACAACAAACTTCAATCGGGAGGACACTATGCGTTCCATCGTTTCGATGACCCTGGCGGCTTGCGCCATTGCCGTACTGAGTTCACCAACCCTTGCGCAAACGCCAGCGCCGGCGACGCCGCCGGCGCCGCCATCCGCGGGCGGGACGCCCGATGCGATGCCGTTCGATATTCCCTATGGCGTGTCGATCGGGCTCGAGCGCGCCAAGCAGGTGATGGCCGCGGCCGAAGCCGAAGCCAAGCGGCGAAACTGGAAGATGAACATCGCCGTGGTCGATACCAACGGCGAACTCGTCCAGTTCGAGCGGATGGAAGGCGCCCAGATCGCATCCGGCCCGATCTCGGTCGGCAAGGCCCGCACCGCGGCGCGTTTTCGCCGCGAGTCCCGCGTGTTCTACAATGCCTATGAAACCGGTCACGCCTATACCGGGACGCTCGACCCCGGCCTGGTCGCGAGCCCCGGCGGATTTCCCCTGGTCGAGGGCGGCAAGCTGATCGGCGCGGTGGGATGCAGCGGCGGCACCGGCGATCAGGACGCCGCCATTTGCAAGGTCGGCGCCGAGGTCATGAAATAGCGCACGCTTTCTGCCCGGCGCCGCGGCGGGCGACCGCCCGCGGCGTCGGCGCGATCCCATGAGCGCGTGTCGATCACCGCGTTGCAGCAACGGCAAATCCGCTGGCGATGCAGCAATTCGGTTGCTAATACTTCGGGCAAGCGAAAATCCGGTTCAGGATGTCGGCCTGGAGATCGTCCCATGTGGATCCTGTTGCTGCTGCCTTTCGTCGGCCTGTTGTGGGTGCCGTTCTATAATTTCATGGAGCCGGCACTGTTCGGTTTTCCGTTCTTCTATTGGTACCAGCTAGCATGGGTGCCGATCAGCTCCGTGCTGATCTGGCTGGTCTATCGCAGTCAGACACCCGACGAAGCTCCGCAAACACCGCAAGGCAATTCCTGACAAGGCATCGCCATGGCCGACCAAATCGACTGGGTTGCTCTCGCGGTTTTCGTGTTCTTCTTTCTGCTCGTCACCGTGATGGGTTTTTTCGCCGCGCGCTGGAAAGCCGGCCCTGTCAACGAGCATCTTGACGAATGGGGACTGGGCGGCCGGCAATTCGGCACCTGGATCACCTGGTTCCTTGTCGGCGGCGATTTCTACACCGCCTACACCGTGATCGCGGTGCCGGCGCTGGTCTACGCGGTGGGCGCCTACGGCTTCTTCGCGCTGCCCTACACCATCATCGTCTATCCCTTCGTGTTCGCCGTGATGCCGGTGCTGTGGAAGGTGGCGCATGCCAACGGCTATGTCACCGCGGCCGACGTGGTCCTTGGCACCTACAAGTCGCGCGGCCTCGAACTCGCGGTCGCGATCACCGGCATGGTTGCGACCATGCCCTATATCGCGCTGCAACTGATCGGGATGGGCGTGGTGATCAAGGCGATGGGTCTGACCGGCGAGTTGCCGATCATCGCCGCCTTCATCATTCTGGCATTGTATACCTACAGCTCCGGCCTGCGGGCGCCGGCGCTGATCGCCTTCGTCAAGGACATCATGATCTATATCGTGGTGCTGGTGGCGGTGGTGGTGGTGCCGGCCAAGCTCGGCGGGTACGCTGCGGTGTTCTCCGCGGCCAACGATGCGTTTACGGCAAAGGGCGGCGCCACCGGCCTGATCTTGAAGCCGTCGCAGATGCTGCCCTATGCGACGCTCGCGCTCGGGTCGGCGCTGGCCGCGTTCATGTATCCGCACACCCTGACCGGGATTTTTGCGTCGAAGTCAGCCAATACCATTCGCAAGAATGCGATCCTGCTGCCGGCCTACACGTTGTTGCTGGGCCTGATCGCGCTGCTCGGCTACATGGCCTGGGCCGCCAACATCAAGGTGACGTCGCCCAACGACGTGGTGCCGATGCTGTTCAAGGCGCTGTTCCCGGCGTGGTTCGCGGGTTTTACGTTTTCGGCGATCGCGATCGGCGCGCTGGTGCCGGCGGCGGTGATGAGCATCGGATCGGCTAATCTGTTCACCCGCAATATCTGGAAATCCTACGTTAATCCCGGCATCAGCCACGCCGGCGAGGCGGCGGTGGCCAAGATCGCGTCGCTGGTCGTCAAGGTCGGCGCGCTGGCGTTCATTATCTTCCTGCCGACGCAATATGCCCTCGACCTGCAACTGCTCGGCGGCTTGTGGATTCTGCAGACCTTTCCGGCGCTGGTGTTCAGCCTGTTCACGCGCTGGTTCCGGTCGGAAGGCCTGCTGCTCGGCTGGGCCGTGGGCATCCTCTGGGGATCGTGGACGGCGTGGAGCAACGGGCTGAAGCCGCTCGCGACCCTCGATCTCGGCGGCGCCAGTTACGTGTTTTATGTCGGGCTCGGCGCGCTGATCCTCAATATCGCCGTCGCGGCCGTCGCCACCGTCATCGTCTCCTGGCTGTCGCCGGAGCGGCGGTCGGGCGTCATTGCTCCATCTTGATATTGCCAGCCCTGGCGACGTCGGTCCACCGCGCGATGTCGGACGCCAGGATTTTGGCGAATTCGTCCGAGGAGTTGCCGACCGATTCGATGCCGAGCGGCTTGAGGCGGGCGATCACATCCGGCAACCGGGCGATCCGCATCAATTCGCCCTCGAGCTTCCTGACGATTGCCGGCGGCGTCGCCTTCGGCACGAAGATGCCGCTCCACAATACCGCGTCGACGTCGGCGCCGGCCTCCTTCATGGTCGGAACGTCCGGAAAATCCGCCATCCGTTTCGGCGCGGCGACCGCGAGCGCGCGGACCTGACCGCCCTTGACCTGGCCCGACACCGGGCCGGCGTCCGCGATGGTCGCGGTGACCTGGTTCGAGATCACCGCCATCACCGAATCGTTGGCGCCTTTGTAAGGAATCTCCTGCATCGGCGCGCCGGTCTTCTGCTTGAACAATTCGGTGGCCAACTGGAACGCGGCCGACGAACTCGAATAATTGGTCTTGTCCGGATTGGCCTTGGCGTAGGCGACAAGCTCGGCCACCGACTTGATCGGCGATGACGCATTGACGATCAGGATCAGCGGAAACGATCCGAGCTCGGAGACCGCGGCGAAGTCGCGGACCGGATCGTAAGGCAGCTTGGCATAGACGGCCGGATTGATCGCCATGGCGCCGCTGGCGCCGACCAAGAGCGTGTAGCCGTCCGGCGCCGATTTGGCGACATATTCGGTCGCGACGATGGCGCCGCCGCCGGGCTTGTTTTCGATGACGACCGGCTGTCCGAGGCTTTCCGACAATTTCTGCCCGACGATCCGCGCGATGATGTCGTTGCCGCCGCCGGGCGTGAAGCCGACGATGATATGGATGGGCTGGGTCGGGTATTTCGAGGGATCTTCCTGGGCCGACGCGGACGTGATCGCGGCAAGCGCGATCCATCCGAGACAGGTGCCCATCAGGAAATGTCGACCCGGGATTCTCATGGCGTTCGACTTCCCTTGCTGTTGCCGGCTTTCAAAGCCGCGTGACGTGAACGTGCAGCACCGCGGCCTTGCCGTCATCGATTGCGGCGAGGCAGCGATCGATCGCTGCGGCGAGTTCATCGGGCTCGGTGACGCATTCGCCATGCGCGCCGAATGCGCGGCCCACGGCGGAGAAATCCCGCGCCTCACCCTGACGGTCCGACCTCAGCCGCGACTGAAACTGGTCGGTCTCGGCCGCGGTGCCCTTCGGGTACACCCGCTGCACCGCCGATTTCACCGCCTGCCAGCCGCCATTGTCCAGCACCACCGTCAGCACGGGAATCTGGTATTGCTGCGCGACCGCATAGACGCTGTCGGGCGAGGAGAAATGAAAGCCGCCGTCGCCGATGACCTGCACGATGCGGCGATCCGGCTGCGCCAGCTTTAGTCCCAGCGCCATGCCGCCGCTGAATCCAAGCCCGCCGCCGGCGAGGCCGACGTAGCTCCGAGGTTTGGTGCGCGTGATGTGCTCCTGCAGGATCGGCGCGTTGCGGATCGCCTCGTTGAGGACGATGTCGTCCTGCGACAGTTTTCCATTCAGCGTCGCGAACACGAAGGCCGGGGTAAGCGCGCCCGCAACGCCCTTGTTGGCGCTGGCATCGGCGCGGCGTCTTGCCAGTTGCTCTCGTGCGCCGCTCCAGCCGGCCATGCGGGCCGCCACGCGGCGGCGATAGGCCTCGTCGGCGCGCGCCTCCACGACATCGAGCACCTGCTGCAGCACGGTGGCGCAGTCGCCCTGGATGCGCATGTCGGTCGGAAATCCCCACATCGGAAAATCCGACTTCAAGGGATCGATGTCGACCTGGATCCATTTGATCGCACCGGCGCGTTTGGCATATTGCGGCACGAAGGGCACGTCGGAATCGAGCAGCAGGCCAAGGTCGGCCTGCTCCAGCAGAGGCAGCGGATCGAAGCCGGCGAAGCACGGCGAATCCTGCGGTATATTGAGGTCGATCGAATTGAATTCCGCGACCCGGATGCCGCAGGTCCGCGCCAGCCGGTCGAGGGCGGCGACCGCTTGCGGCTTGCGGCCGAGATAGGCCGTCAGCGCGATCGGGTTTTCCGCCGCCATCAAGGCTTGCGCGATCGCCTCGACCCGCGCCGGTTCGATGCCGCCGGCGTGCACGCTGCCATAGCGCGCCGGCGGATAGGCCGGCATCGCCGCATCGTCCCATTGCTCCGCCAGCGTCTCGCGCGGCAGCATCATGTAGACCGGCCCCGGCGGATCGCTGTGCGCGAATGCGCTGGCGCGCGCCAATGCCTCCTTCACCACGATGCCGGAAGGCAGCGAATATTCCCATTTGACGTAGGGCCGGACGATGCTGGCGATGTCGAACGGATCCTGCACGAAATGCACATAGGTGTCGCGCGAGCCGGTCAGCTCGCCGTGCAGCGTATAGGGCGCGCGTCCAGCAAACAGCATCACCGGGAGGCGGTAGCGAAACAGGTTCTGGATCGCCATGCAGGCGTTGGCGGTGCCGGCGTCGACATGCACGAACACCGCCTGGGCCCGTCCGGTCGCGAGCGCATAGCCGCCGGCCATGTGCACGGCGACGACCTCGTGCGGGCACAGCACCATTTCGGGGTGTTTTCGCCCCTCCTTGTCCCAGCGCGCCATCTCCTCGATCAGGGAGACGTGATCGGTGCCGAGATTGGCGAAGATGTAATCGATCCCGAGATCGACCAGGCCTTCGAGGAAATGCTGCGCTGTACTGTGGCGGCTCATGCCTTGCTTCCCGGCGCATTCTCCGCGACGAATTTGTTGCGTAGCGTGCCGATACCCGTGATTTCGATCTCGACCACGTCGCCGGCTTTCAGATCGGGCGAAGCGCCGTCGGTGCCCATCCAGATCACGTCGCCGGGCCATAAGGTGAAGTACTTGGTCAGTTCGGCGATGAACGGCTTGATGCCGAAGATCATGTCGTTGGTGCGGAAGCGATTGCTTTCCTTGCCATTCAGTTTCACGACGGTTTCCATGGCATCGAGGTCGACATCGGTCTCGATCCACGGCCCCATCGGCTTGAAGGTGTCGGCATTCTTGGCCCGCCACAGCCCGCGATCGGCTTTCTGCCAGCTGCGTTCGCTGACATCGTTGCCGATGGTATAGCCGAACACACAGGACATCGCGTCGGTCTCGCTGAGGTGTTTTGCCTTTTTGCCGATCACGACGACCAGCTCGCCCTCATAGTGGATCTTCTCGGTGGCGGTTGCCGGGATCACCACATCTTCGTCGTGCGCGATCAGCGCGTTCTGGGCGCGGTAGCCGATCTCGGGGCGATCCGGAACGTTGGGCACCTCGCCGCGCTTGTCGGCGGCCTCCTTGAGATGCTTGAGATAATTCAGGCCGACGCAATAGAACGTGCGGGGCATCACCGGCAGCTCGATCTTCACCTCTGCCAGCGCATGCGAACGCGGTGTGCGCTGCCATTCGCCGAAGGGGTCACCGCTGACCGCAATCACGCGGTCGCCTTCAACGACGCCCCAGGATGTCTGTCCGTTCGCAGTGAAGTTCAGCCAGCGCATGCATTTTCCTTTTTTATTCCGCCGCAACCCGCGGCGATGTTTTCCATGCGCCGGCGGCTGGGCGCGGCAGTCCGAGATTCTCGCGCAGGGTCTTACCGGCATAATCCCTGTGAAACAATCCGCGGCGCTGCAGCTCGGGCACGACATGGCGGACGAAATCGGCGTAGGAGCCGGGCACATAGGTCGCGGCAATAACAAAACCGTCGCAGCCGCGGCCGGCGAACATCTCCTCCAGCCGGTCGGCGATCTCCTTCGGCCCGCCGACGATCGCGTCCGCGGTCTGGCCGCGTCCGCTGAAAGTCACAAAATCCCGCGCGCTCGGGTTGGTCTTGCCCGAGGTCTTAAGCACGCCGTCGCGAATGCCGAGGATGCCCTGCATGCCCTGCAGCTCCGCCGTGGTCAGCGGTTCGTCGATGCCCTTGGAGGCAAAGTCGTAGTTCAGTCCTTCCGACAACAGCGACAAGGCGTCGATTTCCAGCGGCAGCTTCTCGATCAGCGCCATCTTGTCTTCGGCCTCGGATTTTGTCGCGCCGGCGACCGGGGTGACGAGATTGCAGAGGAACATCTGATCGGGATCGCGGCCCGCTTTCGCGGCCTCGGTCCTGATCGCGTCGTAGCCCTGTTTGGCAGCGGCCAGATTGCGCGCCGCCGTGAAGATCACTTCGCCCCATCGGCCGGCAAAACGCTGGCCGCGGCCGCTGGCGCCGGCCTGGATGATGACGGGATGACCCTGGCTCGAACGCGGCACTGTGAACGGCCCGCGCGACTTGAAGAATTTTCCGTTGTGGTCGAGCCGTTTGACCTTGTCCGGGTCGGCGAAGCGGCCGCTTTTCTTGTCGATCAACAGCGATCCGTCTTCCCAGGAATCCCAGTGGCCGAGCACCACTTCCATGAATTCGTCGGCGCGGTCGTAACGGAAATCGTGATCGAGATGGGCGTCCTTTCCCATATTGTGGGCCTCGCCGTCATTGACCGAGGTGACCACGTTCCAGGCGGCGCGGCCGCCGGTCATGAGGTCGAGGGTGGCGAAGCGGCGGGCGATGTCGAACGGTTCGAAATATGTGGTCGAGCCGGTCGAGGCGAGGCCGAGCCTTTCCGTCGCCATGCCCATTGCCGTCAGCACCACGATGGGATCCATCTTGACGCAGCGGATTCCGTATTCGACGGTATGGGCGTGATCGTTGCCGTAGCGGTCCGGCATCGCCAGGCGATCGTCGAAAAACGCCATGTGGAATTTTCCGGATTCGAGAATCCGGCCGATCTCCTGGTAATAATCGGCGGACATCGAATCGTCGTGCGATTCCGGATGCCGCCACGAGCTCGGCAGGTTGGTGCAGTTCTGCGCCTGCAGGAAGCCCACCATCACCATCTGCCGTGTCATGCTGCTCTCCCTGTGGCGGCCGAACGCGAGTTCACGCGAGATCGAGTTCAGCGGCCAATTTGTATTCGCCGGCGAGCGCGCGCAACTTGTCCCAGGTGGCGTCCTCGATTTCGATGCCTGCGGCCCTGCGCTGCTGCTCCCGGATATATTCGACCTCGCCGGGATAGAACACGCCGGGTGAACCTTCGGACGGCGGCGTGGCCTTGAGATAGCGCGCGAATTCGGCGACCTCCTTCTTGAAGTCCTTCAAGGGGCGGAACGCGGCGACGTTGAACACCGCCATGAAGCATCCGTCATTGTGGCGGCCGGTCGGCTCGACCCCGAAGCCGAGGCCCGTAAGCAGCCCGCACAGTACCTCGACCATCGCAGCCAGGCCTGAGCCCTTGTAGCCTTCGCTGCCGCCGAGCGGCAGCAGCGCACCACCCTTGCGGAATTGTTTGGGATCGGTGGTTTGCCGTCCGTCGCTGTCGACGATCCAGCCGGTCGGGATTTCCTCGCCTCGCGCGGCGGCGAGCTGGATCTTTCCGGCCGCGACCGCCGAGGTCGCCATGTCCAGATAGAACGGCGCCTCGAGGTCTGACGGCACCGCGATCGAAATTGGATTGGTGCCGAGCCGCGCCTCGCGGCCCCCGAACGGCGCCACCGCTTTGGGAGAGCGCCCGGAATCGGCGGTGGCAAGCCCGATCATGCCTTCGCGCATCGCCATCATGGGATAGGCGGCAAGCCGTCCGACGTGGCTTTGCCGGAACACGGTGCAGGCCGCGAGGTTGGCGGTCTTCGCCTTCTCGATTGTCAGCGCCATCGCCTTGGCGTTGACATGAAAGCCAAAACCCCAGTGGCCGTCGATCACGGTGGTGGTCGGCGATTCCTGCACGATCGTCCACGGCGCACCCGGAACGATATGACCCACTTTGATACGGTCAATATAGGTCGGGATCGCAATGATCCCGTGCGAATCATGGCCGGCGAGATTGGCGTTGACGCAGCCGACCGCAACGGCCCTGGCTTCCTCTTCCGACGCGCCGGCGGCCCTGAGTAATGCCGCGCCAATGCGCGTGAGACGGTCGGCCTGCACCATCGGCATGGGATTTCCTTGCTCAAAGCCCGCGCGAACAGCGGGTCTTGCTTGTTGTCGCTTGCTTCTCTTCCTGGGCTCATGGTCTCAAAGCGATGGCCCGATGGCAATGACTTGGCGCCGGAAATTTCGCCCTGGTCCGAACCCGTTCCGGCCCGATGGACGCAACGAAATGCAGGGCTATCTTTTCAGCAAGCCGGGCCGGCGTCCGAGACGGAAGAAAGCCGCGGTATAGCCACGCGGGCCTAAGCCGGATCCGGCTGCCACGTCCGGCGCGGAAAATCGTCGGGCCACGGCAGCGACGTCTGGTCGGCGAGCGATTTGAGGAACACATTGGCGCCATCGGCGTAACTCGCGCCATAAGGCAATTCCAGGCGGACGCACCAGTCGGCCGGCATCGGTTGCATCACGTGCCGCGCCTCGAACGCCGGTCCCCACCACCAGCCCGGGGCGGACGATCTCTCGTGCTCTGGGACTGCGCGCCATCGCGCGAATTCGCGCACGGTGCGTTCGAATTGCACGTTTGCAGCCTGAGGCATCGAATTCCCCGTGATCTCCGGTGATACGCGTATTCGCAGCGCGAGCAATGCGTGCCGGCCACCTACTGTCGGCAGTGCTCCCAGTGTGTTGTCACGTCCGCGCCCGATCTGTTCAGGTGCACGTGCTGATCGATATGATCAATCCACGACACCGGAATGAAGTGGTGTTGCTGGCCGTCGGGCGAACTCTGTTTGGTCAGCTTGATCTTGTCGGGACCCTGCAGGTGGTCGACCTTTCCGACCGTTTTTCGATCCGAGGAAATGACGTCCATATGCTCCCTAATCAGCGAGGTATCGGCCATGTCCGTACTCCCGTAAACAGATGGGAAAAAGAAACGCGCCATCGACGGATAAGTTGCGTCACGTGTTTGAGCGCGCCGATTCCGGGCTGATTGGCCGGATCGATAGCGCGCCCGCGATGCCGCCGAGCATCGCGCAGAACGCTGCCACCATCATTACCGTCTGCAATGCGCGGTCGAATGCAACCCTGACGCCCTCAGCGACGCCGGCCTGTCCCGCCAGAACCATATTCAATGCCTCATTGGCGCGTGCGGGCGGCAGCCCGACAAGATGCTGTGAAAAGCTGGCGAACAGCACCGCGCCAAACGCTGCGACCGCAAGCAGGCCAGCCACCCGGGCGATCGCGTTGTTGACACCGGACGCGATGCCGGCGCGAGCCTCGCCGACAGACGCCATCACCGTCGACGTCAACGGTGGAACCGTCATGGTCATGCCGACGGCCATCACGCAGATCGCCGGAAACACGCCGATCCAGTACGATTCCCTGAGATCGACAAAGGCGAGCATCGCCAGTCCGCCGGCCAGGATGATGGGCCCGATGGTGAGCGGCAGCCGCGGCCCGAAACGGTCGGCAAACCTGCCCGCGAAGGAGGCCCCGAAACCCAGGATCAGAGCCAAAGGCAAAAGCGCCGCGCCGGCCTCGGTCGCGGAATAACCGCCGAGCCGGATCAGGCCGAATGGCAGATAATACAGTGCGCCGCCAAACGCGAAGTACAGCAGCAGCGTGAGCGTGTTGGTTCCCGAAAAATTGCGCGACCTGTAGAACGACAATGGCATCATCGCCCGCTCACCAGATCGGGCCTCGATCGCAACGAACGCTGCAAGGAATGCAACTCCCACTCCGAGTGCGCCGAGCACGGTTTTGTCATGAAATCCCGACGCGGGAATGGCGCCCAGCCCCCGGGTGAGGGCCGCGAGTCCGATGGCGATCGTGACCGCGCCGCTCAAGTCGAGCGACTTTGCCTCGGGGTCGCGGCTTTCGCAGGCAAAACCGGCCGCAAGTCCGGCCGCGGCCACAGCCAGCGGCACATTGAGCAGGAAGATCGCCCGCCACGACACCTGATCGACGAGCCAGCCGCCGAGTAGCGGACCGGCCGCCATCGTCAGCGCGCCGGCACCCGCCCATATCCCAATCGCGTGGCTGCGCTCGTGTTCGTCGAAAGTCGCCCCCAGCATCGCCAGACTGGCCGGCGTCAGCAGTGCGGCGCCGACACCTTGAACCGCGCGGCTGACGACGAGCACGGTAATGTCCGGCGAGAGCGCGCAGGCGATCGAGGCGGCCGTAAACAGCCCGACGCCCACAAGAAAGATCCGCCGGCGTCCATAGAGATCGGCGGCCGAACCCCCGACCAACACCAGGGCGCCGAGCAGCAGCAGATAGCCGTTGACAATCCACTGCGTCGACGCCGCGTCCGCATGCAGCGCCTGCTGGATGGCGGGGAGGGCGATGTTCACCACCGAGCCATCGATAAATGCCATGCTCGATCCGAGGATCGTTGCCGCCAAGGTCAGGCGCTTGCGCTTCTGTGTCAGTGCAACGGGAAAGGCCGGCGTGGCCCGGATGATATTGGCGTCGCAGGGCGCCTGTATTGAACCAACCATGTGAGCCTCGGTCGAGCGCGGCTAAGTCAGCGCATAGCGGGTGGAGGTGCTGTGCACCGCGCTTGCCCCCACATTGCCGCGGCGCTCCGGGTTGATGAGCAACCAATGCAAGATGTCCCTCATGGAGAGGAGCGTCTTCGCGCGTCTCGAACCATGAGCTGGTCCCATCCTTCGAGAGGCCGCGCTTCGCGCGGCTCCTCAAGATGAGGTAGTTATCTCTTTATTTCTCTTCCGCCGCGGTTGAAGTCGCCGGACCTTCACCCATGATCAAAAGAACGGCGTCCTCGTCCTTGGCGCCGTCCCAGTGCACCTGTTTGCCGAAATGCGTGACAAAGCTTCCGGCAGGCATCGGGGTAGTGTTGGCCGGATCGAATTTGGGGCCGGAGCCTACCCACCAGGTACCCTGCAGCACGACGATGTAGCGGTCATTGGGATGAAAGTGCGGCCGGCTGAAATGGTTGCCCTTGGTCCATTTGGTATAGACGGCGTAAAACCCCGGTTTGGTCGGATCGCCGACAACGACGGCGCTTTGCCCGCCGCGGGCATCGACCGGACCCCACGGAATCTGGTCCGGCAGCTTGTAGATGACGGCGGCGGGGTTGAGTTCGGCCGCGGAGCTGATGCTCAACATGCCGGCCAGAGAGATCGGGATTGCGAGGTAGCGCCAAAACCGGTTGGTGGCCTTCATGTTTCCTCCGTTTGAATTCGGTGAGCCGAAACGCCGCGAGCTCATCCCTTGGTTGTTGCACTGATGCTAGCCGGTCTCATTCTCGCCGTGCAAGCCGTGCGTGTGCATGACAGCCGAGACCGCACACAACGCTAGTGCAGCATGGAAAGGGTGTTAGGTGCGCGATCGAGCCGCTGCAGCCGGAGAAAGGCCTGCTTCGCTGCAAGGAGTCTCCCCCGTCTTCAGCGGATGGGCCGTCCGGTGCCATGCCCATGCGGTCCGGATGATGGTGGCAAGATCCGAATGGACGGGGCGAAACTTCAGGGTCTCGCGCGCTGCGGTCGGGTCGGCGACCAGGTAGGCCGGATCGCCCGGTCGCCGCGGCATGACGACATGGGGTACCTCGCGGCCGGTCTCGGCCGCGATCGCCGCGAGGATCTCGCGCACCGAAAAGCCGGTGCCGGTGCCGAGATTGAAGGCGCCGCCGGAATGCCCCTGCATCAGCAATCGCAGCGCAAGCACGTGCGCCGCCGCCAGATCGCTGACATGGATGTAATCGCGGATCGCGGTGCCGTCGGGGGTGTCGTAATCGGTGCCGAACACCGCGAAATCCCCGACATGGCCCTGCAGCGCCATCATGGCGCGGGGAATGAGATGAGTTTCGTTGTCGCGGAGTTCGCCGATGCCGCCGGAGGCGTCGGCGCCGCTGGCGTTGAAATAGCGCAGGCAGAACGATCCCAGCCCGTAGGCAATGCGATAATCGGCGAGGATGCGCTCGATAATCCATTTCGAGGTGCCGTAAGGGTTGATCGGCGCGCAAGCATAGCTCTCGGGCAGGGCGCTGCTGTCGGCGTTGCCATAGACCGCGCCGGTAGAGGAAAACACCAGGCGATTGCACCCGGCCTCGCGCATCCCCTTGAGCAGCGACAGCGTGCCGACGACATTGTTCCAGTAATATTTCTGCGGATCGGCGACGGACTCGCCGACCAGGCTCGAGGCCGCGAAGTGCATGACCGCGACGATGTTGTGCTGCGCGAAGGTCTCAGCGAGCGCAGTCTCGTCCCGGACGTCGCCGACAACCAGCGAACCGGTGACGAAGCCGCGATGGCCGGTCGACAGATTATCGTAAGCGACCGGGTGATAACCGGCCGCGATCAGCGCCCTGCAGCAGTGTGAGCCGATATAGCCCGCGCCGCCGGTAACCAGAATCGCCGGACGATCGTTCATATTAGTCTCGCGGTGTTCGATCGGTGCTTGAGGATCGGCTCTTGTTGAACAGCAGATAGAGCGCGCGGGGATTGGTGGTGAGATAGCGCCAGAACAGCCGGCGCGGCTCCAGCCAGATCCGCCACGCCCATTCGAGCCCAAGTTCCTGCATCCATTGTGGCGCGCGTGCGCGGCTTCCCGACAGGAAGTTGAACAATCCGCCCGATGTCTTGATGACGCCGACATTGGACAGGCGGGGCGTGAATTCCTCGACAAAGGCCTGCTCGTAGGGGACGCCGAGCGCCACCCACAGATAGTCCGGCGCCAGCGCGTTGATCTCGTCGACCTTGTCGCGCAGGGCGTCGCCCTTCAGGTAGCCGTGCGAACGCCCGACGATCTGCAGATCGGGATACATTTTCCCGACATTGGCGACGGCGGCGGCATTTTCGTCTTCATCGGCGCCGAACATATAGAAGGTCAGTCGCGCCGCTTGCGCTTTTCGGGCTACGACGTGAAACAGGTCGGTGGTCGCGACGCGTTCCGGCAGCGGCGTCTTTGATTTCAGCCGCGACACCGTGACGAGCGGCTGTCCGTCGGCATTGATCAGATCGGCCGCCCGGAACAGCCGCCCGGTCATCGGTTCGGTCGAACAGCGCGCCAGCACTTCGCCGTTGGCGGAAGTCAGGTACAGCGGACGGCGGAGCCGGCGTTCCGGGAAAACCATGTCGATCATGAAATTGGCGGTCTGCTCGATATCGAGCACGGCGACCCGCATCCCGCCCAGCGAGATTCTGGGCACGCCCGCCGTGGCCGCTCTTCCTACGGGATTTGTGCGGCGCTCAAGCATATTGTTTGTCTCGTTGACGGCCGACGGTTACGCTTTGCAGTTCGCAGAGGATGACACCGGCGAGCTTGCGCTCCGCGCCGCCGAGGGCTGCGATGATGTCTTCCATGCAGTCGTTGATGTCGAGGCTCACCGGCAGAACCGCGACGAGGCCGTCGGCGATATCGAGCAGCTTGCGATCGGCCGCGCTCCAGGGCATCGCCGGCCCGTCGAGGATCACGAGATCGTAGCCGCCGGCGGAGCGCGCCTGGGCGATCGCCTTGCGGATCGCGGCGCTCACGGTGGCGTCGGATCCCTTGACGACAGGCAGGATCGAGATTCCGTTCGCGGTCCGGATCGCACGGGAAAGTGTGGCGCCGATGCTGAGCCAGCCGAGGCGGCTGGTCTCGCTTTTGCCGAGTCCATTGATCTTGTTCGAAACAGCATGGGTGACGTGATCGGCGTCGATCATCAGCACCTTGGCGCCGTCGCGTGCCGCCGCCAGCGCGACATTGAGCGCAGCAATGCTGCGGTCTTCGTCGGCACCGGTGCCGATCACGGCCATCACCGGTGTCGCGGCGGCGGGCGAACACTTCGCCACGGTTGCGCGCAGCTCGCGCATGCTGTTGAGGAAAGTGGTTAGCGGGAAGCCCGGGCGCAGCGTCGGCCAGCCCAATCGCGTCAGGTCGGGAATTCCGCCGGTTGTCAGGATTCCGCTCAGCGTCCGCATCACGTCGGACTCCTGCAAGCGTGCGATCAGCGGCTTTTCGATCGCGGCGATCGTTGGCTGCACCCGGGATTGATTGACTTGCAGCGGCTTCGACGGCGGCGCCGATGAATTTTTCTCGGCAGCTGCCGGCTGCGGTTCGCTGGTGTCAGGGGACAGCCGGTCGGCGGCGACAGTCCACGCCGCCGCACCGAGCGCGCCGAGTGCGAAGCCGATCATCGCCAGCAGGCTCATGGCCGGCGGGAAGATGCGCCGCTGCGGCACGGTGGCTTCGCCGATCACGCGCGCACTCGAGGTGTTGAGGCTTTCCTGCTCCTCGGTTTCGCGCGAGCGCTTCAGGAAGGATTGATAGACGTCGCGGCTGGCCTCGACGTCGCGTTCGAGTTCGCGAAGCCTGACCGAAGCCTGGCTGAGCTGGACGCTCTGGCGCTTTTGCGCCTCCAGTGCCTTGTTGAGGGAGGCTTCATAATCGCGGGCACGAGTGAGGTCGTTCTTTGCCGACTGCGCGAAGCGCTCGACTTCTTCATTGACGGTGTGGCGCAGGTCTTCGACCTGTTTCTCGATCTGGCGCAGCGCCGGATGCAGCGGCCCCAATTCGCTCGTCATCTCCGCATAACGCTTGCGAGCCTCGGCATATTGCGCGCGCAGATTGGCGATGGTCGGAGACTGCAGCGCCTCGGGAATGGCGCCGGCATCGGTCGAGGCACGGCGGCTGGCTTCGATCTGGTCGTATTTGGCCTGGGCGTCGAGCGTCAGCGCCCGGGCCGCGGCGAGGCGCTGGTTGCTCGCCGAAAGCTGCTGGTCGCTGATCAGCGTGTCCTGGGTGCCGACGAAATTATTCTGCGCCTTGTAGACCGCAAGCGCGTTCTCGGCGTTGCGAAGCCGTTCCTGCAATTCCTTGAGACGGCCCGAGAGATCGGTCGTCGCCCGCCGCGCGGCGGTGGCCTGCGACTTCTTCGATTCCGCCAGATAGGCCCGGGAGAGCGCGTTGGCGAGCATCGCGGCCTTGGCCGGGTCGCGCGACCAGACGTCGATGTCGACGATGAAGGTGCGGTCGGGCTTCTTCACATTGATGTGGCGGCTCAAGGCGTCCAGCGCCGCCATCTGGCCGAGGTTGACGTCGGCGGCGGACCGGCTCTCGATCCCGAACAGTCCGAGCAGCGATGCAAAGATGCCCCTGGATTCGCCGCCGAACTCCGGATCCTTGTCGAGATTGGTGTCCTTGATGACCTGCAACAGCACGTTGTTCGAAGTAATCAGGCGCGCCTGGCTTTCGACCACCATCGCCAGACCGGAAATATCCTGGGAGCGAGGGGTGAGTTCGCGATCGACCAGCTGCAATTCGCGGGGATCGACGTAAAGCTGGGCGGTCGCCGAATATTTTGGCGAGAGACTTTTGCCGATCATGACGGCGATGCAGGCGCAAATCAGCCCAGCCATCGCGATCGCGATCTTTCGCTGCCACAGCAAACCGGTCAGCTGCAGCACGCTGAAGCCCGCCGACATTCGCGGCGGTGCCGGCCGATCGTCCGGCGTGGCCTGGTTTATCGGTTGATCATAGACAAGCATGGGCCCCAGCTTCCGTTCGAACTGCCGCACGCACCGGCTGAGGGGTTACTCTTCGGGTTACGCCGCGCGCCAAGGGGGCCGGCGCGGAACAAACGCAACAGGGAAAATTAACCATACTCAGTGAGGGACTATTCACCGAAATGACGAAAAAAGCGTTTAAGCGGCTGCGCATAGCAACGCCTCCGCCATGGTCAAAACCGGGATTTGCCGGCGCGATGCCGCCTTGAGCGCGTGGTTCATGAGCGCCGGCGAACAGCCGTATCGGCTGGGTTGCTCGACGACGTCGTGGCTATAGAAAATTAACCATCCGTTAGTGATTTGCGCCTGGTCGAACGCGCGCTCGATCCCGTCGCCGTCGATGTGCCGGTCGATCAGGGGCACCGCGCGAAGGAATTGCGGGTCCACGGTGCCGCTGTTTACGCCCGGCACGATGCTGCGGCAGGACTGGAAGGCGGTTTTGAGCCGGCGCTTGTGCGCGAATGAGCCGTAACCGAAAGGATAGGCAAAATTCGAAAGCTCGATCGACGGTTCGAGCGACTGGAAGTATCGGCGATTTTGCTCGATCTCCCCCGCCAGCGACACCCTGTCGAGATCGCAGGTCCTCCGATGGGAATAGGTGTGACAGCCGATTTCGTGGCCGCTGCGGTGCAGGGCGACGACATCCTCGGCATCGACGGCTGCCCAGTCGGGCGATTCTGTGGTGCCGACCAGCCCGCCGGAAACATAGAACGTTCCGCGTGCTCCATGGTCCTCGAGAATCGCGGCGCCGGTCGTCGCGGCGCTCTTCGGAATGTCGTCGAATGTGAAGCTGACCATCGGGGTTGCGTTGTTCAGCCGGCAGCGTTCGACCGGCACATGCATCGCCAGTCGATGGCTGACTCTCATTTTGGCTGTGGACCACCTCGCGTTCATGGTTCAGCGCTTTCGCAAGATCACGTGATAATCGCCGTGCCGCACGTCGGCCTTCCCCGGCAGAAGAAGGTTCATGACCACGGCAACGGCATCGAGCAGCGCGGCGAACGCCGGCTTGCGCGCCCGCATCTCCGGATAGCGCGGGCTCTCATATTCTTTGCGGTAGATGACCTGCAGGCCGTGGGCGCTCGCGAAGGCTTCGAGATTCGAAAGCGTGACCAGCGGGTGGAAGAAGGTCGGGAATGGCGCCTGGCCGGGCTGACCGGCGTTCTTGTCGCCGCGCACATAGCGGTAGAACCAGACATGAAACCAGTGTGGGGAGTACTTGGTGACGACACCGGACAGTGATTTTGGATTCGGCGCGCCGATCAGGATCAGGCCGCCTTGTTTCAGCGATTCGCAGAAGCCCGATAGCGCCGCTTCGACATCGGCAAGATGTTCGATCACGTTGTAGCAGATCACGAGGTCGAAGCTGCCGGGCGCGAACCGGTAGGTCTGGACATCCCCAAGAATCGTCTCGTGCGCGTAGTCGTTGTTGCGGATCTGGTCCTCGTCGATATCGACCACCGTGACATGGGCGCGACGCAGCACGTCGAGCGGCAGGAAGCTGGTCGAGCCGCCGCCGGCTTCGTAGATCGCAAGCCTGGTCGGCGGCAGCTTGATGCCGAGAATGCTGTGAACGGTGAGCAGGCTCTGGCGCGCCTCGCCGGGCGGCAGGTCGAGCAGCGACTGCGGATGCACGGGCGTCTGCGGCGATGCGCCGGCCGGCACAGATGCATCGGTGGTGACATCGGCGAGAGCCGCGCGGGCGAGATCGATGGTGACTGTTTTGTTCACGGGCTTTTATCCGATGTTGATGCTGGCAAGCTTGGTTCTGAAAAACGCCAGACCGAGTTTCAGACGCCGGCGGGTCCGGGAGATGTCGAGCAGCCAGCACATCGCCACGTAGCTCGCCAATCCAACGCAAACGAGAATGACACACGCGGTGAGATCCGAAACATGCAGGCTTCTGTCGAGCGTTCCGACCGCCAGCGCCATCACCAGTCCGGCGATCAGCGTCAGCGCAAGCCGGCCAAGGGGCATTGGAACGGGAAACGCCCAGCGGCTGAGGATCAAGGCGCAGACAAATCCAATGACGTCGGCGCCGAGCCGGGCCCATGCGGCGCCGGCGGTGCCGTGGCTGCTCACGAGAACGTAGGACAGGATCACATTGGCCGCGATGATCGAGGCGGTATTGATCAAATAGAGCGAATTACGTCCCGACAGCAAAAAGCTGGCATGCAGGTATTGCTGGGTCAGGACCTGGAAGATCACGGCGATGGCCACGATCGGCATGGCCTGTGCGGCGACCTCCCGGAAGTCGGCACCGAGAACGACATTGGCGACGTGCGATGAAATGACGGCAAAGCCCAGGCAGGCCGGCAGCGTGATACTCAGCAACAGTTCCACGCATTCGGCGAGGTGCGATCGGAGCGCCGCATTTCCCTGTTTGGCGTGAATTTGCACGGCGAGCGGAAAGAACGCCGCGGCCGCGCTCATCGCCGGCATCATCAGGGTCTGCCGAACCAGGTCGAGCCCCGCGACATACCTTCCGGCATCCGCGGCGCCAACGAGGTTGGCGATCATGAACCGATCGGTGACGCTGGAAACGGCGAGCAGCGTCAGGGACAGCGTCAGGGGCAGGCCTTGCCTCGCCACCGCCGCAAGACCGGCACCATCGAATGCGACGACCGTTCCCCGCCAGGCGGCGCGCGACTGAACCAAAACGGCAATTACATAGGCCAGCGCCGACGACAGCAGCAGCAGGAATCCGGCCGGACTGAGGAAGGCGATGACAACGCCAAGGCCAAGCACCGAAGCGGCGCGAACCAGCGTGGCCTTCATGACCGTGAGCGCCATGAGCCGCGCGCGAACCAGATCCTGGGTCAGCTCATACAGGCCGATCGCGACCGAAAGCACGACGGCAGCCAATGCCGCCGAGGCGTCGAGGCCGACCAGGCGTCCCAGTCCGTAAGCGATCGGCGCGGCGAGGCAGCAGATCAGGTATCCCGAGATCACTACGCCACGAACGTCGGTGCCGTCGTTGCGGGCATGTCCGTTCAGGATAAGGTTGCGGAACCAACCGGCGAGAAAAACGCTGATAACCGACGCGAAGCCGACGCCGAGCAGATAGATGCCGTAGTCATGAGGCGAAAACAGCCTCGTGAAAACGAACACGCTCAATAGCCCCAGCACCGCGGAGAGGATATTGGCGGACAGATTGATGCTGGCTTGTCCGATCAGCATAGCGCTTTGAGCCCGCTGATTTTCCTGGGCAAGGCCCGAGGCGTCCGGATCGTCCGCATTTCCTCGATCGCGGTGCGGATGGTTTGCACCGGGGTGCCCGAGAACGACGCGACCGAGAACGCGACATCATCGTTGCCGGCGCCGCGAAGCAGCCGGTTCAATTCTTCCGGGCTGAGCTTCGGCTGGTCCCAATAGCTGACGCAGGGCGTGCTCGAGGTGAGGGTGTGCTTGGCGGAGGAGCGTGCGTCGTTCTGCACGAAATAGCCGTACAGCATGTATTCGGAAAAGTCCCGGGTCCGGCACAGCGCTTCGACCCAGTCGAGACTGGTGACCGCTTCGATCCTGGAGGTCATCGCGCGCGTGGTGCGCTGATCCCAGAATATGATGTGGCCGATGAAGTCGGACGCCGGAAGCGGGGGCGTGGGAAGTCCGAGCAGCCGATGGCTGGTGTCGACCCAGCGCGAATGGCGGATTTGATTCGCCGTGACCTCGTCAGGCATGTTCAGCAGCGGAATCGAATTCGGATACTCAAACCGCGCCAGGTCGAAATTCCGAAAGAACACGACGTCCGAATCGAGGATGCAAAATCGCTGGTGGGGCAGCGATATGGTCGCGGCGATCTTGAGATACTGCTGCACATGCCAGCCGCTGACCGGCTTGGTTCGAAACGACCACCAATATTGCCGCCGCTTGCGCTGGACGACGCGGGGCAGCGGCCGCAACCATTTGGGCAGGAACATCGATGCGGGAAGCACTACCCTGCGCTCGCTCCCGAAGTGAGCGAACAAGGACAAGTCGCAATCCGGGACCAGCAGATAATGCTTCGAAAATGAAGTGACGTGCCGGTCGACACTCTCGCAGAGCAACGTGCATAACTCGAGGTCGCGCCCGTAAGTTGGAGTTAACAACGCTACAGGTTTCATCTCGTGAGTCTCTTTGGCGGTGACATACAAAGCATCGGCTTTCGAAGGGTCGGGTGTCCTTGGGTAGCGAAAGAGCAAGATCGGTGCCGAACAGGTCCGCGAGCTCCCGTCGTGTTTCGAGAGTGGTTAATTTGCTCGCGGTAACCATCGTGGCTGCGCGATGCGGGCGCGGCATCACGCTGGACCGGGTATTGCAATAGCTTGCCGCGTATCGCCGGTTTCCCCGGCGCAAGGCGTGACGCATGACAATACTGTTGCATTTCCGGCGTGATTTCCGTGCGAGTGGCGCAAAGCCCGCGGAGCCCGGTCTTTTTGGCACAGCCGGACTGTCCGAAGTGTCCGCTTTTGCAACGCCGCGAACGCCGTCGCCGGCGGCAGCACCAGCCGCAAGGTTAATGCCTCACGGCGCGTCACGCGCTACGCCTCGCTGCCGTGAGGCGAGGCAAGCCGGCATTTCATCGTTGTCTTGGTTGAGGTCTGAATGATGAAGTATCGCGCCGACATCGACGGCCTGCGCGCGCTCGCCGTCATCCCAGTGTTGTTCTACCATGTCGGCGTTCCCGGCTTCGGCGGCGGCTTCGTTGGCGTCGACATCTTCTTTGTGATTTCGGGATACCTGATCTGCGGCATGATCGACGCGGACATTCGCAGCGGATCGTTCTCGCTCGGTAATTTCTACAAGCGCCGGGTCTTGCGGATCCTGCCCGCGCTGTTTGTCATGTTCCTGGTCACAAGCGTCCTGGCTTATCTCTACTGCTTGCCGGTCGAACTCGAAGACTATTCGAAGAGTCTCGCGAGCGCGGTCGGCTCGGTTTCGAACGTCTACTTCGCGGCGACGGCGGGGTATTTCGACGCCCCGGCCGAAACGAAGCCTCTCCTGCATACGTGGTCGCTGGCGGTGGAGGAGCAGTTCTACCTCATCACTCCACTGTTGATGCTCTGTGCCTATCGTGTGCTGTCAAAGCGCATACGACTGCTGTTTGCAATCGCAACCGTGCTTTCCTTTGCGGCGGCCTTCGCGATCAGTTTTCGAAACGCCACCTTTGTGTTTTACCTCACGCCGTTTCGTGCATGGGAACTGACGCTCGGCGCGCTGCTGTCGATCGGGTTCATTCCGGCGCCGCGGACCGAATTCGGCAAGAATGCATGCGGCACGACAGGCCTGCTGCTTTTGCTCGGCGTCGTGGTTTTTGGATCGTCATCGGCTCCACTTCTGTTGATGACCTCGCTCGCCGCCATCGGGGCCGCCCTGGTCATTGCTTCCAGCGAGCAGGGTACCTCGGCGGCCGGACGGTTGCTGTCGTTGCGGCCGATCGTCTTCATCGGCCTGATATCCTATTCGCTCTATTTATGGCATTGGCCGCTGATCGTCTTTCAACGAACGGACGGACTATTTTTTCCTGACTCGTCCAGCGCCGCGACCAAGCTGACGCTGATCGCGGCCTCGGTCGGTATTGCCTGTCTGTCATGGAAATTTGTCGAAATGCCCTTCCGATCGAAGGTCAGGGCTACCTCCAAGGCCGTTGTTTTCGGTATCGCCTCGACCGCGATGGCTTCGGTCGTGGCACTCTGTGGTTTCGTGCTGATCGAAGGCGGGGCGCCGTTCCGTTTTCCCGAGCGCGTGGTGGCAATCGGCGCCTACCTCGCCTACGATCCTTCCGCCGCGTTCCGGTCCGGTCACTGTTATCTGGCGACCAACCGCCAGCAGCTCGATGTCGAGACATGCCTGAAGCTGAACGGCAAGCGGCCGAACTATCTGCTGGTTGGCGATAGCCACGCAGCCCATCTCTGGTTCGGCCTGTCTTCCGCCATGCCGCAAGTGAATATCATGCAGGCTACCGCCAGCGCCTGCCGCCCAGCGGTCCAGCCGGTCTCGCTGCTCGACACACGGGCTTGTCCCAGATTGATGAAGTTCGTCTTCGACGATTTTCTCGTGCACAACAAGGTCGACAAGATCCTTCTCTCCGCTTCGTGGAAAGATGAAGATATCCCTGTCCTGTCGGGCACGCTCGATACCCTGAGGTCGCGGGGATTCGACGTCACCGTGCTGGGGCCGATCGTGGAATATGATGCAGCCTTGCCGCGGCTTCTGGTTGAGGAAATGCTGCGCAACAGCCCTTCCATCGCCAGCGACTCGCGCACGCCGGGGATTCGGGAGCGCGATCGGGCGCTGAGGCGCATCGTCACAGCCAAAGGCGCCACTTATCTTTCAGTCTACGACGCGGTCTGTCGCAACGATCGTTGCGATGAATTTGCCGAGGGCGATATTCCACTGCAGTTCGACGCCGGCCATCTCACGGCGAAGGGGTCCGTCGAAGTGGGGCGAAGATTGTCGGCCTTCTTTGCCGGGAAACTGGCGAGGGCAGACGATGTTTCGAACTGATCGAATTCGCGCGACGCAACGGCGGGCCATCCTCTTGGCGGTTGTGGCTCTCTGCGGAATTGTCTCGACCTCTGGTGAGGCAAATGTCGCATCGCGCACCGCTTCGAATTCAAAGTTTGCCGGCGCGTTCGTAAACTGGGGGGGCGACGGCCGCGAGCGTAGTTTGCAGGTTTGGGAAAAGTGGCTGAACCAAGCGCCGTCATCGGTGGTGGGCGTCGACTTCTACGCCCAATCGACGTGGGATGATTTTTTCAGGCTGAATTGGGTGCCGGGCGTCTGGAGCAAGCTCAACCCGGCGCGGAACGTGGTTTGGTCTGTTCCGCTGACGGTTAAGGGGACGTCGCTGGCGGATGTCGCCGATGGCCTGCACGACGCCGAGTTCGAAGCGGCGGCCATGGCGATTGCCGAGGCCCAGCCACGCGCCATCATTCGTCTTGGCTGGGAGATGAACCTTGTTTCCATGGCCTGGTCCGCCAAGGACCGGGAGGCCGACTACATCAAGGCATTCCGCCGCGTGGTCGGAATCTTCCGGGGATACTCGAGCGGCTTCAAGTACGATTGGTGCCCGGGATGGGGACCTCAGGACAGCGCCGCGGATCTCGCCTATCCCGGCGACGACGTCGTCGATTACATCGGTCTCGATGTCTACGATTTCAAATATGACGGTTCCGTCCGGGAGAGATGGGACAATTTCTATTTGAAGGCACCGTTTGGCCTGCAGTGGCACAGGGAGTTTGCTGCCCGGCACGGGAAACCCATGAGTTACCCCGAATGGGGCGTTGGCAATTTCGGCGACAATCCCTTCTTCGTTCAGCAGATGCACGACTGGTTCGTGAGCAATGCAGAGAATATTGCCTATGCGGCCTACTTTAACGTTGATGGATTATGGCCGACGCAAATTGACACCGCCCGGTTCCCCAAGTCGCAGAAGCTGTTCAGAAGGCTTTTCAGGCGCTGACGTCTAAATTTGGCTGATTGAACTTGTCTGTATGATCGGGCAAGCAACGCACCGCCGACCGATTGTGCCGGAGAGGTGCGAACTCTTGCCCGGTCAGCCTGCCATTGCAGGTTTGATCGAGAAAATTAACCCGCCTGGTTTCCTGTCAGCAATGTCAGGCCCATCTTCAGTTTGTCGTTCAGCGTCCGTTGCGACAGGCAGGTGAACAAACACAGCTTGTCGCAGGCAACGGTCTCCTTGCGCCTGACGCGGGCTTCCTCGCCATACCAGATCTCGCGCGCGTTCTGCGTTTTGACGTTGCCGATGGGCTTATAGAACCAGCAAACTTCCAAACGACCGTCGGAGCGAATGAAATAGTTTCGCATTCCAACCCGGCACGGCATGACTTCCGGCGGTGCTTTCTCCCGCCGAAAATGGTTGGGCCAGGCATTGAGGACCGCTTCGCCGTTCAGGATCGGCGCCCCGTTGCGCTTCAGCCGCAATATTTCATCGCGAACCGCCATGAGATCGTCCATCTCGTTTTCGCCAATCCACAATTCGTCTTCGACTTCCGACGTTCCCATTTCGACGGGCTGGAAGCTGAGCGCGGTGGCGCCGATTTCCTGTACCCAGTCCACCATCTCCGGCAGTTGCCGGAAGTTGAGCTTGTGGACGACGGGCTTGATGATGATGGGAAAATCCATTCCTTCGGATCGCCGCATCTCGGAAACGTTGCGGATGCCTTGCACGATATCGGTCAGGGAGTTTTCCACGCCGCGCGAATAATTGTGGATCGCAGCATCCTTGGAATCGATCGAGATATTGATGTTGAAAGGATTGGCCTGCACCGTTTGCGCGACGATTTTCTTGTTGTGATAGGCTCCGCCGTTCGTTGTCACGCCCCAGTGGATGTCGTTGTCCCGGCAAAATCGGACGAGGTCCAGGAACCCCTTCTTCAAATAGGGTTCGCCGCCCGCGAATTCGACGTGGTAAGCGCCGATGAATTCCTTCAGGCTGGAAAGCGCCCGCTGCCATTCTTCAATGGACATTTCATCCCGGTAGTTCGGACGTCTCCAATAGTCGCAGTAGCGGCACTTGTAATTGCATCGCTCGATGACTTCAGCAAATATGGACGCCGGACGAGTAACGTCGCGACCGGTACGCAGATAGAGTTCTTCCGACAGGGCGTTGCGGACATGCTTGGTGCCCAGGGAGACGAGGTCTAGCGCTTTCAAGATTCAAACTCCGGTCGTCACGATTCGAACGATAGTTCCAGCAAGCAGAGCAAATTGCGCGCCACTTGTAACGAATTCGCACCGTTGACGATCGCGGCCAGCACTTAACCCTAATGAATTGCAAATAGAGCTGTGGCCACACGGCAGGAATTCATTTCAATTAACCCGGTAATATTAACCGTAGCGAAAAGTCGCCGTGGCCATGCGCATCGCTGGAGCGGATATTGCAATCATGCCGGGGTACGTTTGCATGGAAAAAGCGGATCGAAGTGCAGGCATGTCGATAGAGGCGTATTTCCAGCGTGATATTCCCGTAGGTGTGACAATCGCCGCGACGGGCATTGATCATATCGAAACCGATCTGTCCCAATATCGTGGCGTGATCCCGTTCCGGGACAACGGGCCGCGCAAGACCGTCTTCTCCAGGGATTTGATTCAGACATGAACCGGGTTTCAGCCGATTTGCGCGCAGATGGAAGTTCCGGCGCCACGCGCTACGCTTTCCGTGCGGTGGCGGCAACGTCGCCCTCGCTCGATTCGTCGATCGATATCGTGGTCTGCGTCCCGAGCTTTCGCCGCCCGCAGCATTTATGGCTGACGCTGGAGTCGCTCGCCAATCAGCGCACCGAACGGCGCTTTGCGGTCGTCATCGTCGAGAACGATGCCGTGCAGCACGAAAGCGTGCCGGTCGCTGCCCAATTCCTTGCGTCTGGCAAAGTTCCGGGGCTTTGCGTGGTCGAGCCCCGGCAGGGCAATTGCCACGCCATCAACGCGGCGTTCGAGACGGCGATGACGACGTTCCCCACCGCTTCCAGCCTGCTGATGATCGACGATGATGAAATCGCCTCGCAGGATTGGCTCGAGACTATGACGCGATCGGCCGAGACCACCGGCGCCGATGTGGTCGGCGGGCCGGTGTGGCCTGACTTCGACGACGACATGAAGCGCGGGCTGCGCCAGCATCCGGCGTTTCGTCCGGCCTATGACAGTAGCGGACCGGTGCCGGTCATCTATGGTGGCGGCAATTGTCTGATCAAGCGGCCGGTGTTCACAAAACTAGGCGATCCGGCCTTTGACCTCGGTTTCAATTTCCTCGGTGGCGGCGACTACGATTTCTTCACCCGGTGCCGTCGTGCCGGCTTCCGATTTCACTGGGCGGCGGAGGCGATCATCGTCGAGACCGTGCCGAACAGCCGGACCAATATCGGCTGGCTGATGCGGCGGAGCCTGCGGATCGGTGTGATCAATTATTATATCCAGCGCAAGGCGGCGCCTACGGTCTGGTCGCGGGCTCAACTGATCGTCAAAATGTTTGCGATGCTGCCGTTTTCGCTGTTTCGGGCCGGCCGGGTATTCTTAAGCGAACGCAAGGCGGTCGTTGCGATGCATCCGATGATTGTCGCGGTCGGCAGCGCGCTGGCAACCGTCGGCTTCGAACCGCAACCTTACGAAGCCTCGAAGATCGTTTTGTGAGCCAATTGGCCACCACGTCGGAAGTCCGCGCTGTCGTCGGGGAATTGCGCCGCCAGCAGGTGATGGACGTGGTGCGTGGCGCTACATTCATCGGAGCTTTGCTGCTGGCCTGGGTGTCGCTGCGGCCGTTCGTCGACCTCGGCAATCCCGAGCTCAACGATCCCACCACCGGCAACGAGACGCGGACCTACCTGGTGTTCGGCTGCGTGGCGGTCCTGACGATCGGGCTGTCGATGCGCGACAACATGCGCGGACTGGTAACGCTGCTGACGCCGGCCTATGTCCTGTTCACGGGCTGGATCGTCGCGTCCATAGTGCTCTCGCTCGACCCCGGTACATCGATAAAGCGCTTCGCGTTGACAGCCTGCGTCATCGCCGTGGCCTCGACGCTGCCGCTGCTGCCGAAGACCCAGAGCGAACTGGTGCGCTGGTTCAGCATCGCTGCGCTTGTCTTGCTGGCGACCTGCTATCTCGGGATATTGCTGGCGCCGAACCTGTCGATTCATCTGGCGACCGACGTGCAGGAACCACAGCTTGCGGGTGACTGGCGCGGTTCGTTCGGCCACAAGAACGAGGCGGCGGCCGTTATGGCGATGCTGCTGTTCCTCGGCATCTATATCGTTCGATCGGGCGCATGGGTGTCGGGTATCGCCATCATCGGCCTTTCCTCCCTGTTTCTGCTGTTTTCCGCTGGGAAAAGCTCGCTCGCCCTGTGCTTCGCGGTGCTGGCGCTGACCCTGCTGACGACGGTCGTTCGTTCGTTCTGGGTCCGCGCGGTGATGCTGCTGACGCCGTTGATCCTGCTCAATTTGCTCGGCGTCGGCACCGTGTTGAGCGACAGTCTCGCCGAGGTCGCAAAAATGCTGCCGCTGGATTCGAGCTTCACCGGCCGCACCGACATCTGGACCTTCGCGGTGCAGGCCCTTCAGGAGCGGCTGCCGACGGGCTACGGCTTCTCTGCCTTTTGGGGCAGCAGCGCGATTCAGAATCTGCCGGAAGGCAAGGAATGGGCGGCGTACGCGTCGCATAGCCATAACGGCTATCTCGATACCGCCCTGGCGATGGGCCTGCCGGGACTGGCGCTGCTGATCGCCGCGCTGGTGATCGGTCCGCTGCGCAATTTTCACGCCGCCGACCGCGGCGGAAATAACGGGCCGCTGACGATGGCGCTGCTGCAGATCTGGCTGTTCGGACTCTATCTCTCGTCGATGGAGAGCTTTTTTCTCGATCGCGCCGATCCCCTGTGGTTCACGTTTCTGGTGGCGATGTTCGGCCTGCATTACATGGCGCGGTTCCGCATCCGGGAGTGAGGCCCGGTGCGCCGCATCCGGGGAATGACGTTTCTTATCGCGATTGATCTAAAAATTGTGCCCGGACCGCCTGCGCGACATCCTGCCACCAGCCGTCGAAATCGAACGGCGCCTGCACCGACGGCCATTTGAGCGCCGAAACGATGCGGTCGGCGTAAACGCCGTCATCCGATCCTCGTGCCACCAGCACGATGGCGCCGCGACCGATCAGTTCCTTGAAGCGCGGATGATGGTCGAACTCGTCCGGTTCGGCCGGGCCGGTGACGATGACGGGCCGGCCGGACTCCACGCAGGTGAGAACGCTGGAACGCCGCGCGGTGAGGCCTTCCTCGAGCGGATAACAGAAGGCGTCGATCAGGCTGAACAGGCCGAACACCTCATGGGCAGTTGCGACGTAGCCGCTGACGATGACATCGTCTGATACGCCGAGTTCAGCGGCGCGGGCTTTGAATTCCTGTTCGACCCTGTCGACGCCGCGGATGAACGACCCGATATAGACAATCAGCGGCTTCCGCCCGCGCTCCTTCAACATCGCGCATATGTTGAGCAGCGCGCTGGGCTGCTTGCCCGGATAGATCGATCCGAAATGGCCGATCACGAGCCGGCCCTGTCCCCGCGCGGCGATCAGCCGTTGCCGCAATTTGCTATCGGCGATCCCCGCGGGAGCTTCGATGTTCGGCGGCAGAGCGGCCAGCAGGCATTTTTGCGCGGTCCAGCCGACCAGGGGATCGCGGGCAAGTTCACGCCGTACCATGGGTGAGAACATGACGATCGTGTTGGCGAGCAGCAGCGCCGGAAGGTAAGTGATCCGGCGCAGCCAGTGCAGGCCGGCCCATTCATGCTGGATCAGGATGATACGCCGGCCGCGCAGCCGGGCGATCGCGAGCGCCAGCAGCGGCCTGAACATCACGCGCTTCCAGGCCACGATGGGGAAATTGCAGACCAGGCTCCGCGCCGATGCCACGGCGCGCCAGATCTCGGCGACGGTTCCCTCCGATCGCGTCAGGGTTAATGTCGTGCAACTGCCGGGGTCGAGTTTCTCGATTGTCTCACACAGCCGACGGGTAAATTGTCCGACCCCGCATTGCATCTGCGGGCCCGCGCCGAGAAAAAGCGCCTGATATGCGGGTTCTGAATTCATCGTGCCGCGCCGGCGCCTCTTTTAAGAATTCGCGTGGTAGCCATACATCCCAGACATTATCTTACCGTAAGCGGCAGGGCCGCCCTGGGCACCCTTCTTGCCAGATATCAGGAGAGGATCGGCCGGCCGTCTCATATCGGGACAGCGGTTGACCCCGCGAAACGGCGGCATCAGGCTTTTCGGGGACGGCGCTGGAAGAGCGCCGGGCTGATCGGCGCCGCACCAACAAAAACGCGAGTCAGCAGGAGCGCGACGATGACGACGAACAAGGTTTTTAGCGACTGGGACGAGACCCATTCGGCATTGTGGGGCCACCAGCCGATCCAGCTGGCGCATGACATGCACAAGTCACCGCTGTTTTCTCCCGACCAACTGGCCAGGCTGATCGAGAACTATCCGCGCGAGCATTACAGCCTGGTGCAGACCGGCGCCCGTGGGTCCGCCCGCGTCTGGCGCGAGGGCGAGATCGGCAATCTCAGCGGTCACCAGGTCATCGACGCGATTTCTCGCGGCGGACTCTGGCTCAATATGCGTGACGTCGGCGCGGTCGATCGCCGTTACCGCAACATGCTGGATGGCATGTTCGAGGAGGTCGGGGCGAAAGTTCCGGGCTTCAGTGCGCGGGACCATCAGGAGAGCATCCTGATCTCGGCGCCGGATGCGCAGGTGTATTATCATTTCGACCTGCCGGGGCAGGCGCTGGTGCAGATCGTCGGCCGCAAGCGGGTTTATGTCTACCCGAACACGGCGCCGTTCCTCACGCCGAAGATGCTGGAAGACGTCGCCGTCTATAACGTCGAGGTCGATATCCCCTATGAGTCCTGGTACGACAGCCACGCCAAAGTGTTCGATATCGGACCGGGCCAGATGCTGAACTGGCAGCTGAACGCGCCGCATCGCGTGGAAAATCTCGACACCTTCAGCGTTTCAATGACCGTCTCCTATACCAACGATCCGATACGGCGCGCCGGGATCGTCAATCTCGCCAACGGCCTGTTGCGGCTTCGTTTCGGCTATCAGCCGAAGAGCCGCAATCCGCGGGGCCCGTCATACTTCGCCAAGGCGGTGCTGCAAAAACTGTATCGCGATAGCGGCTGGGTCAAACGCCAGCGCCAGGCACGTCGTCCGACCGAGTTCCGGCTCGACGCCGCCGTGTCGGGCAAGATCGTCGATCTGCCGAAGGCAGCCTGAAGGAACTGAACCTGGAAATGACGGTGTTGGGGGCAGAGGCCGGGGATCTGGGCGCGCGGGAAATCTTGCGCGCGGCCGGATTCCGGGTCGAGTTTGTGCACGACTGGAAACAGGCCGTGGCGCGTTGGAACGATGCCATCCCCTCGACGCTGTTCCAGGACCCACGCTGGCTGGACGCGTGGTATGCCGCCTTCGCCGGCACCGATCAGGTCGAGCCGTTGATCGCCATCGTCTCGGATGTGGCGACCGGCAAACAGGTCGTGCTGTTGCCGCTGATCCGCAGACGGCAGAGCGGCATCCGGATCGTCGAATTCGCCGACCTCGCGCTTACCGATTACAACGCGCCTTTGCTGGGTGCCGCCGCGCCGCGCGATGCCACGGCGGCAAGCGGCCTGTGGCGCGATCTGAAGGCGGCGCTGCGGCGGATGCCCGGCGGGGCCGATCTCATTCGCCTGCGCAAGATGCCGCATGATCTCGACGGCAAGCCCAATCCGCTGACGCTGCTCGCCGGTGCAAATCCCTGTCCGCTGAACGGCAATGTCGTGGCCACAGGCGATGATTTCGACACCTACCGCTATTCGCTGGGAAGAACCGTCCGCAAGGAGCTGGAGCGGAGCTGGCGGGTGTTTACGCGCGATCCCGAAGCCGCATTTCAGATCGTCACCGATCGGAATCAAGCGCTGCGCGTGCTTTCGACGATGGAGATGCAGCAGAGCGCGCGGATGCAACACCTGGGACTGAATTTCATTCTCAATGACGAGACCTGCGCCGCGTTCTACCGCCAGCTGGTCGGCGAAAACCTCGGCGGCGGGTATGCCGTATTGTCGGCGCTGACCGTCGGCGACGAGGTCGTTGCGACCTTGCTCGGCATCCGCGGCGGTTCGCGCTACGTCATGGTGCGTATCAGCAATGCAGGCGAGAAGTGGTCGAAGTGTTCGCCGGGCCGGCTGATCATCGGGCGCACCATGGCCGCCCTGCACAGGGATGGCGTCAGGCAGTTCGATTTCAGCATCGGCAATTATGCCTACAAGCGCCGGTTCGGCGTGGCGCCGCTTGCCCTGATCGATCTCACGGCGGCGCTGAGCTGGCGCGGATGGCCCTATGTCCTGCGCGATCGCGCCGCGCGCGAACTTCGCCGCCATCCGCGACTCCATGCCTTGATCGTTCGCGCGCTCGGCCGGCCGCCCTCGCGCGAAGAGAATTGAATTTATTTCTCATTGAATTCGTACAGCGAACCTCGCTTCACCTCTCCCTGTGGGAGAGGTCGGCGCGCAGCGGCGGGTGAGGGGTTGCGGCCTAACGGTACTAAACCTGCCGTACTACGCCGGGCTGGCCCAGAGGGCATTCCAGCGAGTCGCGATCCCATTTCGCGGCGTCGGCGGCGGCCTCATAGGTGCTTTGCAGGAATTCGAGCAGTGCCTGGTCCGGCGCCGCGGCGGTACGCACAGCATCGTAGGGCAGGATGAATTCACCGAGCGCTTCGCTGAAGAACGCCGCGTCCGGCCGCACCCGTGTGGTGCGGAAGCCCGGCGGTTCGGGATAGGCATAGGAATAAAACGCGGGATAGTCGATCGCGCCACTGCCCGGCCAGAAACCGGCGCTGCTCACCTCGTGCGAATAGGCCTCGCAGGCGACATCATCGGAAAGGTGAGGTACCCCGCCGGGATGCCGAGGCGCTCGTCGCCCCGAAAAGCGCGTCACCGCAAGATCAAAACTGCCCCAGAAGAAATGCACCGGGCTGGCCTTGCCGAGGAAGCCGGTGCGGAATTGCTTGAACACGCGGTCAGCGTTGACAAGGATTTGGAAAAAGCGCCGCACCGCGTCCGGATCGTAGGAAGCGTGCTGGGTGTCTTGCGAGAAGCGGATCGGCTCCGGCAACTCGTTGGGTATCTCGTCGATTTCGATGTGAATGCCGAGATCCGCCAGCGCGGCCATGACGGCGGCGTAAAAACTCGCGACCGATTGTCCGGCCAAAGCGAACTCACGCGTGGCGCCATCGCTGGTCGAAATCCGCAAGGCATGATCGATGAAGTCGAAGTCGATCTGGAATGTCCTGATATTGTCCGGGATCGGCGAGGTGGTCAGGCCGCGCGCAGTGACGTACAGCGCGACGTGCCAGGAATGATTCAGCCATGGGGTACGCACCAGCCGAATCTTGCCGGCGATCTGGGTCCATAGCTGCAGTGTCGCATAGGTCTCGCGCCACGCCGCGGTCGGCAATTCCGGCCAAGGGAGTTGCGGGGAGATTTGCGGGGCGTTGCTCATCCGTCACCGTAACATTCGGTCATCGGCATTCCCGACATGACAAGGCCGGGCGCGATCCGGCCCGGCCTTTATATGCGAACTCACGGCAGTTGGGGATGCCTGCGTTATTTTGTCTTGGCCGTGTCCTTGCTGAAGGCGGCGTCGACTTCGTCTTTCTTGATGCGGGCGGCGGGATTTCCAGGCTGATCGAGGTTTTGCTCCTCGGTTCCGTCGCCCATCATGCCGGGATGCGGCGTGGCGGATTTTTGCTCAGTGTCTTTGGGAGCTGTTTTGTTGGACATTGCGAATCTCCAGGCGCGGATGCGCGTGACCCAACTGCGCCAACGCCGTCTGGTTCCGCCGCCTTCAGGCAGCGATGGTCCGGACGCGGCAACGGGTCATGAACCGGGGCCTTCCGGACAGCGGCGCTTGCCGCGCGAGGCGCGGAACAGGCTGCGGCACCACCAGCGCCGCGTGACGGCCCGTACCGGGTTGCGGGCCATCTCATAGATAAAGAGAAGTTCGATCATGGCGAAGTCCTTCATCCCATGATCTAGATGGGGCGGCACTCGCGAAAGAGAATGCCGCCCGCTTCGCATCAGCCATGCAGTTTTTTCGCCGTCTCCGCGATCACGCGTCCTTGATAGCGCGCGCCGGCGAGTTCGTTTTCGGTTGGCTTGCGGCTGCCATCGCCGCCCGCAATCGTGGTGGCGCCGTAGGGCGAACCGCCGGTGACGTCATTGAGTTCCAACTGGCCCGAAAAACCGTAATTCAGGCCGACGATGGTCATGCCGAAATGCAGGAGATTGGTGATGATGGAGAACAGCGTGGTCTCCTGGCCGCCGTGTTGGCTCGCGGTCGAGGTGAAGGCGCCGCCGACCTTGCCGTGCAGCGCGCCCTTGAGCCAGAGACCGCCGGCCTGGTCGAGAAAATTCGCCATTTGCGAGGCCATGCGGCCAAAGCGGGTGCCGGTACCGACAATGACGGCGTCGTAATTGGCGAGGTCTTCGACCTTGGCCACAGGCGCCGCCTGGTCGAGCTTGTAGTACGACGCCTTTGCGACTTCCGGCGGCACCAATTCGGGCACCCGCTTGACGTCGACGGTAGCGCCGGCTTCGCGGGCACCCTCGGCGACGGCATTCGCCATCGTCTCGATGTGACCGTAGGCGGAATAATACAGCACAAGAACTTTTGTCATGGTTGGTCTCCAGGGAGCAGGTTGGGGTGGGAGAGGGGTTGCAAACTAATTCGGTCGTCATGGCCGGATTTGCTCCGGCCATGACGAAAACGTGAGGTCACGCCGCGTCGACGAGCACCAGTTCGGAATCTTCCAGTGCGGTGATCCTGAGCCGTGCCTCGTCGCGGATCGCCACGCCGTCCCGGGCTTTGACCCGCACGCCGTTGACGTCGACGCTGCCGGCCGCCGGCACCAGATAGAGGTTGCGGGTCTTGCCCGGCGCGTACTCCGCGCTCTCGCCAGCCTTCAGCGTGGTGGCGAGCACGCGTGCATCGGCGCGGATCGGCAGCGCGTCGTTATCGCACTTAAATCCGCTGGCGATGGTGACGAAATTGCCGGAGCGATCCGACTTCGGAAACGGCTTGGCGCCCCAGGTCGGCTGGCCGCCTTGCGTGGTCGGCTCGATCCAGATCTGGAAGATTTTTGTCTTGGTCGGCTCCAGATTGTATTCGGAGTGACGCACGCCGGTCCCGGCGCTCATCACTTGAACGTCGCCGGCTTCAGTACGGCCCTTGTTGCCGAGACTGTCTTGATGGGTGATCGCGCCTTCGCGGACATAGGTGATGATTTCCATGTTGGCATGGGGGTGCGCGGGAAAGCCGGTGTTGGGCGCGATCTCGTCGTCGTTCCACACCCGCAGCGAGCCGTGGCCCGTGTTGCCGGGGTCATAGTGGCTACCGAATGAGAAGTGATGCCTGGCTTTGAGCCAGCCGTGGTCGGCGCTGCCGAGTTTTGCAAAAGGTCTGAGTTCGATCATGGGATGTTTCCTTGGATTGAATTTCCGTTGAAGTCTGGATATGCGCTCGCCTTGAGGGTATAAATAGAAACTATTGAAATCCATTGTTTCTATATTTGCTCCAATAGAATGGGTGCCGAATGGCAAAACTCCCCGATTTCGAAGGCCTCGCGATCTTTGCAAAAGTCGTGGAATTACGGTCGTTTGCCGCTACTGCGACCGAGCTGGCGCTGTCCAAGGCGACAGTGTCCAAGGCGGTCAGCCGGCTGGAGGAGCGGCTCGGCGCGCGGCTGTTCAACCGCACCTCGCGTCGGCTCGCCTTGACCGATGCCGGGCAAAAACTGTCGGAGCGGGCCGCGCGCCTGCTGGCTGATGGCGAGGCGGCCGAGAACGAGGCGCTGGCGCAATCGGTGATGCCGCGCGGACTGGTGCGGCTCGCCGTGCCCATGACGTTCGGGGTGATGGCGGTAGCGCCGATCCTGCCGGAATTTCTAAAGCAGTATCCCGACGTCACGATCGACCTTCACCTCGGCGATGCCATGGTGGACCTGGTCGGGGAGGGGTTCGACGCGGGCCTGCGGATCGCGAGCCTGCCGGATTCATCGCTGATCGCACGGCGGCTGTGCGCGATGCCGCGCTACACCGTGGCTTCGCCCGCCTATCTCGATCGCCACGGCCGCCCGACCCATCCGATGCACCTCGCCCAGCATCGATGTCTCGGCTATGCCTATCTCTCCACGCCCGATGTCTGGCACTACACCAACGCCGCCGGCGAACAGGCCAGCGTGCGCCCCGCGGGCCCGCTGCGCGTCAATAACGGCGAGGCGCTGATGCCGGCGCTGCTGGCCGGGCTCGGCATCGCCGATCTGCCGGAATTCATCGTCGGCGACGCCATCGCGTCGGGCGAGGCGGAAGTCATCCTGAAAGACTGGAAGCAGACCGAAGGCTCGGTGCATCTGGTGATGCCGCCAGGCGGCCCGCGCCCGGCGCGGGTCGAGGTGCTGGCGGAGTTTCTGGCGAAACATTTTGCGAAGACGAAGCGAAAGCCTCCGTAGGCGGGCACGGCGCAAAAGCGCCTTTGCCGACGCAACCGTTCTTCGATAAGGCTACATCCAACAACCAACCAAAAACCTTCCGGGGAGAAACTGCCGATGAACCGACGTGAACTTCTCAAAGCCGCCGCGGCGCTGCCGATGGTGCAGGTCGCGCTCTCGAATTCCGCGCATGCTGACGCCTGGCCGTCGCACACCGTCACCATGATCGTGCCGTTCCCGGCTGGCGGGCAGGCCGATCTGGCGGCGCGACCGGTGGCGCAGTCGCTGGAGCGAATTCTCGGCAAGTCGGTCGTCGTCGACAATCGCGCCGGCGGCGCCGGCGGATCGATCGGCAATGCGGCCGCGGCACGCGCCGAACCCGATGGCTACACCCTGCTGATGACGCTGTCGTCGCTTGCGGTGTTGCCCGAGGCCGACCGATTGTTCGACCGTCCCCCTCTCTATGAAGTCTCGCAATTCGCACCGGTCGCGCGCGTGCTCGCCGATCCCACTTTGCTTGCGGTGCCGGCCTCGGCGCCGTGGAAGACCCTGCAGGATTTCGTCGACGACGCCAAAAAGCGTCCCGGCCAGATTCCGTACGGCTCGTCGGGCCCCTACGGCACGCTGCACGTGGCGATGGAAATGTTCGCGGCCAGTGCCGGCATCAAATTGCTGCACATTCCGTTTCGCGGTGCCGGCCCCGCGCTCAACGCGTTGATGAGCGGAACGGTACAGGCGCTGGCGTCGGCGCCGGGCACGCTGAAGCAGCAGGTCGACGACGGCAAGATGCGCGTGCTCGCGAACTGGGGCGCGGAGCGGATCGCGAGTTTCCCCGATCTGCCGACCTTCAGGGAACTCGGCTACAAGGACGTCGAATTCTATATCTGGGCCGGGCTGTTCGCGCAAAGCGCGCTGCCGGCGCCGATCATGACGCGGCTGCGCGAAGCGATGGCGCAAGCGGTGAAAAGTCCTGAAGTGACAAAAACCTTCGAGACCGCGGGTAGTCCGGTCGCCTACATGGACGCGCCGGAGTTTACAAAATTTATGACTGAAGACAGCGCGCGCCTGATCGCGGCGGTGAAGAAGATCGGCAAGGTGGAATAGGGCAGCGCAAAGAAGCGGTCCGCCTTCACATTTTGTTGTCCGGTGTGAACCTTCGCCTGCCCCGTTTATTTTCAATCCTCGGGTGGAGCAGTTTGTCACAGCGAACATGCCCGCCGGTGAATCCGAAAGAAGGGTCGGACATGAGAGCGCACCGAATTGTTCTGAGTCTTGCGATAGGCGTGGCCGGCGGCATCGCCGTTCAAGATGCGGCTTTTTCGCAGGAAAACCGGGGAACGCTGGAACAACAGCTGGCCTGCACCCCCGACGTTTTCCGGCTCTGCGGCGAACAGATACCGGACACCAACCGGATCGTCGCGTGCCTTCGGCAAAATACCGCACAGCTGAGCGGACCGTGCCGGGCGGTATTCGAATCGAATGCCAGCGCGCCGGAGCAGGCCGCGCCTCGCCGGCGTTACGCTCAGCCGGTGCCCAACGGTCGGCCGAGACCCGACTACGACGACCAATAGAACCGCCGGGCACTACGACGGATCCTGGCAGATGTCGACCCATTCGGCGGCGGTCAGTTCGGCCATTCGCGACGGTGCAATGCGCACCGCGCTGTGGGTCGATCCCGCAGCCGGCACTACCTCGTCGAATGCCTTCAGCGACACGTCGCAATAGATCGGCAGCGGCGTTTTCAGTCCGAACGGACAGACGCCGCCGACTTCATGGCCGGTGATTTCGGCGACCTCGTGAAGGCCCAGCATCTTCGGCTTGCCGCCGAAGCGCGCCTTCACTTTCTTGTTGTCCATCCGCGACGTTCCAGCAGCCACGATCAGCACCACGCGCTCGCCGATCCGCAGGCTCAGCGTTTTCGCAATCCGGCCGGGCTCGACGCCATGGGCTTCGGCGGCCAGCGACACCGTCGCCGAACTCATCGGCGATTCGATCACGGCGATGTCGGGCGCCTTTGCGGCGAAGAACGCGCGCACCGATTCAAGACTCATATTCAAGACTCATGAGCCGCGACCAGGGCGGGCAGTTCTGCGAGCGCGTGGATGCGATAATCGGGCTCGAGCCCCAACTCGTCCATCTGGGTCCGGATCGCCTTGAACATCGTCAGCGGGGCAACGGAATCGTTTTTGACGCAAGCCAGCGCCATCGCTTCCGGCGTCACCCGTTCGATCCAGGCGACGTTGAGGCCGAAGGCCTTGGCGCCGCAGGCGTCCCATGGGTTCGACGACACGAACAGAACTTCCGCGGGCGGCACGCGGAGGACGGATTCGATCAGGGTGTAGGCGTCGGGCGCAGGCTTGAAGATTTTCCGGGAGTCGATGCTGATGGTGGCGTCCAGCACGCGGTCGAGACCGCTGTTATGGACCAGCGCATTGAGCATGCCGGGGCTGCCGTTGGAAAGAATAGCCAGCTTGCGGCCTCGCATCGCCGCAAGTGCCGCCGCCGCATCCGGATAAAGATCGAGATGCAGATATTTCTCCATGATGCGCTCGAATACGCCGGCGTCGTGTTTCAGTCCGAGCACCCTGAGCGTGTAGGCCAGCGAATCCGCCGTGATGACCGAAAAATCCTGATAGCGCCGCATCAGCGAACGCAGCCAGGTGTATTCGAGCTGCTTGATGCGCCAGACCTGCGTGATCATCTCGCCATAGCCGGGAAAAGCCTCCTCTGTGACGGCGGCGACCGACTGAACGTCGTAGAGTGTGCCATAGGCGTCGAACACGACGGCTTTGATGGTCATCTGGCCTGCTCCTTTCCGCCGATGGTCGCGTCAAGAAACTCGCGAACCGCGTCGATCGATCGATCCGTTGCCGGCTGGTTGAATTCGAGGTGATGTCCGAAATATTGAATGGGCGTCTGGAGGGTGACGGCATCGAAGGCATGGTAGGCGCCGGGATAGACGACGAGCTGCACCGGAGCGCCTTCACCCTTGTGCCTGGATATTCCCCAATCGTCCCGGCCATCCACCATGTTGCGGCACTCCAGCGCCGGGGTCCAGTCATCGAGTTCACCGATCAGGATCAATGTGGGAACGGTCATGTTGCCCTTGAAGCCAAGGCATGGCGGATAGAAAGCGATCGCCGCACGGAACTTGTTTTGGGATATTTGCTCGACCGCGCCATGTTCGACCGAGGTGAGAGCCAGCCATCCGCCCTGCGAAAAACCCAGCGCCACGACGCGAGCGGGATCGACGAATGGCTGGCGCACCAGAAAGTTCAAGGCCCGGTACGCATCGAAGGCCAGATCGACAGGAGCGCCGCCGCCGCAGGTGTTTTTCAGGCCGCGCGGACCAAAGCTGTCGACCGTGAGCGTCACATAGCCCCAGGCTGCGATCCTCTTTCCCCAACGCTCGTCGAGCCGCCGCCAATTGCCATTGCATCCATGCAGCAGCACCACGGCGGGAAAGGGACCTGCCATATTTGGCTGTCTCAGGTAGCCCTGCAGCGGCAACCGGCTGGCCAGCGGGTTCTCGAATTCAACGACGGTCCCGGACGGCTCGGGCTGAGCCGCAAAGCATTCGACCGCATTTCCGATCAAGAGCGCGGTGACGAACGCAGCGGCTTTGCAGAGCTTCGCCAAGGATCACCATTTCAAATGACGGTACTACATCCGCAGAATGATCGAATGTCGTTTCAGATACCCAACAGCCTGCGCGCGTTGGCCTTCAACACTTTCGGCCTGATCTCGTCGCGGATCTCGAGTTTCGAAAAGTCCGACAGCCAGCGGTCGGGCGTGATCACCGGCCAGTCCGAGCCGAACAGCATCTTATCCTGCAAAATGGAGTTGATATAGCGCACCAGGATCGGCGGGAAATATTTCGGTGACCAGCCGGAGAGGTCGATGTAGACGTTGGGCTTGTGGGTCGCGACCGACAGCGCCTCTTCCTGCCAAGGGAACGAGGGGTGGGCGAGAATGATCTTGAGGTCGGGAAAATCCGCCGCCACATCGTCCATGTACATCGGATTGGAATATTTCAGCCGCATCCCCATGCCGCCGGGCATGCCGGAGCCGACGCCGGTCTGGCCGGTGTGAAACAGCGCGATCGCGCCGCCGTCGTTGATCGCTTCGTACAGCGGATAGGCCATGCGGTCGTTCGGATAAAAGCCCTGCATGGTCGGATGGAATTTGAAGCCCTTGACGCCGAATTCCTCGATCAGCTTGCGCGCCTCGCGAACGCCGAGCTTGCCCTTGTGCGGATCGATGCTGACGAACGGGATCAGCACGTCGGAATTCTCGGCGGCGACTTCCAGCATCTCGTAATTGTTGTAGCGGCGGAATCCGGTCTCGCGCTCGGCGTCGACCGGAAAGATCACCGCGGCGATCTTCTTGGCGCGGTAATAGGCCGCGGTTTCCGGCACCGTCGGCGGATGCTTGTTGGGCGATTTGAAATAGTCGGCCATCTGGGCCTGGAAATCATCGTAGCCGTCATCGCCATGCATGCCGCAGGGCTCTTCGGCATGGGTGTGGATGTCGATCGCGACGACGTCTTCAAGATTGGGCAGCTTCAATTTGGACATTTCGATTTCCCGGCGGCCGCTCGATTGTACAGCGCTGCGAATTGATTATACCATATAACAAAATTGGCAAGATAGCCGGAACAAGACCACGAAAACGGGAGGACATCATGGCGCAGGCGGAAGCCTTCGAGACCGATTTCTGGAAAGACGCCAACCTGCGAAAGCTCTGGGACGACATCGTCCCGGGCGAGCCGCGCAAGACCATCCCCTACACGCTGACGCAGGAGGCGATCGCCTTGTACTGCAAGTCGGTCGGCGAAGATCATCCTGTTTATTTCGATGAAGCCTACGCCAAAACCACCCGCTATGGCGGGCTGATCGCGCCGCCGTCGATTCACATCCTCTTGATGTTTGCCTGTACGCCGGCCGATGACTGGATGCGCAGCCCCGGCACCGTCAATGCCGGGCAGTCCTGGAGCTACCATATCCCGGCGCGGCCGAACGACACCATCCGGCTCGAAGCCCGCGCGCTCGACAAGTTCATCAAGCGCGAACGGCTGTTCGTGGTGCACGACAATGTCTTCTTCAACCAGCATGGCGCGGTGATCTGTTCGGGCCGCGGCTGGACCATCCGGCCGCAGTGACACGCGAGGGAGCGGAATCATGACCGTGACGTTCGAAAGCCTTCGCGCCGGCGACACCATCGAGGGGCCGCAATTCGCGGTCAGCCGCGAATCCATTCGTTTGTTTTGCGACGCTTCGCTCGACTACAACCCGCTGCATCTCGACGACGACTACATGAAGGGCAATTTCGGCAAGACCAATTTCGGCGGATCATCATGCACGGGATGAACAATTTCGGGCTGATCTCGCGGATGATCACCGACTGGGCCTATCGGGCCGGGGCCATTCACCGCCGCCTCGAAACCAGATGGGTCAAGCCGGTGCGGCCCGGCGACACCATCCAGCCGACCGGTATCGTGAAGTCGAAACAGGCCACGGCGAATTCGCGCTGGGTTCTGATCGACGTCATGGTGAAGAACCAGAACGACGAGAAGGTCGCCACCGGCGAAGCCATGGTCGAGTTTCCGCTGGGGTGAAGTCGGCGGGCATTTCGAGTGCTCGCGCCGAAGCGGCCGAAAGATCATCTGATGGTGGTCAATCTCTCCGGCCGCGGCGACAAGGACATCCCGCAGGTGGCGGATATATTGCGGGGAGGAAGAAGTGAATATCGGCGTTGAGTCCGTGGAGAGAGCCCCCACCCTAACCCTCCCCCGCAAGCGGGAGAGGGGACCGACCGGGATTGCGGCGCGAGAATCGATCGCGAATGGACTGTCATCGATTACGAACGGATTATCCATGAGGCAAGATCTGCTCCCTCTCCCGCTTGCGGGGGAGGGCCGGGGTGGGGGTCTCTCCGCGGGCACACGCTTCGAGGCGAAGCACAACGCAGCTGGCGCCGCATCATGATCACTCGCATCGACGGCCGCTTCGCCGAACTAAAAAACAAGGCCGCTCGGCCTTCATCACCTTTCTGATGGCCGGCGATCCCGATTCTTTCTTTTTGCCGCTGCATGGATTGCTTCGCTCGCAATGACGCAGACACACTTTCGCATTCTCGCGGCGCGATGCGTCCGAGGTTTGCAATAATCTCCGCCCTGAAAACAGAGGGCGTGGGGAATGCCGGGCGCCCGATGCACCCGCAGCCTCGTGTGCGCTATTGGTAGTAAGTATGCACACGAGTATTCACAGCGAGCCATCGGAAAACACCCGACATTCCCGCACGCAATGGTTTACGGCTTATACCGTGCTCTCCCCGGTGATCGGCTTTCTTGCCACCGTCGTTACGCGGATTAATCCGCAAACTTGACGCCAGCGTCGGGGCGTCAGGACCACACGTCTTCGCCGTCCGCGAGCAGGCGCTTTCGTCATCGGCGCCGCCCCCGTCCATCGCATCCAACCCCGCGTCCGTGACGATCGCGATACGCCCCTCTGTGGGGTGGACGGCTAGGAATATAGACTGATTTGCGTATTCGGAAAAACAGAATATTTTTTCAAAAGGGGCTGGACACGAAATCGGCAAGCACGCCCGTCGGGCAAATCAGGCTGAATCGCCTCAATAAATTCGCCTTCGCGCGCAAGTCCGGAAGGTGGGTAGAACCTCCTCGGACAACGCCGGGCGGTCTCATGCCGTTCCAGCGAGCGAAAACAACCCCAGACCGTCACGCAATTCATCGAGAGTTGATTGAGTTATCGCGCGCGCTTTAGCAGTGCCGGAGCGCAGAACATCGAACACATAACCGGGATCGCGGGACACCGCCGCGCGACGTTCGCGAATCGGTTTCAGAAGCTCCTGCAGCACGTCTTCAAGGCGACGCTTGACGACCACGTCGCCAAGCCCTCCGCGCCGGTAGCGCTCCTTCAATTCATCGACGGCGGCGCGGTCGGTATCGAACGCGTCGAGGTATGAAAAGACGACATTGCCTTCGATCATCCCGGGATCGGAGACGCGCAGGTGGTTCGGGTCGGTGTACATGCGATTTACAAAAGCCCGAATCTCGTCAGGACCGGCGGAAAGCGAAATCGCGTTACCCTGGGATTTGCTCATTTTCGTCTTCCCGTCGGCGCCGGGAAGCCGCCCCGTCGAGGGAATGAGCGCCTTTGCCTCCAACAACAGCTCGCGACCGACCTGTCGATTGATCCGACGAACAATTTCATTGGTCTGCTCGATCATCGGAGCCTGATCCAGTCCGACGGGCACGACCGTTGCCTTGAATGCCGTGATGTCTGCGGCCTGCGCCACGGGGTAGCACAGGAAGCCCGCGGGAATGTCACGTTCGAAGCCCCGCATCTGAATTTCATCCTTGATGGTCGGATTGCGTTCCAATCGGGAGACGGAAACAAAATTGAGATAAAGCTGTGTGAGTTCGGCGAGCGCGGGCAATGCGGATTGCACGCAAATTGTCGTTTCCGCCGGATCGATGCCGACGGCCAGATAGTCAAGCGCCACTTCCATCACGTTGCGGCGCACCTTTTCCGGATCGTCGATATTGTCGGTCAGGGCCTGCGCATCAGCCAGCAAGACGAACTGCCGATGGCTGTGCTGAAGAGCCACCCGGTTTCTCAGGGAGCCCGCATAGTGGCCGAGGTGAAGAGGACCAGTGGTGCGATCGCCGGTGAGAATGACGGGTCGCGCAGTCTCGACAAACATATGGCTTCTCCTGGCTGGAGCCGCCGCGATTGGAGACTTGTCGGAAGACGACCTTGCTCACCGATCACGGCGGCGAAGGTCGTTGAAGTCGAAATAATAACGCCATGCCGCTCCTTAAGAGGAGCGCCACCAAAGTGATTTGAGCGGTGTGCATTTAAGCGTCATGCGCGAAACATGGCATTGATGCTCGCGCGCGGCAAGACGAATTGCCAGCGGCGCGTGTGCCGGATCGCGTCTATTCGAAAAAATCCTCACCAACGTGCACCGCAAGGCCACCCTGGTTAGGGATGAAAGCAAACTTTACAAATTGCTCGGCAAGGGCGGTATGCGCGGGACCTATACGTCTGCGGTGACCAGCACTTACGGCACTATCTCTCGGAATTTGCATTCCGTTATAACAATCGTCCGGCCTTGACGTTAGCGATGGGGAACGGACGGCGAAAACTCTCAAGGGTATCGAGGGCAAGCGCCTGACGTACCGGCCGACTCACCAAGATCAGTTACAAGAAGCATGCGGCAGGGCGCTTTCGAGCTTGGAAAAGCCGCAGGGACCGCGCTGAACGTAAACGTTAAAAATCAGAGACTTAGCAAGTTATCCCCAGAGGACCACGTTCTAATGATATCAACCGCTTAAGCCAAAATGTGTTTAACACGCCATTAACTCCACGGACCCCGGCGTTTGTGCGCCCGTCAAATATCTGCCCTCCTATCGCGGAAGAGACGGGGGATCAGATGAAAAAGACGAAGATTCCAGTCGCCAAGCAGCATTGGCTATTTGGTCTTGCCGCCTGCCTTTGGCCGATTGCCTTTGCCATCGTTGGAATTTGTGGTGGCTTTCCGCTTAAGCTTGCCGGAGCGATTCTTGGTCGCCTTCGATAGCTTCATTTCCTCGTGCGGCTTTGGCTTTATGCGCACGAGCGCAAGCGTCTGACGTATCGTCAAGCTAACTAAGCCGAATTTCAAAACGTCAGGCCCGGCGCTTTCTGCGTTGGCGTGGAAAACGGCCAAAATAGACTCGACTCAAAATAGCAGCCGGCTCACCATTCACGCACTACGGCCCCAAACGGCGCTGCACTCGCAATGCAGATACCCCGAATGGATACGTCGTAGCCCATGCCCAGCCCGGATGCCCTCGCCACCACACCCGGCGATTCCGCAAAAGGACAACTGGGAGCGACATGGGGTCCGTCGGAGGTGATGCTAGCTCGCCAATGATGGGCCGATGCACCCATGAACGACGGCTTATTCGTTCGATGGGAGCTTCACCGCAAACCCTTTTGGGCAAGCGGCGCGCTGCTGCCCGGAGGAATACGAGATGCGCAAGCAACTCATCATCCGGTGTTCTGTAAAAGTGGACGTAGCCGCCTGCCTTCGGGCCGTCGCGCTATTTGTTTATCTTTTTACGTGAACGAGGGCGGGAGGTTGGCTTGCTAGCCTCCCGTTTCTTCGGCTTCTCCTTCAGCGGCTTGTGCGGCGTGTTCAATGCGCCCTTGAACGCAGTTTCGAAGCGCGCTTGGGCTTCCTTTTCTCAGAATAATCATTGGGTGGCTTAGTCATGTCTTCAGACGATCCAGAGCCGGTTAAAACGAGCTACTATGGCGGTCTTTTAGCGGCGATTGGAGGACATGAAAAACTGTGGAGTTGGGATTGGACGTACAACCCCAACCTTAAAGATCATATGCACGCGCTCGGAGTCATTGCCGCCAATTACAACGAGTTGGAAGGCAATTTCTATCGACTTTTCTTCCTAACCCTAGGCAAAATCCAAGTGGGGAAGATGGTTTTCTCAAAGCTAAACAACGCTGAGCGCATAGAAATAGCGTTGAAAATGGCGGAATACGAAAAACCCGAGTTTCGCGACCGATACGAGCATTTCATTTCTGGCTACGGAATTTCGACCGAAAACAGAAATATTTTATTGCACTCAAAGGCCCATAACGCATGGCCAAGAGACATTTCTGTCTCGCATCTAACCTTAGCCAAGCCATCTAAGAAAAGCTTCGATGAAAATAACTTCATCAGCCTGGATCTTTCGGAGCTTCGATCCGTGGCCGACGACTTGGCCGCACTCACAATGTTTGGGTCAGGCCTGTTCTATTGGAGTTTCGCGTCGCTAACCGGAGGCGTAATTACTTGGGATGGCGGCGAAACCGCAACGCCGCCATTGCCTGAAAAACCTCCCGCACCACGTAGGCTGGCTCTCTCACCTCAACCAAATCAAGCAAGCGTTCTTCCCCCGCCAGAATCATCTGCGGAGTAATCTCAGGCGCGCCAGTTTAGAATAGGTCCGAAACGGGCTCTTCACTATATTTCGGGTCATGTGATCCCCGCCGCGCCGCCCCCGCCCGCATTGACATTCCACCGCCGCATGGCTTAGAAACCGCGCGTCCCGGGTGGCACGGCCGCCGGCGGGATTAAGCCCATTTGCCACTTTTCGGCCTGTCCAGCACGGCCTTTCAGAGCATCAGGATTGTCCCATGAAGGTCCGTAACTCGCTGAAATCGTTGCGTGGACGCCACCGCAACAACCGTCTGGTCCGCCGCAAGGGTCGGGTTTACGTGATCAACAAGGTTCAGCGCCGTTTCAAGGCGCGTCAGGGCTGAATCAAGCCTGAAACGCGCGCTCGGGCCTTCACGAAATCTGCCGCCATCACAGGTCTTTGACGCCATCGCTGCTTTGCAGTGCGTTTTTCTGCGTCTAGACTTTGGCGATGGCATTCAGATTCTCTCTCGCGCGCAACTGCCACCTGGCCCTGCTCGTCACCGCTGTCATCGCCGTGGCGCCGATGGCGGCGTCGGCGCAGGATCCGGGGCCGGGCGCGCCGAAGCAGCAGAAAAAACTGCCGGAGCCGCCGGGCAAGCTGCCGAAGGTCGGCACTGACAAGACGCGCGGACTGGACTTCCTGTTCGGCGCGCTGAAGGCGGCGCCCGATGAGGCCAGCGCCAAACATGTCGAGGCCCGGATCTGGGCGCTGTGGATGCAGACCCCCAGCGACACCGCGGCCCTGTTGATGGTGCGGGCCAAGGCCGCGATGGACGCCCAGCAGATGGATGTTGCGCTGAAATTGCTCGATGCCGTGGTCAAGCTGCGTCCCGATTATGTCGAGGGCTGGAACCGGCGCGCGACACTGTATTACCTGCAGAATGATTACGCCCATTCGCTCGAGGATATCGAGCAGGTGCTGGTCCGCGAACCCCGCCATTTCGGCGCGCTGGCGGGACTCGGCATGATCATGCAGGATCTCGGCGACGACAAACGCGCGCTCGACGCCTTCCGCAAGGCGCTCGCCGTCAACCCGCACCTCGACAAGGTGCCCGAACTGGTCAAGACCCTGACCGAAAAGGTCGAAGGACGCGACATCTGATCGATCGTTTGACCGATCGGAGTGCGGGCCGATTAACCACGGCGACGGACAATCCGCCTTCAGCCGGAACGGTTTTCGTCAGGCCGCACTTGACCGCTTGACCCCCATCGCAGGAGCAAAGCCATGAAATCCCTGATGCTGGCCGGCGCGATGACGCTCGCGATCGGAACAAGTTGCTTCGCGGATGGCCTGTATTGGGTGGTCGGCAACCGCGCCACCAGCCAATGCGAGATCGTGACCAGCAATCCGGTTGTGACGGGCGATATCTGGTTCGAGGACGGCCCCTATAAATCCGTCGAGGATGCCAAGCTGGCCCGCTCGACCATTAGTGCTTGCCCGAAGGGCGATCCGGCGGCCGACCAATCGCAGGTGGAGTAGGATCCCGGTTCAACTGCTTCTGAATCAGACTCTAGCTAGTGCAGAACGCTGCTGCCGCGCTCGAACGGCCCGCCAATGGCAACCGCTGCGTAGAGCTGCTGCAGTTCAGCCTCCAGTTGCTCGTTGACCAGCAGCAGCGCCCTCAGCGCGCCGCGCACGTCGCCGTTGCAGCTCGCCACGATTTCGTCGATCGCGGCTTCATTCGATCTGGACATCATCGAAAATCCTCCAAATATCCCCTGACATAATTTTTACTGCCCGTCCCGGGTTCCTGTGGATTACGTGGATAGGTCCGGTGGCGACAGCTTCGATGACGCGTGCACTTCGCATGGCAAAAGTGCTCATCGTCCCCATATATAAAACTGCTGATGACGGCTTTATGAAGAATGCGTGCCGTCCAGAGTTGCCCATTGTGAGAAAATCCGTGATTGGCCTGCTGTTTTTGCTTGTTGCCCCGATCACGGTTTCGTCAGTGAAATATATGCTGGGGGATCGTTCCGTCGACTGGCAGAGCGCCGACCGCTCCAGCGCCGGTCTTTTGCCGTCACCCGCGCAACACCCTGACGCCTTGGTGCGGGTTTTCGCCGCGCGGACGGTTCGCTGGCGCGGAATCTTCGCGGTCCACAGCTGGATCGTGGTCAAGGAGTCCGATGCACCCCGCTATACGCGCTATGATTACACGGCCTGGGGCGAACCGATCCGCGTCAACGGCTTTGCGCCCGACGGGCGTTGGTTCGGCGATATGCCGAAGGTGATCGCCGCGGCCGATGGCGACGCTGCCGATCGCATGATCCCCAAAATCCGTGCCGCGATCGAGGGCTATCAGCTGCGGTCTTACGGCGATTATCGCGCTTGGCCGGGACCGAATTCCAATACCTTTGTCACCGCGGTCATGGCCGCGGCCCCGGAATTGCGGGCCACGCTGCCGCCGACCGCCATCGGCAAGGATTTTCCCTACAATGGCGGCATGTTCGGACTGACGCCTTCGCGAACCGGCGTTCGGGTCACGCTCGGCGGCTATCTGGGACTGACGGTCGGCTGGGTCGAAGGCATCGAGATCAATTTTCTCGGCGCGGTGTTCGGCCTCGACCTGCGGCGGCCGGCGATCAAAATGCCGGGACTGGGACGGCTTGGTTTTGGTGCTTGAGGGATTGTGGCGGCCCTGATCCGGCATTGGCCGCCAAACTCGCGCGCCGTAAAACCGTAACTAAAGCGTGATGGTTTTAATTTGAATCGGTGTGCCCTTCACCTCTCCCCAGCGGGGAGAGGTCGATTTGCGCAGCAAATCGGGTGAGGGGGCGCTGCACCAACGATAGACCGTAACCCCTCACCCGGCGCTACGCGCCGACCTCTCCCTACGGGCTAAGGCGTGCACACATCTCTGAGTCTCCAACCCTGAGCCATTTGTTCGAAGCGATGCCAGCCACGGCGCATGGTGATTGGGCCCGGTGGGCGTTCGGAGGTGTAACCGGTCCAGCCACCGAGGCGCGCAACAATCCAGGCGAGCCAGCCGATCGATCGCCTGGGATGAGGATTTTTCTGCTTGGCTGTTTTGCCTTCGAGACGGATCTGCAAGGCCTCGAGCATTGGCAATTGTTCCACCGCTACCACGTCGGTGGCCGGGCGATCGACCGTGCCGTCGCGGGCGAGGACGAGCTGCATGATCTTGGTGGCGGCAATCATTGCGATGGCGGCAAGCTTGAACAAGGCATCGGCCGCTTCGACCTGGCTGCTCTCAAGGTCGAGACCCTGGCTCTTGCTGGTGCGGAACAGCTGTTCGACGTGCCAGCGCTCGCGATACCAACCAACGATCTCCAAGGCCTGCGCAACCGTCGTAACCTCATGAGTGGTAAGCAGACGCCAGTGGATCGGCCCCTCGACGGCGGTATCAAGCTCCCTGACCTCGACCAGACGCAAGGTCAATTGATGCGCGGCTGCGGGATCGCTGCAGTTGCCCGGGCGCTTGATCGTCACTTCGCCAAAGCGCAGCGCCACCTTGGCCGTGCGAGCCGGGCGACCGGGCTGGGCTCGGACCTCCAGCTTGAAGCGATGCCGGACCGGCCAGCTTTCGGTAATGCCAAACAGCCGACCGCCACCCACCAAGGCGCGATCACGACAGGCACGCGTGAGCAGATGGGTGCGCGCGTCAGGTATCCGGTCAAACTCTTCGTAAATATCGCTCTCGCGGTCGCCGATCACGGTGACCATCGCTGCCGCAGCAAGCGCGCTCTTGGCGCTCGCCGCCCCCTTAATCCAACGATAGGATTCTTTCTCTTCGATCGGTTGACGCCGGTAATCAGGGGACGCTGGCCCCTGACGCGTCCAGATCTGCATTCCAGCCAACCCGAGCAAGGCTCCGCTGCCCGCATCAATCGCCAGCACGGGGTGCACAAACAAGCCCGGATCGCGTCCGTTGCCGGATGGCCCAAGACCCCGGACCCGTCCGGCGTGCCTGGCATAGTTCAGTTCCGTCGTGTCCTGGATTGCAAGCACATGCAGGCCCGCGACACGGTCCGACAGAACTTCTGCATTATGCACAGCAATTTCGTTCGCTGTCACATTCGGATTATTCAGCCAGCGGCTGAACCCCACCCACTCAGCTCGGCCGTCGGACGCCGCACGCAGGTTCATCGTGACGCGTTCAACGGCGCGCTGCAACAACAGCGCCCCCTTTTGGCCAGTCGCACATCGCCAAAGCGACCGACTGACCAATCCATCCCTTCCATCAATGCGATCATCCTTCTTGTGGACCGCAATGCAAGGAATCAGACTCGATTCACTCATGGCAAGAAAAATGTTATTGAAATTGTGTGCACGCCTTAGCCCTACGGGAGAGGTAAAAGTTTCCGCTGCGTCCTAGTTCAATCTAACCTCATCTCATCACGCTTTAGCTGATACCCCGGGCTCTTCAGGATGTAGCAAATGATATCGATCGTCGTCGTGGCCGCGCTGGCTGTTCTGGCGCTGATCACGCAAGCCGGTGTCCTTGCGATCCAGCGCGCCTGGCCCGCCCAGGGCAGGATGATCGAGGTCGCCGGCGCAACCCTCCACGTCATCGATATCGGGCCGCGCGACGCCGATGGTCCGCCGGTCGTGATGATCCACGGCGCGAGCTCGAATCTGGAGACCATGCGGCAGCCGCTCGGCAAGAGGCTCGCGAAAAATCATCGGGTGATCCTGATCGATCGCCCCGGTCATGGCTGGAGCACGCGCGCGCATCAGAAGGATTCGACGCCGGCGATCCAGGGCCGAATGATCGATGCGGCGCTGGAAAAACTCGGCGTTATCAGCGCGATCTTCGTGGTCCACTCCTGGGCCGGGGCGCTGGGCGCGCGGATAGCGCTCGACTATCCCGGGCGCGTCGCCGGTCTGGTGATGCTGGCGCCGGTGGCCTATCCGTGGCCGGGTGGCGTCGGATGGTACAACAAGCTTGTCACCACGCCCGTGATCGGCCCGCTGCTCGCCTACACCATTACGCTGCCGCTCGGCATCTTGCTGACCGAATCCGGCGCGCGCGGCGTGTTCCTGCCGCAGGTCATGCCGCGAGACTGGGTCGGCAACACCGCGACGCCGCTATTGCTGCGTCCACGCGAATTTCTCGCCAATGCGCGGGATCTGGTGACGTTGAAGGCTGCGGTGGCCGAGCAGGCGCCGCACTACGCCGACATCAGGGCGCCGACCGTGGTGATCACGGGCGATGCCGACAAGACCGTATCGACGAATATTCACTCGCGCCCGTTCGCCGCCGTGGTCGCAGGCGCAAAACTGATCGTGCTGCCGGGTGTCGGCCACATGATCCAGAACGCTGCGCCGGATCTTGTGACCGCCGAGGTCGAGGCGATGATCGGCGGGATCGCGGACCGTGCGGCGGTGGCTGGCCGGGACGCCTCCGCGCGATCTTGATTATCGTCCAAACTCGTCGGCGCGCGCGTGCACGTCCGGCGCAACGGACGGTTCGAGCGCCTTGTTATCGGCGACTGTTTCGATCTGCGCCGATTGGATTGACGGTGCGTCCGAAGCGGCTACGGAAGCGATTCTATCGTCGCCCGCCAATTGTAGTCCCCCGGCCCGAACCGCCGCGGGCGCGCCGAAGCGGATCGCCCGGCGGCTTCCGACGATGATGCCTGCGCAGACGACGTAAAAGCCGACGCCCAGCGCATATGTGGTGGCGATACCAAATTCGATGGATAAGGCCATGCCCAGCACCGAGGCAAACATCGACGTGATCCCGTTGGCGCTCCAGAAGAACGGCAGCAGCTCCGAGTGACGCCGCCAGATGTTCAGCCCGAGCGGGAACATCATGCCCATGCAGAACGCCGGGGGCGCCAGCAGAAGCACGGACAACAGAATGCGCATGTCGGTCGCTGCCGATCGCGCCCACGTCGTCAACAAGGGCGTCAACAACCCCGCCACCGCGAGCGTCGCAAGCAGCGCGAGTACTCTGGCGAACAGTACGCCCGGCCGGGGAGAATGCGCACCGACGGTGGCGCTGCCGATCCCGCCAAACAGAAGAATCGTGAACAGCACGACACCCAGCCCGTAGACGGGATGTCCAAGGAAGACCATCAGCCGCTGCATCTGCGATATCTCGATCAGCATGAAGCCCATGCCGATCGCGCAAAAATACGTCACCGGCGGCGCCAGCACCGACAGCGGCATCCGCCTTGCCATACGGGCAAAGGGAACGACGATGTAGTATGCGCAGGCGCAGAGCGCCATCACGATCAGCATCAGGGTCATGCTGATCGCCGGGTTGTTGTTGGAGAGGGTCGATGAAGGCTTGCCGACGAGATCGCGAAAGCGCGATGTATAGAAGAAGAACGGATTGTCATCCGTCGAGGGGGCGATATTTTCCGGTAGCGACGCGAAGAAGGCTGCGTCCGCATGGCCGGCCATCAGCGTCGACGTGACGTCGTCGAAGCCGACATGCGGCCCCAGCAGTATCTTGAAGCCCTGGGCCTCGAGTCTGCTGCGCGCCCCCAGCCATTGGGCATCGGTAATGGCGTCCGGACTGGTAATCACGGTGACGATGCTGCCGACGTTGAGTGCGACGACATGGTTCGACAGCTCGGCTGCGGGCACACCTCTGCGCTGGAGCGCGCTCGCCGCGATCGCCACCAGACGATAGAACTCGCCGCGGTGACCCTCCGGCTCGAACCAGCGCGATACCGACAGCAATCCGCCGGGCTTGAGTGCCCGGTAAAAGTCACCCCACGCCTCCACGGTATAAAGGCGGTTTTCGGTGAGGGTTAAGCCGCCGGCAGCCGTCGCGGCCCAGGTGTCGATCAGCGATATCTGGACCAGGTCGTATCGTTCCGAGGAATGGTTGATGTAGCTGCGGGCTTCGGCATTGACCAGCGACACGCCGGGCTGGCGATCGAGATGGCCGGAGAAATCGGCGAACTTGTCGGTGAGGACTTCGAAGATCGCAGGATTGATCTCGATCCCGCGAATGCGTTTGGCGCCGAAAAAGAGTCCGGAAAGGATGTCGCGACCGCCGCCCACGCCGACCACGGCGACGTCGGCCGGCGGCTTCACCAAATAGGCGGCGTTGATGACGTCGTCCTTCAGGTAGGAGAGCTTGCCGATATCGCCATCGTAGCGGGTGATGACCGTGGCGGCATCCGCGTCGATATCGAGATGGTTCTGGTCTATTTTTTTCGCGGGCGTGTGGGTCAGGCCCCAGCCAAACGGAGCGCTCTCTCCAAGCGCCGTCACCCTGACGCGCGAGTAGGTATTCCAGCGTTCGAACAGCGTTCCGATCTGTTGAACCCCCTTGGCCCAGTACACACCGAGATGGTTGTTGCCGGAAACATCAAGTCCGGTATGCACGGCGGCGGCGGCCGCCAGTGTCAGCGCGACGGCGCCGCTCAGACGCAGGCTGCGGATGTCGCCGTTGTCGCGCACCATGATCCAGCCTGCACCGGCGGCGAAGGCTCCGATCCATAGGGTGGCGCTTACGGGGTCGACGACCAGCAACGCGAAGATGACTCCCAGGCAGCCGAGCGCCGCCCCTGAAAGGTCTGCCGCATAAAGCCATCCGCCGCCATACGGCAGGCGAGTCAGCAAAAGCGTTATGCAGACGCCGCTTTCGGTAAAGGGCATGACGAAGGCGACCGTCGCGATCGCCAGGGTCACCTGCACGTATTCTTGCGGAATCACCAGCGGCGCGCACAGGAAGGCGATCATGGCACCGACGCCGGTGATCGCGAACCACGATGCATGCCAGGCGAATTCCACGCCCACCCGTTCGGGAGTGTAGCGGGCGGGTTTGTTGTAGACCTCCATCGCGCCGCGGGTAAGCCCGAGCATGGCGAGCGAAATGGCAGCGAATGCAAAATGGTAATACAGCATCACGCTGAAGAAACGGGTGATCAGGATCTGGTAGGACAGCGTGGCGCACGCCAGCACGAAAATCGCCAGGGAATAGCGGTTCAGGATTCGGGGAAATGCCTGCAAGATAATGCCCTCAATGAAATCAATCCACGCGACACGGCCTTGGTCGCGGACGCTGAATGAAACTCCCTAATAACCGGTTGATATTGGTCGCTAAAAAGCTCCACACGCGTCGTCAACGCGTCGCCGCCGAGGCCTTTTGCGTGATGTTGATTAATAATTCGCGCGGATGGATGCCGTGCGCGGACCTCACGCGATGTCCGGCGTGAGTCGGGAACGCGCGCCAAAGCGGACATCCATCTTCCCGCGTCCGCGGGCGATACCCGGACCTCGGTTATCCGCGGCCTGCACTGTTTGCGAGTTCGGAAAGCGACGCCTCGGCGCGGCGCTCGAAGATGACGGCGCCCTGCTGCTTGGCGATGTCGCGAGCGGTCGCGAAGGCCGACCGCGCCTCGTCCTTGTTGTCGCGGCCGAGCGCCAGCAGGCATTCCCCGCGCAGGCGATAGATCTCCGGCAAATAGAAGCCGATGCCGGGTTCATCGATCCCGGCGACGGCGCGGTCGAGATGAGCGAGGCCGTCCGCCGGCCGGCCGGCGGCCAGCAGCACTTCGGCGGCCAGACCGAGATAATATTGCGGCAGCGGACCGAGGGCTGACGCATTGCCGATCTCGGCATCGATCCGTCGCGCGGAGTCCGCGACGCCGGAACCGATCGCGGTCGCCCAGGCCGCGAGCACCAGGCTGCCCGCGCGCCACGGCAACAAGCCGAATTTTTCCGCCAGTCCCGCCGAACGATGCGCCGCGGTGAATGTGGCGTCGCGGTCGCCGCCAAGCTGGTGACCTATGCCGCAATTGTGCAGCGAATGAGCGAGGGTGTTGGGATGGTCCAGCAATTCAGCAAGCGCGAGGGATTTTGCGAAGCTTTGCGCTGCCTTTCCTCTTTCGCCCGCCAGCTGCAGCGAGTTGCCGCACTGCGAGTGCGCGCAAACGCCGGGATCGTGACCGCCGAACTGGTGACCGAGGTGACGGTGGCGGGCCATGTCGTAGAGCTCGACACCATTCCGGCAACCCTCGATCCCGCCCATGACGTCGCCCCGGAAAAAAGCCGTCGACCATTGGCAGTGATACGCTTCGAGCAACAGATCGCCATCGCCGGAGCGTTGCGCAAGCGTGACCAGTTCGCCGGCGCGGTCGCGCGCCAGCGAGGTCTTGCGTCGGAGATTGGCGTTGATCCACAGGCCCCATTTGGCCTGGAATAATCTGGGGCCGTCACCCAGTTTCTCGCCGATGACGCCGGCGCGGGTGTAGGCGTCCTCTACCTCCGAACTCTGCAGGCCGTGAGCGACGACCGACGCCGAGCCCAGCTTGAGCAGAAATTCCAGTTGCCGGCGCATCCCGTCCTGCGCCGGCAATGCTTCGGCGAGCTTGAGACCGGCCGAGAAATGCGCGATCGCTTCGGTATAAGCCGAACGGTTCACCGCCTGATCGCCGGCGCGCATGCGGTAGTCGCAGGCGGGGGCGGGCAGGCCGGCCTCACCGAAATGATAGGCCAGCAGGTTCGGCTCGCTCGCGGCAATGTCGGCGAAATGCTGCTCCAGCGCATGGGCGATGCATTGGTGCCACTGGCGCCGGCGCGCCAGCAGCAGGCTCTCGTAGGCGGCGTCGCGCACCAGCGCATGCTTGAAACTGAAGCTCCGTTCCAGGCCGCGCTCCTCGGGAAAGACGATGCCCGCCGCAACCAGCTTCGCCAGCGTGGCCTGGAGTTCACCGGCATCCCCCGAGACAACTGCGCCGAGCAGCGCAAAGCTGAATTGCCGGCCGATGACTGCGGCGATCTGGGCCACTTCGCGCGCTTCGCCGAGCCGGTCGAGGCGGGACATCAGCGAATCCTTCAGTGTCGCCGGCACCTCGCTGCCTTCGCCGGCCGTTTCCATGACGCTCCTGGTCAATTCCTCCACGAACAGCGGTACGCCGTCGGTCTTGGCGACGATCGCCGCGACCGTTTCCGCGGACAGACCGTGCGCGGCGGCGACTCCGGCGGCCAATTGCGTGCATTCCTGACGGCCCAGCCGGCCGAGCGTCAACAGGGTCGCTTGCGGCCGCGCCAGCCAGGGCGGCGCGAAATCCGGCCGCGCGGTCACCAACGCCAGCGCTCGTGCCTGGCCGATGCTGTCGGTCAGGCGCATCATCATTTCCAGCGTGGTGGCGTCGATCCAGTGCGCGTCTTCCAGCACGATCAGCACGGGCTCGCTCTCGCCCATCCGAAGGAACTCGTCGACGATCAGGGCCAGCGTCGACGCCTTGCGCTGGGCCGGCGTCTGCGACGACGGCACCGTTGCCGCCAGCGGGATCGACAGCAACTCGGCCAACAGCGGGATCGCTGCCGGATCCGAAGCGGTCCGCTGCGCGAACAGGGCACCGAGTTTCTCGATCCGCGCGCCCGGCGTGTCGGTCGCGGCGAAGCGGGCGGCGCGGCTGAGATACTGGCTCACCGGATAAAGCGCGTTGTCGCCGTGATGCGGCGAGCATTGCAAATTGATCCGCGCATGCGGCTTGCCGCCCAGCGCTTCGCGCAGCGCTTCGATCGAGCGCGACTTTCCGATTCCCGCCTCGCCGACCACGGTCACGATCTGGCCCTCGCCCTGCCGCGCCAGCTGCCAGCGCTCGAGCAACAGTCCCATTTCGTGGGCGCGGCCGATCTGCGGCAGGTTCCGGCCGGCCCGAATCGCGGCAAAGCGGCTTTCGACCGAGGCTTCGCCGCGCACACGCCAGGCCGGCACCGGGCGGGCGAATCCTTTCAATTCGTGTTCGCCGGTAAGTTCGAGTTCAAACAGCCCGCCGAGTAAATTCCGGGTCGACTCGCTGACGAGAATGGTGTCCGGACCGGCGAGCGCCTGCAGCCGGGCGGCGAGATTGGGGGTTTCACCAACGATGGTGTGCTCTTGCGCCGTGCCGGTTCCGATGATTTCGCCGACCACCACGAGGCCGGTAGCAATGCCGATCCGTGCCTGTACCGGCGTATGGTCCGGCAATTCGATGCCGCCGACTTCCGCCAGGACGTCGATCGCGGCGCGAACGGAGCGTTCCGCGGCGTCCTCGAAGGCACGGGGAAAACCGAAATAGGCCAGAACGCCGTCGCCCATGAACTTGGCGACGAAGCCGCCGTACCGGCCGATCGCGCCGGCGACGGCGTCCTGATAACGCCGGATCAGGCCGCCGAGCAGTTCGGGATCGACCTTGGCCGATAGCGCGGTCGAGCCGACCATATCGGCGAACAGCACCGTCACCTGACGCCGCTCGGCCTCGCCCGAACCCGGTCCGTCAGGGCGGACAGGCTTCGATGGCGCCGGCCCGGCACCGCGGTCGGCGACCGCCTTCATCAGCCGCCGGCGATTCCCCAGGGACAGGCCGAGTTGTTCGAAATCCTGCTCGTTCAGCTCCGGCAGGATGTCGAGGTCGATATCGTTCGCCTCGAATGCGTCGGCATATTGCTCAAGCCCGTTACTGCGCAACCAGTCGCGAAGATCGTTCATGCCGTCGGGTTTCCTGACGCTGTCCCGAACCAGACTGGCACATTTACGCAGATTGTAGCAGGGCGAACAGACGCGACGCGCCTATTTGGTCTTTCCGTCCTTGTCGTATTGCGCGATGAACGCCCAGAGATCGTTGACCTCCTTGTCGTTCTTGATGCCGGCGAAGGCCATCTTGGTGCCGGGAATCTTGGCTTTGGGATCCCTGATGTATTCCTTGAACTGCGCCTCGTTCCAGGTGATGCCGGAATTCTTGTTGGCGTCCGAGTAGTTAAAATCCGGCACGGTGCCCGCCTTGCGGCCGTCGAGCCCGTTGAGCTCGGGGCCGATCTTGTTCTTGGCGCCTTCCCCGATCGAATGGCAGGCCATGCATTTGATGAACGACGTCTTGCCCGCCGCGACGTCCTGCGCCAGGGCGGCGGTCGTGGCTGCCGACGATGCGATGACGGCCAGCGCGCTCAGGGTCAGTTTTTTCATGGGAGGCTCTTGGTCGTTCCAGGGTGGCTTGCCGCCGTTGTTGCATGGGGCGCTCGCGGTGGACAAGCCGCGAAACGGCTCCGGGTTCATCGGTCCGGCCGGCGTTCCCGCGCGTTTGTGGCGCGCCCATGCGTTGGCGAGCTACCCAAAGCGGCCCAGACGTGCTTGATTTGGCATGACAAATCGGCCAATGGCGGATGCCGCACACGCCCGAAAACGGCCGGGGAGAAGTCCATGACCATCATGATGCCTGCATCGGATCAGGCGGTTCTCGACCGACGCGAGACCATCGTCGCGGCGTTGCGGGCGATCGTGCCGGGCGAGGGCGTGATCGACAGCCCGGCTGAAATGATCCCTTACGAGTCCGACGGCCTGATGGCTTATCGTCAGCCGCCGATGGTGGTGGTGCTGCCGGACACGACCGAACAGGTCTCGCAGGTTCTGAAGTATTGCTTCGAGCAGGGCATCAAGGTGGTGCCGCGCGGCTCCGGCACCTCGCTGTCCGGCGGCGCGCTGCCGCTGGCCGACGCCGTGCTGCTGGGGCTTGGCAAATTCAAGCGCATCCGCGAGATCGATTTCGACAACCGCGTGGTCGTGACCGAACCCGGCGTGACCAATCTGGCCATCAGCGAGGCCGTCGCCCACGCCGGATTCTACTATGCGCCCGACCCGTCCTCGCAGATTGCCTGCTCGATCGGCGGCAATGTCGCGGAGAATTCCGGCGGCGTGCATTGCCTGAAATACGGCATGACTACCAACAACGTGCTCGGGTGCGAAATCGTGCTGATCACGGGCGAAATCATCCGGATCGGCGGCAAATCCGCCGAGAGCAGCGGCTACGACCTGATGGGCATCATCACCGGCTCCGAGGGCCTGCTCGGCGTCATCACCGAGGTCACGGTGCGGATTCTGCAGAAGCCGGAGACCGCGCGCGCGCTGATGGTCGGCTTCGCAGAGGTCGAGGCGGCCGGCGAATGCGTGGCGCGGATCATCGGCGCCGGGATCATTCCGGGTGGCATGGAAATGATGGACAAGCCGGCGATCCACGCCGCCGAGGCCTTCGTTCATGCCGGCTATCCGCTCGACGTCGAGGCGCTCCTGATCATCGAACTCGATGGTCCCGGCGTCGAGGTCGATGAACTGATCAGCCGCGTCGAGGCGATCGCGCAAGGCTGCGGCTCGACCACCTGCCAGATTTCCACTTCCGAAGCCGAGCGCAATCTGTTCTGGGCCGGCCGCAAGGCGGCGTTTCCGGCCGTGGGGCGGATCTCGCCGGACTATCTCTGCATGGACGGCACCATCCCGCGCGGCAAATTGCCGGAGGCGCTGGCGCGAATCCGCCAGCTATCGGGCAAGTACGATCTCCGCGTCGCCAATGTGTTTCATGCCGGCGACGGCAACCTGCATCCGCTGATCCTGTACGACGCCAACCAGCCCGGCGAGATGGAGCGGGCGGAGGCCTTCGGCGCGGATATTTTAAGGGTCTGCGTCGAACTCGGCGGTGTGCTCACCGGCGAACATGGCGTCGGCATCGAGAAGCGCGATTTGATGCCGGAGATGTTCAGCGAGATCGATCTCAACCAGCAGCAGCGGCTGAAATGCGCGTTCGACGCGCAGGGGTTGCTCAATCCCGGCAAGATGTTTCCGACCCTGCACCGCTGCGCCGAACTCGGCCGCATGCACGTCCACGGCGGCAAGCTGGCTTTTCCCGAATTGCCGCGGTTCTAGAGCAAGATGGGTTTAACTTGAATCGGAGTGCCCTTCACCTCTCCCCAGCGGGGAGAGGTCGATTTGCCAACGGGTCGGCGCGAAGCGCCGCCCGATGATAAACTCCGCAAATCGGGTGAGGGGGTGCTGCACCAACGATAGACCGTAACCCCTCACCCGGCGCTACGCGCCGACCTCTCCCTATGGGAGACGTAAAGTTTCCGCTACAACTCGATCTAACCTTAATCTCGTCACGCTTTAGAAGGGGCGGTACTGTTGCCGGGTTACAGCAATGCGTATTGCAGGCGTTCGCGCTTGGCGAGCAGCGGCAAGGCCTCGCCGGCGATATGGGTCTTGAAATGCGCGCTGTCCTGGTGCGCCTTGAAAGCGGCCTCGTCGCGGAACAGTTCGTAGAACAGAAACTGCGCGGGATTGTCCCGTGCCTGGCCGATCAGGAACAGTTTGGCGCCGGGCTCGCTTTGCGCCTCGGGCAGAAAGCGGCGCAGAATGCCGGCGACCCTGTCGGCCTGTCCTTCGCTGGCCTCCCATTGCGCGACCACCAGCAGGCCGCCGCCGCTGACGGCATCGCTGATGGTTCGCTCGTTGATGGCATATCGATTCATGGTGGTGCTCCCTGATGATTTGCCCTCAATCGCCGGGCGCTGGATGGTCCGTCCATTGACGGCTACAGTTCGATATATGGCGAATAATATGCGTGAATGCTTCGATGATGGTCGAAGTGATGATGTTGCGAGCGGAAAGGGGTGTTGGCCGATGATCGCTTCGGTTTTCAAACTCGCCCTTGTGCCCGCCAGCCGCGCCTTTAGAAGGATGGCCGGGACCGGATGGTTGCGCCGCGCGGCCGTTCCATGATGGGCCTGACGATGACAGCAAGGCGGTTGGTTTGGATACCCTGAAAGTACGTGACGCCAAGGACGTCGAGCAGGTGGTGCGCGCGGCGATTGCCAGCGAGCAGCCGCTGGAAATCATCGGCCATGGCTCCAAGCGGCAGATCGGCCAGCCGATGGCGACCAATGCGCTGCTCGATCTGTCGGCGCTCAATGCTGTGACGGCCTATGAGCCGAACGAACTGATCATCACGGTGCAGGCGGGCGCGCCGCTGGCCGACGTCAAGTCGCTGATCGATTCCAGGAACCAGCAGTTCGCGTTCGAACCGATCGACACCGCGGCGCTGCTGGGTACCCCAAACCTTGGAACCATCGGCGGCATGATCGGCGTCGGCCTCGCCGGTCCCCGCCGTATCCGGGCCGGCGGCGCCCGCGATCATCTGTTGGGCGCGCATGCCGTGTCCGGCTTCGGCGACAGCTTCAAGGCCGGCGGCCGGGTGGTGAAAAACGTCACCGGTTACGATCTCTGCAAGCTGCTGGCGGGGTCCTGGGGCACGCTCGCGGTCATGACGGAAGTGACCTTGAAGGTGATGCCGAGGCCCGAAAGCGAGCGCACGCTGCTGTTGCGTGGGCTGGATGACGCCACCGCAGTCAGGGCAATGACGGCGGCGCTGGGCTCGCCGTTCGACCTGTCCGGCGCCGCCCACCTGCCGAGTTCGGCGTTTCGGGCCGCCGCGGGAGCGTTGGCGGACCTTGGATCGCCACAGCAGGCGGTCACGTTGCTGCGGCTGGAGGGCATTACGGCGTCGGCCGTCCATCGCGCGGCCGCGCTCGGCAAAATTCTTACGCCGTTCGGGCCGGCGCAGATTCTGGAAGATGCCGCCTCGGCCGCGGTCTGGAGGTCGGTTCGCGACGTCACGCCGTTCGCGGCCGACGGCGCGCTGGGGGCGTGGCCGGTATGGCGGATCGTCTGTCCGCCGGCCGCGGGCGGCGCGCTCGGCGAGCGGCTGGCACGCGACACCGGTGGCGACGTGATCTACGACTGGGGCGGCGGCCTGATCTGGGCGGCGCTGCCTGCCACGCCCGACGCCCGGGCCGCGCTGGTGCGCCAGCGCGTCAATGCGGTCGGCGGCCACGCCACGCTGATCCGCGCATCCGACGAGGTGCGGCGCAGCGTCGACGTGTTCCATCCGCAGCAGGGCGGCGTGGCGAGCTTGAGCGAACGCGTCCGCCACAGCTTCGATCCGAAAAACATCCTCAATCGCGGCCGGATGATACGGGGATTCCTGGCATGAAAACCGAATTCAGTCTGGCGCAACTGGCCGATCCCGACATCGCCGAAGCCGACAAGATTTTGCGCGCCTGCGTGCATTGCGGATTCTGCACCGCGACCTGCCCGACCTACGTGCTGCTCGGCGACGAACTCGATAGCCCCCGCGGCCGGATCTATCTCATCAAAGAGATGCTGGAAAAGAACCGGCCGCCGACGCCGGAGGTGGTCAAGCACATCGACCGCTGTCTCTCCTGCCTCGCCTGCATGACCACCTGTCCGTCCGGCGTGAACTACATGCATCTGGTCGATCAGGCGCGGGTGCGGATCGAGAAGGAATATACCCGGCCCCTGGCCGAGCGGGCGTTGCGGGCGGTGCTGGCCTGGGTGCTGCCGCGGCCGGGGCTGTTTCGCCTCAGCATGATCCTGGCGCGGTTCGGCCGGCCGCTGGCTGGATTGCTGCCGACCCCCAAAGCCGCGCCGGCAGTGCCGACTTTATCGCGGCGAATCAAGGCGATGCTGGCGCTGGCGCCACACAGCCTGCCGGCATCCGGACCGGCCGGCGGGAGCGTTTTTCCGCCGCTCGGCGCAAGGCGCGGGCGTGTCGCGCTGCTGCAGGGTTGTGCCCAACAGGTGCTGGCGCCGCGCATCAATCAGGCCGCCATCAATCTCTTGACGCGTCACGGCATCGAGGTGGTGCTGGTCAAGGACGAGCAATGTTGCGGTGCGCTGACACACCATCTCGGCCGCGACGGCGACGCCCTGGCGCGGGCGCGCGCCAACATCACGGTCTGGCTCGCGGAAGCCGAGCGCGACGGTCTCGACGCCATCCTGGTGACGACATCGGGGTGCGGCACGGTGATCAAGGACTATGGTTTCATGCTGCGCGAGGATCGCGATTTCGCCGGCCCGGCGGCGAAGATTTCAGCGCTGGCCAAGGATATTACGGAGTATCTCGGTGGCATCGAGCTCAAGTCATCGCAGCAACAGCGCGACATTGTTGTCGCCTATCACTCGGCTTGTTCGCTGCAGCACGGACAGAAAATCACGCAAGCCCCGAAAGAATTGCTTTCCAAGAACGGATTCGTGGTGAAAGATGTACCCGAGAGCCATTTGTGTTGCGGTTCGGCGGGGACCTACAACATTCTCCAGCCTGACATTGCGGACAGATTGCGCGATCGAAAGGTCGCCAACATTGCGATGGTCAAGCCGGACATGATCGCTGCGGGCAATATTGGATGCATGGTGCAGATTGCCGGTGGTACGTCAGTTCCTGTGGTTCACACGATTGAGCTTCTCGATTGGGCGACAGGGGGTCCCCGGCCAGGATTGAACTGATCGATTGGCCCCGCGCTCGAGGCGGCGACTTGAAACGCTCGATAGACATGGATCGGCGGCAACAGGAGGATCACGATGGCTAAAGGCAAAAAGAGTAAAAAAGCCAAGAAGGCTAAGAAAAACAAGAAAAAGCTTCTGACGGCGAAGAAAAAATCCGCGAAGAAATCTTCGAAGAAATCGGCAAAAAAGGCCAAGAAGTCGGCGAAGAAGTCCGCCAAAAAGGCGAAGGCGGCGGCGCCGAAAAAATCAGCCAGGAAGGCCAGCGCCAAAAAGGGCGCTGCAAAAAAGAAGGCCGCTCCGGTCTCCAAGGCTGCCGCGCCCAAGGCCGCCGCACCGAAGGCCGTCGCGCCCAAGCCTGCTGCGCCTGCGGCACCCAAGCCTGTCGTGTCCAAGCCCGCCGCACCCAAGCCGGCTCCGGCGCCAAAGCCTGCTCCGACGCCGGTCCCATCAGCTCCGAGCTGGGCGGGCCCAGGTCCCGCTGTTTCAAGTCCCGTTGTTTCGAGTCCTGCTCCAAGTACCGCGCCGTCATGGGGGCACTCGGGCGGCGAGATTTCGTCGGCCCCGTCGTCATCCAGCGACGACGACGACAAATAGCGCCAACGCGGCCCGGTTACCGAGGGTCACGCTTCAAGGCCGCAGCGCCCGTCGCTGCGGCCTTTTTCATGCCGGGAGGTCCCCGAACATTTTTCCGGTTGATCGGCCCCGCTGCACGCAGGGGCGTAGCCCAGGCGGCTGATTCGATTGGGTCTCGATCAGCCGGCGTCTGGCTCTTCCTTCCCGAAGCCGGCCTGTTGCCCAAAAGTCGCCTGACCGGCACGAAAATCACGCGAAGTTGTTGTTGTAATGCAACACACGCTGACAACATTTTGCCCGATGGCGATAACGCCCAAAAAGGCGGCAAATGCTTGTCTTTTTTGCTTTCACTGAACGGGTGGCGCGTTCCAGATTGCGAACAGGTTACGGAATTTGGTTGCAGTCGGTTACCGCTTGTCCCTGGGGGCGCCGGAACGGGACTGTGTTTAAAGCGATGGGGATCGACATGAAGAAAATGGTTTTGGCTGCGGCGGTGCTTGCAATGACCGCAGGCTCGGCTTTCTCGGCCGATTTGTACACGAAGGCCGTCAAAGCGCCGCCTCCGGCAGCGTTCGATCCTTGGGATATCGCCTTCGGCAGCGCAATCATGAATGATTACATCTTCCGCGGTATCACCCAGTCCAATCACAACCCGTCGGTGGCTGCCTATTTCGAGCCGCGCTACAACGTCACCAAAGACTTGCAGCTGTACATCGGCACCTCCGGCGAGAGCATCTCCTTCGCGAACCGCGCCGCGGCCGAAATCGACGTCTACGGCGGTATTCGTCCGACCTTCGGCGCGTTCGCGTTCGACTTCGGTGTCTGGGGCTACCTGTATCCGGGAGGAACCTGCTTCTTCGGTGCTCCGACCGATCCGGCCGGCAAGCCGCTTAGCCCGGAATGCGCGGCCAATATCCTGCCAGACGGCAACGTCATGAAGAAGGACGTCAGCTTTTTCGAAGTCTACGGAAAAGTTAACTACACCATCAACGACAACTGGCAGTTCGGCTTGAACGAGTACTATTCGCCGAACTTCCTGAACTCCGGCGCCTGGGGCGACTACGCTTCGGTCACCGGCAAGTACACCGCGCCAGCCACGGTATTCGGTACCAGCGGCGTCGGCATGTATGTCTCCGGCGAGTTCGGACGGCAGTTTCTTGGAACAACCGACTCCTTCTACGGAACCACGTTCACCAATCCTGGTTTCGCCGGGCCGTTCCCGAACGGCATCAAATACGCCGACTACAATACCTGGAACATCGGCATCGGCTTCACCTACAAGGTGTTCACACTCGATCTGCGCTACTCCGACACCGACCTGTCGAAGGGTAACTGCAACGCCTTCACCAGCGCCTTCAACTCCGCCGGAACGAGCAACATCACCTCGATCAATCCGACTGGCGCAGGCTCCAACTGGTGCGGCGCGGCCGGCATCGCCAAGCTTTCGGCTGACCTGACCGCGATGACCAACCTGAAGTAAGTCATTCCATCGAGACCACGGGGGCGGCAGAGCGATCTGCCGCCCCTTTTCTTTTGGCGGTGTTGCGCGCCTTTTCTAGAGCGGGATGGCTTTAATTTGGATCGGTCTTGTCCTTCACCTCTCCCCAGCGGGGAGAGGTCGATTTGCGCAGCAAATCGGGTGAGGGGTGCTGCACCAACGATAGACCGTAATCCCTCACCCGGCGCTACGCGCAGACCTCTCCCTATGGGAGAGGTGAAGTTTCCGCTGCGTCGCAGCTCAACTTCATCTCATCACGCTTTAGTCAGGCTTGGGGCGCGGCCATCGCACTGGCGCCATGCGACGGTTCGATGGTTGTCGCTCGCGTCGCGCTATGCGCCGCTAGGGCTGCTTGACGTCCTCGCGGCGGTTCTGCAGTGCAAATCGATCGCCGTCGCGGGACAGCACCACATTGCGCTGGTGAAGCGCCGCCAGCGTCGAGCGATGGCCGATCGACACGACGGTGGTTGCCGGCAATTTCTCCCTGAGGAGGTGGTAAAGCGCCGCCTCCGAGGCTTCATCGAGCGAGGCGGTCGCTTCGTCCAGGAACAAATATTGCGGCGCGTGCAATAGCGCGCGTGCGATCCCGAGGCGCTGTTGCTCACCCAGCGAGAGCATCCGATTCCAGTGTGCGTCCTCTTCCAGTCTTGACGCGAGCTGGGGCAGGCCTACTGCGATCAGAACATCACGCACCCGGTCTGAGCTGAACGCGCTCGCTTCGGCGGGGTAGACGATCGCGGCCTTCAGTGAACCGAGCGGAAAATACGGCCGCTGGGGCAGCATCATCAGCTTGGCCCTGGCCGGAATCGCAATCGAGCCGCTGCCGAACGGCCAGATCCCGGCGATGGCGCGGAACAAGGTCGACTTGCCGGCGCCGGACGGACCGGTGACCAGGGTACGCTCGTTGGTGCGAATGCTGAAGCCGTCAGCCGAAACCAGCGGGGTTCCGTGGGGCAGACTGACGAGAAGCTTGTTGAGGTCGATTTTATCGCTGCCGGCCGACGACACGACGCCGATCGAAGGGGCCTGGGTCGCCTGCGTCATCGCGCTGGCAATCGACATCTCGAATCCGCTGAGACGCGCGACGACGGCGCGCCATTCCGCCAACGACCGGTAGATCGAAACGAAGAATGACAGGGCTTGTTGCACGCTGGAGAAAGCGGATGCGGTCTGCATCATGCCGCCGAGCTGGATCTTGTTTCCGAAATAGGCCGGCGCCACCAGAATATAGGGGAAGATCACCGCGGCTTGCGAGTAGCTTGAGGTAAACGCCGTCAGCCGCTTGGTCCGGCTCATGATGGCGTACCAGTTCTCGACGACGCGGCCGAAGCGCTCCGAAAGCCGCTGCCGTTCGGCGCTCTCACCCCTCAACAGCGCAACCTGTTCGGAGTTTTCGCGCACCCGCACGAGATTGAAGCGGAAATCGGCCTCGAAGCGCTGCTGTTCAAACGAGAGGTTGACCAGCGGCGAGCCGATCCACTGCGTCAGCGCGGTGCCGAAAACGGCATAGATCAGCGCGCCCCAAACCAGATAACCGGGAATCGCGAACGCGTGGCCGGAGATCGTCAACGGCGACTCCGCCGACAGACCCCAGAGAATGACGACGAAAGACGCCAGCGTCACCACCGAACTCAGCAGGCCCACGCCAAGGCCCAGCGTCTGATCGACGAACAGTTTTACGTCATCGGAGATGCGCTGGTCCGGATTGTCGGCGGCGTCGCCCTGCAGCTGCATGCGATAGTGGTTGGCGTCGTGAAGCCATTCGCCGAGATAGCGCCGCGTCATCCATTGCCGCCAGCGGATCTGAAGCCACTGGTTGAGGTAGAGCTGGTACACCGAAAGCGCGATGTAGAAGGTGGCAAGAATACAGAAGATGCCGATCTGCCTGACGAAAACTTCCCAGTTCTTCTCCTGCAGCGCATTGTAAAAGCGGTTGTTCCACTCGTTCAGCAGAACGTTGATGCCGACCAGCGAAAGCTCGATCGCAATCACCGCCGCGAGCAGCACGCGGCCGGCCAGTTTATCCTCGGAACGGAAATAAGGTGCGGCGATCCGCCATACGATGGCGAGCGTCGAGCGGATGTTGTTCACAGATTGCCGTCTCCTGAAAGAAGGCTCCAAAGGCCTGAAAAAATGGGGGAATTGGAGACATTTAGACTAAAGTCGTAGGTTTCTTGGACTGCGTTGGCTTGTCCCGGACTCCGAGTCAACCCTAGCATGGGGGTAACGGCGAGGGGCGGGGGGCGTCCACACTTCGCGAGGTTGTGAGCGATTTTGGAATTGCCCAAATTCGCGGCTGATTTCGCGCATTGCGTACGCACTTCTGCGATCACGTCAGGCGCACCTGACCGTCCACGCTGGTCAGGGGCGCCGCATAATGGCGTGGGGAGGAACCGTAATGTGGAACCAAATCTATAATCCGCTTGGCAACGCGGCACTGTCGACGGTCGCCGCGGCCATTCCCGTGGTCACACTGTTAGTGTTGATCGCGAGCGGCAAGGTCAAGGCCCATATCGCAGCAATCATTGCCGTGATCCTGACCAACCTGATCGCGATCTTCGTCTTCACGATGCCGGCGGGGATGTCGATCCGGGCATCGGTGCTCGGGATCGTGTCCGGCTTCTTCCCGATCGGCTGGATCGTGCTGAACGTGATCTTCCTCTACCGAATTACGGTCCTCACCGGAAAATTCGAGCTGCTGAAACGTGCCGTCGGCGGCGTCACCGAGGACCGGCGCTTGCAGCTGTTGCTGATCGCGTTTTCTTTCGGCGCGTTCTTCGAGGGTGCTTCGGGATTTGGCACACCGGTCGCGATCACCGGCTCGGTTCTGATCGGGCTCGGCTTTTCGCCGCTCGCGGCTTCCGGTCTGTCGCTGATCGCCAATACCGCCCCAGTTGCCTTTGGCGCGCTGGGTACCCCGATCCAGGGGCTGGCCTCGGTGACCGGCCTCGACCCCTACATTCTGGGTGCGATGGTCGGACGGCAGTTGCCGATCTTCTCGCTGCTGGTGCCGTTCTGGGTGGTGTGGGCGTTCGCGGGCTGGAAAGGCATGAAGGACATCTGGCCCGCCATTCTCGTCACCGGTCTATCGTTTGCGATTCCACAATTTGTGATCTCGAACTACATCAATCCCTGGATCGTCGACATCGGCGCATCGCTGATCTCGATGGGCTGCCTGATCCTGTTCCTGAAAGTCTGGCAGCCGAGGCAGCTCTGGTTGTCGCCGGCGTTGCGCGGTCATGACGAATCGGCGTCGACGATGACGGCGCCGAAGCCGATGGACAAGACGCCGCTGACGCAGGCCGAGCTCTGGGGCGCACTGCTGCCATGGATCATCGTCTGCGTCGTAATGCTGATCTGGGGCAATCAGGGCTTCAAGGATTGGGCGAACGCACACTTTGCCTGGAATTACGGGGTCCCCGACCTCGACAAGATGATCAATAAGGTGCCGCCGGTGGCGGCAAAGCCGACGCCGGAAGGCGCGGTGTTCGGCTTCACCTATCTGTCGTTCACCGGCACGGGCATGCTGATCGCGGCGATCATTTCCGGCTTCCTGGTGGGCCTGTCGCCGATGAAGCTGATCTCGGAGTACGGCCGGACCATCAGGGTGTGCGCGATTTCGCTGATCACGATCTCGGCGATGCTGGCGATCGGTACGCTGACGCGGCTGTCCGGTGTCGATGCCACGCTCGGTCTCGCCTTTGCCGCGACCGGCGTGCTTTATCCCTTCTTCGGTACGCTGCTCGGCTGGCTGGGCGTCGCGCTGACGGGATCGGACACCGCCTCCAACGTGCTGTTCGGCAATCTGCAAAAGATCACTTCGGAGCAACTGGGTCTCTCCTCGATCCTGATGGCCGCCGCCAACTCCTCCGGCGGCGTGATGGGCAAGATGATCGACGCGCAGTCGATCGTCGTCGCTTCCACCGCGACCAACTGGTATGGCCACGAAGGCACGATTCTGCGCTTCGTGTTCAAGCATTCGATCGCGCTGGCGTGCCTCGTCGGTCTCTTTGTGATGCTGCAGGCCTATGTCTATCCGTTCACGGCCATGGTCTTGAAATAGAACAGCGGCTCTGACGATACGGACAAGAAATCCCCGCGGCCGATGGCCCGCGGGGATTTTTTATGCGCCGACAATTTTTGCGGCGGCCGATCTGGTCAATGTCACGTTCGCCCATTACAACGGCGCGCGGCAATCGATGCCGGGATATTTCGAGGAACTGTATGTCTTTAGCGACAGGGGTTTTCAAGCTGGCCGCAGTCACGCTGCTACTGGCCGGGGGCGCCCTCAATGCCGATGCGGCTTATGCCGATGACGGATTTCCATTCGGGTTCGAGATGACACTGGATGCGGCGCCGCAGCCCGGGTCGAAGCGGCTGCCGACGCTGCAGATCGGCGACAATGGCGCGGCGACGCTGGAATTGTGGTGCAAGGGCGGCAGGGGCCAGTTTTCGGTGGCGGGCAACACGGTGATCTTTGTCGCCGGTCCGTTGGAGAATACCACCTGCCCACCGGCGCGGGCGCAAGCCGACGATGAACTGCTCGCGGCGCTGAGCGAGGCCGCCACCTGGAAGCGGCAGGGCGATCTGGTTTCGTTCATCGGAACCAGGCCGCTGCGGTTCCGTATCAACACCGATTGAGTCTTTTATTGCTCGCGCAGAATCATGTCGGCGCACTCGCCGGCGGATTGCACGACGCCGGTATAGCCGCCGAATCCCGCATAGGCCGACGCCAGATAGAGGCCCGGCACCGCCGTGCGCGGCGAACGGGCAGGCATGCGCCAGAGCGAGCGCGGCGGGGTCGGGGCGAACCCATAAACCGCGCCGCCGGGGGCATCGAGATATTGACGCACCGACAGCGCGGTGTTGAACGACGACGCGACCACACCGTCCGCGAGGCCCGGATAAAATGAAGAGAGATAGTGGACGATCGCATCCTGCCATCGCCCGCGCTTCTCGCGATAGGCGTCCATGTCCGAACTCTCCCAGTTCGACAGAAGGTCGGGCCCAATGATCGAGAGCACATAGGGCGGCGCGGGTACCCCCGAATCGATCGCGGCATAATCGACCACCGACATCGGCGGCATCCGCTCGCCGGGCTCGCCCGCCATCAGCGCGGCGCCCTGCGCATAGTCCGACAGCCGTTTCATATCGCGCGGCAGCAATTGCGTGGAATAGGCCGATATGCCGAATTCTCGCGGCGGCTTCGACAGGCCGAGCGTCAGCGCGAACAGCGAAATCGACGAGGTCCGCTGTGCGTAGTCTTCCGTCAATTTTTGCGCGACCGCCGCGGGCAGCAACGGTGCCAGCGCCGATGGCGCGGCGTTGCTGACGATCCGCAAGCCTTCCACCTGTCCTGGATCGGTGCCGTCGCGGGCGGTGTGGGTGACGATGCTGGGCCCGCCTTGCGAGCCCACGGCAATGCGGCTGACGACGCGACGCACCATCACTTCTCCGCCGGCCGCCCTGATGGCGCGGGCGAGCGCGCTCGAGAGCCGCTGTGAACCGCCTTGCACGTAACGGCCGCCGCTTTGCAGATAGCCTCCCTGCGCCATCGCAAAGAAAACCCACCACAGCGTCGCGGGGTCGTCGTGATAATACGAAAGATTGGCGGCAAGCGCGCATTTGACGGCTTCGTTGTCGCCGAACGTCCGGTCGAGCTTTTGCGACAGCGACAGCCGCCAGTCGCGGATCGCGGGAGTTAGCTTCAACAGCGCGCCCAGAGCTTGCCGCGGATTCTTGAGCGCCTCCCGGCCTTGCGAAAGCGTGCCGGCCGCGGCGGCGATGCGCTCCATTTCCTCGAGCAGTTGATGGATCCCGGTACGGGCCTCCGGGAAGCGTTCGGTCAAGGCGCGCCGCGCCGCGTCGAAATTGTCCGGCATCACAAAGGGCTCGCCGAGCGGACCGCCGCGTGCCTCGTAAAATGCGCCGGCCGGAATCCATTTCACGGCGTCGATCACGCCCGCGCGCTTCAACACGCCGTGTTTCGGATCGCGGGGATCGTGCGGATCGCTGGTCTCGTGCAACGAACCTTCCACGAAGAGATCGCCGACCTTGTAGCTCGATGCCGCGCCGCCCACCGAGTTGCTGCGCTCGATGACCAGGACCTTGCGCCCCGCGCGCGCCAGGATCGCGCCGGCGGTCAAGCCTCCCAGGCCGGCGCCGATCACCACTACGTCATAGCGCGCCATCAAACCTGAAATCCCGAAAGGCCTTGTGCGGATATCGCCCGTTCATTGCCGCTATGGCGCGGCATGTCAAATGCAGGGCTGCGTGCAAAGCGCGCGTCGCAAGCTGCCCCAGACCGGCAGAAACAGGCTATTTCCAGGCCGATTTATCCGCGTCCCAGCGTTGGCCCTTGAATTCCCTGGCCAGCGCATCGACCGAGCCGTTGTCGTCCTTTTGGTCCTCTTCCTCGTCGGCGCTGGCCTCGTCGGCCAGATTGAGCTTGGCGCCCGCCGACTCGTCCGTCGTGGTGGTGACGGGATTGCCGATCCACAGCATCAGCCGGTCGGACCCGCCAGGCTTGTCCGGCGCCACCAGCGCGGTCACCTCGATGGTCTCGGTGAGCTCGAGCGCGGGGAATAGCGGGCTCGGCCGTTTGAACGTCAATCTCAGCGCCCCGGTATTGGCGTCCCACGCCGACGACGATGATTTCGCGGAAAGCGTTTTAGTCAGGACGCCGGCAATCGCCGCGGCGAGCTTGTCCCGGTTGGGTTTGTCGCCGTCGCGCCAGTCGGCGGCCGAAAAACGGATCGAGCGCTCCATTTCCACGATGCCAGTGGTCCAGCCGGCGGCGACCACGCCGGGCGACGACTTGAATTTCGCAATCAGCGCGGCGGCGCGGTTCGGATCGGTGCTGAGGTTGATCGTCTGCTCGCCGGCGCGCAGCGCGTCGCAGGAGACGGTGAGGCTGCTCAGGGAGACCTCGACGTCCTGCCCCTTCAACCCCTTCAGGAAATCCAGCGCCGCGTCCAGCTTTACCCTGACACCGATCGATTCCGGAGAAACCTCGGTAAAATCCACCGGCGCCGGCGTGATCCCGTCATCGGTTGTCTGGTTGTCCTGGAATTCCTTTTCGCTGAGATCGGAATTGTCCGAAGAGGCCACTTCCGTGACGGTCTGGCCGACGCTGATCTGGCCCTTGAATTCGAAGCTGTCGCCGGTCGGCCTGCGCACCAGTTTCACCGTCACCGGCAATTTGTCGCCGAGGCTTTGCGTGCTTCCGGTCAGGGTCTGACCGTTGACCGCGAGGTTGGCGACAAAGCGGTCCTTGCGATCGGAGCCCTTCTCGGCGGGATAGCAGACGTCGAGCACCGCCGAGGTGACGGTCTTGCCCTGGCGGGTCTCCTTGAGAATGACGTCGGCATTGCCTTCCATCAGCCCGTCGATGGAAGTGAAATATCTGGTCTCGTTGGCGCCCGGCGCGGCCTTCGTCGAGAGCTTCATCTCAGCCAGCGCCAGACCGGAGGAGGCCGTCATCGTCAGACCGATCAGGCAAACTAAAATCGAGCGCATCTTGAAGCTCCCCGCTGGGCAAAATCGGCAAGACAGAACCGGTAAGACAGAACCGGCAGGTCAGAATGAGATTGTATCGTAAGGCCGGTTGGCCCAGCTCCGAATCCGGACCGGGCCCTCACTAGCAAACCTCTGCACCAACGCCAAAAAGAAGGCCGCCCGGAGGCGGCCTTCGATGATCCACAATGTCGGCGGCAGGCCGGTCTCAGAAACCCATTCCGCCCATGCCACCCATGCCGCCGCCACCGCCGGGCATCGGCGGCGCCGGCTCCCTCGGCAGTTCGGCGACCATGGCTTCCGTCGTCACCAGAAGGGCGGCCACGGACGAGGCGTCCTGCAGCGCGGTGCGCACCACCTTGGCCGGGTCGATGATGCCCTTGGCGACCATGTCGACATACTCTTCGGTCTGGGCGTCGAAGCCGAACGTCTCGGACTTTTCCTCGAGGATCTTGCCGACCACGATCGAGCCTTCGACGCCGGCATTTTCGGCGATCTGGCGGATCGGCGCTTCCAGTGCTTTCAGCACGATATTGATGCCGGCCTGCACGTCGGAATTGTCGTTGTGGATGCGACCGACGGCACGCTTGGCGCGCAGCAGGGCGACTCCGCCGCCCGGTACGATGCCTTCCTGCACCGCCGCGCGGGTCGCGTTGAGGGCGTCTTCGACGCGATCCTTTTTCTCTTTCACCTCGACCTCGGTCGCGCCGCCGACGCGAATGATCGCGACGCCGCCGGCGAGCTTGGCAAGGCGCTCCTGCAGCTTCTCGCGGTCGTAATCCGAGGTGGTCTCCTCGATCTGCGCCTTGATCTGGCCGACGCGGGCTTCGATGTCCTTCTTCTTGCCGGCGCCGTTGACGATCGTGGTGTTTTCCTTGTCGATCACGACTTTGCGGGCGCGGCCGAGCATGTTGACGGTGACGTTTTCGAGCTTCATGCCGAGTTCTTCCGAGATCAGCTGGCCGCCGGTCAGGATCGCGATGTCTTCCAGCATCGCCTTGCGGCGATCGCCGAAGCCGGGCGCCTTGACGGCGGCGACCTTCAGGCCACCGCGGAGACGGTTCACGACCAGCGTCGCCAGCGCCTCGCCTTCGACGTCTTCGGCGACGATCAGCAGCGGCCGGCCGGACTGCACCACGGCCTCCAGCACCGGCAGCATCGCCTGCAGGCCGGACAGCTTCTTCTCGTGCAGCAGCACGTAGGCGTCCTCGAGCTCGGCCGTCATTTTCTCGGCATTGGTGATGAAATAGGGCGACAGGTAACCGCGGTCGAATTTCATGCCCTCGACGATGTCGACTTCGGTTGCGAGCGACTTGTTCTCCTCGACGGTGATGACGCCTTCATTGCCGACCTTCTGCATCGCCTGGGCAATCATCTTGCCGATCGCGGCGTCGCCGTTGGACGAGATGGTGCCGACCTGCGCGATTTCGGCTGATGAAGCGACCGGCTTGGCGCGCTTCTCGAGGTCCTTGACCACGGCCGTCACCGCGATCTCGATGCCGCGCTTCAGGTCCATCGGGTTCATGCCGGCGGCGACCGATTTGGCGCCTTCCCGGACGATCGCCTGCGCCAGCACGGTGGCAGTGGTGGTGCCGTCGCCGGCGGTGTCGTTGGTCTTGGAGGCGACCTCGCGCAGCATCTGTGCGCCCATGTTCTCGAACTTGTCCTCGAGTTCGATTTCCTTGGCGACGGTCACGCCGTCCTTGGTGATGCGCGGTGCGCCGAAGCTCTTTTCAATGACGACGTTGCGGCCCTTGGGGCCGAGCGTCACCTTCACCGCATTGGCGAGAATATCGACGCCGCGCAACATGCGATCGCGCGCGTCTCCGGAAAACTTTACGTCCTTGGCTGCCATTGGAATTCACTCCTGGAATGATTGGATACACGCGCCCGCGGCGCTTTTATTCGTCATGCCCGGGCTTGACCCGGGCATCCATCCTCTTCGGAAAAGTCTATGCGAAGGCGATGGATTGCCGGGTCAAGCCCGGCAATGACGACGGAAAGACGTTGGCCTCAGGCGAGCACGCCCATGATGTCGCTCTCCTTCATGATCAGGAGCTCTTCGCCGTCGAGCTTGACCTCGGTGCCGGACCACTTGCCGAACAGCACGCGGTCGCCGACCTTGAGGTCGATCGGGATCAGCTTGCCGGCTTCGTCCCGGCCGCCGGGGCCGACCGCCGTGATTTCGCCCTGCGAGGGCTTTTCCTTGGCGCTGTCGGGAATAATGATGCCGCCCTTGGACTTTTCTTCGGCATCGATACGTTTGACCACGACACGGTCATGCAGCGGACGAAATTTGGATTTAGCCATGACGGTTCCTTTTGGAGGCTCTTTTGGATCTGACTTGTCATCGGAAGTGGATCGGGATACGGGCCTGTTCGACACCGCCAAGGAGCAAAACGGCTCGTATCCTTAGCAATCGCGCTCTCGGACTGCCAATTGTGCGCCCGGAATATGGCTAGACGCCGATCCTGTCAAGCAAAGGGGGGTTAAGCCGTTGGTGAGACCGATATAGGATGGTTCCGGAAACCAAATCGGAGCTGTCGGGTAATTTGTTGGACCTCATTGCTCCGGCAGTGGTTTTACGCTTGGTTGCCGGATGGGTGCGGCCACGAATTTGTTCGGGGGGATGCTATGGTCAGCTTACGTAGCGTGCGCGGGGTCGCCAATCTGGGGATCGCGTCGGCGCTCGCGATGTTCTTGGGTGCATGCGGGAGCATGAGCCTGCCGTCATTTTCATCGTCCCCTTCAGCGGCTCCGGAGCCGGGTGTCGCGCCCGAGATGCCGGCGTCGATCCGTCCCGACGAGATCGTCGGCCGCTGGGGTCTGGCGTCGTTCCAGAATCCGGCCGACCGCGCCCGCACCGAAGTCGCGGCCAAGGCGCAGTGCAAGCAGCCTTATGTGATCGGCTCCGGCACCACCGGCGGCGTCATCATGCATCTGGCCGACCAGGCGACGCCGCAGGAATTGCGTCTCAAGGGCAGCCCAAGCGGCAAGAACTATATCGGTCCGCCCGGACCGGCCGGCGGCGAACAGGATCGCGAGATCGTCTCGTTCGACGGGCGCGTGCTGGTCACGCGTTTCATCGACCCGGATGCGGCGACCCGTTACGGCAACATGGTCTATGTCCGCTGCGCGCCGCGCGCCTGATTGGCGGCCATGGAGGTCGCCGGGTGCTTCCACCCGGCGACTTGAGCAAATCGAAACCCGGTCAAGCCAGACTCAGTTAAACAGCGCGTCGATGTCGTTCTGCGACGCATGACCGTCGTCGCCGTCCAGCTTCGGACCGTTCAGCAGCCGGTCGTCGCCTTCCCTTGTATCGACGATCGCAGGCGCGTGCGCCTTGATCGCATCGACGCCGCCCCAGATGTCCATCATGACGGTGATGTGGTTCTCGATGAATTTCATCGTGGTCATCACCTTGTTGATGCGCTGACCGGTCAGATCCTGGAAATTGCAGGCCTCGAAGATCGAAACGACACGCTCCTGGATTTCCTCGCTGAGCAGCTTTTGCTGATCAGGCGAACTCACCTTGGATAGCGCGGTCGCCGCATTATCGATCGCCTCCGCGGCTTCCAGGATCTGCTGGGTGGCTTGCTCGGTGCCGCCGACCACGGCGCCAAGCTCGCCGTTGACCCTGGCCATTTCCTCGCCGTTGAAACTCGTGCTGTGCAGCACCGCGATTTCCCGCTTGGTGCGGGTGATGGCATCGTGAATGAGGTCGAGTTCGACCTTGAGCTTTTCGCATTGCTCGATCTGGGCGCGATAGGTGTCGAGCAACGCAAGGGCTTCGGAGACTTCGCGCGAAACCGTCTCGCCGATGGTCTCCGTTGCCGCGCCGCCGCCGCTCCGGACCGCCCCCATCTGGGCACGGATGGCGCGAAGTTCACTCATGATCTCGCGATGCATCGGACCGACGTCGTCGTCGGCGGCTGCGGACGCCGGCATGTCGCCGGCCAATGCTTCTTCGATACGAAAACGTCTGCGATTAACCGGCATTGGATTTTTCCTGACCTGCACTCATCACGTTCTAGACCGATGCGATTTAACGCGAGGTTCACGCAGGGAACCGATTCGATGATGTGTGCCGATGGCCACATACCAGCGATTAACCATGCGCGACCGGCATTCATCGAAAATAAACGCTGCCGGACAAAACCGCGCGGATTTGGCGACGTGGTGAATCCAAAGGCCGTTTCTGTTTACCAAACCGATGCGGTTTTGATTTTAATTGGTGGCGTGCAACGGCGCTTCAATCGGGCGCTCGCCGACAAACAGCTTCAACAAGACGAAACAGTACAGAGTACGTCGATGTTCAAAAAAATCTCGCTTGCGCTCCTCGCCGGCGCATCTTCTCTCGGCGCCGGACTTCATCAGGCCGCCGCGAACGAGGCTGCTCCATCCGCCGAACTCACCGTGATCTACGCCGACCGGTTCGCGCCACCGCCCGCGCCGGTGCGCACGGCTTACGCCGAGCGCTCCAGCATGGGCGGCGGTTTCATCGAATTCCTGTTCGGCGACGGACAGAATCAAGGCGAGCGCTATCAGCAGCAGCCCACCTATCAGCAGCAGCCTACCTACCAGCAGCAGCTGTTGCCGCCGCAGCAGGAAGAGGCCAGCGATCCCAGGCAACGCCCCTTCGATCCGAAATTCGAGAAGCAGCTGGTCGACTATCACGGCAAGGAAAGCGCCGGCACGATTGTCGTCGATACGCCGAACAAGTTTCTGTTTCTGGTGCAGGGCAACGGCAAGGCGCTGCGCTACGGCATCGGCGTCGGCAAGCCCGGGTTCATGTGGTCGGGCGTCAAGCAGATTTCCGCGAAGAAGGAATGGCCGGACTGGACGCCGCCGGCGGAAATGCTGGTGCGGCGCCCCGATCTGCCGCGGCACATGGAGGGCGGCCCGCAAAATCCGCTCGGCGCCCGCGCGATGTATCTGGGATCGTCGCTCTATCGCATTCACGGCTCCAACGAGCCCTGGACGATCGGCACCAACGTATCGTCAGGCTGCATCCGGATGCGCAATGAGGATGTGATCGATCTGTACGGCCGCGTCAGTGTCGGGGCGAAGGTCGTCGTCATCTAAGTCGGCCAGGCTGAAAATCAAAACGGCCGCTCGATCCGGGCGGCCGTTTTTTTGTTTCGCGCCGGTACCCGATCAGACGTCTTCGCTGCCGTCGTCGCCGCCGAAATCGTCCGAATCTAGATCCGTGTCGTCACGGTCGTCGTTGTTATCGTCGTAGTGGTCGTCGGATGCGGTATCGTACAATCCCGAGCGAGAACTGTCGTCACCGCGATCCGACGACGATGAACCGATGTCGTTGACGCCGGCGTCGCGCGCCAGGTCGCTCTTGGACTGATCGCCCCACGGGGCCTGGTTCACGATCGTCTCGTCAACGACCGTGGGGGCGCCGCCGAAGCCGGCATGGCTGCCGCCCATCATCGAGCGGATGCTGCCGAGCAGCAGCGACCCACCGATCGAGCCGGCCGCCGCGGCAGCCGCGGTTCCCAGAAACGATCCGCCGCCGCCCATCGGGGCCGCGGGCGCGCCATAGGAGGGTTGACCGGAGGGAGCCTGACCATAGGGGGGCTGTCCATAGGGGGCCTGATTATATTGGCCGGGCGACTGCGCCTGCTGCATTACTTGGCCACTGTTCCATACCGGCCGGCTGGGACTTTCGGGCGGGCGGACGTTGGGTACCGAGCCGCGCGGCTGGTCATGGCCGAAGACCGATTCGCGCATCGAATCGAGGAATCCGCCGCCGGACTGGTTTTGCGCCGGCGCGCTGGCGGCCTCGAGCTCTTGGATTCGGCTGTTGGCGCGCTTCAGCGCCTCATCCTGGAGCAGCACGGTCTGCACCAGCGCGTAAACGCCGTTGGGCGCCTGGCGCAAGCCTTGCGAGATCGCGGCCATGGCGTCCGGATCGCGCGGCGCGCTCTCCAGCTTCGAGACGCGGTCGAAAAGATCGTCGATCATCTGGCGTTCTTGCGGTGTCATGGCTTTCTCCTCGCTCCCGAAGCGCCCACGGGATGTAGGGGCGCTTTGTGTCGCAAGTAGTGCCCGGCGGCATTAAATCTATGTGACAAAGACACCCCGGGGGCTTTGACGGCTGTCAGCCCAATGTGACCTTGTTTGCCGCCAGCAGGCGCGGGAAATGCTCGCCGCCGAGAAAAGCATGTTCATGTTCGCGGTGGAAGGTCAGCGGATCGAGGCTGACCAGGGTGTCGTCGACGAAGCCGGGATGGCACATGATGAGACCGCCCTCCGGCAGATCCTCGAGAAACTGCCGCATCAGGTCACCGAAATCGGGTTGCCGGGAAAAATCATAGGCGCCGGCGAATGCCGGATTGAAGGTGATGTTGGCCCGTGCCGCGCGGCGGCGGAAACGCGCGCTCAGGATGTCGAGGAACAACGCCTTGGGTGAGCCGAGCCGGCGCGCCAGCGGCGCATGGCGTCCGCCCTGGCGAACCCAGGCGTCGGGCGCGGCTTCCTTCACCGCCGTCAGAAATGCGTCGCGCACCCCCGGAAACAGCTGCGCATGCTGGTGACCGTCGACAAAATCCGGGGCGCGGCCAAACATTCCGCTGAAGGCCGTGAGTTGCACCATCAATTCGGCACGGATGATTTCGGGATCGAGCCGCCCCAGCAAACCCGCGCGCAGCAGTTTCGGAAAGCTCACGAACATGCCGCCATCGAGCGGCTGAAAATGCATCGTCAGCGGCCGAAACGGTGCCGTCAGCGTCGCGTGCAGCCCGATGCAGCAACGCGGACTGTTCGCGACCACGGAGCGAAGCGCGCTGACTTCGTCCCGGCCGATCGAAGGTCCGACCATCATGACCGAGGTCGCATTGAGACGGCCGCGGCCGATCAGATCGCGAATGGCGCGGTTGACGCCGGGACTGATACCGTAATCGTCGGCGCACAGCCAGATGCGGCGCGGCGCGGCGTCGCTCATTCGGCGGCGGTCCTTTCGCTTTCGCCGGGGCTCGTCTTCGTCGCGACGCGTTTCTCGGTGTGTTCGGCCACGAAATAGATCGGACGCGCCTTCAGCTCGGAAAGGATCTTGCCGATATATTCGCCGACAATGCCGATCATGATGAGCTGCACGCCGCCGATGGTCATCAGGCCGACCACCAGCGAGGGATAGCCGGGAACCGATTTTCCGGTGGTCCAGGTTTCCCACAGGATCGAAAGTCCGAACAGAAAGGCCCCTGTGGCGAGCAACACGCCGAGCAGGCTCGCAACGCGCAGCGGCGCCACCGAGAAAGACGTCAGGCCTTCGATCGAAAGCCCGACCAGCCGGCCGGGGCTGAAGGTCGTCATGCCGTGCGCGCGCGCGGCGGGTTCGTAGTCGACGCGGATCTGGCGGAAACCGATCCAGCTCGCCAGCCCCTTGAAGAAACGGTTGCGCTCGGGAAGCTGCCGCAGCGCCGCCGCCGCGCGCGGCGACAGCAGGCGGAAGTCACCGGCATCTTCGGGGATCTTCTGCCGCGCGCCCCAATTGATCAGCGCGTAGAAGCCGTGTACTGCAAGCCGCCGCAGCAACGATTCGTTGTCGCGATGCGCCTTGGCGGTGTAGACCACGTCGTAGCCGCCATCGATCCAGTGGCCGACAAGCTTCTCGACCAGATCCGGCGGATGCTGACCATCGCCATCCATGAACAGCACGGCGCCGCGGCGGGCATGGTCCAGTCCCGCCATCAGCGCGGCTTCCTTGCCGAAATTGCGCGACAGCGACACCACCTGAACATCGAGCGTGTCGGCCGCCAGCCCGCGCGCGATGGTGAGCGTCTCGTCCGCACTGCCGTCGTCGACATAAACGACCTCGCAGGCGAGGCCGTAGCGTTGCCTGAGCACCTTTGCCAGTTCGCCGAGCCGCTCGTGCAGAGCCGCCAGCCCGGCCGCCTCGTTGTACAGGGGCACGACGATCGACAACCCCTGTGCCGCGGCATTGGCGGCAGTGGTTGACAGGCTAGAGACATCGCTACCCAGCAGCATCGATCAGGTTCCAACCGTTCCAAAGAACAGCATATGGCAATCGCCGCGCGTTGTCGCCACGGTGATGGACCTCGGCGCGCTGCCTCACTGTTGCAGGAAGGCCTCAAGCCGGGCGAACAGCGGGTTGTCGCGGTCAAGCACGTAGTCGAGCGACGCCACCGACACCGTGTCGGCGCCGTGGGCGCGCAGAAAGCTGCCGAGCGCGTAAAGCTGCGCCGGCGGGCAGTGCAGCGTCACCATTCCCGAAGACGTCGGTCCGCCGAACGGCGAGACCACGCCGAAACGGTTATGGGCCTCGGCCAGCAATGCGGCGTCGCAGCCGGTAAATCGGGTACGGACTTCGCGGTATTTGCTGGCGCGCGCGCGGGCCGCAATGTGATCGAGGATGACGCGCGCGGTCTCGCGGGCCTCGCTCGACCAGTCGGCGTCCTTGGATGCCACGAGGTTGGCCTGGCTGCGCAGGATCACGCCGTCGTCGAGCACCTTCAGACCGTTGGCAGCCAGCGTCGCGCCGGTCGTCGTGATGTCGACGATCATTTCGGCCGTGCCAGCCGCCGGCGCACCTTCGGTGGCGCCCGCGCTCTCGACGATGCGGTAGTCGACGACGCCATGGGACGCAAAGAATGTCCGGGTGAGGTTGATGTATTTGGTCGCAACCCGCATCCGCCGGTTATGCTGCGCACGAAATCCGGTGGTGACATCGTCGAGGTCGGCCATGGTCCGGACGTCGATCCAGGCCTGCGGCACCGCAACCACGACGTTGGCGCTGCCAAAGCCGAGGCTGTCGATCAGCGCGACGCGCTTGTCGGCATCGACGATGCTTTCGCGCACCAGGTCTTCGCCGGTGATGCCGAGATGCACCGCGCCGCGCGCCAGCTGCGACGCAATCTCGCTCGCCGACAAATAGGCGATCTCGACATTGTCGAGCCCACTGATGGTGCCGCGATAGTCACGGGCGCCGCGCGGCTTCGCCAGCGTCAGTCCGGCGCGGGTGAAGAACGCCTCGGCCTGCTCCTGCAGGCGGCCCTTCGACGGGACGGCGAGAACGAACGGCGCCGTCATGACGCGCTCCTGCTCGAGCCGCTTGCCGCAGGCTGGCGCCCCGCTTGCGTCAGGCTTTCGATCCAGACCGAAAATCCGACCGCGGGGATCGGGGTGGGTGCGCCAAGCTGGGTCATCAGTCCGTCATAGCGTCCGCCCGCCACCAAAGGCTCGACGCCGTTGCCCTTGCGCTGCAGTTCGAACTCGAAACCGGTGTAATAGTCGAGGCCGCGCCCGAACGAGGTCGAAAATCGGGTCAGGCCGGTATCGATGCCGCGCGCGGCCATGAAGCCGACGCGGCTTTCGAACTGATCGATCGCGGCTGAAATGTCGAGCCTGGCGTCGGCGGCCAGCGCGCGCAACCGCACGATCGCATCGTCGGGGTCGCCCGAGATCGCGAGGAAACGCTTGATCAGCTCCAGCGCGTCGCGCGGCAGCGCGCCGCCCTTCAGCGTCGATTGTTCGAGGAAGCGATCGGCGATTTCCGAAACCGAGCGGCCGCCGACATTGGTTGCGCCGGCGATCGACATCAGGTCGGTGACCAGCGCCAGCGCCGCCTTGCGGTCGGAGCCCGCAAGGGCTGCCAGCACGCCTTCATATTCGTTGTGGCCGGGTCCGGTCGCGAGCGTGAGCCGCTCCAGATCCTGCGCCAGGCTGGTCTTGCGGTTGAAATCCTTGATCAGCCGCCGCCGCCATACCGGGTAGAGATCGAGCGCATCGATCAGCGCGATGAACAGCGCCACGTCGCCGGTGCGAATTTCGACCTCGGTCAACCCGAACGCGGCGGTCGCCTCGAGCGCCAGCGCCAGCATTTCCGCATCGGCCGCGGCGCGGTCCTGCCGTCCGAAGGATTCGATGCCGGCCTGCAGGAATTCGCTCGGCCGCCCGCCACGATAGCGAAACACCGGCCCGAGATAGCTGAATCCGGCGGGCTGGCCGGCGCGGCTCGAGGCGAGATAGTCGCGCGCCACCGGAATCGTGAGATCCGGTCGAAGACACAGCTCCTCACCGCTGGCATCGGTGGTCAAATAGAGGCTTTTCCGGATGTCCTCGCCGGAGAGGTCAAGGAACGGCTCGGCGGGCTGCAGGATCGCCGGTTCGGCCTGGATGTAGCCGGCCTGCGCGAACGACAATAGCAGCGCATCCGCCCAGGCTGCGGATCCGGTCGCACGAGGGGCGGCGGTCAAGGTCATCTCAAGATCCAAATATCCCGGAAACAGGTCGGGAGGGTAGGGCGCAGCCCTTAGCATGGCCCGAGCCGGGTTTCGACAGGGATCGGCCAAGTGCCTTAATACCGCCAAGGATACTGCCAAGGACACCGCCAAGGCCGTTATCTACCCGCCCGGGGCGGGCCCGGTCCAGTCGCCGAGTGCCGCCTGTACCAAGGCGAGCGCTGCCACCGCCGCAGTGTCGGCACGCAGGATTCTGGGCCCCAGCGAAAGCCTGAGGGTTCGCGGCTGCCGCAGCAGGAGCGCGCGCTCTTCCTCGGCAAATCCGCCTTCGGGGCCGATCAGGACATCGATCCCGTTTGCAACCGTCAGCTCGCTTTGCAGCGCCCGCAACGGATTTGTCGTTTCCGCGGCCTCGTCGCAGAATACCAGCAGGCGCTGGGCCTGGCGCTGGCTGAGATAACGATCGAGCGGCACCGGCTCGGCGACATCGGCAATGCCGAGGATGCCGCACTGCTCGGCCGCCTCGATGACATTGGCCCGCATCCGTTCGCCGTTGACCCGGCTGACCTGGGTGAATCGCGTCAGCACCGGCTGCAGCGACGAGGCTCCCATCTCGACCGCCTTCTGCACCATGTAGTCGAGCCGGGCATGTTTCAGCGGCGCAAAGACGTAAGCGAGGTCGGGCAGGCGGTCCTGCGGCCGGGTCCGGGCAATAATATTCAAGCTGTCCGGCCGTTTGCGGCCCCGAATCGAAGCCTGCCATTCGCCATCGCGTCCGTTGAACGCCAAAATGGTCCCGCCTTCGGAAAGCCGCAGCACGTTGCCGAGATAATTGCTCTGGCTTCGTTCCAGCGCGACGGTTTCTCCCGGTGCCAGCGCGGCATCGACAAACAGCCGCAGACTGCGAAAATCGAGTGGGGGCATGGTCAATGTTCCAATTTCCGCAGCCTTTTAGCCTAAAGGATTGGAATTAACCCAATTATTGCCGTTCGGCGCGGCCCTACGCCGCGCTGTTGCCAAATTCCACGGGTTGTTAAGGAGTGGCAGGAATCGTAAAAACCCTATCTGAATCGTTCTTCTGTCGGGAAGACGTTGGGGGTCCCTTGTACCTTGCCGGAGGAACAGCCTTGACCATCCGCCGCCTGATTGTGCCGCTGACCGTGGCCGTCTTTGCTGTCCATGCCGGTCAGGCCGTTGCACAAGGCGCCTTTCCGGCGCCGCTGCCCAATCAATCCGCGCCGCTGGCCAACGATCCGGCGTTTCCGCCGGTGAATGGAGCGGCCCCGAGCGCTTCGGTGGGCGCGCCTTCCAGTTCATTTCCGGTCAACGGCGCGGCGCCCATCACGGGTTCCTCGTTCGAGCGCGGCCCGGCCCCGCCATCGCAGGCTGGGGCTTCCGAGGAATGCATGAAGGGATTCCTTCCGCTGCGGGAAGATGCGGAAAAGCGTGGCAAATTGATCAAGGCCGCCAGCGACCGCCACGCGTCTCCGGAGGAGGCCTGCAAACTGATCGGAAGTTTCAGCCAGGCCGAAATCAAGATGATCAAATACGTCGAAAGCCATTCAGCGAAGTGCGGGATTCCGCCGCAGATAACGGAACAGCTGAAAACCGGCCACAAGAACACCGAGGGTATGCAGCAGAAAGTCTGCGCGGTGGCGCAGCAGCAGCAAAGAGGACCGGCTGGCCCGAGCCTGAGCGACGTGCTGGGCTCTTCGGCAGCACTTCCGGAGGCCAACGCCTCGAAGAAGGGCGGCAGCACCTTCGATACCCTGAACGGCAACGTCCTCACGCGATGACCCTGATCACATGAGCGGCGCGGCGACACGCGTTGCTGATGCGACCGGCAATTGGGTCGACACCCACGCGCCGCCATGGTCGCGGCCCTATCTTCGGCTTTCCCGTCTCGACCGGCCGATCGGTTCCTGGCTGCTGCTAATACCATGCTGGTGGTCGGCGGCGCTGGCCGCCGGCGTCACCGGCATTATCGGCCGATTGCCTCTCACGATCGGGCTGTTCCTGATCGGCGCATTTGTCATGCGCGGCGCCGGCTGCACCTGGAACGACATTGCCGATCGCGATCTCGACGCACTGGTGGAGCGGACGCGGTCGCGGCCGATTCCGGCGGGACAGGTCAGCGTCGCACAGGCAGCGGCCTTTCTGGTCGTTCAGGCCTTGATCGGACTGGCGGTGCTGCTGCAATTCAACCGCTTTGCGGTGGCGACCGGCATCGCCTCGCTTGTCATCGTCGCGATCTATCCGTTCATGAAGCGGATTACCTGGTGGCCGCAAATCGTGCTTGGGCTGGCGTTCTCCTGGGGCGCGCTGATGGGATTCGCAGTGACGCTGGGCCGGATCGATGCGACGGCCCTGGCGCTCTACGCCGGCTCGATCGCGTGGGTGATCGGCTACGACACCATCTATGCGCACCAGGACGCCGAGGACGACGCGCTGATCGGGATCAAGTCCACCGCGCTCTTGTTCGGCACACGCACCCGTCAGGCACTGACGGTGTTTTATGGATTGGCGGTGGTCTTGATCAGCGTGGCGCTCGCGCTGGCCGGTGCCGGCTTCCCGGCCTGGATCGGGCTTGCCGCGTTCGCAGGCCATCTGATCAGGCAGATCCTGCGCCTTCAGATCGGCGATCCCGCGCTGTGCCTGCGGATTTTCAAATCCAACCGCGACGCGGGGCTGCTGCTGTTCGCGGGATTGCTGGTCGATGCGGTGCTGAAAGCTAACGTGTAGCGGGCAAAGCGCAGCGTGCCGTCAACGCATGTTAACCTGCGCGCAAGATGAAATTGTTTTCGCTAATCCCTTGCGATGATCTCGTGCTCGCCCCCGTGAATATTCGCGGGGTTGAGCAAGTCGCCGGCGCGCCGCCGCACCAGGAATTTCGGCCGCCGCGAGCGGATCGCGTTGTGGCGCCGGCGCCGCTGCGCCGGTTCGCCCGGCTTGTCTTCCGGCAATTTCGGAAGCGCGAAGATGTCGCTCCACATCTGCCATGCGGTTGCGATCTCGTTGCGGTCGGAACTCACGCACAGGGGAATCGTCAGCGACGGATCGCGGTGGACGAGCACCAGCATCTGGGCGTCATCGTCGATGCCGCGCAGCGCCACGCCGAGAAAATCGCTGACGCGAACGTTGACCGCCATCTGCATGCCGCGCAGGGCACGACGCAGGACCACTCGTTCGCGATGGAGTTCGATACTCCGCACGCCGCCGTCCGCGCGGGAATCGTGCGCATCGAAGCTGACCGGCAGAGAAAGAGGGTCGAGCCGCAATGTGCGGCTCGACCCGGCGGGATTGATCCCGCTTGTTGCTGTTTGACGCCTCACGGCTTTATCTCCCCGCCGGGATTATCTTCCCGGTCGATAGCGAGACCGTAGCCGAGCCGTGTCCGTATTGCCTTAAAAAGGCTGGTTAAAAGATGGTCACCTGCCCAGCATCGGTCGGCATGATTGACGAGACCTTGCCGTATCCTCGAAATTCTTTCGCTTCGGGCCCGTGAAAATGCTTGAAGTGCGCGTGAAACGGGCACATCTGAAGGGTTCGCCGATTTGTATCCCGGCCCATCTTCAATCCTCCTTCATTGTTGGGATTTTGTTCGTGATCGCTTCACCACCGACTGCTTCGCCGCTTTCATCTGATGCCGCAACCGCCGGCCTGTTCGACCAATCCGCACTGAGCACGCTGGCGCAGCGCCTCGTCGAGGCGGCCAAACACGCGGGCGCCGACGCCGCCGACGCGGTGGCGGTGCGCGGCGTGTCGCAAGGGGTCGAGGTGCGCGACGGACGGGTCGAGGAATCCGAGCGCTCGGAAGGCGACGATGTCGGGCTGCGCGTGCTGGTGGGACAGCGCCAGGCGGTGGTCTCGACCAACGATATCAGCGGCGACGGCATTGCAAGGCTGGCGGAGCGCGCCGTCGCGATGGCCCGCGTCGCACCCGACGACAAATTTGTCGGTCTCGCCGATCCGTCATTGCTGGCGCGCGATTTCCCCGAACTCGATCTGCTCGACCCCAAGGTGCCTTCAACGGCCGAACTGGAGCGCCGCGCCTGCGAAGCCGAAGCGGCCGCGCTCGCGGTCAAGGGCGTCACCAAATCAGGCGGCGCCTCGGCCTCGACCGGAATTGGCGGCATGGTGCTGGTCACCTCGACCGGCTTCCACGGCTCTTATCTGCGCTCGAGCCAGGGCATCTCGATGACCGCGATCGTTGGCGACGGCACCGGCATGGAGCGCGATTACGATTTCACCTCGGCGCCGCACGGTTCCGATCTCGCTTCGCCTGAAAGCGTTGGCCGCAAAGCGGGCGAGCGCACGGTGGCGCGCGCCAATCCGCGTAAGGTCGAGACCTGCAAGGTCCCTGTGGTGTTCGACCCCCGCGTATCCGGATCGCTGGTCGGCCATCTCGTGGGTGCGGTGAATGGCGCCTCGATCGCGCGCAAGACCAGTTTCCTGAAGGACCGGCTCGGCGAGCAGCTGTTTGCCAGGAACATCCGCATCATCGACGATCCTCTGCGGGTACGCGGGTTGCGCTCGCAATCGTTCGACGCCGAGGGGGTCAAGGTCAAAAAGCTCGCCATCATCGATGAGGGCGTGCTGACAACGTGGCTATTGGATTGCGCGACCGCGCGGGAGCTCGGACTGGTCACGACCGGCCACGCCCACCGCGGCGTATCTTCATCGCCGTCGCCGGGATCGTACAACCTCCACCTCGAAGCCGGCGAACCCACGCCGGCTGAGCTGATCTCGGACATCAAACAGGGATTCTACGTCACCGACCTGATCGGCTCCGGCGTCAACGGCGTGACCGGCGATTACAGCCGCGGCGCATCCGGGTTCTGGATCGAGAACGGCGAGATCACCTATGCGGTGAGCGAGGTGACGATCGCGGGCCATCTGCTCGAAATCTTCAAATCCATGGTACCGGCCAACGATCTGGAATTCCGTTATGGCGTCAACGCTCCGACAGTTCGGATCGAGGGATTGACGCTTGGCGGACGTTAGCGCCGGCAGCGGCCCGGACGAGATTTTGGCGCGCGATGTCGCGCTGCTGAGGGATAGCGTGCGGGAGGCAGGTGCACTGGCGCTATCGCTGTTTCGCACCGAGCTTAAAAACTGGACCAAGGGCGCGTCGTCGCCAGTGTCCGAAGCCGATATCAGGGTCAACGACCTGCTCGAGAACCGGCTGCGGTCCGCCACGCCGCAGTACGGCTGGCTGTCGGAAGAAAGCGCCGATGACGAGCAGCGTCTCGGCAAGCACCTGACATGGATTGTCGATCCGATCGACGGCACCCGCGGTTATCTCGCCGGCCGCGAAGACTGGTGCGTGAGCGTGGCGCTGGTCGAGGACGCATCGCCGGTGCTGGCGGTGGTGTTTGCGCCAGCCACCGATGAATTTTTCCTTGCCGCGCGCGGGCGGGGCGCCGCGCGCAACCATGTGCCTGTTTATGCGACAGGGGGCACCGAGCTGGATTTTTCCCGCATCGCCGGTCCGAAACCGCTGGTCCAGCGGCTCAGCCCGTCACCCGACGAAATTGTCCTTTATCCGCGAATCGGCTCGCTGGCGCTTCGGCTGTGCCGGGTCGCGCAGGGGACGCTCGATGCGGCTTTCGCCGGCGGCCAAAGCCGCGACTGGGACCTTGCCGCGGCCAATTTGATCGTGCAGGAAGCGAATGGTAATATGACGGCGCTCTCGGGGGATACGATCTCGTACAATCGCCGGGAGGTGACGCACGGGGTACTGGTGGCAGCGGGACGCGATCGTCATGCACGCATTGTCGAGCATTTTCGGACCCGTCCGTTGCCCTGAGCGGGCTCGATTCGCGTCGGAAATCCTGGTTGCCGGGCACAACGTTAGGAAAAGCGACCATGCCAGATAGTGCCCCGCAACAATTGCTTCATCTCGTCATCGGCGGCGAGCTGACCGATCTCAAAAGCACAACGTTCAAGGATCTCGATCAGGTGGAAATCGTCGGCGTGTATCCCAATTACGCGACCGCCTACGCGGCGTGGAAAGCCAAGGCGCAGCAGACCGTCGACAACGCCCACATGCGCTATTTCGTCGTCCACCTCCACCGGCTGCTCGATCCAGGTCAAGACACAAAGCCTGCCCGTTGAAAAAGTTGCTCCGTAATGTGCTGCGCAGCAGCTGGGTCCAGCGCGCTGTGGGTTTTTTCGCGGCCGAGTGGCTGCGGCTGGTCTGGCTTACCAACAAATTCAGTTTCGATCCGCCGGATATCTATGAAATCGTCGAGCCCCAGCTTCCGGCGATCTTCGCGTTCTGGCACGGCCAGCATTTCCTGACGCCGTTCATCAAGACCAAGGAGAGCCATCGCGCCAAGGTGCTGATCTCGCGGCACCGCGACGGCGAGTTCAACGCCATCGCCGTCGAACGGCTCGGCATCGGCACCATCCGTGGCTCCGGCGATCACGGCGGCGCGTTTCACCGCAAGGGCGGGGTCGGTGCGTTCAGGGAGATGGTGCAGGCGCTAGAGCAAGGCTATAACGTCGCCTCGACCGCGGATGTGCCGAAGCGCGCGCGCGTCGCGGGGATGGGCATCATCATGCTGGCGCGGGAATCCGGACGGCCGATCATGCCCTTCGCCATGGCGACCAGCCGTTTCATCCGCCTCCACAACTGGGACCGCACCACCATCAATTTGCCATTCGGGCGAGGCGCATTGGTGGGCATTGAACCGATCATTGTGCCGCCGGATGCCGATGCCGCGACCATGGAAAAACTGCGGGCGGCACTGGAGGCCAACCTGAACGAAGCGACCCGGCGCGCCTGCGCGCAGGTCGGTCGTCCGGAACAGGCGGGTCATGGCTAACACCTTGCCGATGACGTTGCGCTTCTACCAGAGGCTGTCGGTGGTCATGGTGCCGCTGGCGCCGGCGCTGATCAAGCGGCGGCTGAAACAGGGCAAGGAGGATCCGGCCCGGATCGGCGAACGCCGCGGCATGAGCCGCGACGTGCGGCCGCACGGACCGCTGGTCTGGATTCACGGCGCCAGCGTCGGCGAAGTGCTGGCCGCGGCGGGATTGATCGAGAAGCTGCGCGCGCTCAATATCCGCATCCTCCTGACCTCTGGCACGGTGACTTCGGCCGCGATCGTCGCCAAGCGGTTTCCCGCCGATATCATCCATCAATATGTGCCTTACGATTCTCCGCGCTATGTCGCGCGCTTTCTCGATCACTGGCGCCCGAGTCTCGCGCTGTTCATCGAATCCGATCTGTGGCCCAACCTGATCCTGTCGAGCGCGGCGCGGCGGCTGCCGATGGTCCTGATCAACGGCCGGATGTCGCATCGCTCGTTCCCGCGATGGCGCAGGGTTACCGCCACGATCTCCGCGCTGCTTGGCCGGTTCGACGTCTGCCTCGCCCAATCGGATGTGGATGCGGAGCGCTTCTCCGCGCTCGGCAGCCGCAACGTCGTTACCACGGGCAATTTGAAGCTCGATGTGCCGGCTCCGCCCGCGGATGCCGCCAAGCTGGAGCGGCTGATGTCGGTGACGCGCGGCCGTCCGATCATCGTCGCGGCGTCGACCCATCCCGGCGAAGAGGAACTTCTGCTTGCAGCGCATCGGGCGCTCGCCGGATTCTTTCCATCGCTGCTCAGCGTGATCGTGCCGCGGCATGCTCATCGCGGCGAGGCGATCGCCCGCACCATCTCGGCTTCCGGTCTGCAGGTGAGATTGCGCTCGCGCGAGGAGTTGCCGACCGCGGCCACCGACATCTACCTCGCAGACACCATGGGCGAATTGGGATTGTTCTACCGGCTGGCGCCGATCGTGTTCATGGGAGGATCGCTGGTCGAACATGGCGGGCAGAATCCGATCGAGGCGATCAAGCTCGGCGCGTCGATTGTTCATGGCCCTCACGTCTTCAATTTCACCGACGTCTACGAGGCGCTCGATGACGCCGGCGGCGCCAGGCGCGCCGATACGCAGGAAGCACTGGTAAAGCAACTCGGTCAGTTGCTGGCCGACCCCGTAGCGCGCGAATCGTCAGTGGCGGCTTCCGAACGCGTGGTCGAGCAACTCGGCGGCGCCCTCGATCGCACGCTGGCCGCGCTGGAGCCGTATCTGTTGCAGCTGCGGCTCGAGATGGGAGCGGCCAATGCATGAGCCGGCCTTTTGGTACCGGCCGTCATCATGGGTATCGCTGTTACTGACGCCGCTCGGCGCCATCTATGGCCTGGTCGCGGGCTGGCGGCTGCAGCGCGAGGGGTTTGACGCCGGCATCCCCGTGCTGTGTGTCGGCAATTATCATGTCGGCGGCGCCGGCAAGACCCCGACGGTGCTGGCGCTGACCAGGGTGCTGCGCGATATCGGCGAGACGCCGGTGGTGCTCAGCCGCGGCTATGGCGGCCGATTGCATGGGCCGGTCAGCGTCGATCCCGGGCGGCATGCGGCGGGCGATGTCGGCGACGAGCCCCTGATGCTGGCGCGAACGGTTCCGGTGGTCGTTGCGCGCGATCGTGTCGCGGGCGTCGCGTTGGCGCGGTCGCAAGGCGCCACTGTGATCCTGATGGACGACGGCTTTCAGAACCCCGCCATCGCCAAGGATGCCTCGCTGATCGTGATCGACAACGGCCGCGGCCTCGGCAACGGCCGGGTGTTTCCCGCAGGTCCCCTGCGCGCGCCGCTGCCGCCGCAACTTGACCTCACCGACGCGCTGATCGTGGTCGGCGAGGGCGCGGCCGCCGCGACGGTTGCCGCCGCCGTCGCCGCGCGGGGAAAGCCCGTGCTGTCGGCACATCTCAGGGCTGACGATGTCTCGCTGGCGTCGCTGCGCGGCAAGCGCGTGCTGGCCTTTGCCGGGATCGGCGATCCCGCCAGGTTCTTCAGGACGTTGCGCGCAAGCGGGATCGAGGTCGTCGGCGAGCGCGCCTTCGCCGATCACCATCCGCTTTCGCAAAATGAGATCGAAGCCCTGATCGCTGGCGCCAAACGCGATGGGCTCACGCTGGTCACGACGGAAAAGGATCTGGCGCGGCTGCGCACCGGCGGCGGGCTTCCGGTTTGGGCACGCGATATCGTGCCGTTCGCGGTGACGCTCGAGTTCGACGATGCCGCGGGGCTGCGGAAGTTCGTGTCCGATCGGCTGTTCAAGGCAAGGGACAACAGATTTCGCTGCCGCAATTAGCCCTGCGTCTTCAACGCCGCTGGAAAATGCCGCTGCAACACCGCGCTCGGCACCGCGTAAGCTTCCTGCAGATCGACGCTCCAGTATTTCAGTTCGTCGAGCGGGATCCGGGCATCGGTGACCGCGCAGCGCACATAGGTTCCCGGCGAAATCACGCGAAAATCGCCATCCAGATATTGCACCTGCGCTTCGCCATGGCCCGAGGGACCGAATTTATTCAGCACGGTTGAAATCTCCGAGTAATCCGGGCCTGTTCGGCCAGACTAAATGCTTTTCCCGATGCGATCTATCATAAATAGGTCACGGTGTCCGTCCGTCAAACCCACCGATTTGTGATGAAATTCCGGCTTTGGCACATGCTAACTTTCGCGCCAATGGAACGCTGATTTTGAAGCAGCATAACGACCCGACACACCCGATGCGCCTCCTCTCAGCGATCACGTTCCTGACGCTATTTGCCTTGGCTTCTGCCGCGCATACGGCGCCGTTGCCTGTCCCGCACGAGGTCGACATCCCCCTGGGCACCGGGTTGTTGCACGCGCAGCTTTACAAGCCCAACGGCGCCGGCCCGTTTCCGACCGTGATCGCCCTGCACGGGTGCGGCGGGCTGGGCAACCATTCCGAGCCGGTGCTGCCGCGCTACCGCGATTGGGCCGAGCAATTGCTGAAGGCGGGCAGCGCTGTCCTGCTGCCGGACAGTTATGGTTCGCGCGAACTCGGCCCGCAATGCCGCGTCAAGGAGCGCCGGGTGAGCGCCCGCCGCGAACGGGTGGCGGACATCATGGCATCGCGGCAATGGCTGGAGCATCAGCCCTGGGCCGTTCACGATCGCATCAGCCTTTTGGGATGGGCGAACGGCGCCAGCGCGCTGCTATGGGCGGTGCGTCCGCAACTGTCGTCGCGCAATGCGCTGCCGGACTTCCGTTCGGCGGTGGCGTTCTATCCGGATTGCCGCGTCTCGTCCGGCCTTGGATGGAGCGCGCGGGTTCCGACGCTGCTCCTGATCGGCGCCAAGGACGACGTCAGTTCGCCGCCCGCTTGCCGCCAGATGGTGGACGGCGCGCGCGGGCGCAGCGCGCTGGCCCGGATCGTGGTTTATCCCGGCGCCTATCACGATTTCGACCGCGCCAATTTTCCGCTCCATGCGATATCCGGGACATCGGATGCGACCGTGCCGGACCGCGGCCATCTCGGTACCGACGTGGAAGCGCGCGCCGATTCGCAAAAGCGCGTCGCGGAATGGCTGGCAAGGTGAGAGCGTCGTCGATCGACTAAAGTGGATCGTCATGGCCGGGCTTGTCCCGGCCATCCACGCCTTGTTGCAGCGAAGAAAGACATGGATGCCCGGGACAAGCCCGGGCATGACGGCGGCGAGATATTTCTAAAACAAACTGCCCTGATCCACCGGCTTGACCACGCGCTTTGGCGCTGACTGCTTCGGTTCGCTCGCGGCCGGCCTTGACGGTGCTGGCTTCGCCGCCGGCCGATCCGCATCGGCGGTGGCCGCGACGTGTCCGTCCGTGAATTCCAGATCAAGCCGCGTCCCCGGCCCTATGCCGGCTGCGGCATGCACGGCAAAACCCTGTTCATCGCGCACCAGTGCAAACCCGCGCGCGAGCACGCTGCGATACGACAGTGCCCCCAGCAATTGGCCGCTATGGGTGACCCGGGCCTGAAGCCGCTGCATCGCCGTTGTGAGCGCGCGGCGGGCGCGCTCGGCCAGCCGCAACGCGCGTTCGCGGTCGCGGGCGATGGTCTGGCGCTGCGCCTGCGCGTTGGAAAGCTTTGAGGCCTTCAGCCTGATCTGGAGGCCCGCGTACCGCTCCTTTCGGTTTCGCAGCAGCGATCGGGCCGACAGCGTCATCCGTTCGCCCGACACCGTCAGCCGATGGTTGGCCTGCGCCAACTGCCCGCGCAGCACCCGCACGGTCAGCCGAGCGCTGGTGGCGGCGAAGCGGCGGAAATGGGCGTGGGTATTGGCTTTCAAGGCACGGGGCAGGGCGCTTGCGGCGCCGTCCAGCCGCTGCCGCGGGATCGCCAGCAACTCGCCCGCGGCCGGCAACGCGCGCGCGGCGGCGCGCAGTTCGTTGCGGCGGCCCTCCTGTCCGCGCTGCCAGCACACCATCGTGCGCCGCGCGAACGTCGCGACTTCGACAAACAGTTCGGCGCGTACCGGCACCGCCATCTCGGCGGCGGCCGTCGGCGTCGGCGCGCGCTTGTCGGCGGCAAAATCGATCAGCGTGATGTCGGTCTCGTGTCCGACCGCGGAGATCAGCGGGATCATGCTGTCAGCCGCGGCGCGGACCACGATTTCCTCGTTGAACGACCACAGGTCTTCCAGCGAACCGCCGCCGCGCGCGACGATCAAGAGATCGGGCCGCGGAATCCTGCCGCCCGCCGGCAGCGCATTGAAGCCACGGATCGCCGCTGCGATCTGTTCGGCCGAACCTTCGCCCTGCACCCGCACCGGCCACACCAGCACGCGGCGCGGAAATCGATCTTCCAGCCGATGCAGGATGTCGCGGATCACCGCGCCGGTCGGCGAGGTGACGACCCCGATCACTTCCGGCAGCCAGGGCAAAAGCTGCTTGCGCGCCTCGTCGAACAGCCCCTCGGCGCCGAGCTTGCGCTTGCGCTCTTCCATCAGTGCCATCAGCGCGCCGATCCCGGCGGGCTCGATCGCCTCGATCACGATCTGATATTTTGACGAGCCGGGATAGGTGGTGAGCTTGCCGGTGGCGATGACCTCGAGGCCTTCCTGTGGCTTGAAGCGCATCCGTCCATGGACGCCCTTCCAGATCACCGCCTCGATCTTGGCGCTCTCGTCCTTCAGCGCGAAATAGCAGTGCCCGGAGGAGTGCGGCCCGCGAAAACCGGAGATTTCACCGCGCACCCGGACATGCCCATAGGCGTCCTCCACCGTCCGCCTCAAGGCGGACGACAGTTCGGAGACGGTAAATTCGGGTGCGTTGATCAGGGCTTCAGTTGCAGTCATCTCGGGCTATCGAATCGGGCTTTTTGTACCAGCATGCAAGGTAAGGATTTGAGCCGTCACCGCAAATCTGCGCTTGCGTTCGCACTTACTCTGTATTACAGAGTTCTCTGTATTGTGAATAAATACGATTTCCGGAGGCTTTTCATGGTCGCAACCATCGTTTCGGGAAGTTTCAAGCTCATCCTTTGGAGTCTTGCCGCCGCAGGCTTTGTAACGCTGGTGCTGGCGGCATTGGTCGCCACGCCGGTCCGGCGACCACCGGAGCTGATCTCGGTTTCGAACACGGCGGGTGCGGTGGATCGCAGCGACATGCCGGGGATCGAGCGGTTTCATGCCCGCGACGGCACTGAACTGGCCTACCGGCATTATCCGGCCGGCTCGCCGGCGACCGGACAGATTGCCGTCGTCATCCACGGCTCGTCGGGATCTAGCGTTGCGGTTCACGCTCTGGCAAAGGCGCTCGCGGGGCGGGGCGTTGAGACCTACGCGCCTGACATTCGCGGCCATGGCGCGTCCGGCACTCGTGGCGACATCACCTATTTGGGGCAGCTTGAGGACGATCTTTCGGATTTGGTCGGTGAGATCCGCAAAAACAATCCCACCGCGCCGCTTACCCTGATCGGCCATTCCTCCGGCGGCGGGTTCGCGCTGCGGGTCGCGGGATCGCCGATCCAGAACCTGTTCGTGCGCACCGTGTTGCTCGCGCCCTATCTCGGCTACGACGCGCCGAGCAGCCGCCAGGACGCGGGCGGATGGGCGAGCCCTGACATTCCCCGTCTCCTCGGCCTGACGATGTTGCGCCGGCTCGGAATCGTCTGCTGTGAATCGCTGCCGACCGTCGCCTTCGCGGTTGGTCCAAACACCAGTGCGATCCTGGCCTCGACCTATTCGTATCGCCTGATGCGCAATTTCGGCAGTTCGCGCGACTACCGCGACGACTTTGTGGCCGCGACCAGGCCGGTCGCGGTGTTCGCCGGTGCCGCCGACGAATTGATGTTTCCCGACAAATACCGGGATGCCGTGGGCGAGCGCGCCCCGGTCAGGTTGATCGATGGCGTCAACCACATGGGAATTGTCAGCGACGCTGCGGCGGTCGCTGCGATCGCGGATGACATCGCCAAAGCAGGGAGCGGATCATGATCAACGGCATTGGCTTGAAGAAAACCGCCTCAGCGCTGTTCAGCGCCCTCCGGTGGGGGCTCTGCGGGGTTGGCGTCGCTGCCCTGGTACTCTTGGTGATGATCGCGGCGCCCCTGGTTGCTCCGCCTGAACTCCGTTCCATCTCTGCGGCCCGGGGCACCATCGATTTCAGCACCTTGCCTGCCATCGAGCGGTTTCAGGCGCGCGACGGCACTGCGCTGGGCTTCCGTCACTATCCCGCGACGGGCCCCGCGACCGGGCGCGTGGCCATCCTGATTCACGGCTCATCCGGTTCCAGCGGAAACGCGATCCATGTGCTGTCGATGGCCTTGGCGGCGCACGGCGTCGAAAGCTATGCGGTGGACATTCGCGGCCACGGCGCATCGGGGACGCGCGGCGATATCGGCTATGTCGGGCAGCTCGAGCACGATCTCGCCGATTTCGTTGCGGTGGTTCGCAAGACATCACCGACCGCGCCGCTGACGCTGATCGGCCACTCCGCAGGCGGCGGCTTTGCGCTGCGCGTCGCGGGATCGCCGATTCAGGGACTGTTCGTGCGCACCGTGCTACTCGCGCCTTATCTCGGCTACTACGCGCCGACCAACCGGCCGAATTCCGGCGGCTGGGCCAGCCCCGATATGCCGCGCATCATCGCCCTGACGATGCTGCGGAGGATAGGAATCGTGTGCTGCGATGCGCTTCCCGTGCTGGCGTTCGCGGTGCCACCGCATTCCGAGCAGAGCCTGGTGCCGGCCTATACCGAACGGCTGCGAAGTAATTTTGCCACCCATCTGGACTTCCGGACCGATCTCGCCGCGGCCACCAGACCGGTCAGCATTTATTCCGGCGCCGATGACGAGCTGATGCTGGCGGACAAATACGCCGAGGCGGTGCGCGGGGTCACGCCGCCGGTCACTGTGAAGCTGATCGACGGCATCAACCACGTGGGCATCGTCAGCAACCCGAGAGCCGTATCGATGATCGCCGACGACGTCGCGACCGCAGGTCTGAACTCGTGACGAGCATCGATCCCAGGGAAGCCGCCTCCGCGCTGTCGGATATCGACTTGATCGCGCGCCGGGTTCGTCAATCGACGATCTACAATCTCTCCAGCCTCTTGATGATCATGTGGGGCATGCTGGTCTTTGCCGGCAATATCGCGTCGTTCCTGTGGCCGCGCACCGCCGGCTATATCTGGATCGCCGTCGATGTCGCGGGAATCGCGGGTTCGTTCGCGATCAGCGCCTCCAGCTATTCACAGACGGGCATCCGCAGCTTCGATTTCCGAATGCTCGTCGCACTGCTGCTGTTCATCGCGTTCGGAGTTTTTTCCAGCTGCTGGCTCGGCCATTTCACACCGCGTCAAATGGCAACGTTCTGGCCGATCTATTACATGCTGTTTTACACCATCGCCGGGTTGTGGTTCGGGCAGGCGTTCGTGGCGATCGGCCTCGGCATCACCGCGCTGACGCTGATCGGCTATTTCTTCAGCGGCGACTGGTTTGACCCGTGGATGGCCTTCGTCAACGGCGGCGGGCTCATCCTGGGCGGTCTCTGGATGCGCCGGGACTGACCGATGGCCGAACTCGACGACATCATCCATCAGCCGCTGCGGCTGAAAATCATGGCGGCGCTGAACGCGCTGCCCGCCGCCGCCGGGCTGGAATTCGCCCGGCTGAAGAAGCTGACCGGCGCCACCGACGGCAATCTCGGCGCCCATATCGAAACGCTGGCCAAGGCCGGCTATGTGTCGGTCGAAAAGGCCTTTGTCGGCAAAAAACCCCAGACCACGGTGACCGCCACGGCTGCCGGGCGCGGCGCGTTCGCCCGCCATGTCGCGACCTTGCAGGAAATCATCGCGGCCGCGACGCGCCAGCCGTGAGTTCTCGTGTCATTCCGGGGCGCTCGCAACGCGAGCGAACCCGGAATCTCGAGCTTTAGGGCGCCGGGCGCAAAACAAGCTCGAGATTCCGGATCGGCGCAAGCGCGCCGTCCGGAATGACGGTGATTGAGGTCATCTTCCCCTTGCAGCGCGAGGGAGTTTCGTGCGACCGACTCGGTTTCGAATCTCCTGATCCGGCTGCGTCTCATGCACATCCTCCTGCTCGGCTCCGGCGGCCGCGAACATGCTTTGGCGTGGAAGATCGCAGCTTCCCCGCTGGTGACAAAACTCTGGTGCGCGCCGGGCAATGGCGGCATCGCGCGCGAGGCCGAATGCGTGGCGCTCGATATTGCCGACCATGCCGCGGTGATCGGTTTCTGCCGGTCCAACGCCGTTGATTTCGTCGTGGTCGGCCCGGAAACTCCGCTCGCGGCGGGGATCGTCGACGATCTCGCCAGCGCCGGCATCAAGGCGTTCGGGCCGAGCAAGCTGGCTTCGCAGCTCGAGGGATCCAAGGGATTTACAAAAGCGCTCTGCACCGAATTCGGCATTCCGACCGGCGCCTATGGCCGCTTCACGGATGCCGCCGGCGCGCTCGCTTATGTCCGCGCGCAGGGCGCGCCGATCGTGGTCAAGGCCGATGGTCTGGCGGCCGGCAAGGGCGTCGTCGTCGCCATGACCATGGCCGAAGCCGAAGCCGCCATTGCCATGATGTTCGACGGCGCGTTCGGCGCGGCGGGCGCCGAAGTTGTGATCGAGGAATTTTTATCCGGCCGCGAGATCAGCTTTTTCGCGTTGTCCGACGGCGAGACCGCGATCGCGCTCGCGTCCGCGCAGGACCACAAGCGCGTGTTCGACCACGATGAGGGCCCGAACACCGGCGGCATGGGCGCCTATTCGCCGACGCCATTCGTGACGGACGAAATCCATGCGGAGATCATGGCGAAGATCATCCTTCCCACGGTCAACGGCATGAAGGCGCGCGGCACGCCGTTCCGAGGCATATTGTATGCCGGCGTGATGCTGACGCCGGACGGCCCAAAGCTGTTCGAATACAATGTCCGCTTCGGCGATCCGGAATGCCAGGTGCTGATGCTGCGGATGATGTCGGACATCGTGCCGGCCTTGCTGGCGTCATGCGACGGACAATTGAAGAATTTTGACCTGCGCTGGTTTCCCGAAGCTGCGCTCACGGTAGTGATGGCGGCGAAGGGCTATCCGGGTGACTACGCCAAGGGTACGCGCATCGAAGGGCTCGATGACGCCGCAAAGGTCGAGGGCGTCGAGATTTTCCACGCCGGCACGGTTTTGAAAGACGGGAAGGTCCTCGCCAATGGCGGACGCGTGCTCAATGTCTGCGCGTCAGGCAAGACCGTCGCCGAGGCGCAGCACCGGGCTTATGAGGCGGTCGACCGCATCAGATGGTCGGAAGGATTTTGTAGGCGCGACATCGGCTGGCAGGCGGTGGAAATGGAACGCGAAAACGATTGATAGGGCCGTCATGCCCGGCCTTGTGCCGGGCATCCACGTCTTTCTTCGCCTGACTCAAGACGTGGATTGCCGGGTCAAGCCCGGCAATGACACATTTTTCTTCACGCTGCGTGCGCGTCGCTTCCTTAAATCAAATCGCCGCCCGCGGCCGAGGCCGTGGTGCCGTGCTCGCGGAACGCCTTGATGACGTTGCGGCCGACTTTCCATTTGTGCACTTCGTCGGGGCCGTCGACCAGCCGCTGTGAGCGGACCTGGGTATACCATTTTGCCAACACCGTATCCTGGCTGTAGCCGAGCGCACCGTGCAGCTGGATCGCGGTATCGATCACCTTGTGCACCATGTGCGCCAGGAACACTTTCGCGATCGAGTTTTCCTGGGTCAGGTCCATGCCCTTTTCCGCCTTGTAGGCGATGTGCAGCAGCATCAGTCGCGCCATGTAGAGTTCGCTGGCGCAATCGGCGAGCATGAACTGCACCGCCTGGCGGTCGGCGAGCAGCACGCCGAAGGTCGAACGCTCCGTGACACGCTTGGTCGCCATGTCGAGCGCGCGCTGGGCTTTCGCGATGTTGTGCATGCCGTGGCGCAGCCGGCCATAGGCGAGGCGGTGCTGGCCCATGTTAAAACCGTTGCCTTCGCCGCCGAGCAGATTTTCCGCCGGCACTTTGAGATCCCTGATCTCGATTTCGGAATGGCCGCCATGGAGCACGTCGGCGTGCGGACCCTCGATCGCCATGTTGGCGACGTTGCGCTTGATCCTGTAGCCGGGGTTCGGCAGTTCCACGATGAAGGTCGAAAACTGCTTGTGGCGCGGCGCGTGCGGATCGGTCTTGGCCATCACCAGCGCCATGTCGGCAACGCTGGCGGAGGATGAAAACCACTTCTCGCCGTTGAGGATATAATTGGCATTGCCGTCCTTCTCGGCGCGGGTCTGCATCCCCGTGGCGTCGGCGCCCGAAGCCTTTTCGGTCATCGAGAAACAAATGCGCTTGTCGCCGTTGAGCAGCGGCTTCAGGAATTTTTCCTTCTGATACTCGGTGCCGTGGGTGAGGATCGTCAGCATCGAGGCATCGTCGGGGCCTTGCGTATTCATCGACAGCGCGCCGAGCGAACTTTCGCCGAGTTCCATCTGCACCAGCGCATTGGCGAGCGGACCGAGACCCATGCCGCCATATTCCTTGGGAACGAAGGGACACCACAAGCCTTGCGCGCGCGCCTTGGTCCGCAGTTTGCCGAGCACTTCGTCGAGCGGCTTGCTGTCCAGTTCCTTCTCCGCGGGAATGCATTCCTCCTGCACCCATCTGCGGACTTTTTCGCGGATCGCCTTGGCCTCGGCCGGGACTTCGAAATCGATCGACATGGCATTTCCTCGTTCGGGTTCTTGATGGTTGGGCTTGTGGGATGGCATATAGCCGAGCCGAGCCAGCGGCAACGGCGAACAAAGTTTAAAGCGCCAGCTATCGTCGTCCCTGGCTCCTCGGGATGACGCCCGGTTGGCGCCAAGGAGTGCGAACATGCCCGATCTCGCCGACCTCTATCCAGGCTACGCCTCCAAATGGATCAACACCACGTCCGGGCGCATCTTCGCCCGCGTCGGTGGCAAGGGGCCACCGCTGTTGCTGCTGCATGGCTTTTCCGAGACGCATGTGATGTGGCACCGCGTCGCGCCGCAGCTGGCCGACACCTTCACGCTGATCATCGCCGACCTGCCAGGCTACGGCTGGTCCGATATGCCGGAGAGCGACAAGGATCACACGCCCTATACCAAGCGGGCGATGGCGCAGACCATGGTCGAGGCGATGGAGCAACTCGGTCATGTACACTTTGCGCTCGCCGGGCACGATCGCGGCGGCCGCGTCGCCTATCGCCTGGCGCTCGATCATCCCGGCCGGCTGTCACGGCTGGCGGTGCTGGATATTCTGCCGACCTATAATTACTGGGAGCGGATGAACCGGCTCTACGCGCTGAAGATCTATCACTGGACCTTTCTGGCGCAGCCGCATCCGTTGCCGGAAACGCTGATATCAGGCAATCCGGATTTCTTCCTGCGCTTCAAGATGGCGAGCCAGACGAAAAGCAAAAATCTCGACGCCATCGATCCGCGCGCGCTGGAGCATTACCTCGCCGCGTTCCGCGATCCCTCTCGCGTGCACGCGATGTGCGAGGACTATCGCGCCGGCGCCTATGCCGATTTCGAGATCGACAAGAAAGATCACGACGCCGGCAAACAAATCACGATCCCGATGCTGGCCTTGTGGGGCGATGCCGGCATTGCCAGCGCCGCGGCGACGCCGCTCGACACCTGGAAGACATGGGCGACCAATGTTGCGGGGGCGCCGGTCGATTCCGGCCATTTTCTCACGGAGGAAAATCCGGATGCGACCGCGAAGGCGCTGAAGGAGTTTTTTGCGGCGGGGTGAACGCCGGTGTTCGCCGCACACGAAGTGCGCTCCCTCTCCCGCTTGCGGGGGAGGGCCGGGGTGGGGGTGCATCCGCGGCATCGGTCGTGGGGATAGACTTCCCCCACCCGCCGCGCTCTATCGAGCGCGTCGACCTCCCCCGCAAGCGGGAGAGGTGAAGATCACTCACCTTCTCACCTTGAAAAAATCCCGCAGCAGCGTCGCGGCCTCACGCTCGCCGACCGCTGAATAGACGTCCGGCACGTGGTGGCAGGTCGGCGAGGTGAAAAACCGGACCCCGGACTCTACCGCGCCGCCCTTCGGATCGGCCGCGCCGAAATACAGTCGCCTGATCCGCGCAAACGAGATCGCGGCGGCGCACATCGTGCACGGCTCCAGCGTGACGTAGAGGTCGCATTCGACCAGCCTTTCGGTGCCGATCGCCTCGGCGGCTTGCCGGATCGCCAATATTTCGGCATGCGCGGTTGGATCGCGGTCGGTCAGGGTGCGGTTGCCGGCCGTGGCGATGACCTCGTAATTCCTGACGATGACGCACCCGATCGGAACTTCGCCGGCTTTTCCGGCATTTTCCGCCGTTTTGAGCGCCAAATCCATGAAAGAAGGGACGGTCATGCCTCGTATCATCGGAAAAAACCTGCTACTGGATGCAACTTCAGCAAAAGTAGATACCGATTTTGCGTGAGAATGCGCCTTGAGCCAAGTGCGCGCGCGTTGCCGCTATGACAGCCCATCTACCTCTGCCTGATCGCCATTTCATCTGTAGACGAGAAACCATTCATGCCCCGCGACAACGATAAAAACAACGATTCCCGCGGCCGGCGTGATCGCCCTTCCGGCGGCAAGGGCCGCTCCGGCGCTGCCCGGGGACCCGACAAGAAATTCGCCAAGCGCGGTTTTGCGGGCAAGAGCGAGGGCGAGAAGCGCCCTTATGCCGGCAAGTCCGATGGCGCAAGATCCTATGGCAAGAAGCCCTATTCGGGCTCGGGCAAACCGTACGCCGGCAAGCGCGAAGGCCGCAGCGACGACCGTGGCGGTGAAAAGCGCCCGTACACCCCGCGCAGCGACCGTCCTAACTTTACGCCGCGTGGCGATCGCGACGATACCCGCCCGGCGGCGCGATTTTCCGACAGGAAATTCGGCGACAAGAAGCCCTATGCGCCGCGTGAAGGCGGCGGCGAAAAGCGGCCCTACACGCCGCGCGGCGAAGGTTTTCGCAAGGATGGCGATCGGCCCCGAGGAGACCGTCCGTACAGCGCGCGACCGCCGCGCGACGGCGATCGGCCCCGCGGAGATCGGCCCGAGAGAAAGTTCGGTGGCGACAAGAAATTCTCCCGCGGCGCGCCCGATCGCGGTCCGCGCAAGGATTTCGGTAGCCGCCCTGATCGAGGCGCGGATCGCGGCGAGTCGAAACCGTGGCAGAAGCGCGACGCGAGTTCGCCTGATCACGCCGGCCGCAATTCCCGTCCGCCGCGTGATGGCGCCAGAAATTTCGACAAGCCGCGCTTTGATAAACCCCGTTACGACAAGCCGCGTGAAGATCGCGGCGGCGAGCGTCCTCGGTTTTCGCGTCCACGCGAGGATCGTCCCCACGGCGACCGTCCCCAAGGTGATGGCCCGTTTCGCGAGCGGCCGAAGTTCGACCGCCCCCGCGAGGACCGTCCGAAATTCGAGCGCCCGCGGCGGGATCGCGACAGCGGCCCTGGCGAAGGCGGTAGCTCCTGGCAGGAACATCCGCGCAGCGACCATCGATCGTTCGATCGCAATGCCGATCGGCCGCGCCGCGACAATGAGGACGACAGCAAGGTCTTTGCAAAACGTCCCGCTTTCGGCGGCCGCGGCGCCTATCGCGAGCGCACGCCTGATTTCGAGAAACGTGCCGCGCGTCCGCCGCGCGAAAAGAAATCCGGCGAGCGCATCGCCAAGGTGGTGTCGCGGGCAGGGCTTGCCTCGCGCCGCGATGCCGAGGAATGGATCGTGCAGGGCCGCGTCACCGTCAACGGCCGCGTCATCAATTCGCCGGCGCTCGATGTCACCGTCAACGATGTCATCACGGTCGACGGCAAGCCGTTGCCGCCGCGCGAGCGCACCCGGCTGTTCATGTTTCACAAGCCGCGCGGGTTGATGACCACCCACGCCGACCCGGAAGGACGGCCGACGGTGTTCGACAATTTGCCGGAGGGTCTGCCGCGGCTGATCTCGATCGGCCGGCTCGATTTCAACACCGAAGGCCTGCTGCTCTTGACCAATGACGGCGGGCTGGCGCGCGCGCTCGAATTGCCCGACACCGGCTGGCTGCGGCGCTACCGCGTCCGCGCCCACGGCGAAGTCACCCAGGCGCAGCTCGACGAACTGAAGAAGGGCGTCGAAGTCGACGGAGTCAAATATGGTTCGATCGATGCCACGCTGGAGCGCGACCAGGGCGCCAATGTCTGGCTGGTGTTCGCGATCCGCGAGGGCAAGAACCGCGAGGTGCGCAACGTGATGGCGCATCTCGGCCTCGAAGTGAACCGGCTGATCCGGGTGTCCTACGGACCGTTTCAACTGGGCGAACTCGGCGAAGGCCAGGTCGAGGAGGTCAAGACAAGGGTGCTGCGCGAGCAGCTCGGCGAAAAAATCGCCGCGCTGGCGGGGGCGGATTTCAATCGGCCGATGCCGGGGGAACCCCAGGGCGAATCGGCGGATGCAGCGGCCGGGGCGCCGGGCGGCAAGAAGCCGTTCAAGCCCGCCGGTAAGAGCGGCCTGATCGCCGACCGCAAGGGCCGCCGCGTGCTGGTGCAGCGCACCGGCAGCGAGGAAGCCCGCGCGCGCAACGAGGCCGAAGCCGCAGGCTACGGCCCGCCGCGCCGCCCGCAGCGCGGCTACCACGGCAAGCGCGACCTGAAGCCGCGGGACGAGTAGGGTTCGATAGTCGACATGATATCGTCAACAGCCAGCGAGTCGTCATGCCCGGCCTTGTACCGGGCATCCACGTCTTTTGATCGTCCGGGCAGGAAAGACGTGGATGGCCGGGACAAGCCCGGCCATGACGAGAAATTCTAATGCGGGTCGTCGGTGGACGATTGAAGGGCCGCAACCTGGCGTCGCCGGCCTCGCGCGACATCCGCCCGACGGCGGACCGGTTGCGCGAGTCGCTGTTCAACATCCTGATCCATGCCTATGACGATCCGATCGAAGGCGCCCGCGTGCTCGACCTGTTCGCCGGCACCGGCGCGCTCGGCATCGAGGCGGTTTCCCGGGGGGCAGCTTTTGCGCTGTTCGTCGACAACGGCACCGAGGCGCGGGCGCTGTTGCGCAACAATGTCGAGGCGCTGGGTCTCGGCGGCGTGACAAAAGTGTACCGCCGCGACGCCACCCATCTCGGCCCTGTTCATCCGATGGAGCCGTTTTCGCTGGTGTTTCTCGATCCGCCCTACCGCATGAAGCTTGCCGAGAAGGCGCTGGCCTCGCTGCGCGACGGCGGCTGGCTGACGCCGGGCGCGCTGCTGGTGGTCGAGGAGGCCAAGGCCGCGGCGTTTGTCGCGCCCGATGGTTTTACGGAACTGGAGCGGCGGGCTTATGACGATACGGAGTTTGTGATTTTGCGGACGGTCGACCAACCATAAGTCGTCATGCCCCGCGAAGGCGGGGCATCCAGTATTCCAGAGGCGGTAACGATCATCACAGATGGCGCGGTGTACTGGATCGTCCGCCGGAGCCTGTCATCCGGCCGGCCGAAGGCCGGACCGGGTGGCGGACGATGACAGCCTGCTGCTTGGAAGCGCATCGCGCATCACCTTCTCCCGAACAGCTTCTCGATATCGCTCAGCTTCAGTTCGACATAGGTCGGCCGGCCGTGGTTGCACTGGCCGGAATTCGGCGTGTCTTCCATCTCGCGCAGCAGTGCGTTCATTTCTTCCGGCTTGAGGATACGGCCGGCGCGTACCGAGCCGTGGCAGGCCATGGTGGCGGCGACATGCATCAGGCGGCGCTCCAGCGGCAGCGCCTCGTCCCATTCCGCCATGTGCTCGGCGAGATCGCGGAGCAGCGAGGCGGCATTGGTCTTTCCGAGCAGCGACGGCGTCTCGCGAACCGCGACCGCGCCGGGGCCGAAGGATTCGATCGCGAGCCCGAACGAGGCCAGTTCCTCGGCGCGTTCGAGCAGCCGCTCCACCGTTGCCTCGTCCAGTTCGACGATTTCCGGAATCAGCAGGATCTGCCGCTGCACGCCGTTGCGCGCCAATGAGGCCTTGAGCTTTTCATAGACAATGCGCTCATGCGCGGCGTGCTGGTCCACCACCACAAGGCCGTCGCGAGTCTGCGACACGATATAGGTCTCGTGAATCTGCGTCCGCGCCGCGCCCAGCGGGCGGTCGAGCAGGTCGGCAGTGGGGGCTTCCTGAAAACGCACATCCGCGGTGGGCGTCCCGACATCGAACGCGGCCTGTCCGGGTTCGGCAAAGGCCGTCGCCGCCGCGCCCTCGAAGCCGGATTGCGGTCCGACCGGATAGGCCGGCGAACGCCGCCAGTCCCAGTTGGCGCGCGGCGCAAACGACGGCCGGAACGAGGATATCGCCGCGCCGTCGCTGTTGGCCGCGGTGCGCTTGCCCTCGCGGGCAAGTCCATCCTTCAGCGCGTGCACGATCAGCGCGCGGACCAGGCCGGCATTGCGAAACCGGACCTCGGTTTTGGCGGGATGCACATTGGCATCGACCTCACGGGAATCGAGCGTCACGAACAGCGCCACGACCGGATGGCGGTCGCGCGGCAGATAGTCGGAATAGGCCGCGCGCACCGCGCCGATGATCAGCTTGTCGCGCACCGGCCGGCCGTTGACGAACAGATATTGCCCGAGCGCATTGGCGCGGGTCAGCGAGGGTGCCGCGGCAAACCCTTCGACCACCACGCCCTCGCGCTCGCTGCGCACCTCGATGGCGCTGCCGCGAAAATCCGCCCCCAGGATGTCGCCGAGCCGTGTCAACCGGCCGCTCGCACCTGGCAGCGCCGCGGCCCAGGTGACCGGCGCGCGTTCTTCGCCGGCCAGCGTGAACGCGATATCGGGCCGCGCCATTGCCAGCCGGCGCACTACCTCGCGGATCGCTTCGGCTTCGGTGCGGTCGGTCTTGAGAAATTTCAGCCGTGCCGGCGTCGCGTAAAAGAGATCGCTGACCTCGACGCGCGTACCTTGCGAGAGCGCTGCCGGCATGATGTCGGATTTCACGCCGCCTTCGACCGACAGCGACCAGGCATGCGGCTCGCTCGCGTGGCGCGTGGTGATGCCGAGCTTTGCCACCGCGCCGATCGAGGGCAGCGCCTCGCCGCGAAACCCCAGCGTGCGAATCCGCAACAGGTCCTCGTCGTCGAGCTTGGAAGTGGCATGGCGATCGACTGCCAGCGCCAGATCGCCATGGGTCATGCCGTCGCCATCGTCGGTGATGCCGATCCGCCGCCGGCCGCCGCCATCGGTGAAAATGTCGATCCGGCTGGCGCCGGCATCGATGGCGTTCTCCGTCAGTTCCTTGACCACGCTCGCGGGCCGCTCGACCACCTCGCCGGCGGCGATGCGGTTGACGACCTGTTCGGGGAGTTGGCGGACGGGCATGGGTCGGGCGACTCGCGGAATCGGCAGGCAATTTAAGGGCTTTTACCGGCAAGCGGGAAGGGAACCCAAGGGCTTTCGTCAGCTCTCCCCGTTGTTTACAGCGAGGTCGGGGACCAAGAGGTAAAACCGTCATGCCCGCGGGATCGGGCAAGATCGAGCAAGTTCGTTCTCCCAATGGTGCGTCGTGTGCGGGTTTATGACGGGAACATTGAGACGGGCACCGACCGGGTATATCGTTTAGAAAAGATATAAAGAAGATCGGGAGGAAGCCCATGTGTCAGCTGTTCGCTCACCAGCCTCAACGCGACTACGAATCGCAGACCAGATCTCTTCGCATCGACGGCCATTGCACGTCGATCCGGCTGGAGATGGCGTTCTGGGATACGCTTGAAGAAATCGCGGGCAAGGAAGACATGAGTCTCGCGAAATTCCTGACACGTCTTCACAGCGAAGTTCTCGATCATTGCGGCGAAGTGCATAATTTTGCATCGCTATTGCGCTGCTCATGCCTGATCTATCGATCGAAAGCCGCAGCGGTCATGCCTGACTTTCTCGACGGCACGGCGCCGCGGCTGGTCGCCGCCGAATAGGCCGCACATCCCTTCCTGCTTCATCCTTCGAGACGCGCGCAAGAGCGCGCTCCTCAGAGCCTCTGAAGGATTCGGACCTCATCCTGAGGAGCTTGCGAAGCAAGCGTCTCGAAGGATGGATGCAACGGCTGGACTCGCGGCCATCCTTCGAGACGCGGCCAAGTGGCCGCTCCTCAGGATGAGGTCTCGAACGCGTCTCGAACCATGGAGTACCAGAACCAATTCGCGATCAGTGATTCGTCCCGGCCGAAGTGCGCTAGATTTCCTTTCGCTGCATGGCGCCGGCGATATGATCCGCCTGCCTGACGGCAAGCGCCACGATTGTGAGTGTCGGATTGCAGGCCGCGCCGCTGGTGAACTGGCTGCCGTCGGAAACGAACAGGTTTTTGATATCGTGGGTCTGGCCAAATTTGTTCACCACGCCGTCCCGTGGCTTGGCGCTCATCCGGTTGGTGCCCATGTTGTGGGTGCTGGGATAGGGCGTGGTCGGATAGGTCACGGTGGCGCCGACGGCCTCGTATACCGCCGATCCCTGCTTGTAGGCGTGATTGCGCATGGCGAGGTCGTTGGGATGATCGTCGTAATGAACGCTCGCCACCGGCAAGCCGAATTTGTCCTTGGCCTTGGGATCAAGGGTCACGCGGTTGGTTTCCTGCGGCATGTCCTCGCCGACCAGCCACATCCCCGCCATGCGCGGATAGCCTTCCATCGCCGACGTGAACGAACGCCCCCATGCGCCCGGATTGAGGAAAGCCGCCATGAACGGCAAACCGAGCGACAGCGTTTCCATTTCGTAGCCGCCCATGAAGCCGCGTGACGGATCGTGCCGCGCCTCGTCGCGAATGATGCCGGCCATGGTGGTGCCGCGATACATGTGTACCGATTTGTCGAACACCGCGTAGACACTGCCGGTCATGTGACGCATGTAGTTGCGCCCGACCTGGCCGGAGCTGTTGGCGAGGCCGTCGGGGAATGCGCTGGACGCACTGTTGAGCAACAGCCGGGGGCTTTCGATCGAGTTGCCCGCGACGGCAACAATGCGCGCCTTCTGGCGATGCATGTTTCCCGCTTCGTCGGCATAGAGGACGCCCGTGACCTTGCCGGACGCATCGTGCTCGACCTGGAGCGCCATGCTGCCGGGACGGACTTCGAGGTTGCCGGTCGCTTCGCCCTTCGGGATTTCCGCGTACAGCGTCGACCACTTCGCGCCGGACTTGCAGCCCTGGAAACAAAATCCGATCTGCTGGCATGAGCCGCGGCCGTCGCGTGGTTCGCTGTTGATCGCCATCCGTCCGGTGTGGACTTCCTTGTAGCCGAGCTTCTTCGCGCCGGCTTCCATCACCTTGAAGTTGTTGTTGCCCGGCAATCCCGGAATGTTGTTGGTGCGGGTCACGCCCATCTTGTTTTCGGCCTTGGCGTACCACGGCTCCATATCGGCAAGCGTGATCGGCCAGTCCAGCAGATTCGCGCTGGGCACGCTGCCATACGTGCTTCGGATCCTGAATTCATGCTCGTCGAACCGCAACGACGCGCCCGCCCAGTGGACCGTCGATCCGCCGACCGATTTGACGATCCATGCCGGCAGGTTGGGGAAATCTTTGGCAACGCGCCAGTTGCCCGATGTGGTTCGCATATCCGTCCACGCCAGCTGCGTGAAGCTCTCCCACTCGTTGTTGATGAAGTCCTGCAGTTCGGTGCGCGGGCCGGCCTCAAGGATCACGACCTTGACGCCTTTCTGGGCCAGTTCGTTACCCAACGTCCCCCCGCCGGCGCCGGAACCGACAATCACGACCAGGCCATCGTCGTTCAGATCGAATTTCGCCATGATGAGTCCTCCCAACCGGATGTTGCTCGAAGCCTTCAGACTTTCGGCAGCCAATCGATGTCGTTGAAGCCGCGGTTGATGTATCCGCCATGCTCGGCGGACGAGCCCTCGTAGCCGAATTTCGGCCACAGCTCTTCCTGGTTGTAGAGCGAGACAACAAGATCGGAGCGAACCTTCTTGAAGAAATCGGTCTGCTCGATTCCCTGCAGCAGGACGACCCGGTCGGCCTCCCACGGCACCTGAATGTAAGCCACCTTGTGCCGATCCTGCGCGTCCTGGTCGAGACGCCGAACGCCATCTTCAAGGAGCGCCTTGGTCGCGGGGTCCTTGGCCGCCTTTCCGTCCCACGGCTTGATCGCCGCGATGTAGTAGCTGTCGGCCACGAAGTCGTGCGGATAGATGTCGCGCGCAACCTTCACTAGTGTCTTCAGTGTCGGAGGCGTCAGCGTGGTCGCGTCCGCGGCCCACGCGTCCTCGATGCCGATCCCGGCACTCGCCGCGACGGCCACGACCGGAACCGCGGTCGCGGCGCCCTGCAGAAAAACGCGGCGGCTGTATTTGCCTCGACGATCAACTTCTCTCATGGGCGTCCTCCATTGAATGTTTTTGTTGGGTGCACTAACCGAAGCGGCCGCCTTTCTGAATGACCTCGACCTTGTAGCCGTCCGGATCAGAGACGAAGAAAAAACGCGCGAGCGTTGCGCCGTCATGCTTGAAATCGCGCAGCGGCCCGGGCGACAATTTCTCGCGCTCGAAGCGGGCATGCTCGGCATCGAGATTGTCGACTACCACGGCGAGATGGCCATATCCGTCGCCGGGAACGTAAGGCTCCTTGCGGTCGAAGTTCACGGTCAGTTCGAGTTCGAACGGCGACGACGCGTGGCGCAGGTAGACCAGCGCGAATTCCGGAAACACAAGGCGCTCGGCAATCTGCAAGTCGAATGCGCGGGCGTAGAAGTCGAGCGACCTCGCTTCATCGAGAACGCGGATCATGGAGTGAACCGGCTTTGCCATTTCAGTTCAGTCCCTTGAGATAGGTGATGATGGCGGCGCGCGTTTCGGCCCTGGTCTGGCGATAGGTCATGATGGCGCCGGGAATGACGGCCTGCGGATCAGTCAGCCAGGCATCGAGCCGGCTCTCGTCCCAGCTGAAACCACCCTGCGCCAGACCGGGCGAGTAGTGAAAGCCTTCGACCTTGCCGGCCTGCCGACCGACGATCCGGACCAGCGTCGGCCCTTGCCGGGGAGCGTCCGAGAGATTCGTGCTGTGGCATGTGGCGCATTGCTGTTTGAAAAGCGCGGCCCCGTCGGGCGACTTGGCCTCCGGCAAGGGCATTTGGGCCGAGGCGAGGCCGACATTCGATATCGCGCTGCAAAATCCCAGCCCCATGGCGAGTATCACACGTGGTTTTCTCATGCATATTACCGTTGGCGCCGACCGAGCTTAGGTCGTCGCGAACCGGCGGTGGTAGTAGCGGGCTGTTTTATGATGGAAAGGCGGGCGTGCGGCCGACGCGGCCGTGCGCAAAACACGACTCAGTCGTCGAATCCGCCCGAGCCGCGCTTGGCCTTGACGTCGCTGCGGCGCTTTTTGCCTTCCAGCCGGCGCTTTTTCGAGCCCAGCGTCGGCTTGGTCGGCCGCCGCGGCGTCGGGCGTATCATGGCTTCGCGCAAGAGTTCGAGCAGGCGGTCGATTGCGTCGGCGCGGTTGCGTTCCTGGGTGCGGAAACGCTGCGCATGGATCACGATCACGCCGTCCTTGGTCATGCGCTGGCCCGCCAGCCGGCTGAGCCGCGCCTCGGCGTCCGCCGCCAGCGTTATCCGCCGTGTATCGAACCGCAATTGCGCGGCGGTCGAGAGCTTGTTGACGTTCTGCCCGCCCGGACCGGAGGCGCGAACGAAACTGATCTCGATATCATTCTCGTCGATCATGAGGTCGCGGGAAATCCGCAGCATGCGTCACCGGAGGCTGAATATTTCCCACAGCGGGAATCAGGCTCGCGGAGGATAGCGGTTTTGTTTGCGGTCCGCTTTCGCTCGTTCCCTTCCCCCTTGTGCCAGGGAGGGGGTAAGCCGCAAACGCCGGAGTTCGTGATACCCCCCTCTCTAGCTCTCCCCCACAAGGGGGAGAGAACAGATCTCGTTCGCTGAGGGAGTAACGATGAACGCTTCCAGCCAAGCAGGCTCAGAACGACGCTTGGCCTCTCCGAAAGTTTAGTTCGCCGCAGGCGCAGGCGCAGGCGCTGCCGCGGGCGCAGGCGCAGGCACGGGCGCAGCCGCGGTCGCTGCCGCGGGCTGGGCGGCGGCCTGCGGGGCGCGGCCGACGATGACGGTGAGGAGGCCATGCCCCCACAACCGCCGGGCGGCCTTCCTGGCGTCGTCCAGCGTGACGGCATCGACGAGGGCGTTGCGCTTCTCGATGTAGTCGATCGGAAGTTTATCGAGCTGATATTGCAGCAGCGCCGATGCCAGCTTCGAGGAGGTATCGAGCGCCAGCATTTGCGAGCCCTTGAGATAGGACTTGGCTTCATCCAGTTCCTGCTGGGTGGGGCCGTCCTCGGCCATGCGGCGGACTTCCTTGTTGATGGCCTCGACGGTCTCGCCGGCGCGGTCGGCGCGGGTTCCGGTATTTCCGACGAACAGCGCGGAGTGATCCATCCACAACAGCGATTCGTAGACCGAATAAGCCAAACCGCGCTTCTCGCGGACTTCGCTGTAAAGCCGCGACGACAGCGTTCCGCCGCCGAGAATGTGGTTGACGACATAGCCGGCCATGAAATTCGGATCGTCGCGCTTGAGGCCGGGGCCGCCGAAGGTCACCACGGTCTGCGGCACATCGAGCGGAATGAACGCGCGCTGCGGCGGCTGGGCGGCTTCGACGTCGGCGACCGGCGTCAGGCTGGCTTTGGCCGGCAATCCGCCGAAGGTTTGGTCGAGCAATTTGCCGAGCGTGGCCGGGTCGACATCGCCGACCACGGCAACCCTGAGCGTATCCTTGGCCAGCACGCGGCGGACATAGTCCTTCATGTCGGCGACGTTGATTCGGGGAACACTCTCCAGGGTGCCGCTGGCCGTTCGGCCGTAGGGGTGGTCGCCAAAGGCGATTTCCAGGAACTTGCGGCTGGCGAGCGCCGACGGACTGGAAGTGTCGCGCCGCAGGCCGGAAATGATCTGCGCACGAATCCGTTCGACATCGCTGCTGTCGAAATGCGGCGACGTCAGCGCCATCCGCAACAGGTCGAAGGCCTCGTCCTTGTTATCTTTCAGCATGCGCAGCGAGCCGCGGAAATGGTCGCGGGTCGAAGCGAAACTCAGTTCGATGGCACGGCGTTCGAGACGTTCGTGGAAGGTCTTGGAATCCAGATCGCCCGAGCCTTCATCGATCAGATCGGCAACCATATTGCCGACGCCGGGCTTGTCGGCCGGGTCCTGGGTCGCGCCGCCGCCGAAGGCATACTCCATCGCAATCAGCGGCACGGTAGCGTCCTGCACGAACCAGGCTTCGATGCCTCCGGGCGAAACCAGGCGCTGGATCTTGGCGGCGGCGTGCGAAGCCGTTGAGGCCAGCGGCGTCATCGCGAGGCAGGTCGCGACAATGAAGGCGAAGCGCAGCACGCAGGTTCGGGATTTGGTCACGAACGCTTCTCCTCGCGTTTCGCCGCGGTGTCCTTGATCAGATAGCCGGTCACCGACCGTTTCTTGTCGAGCCATTTTTGCGCGGCCTGGCGAACCTGTTCGGCGGTAACGGCGCGAATGCGATCCGGCCAGCTTCGGATGTCCTCGATGTTCAGGCCGGTGGTGAGCGCGCCGCCATACCAGCGCGCCAGCGTCGCCTGATTGTCCTGAGCGTAGATGGCTTCCGCGATCAGCTGGGTCTTGACGCGCTCGAGATCCTCGGCCGAAACGGCGTTTTGTCCGACATCCGATATCACCCTGTCGATCACCTGCTCGATTTCTGAGAACTCGACGCCGGGTTTCGGCGAGGCCGAGATCATGAACTGCGTCGCATCCAGCGAAGTGCCCTGGTAGCCGGCGCTGGCGCTGACAGCGAGCGGGCGGTCGACCACCAGCGCGCGATAAAGATAGGAATTGCTGCCGCCGCCCATCAGCTGCGCGAGCACGTCGAGCGCCGGACTTTCGCCGGCGGCGGCGGTGGTCGCGGACGGCACCAGATAATAGCGCCGCACGCTGGGTTGCTCGACATGCGGATCGGCCAGCGTCACGGTGCGCGCCGCGACCGGCTCCGGCTCCTGCGGACGAAGGCGCCGCGCGGGAATGCCGGGCTGCGCCGCCACCTGGCCGAACGTCTGCTCCGCCATCGGGCGGACATCCCTCGCATCGACGTCGCCGGCGATCACCAGAATGGCGTTGTTCGGGGCATAAAAACGCCGGTAGAACGCCAGCGCATCTTCGCGGTTGAGCTTTTCGATTTCGTGGTGCCAGCCGATCACCGGCCGGCCGTAGGGATGATTGAGGTACAGCGCCGCCATGATCTGCTCGGCCAGCCGCGCCTCCGGGTTGTTGGCGACCCGCATGTTGTATTCTTCGAGCACGACGTCGCGCTCCGGCAGCACGTTTTCATCCTTCAGGATCAGGCCGGTCATGCGATCGGCCTCGAACTCCATCATCTTGGGCAATTGGTCGCGCGGCACGCGCTGGAAATAGCCGGTGTAATCGGTGGACGTGAAGGCGTTCTCGTTGCCGCCGATCCGAAGCACGGTCTGCGAAAATTCGCCGGCCGGATGCTTGCTGGTGCCCTTGAACATCAGGTGTTCGAGAAAATGCGCGAGGCCCGACTTGCCGGGCGTCTCGTCGGCGGAGCCGACCTTGTACCAGATCATCTGCGTGACTACCGGAGTGCGGTGATCCGGGATCACCACCACCTGCAGGCCATTGCCGAGGGTAAACGTCGCGGGCGGCTCCGATGTCACCGTGGTCTGGGCGAGGCCGCTTGCGGAGAAAGAGAACGCCAAGAGCAGCGCAGCGAACACAGAAACGGCGAAGCGGTGTGCGGGCATCATGACCTGTTTGAAGGCCCGAACGGAAGCGTTCGGGATAAAGCCGCGGCATGGTACACCGCGCTGTCGCCGGATGGCGTCACGAAGCCGAGTGCGGAACGCAACTAGTCGCCATACTTGCCGGCGGCCGGGTTGTATTCCTTGTTCAGCGATTCCTTCGGCCCGGTGCCGTAGGCGAAATTCGGCGACGGCGTCTGGTATCCGGCCGGAGGCTGGGTCAGGGATTCCCGCGTCGGCTCCCCCTTGAACGGCGCTACCTCGGTCTTGTTGCCACCGAAAATAGTGCTGAGCTTGCCGTCAAATCCGAGCTGGGACGGGCTGAGAACGGGATTGTTGACCGAATCGCCCGGCTGCACCGGGTCGTTATTGGTGCGGACCGGAGCGGCCGTCCTGCCGGCATTCAGTTCGCTCGGAGTTAGGACGCGGGCGGCCTCGACGGGATCCTTGTTATCTTTCTTGCGGCGCGCGATCGCGGCCTTGCGGCGCGCTTCATCCGGATCCTTCGGCCAGTTCGGGTCCTTCACCTCACCCGACGCGGCAACCGGCGGTGGCAGATCGAGCTTGGGAGGGACGACCAGCGGCGACCGCTCGCGATAGTCGATCCCCCGGTTATCCATGTTGGTGCCGCCGATACCGGCCATGATGCCTTCGATGACCTTTTCCTCGAAGGTCTTGTCATCCTCATCGGCGTCCTGGGCGCGCGCGGCCCCTGCTGCCATCACGAGACCGATCCCTAGGGCGACGACGGACAGGCGGAGGGCGCGCCTCAGCGCAGCCGGGGAGTTCCGCACAATCCAATCGCTGGCTTCGGTCTCGCGCATGGCGCTCTTCCTGTTCCAATTCTCAGCAAACCGGCCGCCGATTTAAGGCGCTGCTGCGCGCCTGCAAGCACTCCCGGAACTGCTTCGGGGGTCCGTATCAGCTGGGATCAGGGCGCTTTTGCGGCGGGCACCCCCAGGAAGGAGTCATACAGCAGGGCTGCTACTCCGGCAACAATCGCCACGTCGGCAAGGTTAAACACGTACCAATTGAAGGTATTTCCGCCGATCTGGAGGTGGAACAGGGCGAAATCGACCACCGCGCCATAGGCGAAGCGGTCGATGGCGTTGCCGATGGCGCCGCCGATGATCAGGCCGAGCGCGATGGTGGCAATCTGGGTACGCGACCGCGCCATCCAGATCGCCAGCACAATCACCGCCACCGCCTTGACCGCCATCAGGGCGAACTGGGCGAGGTGGCCGTCGTTCTGAAACCAGCCGAAGCTGATCCCGACATTCCATGCCAGCACTAGGTCGAAGAACGGGGTCAGCCGCACCGCGCCGCGACGGCCGATGTCGAACACGAACAGCAGCCAGAGCTTCGAGGCCTGGTCCAGCGCCAGCACGACAATGGCTGCGATGATGCCGCGGCGGAGGTGAGGGGTCATGGCGTGGCAGCCGATACCAACCACAACGCCGTCCGCGCGAAAGCGAGGACCTCCAGCGTGAGCGCAGTTGCGCTCATCGCGGCGCCGTGTCGGATATTGCTTGAAAGACTCGTGGTCATCTTCCCGTATCTATCGCTGAGGCCGGTGGTTGGGTCCCTGCTTTCGCAGGGACGACGATCTGATGGACGCAGGGACGACGCTAGACCACTACTCCCAGCGCCTTCCATTCGCGCAGCGCCCTGGCGTCGCGTGGCGAGACGTCGGGGTATTCGGGGTCCTCGCCGACGGTCGGCAGGATTTTCCACGACCGCGCGCATTTGATGCCGACGGCCTTCTCGACCACGACGGCGACGCCCGGCACGTCGTTCAAGCGGAATGCCCCTGACGGCGCCTCGTCATTGGTCACCATCGCGTTCGAGGTGATGCAGACCTCGGCCAGATCGACATCGATCAGCGTGTCGAAAATCTTCTTGTCCGAGACATAGACCAGCGGCGAGGCCTCCAGCGACGATCCGATCCTCTTGGCGGCGCGCTCGACTTCCAGCGCGCCGGTGACGACGCGGCGGACGGTGCGGATGATTTCCCATTTTGCCGCCAGCGCATCGTCGCGGAAGGCCTCGAGCCCCTCCGGAAACAGCGTCAGATGCACCGACGGTTCGGTGTCCGGACGATAGAGCTGCCAGGCTTCTTCGCAGGTAAAGCTCAGCACCGGCGCGAACCATCGCAGGATCGCATCGCAAATCATGTCGATGGTGGTGAGTGCGGCCTTGCGCGCCAGCGACGACGGCGGGTCGCAATACAGCGTGTCCTTGCGGATATCGAAATAGAACGCCGACAGTTCGGTATTCATGAACGCCGAAAGGCTGGCGACCACGGTCTTGTAATCGAACTCGGCATAAGCCCTGCGCACGATCGCAGCCTGGCCGGCGAGCTGATGCAGCATCAGCCGCTCCAGTTCGGGCATCTCGGCGGGAGCGACCGCGTCATCAGGCTTGAAGTGATGCAGCGTGCCGAGCATCCAGCGCATCGAGTTGCGCAGCTTGCGGTAGGTCTCGATGGTATTTTTGAGAATCTCCGGGCCGATGCGCTGGTCGTCGGCGTAATCGGTGGCACACACCCACAGCCGCAGGATGTCGGCGCCGGATTGCGCGATGACCTTCTGCGGCTCGACGGTGTTGCCGATCGATTTCGACATCTTGCGGCCGTTCTCGTCGAGCGTGAAGCCGTGGGTCAGCACGACGTCGAACGGCGCGCGGCCGCGGGTGCCGCAGCTTTCCAACAGCGACGACTGGAACCAGCCGCGGTGCTGGTCGGAGCCTTCGAGATACATCACGGTATCGTCGCCGCCGTCGACCTTGCGCCGGATGCCGGCGAGACCCGGGAAGTGCACGGGGTCCTCCAGCACGAAGGCGTGGGTCGAGCCGGAATCGAACCAGACGTCGCAGATGTCGTCGACCTTCTTCCATTCCTCGTTGGCCAGCGGGCCGAGGAAGCGCTCGCGCGCGCCGTCCATGTACCAGGCGTCGGAGCCTTCCTGCTCGAAGGCGTCCGCGATGCGCTGGTTGACGGCTTCGTCCTTGAGTATTTCGGCGGAGCCGTCGGCCTTTTCGCGCACGAACACCGCGATCGGCACGCCCCAGGCGCGCTGCCGCGAGAGTACCCAGTCGGGCTTGGCGTCGATCATGCCGTTGATGCGGTTCTGGCCCGACGCCGGCACCCATTGCGTCACCGAGATCGCATGCAGCGCGCGGGCACGCAGGGTGTCGCCTTCCTTCACCTCTCCCCGTCGGGGAGAGGTCGACCCCGAAGGGGTCGGGTGAGGGGACTTGCTATCTTCTGGAGACGGTAACCCCTCACCCGGCCGCTGTGCGGCCGACCTCTCCCCACTGGGGAGAGGTGAAGGGGAGCCCGCGATGTCCTTATCCATCGCGATGAACCATTGCGGCGTGTTGCGGAAGATCACCGGCTTTTTCGAGCGCCAGGAATGCGGATATTGATGCTTCAGCCGTCCGCGCGCCAGCAGCATGCCGGCCTCGATCAGGGCCTTGATCACGGCGTCGTTGGCATCGCCCTTTTCGCCCTTGTCGTTGATGACCCGCTTGCCGGTGAAGCCAGGGGCCTGATCGGTGAAGGCGCCGTTCTCGTCGACGGTATAGGGAATGGTGGTGTTGATGCCGCGCGCTTCCAGTTCGCGCGCATTCGACATCCAGACGTCGAAGTCCTCGCGGCCGTGGCCGGGCGCGGTGTGGACGAAGCCGGTGCCGGTGTCGTCGGTGACATGATCGCCGGCCAGCAGCGGCACCTGAAAATCGTATCCCTTGCCCTTCAGCGGATGCGAGGCATGGCCGATGTGACAGGGATCGACATCCTGCTTCCTGATGAACGCTTCGACCTTTGCGGTCTTCATCACCTCAGCGGCGAGCTTGTCGGCCAGAACGAGCTTGTCACCCTTCCTGGCCCAGTTCTGGTCGGGCGCTTCCGTGACCCCGTAGAGACCGTAGGTGATTTTCGGCGAATAGCTGATGGCGCGATTGCCGGGCAAGGTCCAGGGTGTCGTGGTCCAGATCACGATGGATGCACCAACCACATCACGCGTCGTTGCGGGCGCGCCGCCATACGCGTCGATACGAAACTTCACCCACACCATATCCGACGTGTAGTCCTCGTATTCCACCTCGGCTTCCGCCAGCGCGGTTTTTTCCACCACGCTCCACATCACAGGCTTGGAGCCGCGGTAGAGCGTGCCGTTGGCGGCGAATTTCATCTGCTCGCGCGCGATCTGCGCTTCGGCGAAATAGTCCATGGTGGCGTAGGGATGGTCCCAGTCGCCGATGATGCCGAGCCGCTTGAATTCCTCGCGCTGTACGTTAAGCCAGTGCCCGGCATAGGCGCGGCATTCCCTGCGGAACGACACCATCGCCGCCGAGTCCCTGAAATCCGGCTTCGCCTTGCCCTTGGAGCGGTAATTCTCTTCCTCGATCTTCCATTCGATCGGCAGGCCGTGGCAGTCCCAGCCCGGCACGTAGTTGGAATCGAAACCGAGCATCTGCTGGCTCTTGGTCACCACGTCCTTGAGGATCTTGTTCAGCGCATGCCCGATATGGATGCTGCCGTTGGCGTAGGGCGGCCCGTCATGCAGCACGAATTTGGTCCGGCCGCGGGCAGCCCGGCGCAGGCTCGCGTAGAGCCCGATCTCGTTCCAGCGCTTGAGGATTTCCGGCTCGCGCTGCGGCAGGCCGGCGCGCATCGGGAATTCCGTCTGCGGCAGGAACAGGGTTTTGGAATAGTCTGGGGCGTCGGATTTTTGGGATTTTTCGGACATGAAGGCTCTGGTTTGGCTCAAAGGGCGCGAGATACGCGATAAGTTCGCGGAGGAATAAGCGGGGATCCCGGTCTTGCGCTGAGCCGAAACTCAGGCGGAAGCCGGGCCGCTAATGGTTATGGTGCGCCGCGCAAACATGCGGCTTTCCATAGCAGCCAGCCGCTGGATCGCAAAGCCCCGGCACATCTGCCGGCGGCGTCCCGGGTCCGCCGAAGTCGTCGAACCCGGCTGGCGAACGCGAATCGGGTTCACGCCGTGGGGGGCGGTCCGATCATCCCAAGCTGCGGAAAGGCCTCGGGCGCCGCCGCCAGCGCCGCGCGGGCGCGGGCGCTGTCGTCGTCCATCTGGCGCACCAGCGCTGCCACGCCGTCGAACTTCAATTCGTCGCGGATGAAGGCGATGAAGGCGACATCCAGCGCTTCTCCATATAGATCGCCGTTGAAATCGAACAGGAAGACTTCCAGCAGCGGCGCGCCGTTGTCGAAGGTGGGGCGACGGCCGAAGCTGGCGACGCCGTCGAAGCGCTCGGCCCCGCGGCCGACCCGCACTGCGTAGATGCCGTGCTTGAGCCCGCAATTCTTGTCGAGGCGGATATTGGCGGTGGGATAGCCGAGATCGCGGCCGCGCTTCTCGCCATGGATCACCAGGCCTGCCACGAACCATGGGCCGCCGAGCATCGCGGTGGCCTCTTCGATCTGTCCCTCTGCCAGCGCCATCCGAATCGTGCTGGAGGAGACCGGCCGCTCCGCGATATCGACATGGGGCTGCACGTCGACCTCGATGCCGAGCCGAGGCGCCTCGCTGACCAGAAGGCTCGGCGAGCCGACCCGGCCCTTGCCGAAGTGGAAGTCATAACCGACCGCGATCCCGCTGACCCCGAGCCGCTCAATCAAATCATGATGAATGAAGTCCTGCGCCGTGGTGCCGGCCCGGGCCTTGTCGAAGGTCATCACGACAGCGCCCGCGAGCCCGGTTCCGGCCAACAGCCGCAGCTTCCCGGCCTCGTCGGTGAGCCGAAACTGCGGGGTGTTCGGGCTGAAATAGCTGCGCGGGTGCGGCTCGAACGTCACCGCCAGCGCCGGCTTGCCATGCGCTCGCCCCATCTGCAGCGCCGCAGCGATCACGGCGCGGTGACCGAGATGGACGCCGTCGAAATTGCCCATCGCGACCACCGTGCCCGTGGGGATCGCGGCCGCGGGGGTGGTATCGCGGATAACGGTAAAGCCAGGCGTCATTTCTACGGATTCTCGACAGGGACCGGGTGGGAGCGGACCGTGACTTGGCCGCCCCGATGAAGTCAAGCGGGCCGAACCGGCGCCCCGCCGGGACGCGATATATTCATTCGGCTGCAGTCGGTTAACGCGCTGTTTAAGGGCTGATGCTAGTCCTGAGGGCGCGGACTGCGCGGCGTTTCGGCCGCGTAGTCTCGTTGACGGTTGTGTGGCGTTCGGTGGCGTTGCGGGGGATTCAAGATGGCGGTTGATTTGTCGATGTCGGTTCTGGTGGTGGATGACTACAACACCATGATCCGCATCATCCGGAATCTTCTCAAGCAGCTTGGGTTCGAACATATCGACGATGCCAGCGACGGGTCGGCGGCGCTCAACAAGATGCGCATCAAAAAATACGGCCTGGTGATCTCCGACTGGAACATGGAGCCAATGACCGGCTACGACCTGCTCCGGGAGGTGCGGGCCGACCCCAATCTCGCCACCACGCCGTTCATCATGATCACCGCGGAATCCAAGACCGAGAACGTGATCGCGGCCAAGAAGGCCGGCGTGAACAACTATATCGTCAAGCCGTTCAATGCCGCCACGCTGAAGACCAAGATCGAGGCGGTATTTCCGGACATGGCGAGCGCGTAAGGCGCTCAGGTTACCAGGCCATCAGCATAAAATTCGTCATGCCCGGCCTCGTGCCGGGCATCCACGTCTTTGCTGCAGGGAGTGTTAGTGCGTGGATGGCCGGGACAAGCCCGGCCATGACGATGAAGTTGTTATGACCTGGCTGCTCCGCACCCCTACCACCTCAGCTCCCGAATCAGCGCGCGCGGCGGATGGCCGAACAATTCCTTGACCGAGGCCGGGTCGAGCTGGTCGATGCCCTCAAAATCCTCGGCGTGGATGCCGCGGGTCACGAACAGGCAATCGATTCCGAAGCCGTGAGCGCCCGCCAGATCGGTCCGCACGGAATCCCCGATTGCGAGAACGCGGTTCAGCGCAATCGCATGGCCGTGGCACTGGCCGGCGAGTTCCATGGCGCGCTCATAAATAGGCCGGTGCGGCTTGCCGTAAAAGATCACTTCGCCGCCGAGTTCGCGATAGAGTTCGGCGACGGCGCCGGCGCAATAGATCAGGCGGTCGCCGCGTTCGACCACGATGTCGGGATTGGCGCAGACCAGCGTCAGGTTGCGCTCGCGCGCCTGCAGCATCATTGCGCGATAATCTTCGGCCGATTCGGTTTCGTCATCGAACAGGCCGGTGCAGACGATGTAATCGGCCTGCTCCAGCGGCGCCTGCTCGGCATCCAGCCCGCGATAGATCGAATTGTCGCGCTCCGGGCCGATCCGGAACATTTTCCGCCCCGGATGGTCGGCGACGAAATGCCGGGTCAGGTCGCCTGAGCTCACGATGGCGTCATAGGTCTCATCGGCGACGTCAAGCTTGCGCAATTGCCGCTGCACCGAGTCGGCGGGCCGCGGCGCGTTGGTGATGAGGATCACGGCGCCGCCCTGAGCGCGAAAGCTGTGAAGGGCCTCGCAGGCTTCGGGAAAGGCGACGAGACCGTTGTGAACCACGCCCCAGATGTCGCTGAGCACGACATCCACGCTGCCTATGATGTCCCGCAACTTCTCGACAAATCGGAGTGCCGTCATGGCATCGAGTGCCGGTCAGTCCGGCCCTGCGGCGCGCCGCGCCAGCGCGGCATTGCCTGTCGCGCGCGGGGGATCGATTGCCGGACTATCGATCGAAGCCGTTTTGCCAGAGCCATTGGATTCCTGCGCCTTGCTCGGAGAGGTCCCGCCGGTAGCAGATGCCCCCTCAGGCCGCAACGGCCGGGGTGGGGCAAACAGGAAACCCTGCCCGAACCGCACGTCGTAATCGAGCAGGTCGACCACCGCGCGCTCGCCCTCGATCCGTTCAGCGATCAGGTCGATGCCGAAGCGGCCGAGCAGATCCGACAGGTCGGAGGGGTGAATGTCGGACGCCGAAGTCTGCCTTTGATCGAGCAACAGCGCGGCCGGCACCTTGATGAAGCGGACGCCGCGGTCCGCCAGTTCGCGCGGCTCGATCCGCAAGTCGGTGACATGATCGATCGAGAAACGGTAGCCGCGCTGCGCCAGGGCTGCGAGATTTTCACTCTCGGCAGGGCTCAGATTGCGGAACGTCGCCTGCTTGAATTCGAGCACGAATGAGGACGCCAGCGCGCGATTGGCTTCGAGGAAATCGAGGCATTGCGCAAAGGTGGCGGCGTTGCCCAAGGTCGCCGCGGCGACGTTGCAGAATACCCCGACGTCCTTGTTGCGCACCATCAGGCGGCGCAGCACCTGCACGCACTTCAACATCACCATGTGATCGATTCGCCCGATCAGCCCCGCTGCTTCCGCAACCGAGATGAAATCGTCGGCGGCGAGCATCTGATCCTTGTCGTCGCGTAACCGCGTCACCGCTTCGTAGAATCGCACCTTGCGCTGCGGCAATGTCACCATCGGCTGCAGAAAGATATCGATCCGGTTTTCCTCCACCGCGTTTTTTACCGCGGTAAGGATTTGCGCCAGGCTGCGGGAGGGCGCGGTCTGTTCGGCGAGTGCGACCGGCGCAGCCGAGGCGGTGGGAACGCCGGTATCCTCGGCGGATAACGGTGTCGCATTTTGCTGTTCATTGTCCGGCTTGCGTGCGGGCGCCGCAGTCGGCACATTCGAGGCCAGCATTTCGTCATGGCTCGCGACGGAGACCGCGAGCTGCTTGACCAGCACGCCCAGTTCGCCGATCTCGCCGACCACGGCCTGAATGCGGTCCGCGCCCGCGGAATTTGCCGAGACCACCTTGCCCTCGACGGCCGCCAGCCGGCGCCCGAATTCAGCGACCTGGCGCGCGAGATCGGCGGTGCCGCGCGACAAATCCGCGATCTGGCCACCGACGTCGGTGCGGTCGCGCAGCCGCATCGATACGGCGTTGTAGAGGATCAGAAAGGTCAGGGCCGTAAGCGCGACGATCGCTGATTCCATTCCGCTGATGCCGGCGACGGAATACAGGATCAGGCCGAGGGACGCTGCGACCAGCACCATGCAGATGGCGATGAAAATCGTGGAAATGCGGATCATGTTACGCGGAAGGCCCTCATGTCCCTGGGCTTGGAAGCGGTTGACAGTCCGGTGCGCGGCTCCAAGCAGCTGCAACACTAGCATTAATGTTGATTCGTCAGGATCAATATCGTTGTGGCCGCAATCAGGAGCAGATTGTCGCTGGGCTCGGACCCGCGGCCGGGCATCAGGCTTCCGTTCGTCGGGTCTGCTGCCGTCGCCTCGCGGCCGCCCAGCCCAATAACGTCGCGATCAAGATCAAGCCGGCGGACAACCGCTTGTTATCTGGTGTTGGCCGAGTTCCTGATTTCAGCCGCCGGCGCGGGCGCGACACTGGGGCCGACGGAGCCTTCAGGATGGCCGCGGCGGTATCCCTCGCGGCCTCGATCTGATCTGGCTTGATCGGGCTGGCCTTGATGGCGACGCGCAGACGGCTCGCGAGGGTCGGAAAATGCGGCGGCGGGCGCTTGAGCCTGCTTGCGGCCAATCCGGCGCAGATGGCGGCGATCACCAGCAGCAAGGCACCGACGACACCAAACGCCTGAAACATCCCATAATTGATTTCAATCCAGCGAAACAGCGCTGCGGTGCCGACCAAAAAGGCGGCCAGCAAAAAGATTCCCGCCGCCGCAAACAAACCAGCGGCAACGGCATAGGATGTGACGGTCCCCGTCGCCTGGTTGGTCCGATCGCGCAAATACGACCGCGTCGCCAACTTGATCTGGTTCAGTTTGAGAGCCAGCCCGGTGCGCAGCAGGCCGCTCGATGGCGCCAGCATGTCCGTCATCCCTCCGCCGGCAGGGACAATTTTTGTCCTTGCCGGGGTTGAACGTGGATGCGTTTCGAATGTTCCGTGCGGCTGAAGCGCCGGTGCGCTCCCTCGCCCCGCTCTCGCGGGGTCGAGACGAGCGAAGCTCGCTCTTAGAGGGTTGGGGTGAGGGGCTCTTTGCAGCGAGCGCGACTCGCGGATGGTCCTCCTCACCCGAAATTCGCTAACGCGAATTTCGACCTCTCCCCGCAAGCGGGGCGAGGTTGAGAGGCGGGCCGCTACGCCACCGCGCGGATCACCTTGGCGAGCTTCTCGACGATCTCGCCGATCTGGTCTTCGCTGATGATCAGCGGCGGCGTCAACGCCAGCGTATCGCCGGCGACGCGCAGCATCAGGTCGTTGTCGTGGAACGCGCTGTTCAGCCCGTCGAAGCCGCGCTTGCCCGGCAGGTCCGGGCGCGGCGCGAGATCGATGCCCGCCGTCAGACCCACGGTGCGGATGTCCACCACGTTCGGCTCGCCCCTCAGCGACATCACCGCGTCGGCGAATTTCGACTCCAGCTTGTTGGCGCGCTCGAACAGCTTTTCGTCGCGATAGATATCGAGCGTGGCGAGCGCTGCGGCACAGGCCAGCGGATGCGCCGAATAGGTATAGCCATGTGTCAGCTCCACGACGTGCTCCGGGCCGCTCATGAAGGCGTCGTGGATGGTATCGCGCACCAAAACGCCGCCCATTGGGGCCGCGCCGTTGGTGATGCCCTTGGCGAAGGTGAGCAGGTCCGGCACCACGCCGTAACGTTCCGCGGCGAAGGCGAAGCCGAGCCGGCCGTAACCGGTGATGACCTCGTCGAAGATCAGCAGGATGCCGTGCTTCTGGGTGATCTCGCGCAGCCGCTTGAGGTATCCCTTCGGCGCCGGCAATACGCCGGTCGATCCCGCCATCGGCTCGACGATCACGGCGGCGATGGTGGAGGCGCCGTGCAGGTTGACCAGTCGCTCGAGCTCATCGGCGAAATGCGCGCCGTATTCCGGCTCGCCCTTGGTGAAGGCCTGCTTCTCGCGGTCATAGGTCGCGGGAAGATGATCGACCCCGGCCAGCAGCGTTCCGAACATCTTGCGGTTGCCGACGATGCCGCCCACCGAGGTACCGCCGAAGCCGACGCCGTGATAGCCACGCTCGCGGCCGATCAGCCGGGTGCGGCTGCCCTGGCCCTGGATCTGGTGATAGGCCAGCGCGATCTTGAGCGCGGTGTCGGCGGCCTCCGATCCGGAATTGCAGAAGAAAACGTGATCGAGCCCGGCGGGCGCGAGATCGGCGATGCGGCTGGCGAGCTCAAAGGCCTGCGGAATGCCGAACTGGAACGGCGGCGCATAATCCAGGGTCTCGGCCTGCTTGGCGATTGCCGCGGCGATCTGGCTGCGGCCATGGCCGGCGTTGGTGCACCACATGCCCGAGGCGGCGTCGATGATCTTGCGGCCGTCGACGGTAAAATAATGCATGTCCTTGGCGCCGGCGAGAAGCCTCGGCGCTTTTTTGAAGGCCCGGTTGGCGGTGAACGGCATCCAGTGCGCGGCGAGGTCGTTGGGCACGTTGACGGCGGCGGGGCGTGGGCTCTTGTCGAGCATGGGGGCCTCTTCAAGTTTTGGGGTAGGGCAGCTGCCGCGCAGAGTATCAGCTTCGCCGGGCGACGGAAACCGACAACTCCGCCACGTTTATTTCAGCTCAATCGGGTGGCTTCAGGGAGCTTAAGGGGACGTCGAGGACGTAGAAGAAACCTGTGGGCGCATAGCTCATCTCGACCTTGCCGTGCAACTGCTTGCCGAGTGTCTCGATCAGCCGGGTCCCGAAACTTTGCCGGGCCGGCGTGTGGACTGCCGGACCGCCGTTTTCGGTCCAGGTCAGACGCAGCCGCTGGTTTCCTTGATCGATGGTCCAGGCGATCTCGATACGTCCGGGGGGTACCGACAGCGCGCCGAATTTGGTGGCGTTGGTGCAGAGTTCGTTGAGCGTCATCGCCAATGCGATCACCGCGCCCGACACAATCTTGAGGTTGGGGCCTCCAATCGAAAACTTGCCTTCGCCCTCACCGTCATAGGGCTCGGTCGCACCCTGGACGATGTGGGCAAGGTCGGCGCTTGACCAGCGCGCCTGCAGCAACAGATCGTGGGCACGGCCCAGCGCCAATAGCCGGCTCTCGATCGCATGCTGGCCGTGCTCGATGCTGGTTGCGGCGCGCAGGCTCTGCGAGGCGATGGCGCTGACGGTCGCCAGCGTGTTTTTGATGCGGTGGTGCAGCTCTTCCAGGATGAGCTTTTGCAGCCGGTCGGCGGTCTCGCGTTGCTCGGCGTCGATACCGGCCTGTGCCAGCAACGCCAGGGCATCGATACTCGCCTGCTCGAGCAGCATCCGCAGGCCGACATTCTCGGCCTTCAGAAACTCCTGCGGAACGGTCGGGCCGGCCATCGATCACATCGTCCCAGAGGACTTCCAGTTCGGTTGCTATCGGCCGTTGTTATCACGGTTTTTGCCGGACGATACGGCTATTTCCGGTACCGGACATATGACCGTCGGCCTTGCGGCGGGGAACTCACAAATCTGCTACGCCGATCCAGAATACCTCGCCCTCGGAATCTTCGGTATCGAGCCACAGCAGCGGCAATTGCGGAAATGCGGCTTCGAGCCATTCGCGGCCACGGCCGATCTCGCATAACAGCCCGCCCTGCGGCGTCAGGTGGCCGGCGGCCTCGTCCAGGATGCGACGGACGACGTCGAGCCCATCGGCGCCTCCATCGAAGGCGAGCTTCGGCTCGGCCCGGCATTCGCGCGGCAATGCCGCCATCCCTTCCGCGTCGACATAGGGCGGATTGGAAATAATCAGATCGTAACGCTCGCCGCCGATCGGCCCGAACAGGTCGCCCCGATACAATTTCACCCTGTCTTCGAGGCCATACTCGGCAACGTTGCGGGCGGCGACTTCGAGCGCGCCGCTGGAAATGTCCACCGCATCGATACGCGCATTCGGAAAACTCCGGCTCGCGAGAATCGCAAGGCACCCCGAGCCGGTGCAAAGGTCGAGCACATTTTCCACCGATGCGGGATCGCCGAGCAGCGAAGCGCCTTCCTCGTCGCTGTCGCCGCTAAAGTGAGAGTCCAGCAACTCGCCGATGAAGGAGCGCGGCACGATCACGCGCTCGTCGACATGGAAGGGCAGGCCGCGCAGGTAGATCTTGTTGACTAGGTAGGCGGCAGGTTTTCGCGTGGCGACGCGGCGCGCAATTACCTCCAGGATGGCCTTGGCCTCCCGCGCCGTGACCTGCGCGGTCGCGAACGTTTCGAACTGGTCGGGATGAAGATGCAGGGTTTCGCAAACCAGGAATGCGGCCTCGGCCACAGGGTCGGTGGTGCCGTGCGCGAACACCAGCTTTGCCTCGACGAAGCGGCTCACGGCGTAGCGGACGAAATCGAGCAGCGTCCGCAATTCGCCCGATGGAACCTTCGGCAATCTCGATGCGGAGCGGCCGCGTTTGGCCGCCGGCCTGGCGCGCTTCGCCATCAGGATTTGGTCCAGCGCGCAGCGGCGGCGTCGTCGTGCTGCCGGGCGTCGACCCAACTGGTCCCCGCAGCGCTTTCCTCGCGCTTCCAGAACGGCGCGTTGGCCTTCAGATAATCCATCAGGAACTCCGCCGCCTGGAACGCCGCCTGCCGATGCTGCGACGCCGTCAGCACCAGTACGATATTTTCGCCGGGCGTGATGCGGCCGACGCGATGGATGACGGTCAGCCCTGTCAGCGGCCAGCGCGACATCGCGGTCTCGGCGTGCCGCGCAATTTCGGCCTCCGCCATTTCGGGATAGTGCTCGAGCGTCAGCGCCGCGAGCGGCTCGCCGCCCTCGCTGCCCCGGCAAATGCCGCTGAAACTCACGACCGCGCCGATATCGGTGCGTCCGTTGGTAAGCGCCGATATTTCCTGCGCAATGTCGAAGTCGGCTTGCTGAATCCGGATGGTCACATTGGCGGTCATCGGATCACGCGCCTGTCCAACGGCTTAACCGCCGGTCATCGGCGGGAAAAAGGCAATCTCGCGGGCGCCGGCGATCACCGTATCGGATTTGACATGGGCGTGGTCGATCGCGGCGCGGATCACCCGAGGGGTCTCGAAGGCGTGGGCGTAAGCCTCGCCGCGCCCCGAAAGCCATCCCATCAGATCGTCGACGGTCCGGACGGCCGCCGGCGGTTCGACGGTCTCCTCTGATTTGCCCACCCGTTCGCGCACCCAGGCGAAATACTTGACCTTCATGCCTCATCCTCCTTGATGAGGTGATGAATGCCGGCGCGGAAATAATCCCAGCCAGTGTAGATCGTGAAGATCGCCGACAACCACAACAGCACGATCCCGATCAGGGTCGTCGAGGGCAATATCTGCTCGCCCGCCTCACCGGCAATTAGGAAGCCGATCGCGACAAGCTGCACGGTCGTCTTCCACTTCGCCAGCTTGGTCACGGGCACGCTGACCCGCAATGCGGCGAGGTATTCGCGCAGGCCCGATACCAGGATTTCGCGGCACAGGATCACGATGGCGGCCCATAGCGTCCAGCCGTGAATACTGTTGTCGGCGGCCAGCATCAGCAGGCAGGATGCGACCAATAGCTTGTCGGCGATCGGGTCGAGCATGCGGCCGAAGGCCGAATGCTGGTCCCAGATTCGTGCATAGTAGCCATCGAGATAATCCGTAACGCCGGCCGCGATGAAGACGGCCAGCGCCACCCAGCGCAGCCACAGCGGTCCATCCATGATGGATTCCGCAAAAACGCAGCCGACCACCACCGGGATGGCGGCGATTCGCGCGTAGGTCAGGATATTCGGGAGGGACAACGAACTCTTCGCTGCCCCTCTTGTCGTTGCGATGTTCATCCGCCTTACCAATACCGCCCAAGCATGAAGGTCAACCGTGGGACGCACATGATCCGTTGCCGACGACGCCAATTTGACTCGAAACCCACTTCTAGCCCGGCTGCGCGTGGAAAAACTCGAAAATCTTGCGGGCGCTTTCGGCGCTGACGCCGGGAACCTTGCCGAGATCGGCGATCGAGGCCCTTTCGATCTCCTTCAACGTTCCGAAATGATGCAGCAAAGCACGTTTGCGTGACGGGCCGATCCCGGGAATTTCCTGCAACCCAGCCTCGCGGATGTCCTTTTTGCGCAGCTTGCGGTGCGAGCCGATCACGAAGCGATGCGCCTCGTCGCGCAACCGCTGGATGAAATACAGCACCGGATCGCGCGGCTCCAGCTTGAGGGCCTCGCGGTCCGGCATGAACAGGGTTTCGCGGCCGGCGTCGCGGTCCGGCCCCTTGGCGACCGCCAGCAGCGACACCTGGGTCAGCCCCATCCCGTCGAAAATCTCCCTGACCGCGTTGAGCTGGCCGCGGCCGCCATCGATGATGACGAGGTCGGGCCATTGCGGAAACGAATCATCGTCGGCTTTGGCCTTGGCGGCATCGCCTTCGGCCGGCGGCGTCAACAGCCGCTTGAAGCGCCGCTGCAGCACCTCGCGCATCATCGCGTAATCGTCGCCCGGCGTCAGGCCCTCGGACCTGATGTTGAACTTGCGATACTGGTTTTTGATAAAACCGTCGGGCCCTGCCACGATCATGGCGCCGACCGCGTTGGTGCCCTGGATGTGGCTGTTGTCGTAGACCTCGATCCGCTTCGGCGCATGCGGCAGCCCCAGCGCGGTGACCAGTCCCTGCAGCAGCCGGCCCTGGGTCGCGGTATCGGCGAGCTTTCGGCCGAGCGCCTCGCGCGCATTGGTCAGCGCGTGCGCGATCAGTTCCTTCTTCTCGCCGCGGCGGGGCGTGGAGACTTCCACCTTGAAACCGGCCTTGATGGAGAGCGCATCAGCCAAAAGCTCGCTCTCCTCGATTCCGTGCGACAGCAGGATGAGTTTCGGGGGTGGTTTGTCGTCGTAGAACTGGGCGAGGAACGAGGCCAGCACCTCTTCCGGAGTAAAGGATTTCTCCGCACGCGGAAAATAGGCGCGGTTGCCCCAGTTCTGGCCGGTGCGGAAGAAGAACACCTCGACACAGGAATATCCGCCCTCCTGATGGATGGCGAACACGTCGGCTTCTTCCACGGTGCGCGGGTTGATGCCCTGCTGCGACTGGATCGCGGACAGCGCCGCGAGACGGTCGCGGTAAAGCGCTGCCGTTTCAAACTCCAGTTCGGCGGCGGCCTTTTCCATTTCGCCGGCAAGCTCCTGCTTCACCAACCGGCTGCGGCCGGAGAGGAAATCCGTCGCCTCGCGCACCAGCTCGGTATAGCCGGGAAAATCAATCTCGCTGGTGCACGGTCCCGAACAGCGCCGGATTTGATAGAGCAGGCAGGGCCGGGTGCGGCTTTCAAAGAATGCATCGGTGCAGGAACGCACCAGAAAGGCGCGCTGCAGCGCGGTGATGGTGCGATTGACCGCGCCCGCCGAGGCGAACGGGCCGAAATACCGGCCGGGCCGCGTCTGCGCGCCGCGATGCTTGAGGATCTGCGGCGCCCAGTGATCGCCCGTGATCAGGATATAGGGGAACGACTTGTCGTCGCGCAGCTGCACGTTGAAGCGCGGGCGCAGCTGCTTGATCAGGTTGGCCTCGAGCAGCAGCGCCTCGGTTTCGGTCGAGGTGGATATGATCTCGACCGTCACGGTGGCCGCGATCATGCGCAGGATGCGGGCCGGCTGCGGCGCGTTGACCCGCGCATAGGAGGAAAGCCGCTTGCGGACATTTTTCGCCTTGCCGACATACAGCACGTCGTTCGCGGCGTTGAGCATGCGATAGACGCCGGGCGAGGTCGGGGCATGGCGCACCGCGAGTTCGATCGCGGCATGGCCGACCGCCAGCCGGCCTTCCGGCAGCGCCTCACCGGGTTCCTCGGCGGCTTCCGGCAGCAGTGCGTCGTCTTCCTCCTCGGCGGCGGCCGTCGCGGGGTCGATATCTTCCAGCGCCGGATCCGGCGGCATCTCCGGACCAGGGGCCGCCGGTTCCGAACCGCGGCGCATGGTCGGTGCCTTCGGGCTATCGGTCGAATCCTGATCCATGGGCCTAAACTAAGCGCTGGCTTCGTGCATCGCCAGCGTGCGGCGCCGGCAGGGCCGGTTCCGGTAACGCTTTCTTAAGAATGCGAAACGGCGCGCGGCAGGCCTTAACAACCCTTTAACTTGAAAGTCTCGATAAATCTTATCGGAAAAGAGTGCAATTCCGTAACCATACGTTTCGCATTTCCCATGCACGGGATGTGTGAAAGCGGCAGTCGCGTCGGGAGAATAGACAAGATGAGCAGGTTCATTTGGCGGGCAGTGGCGTTGATCGCCTTGGTCTGGGCGGTGTCGGCGCAGGCCGCCGATCTTCCCTACGGATCGCACGCGCCCTATACCGTCAATCAGCCGCTCAACGCCTATAGCTGGGCCGGCCCCTATCTCGGCGGCAACCTCGGCTACGCCTGGGGTTCGGTCGACAACAATGTGACCAAGCCATCGGGTTTCGAGGGCGGTGTCCAGGCCGGCTACAACTGGCAACAGGGCCCTTGGGTGTTCGGCGTTGAAGGCGACATCCAGGCGACCGGCGCCGACGATACCTTTGCGCCGTGGAAATTCTCCAACCCGTGGTTCGGCACGGTGCGCGGCCGCGCCGGCTATGCCATCAACAACATCCTGTTCTATGGCACCGCCGGTCTGGCATTCGGCGAATTGCGCGGCGAGACCTTCGGCCTGTCGGAAACCCATACCGATGCGGGCTGGACCGCGGGCTTTGGCGCCGAATTCGGTTTCGCCCCGAACTGGAGCGCCAAGATCGAATTTCTTTACGTCGATCTCGCCGACAGCAACTTCACTATCACCGGCGTGCCGAACGGTTATCGGTTCGGAACGCTGCGCGCCGGCGTGAACTATCACTTCTGATAGCAATAAGAAAACGTCCTATCGCAACCTCCCGGCCGCTTCGCGGCCGGGATTTTTTTAGGACGCGCGCATTTAATTTTTTAAGATGCGCGCATTTAAGATGAAATCACGAGATTGACCGCCTTGGGGCCCTTGCCCTTCTTGTCCGGCTCGACCTCGAATGTGATGCGTTGTCCTTCGATCAGATCCTTCAAACCCGCCCGCTCCACCGCGGTGATGTGTACGAACACATCGCGGCCGCCGTCATCAGGCTTGATGAAGCCATAGCCTCGTTCGCCGTTGAAGAACTTGACCGTCCCAGTCATGGCCATCGGGAAAACTCCTGCCCGTACTGAACCGCCGCTACGCGCTTTCAGCGTATCGGCCCGACCGGAAATTCGTCGCCGGATAACTCGGCCATCGGAGCGGATCACGCAATATCGATCCGCCATTTAAAATATTTGAGGGCCTTGTCACTCCGCCGCAACCATTCGCGGAAGCGGAACGTAAAGCCGGTCTTAATGGAGGTGAGCATAATACGGTTCTTTGCAAATTGCCTACCGCTCAAATCAGACTTTTCGCGGCAACTCGGGTCGCCAGGGTTTGGGCGGCTGAAGTTCGCGCAGTCGTGACTTTGCGCAGTCAAGGTTTGGGCGTCTCCAGCCTGAACCGGCCAGCGCCGCCCTGGCCGAGCGGCTTTTCCAGTTCGGGCAGGATGGCCCGGAGTTCGCCCATCAGCGTCCACGGTGGATTGACGATCAGCAGACCCGCCGAGGCGAGGGCCTCGCCGGCGGCCTGCGGCGCGACGCTGAATTCCAGACGCAGGCATTTTCCGGGGGGCGCGCCGGCGCCCACCAGTTCGGCGACGTGGCGGGCCAGGCTGTCGGTGGCACGGCGGCTTTTCACCGGATACCAGAGCAAATAGCTGCCGGTCGGCCATTTCGTGAAAGCTTCCTCAAAACCAGCGGCCATTCGTTCGAACTCGTCCTTCGCCTCGAAGGGCGGGTCGATCAGAACCAGGCCGCGGCGCTCGTTCGGCGGCACGAAAGCCGGCAACGCCATCCAGCCGTCGAGGTCGACCACGCGGGCCTGGGTGTCGCGGCGCAGCGCGTCGATCAGGCGCTTGCGCGCCTTCGGCTCGATTTCGCACGCGGTGAGGCGATCCTGTGGCCGCAACAGCGCGCGCGCGATCAGCGGCGATCCGGGATAGGCGTTTAATTCGCGTGGGGAATTGAAGGCCCTGACGATGTCGAGATAGGGTGCAAGCAGCGGTAACGTGGTTTCCGAAAATCGCGCCTGCATCACCCGTGCGATCCCGGTGAGCCATTCGCCGCCGCGGCGGGCTTCATCGCCGGCGAGATCGTAGACCCCGGCGCCGGCATGGGTGTCGATGACGCGGAACGCCGCCGGCTTGTCCTGCAGATGACTGAGGATTCGCACCAGCACGATGTGCTTGATGACGTCGGCAAAGCCGCCGGCGTGAAAGGCGTGACGGTAGTTCATCAGGAAAGCTTATGGCCGTTTGGAGAAGACATGTTGCGTCTTCTAGCCGTCATGGCGGGGCTTGTCCCGGCCATCCACGCCTTTAGCGAACAAGGTGAAGGAAAACGTGGATGCCCGGCACAGGGCCGGGCATGACGATGGAGGGAAATCAGCCACCCCGCATCGGCGGCATCACCACTTGGTCGCGGCGGCAGGCGCGGCGGTCGATCTCGTCGCAGGGCTGGAACTGGAGATCCTTGCTCATGCAGATCCGCACTTCGCTGAGCCGCGTCCGGTCGCAGGTCACCGCGATCGCGGAAGCGCTCAGGCCGGGATTGGCCTTAATGAAGGCGTCCTCGATCTCGGCCGGCGGGACGGTCTTCGGCTCCGACAATTCGAGGTATTCCGGCGGAATTTTCACCGCGGCGCGCGCTTTCCGGATGGTCTCGAAATAGGCCCGCGGGCCCATGCCCGAACAGGTGCCGTGCTTGTCCCATTCGTTGAAGATCAGTCCCGGCGCCGGCATCAGGTCGAGCATCGAGGACATGATATTGCGATCGAGCCGCGGCGGCGGCCGCTGGCAATATTCGGGAAAGCCGTGCTCATATTGCGGCCACAGGCCGTGGACCACAAAGGAAAACGGCCGCTCGCCGCACTGGGCCTGCGAACGTCGGCCATTGCCGCGCTCCGACGCCTCCTCGCAAAAGGAAGGCGACCACGACAGCGACAGCACATAATAGTCGAAATCGCCGGGCGCATTCTGCCGGCGATCCTGCGCCGACGCCGTTCCAGCGATGCCGGTTAGCGCCGCGGCGGCGAACAGGCCCAGCGAGATCAAAAACCGCGCAATCCAAACCGATCGAAAATGAAACATGCCGACGTCCCCTCCATAATTGCCAGGAAGCCTAGCAGGCGGCGGGAACATTTCAAGAACAAAAACAGAAGAAAAAGGCTTCGGAGCCCAAATTCGTCAAGTTCAAGGTCGGGAAAAGAGCCTGGAAATCAGGGCCGGGCGGACCGGCAGTTCGGATTGTAGGCCCAGTTGCGATCGAGCCCGGTCACGCACCATTCGACGCCCTGGCCGATGCCGGCAAAGCCGCCATCCTCGATGATCGAGTAGTGCACGGTGCGCTGCTTGCCGTCGCTCATCATGACGTCGGCGCTGCAATAGCGGCGCGGAATGTTGTCGGACTGCCAGGGCCGGAACGCGGTTTCGGTGATCCGGCCATAGGCGGTGATCTGCAGCGCGGAATTCCAGAAGGTGCTCTCTTTTTCCTGGAACTGGGAGGTAATGGTGCCGAGGGCGGCCTCGCACGGCTTGACCCGCCCGTCATATTGGGGGCCGAACAGTCCGAAATTCAGCTCCAGCGGATTGGCGGCCTCGGCCGCCTGACCAAAGGCAAACAGCCCCAACACCACGCCGAGCGCGGCGCCAAGACCGAGTCTTTTCGAGGAGGTGAAGAGGTCGCGCATGGGAATCCGCCTGATGATCCGAGGCCAGACGGTGCCGCGAAGCCCGCACGAGGTCAAGTGCAGCGCGGCAACACCTTGCCGATAACTCCGCGCCGGACCGTGAGCGTTCTTTTAATGCCGGCGGATGCGCATTATGGTGCGCCCGAGCCAAATGGAGTCTGCGATGCGAATGATTGGGGCGGCGAGCTTGGTCGCCGTGTGCGGGATACTGGCGTGCGCGCCGGCGCGGGCCGATACCGTGCCAGCGTTCAAGGGCAACGATACCGGCGGCATTATTGCCTATTCGGTGGCCCAGCAGGCGGATGCCCGCCAGCTTGCGGTCGATCATTGTGCGCGTTACGGCAAGGTGGTGAAGTTCCTCGCCGTCGACCCGCAGTACGGCGGCTACCTTTCCTTTGCCTGCCGCTGGGTGCCGTACGGTGCCGAACAACGGCCGCTGCGCACGCGTTACTAGACCCGGCCCGTCCCATCTCTCTGGCGCTGCGGATCCCCGTCAGACCGGGATCCGTACCGTGGCGCGAAGGCCGCCCATCGGGCTGTCGCCGAGCATGATGTCGCCGCCATGCGAGCGGGCGATGTCACGCGCAATCGCGAGCCCAAGCCCGGTGCCGCCTTCGTCCTGGTTGCGGGCATCGTCGAGCCGCAGGAACGGCTTGAACACTTCCTCGCGCATCGAGTGGGGAATCCCCGGCCCGTCGTCGTCGATCGTCACGGTCAGATAACGGTGATCGCGGTGGCCGGTGATCGAGATCGCATTGGCGTGGCGCGCGGCGTTGGAGACGAGGTTGGCAAGGCAGCGCTTGAACGAAGCCGGCTTCACCGTCACAACAGGCAGTCCGTGGAACGCCACCGTCGCTGCATGGCCGTTGCGTTCGGCGTCGCTGCGCAGCTCCTCCAGCGCCAGCGCCATGTCGGTCGGCTGCGCCTGCTCGCCGCTGTCGCCGCGCGCGAAAGCCAGATAATCCTCCAGCATGCCCGACATCTCGTCGACATCCCGGCGCATGCCGTCGACCTCGGGACTGTCGCCGATCAGCGCCAGCTCCAGCTTGAAGCGGGTCAGGATGGTGCGCAGATCGTGCGACACCCCCGCCAGCATCGCGGTGCGCTGCTCGATCGAGCGCTCGATGCGCGATTTCATCTCGAGGAAGGCCCCGGCGGCGCGGCGCACTTCGCGCGCGCCGCGGGGGCGGAAGTTCGGCGCCTCGCGGCCCTTGCCGAAGCTTTCGGCGGCATCGGCGAGCCGCAGGATCGGCTTGATCTGGTTGCGAAGGAACAGCACCGCAACGATCAGCAGGATCGAGGAGGTGCCGACCATCCAGAACAGGAAGATCTCCGAATTCGACGCATAGGCCGCGCTGCGCTGGGCGAACACCCGCATCACGGCGTCGTCGAGCTGGATGCGGATTTCCACCAGGCTGGAGCGGCCCACGGTATCGATCCAGAACGGTTTGCCGATCTGCCGGCCAAGCTCCACCGACAGGGTCTGGTCGAGCAACGAGAAAAACGGCTTTGGCCCGGGCGGCGGCATGTCGCCGACGGGCAGGAAATCCACCACCAGCCCCATCCGCTGTCCGATGCCGCGCAGCTGCGCGCGGTCCTTGTCCTGCGGATAACCCCTGTAGACATCCATCAGGGCGGCGACGTCCTGCACGACCGCGGCGGACAAATGCCGCGTCACCGTGTTCCAGTGCCGCTCCATGAACACGAACGCCACCACCGACTGCAGGATCACCATCGGCACGATCATGATCAGCAGCGCGCGGGCATAGAGCCCCGTCGGCATCCAGCTCTTGAACGCATTGCCCATCCAGCCATTGGCCGCGGAGACGCGCCGCGACGCGGTGCGGATCAGCGTGAGGCCGGTGTCGAGCGTGCTCATCGGACAGGGTTCACTCGGAATGGCTCACGGGGAGGCGACCAGGCGATAGCCGATGCCGCGTACCGCCTGCAGGAACAGCGGATTGGCGGGATCGCGCTCGATCTTGCGCCTGAGACGGTTGATCTGCACGTCCACGGCGCGCTCGTTGACGGTGCCGTTGCCGGTCAGCGCACTGCGCGGCACGGTGTCGCCCCGCGTCAGCGCGAGAATCCGCAGCATCTCGCGCTCGCGGTCGGTGAGGTGGATCACCTCTTCGCCCTGACGCAGTTCGCCCCGCTCCAGATGATAGACGTAAGGCCCGAACGCGACCTGCTCCAGCGTCTCCACCGGCGGCGGCGCGGAGCGCTTGAGGATATTGCCGATGCGCAGCACCAGTTCGCGCGGTTCGAACGGCTTGGCGACATAATCGTCGGCGCCGATCTGCAGGCCTTCGATCCGGCTTTCCGCTTCATGGCGCGCCGTCAGCATGATGATCGGAACCGACGATGAGGCGCGGATGAAGCGGGCGAGATCGAACCCGGTTTCGCCGGGCATCATGACGTCGAGAATCAAGAGATCGAAGTGCAGGCCGAGCAGCTTGGCGCGGGCGTCGCTGGCGCTCATCGCGGTGGTGACGCGGTAGCCTTCGCTACAGAGAAAGCGCGACAGGAGATCGCGGATGCGGCGGTCGTCGTCGACCAGCAGCAGATGCGGGGCGTCGTCGGCCGGTTGCGGCGGCGTTCGCGCGGGTGCAGCCAGGGGCACGTTTACTCCTTTGCCTTTGCCGTTGCGTTGCCGGGCCTGAGGATCGTTTCCAGCACCTTGTCGGGATCGTCCTGATCAATCATGGCGCGCAGGAACTGGCGGACCGTATCCGCGCCGGGCGGGGCGATGTCCCGCAGCGCGCGGCTGATCCGATCGGTCTGCAATCCGGCCAGCTTTGCAACCAGCGCCTCGCCCTTGGCGGTAGCGAAAAGCAGGCGCTGACGCCGGTCGTTATTGCCGGTCTTCTGCACGATATACCCTTCATCGAGCAATTGCTTGAGAACCCGTCCCAGCGACTGCTTGGTGATGCGCAGCACGTCCAGCAGGTCGGCCACCTTCAGGCCAGGATAGCGGTGGACGAAATGCAGCACCCGGTGATGTGCCCGCCCGAATCCGAAAACCTCCAGCTCATGATCGGCATCGCCGACGAAATCCCGGTAGGCGAAAAACAAAAGTTCGATGATATCCCAGCGCAAATCGGCCATCCCGGGGGCGTGGGACCGCGCCTCGGCTGCCCGCGAATCGGTATCCGGCGAAGGTCGTGAGAAAATTATGTCAGCCATATTGACGTATCTTGGGTTCAATGTTACAAAACCATCAGCCGCAGCGAAACAATAGGTCGTATCGCCTGCGGTGACGGCGGCCTGAGAAGCCCAGAAGGCGGCGACGGCCGCGAATTTGTCTACCCTTGAGATTGTCGAGCGGCAGTTCGGCAAACATACTGGACTTCCGCCTTCCACAAAAGCATGTCCTACGCTTAACGGACTTAGCCGCAACGACGACAGTCAGGGACCTGCCCCGATGAACGCCCACCAGAAGATCGCCTTTTCCTGCAGCCCGACATCAAAACCCGTTGGCGCCGACGCCCGGGCGGACCTGCTCAAGGATCCCGGCTTCGGGCGCGTCTTCACCGATCACATGGTGACCATCCGCTGGACCAAGGATCGCGGCTGGCACGACGCCCAGGTGCGCGCCCGGGAACCGATCTCTCTCGACCCCGCCGCCGCCGTGCTGCACTACGGCCAGGAAATTTTCGAAGGCCTGAAGGCCTATACGCGTGCCGACGGCAGCATCGCCTTGTTCCGGCCCGAACAGAATGCGCGCCGCTTTCGGGCCTCTGCCGCGCGTCTGGCCATGCCGGAACTGCCGGAATCGGTGTTCCTGCAGGCTGTCGATGAGCTGGTAAAGATCGATTCGGCCTGGATTCCCGGCGACGAAGGCAGTCTCTATCTGCGCCCCTTCATGTTCGCGACCGAGGCTTTTCTCGGCGTCCGGCCGTCCTACGAATATCTCTTCGTCCTGATCGCCAGCTCCGTCGGCGCCTACTTCAAGGGCGGCGCCAAGGCCGTCACCGTGTGGCTCAGCGACCGCTATACGCGCGCGGCCGAGGGCGGCACCGGCGCGGTCAAATGCGGCGGCAATTACGCCGCCAGCCTGCTCGCCCAGGCCGAGGCGATCGAACACGGCTGCGATCAGGTCGTGTTCCTCGATGCGGCCGAGCATCGCTGGATCGAGGAACTCGGCGGCATGAACGTCTTCTTCGTCTTCGACGACGGCTCCCTGACCACGCCGCCGCTGAGCGGCACGATCCTGCCGGGCATCACCCGGGATTCGATCATCACGCTCGCCCGCGGCGAAGGCCGCACGGTCCGCGAAGCGCGCTACAGCATCGAGCAATGGCGCGCCGACGCCGCGAGCGGCAAGCTGCGCGAAGCCTTCGCCTGCGGCACCGCCGCGGTGGTCTCGGCGATCGGCCGGATCAAGAGCGCCAATGGCGATATCGTGATCGGCGACGGCGATGGCGGCCCGATCACCGCCGCGCTGAAGGCGAAGCTCGTCGGCATCCAGCGCGGCGACGTCGCGGACGCCGAGGGCTGGGTGCGCAAGATCGCGTAGGGATGATTCTCGTGTCCCGGACGCGGTGCAGCGCTCTTCGCGCTGCCCCGCAGAGCCGGGACCCAAAACCGCTCCGGCCGCCAATGGACCCCGAATCAGCAGCGCACCACGCCGCAAGCGCGGCGTGCTGCGCAGCATCCAGGGAATGTCCAGCCGCAAGCACGGTTGCCGCGTCGCGCCTGCGCTGGTACCAACGCGCCCCATGGCCGAAAAATCCAAAAAAGCCCAAAAACTCCGCGCCCGCCTGCCGCGCGGGCTGGCCGATCGCGGGCCGGCCGAGATCGCCGCGACCCGGGCGATGGTCGAGAAAATCCGCGAGGTCTATGAGCGCTACGGGTTTGAGCCGGTGGAAACCCCGGCGATGGAATTCACCGACGCGCTCGGCAAATTCCTGCCCGACCAGGACCGGCCCAACGAGGGCGTGTTCTCCTTCCAGGACGATGACGAGCAGTGGATCAGCCTGCGCTACGATCTGACCGCGCCGCTGGCGCGCTACGTCGCGGAAAATTTCGATTCACTGCCGAAGCCGTACCGCAGCTACCGCGCCGGCTACGTCTATCGCAACGAGAAGCCGGGCCCGGGACGCTTCAGGCAGTTCATGCAGTTCGACGCCGATACGGTGGGCTCAGCTTCGCCCGCAGCCGATGCCGAGATGTGCATGATGGCGGCGGATACGATGGAAGCGCTGGGCATCCCGCGCGGCAGCTATGTGGTGAAGGTGAACAACCGCAAGGTGCTCGATGGGGTGATGGAGAGCATCGGGCTTGGCGGTGAGGAGAATGCGGGACGACGGCTGACGGTGCTCCGGGCGATCGATAAACTGGATCGGTTGGGTGAGCGCGGGGTGGACGAGTTACTTGGTGAAGGCCGCAAAGATGAAAGCGGAGATTTTACCAAAGGAGCAGGACTAGAAGAATCTCAGATCTCGAAGATCGAAGCCTTCATGAATGCGCGGACAAATGTGCAATCTCCGACTTTTGCATACGCGGGCAGTCAAGACGTATTGAAAAGGCTTGTCGACGATCCGGACAGGAAGGAGAGCGAATACGGTATCGCTCTCAAGATATCGGATTGGCTCCGTACAACATTTCAGGATTCCGCGCGTGCCATCGAGGGCCTGGACGAGTTGGTTGAGATTGCTCGTCTGGTGGATGCCGCGGGCTATGGAAATCGAATCATCGTCGATCCTTCCGTTGTGCGCGGCCTCGAATATTACACTGGCCCGGTCTACGAGGTCGAACTCACGCTCGAAACCAAAGACGAAAAGGGCCGTCCGGTCCGCTTCGGCTCGGTCGGCGGCGGCGGGCGTTACGACGGGCTTGTGTCGCGCTTTCGCGGCGAGCCGGTGCCGGCCACCGGGTTTTCGATCGGCGTGTCGCGGCTGCAGGCGGCTCTCGAACATTTGAACAAGGATAAGCCGCAAGCCGTCGCCTTCGGCCCCGTCGTCGTCACCGTGTTCGACCGCGACCGCGTCGCCGACTATCAGAACATGGTCGCGGCGTTGCGCAACGCCGGTGTCCGCGCCGAGCTTTATCTCGGCAATCCCAAGAACATGGGCAACCAGCTCAAATATGCCGACCGGCGCCATTCGCCTTGCGTGATCATTCAGGGCTCGGACGAGAAGGACGATCCCGCTGGCCCGCAGATTCTGTTGAAGGATTTGATCCTCGGCGCCGAACTGGCGAAACTCGAAAAGGACCGCGAAGAATATCTGCAGAAGCAGGGCGAGGCCCAAACGAAAGTGCCCGAGGCTTCGCTGGTCGATGAAGTACGGAAGATTCTCGATAGACACGGAGTGAAGTGGAATTAGGCCTCATGGTGCGGAGGCGCCCTTGCGCCGTCTCGAACCATGGAGACAATAGCCATCCTTCGAGACGCGGCCCTTCGGGCCGCTCCTCAGGATGAGGACTGGGTCTGTAGCAAGCTGCAAAAGAAAAGGGAGAGACCACAATGCCAGAGATTACCATCAGCATGGCCGCCGGCCGCACCGATGACCAGAAGGCCGGCATGATGCGCGATATCACGCAGGCGCTGGTGAAGAACCTCGGCGTCGAGGCCGATGCGGTCGTGATCCAGATCAACGAGGCGCCGCTGGCTCACAAGATGAAGGGCGGCAAGACCTTCGTGGAGCGCGCCGCCGCGGCGAAGAAGTAGCTTCGCAATCGTCAAATTGGTGTTGTCATTCCGGGGCGCGCGAAGCGCGAGCCCGGAATCTCGAGATTCCGGGTTCGGTCGCTGCGCGCCCGCCCCGGAATGACGGAAGGACCCCCATGGATGCACGCGACGTCATCAAGGTCGGGATGAGTGCGGAGCGTACGCTGGTGGTGCCGCCCGAGCGCACCGTCGGGCATTTCGTCGCGCATATGCCGATGGTCTATGCGACGCCGATGATGATCCTGGAAATGGAGATGGCGTCCGGCGATGCCATCAACGCTTGTCTGGAGCCGGGCTGGATCACCGTCGGCACCGAGGTCGACATCCGTCACCTCGCGGCGACGCCGGTCGGCGCGCGGGTGCGGACCACCGCGCGGGTGATCGCGGTCGAACGCCGCGTCATCCGTTTCGAGGTCGAGGCCTTCGATGACACGCGGCGGATCGGCGAGGGCCGTCACGCCCGTGGGCTGGTCAATCTCGAAAGCTTTGCCAGGCGCCTCCGGGCGGGTTAATGCGAAGCCGCTCGCGTTGCCCTCATCCTGAGGAGCCCGCCGCAGGCGGGCGTCTCGAAGGATGGCTGCGAGCACCTGCGTTGCGTCCATCCTTCGAGACGCTTGCTTCGCAAGCTCCTCAGGATGAGGAGCGGAGCGAGGGTCCTAAAACCTACTTCGCCAGTTCTTTCGACCGCCGGGTCGCGGCGGCGACCGCGCGCGTCAGCAGGGACTGCATGCCGTCCGGCCCCATCAGCACTTCGAGCGCTGCCGCCGTGGTGCCGCCGGGCGAGGTCACGTTCTGGCGCAGCGTCGCGGAGGCCAATTCCGAGCGATGCAGCAATTCGCCGGAACCGGCGACGGTTTCGCGCGCCAGTTTGGTGGCGAGGTCAGGAGGCAGACCCGCTTCGACGCCGGCGTGCGCCAGTTCCTCGGCCAGCAGAAAGATATAGGCCGGCCCGGAACCGGAGACGGCGGTCACCGCGTCCATCAACTTCTCGTCATCGACCCATTCGACCGACCCGGTGGCGCGCAACAGCGCATCCGCGATCGCGCGCTGCGCGGCGCTGACGTTTTTCGCCGCCACCGCCACGGTGATGCCGCGGCCGATCGCCGCCGGCGTGTTGGGCATCGCGCGCACCACGCTGCCGCCGCAGACCACTTCGATCGAGGCGATGGTCGCGCCCGCCATGATCGAGACGATCAACGTTGTTGGTGCGGCGAAGGATTTCAGCGTCGCGCCGGCTTCGCGAAATGTCTGCGGCTTCAGCGCGACCACGAGTGTCGCGGTGTCGCCGATTTCCTTCGGCGACGGATTGAGACGGATACCTCTTGCCGTGAGCGCGCTGATCTCGCTCGCGGGCTGCGGCTCGATCACGACAACACGCCTGGCGTCGAGTCCCTGCGCCAGCCAGCCCGTCAGCATCGCACCGCCCATCTTCCCCGCGCCGGCGAGGACGATGGTGCCTTGGATGTCTTGTAGGCAGTTCGTGGTGCTCGATGATGCCACTGCAAAATACTCTCGTCGTCCCTGCCTAGTGCGCAATTGCGCACGGGAGCAGGGACCCATAAGCCCCAGCGTTTCTATTGAAAGGCAGGATAGGCCACAAGCATTTTACTTGAACTTCGGCATCACGCGGTATGGGTCCCGGCGTTCGCCGGGACGACGAGAAATTGTCATTGCCGGGCTTGAGCCGGCAATCCATTGCCTTCGCAAAGACTCTGCCTTCACAGGACTCTGTTGAAGATCGATGGATGCGCAACTGAAGATCGATGGATGCGCGGGTCAAGCCCGCGCATGACGATCGAGTGAGGACTTACGCCTCGCCCTCGGTGTCGAACATCGCCGCACTCATGGCTTCGGCGGCGCTCTTGCCGGCCCAGACCACGAACTGGAACGCCGGGTAATAACGTTCGCAGGCGTGGATGGCGCCGACCAGCATGCTTTCGCACTGCGCGGTCGACGCGGTGAGGCCGCCCGGCAGCACCAGCGCCTGCCGGTACATGATCATGCCGGTATGGGTCCAGATGTCGAAATGCCCGACCCACAATTGCTCGTTGATCGCGGCGATCAGCCGCTGCACCTCGGGCCGGCGCGCGGTCGGAATTTTCATGTCGAAGGCGCAGGCCAGATGCAGCGCCTCGATCTCGGTCATCCAGGTGAAGGAGAGCTGGTAATCGGTCCAGTCGCCCTTGGAGACGATCGTCACCTCGTCTTCGCCGGAGCGTTCGAACGACCAGTTGTTATCGGCGGCGATATCCTCGACCACCGCAAGCGGATTGTTCCGTGAATCGATAATGCCTTCGAGCAGGGACATGCCGTCTCGACCTTGCCTTTGCAAAATTCAGATACGATGGTGATACGCACGCAGCGAGCCGATACGCGCTGACATGACACGTCGCTGCCAACTGCAATCCCCGTTAGCCCGGGGCCTGCCGGGATCAAGTGATGTGATTTGCGGAATCCGCGCAACCGCACCAGGAGTCCATCCACAGGCAAACCGCGCCCATACACGGCTCGTCCACAGCTCTTCGCGCGCCATAATTATTAATACGAGAACAAACCGGAATCGGATTCGCCGGATGCGAGTCCGGCGCGCCGGTTTCGCGCGCCGCGCGCGCGACCCGGCTTGCCCCAATCGTTAATTTTCCGAACTCGCGACTTTGCCTCGAGCCGCCCCGGCGGCATGGGGACATGCTGATTCGCCATGCCCAGGCGCTTGCTGGGGCGGCCGCCATTCGTCATAATTCCCCGAGGTCGTCCATCCCGGGCGGCCGATGTTCTCAGGGCGGGGTGAAATTCCCCACCGGCGGTTAGGGTGACGAAACCCAAGCCCGCGAGCGCCTTGCTCCTCCGCGAGCAAGGGTCAGCAGATTCGGTGCGATCCCGAAGCCGACGGTTAAAGTCCGGATGAAAGAGAACGGTTGCGACAGCCGCATTCCGAGCGGCGCGTCGTTCCGTATGCCCTGATTCTGGTCCTGAAAGAGGAAAGCCATGAATCAGATGTTGCAGGACTCCGCCGATGCAAAAGACGCTTCCGCAGCGGAAGGCTCTCCCGGAACTGTCGATCGTCCGCCGGCCCCCGCACATCCTCGCTTCACAAAACCACAGCGGGTCGCTTTCGTGCAATCCGCATGGCATCCCGAGGTGATCGAGGAATGCCGCAGCGCATTCCTCGACGAAATCGAGGCGCGCAATATTGCGCGCGCGCATATCGACGTGTTCGAGGTGCCGGGTGCGTTCGAGATTCCGCTGCACGTGCAACTGCTGGCCAAGACCAGGCGCTACACCGCGATCGTCGCGGCGGGGCTTGTGGTCGACGACGAATATATCGCGGAGACCGTGATCAAGGCGTTGATGGATGTGCAGTTGCGCACCGAGGTGCCGGTATTTTCAGCGGTGCTGACGCCGCAGCAGTTCCACGAGACCGCCGCGCATGTCGAATTCTTCCGCAAGCACTTCGCCACCAAGGGCGTCGAGGTCGCGGAAGCCTGTGCCAACACGCTGCTCAGTCTGGAACGGCTGCGCGGCCAGGTCGCGGCCGGGATCGTCTAGGCGAAGGCAGCAGCACCGGCGCCGACGGAGAGAATTCCCCCACCCGTCGCGCTCTTCGAGCGCGCCGACCTCCCCCGCAAGCGGGAGAGGTAAGAAGACTCCGCACGCGAAGCAACCGACGGCCTTCCCCCTCTCCCGCTTGCGGGGGAGGGCCGGGGTGGGGGTGCCTCCGCATGCCCGAACTGTCGGGGATCATGCCGGTCTAAGATGTCGACCGACAATTGGGTTGAGTAGAGAGATCCCACCTTCCCCAACCCTCTTCCCGCAAGCGTGCGAAGAGGAATTGGTTCGCTCGATTGTCATTTCCGCCGACGCGCCTGTACACTCGGCGGCGGGAGGAGGCGCGCCCGTGGAGACGGGCGGCCGAGACGATCATGTTCGAAGGACACGATCCCTATCTCGTCGCGTTCTCGGTGGTGATCGCGATCCTGGGTGGTTACACCGGTTTCGGCCTCGCGGCCCGCATCCGCGGCGCGCCGGACGCGAGCCATCGCGTGCTGCTGTCCGGCGCCGCGGCGTTCCTCGCCGTCGGCATCTGGACCATGCATTTCGTCGGCATGCAGGCGGCGCCGATCCCGGCCGATACCGTCTATCTCATTCTTCCCACCATCGTGTCGTTCCTGATCTGCGCGCTGGTGGTCGGCGTTTCCCTGTTTTTCCTGAGCATCGGCGAACCGTCGCAGCGGCGCGTGATCTCTTCGGCGGTGCTGCTGGGGGCGGGCATCGCCAGCATGCATTATGTCGGCATTCACGGCCTCGCCGGCCATTTCGCCATCGAGCACGACACGCCGATGGTTTTGCTGTCGATTCTGATTGCGATCGTCGCGGCCTATGGCGGCTTGCGCGCGTTCCTGGCCCGGCAGGACGGCATCCGGCTGATCGCAAGCTCGATCGCATTCGGCATCGCGGTGTCCGGCATGCACTACACCGCGATGTACGGCATGCATTTCGTGCCGCTGTCGGCGACGACACATCACCACGCCGAAGGACTCGCCGCGTCGCAGCAAATCCTCTCGGTGGTGGTGGCGGTGCTCTGCTTCGTGATCGCGGCCGGCTTCCTGTTGTCGCTGGTGCCGGATCCACGCCGGCGGGCGGCGAGCGGGCCCGCGATCACAGTCGATCTGGTGACGCAGGCCGCCGCCGCGCCGGTTTCGGCTCCCGAACCGGGGCCGGCCGCCGCGTCATTTCAGCGGACGATATCGGCGCCGCTCGGCGGCCTCGGCCAGCCGCCCCGTCCGGCGCCGGCGCCCCGGCTGCCGGTCGAGGGTGCCGACGGCACCCATTTCATCGACTCGGCTGACGTGCGGAGCGTCCGGGCCGATGCCCATTATACCAGGGTCCACGACGGCACCCGCGAGCGGCTGTGCCCGTGGTCGATCTCGGAGGCCGAAGCCCAGCTCGATCCCGGACTGTTCGTCCGGGTGCACCGCAGCCACATCGTGGCGATTCCCCATGTCAGCTTCGTCCGCAAGGAGGGCGACGGCGCGGTGATCGAACTCGACGGCCCGTCGCCGCACCGCGTGCCCGTGAGCCGCGCCAAGATCGCCGAGGTCAAGGCCCGGCTCGGTCTCGCCGCCCGGCGCAATCATCACGCGTGAGGCTGGGTGCCCTGGTCCACGGAGCGCGAAGTTTCTTCACCTCGCCCCGCTTGCGCGGGGAAAGGTCGGCGCACCCGGATCGGCGTTTCACGCCGTCCGGGCACAGGCTCCGCGCCGGGTGAGGGGCTGCTTCGGCAAAATTCTCAGGCAGAAAATACCCGCGGTGAGTCCCCCTCACCCGAAATTCTCGCGATGCGAGAATTTCGACCTCTCCCCGCAAGCGGGGCGAGGTGAAGGTTGGCTGTGTCGATTAGGTCGCAAAGGCTGACGCATTTCGTGCGGGCGAAGCCGCATCTCGTGCGAATTTACTTCACCCGTGATCCTCATGCTGTCGCCGCCTTGCTTGCGAAAAATTCCGGGAACAGCCTGCCGCCGACGTCCGCACCGAGCGCGTTCTACGCGCTGCGAAAAAGTGCGGACGAATGGAGGAAAGCGATGATTCCCGGTCCATTCAGCTATCACCGGCCCGCGACTGTGGCCGATGCGGTCAAATTGCTCTCGACCCTGGGCGACGAAGCCCGCCCGCTGGCCGGCGGCCACAGCCTGGTACCGATGATGAAGCTGCGGCTCGCCACCCCGGAGCATCTGGTCGATCTGCACGGGATCGACGGGTTGAAAGGCATCCGCCGCGACGGCAATCGCATCGTGATCGGCGCGATGACCACCCAGCACGATTTGCTCGCCTCGGACGAGATCGCGAAATCGCTGCCGATCCTGCGCGAGACCGCGCTTTTGATCGCCGATCCGCAGGTGCGCTACATGGGCACGATCGGCGGCAATGTCGCCAATGGCGATCCCGGCAACGACATGCCGGCGCTGATGATGACGCTGGGCGCGAGCTATCGGCTCGAAGGGACATCAGGCGCGCGTGATATCGCGGCTTCCGAATTCTATCAGGGCGCCTATTTCACGGCCCTCGAGCCCGGCGAGATCCTGACCTCGATTTCCATTCCCGCGCCGGCGGCCGGTCACGGTTACGCCTATGAAAAATTGAAACGCAAGATCGGCGACTACGCCACCGCCGCGGCCGCCGTCGTGCTGACGATGTCAGGCGGCAAGGTCGCCGGTTGCGCGATCGGCCTCACCAACCTGCATGAAACGCCGCTGCTGGCCACGGATGCGGCCAAGGCCGTCATCGGCACCAGCCTCGACGAGGCCACACTGAAAAAGGCCGCGGCGGCGGCAGTAGCAATCATGTCGCCGGCCGCGGACGCGCGCGGGCCGGTGGAATACCGCAAGCATGTCGGCGGCATCATGGTGACGCGGGCGCTGACCCGCGCCGCTGCGCGCGCCAGCTAAAAGGACGATTGCATGTCGGCAACGGCTCCAGACCTCATCCTGAGGAGCGCGCGCCCTTCGCGCGCGCGTCTCGAAGGATGGCGGCTGGCGCTGTCGTCACCCGGCGCCATCCTTCGAGACGCGGCCAAGAGGCCGCTCCTCAGGATGAAGGCCGACATTTGAATCGATTGTTGAGGGAGGAATAAAAATGGCAAAGACCCATGTGACCATGAAGGTGAACGGCGCCGAGGTCGAAGGCCTCGTCGAACCGCGCACGCTGCTGGTGCATTTCATCCGCGAGAACCTGTCGCTCACCGGCACCCATATCGGCTGCGAGACCACCCATTGCGGCGCCTGCACCGTCGACCTCGACGGCATGTCGGTGAAAAGCTGCACCTTGTTCGCGGTGCAGGCAGAGGGTTCCGAGATCACCACCATCGAGGGCGTCGCCAACGCCGACGGTTCGCTGTCGGCGTTGCAGGAAGGTTTCCGGACGATGCACGGGCTGCAATGCGGCTTCTGCACCCCCGGCATGATTTTGCGCGCGCAACGGCTATTGAAGGAGAATCCTTCGCCGTCGGAGGAAGAAATCCGGATGGGCATCTCAGGCAATATCTGCCGCTGCACCGGCTACCAGAACATCGTCAGGGCGATCCAGTACGCTGCCGACAAGATCAATGGCGTCGAATTCAAGGAGGCCGCGGAATGAACGACATGACTCCCACGCGGGAACAACGCGAAGCCAAGCTCGAAGGCATGGGCTGCAAACGCAAGCGCGTCGAGGACGCCCGCTTCACCCAGGGCAAGGGCAATTATGTCGACGATCTGAAACTGCCGGGCATGCTGCACGGCGATTTCGTCCGCTCGCCGCATGCCCATGCGCGCGTCAAGTCGATCAATTCGGAAGAGGCGCTGAAGGTGCCGGGCGTGCTCGCGGTCATCACCGCAGAGACGCTGAAAACCGTCAACCTCGCCTGGATGCCGACCCTGGCCGGCGACGTGCAGATGGTGCTGGCCGACGGCAAGGTGCTGTTCCAGAACCAGGAAGTCGCCTTCGTCGTCGCCACCGACCGCTACGCCGCCGATGACGGCATCAACAAGGTCGTGGTCGAATACGAGCCCCTGCCGGTGGTGATCGATCCGTTCAAGGCGATGGACGCCGACGCCCCGGTGCTGCGCGAGGATCTCGCCGGCAAGACCACGGGCGCGCACGGCCCGCGCAAGCATCACAACCACATCTTCGAGTGGACCGTTGGCGACAAGGATCTCACCGACGCCGCGTTCAGGAAGGCGGACGTGACGATCAAGGAGATAATCTCCTATCACCGCACCCATCCGTCGCCGCTGGAAACCTGCCAGTGCGTGTGTTCATTCGACAAGATCAAGGGCGAGTTGACGATCTGGGGTACCTTCCAGGCGCCGCATGTGATCCGCACCGTGGTGGCGCTGATCGCCAAGATCCCGGAACACAAGATCCATGTGATCTCGCCCGATGTCGGCGGCGGTTTTGGCAACAAGGTCGGCGCCTATCCCGGTTATATCTGCGCCGCGGTGGCTTCGATCGTCACCGGCAAGCCGGTCAAATGGGTCGAGGATCGCATCGAGAACCTCACCGCGACGTCCTTTGCGCGCGACTACCACATGACGACCGAGATCGCCTCGACCAAAGAGGGCAAGGTCACCGGCTTGCGCGTCCATGTGCTGGCCGATCATGGCGCGTTCGACGCCTGCGCCGATCCGTCGAAATGGCCGGCCGGGTTCTTCAACATTGTCACCGGCTCCTATGACTTCCCGGTCGCACATCTGTCGGTCGACGGCATCTACACCAACAAGGCGCCGGGCGGCGTCGCCTATCGCTGCTCGTTCCGGGTGACGGAGGCGGCCTACTGCATCGAGCGCGGCATGGACATCCTCGCCCAGAAACTCGGCATGGACCCGGCCGAGTTGCGGCTGAAGAATTTTATCAGGCCGGAGCAATTCCCATATCACTCGGCGCTCGGCTGGGAATACGATTCCGGTGACTACCACACCGCGATGCGCAAGATGATGGAGACGGTCGACTATGCCGGCCTGCGCAAGGAGCAGGCGGCGCAGCGCGAAGCGTTCAAGCGCGGCGAGACCCGCGAGATCATGGGCCTCGGCGTGTCCTTCTTCACCGAGATCGTGGGCGCCGGGCCGTCGAAGAATTGCGACATCCTGGGCATCGCGATGTTCGATTCCTGCGAAATCCGCCTGCATCCGACCGGCGCCGGCATTGCCCGGGTGGGCACGAAAAGCACCGGCCAGGGTCACGAGACCACCTGGGCGCAGATCATCGCCACCGAGATCGGCATTCCCGCCGACGACATCATGGTCGAGGAGGGCAATACCGATACCGCGCCCTACGGGCTCGGCACCTACGGGTCGCGTTCGACGCCGGTGGCGGGCGCCGCGATCGCCATGGCCGCGCGCAAGATCAAGGCCAAGGCGCAGATGATCGCCGCCTACAAGCTTGAAGTGCACGAAGGCGATCTCGAATGGGATATCGACGGTTTCCGCGTCAAGGGCCTGCCGGAGAAATCCATGTCGATGAAGGACATCTGCTGGGCGGCCTACAATTCGGTGCCGCCGGGCATGGAGCCGGGGCTGGAGGCGGTGAGCTATTACGATCCGCCCAACATGACCTATCCGTTCGGCGCCTATATCTGCGTGATGGACATCGACGTCGATACCGGGGTCTCCAGGATCAGGCGGTTCTACGCGCTCGACGATTGCGGCACCCGCATCAACCCGATGATCATCGAGGGCCAGGTCCATGGCGGCCTGACCGAAGCGTTCGCGATCGCGATGGGCCAGGAGATCCGCTACGACGACGCCGGCAATGTGGTGACCGGTTCGTTCATGGATTTCTTCATGCCCACCGCCGTCGAGACGCCGCACTGGGAGACCGACTTCACGGTGACGCCGTCGCCGCACCACCCGATCGGCGCCAAGGGCGTCGGCGAGAGCCCGAATGTCGGCGGCGTGCCTGCGTTCTCCAACGCCGTCAACGACGCCTTCTCGTTCCTGGGGAGCACCCACATCCAAATGCCGCACGACTACTGGCGCAACTGGCGTGCGGCGAAGAATTTGGGAGTGTTCGCGTAGCGATGCGTCATTGCGAGGAGCGAAGCGACGAAGCAATCCAGCTTCCTTCGTCGCAGCAAAGCTGGATTGCTTCGCTCGCAATGACGAAATGGACGAGGTCCTTTTCTCCCCTCCCTCCACGCGCATCGCGCGTGGCGGGGAGGGGTCGGGGGTGGGGGGTGGCGCGGCATGCGCCGAAGCATCGGTCCCAGCCGATAGACCCCCCACCCCCGACCCCTCCCCACCGCTTCGCGGGGGGAGGGGAGAGGACGCACCTCATGGTGAGGAGCGCTTTGCACACCCCGCCGTCATTGCGAGCGCAGCGAAGCAATCCATGCCTCAAAGGAAAGAAAGAATGGATTGCTTCGTCGCTTCGCTCCTCGCAATGACGGGTAGGCAGTACCAATGAACAATCGCGAGGAGATCGCGCAGGCGTTGGCGGCTTGCGGTTATATCGCCGACGGCGAACTTGCGACCGCGATCTCGCTGATGCAGTTGCTCCGGCGCCCGCTGCTGCTGGAAGGCGAAGCGGGCGTCGGCAAGACCGAGGTGGCAAAAGCGCTGGCGACGGTGCACGCGACCGAGCTGATCCGGCTGCAGTGTTACGAGGGGCTCGATCAATCGGCCGCGCTCTATGAATGGAATTACCAGCGCCAGCTGCTGGCGATCCAGGCCCATCACGGCGCGCAGGCCGATACCATCGAGGATCAGATCTTCTCGGAAAAATACCTGCTGGAACGGCCGCTCTTGGCCGCGATCCGCCGCGACAAGCCGCCGGTGCTGCTGATCGACGAGATCGACCGCGCCGACGACGAGTTCGAAGCGTTCCTGCTCGAACTCTTGTCCGACTTCCAGGTCTCGATCCCCGAACTCGGCACGATCCGGGCCACCACGATCCCGCATGTGGTCCTGACCTCGAACGGCACCCGCGAACTGTCCGACGCTCTGCGCCGTCGCTGTCTCTATCACTATGTCGATTATCCCGATGTCGATCGCGAGGCCCGCATCATCATGGCGCGGATATCGGGCGCCGGCGCGTCACTGTCGCTGCAGATCGCGCGCATGGTCGAGAACATCCGGAAAGAGGAGCTGCGCAAGGTCCCCGGGGTCGCGGAGACGCTGGACTGGGCGGCGGCATTGGTCGGGCTCGACGTCCGCGACCTGCTCGAGGTCCCCGAGACGGTTCACGAGACCCTGATGTGCCTGCTCAAGACCCACGAGGACAAGTCGCGGGTGACGCGCGAGGTCACCGAACGCCTGCTGGGGAAGGTCGCATGAGCTGCTGCGGTCCCGATCCCGGATATGACGAGATCGACGAGGTCTCCCGCCTCGTCGCCGGCAAGCTTGCGGCGTTCCTGAGGACCTTGCGCGACAACGCCTTCACAGTCGGCCTGCATGAAGGCCGCGACGCCGCGGTGTTGATGGCGGCGGGCTATGCCGAAAAACCGGCGCTGTTGCGCACCGCGTTCAAGCATTTGTTCTCGGCGCGAAAATCCGACTGGGAGAAATTCGACGGGCTGTTCGACGCGTTCTGGCTCGGCAAGCGGGTGCGATCGCGATCCCTGACCACGGGCGCGGCGAAGGCGGCCAACAGTCCGTCGCTGAAGAGCCTGCAGGACAACAGGTCCGAGCGCGCCGGACGCGAAGCCGCCACCGACCAGATTCCATCGGCCGACGAAGCGCCGGAGCAGCGCGGCGGCGAGGGTCGCATGGAAGGCGCCTCGCGCGCCGACAATCTTGCGGAAATCGATTTCCGCAAGATGGCGGACCCCGATCAGATCGAGCAGGCGCATGCGGTGGCGGCGCAACTGGCCAAGACCATGCGCACCCGGCTGACCCGCCGCGACCTGGCGCGGCGGAGCGGCTACCGGCTCGATTTGCGCCGGACCATCCACGGCAATATCAGCCATGGCGGGGTGCCGATCAGCCTGGTCAAGCGGCAGCGCAAGGAGAAGCCGCTGCGTCTGGTGGTGCTGCTCGACGCCTCCGGCTCGATGAGCATGTACACCGGCGTATTCCTGCGATTTATCCACGGCGTGCTGGATGAGTTTCGGCAAGCCGAAGCGTTCCTGTTCCACACCCGGCTTGCTTACGTCTCCGACGCGATGAAGGAAAAGGATGCGGGCCGCGCGCTCGATCGTCTGTCGATCATGGCGCAGGGCGCCGGCGGCGGCACCAAAATCGGCGAGTCCTTGCAGACTTTCAATCGCTGGCACGCCGCGCGCGTGCTGCATTCGCGCTCCTGCGTGATAATCGTGTCCGACGGCTACGAGACCGGCGACGCCGCCTTACTGGGCCGCGAGATGGCGGCTTTGGCAAAGCGCTGCCGCCGCATCGTCTGGCTCAATCCGATGATGGCATGGCAGGGCTATGCGCCCGAAGCCGCCGGCATCAAGGCCGCATTGCCGCACGTCGATCTCTACGCGCCCGCCAATACGCTGAAAAGCCTGGCCGAGCTGGAGCCCTATCTGGCGAAGCTGTGAGAGGGATGATGAGATGAGATGGATCGAGTTGTTGCGGCAACGAAAGTGCGCCCCCTCTCCCGCTTGCGGGGGAGGGCAGGGGTGGGGGTGCCTCAGCGGTTCAACCGGCATGATTGTCGACACTTTGGACCGGCATGATCCCCGACAGTTTGGGTTGAGCGGCCTGTTCACCCGGGTCGCGGAGCCGCTCACGAAGCGGAGCGAACCGGGTGAACAGGCCGCGGCGATCGATGAGGCCGATGTCCAGATCGCAGAAGCGCACGATGTGGTCACCGGTCTGGAGCTCAGCAACGCCAACAAGTTCATCCACCAGCGCTTCACCGATGAATACAAACTCGCCTTTCCATTTGATCTCGCCGTTGCCGCGGACGCGACGGACCTGATGATCGGCGTCGTACCAGGGATCTTCCGCGCGCGGCGGCATGGTGCGCGGGGAGCGGCTGTAGAACTCTGCCGGCGGCCGTTGGTCCAGCGCTTCGTGCGGACGTTCCTCGTTGTAATGCTTTCGGAACATGTCAAAGCGGGCCTGCTGCTCGGGTGCGTTGCTGGCTGGCGGGACCGAGGTCTGTGCCTTCAGCGTGCGGTGCATGCGCTCGTGTCGGCCATTCTCCTGCGGCGAGGCGGGATGGATGAAGTGCGGTGTGATGCCGAGCTTCATCCACCAGGCCGACAGCCGGGTGAGACCGCCCGGGCCACGCGAGCCGAACGGCGAACCATTGTCGCAGCGGATCGCAAGCGGCAGGCCATGCTCACGGAAAGCCCGTTCAAAACAGGGGCGAACGCCCTCAATAGTGGGGGCGACAATGCGGAGTTCGATCAGAAAACGGCTGTGACTGTCTGCTACCGTCAAGGGATCGATCCGCCGCTGGTCGCGGGTGCGAAACCAGCCCTTGAAGTCCGTACTCCACTCATCATTGGCGCTCGTCACCGGCGTGCAGGGCCGCCGCTGGTCGAGCGGGCGACGGCGCCGCTTCACCGGCGAGACCAAGCCTGCGCGCTTGAGAATGTCCCCGATCGTCGAGGCGGCAGGCCAGGCGATCTCGGGGGCATCCCGATCAAGCACCGCCAACAGCTTGCGCGGCCCCAGATACGGAAATCGCCGCCGCGCCGCGATCACCTTCTCTGCAATCGCACCGTTCGTGGTCTGCCAACACTGCAAGGGCGCATGCGAGCGGTCCTGAAACCAGGCCGGATCGCCGCTCTCTTTCCGCTTGCGCCATTCGTAAAACGTGTCGCGGCAAATCCCGTAGCGCCGGCACACCTCCGATACGCTCCAGTTCCCGCTCTCGTACTCCAAAAACATCCGAATACGCTCTTCCATCCGACCGGTCTCTCTAAATGGCATCGAAGGGTCCTCCCTCCGGCGCATTCTGAAACCTGTCGGGAATCATCCCGGTCTAAAATGTCGGGAATCTATCCGGTCCGTACCAGCGAGCGCCGACGTTGGCGAAAGATTTCCCCCACCCGACACGCTCGGCTGCTGCCGAGCGTGTCGACCTCCCCCGCAAGCGGGAGAGGTGAAGTGAAGCCGTCGCAGGAGGCCCGCCCATGACAAAACATGTCGAAGTGATGGACCTGGTGGCCCGGCTCACGGCCGCCGAGGAAACTTTTGTGCTGGCTACCGTCGTGCGCACGGTGTCGGTGACCGCGGCCAAGGCCGGCGCCAAGGCGATCATCCGGCCTGACGGTACCATCGTCGCGGGATGGATCGGCGGAGGCTGCGCCCGCGGCGCGGTGCTCAAGGCGGCGCGCGACGCGCTGGCTGACGGCGAGCCGCGTATGGTCTCGGTGCAGCCGGAGAATCTTCTGGCCGAACTCGGCGTCAGGCCCGGCGAGAACCGCGACGGCGTGCGCTTCGCAGAGAACATGTGCCCGAGCAAGGGCACCATGGACGTGTTCGTCGAACCGGTGCTGCCGCATCCCTCGCTGGTCATTCTCGGCGTCAGCCCGGTCGCGCTGTCGCTGGCGGCACAGGCACGCCAGCTCGGTTATCACGTCACGGTCGCAGCGCCAGTGGCTGAGATCACCGACACGCCCGACGCCGACATGCTGATCGAGGGCTACACGCTCGGCAAGCTGCATGAGGCGAAACGCTTCGTCGTGGTCTCGACCCAAGGCAAGGGCGACGAAGCCGCACTGCGCGCGGCAGTATCGACCGAGGCCGCCTACCACGCCTTCGTCGGCAGCCGTCGCAAGATGGCGGCACTGCACGCAAAACTGATCGCCGAAGGCATCGACGCCTCAGCGCTCGACCGCGTCAAGGCGCCGGCCGGCCTCGACCTCGGCGCCATCACCCCCGAGGAAATCGCGATGTCGATTCTGGCGGAGATCACGGTGGAGCGGAGGCGCGGGCAGCGCGGGGCGGGGAAGCTGCAAGTCGCATAGCGGCAGTCATTGCGAGCCGACGGGTCGGCGCAAAGCGCCGCCCGATGACAAGCTCGCCGAAGCCATCCAGTTGATGCCTGGTTGGCGTCAATCGGAGACGCGCTCTTCGCTCAGCAGCAAAGCATGGATAACTCGCCACTTGTCGTGTCGCCTTGGCCGGAAATCCAAAAGAGGAGATCGCCTGTCCTGAAGCTCGCAAAAAAACTTTAATGTGTCTTTTGCAGTTGGCGCTGGTGGTTCAATAGACTCAGTCTGAAGCCAACGATCCCATTCCAGAAGAAGAAGGGATTTCCATTCGTACCGTTTCATTTTGCTGCGCGTCCTCGGCTCAAGAGGGGAGGCCCTTGAGAGCCTCCATGATCGCGCTGGTCATTCCGGGTGCTGGCTCTATTCGAGAGCCGTCGGATGTGACATTCAGAAGGCGCCCGGCTACCGCCGCGCCGATGAGCACCTTCAAAGCCCAATATGCTGGACAGGGCTTAATCGTTTCTAAACATACATACGTACATCGAGTTGTGAAGAGATAATCCCACCTGCGCCGGCAGCGATGGCCAGCAAGGGCGCGCCGAATAAAACGCAATTTAATGGTGCCGGCGGATCGCGAGCCTACATCGATTGCAAGCGCATCGGCGATCAATTGCATCTTCGATCCCTCCTGCAACGCCTCGAATGAGCGGTCGGGTGATGCGCCTGGGAAGCAACGGATTCGGGAGACAGGCAGATGTACGCTCAAAGAAAAGGCCAGCGCGCTTGGGTGCCTGTGACAGTGGCCCTATTTGTCGCCATCACAGGCCAGACTGTCGTCCTTTTCAACGATTTCGGCCCGAGTAACGATTCGCGGGCGAGCGCCAGCGCGAGGATGGTCACGGCCGAGGCGGTGTCCAGGGCCGGCGCCATCCAGATTCCTTCGCAGCCGCCCGCCCGTCCGCCGGTATCCTCGACACGGTTGGCATCAACTTTGCTTAGCGATACCAGCCGGGGTTAGGAGAAATCATGTTTGTGACGCTTGTGGCCGTGCTCTGTCATGTTTCGTCGGGATCTCCCGGCGCTTGTGTCGAAGAAATTGTCACCGACAGCTCAAAAAGCGAGATCTCCTTCCAGAGCTGCATGATCGAAGGCGAGATCGGCGTCGCAAAATGGATGTCCGAACATCCGATCTATCGAACCGACTGGACGCTCCAGCGCTTTAAATGCGCGGCCGGTCATTACACCCCGCACGTCAATTCCTGACCGCTGCCGGAGTTCGCAGCCCCCAGGGTCCGGGCTCTGCAGGGGCGTTGGCCGCATGTACTCCGTGGCGTAGTCTGGCGTATCGTCTACGCCATCACTCGGAGGAACAACGATGCAATTGCGGGTCTTTGGGCGCACGGGAATGCGGCTCTCGGTGCTGGGCTTCGGCTGCGGCGCCGTGGGCGGATTTATGGTGCGCGGCGATCCTGCCGAGCAGGAGCGCACCATCGCGCGGGCGATCGCCGCCGGCGTGAACTACTTCGACACAGCCGTGCAGTACGGCGATGGCGAATCCGAAAAGAACCTTGGCCGCGTTTTGCAAAAGCTCAAACCCGCCAACGTCGCCGTCGGCACCAAGGTCCGGGTGCCGCCCGGCGAGTTCGGACGCATTGCCGACGCCGTGACGCTGTCGCTCGAAGGCAGTCTGGCGCGACTGGGACTTGAGCGGGTCGACATCTTTCATCTGCACAATCCGGTTACCGAGACGGGAGGCGGACCGGCGCTGAGCGTCCGGCAGGTGCTCGGCGACGTGGTCCCGGCGTTCGAGCGCCTGCGCGCGCAGGGCAAGATTCGTTTCCTCGGGATGACGGCCATCGGCGACACGGCGGCACTGCGGCAAGTGATCGACGCGCGCGCCTTCGACAGTGCCCAAATCGTCTACAACATGCTCAATCCATCTGCATCGGAGCCATTGCCGCCAAACTATCCGGCACAGGATTATGGGCGATTGTTCGATTCGACCCAGGCCGCCGGCGTCGGCGTGGTGGGCATCCGCGTGCTGGCCGGCGGCGCATTGTCGGGCTCGACCGACCGTCACCCGATTGCGGGCCCGGCGCCCGAGCCGATCGGTTCGGCCATGAGCTACGACGCCGATGTCGATCGCGCCCGCCGGCTGATGCCGCTGGTCAGGGAGGGGTTCGCCGCCAGCCTGACCGAAGCCGCCACGCGGTTTGCGCTGTCGCATCCGGCTGTCGGCACGATCCTGGTCGGCATGGCGACGCCGCAGCAGTTCGAGGACGCGCTCGCCGCCGTCGAAAAAGGCCCGCTGCCGCCGGCGGCGCTCGACCGGCTGTCGGCATTGCGGCAGGCATTCTCCGGCGAACCACGATGATCGCCGGGGTTGCAGCATTGCGCGGGCCGCGCAGGGCATCAGCGTAGACCGCGGCCCAAGACCGTTGTGACGAGCCCGGTCGGTGCGCTAGCCTCGGCGGCAAAAGAAGCCGGGAGGAAAGCATGGGTCGGAAGATCGCTATCGTCGGAGCGGGTGCCGTCGGCGGGTATGCCGGCGCGCATATGGTGCAGGCGGGCGAGGACGTCACGTTCATCGATCCATGGCCCGAGCATGTCGAGCACATGAGGAAGCACGGCCTGCGCGTCACCCACGCCAGGGACGTCGCTGAGTTCTCCGTTCCGGTGCGCGCGCTTCACGTCACGGACGCGCAGCAGCTGGCCCGGGAGACGCCGGTCGACATCGCCTTCGTGTGCATGAAATCCTACGACACGGCCTGGGCCACCATGCTGATCCGGCAGTATCTGGCGCCGGACGGCTTCGTCGTGTCGCTGCAGAACTGCATGAACGAAGAGACCATTGCCGGCATCGTCGGCTGGGGCAAGACGCTCGGCTGCATCGCCAGCAGCATCACGGTCAACCTGCCCGAGCCGGGCCACATCCATCGCGGCGCCGGCAAGGGCGGAGCGGCGCACACCGTGTTTCGCACCGGAGAAGTGCACGGCCGCATCACGCAACGGGCGGAAGAAATCCGCCGCCTGGTCGGCTACGCCGACAGCGCCAAGGTAACCGGCAATCTGTGGGGCGAGCGCTGGTCGAAACTGGTCGCCAACGCCATGGGCAACGGGCTTTCCGCCTGCACCGGCCTGCCCGGCGGCGAGATGCTGCAGAGCGAGCCGATCCGCCGCTTCTCCACCCGGCTCGGCAGCGAGGCGATCCGCGTTGGACAGGCGCACGGCTATCAGCTGGAGGAGATTTTGCATCTGCCGCCCGAGACGATCGCGCGGGCGGGCGAGGGCGACGAGGCGGCGATGCGCGCCTGCGACGCGCAGCGCTTTGAGGACGGCAAGCGCACCTCCTCCGCGCAGCGTCCCTCGATGGGCCAGGACATGCAGAAAGGCCGGCGCACCGAGATCGAATTCCTCAACGGCTTCGTGGTGCGCGAAGGCGAGAAGGTCGGCCTCGCCTGCAGCGCCAATGCGGTGTTGACGGACCTCGTCACGCGCGTGGAACGTGGCGAGCTGAACCCGGATCCGCGGCACATCACGGAGCTGCGGCTGAACTGAGCGCCGGATAGCTGCCGTCTGAACATTGCAGTGTAATTCAAAAAATTTCTTATTTGTGGCAAAGAAATATTTGGAAACAAATCAGACGCGCCGCGTTTATCAGGCCCATCGTGTTTATCGATTTGACCCCGATTGCTTTGTCTTGCGCGCTCCGCTGCTGATCTCATCGACCTCCGCTCAAGCGGTGCGGATGTGCGCGAGCGTCGTTGGGCCGCGATGTTCTGCGACCATTGACAGCGCCTGCATCGCGGCCGGTTCCGCCGCCTGCCGCCGCCATATCTTCACAGGGGCGGCACACAAACCTCAAAATTCCGGAGCAACGTTTGGCATCTCACCAACATGGGAGCCAATCATGGGTGTAAAATTCATTCCGGACGGCTACCACACTGTCACGCCGTATTTGACGGTTCGCAACGCCCCCAAGGTTATCGAATTCCTGATGCAGGCGTTCGGGGCCAAGCTGTCGCACGACGCCATCAAGCGGCCGGACGGGTCGATCATGCACGCGCAGGTCACTATCGGTGATTCCCACGTCATGATTGCCGAGGAAAACGAAATGGCGAAGGCGACGGTTTCGACTCTCTACATCTACGTTCCGGACGTCGACAGCGTGTACCAGCAAGCGATCAAGGCCGGCGGCAGCAATGTCATGGAGCCGATGGACATGTTCTACGGCGACCGCGGCGGCGGTGTCAGGGATCCCTCGGGCAATAGCTGGTTCATCGCGACCCACAAGGAAGACGTTGAGCCGAAGGAACTGGCAAAACGGGCCGAGGCCTTCCACAAGCAGCAAAAGGGCAAAGCGGCCTAGGGTTGCGATCTATTTTTGAGGTGGCCGATGTGATGTCGGCTACCTCGGCTCCGCTGCGCGTCGCATGATGGGTCGCCGCCATGGATACGGGCGAAGCTGGGCTTCGGGCTCGGTGTCCTGTTTCACGATTGCGAGTTTCCGAATTGAGACAGCGCTCCGCTTTGGGTACCGGTCTATCTCGCGCCTGTGGCCTAGTTTGAATTCGGAAGCTGCAGGTCGGCGTCTATCAGTGGCTGAGAGTACGGCACGCTCCCGCCGCATCCATGCTGTGCTCGGCGCGCCACAGCGGGATGCAGAAAGCCACAATCCACAGCCGTGAGAAGCTGCGGCCAAGACAGAATCATCACTCAAGAGTTAAATTCGGCTGGGTAAGGTCTGAGTTCATGTCGTCGGGGAAGAATATGAGACAAGCATTGCTTCTCAATCCGTTTAGTCCCAATCCGGAGCCCGCACAGCCCGCACAGCCCGCACAGTTCGCCAAGCGGCTGGCGGTACGGTCGACACCCGTATGCTCCAGTTGCCACTCGGATGATATCGTCTCTCATGCCGTTGCTCAGTGGAGCAATGAATCGCAGGAATGGCAATTGGCCAGCACCTTCCGCCAACCAGCCCACTGCAACGGCTGTAACGGACCGTGCGACATTGTGTGGCTGCCGCTCAACTGAGGGGGATGGACTAAGGCGGCTCGACAACCCTGACGTCGTACAACCGCTTCAGCCGCTCGGTGATGATGTCGCAAAAATTCTGTAGATCGACCTTATTGGGAACGGGGCCGGCGTCGACGCCAAACGCGAGCAAAGAATTCCACGGGTTAAGACCATAGACGGTTACGCTGACACCCCGTTCTGGCCAGCCGTCCACCTTGCTCAAATCCTGGCGGATCATCGCCGCCAGTTCCTCGGCAGTCTTCTTTTCTTTTGCCGGAGCCGGTCGCGCCAGGCCATAGGGCTCCTCCGTTTCCGACGTGGTCGGAACGTCTGCAGGAGTGCCTTTCGTACCGCGGGAACCCATCGGTAGCCCTTCGGTTTCGCCTTCAGCCCCAGCTCTACAAGCTGCCGTCCTGAAGTCTTCCTCTCCGCTTATCGCGGCGCAAGCTGAAATTATAGTCTCGCTGCGCTGCACCCAACGCGGTGCCCAGCGCGGAGAGCGGGGCGGGAAGATGAGAGAGCGCGTACCGCCCGAGAGGGCCTGCGTCACCGATCTCGATGCCACTCAATAGGCGTGTGCCGCAATCGCCGTCTGGTCATTTCGACGCGCAAAGCCTCGGCATATTGCCTTACGGAAGTGCCGATCATGAATTTGCGCTTGTAACTCCGGTCAGCTTCGACCTCTCTGCGGATGGCGTCATAAAACCGCAAAATGCTTTCGTCTCTCAGCTTCTCGATTGCCATGCGAACAGACTCCCCCGAAACAGCATTATAAAATCCCCAGCAAGCACGACCGCGCTCACGGCAATGAAAAGACCGCTGGAAAAATGTCCAGCGGTCGCCGGGCTCAAAATCTATTGAATCTGAAAATAACTCGCTCGGCCCCGGTATTTCGAGATTATCTAAAGCTTGCCTCCGTTGTGGAGTCCAAGGTTCTGTTCCATGCGAGAAACAAAATGTTTGTTGCAATCCAGACACACAACCACGCGCGCACTTGCACCTGTGTGCCTGCCTTGGGTTTCGCGTCCTATTCCGTATCGCGCGATGCGGCTTGCGCGGTCGGCGAGCGTCTTCGATCGGCCATCTCGACGATACATTCGATGTCGGAATTCCGCCGCCGATCAAGATCACCGTCAGCATCGGGGTGTCGGAGTTTGGGCGCGATGGAGATACGCTCGACTCGTTTGGGTGTCGCCGATCAGCGGCTCTACCGCGCGAAACGTGAAGGTCGTAATTGCGTGATCGCCGTGTAGGCCGTAGCCGGGATTGTTGCGCCGGAGATGTCCGTTGAATTTCTGCGGGCAGGCACGTCTCCTCCTGTCACTTTTGAGATCTTTGCAACTTTTGAGATTTGCCGACGGACATCGCGCAATGTCTGTTTGATGAAGCAGATACGGAAGTAGCCGCCCGACTATTAGAGCGGCGTTTTGACCCGCCGTGGTCGCCGCCAATCCCGCCCGATTAACTTGTCCCAAACTGGCAATATGATATCGTGCCAGCAGCAAGTTTGCTTTCGGAAGTTGTGTGGCCCTAACACTGCCATTTGCAGTTTATGGAGACCCAGTCCGAGCCATGGCCGAAATTCGGGATTTCAAAACGGGCCGGAGCGGTGAGCCTCCACGCGATTCAATGCCGCGTCGTCTGGCTGCGATTGTCGCTGCCGATATTGCCGGCTACAGCCGCTTGATGGAACTTGATGAAGAAGGAACGCATAATCGCGTGAAGCGGATCGAGCGCGATCTCATCGAGCCCAGCATTGCAGAAAACCACGGAAAGCTCGTCAAGACCACCGGCGACGGTTTTATCGCAATCTTTGACAGTCCCGTCGAGGCCGTGCGCTGCGCCATCGTCATCCAGCAAAACATGGTCGGACGCAACACCTCGCTGCCGAGGCATCACTGGATCGAATATCGGATTGGTGTCAATCTTGGCGATGTCATCATCGAGCCAGACGACGTTTACGGTGACGGCGTCAATGTGGCTTCACGCCTCGAGGGTATTGCCGATCCCGGCCAGGTTTACATCTCTGGCGGCATTTACGAGCAGATAAAACACAAACTGGTTTGCGGATACGAGTCGCTTGGCGATCGCAAGGTCAAGAACATCACCGATCCGGTGAGGGTCTATCGGGTGCTTCCCGATCCGGCGGCCTTCCAAAGGACCAGGAAGCGGCGCGAGAATGTTCTGATTTTTTTGCTGAGCCTTACGCTGCTGGTCATCGCTGGCGGCGTCCTCTGGTACCTGCTGCTGCAACCGCGTGGCAAAGTGGGGAACCAGACGTCAGCTTCGGTCTCGCCTCCGACGGCGATACCGACCGCGCCCCCGTTGCCCGGCCCTGCCATCACACCGGCAACGCGGCAACCTCAGCCTGCTCCCGCCGTAGCGCCAATTCCGCAGCAAGCGGCGCCTGCGCCGGCGCCTACGCCGGCTCCTTCGGTGGCACCCACGCCGGCTCCTTCGGTCGCAACAACCACCCAACAATCAGCGCAGCCCGCAGCACCGCCGGCGTCGGGGCTCCATGAGCCCGAGATGACCACGATCCGGGGCGGCAGTTTCACGATGGGGAGCAATGACGACGTCACCGAGAAGCCAACGCACCAGGTCACGATCAAGCCGTTTGCCATCAGTCGGTATCCCATCTCCGTGCGCGAATGGAACGCGTGCGCTGCTGCGAAGGCGTGTGCGTTCGTGGCAAGCGGCAAGGATGATGCGCCCGTCACGAACGTAAGCTGGACTGACGCCAAGCAGTATGTCGCGTGGCTCGCGGACGCGACGCGCAAGCCATACCGGCTGCCAAGCGAGGCCGAATGGGAGTATGCCGCGCGCGGAGGCACGCAAACAAAGTACTGGTGGGGTGATCAGCTTCAATCCGGCATGGCCAATTGCAAGAATTGCAATGACGTCGCACTCGCCGAGCAACCGATCAAGGTCGGCAGCTTCAGGCCAAACCCGTTCGGACTGTATGATATGGGTGGCGGCGTCGATCAGTGGGCCGAGGACTGCTGGCACAAAAATTACCACGGCGCTCCGGCGGACGGTTCGGCGTGGCTCGAGGGCGAATGCGGCTCACACGTCATCCGGTCCGGTTCGTGGAGGAATGACGCGCAGTATGTCCGGCCATCAAACCGTGACAGCTACGACACCAACGTGCGATATCCGACCCATGGATTCCGCATCGCACTGTCTCCCCCATGAACGCCAGGAGATGTTGAGTCATGAAGGTCACCCGCCTCATCGCGTTGTCCGCGGTCCTGACTTGTCTGTCATTTGCTGCCTATGCCCAGGGAAGGCCCGCGCCAAAGGATGCCCAGCTTTATTTCGTGTGGCCGCAGAACGGCGCGACGATCAAAGGCGGGTTTTGGTGCCGCTTCGGTCTGCGCAACATGGGAGTAACCCATGCCGGCGATAACTATCAAAACAGCGGCCATCACCATTTGCTGGTTGATGTGAATGAACCGATCGATCCCAAGGAACCGATTCCACAAGACAAGTCACATCTTCATTTTGGAGCTGGTCAAACCGAGGCGCGTATTGAACTGCCACCCGGCAAACATACGCTTCAACTCGTGCTGGGCGACGCAAGTCACTATCCGTTCAACCCGCCGGTGGTTTCGGACAAGATTACCATCAGGATCAAGTAGAATTGGTTTGATTGTTTCTTATTCAGATTCAAGCCGGCCATAATCATAAAGTTTTGCGCATTTTGGCACCCACGTTCACCAGCCGTCGCATCGCAAATTCGACCTGCTTGTCCCGACCGGCATCGACTTGACGTCAAGCCCAGCCTGAGCGCTTTTGCGTCCTTAAATTGGCCCGCGGATACCGGGCGCGTATGCTCTGAGTTACGGAATTGCCGGTCACTATTGCTCACCTGAAGTCGAGTGAAGACCGAGCGAAATTGCTCACGTCCCCCGCAACGCAAGTCGGGGAGGTTGCACGTTGATCGGGAACAATACTTTGGAGACGCCGTTGAGTAGTTAGCTACGCGACAAATAATGCCATTCGGCATCAACGGAGAAATCCCATGGAATTGCTTCTGATTATCGTTGTACTGGTGCTCTTGTTCGGTGGTGGCGGATACTGGGGTCGCAGTCGAGGTCATTGGTGAGGAACTGACTCTTTCGCGTGCTCTGCGGTGTTATCGAATTCCTGTCTAGTCACGGGACATTCACCGCAAGCCGCAATTCCTGAACCGATCGCGATTGGCTGCGGAGAACGCCGAGCGCGATAGGACCGGTCACCGCGCCGGCGACGAGGCCGTCGCGTACACACGGATACTTGCCAGCCCGCCTGACGGGCAAATCAGTGCTCGACCGCGTCCGCGATGTGTCCAGCCCCTTTTGAAAAAATATTCTGGTTTTCCGAAGACCCAAATCGCTTGTATATCCGCCGCTGTCCTGTCCCAACAGAGGGGCGTTGCGCAACGTCACCAACGCGGGGCTTGGATGCGGTGGACGCGGGCTGTGCTTCTGACGAGGGCGCGCCTTGCGGACGGCGAAGTCGTGTGGTCCTGACGCCTCGACGCAGGCGTCAAGCTGGCGGAGTTTTTCGCCAGTGACGGTGTCAACAAGCCGATCACCGGGGAGAGCGCGTATAAGCCGTAAACCATTGCGCGGGGAATGCCGGGTGATTCCGGTGTGATCTGATTACGCGTGTGCGTTCTACCACTACCCCTGCACACGCGGCTCTCGGGCGCATCGGGCGCCCGGCATTCCCTGCGCCCTCTGATTGCAGAGGGCGAAACGAGCAGGCCAAACCTCGCGCGAAACATGCGGCGAGATCGCGGAGTTGTGCGAAAAACAAGACCGGTTGTTTCAAGGCAATGCGCAACGCAAACACATTCGTCATGCCCGGACTTGATCCGGGCATCCATCTTCTACGTAAAACGTTTTTTGAAGCAGGATGGATTGCCGGGTCGAGCCCGGCAATGACACCACCAGTCAATCTTTTCGAGGATCGGTATCAGTACCGCTCAAAATGGTGGGCTCGCTTGCGCTTTGCCCACCCTACGATTGCGCAACCACGATTTCCGAGAGGGCTGATTCCCTCACACTTCCCTGCGGCTGAGAAACGCCAGCCGCTCGAACAGATGCACGTCCTGTTCGTTTTTCAGCAGCGCGCCGTGCAGCGGCGGGATCAGCTTGCGCGGATCGCGTTCCCTGAGCATTTCCGGGGTCATGTCCTCGTTGAGCAGGAGTTTCAGCCAGTCCAGCAGTTCCGACGTCGAGGGCTTCTTCTTCAGGCCGGGCACTTCGCGCACCTCGAAAAAGATCCGCAGCGCCTCTTCCACCAGGCGCTTCTTGATGCCGGGAAAATGCACGTCGACGATCCGGTTCATGGTGTCGACGTCGGGAAACTTGATGTAGTGGAAGAAGCAGCGCCGCAGGAACGCGTCCGGCAATTCCTTCTCGTTGTTCGAGGTGATCATCACGATCGGCCGCAGCTTGGCTTTGATGTTCTCGCCGGTCTCGTAGACGAAGAACTCCATGCGATCGAGTTCGAGCAGAAGGTCGTTGGGAAATTCGATGTCGGCCTTGTCGATTTCGTCGATCAGCAGCACCGGGCGCTTGTCGTGGGTAAAGGCCTCCCACAATTTTCCGCGCCGGATGTAATTGCCGATGTCGGAAACCCTGGAATCGCCGAGCTGGCTGTCGCGCAGCCGCGACACCGCGTCGTATTCGTAGAGACCCTGCTGCGCCTTGGTGGTGGACTTGATGTGCCAGGTCAGAAGCGGCGCGCCGAGCGCCTTGGCGACTTCCTCGGCCAGCACGGTTTTGCCGGTGCCGGGCTCGCCCTTGATCAGGAGCGGGCGCTCGAGCACGATCGAGGCGTTGACGGCGATCTTGAGGTCGTCGGTGGCGACGTAGTCTTTGGTGCCGGTAAATTTCATCGAGTATCTGCCCTGTTGTTCAGTCTTGAGCGCCGAGGCGCGCCTTGGCTTGTGCAGGAAACGACAGCTGGCGTCCCGACACCAGATTGGCGCTCATTGCGGGGGTGGGGAAAAGGTCTTCTGCAGTCAATTCTAATTGAAAAACCCCGCAGGTCTAGGCTTCTCTACCCTTGACGTCCCGGGTCCGGCGGGCAATCTGTCATTCATGTTCTTGCAATTCTTCACATCGCTGCGCGACGCTCAGGTCCCGGTGAGCCTGCGCGAATATCTGACGCTGATGGAGGCGCTCAACGCCGACCTCGCCGAGCAGACGGTGGAGAATTTCTACTATCTCGCGCGCGTCTCGCTGGTGAAGGACGAACGCAACCTCGACAAGTTCGATCGCGTGTTCGGTACCGTGTTCAAGGGGCTGGAGAGCCTGCTCGACGCCATGGAGAAGGCGGATATTCCGGCCGAATGGCTGAAGAAGCTCGCGGAAAAATATCTCACCGAGGAAGAGAAGAAGCAGATCGAGGCGATGGGCTGGGACAAGCTCATGGAGACCCTGCGCCAGCGCCTGAAGGAGCAGAAAGGCCGGCACCAGGGCGGCAGCAAATGGATCGGCACCGCAGGCACCTCGCCGTTCGGCGCGGAGGGCTATAATCCCGAAGGCATCCGGATCGGGCAGGAGAAGAACCGCAATTTCCGCGCCGTGAAGGTGTGGGACCGCCGCGAGTTCAAGGATCTCGACGGCAACGTTGAACTAGGCATCCGCAACATCAAGATCGCGCTGCGGCGCCTGCGCAAATTCGCCCGCACCGGCGCGCCCGACGAACTCGATCTCGACACCACGATCAAGGAGACCGCCAACCACGGCTATCTCGACGTCCATATGCGCCCCGAGCGGCGCAACGCGGTCAAGGTGCTGGTGTTCTTCGACATCGGTGGGTCCATGGATTCGCACATCGAGCAGGTCGAGGAATTGTTCTCGGCGGCGAAGAGCGAATTCAAGCACATGGAATATTTCTACTTCCACAACTGCCTCTATGAGGGCGTGTGGAAGCAGAACCGCCGCCGCTTCACCGATCGCACCCCGACCTGGGACGTGCTGCATAAATATCCGCACGACTACAAGGTGGTGTTCGTCGGCGACGCCTCGATGAGCCCTTACGAGGTCATGGTGCCCGGCGGCTCGGTCGAGCATGTCAACGAGGAGGCCGGCTCGGTCTGGCTCGAGCGCATCACGCGCACCTATCCGCACGCGGTGTGGCTCAATCCGGTGGCGCAGCGGCACTGGGATTATTCGGAATCGACCACCATCATTCGCCGGCTGTTTTCGCAGCGCATGTTCCCGATCACGATCGAAGGTCTGGAAGGCGCGATGAAGGAACTGGTGCGGTAGATATCGTCATTCCGGGGCGCGCGTCAGCGCGAACCCGGAATCTCGATGTAATAAAAATTCGATCGAGATTCCGGGTTCGATGCTTCGCATCGCCCCGGAACGACGGAAAAAGGGAGGTGTGAAAAATGCCCCAGACCATCCACCGCGGAATCAAATCGCTGATCGACGAGGCCAATGCGGAGATCGAAACCCTCAGCGCTTCCGAAGCCATTGAAATCGCCCACAACGATGACGTCGTGATCGTCGATATCCGCGATCCCCGCGAGATCGAGCGCGAGGGGCGGATTCCCGGCGCCTTCTCCTGCACCCGCGGCATGCTGGAATTCTGGATTGATCCGGCCAGCCCCTATGCGAAGCCGATTTTTCAGAGCGACAAGAAGTTCATCTTTCATTGCGCCGGCGGGATGCGCTCGGCGCTGGCGGCGAAAACCGCGCAGGACATGGGACTGAAACCGGTCGCGCATATCGGCGGCGGCTTCGCCGCCTGGCGCGATGCCGGCGGCCCGGTCGAGAAGGTCGAGCCGAAGCCGGCGAAGGGTTAGTATTCGTTTCGTCATTCCGGGGCGCGCGCAGCGCGAACCCGGAATCTCGCAGTCATAACTTCTGGATTCCGGGTCTGCGTGCTTCGCACGCATCCCGGAATGACAAAAGGATATTCCAATGCCACCCACCGACGATCCGCTCGTCTCCACCGATTGGCTTGCCGCCCGGCTCGAAGATCCCAGGATCAAGATCATCGACGCGTCCTACAAGATGCCGGGCGTGCTGCCGCTGCCGTCGGACGATTATCTCGGCGCGCATATTCCGGGCACGGTGTTTTTCGATGTCGGCAGTATCGCCGATCCCAACGATCCGCGGCCGCATATGTATCCGCGCGCAGAGCAGTTCGCCCGCGACGTCGCCGCGCTGGGCATTTCCAACGGCGATACCGTGGTCGCCTACGATTCCGGCGCCTGGGTCGCAGCGCCCCGGGCCTGGTGGATGTTCCTGTCGTTCGGCCATCGCAACGTGAAGGTGCTCGATGGCGGCTTGCAGAAATGGCTGCGCGAAGGACGCCCCACCCATTCCGGCAAGGTGATCCCGAAGCCCGGAAAATTTCGGGCGAGCCTCGATCCAGCCTATATCCGCAGCCAGCAGCAGTTGGTTGGCAATCTGGAAACGCAGGCCGAGCAATTGGTCGATGCGCGGCCGCGTCCGCGTTTCGAGGGCACGGTGGCCGAGCCGTGGCCGGGCCGCCGCTCCGGTCATATCCCGGGCAGCCGCAACGTGCCCTATGCCGGATTGTTCGATCCCGCGACCGGCGCGATGAAGCCGCTGGAAGAGTTGCGCCAGGCTTTCAGCAGCACCGGCGTCGATTTGGCAAAACCGATCGTGACGACCTGCGGCTCCGGCGTCTCCGCGCTGGTGTTGACGCTGGCGCTGTATCGGCTCGGCGTGCGCGGCAGCGCGCTTTACGATGGCTCGTGGGCCGAATGGGGCCTGCCCGACGGGCCGCCGGTCGCAACCGGCCCGGCCTGAGACTTCAGCGCTTGGGAGCGGGTGCCACCGGCTGCGCGAACGGGTTGGCGGCCTGCTGTTGTGCCTGTTGCGCGAGCCGCGCCCGCGCCGCCATCCTGCGGCGCTGTGCCGCCCGCCGTGCCTGCTGGCGTTTCTTGATGGCGGCCGGATCAGGCTTGGCGCCTGCAGCTTTTGCCGGCGACTGCGCCCCGATGGTGACGGGCGGGCCACCAAGCGTGGCGATTTTCGTCGAGGTCATTCCGACTTCCGGGGAGACGGTCGTGCTCGTTTGCTCCGATGCGGCCGGTTCGGATGCGGCTGGGACAGCATCGTTCGCCGGCGCCGCAACTTGCGCCGGCGGCGGGACAGGCTCCGAGACCGCGATCGTGGTGTCGTCGGCGGCAGCGGGTGGATCGGTTCGAGCGGGTGTTGCCTCGGTAAGTGCCGGAGTTTCCGCGACCGGGGCTTCGGATTTCGCGGTCTCTGGCACCGACGCCTCATCCGGCTTCAGCGCGGCGGTGCTTTCGGGCTCGGCCGGCGCCGAGACGGTCGCTGCGGACTCGGCGGGTGTTGAAGCGGGCGCTGCGGGCTCGACCGGTGTTGAAACGGGCGCTGCGGACTCGGCGGGTGTTGAAACGGGCGCCGCGGACTCGGCGGGTGTTGAAACGGGCGCCGCGGGCTCGACCGGTGTTGAAACCGGCGCTGGCTCGTCCGGCGGGGAAACGATGGCCACCGGCTCGGCTGGCGGCACCGCTGGAACATCATCCGGCGCTTTCTCTGCGACCGCCGGTTCGACGAGCAGCATCGCCAGAACCGGTGGTGTGACTTCCTTCTGCTGCGCAAACATGGTTTCGGGAGCGGCGCGCCACGATGGTGTACTGGCAACTTCCTCGTGGGCCGCGCGCAACAGTGCCACCGCGCCCAGGCCGAAGACCAGGATCGACATCGACAATAGGATCGCGGCGAACAGAAAACGGAAACCGGGCAGCATGGGGAGGCGAGTTCCACCTTCGCGATAAATCCGCGAAGGCCTTTGAGCATCGGGGAACGCGGTGACCGCAGAATTGGCCGCGTTCGCGACGCATCGGACACCCCCAGCGCCAGCGAATCAGCTGATTTCAGAATACCGCAAGGTATCTGCGGCGGTTGTTAAAAATCGGCGGTGCGAAGCCCGCCTCCATGCCGGAAAAGTGTTTCCTGAACCGGTGAGGCTTCGTTGCAACTGTGCTGCGGCATCGGTACAAACTGCGAAACTTGGCGTGAATTGGGCGGATTTGTCTTGAATGCGCCGCTATGTTCGGCCATCTGCGTTAACGGTCCGGTGTCGGCTTGGGGACTATACAACAGCGATGACGATCAAAAGCATTCTGACGATTTGTGCTGCCGTGGCGGCTGGCGCGGCGGGAACTTCGCTCGCCCTGGCGCAGCAGGGCTATCCGGTGCCTCCCGGGTCGGTTTATTCGAGCGCGCCGCCGTCCTATCCGCCCGGCGGTTATCCGCCTGGTTATCGCCGCGCTCCCGGCGGCCCGGATTACGACGCGGTGGAGGACGATGAGGGGCCGAACGCCCAGAGTTCGACGGCGCTGCCGCCGCCCGGCCCCGTGCTTTCGCCCGACGATCCCCGCTACGGCCGGCCGATGGGTGCTCCGCCCGTTTATTCGGACCGCAATGTACCTCAGGGGCCGGTTCTTTCCCCCGACGATCCCCGCTATGGCCGGCCGATGGGCGCTCCGCCCGTCTATTCCGACCGCAGCGTACCGCAGGGGCCGATCCTGTCGCCGGACGATCCCCGTTATGGCCGTCCCGATGGACCGCCGCCGGTGATCTATTCGGACCGCGGCAACGGCGATAACCGCCTTCCTCCTACGGGCGTCGATCCCTATCAAGACAATCGTGGCTTGCGTCCGCCAGAAGCTGTCGGGCCCCCCCCGGTGCCGGCGTCACGGGCTCGGTGCAGCCCGGGCCCATAGGAGCGGACGGCAGGCCGATGGTGCTGTCGGCGCTGCCGCCGGATGAGCAGCCGGAGGCCGGGCCCGCGCAGCTCGCGCCGAATTTGCGCCGGCAGGAAGTCGCCTTCGCCACCAAGGAGCCGGCGGGAACGCTGATCGTCGATACCCCGAACACCTATCTCTATTACGTGCTGGGTGGCGGGCGTGCGATCCGCTACGGCGTCCGCGTCGGCCGCGATGGCTTCACCTGGACCGGTGTGCAGAAAATCTCGCGCAAAGCCGAGTGGCCAGATTGGCATCCGCCGCCGGAGATGATCGACCGTCAGCCTTATCTGCCACGCTTCATGGCCGGCGGCCCGGGCAATCCGCTGGGCGCGCGGGCGATGTATCTCGGTTCCACCGTCTATCGCATCCATGGCACCAACCAGCCCTCGACGATCGGCAAGTTCGTCTCGTCGGGCTGCATCGGGATGCTGAACGAGGATGTCTCGGACCTGTTCGACCGCGTCAAGGTCGGCACCCGCGTGGTCGTGCTTCCCGGAGGCGCGCCGCCGGCGTCGACCACCACCGCCTCGGCAGCGCCGATACCTGGACCGAATGCCGGGTTGCCTCCGTCGGGCATGCATGGCACCCAGCCCACCGTGGTGCCGCCGCTGCCGGCGCCGGTGACGGTGCGCTAGGCCGACACGATCGGCGCGGACATTTCCCGAAGGGGCGCGCGATGGCGCGCCCCTTTTCGTTGCGCGTTCACGTCATTGCAATGACGGCGTGATGCCCTAACGGCTATGCCAGCCTTCGCAGCGGCTCGCCTTTGAACCAGGCGTCGATGCCCTCGACCATCTGGCTGTAATGGTTGCGAAAGCCCTCCTCGGTGACATAGCCGAGATGCGGCGTCAGCACGATGTTATCGAGCTTGCGGAAAGGATGATCTGTTGGCAGCGGCTCGACCGAGAACACGTCGACCGCAGCACCCGCGATCTTGTTCTGCTGCAGCGTTTCCAGCAGCGCGGCTTCATCGACGATCGGCCCCCGCGCGGTGTTGACGAGGTAGGCGGTCGGCTTCATCCGCGCCAGATCATCGCGTCCCACCAGCCCGCGCGAACGCTGGCTCAGCACCACATGGACGGTGACGAAATCGGCGGTTGAGAACAGTTCCTCCTTGGTGGCGTAGCCGACGCCGACTTCCTTGCAGCGCTCCGGCGTCAGGTTCGGGCTCCAGGCGATCACGTTCATGCCGAACGCCTTGGCAAGCCCCGCAACCTTGGCCCCGAGCTTGCCGAGTCCGACCACGCCCAGTGTCTTGCCCTCGATCTCGATGCCGACAAATTTCTGCAAGGCTTCGCCGGCATGCATGCGGGCGTTCTCGCGGCCGATATTGCGGGTCAGTTCGAGGATCAGGCCCATGGTCAGCGGCGCGGTGGGGTCGCGTGCCCATTGCGTGCCGCACAGCACCACCTGATGCTCCTTGGCGGCTTCCAAGTCGATCGCGGCGTTGCGCATGCCCGAGGTGATCAGGAGTTTCAGGTTCGGCAATGCCGCAAACAGGGCACGCGGAAACGCCGTGCGCTCGCGCATCGCGCAGATGATCTCGAAATCCTTCAGCGCGCCGGCTGCGGCCTCCGGCGAGGCGAACGGCTGATTGAACACGGTGACGTCGACCCGGTCGCCGATCTTCGACCAGTCCGCAACCTTCAAAGCCAGATTGATATAGTCATCGAGAATTACACAGCGCAGCCGCGTCATGGGAACGTCCGTTCATGGCGATGATGACGGCGCGCAAACGCGCCGTCCGGGGACCGCCATGGTCGCGCGCAATCCGCGAGCGCGCAAGAGCGCCTGTGACTTGAAAAGCGGTCGCTGTTATCAGTGCGCAGACGACCTGAGCGCCTTCGCGGCCCGGATTTCGGCGACCATCGATTGGACCGCGGGTGACAACGCCCTGTGCTTGGCGCGACAGGCCGGGCCGGGGCCGCGCATGTAGTGCAGTTCCGGCCGGTAGGGATTGAATGCCCTGGCGAGGAACTGGCGCCAGAAGGCCCGGATTTCGGCGAAAGAATTGGACCTGTCGCGGCCGTCTGCCGGAGAGGAGAAAGATGCCGAGGTGATGGTTGCCATGACACGCCTGCTGTCTTTGCTCGCGGCTTATGCCGCGTTGGAATCGCCTTTTTTGGCGCTGAAAGCGAGTTTTGGCCTGATTTATTAAAAGAAGGTTTCAATTGTCGTGATCTGGCGCACACATGGTGTCCACCCCGTAACGATCCGTGGTGAACGGATGGAAAACATCGGGGTACGGTTGCCCTTTGGGGGCCGCGCCGTTACATCAGCGGCAGCAAATTTCCATAAATCCTCTCGTTTCCAGGGATCGCGATGGCCCGTCAGTTCGTCTATTTCATGCAGGGTTTGTCCAAGACCTACCCGACCCGCAAGGTGCTCGATAACGTCCATCTATCGTTTTATCCCGACGCCAAGATCGGCGTGCTTGGTGTCAACGGCTCCGGCAAATCGACGCTGCTGCGGATCATGGCCGGCCTCGACAAGGAATATAACGGCGAGGCGTGGGTCGCCGAGGGCGCCCGGGTCGGCTACCTCGAACAGGAGCCGCAACTCGACGCCACCAAGACCGTGCGCGAGAACGTCATGCTGGGGGTTGCCAAGCAGAAGGCGATCCTCGATCGCTACAACGAATTGGCGATGAATTATTCCGACGAGACCGCCGACGAGATGACCAAGCTGCAGGACGAGATCGAGTCCGCGGGGCTGTGGGATCTCGACAGCAAGGTCGACCAGGCGATGGACGCGCTGCGCTGCCCGCCCGACGAGTCCGACGTCACCAAGCTCTCCGGCGGCGAGCGCCGCCGCGTGGCGCTGTGCAAGCTGCTGCTCGACCAGCCCGACCTGCTGCTGCTGGACGAGCCGACCAACCATCTCGACGCCGAGTCGGTATCATGGCTGGAAGGGCACTTGCGCAACTATCCCGGCGCAATCCTGATCGTCACCCATGACCGCTATTTCCTCGACAACGTCACCAGTTGGATCCTCGAACTCGACCGCGGCAAGGGCATTCCCTACGAGGGCAACTACACCGCCTGGCTGTCGCAAAAGCAGAAGCGGCTTGCGCAGGAGGGCCGCGAGGATATCGCGCACCAGCGCACCCTGGAGCGCGAGAAGGAATGGATCGCGGCCTCGCCGAAAGCGCGCCAGGCCAAATCCAAGGCGCGCTACCAACGCTACGAAGAGCTGCTGAAGCAGGCCAGCGAGAAGCAGACCCAGACCGCGCAGATCACGATTCCCGTGGCCGAACGCCTCGGCCAGAACGTGGTCGATTTCGAGGGCCTGACCAAGGGCTTCGGCGACCGTGAGCTGATCGACAATCTCACCTTCAAATTGCCGCCCGGCGGCATCGTCGGCGTGATCGGCCCCAACGGCGCCGGCAAGACCACGCTGTTTCGGATGATCACCAGGCAAGAGACGCCGGACAAGGGCACCATCACCATCGGTGAAAGCGTGCATCTCGGTTATGTCGACCAGTCGCGCGACTCGCTCGACGGCAAGAAAAGCGTGTGGGAGGAAATTTCCGGCGGCAACGAACTTATTCTTCTGGGCAAGCGCGAGGTCAATTCGCGCGGCTATTGCTCGTCGTTCAATTTCAAGGGCGCCGACCAGCAGAAGAAGGTCGGTTCGCTGTCAGGCGGTGAGCGCAACCGCGTCCATCTGGCCAAGATGCTCAAGTCCGGCGCCAACGTGCTGCTGCTCGACGAACCGACCAACGACCTCGACGTCGACACGCTGCGTGCGCTGGAAGAGGCGCTGGAGGATTTCGCCGGCTGCGCGGTGATCATCAGCCATGACCGCTGGTTCCTCGACCGCATCGCCACCCATATTCTGGCCTTTGAGGGCGACAGCCACGTCGAATGGTTCGAAGGAAATTTCCAGGATTACGAAAAAGACAAGATGCGCCGATTGGGGCAGGATTCCATCATCCCGCATCGCATGAAGTACAAGAAGCTCACAAGGTAATTTGGGGGCCGGCATGGCGGACTGGAACGCAGAGCAGTATCTCAAATTCGAGGACGAGCGGACCCGCCCCTCGCGCGACCTGCTGGCGCAGATCCCGCTCTCCGATGCGCGCAAGGTCGTCGACATCGGATGCGGGCCGGGAAATTCAACCGAGCTTCTGGTCAAGCGCTGGCCGCAGGCGGCTGTGATCGGCATCGATACGTCCGCCGACATGCTGCGGCAGGCGCGCGAGCGGCTGCCGGGACACAGCTTTATCGAAGCCAATATCGCGCACTGGGCGCCGCCTGCGGGCACCGACGTTCTATTCGCCAACGCCATCTTTCAATGGGTGCCCGGCCATCTCAAGCAGCTGCAGCGGCTGCTCGGCGCGTTGCCGCCGTGCGGCGTACTCGCGGTGCAGATGCCCGACAATTTCGATGAGCCCAGCCATGTGCTGATGCGCGAAGTCGCGCAGCTGGAGCCGTGGCGCAAGGCGCTGGGGGAGAGCGCACGCCTGCGCGACGATATTCCGAAGCCCGGCGGCTATTACGATGCGCTGGGGCCGCTCTGCACCCGGCTGGAAATCTGGCACACGATCTATAACCACGTGCTCGACGATGCCAACGCCATCGTGGAATGGGTCAAGGGAACGGGCCTGCGGCCGTTCCTCGATCCGCTGGAGGCGCCCGAGCGCAAACAATATCTCGCCGAATACACCGCGCGCATTGCTGCCAGTTATCCGCCGCAGACCGACGGCAAGGTGCTGCTGCGGTTTCCGCGGCTGTTCATCGTGGCGGTAAGGTAACGAATGAGGCGGCGGCGTTTTTGGTGTTCATCCCACCTTCTTCCGCCAGCTACATCTTGATCAGCGACTGATACGGCACGTCGCGGTTGTTGGCAGGGATCTTGATCGACAAATTGAAATCGACCTGGTCGAGGGCTTCAGGTTTGAAAGGCGAGGCGCGCTCGGCCGTGCTCCAGTCGATGTAATCGGTAGAATCGTGCGTTCCCCAAAACTTCCGTTCCTCGCTTCGGTCTTGAAGCAGGCATTGATTTAGGCTTGCTCATAGATTCGCCGCTCCTCGCGGTGCATATTGTCGAAGCTACAATTGGCAGGCGCGAATGCAATATATCAAGTTTGTAAGCACTCTGAACCGTTTCCTGTTCGCCGTTTCAGTCCTGCTATTGATGCCGGGCCTGACTCCCGCCCGCGCCGCCGACGCCGGCTTCAAAGAGTTCATCGCCTCGCTTTGGCCGGAAGCGCAGGCCGCCGGTGTCGCGCGCGCGACGTTCGACCGCGAGACCAGCGGTCTCGAGCCGGATTACAAATTGCCCGATCTGATTTTGCCTGGCCGTCCCGCGACCGGTGCGCCGTCGCAGGCCGAATTCGTGCAGGTACCGGCCGATTATGTGAAGGAAGCCAGCATCGCGCGGCTGGCTGAGGAGGGGCAGCGGCTAATGGCGAAGTACCGCGCTGCGCTCGCTGGAATCGAGAAGCGTTTCGGTGTGCCCGCCACCATCGTGCTGGCGATCTGGGGCCGCGAAACCGATTTTGGCCGCTACACGCTGCCCTACGACGGGTTGCGCGTGCTGGCGACGCAGGCCTATGTCGGCCGGCGCAAGGATCAGTATCGCAACGAGTTTATCCTGGCGCTGAAGCTCCTTGGTGACGGCGAGGTGGCGCGCAAGGACATGCGTTCGTCCTGGGCCGGCGCCACCGGCCTCACGCAATTTCTGCCGTCGGAATTTTATAAGCACGCCGTCGATTTCGACGGCGACGGCCACCGCGACATCTGGAATTCGGTGCCGGACGCGCTTGCCTCTGCCGCGCAGCAACTCGTCAACAAGGGCTGGCAGCCGGGCGTGCGCTGGGCCTATGAAGTCCGCGCGCCTGGCAATGTCGATTGCAGCATGGGCGTACCGGAAGTGACAAAGCCGATCGGCGATTGGCTGCGCGCAGGCTTCGTGCCGGTGCGCGGACAAAAGCTCAGCGCGACCGAGCAGGCCGAGCCGGCCTCGCTGCTGCAGCCGGAGGGTATCTATGGCCCGGCGTTTCTGACCACGAAGAATTATTTCGTGATCAAGGAATATAATTTCTCTGATCTGTATGTGCTGTTCGTCGGGCATCTCAGCGATCGCATGTTGAGCCCGCAACCGTTCGCAACGCCGTGGTCGGCTTCGACCCAGCTGCGCACCGCCGATGTCGAGGCCATGCAGCGTCAGTTGACGCGCATCGGTCTCTATGCCGACAAGGTGGATGGCAAGGCGGGGATGAAGACCCGCGCGGCGCTCGGGGCGTACCAGAAATCGGCCGGACTCAAGGTCGATTGCTGGCCAAGCGAAGCGGTGCTGCGTTCGATCAGCGCGGCGCGCTGAAAAAGAAAAAACCCGGCCGAAGCATCGGCCGGGTTTTGAATCTAGGCAGCGTCGATTGGCGCCGGTCAGATCAGTTGCAGACCTCGATGCGGCGGAAGCGCCAGCCGTAACCATCCCAGAAGCGCTGGCGAACCCAACGGCAGGGCGGGGGCGGTGCGTCTTCCACATACACCGGACCACCATAGGCCGGGCGGCTGGAGGCGATGGCTCCGCCGACGATCGCGCCGCCGATGAGCCCGCCGGCCACGGCCGCGCCAAGGTAGCGCTGTGCGCTGGCGGGCGTCGGGGCAAACGATCCGGCGGCGATCATTGCGACCGCTGCGAAGGCAACCAATGTCTTCTTCATGTCTTGGGCTCTCCTGGAGTTGGCGCCTTCAGTCAGCGCCGGGTTGAAGGTGACTCACGCAGTATTCGAAACTGGCCGTCTCGCCAAAAAGCGCGCAACAGTCAATTCAAAGTAAACGCTTCCGAGCTACTGGGCCGAAAAAACGGTTTTTTCAGGCCTTTGTCAGAGCACGCCAAGAAGCGCCGCAGGTTTAACGAAGATGAACGGGATCAGCCGCAGATCCGGACGCGGCGAACGCGCCAGCCATAGCCGTCCCAGAAACGCTGCCGTTGCCAGACGCAGCCGCCATAGTAATCCGGGTCTTCGCCGACGTAGGCCGGATGGCCGTAATAGCCGTAACCGGGTCCGTAATAACCGGGGCCGTAATAATAGCCGGGACCGGCAAGCGCACCGCCGACGATGGCGCCGCCGATGATGCCGCCAGCCACCGCTGCGCCGAAGCCGCGTTGGGCGTGGGCCGGCGCGGGCGCCACCACGGCTGAGACAGCCAAGCTGGCGACAGCGGTTAGGGCCATCAATGTTTTCCTCATGGCTTCACCTTTCTCATCGAGCAAGGACAGCGACAAAGCGGTCCGTCGGAGTGAAAGTTCCACATTTCACTTGAATGATCAATGAACGGGATCGCCACATTTCACGACAAATGTGGGCCGCTGCGCAGCTTTTGCGATGCGCAAGCGGGCTCCGGCATGCGGTTGGGCGCGAGAGGAAACGATGACGAGCGGGATGACGGCACTCGCGATCGCGGTCGGCGGCACGTCGCTGATCTGCTACGTAGTGACGACGCGATTACAGAACCGCCGCGCACCTCGCCGATCGTCGAGCGACAGCTTCGGAGCGGACGGCGCCGGCTATGCCGGCGACCACGGTGGGACCCTCTGGAGCGACGGCGTCCATTCCGCATCGGATAGTTCGGGCAATCTGGTTGATGGTGGTGGAGATGGAAGCGATAGCGGAGGTGGCGGCGACGGCGGAGGCGATTAACGCTGGGAGTCCGCCGAAAAACGAACGGCATTTTGATCCGGTCCAGCAAGGGTTTTTAGATTCATTCCAGTCTGTACCAAGGGCCAGTTTGGAATCACTTGAAAATGCGGCTTTTCCTTTTGCATCCCGCCGCGGTCTTAAATATCTCTGGCCTTGCATCACCAATGGGTCTGCCGCTTTCATGATTGTCTGTTCCTGCAACGTCCTCAGCGACCACGATGTCCGCAATGCCGTTGGGGCCGCCGAACAGCTTCCGCGTAATGCCAAGCAGATCTACGGCTGCCTCGGCTGCAGCGCTGAGTGCGGCCGATGCGCGCGCACCATCAAGACCATTATCGACGAGGCGCTCGGCGCTTGCGCCGAAGCCTGCTGTTCCGGATGCCCGCACAGCCGGGCCGGAACGCATCAGCACAGCAATACCGAGTTTGCGCTCGCTGCCTCCTGAAGATCGAACGAGCTTCTAGGCCCTGCCCTTGGGGAATAGGGTTGCCCTCGTCGGCGATCTGATTTAGAAGCATTCTAAAGTTGAATAGAGGCGGATTCATTTGGCTTCAGCGAGCGGAGTGCACCATGCAAGGCGACCTCAAGGTCATCGATTACCTCAACAAGGGTCTGCGCAGCGAACTCACCGCCATCAACCAGTATTGGCTGCACTTCCGGCTGCTGAATCACTGGGGCTTGCTGGAAATGGCCAAGCAATGGCGCAAGGAATCCATCGAGGAGATGCATCACGCCGATCGCTTCACCGACCGTATCCTGTTTCTCGACGGGTTTCCCAACATGCAGGTGCTCGATCCCTTGCGGATCGGCCAGAACGTCAAGGAAATCATCGACTGCGATCTCGCCACCGAGGTCGCGGCGCGCACGCTTTATCAGGAAGCGGCGACCTACTGCCATGGCGTCAAGGATTACGTCTCGCGCGATCTGTTCGAAGATCTGATGAAGGATGAGGAGCACCACATCGACTTCCTCGAAACCCAACTCGATTTGATCCAGCGGATCGGGCTTGATCTTTACACCCAGAAGCACGTCGGCGGCCTCGAGAGCGAATTCGACCCCAAGGAGTAGGCCGTAGATCCTCGCTACAACTGCGTCCTGTAGCGCGCCTCGACCACGGCCTGGGATTCCGGCTCGCCGAGCTTGGTCTGGTCGTGGATCACCTGGCTGATGCTGGGGAGGACCGCGCGTTCCACCTGCGCCTCCCTTGACCACAGCTTCGAGCGCATCAGCGCCTTGCCGCAATGAAAATAAGCCTCGTGCACGCCGATGCTCAGCACCGCGCGCGGCGGCTTCCCGAATTCCTCCATCGACTCCAGCAGTTCCGGCTCCGCCGACAGCCTGCCTCTGCCGCCGACGCGCAGCGTCTCGTCGATGCCCGGCACGAAGAAGATCAGCTGCACGAATCCGGAGCCCTCGACGATGTTCTTGAAACTGTCGATCCGGTTGTTGCCGGAACGATCCGGCAGCAGCAGCTTGTTGGGACCGACGACGTGGACAAAGCCGGGATTGCCGCCGCGCGGCGAAGCATCGACGCTGCCGTCGGAGCCTGACGTCGCCAGCACGCAGAACGGCGACATCGCAATGAAGTTTCTCGCATGCGCATCGATTTCGGGCCGCGCCTTCGCGATCACGCGCGGCGAGGGTTGCGGGTAAATCGTCGCGAGGTCGCTGGCGCCAAGGTCGGTCAAGTTCTGCCTCCGGGAACAATGTCGTCGTAACTAGTCGAAGCTATCATCGCGGCATTCCGGCGGCCATCCTTGATCGCCGGCGCTGCCACCACTGGCCCTCACATCGTCCGCTGCGGCGCCGTCTGCAGCAACTCCTGCAGTTGTTGCTTATAGAATGCCGCATTGCCCGTGGTGAGATGGCCGCGCGTCTGCGTGCTGGCCGGGATCAGATAGAGCCGGCCGTTCTTGACGCGCTTCAGCGCGGCGTCGGTGACGCCGGTTTCCGGCGGATTGCGTTCGTCGTCGGCGGCATTGATGGCGAGCAGCGTCGCCTCGATCTTCTCCATCCCGGCGGAAGGATTGTAATCGTGCGAGGCGTACCACTGGTAGATGAAGTCATTGGCGTCTGCCGTTACCGGCGTGGCCAGCCGCTCGTCGACCATCCTGTCGGCTTTGTCAGCCGTCGGCGCCAGCGTCTGATAGCCGAGCGTGCCGCCGCCGGAGGCGATGCCATAGGCGACGATGGCGTACTTCATCATGCGCGGCTGCGCGGTGTAATTGCCGCCATTGTAGTCCGGATCGTTGCGGATGGTGTCGAGCATGATCCGGCGCAGCATCCAGTTGCGCGCCGCCATTTCGGTCGGCTGCGAGGCCATCGGCACCAGCGCATCCATGAACCGCGGATACCGCACACCCCAGATCCAGGTGTGCATGCCGCCCATCGAATTGCCGATCACCAGCCGCAGGTGCTTTATTCCGAGCCCTTCCTTGACCAGGCGGTACTGCGCGTCGACCATGTCTTCGTAATCGTATTTCGGAAACGCCGTCTTCATGCCGTCCGACGGTTTCGAGGATTTGCCGTGGCCGATGCCGTCGGGAATAATGATGTAGTATTTCGACGCGTCGAGCGGCTGGCCGGGGCCGAACAGCTCGCCGGCAAAGGCGGGCGTCAGCATGCTCGCCGCCGAGCCGCCCGAGCCGTGCAGCACCAGCACCGGCTGTCCGTTGGGTTCGCCGACGGTGGTGTAATGCAGCCGCAGCTCCGGCATGGTCTCGCCGTTGTGGAATTTGAAATCCTTCGCGCTCCAGTCGCCCTGTTTCGGTGTGGGATAGTCCGCTGCGAGCGCGGTCGTAAATGAGATCATTGCAAAGATAGCCGATAGCGCCGCGCGCGAACATTTCATGATGGCTTCTCCCCGGGGCGCGGCCTCGGGCCGCTTGCGTAAAAGCCTATCACGTCGTGCCGGGCGATCCGAGAGACTTAGCGTCGGGAGCGCGAGGTCAATTTTCCGGGAAAACACCGGCGCTACCGCTTGTCCTCGACGTCGGTGTCGGGACGGTCGCCGCCGGCGGCGGTTTCGGTGTGCCACTTGCCGTCGGCGGTCTCGTACTCGATCGCCTCGGTACGGCCGGGCACGCGCTGCTCGGCGGCGGCGCGCTTGGCGGCGGCGAGTGCTGCGGCATGGGTCGCGAAGGCTTCCGAAAAAACGCCGTCGACGGTGTAGGCCCAGCCGCCGTCATGCTGAACGATCTTGTAGGTGACGTGGGACATCGAGAACTCGCTTTTTTGTCGGCGCGGGCGCGCCGTCAGGGGTGAACGCATCGCCTATTCTATGACAAAATAGACCGCGATGCAGGTTTTTACGCCGGCCGATCGTCCCTGGGTTCGAGCCAGGGATCGTGCGCCGCCTGGGCAAGGAGAAAAAAATGTGCCGCAACATCAAGACGCTGTTTAATTTCGAACCGCCGGCGACCGAGGAGGAGATCCACGCCTCCGCGCTGCAGTTCGTGCGAAAACTCTCCGGCTTCAACAAGCCGTCGCAGGGCAATGCCGAGGCGTTCGACCGCGCGGTCGCGGAGGTCTCGGCCTCGGCCCGACGCCTGCTGGCGTCGCTGCACACCCACGCGCCCTCGCGCGACCGCGCGACCGAAGCCGAGAAGGCGAAGGAACGGTCGAAGCTGCGATTCGGGTGAGGGGCGGCGGCGGGTCAGGCGAGGCGTTAAACCCGCCGATTGGCAATGATCGCGGATCACGTTTGGCTGGTCCGGTTTGCGCCCTTCAGGCTGTCCACGGGGACATCGAGCGGAACGGCATTTTCCGCGATGGGTCCCGGCCCAAAGTGCTTTTCCTCCAACGCGATCTGCAGCATATCGTCAAGGATTTGAGCGCGCGCAATGGTTGGAACCGTCAAGAACACATACTGGAAGCCCAGGGCGGCGAGTCCAATGATAAAGCCAAACAGGAGCGACCCGGTCAAGGACTGGACTGCGGGCGTCTCGAACATTGATTTAAGAAAATCCAGCTGCGAGTCGTGACCTTTTACCAATTCATTGCTGACTTTGAGCAGCGCATAAGCGGAGCCTAGCGGAACGGAAACCTTCAATACCGGGTTGTCCGTTACCAATGATTTCATGCGGCGAAGCTGCATTTCGGAAAGCGTTTTGAGTGTTTTCAATTCGGCTTCAGTAAAGCGGGTTAGAAACGCAATCATCGTTTCCAGCGGAAATGACGACACCAGGATCCCGAGGGAAGATTGGGCGCGTATCGCTTCGCGAAATAAACTGGCGTAAGCGTGAATGGGATGTCTCGCGATGAACTTCAGAATCGCCCACTGCCCGCCATAGATCGGCAGGTATCCGGACTGCCCGCTTTTGGAGATCTCCTGGAATTTTTCACAAACCTCGGAAAACGCGCTGACGGCGCCCCTGGAAGCGCTCGCCTGTTGTGAGAAATTTGCTTCGGTCATTCTCTGGCTCGATCGCTGGAGGCGGCGCCGCAATTTATCCCGCCCGGCGGGTTTGCGCACGCAAATCCACCGCTGCATTGGCGAAAAGCCGGATGGCGGCGCGCCATACGGTGTTTCACGGCGTCTGGGGCATCGTCATCATCGATGTGCTCGGCTACAGGAAATACCCGCGCCAGTGAGCCGTTGCCGCGCATCCTATCCCGCCTCCCACATCACCGGCAGGTTGAGCAGCCCGCGAAACGCCCAGCCGCCGATCCGCGCCGGCTCCGTGACGTCGAGCCGCAAGCCCTTCAAGCGCGCGAAGATGCCGGGCAGCGCCACGTCCGCCACCATCGCGCGCGAGGCGAAGGCGCCGGCGCAATAATGCGGACCGGCGCCGAAGGCGATGCTTTTGCCGGTATCGCGGGTGATGTCGAAATCGTCGGGATTGCGAAAGCAGGCCTCGTCGCGATTGGCCGAGCCGAACATGAAGAACACCCGATCCTCCGGCTCGAAATCGACGCCGCCGTGGCACCACGGCTTCGCCACCCGGCGCGGCGACATCCCGATCGGCGCGATCCAGCGCGCATATTCCTCGAACACGTCGATCCATTTCGCCTTGCCTTCGCGTACCAGCGCGAGCTGATCGGGGTGCGTCAGCAGCGCCCAGACCGCGCCCGAGATGGCGTCGCGCGGTTCGTTCTGGCCGCCGGAGATCGCCAGCTTGACGTTGGCGCGCACGCTCATCATGGGCATGCCGGCCGACAGCAGCACGCTGAGGATCGACGCGTTCGGATGTCTGGTCACCACCGGAATCATATCGTCGATCGCGGCATCGATCCCCGCGGTGGCGGCGTGGCAGCGCGCCTCGACCTCCTTGTTGTGTTGCCGCTGTAATTGGCGATGCCGTCGATCATCGCCTGCGACCACGCATCCATGTCCTGATAGCGCATGTTGGTCAGGCCGGTGATGTCCTTGAGACATTCGGCCGACAGCGGCAGCGCGAACGCCTTGCAGAGGTCGGCGCGGCCGATTGGTGCCAGCGCATCGAGGATGCGGTCGGCGTGGGCCTGAAACTGCTTGCGCCAGATGTCGCGCACCGCGCGCGGCGACACGGCCGGAAACATCGCGGCGCGCTCGGACATGTGGGCATCGCCGTCCTTGCGCATCATGTTGTGGCCCATCAGCGTGTTCATCAACCCGGCCGGCTGATGCGACGAGAACACGTCGGTGCGCTTTTCCTGGCTGAAGATGTCGTCGCGCCGCGTGAAGACGGTCGAGCCGAGTTGCGGCACGAATGCGATCGGCGCTTCCTTGCGCATCCTGGCAAGATCGGGATAGGGGTCTGCCCAGAACGCCGATACGTCGATGTCAAAATGCGGGGCGTTGGACATGGCGTTTCCCGTTGGCCTGGGCCGTCTTTGCCGTCGGCGAGACGTATTGTTTGTTGGCGGATAAACTGGCGAAGCGATAGGGCCGTGTCAAATCGTTCGGAGTGTGGTGTGGCCAGCCGTCATTGCGAGCCAACGGGTCGCGCGAACGCGCGCTAAACATATTAGGTCGTCATACGCGGGCTCGACCCGCGTATCCATCGCTTGAAAGGAATCTCGCGAAGCGGATGGATTGCCGGGTCAAGCCCGGCAATGACAGCAACCAGCGTCCGCGATCAGCGCTCCCTCGCCCCGTTCGCCGGGATCCATAAACACACTTCCGCGATCTCGCCGCATGTGTTGCGCGAGGTTTGGCCTGCTCGTTCCGCCCTCTCAATCAGAGGGCGCAGGGAATGCCGGGCGCCCGATGCACCCGCAGCCTCGTGTGCGCTATGGGTAGTAAGTATGCACACGAGTATTCACAGCGAGTCACCGGAATCACCCGGCATTCCCCGCGCAATGGTTTACGGCTTATACCGTGCTCTCCCCGGTGATCGGCTTTCTTGCCACCGTCGCCGGCGGAGTTGCCTCCACCGACTTGACACCAGCGTCGGGGTGTCAGGACCACACGTCTTCGCCGTCCGCCTCAAGCACCCTCGTCAGGAGCACCATCCGCGTCCACCGCATCAAGCCCCGCGTCGGTGACGTTGCGCAACGCCCCTCTGAGTGGGACAGGACGCCGAACAGATAGACTGATTTTGGTGTTCGGAAAATCAGAATATTTTTGCAAACAGGGCTGGACAAGCAAGTGACAAGGCGAGTCACTGATTTGCCCGTCAGGCGGGCGGTCCGTGCACGGACGGAGTTGGAAGCATGGGCTACGCCATCGCCAACAGGTCAAAAGGCGAGCGTGTCTAAAGCGTGATGAGATGAAGTTAGGTTAAGCTGTAGCGGAAACTTTACCTCTCCCAAAGGGAGAGGTCGGCGCGTAGCGCCGGGTGAGGGGTTACGGTCTATCGTTGGTGCAGCCCCCTCACCCGATTTGCTGCGCAAATCGACCTCTCCCCGTGGGGGAGAGGTGAAGGGCATCGATTCAACTTAAAACCATCTTGCCCTAGATCGCCCGGTAGCCGCCGTCCGCCATCACGATCGAGCCGGTGACGTAGCTTGAGAGATCGGAGGCGAGGAAGATCGCCGGGCCGACGATGTCCTCCGGCTTGCCCGCGCGTCCCAGCGGAGTGTGATCGATGAACATCTTCACCGCGTCGGGGTTGTTGGCGCGGGTGCCGGCGTTGAGCGGGGTCTCGATGAAACCCGGGCCGATCGCATTGACGCGCACGCCCTCCTTGCCGAGTTCGGCGGCGAGCGCCTTGGTGAAGCCGAGCACGCCGTGCTTGGAGGCGGTATAGGCCGGCGAACTCGGTTGGCGCAGATGCACGAACGACTGGATCGAGCCGATATTGACGATGCGCCCTTTGGTGGCGCGCAAGGCGTCGAGAAACGCGTGCGTCACGTTGAAGACGCCGGTGAGGTTGATGGCGATGATGTCCTCCCAGTCGCTGGTCACGGCCTCGGCTGCGCCCAGCATGCCGTTGCGCCGCGCGATGCCGGCATTGTTGACCAGGATCGAGACCGGCCCGACCTCGCCGGCAATCCGTCTGGCGACGACGGCGCAGGCTTCGCGCCGGGTCACGTCGAGTCCAAAACTCTCGGCCTTGCCGCCGGCTTCGCGGATTTCCCGCGCGGCTTCGGCGGCCGCCTTCTCGTCGATGTCGAGAAGCACCACTTGCGCGCCTTCGCGGGCATAGCCCGATGCGATCGCGTGCCCGATGCCGGAGCCCGACCCGGTGACGACGGCGATGTGGTTTTCGAGAAGCGGCATGGGTGTTTCCTCGCGTTTGATTTTGGCGGAGGATAGCAAGCGCGCCCGCCGGCACAAGGCGTCACCCCGAGGCGCCCGCTTAAGTCGCTGTAGCGGCTGTATCGGACTGCACGCTTGTTATTTTCACTCAGAGAAGGAATGCCGGGAATGGCCCATATGATAAAATCTCATTTCACGTCCTCTTCGGGGCATAGAGCCGCATTATTCAAGATCGAACCATCCAGGCTCGTCGACCTGATCATCAGCAAGCAAACGCAATATTACACCTTGTGGGCGGTCTATACGGCAGTCCAGTTTGCCGCCGGCAACTATGGGTCCAATCAAAGATTGCCGCTGTCTGCCGGTTTGGCGGTCCTTGTCGGCGTATGGACCTTCAATCTTGGCCATCTTGGCTTTGTCCTGCGCTGCGTAGAGCAGATCAACAAGTTGAGCCGCGCATTGACGGCTGCCCTGCAGGGCAGGCCGCAGCAATACAGGGATGAGCTGGCGCATGCGTTCGAGGACATGCGGGAAGGCGGCCTGTTTTGGGAATTCCGCAAGCAGAAAGGTGAGAGGAGAAGCTATCTGATGAATACGTCCGTGCATTTGATCATCGATATATGCGCGTCCGTGGCGCTGCTCACCCGGGTGCAAGGGATTTGGCCCGTGGCGATGGGCGGCGATTAGAGCATCCGGGCTACGCCGGCTGACTGTCGGCGGCAAGGAATGCGCAGGGGGGAACGGGCCGAGGGTCGTGAAAAGCGCGAATACGTTTTGCCGATCCGCGCCATCGGCTACACTCTGCCCCGCGCGATTCGTTCTGCGTCGTGGCGTCCAATCACAACATTCCGGGGAAATGTGCACATGAAGATGTCATCCGCTATTCGTATTGCGCTGGTCGCGCTGACCGCTTTCGCCGGCGCCGTCCTGTGCTCCGCATCCCATGCCGAGGAGGGCACCGTGTCGCTCACGATCTACAAGGCCGGATGGATCATCGGCGGCTCGGGCGGCGGCGGCTCGCTGAATTTTCGCGGCCGGAGCTACCCGCTGTCGGCCGGCGGACTGGACTACGGCCTGGTGTTCGGCGGATCGAAGACTATGCTGCGCGGCCGCGTCAGCAACATCAACCGGCCCTCCGACGTCGCCGGCGTCTATGGCGCGGCGGGCGCCGGCCTCGCGGTCGGCGGCGGCGCGCGCGCGATCGTGCTGACCAACCAGAAGGGCGCGGTGCTGGAACTGTCGGGACGCCAGGTCGGCCTGATGGCGAATGTGGATTTGAGCGGGCTGGCGATTACGCTGAAGTAGCGGGAAACCAATCCGGCGCTTGTTCGGTCCAGGGGGCATTACCGGGGAACCAATCCGTTCGCTTCGGCTTATTGCCCAACGTTCGAAAAACCGGGAGATTTCAATGAAACTGGCAAAGCGGATCCTGGCTGGTTCCCTGCTGATGGTCATCCCATCGGTGGCGCTGGCCCAGCAAGCGCTCACGGGAACGGTGACCACCATCGATCGGATCAGTGGCACTATCGGCATTCAACAGGCGCAAAACGGCACCGTCGGAGCCAGTTCCGGCGGCGCCACTGAACAATTCAAGGTGTCCCCGGGCGCGCTGGAGAAAGTGCACGCCGGCGACAGGGTGACTTTTTCCGTCAGTGAAAGCGGCGGCAAGAAGACAATCACGAAAATCGAGAGCCAGTAGGTCCATGGTAGGGCGGGTTAGGCGAAGCCGTAACCCGCCGTCTTGAGGACGAAATGATGGCGGATTACGCCGGAGCCTGCATTCGGGCCGCGCCATGCGCGGACCCGGATGGCTAACCCGCCCTACATGTCCCCGATCGAATCCGCCAGTTCCCGCCATGGCTGCACCGACCAATGGCCCGATGCGGCGCCGGACGGCGACGTCAGCACGAAGATGATCGGAAAATCGTCGAGTGCCGGCTGCCGGCCCAGCGTGACCGCCTTCGTCGGTCGTCCATAGAACAGGCTCGCCGCCTTCTTGCTGGTGAAGGCGATGGTGTTCGGCCGATAGCGCCGCATCTTTTCCCGGAAGGCCGGAATGTCGACGGGGAAGGCGAGGGCCTGATGGTCCATTCCCGCGCCGAGCTTGCAAACATCGGTGAAGCCAATGCCGAGTCTCAGCAGCGCCGGAAATTCATGCGGCTCGAACAGGCGCGGCGTGATGCCGACCTCGTGGAGCGTGCGCCAAAAGCGATTGCCGGGATGCGCGTAGTAGTGGCCAACGTCGGCGGACCGCTGGCTCGCGGCGGTGCCGACGAAGACGAGGCGCAGGTGAGGCTGAAGCTGGTCGGGAAGTTTTTCCAACGCGTGCGCTCTTTTCGTCAAAGCCGGGGAACGCCCAACACGAATAGGTGGGTCGATTGCGCTGGGCGCGATCCTGAATACCATGGCCCATCCCGCAGCAGGAGGTTCGCGATGGCTCTCAACACCGACAAGATCGATGACACCGCGCTGGCCTTGCTCTATCTGACGCTGCACGACGATTGCAGGGCCTGGAAAGGTTTCGATTGGGGCGTGCTCGGCCGCCTGCATGACAAGGGCATGATCCACGATCCCGTGGGCAAGGTGAAATCCGTGGTGTTCACGCAGGAAGGATTGGAGCGGGCGAAGGCGCTATTTGAGGAAATGTTCGAGAAGTAAAAGGCAGTCTGTAGGGCGGGTAGTTAGGCGAAGCCGTAACCCGCCGCCATTGCGAGAGATGGACTCACAATGAGAGATGGCGGATTACGCTGCGCCAATCCGTCCTACGAGCTCTCGGCGAGCGATTTCTCGCAAGCGGCAGAAAAGCGATCGTAGAGCATAGGGAAAAATCCTGCGCTGACGGACATGTAACCGGCCAGACCGAAATCCCTCTCTTGCAAGTCCGCATCATGCCGGAAGGTCATTCGGCCCATTTCCTTGTCAAGGTGAAACGCGGTTTTGTTAGAGCAGAAGTTTGGGTGAGCGAATTCCGACAGCCAAGTGTAGACCTCCTCGAGCACATCTTTCTTCTCTCCCTCGAATAGCTCGGTATTAAGATATTTGTCGCTGAACTCAATGCAGGTAATGATGTTGACCGGCGCATCAGCTTGAGAAAACAAGTCGTCCTTTGCACCCAGCAAACCGTTTGCGATATCGGTTTCGAACCTCTCGAAGTCGATATTTCCCTTTGAGAGTGAGTCGATGCGTTTGCAGAAATACCCAAGCACAGCAGTTGCTTCAACAGAACCTCGCCCCACAAGCGCGAGACCATAGACGTTCTTCGCCAACAACATCTTGCCAGCGGCTTGCAGCAAGCACTCTGCTCGATGAAGAAGGGCTTGTCTTAACAGCTCGGCATTAAGCGCCGCCCGTTTCTTCGGGGTGAGTTTTTCCGGGTCGCCATATTCGACGTACTCGATACGTCGTTTTTGCAGTTCTCTGATGGAGTCCTCAAGATCTTTCAGAAGCTTATCCTGCTTCCAATCAATAAAGACCTGTTTAACGTCGTCGGGAAATCCACCCATTGGGATTGTCCAATCAAAAGCCGCCTATAGCTGCTGTTGCCCCCGCGATTGATAGTGAGCTATTTGAGTACGCCCTCAAAGCCGGCAAGTTCCTGCTATTGCTAGATGGATTCGACGAGATCGATTCGTCTATGCGGGATACGTTAGCGAAGCAGATTGTTGAATTAAGTTACGAATTTGGTGAAAACGGAATTATCCTGACTAGTAGGCCCGACGGTCCATTTGGCTCGTGGAGCGAGTTCCACGTAGCCAAAATGGAAGCGTTCAATAAGAAGCAGGTAACTTCACTCGTTTCAAAAATGGACTATGTTCAACAAATCACCACTGAACGACCGAATGATTCTGTAGTTGACCTGCTGGCAGATATCAATCGCGACCGCTTTGAGAGAAAATTTCTTGCGCCTCGCATTAGGGAATTCAGAAATGATCTTGAAGCAATCGATATTGCGAAAAATCCAGTGACGGCTTTTAAATTGTTTTACATAACGTTTTCCTTTCATGAAAGGGTCATTGCGTCGTGGACTGTTGGGGAGGGGAATTTCCGACCCAAGTGGCATTACCTGTTGCGATTTGTCGAGCGCGATTCAAGCTTTGCCGGACGGCACAAAATGCTGAATTCCTTTAACTGGGGCGATCATTTTTCGAAGGTCCATGCTGAGGTGACGGAAGATGAGGTCGGTCACGAGCTTGCGGAAGTTTCAGATAGATCGCTCTCCGCAACACCGATGGTTGAATACTTGCAAGCGCTGAAGTTCGCCGCCATCGCTATGGATAGCAGACTTCAGGCAACCGCTGCTAATCAACAGCGATTGGTATCGTCAGCCCTGCTAAAGAAGTGACCCCCTCACAACACCCGATTGCTCTCCTTCACCTTCTCCGCATCCAGATAGACCTGCCCGCCCATCTCCTTGAACTTCTGCGACATCTGCGCCATCCCGTCCTCGATCACGCCGGACATCGATAGGCCGACGGCACCGCCGGCCACCGCGCGCTTGTCGGGATCGTTCAGCGTCGCCGCGTAGTCGCGCACGTCCTGCGTGATCTTCATCGAGCAGAATTTCGGGCCGCACATCGAGCAGAAATGCGCGACTTTGTGTGCTTCCTTCGGCAGCGTTTCGTCGTGGAAGCTGCGCGCGGTTTCCGGATCGAGGCCGAGGTTGAACTGGTCCTCCCAGCGGAAGTCGAAGCGGGCGCGGGACAACGCGTCGTCGCGCAGCTGCGCGGCGGGGTGGCCCTTGCCGAGATCGGACGCGTGCGCGGCGATCTTGTAGGTGATGACGCCGACCTTGACGTCGTCGCGGTTGGGCAGGCCGAGATGCTCCTTCGGCGTCACGTAACACAGCATCGCGCAGCCGAACCAGCCGATCATGGCCGCACCGATCCCTGAGGTGATGTGGTCGTAGCCCGGCGCGATGTCGGTGGTCAGCGGCCCCAGCGTGTAGAACGGCGCTTCGCCGCATTCCTTCAGCTGCTTGTCCATGTTGATCTTGATCTTGTGCAGCGGCACGTGGCCGGGGCCCTCGATCATCACCTGGCAGCCTTTCTTCCACGCGATCTGCGTGAGTTCGCCGAGCGTCTCCAGTTCGGCGAATTGCGCGCGGTCGTTGGCATCGGCGATCGAGCCCGGCCGCAATCCGTCGCCGAGCGAGAACGACACGTCGTATTGGCGCATCAGGTCGCAAATCTCTTCGAAGTGCGTGTAGAGAAAGCTTTCCTTGTGATGCGCCAGGCACCACTTCGCCATGATCGAGCCGCCGCGCGAAACGATGCCGGTGACGCGGTTGGCGGTGAGGTGGATGTAGGGCAACCGCACGCCGGCGTGAATGGTGAAATAATCGACGCCCTGTTCGCACTGTTCGACCAGCGTATCCCTGTAAAGCTCCCAGGTCAGCTTGACCGGATCGCCGTCGCACTTCTCCAGTGCCTGATAGATCGGCACGGTGCCGATCGGGATCGGCGCGTTGCGCAAAATCCATTCGCGCGTGGTGTGGATGTTGCGCCCCGTCGAGAGGTCCATCACGGTGTCGGCGCCCCAGCGGATCGCCCACACCATCTTGTCGACTTCTTCTTCCACCGACGAGGTGACGGCGGAGTTGCCGATATTGGCGTTGATTTTGGTCAGGAAATTGCGGCCGATGATCATCGGCTCCAGTTCGCCGTGGTTAATGTTGCAGGGGATGATGGCGCGGCCGCGCGCAATCTCAGAGCGGACGAATTCCGGGGTGACGAACGCCGGCACCGACGCGCCAAAACTTTCGCCGTCGGCGAGCGCCGCCTCGGCGCGTTCGAGTTGCACCTTGCGGCCGAGATTTTCTCTGACGGCAACGTAGATCATCTCCTTGGTGATGATCCCTGCGCGGGCGAATTCGAGCTGCGTGATCATGTGGCCGTCGAGGCCGCGCAGCGGCTTGTGATGCGCGGTGAAGGATTTCGCGGCATGCGAGGCGCCGACATTGCCGTTATCCTCCGGCTTGATGTCGCGGCCCTGATACTCCTCGACGCCGCCGCGCTCTTTGACCCATGCGATGCGCGCGCGCGACAGCCCGGCATTGACGTCGATGGTGATGGCCGGGTCCGTATAGGGGCCGGAGGTATCGTACACCGGCAGGTTCGGCTCGCCGGCGCCTTCGCTCAGGATGATCTCGCGCAGCGGCACCCGCACATCCGGCGCCTCGTCCGGCGTGACGAAAATTTTTCGCGAAGCGGGCAGCGGGCCGGTGGTGACGGCGGGAAGCGTGGTGTCGGGATTGGAGCGGATGTTCATGGGATCCTCCTGTTATAGTTGTTTGTCATTCCGGACGGTCGATCCTGAATGACGTTGATGGTTGTTTCCGTCTTTGCGAGCCAACGGGTCGGCGCGAAGCGCCGCCCGATGACAGGCTCCGCGAAGCAATCCATGGGCAGCGTGCCGAACGGAGAAATGGATTGCTTCGTCGCTGCGCTCCTCGCAATGACGGCTGATAGATTTGCCTCTCATCTCACGCGGCCTCCGCGTTCTGGCCGAGCCAGGCGCGCACGCGGGCGTCGGGATCGGCGTTCTGGGTGACGTCGCTGACGACGGCGATGGAATCGGCGCCGGCGGCGAAAATCGCAGCCGCCTGTTCGAGCTTGATGCCGCCGATCGCGACCAGCGGGATCTCGCCGATGCGGCGCTTCCATTCGGTGATCTTCGGAATGCCCTGCGGCGCGAAGCGCATCGATTTCAGCGTGGTCGGAAAGATCGGGCCGAGCGCGATGTAGTCCGGCTCCGCGCGCAGGGCATTTTCGAGCTCTTCATCGTCATGGGTCGACAGCCCGAGCGTCAGCCCGGCGTCGCGGATCGCCTTGAGGTCGGCTTCCGCCAGGTCTTCCTGGCCGAGATGCAGATGCTGCGCGCCGGCGACGACGGCCGCGCGCCAGTAGTCGTTGACCACGAGTTTTGTCGGCGTGCCCGCGGTCACCGCGAGCGCGTCGGTCACGATCTGCAGCGCCCGGGCGTCGTCGAGATCCTTGGCGCGAAGTTGAATCGTGCCGACGCCAAGCTTTGTCAGACGCGCCACCCAGGCGACGCTGTCGACGACAGGATAGAATCGATCAGGATACGCGTTGCGATCAGGATACGGCATGCCAGAACGGTGTCCCAACGACAGGGGTTGAAGGGGAGGCGAAGTCGCGGGCTTCCATCAGCCCGGCCTCGTAAGCGATACGGCCGGCCTCGACGCCGGTGCGAAACGCTGTCGCCATCGCGACGGGATCGGCGGCTTTGGCGATCGCGGTGTTGAGCAGCACGGCGTCATAGCCGAGTTCGAGCGCCTGCGCGGCATGGCTGGGCGCGCCGAGGCCGGCATCGACCACCAGCGCGATATCGGGCAGGCGGTCGCGCAACAGTTTTAACGCATCCGGGTTGATGATCCCCCTGGCGCTGCCGATCGGGGCTGCCCATGGCATCACCACCTTGCAGCCGGCGTCGACCAGCCGCATCGCGACGCCGAGATCTTCCGTGCAATAGGGGAACACCTCAAAGCCGTCCCTGATCAGGATCCCGGCGGCTTCGACCAGGCCGACCACGTCGGGCTGCAGCGTGTCGTTGTCGGCGATCACCTCGAGCTTGATCCAGGAAGTAGCGAAAAGTTCGCGCGCCAGTTTCGCAGTGGTCACGGCCTCGCGCACGCTGCGGCATCCCGCGGTGTTCGGCAGCACCGTGACGTCGAGCTCACGGATCAGCGACCAGAACGCATCGCCGGTCTTGCCGCCGGCGGATTCACGCCGCAGCGACACCGTGACGATCTGCGCCCCCGAAGCCCGGATCGCGCCTTGCATGATCGCCGGCGACGGATACAGCGCGCTGCCGATCAAAAGGCGGGAAGAGAATTCGCGGTCATAGAATTTCAGCATCGTGTTGGCGCTCCGAACAAGACACGTCGCTCCACATACAACTCGTCATCCCCGCGAAGGCGGGGATCCAGTATTCCAGAGACCTCGGAGATTGAACCGAGGCGTCGCGGCGTACTGGGTCGCCCGGTCAAGCCGGGCGATGACGGCTGAGTTTGATGCGCGGTGGTTATGGGTCCCTGCGTTCGCAGGGACGACGTGGAGAGAGATGTTGCGCGCGTCATCCCATCACCCTCCCTGCCGCGGCGTGATGATCTCGATCTCGTCGCCGTTCTTCAGCGGCGTCTGCGCCCATTGGCTCTTCGGCAGCACGTCGTAATTCACGGCGATCGCAAAATGCGTGCCCTCATATTCGAGTTCGCCGAGCAGCGCGTCGACCCGTGTCGACGAGATCTCGCGCGATTCGCCGTTGACGATCACGCGCATTGCATCACCTCGTTGTCGATCTGGCCGCGCTCGACAAACGCCAGCGTCAGCTCCGCCAGCGCGGGGGCGATCAGGAAGCCGTGGCGATAGAGGCCGTTCACCGCGATCTTGTCGTCGTCGATCCGGATGCGCGGAAGATTGTCGGGAAATGCCGGGCGCAGGCCGGAGCCGAATTCGACGATGCGCGCTTCCGCGAACGCCGGATGCACCGCATAGGCCGCGCCGAGCAGTTCCAGCGCCGAGCGGACGCTGACGCCGGTGTCCTCGGCCTCGATCGAGGTGGCGCCGAGCATGAAGAGGTTGTTCTCGCGCGGAATCACGTAGAGCGGCCAGCGCGGATGGATCAGGCGCACCGGGCGCGCCAGTTCGACCTCGTCCGTTTCGATCAGGATCATCTCGCCCTTGACGCCGCGCAACTCGGGCTCGACGTCGCGCGCCGAAAACCCGCGGCAGTCGATTACGAGCCCGTCGATATCCGCCGGCGCCGGTTCGCTGTTGAACCTGATGGTGCCGCCGGCGGCGATGATCCGTTCATGCAGCTTCGGCAGCACGCGGCGCGGCTCGACATGGCCTTCGCCGGCGAAAAACAGCGCATCGCGGAAACGGCCCTGCAGCGAGGGTTCGAGTTCGCCCAGCGCGCGCGCATCGAGCCGCCGATGGCCTGATGTGAGTTTGGCAAAACGTTCGAAATCGTTGCGCTCGCGGGGGTGCGCCACCACCAGCGAGCCGTTGAACGGGGTGTCCGGCAATTCCCGGCGCCACAGATCGAGCGCCCGCAGGCCGAGCCGGCTGATCACCGGCTCCGATACCTCGCTCTCGCACCAGGGCGCCAGCATGCCGCCGGCCCAGTGGCTGGTGGAGAGCATCATGTCGGCATCGCTGCGCTCGTGCAGCGTCACGGCGTGGCCGGCCTGTGCGAACAACAGCGCCTGCCAGGCCCCGGCGATCCCGGCGCCGATGACGGAAACGGGGGAATCCCCCCGTGGTAGCTTCGAACTCTGGTACATCCCTGTCCCTTCGCCGGCATGACCCGGATCAGGTTCAAAGGGTCACCGCGGTCTCGCGCCTGCAGCCAGGCTTGAGCTTGCGGTCTCTCAGCTCCTCATCGGAGCTCCCCTCGGAACGGGGCTAATGTAGGCCGATGGCCGGGAGTGTCAACGGACCCCGTTGGTCAGGCGGGGCCATTGCAGGCTGCTTTGCTCAGACCGCGTAAACTTGTCGGCGACGATTATTTCGGGGAAACCTGCCCTGCGTTGGCGTCGGGGAGCTCTTTGACGGCCTGTTTCCGCAGCGCGCGGGTGAGCGGGGGTTGTGGATTGCCGGCCAATTCGAGCCGCTGGCGCTTGGCGGCCTGGTAATAGCCGCTGGCGTAATAATGCATGGCACGGGCGTGGTCGCCGTTGGCGGCGTGGTAGGCGCCGGCGAGATATTTCACGCCATAGAGCAGGTTGGTGTTGGGATCGCGCAGTCCCTCGGCTGACCCGGTGTAGCCGAGGCTGCGCGCGGTCGCGAGCTTGATCTGCATCAGGCCGATGGTGCCCCCGCGCCCCACCAGCGCCGGCCGATAGCGGCTTTCACGCAGGATCACGCGATGCACCAGGGCTTCCGGCACCGCGTTGGCGCTGGCGTGGGTGGCGACCAGCGCGTCGTATTCGGCGTGCTGCGCCTGGGCGGCCTGCGGAGAGTGCAGCGCCGCCAGGGTCGTGAGGCACACGAGCCATAAAAGACGTTTCATCGGGAATGGCCTCAGGCGGGACAAAATACAGCGGTCGAACGCTAAAGGACCCTGACTGCCGCAATCGCCGGGCATAGATGTGGCCAAAATCCGGCTTTCTCGGGTTTGCCTTTATTCCGCGCCCCGATTTACCAAGAATTATGCCCTGGCGTGCTTCGATCCGGCCGGAAACCCCTTGGAAATCCGGCCGCACCGATGACCATGTCCGTCGCCCATAGTACCGCGGAGACGAGTCCGCTGCGCGGGCTGCTGCCGCTGTGGGTCGGCATCGGCATCTATGCGCTGTTCGTGCTGGCCGGAAACCGGCTGCTGATCGATCCCGACACGCTGTGGCAGGTCACCGTCGGCCAGTGGATCCTGGACCATCGCGCGGTGCCGGAAACCGATGTCTACTCCCTCACCATGCGCGGCCAGCCCTGGATATCGACGCAGTGGCTGGCGCAGGTGATGCTCGCCAAGGCCTATGCGATATCCGGCTGGAGCGGGCCGGTGGTGCTGGCCGCCGGCGCGATCGCCGCGACCTTCGCGCTGCTGACACGATTCCTGAACCGGCGCCTGAGCGAAAGCACGACGCTGGTGTTCGTCGCCGCGGCGCTGGCGCTGACGGTGCCGCATCTGCTGGCCCGGCCGCATGTGCTGGCGATGCCGGTCATGGTGGCGTGGGTCGGCGGATTGATCGCCGCCGCGGATCGCCGTGGCGCGCCATCGTTCTGGCTGCTGCCATTGATGGCGCTGTGGGCCAATCTGCATGGCGGCTTTGTGTTCGGCCTCGTGCTGATCGCGCCAGTCGCGCTCGACGTCGTCTTGAGCGCCGATGCCACGCTGCGCAAAGCGCTGGCGCTGCGATGGGCGGCGTTCGCGCTTGCGGCGCTCGTGGCGAGTTGCTGCACGCCCTATGGCTGGAATGCGTTGCTGGCCTCGGAAAAGATTATGGAATTGGGCGGCGCGCTGCCGCTGATCATGGAGTGGAAACCGGCGGATTTCGGCAGCGTCGGCGCGCTCGAGGTCTGCCTGCTCGCGGGAACAGGCCTGGCGCTGCTGCACGGCATCAAGCTGCCGCCGCTGCGCATCGCGCTGCTGTTGGGGCTGCTGCACATGGCGCTCGCCCAGGGACGCGCCGGCGAACTGCTGGCGCTGCTGGCGCCACTCGTGCTCGCCGCACCGCTGGCCCGGCAGATCGGCGGCGCAGAGCTTTCAAACCCGAACGCCGCGCCGCCGCTGCGCGGCGTGTTGTTTGCCAGCGTCGCGGCCGTGCTGGTGGCGGGAACTTTTGCCTTTGCATCGGTGCATCGCTACGAGCCCAATGTCCGGCAATCGCCGGTCGCCGCGGTGGCCGCACTGAAGAAACTGCATCTCGCGCGCGTGTTCAACGACTACGATTTCGGCGGCTATCTGATCGCCAATGGCGTCGCCCCCTTCATCGACGGCCGCACCGAGCTCTACGGCGAGAAATTCTTCGTCGACCACAACGCCGCCAGCGGATTGATGGAGCCGGAAAACCTGTTCCGGCTGCTCGAGCAGTACAAGATCGAGGCGACCTTGATGCGCACGCAAAGTGCTGCGACCAAACTGCTCGATCACGTCGACGGCTGGCGGAAGGTCTATGCCGACGACATCGCCACGATTCACGTGCGCAAGGCGGGAGCGGTGCACACGGCGGAACCGGCGGTCGAACCGGCAGCGAAGTAAACCGGCTGTCCACCCGGACACGCATACCGCCGCCGTCCTGAAATTCGCCCTCATCGCCGTTCAAAAGTCGCAATGCTGTCTCAAAGTCGCAGACGGAGCGTGGACTATCCGACAGCAATCCTGTCCAATCCGCTTCCTACCGGAGACTACAAAAAGAAAAGGGAGACGCGTCATGGCCAAAAAAGACTTCGGCTATTTGCCCCGTGAAAATCCCTGTGCCCAGTGCGGCAAGCCGATCGCGAAACCGGAATGGACGGAAAACGGTCCGCGCCGCATCTCATATCTCTGGCATTGCCAGGCCTGCGACTACCGGTTCGAGGCGGTGGCCTTCTTCGATGCGTCGCATACGGATCGGGAAGCCATCGCGGCCTGACCGCCAAGTCCTCACTGATTTGCTCTCCTGGAATCTGCCCGCTCAGGCGGCGGCCTGCCGGCCCTGCTGATGGATCGGCAGTTCGATGCGAACAATCAATCCATGCGGCTGCCGGTCGTGCAGCGACAGCTCGCCGCCATGCGCCAGCACGATGGCGCGCGCGATCGACAGACCGAGACCAAAGCCGGCTGCCTCATCCATATTGCGGGCGTCGTCGCCGCGGACGAACGGTTCGAGCATGACGTCCTTGCGCGCATCGGCGATGCCGGGGCCATCGTCCTCAATCTCGATCGTCGCGGTGTCCGGCGACACAATGAGGCGGATGGTGGCCTCCGCGCCGAACCTGACCGCATTCTCGACCAGGTTGGTAATGCTGCGATGCAGGTCGTCGGGGCGGACCGTGGCCATGGCGTGTCCGGGTCCGTCGTAAGCGATCTTGTGTCCCATGTCGCCGAATTGATCGGTGACGAGCTGCAGCGTGGTCGCGATGTCGACCAGCGTCATGGATTCGAGTTTGCCGTCGTTGCGCAGGAAAGAAAGCACGGATTCCAGCATCGAGCGCATCTGGTCGAGATCATCCAGCATGCGGCTGCGGTGCGTATCGTCCTCGATGAATTCGGAGCGCAGGCGCATCCGGGTGATCGGCGTGCGCAGATCGTGACTGATGGCGGCCAGCATTTTGGTGCGGTCGTCGATCAAAGCGGTGATGCGCTCCCGCATCCGGTTGAGCGCCTTCGCCACCGAGCGAATTTCTACAGGCCCGCGTTCGGGCAGCGGTGCCGCGGCGCCGTTCAGGCTGAAGTTCTCGGCGGCTTTCGCGAATGACGACAGCGGCGCCGTCAAGGCCCACGCCGCCCACAAGCCGAGCGAGGTGACGCTGATGGCGCCAAACAGCAAGGTCACGATCCAGGTTCCAATCCAGAACGGACGTTGCGGCTGGTCCACCTGGATCTTCGCGGAAATCATCGCGCCGTCGGGTAAGGCGATGCCGATCCTGTGGATGTTTCCCTCATGCGCGAGCGAAAAAATCCGGTAGTTTCCGCCGAGGCGGCGATGCAGACTGCGCAGATTATGGCCATCCGGTTCGTCGGCCGCGGCAGCGGAACCTGCTGGAAGGCTTTCGATGTCCAGTTGCGGAAATGCCCGCGCGATGTCGGCGACAAGCCGTGGCCGCCCGGCTGCGGGCGCCGCGCCGAGAAGCTGGACTGCGGCGGCGAGCTGGCCGTGTCCGCGGTCGAGCGATGGATCGATCTGGTCCGGCCGATGGATCAGGAAGGTCGCGGTGAGGATCAGGTGGATGGCGATGATCGAGGCGACCACCAGCGCCGCGATCTGTCCGCTGATACCCCTGAGATTCAGGAAACCTGCCAGCTTCATGGTCAGTTGTTTGCCGGGGGTATGACCGCATCCACACTGGGGGTGAACAAATAGCCGCCGGAGCGCACCGTCTTGATCATGGTAGCGTCCTGCGGATCGGTTTCGATCTTGCGCCGGATGCGGCTGACCAGCACGTCGATGCTGCGCTCGAATGAGCCGGCGTTGCGCCCCTGGGTGAGGTCGAGCAGGCTGTCGCGCGACAGCACGCGGCCCGGCCGCTCGCAAAAGGTTCGCAGCAGGTCGAATTCGGCGCTGGTCATCGCGACCCGCGCGCCCGCCGGATCGCGCAATTCGCGCAGCCTGAAATCGATCCGCCAGCCCAGAAAGGTCAGCGCAGTGGCGCCATTGCTGGTGCTGACGTTCTGCGCGGCGGCCTGGCGGCGCAGCACCGCGTTGATCCGGGCCAGCAATTCGCGCGGATTGAACGGCTTGGCCAGGTAGTCGTCGGCGCCCATTTCAAGTCCGAGAATCCGATCGATATCCTCGCCGCGCGCGGTGAGCATGATGATCGGAATTTGCGATTCCGCGCGGACCTTGCGGCACAGGCTGAGGCCGTCTTCACCCGGCAGCATCACATCGAGGATCAGAAGATCGACGCGATGGTCGGCCATCGCCCGCACCATCTCGCGTCCGTCGTTCGCCGTCGTCACGTTGCAGGCGTTGGTGCGCAGGTATTTTGCAATCAGCGTCCGCGTCTCGCGGTCGTCTTCGACGACAAGGATGTTCGGCGATGCGATGGCCATGCGCACCTATTGTCGCAGATTCGGGGAAACCGGCGAAGGATTTTTGTTTCGCAATATGTCCGGCGTCAGCTTCGCAACACGAGGCAACATGCTGGCGCGGCAATGAAAAGGCCTCGTTAAGATCATTAATCCTAAAGATCGGGGGTAAGCCAAGAATCATCCTCGGAGTCCCCCATGACCTCAATCTCCGCGACCTCCAGCAATCCTTATTTGTCGCCGCTCCAGCTACTGCAGAACCAGCTGCAGAGCGAAGTAAACTCGGGCACCGTCTCCTCGTCCGATCAGGGCGCGCTGTCCTCGGCGCTGACCGACATCAACGCCTCGCTGCAGAGCGGCAGCAGTGCGAGCGGTACAACCGCCGCCACGAACTCTTCACCCGGTGATCTGAAATCGAAGATCGACACCCTGATTCAGGGCGAAGTGTCCAGCGGCAACCTGACCAGCCAGCAGGCCACCGAGCTGCAGGGCGTGTTCCAGACCGCTTTCGCCAATGGCCCCGACGGCGCCGGCGCTTCGGGTAGCGCCGGCAGTGCCGGCGCTTCAACAGCTGCTGTGGCTCCGCCGGTTGCCGCTGCGCCAGGTGGTGCCGGTGGACCGGCCGGCGCCGGCGGCGCCCACCATGGCCATGGTGGGCACGGTGGCCACGGCGGTTCGTCTTCAGCCGGCAGTTCGTCTTCAGCCGGCAGTTCGTCGTCGACCGGCAGCACGAGCTCCGCCAACACCATTCTTCAGCAATTCCTCCAATCGCTTCAGGACTCTCAGTCGAGCGCCACGTCGACGACCTACGGCGCGACCGGTGCCTCCGGCACCGGCAGCAATTCCTTCTCGTCGCTTCTGATCAACTATCAGATCTGAGTTGAGGCCGGCGCGCGGCAATCATTCTTCCCAAATGGGAAGGGGAATGGGTGCTGTGGCCGACGCGACCCCGGACGTCGGCGATTCCTGGTCGGCGGGCGGACGCGCGGGCCGGGCATCCTGAATCGCGCTTCCACACGCCGGCCCGGTTTTGTTGGAACCGGGCTACGGCTGACACGTTGATTCGGCTTCATCGACCCAAAAGGGGAGGATGAGATGACCGACGTCATGGCCAAACCGCACCAGTTGATCGCGAGCGACCGGGTCGAAGGCACTGCAGTGCGACGGCCGAACGGCGACCGGATCGGCCATATCGAACGGCTGATGATCGACAAGGTCACCGGCAAGGTGTCCTACGCGATCCTCAGTTTCGGCGGGTTCCTCGGCATGGGCACCAACCTGCTGCCGCTGCCGTGGGCGCGTCTGACCTACAACACCAGGTTCGAGGCCTATCAGCTCGACATCGACGACGAGGAACTCAGGCACGCGCCGTCGTTTCGCGCCGACAAGGATTTCGACTGGGGCGATCGTTCGCAGGAAGCGGAGTTGCATCGCTACTACGGAATCCCGCCGTACTGGGGCGGCTTCTGATCGCGCCTTGAGACTCGTTCCGCACACCATTTCAGTTTGCGCGCCGTACCAAATCATCACCCGTTGCGCCTGTTGAAAATGCAGGCCGGCCATGGGAACGGCGGACGCGGTGGCGTGTTCTCTCCTGACAATCCAACCTCGAGGAGAAACCATATGCTTGTGAAATACATAACGGCCGGTTTGGCCGCGTCCACTTTGCTTGCGACCGTTGCATTTGCGCAAACGCCGATGACCAACGCGGGCAGCAACACCACGTCGACCGCCGCGATGTCCGATCAGTCGTTCCAGGGCGACTGGCGTGCATCGAAGCTTGTCGGTCTCAACGTCTACAACGACAACAATGAAAACGTTGGTTCGATCAATGACCTCCTGACCGACAAGAACGGGAGCATCAAGGCTGTCGTGATCGGTGTTGGCGGTTTCCTTGGCGTCGGTGAGCATCTTGTCGCCGTAGCCTTCGACAAGATCAAATTTGTCGATCAGCCGGTCTCTTCCACGACGGCTTCGAGCACGTCGACCACCCGCCCGGCGTCGAGCACGACCACGGGGGCCGCGACCACCAGCACCGCGCCGGCCTCGACGAAGTCCAACCCGTGGTATCCGGACCACGCGGTCTTCAACGCGACCAAGGATCTGCTCAAGGCGATGCCCGAGTTCAAATATTCGACGTAACGTCACGCCGGATCGAGTTGGTCAAAAACAGAAGCGCGCCCGGTTTTGCCGGGCGCGTTTTTGTTTTGCGCCGGACCTCATCCTGAGGAGCGCGCTTTGCGCGCGTCTCGAAGGATGGGAAGAGGCATCGGGGCCTCATGGTTCGAGACGCGCATGAAGCGCTCCTCACCATGAGGAATGCCTAAAGCGCTTTCCATTTCTAATGCTTCATCCTTCGAGCGGCATCGCTTTGCGATGCTCTTCACTCCCCTCCCTCCACGCGCCCTTGCGCGTGGTGGGGAGGGGTCGGGGGTGGGGGGTAGTGCGGCAATCACCCATGCAGCCGTTCCGGCCGATAGACCCCCCACCCCCGACCCCTAAGAGCGAGCTTCGCTCGTCTCGACCCCGCCGCTTTGCGGGGGGAGGGGAGAAGAAAAGTGTGCTGGCCCATGTGAGATAGAAAGCGCGCTAGTCCCCTCAATTCGCCTTGACCAGCGGGCAGCCGCCCTTGTCGAGCGGACGGAAGGCTTCGTCGCCGGGCACGGTGGCGATCAGCTTGTAGAGATCCCACTCGCCCTTGGACTCTTCCGGCTTCTTCACCTCGAACAGATACATGTCGTGGACCATGCGGCCGTCGATGCGGATCTTGCCGTTCTTGGCGAAAAAGTCGTTGACCGGCGTCGCCCGCATCTGCGCCATCACCTTCGGCGCCTCGTCGGTGCCGATGGCTTCGATCGCCTTCAAATAATGCATCGTCGCCGAGTAGAGGCCGGCCTGAATCATGGTCGGCATATGGCCGACCTTCTCGTTGAAGCGTTTCGAGAAGGCGCGGGTCTCGTCATTCATGTCCCAGTAGAACGCGTCGGTCACGATCAGCCCCTGGGTCGCCTTGATGCCGAGCGAATGCGTGTCGGTGATCTCCTGCAACAGCGCGATCATCTTCTGGCCGCCCTGGGTGATGCCGAATTCGGCGGCCTGCTTGAGCGCATTGGTGGTGTCGCCGCCGGCGTTGGCGAGCGCCACGACCTTGGCCTTGGAGGCCTGCGCCTGCAGCAGGAAGGACGAGAAGTCGGAGGAGTTCAGGGGATGGCGAACGTCGCCCAGCACCTTGCCGCCGCTCTCCTTGACGACGTTGGCGGCATCGCGTTCGAGCGCCATGCCGAAAGCGTAGTCGGCGGTGACGAAGAACCAGGTGTCCTCGCCGCGCTTGACCATCGCCTTGCCGGCGACGTTGGAGAGCGCGTAGGTATCGTAGGTCCAGTGCACCGTGTTGGGCGAGCACTGCGTGCCGGTGATGTCGGAGCTGCCGCCGCCGGAATTGATGTTGATCTTGTTCTTCTCGCGGGTCAGCGCGGAAACCGGCAATGCAACCGAGGAGGTCGGCACGTCGAAGATCGCATCGACTTTCTCGTTGTCATACCAGTTGCGCGCGATGCCGACGCCGACGTCGGGCTTGTTCTGGTGGTCGGCGGAGATCACCTCGACGGGCTTGCCCTTCACCTTGCCGCCGTAATCGGCGACCGCCATCTGGACCGCGGCCACCGAGCCCTTACCGGTGGCGTCGGCATAGAGGCTGGACATGTCGGTCAGGACGCCGATCTTGACGACATCGTCGGAAATCTGCGCGTTCGCCGCGCCGCCGGACACGGCGAAAGCAATGACGGTCGCGGCCACAGCTGCAACTGACTTCATGGTTCCGTTCTCCCTGAGTTTTTGTTGGTCTGAAGCCTCTGTTCTAGCCGCCTTCGGCGGGGCCCGCAAAGCCGACTTTTGAGCAGGTGGGGCGTTGCAAAGCTTCCGGAATGCGCCTTTCGGCGACGACGTCACGATGTTAGGCTCACGGGCGGCAGGAGCACCTGCGTCCTGCCCGATAGCAAACGGGAGGTCGACATGGCTGAGAGCGTCTACAAAGTCATCGAGTTGATCGGTACCAGCAAGGATTCCTGGGAGAAGGCGGCCAAGGCGGCAGTCGACAGGGCCGGAAAGTCCCTTCGGGAACTTCGCGTCGCAGAAGTCGTCAAGCTCGATTTGCAGTTGGACGCCAAGGGCGAGATCGAAGCCTATCGCGCCAAGCTCAACGTCTCGTTCAAATTCGAAGACTGACGAAGAGGGCTCACGAAAAAGTACACTTGCCGTCATCCCTGCTGTAACGGCGGAGCCGTTGCGCAGGGATAACGCGTGTTTGCCTTTGCCTACAATCCCGGCAGCGCCGTCAGGTAAATATTGATCGCGCCGTCGGCTTCCGCGATCACGCGCAGCGTTTTTGAATCGAAGGCGATGTCCGCGAGCCTAAGGCTGTTGATATCGGCCGCCACCCGCACGCCGTCCTCGTTCTTCTGAAAATCCGCGACTGCCGCGGCGATCTTTTTCTGCGCGTTGGTCGCGAACGGCCTGAGGTCGATGGTGGCCTTGTCGGCCAGCGCCTTTTGCAGATGCGGCATCACCGCGCGCGCCGCGGCTCCCAGCAGCCCGAACGCGGCTTCGGATTCGACCGCGAGTTGGATGTCGGTCAGTCGCAGCGTCTGCTGGGCCTGATCGAGCACGGGCCTGCCCCAGATATGCACGGTGGCTTCGCCGCCGAAGCCGAAGAAGCTCTTTTTTTCCTTGGCGTTGACCAGTAGCGAAATCAGCAGCCGGTCGCCCGAGGCCGCGACGGAAGCATGCTTGACGGTGACGTCGACCGGGCCCGAACCGTCCTCGGGAAACGTCCGCCCCGCGAACTGCGCCTCGACGATCTTGCTGATGTCGGTAAACGGCATGTCGATCGGCACGCCGATGCTGACGCCTCCCGGGGTCGGCGGAACGATCGAGATCTTCGCGGGAAATGGGCAATCGGGCTTGGTCTGCGTCGATGTGATGCGGGTCTCGGCCTCGACGCCGAGCGTCAGCGTGACCGCGGAAGCATCGACCCGCGGCTGGGCCGCGATCGCGCGGGTCGGCCGCAACTCCAGCCAGAGCGCCGGCACCGTCGACGCGGCGCCGGTGCCTTGCAGCGGAATCGAGCGGCAGGCCCTGGCCCATTGTGTCCGCGCATTCTGTTCGAAGGCCGGATTGCTGTGGATCTGTGCATCCACCGCGTTGATCTGATCGGCGATGGTCTTGTCGATCAGCGGCTTGACCTGGGCCGGGACGTCGATGCGGGCGCCCGCCAGCGAAAGGTTGGTATCGCCGAGCGTGACCTGTCCGGCCAGATTCGGTTCGATACGCCAGGCGGCGGCGAGTTTGGGCCGCGAGGTAATGACGACGTTGCCCTTGATCTCGGCGCTGGCGTTGAGCGCCTTGATGTTCACGCTGCCGATCTGCTTGGCGACATTGCCGCCGAGCAGGCTGCCGAGCGCGTCACCGACCGCGCCGGTCGCTTTCGACGACAGCGATCCCGTCACATCCAGCTTTCCCGTCAGCGGCGTTGCCAGCGACAACAGGTCCTGGGCGCCGGTCGCCGTGATCGGCCCGCGCGAGGCGGTCCAGCCGATGTCGGCATTCTGCAGAATCTGCGACACCGGATTGTCGGCTTTGCCGGCGAAGGTGCGCGGCGCGCCGCGTTCGGCGGCGTCGCGAATCGCCGGAAGCGCGATCGCGACCTGGGCGATGATGCTGGAAATACGCGGCGCAGACGGCAGCGGCGGCAATTCGACCAGCACCGGGGCCGGAACCGAGCCGCGTGGCGACAGCCAGTCCATGGCCTTCAGGCTGATAAAAAACGAGACCGCGACCACCGCGATCGCGAGCAGAATCGTCTTGAGGCTCACCGCCAAACGCATCGTCCCCCCGTATTGGTTGCACCGGAGAGTTTACAGGGCAGGTTCCGGCGGCGCCAGAGTGGCGGAGGGTGGTACACCCCAATCACTAATACGCGACAACACGACGCAAGGTGCTCGCACGGACGCAAACCGGTTCGAATTGTTGCCGGCCGGAAACAAAAAATGGCGCGCGGCGAGCGCACCATTTTTCGTCTGATATTCTTCGGCGGCGCTAGTCGATCGGGCCCGCATTGTCGGCGCGGCGGTCCATCGGCAGCACGATCACCCTGGTGCCGACGTTGACCCGCGAATAGAGATCGGAGACGTCTTCGTTGGTGAGGCGGATGCAGCCCGACGAGATGTGGGTGCCGATGGTTTCCGGGGCGTTGGTGCCGTGAATGCGATACACCGTGCCGCCGAGATACATCGCCCGCGCGCCGAGCGGATTGCCGGGGCCGCCGGCCATGTGGCGCGGCAGATAGGGCTGGCGCGCGATCATCTCCGGGGGCGGGGTCCAGTCCGGCCATTCGGCCTTTTTAGTAACCGACTGCACGCCCGACCAGGTGAAGCCATCGCGGCCGACGCCGATGCCGTAGCGGATCGCGTGGCCGCCGCCGAGCACATAATAGAGATAGGTGTTGGGCGTATCGATGATGACGGTGCCGGGCGCCTCGCGGGTGGCATAGCTGACGATCTGGCGCCTCAGCCGTGCCGGCAGCTTGACCACCGCACCTTGGTCTTGTGACGGTGCGATTTGGGCCGGCGGCGGCGCCGATTGCGGCGCGGGCACCATGATGAACGGAAACAGCGGCAGCGGCGTGGCCGTGGCGGAGCCGCAAAACGCGATCGCGCCAATCGCCAGCGCGCCGAACGCGGCACCGACACGACGGCAATTCAGTTTGCGGGAATTCAGCTTCAATACGCCCGAATTGAGCATGGCACGTCCCTGTTTGATGTTGCCGCGCTCGTTCGGCGCGTCGTTAACGTGACCACTACCGGGCGAGGGTTTCAGGACGTTTGCGCCAAAGTGGCAAAGTGGTTTCGTCGGGGCGGAGAAATGTTTCAGGACGATGTCGCCGGCACGAAATTTTTTGCCGGCGGGCGTGAAAAACGACCATTACGCATCGATGACGTCACACGGTTGAAATATCCATGGCCGAACGTCTCGACTTGAGAATCAGCAAGCTCCTGGGTCCCCGTTCATGCGGATTTTGATAGCAACCGACGCTTGGCTTCCGCAGGTGAACGGCGTGGTTCGTACCCTGACCTCGCTGGCCCGCAGCGCTTCGGCGCTGGGAGCGGAGGTAAGCTTTTTAACCCCGGACGGGTTTCCGTCGCTGGCTGTCCCGACCTATCCGGGCTTGCGAGTGGCGTTACCGAACCGGCGCGAGATTGCCGCGCGGGTAGAGGCGGCCTCGCCGGACGCCATTCATATCGCGACCGAGGGGCCGATCGGATGGGCGGTGCGCGCCTATTGCCGCCGCCGCAAATTGGCGTTCACGACTTCCTATACGACCCGCTTTCCGGAATATATCGCGGTGCGCTCGATCGTGCCGGCGACGCTGAGCTACGCGGTGCTGCGACACTTTCATGCCGCCGCCGCCATGACGATGGTCGCCACCTCCTCGCTTCGGCAGGAACTCGGCGCCAGAGGTTTCAAGAAGCTCGGCAGCTGGACCCGAGGGGTCGACACCGATCTGTTCCGGCCCGACGATGCCGCCGAGCTCGATCTGCCCCGACCCATTTTCATGACCATGGGGCGCGTCGCGGTTGAAAAAAACCTTGAGGCATTTCTCGCGCTGAACCTGCCGGGATCCAAGGTCGTGATCGGGGACGGACCGCAGAAGGCCGAGTTGCAGCGCCGCTATCCGAAAGCCCGGTTTCTGGGCGAAAAAACCGGCGCGGACCTGACCTCCCATCTGGCGGCGGCCGACGTCTTTGTTTTTCCGAGCCTGACCGACACCTTCGGCGTCGTTCAGCTCGAAGCGCTGGCGTGCGGCACGCCCGTCGCCGCCTTTCCGGTGACCGGCCCGCTGGACGTGATCGCGGATCACCCCGTTGGCGCCTTGGACGCCGACCTGCGCAGCGCCTGCATCCGCGCGCTCGGCGTCTCCCGCGAAACCTGTCGGAGCTTTGCGCTGGAGCGTTCCTGGGAAAACAGCGCGAGGCAGTTCATCGGTAATCTGACGGCGTTGCAGCCGAGCCGTTCGCTGCAACCGGCCCGCCGCGTGGCGAGCCAAAGCGCGGTGCGCGGCTGAATGGATCGAGCATCAAAGAGATAATCCACGGGTCTGATACGGCGAATCTGAAACAGACCGCAAACAACGAGCAAGAGTGACTCATGACAGAAATCGCAAAACTCGCCGGCACGGCGCAACTGGACTTCGACCGCGAGACGGTCGAACAGGCCTATGACCGCTGGGCGCCGGTTTACGATCTGGTGTTTGGCGGCGTGTTCAGCAAAGGCCGCAAGGCGGCCATTCAGGCCACCAACAAAATTGGCGGCCGCGTGCTCGAGGTTGGCGTCGGCACGGGAATCTCGCTGCCGCAATACGCACCGCATCTGCGCATCTTCGGCACCGATATTTCGGAAGCGATGCTGAGCAAGGCAAAGCAACGTGTCACCGATCTGCGCCTGAAGAACGTCGAGGGCCTGGCGGTGATGGATGCGGAGAAACTCGAATTTCCCGACAATTCATTCGACGTGGTGATGGCGCAATATGTCGTGACCGCCGTGCCGAATCCGGAAGCGGCGCTTGACGAGTTTGCCCGCGTGCTGCGGCCCGGCGGTGAACTGATCATCCTGACCCGGGTCAGCGCGGATGCCGGGATGCGCCGCTTCATCGAGCAGCGCTTGCAGCCGGTGGTGCGCCCGCTCGGCTTCCGGACCGCCGAATTCGCCTGGTCGCGCTATGCGAAATGGCTGGCGGGCGCGCATGGCATGGAATTGGTCGAGCGCCGTCTGGTGCCGCCGCTCGGCCATTTCTCGCTGGTCCGTATCCGAAAAGCCGTCATGGCGGTTGCCGCCTGACCGAGGCGGCGGAAGTTGCCGCATCCAAGATATCGCGTGATGTCATGTGACATTTTGATGATGTCACATCGCCTACATCGAATCGCTGTACACCGAATCAACCTATTTTGGGGGAGAGCATGATCAAGAACTTCCGCGAGCAGTTGCGCATCCAGCGTTGGGATGATCACCGCTACTATCATCACAGCCGGATCAACCAGAGCCTGCACTTCGTCAGCGCGGTCAGCTTCATGGTCGGCTATGCCATGATGTTCTTCGACCCGGTGGCATCCGCGCTGATCGGCTGGCTGGTCTCGATGACCTCACGCCAGGCGGGGCATTTCTTCTTCGAGCCCAGGGGATACGACCACATCAATCAGGCGACCCACGAGCACAAGGAAGATATCAAGGTCGGATACAATTTGCGGCGCAAGGTCGTGCTGATGTCGATCTGGGCGGCCTCTCCGCTGGTGTTGTACTTTGATCCGACGCTGTTCGGGCTGTTTTCCCCCTGGGTCTCGCCGGCCGATTTCATGCGCCAGGTCGCCAAGATATGGCTGGCGGTGGGCGTCGGCGGCCTGTTGTTCCGCACCGTGCATCTGTTCTTCATCCGCGACGTCGAAACCGGCCTGGTCTGGATGACCAAGATCCTGACCGATCCGTTCAACGACTTCAAACTCTATCACAAGGCGCCGCTGTATCTGCTGAAGGGCGAACTGATCGATCCCGGTCACGACCTCGTCGAGCACGGGCTGGAAGAGCAGCACGCCTGAGCGTCTAGAGCGGGATGAGATCAGGTTGATGCGCAGCGACAATCGACTCCCTCTTCCCGCTTGCGGGGAGAGGGTTGGGGTGAGGGGGACTGTCCACGCATTCGCACTCGCGGATAGTCCCCCTCACCCGAAGCCTTCGGCTTCGACCTCTCCCCGCAAGCGGGGCGAGGTGATCCAACGCACGCGCCGAGCCCGGCCGTGACGGAAAACAAAAGATCCCATCTCGCAGTTTTACTTCGGCCGTCTCCGCGTGATCATCTCTTTCAGGATCTGCCGCCGGATCTTCTTGTTGGTGAGGGAAGGCCCGTGCCACCACCAGCCGTCCTGCTTCATCTTTTCCGCCGCCGCCACGAAGCGCTTTGTGACTTCCGCAAAATCCATGTCCGTGTAATTGAGGCTGAAGATCAGGCGGCCGGTCCCGACCCAGCTCAGCGCCAGTCCTTCGGCCCGCAAATAATATTGCAGCATCCAGTTGTAACGCGACGGCTCCGTATAGTGCACCATCCAGATCGACGACAGGTTGGTGACCCGCACCGGCAGATCCTGCGTGGCGAGCGTGTCGTTCAGCCGTTGCGCGCGTCCGTTCCAGGTTTCATCGAGCCCCTCATAAACCGAACGGAAATTGGCGCTGGCGAGGCGGCTGAGAAATTCATCCATCGCCGTCATGACGTAAGGGTGCGAATTGAAGGTGCCGCGGGCGAAGCAGACGTCGACCGGGCGGTCCTCGCGGAAGCGGTGCATCAAGTCCTTGCGCCCGCAGACCGCGCCCACGGGAAGGCCGCCGGCGAGGCTCTTGCCGTAGGTCACCATGTCGGCGCGGACGCCGAAATATTCCTGGGCGCCGCCGGCGGCGAGGCGGAAGCCGACAAAGACCTCGTCGAAGATCAAAACGATACCGCGCTCGGTGCAGACCTCACGCAGCGATTTCAGCCACGCGCTGTAGGCGGCGCGATCGAAATTGCCGCTGCGCGAGCTGTCGGCCAGCGCGGAATCGGCCGGCGCATTGCCGTTGGGGTGAAGCGCCTGCAACGGATTGACCAGCACGCAGGCGATATCGCGGCGGGTCCTGAGCACGTGCAGCGTCCGTTGCGACATCTCGGCCAGGGTATAGGTTTCGTGCGGCGAAATCGGATTGCCGACGCCGGGCTGCACGTCGCCCCACCAGCCGTGATAGGCGCCGGCAAAACGCACCAGATGCGATTTTCCGGTGTGATAGCGGGCGAGCCGAACCGCCTGCATGACAGCTTCGGTGCCGGACATGTGGAACGAGACTTCGTCCAGTCCGGAAATTTCGCACAGCCGCGTGACGTTGTCGGCAATGGCGGGATGATAGGGCCCGAGCACCGGGCCGAGCGCGTGCGCCCGCGCCTCGGCGCTGGCGATGCATTCCTTGTAGAAGTCGTTGCCGAAAATGTTGACGCCGTAGGAGCCGGTCAGGTCGTAGGCCACGTTGCCGTCAAGGTCGGTGACCGTGACGCCTTCCGAGGACTCCACGAAGGCGCTGGTGCCGAGATGCTCCCGCACCAGCCGGCTGTACTGGAACGGCACCCGGTAGTTCTCGGTGAATTGAAGGTCGGAGATCTTTTCGGAGACCTGCCGCGTCAGCTCGCGGCCCTTGGCGAAACGGTCTTTGTAGATACCCGCCAGCCGGAAGAAGCCGTCCTGGCGCTGGGTCGCGACCGCCGCGGGCGCGCCGTCGGAGCGGAAGAAATCGTTGATGTCGAATTCATAGAACGGGATCAGCCGCGCCACCCGGCGCGACATTTTGGAATGTCCGGTCAGCGAGCGGTGCTTGGCCCGCGACAGGTCCAGGCGCGCCCGCAATTTCGGAAAGACGGCCGCGGTGCCGATGACCGCTGCGCCGGCGATAGACAGAATCGGAAGAGGCGAATCCATGCCATCAAGCGCTATCCAATCCCGCTGACAGATTCATGACAATCAAAAGCCTCATCGCGGTCCTGACGCAACAGGAAGACCTTAATTTTCTCCTGACCAACCGCATTCCGCGGGCGGCGCTGACACGGTTCGTGGGCTGGTTCAGCAAGATCGAACAACCCCTTATCCGCGACCTCTCGATCGCCTGCTGGCGGCTGTTTTCCGATTTAGATCTCACCGAAGCGCGCGAGACGCGTTTCAAAAGCCTGCACGACTGCTTTACGCGCGAGCTCAAGCCCGGCCTGCGGCCGCCCGATCCCGATCCGTCGATCGTGGTCAGCCCCTGCGATGCCATCGTCGGCGCCCACGGCGCGATTGCCGATACCGAGCTGTTTCAGATCAAGGGCGCGCCCTATTCGCTGCTCGACCTGCTCGGCGACCCCGCGCTGGTCGACGCCCACCGCAATGGACGGTTCATCACGTTGCGGCTGACCTCGAGCATGTATCACCGCTTTCACGCCCCGCAGGATTGCCGGATCGAGCGGGTCGATTTCATCAGCGGCGATACCTGGAACGTTAATCCGATCGCGCTGAAGCGGGTCGAAAAACTGTTTTGCAAGAACGAGCGCGCGGTGATCAGGACCCGGCTGGCAAGCGGAGAGAGCCTGACCCTGGTGCCGGTCGCAGCGATACTCGTGGCCAGCATCCGGCTGCATTTTCTGGATATCATGCTCAACGCCGCAAGCCGAGGACCGACGGTATTCCCTTGCGATGTAGCCGTCCGCAAGGGCGACGAACTCGGCTGGTTCGAGCACGGTTCGACCATCATCGTGCTGACGCCGGATCATTTCGAGTTCTGCGACAACGTGCTGGAATCGGCGCGGATTTTGGCCGGCCAACCCCTGATGCGAAAACCCGCTTGATTGACGGGCCCCGCGGCGCGGGCCTTCCGAATGATGGCCGCCTTTGTGAAGCTAACTTTCGTGTCAGAAACTGTCGCGTTTTTCATTTGAAATCATTGGATAATTTGGCTCTCCTGACCGTCTGCTTCTTGCGACGATGTCCGTCGCTGCGATTCAACACGGAGTAATCGGGATGAACAACAAGGCTCTTAGTTGCCTGATCGCGGTTGCGCTCGGTACGACGCTTGCTTTGGCGCCACCGGCGTTCGCGCGCGGGGGTGGTGGTGGCGGTGGCGGCCATGGTGGTGGCGGCGGTGGCGGTGGGGGCCATGGTGGTGGGATGGGAGGAGGTATGGGAGGCGGCATGCATGGTGGTGGGATGGGAGGAGGCGGGCATTTCGGCGGCATGGGAGGAGGAGCGCATTTCGGCGGCATGGGAGGAGGAGCGCATTTCGGCGCCATGGGCGGCGGCATGCGCTTCGGAGGCACGGGGGGAGGCGCGCGCTTTGCAGGCACGGGCGTAGGCACGCGCTTCGGCGGCATGGCAGGAGGGGCGCGCTTCGGCGGCGACCGTTTCGCGAGTACGCGTTTTGCGCATGCTGCCTTCGCGCCTCAGTTTTCAAGGGGCGCGTTTCGAGGCCGGGACGGCTTCCGTCATCGCGCGGGCTTCCGTCACCGCTTCAATCGCTTTGGGTTCTTTGGCGGCGGCTTCTACGGCGACTACTACGGCGACTACGGCGACTGCTGGACCCAGGCGTGGACGCCATATGGACCGCAGTGGGTCAATGCCTGCGGCTACTACGGCTACTAGCGCTGCTGAAGCGCATCGCGGTCGATCCGGCCGGTTGTCGGAGCGACAGCCGGCGCGTGGGTGGTTGTCCCGGCCCCCATCGCGTCGGCGCGCTCGCAAGCGAGGAGCCGGAAGCCGGACATCGTAACCAGGACCTTTTTCGGCGAAGCGCAATCTGGTTCGACTGGGCGACCACTGCGCGCATGGTACGAGCCTGTTCACGCAACCTTTAGATTACCTATGAGTTGGTTTTTGACATATGTGCTGAAGTGAATTCGGCATTTGGTCAGTCGGAGACGAAGACCATGACGGGAGGTCACCGCCGCATTCTCGTGGTTGAGGACGACCCGGAAACCGCCGGTCAGCTCGTGGAGTCGCTCACGGCCGGTGGTTATCAGGTGGATTTGGCCGCCAACGGCAACGAGGCGCTGAGCCGCGGCGCCGCCGGCGACTATGCCCTGATCACGATCGACCGCATGCTTCCGGACATCGATGGCCTCGCGGTCATGCGTCAGTTGCGCGACGACGGCGTCGCCGCGCCCGTCCTGATCATCAGTGCACTGGGAGAAGTCGACGACCGGGTGCGCGGCTTGCGTGCCGGCGGCGATGACTACTTGGTCAAACCTTTTTCTTTCGTCGAACTGTTGGCGCGCGTCGAGGCGCTGGGCCGACGCAGTGACACAGTTGTCAAAGAGACCATCTTGCACGTCGGCGATCTCGCGGTCGACCTGGTGTCACGGAGCGTCAGCCGACGCGGCAGGAACATTGTTCTTTTTCGTCGGGAATTCCAGCTACTTGAGTATTTGGTTCGCAACGAAGGCCGCGTTGTATCCCGGGCAATGCTGTTGCAGCACGTCTGGGATCTTCATTTCGATCCCTCGACAAATATTATCGACGTCTATGTCAGTCGCGTGCGTCGCAAAGTCGACGGCCAGCAGGCCTATCCGTTGATCCATACTGTTCGCGGTATCGGGTATTGTCTCCGTGCTCCTGGCTAAGACCTTAAGGTCATCGACTTTCAAGCTGGCGCTGATCGCGATCGGGACCTTCGGCGTGATCGTGTCGGCCATTTTCAGCTACGTCTACCTGTCCGCCTCCTCTTATGTGCGCAGCCGGTCGGATCGCGCAATCATGACCGAGTATTCGAGCCTGCAAGGCGCTTACGAGCGATCGGGACGCGATGGGCTGATCGCCTTGATTCAGCAACGCATTGCCGACAGGAGTTTTGCGGACAACGTGTATCTCCTCGTCGATCCTTCATCGCACCCTTTGAGCGGCAACCTCAAGATATGGCCACCGGTGGCCTCGGCAGCCTGGGGATGGATAGAGTTTCGCGCGCCGGAACCATCGCCCGGCGCAACAAGCCGGCCGCTGCTGCGGGCAATGCTCGAAACATTTCCGAGCGGCGATCGTCTGCTGGTGGGAAGGAATATCAGCGATCTCGACAGCCTTACCGGTCAGATCAAGACGGCCGTGATCTCGGGAGTTGCATTGATCTTCGTGCTTGCGGGGGTCGCCAGCATCCTGGTGACGCGCCGGACGGTGGGGCGGATCGAATCGATCAACGCTACCAGCCAGGCCATCATGCTCAGTGGTCTCGACAAGCGTATTCCGCTCCGCGGCAGCAACGACGAATGGGATCGCGTTGCGGAGAACCTCAACCTGATGCTGGACCGCATCGAAAGGTTGATGGGGGAGGTCAAGCAAGTTAGCGACAATGTTGCACACGACTTGCGGACGCCGCTGACGCGAATGCGCGGACGGCTGGAGAAGGCCTATCACGGTCAGCGCAATGGCGAGGTCGATCAATTGCTGATCGGCGACACGATCGCCGACCTCGATGCCGTCTTGCGGATATTCTCGTCAATCACGCGGATTGCGCAAATCGAGACGCAGGCGCGAAAGGGCGCGTTCCGCATCGTGAATCTGGTCGAAATCGCCAATGAGGTTGCCGAACTGTACGATGCCGCGGCCGAACAGGACGGCACCCGTCTCAGCGTTGTCGGCGATGGCGAGGTGCTGGTGACCGGCGATCGTGATCTGATCTTCGATGCCATCGCCAATCTCGTGGACAATGCGATCAAGCACGGCCGCGCCGGAGGGCAAGTTGTCGTTGCGAACGAAAACATCGATGGCAGGCCGGTCATTTCGATCGCCGATGACGGGCCCGGAATTCCCGCCGACGAACACGAACATGTTTTAAAGCGTTTTTACCGGCTCGAGCGCAGCCGCTACACGCCGGGAAACGGTCTCGGGCTCAGTCTGGTCGCTGCCGTCGCCCGTCTTCACGGTGCGCGGATGGAAATGCTGGATAACTCGCCCGGTCTCAAGCTCAGGCTCTGGTTTTCAGCGCCAGCGGGCTAAAGCGAGATGAGAAGAGATGAGGTTAGGTTAAACTGCGACGCAGCGAAGATTTTTTTACCTCTCCCATAGGGAGAGGTCGGCGCGTAGCGCCGGGTGAGGGGCTGCGGTCTATCGTTGATGCAGCGCCTCACCCGATTTGCTGCGCAAATCGACCTCTCCCCGCTGGGGAGAGGTGAAGGGCACCGATTCAAATTAAAACCATCTTGCTCTGGTCGCGCATTGCCGCCCGCGCGCGTCGCGAGGGCTCTGCGGCGTTGCGGGCGGCCCTTTGTTTTGTGCCTCAGCGCCTTTCCTTCGGCGGTTTTCCCTTCGGCGCGGCCGGCCGCCGTTGTTGCAGCGCGGGCCTGTTTTGCAATCCGGGCTGACGCACGCCGGGTGCATTAGGCTGACGCTGCAGGCCCGGCGGTTGCGGTGGCTGTCCCGGCCGGTTCGGCAGTCCCGGCTGCCGCGGCGAACCGGGCTGACGCGCCGGGTTCGCCGGATTATTTCTGCCGGGATTTTGCAGGCGTTGAATGCGCCGCTGGGTGACGATCTGGCGGCCGACGCTTTGCGCGGCGTGCACCTGGCGCACGATGCCCTGATCGCGCAGCGCCTGCTGTGGCGAGATCATGAGCGGCGCCGCGGTAAACCGCCCGCCGGCGCCGGGCCGGATGGTAAAACCGCTGGCGCCCTGGGTGAGAAAACCGAGCCGCGCGCCGGCGCGATCGTTGACCTCGATCCGGCCGACATGGCCGTCCGGATCGGGATAGAGCTTGATCGCGACGTTGTTCGGATTGGTGGCGGCGGCGCCTTCCGGTACCTCCACCAGGCCGGTGGTGCCGCGAATGCCCAGCGTCGCTGTCGGCGTCGAGATTTTCATGTCTCCGGTCTTGGCGACGGCGGCGGCGACGAAGGCCACCGTACCCTTGGCGACATCGAACAGCGCGCCATTCTGTTTGCCGCCTTCCTCATACACATAATTGTCGACCGCAATCCGGGCGTTGGCGGTGAGGTTGAACGTGGTGGCGTCGTAGAAGGTGACGCCGAGCGTCGAATTGGCCGAGGTCTGCAGCACGTCATTTGCGAAAATGTCGTCCTGGAGGTTGAGCGGCGTCGAAGCCTTGTTGCGGGTGACGGTGGCGCTGCCGGTCAGCGTCGCGACGTTGCCGATCGGCTCGTCGGCGGCGGGCTGCGCCGGCGAGGGAGCGGTTGCCGGCGCAGGTGCTTGTGCAGGCTGGTTTTGCGCGAGTTTGACCGCACCGGAGATCGCATCGACGGAGGCCTGCGCGCGCGTGGCTTGTCTCGCCGAAGGCATCGCAAAGGCGTTCACCGCGCCGGCCAGCATCAGGCAGATCAGAAGCCAGGCCGCGAATGAAAACCGGTGCCACGTCACGCGTGAACCTGATCAGGAAATGGAAACGAAGACGACCGTCGGGCGATTGGGGGGCCAGGCGGCTGAACGGCGGCTGAACATTGCGCGCGAGAGGGGGAGTCCACAATCGAAAAATAAACGTAAAACGTGCGGCGTCGCTTTTCTGCAACTTCACGCCGGCTGGTTGAGTCCTGAAAATGTTGCCGATATGCCGCAACGGCACCAGATTTGGCCGCCGCATCGCGTGACGGCCTTCACCCCCGGACATTCGCCGTTAAGGTGCATTGTCAGCGCCTCGGGCGGGGCCGCTGCGAAGTGGGTGCGGGGGCATTGCGTTGCGTCAAGTCGAATCGACCAGACTGACTTCGTCATGTCCTGACGTTGCCCGAAAGTGCGTCCGCGATCGCCTCGCGGCTTCACGGTTCGCCGTGATCGGCCTTTTCGGCGCCGCGGCGTTCGTGCCATCGGCCGCCTTTGCCGGTTGCTCGCCCGCCACCGGCGACAACGTCACGGTGGCCTGCAGCGGCGCCACCCTGGACCAGGGACCCGGAATCAACACGGGATATGGCGACGGTACGCAGAACGGGCTCACGATTAACGTGGTGGCGGGGCCGCCGCCTGCGTCGGTGACCGGCACCAGCATCGGCATCGACGTTGGCGACAACAACACCATCAACAATTTCGGCACCATCACGACCGCGGGCAACGGCGCAATCGGCGACGTCTGGGGTATCAACGCCGGCGGCAATCTGACGGTGGTCAATTCCGGGACCATCGGCAGGCTCGACATTCCCGACAACCTTTTTGACTCCGCCGGGATCAACAGCGGAGATGGGCTTTCGGTAACCAACAAAGCCGGCGCGACCATCCAGGGCGTCGTCGGCATCCAGGGCGTCGGCACCGGCACAGTGGTGAATTCGGGACTGATTACCGGGCTGACCGGGGGCGGCGGCGGCGAAGGTATCGATTTCGCCGCCAACAACACCAGCATGGTGACGGTGACCAACAACGCCGGCGGCACGATCACCGGCGACGCCTTCGGCATCAACGCCAACAGCGCCGTGGTCTACAATTACGGCACGATCTCGGCGCCGACATCAGGCAATAGCGGCACCGGCCTCAATGCCAATACGCTCGTCCTGACGAACTACTCTACCGGCTTGATCACCGGCGACGGCTTCGGCGTTTCGGGCTCGCAGACCCCGAACCTCACTATCACTAATTTCGGCACGATTTCGGCGACCGGCCTTTTCGGTATCGGCGTCCAGGGCAATGTGGTCAACATCACGAACTCCGGAACCATCTCGGCTGCGTCGGGCGGCGGCGGGTTCGAAGCGGTCTCGATGACCAGCGGCAGCGTCACCAACAACGCCGGCGGACTGATTACGTCGGACGCCATTGCGATAATGGCGTCCGGTAACACCTCGATCTTCAACGCCGGCACCATCACCGGCAGCGGTGGCACTGCGATCCTCTTCTTCAGCGGCGGCAACACGCTGACGCTCGCGCCCGGCAGCGTCATCACCGGCACCGCGCAGGGGTTTGGCGCGGACACCTTCCAGCTCGGCGGCACAGGTGCAGACGCCTTCGATGTCAACCTGTTCGCCTCGCAATTCTCGGGCTATTCGACCTTCAACAAGATCGGCGCCTCGACCTGGACGCTGACCGGCGCCACCGCCGCGGTGACGCCGTGGACGATCAACCAGGGCACGCTGGCGATTTCTTCGGACGGCGGTCTCGGCGCGGCGTCGGGCGCGCTCACCTTCACCGGCGGCACGCTGGAAACGATGGCGACTTTCTCGCTCACGCACGCCATCAACCTTGGCGTCGCCGGCGGCACGATTTCCACCGACGCCAGCACGACGCTGACGGCGACGGGGACGATCACCGGCGCCAACGGCGCGCTCACCAAAACCGGTGCCGGTACTCTGCTGCTGAGCGGCAACAACACCTATGGCGGCGGCACCACGATCTCCGCCGGCACGCTGCAGCTTGGCGTCGACTCGGTCTTCAACGTGGTGGGGCAACCCAGTTCCGGGATAGTCTCCTCGGCAATCGGCAAGGGCACTTTGACCTTCGACGGCGGCACGCTGCAGTCCCTGCCGTTGAGCGAGCGCGCGATCGCCAACGCCATCCAGATCACCGCCAATGGCGGCACCATCGATTCCGGCAGCGGTTTTTTCCGCATCACCGGCGACATCACGGACGCGCCGGGATCAAGCGGAGGCAAGCTGACGTTCGAGAGCATCGCCGGCGCCGGATTGAGAGAGGTGGCGCTGTCCGGCAACGACACCTATTCCGGCATCACCTACATCGACTCGGGAACCGTGATCGCCAATTCGACCACCGCGCTGTCGCTCAATTCCGCCTTCGAGGTCAATACCGGCGCGACGCTCACGCTCAGCAGCTTCAGCAATTCGATCGCATCGCTGGCTGACGGCAATGCCGGCGGCGGCGTCGTGCAGAACGCCAGCGCTTCCGGTACCGCGACGCTGACCATCACCGGCGCCAGCGGCGCGACGACCTCGTTCTCGGGCGTGCTGCGGGACGGAACCGGCGGCGAAGGCGGCGCCGGCGGCCCGGTGCTCGCCATCGTCAAGGACGGCCCCGGCACGCAGATCCTCGCCGGCATCAACCACTATACCGGCACGACGACCGTCAATGGCGGCGTGCTCGAGGTCGACGGCTCGATCGCGCCTTCCAGTCTGACCACGGTGAACGCCGGCGCCACGCTCACCGGCAGCGGCACCGTCGGCAATACGGCGATCACGGGCGGCACGCTGGCGCCCGGCAGTACAGGCGGCAGCATCTTCGGCCCGCTGGCCGTGCAGGGTAACCTCTCGTTCACGGCGGCCTCGACCTACATGATCCAGGTCTCGCCGGCGAACGCCGGACGCACCAATGTCACGGGCACCGCGGCGCTGGGCGGCGCGACGGTGAATGCGGTCTTCCTTCCCGGCAGCTATGTCAGCAAGCAGTACACCATCGTCAATGCGACCGGCGGCCTCGGCGGCAGTACTTTCAATCCGACTGTCGTCTCCAACATGTCGAATCTGCAATCGAGCCTGAGCTATGACGGCAATGACGCCTATCTGAACGTCAGGCTGAATTTCACGCCGCCGAGCGGCAACCTCAACGTCAACCAGCAGAACGTCGCCAACGCGCTGACCGGCTTCTTCAACCGCACTGGCGGCATTCCCGCAGCGTTTGCGGCGCTCGGTCCCGCAGGCCTGACGCAGGCCTCCGGCGAGGTCGCGACCGGTTCGCAGCAGACCACCTTCGACGCGATGAACCTGTTCATGGGCCTGCTCACCGATCCCTTCATCGCCGGACGCGGCGACGGCGCGACCGGCGGCGCGGGAGCGACGCCGTTCGCCGAAGCCGACGATGGAGCAAACGCTTACGCCGCGAACGGCAAGGCACGTTCGAAGAGCGAGCGCGATGCCTATGCCGCGGTCTATACGAAGGCTCCGCCCGTCGCCGATCCGTTCGCGCAGCGCTGGAGCGTGTGGGCGGCGGGCTATGGCGGGTCGCAGACCACCGACGGCAATGCCGCGCTGGGCTCGAACACCGCGACCAGCCGCATCGCAGGTACGGCCGTCGGCGCCGACTATCGCTTCTCGCCGTTTACGCTGGCGGGTTTTGCGCTGGCCGGCGGCGCTACCAATTTTTCGCTCGCCAACGGATTGGGCAGCGGCCGCTCCGACCTGTTCCAGGCCGGCGCGTTCGTGCACCACACCGTTGGGCCCGCCTACATCTCGGCGGCGCTGGCCTATGGCTGGCAGGACATCACCACCGACCGCACCGTGACGATTGCCGGCGCGGATCAACTCCGTGCGCAGTTCAACGCCAACGCCTATTCGGGCCGCCTCGAAGGTGGCTATCGTTTTGTCACGCCGTGGATGGGCGGCGTCGGCCTCACGCCCTACGCCGCGGGCCAGTTCACCACCTTCGATCTGCCGGCCTATGCCGAGCAGGCGCTGTCGGGGACGAATACCTTTGCGCTGGCCTACAATTCCCAGAGCGTCACCGACACCCGCAGCGAACTCGGGCTTCGCACCGACAAGTCCTATGCCCTGCAGGACGGCATCTTCACCCTGCGCGGCCGCTTCGCCTGGGCGCATGATTACAACCCCGACCGCAATATCGCGGCCACGTTCCAGACGCTGCCCGGTGCTTCCTTCGTCGTCAACGGCGCGGCGGAGGCACATGATTCCGCGCTGACCACCGCTTCGGCCGAGATGAAATGGACCAACGGCTGGTCCGCCGCCGCCACCTTCGAGGGCGAATTCTCCGAGGTGACGCAGTCTTACGCCGGCAAGGGCGTGGTGCGCTACGCGTGGTGAGGCAGGGGGTTGCGCGTCGCCGTATCGCAAGAAAATGCCCGGGGCCGGAATGGTCCAACCGCCGGGCGCTGCAAGATCTGGGTTGCTGAGCGCTAGATCACGCCGAGCACTATCGCGCCGACGAAAGCAAACGCCACATACGCGGCAACAACGCTCAGCTTACCGACGAACGTCATGGGAAACCTCCCTGGTTCACGTCGCTGCCCGCTAACGCCAAAGTTAGCAAACCGTTCCTCGCGAAAAAAGTCAGCCTTGCTGTCCTCGCCACCTCTCCGCGGCGGCCCGACGTGGTTAAAGAGTCGTGAAAACATGGCGTTGAAGAGTCCTTAAATAAATTGGCCGAACGTGCGCGGATGACGCGCGGAGTTCGCTTGTATCTCGTCGGCTCCTTCGTCCTTGTTTCGCTGGCGGGTTGCGGTCGCGGTTTTTTTCAAACCGAGGAGCGCGAACCGTGGCGGGCCGAGGCCGAGATCGCATGTCTGAAATCCGGCGCGGTGAAGGAAAGCGCCGACCTGGTCCGGATCGACCCGATTTCGGGTCCCGGGGTCTGCGGCGCCGAGTTTCCGCTCAAGGTCGCGGCGCTCGGCGAAAGCAGCGGCAGCTTCGGCTTCGCCGATGACGACCTGCGGCCGCCCGCCAACATCGGCAATGCGCCGCGCTGGCCGATTTCGCAGCCGCCTACGGCTCCGCCGCCGTCAGCTTATCCGGATACTTCAATGCGCCAGCCGGGCTACGGCGCTGGGTCCAGCGGTCCGATTTCATTGACCCCGCCCGGCGTCGCGGCGGAGGAAGACGAAATCGAACTGCCGCCCGAGGGCACGCCAGGGTCGAGGCCACCGGTCTCCCAGGGGCCGTATCAAGGATCGTATCGAGCGCCGTATCAGGGAACGCAGGCCTATCCGCCGCGCGACCGCATGTCGCCGCCCTATCCGGAACGTGCCGGTGCCGCCCCCGGTCTGCCGGAGGCGCAACCGCTGCCGCGGCTCGGCCCGGCGCAGGGCAACTCCGTTGCCGCGTTCGGGCCGGTCGCGGTAAAACCCGCGGCGACACTGGCCTGTCCGATCGTCTCGGTGCTCGACCGCTGGCTCGCCGATTCCGTGCAGCCCGCCGCGATGCGCTGGTTCGGCGCCCGTGTCGTCGAGATCAGGCAGATCTCCGCCTATTCCTGCCGCGGCATGAACGGTAATTCGCATGCGCATATTTCCGAGCACGCCTTCGGCAATGCGCTTGACATCGCCGGCTTCACGCTCGCCGACGGGCGGCACATTTCAGTGCAGGACGGCTGGAAGGGCTTGCCGGAGGAGCAGGGCTTTCTGCGCGACGTGCAGGCCACCGCCTGCCAGCAGTTTACCACCGTGCTGGCGCCCGGCTCCAACGTCTATCACTACAATCACATCCACGTCGATCTGATGCGCCGCGCCAGCCGGCCGATCATCTGCCAGCCGGCAGCGATGTCGGGCGAGGAAGTCGCCGCGCGCGCGGCGGGACGCAATCCCTATGCGTCGCGCGCGCCATTCGTGACGGGATCGCTCGGCGGCAGCAAACCGCTGTCGCATCGGCGCAGCAGCACCAAGGTCAACGAGGAAGACGAGTTCGACGACGAGTAGGGCTGGCGAGCGGGCTTCCGGCGTCCCCCGAGTCGGCCCAGGGCCGCCCGACCTTGAAAAATGATATCTTCAAGATGATATCATCTATTGGTTGATCAAGGAGGCCGCCATGCAGGTGTCCAAATGGGGCGACAGCCTGGCCGTGCGGCTGCCCAAAGCGCTGGTCGAGAAGATGGGCTTGAGTGCCGGCGACGAACTCAACATCGTCGATGTTGCCGAGCGGACGTTGATTGTGGCGAAGGAAGACCGGCGCAACGCCGCGATCGAGCGCCTGGCCTCTCGCAATTGGACACTTCCTTCCGACTATAAATTCGATCGGGACGAGGCCAACGAGCGGTGAAAGCGTTTTTCAGATCGGCGAAGCCTGGATGCTGCTCGACGGCGCGCGCTGGAGTGACATCAAGGATCCTTCAGATGAGACGCTGAACGGGACCTATGTGAAGCTGCTCGACAAGCTCTCAAAACAGAAAATTGAATCGTCTTGAGAATGGAGAATGCCGGCGGTTTGCGATCAGGCCTGTTTGGCTTGATACCCCGCGAGAAATATCCGCGTCGCGCTTTCGACCACTTGCGCGATCCGCTCCGCCGACGGCGCCGGGGCCGCCTGGAAAAGAAACGGCATGAACAGCGACGCCTGACACATCTGCATGAATTGCGTCGCCGCCAGCTGGCAGTCCCCGATTTCCAGATCGCCTGCCGCGGCGCGCGTCTCGAGATAGCCGGCGAGCCTGGCGATGGTGTGCGCCACCACGTGGCTGTAGAAGCGTCGGCCGACCTCGGGCATCCGCTCGGCGATCGCCATGACCGTCCGGGTCGCCGATCCGCCGCCCGGCCGGCACAGCATCTGGATATAGGCCTGACCGAACTCCATCAGCGTCGTGGGCACGTCCCGCGTCGGATCGAAGTTGAACGTCACCTTGCCCTGTTCGAGCGTTTCCTCCTCGACGATGGCCTCGAACAACCGGCTCTTGTCGGCGAAATAGACATACAGCGTCCCCTTGGATACGCCGGCGGACCGCGCGATTTCGCCCATGCTGGCGCCGTCGAACCCGAGGTCCATGAAGACCTTTCGGGCGCCCTCGAGAATCTGACGGCGTTTGGAGCTGTCCTCATCGCCGATGAGGTGTAGAGTAGTGCGGTCAGCTGCAACCATTGGTTTAGCTTCTCTGGAAAGATTCCGGCCCCGGAAACGGACCGGAAGGGACTCGGGAGCTATCTTCGCCCCGAAACAATATATCTTGACCGAACCGTTCGGTCAATGTTAATTAAGAGCTGGCGAGGCTGCATAGCGGGCGTTTGGCTGTGCTTGCATCGCGACATTGCAATGGGGGGCCTTGATGGCCGCTGCGAGAGACCAGGCCGCACGCATCCTTCGTCCGGAGCAGGATCCGGCAGAAGGCGAGTCCGCGCGCGACGCTGCCGCCGGTCCCGCCGCCCTTGCTGAATCGCTGCGCGCGCATCTTACGGACGAGACGGTGGCGCGCCGCCCCGCGGAGGCACCGGACCGGCCGGCGATCGACAAGCCCGCCGCCGACAAGCCGGCCGCCGCACCCGCTGCTCCCGCCAACTCGGCCGCGCCAAAATCGCGAAAACGCAAACGGGTGATGATGGGCGTCGGCACACTGCTCGCGCTCGCCGCCGCGGCTTACGGCGTGCACTACGTTTTGATTGGACGGTTTTTCGTCTCGACCGACGACGCCTATGTGCGCGCCAACAACACCACGCTTGGCGCGCGAGTGTCCGGCCACGTCGCGGCAATCCTTCCGGGCGACAACGTCGTGGTCCGTACCGGCGACGTCGTCTTCCGGATCGACGACGGCGACTATCGCATCGCGGTCGACGCCGCGCGCACCAGGATCGCCACCCAGCAGGCCACCATCGACCGGATCGGCCGCCAGGTCACCGCGCTGGAAAGCGCGGTCGAGCAGGCCCAGGCCCAGGTCGCCTCCGCCGACGCCGCCCTGAAGCGTGCCGGGCTCGACTTCGACCGCCAGCAGGCGCTGAACACCAAGGGATTTGCCTCGCGCGCGACTTTCGAGGTGTCCGAAGCCGGGCGCGATCAGGGCGTGGCGGCGGTGAAGTCGGCGCAAGCCGCCTATGACGCGGCGCGCGACAATGTCGAGGTCACACGGGCGCAGCAGGCCGAAGCCCGCGCCCAGCTCGCGGAATTGCAGACCACGCTGGCCAAGGCCGAGCGCGACCTCGACTTTACCTCGGTGCGCGCGCCGGTCGACGGCACCTTCTCCAACCGCTTGGTTTCTACCGGCGATTACGTCGTGGTCGGGCAGCGGCTTGGCAATGTGGTGCCGCTCAATGACGTCTATATCGACGCCAACTTCAAGGAGACCCAGCTCAAGCGCATCCGTCCGGGTCAGCCGGTGACGATCTCGGTGGACGCCTACGGCCATCGCAAGTTCGCCGGCGTCGTCGACAGCATCTCGCCCGCGGCCGGATCGGTGTTCACGCTGCTGCCGCCGGACAACGCCACCGGCAACTTCACCAAGATCGTGCAGCGGCTGCCGGTTCGCGTTCGCGTGCCCAAGGATGTCGCCAGGCAGAACCTGCTGCGCGCGGGCATGTCGGTATATGCCACCGTCGATACCACCGCCGGCGCCACCGATGCCGACAACGATGCCGACCTCGATTCGCCGACCATGATCCATCCGCAGTAATTTCGCCTCGGGCGGGGTGCCCGATCGTGCGCATGTCCTGAGCCGAGCAGACCATGGCTGATGCCACCACCGCCCCACCCACGATGATAGCCGCCGCTTCGGCGCCGTCCGAGCGCATCGCGCCGCGACGGCTGGTGGCGTTTCTCATCATGGTGTTCGGGATGTTCATGTCGATCCTGGACATCCAGATCGTCTCGGCCTCGCTGACCGATATCCAGGCCGGCCTGTCGGCCAGCTCGAGCGAGGTGTCGTGGGTCCAGACCTCGTATCTGATCGCCGAAGTGATCGCGATTCCGCTGTCCGGATTCCTGTCGCGCGCGCTCGGCACCCGGTTGCTGTTCGCGATTTCCGCCTCCGGCTTCACTCTCGCAAGCCTGCTGTGCGGATTCACCTCCTCGATCGAGCAGATGATCCTGTGGCGCGCGATTCAGGGATTTTTGGGCGCCGGCATGATTCCGACGGTGTTCGCTTCGGCCTATACGGTGTTTCCGCGTTCGAAATTCCATATCGTCGGCCCGATCATCGGTCTGGTCGCCACGCTGGCGCCGACCATCGGCCCGACGGTCGGCGGGTTCATCACCGACGCGATGTCATGGCACTGGCTGTTCTTCATCAACGTCGTCCCCGGCATCGGCATCACCATCGGTGTGCTGGCGCTGGTCGATTTCGATCAGCCGAATTTCAAGCTGCTCGACCGGTTCGACTGGTGGGGCCTGATCGCGATGGCGGGCTTTCTGGGCTCGCTCGAATATGTGCTCGAGGAAGGTCCGCAATACGAGTGGCTGCAGGATACTTCGGTGGCGATCTGCGCCGGGGTGGGCGCGATCTCTGCGATCGCCTTTTTCTACCGTGTGCTGACCGCGGAAGAGCCGATCGTCGATATCAGGGCCTTTACCGACCGCAATTTCGGCATCGGCTGCCTGATCTCGTTCTGCGTCGGCATCGGCCTGTACGGCCTGACCTATATCTATCCGCGCTATTTGGCGGAGGTGCGCGGCTACAGCGCACTGATGATCGGCGAGACCATGTTCGTCTCCGGCATCACCATGTTCCTCACCGCGCCGATCGTCGGACGGCTGATGCAGAAGGTCGACATGCGCGTGATCATCGCCTCGGGCCTGATCATCTTCGCGATGGGGTCGTTTCAGATGACCTGGATCACCCGCGACTATGATTTCTATGAACTGCTGGTGCCGCAGATCCTGCGCGGCATCGGCATGATGTTCGCGATGGTGCCGACCAACAACATCGCGCTCGGGACCCTGGCTCCGGATCGGGTCAAGAACGCCTCGGGCCTGTTCAACCTGACGCGCAACCTCGGCGGCGCGGTCGGGCTCGCTATCATCAACCAGGTGCTCAACGACCGCACCGATCTGCATATCTCGCGGCTGCAGGACAGGGTGACCTGGGGCAATGTCACCGCGACCGAAACGCTCAACATGTTCACCCAGCGCCTGCAGGGCATGGGCGACGCGGCGCTGATGGCGATGAAGCAATTGTCGCAGATCGTCCACCGCCAGGCGGTGGTGATGGGCTATGGCGACGCCTTCTTCATGCTGACGCTGTTCTATTTCGGCCTCAGCCTGCTGGTCATGCTTTTGAAAAAGCCGGCCGCACTTTCTTCCGGCCCCGCGCATTAGGCGGCCGATATTGTCTGCCGTGGCGGTTCATGCTTGAACGGCGGGCATGATGCGCAGCCTTTCCATCGCTCACCGAGCATCGCTTCCGCATGTGCAGGCCGCTTCCGCGCGATGGATCGCGGGTGCGCTGGCGCTGACCGCCCTGGTGTGGCTGGCGGCGCTGGCGGGACTATTGGCGCTCGCCGATCGCGTCCATGACGACGTGCCGGTTCTGCTCGCGGTCAAGCTGCCGCTGTTGGCCTCCCGCCCGGAGTTGATCTTCGCCGGCGAGAGTCGCACGGTCTACCAGGTCGATCCCGATCTTGCCGCGCAATTGATCGGCAAACCAAAAGGCGCCGCGGTCAACATCGCCTATGACGCCGGTGAGCCGCTGGCGCTTCTGGCCGCCATGCGCCGCGCGCCGGATCGGTTCCAGAGGGCTCAGGTCGTCGTCAGCGTCGCGCCATTCCTGTTCAACGAAGGTGTGCGCTCGGCCGCGGTCTATCCGCTGGACGTGGCGGCCCGGCTCGGCGTCGCCGACCAGATGCGTTCGTTTCTGCCGCTGCGCGTGGGTACGCTGATCCGCTTCATCCGCGAAGCCTTCGCCGCGCGGCTTGCCGCCGATCAGCGCGTCGCCGATCTCGCTCCCCCGCCCGCCGCGCATGGCCTGAAGATCATCGACCGCACCCAGCCTGACGATCGGTGGCCGGACGAAATCGGCTCGAACGCGCATTACGCCGGCTGGGATCTGTCGGGTCCGAAGGCGCGCTTCGAAATCGGCGCGCTCTGCGACATGGTGGCGCTGACGCGCAAGCTGACCGTGGTGGTGCCGCCCTGGGCGCCGCGTTACGATCGCGCCCACGATCCGTCCTGGCGCGACAAGGACGATCAATACGTGAATCTCGTCGCCGAGGCCGGCCGCCGCTGCGGCTTTGACGTCCTCAATATCCAGTCGGTGCCCGGACTGGCGCAGGCCAATTACGCCGACGAGATGCATGTCAACGCCTCGGGCATACCGATCTACACGCGCTATCTCGTGTCGCGGCTGAAGCGTTAGCCGCCCGCGATGCTGTTCAGCTCCTACACGTTCCTGTTTCAATTCCTCCCGGCAACCGTGCTGGCATTCGCCGCCGCGCGCCGTCACTCGCCGCGTGCCGGCATCATGGTGCTGGCCGGCGCTTCGCTGTTTTTCTATGGCGCCTGGCGGCCGATATATCTGCTGCTGCTGGTTGCCTCGGTCGCTGTCAATTTCACGCTGGGCCTGTGGATGGAAGATCCGCTTCGCCGCCGCGTCATGGGCACGTCGGGCGTCGCGCTCAATCTCGCGGTGCTTTGCTACTTCAAATACACCAATTTCATCTTCGACAGCCTGAACACGCTGACCGGTGCGCCGCTGCCGTTCTTCAACATCATCCTGCCGCTTGGCATTTCGTTCTTCACCTTCCAGCAGATCGCCTATCTGGTCGACGTGATGCGCGGCGCCAGGGTCGAGCGCGACATCCTAAGCTACACGTTGTTCGTGTCGTTCTTCCCGCATTTGATCGCGGGGCCGCTGGTGCATCATGCGGAGATGATTCCGCAGTTCAAGCGCGGGCGCACCGGCCGCTCCGCGGTGCTGGCGGCGCGGGGACTGGCGATCTTCGCTGCCGGGCTGTTCAAGAAAGTGGTCATCGCCGACAATCTCGCGCAATTCGTGTCGCCGGTGTTCGCCCATCTCGACGCCGGCGGCAGCGTCACCACGTCATGGGCCTGGCTCGCGACGTTGTCCTATACGCTCCAGATCTATTTCGATTTCTCCGGTTATTCCGACATGGCGATCGGGCTCGCGCTGTTGTTCGGCATCCGCCTGCCGGTGAATTTCCGCTCGCCCTATCAGGCAACCTCGATCATCGAATTCTGGCGGCGCTGGCACATCACGCTGTCGCGGTTCCTGCGCGACTATCTCTACATTCCGCTCGGCGGCAACCGGCTCGGCGAACAGCGCCGCTACATCAATCTGATGGTGACGATGCTGCTGGGCGGGCTCTGGCACGGGGCGGGGTGGAATTTTCTGGTCTGGGGCGGCCTGCACGGCGTCTATCTCTGCACCAATCATCTTTGGACCGGCCGGCGCGGCGGCAAGGCGCCGCCTTCGGCCATCGGCTGGCCCGCCAAAGGATTATCCTGGACCATCACTTTCTTTGCCGTGGTCATTGCCTGGGTGTTCTTCCGCGCCCGGACGGCTGATGGAGCGTGGCAGATGCTGGGCGGCCTGTTCGGCTTCGAAGCCGGGAGTTCCGCCTACGCATCGCCGGGCGTGCTTCGGCTGATGGATTTGCCGTTGCTGGTGGGCGAGCAGCGGCTGCTGCTGATCGGCGGCGGCGCGGTGGCGCTGGCGCTCGCGATCGCGCTTTTCCTGCCCAACGTCCCGCAACTGTTCGGCTATCGCGAATATCGCCGCGCGCCGGAGCGGGCTTCCTGGCTGCGATGGCGGCCGAACGCTGCGTGGGCGCTGGTTGCCGCGATCGCATTTGCGATCTCGCTGTTCGGAATGTGGCAACGGCTGGAATTTTTGTATTTTCAGTTCTGAGCACGTTCAATCGGCCCGCATGTTGCAAAACGCCCCTGATGTATTTATAAGCACCGCTTCGTCACTCGAACCGGGGAGGGATTTGCATGATTTCGTCTTATTCGCAGATCGCGCCCTCGCGTCCGAAGTCCATGCTGGACGCCTGCCTCGCCCTTTGAGGGCCATTTTCGTCAGCATCGATCGGGCCTGACGTCCCGATCAAAGCTTCCCAGTAAGTCACCGATTTTTTCAACGACGCTCGCGTTCGGCCTGTCGCCGTCGCGCGTCAACTCAAACGGAGCCGGACCGTGCGCGAGCACAGCCGAATGACGCCATGACCGCTTCTCTCCACAACAAGCGCCCCTCCGCGATCCGCGTGGTGCTTCCGTTCGTGTTCCGCCACTGGCTCCATCAGCCCCTGGCGGCGGCGACCGTTGCCGGCGGCCTGCTGGGCGCAACGGTGGCCGATCTTTTCATGCCGGTGTTTTCGGGACATCTGGTCGACGCCATGACGTCGGGGGCGGCGGACCCGGCGGCTCGCCGTGCGGCGCTTGTGGCTTTCGGCGCGATCGTGGCGCTGGGCCTGCTGTCGATGATCCTGCGCCTGATCGGGTTGCAGGCGATCGTGCCGTTCACGCTGCGGATCATGTCCGATGTGGCGCGCGATGCCTTCATGCGCGTGCAGCGCTTCTCGACCGACTGGCACGCCAACAGCTTTGCCGGCTCGACGGTGCGCAAGATCACCCGCGGCATGTGGGCGCTCGATCTGCTCAACGACACCATCCTGATGGCGCTGCTGCCGTCGCTGGTGGTGCTATTGGGGTCGATGATCCTGCTCGGACTGCACTGGACCTCGCTCGGTCTCGTGATCGCGGTGGGCGCGCTGGCCTATGTGTCGATGACGGTGCTGTTCTCGACCCGCTACATCGCGCCGGCGGCGCGCATCTCCAATGCCTGGGACACCAGGGTCGGCGGCACGCTGGCCGATGCCTTGACCTGCAACGCCGTCGTCAAGTCGTTCGGCGCCGAGGCGCGCGAGGACGCGCGGCTGGCGCGCGTCATCAGCCGATGGCGCACGCGGGTGCGGCGGACCTGGCTGCGTTACAACTACACCTCGACCGCGCAGCTTTCGGTGTTGCTGTGCCTGCGTGCCTCCGTGATCGGCGGCGCCTTGCTGCTGTGGGTCGCCGGTCGTGCCTCGCCGGGCGAGGTCACCTATGTGCTGACCAGCTACTACATCATCCACGCCTATTTGCGCGATGTCGGCATGCACATCAACAATCTGCAGCGTTCGGTCAACGACATGGATGAGCTGGTCGCGATCCATGACGTGGCGATCGGCGTTGCCGACGCCACCGGCGCGGTGCCGATCATCGTCCATGGCGGACGCATCGTGTTCGAGGACGTGACCTTCCATTACGGCGGCCACATCGCGCCGCTGTATGACGGCCTGTCGGTGGATATCCGCGCCGGCGAGCGTGTCGGCCTGGTCGGCCGCTCCGGTTCCGGCAAGACCACCTTCGTCAAGCTGGTGCAGCGGCTCTATGATGTCAGCGGGGGACGAATCCTGATCGACGGCCAGGATATCGCTCTGGCAACACAGCATTCGCTGCGCAGCCAGATCGCGATCGTGCAGCAGGACCCGATCCTGTTTCATCGCTCGCTGGCCGAGAACATCGCCTATGGCCGGCCCGGCGCCAGCATGGCGGCGATCGAGCAGGCCGCGCGGCTGGCCAATGCGCATGACTTCATCCTGCGGCTGCCGAAGGGCTACGGCACGCTGGTCGGTGAACGCGGCGTCAAGCTGTCGGGCGGCGAGCGGCAGCGGGTGGCGCTGGCGCGCGCGTTTCTCGCCGATGCGCCGGTTTTGATCCTCGACGAGGCGACCTCGAGCCTCGATTCCGAATCGGAGGCCTTGATCCAGCAGGCGATGGAAAGGCTGATGAAGGGGCGGACCTCGATCGTGATCGCGCACCGGCTGTCGACGGTACGCAGCCTCGACCGCATCCTGGTGTTCGATCGCGGCCAGATCGTCGAGCAGGGCGTGCACGCCGCGCTCGCCAACCGACCCGGCGGAATCTATCGCGGGCTGTTCGAGCGCCAGGCGACGGAATTCGACCGTATCTCGGCGGCCGGGTGAGCGTCACGGGAGATTCCGGGCTCGTGCTTCGCACGGCCCGGAATGACGGCGATCGACGGGTTCCCCGAGCGGTTGCGGGATTGCGGCATACTGGCCGCTTAAGCTAGGTATTCGCTGTCTCGGTCGCGCAAAGGCAAAAATGACTGAAGCCGTGAGAACGGAGCCTCGTCTGTCGGGGATTTCGCTGGTTTTTTCCGCCTGGCACGATCCGGCTGCGCGGATCCTTAATATCGACCTGCTGACGGTTCTGATCGCGATATTGTTGCCCTGGTCGACCACGGGCGTCGTGATCGCCGTGGTGTTGTGGATTTTCGCGCTGATCCCGACGCTGGAGGCACGCCCGTTCCTGCGGTCGCTGAAGCGCCCGATTTGTGTTTTGCCGATCGCATTCTTCGCCCTGGCGCTTATCGGAACCCTGTGGTCGGACGCATCGTGGGGCGCGCGTCTCTATGCCGTCGGCCCGACTGCCAAATTGCTGGCGCTGCCGTTGCTGCTTTATCATTACCAACGCTCTCCCCGCGGGCCGTGGGTTTTGATCGCCTTCCTGGCCTCCTGTACGCTGTTGATGGTGGTGTCCTGGGCGGTCGCCTTCGATCCCCATCTCACGCTCAAGCCGGAAGCCCAGGGCAGGGGAATCTTCGTCAAGAATTACATCGATCAGAGCCAGGAATTCGCGTTGTGCGCGGTGGCGCTCGCTTTTCCGATCCTGACGTTTCTGCGAAGGAGGAGGATACCGCTCGCCGCGCTGCTCACCGCCATCGCCCTGGGCTTCGTGGTCAACATGAGTTTCGTGGTCATTTCACGCACCGCGCTGGCGACCATGCCGGTCCTGCTGGCGCTGTTCGCGCTGCTGCATTTGAAATGCCGAACGGTCATCGTATCGCTGTGCGTAGCCGCGGTGCTTTCGGCGGTGGTCTGGAACGCATCGCCGTCCTTGCGCGCGACGGCCTCAAAATTCGTTTCCGACTACCGGCAAACCAGAATCCAGAACAATCCCTCCGGGGTAGGTTCGCGGCTCGAGTATTGGCAGAAATCCATGGATTTCTTTGCCGAAGCCCCGGTGATCGGACACGGCACCGGATCCACGCGGGGTCTGTTCGAACAAGCCGCCATCGGCGAGACCGGCGCCCAGGCTGAAATTGTCGGAAATCCGCACAATCAGACCTTGAATGTGGCGGTGCAGTGGGGCGCGATCGGCATCGTTGTGCTCTACGCGATGTGGTTATGCCATTTGTCGCTGTTTCGCGGCGAGGGTTGGGTGAACTGGGTCGGATTGCTGGTCGTCGTGCAAAATGTTCTGACCTCGCTGTTCAACTCGCATCTGTTCGATTTTGTCGAGGGATGGATGTACGTGATCGGCGTGGGTGTCGCCGGCGGCATGACGCTCAATGCGGGGCAATCGTATGCCGGCTCTCCTGCGGCGCCGCGGTCGTCTTGCTGGCAGGCTCTGCGCAGCGCGGCTTCGACGGCCATCACCGCCGGTGCCGCCAGACCGGTACTTTCGAAAGTTCTGGCTGGCTCCGCAGTCGTTGCGGTCCTGGTGTTCGGAACCCTGTTTTATTTCGATTTCTTCCAGGCTCCGCCGGTGAATACGCCGCTGGCCCGGGAGATCAGGTCGACGGTGGCGGCGCTGAAGGCGTACCAGGCCGCGCGCGGCGGCTATCCGATTTTGGAGACCCCGATCATCGATCTCAGGAAGGAATTGATCGGGGATGGATATCTTGCCCCGGAATCGGGGGATTTTTCAGGGGTCGATCAGCAAGCCCAATACCTGTCGCTCAACGGCAAGAGCTATGCCTTGATGTTTCATGTCGCTCCCACGGACGATAATCCGTCGGGGAGATGTCTCGTCGAAGTTGGTAGGTCTTATATCGGATGGGACGAACAGCTGCCGGAGTGCCGGTTTTAGCACGGGTTAGCGCACGCCGAGACTGCTCCAGACCAGGCCGACGCCCGACAGAAACAGCAGGCCGAGCACGACATCGCGAAAATTTTTGTCGCTGAGGGCGTGATAGGTGCGCGCGCCGAGCCAGGCGCCGAATATCGTTCCCGGCAAAGCGAGCAGCGCGAGCCAAAGCACTTCGGAAGTGATGAAGCCGGTGCCCGCCTGCAGGCACAGAGCGGCGACCAGCACGGTCCAGTTGAAGGTCTGGAAAACCCCGCGGCGCGCGTCCTTGTCCCAGCCCCGCACGCTCGCCCACAGCGTCGGAAGCGGGCCGGACAGACCGGCGAGGCCGCCCAGGATTCCGCCGGCGAATCCGATCGCCGCGTCCGCCGCCCGTCCGCCGAAGCGAAGCGCAATCGGGGTGCGGTTGAAATACAGCGCGGTCGGAAACACCAGAAGCAGCACGCCGACGCTCAATTTGAATATATGTGGGTCGGCATAGGCGACCAGCGCGGTACCGACCGGCACGCCGGCGAGGCCGCCGATCAGAAATGGCCAAACCAGCTTGAAGTCGATGACGTGCCGGAACGCCGGCAGCGTCGAAGACTGCCCGACGATCGAACAGATGATGACCAGCGGCACGGCGAGGGAGGGCGGCAACACGTAGAGCCAAATTCCCAGCGCAACCAGTCCGGTGCCAAAGCCGGCGAGGCCGGACACGAAGCCGCCGCCGAGTGCGCCAAGACAGAGAAGCACAAGGGCGGCCGTGGTTATCGCCGTTCCGTATTTCCTGCGTCATTCCGGAGCGCGCTGAAAGCGCGAGCCTCAGATGTGCAATTGAACATCGGGGAATCTCGAAATGACTCTCGCGCTTTGCGTGATGCCGGAATGACTGCTGTTGAGTTAGCGAGCAACGTTTACATCACGCGATGGGTCGAAAATATCGCAAAATGACTCTGGTCCACCGCCCAACGAGGAAACATCATGGCAGCAACCTTTCTCGTCTGCCACGGCGCGTGGTCGGCAGGCTGGGCATGGAAGAAGATGCACCCGCTGATGGCTGCGGCGGGGCATCGTCTGGTCACGCCGACCTGCACCGGTCTCGGCGAGCGGGAGCATCTGGCCAATCCATCGATCGATCTCGAAACCCACATCCAGGACATCCTGAACGTCATCAAATATGAAGACCTGCGCGACATCGCGCTGATCGGCCACAGCTATGGCGGTATGGTCGCCACTGGCGTCGCCGACCGCGCGCGTGACCGCATCAGGCAGCTGATTTATCTCGACGCCTTCGTGCCGCGTGACGGACAGTCCCTGCTGGATCTGAACGAGTCGGCGCGGGCGCGGATGATGCAACTTGCGGCGACCGGCGACGGCTGGCGGGTGCCACCCAATCCGACGCCGCCGGATACGTCGCCCGCCGACGTTGAATGGCTTAGCGAACGCCGCGTCGACATGCCGATCAAATGTTTTGTGACGCCGCTCAAGCTGCGCCACGGTGAGCTTACCCTGCCTCGCAGCTACATCTACGCCCTGCGTACGCCGCCTGCGGACACTTTCCGCCCGTTCGCCGAGCGCGCCAAAAGCGAGTCCGGCTGGGGCTATCATGAGATCGACGCCAGCCATTCGCCGCATGTGACGGCGCCGGAAACGCTGATGCCGACGTTGCAAGGGATCGTCGCGGAGCGGGTGGGATAATTAACGTCATTCCGGGGCGTGCGAAGCACGAACCCGGAATCTCGAGATTCCGGGTTCGCTCGCTTCGCTCCCGCCCCGGAATGAGACCATCTAAAGGGAATCACTGCCTCAAAAATGGCGAGGGGTCCGGCGTGTTACGCCGAACCCCTCATTCTCAGTAAGACGCGTTTTCTTCGAAAACGCTTTCGTAAAAGCATCAGCCGGCCTGTAAGCCGGGTTTTGTAGGGCACCGTCCGCTTGCGCGGACGATACGTGACGGCCATTCCTCTGGGACAATGTTTGCACATTGCCTCGAGCAACCTACCCGGACGGCGAGCCTGACATCGCCCTGCGGTGTTTTCGCTTGCGCGAACGAACCCGCGTTGCCGTCCCTATTCGGTCTTGCTCCCGGTGTGGTTTGCCATGCCGGTTCCGTTGCCGGACCCGCGGTGCGCTCTTACCGCACCTTTTCACCCTTGCTGCCCCTCCCTTTTGGGGTGGGGAAGCGGTTCGTTCTCTGTGGCACTGTCCCTGGGGTCGCCCCCGCCGGATGTTATCCGGCACCGTATGTCGATGGAGCCCGGACTTTCCTCTCCAGCCACCTTTCGGTGATTGCCGGAGCGGCCGTCCGGCCGACTGACGGGTAAGGCATGGGGGCTCAGGGCGCGCGCGTCAAGCCGATAACGCTGTCCGCGGTCCGCGAAAATAATTTATCCTGAAGATGTCGTTTTGCGATCCGCCCGTTCGACCGGATGTCGGCGATCAAGCCGATCAAAAGGAGCTAGCCATGCAATATCTGCTGATGATCTATCAGAACGAAGCCGATTACGCCAAAATCGACGCCGCGACGGGCAAGAAGATGCTGGAGGAATACGGTGCATTTACCCAGTCCATCATCCAGAGCGGCAATTTCAAGGCCGGCGACCGGCTGCAGCCGACGACGACGGCGACCACGGTACGGGTCCGCGAGGGCAAGACGCTGACGACGGATGGTCCGTTCGCCGAGACGCGCGAGCAACTCGGCGGCTATTATCTGGTCGAGGCCAAAGATCTCGATACCGCGCTTGCGATCGCCGCGCGGATTCCCAGCGCCCGGTACGGTTCGATCGAGGTGAGACCGATCTGGGTTTATGATTGACGCTTTCCCCGTCATTCCGGGATGGTCCGAAGGACCAGACCCGGAATCTCGAGATTCCCCGATGTGCAATTGCACATCTGAGGTTCGACGCTCCGCGTCGCCCCGGAATGATGGCGTTCCTCAAACGGCCACCCGATGACCCCCACCGAGATCGAAAAAATATTCCGTGACGAGGCGGGTCGGGCGCTGGCAACGCTGATCCGCCTGGTCGGCGATTTCGATCTCGCCGAGGACGTGCTGCAGGATGCCTTTGCGGTCGCGCTCGAACGCTGGCCGGCCGCCGATCCGCCGTCCAATCCGCGGGCGTGGCTGGTCAATGTCGGACGCAACAAGGCGATCGACCGGATCCGCCGCAGCATCGCCTTTCGCGGCAAGCAGGGGGAACTGCTGCACGAATTGCTGCTCAACGCATCGGCCGGCGGCGAGCCGGCCGCCGCGGTGCTCGACGACGACATGCTGCGGCTGATCTTCACCTGTTGCCATCCGGCGTTCGCCATCGAGGTGCAGGTCGCGCTGACGCTGCGCACGGTGTGCGGGCTGACGACCGCGCAGGTGGCGCGCGCCTTCCTGACCGGCGAGGACGCGATGGCGCAGCGCCTCGTTCGCGCCAAACAGAAAATCCGTCTGGCCGGCATTCCCTACGAGGTGCCGGAGCGCGAAGCGCTGGAGCCGCGGCTGCGCGGGGTGCTCGCGGTGATCTATCTCGTGTTCACCGAAGGCTACGCGGCGACATCGGGCGAGGAACTGATGCGGCCCAGTCTGGCGCGCGAGGCGATCCGGCTATGTCGTTTGCTCGACGCCCTGATGCCGCAACGGGGCGAGATCAAGGGATTGCTGGCGTTGATGCTGCTGCATGACGCGCGCCGCGCTTCGCGCGCGACCGCGGGCGGCGACATCGTGCTGCTGGAAGAGCAGGATCGCGCGCTGTGGGATGCTTGCCAGATCGCCGAGGGTGTGAGGCTGGTGGAAGAGGCGCTGCGGATGCCGGGCCGGCCGCAATCCTACGCGGTGCAGGCCGCGATCGCCGCCCTGCATGCGCGGGCGCCGAGCTATCGCGACACCGACTGGCCGCAGATCGCCGGCCTCTACGAGGTGCTGCTGCGGATCAGCCCCTCGCCGGTGATCGAGCTCAATCATGCCGCCGTGGTGTCGATGGTGGACGGACCGGGCCGCGCACTCGATCTGATCGACGCGCTGGAGGGGCGCGGCGGACTCAAGGGTTACGAACTGATGCCGGCGGTCCGCGCCGACCTGTTGCGCCGGCTCGGCCGGCGCGAAGCGGCGCGCGAAGCCTATCTGCAGGCGACCGCCGCGACGCAGCTCGAGCCGTTGCGGCGGCTTTACGCGCGGCGATTGGTGGAGCTGGAAGACAAGTAGATCGTCATGGCCGGGCTTGTCCCGGCCATGACGGAAACCGAGTTCGCCGGATGGGCGCCTATCCCGTCGCGGCTGCCTTGGTATCGGCCGAAAGACTGGCGAGCAGCGACTGCAATGTGGTCAGCGTCGAATGATCGGCGACGCCGTCGACGCGGACGGGGCGAAAGTGGCGCTGGAACGCGGTGACCACCTCCATGGTCGACCCGTCATATTTGCCGTTGACCGGGACGCTGTAGCCGTATTTGGCGAGCGCCTGCTGCAGGCTGCTGACGTCGTCGCTGATGGTGCCCAGCCTGAGCGCTTCGCCGCGAACGATCGGCGCCGGCTGCACCCAATGACCGACCCCGGAATTGGCCAGCGAATGCCATGGGAATTTTTCGCCGGGATCTCTCTTGCGCGATGGGGCGACGTCGGAATGCGCCAGCACGCGGTGTGACGGCACCTTGCGGCGGAGCATGATGCCTCGGCACAGCGCGATCACTGCCGCGATCTGGCGCAGCGGAAATTCCGGATAGCCCCAGTCATGGCCGCGATTGACGATCTCGACGCCGATCGAACAGGAATTGATGTCTTCTTCGCCGGCCCACGACGCCACGCCGGCATGCCAGGCGCGCTTGGCTTCCGGGACGCACTGCACGATGCGGCCGTCTTCCAGAACGATGTAATGCGCCGATACGTCGGTGCCCGCCGTGCACAGTTGCGCGATCGCGCCTTCCACGTCCGGCATGCCGGTGTAGTGCAGCACGATCATGTCGGGCAAACGGCCCTTGTGGCGCTCGCCATAATTCGCCGAAGGGATGACGTCGGAAGCGATCGAGGAATCCGGGGTGAATGTCTTCATGTTCGCGCTGGCCCTTGGAATCGGCAGGGCACGTTGACGCTTCGAATCGGAACCAACAGATGCGAACGAACCGAGCGGCATAGGATAGCTCAAACGGGGCAGGAGAACGGCAACAGTGCGTTTTCAAAACGAACGTCGTTTACTATTCCTTTACGATGTCGTCCGCGCAATGCGCGCGCCGGCCTCGCCCTCGCATTTTGGCCGAGTGTGTGCGGGAAGCATCACCGGAGGCGCGATTGGCGATCAAGGCTCAGATGGTCCGACAAATTGCCCCGTCATTCCGGGATGGTCCGAAGGACCAGACCCGGAATCTCGAGATTCCGGGTTCGATGCTTGGCATCGCCCCGGAATGACACCTAAACATCAGGAACCCGGCCCTCATTCCCCGCGAGGGAATTGAATCAGTCCCATCAACGCTTTCTTAACGCTAACTGACGTTACTAAGTGGTGAAGCGCCGAACCCGTTTTGGGGCGGCCGAGGCCCCATTTGACGCTCGAAATCCCATGGCAGCCCAGTACATTCCGTCGGGAAATCAGGGGTTGCGAAGTGGGACGCGCGGGAGCGGCAACCGTGCCTCGCAGTGGCTTTTCGACCGGAAAAGCCGCGCGAAGCGCACATATTTGAGGCGCAATGGGCCCGTTGGCGTGCAATTTCCGTACTTTGACCCGGACCGCGCCCGGAGCCGGCGCATGAATCCGGCTGGCACACGCCATGTTCCCGTGCTCGGTCGCGAGGCGGTCGAGATGCTTTCGCCCCGCGACGGCGGCGTCTATGTCGACGCCACCTTCGGGGCCGGCGGTTACAGCCGGGCAATCCTCGACACCGCCGGTACCCGCGTCATCGGCATCGACCGGGACCGCTCAGCCGTAGCGGCCGGGTTCGACCTGGTCGATCGGTCCGGCGGGCGGCTCACCTTGGTCGAGGACCGGTTCTCGAATCTTGCCGAAATTTGCGCGGGGCAGGGTCTCGATGCGGTCGACGGCGTGGTGATGGACGTCGGGGTTTCCTCGATGCAGCTCGACGAGGCCGACCGCGGCTTCTCGTTTCGCCTCGGCGGCCCGCTCGACATGCGGATGGGACACGACGGCCCGACCGCGGCGGATGTGATCGCTGCCGCGTCGGAAGCCGATCTCGCCAACATCATCTATATCTTCGGCGAGGAGCGTCATTCCCGCGGCGTTGCCCGCGCCATCGTCGCCGCCCGCAAGGAAGCGCCTATTACGACCACCCGCGCGCTGGCCGATATCATCGCGAAAGTGGTGTGGTCCAAACCGGGGGAAATTCACCCGGCGACGCGAACGTTTCAGGCGTTGCGGATTTTCGTCAACGAAGAACTCGATGAATTGTACCTGGCGCTGTCGGCGGCGGAGCGCGTGCTGAAGCCCGGCGGCCGGCTGGTGGTGGTGTCGTTTCATTCGCTGGAAGACCGCATCGTCAAGAACTTTATGGTCGAGCGCAGCAAGGCCGGCGGCGGCTCGCGGCATTTGCCCGAAGTCTCGCAGGCCGTGCCGAGCTTCACTCTTCTGACGAAACGTCCGGTCACGCCTGACGACGCCGAGATCTCGGCCAATCCGCGCGCGCGGTCGGCGAAGTTGCGCGCGGCCGAGCGCACCGCTGCGCCGCCGCATGCCGCCAACGCCTTGCCGGAATGGCCGACCCTCGCCCGCGTGATGAAGGGAGGCTGACCATGCGGATCATCCACCTCCTCGTCATCGCCGCTTTGGTTTTCGCCGCCGCTTACGTCTACCGGATCAAGATGGACTCCACCTTGCGTACCGAGCGGGTGCTGCGGCTGCATGCGGAGATTCGCGAGCAGCGCGACGCCATCGCGGTGCTGCGTTCGGAATGGGCCAAGCTCGATGCGCCGGTGCGGCTGCAGGGCCTCGCCGAACGCCATCTGCCGCTGAAGCCCATTGCCGCCACGCAATACGATCAGTTGAAGAACCTGCCCGAGCGGCCGCCGAACTTCACCAGGTCCGGTGAGCCCGATCCGATCGGCGCGATGATCGAGACGATCGATTCCGCTGCCGTGACCGGTTCGGTGCCGGCGCCGGAGGCTCAACAATGACGGATCGGGCGCCCAGGCCAGTCAAGCCCACAGAACCATGGCGGCAGCGGCTGATCCGCAGCCTGCTGTACGGGCGCAACGTCGACCGCGCCGCGAAAGCGCGCGCCCGCGTCGGATTTACGATTCTGGCATTCCTGACGATCTATGCGGTGATCGGCGGACGGCTGGTCATGTTCGCCGCCGTCGGCGACAATCACGGCGCGCGCCACACCGCGGCGCAGGATGCCATCGCCACCGCGCGGCCGGATATCATCGACCGCAACGGCGAGGTGCTCGCCACCGACGTCAAGGCGCCCAGCCTGTTCGGCGAGCCGCGCCGGATCATCGACAAGGATGAAGCCGTCGAGCTCCTGACCGCGACGCTGCCGGATCTGGACACCGCCGAAGTGCGCGACCGGCTGTCGTCGAAAAAAGGCTTCGTCTGGCTGAAGCGCGAAATCACGCCGAAGCAGCAGCTGGAAATTCACCGCCTCGGCATTCCCGGCATCGGCTTCCTGCGCGAGAACAAGCGGGTGTACCCGACCGGCGCCGAAGTCGCGCATCTGATCGGCCTGGTCAACACCGACAACCAGGGCATCGCCGGGATGGAGAAATGGCTCGACACCAACGGTCTCGCCGATTTGCACCGCGCCGGCTTCGCCACCGATCGCCTGCAGCTGCCGGTGGAATTGTCGGTCGACCTGCGCGTCGAACACGCGTTGCGCGACGAACTGCTCAAGGCCAAGGAAAAATTCCACGCCAAGGCGGCCTCCGGTCTCGTCTCCAACGTCAGGACCGGCGAAATCGTGGCGATGGTGTCGGTGCCGGATTTCGATCCCAACAATCCGAAAGAGGCGCACGATCCCGATCGCATCAACCGTCTGACCACAGGCGTCTACGAGATGGGATCGACCTTCAAGGCCTTCACGCTGGCGATGGCGCTGGATTCCGGCAAGTCCGATCTCAACTCGTTGTGGGACGCGCGCGGTCCGCTGCACTACGGCAAGTTCACGATCCACGACGACGAACCTAAGGGCCGCTTTCTCACCATGAAGGAGGTTTTCACCTTCTCGTCCAACGTCGGCGCGGCGCGGATCGCACTGTCGCAGGGCGTCGAGGCGCACAAGGCGTTCCTGCGCAAGATGGGGCAAATGGACCGGCTGCGTACCGAACTGCCCGAGAGCGCATCGCCGATCCTGCCGAAGCACTGGGGCGAGTTGAACACGGTGACCATCGCATTCGGGCACGGCATCGCGGTGGCGCCGCTGCAGGCGGTGATGGGCATCGACGCGCTGGTCAACGGCGGCTATCTGATTCCGCCGACTTTCCTGAAACGCAGCGAGCAGGAAGCCATGGCGCTGGCGAAACGGGTGATCAAGCCCGAGACCAGCGAAAAGATGCGGTTCCTGATGCGCCTCAATGCCGAGATCGGCACCGCCCGAAAGGCCGACGTCAAGGGCTATTACATCGGCGGTAAGACCGGCACAGCCGAAAAAGTCGTCAACGGCCGCTACGCCAAGAAGCGCGTGCTCACGGCCTTCACCGCGATCCTGCCTGCCGACAATCCAAAATACCAGCTGCTGGTGATGCTGGACGAGCCGCAGGCGCTGAAGGAAACCTACGGTTTCATGACTTCCGGCTGGAACGCGGTGCCGACCGGCGGCAATGTGATCGCCCGTATTGCGCCGCTTCTGGGCATCGAACCGCGTTTCGATCTGCCGCCGTCCGACCGCCTTATTCTTGCGGCATCCAGGACAACCCAGTAAGGCGTAGAACTTCGTAAAACGGGGGCGCCAGCGCACCTGCCGGACCGGAAGATCATGAGACTTCGCGAGCTGTTCAGCGATGACGCCACGATCGACCCGCAGGCGGAAGCGGTCGCGGTGACAGGCCTTGCCGTCGACAGCCGCGCGGTGAAGCCCGGCGATCTATTTTTTGCGATCGCCGGCGGCAAGACCGACGGCGCGCGCTTCATCGATTCCGCGATTTCCTCCGGCGCGGTGGCGATCGCGGGCGATCATCCGCCGCAAGGTGAAGCCCGCGTGCCGTTCGTCACCACGCCCAATCCGCGCCGCGCGCTGGCGCTGGCCGCGGCGAGATTCTACCCGCGACAGCCTGCGACGATTGCCGCCGTCACCGGCACCAGCGGCAAGACTTCCGTCGCCGCCTTCACGCGGCAGATCTGGCAGCGGCTCGGTCATGCCTCGGCCAGCATCGGTACCATCGGGCTGGTATCGCCCAAGCGCACCATCTACGGCTCGCTGACGACGCCGGATCCGATCGCGCTGCACCGGCAGCTCGACGAGATCGCGCGCGAAGGCGTCACGCATCTCGCCTTTGAAGCGTCGTCGCACGGGCTCGATCAGTATCGGCTGGACGGCGTGTGCATCGCTGCCGGCGGCTTCACCAATCTGTCGCGCGACCACATGGATTACCATCCCGACGTCGCGCATTATCTTGCCGCCAAGCTGCGGCTGTTCCGCGATCTCATCGCGGCCGGCGGCACGGCTGTGATCTCGGCCGATCACGATTGCTCGCAGACGGTCATCGATGCGGCCCGCGCGAGAAACCTGCGGATCGTCACCGTTGGCCACAAGGGCGACGGCGCGCGCGAGGGCATTCGCCTGGTCAAAGCCGAGATCGACGGCTTTGCGCAGAAACTTGAGCTCGAACATCGCGGGCGCAGGCATGCGGTGCGGCTGCCGCTGGTCGGCGAATTCCAGATCGAGAATGCGCTGGTCGCCGCCGGGCTCGCGATCTCTACCGGCAGCGAGCCCACAGCCGTGTTTGCCGAGCTCGAACTGCTCGAAGGCGCGAAGGGCCGGCTGGAGCGGGTCGCCGAGCACAACGGCGCGCCGATCTTTATCGATTATGCGCACAAGCCCGACGCGCTGGCGAAGGCGCTGCGGGCGCTGCGGCCCTACGCGAAACGCAGGCTTGTCGTGGTGTTCGGCGCCGGCGGCGACCGCGACGCCGGCAAGCGGCCTCTGATGGGCGCGATTGCCGTCGCGAATGCCGACAGCGTCATCGTCACCGACGACAATCCGCGCAGCGAAAATCCGCAAGCGATCCGATCCGCGATCCTGAACGCTGCGAACGGTGCCAGGGAGATCGGGGACCGCACCGAGGCGATCCGGACCGCGATTGCAGCGCTGCAGCCGGGCGATGCGCTGCTGATTGCCGGCAAGGGCCACGAGACCGGACAGATCGTCGGCGACCGGGTGTTGCCGTTCAGCGATCACGATGCGGTCGCATCCGCCTTTGCGCCGAGGGTGGCATGAGCACGACGCCGCTGTGGACTTCGGGCGCGATGGCGGAGGCGATGCGCGCGAAGGTCCGGGGCACGTTGCCCGAGGCCGTCACGGGCCTTTCCATCGACAGCCGCACCATCGCGCCGGGCGAGGCTTATTTCGCCATCAAGGGCGACGTTCACGACGGCCACGATTTCGTCGAGGCCGCCCTGAAGGCGGGCGCGGCGCTGGCGGTGGTCGAGGCCGCGCAGCGCCACACATTCGCGCCCGACGCGCCGCTGCTGGTGGTGGACGACGTGCTCGCCGGACTGGTCGATCTCGCCCGCGCCGCGCGCGCGCGCCTGAAGGCCCAGGTGATCGCGGTCACCGGTTCGGTCGGCAAGACCTCGACCAAGGAAGCGCTGCGGCGCGTGCTCGGCGCACAAGGCGAGACCCACGCCTCGGCCGCGTCCTTCAACAACCACTGGGGCGTGCCGCTGTCGCTGGCGCGATGCCCGGCCACAGTGCGTTTTGCGATCTTCGAGATCGGCATGAATCACGCCGGCGAAATCGAGCCGCTGGTCAACATGGTGCGGCCGCATGTGGCTGTCATCACCACGGTGGAGCCGGTGCATCTGGAGTTCTTCGCCGGCATCGAGGCGATCGCCGACGCCAAGGCGGAAATCTTCACCGGCCTCGAGCCCGGTGGCACGGTGGTGCTCAACCGCGACAACTCGCAGTTCGCGCGATTACAAAGACGCGCTGGCAAGCTAGGTATCTCGCGCATCGTCTCTTTCGGCGCCGACACGAAATCCGACGCGCGGCTGCTCGACGTGTCGCTGCATGCGGCCTGTTCGGCGGTGCATGCCAATATCCTCGGCCATGACGTTACCTACAAACTCGGCATGCCCGGCCGCCACATGGCGATGAATTCGCTGGCGGTGCTCGCAGCCGCCTCGCTCGCGGGCGCCGATCTGGCGCTGGCGGCGCTGTCGCTGTCGCAGATCGGGCCGGCGGCGGGCCGCGGCGCTCGGCGCGTGCTCGAAACCGCCGACGGCGAGGCGACGCTGATCGATGAAAGCTATAACGCCAACCCGGCGTCGATGGCGGCGGCACTGAACGTGCTCGGCCATGCCGCGGTCGGTCCGCATGGCCGGCGCATCGCGGTGCTCGGCGACATGCTGGAACTCGGCCCCACCGGCGCCGCGCTGCATCGCGGCCTGGCCGACGCCATCAAGGCCAACCACATCGATCTCGTATATTGCTGTGGTCCGCTGATGCGTAACTTGTGGGACGCTCTTTCCACGGGTAAACGGGGCGGCTATGCCGAGAGCGCGGCGGGTCTCGAAGCAGAGGCGGTTGCCGCGATTCGCGCCGGCGACGCCATCATGGTCAAGGGATCGCTCGGCTCGAAGATGAAAACGATTGTGAATGCGCTTGAAAGGCGCTTTCCCGGCAAGACCGCGCTCGACGAAGCCGCGGTATAGGGCGGTTTGAATGTTTTACTGGCTGATCGATCTTTCCAACACGGTTCCAGGGTTTGCCGTGTTCCGCACATTCTTGAATGTGTTCCGCTACATCACCTTTCGCACCGGCGGCGCCATGGTGACGGGGGCGCTGTTCGTTTTCCTGTTCGGTCCCTGGATCATCGATCACCTGAGGATTCGCCAGGGCAAGGGCCAGCCGATCCGCAGCGACGGCCCGCAATCGCATCTCGTCACCAAGATCGGCACCCCGACGATGGGCGGGCTGATGATCCTGTCGGGACTGGTGGTCTCGACGCTGCTGTGGGCCAATCCGCTCAATCCCTATGTCTGGATCGTGCTCGCGGTGACGCTCGGCTTCGGCTTCGTCGGCTTCTACGACGATTATCTGAAAGTGACGAAGCAGACCCATAGCGGCTTCGCCGGGCGCATCCGCCTTGCGATCGAAGCGGTGATCGCGCTGGCGGCGTGTTACGCCCTGGTCCGGCTCGGACGCGACCCGTTCTCGACCTCGCTGGTGATTCCGTTCTTCAAGGACGTGCTGTTGAATTTCGGCTGGTTCTTCCTGCTGTTCGGCGCGTTCATCATGGTGGGCGCCGGCAACGCGGTCAATCTGACCGACGGTCTCGACGGTCTGGCCATCGTTCCCGTCATGATCGCGGCGGCGAGTTTCGGCCTGATCTCCTATCTCGTCGGCAACGCGGTGTTCTCGGATTACCTGCAGATCAATTACGTCGCCGGTACCGGCGAACTCGCGGTGCTGTGCGGCGCGGTGCTTGGCGCAGGACTGGGATTCCTGTGGTTCAACGCGCCGCCGGCGTCGATCTTCATGGGCGACACCGGCTCGCTGGCGCTCGGCGGCATGCTCGGCTCGATCGCGGTCGCGGTCAAACACGAGATCGTGCTTGCCGTGATCGGCGGCCTGTTCGTGCTGGAAGCGGTCTCGGTGATCGTGCAGGTGGTGTCGTTCAAGCTCACCGGCAAGCGCGTGTTCCGGATGGCGCCGATCCATCACCATTTCGAGCAACTGGGCTGGACCGAACCGCAGATCGTGATCCGGTTCTGGATCATCTCGGTGATGCTGGCGCTGGCCGGCCTCTCCACGCTGAAGCTGCGGTGATCGCCTTGGATACTCTCTTTCGTCATTCCGGAGGCCGCGAAGCGGCAATCCGGAATCTCGAGATTCCGGGTTCGTGCTTCGCACGCCCCGGAATGACCGACGCCACGTCATGATCCCCGTCACCTCCTTTGCGGGCAAGACGGTCGCGGTGTTCGGCCTCGGCGGATCGGGGCTGGCGAGCTGCCACGCGCTGAAGGCGGGCGGGGCGGAAGTGATTGCCAGCGACGACGGCGTGGAAAAGCTCGCCGAAGCCGCGAAGGCCGGCTTCATTACCGCCGATTTGCGCAAGGTATCGTGGGCCAATTTCGCGGCGCTGGTGCTGACCCCCGGCGCGCCGCTGACCCACCCGGCGCCGCACTGGACGGTGCTGGCGGCGCAACGGGCCGGCGTCGAGGTGGTCGGCGATATCGAACTGTTCTGCCGCGAGCGACGCCGCCATGCGCCGGATGCGCCGTTCGTCGCCATCACCGGCACCAACGGCAAATCGACCACCACGGCGTTGATCGCGCATCTGATGCGCTTTGCCGGTTACGACACCCAGATGGGCGGCAATATCGGCACCGCGATCCTGTCGCTGGAGCCACCGCGGATGGGGCGGGTTCACGTCATCGAGATGTCGTCCTATCAGATCGATCTCTCGCCATCGCTCGATCCCTCTGTCGGCATCCTGCTCAATGTCAGCGAGGATCACATCGATCGTCACGGCACGCTCGAGCATTACGCCGCGGTGAAGGAACGTCTCGTTGCCGGCGTGCAGAAGCAGGGCACCGCGATCGTCGGCGTCGATGACGGCTGGAGCCGCAACACCGCCGACCGGATCGAGCGGGCCGGCCGGCGCGTGGTCCGGGTCTCCGTGAAGAATCCGCTTCCCGACGGCGTCTATGTCGAGCGCGAAATCATCTGGCGCGCCTCCGGCGGCGCGCGCAGCGAGATGGCTGTCATCGGCGGCATCGGTTCCTTGCGTGGCTTGCACAATGCGCAGAATGCGGCCTGCGCGTCGGCCTGCGCGGTGGCGCTCGGTGTCGCCCCCGAAACCCTGCAAAACGGCTTGCGCAGTTTTCCCGGCCTGGCGCATCGCATGGAGCAGGTCGGTCGCCGCGGCAACGTGCTGTTTGTCAATGATTCCAAGGGCACCAATGCAGATGCGGCGGCGCATGCGCTGTCGTCGTTTTCAGATATTTTCTGGATCGCCGGCGGCAAGCCGAAGCTTGGCGGCATCACCGGCCTGAGCGAATATTTCCCGCGCATCCGCAAGGCCTATCTGATCGGCGAAGCCGCGAAGGAATTTTCCGGCACGCTGGGCGAGCTTGCGCCGCACGAGATATCCGAGACGCTCGAGGTCGCGGTCGCCAATGCGGCGCGCGATGCAGAAGCCTCCGGATTGCCCGATCCCGTGGTGCTGCTGTCGCCGGCCTGCGCGTCGTTCGACCAGTACCGCAATTTCGAGATTCGCGGTTCCCGCTTCCGCGACCTCGTCACCGCGCTGCCCGGCGTCGAGCCGGTGGTGTAATGGCCCGTCATGGCCGGGCTTGTCCCGGCCATCCACGTCTGTCCTGGGCAAAACACGTGGATGCCCGGGACAAGCCCGGGCATGACGAGCGGAGCGCATTTGCCCACAAAAGTTACGCATTCCGTTAACCTCCTGGAAACCATCATGGGCGACCAATGGGCAAACCTCCGCCTTTGGGACCGCCGATGATTTCCCGTGAACAACGTACCCCCCTAAGCGAATGGTGGTGGACCGTCGACCGGCTGCAGCTTGCGGCTGTTATCGCGCTGATGCTGGCCGGCATCATTCTTTCGCTGGCGGCCAGTCCGCCGGTGGCGACCCGGATCGGGCTCGATCCGTTTCACTTCTTCAACCGCCACGTCCTCTTTCTGGTGCCGTCCTTCATCGTGCTGATCGGGGTGTCCTTCCTGTCGCCGCGGCAGATCCGCCGTACGGCGCTGATTGTTTTCGCGGTCTCAGTCGTGCTGATCGTGGCGACGTTGCTGATCGGCCCCGAGGTCAAGGGCTCGCGGCGCTGGATCACCCTGATCGGCGTCAATATCCAGGCGTCCGAATCCGCCAAGCCCGCCTTCGTGGTGCTGGCCGCATGGCTGTTTGCGGAATCGGCGCGGCGGCCGGAAATGCCGGCGACCTCGATGGCGCTGGTGCTGCTGATGACGCTGGTGTCGCTCTTGGTAATGGAACCCGATTTCGGCCAGACCATGCTGATCCTGATGGTGTGGGGCGCGTTGTTCTTCATCGCGGGCATGCGGATGATCTGGGTGCTGGGGCTCGCGGGCGCCGCGAGCGCCGGGCTGTTCGGCGCCTATCTTCTGGTGCCGCATGTCGCAGGCCGCATTACACGCTTCATGAATCCCGCCTCGGGCGACACCTTTCAGGTCGATACCGCCATGGAGGCTTTCTACAATGGCGGCTGGTTCGGGCTTGGGCCGGGCGAAGGCATCGCCAAGCGCAGCCTGCCGGACAGCCATACCGACTTCGTGTTCGCGGTGGCGGCGGAGGAATTCGGAATTATCCTCTGCCTCGCGCTGCTGGGGCTGTTCGCCTTCATCGTGATCCGCGCGCTGTCGCGCGCCTACGCCACTGAAGATATGTTCGCGCGCTTCGCCGCGTCGGGGCTCGCCATTTTGTTCGGCGTGCAGGCCGCGATCAACATGTCGGTCAATTTGCAGCTGATACCGGCCAAGGGCATGACGCTGCCGTTCATTTCCTATGGCGGCTCGTCGATCGTCTCACTGGCTTACGGCGTCGGCATGATGCTTGCCCTGACACGACATCGGCCGCGCACCGAGATGGAATCGATCGGCGACGCCAACGCGGTTTCCAGTTACGCTTGATCTTACGGTAACTTTTCGTCATTGCGAGCCGAGGGGTCGCGCGAATGCGCGCCCGATGATAACCTCCGCGAAGCCATCCGGCGCGATATCAAGCAAGGCTGGATTGCTTCGTCGCTTCGCAATGACGATTGAAATTGGCGACGATCAGACCGATGACTACACAGCCTCTCATTCTGTTGGCCGCGGGCGGCACCGGCGGCCATCTGTTTCCCGCCGAGGCGCTGGGCGTCGAACTGATCAGGCGCGGACTTCGCGTGCGCCTCGCCACCGACTCCCGCGCGCTGCGCTACAGCGGATTGTTTTCAAAGGACACCATCGACGTGGTGCCGAGCGCGACCGTGCGCGGTCGTACGCCGTGGTCGCTCGCCGCTACCGGTGCGATGCTCGCGGCCGGCACGGCCGTTTCGCTCAACCTGATGCGCCGGCTGAAGCCTTCGGCCGTGGTCGGCTTCGGCGGATATCCGACACTGCCGCCGCTATTGGCGGCGCGTATGTTCGGCGTGCCCGGCATCATCCACGAGGCCAACGCGGTGCTCGGCCGCGCCAATCGTTTTCTGTCAAGCCGGGTCAGCGCGATCGCAACCTCGCTGCCCGGCGTGCTCGACCGCGACCCGGCGCTGTCAGGGAAAACAACCACCGTCGGCACGCCGATGCGCCCGGCCATCCTCGCCGCCGCGGCGGTAAAATTCGTGACCCCCGAGGCCGCCGGACCGTTTCGGTTGCTGGTGGTGGGCGGCAGCCAGGGCGCGCGGGTGATGGCCGATATCGTGCCGTCAGCGATCGAGCGGCTGGAACCGGCGCTGTGGAACCGGCTGGTCCTCACCCAGCAGGTGCGCGAAGAAGATATGGCGCGGGTGCGCGTGGTCTATGACCGGCTCAAGATCAACGCCGAACTGGCGCCGTTCTTTGGCGATCTGCCGGCGCGTCTGGCATCGAGCCAGCTGGTGATCTCGCGATCCGGTGCCGGCACCGTGGCCGAACTCGGTGCCATCGGCCGCCCCTCGATCCTGGTGCCGCTGCCCGGCTCGATTGACCAGGATCAATTCGCCAATGCCGGCGTGCTGGCGCAGGCGGGTGGCGCGCTGCGGATTGCGCAGGCCGATTTCACGCCCGACCGGCTGGCGGCGGAAATCTCCGCGCTCGCCGCCGAGCCCGCGCGGCTGACCGCGATGGCCGCCGGCGCACGAACCGTCGGCCGGCTGGATGCCGCCGAGCGGTTGGCCGATCTGGTGATGAAAGTGGCAGGGATTTAGGCCAAAGCGGCCGCATTTTGGGTATTTACCGTCATGGCCGGGCTTGTCCCGGCCATCCACGTCTTGCATGAAGTGACGGAGATTCGTGGATGCCCGGGACGCCTAGTGCGAAGACTCGCTTCGCACTTCTGCCCGGGTATGACGAGAACATACGGAACCAACCATGAGATTGCCGCGCGAGATCGGACCCATCCACTTTGTCGGTATCGGCGGGATCGGCATGAGCGGCATCGCCGAGGTGCTGTGCAATCTCGGCTACACCGTGCAGGGCTCGGACGCATCCGAGAGCGCCAATGTCAGCCGGCTGCGCGACAAGGGCATCGCCATCACCGTCGGCCACAAGGCCGAGAACGTGGCCGGCGCCGACGTGCTTGTCGTGTCGACCGCGATCAAGCGCGACAATCCCGAATTGATGGCGGCCCGCGCGCAGCGCATCCCGGTGGTGCGCCGCGCCGAAATGCTGGCCGAACTGATGCGGCTGAAAAGCTGCGTCGCCATCGCCGGCACCCATGGCAAGACCACCACGACTTCGATGGTCGCGGCCCTGCTCGACGCCGGCGATCTCGATCCGACCGTGATCAATGGCGGCATCATCAATGCCTACGGCACCAACGCCCGGCTCGGCGCCGGCGAATGGATGGTGGTGGAGGCCGACGAAAGCGACGGCACCTTTCTCAAGCTGCCGGCCGATGTCGCCATCGTCACCAATGTCGACCCCGAGCATCTCGACCACTTCAAGACCTTCGACGCCGTGCAGGATGCGTTCCGCCATTTCGTCGAGAACGTGCCGTTCTACGGTTTCGCTGTTATGTGCATCGACCATCCCGTGGTGCAGAGCATCGTCGGCAAGATCGAGGATCGCCGCATCATCACCTACGGCGAAAATCCGCAGGCCGACGCGCGGCTGATTGATCTTCATCCGGCCGGCGGCGGTTCCAGCTTCAAGGTCGCCTTTCGCGACCGCAAGACCGATGTCGCGCATGAGATCGCCGATCTCGTGCTGCCGATGCCGGGACGGCATAACGCGCTCAACGCCACGGCGGCGATCGCGGTGGCGCATGAATTGGGACTTGCGGACGAGACCATCCGGAAGGCGCTCGCCAGCTTCGGCGGCGTGCGGCGGCGTTTTACCCGCACCGGCGAATGGCACGGCGTCACCATCATCGACGATTACGGCCATCATCCCGTGGAAATCGCGGCGGTGTTGAGGGCGGCGCGGGAATCCAGCCAGGGCAAAATCATCGCCGTGGTGCAGCCGCATCGGTTCACGCGGCTGCAATCGCTGTTCGAGGAATTCTGCACCTGCTTCAACGATGCCGACGCGGTCGTCGTCGCCGAAGTCTATCCGGCCGGCGAGGCGCCGATACCGGGCATCGACCGCGACCATTTCGTGCTGGGCCTGCGCGCGCACGGCCATCGCGAAGTGATTCCGCTGCAGAATTCCGCCGATCTCGCCGGCGTGGTTCATGGCATCGCGGCGAGCGGCGATTTCGTCGTCTGTCTCGGCGCCGGCAACATCACGCAATGGGCCTATGCGCTGCCGGGCGAATTGAAGGCGCTGGGGTGATGGGTTGGCCTCAACGTTCAGGTTCGTCATGGCCGGGCTCGTCCCGGCCATCCACGTCTTTACTGCGTGATCGTCGGATAGAGATCGTCCCAATCTGGATTTGCAGCGATAATCGTTCGAACCTTCCATGCGCGCGACCAATGCTTGATGTTGTGCTCGCGCTGGATGGCGTCGCGGATGTCATCGAACTTTTCGAAATAGACGAGGCGTTTCAGTCCGTACCGTTTGGTGAAGCCATCGACAAATCCGGAACGATGCTCGAATACGCGGCGGACAAGATCGCTCGTCACGCCGACGTACAGGATGCCGTTTGGGCGGTTGGTCAGAATATAAGCGTATCCACCTGCCATGCGGATATTCTGCAAGACGTGGATGGCCGGGACAAGCCCGGCCATGACGAATTGAGGGAGTCGGCGTGACCTTCCCCGACATCACGCTCGATCTCAAAGCCGCGATGCCTGGCTTGCGCGGCCGGTTGCTGGCGAACCAGTCGCTCGCGGAGCTGACCTGGTTTCGGGTCGGCGGTCCGGCGCAGGTTTTGTTCACGCCATCGGATGAAGACGATCTCGCCTATTTCCTGGCGCATCTGGCGGCCGAACTTCCGGTCTATGTCGTCGGCGTCGGCTCCAACCTGATCGTGCGCGATGGCGGCATGCCGGGCGTGGTGATCAGGTTTTCGCCGCGCGGCTTTGGAGACGTCGCTGCTGACGGCGACATCGTCGGCGCCGGGGCCGCCGCGCTCGACAAGCGCGTGGCCGAGACTGCGGCGGCGGCCAATATCGGCGGGCTAGAATTTTTCTTTGGCATTCCCGGCACCATCGGCGGCGCGCTGCGCATGAATGCCGGCGCCAATGGTGCCGAGACCAAAGATGTGCTGGTCGAGGCCACCGGCGTCGGTCGCGACGGCAAAAAACACACGTTTGAAAATGCCGATATGAAATTCGCCTATCGCAACAGCGGCGTCGACGCTTCCGTCATTTTTACCTCGGCCCGCTTTCGCGGGCTGATCGGCGCGCCGGAGGCGATTCGCGCGCGGATGAACGAGGTGCAAAACCACCGCGAGGCCGCGCAGCCGATCCGGGAAAAGACGGGGGGATCGACCTTCAAGAATCCGCCCGGCAACAGCGCCTGGAAGCTGATCGAGGCCGCCGGCTGCCGGGGATTGCGCGTCGGCGGCGCGCAGGTGTCGGAAATGCACTGCAATTTCCTGATCAACATGGGCACCGCGACCGGCCATGACATCGAAACCCTGGGCGAGACCGTGCGCGCGCGGGTGAAGGAAAATTCGGGAATTGAGCTACACTGGGAAATCAAGCGGATCGGGATTCCGGCCTAGATGTCATTCCGGGGCGCGCGCAGCGCGAACCTCAGATGTGCTGTCGCACATCGGGGAATCTCGAAATAGCATAGAACGAGATTCCGGGTCTGCGCCTTCGGCGCATCCCGGAATGACGAAAGATGTAATCAGCGGAACGGCATGATGCGGATCACCATTGTTTTCGGCGGCACGAACAAGGAGCGCCTGGTGTCTGTGGCCACAGCCCAGGCGCTGCATTCGGCGTTGCCCGACGCGGATCTGTGGTTCTGGGACGTCGATGACAGCGTGCATGAAATCCGGCCTCAGGCGCTTGAGACTCATGCCAGGCCATTCGAGCAGCCATTCAAGGTCGATGACCGCGGCGTCGGTGGGATCGAACAGGCGCTCGACAAGGCAAAGGCGGAAAACCGCCTGCTGGTGCTCGGCCTGCACGGCGGCACGGCGGAGAATGGCGAGCTTCAGGCAATGTGCGAAATGCGCGGCATTCCCTTCACCGGCTCGGGCTCGGCGTCGTCGCATCTGACCTTCGACAAGGTCGCTGCCAAACGATTTGCCGCCATTGCAGGCGTGAAGTCGCCGGCCGGCGTGGCGCTGCAAGATGCCGAGGCGGCGCTGGCCGAACACGGCAGGCTGATCGCCAAGCCGGCGCGGGACGGCTCGAGCTACGGCCTGATCTTTGTCAATTCGAAGCAGGACCTCGTCGCCGTCCGCAACGCCGCCAGGACCGAAGACTACGTGATCGAGCCGTTCATCGCGGGTGCAGAGGCGACCTGCGGCGTGCTGGAGCAACTGGACGGCTCGCTGATCGCGCTGCCGCCGGTGGAGATCATTCCGGCCGAGGGCCCGTTCGACTATGTCGCCAAATATCTGGCCAAGGCGACCCAGGAAATCTGCCCCGCGCGTTTTGCACCTGAAATCAACGCGCAAATCAAGGATCAGGCGGTCAGGGCGCACCAGGCGTTGTCTTGCAGCGGCTATTCCCGTTCGGACTTCATTATTTCGGAGAACGGGCCGATTTATCTCGAAACCAACACCTTGCCGGGCCTGACCAGGGCCTCGCTCTATCCCAAATCCCTCAAGGCTCAGGGGATCGCATTTGCCGATTTTCTGCAGGACCAGATCGCGCTGGCCGCTAGGCGCGCGCAGCAATAGTTCCAGTCAAGGGCGAACCGGCCGGGGTGACCGGGATGGTCGGATCGGTAAAATTCTAACGAATTCGAGCCAAAGTGCGGGGAAGGCGGATCAAAACACCTCCAGCCTGCCACTGATTTACACTTTGTTTACCAGGAAGTCCGAAGGTTAACGCTGGCGGCGCATGTGGCGCTTGGCTGCCGGGGCGTGAGCTGTCGCGGATTTCCGCTTCGACGACCGCATCGAGGGAACAGGTGGCCTCTTCTGCCTTGAGGTCAACACGCCCAGCCCGGCATGACCGAGACGTCACATGTGCCAGAACTCGCAAAGCTTTTGCGGGCATAACATTTGATGAGCTCGTGCAATGGATGGTGGAGGACGCCTCGCTCGATCGCTGAGATCGCTGAGGCCCCAAACTGACCTGAAGGCCGCCGCCATTGGCGCGGTCATATTGCTGCGCGAGCGGCTGGGCCTTCCTCGCGCGCCGGCCAGGCCGCGGCAGCAACGCGAACAACCGCCGCACCGCCTGATCGCGCTGCTCGAGCGCTACCTTCCGCACCGCGCAGGCGTCACCGCGACCGTCCTGATTTTGCTCGGCAGCGCCGGCTTCGGGATCGTCAAGGGCGGCCACCTCGAGGAATTCACCTCGGCTTTGAGCGACGCCCGCAATGCGATCGCCAATTCGGCCGGATTTCGAATCACCGCGGTTGCCATCAACGGCCGCAAGCAATTGACCCAGGACGAGGTGCTGGCGATCGGCGGCGTCAATGGCCGCTCCTCGCTGTTGTTCCTCGACGCCGACCAGGTGCGCGACAAGCTGAAGGCCAATCCCTGGATCGCCGAAGCCACCGTCCTCAAGCTTTATCCCGGCCAGCTCCAGATCGATATTGTCGAACGTTCGGCGTTCGCGCTGTGGCAGCAGGACGGCCGTCTGGCGGTGATCTCCGACGACGGCGCGGTGCTCGAGCCCTATTTGTCGCGCCGCTTCCTCTCGCTGCCGCTGGTCGTCGGCAAGGGTGCCGAAACCCGCGCCAAGGATTTCCTGGCGCTGCTCGCGCGCTATCCGCAGGTGCGCTCGGTGACGAAGGCCGCTGTCTTCGTCGGCGAGCGGCGCTGGAACCTGCGGCTCAAGGACGGTCTCGATATCAGGCTGCCGGAACACGACGTCGGCAATGCGCTGGCGGCGCTGAGCAAGCTCGACCAGGAAGACCGGCTGTTCTCGCGCGATATCGTCGCCGTCGACATGCGGCTGCCGGACCGGCTGACGGTGCAATTGTCCGATGACGCCGCCAAGGCCCGCGAAGACCTGTTGAAGGACAAGAAGTCCAAGAAAAAGGCCGGTGACGCATGACCGGCCTCGATCACAATCAGACGCCGAAAACGCGCCCGATGCAGAAGCGCACCGCGCTGGTGGCGTCGCTCGACATCGGCACCAGCAAGATCGCCTGCATGATCGCACGGTTGAAGCCGTGCCCGCCGAATGGCGCGTTGCGCGGGCGCAGCCATGCCGTCGAGCTGATCGGGTACAGCCAGATCCAGTCGCGCGGCGTCAAGGCTGGCGCCGTGGTCGATCTCGCCGCATGCGAGCAGGCGGTGCGCCAGGCGGTGACGCTGGCCGAGCGAATGGCCAAGGTCCGGGTCGAATCCGTGCTGCTCTCGGTTTCGGGCGGCCGGCTGCAAGGTCAATTGATCGAAGCCGCGGCCGATATTCGCGGCGGCGCGGTTACATCAGCCGACGTCACCCGGATCACCTCTGCCGGCATGCGCCACGCCACCGGCGCGGGCCGTACCGTGCTGCATGCGCTGCCGGTCGGTTACGCGCTCGACGGCGTCAAGGGCATTCGCGATCCCAAGGGCATGGTGGCCCGGCAGTTCGGCGTCGACATGAACGTCGTCACCGTGGATGCGACGGTCGCCAAGAACCTGATGCTGGTGGTCGAACGCTGCCATCTCAACGTCGAAGCCATGGCGGCGAGCCCCTACGTGGCGGGGCTGTCGGTTTTGACCGACGATGAAGCCGATCTCGGCGCCGCCGTGGTGGAGATGGGCGCCGGATCCACCACGATCGCGACCTATTCCAGCGGGCGCTTCGTGCATGCCAGCGGCTTTGCGCTCGGCGGTCACCACATCACCATGGATCTTGCGCGCGGCTTGAGCGCATGCATTGCGGATGCCGAGCGAATCAAGACGTTATATGGCACCGTGCTGACCGGTGGTTCCGACGCGCGTGAGTTGATGTCTGTGCCGAGCGCCGGCGACAGCGAGCGGGATCTTCCGCAAATCGTGTCCCGCGCCACGATCGCGAACATCGTACGCCAGCGCGCCGAGGAGATTTTTGAAATGGTCCGGGACCGCCTCGCGGATTCTCCCTTTGCGGCAGAGCCACGGGCGCGGGTTGTCCTGAGCGGTGGCGCTTCGCAGCTCTCCGGCACCCTCGAACTTGCCACCCAGATTCTCGGCCGGCCGGTGCGGATCGCCCGCCCGCTCGGTTTCGGCCGGCTGCCCGCCGAGGCGAAGAGCGCGTCGTTCGCGGTCCCCTCGGGTCTATTGGTCTATCCGCAATACGCTCATCTTGAACATGTCGAACCGCGGCATACGCGGCAGCTCAGGACAGGGACTGACGGTTATCTCGGAAAAGTCGGACGATGGCTTCGTGAGGGCTTCTGATGAATTTTTTCCGGCCCATTCGGCTTCCACCAACTCCCGCGGCCGTCGGCCGGGGCGAACCAACGCGCGCGTAATCGAGAGGCAACCATGGCACTCAATCTGACCCCCCCTGACATCAGCGAGCTCAAGCCGCGGATCACCGTCTTCGGTGTCGGCGGAGCCGGCGGCAACGCCGTCAACAACATGATCACTGCCGGACTGCAGGGTGTCGATTTCGTCGTCGCCAACACCGACGCGCAGGCGCTCACCATGTCCAAGGCGCAGCGCATCGTGCAGATGGGCACCCAGGTCACGCAGGGCCTCGGCGCCGGTTCGCAGCCGGATGTCGGCGCCGCCGCGGCCCAGGAAGTCATCGACGAGATCCGCGACCACCTCTCGGGCGCCAACATGGTGTTCGTCACCGCCGGCATGGGCGGCGGCACCGGCACCGGCGCCGCACCCGTGATCGCCAAGACCGCGCGCGACATGGGCATCCTCACCGTCGGCGTGGTGACAAAACCGTTCCACTTCGAAGGCCAGCGCCGCATGCGCACCGCTGAGGCCGGCATCTCCGAGCTTCACAAGGTGGTCGATACGCTGCTGATCATCCCGAACCAGAACCTGTTCCGGGTCGCCAACGAAAAGACCACCTTCGCCGACGCCTTCGCGATGGCCGACCAGGTGCTGTATTCGGGCGTCGCCTGCATCACCGACCTGATGGTCAAGGAAGGCCTGATCAATCTCGACTTCGCCGACGTTCGCGCCGTGATGCGCGAAATGGGCAAGGCGATGATGGGCACCGGCGAAGCCTCCGGCGAGAAGCGCGCATTGACCGCGGCCGAGGCCGCCATTGCCAATCCGCTGATCGACGATTCCTCGATGAAGGGCGCGCGCGGCCTGTTGATCTCGATCACCGGCGGCAAGGATCTGACGCTGTTCGAAGTCGACGAAGCCGCAACCCGGATCCGCGAGGAGGTCGATCAGGACGCCAATATCATCGTCGGCGCCACGTTCGACGAAACCCTCGACGGCGTGATCCGGGTTTCCGTCGTCGCCACCGGTATCGAACAGGCGCTGATTTCCCGCAACGCCGCGTCGCCGGCCGCACCCGTGACCCATGCGGCGGCTCCGGCGGCCAGCCCGGACTCCCGCCTGGCCGACCTGACCGCGCGGCTGCGTGCCGACAACCAGCGCATCGCTGAACGTGCCCAGAAACAGGAGGCATCCGGCCCGGCGCCGTCCGCTTCCGCCGCGCCGCAGCGCTCCTCGGGCAGCGTCGAACGCGCAGCGCTCGCGGCGATCGCCGCGGCGGTCTCTCCGCAAACGCCGCAGCCGGCCGCGGCGCCGATGCAGCCCGCGTCCTACGGCGACGTCACGGTTCGGCCGATTGCGCAGAAGCCGTCGCTGTTCCCGGATCATGATGTCGCGCGTGTACAGGCTCACGAGCCGCCGACGCCCGAGACATTCATTCCGCAGGCGGCCGAGCGCGCGCCGGTTCGCGCGCCGAGGATGCCGAAGTTCGAGGATCTGCCGATGCCGGCGCAGAACGAGATTCGCCAGGCACGCGGCGAAGCCGAAGAGGAGCATCCGCAAAAGACCCGGATGTCGCTGCTGCAGCGCCTCGCCAATGTCGGCCTCGGCCGCCGCGACGAAGAGAGCGAGCCGCCGATCGCGGCCCGCGCCTCGGGTCCTGCGATGGCGTCGATGCCGCCGCTGCCGGAACGGAAGCCGCAGCGCTCGGTCGCGCAGCAAATTGCGGCCGCTGAACCGGTGTCCGAATACGCTCGCCGGCCCGCGCCCCAGGGATTGGACGTTCACGGCCGCCCTGCACCTGTTGCTGTAGCGCCACAGGGCGACGATCATTTGGACATCCCGGCGTTCCTACGCCGCCAGTCCAGCTGAAATTGTTACGACGGAAGAGGCCCCGGCTGACCTAGCCGGGGCCTTGGTTTTTGAGTTGGGAAGGCCGTCAATGTCTTCTTCAAGCAACTGATATTAAATGATTAATTATGTATTTCGTGGTGGGATGGCAGGCCCGCGAAGGCTGCCAGGCGTGCTCCAATTTGGTTAACCTTTGGCGTAAATACGGCATGGATAGGGTAACAATTGGTAAAAAAGCGTGAGTTGGCGCCCTTTGAGGCTGTGACTATGGTCCGCCGTGACTTGGGGACTTGAAGTGCGAATCGGTACCCGGAATCGGGTCGGATCTGATCTTTGAGTAAGTCGGTGGTGGGCGGTCTTCGAATGAAATTTAGCCGGCAAACAACGCTTCGGTCGCAAGCCACCGTGACGGGCGTTGGCGTTCATTCTGGTCTACCTGTAAGCCTCACTCTTGGACCTGCACCTGTGGATGCAGGTTTTATTTTTGTCCGCACCGGTCTGGATGGCTGCGATCGCGAGGTTCAGGCGTCAGCCGAGTCGGTGATCGCCACCGAATTTGCTACCGTGCTCGGTGACCGTGAGGGTCCGCTCGTCTCCACCGCCGAACATGTGCTGGCTGCACTGCGGGGCATGGGCGTCGATAACGCCACCATCGACATCGACGGCCCGGAAGTTCCGATCATGGACGGCAGCGCAGCCGCCTTCGTCGCTGCGATTGACCAGGCTGGTATTCTTACCCAGTCGGCGTCGCGCCGCTTCATCCAGGTGCTGAAGCCGGTGCAGGTCGCGATGGGCGATTCGTTCGGCGAATTGCGCCCCCATGCCGCGGGCTTCCGCGCCGAGATCGAAATCGACTTCGCCAATCCGGTGATCGGCCGTCAGAGTTATGTACTCGATCTCAGCCCCGAAAGATTCCGCCGCGAGATTTCCCGCGCCCGGACCTTCGGATGCATGAACGATGTGGCGCGGCTTTGGAGCGCCGGCTTTGCGCTCGGCGCCTCGTTCGAGAATTCGGTGGTGTTCGACGAGACCCGCCTGCTCAACACCGAGGGGCTGCGCTACAGCGACGAATGCGCGCGCCACAAGGTTCTCGACGTGATCGGCGATCTCGCGCTGGCGGGTCTGCCAATGCTCGGCGCCTATCGCTCGGTGCGCGGCGGTCACAAGCTCAACCACGCGGTGCTGACGGCCTTGATGGCCGATCGCAGTGCCTGGCGGGTGATCGAGTCCGAGGCCGCCCGTCGTTCGCGCGGTCACGCGGAGCCCGGCAGTGGCATGGTGGGCGGCATGATCGCCCCGGCCTACGGTCCCGACGTGTCCTGACTTTCGGCTTCGAAATGTCCTGAGCGTCCTCTGGACGTTTCCTGACTTTCGGCTTTGAAATGCCTTGGGCCTTGTCCAGGGGCGGACTGATCCTCGATCCCTGCGGTAACCATGATCGGCAGCGATCGGCCCAGACCCGCCTTAATCCGGGCGAAATGCCTGCGTATCCGGTTGGTTGAGGGACTAATTTCGGCTACACAGGCCCGCGATTGCATGGCACGGCGGCACCGGCACAGCAATCACCGCGTCCATGACCGCGCTCGGGACGCGCGGCGGGCACCGCATCACAGGCGTCAGGTCATAACTTCATGTCGGCACCGCGTATGACGCTCGAATTCCGCAAGAAATCGGCTGGCATCGGCCAAGAGATTGCGGGGCGCAATTGGATCGGCCGGCGGCTGCTGCTGGCCGCGGGCCTGGTTGTGCTCGCGATCCCCCTGAGCGGATGCGGCACCGGGGCCTTGTGGGACAAGTTTATGGCCAAGGACGATACCTTCGTCGAGGAGCCCGCGGACAAGCTCTACAATGAGGGCTTGTACCTGATGAACCAGAAGAAGGATCCGAAGGCGGCGTCGAAGAAATTCGAGGAAGTCGACCGTCAGCATCCTTATTCCGACTGGGCGCGCAAATCGCTGCTGATGTCGGCCTATGCCTTCTACGATTCCGGCGACTATGACAGCTGCATCGGCGCCGCGACCCGTTACGTCACCTTGCACCCGGGCAGCCCCGATGCCGCCTATGCGCAATATCTGATCGCGGCCTCGCATTACGACCAGATTCCGGACATTACCCGCGATCAGGGCCGCACCGAGAAGGCGATCGCGGCGCTTGAAGAGGTGATTCGCAAATACCCGACCTCGGAATACGCCGTCAGCGCCAAGGCCAAGCTCGAAGGCGCGCGCGACCAGCTCGCCGGCCGCGAAATGGCGGTCGGCCGCTATTACATGGACAAACGCGACTACACCGCCGCCATCAACCGTTTCAAGACCGTGGTCACCCAGTATCAGACCACCCGGCATGTCGAGGAAGCCCTGGCCCGGCTCACCGAGGCCTACATGGCGATCGGCATCGTCGGCGAGGCGCAAACCGCGGCCGCCGTGCTCGGGCACAATTTTCCCGATAGCCGCTGGTACAAGGACGCCTATAATCTAGTAAAGTCCGGCGGCGTCGAGCCGAGCGAGAATCAGGGTTCCTATATCTCCAGGGCTTTCAAAAAACTGGGTCTTGGGTAGGATTAATTCAGCATGCTGGCGCGCCTTTCGATCCGTGACATCGTCCTGATCGAACGGCTCGATATCGAGTTTTCCCGTGGCCTGGCGGTGCTGACCGGCGAAACCGGCGCCGGCAAATCCATTCTGCTCGATGCATTCGCGCTGGCGCTCGGCGGCCGCGGCGACGCCGGTCTGGTCCGTCATGGCGTCGAGCAGGGGCAGGTCACCGCCGTGTTCGACGTGCCGAAGAACCATCCGGCCGCGAAAATCCTCGGCGATAACGGCCTCGACGACACCGGCGAAATGATCCTGCGCCGTGTGCAGCTCGCCGATGGCCGCACCCGTGCCTTCATCAACGATCAGTCGATCAGCGTGCAGACCCTGAAGGCGGTCGGCTCCGCGCTGGTCGAGATCCACGGCCAGCATGACGAGCGGGCGCTGGTCGATGCCTCGACCCACCGCCGCCTGCTCGATGCATTCGCCGGCCTCGAGAAGGACGTCGCCGCGCTGGAGCTGCTGTGGGATGCAAGGCGCGCGGCCAACACCGTGCTCGACGAGCATCGCGCGAGCATGGAGCGCGCCGCCCGCGACGCCGACTATCTGCGCCACGCCGCTGATGAGCTGAAAAAACTCGCGCCCAGGGACGGCGAGGAAACCACGCTGGCGGAGCGCCGCACCACGATGATGCAGGGCGAGAAGATCGCCGGCGATCTGCGCGAGGCGCAGGATGCCGTCAGCGGCAATCATTCGCCGGTCGCGGCACTGTCCGCGGCGGTGCGGCGGCTCGAGCGCCGGGCCGGAAATTCGCCTGCGCTGGTCGAGCCCGCGGTGAAGGCGATCGACGCCGCCATCAACGCGCTGGAGGAGGCCGACCAGCATCTCACGGCGGCGCTGATCGCGGCGGATTTCGACCCCAGCGAGCTCGAGCGCATCGAGGAGCGGCTGTTCGCGCTGCGCGCCGCCTCGCGCAAACATTCGACGGCGGTCGACGGCCTTGCGGCGCTGGCTAAGAAATACGCCGCCGACGTGGCGCTGATCGACGCCGGCGCCGATCAGTTGAAGAAGCTGGAGGCGGCCGCGGCCGAGGCGGACAAGCGCTACGGCGCCGCCGCGACAAAGCTCTCCGCCGCGCGATCGAAGTCGGCGCAGAAGCTCGACAGGGCCGTCAATGCCGAACTGGCGCCGCTGAAGCTTGAGCGCGCCACGTTTACCACGCAGATCGAATCCGATCCGGAGTCGTCGGGCCCGCAGGGGTTCGACCGCATCGAGTTCTGGGTTCAGACCAATCCGGGCACGCGGCCGGGGCCCTTGATGAAGGTCGCCTCCGGCGGCGAGCTGTCGCGATTCCTGCTGGCCTTGAAGGTGGTGCTGTCCGATCGCGGTTCGGCGCCCACCTTGGTGTTCGACGAAATCGACACCGGGGTCGGCGGCGCGGTGGCGGACGCCATCGGCGCGCGGCTGGCGCGGCTCGCGGGCAAGGTGCAGGTGATGGCGGTGACCCACGCCCCGCAGGTCGCGGCCCGCGCCGACCAGCATTTGCTGATTTCCAAGGACGCGCTCGACAGGGGCAAACGCGTCGCCACCCGCGTCAACGCACTCGCCGCCGATCACCGCCGCGAGGAAATCGCCCGCATGCTGGCCGGTGCGGAAATCACCGCCGAGGCCCGCGCGGCGGCGGAACGCCTGCTGCGCGCGGCCACGGCGTGAGGTCTCTCGTGTCCCGGACGCGGTGCAGCGTTCTTCACGCTGCTCCGCAGAGCCGGGACCCAACCAACTGAGCGTCGTCATGGACCCCGGATCAGCAGCGCATCACCATAGCGCGTCGAAGACGCGCGTGAACACCTGCTGCGCGCGGCCACGGCGTAGGTATTCCTTGTCATTCCGGGGCGCGTCGAAGACGCGAACCCGGAATCTCGAGATTCCCCGATGTGCAATTGCACATCTGAGGTCTGGTCCTTCGGACCATCCCGGAATGACGAGTCAGTTACAAATGGATTCATACAGATCATTCCGCCGCGGGTTCTGCGCTTCAATCAATTGGGTTTTCCAGCTCCGCTTCCATTTCTTCAGTTCTTTCTCACGGGAAATCGCGGAAATCGGATCATCGTAGATTTCGAAGCAGACGAGTCGCGTGATATTGTATTTCGACGTGACGCTGCGGGCGGCCTTTGTGCGGTGTTCGTAGACCCTGCGCACGAGATCGTTCGTAATCCAAATGTAGGTTGCGCCGTCCTTTCTGCTGGCAAGTATGTAGACGTAATAGGCCATGATATTAATTGCTCACAACGCAAAACGTCATTCCGGGGCGTGCGAAGCACGAACCCGGAATCTCGAGATTCCGGATATGGTCCTGCGGACCATTCCGGAATGACGGGCTATAAATTCTTATCATGATAGCAAAATCAAAAACAAAATCTCCCCCCGACGTCGACACCCTCACCAAGGCGCGGGCCAGGGTGGAGCACAAACGGCTGGCGCTGGAGCTGGAAGGCCACGACAGGCGCTACTATCAGGAGGACGCGCCAAAAATTTCGGACGCTGAATACGACGCGCTGCGCAAACGCTTCAGCGCCATCGAGGCCAGGTTTCCCGAATTCGTCACCAGCGATTCGCCGTCGCAGAAGGTCGGCGCGGCGCCCTCGGGGCGCTTTAGGAAGGTCCGGCATGCGGTGCCGATGCTGTCGCTCGACAACGCCTTTGCGGAAGCGGACGTGCTCGATTTCGTCGGTCGCATCAGGCGCTTCCTGAAACTCGGCGAAGACGACCAGATCGACTTCAGCGCCGAGCCGAAAATCGACGGGCTCTCGATGTCGCTGCGTTACGAAGCCGGCGAACTCGTCACCGCCGCCACCCGCGGCGACGGCGCCGAGGGCGAGGACGTCACCGCCAATATCCGAACGCTCGAGGACGTGCCGAAAAAACTCGGGGGTCGCAACGTACCCGAGATCTGCGAAGTGCGCGGCGAGGTCTACATGACCAAGCGGGCTTTCCTCGCGCTCAATGAGCGGCAGAAGGCCGCCGGCGATACCGTGTTCGCCAACCCGCGCAATTCGGCGGCGGGCTCATTGCGCCAGAAGGATCCGTCGATCACCGCCTCGCGGCCGCTCGGCTTCTTCGCTTACGCCTGGGGGCAGATGAGCGGGATGCCTGAAGATACCCAGTCCGGCATGATCGGCTGGTTCGAGCGTTGCGGTTTCAAGACCAATCCGCTGACCAGGCTGTGTCACTCGGTAGAGCAACTGATCGCCTTTCACCGCAGCATAGAGGAGCAGCGCTCGCATCTCGATTACGACATCGACGGCGTCGTCTACAAGGTCGATCGTCTCGACTGGCAGGAACGTCTCGGCTTCGTCTCGCGCACGCCGCGCTGGGCGATCGCGCACAAGTTCCCGGCCGAGCGCGCCATGACCGTGCTCCGGGATATCGAGATCCAGGTCGGGCGCACCGGCTCGTTCACGCCGGTCGGCAAGCTCGAACCGGTCAGCGTCGGCGGCGTCATCGTGCAGAACGTCACGCTGCATAACGAGGATTACATCCGGGGTATCGGCGGCGACGGCGAGCAGTTGCGCGAGGGCCGCGACATCCGGATCGGCGATACCGTCATCGTCCAGCGCGCCGGCGACGTCATCCCGCAGGTGGTGGATGTGGTCGCCGACAAGCGGCCGAAGGATGCCAGGCCCTATCATTTTCCCAAGAAGTGCCCGTGTCCGCTGCATACCGACGTGGTGCGCGAGGAAACCGCCACCGGCGAGGAGGGGGCGCGAGCCCGCTGCACCGGCGAGTTTGCCTGTCCCTACCAGAAGATCGAGCACCTGAAACTGTTCGCCGCGCGCCGCGCCTTCGATATCGACGGGCTCGGCGAAAAGCAGATCGAATTCTTTTTCGAGCAGGGCTGGGTGAAGGAGCCGGCCGACATTTTTACCCTCGAAGCGCGAAATGCGAAGCTGAAGCTCGAGGAGATCGAAGGCTACGGCGCGACCTCGGTGCGCAACCTGTTCGAGGCGATCAGGCGGCGGCGCGAAATTTCGCTGGAACGCTTCATCTACGCGCTCGGCATCCGTCAGGTCGGCGAGACCACGGCGCTGGCGCTGGCGCGCGGCTACGGCTCATGGACGGCTTTTCACGACGCCTGCCTCAAGGTCGCCAGCGGTGACGAGGAGGCCATCGCCGAGATGGACGCGCTCGACCAGATCGGCGAGACCGTGATCGCCGCCATCGCCGCCTATTTCGGCGAGAGCCACAATCGCGGCATCGTCGAGCGGCTGACAAAAGAAGTCACCATCCTCGATGCGGAAAAGCCAAAGAGCAACTCGGCCGTCGCCGGCAAGACCGTCGTTTTCACCGGTGCGCTGGAGAAGATGACGCGCGACGAAGCCAAGGCAAAGGCCGAGCGGCTCGGCGCCAAGGTGTCCGGCTCGGTGTCGAAGAAGACCGATTACGTGGTCGCCGGTCCCGGCGCCGGCTCGAAACTCGCGGAAGCCAAAAAGCACGAGGTCGCGGTGCTGACCGAGGATGAATGGCTGAAGATGATCGGGGAGTGACGAGGTATCCTTTCCGATTGAATGAGAAGCCGCGGCGTACCGGGTCGCCCGCTCATCCCCAATCAAGTCGGGGACAGGCGCCGGGCGACGACGGGCTAAAGCGTGATGAGATGAAGGGACGCAGCGGTGAACTTTACCTCTCCCATCGGGAGAGGTCGGCGCGTAGCGCCGGGTGAGGGGTTGCGGTCTATCGTTGGTGTAGCGCCCCCTCACCCGATTTGCTGCGCAAATCGACCTCTCCCCGCTGGGGAGAGGTGAAGGGCACCGATTCAAATTAAAACCATCTTGTTCTCATGTGAGTGTATGGCGACACGGCGCGCCGCTTGCGGCCCGACGGGCAAATCAGTTCGCCTTCCAATGCTGGCATGTCCAGCCCCCTTTGCAAAAATATTCTGTTTTTCCGAAAACCCAAATCAGTCTATATCCCCCGCCATCCTGTTCCACTCAGAGGGGCGTTTCGCGAACGTCACGGACGCGGGGCGGGGGGCGGTGGACGCGACGGCGCGCTTGACGGGCGATGCCAACGCGGACGGCGAAGACGTGTGGTCCTGACGCCTCGGTGCCGGCGTCAAGTTGGCGGATTGATCCGCGTAACGACGGTGGCAAGAAAGCCGATCACCGGGGAGAGCACGGTATAAGCCGTAAACCATTGCGCGGGGAATGCCGGATGACTCCGGTAAACTCGCTGTGAATACTCGTGTGCCTACTTACTACCCCATAGCGCACACGAGGCTGCGGGTGCATCGGGCGCCCGGCATTCCCTGCGCCCTCTGAATTGAGAGGGCGGGACTTGAGAGCAAACCTCGGGCGTATCGCGCCGCGAGAATGCGAAGGTGTGTCTGCAATGACTGTGTCGGAATTTCGCGCAATCTACCGAGCGGAGAGGTCAAGAACCTCCGCCTACAGCAACCCCGATTCTTCCTCCTCCGCCTGTTCGATCAGTTGCTCGCTGACCACCACGTTGCGGCGTGGGATCAGGAAAACCATAGTCGAGGCGCAGGCGATCGACAGCACGACGATGGCGATGTTGAGCGGCACCGGCGTTGTGAAATGGCCGCCGAGCCAAGCGCCGAATTGCGAGATCAGCGCGCCCAGTCCCATCTGCAGGAATCCCATCGCGCCCGAGGCGGTGCCGGCGGCTTCCGGGCGCACGCTGATGGCGCCGGCCGCCGAGTTCGACATCACGAAGGCGTTGGCGAACATCACCAGCATCTGGGTGCCGAACAGCCATGACGGCGACTGGTTCAGCCCGATGACGCCCCATACCAGGTTCAGCGCGCTGCCGGCGAGTTGCAGCGCGAGCCCCAACCAGATCAGTTTCTCCAGCGAATGCCGAGGTGAAAAGCGCACACAGAACAGATTGCCGATGAGATAGGCAAAGGCCGTCGTGGCAAACCAGGCGCCATATTCGGCGCTGCTGCGACCCATCTGCATCACCACGATATAGGGCCCGCCACCGGCGAAGGTGAAGATGATCTGCGAGGCCAGCACCTGACACAGCATGTAGCCGATGAAGGCGCGGCTGGTGAGCAGGCTGCCGACATCCTGTCGGAACCCGCTGCCCTCAGCGCGCAGCCGGCGCGTCTCGGGCAAAGCGAGCGCGATGGCCACGGCGACCGCCAGCGAAGCGCCGGTGATGACGTAGAAGATCGAGCGCCAGCCGAACGCGGTTTCCAGGAGGCCGCCGGTCAGCGGGCTCAGCATCTGCGCGATCATCATCACCGCGATCACCAGGCTGATCATGCTGCTGATGCGCTCGCGGCTGTAGAGATCGCGGATGATGGCGCGGCTCACCACCATGCCGGTGGCGCCGCCCAGCGCCTGCAGAAACCGCGCCGCGATCAGTTCCGGCAGGGTCTCGGCGAAAATGCAGGCAGCACTTGCCGCGACCATCAGGCCGAGTCCCGCCAGCAGCACCGGACGGCGTCCGAACCGGTCCGACAGCGGGCCCATGATGATCTGCGAACAGGCGATGCCGACCATGTAGAGCGACACCGTCATCTGCGCGATCGAGATGTCGCGTTCGAAAATGGTGGCGAGCTGGGGCAGCGCCGGCACCAGCATATAGAGCGAAATCGGCGCGACGCCGGTCATCGCGACCAGCAGCCACAGCATGACCCGCGATGGCGCGGTGCCGGCCTCCGTCACCGCTTCGGGCTGTTTGCCCATCACTCCGTGCATTTTTTCCGGGTTCGGCTCGAGTATGATTCAAAATAAATCGCAGCCGACTGTAACCCCATCCTTCAGCGGGAATACGCCCGTTTCGGAATGCGGCTATTCGATTTTTGAGGACGACCACCACAATCAACCTCGTCATTCCGGGATGGTCCGAAGGACCAGACCTCAGATGTGCGATTGCACATCGGGGAATCCTTGGATTCCGGGTTCGGCGCTTCGCACCGCCCCGGAATGACGTTCTGATTGCGGCTAGTTACAGCGACAGCGTCGCGGTGGCGGCGTCGAGCCACGCTCTGGTGGCTTCGTCGACATGCGGGCGGACCGCATGGCGGACGCGCTCGTGATATTCGTTGATCCAGTTCAGTTCGTCGCCATCAAGCATGTTCAGATCGATCAGACGGCGATCGATCGGCGCCAGGGTCAGCGTCTCGAAGGCATTAACGGGTTTCTCGGCGCCGGCGATATCGGTGCCGACAACCAGTTCCAGATTTTCGATCCGGATGCCGTAGGCGTCGGTCTTGTAATAGCCGGGCTCGTTGGACAGGATCATGCCGCGCCGCAGCGGCGTGGTGCCGAGCTTGGAAATTCGCGCCGGGCCCTCATGCACCGACAGATAGCTGCCGACGCCATGGCCGGTGCCGTGCTCGAAATCGACGCCGGCCTGCCACAGGAATTGCCGCGCCAGCGGGTCGATCTGCGCGCCGGTGGTACCGTCGGGAAACACCGCGCGGGCGATCGCGATGTGGCCGCGCAGCACGCGGGTGAAGCGGTCGCACATTTCGACCGTCGGCGTACCGATCGCGATGGTGCGGGTGACGTCGGTGGTGCCGTCCTCATATTGCGCGCCGGAATCGATCAGCAGCAGATCGCCGGGCGAAACCCGCCGGTTGCTCTTGCGGGTGACGCGGTAGTGCACGATGGCGCCGTTCGGCCCGGTGCCGGCGATGGTCGGGAACGAGACGTCCTTCAACGCGCCGGTGTCGCGGCGGAAGGTCTCCAGCGCCTCGACGGCATCGATCTCGGTCAGCGCCCCCGACGGGGCTTCGCGGTCGATCCAGGCGAGAAACCGTGCCAGCGCCACCGCGTCGCGCCGGTGCGCGCTGCGGGCGCCCTCGATCTCGGTGGCATTCTTGACGGCCTTGAGCAGGCTCACCGGATCGTTGCCGCGCACCGGTTTGCCGCCGGCGGCGACGATCAGCCGGCTCAAGGCGTCGGCCGCGGTGGCGCTGTCGAGGCCGACCGATGCGCCGCGTTGTGCCAGCTCGGTGAGCGCAGGCGTCAGCGCATCCGGCTCGGCGACGTCGGCTGATTGTTCGAGGTGGTCACGGGCGCTGTTCGACAGCTTGCGGTGATCGATGAACACAATGGGGCGGCCGTCCTTCGGAACCAACGCATAGGACAGCGGCAGCGGGGTGTGCGAGACGTCGGCGCCGCGGATATTGAAGGTCCAGGCCACCGCGTGCGAATCCGACAGCACCATCGCATCGACGCCGAGCCTGGCGATCTCCTGGCGAATACGCCCGAGCTTGTCGGCCTCGGGTTCGCCGGAAAATTGCGGGCCGTGAACGGCCACGGGGCCGAGCGGCGGCGGCGGACGCTCGGTCCAAACGGAATCCAGGGGGTTGGTATCGACCGCGATCAGCTCCGCGCCGGCCCCGGCGCAGGCGGCGGCCAGCCGTTCGGCGGCCGCGGAAGTATGCAGCCATGGATCAAACCCGAGTCGGTCGCCGGCGGCGAGATGCTTCCCGAGCCAGGTTTCCGGCGGCGGATCGACCAGGGGCTCGATGCTCCAGGCCCTGGTATCGACCTGCTTGGCGGCCTGCAGGGTATAGCGGCCATCGACGAATACGGCGGCTTGCGCCAGCACGATCGCCAGTCCAGCCGATCCGGTGAAACCCGTCAGCCAGGCCAGCCGCTCCTCGGACGGCGCGACATATTCATTTTGCTGCTGATCGGCGCGGGGAATCACAAACCCGGTCAGCCTCCGCCGCGCCAGCTCCTCGCGAAACGCGGACAGCCGCGCGGTCAGCGCCACGCCGCTTTCGGGCTCTTCGAATGTCTGGAAAAGGGCTTCGAACATCGCGGGCCTACCTTAGGAGTACGGGGAGAAGTCCGCAATGCAATGCAAATTGCTTCATATTTTGCGTAACTTATGCTTGAATTATTACACCTGCGTTAGACGGGATGGAACGGTTTGTCTCACAAACGGTTCACCTAACGATATCTGGGGAAATTCCAGGAGTGTTTCAACTCAACGAAGAGGGGATACACCATGCCTGTTTTCACGTTTGAGAAGATTTCGCCGCCGGTCCCCCGCGGCCAGATTCCTCCAACCGCCAAGAAACAACGCGGTGTCATCGTCCAGATCCTGGATCGTTTTGTCGAGGCCCGCGTCAGGCGGACGCTGGGCGAGGAAGAGGAAAAGGGCGCCGTCGCCCCCCGCCAGCAGCGACCTTCTGATGCTGATTAAGTATTTCTGATTATGTCAGGCCGCGCACTGCATCAGCAGGCTGCTCCAGCCCTCGATTTGTAGCTGCCGCACGAGAACAAGCCCGCGGGCGCGGTAGGCGGCGACGACCCCCTGAGCCTGATGCGGCAGCAACCCCGATAGAATGACCAACGCCGATGGTGCCAGATGCCGCGCCATCGGCGTTGCCATTTGCCGTAATGGATTGGCGAGAATATTCGCCAGCACCAGGTCGAACGGTCCGCGCGCGGCGAATAACGGCGCTGAAAACCCGCTCGCCTGGATCGCCTGCACGCGACCGCCAACACCGTTGAGCCGGGCGTTGTCGCGCGCCGCCCGGACCGACAGCGGATCGATGTCGCTCGCGAGCACCGGCCGGTGCTGCGCCTTCGCCGTCGCGATGGCGAGCACGCCGCTGCCGGTACCGAGGTCGAGCACGCGCCGGGGGTGGTAAGCCTTCAGCACCGCGTCGAGCAGCAGCAGGCAACCGCGGGTGGTGCCGTGGTGGCCGGTGCCGAACGCCAGCGCCGCCTCGATCTCGATGCCGAGCTTGTTCGGCGGCACCCGGGCGCGGTCATGTTTGCCATGCACGATGAATCGCCCGGCGCGCACCGGAACGAGTTCTTCGAGCGTCGCCTTGACCCAGTCTTTTGCCTCAACCGTGTCGAAGCTGATGGCTTGCGCGACCTCGTCACCGGCGACGAGACGGACGAGTTCGCGGATCGAGGTTTGATCGGGCGCTTCGGCAAAATGCACCGTGATGCCCCAGCGCCCGCCGGGACCCTCGTACGCGGCGATGGCGGCCTGGCCGTCGAAAAAGCTTTCGGTCAGGAGATCGACCACGCGCTTGGCGGTCTGCTCGTTGCCGATGGCGAAGGTAGCGCGGCTGGTGCTGGGGGTAATAATGGAGGTCATCAAGGGTCCGGGGAAATGGCGCAGGCGGGTAACGCGCCCCATCGATTACCCGGTAATCGGGTGGCGCAACAGGCCTGCCTCCCTATGGTGCCTCAACACCTCGCCAGGAGTTTTGGGTCATGGCACCTTTCCGTAAATTTCACTCCATTGCCGCTCTGTGCGGCGACGGGCTTCGGCCCGAACTGCAGGCGCTGTTCGAGCGGCTTGCGGTGGATCCGCATTCCGAGCTGTTCGTCAGAGGCGACGGCATGAGGCAGTCAGGTCCGGACCCGGTGTCCGAGCAAGCGCCGGTGTCGCAAAAGGCGGCCCTGGCCTGCAGCACAAATCGGGAGAGAGGCCAGCATGTGGTCATGCGCAAAAGAGTTCACTCCGCCAACGGAGACAGGACCGCGTCGTCACAGCCTGTCGGCATCAAACGCAGGGGACGTTGACAGCGTCATGCACTGGGACATACCCGGTTTGTGCACAGGCACTTCGCACGTGACGCACGTGGTCAGTCCGGATGGGTCCGGATTGGCGCTACGCGCGCCAATAGCGTTTCGGGAGACAATACGCGGATCCCCGGGGATCGGTGCCACGCCGATCATGCCAGCGGATTGTTTCAATATGCGGTCGCGGACATTTTTGAAGGGCGCCTCGATCCAGCACAGCACATGTCATGTCGCTGCCCGAACATGAATCTTTGGTAATGACTCTCGATCGCTCGCCGGACCGCGCGACGATTTCAACTGGAACGCTCGCTGCGGTAACCGCAAATCGCGAGTTGATTCGGAATGCACGATTGCAATCAGCACGCGTGGAGCAAAATTCAGCATTCAAACCGAGGCATTAAAGCCGGTCGCGCGTGAGCGAACGAAAACTTCAAGACTTGGGCGAAGCCCCGATTGCGAAAAATAGTCGACCGTAACAAAAATCTGAAAGGCACATGGAAAGAGAAACAACCGGCAACAACGCTTACTCTCCTGCCTCATTCTTGCTCATCTCCTGCCATTGTATGCCATCTAGTTCACCATACAAATTTTTTCATGATTGCGCGGCGCAACTTTCTCCTTGGAGGTTTGACGGCCTCGGTGGTCGCGTCGGCTTGCTTTGGTCTCGCGGGCACCGGTGCCTGGACGGACTTAAAAAGGAAATTGTCAAACAGCAAATGCGCGGCGGATTGTTTTAGTCAGGATTGGTCGCGATTTGAATATGACAAGTTCTATCATTCGTTCTTTGACCTCAGTCGGTCTGACAGGTTGACGGGTGCTGCCACCGGGCCTGTGATCAGGGCAGAAATCCGCGAGGCGTTTGGCGGCGATCACTTGCACGTCGCGCAGGAAGAGAGTTTGCGAATCCTTTCGACCGACAGGATTGAGGACTTCACGCTTCACAGACTTAGCTTTGACCTGGACTGCGGAGTTCCGGTCATGGGCTGCGCGGCGGTGCCGCGGACAGCACCTCGCGGTCTCGTCTTGCTGGCCCACGGCATGGAGACGACTCCCGAGCGTTGTTTTAACGTGACATCTCCTGACTACATGAGAGCGATTGGAGCACGGCTGTGCGCAGCGGGATTGGCTGTGTGGTGTCCGTTCTTGCCTCAGTCCGGCAATGAGCCAAGTCAGGACAATCTTGCCGGAATGCTTTCACTTGCAGGAATTTCCTATCACAACGTGGTTTGCTCGGCGCTGAACCTCGGCCCTTGGGCCATGAGGCAACTGAAAGTGCCAGAACTCCGCGTTGTCCGTTATGGAATGTCGTGGGGTAGCGTCATCGCCGGCAATCTCGAAGCCGCGACGGGAGCGCGCACGCCGAGTGTCCTTTCGGGGTATTTGCGCGACGAGGAGCAGTTGGTTAGATCCGGATGGCTCGAAAACCGGGCAAGCCAACCGTTCCTGACCTACCTTCACCAGCTGCCCGGCGCTGCAAATTATTTTTTTCCGGGTTTGGCGAAATTGGTGCGACCGTGCCCCTTGTATTTCGAAATCGGGGATCGCGACGGGCTTAGCAACAACACTTTCGGCCGCGACCAGGCATTCGCGAAAATTCAAACGGCCTATCGGGAGGTTGACGCTGCGGGCGCTGTCACATTGCGCGTATTTGCCGGCGGTCATGAGGTTTCCGGCACGGAAGCCATTGCCTGGCTTTCGGCGCAACTCTCCAACGTCTAAGCAGCTTCAGATCCTGGATTGAGCCTCTGCCTGGTTGCTCACAGGCCCGCCTTGACAATATCCACAGCAAATCCGGGCGGCTTCTCCACCGCCTTATCACCAGGCCGTCAACCGGTTTTCCACAGGCTGTCCACCGGGTTGTCAACCGGTTGCCTCCGTCACCATCTGGATTGCGTCGCTGACGTTCGCAATGACAGATGGCTGCATCTGCGTCCACTCACTTGAACAGCGTCCGGTGATCCCCCAGAATTACGCGCGCGGCGTTATGGCCGGGTGCGCCGGTGACACCGCCGCCGGGATGCGCGCCGCTTCCGCAATGGTAAAGACCCTTCAGGGGGCCGCGATAGTCGGCGTGGCCCAGCATCGGCCGCGCCGAGAACAACTGGTTCAGCGTCAGCGCGCCATGAAAGATGTCGCCGCCAAGCAGGCCGAACTGCCGTTCCAGATCGAGCGGCGAGAGCACCTGCCGTCCCATGACGCTTGCGGCAAAACCCGGCGCGTAGTTGTCCACCGTCGCGATCATGAGATCGGCGACTTCCTCGCGATGGTCGTCCCACGACCTTCCATCGGATAATTGCGGCGCGACATGTTGGCAGAACAGGCTGGCGACATGCCGGCCCGGCGGGCACAGCGTATCGTCCAGCGTCGACGGGATCAAAATCTCGACCACGGGCTCGCGGCTCCAGCCGTGCGCCCGCGCATCCTGCCAGGCGTGGTCCATGTAGGGCAGGCTCGGGCCGATAATGATGCCCGCGCTGAGGTGGTCGCCGGCGCCCGGAAGCGCCGTGAACGAGGGCAGGGCATTCAGCGCGACATTCATGCGGAAAGTCCCGGAGCCGTTGCGCCAGTTCTTGATGCGATCGAGAAAGGCTGGCGGCAATGCATCCGCAGGCACCAGCCGCGTATACAGCAGTTTAGGATTGACGCTGGAGGCGACATATCTGGCTCTTATCGTTTCGCCGTTGTCGAGGATGACGCCGGCCGCGCGATCGCGTTCGACGATCACCTCGCGCACGCCGGCATCCAGCCCGATTTCGGCGCCGTGTCCGCGCGCCGCCTGCGCCATCGCCTGCGTGATCGCGCCCATGCCGCCAATGGCGTGGCCCCACACACCCTTCTTGCCGTTCACCTCCCCGAACGCATGATGCAGCATCACATAGGCCGAGCCGGATGCGTAGGGGCTGGCGTAATTACCGACGATAGCGTCAAATCCGAACAGCGCCTTGACCAGGTCGCTCTCGAAGACCTCGTCCAGCATTTCGCCGGCCGAACGCGTGAACAGATCGAGCAGGCTGCGCTGCTGCTCCAGCGAAAGCCGGCGAAGGATGTTGGCGGTGCTGAGCGCGTTGAAGGCTTCGCGGATCGATCCGGCGCCAAACCCCTCGACGAGGTTCGGCGGCGCGCGCAACACGAACGCGCGCAGCACGTCGGCGATCACCTCAAGCTCGCGCGTGAAGGCATCGAGCCTGACGGCATCGCGTTCGCTGAGTTTGGCCACGGACTGATGCGTGCGGCCTTCGCCGGTCAGCAAATAGCTGCCATCGGGGGCGGGCAGGAAATTCTGGGCGCGGCGCTCGACGATCCGCAGGCCGTGCTCGCTCAATTTCAGATCGGCTGAGACCCGCGGGTTGAGCAGGCTGACGGTGTAGGCCGCGACCGAATTGCGAAAGCCGGGATGGAATTCCTCCGTCACCGCGGCGCCGCCCACGACCTTGCGGCGCTCGATCACCTTCACGCGCAGGCCCCCCATCGCCAGATAGGCCGCGCAGGTGAGGCCGTTATGCCCCGCGCCGATGATGATGACGTCGGTTTCTGTCATGGCTGGTTCATTCGCATTCGTCGTTCCCGGGGCATCGCGCAGCGATGAACCCGGAACCTCGAGTTTCCGGGTTCTGCTTGGCATGTCCCGGAATGACATTCACTCCTTAGCGAAGATGTGAACATCAGCACAATGCCAACATGCCCTTCGGCTGTCTCCCCCGCATTGCCCGCCGCGTCGCCCTATGCTCCATTGCCGCGCCCGGCGCGCGCTTTGCCGGAAATCCCGCCGCCGGCGCCCGCCGGGTTCAAGCCGGAGTTTCCATGACGTCACCCGATCCGTCCGCTGCCACGGACCAGCCTTCCGCCGGCCGAAACCGGCTGGTCCTGATGGTCTACACCTCGGCCATCTTCGTCAGCGCGCTGCTGTTGTTCTCGGTGCAGCCTTTGTTCACCAAGATGGTGCTGCCGCGGCTCGGCGGTTCGCCGGCGGTGTGGTCGGTGGCGATGGTGTTCTTCCAGTCGCTGCTGCTCGCCGGCTATGCCTATGCGCATTACCTGATGCGGATCCGCAACCGCATGATTCCGGTGGTCGTTCATCTGGGGCTGCTGCTGATCGCCCTGCTGACGCTGCCGCTGTCGATCGCGGGCGGGTGGGGCGAGCCGCCGACATCGGGCTATGCGTTCTGGCTGTTGGGCCTGTTCGCGGTCTCGATCGGGCTGCCGTTCTTTGCACTGGCCGCCAACAATCCGCTCCTGCAGGCCTGGTTCGTCCGCACCGGGCATCCCAACGGGCCCGATCCCTACTTCCTCTATGCCTCCTCGAATATCGGCAGTTTCCTGGCGCTGTTGTCCTATCCGGTGCTGCTGGAGCCGATGTTCACGCTGCGCACGCAAAACCTGATCTGGACCGGCGGCTATGGCTTGCTGATCGTCCTGATCGGGACTTGCGGCGTGCTGCTGCTGCGCTCGCCTGCGATGGCCGCGGTCGATGTACTTGCCGAGGATACCGATGCCCCGCCGCCGCCGTGGATCCTGCGCGCGCGCTGGATCTTCCTCGCCGCGGTGCCGTCGGGCCTGCTGATCGCGGTGACCGCGCATATTTCCACCGATGTCGCCGCGGCGCCGTTGTTGTGGGTGCTGCCGCTATCGCTTTATCTTTTGACCTGGGTGCTGGTGTTCCAGTCGCGCCCGCTGCTGCCGCACAAATGGATGCTGATGACGCAGCCGCTGGCGATCGCGGGCGTGATCATGCTGCTCGCGATCGGCGGCGAGCAGAACCTGCTGCTGACGCTCGGTGGGCATCTGCTTTGCTTTTTTGTGATCGCGATGGCCTGCCATGGCGAACTGGCGCGCACGCGGCCTGCCGCGCGATATCTCACCGGTTTCTATGTCGCGCTGTCGTTCGGCGGCATGGTCGGCGGATTGTTCGCAGGCCTGATCGCACCCTTTACCTTCTCATGGATCGCCGAATACCCGATCCTGCTGGGGCTGGCGGCGTTGTGCCGGCCGCCCGGCGGCGAGGAGCGTTTGCCGCGCTGGAGCGGCTGGTACTGGCCGTTTCTCGCCGTGCTGGCGGTAGCCCTGATCGCGCCGTCCTATTCGCAGGGCAAGGTCATGGCCTGGCTCGGCGACCACCGGGTCTGGGTGATCGGCGCCGTCGGCGTGCTCTCGGCCTTGCTGGCGCTCGGATTGAACGCCAACCGCTGGAAGATTTTCGCAACCGTCGCGGTGGCGCTGGTGCTGATCCGCGCCTATCCGTCCGACGACGGGCGCGTCGAAACCGTGCGCAGCTTCTTCGGCGTCCACAAGATCGTGGTCACGCCGCATGGCCAGTATCACGTGCTGATGCACGGCACCACGATCCACGGCGCCCAGAAATTCCTGAACAATGACGGCACGCCGGTGACCGGGCGGCCGGAGCCGATCACCTATTACCACAAGGATGGCGGTATCGGTCAGGCGATCACGGCGGTGCGCGAGCGCAAGGGCGCACCGCTGCGCGTGGCGGTGATCGGGCTGGGCTCCGGCACCCTGACCTGCGCCTCCGAGCCGGGCGAGAGCTGGAAATTCTTCGAGATCGACCAGTCGATGGTCGATACCGCGCGCGACCCGAAATATTTCACCTACATCCAGAACTGCGAGCCGGATCTGAAGCCCGTCATGGGCGACGCGCGGCTGACCTTCGCCCGCGAGCCCGACGGCGTCTACGACCTGATCATCGTCGATGCCTATTCGTCGGACGCGATCCCGATCCATCTCGCCACCCAGGAGGCGATGAAGATCTACAAGGACAAGCTGGCGCCGCAGGGCGCTGTCGTGATGCACGTCTCCAACCGGCATCTGGAATTGTCCAGCGTCGTCGTCGGCATTGCGGAAGCCAACGATCTCAAGAGCTGGGTCTACAGCGAGGATTCCAACCGCGATGACGAATACATCTTCGCCACTTCGGTCGTAGTCTGCGCGCGCGAGGAGGCCGACCTCGGCAAGCTGGCGTCCTCGGAGCAGTGGGAATTGACCGAACCCGACGAGAACCAGCGGGTTTGGACCGACGATTATTCCAACGTGCTCGGCGCGGTCTATCGCCGGCTGCGCGACGGCGAGGAGTAGGGCTCGGGGCGGTTGGGAGGAATGCATGCATGATAAAGTCGATGTGCTGATCATCGGTTCCGGAGCGTCAGGCGCCGCGGTGGCGTGGAGTCTGGCCGATACCAGGATGCGGATTCTCTGCCTCGAGCAGGGCGACTGGGTGAAGCCTTCAGACTATCCGAGCAACGGACGGGATTGGGAGGCGCGGCTATTCAGCGATTTCGCCATCAATCCCAACCGCCGGGCGCGGCCGACCGATTATCCGATCAACGACGCCAATTCGCCGATCAAGGTGGTGAACTTCAACGGCGTCGGCGGCAGCACCATCATGTACACCGCGCATTTTCCGCGCCTGCACCCCTCCGACTTCAGGGTACGCACGCTCGACGGCGTCGCCGACGACTGGCCGATCAACTACGCCACGCTGGAGCCGTTCTTCGCCGAGAATGATCGCATGATGGGCGTCTCGGGTCTCGCCGGCGATCCCGCCTATCCGCCGAAACAGCCGCCGATGCCGCCGCTGCCGCTCGGCAAGTCGGGCACGCGCTTCGGCAAGGCGATGAACCAGCTCGGCTGGCACTGGTGGCCGTCCGACACCACGATTGCGACGACCGACTATGAAGGGCGCGGGCGCTGTATCAACCTCGGTCATTGCACGCCGGGCTGCGCGCAGGGCGCCAAGGGCAGTACCGACATCACCTACTGGCCGCATGCGATCCGCGCCGGCGTCGAACTGCGCACGCTGTGCCGGGTTCGCGAAATAACCGTCGATGCAGACGGCATGGCGACAGGCGTAATCTATTATGACGGCGAGGGGCCGGAGCACTTCCAGGCGGCCGAAGTCGTCATCCTCGCCTGCAACGGCGTCGGCACGCCGCGCCTGATGCTGAATTCGGTATCGGCAAGATTCCCCAACGGCATTGCCAATTCCTCAGGGCTGGTCGGCAAGAACCTGATGTTTCACCCGTACGCCCTGACCTACGGCTATGTCGATGAGCCGCTCGATGGCAATCACGGCCCGCCTTTATGTCTGTGGAGCCAGGAATTCTACGAAACCGATTCCCGGCGCGATTTCGTGCGCGGCTATACCTTTCAGTTCGGCCGCGGCGTCGGTGCGATCATGGAAGCCATTGTCAGTTCCGCGGCCGGGCGGCTGCCATGGGGCGAAGACCATCACCGGGTCTACCGGAAACTGCTCAACCATCGCATCGGTCTTTCGGCGATCTGCGAGGACCTTCCCGAGGAGCACAATCGTGTCACGCTCGATCCTGACCTGAAGGACAGTAGCGGCATCCCCGCGCCGAAGCTCGACTATACCATCAGCGCCAACAGTCTGAAGATGATGAACCATGGCATCGCGCGCGCGACGGAGATTCTGACGACAGCCGGCGCCAGCAATATTGCCGTGGAGAGTCCGATCCTGAACGGCGGCTGGCATTTGCTCGGCACCGCGCGCATGGGCACTGACCCCGAACGCTCGGTGGTGAATAAATGGGGCCGCTGCCATGACGTGAAGAACCTCTTCATCGTCGACGGTAGCATCTGGGTGACCTCCGGCGGCGTCAACCCGACCTCGACCATCCAGGCGCTGGCGCTCTACATTGCCGACAGCATCAAGCAGCGCCTCGCCAACCTGTTCGATTAAGAAAGACCAACATGCAGAACCATGGCCTTTCCGCCGAACAGATACGCGACTTCCGCGCGCTCGCCGCCGCGATCATCCCGCCGAGTCCGGCCTATGGCGTGCCCGGCGCCGACGATGAAACGATCTTCAATGACATCCTGGCGAGCCTTGAGCGCGATCGCGACGACATAGGTCGCGCACTGGTGCATCTGGCCACGCTCGCAGGTGGCGTCTTCGCGGACCTCGGCCCAGTGCGCCGCACGGAGGTGGCCGCGACTTTTCGCGAAGCTGGCGGTGCGCCGCTCGCCGCATTGGTCCGCGTGGTCCTGCTTTGCTACTACAGGGACGACCGGGTGATGCGCTCGCTCGGCCAGGAACCGCGCCCACCCTTCCCCAGGGGGCACGTCGTCGAACAGGGCGACTGGTCGCTGCTCGATCCGGTCCGTGTGCGGCCGCCGATGTACCGGCGGCCTGAGTAAACACAATCGCCGCAAGTTTTCGGGGATCGACTACGCATCGCGGGGCGGAAACACCAAAAATGGCGTGGGCCGGCCCACGCCATTTTTGAAAGTGAATGACGCGCGTCAGTTCGGTCAGTCGAACAGTCCGCGCGGCTGATACGGCCGCGGCGCGTAGACCTGCGGCGCATATTGCGGCGCGTAGCCGCGGCTGTCGTAATATTGCTGCTGCTGATAGACCTGCGTGTCGTAGAGACGGCGGCTGCTGCGCGGCGCGGGATAGCGCGCCACGTCCGAGCTGCCGTCGGCCGGATAGATGTAACCGTCGTCTGCCCGCTGCTGCGGCGCGTACTGGCCCGGCGCTGCCTGCTGCGGAGTGATCACCACGGGATCGCCGGCGGCGCTGTACTGCTGATCGTAGGGCTGCGTCGGATCGCGGCGGGCGACGGCGATATTGGGGCGGCTGCGCGGATTGCGCGCCAGCGCAATCTGGGATGAACCGGTAAGCGTCACGGTGGTGTTGAGCACGCCCTCCTGCTGCACAAGCGCGTATAACGTCGTGGCGTTGGCGCGCGACAGCCGCACGCAGCCGTGAGACACCGGCACACCGAGATGGCTTTCGGATTCGGTGCCGTGGATCGCGTGGCCGACCTTGGTGAAGAAGATCGAGTGCGGCATCGGCGCGTCGTCGAATTCCTTGGAGTAGTGATCTTCCTCCATCCGGAAGGTCTGGAAGGTACCGTTCGGCGTCTCGTGTGAGGGATTGCCGGTCGAGACCGGCCACTGGTAGCGCTGGACGCCGTCGACTGCGACGGTCATCATCTGCGCATTCTTGTCGACGGTGATGGAGATTTTGGCTTGCGCGGCGCCGGTGGCGAACAGCATCAGGCTAGCGACAGCAACGATAAAGGAACGCATCTTACTTTTGGCCTCCGGGCCTTGACTGCAGTGACGCTCACCGTCCCCGGCATCTATATGCCCGAAGTTCGGCTTTGGTTCCACCGGGCTCTTGGGCCATCGTCAATGCGCAGACGGGCGCTAACAAGGCAGGGGCGGGGCTTTATCCGGCGCGTCGCGTTATTCGTGCTGGACTCACCGCACCGGGCCGTCGCGAATTCGTCACGGCTGCGCAACCTTTTGGCCGCACCGGCGTTACACATGCCCGCCCCGCCGGCGCAATCGCAGCCGATCAAGAGGAATCCAGATGAAAACGACGACGAAGATCAAGACATCGGCGCTGCCGACCCGTTCGCCGGCCAGACTCTATCTTGCGGGTGTTGCGCTCGCTCTCGGCTTGCTGGCGATCCCCCATATCGGACATGCGCAGGGCATCGTGCGCGGCGCCCAGGAAGGTGCGTATGAAGGCAACCGGGCCGCCGGTCCGGTGGGCGGACTAGTTGGCGGCGCGGTCGGAGCCGGCGTCGGCGGTGCAGTGGGCGCCGTGGATGGCGTGCTCGGGATTCCCTATCGGGGTCACTATCGCTGCCGCGGCTTTTACGATCACCATCGTCGCTTCCACTGCTATCGGTAATCGATAGGCCGTCATTCCGGGGCGCGCGTTTACGCGAACCCGGAATGGCCCTTCGCATCAATTCTTCAGCCGGTAGCCGGTCTTGAAGATCCACCACACCACGACCATGCAGATAACGAGAAACATCAGCGTAATGCCGATGCTGACGCCGACGCTGACGTCGGCGATTTCATAAAAACTCCACCGGAAGCCGCTGATCAGGTAGACCACCGGATTGAGCAACGTGATGGTGCGCCAGCCCGACGGGAGCATGCTCACCGAGTAGAAGCTGCCGCCGAGGAAGGTCAACGGCGTCACTACCAGCATCGGGATCATCTGCAGCTTCTCGAATCCGTCGGCCCAGATCCCGATGATGAAGCCGAACAGGCTGAAGGTCACCGCCGTCAGCACCAGGAAGGTCAGCATCCAGAAGGGGTGGTGGATGTGCAGCGGCACGAACAGGCCGGCGGTGGCGAGGATAATCAGGCCGAGGATGATCGATTTGGTCGCGGCGGCGCCGACATAGCCGAGCACGATCTCGAAATAGGAGATCGGCGCCGACAGCAATTCGTAGATGGTGCCGACGAATTTCGGAAAATAGATCCCGAACGAGGCATTGGCGATGCTCTGCGTCAGCACCGACAGCATCACCAGCCCCGGCACGATGAAGGTGCCGTAGCTGACGCCTTGGACCGAGGTGATACGCGAGCCGATCGCCGCCCCGAACACCACGAAATACAGCGACGTCGAAACCACCGGCGACACGATGCTTTGCAGCAGCGTGCGCCAGGTGCGCGCCATTTCGAACAGATAGATCGCGCGGACTGCCCGGAAATTCATGGCGCCCTCACCAGACTGACGAAGATGTCTTCCAGCGAACTTTGGGTGGTGTCGAGATCGTAGAAGCGGATGCCGGCGCCGCGGAGGTCGCTCAGCAGGCTGGTGATGCCGGTGCGGTCGCCCTTGGTGTCGTAGGTGTAGATCACCTCGCAGCCCCCATCGGACAGTTCGAGATTGTAGTCCGCGAGCGCCGGGGGAATCGCATCGATCCGTCCCTGCAGGTGCAGCTTGAGCCGCTTCTTGCCGAGCTTCTGCATCAGGCCGGCCTTGTCCTCGACCAGGATGATCTCGCCCTTGTTGATGACGCCGATGCGGTCCGCCATCTCCTCGGCCTCCTCGATGTAATGCGTGGTGAGGATAATGGTGACCCCGGAGGCCTGCAGCGTCCGCACCACTTCCCACATGCCCTTGCGCAATTCGACGTCGACGCCCGCGGTCGGCTCGTCCAGAAACAGGATCTGCGGCTCGTGCGACAGCGCTTTCGCGATCATCACCCGGCGCTTCATGCCGCCGGACAGCGTGACGATCTTGGCGTCCTTCTTGTCCCACAGCGACAGGTCCTTCAGCACCTTTTCGATATGTGCCGGATTTTTCGGTTTGCCGAACAGGCCGCGGCTGAAGCTGACCGTGGCCCACACCGATTCGAAGGCGTCGGTGTGCAGCTCCTGCGGCACCAGCCCGATCATCGTGCGCGCCGCGCGATATTCCCCGTTGATATCGTGCCCGCCGACGGTGACGCGGCCTTCGCTCAGATTGGCGATGCCGCAGATAATGCTGATCAGCGTGGTCTTGCCGGCGCCGTTCGGCCCCAGCAGCGCGAAGATCTCGCCGCGGTTGATGTCAAGGCTGACGTTATTGAGCGCCTTGAAGCCGGATGCGTAGCTCTTCGACAGGTTCGAAACGGATATGATGGGAGGCATGGCGGGCGTGATAGCCTGAACAGGAAAAATGCGCGAGAGGGTAAGCGGCAATTCGGCCAGCTTAAGGCGGGAGAGGAGGCGAGCACTGACAGATAGGGAGGCTCAAGCCAGAGCGCAATCGCTGCGAGCCATATGACCAGGCTCGGACTGGCCCGCATTCAAGCCAGGCTCCCTATTCAGGCGAGGCTACCGCAAATCCAGGACTGTCCCGTATTCACCTGAAATAATCGAGGATGATATGCAGGTCGGATTGGCGGGCGGACCTCCCGTTCAGGTTCGCATCGATGACCCGTCGACAAATTTCGACGGTGGCATCGTCCCCGAGATCGTTCGCTGCCTCGAGAACGATCCAGACCGCATCCAGGGGGGTGTTCGACCCATCGGAGATGGTGCCCGGGCGTTCATGTGCTGCCGCGCCAAATGACATGGCGTTCATTGCCGATGTTCTCCAGCCAATTTTGGATCGGTCATCTCAATGCACCCCAAGCAGGGACGGCTGCCGCGAACCGGGATCGGCGGCCCCGGCATTCTTGCGAGACTTGTAGAATTCCAGAACGCTCCGGGAGGTCTCGACGTTGAGGCGGCCAAACTCGCTTTCCAGATCATTCAGATCCTTGGCGGTGATGCGGTGATCCTTGGCGCCAAGAAACAGCAACGACATGGTCGTCGCCCACGAAAAGTCGAGGGCTTTGCACAGAACCAGCAGCATTTCCCTGTTCCTGTCTACCAACGCACGTTCGATCACGTCGCCCGGCAACGCGCACAATAAGGACAGGCCGATCGTGATCTCGTCGAACTTATGGGATCGCGCGTAGCCGGATATACTGTTTTCGTTCAGGTTGCCCTGCTGATGCTGCGCCGTCACAAGACGCTTTGCGACAAAATAGCTTCTCGATACCGGGCCCAACTTCGACTGCAGCGCTCCCGCGACGTCCGTCACCGAGGTCTGGATTTGGCCGACCATGGCCGGGCGCTCGCGCTCCAGCCGCTTCTTCACGTCGTCCGACGCCTTTGCGATCAGTTGCTGGAAAAGCTGCCTGGGGATGTCCTCACGGAGGCCGAGTTGCTCGGCGAGAATGGAATCGCCTTCGGCCCGTTGGATCATGTGTAAAAAGCCGAAGTCCGAGAAACGCGCGCCATCATTTTTGGCGACCGAGTTCAAGACCTCCCGATCGCCGCGCGTCACGAGCACGTCGGTAACCGTTTCCTCGATCGACTTTCGTTTCGAGATCGCGAGCAAATGCGGCTGGCTTTTGGTGCAGACGTTGGCGACCAGGGCGGGAGTCTCGAGCCGCTCCGACTCCAGCAATACCGGGCCGGCGACATCGATCGAATCGTCAAAGGCCAGTTTATGGATGATGTTGACCGGGGCCTTGTCGAAGCGGGCCAGCCGCCTGGCAAGCTGCGCGCGGGCGGCAACCTCGATTTCATCGGCAAGCCGCCCGATCACCTCGCCAAAGGTCCATATCTCGTCATCGCTGTACCGGCCGGCGATCATCAAATCGGTGGTATGCCACAATGCCCGCAGGCGGCTTTCTTCGTTTCCCCGCAACACCGCGTCATCGAGGTCCCTTAAAAACGAACTTGCCTCACTCATTCCGCCCAACCTTAACTGCCAATACACCCGTGCCAAAGATTTCCACGTTGGCTCATAGCGCACACACCCGAGTTTTCGGTAAAAATGGAGGCTAAGTATTGGTTCTAAAAATTCGCTAAAATGCGGATGAGTTTATTGATTTCGCGGTCACAGTGCCCCAGGCGCCATCAAACACTCGATGTCACGCCCGCTCGACGAAACTATCGACCACCTTTTTCTCGCCGGCCTTTTCGAACGCGATGGTGAGCTTGTTGCCGTCGATCTTCACCACCTGGCCATAGCCGAACTTCTGGTGAAAAACGCGGTCGTCGAGGGAGAATTCCGAAATGGTGCCGGTGGATTTGGCGATCAGTTCGCCTTCGATGGTCATCGGGCCGCGCTTGCTGCGGGAGAAGCCGCCGGCCTCGCCGCGCGAGCCTGAGGCATCGCTGCGCGAGCCTGGGGCATCGCTGCGCGAGCCTGAGGCATCGCTGCGCGAGCCCGAAAATGGCGACTGGCTTTCATTGAAACCGCCGCCGGCCTGGCCGTTGCCGCCACGCTGGCCGCGCGCGCGGTTGGCCTGCGCGCGCTGCCAGCCCGGGGTCGTATAGCTCGAGCCGAACGATTCGACATTGTCGAAGCGCGAGGGGCCGTAACCGCTGCTGCCGCCCCAGCCCGAGCCGCCCTTAGACTCCGTAATCTCGACATTATGCGCCGGAAGTTCGTCGAGAAAGCGCGACGGGATCGTGGTCGACCAGGTGCCGTGAATTCGCCGGTTAGTCGCGAAGTAGAGCTTGGCGCGGCGGCGGGCGCGGGTCAGCCCGACATGGGCCAGACGGCGCTCTTCTTCCAGACCGGCGCGGCCCTGTTCGTCGAGCGTGCGCTGGCTCGGAAACAGGCCTTCCTCCCAGCCGGGCAGGAACACGTTGTCGAATTCCAGTCCCTTGGCCGAGTGCAGCGTCATCAGCGACACCGCATCGTCCTCGGCGCCGCCGTCGCGGTCCATCACCAGCGAGATGTGTTCGAGGAACCCTTGCAGGTTCTCGAATTCTTCCATCGAGCGCACCAGCTCCTTGAGGTTTTCCAGGCGTCCGGCGGCGTCGGCGGAACGATCCTTCTGCCACATTTCGGTGTAGCCGCTCTCGTCGAGCACGATCTCGGCCAGTTCGGTGTGCGAGGTTACCTCGCGTTGCGCGCGCCAGCGATCGAAATTGACGATGAGATCGCGCAGGGAGCCGCGCGCTTTCGGCTTCAGCTCGTCGGTCTCGACCACCGCGCGGGCAGCCTCGAACAGCGGAATGCGGCGCTTGCGGCCGTGGTCGTGCAGCATCTGCACGGAGGCGTCGCCGAGGCCGCGTTTCGGCACGTTGACGATGCGCTCGAAGGCGAGGTCGTCGGCCGGCGAGTTGATGACGCGCAAATACGCCAGCGCATCGCGGACTTCGGCGCGCTCGTAGAATCGGGGGCCGCCGATCACGCGATAGGGCAGGCCGAGCGTGACAAAACGATCTTCGAATTCGCGCATCTGGAACGAGGCCCGCACCAGGATCGCGATATCGTTGAGCTTGTGGCCGCCGCGCTGCAGTTCCTCGATCTCCTCGCCGATGGCACGGGCTTCCTCTTCGGAGTCCCAGGAGCCGGTCACGGTGACCTTTTCGCCGTCGACGTCCTCGGTGCGCAATGTCTTGCCGAGCCGTCCCTCATTATGCGCAATCAGATGCGAGGCGGCGGCCAGGATGTGGCCGGTGGAGCGGTAGTTGCGCTCCAGCCGGATCACCTTGGCGCCGGGAAAATCGTGTTCGAAGCGCAGGATGTTGTCGACCTCGGCGCCGCGCCAGCCATAGATCGACTGGTCGTCGTCGCCGACGCAGCAGATGTTTTTGGGTGGACTTTGCGCCGTCATTCCGGGATGCGCTGCAAGCGCAGACCCGGAATCCCGAGGAGAGTCCTCTTTATCTCCAGATTCCGGGTTCACGCCTTCGGCGTGCCCCGGAATGACGGGAGAGGCTGCGAGGCCGGGAATGACGGAGGATAGGGGCACGCCCGGCTTCGACGGCGCCTGCGCCAAGAGCCGCAGCCACAGATATTGTGCGACGTTGGTGTCCTGATATTCGTCGACCAGGATGAACTTGAAGCGGTGCTGGTATTGCCGGAGCACGTCGGGGTGTTCGCGGAACAGCCGGATGTTTTCCAGCAACAGATCGCCGAAATCGGCGGCGTTGAGGATCTTCAGCCGTTCCTGATAGGCCGCGTAGAGCTTGCCGCCCCGGCCGTTGCCGAACACGGCGGCTTCGCCCGGGGGCACCTGCGACGGCGTCAGCCCGCGATTCTTCCAGCCGTCGATCAGGCCGGCCAGCATGCGCGCCGGCCAGCGCTTGTCGTCGATGTTGTCGGCCGCCAGAAGCTGCTTCAACAGCCGGATCTGGTCGTCGACATCGAGCACGGTGAAATTCGACTTCAACTGCACCAGTTCGGCGTGGCTGCGCAGGATACGCCCGCCGATCGAGTGAAAGGTGCCGAGCCACGGCATGCCCTCGACCGCCTGGCCCAGCATCTGGCCGAGCCGCAGCTTCATCTCGCGCGCCGCCTTGTTGGTGAAGGTGACTGAGAGAATTTCGCCGGGTCGCGCGCGGCCCGTGCTGAGGATGTGGGCGATGCGGCAGGTCAGTACCCGGGTCTTGCCGGTGCCGGCCCCCGCCAGCACCAGAACCGGCCCGTCCAGCGTTTCCACCGCCTCGCGCTGCTCGGGATTGAGGCCGCTCAGATATTGCGGGGTCGCGGATGCCCGCGCACGCGCGGCGATGCCGCCAGCCGCGGGCTGGTGGTCGGGAACGCCTGAAAGGGTCAATCTGTTCGGCTCGGTCATGCGAATCGTCTTCCGCCCACGATGGCACCGTGGGGCCGTGAAGGGGAGCCTTCATAGCAGGATTGGACGGCATATAGGGGGTTTGCCGCGGATTTGACAGGACTTATCCCGTGGCGCAGCGGGCCGCATTTGGCACCCCCAGGCGGGATTTAGTTCCTTGCGCGGCCCGCCATTTTTGCGATTTCGGCGGTCGGAACCGCCCGGAACTTTTGTTCCGAGGCCGGATTGTTCCTGCAGTCGATGCGCGGCGAGGTCGGTCGCGCTGATATCGAAACAGAAAGTGGTAGCAGAGGTTGGTATCATGTTGAGCTGGGTCGTTACGTTTCTGGTCGTCGCGCTGATCGCCGGCATTCTGGGCTTTGGCGGCATCGCCGGAGCCTCCATCGAAATCGCCAAGACCATCTTCTTCATCGCGGTCGTGCTGTTTTTGGTCTCAGCCGTGGTCGGTCTGGCGCGCGGACGCACCCGCGTTTGACGCGATCGGATACGAGCCGCTACTTGGCGGGCATCGCGATTTTTCGTCCGATGCCCTCGGGCCGAGGAACTGCCGAGTGCGCCTTCGTGACCGCCTCGATGCGGGCGCGAATATCCGGTGGAAACGGCGCGGTCTTTCGCGCGGTCATGTCGACGTGGATGGTCATATTTTCCGACGTGGCGGACAGCCAGCCCTCGCCGGCGTGGCGTAATTCCTCGAACGTATGCAGCCGCTTTTCGTCCGCCGCAACCAGCAGGATCGACACCTGCACCGGATCGCCAAGATGGATTTCGCGCAAATATCGCACGTGGCATTCAGCGGTGAAGGTCGATCCCTTGCGTTCCCGCATGTAAGCCGGACCAATGCCGAGTTCGAGCCATAATTCGTCGATGGCGCGGTCGAACATCACGTTGTAATAGGCCATGTTGAGGTGGCCGTTATAGTCGATCCATTGCGGCTCGATCTGCATCACCGACGCCAGAAACGGCACGGGCCGGAGCAGCGCATCATTACCGGCGGCAAAGGTCGGCATCGCCCATCCCCGTTTGTTCGATTCTGGTCCCTTGACCCCTTATATATCCTTTGCCACGGTCGCCTCGAGCCGGGAGGATCTAGCTTGGGTATCACCATCACCAATCATTTGAAGCGTCCGGAGCCGCAGGCGCTGGCAAGCGCACTGCAAGCGCTCGCCGCGCGGTTCGGCAACCGGCTGATTACCTCGCAGGCGGTCCGCGACCAGCACGCCCATACCACGACCTGGCTGGCGCCGCAGCCGCCTGACGCGGTGGTGATGGCGCAGGAGACCTCGGACATCCAGGACGTGGTGCGGATTTGCGCCCGACATGGCGTCCCCGTGATTGCGTTCGGCACCGGCACCTCGCTGGAGGGGCAGGTCAACGCGCCCGCGGGCGGCATCTGCATCGACCTGCGCGACATGAACCAGGTGCTGGAAGTCCACGCCGAGGATCTCGACTGCGTGATCCAGCCCGGCGTCACCCGCAAGGCGCTGAACGAATACCTGCGCGACCAGGGCGTGTTCTTTCCGATCGATCCCGGCGCCGATGCCTCGCTCGGCGGCATGGCGTCGACCCGGGCCTCCGGCACCAATGCGGTGCGCTACGGCACCATGCGCGACAACGTGCTGGCGCTCAAGGTGGTGCGCGGCGACGGCGAGATCATCACGACCGGCACGCGGGCGAAGAAATCCTCGGCCGGCTACGACCTGACGCATCTGTTCGTCGGCGCCGAGGGCACGCTCGGTATTATCAGCGAACTCACCATCAAGCTGCGCGGCATTCCCGAGACCATCGCGGCCGCGGCCTGTTCGTTCGAGACCGTTCGCGGCGCCTGCCAGGCGACGATCATGGCGATCCAGACCGGCATTCCCGTCGCCCGCATCGAACTGCTCAACGCCGAGCAGGTGGCCGCCTGCAATTCCTATTCGAAACTGTCGCTGCCGGAGACCCCGCTGCTGCTCCTGGAATTTCACGGCAGCGAGAACGAGGTCGCCGAGCAGTCGAAGAATTTCAGCGAGATCGCCAAAGAATGTGGGGGCGGGGATTTCACCTGGACCACGCGGCCGGAGGATCGCACCAAGCTCTGGCAGGCGCGGCACGACGCCTATTGGTCGGTGAAAGCCTTGCGCCCCGGCGCCGGCGTGGTGGCGACCGATGTCTGCGTGCCGATTTCCCGGCTGGCCGATTGCGTGACCGAAACCGAAGCGGACCTGAAGCGCCTTAACCTGCAGTCGCCGATTGTCGGCCATGTCGGCGACGGCAACTTCCACTGCTCGCTGCTGTGCGATGTCGACGATCGTGACGAAATGGCGCGCGGCGAGGATTTCATGCATCGGCTGGTGGAGCGGGCGCAATCGATGGGCGGGACCTGCACCGGCGAACACGGCATCGGGCAGGGCAAGCAGAAATATCTCAAGGCCGAACTCGGCCCCGAGGCGATCGACGCGATGCGCGCGGTGAAGGCGGCGCTCGATCCGCAAAATATTTTCAATCCGGGAAAGATACTGCCGGCGGCGTAGCGGCTCGGAATCACAGAGGTCCCGACGGGCTGTCGATGCCGCGGGCGCCGTCAACCCGGCTGCAAGCCCTTCGACGTGAACACCGGCGCGGCCGTAGGGCCCGTCAGGAACTGGATCAGCGTCTTCGCCGCGCCCGGTGCCTTGCTGCCGGCGCCGATTCCGGCGGCGAAGGACGTCACGCTTCCGAGGTCTCCGGGTAGCGGTCCCACCAGTTGCGCGCCGGCGACGGGCACGATCTCCGAGGTTTGCCCGACGCCAATCTCGGCCTCGCCCTTCGCGACGACGTCGGCGGCCTGGGCGCCCGGCACCAGAATGGTCTTGGACTTCAACTGCTCGGCGATTCCCAGCCGGTCGATGACCTTGGCGAAAGCGACCCCGCTGGCGCCGCCCTTGGCCGGATCCGCGTAGACGATGGATTTGGCTTCGAGCAGCGAACGCTTCAGTGCATCGGCCGAACTGATGTCCGGCTTCGGCGCGCCGGCGCGTACCGCCACCGCCACCGCGGTGCCCGCGACATTGACGATGCTGCCGGGCGCCAACTTGTCCTGTTTTTGCAGGTCGTCCATCACCGGCCGCGACAGAATGATGACGTCGGCGGTTTCGCCGGCGAGGATGCGTTTCTTGATGTCGGCGATCAGGCTGTAGCCGATGTTGAGCTTGTTGCCGGTCGCGCGTTCGAATTGGGGCGCCAACTCGTCCATGGTCGACGTCAGCGCCACCGACGTCAGCACCTTGATCTCGGCAGGCTCCGCGACGGCCGCGTCGATCGCTGTGACCGACGCAAACAGCAATCCTGCCGCCATCGCCCCTGCAAACCTCAGCACAAATGCGCTCCCAGCCATGGTCATTCTCTCCCCGAAAGATTTGTCGTTGTTGTTGAAGGAGAGGGTAGCGGAGGAATTCGGCGCGGACAACCTCAGCTGCGCAGGCCGGGAGCCTCGTGGCCGGTGCGCGCCACGTACTCCGTGTAGCCGCCGCCATACTGGTGAATGCCTTTGGGCGTCAGTTCCAGCACCCGATTGGACAGTGCGGCCAGGAAATGCCGGTCGTGCGAGACGAACAGCATGGTGCCTTCGTATTGCGACAGCGCGGTGATGAGCATCTCCTTGGTCGCCATGTCCAGATGGTTGGTGGGCTCGTCCAGCACCAGGAAGTTCGGCGGGTCGAACAGCATCTTCGCCATCACCAGCCGGGCCTTCTCGCCGCCCGATAGCACCCGGCATTTCTTTTCCACGTCGTCGCCGGAGAATCCGAAGCAGCCGGCCAGCGCGCGCAGCGAGCCCTGTCCGGCCTGAGGGAATGAGTCCTCCAGCGACTCGAATACGGTGCGCTCGCCGTCCAAGAGATCCATGGCGTGCTGCGCGAAGTAGCCCATCTTGACGCTGCCGCCGAGCGCCACCGTGCCATCATCCGGTGGCGTGGAGCCCGCCACCAGTTTCAGCAGCGTCGACTTGCCGGCGCCGTTGATGCCCATGACGCACCAGCGCTCCCGGCGCCGCACCATGAAGTCCAGTCCCTCGTAAATACTTTTGCTGCCATAGCCCTTATGCACTTTCTTCAGGCTCACCACGTCCTCACCGGAGCGCGGCGCCGGCAAAAAGTCGAACTCGACCGTCTGGCGGCGCTTCGGCGGTTCCACCCTTTCGATCTTCTCCAGCTTCTTGACCCGGCTCTGCACCTGGGCGGCGTGCGAGGCGCGCGCCTTGAAGCGCTCGATGAACTTGATTTCCTTTGACAGCATCGCCTGCTGGCGCTCGAACTGAGCCTGCTGCTGCTTCTCGTTCAGCGCGCGCTGCTGCTCGTAGAACTCGTAATCGCCCGAATAGGTCGTCAGCGTGCCGCCATCGATCTCCACCACCTTGTTGATGATGCGGTTCATGAACTCGCGGTCGTGCGAGGTCATCAGCAGCGCGCCGTCGTAGCCCCTAAGGAACTGCTCCAGCCAGATCAGGCTCTCGAGGTCGAGATGGTTGCTTGGCTCGTCCAGCAGCATGGCGTCGGGGCGCATCAGCAGGATGCGGGCCAGCGCCACGCGCATCTTCCAACCGCCCGACAGCGCGCCGACGTCACCGTCCATCATCTCCTGGCTGAAGCTGAGGCCGGCGAGGACTTCGCGCGCCCGGCCCTCCAATGCGTAGCCGTCGAGCTCCTCGAAGCGCCCCTGCACCTCGCCGTAGCGCGCGATGATATCATCCATGTCATCCGCTTGATCCGGATCGCCCATGGCCGCCTCGAGCGTCTTCAATTCGGCAGCGACCGCGCTGACCGGACCGGCGCCGTCCATCACCTCGGATACCGCGCTGCGGCCAGACATCTCGCCGACGTCCTGGCTGAAATAGCCGATGGTGACGCCGCGATCGACGGCCACCTGGCCCTCGTCGGGCAACTCCTGGCCCGTGATCATTCGGAATAGTGTGGTTTTGCCGGCCCCGTTGGGACCGACGAGGCCGACCTTCTCGCCCTTCTGGAGCGCCGCCGACGCCTCGATGAAGAGGATCTGGTGACCAATTTGCTTGCTGACGTTGTCGAGACGAATCATGTGCACACGTGACTGGAAAGAGATGTCGCGGCCGCTGCTTAGGACATGTTGTGCACCTGCGAAAGGGGCTAGCGGCGCTGGCGCTTATGCGCTGGAAGCAGCCGCCAAAACATGAAATGTTCGATGCTGGAATTTCTGCCGGACACGCTCCGGGGCGACGACGCGGGAGACTGCCGCGGTGGAGTTGCGACAATGAAACCGGCCTCGCTGCTCCGCTCCGCGCTGCCCGCCGATATCGGCGAGTTTCCAGCCGTCGCCGCCGACGACGCCATAACGGAAAGCCGGATGCGGCGGCGGGTGGTGCTGGCATCGGTTCTGGGCAACGGACTCGAATGGTTCGATTTCGTCTCCTACGGTTATTTCGCCAGCATCATCGCGAAAGTGTTCTTCCCGGCGGACAGCAATCTTTCGCTTGTCCTGACCTACGCGACCTTTGCGGTCGGATTCGTGGTGCGGCCGATCGGCGGCATCATGCTCGGCGCCTATGCCGACCGCTACGGGCGGCGGCGGGCGCTTTCGCTGCTGATCGTGATGATGGCGTTCGGCACGCTGACGCTGGGGCTGACGCCCTCCTTCGCCACGATCGGTATCGCTGCGCCGATCATCGTCGTGTTCGGGCGCATCGTGCAGGGGATTTCGATCGGCGGTGAATTCGCCAGCGCCACCGCGCTGCTGGTGGAATACGCGCCGCCGAACCGGCGGATGACGTTCGGCAGCTTTCAGATGTCTTCCCAGGCGTTGGGGCGCGTGCTGGCAACGAGCATCGGGCTCTCGGTGTTGCTGACGTTGCCGGCCGCGACGGTGCAGGCGGGCGCATGGCGCATCCCGTTCCTGATCGGTTCGCTGATCGGGCCGTTCGGCTTCTACGTGCGATATCGCCTCGGGGAATCGCCGGAATATCGGAAGCTCCGCGAGCATGCGCCGGATGTGGCCCGCGCGCCGGTACGCGACGTGCTGCAACGCCACTGGCAGCCGTTGATCTGTGCCATCGGCCTCATCATCATCGGTACCTCGCTGACCTATATCTGGAACACCTATCTGCCGACCTATGTGGTCGAGCAACTGCACCTGCCGCTATGGCAAGGCTTGCTCGGCGTCCTCGTCACGTCCGCGCTCGGCATCGGCACCTGCATGCTGGGCGGCTGGCTTGCGGACCAATACGGTCCCTATCGGATGTTCTTCCTGTTCACCGCGATCTCCGCGTTGATCTCCTATCCGTTCTTCGCCTATGTGCTGGCCGCGCCCGGGTTCGGCCGGTTGTTCCTGGCGCAGTTCGTGGTGCTGACCGTGTTCGGCCTGCTGCAGGGCCCCGGTCCCGGGATGCTCGCGGGCCTGTTTCCGGTCGAGGTCCGCTCCACCGGCATGGCGATCGCCTACAATGTCGGCGTCACCGTATTCGGCGGATTTGCGCCGCTGACGGTGACCTGGCTGATCGCGGCGACCGGGAGCAAGCTGGTGCCGGCCTATTACATCATCGCCGCGGCCGTGCTCTCGATCGTGGTGGTCGGCGGCACGCTGACTGCCATGCGGCGCGCCGCCGATAGCCAAGCGTCAGGCGCGCTTTAATTCAGTGGTGTGGAACGGCTCCAGCGTCTCGATGTCGCTGACCGGCTGGGTCTTTTGATTCCACTTGAAATAGCGCAGCGTGATCGTCTCAGGCGTGAAGTCCATCAGCAGAAAGCCGTTCTCCTCGATTGGCTTGACGGTTTCCTGCATGTCGAGATGTTGCGGCGGCTGCGGGCCGACGCCACGGAATTCCGACGCCCAGCCGCCGGTGCTGGTGCCCATAGTGCCCGGCAGAACGGTGATCACGGGATTTCGCGAGAAGTCGAGCTGACCGCTCCGCATCATTCGTCCCTCCGCGGTGGCGTGTAAATCGCCGCTGACCACAAGCGGGATCCGTCCCGGCATTTCCGAGAGCGCCTGCATCAGCCGATCATGCTGCGAGAGCCAGCCTCGCTGCCAATACGGTTTTGGCTTGGCCTCGGAAAGCCTGCCATCGGGACCGAGCATGTCGGGGTACCATTCGCCCCACTTGCCGGCGCTCCATCCCGGCGGGTTCGATGGCACATTGACGAGATGGACGACTTCCCTGGCCGCCGCCCGGGCCTTCAACCAGGCTTCGACGTTGGGCGCGACAAAGACACCCGACGGTCCGGCCAGCGTGACGGTCCGCCTCACGTCATAGAGAAGAACCTCGGCCAGGCGGCCATAGCGCAGGGTGCCGAAACTTTCCGAAAGGCCCGACGGCCGCGACGCCGGTTGATCCGGATAGTCGGAGCCGGGAAGCCCGGGCGATCGATTGGGATCGGGAAGGAACTCGGGATACCACAGCCGCTGGGTCGCGCGGGCGGCCTGCAGCATGAAATTGTCGGGCGGAAACGTCACGATCTCGTCGGTCGCTTCGTCGTTGTCGAAATGGTCGTGGTCGTCCTGCAGGAAAAATACCGGCGTCGAACGGCAGAGCGTGCCGTAGAGCGGGCTGATCTGCTCGCCGGCCGCGCGAAGCAACGCCGTCTCGTTGGCTCCGCCGAGAATGGGCGCGCTGCGATCGAAGCGGGCATATTCCAGTGCGGCCTTGGACGCTCCGAGCCGGGGCGATGCTTTCGGCGCCAGCAGATCCCAGTAGACCTGATCGCCGTTGGCAATCAGTGCGTCCGGGACATACGAGAGTGCCCGCTGAAGCAACTTTTGCCGGACCGCTGTTGGCACGAACTCCACACCAGTGTGCGACAGCTTGAAGATATCGTGGCCGCCGGCGCAGGAATACACCAGCAATCGCAGCTTCGCCGGCATGTCGTCGGGTGCCGGCATCGTCGCGAGGGTCCATGGCTGCGAGAGCACGCGTCCATCGGAACTCACCAGCGACAGCTGATAAGGCGTTCCAGGCTTCAGATCGGCGGCGTTGAATTGCCAGAATGACCCGCGCGTATCCGAACGCTCTCCCACCACGCGCTGATCGCCGACCCGCAGAATCGGCGCCGCTTCGAGGGGCTTCTTGAACGACGCCTTGACGAGAATCCGGTCGTGACTGCTGGTCGGAAGAAGGTGAGCGAGTTCCCCATCGTCCCATGTCGGCCGCGCCGAAATTCCGCCGCCGGCCGCAGTTTGCGCGGCCACGGGCGTTGTTTCGCCCAATGGCAGGAGTCCGAGCGCCGCGGAGGCTCCCACACCCAAGAACTCACGCCGTGTTGCGGTCATTTTGCGCCTCCCTTCGATGATGCCGTGTACGGCATTCTTGCGATTGGGGCTCGCGTCGACGAGCACCATTTGGGAGCATCAAACAACCCAACGGCCTTACCGTCGAGTATTATTGTCGCGCTTGACGCGTTTGCCGCACTTGTGAACATGAGACGATGTCGAGGGATCGCCGGCGCAGAGCGCGTTCCAGGTTTTCAGAAAAACGGGCAGTTCACTCCCGCTTGAATCGGTAGTTGAACCGATCCGCATCCGCCGTCACAAACCCCGCCGTCGGCGTCGGGAAATGAATCGGCAGAATCAGCGTATCGGTTTCCGCAACGGAGGACAAAAACTTCCGGCGCGATATCGCCGATTGCTTCGCATCCCAGTCCGGTTTGGCCGACCAGTCGGGCTCCCGGCACTGGATCACATGGTGCATCATGTCCCCGGTCACCACCGCGCGCTGCCCGCGCGAAAAAATGTTGACGCAGCAATGGCACGGCGAGTGCCCCGGGGTCGGCGTCAGTGTGATGGTGTCGTCCAGCGCGTAGTCGTCGTCGACCAGCAGCGCCTGGCCGGCTTCCACGATCGGCAGGCAGTTGTCGCGGAATACCGTGCCGGGCGGATTGGCGCCTTTCGCGTGCTCCGCTTCCCAGACCGCATATTCCCCTTTGTGAAAGACGTATTTCGCATTCGGGAATGTCGGCACCCAGCGCCCGTCGCGCAGCGTGGTGTTCCAGCCGGTGTGGTCGATATGCAGATGGGTGCAGAACACATAGTCGACCTGGTCGAAGCCGATGCCGAGCGCGAACAACTCGTTCCGCCAGCGCTCCTTGCCGGGAAAATCGAATGGCGGCGGATGGCCCTTGTGCTCGCCGGTGCAGGTGTCCACCAGGATCGTATGATGCGGCGTCCGGACCACGAAGGTCTGGTAGGTGATGACGATCATCCCCAGCGCCACATCGAACACCTCCGGCTCCATGGAGGGCAGGTGACCCTTGAAGAGGGCCTCGTCATAGGCCGGGAAGAAGTCCTGCGGTCGGCGCCACGGGCCTTCGCGTTCGATCACCGCGTCGATGGTAATGTCGCCGATCCTGATCTGCTTCATGTTCGCTTCCCCGGACTTGTTGGCGTGAGCGTAACCGGCGCCTCGCGGCCGTTCAAGTGAAGGCCAACGATTCCTCGCGCGAGCCGTGCGCGCGTCACGCAGCACTCCCATGATTTCATGGCGATTGCGACGCTGCGCAAACTGGAGGAGGCTGCGCTCCAACAAAACAAGATCGATTGGGGGGCGTGTGATGAGACCGATGCATCCGGCGGCAGTCGTGACGGCCGCTTTTCTTTGTTTGGCGTCGGCGACGCAGACGCGGGCAGACCCCATTCCCCCCGGCGCAGTCGGTCAGAACGTCGAGGCCGTCGGCTACAGCAATCTCAACGACAAGCCGGGCTTCAAGATGTCGATCCAGAAGGTCGGCGAACGCTGGTATCTCTACATCGGCATGCTGTGGAACGAGGGCTGGGAGATCGTCGATGTCACCGATCCGGCTGACCCGAAAGTGGTCAAGGAAATCCAGGGGCCCGACAATACCGCGACCGATCAGATGGAGATTGCCGACGGCAAGATGATCACCGCGCTGGCCAGGATATCGCCGGGCTGGGGCGGCGATCCGAACAAGCCGTTCGACGAGGGTGTGCTGATCTGGGATCTGAAGGACCCGCTCAATCCGCAAAAGCTCGGCCAGTACAAGACCGGCTCGCTCGGCACTCACCGCAATGGCTATCAGGGCGGCAAGTATATGCATCTCTCGGCCATCATGCCGGGATACAAGGGCAACATTTACGTCATCGTCGATATCAGCGACCCCGCGCATCCCGTGGAAGCCGGAAGGTGGTGGGTGCCCGGCCAGAAAGACGGCGAAACGCCCGCCGCGCCTCCCGGCACCATGCTGCATGGCCCCGCCTTCATCGTCGGCAATACCGCGTATCTGCCCTATGGCGGCGCGGGCATGATCATTCTCGACATCGCCGACGTCGCGCACCCGAAAAAGATCGGACAGCTCTCGATGTCTCCGCCGTTCGCCTCCAGCATCGGCGTGCACACGGTGATTCCAGTGCCGGCACGAGGGCTCGCCTTCATCAACTCCGAGGCGATCCAGGAGGACTGCAAAGAAGCGTTACAGAATGCGTCGATCGTCGATATCAGCGACCCCGCCAAGCCGCGGCTGATGGCGCTGTTTCCGTTGCCGTTGCCGCCGTCGGACTGGCCGATCAAAAGCTTCTGCGAGCGCGGCGGAAGATTTGGGCCGCACAACCAGAATACGCTGCTGCACAATCCGTTCGTGCAGCCGCAGGGCGATCTGGTCTATCTCACCTACTTCAATGCCGGCTTGCGGATCTACGACACCAGTACGCCGACCGCGCCGCGTGAAGTCGGATACTTCCTGCCGCCCGATCCGACCCATCGTTATGGCGTGTTTCCGAAAGGCAAACTGGTCGCCCAGAGCGAGGACGTGCTGGTCGATACCAGGGGCTTTATCTATGTCACCCACAAAAACCAGGGGCTTTGGATCTTGAAATATACCGGCAAATAGAGACGCGGATTTTCGGTCTTGCGCCGGATGCCGGTTTCGCGATCAACTGAAGCGTGATGAATACCGTCAGCCCGCAGCAACTGAAAATCGAGGTCGATGGCGCGGACGCCGTCTCCGCGTTGTTGCTGCGGCCGTTATCGGCGCGAGCGTGCTTTGTCTTTGCCCATGGCGCCGGCGCGGGGATGACCCATGCCTTCATGGAGACGGTCGCGGCCGGGCTTTGCGACCGCGGCATCGCGACCTTGCGCTATCAGTTTCCCTATATGGAAAAAGCCAGCAGGCGCCCGGATCCGCCTGTGATCGCGCATGCCGCGGTGCGCGCCGCCGTGGCGGAAGCCGCGCGAAGCTGTCCGGGGCTACCTCTTTTCGCCGGCGGCAAATCTTTCGGCGGCCGCATGACCTCGCAAGCGCAAGCCATCACGCCATTGGCCGGCGTCCATGGTCTTGCGTTCCTGAGCTTTCCGCTGCATCCGGCGGGCAAGCCGTCTGAGGCGCGGGCAAAGCACCTTTCGGATGTCCATATTCCCTTGCTGTTCGTACAAGGCACCCGCGACAAGCTCGCGGAACTGCCGCTGCTCGAATCCGTCGTGAAACGGCTCGGCGCAGCGGCGACGCTGCACCTTGTGCGGGAGGGCGACCATTCCTTTCATGTCCTGGCGCGTTCCGGAAGGACCGACCGCGACGCCATGAGCGAGGTCATAAACACACTGTCCGACTGGATCGCCGCGACAACCGGGGAGTGCATCGGCGGCCCGGCTGGAGAAACGCCCGGTCCTGCGGCGGATTGACGATTGAAATTGCCCTGCGGCCATCTATGCTTCCCTGTTTTAAGGGTTTGCCGATGTGGTGGTTCACCAAGCGCAAGCACCAGCGCCAGGAAATTTGGGATGAAGATATTCAGTGGCCGATTGGCGACCTCGAAGCGGCCCACAGAATACGCGAGATCTGCCGTTCCGCCGCCAACAGCCCTGAAAGCGTAGGGGGCTCCGGCCGCCGCGATCACGCGAACGAGCCCGAACGCTATGAGCGCGCCACCAGGGCCGCCATGGAAATCGCCGTCAAGATTTCCGACGATCTGTTGCGCGATGCTTCGGTACGCCAGATCGTGGACCTGTGCGTGACGGCTGACAATTTGAAGACGGCGCGGATCCTGTTTCGCGCGATCCAGACGGTGTCGATCAGAGAAGAGGTGCTGAGCGACCATCCGGTGCTGCGGCGATGAACCTCGCGGGCACGGAGGCGCTGTTTGGCGCTCCCCAGCCGCAAGAGGATCATAAGGTGCTGCGTGAGGTAGGTTTTCCGAGAACAAGTGACCGCGATCGGCGTTTGGGCCGCCATTGCCAGCTTGCCGCACGGCCAATTGCTGCGTAGGCTCCGATAAAACCAGAACGGGAGCTCGACGCCCATGAAGCCCTTCCGCCTCTTACACTGTGCGTGGCTGTTGCTGGTGCTTGCGCCAATTCCGGCCTGGGCGGGCACCGCCCGCATCTACATCACCAACAGCGCCGGGGACAGCATCCATGTCATCGATCCCGCGACCAACAAGGTGGTCCAGCAGATCAGGGGTATCGAGGGCGCGCACGGAATCGCCTTCTCTCCCGACGGCGCCAGGGTCTATGTCAGCGACGAAGTCTATTCGACGCTCGATGTGTTCGACCGCAAGTCCGGCAAGCTCCTCAAGAGGGTGGGGCTGAGCGCGCATCCCAACAACATCGCGGTGGCCAGGGACGGCCGCATCGTGGTCGGTATCGCCCGCGACCCCGGTGCGCTCGATATCATCGATCCCGTCACGCTGGAGCGGACCAAAAGCGTGCCGGTCAACGGCCGGCTGCATAACGTCTATGTGACTCCTGACAGCAAATACGCCGTCACCGGTTCGATCCGAACCAGAATTGTCAGTGTCATCGATCTTGCGACCGAGCAACCGGCGTGGGAGGTCAAGCTCGACAAGGGCATTCGTCCGATGGCGATCGAGGCCGGCCCCGACGACGCGACCAAACGAATCTTCGTGCAATTGTCCGACGTCAACGGCTTCGCCGTGATTGATTTCGCCGCCCGCAAGGAAGTGGCGCGGATCCTTCTGCCCGCGGCCAGGGCCGACTTCGAGACCGATGGCGGCCGCTCCGACGCGCCCTCGCACGGCATCGGCGTGGCGCCCGACGGCAAGACGCTGTGGGTGACCAGCATCCCCAATAACGCGGTGTATGTCTATTCGCTTGCCGATCTCTCGCTTTTAGGCGAAGTCGCCCTTCCGTCGCTGAAACTGCCGGGGCACGGCGCGATTTCGGCGGTCGCCAATTGGGTGACGTTCACGCCTGACAGCAAGACGGTCTACATTTCCAACGCCGGCCTGCGCTCGGTCTCGGCGATCGACACCCAATCCAGGAAGCTGGTCGCGGTGGTCCCGGTCGGCGAGGTGCCCAAGCGCATCAACACGCTGGTGATTCCGGACCGACCGGACTCCGCCGCTACTTCTTCGGGGAAGCGAGCGTCGCTCCATTGACCCAGGCGGCCAGCGCGCGCCAGGCCGGATCGCGCTTCGATGAAAACTGCCGTCCACCGGAGTGAAACACATCGCCGCCGCCTTCGGGGGCCAGCGGATGCAGCAGCAGCCGGCTGGTATCGGGATCGCCGGGATTGACCAGGATCGAGATCATCTCGAAGTTGCGGCGTGATTGTTCCTCGGTCCAGCTCTGCGCACCCGCCGCTAGCCGCTCCAGGTGGAATGCGTTGTTGCTCTCGACATGACAGACGTAGCAGCGGGCATGGTCAGGCCGCTTGCTCAGAAAGATCGGTTCGACCCGGGTTTTGAAATAGTCGTAATCGAGTTTCGGCGTGTCTTGCACCGCAGCGATGGAGCTGGAAGCGGCAAGTGCGGCCAGAACCGCTACGGCTATCAACGCACGACCCGGCATTTCAACTCTCCCTGGCGCCTTGTTCTTCTATTGAGTCGGATGGTAGCGAAAATGCGGGCTTCGACAAGCCTGACCGGTTTGCGTCGGTTAAAACAAACAGCGGACCCGACGATTTCTAGGTTGCCCGGCGCACAAAGCTCGGATTGAGCTCCCTCACCGAGCGCGCGCCGCATTGCTGCATCGCCGCCCGCGTTTCGGTGCGCACGATCTCGAGCACCCGTTCGACGCCTTCCTGGCCGAAGGCACCCAGTCCCCACAGATAGGGCCGGCCGATTCCGACCGCCTGCGCGCCGATCGCGAGCGCCTTGACCGCGTCGGTACCGCGGCGGAATCCGCTGTCGACGATCACGGGCATTCGTCCCTTCACTGCCGCGATGATGTCCGGCAGCGCGTCGATGGTGGAGCGGCCATTGTCCTCGCCGCGGCCACCGTGGTTGGAAACCAGAATTCCATCGATCCCGTTCTGCACCGCCAACTCGGCGTCATCGGGGGTTACGATGCCCTTGAGCACGATCTTCATGCGCGTGATGTCCCGCATTCGCTTGAAAGTATCCCAGGACAAGTTGGAGGACTCACCGCCCGCGGGCATGCCGGAGAGATCGATGCCGTCGTAATTGTGCCGGCGCACCGAGCGCGCCGCGAAGCTGCCGCGATCGTGACAGGCCGAACATTCGCGCGTATCGGTGCGCATCAGCCGGAACAGGGTTTCCTGATTGCGGCCCGCGATCCGGTCGACGGTCACCACCAGAACCGGACAGCCGGCGGCGTCGGCCCGCTTGATCAGCGCCTGCGCAACCTCCCAGCGCGGCGACGCATAGAGCTGGAACCAGATCGGCGCCCCGCGCGCCTCGGTGACGTCTTCGACGGAATAGTTCGAGGATGTCGACAGGATCTGCAAATGGTTGCCGGCGCGCGCGGCCTTGGCGACGGCAACCTCGCCGTCGGGATGAAAAAACTGGTTGCCACCGGTCGGACACACGAAGATCGGCGAATCGTAGCGGGTGCCGAAAAGCTCCACGCTGGTGTCGACCTTGGACACGTCATTGAGACGATGTGGCATCAGCTGGAATTTCAGGAAGCCCTCGCGGTTGGCGCGCAGCGTGACTTCGTCGTCCAGGCCGGACGCCATGTAGCCGAAATGCGCCGGCGGCACGTTCTTGCGCGCCACCGGCTCGAAGTCGAACACGTTGATGGCGTCCTTCGGGCGGTCGATCAGTTCGCCGCCGCCTGCCGGCGCCCAGATCATCGGATCGGGCCATTTGGAGGGTGCCTCGGCGCCGTAAGCCGAAAGCGTGCCTGAGGCGAACAGCGGACTTGCCGCGAGGTGTTGCAGAAAACGGCGGCGGCTGGTGGCGCGAACGATCGGCGACGTCATTCAAATATCCCCCCTGTTGTTGTTCTTGTGGGGGACGATAGCAGCCGGCGGGGTTTCCCGGAAGCCATAGGAGCCGTACGGGTCACCCTCAATCGCGGCTCGCTCGAACCGGCGTTAGGGGAGGTCGCTGTGTCGTCCTTCGGTCACGGCTGGCACTCGCTGACGCGCTCGGCTTCCAATTCCGTTTTCACATCGTTGGTCAACATGCCCGCCATCCAGGCCTTGGTGGTGATGGTGGCTGTGTAGTGCGACGCACTGTCGAAATTGAAATTGCCGGAGACATCCATACCCATTTGCCCCTTGCACTGCAGGTGCCATTTCAGCGTTCGGCCGGTCGCTTCGTATTCCGTGCGTTCACAGGTCGAATTAACGGTGTTGGTCGCGGGGCCAAAGGTCTTGGCGACGTCGCCGGCCTGTTCAGGGCTGAGGCAACGCGCCTTCACCTGCGGTGGCATGGTCGCGCCGTTCACGACATTTTTCGAGGTTATTTTCCACTGTCCCGGCTCAATCAGATTCTCGGCTGCGGCCAGGGCCGCCGGCCCGGAAAGCGCGCAGAACAAGACCACCACAAATTTATTCATCGGCCTGTTTCTCCAGTTCGTTAGGACACCAAGCGGGAAGTCGCGGACATTTCGCTGGTATCACGGGGCGCAGGTGTCGTCTCCCATCGGGTCGTTCAGGCGCGCCAGCAGACCTTCATTATTCCACGAAATCGGCGCTCCCTTTGCTGCAATCTCGTATCTTCCAACCGGAAGCTCTGGACAAGACGTCCACATCAGGCTCAAATTTGGCGGACCAAACCAGAGCGCCCACGGCAATGACGGGCGCCTGAAAAATAGTATCGGGGAGGAATACATGGCGATTTCGCGTCGTAAGGTTTTGCTGGGCAGCGCCGGAGCATTGGGCGCCGCGGCCCTGCCGTTTCCAAAGCCCGCCATCGCCCAGTCGGAGCCGATCAAGATCGGCTGGCTCGCCGCAATGACCGGTCCGAGTTCCGCACCCACCATCGGCTTCAATCGCGGCGTGATCTTTGCGGTCGACGCCATCAACGCCGCCGGGGGTGTCAAGGGCCGCAAGATCGAGGTCATCACCCGCGATACCCAGGGCGATCCGACCAAGGCGGTCAACGCGACGCAGGAATTGATCAGCCAGGCCAAGGTTCACGCGCTGTGGGGGCCGGTCAATTCGGGCGAGGCGCTCGCTACCACGCCGATCATGGCGCGCGCCAAGATGCCGAACATTCATCCCTGCGTCGTCGAAAGCCTGATCGACCCCGCCAAATTTCCCAATGCCTTTCGCATGGCGCCCTCGAACAGCCAGTGGGACGATGCCGTCCGCAGCTATTGCCTCAATATCCTCAAGGTGAAGAAGATCGCCGTGATCGGCGATACCACGGGCTACGGCGTGACCGCGCTGGGCGCGTCGGTGGCGGCGTTCAAGAAGGACGGCGCCGACGTGGTCTATCAGGCCAACATCGATGCGACCCAGCCCGACATGACGCCGGACATGCTGCGCGCCAAAAATGCCGGCGCCGAGGTGATCGTGGTGTGGAGCGTCACGACAGGCATGGAAGCGCGGATGTTCAACACCCGCGCCGCCATGAACTGGGATGTGGCCTTTGTCGGTCATCCCTCGCTGGCGTCAGGCGAAATCGCCGGGCTGGTCGAGAAGCCCGCCAACTGGAAAAAAGTCTACGCCGTCGGCTACAAGAGCGTCAGCTACGATGGCGCGGGCAAGCTGCCTCCGAAGACCAAGGACCTGGTCGACCGCCTCACCAAGGCCAACGTCGCGCTCAACGATACCCTGTTGTGGTGGATCGCCGGCGGCATCGACGCCATCGAGTTGTTCGCCAAGGGTGTCGAAACCAGCGGATCGACCGACGGCCCCGGCATTATCGCCTATTTGAATTCGCTGTCGAAATATCCCGGCTATTTCGGGGACTACACGTTCACGCCGACCCAGCACAATGGTTATCCGACCGACGAGATCGTGATGTCGGAGGCCTCGACCGCCAAGAACGGCACCTTCGCGCTGGCCCCCGGTTACAGCTGACCGCGGCAGAGGGCAGGGCAGATGCTCGCCTCTATTCTCGCATCGGGATTGGCGGCGGGCGCGATCTACGCACTCGTCGGCGTCACCTACAACACGATGTTCTCGACCTCGCGGGTGATGAGCTTCACCTCCGGCCAGCTTGCCATGCTCGGCGGCGTGTTCGGCTCGATGTTCATACTGAAGCTGGGCATGCCGATATGGGCCGGTTTGCTGCTGACGTTGTTCGGCTGCGCTGTGATCGGGGTCATCACCGAATTCGTCGCGGTGCGGCCGGTGCTGAAAAACCTCGACCAACACCTCTATGTGCTGTCCACGCTGGCGCTAGCGCTGATGATCCAACAGGTGGCGGCGATCAAATGGGGCACCGAGCCGCAGCCGTTTCCCAGGCTGATCGGGTGGGGCAGCGGGGTCCTCGATGAAAAATTCTGGCTGCCGGTCGCCGCCTGCGCGGTCACCATCACCGGCCTCGAATATCTCTATCGCCGCACGCTGGTCGGCCGCGCGTTCCTGGCGATCGCGGAGGACAATTTCGCCGCCCGCGCGCTGGGCCTGCCCGAGCGCAATCTGCGCATCGCCAGTTACGCGCTCGCCGGGGTGATCGGCGGGGTTGCCGGATTTTCCGGCGGCGAGTTGCTGCTGGCGTTCTTCGCCAATGGTGCGCTGCTGAATTTCTACGGCTTCGTGCCGGTGGCGCTCGGCGGGCTCGGCAACAACCGCGGCGCCATCATCGGCGGGCTGGCGCTCGGCCTGTTCCAGCAGGCGGCTAACTTCCTGGTCGGCGGCATCTTCTCGTCGGTGGCCGTGTTCACGCTGTTCATCGTGGTCCTGCTGGCGGCGCCGCAAGGCCTGTTCGGCTCGGCCACGGCGCGGAGGGTGTGATGACCTCGGTCACCGCAACCCCGGCACGCAGCGAACCCCGCGCCTATCGCGCGGTGCTGCCGCAACTGGCGCCGTTTCTCGGGATCCTCGCGGTCGCGATGGTGCTGCCGTTCGTCAGCAACGACTACTGGGCGCTGATCGGGACACGGGCGGCGATCTACTGGGTGCTGGTCTCCGGACTCAATTTGATCGTCGGTTTCGCCGGACATCTGGCGATCGGCTATGTCGCGCTGCTGACGCTCGGCGCCTACACCACCAGCGTGCTGGTGGCCGGCAATGTGATGCCGGCGCTGCCGGTATTCGCGGCATTGCCGATCGCGGGCTGTGTGGGCGCGGTGTTCGGCGTCATCGTCGGCCTGCCGGCGTTGCGATTGCGCACGTTCTATTTCGCGATGTCGACGCTTGGCTTCGCCACCATTGTCACCCAGATCGCGCTGGCCTGGCAGAGCGTCACCGGCGGCGGCATCGGCATATCCGGCCCGGAATTTCCAGCGCCGTTCAATACCGCATGGGGCTATTACTATCTCTGTATCGGCTTCGCCGCCTTCTGCACCTGGATGAGCGCCAATGTCGCCCATAGCCGGTTCGGCCGCGCCCTGATCGCGGTCCGCGACGCCGAAGTCGCGGCCGAAGCCACCGGCATTTCCAAGCCACGCATGCTGATTGCGATCTTCCTGCTGGCCGGCGCGCTGGCGGCGATCGCCGGCGGCCTGTTCGCGAGCCTGCAGACCTACATCACGCCGGACGCTTTTACCTTCGATCTGTCGATCCTGTTCTTCATCGCGATCCTGATCGGCGGACGCGGCTCGATCCTGGGCCCGATGCTCGGCACCATCATATTGACCATCCTGCCGGAGATCGCCGCACCGCTGGCGGCGTGGTCGACGTTCCTTTACGCCGTGCTGCTCTTGGTGATCGTGCTGGTGATGCCCGGCGGCATCGCAGCACTGCTGGACTTTCGCAACCGCCGTCCGCTCGCGAGCAACCGCGCCATCGTACCGCGTCCCTCCGCGCTCGGCGATGTCGTCCGCAAGCGCGCGGGTGACCGGACGTTGAGCCTGCGCAGGATTGCGCTGAATTTCGGCAATGTGCGCGCCATCGACGGGCTCGATCTCGACGTCCGGCCGGGCCAGGTTCATGGCCTGATCGGCCCCAACGGCAGCGGCAAGACCACGACCCTGAACGTGATTTCCGGTTACTACGCCGCCAAGGCCGGCACTATGACGTTGGGCGACGACGCGCTACCGCCGGGCCGGCCGGCGCTGCGCGCGGCAAGCGGCATCGCCCGCACCTTCCAGACCCCGCGCGTGATCGGCGAGGCCTCGGTGCTGCAGAACGTCATGATCGGCGGTACCATCGAGGGCCAGGCAACCTTCGTCGAAGCGCTGCTGGCGCTGCCGCGCAACCGGCGCGACGAGCGCAGGCTCGCCGCCAAGGCCCGCGCGCTGCTCGACGTCGTCGGACTGGAAACGCTGGCCGAGGTCCGTGCCGACCGGCTGCAACACAGCGAGTTGCGTTTCATCGAGATCGCGCGGGCGCTGATGCTGGAGCCGGATTTCCTGTTGCTCGACGAGCCTGCCGCCGGTCTCTCCAGCGACGAGATCGAACGCCTCGGGATTCTCATCAAGGCGATCAGCCGGCGCGGCACCGGCGTATTGCTGGTGGAGCATCATGCCGACCTGATTTTCGACATCTGCGACCAAGTCACCGTGCTCAATCTCGGCCGTATCCTGGCTGCGGGAACGCCGGCCGAGATTCGCGTCCACAAGGAGGTGGTCAGTGCTTACCTCGGCGGCTGAACTTCTGCTCACGGTCGAAGCGCTGCAGTCCGGCTACGACAAGATCCGCGTGCTGCACGGCATCGATTTCACGGTAGCGCCGGGCGAGGTGGTGGCGCTGCTCGGCCCCAACGGCGCCGGCAAGACTACCATGCTGCGCGCGCTGTCGGGATTGCTGCCGGTCAATGCCGGGCATGTGCGCTTCGCCGGCCGCGACATGACTAACGCCACGCCGCGCGAGGCGGCGCGCGCCGGACTCGTGCACGTCATCGAAGGCCATCGCGTGTTCACGCAGATTTCCGTCACCGACAACCTGTTGCTGGCGGCCTACGACCTGCCACGCGGCGAGCGCGCGGCCCGCGTCGAGGAGGCGCTGGCGTTCTTTCCGGAGATCGCCGAGAAGCGCCACGAGCGCGGCGGCGCGCTCTCCGGCGGCCAGCAACAAATGCTGACGGTGGCGCAGGGACTGGTGCGCCGGCCGCGGCTGTTGATGCTCGACGAACCCTCAGCGGGCCTGTCGCCGGTACTGGTCGATCGCGTGCTCAACGTCATCGCCCAGCTCCGCAGCAAGGGCACGGCCGTGCTGCTGGTCGAGCAATTGCTGGAAAAGGCGCTGGCCGCCGCCGACCGCGTCTACGCGCTGGTGCAGGGCCACATCGTGATGGAAGCGCCGACCAGCGAGGCCAACCTGCCGCAGCGGCTCGAACGCGCCTATTTTGGACATGACAGCCACGCGCCGGTCGTTGGGTGAGAGCTTGTTGTGCCCGAACAAACCGTCAAGCCGATCATCGGCTATCTCGGCTTGCCGTTGCTGTGCCTGCTGGTGATTGCCTTCGTGCCGGCCATCAGCACCGCGCTGCCGCGCGCCTTCGGTTACTGACCGCCGTCAGTTGAGAGAGACCATATGATCACAAAAATTCTGCTGACCCATACGCCTCAGTTCCGGCGCCAGTATTACGGCGAGCGCAGTCTGAAAGGCCTCCAGGCCCTGGCCCAGGTCGTTCTCAATGAAGCCGATGACGCCCTCGACGCTGCCGGCCTGATCGAGGCCGCGCGCGATGTCGATATCATCGTCGCCGACCGCCTGACGCAGGGGCCGGGTGAGATTTTTCCGCGGCTGCCAAAGCTGCGCGCCTTCGTTCGCTGCGCGGTCGATATCCGCAACATCGATGTCGCGGCCGCTTCCGCGGCGGGTGTGCTGGTCACGCGGGCCGAACCCGGCTTCGTGCCATCGGTGGCGGAACTTGTGCTTGGCTTCATGGTCGATCTGTCGCGTGGAATTTCGCGCGCCACGGCGGACTACCACTCGGGGCGGGCGCCGGAGGTCGTAATGGGGCGGCAACTGGCCGGCAGCCGCCTCGGCATCATCGGTTACGGCAGCATCGGCCGTTATCTCGCTCCGATCGCTCTCGCGCTCGGGATGGAGGTTCTGGTGGCCGATCCGTTCGCGAGCGTGAACGACGCCAGGATAAGACATCTGTCGCTCGAAGACCTTCTGGAACGGTCCGATTATGTGGTTTGCCTCGCAATCGCCAACGAAAGCACGGAAAATCTGATCGGACAGGCGGAGTTGGCGCGCATGCGATCGCACGCATTCTTCATCAATCTGTCTCGCGGCAACCTCGTCGATGAAGCCGCGCTGATGGCGGCGCTGCGTGAGAACCGCATTGCCGGCGCGGCGATGGATGTCGGCCGCGCGCTGGATCAAATGCCGTCACCCGAACTGGCGAAGCTGCCGAATGTCATTGCGACGCCGCACATCGGGGGGCTGACGCCACCGGCGATCGAAAGCCAGTCGTCCGAGACCGTTCGCCAGGTCGAAGCGATTATCGATGGCAAGGTCCCGATGGGTGCCGTCAATGCCGATCGTTGGAAACGTCGTCCTTGAGTGCTGACCAGGAGCCGGTAAAAATTGCGAAGGACGCCTGAATCGTTCTCGAAAGACACGCTCCCGCCAAACGGTTTTGCGCAACCACCTGAATTCGACATCCCCGTCACTTCCACAAAAAGGCTTCTGATGCGGCTTCCCTTCTTTTACGGCTGGATCATCATCGCGGTGACGTTCGTCACCATGGCGATCGGCGTCAATGCGCGCACCGCGTTTTCGCTGTTCTTTCCGCCGATCATCGATGAGTTCGGTTGGGAGCGCGGCGTCACCGCCGGTGCATTTTCGTTCGGCTTTCTGGTTTCCGCCGCGGTCAGCCCGCTGATCGGCCGCATGATGGACCGCTTCGGCCCGCGCACGGTGATGGAACTCGGCGTGGCTTTGATGGCGAGTGGCTTGTTGCTCGCGCCGCTGACCACGCAGCCCTGGCATCTGTATCTGACCATCGGCGTGCTGGTCGGCGCCGGCAGCATCTGTCTCGGCTATTCCGGTCAATCGCTGTTTCTGCCGAACTGGTTCAATCGCCGGCGCGGCCTCGCCATGGGGCTTGCTTTCGCCGGCGTCGGCTTGGGCTCCATGACGCTGCTGCCCTGGGTGCAGCACATGATCGAGCAAACCGGCTGGCGCACCGCCTGCACCGCGATGGGGATCGTGGTTCTGGTGGTGCTGGCGCCGATCAACCTGTTGCTGCGCAAGCGCCCTGAAGACATCGGGCTCGAACCCGATGGCGATGCCGCGCCCTCGGCCTCTACCAGACCGGTATCGAATGTCGTCGATCCCGTATGGGCCGGCATCGACTGGACCCTGCGGCGCGCGCTTCGCACCGCGCGGTTCTGGTGGATATCGCTCGGCTATTTCGGCGGCCTGTATATCTGGTACGCGGTGCAGGTCCACCAGACCAAATACCTGCTCGACATCGGCTTCAGCTCCAGCGTCGCGGTCTGGGCGCTTGGCGTGGTCAGCCTGCTCGGTATTCCCGGCCAAATCCTGCTCGGACACATCTCCGATCGGGTGGGGCGCGAATGGATCTGGAGTGCGAGTTGCTTCGGCTTTGCGATCTGCTTTGCGGCACTGATCGCGCTTAAGTATTTTCCGACGTTGCCGCTGGTCTATCTCATGGTGCTGGGGCAGGGCGCGCTGGGCTACGGCCTGACCTCGATCATGGGCGCGGTAGTGGTCGAGATATTTCAGGGCAAGCACTATGGCAGTATTTTCGGCTGCGTGATGCTTGCCGCGCTCGCCGGAGGTGCGGCGGGCCCCCTCGTCACCGGTGTTCTGCACGACCTCACGGGGGATTATACGCTCGCCTTCGCCATCGGGATCGGTGTCTGCGCATTGTCCGCATTCGCGATCTGGATGGCGTCGCCCGGCAAAATCCGCGCAGTCGCGGGCCAGTTGCACCGGACGCAAATCCAGAGGACCGGCTAGCTTGCCCTGCAGTCACGGATGAAGTGCTGCAACGTGCTGCGATGCTGACGCAGGTGCCGGCCGCGATCGCCACAGCGGATTGCGCCGGCTGAACACGACGAAGACCGCGGTCGCCAGACTGATCGCTGGCAGGATTGTCGTCGAGCCAGCATTAGCGCCGCCAAATACTCGTCCGCCGTGGCGGCTGTATTCGGACGAAAAATTCCGTCAGGCCGATGAAATTCCCATGGCTCTCTGCAGATCGCCGATGGCACGCAGGAAGCTGTCAGCTGACGTGGTCTCCGGATCAATCAGACGGTGCAGACGAAAGCCGTCCTCCAGCGCCAGCAGAATCGCGGCGGTCCATGCCGGGTTCAGGGGTCCGTTCTTTCCGCTGTTCGTCGACGTGGTCTCGACGATATCCGCAATCAGTTTTCTTCTGGCCCGCAGGCGCTTGGCAAGGTCAGGTCTGCGCTTTTCGGCGCGTGCCACAAACAGGATCATCTCCATGTGCAGAAGCGGAGAACGACCGAGCGGATCCTGTCGGCTGCGGTCCATGGTCTTTAGCGCATCGATAAAATCCGCGAGGTTCTTGTGCCTGGCGAGAAGATCGAGATTGCGTCGAATGGATTGCTCGACATGGTCCTCGATCATGGCGATGATCAACTCGTCCTTGCTCTTGAAATTCGAATAAAATGCCCCGCGCGTGAAGCCGGCCGCAGCCGCAATGGCCTCGATGCTGGCGCCGCCGATTCCCTGTTCCTCGAAGGCGCGCGCCGCCGCCTCGAACAGTTTTTCGCAGGTTTCGTCCCGGGTCGGTCTGGTTCGGACTCTTGACATCGGCCTGTTTTAGGTCAAAATGCAACTCGATACAATAGTGTATCGAATTTCAGGGTGCCTGGATAACCACCTCGGGTCCGGCCTTTGAGCAGGCCAATGCACTCAACTTCGGGCGCTCCAGCGCGGCAACCAAATGAGGTCATCATGAACGAGCTTGTTCAGACGGCTACCACCGAGCCGCTTTTCAACCCGCTATCGCCGGAGTTCATTCGCGATCCCTATCCCCACTACGAGCGGCTGCGAACTACCGATCCAATGCACCAGACGGCGCTTGGCTCGTTTGTCGCGAGCCGGCACGCGGAAGCCAGTCTGGTGCTGCGCGACAAGCGCTTCGGCAAGGATTACGTCGAGCGGACGAAGCGGCGCTATGGACCGCAGATCATGGAGGAGCCGGTCTTTCGCAGCATGAGCCACTGGATGCTGCAGCAGGATCCGCCCGACCACACCCGACTGCGCGGCCTCGTGGTGAAGGCGTTCACGGCGCGCCGGGTCGAGGACATGCGCCCGCGCATCCAGCAGATCGTCGATGAAACACTCGACCGCATCGCCCCGAACGGGCAGATGGATCTGATCGAGGATTTCGCGTTCCGGCTGCCGGTCACCATCATCTGCGACATGCTCGGGATTCCCGAGGAGCATCGCGAGGTTTTCTACGCCAGCTCGCGTGATGGCGGGCGCGTTCTCGAGCCGGTACCGATGTCGCCGGCCGAAATCGAGCAGGGCAATGCCGCCAATGCAATGGCGCAGATGTACTTCCAGCAGCTTTTCGAACTGCGCAGACGCAGCCCGGGCGACGATTTGACGACGCAACTGGTGCACGCCGAGGAAGACGGCAGCAAGCTCTCCAACGAGGAACTGACCGCCAATATCATTCTGCTGTTCGGCGCCGGCCACGAGACCACCGTCAATCTGATCGGAAACGGGCTGTTGGCGCTGCACCGCAATCCCGATCAGCTCGCGCTGCTGAAGGCCAATCCCGCGCTGATCACCAATGCCATCGAGGAATTCCTGCGCTATGACTCCTCGGTACAGATGTCCGGCCGGGTGGCGCTGGAAGACATCGATGATCTCGGTGGCAAGAAAATCCCGAAAGGCGAGGGCGTGCTCTGCCTGCTGGGTTCGGCCAATCGTGACCCGGCGGTATATCCCGACCGTCCGGATCGCCTCGATATCACCCGACCCAATGTGCGTCCGCTGTCGTTCGGCGGGGGCATCCACTTTTGCCTCGGCGCCCAGCTGGCGCGCATCGAGGCGGAGATCGCGATCGCGAGCCTGCTGCGCCGACTGCCGGATCTGCGGCTCGACGATGCCGAAAATCCGGAATGGCGACCGACCTTCGTGCTGCGCGGCCTGAAACGGCTGCCCGCAAGCTGGTGACGGACCCTCACGAGGGCGTGGCGCCACGTCGCTGTGACTTCGCCACAGTTGGCTCTATATATGGCCTGTTCCGGCGTTGATCTCAGCGCGGCGGGCGGCTGGACGGTTTCGGGTCTCCTGGGCGAAGCCGCGGGCTGCCTGGCGACCGGATACATGCCGCGGGAGGCCGCGCCGGCACCTGCTCAAAGGGAGACGCCGTGCAGACGACGCTGCTCGGATTAGCGATTGCCTTCATCGTCGCGCTGCTTGCGGCGCTGGTCGGGCCGTACTTCATCGACTGGAATCAGTTCCGGCCGCAATTTGAGGCCGAGGCAACGCGGGTGGTCGGCGCGCCGGTGCGGGTCGGCGGCGAACTCGACGCGCGGCTGCTGCCGACGCCGTCGCTGCGGCTGCGCTCGGTGGTGGTCGGCGGTCCCAACGATCTCGGCAAGGTTCGCGCCGACAAGCTCGATGTCGAATTCAGCCTGGGCTCGCTGATGCGCGGCGAATGGCGTGCCGACGAACTCACCATCAACGGCATGTCGCTCGATCTCGGCCTCGATTCCCAGGGGCGGATCGATTGGCCCGCTTCGACCGGCAAGTTCAACCTGGGAACGCTTTCGATCGACCGTCTGAACCTGACCGGCCGCATCGCGCTGCATGACGCCGCAAGCCGCGGCACGCTCGAGCTGAACGATATCGCTTTCAGCGGCGACGTTCGCTCGCTCGCCGGCGCAGTACGCGGCGACGGCAACTTCGTGCTGTCAGGTACGCGCTACCCGTTCCGCGTCTCATCCGGTCAGAGCCCCGATGGCACCGGCACACGCGTGCATCTCAACATCGATCCCGGTATGCGTCCGTGGTCCGCTGATCTCGACGGCGTGCTTTCGTTCGAGGCACGCGCCCCGCGCTTCGACGGCGCCTTGGTTCTGGCTGTGCCCGCCGGCCCCAAGTCCAACGGGGATGTCCCGATCACGCCTTGGCGGATATCGGCCAAGGTCAAGGCGGACCCGGCCACAGCAAGGCTCGAACAGCTTGAGGCGAGCTACGGCGCCGAAGAGACCGCGTTGAAATTTGCCGGACTGGGCGACATTCGCTTTGGCGCGTCGCCGCAGCTCCACGCCGCACTCACGGCGCGGCAGCTCGACGCCGACAAGTTTGTCGCCAAAGACAATAACGCCGGCGAGCCGTTGCGGCTATTGCCGGGGTTGCGCGCGCTTATCGCTGACATTCCGCAGGCTCCGATTCCGGCCAAAATCGAATTCAGCGCCGAACAGATCATGCTGGGCGGGCGTCCGTTGCAGAATCTTTCCGCCGATCTGCATGCCGACGCCGGATCCTGGAGCATCGACCGGCTGGATTTTCGCGCACCCGGCGCCACCAGTATTTCCCTGAGCGGCATGAATACCCCAGTGGCTTCGTCCGGAAGCTTCAAAACAGCACTCAGCGTTGACTCATCCGATCCGGATACGCTGCTGGCGTGGTTGCAGGGCCGCAGCGAGATCACCCATCGCAATCAAAAGCCGCTGCGGCTGAGCGGCGACGTCAGTGTGACCCCTGGTCGCGTTGCCATCGAAGCCATGAAAGCCGAGATCGATGGCGGCGCCGTCGAAGGCCGGATGGCGGTTTCAAATCCGCCAGCAGGCGGCGGCTCCCGCTTCGACGCCGAATTGACGGCGGAACGTCTCGATCTCGATGCCGCTACAGCCTTCGCGCGTTCGCTGGCCGGTCCGCAAGAGGAGTGGCCGGACGAGGCGCAGCTGTCGCTGAATATCGGCAGCGCCATATCGTCCGGTCAGGAGTTGCGCCCGTTCGTCGCGAAGCTCGGCTACGGTCCGAACACGATTTCGCTCGACCAACTGAAGATCGGCGGACCTGCCGGCGTGATGATGGAAGCGGCGGGAAGTTTCGACCGAGTCAATGCAACCGGCAAACTGGCGCTGAATTCAAGCGTCGCATCGCTGGGCCAGATCACCGGCCTGATCGCGCCGCTGGCGCCGGCGCTGGCGTCCCGGCTCAATTCGATGGCGGCGGTTCCGGGCCCCGCGCACTTGAGGCTCGCGCTCGATCTCACCCGGAATTCCGAACACGCCGGTCGCGCCAATGCGCGCGCGGTGCTCGACCTTGACGCGCCGCAACTCAAGGGCACGGCCACCATCACGGCAAAGCCGGATGCCGCAGCGCTGCGCAAGATCGATTTCGATGCACTCGGGCGCAGTGAATTCGGCATTGAGACCAACTTATCTTCGGAGCAGGGCCGTTCATTGCTTGCCTTGCTCGGGCTCGATCGCGCCATCGCGGCGGGCGAAGGTCCGGCGCGGTTTGAGGGATCGGCGACGGGCATGTGGCGGGCGCCGCTGCGGCTGAAGGCCCGGATCTCGGGGGCGGGCCTCGACGCTGAAGCGCAGGGGAGTGCGGAACCCTGGGCGTCCGAGCCCAGGGCCAGCGTCAATCTGAAGGTTCGCAGTGTCAATCTGGCGCCGCTGTTCGATCTCAAGCCGGCCGATGCGCTGGCGCAGAACGTCAGCGTGTCGTCGCGTGTCTCGCTGTCCGGCAACAAGCTGACCTTGGACGATCTGGACGGCGCGATGGCGGGCTCGCGGCTGCGCGGCCGGCTGGCGTTGACCCTTGACGATGAAAAAAACGTCGAGGGCGAACTCGGACTCGACACGCTCGATCTCAAGCCGGCCTTTGCGCTTGCTGTCGGCGCGGCCGGGCACGATGCCGCCCAGCCGCTCGGCTCGGGGTTGTTGAAGGGCTGGCGCGGCCGCATCGCATTTCAGGCGTTGCGCGGCACGCTTCCGGGCGGCGGCGAGTTGCGCCCGGTCAGCGGCACCGTCAAGAGCGACGGCCAGTCGCTGACCTTTGACGCCATCAAAGGCAACATCGGTGGCGGCGAGGCGAACGCCACGATCGACGCCAGGCCAAGCACGAACGGTATCGCGCTGAATGCGCGCGTTCAATTCTCGGGCGTCGACGGCGCGGCGCTGCGTTATCGCAGCCTCGTACTGCCCGCCGGCCGTGCGTCGATGCAGATGACGCTGGCGAGCGAGGGCCGCAGCGCCTCGGCACTGATCGGCGCGTTGTCCGGAAGCGGGACCTTGACGCTGGAATCCGCTCGTGTCGCCGGGCTCGATCCCCGCGCCTTCGACACGGCGATCCGCGCCAGCGACAGCGGACAGGCCAGCGACGACAACAGGCTGCGGCAGATCGTCGAGCCGGTGCTGTCAGCGGGCGCGTTGTCGGTCAAGTCGGCGCAAATTCCATTCAATATCAGGGATGGCCGGCTTCGCGTCGATGCCACCACACTCGACGCCGATGGCGCACGCGCGATCGTGTCTGGTGGATACGATATCCCCGCCGACCAGGCCGACATTCGCGTCAATCTGGCGTCGACGACGACGGGATCGGCGACCAGCCGTCCGGAAATTCAATTGTTCGCAGTGGGCTCGCCGGATGCGCTCGATCGCACCGTCGACGTGGCGGCGCTGTCGTCATGGCTGGCGGTGAGGGCGATCGATCGCGAAACCCGAAGGCTGGATTCAATCGAGCGCGGAGAACCGCCGCCGGCTTTGCCTGCGTCGATTCCACCCCCCGCGGCAACACCGCCGGCCGGAATGCCGGAGGCGGTCCCCCCGGATCAACCCTTCTCCGGGGTGCCGATGCCGGGCACCGATCCGCGCCGGCCTCAGCCGAAGCCAACGGTGAGTGCCCCGCGTCCGCCGGCGGCTCCGCCACCTGCCAATGCACCTGTCGTCAGCCAGCAGGTAACGCCCCTGCCGCCGCCGATCGAGATCCGCCCGGCTCCCGGCCTGCTGCGACCGCCGTCGAAGCCGAAGCCACACCCGCCGCTGGTGCTGACGCCGCCGGTTGCAACTCCGCAGCGGCCGGCGTTCTAGCGCATTTCATTTCCCCCGATCGGACGTCTATGGCGAAGACCGCGACGTTTGTTGCGAAACATTAACTTGCTGGCCAGCGGGCCGTAACGCGGCAAGTCGCATGTTGGGTGTCATCGGCGCCAGCCGCCGCGTTATCACCTCAATCATGGAGACTTCCGTATGACAGATCATCGATCTGATCCTTCTTCAGTTCCCTTCCATCCGCGCGCCCGGCGTTCGCTGTTTTCCGCACGCAGGATTGCGCTGATGGCTTCGGTGGTGGCCGGTCTTGGCGTTGCCGTCTGCGGCTTCGATTCCTCGCCTGGCGGCTTCGGCCTTCTTGCAAGTCCGGCGCATGCGCAGGTCAATAATGATGTCAGCAATGTCGCACAGCCGATCGGGTTCGCCGATATCGTGCAGCGCGTGAAGCCCTCGGTGATTTCAGTCAAGGTCACGATGAAGGACAAAGCGGCCGATGCGAGCGACCGCGGTAACGATGAGTCGGATCAGTCGGGCCCGCCGATGGAACGTTTCTTCCGGCGGTTTGGCGGCCCTGAAGGCACGCCTCCCGGCATGCGAAATCACCGCGGTGGTCATGGCGTCATGATGGGTCAGGGCTCGGGCTTCTTCATCTCGCCCGATGGCTATGCGGTGACGAACAATCACGTTGTCGCTGGCGCGGACAAGGTCGAGGTGACGACCGATGCCGGCAAGACCTATACCGCAAAGGTCATCGGCACCGATGCCCGCACCGATGTCGCGCTCATCAAGGTTGAGGGCGGCGCGGACTTTCCATTCGCCAAACTTGCAGCAGGCAAGCCGCGGATCGGCGACTGGGTGCTCGCAGTCGGCAATCCCTTCGGTCTCGGTGGAACCGTCACCGCCGGCATCGTCTCGGCCAGCGGCCGCGACATCGGCAACGGCCCGTACGACGATTTCCTCCAGATCGACGCGCCCGTCAACAAGGGCAATTCGGGTGGACCTTCCTTCAATATGCAGGGAGAAGTCGTGGGCGTGAACACCGCGATCTACTCCCCGTCGGGCGGCAGCGTCGGCATCGCCTTCTCGATCCCGGCTCCAACCGTGAAGAACGTGATCGCCCAGCTCAAGGACAAGGGCACCGTCAGCCGCGGCTGGATCGGCGTCCAGATTCAGCCGGTCACCCAGGATATCGCCGATAGCCTCGGTCTGAAGAAAGCGGAAGGCGCGCTGGTCGCTGAACCGCAAGCCAGCGGCCCCGCTGCCAAGGCCGGTATCGAATCCGGCGACGTCATCACGTCGGTCAACGGCGAAACCGTCAAGGACGCCCGCGAACTCGCCCGCACCATCGGCGGCCTCGCGCCCGGCGATGCGGTCAAGCTCAACGTCCTGCATCAGGGCAAGGACGAAGCCATCAATCTGACGTTGGGTCAGTTGCCTGCCACGCAGGAGGCGAATGCCGATACCGAGCATGGTTCGGACGTCCCGCGGCTTGGCCTCACGATCGCGCCCGCGGATTCAGTTGCGGGTGCCGGCAAAAATGGCGTCGTTGTCACCAGCGTCGATCCGAACAGCGCTGCCGCGGAAAGAGGCTTCAAGGAAGGCGACGTCATTCTCGAAGTGGCGGGAAAATCCGTGGCGAACCCCGGTGACGTGCGTGACGCGATCAAGACAGCGCACGCCGACAACAAGAACAACGTCCTGATGAGGGTTCGCTCCGGCGACACCTCTCACTACGTCGCTGTACCGCTCGGCAACGGCTAATAAAAGCAGCAACGCACAAAGCCGGCAGCGTCATCGCGCGCTGCCGGCTTTTGCGCGCGGTCAGCGCTCATCCGCTGGTCGCGTGCCGGCTGGCCAGCGGCTACAGCAGCGTGCTGGCGGAGAACGCCCCATCAGGGCTTCGAACTCATTCAGAAGCCCTATTCGGTCGAAGCGCTGTCGCGAACGCTGCGCAGAGCCATTCTGGAACGAACCCCGGCCAACTGATCGTCCGGTATCTTGGCCTCGTGGTTCGGGACGCGCGGCGTTGCCGCGCGCTCCACAGATGTAGGTCTAGAACTCATCCTGCAGAGCGGCTCTTGCGCACGTCTCGAAGGATGAGGCCACTGAACCGGAGATGCGTTAGAGTCTGATCTCGCGTTCGGCTCTGATCGCGTGCAAAAACGCATGGTCGTGACTCACGGCCATCACGGCGCCGTCGAATCCCGACAGCGCGGCCTCCAGCACCTCGATCGAGGTGAGGTCGAGGTGGTTGGTCGGCTCGTCCAGCAGCAGGAGCAAGGGCGGCCGCGGCCTTGCGAACAGGCAGGCCAGTCCCGCACGCAGACGCTCGCCGCCGCTCAGCGTGCCGACGATCCGCAGCGCCGCCTTGTTGCGGAACGCGAAGTGCGCCAGCGTCGTGCGCGCTTCGTTGTCGGACAAATCCGGATTGAGGCGGCGCAGATTGTCGAGGATGCTGGCCGAAGGATCGAGGAGGCCGACATGCTGATCGAGCATGGCGATGCGATCGGTGAGGCGGCAGATCTCTCCGGTACTGGGCTCGAGTTCTCCCATGATCAGGCGAAGCAGCGTGGTCTTGCCGGAACCGTTGACGCCGTTGATGGCGATGCGTTCCGGGCCGCGCACCGTAAAGGATAGCGGGCCGAACAGGCGGCGATGATCCCATGCCATCGCGACCTCCTCGAAGGCAATCAGTTCGCGGCCGCCGCGCAGCGCGGTTCTAGGTAGTTCGATCGCGAGTGGCGTCAGCACCTCGACGTGGGCGCGCGCCTCTTCGAGGGCCTCGGCGCGATCGCCGATCAGGCGGCCGGCGAGGTGGGCCTCGCGCGCGCCGCTATTTTCGGCGCGCTGTTTTTCGGCGTCCATGAACATCTTGTCTTCGATGCCCTTGGCGCGCCAGGCGCGGCCGGCCTTGTCGCGACGCGCCTTTTTCTCGCGGGCTTTCTGGACGGCGCGCTCGGCATGGCGCAGGGCATCGGCGGCCCGGTCGAGTTCAGTTTCGGCGCGCGCCCGCGCGGCATCGCGGGCTGCGGCAAATGCCGACCACGCGCCGCCGAAGATGGTGACGCCGACGGCGGTTAGTTCGACGATGCGGTCGACGCGCTCCAGCAATGCGCGGTCGTGGCTGGCGACGACCACGCCGCCGCGCCAGCGTTCGAGCAATTCGGCGACGGCCTTTCGGCCATCGGCATCGAGATTGTTGGTCGGCTCGTCCAGCAGCAGCAGGTCCGGGGCCTCGATCAGGAGGCGCGCCAGCGCCACGCGGGTGCGTTCGCCGCCGCTGAGCGAAGCGAGCCGGCGCTCCCTCGGCAGAGCGGGCAGGCCGCTTTCGACCAGCGCCGCATCCAGTCGCGTTTCCAGCGTCCAGTCGGCCTCTGTGGCGTCATCCAGCGAACCCTCGCCGCTTTCGAGCCGGCGCAGACGGGCAAGACCGTCGGCAACGCCCAGCGCCTCGGCGACCGTCAGGCTGTCGTCCGCCAGCTGTGCCAGCATGCCGACGGAGCCAGCGCGCAAAACCGAGCCGCTGGCAGGTTCGACCTCGCCGGCGATCAGCCGCAGAAGGGTGGATTTGCCGCAGCCGTTGCGGCCGACGATGCCGGTCCGCTCGCGCCCCAGCGCAAGCGTCAATCCGTCGAAGAGCGGGCGGCCGTCAGGGGTGGCGAGGGAGATCGAATCCAGCGTGAGGAACGCGGTCATGGCAGGCTTCCGAAATGGACAGGGAACGCGAAGCGATGTGCCTTGCGATGTCCATTTCAGCCTCCATGAGGGGTTACCGGTCGGATCGCTCTTCCATAGAAATTTGCGGGCTTCCGCGCAAGGGGTGACGCGTGTGCCGCGGCGGGAAATTTATCCGGCGCCAAACGCGACGGCGACGTTGTAGGTCGCGAGGCTCGCCACATAGGCCAGCGCCAGCATGTAGGCGAAGGTGATCGCCATCCATTTCCAGCTTCCGGTCTCGCGGCGGATCACCGCCAGCGTGGAAGCGCATTGCGGCGCGAAGATGTACCAGGCGAGCAGCGACAGCGCGGTCGCGAGGCTCCATTTGGTGGCAAGCACCTGACCGATCTGCTCGGCGGCTTCCTTGCCGCCCTCGATGGCGTACACCGTACCAAGGGCTGCGACCGCGACTTCCCGCGCGGCCATGCCCGGGATCAGCGCCACCGCGATCTGCCAGTTGAAGCCGAGCGGGGCCAGCAACGGCGCCAGCGCCTTGCCGATCATGGCCGCCAGGCTGTAGTTGATGGCGGGGTCCTGCGCGCCGGCCGGCGGCAGCGGAAACGACGCCAGAAACCAGATCAGCACCATCATCGAGAAGATCGTGGTGCCGGCGCGCTGCAGGAACATCTTGGCGCGGGTGTAGACACCGATGGCGATGCTTTTCGGGCGCGGCATCTTGTAGTCGGGCAATTCCAGCATGAACGGCGCCGGCGCGTAGTCGCGCCACATGAAGAACTTGATCAGGAACGACACGCCGAGCGCGCTTCCGATGCCGGCCGCATAGAGCCCGAACATCACAAGGCCTCGCAGATTGATGAAGCCCCATACAGTTTGGTCGGGGATGAAGGCGGAAATGATCAGCGTGTAGACCGGGATCCGCGCCGAACAGGTCATCAGCGGCGCGATCAGGATGGTGGTCAGCCGGTCGCGGCGATTGTCAATCACCCTTGTTGCCATGATGCCGGGGATCGCGCAGGCGAAACTCGACAGCAGCGGGATGAAGGCGCGGCCGTGCAGGCCGGCGCCGCCCATGATGCGGTCCATCAGGAACGCCGCGCGCGCCATGTAGCCGAAATCTTCCAGGAGCAGGATGAACAGGAAGATGATGACGATCTGCGGCAGGAATACGATGACGCTGCCGACGCCGGAAATCACGCCGTTCTGAAGGAAGCTTTGCAGGATGCCCGCCGGCAGCGTGTCGTGAACCAGTTGCCCGAGCGCTTCGAAGGCCGACGACAATAGCTCCATCAGCGGCTGCGCCCAGGTGAATACCGCCTGGAACATCACGAACAGGATCAGCGCCAGGATCGCAAGTCCGGCCACCGGGTGGAGCACGACGGCGTCGATCCGCGCGGTCCAGGAGTCGGGCCGTGCCGGCAGGCTGACGGTCGCCGCGATGATGCGATCGGCCTCACGCTGGGTGGCGCGTAATTCGGCGATCGTGAGCGGTCGCCAGAGGTTTTGTTGAAGCGGCGTTGGCGTCTGCAGCGCGATCTCGTCGGTCCGGCGCAGCAGATCGGCGGTACCGCCCTTGCGCACCGCGATCGATGTCACCACGGGAACGCCGAGCGCCTCGGACAGCCGTGCCACGTCCACCGTGACGCCGCGGCGAGTGGCGATGTCGAACATGTTGAGCACCAGCATCAGCGGCCGGCCGGTGCTTTTGAGTTCGAGCACGAGCCGGATCGTCAGCCGCAGATTGGTGGAATCGGCGACGCAGAGCACGAGGTCCGGCAGTGCCTCGCCGGGCGTGCGGCCGAGCACGATGTCGCGGGTGATTTCTTCATCGGGACTGCGACCGCGCAGCGAGTAGGTGCCGGGCAGGTCGACCACCGACACCTGGCGTCCCAGCGGCGTGACGAACGAACCCTCCTTGCGCTCCACGGTAACGCCCGGATAGTTCGCGACCTTTTGCCGGCTGCCGGTCAGCGCATTGAACAGCGAGGTCTTGCCGCTGTTCGGCGTGCCCACCAGAGCCAGATGCATCAACGGAGCTTCCATGGCTTAAGGTTCGCTTGCTTCAGGCGACAATGATGGCCATGGCCTCGCGCCGGCGCACCGCAATCGTGACGTTCTCGACCCGGACCGCGATCGGATCGCGCCCGATCACGCCTTCGTGCAGCACCTCGACCCGGGCGCCCTCGACGAAGCCGAGTTCGATCAGCCGGCTTTCGAGCTCGATCGCCGACAGCGCAGAGCCCGCATCGCCGGCGGCGAAGTGCTGGATCACGCCGCAATAGCCGCGTTTGGCCAGGCCTAGCGGCAGTTGCAGGCGAGCGTCGCTGGTTTCAATCATGCCCTGTATTTTCAATCGGCGGCCGACAGGTCAAGCGCAGCAGTCAAAATGAGGCCGCTCCTTAGAGCGATTGTAAGAAAGCCCTGCGCGGCTGCCGGTCCTGGAAAATGCCGTCCGACTCCCTTTCGAATCCTTAAGGAAAAGCAAGGCAGCGCAGGAAATTGCAGCCGGTTTAGGCAAGAACCTTGAACCGTTCGCCCAGCCTAATCGGACCGGGTGCGAAGCTGGTCCCGGGCCTTGCCGACCGTGTCGGCGGAAACCGGCGCAGCGGCGGTTTTCCAGGCATTTCGAATGTAGGTGAGCACGGCCGCCACCTGTTCGTCGTTCAATTGCCAGCCGAACGACGGCATGCCCGGCGCGGTCGGTTCGGCTTTGGTTGCCACACTTCGGCCGCCGCGCAGCACCAGCCGGATGGCGCTGGTGGGGTCGCTGGCATGGGCGAGGGAAGATTGCGCCAGCGACGGAAACAGCATCGCCACGCCCTGTCCATCGAGACCGTGACAGGCCGAGCATTGATCGCGATAGATGGCCTGGCCCGCCGCCATCACCGGCTGCGCCGCTTGCGCCGGCGCCTTGTCCTGCCGCGCCGGCAGCGACTTCAGGTAGGTGGCGATCGCATGCAGATCGCTGTCGTTATATTGCGAAGTGGAATTGACGATTTCCTCGGCCATCGGTCCGGTTGCGGCCGTCATCCGGTTATGGCCGGTCCTGAGATAGCCCGTGATGTCGGCCTCGCTCCACTGGCCGAGTCCCTGACTGGTATCTGCGGTGATGTCGGGCGCAAACCAGCCCTGGAGGTTGAAGCCGCGCAGGTTGTCGCCCGACTTGTCGCCGCCGAGGGAGGTTTTCGGCGTATGGCAGGCCGTGCAATGACCGGGGCCCTGGACCAGATAGGCGCCACGATTCCAGTCCGCCGACTGGCTGCTGTCGGGCTGGAATTCACCTTCGGTGAAATACAGCGCATCCCAGGGCCGCATCGCCTCGCGGATGTCGAACGGAAACGGCAGCGTGTTGGCCTTGACCGCCTGGTGCACCGGCTCGACCGTTGCCAGATAGGCGCGGATCGCCAACACGTCGTCGCGCGTCATCTTGGTGTAGGCCGGAAACGGCATCGCCGGGTAGAGCCTGCTGCCGTTCGGGCGAACACCCCGGCGGACGGCGTCGACGAACTGCTGGTCGCTCCAGGCGCCAATGCCGGTTTCGTTATCGGGCGTGATGTTCGACGAGGTAATGATGCCGAACGGCGTCTCGATCGGACGGCCGCCGGCGAACGGCTTGCCGGCGTCGAGCACGGTGTGACAGGCATAGCAGTCGGCGACGGTCGTGAGGTAACGGCCCTTTGCAATCCGATCGAACGCCTGGCCGTCCGGATCCGCGGCGGTGCCCAATGCCCCGGCGAGCCAGGCCGCCGCCGCGCCAAACACAACGAAGGGGATCGCGGCTTTACGCATGGACCAGCGGCCCCGGGTTTTTCAGATACTGGCCGCGGATCGCCGTCGCCGCCCAGAACGCCAGCGCCGCCACCGTGCCGGTCGGGTTGTAGCCGGCGTTTTGCGGGAAGGCGCTGGCGCCGGTGACGAACAGGTTCGAAACGTCCCAGCTTTGCAGGTATCGATTGAGTGCGCTCGTGGCGGGGTCGGTCCCCATGATTGCGCCGCCGTTCAGATGCGTGGTCTGGTACTCGGTCGCGTCATACGGTGCCTTGCGATACTGCTTGTCGAGCGTATGCGCGCCCATGGCACGGATGATCTCGGCAAACTTGTCGGTCAGGAAGGCGTTCTGCTTGATCTCGTTGTCGTGGAAATCGATCGTCATCCGCATCAAGGGCCGGCCGAAGCGGTCCTTGTAGGTCGGATCGAGATCGAGATAGACGTCGCGGTAGCTGTAGAAGCTGCCGTGCACGCCGGTGCCCGGCCTTACCTGTGACAGATAGTTGTCGCGCACCGCGCTCTTCCATTGCGCCCCCCATTTCGGTGTTCCCGGCGGGACGCCGGTCGACTGGATCGGCCGGCCGCCGGTCTGCACCTGGCCCATATAGCCGCCCCCGACGAAGCCGAGGGGGCCGTGGTCGAAATTGTCGCCGTTGAATTCGTCGATGCACATGCCGATCGCGCCCGAGGCGATGAACGGGTTGAAATTGAATTTCTTGTTGTCGAAAAAGCCGTTGACGGTCGAGATGGTCTGATGCGTGAAGTTGCGGCCGATCACGCCCTTGTTGGCGACGGGGTCATAGGGCGTGCCGATCTTCGAGTGCAGCAGAAGCTGGACATTGAACATCGTGTAGGCCGAGAGGATCACGAGATCGGCCGGCTGCTCCCATTCAACGCCGCCGGTGTCGACAAAGGTGACGCCAGTGGCGTGCTTGCCGGAGCGGTCAAGGTTGATGTGAAGAACCTCCGAATTGTCGCGGAACGAAAAGTTCGATTTGCGGATCAGCAGCGGCAGGATGGTGGTTTGCGGGCTGGCCTTGGAGTAATTGCCGCAGCCGAACCACTCGCAAAATCCGCAATAGGTGCATGGGCCCATGCGAATCCCAAGCGGATTGGTGTAGGCCTGCGAGAGATTGCCTGAGGGTTGCGGAAACGGCTTGTAGCCGAGTTCGCGCGCGGCCTTTCCGAACAGCGTGTGGCTGAACGGCTGTTTTTGCGCCGGCGTGGGGTAGGGCCGGGAACGCGGTCCCTCGAACGGATTGCCGCCTTCCTGGATCTGGCCGCGCAGGTTGCCCGCCGTGCCCGAGGTGCCGCACAGATATTCGAACGCATCGTAATGCGGCTCGAGATCGTCATAGGTGACGCCAAAATCCTGGATCGTCATGTCCTCGGGCAGGAACGCGGCGCCGTAGCGCTCGGTGAGATGGGTGCGCAGCACGAAATCGGTTGGCAGGAAGCGAAAGGTTTCCGCGTTCCAGTGCACGCCGCCGCCGCCGACGCCGTTGGGCGGCATGAAGGAGCCCCAGTCGCGGATCGGCAGCGCAGTCTGGTTCATCTTGTTGCGGAACGTGAAGGTCAATTGCTCCGGCCGAAGGAAGAGTTCGTGGCGGATGCGATAGCGCAACTCGTCCTGGGCGTAGTTTGGCGGGAATTCCGTCGGCGCGTCGCGCCAGGGACCGCGCTCGATCGCGATCACGTCGAGGCCTTCGTCGGTCAGCTCGTTGGCCATGATGGAGCCGGTCCATCCGAGCCCGACGATGACGACGTCCTTTTTCGGCAGCTTTCGCGACATCGCGCCTCGCTTCAGGTTTTCGGTGTCCAGTCGGCGCGGCCGGTGATGCTCACGGGCGGCAGCGGAAAGCGTTCGTTGTGGCGCTCGACCCAGTCGAGATAGTTGTAACGCGCGCCGGGGTAGCCGATCATCTTCCACGCCACCATGTCGCGGTTGCCGCCGTACAGCGGATCGGCAAAGAAACCTTCCTGCACGTCCTTGACGACCAGTTCGAAGAAGGATTGGGCATCGATGCCTTCGAGTTTTGTCTTTTCATCCTCGATACTTTTGAGGAGTTCGTCCTTTTGCTCGTCGGACAAATCGGCGAAACGTTTTCCCTGGTAGCTTGCCTGGCAATAGCGATCGAGCGCGGCCAGCGCTTTGCGATAGGTCGCCGCCGGTCCGTCGGCGGATTGCGCGCCCTGTTGCTTCGTTCCCGACATGAATGGCGGTTGGGTGTAATGGCCATCGGACCGGCCATACGGCCCGGCGAGCTGGCGATCGATAAAAACGGCGCAGCCGGAATCCTTGCCGCCGGGCGTTTGCGGGTCTGATGGAATGATGCGGTCGGCCAGCGCCTCGACGGCGCGGCCTTCGTCTGACGTGAAATAATGCCAGGGACCCGGTCTCACCGGGACCGGAGGACTGCCCGCGTTCGGCGTCCAAGGCAGGCCACCGGAGATGACGGTGGCCCGGCTGTTCATGGTGCTCAGCACCAGGATCGCGGTCCCCGCCAAAAAGTCGCGCCGCCTCATCACCATGATCAGCTACCCGATGCAAGCCGACCAATTGAATGCGTCCGCGCTACTTAAGTTCCAGTTTTTGATTCATAAAACGCGCATTCCGAATTGGCGAACCATCGCAATCAGATGCCGATGATTTGTCTGCCGAGCAGCCGACCTTCATCGAGTTCGATAATATCCTCGGCGTCCAAGAAACGTTCGCGCTTCCGCCACAACAAAGGTGCTTAAGGGAATGGTCGAGGCTTGGCGAAGACTTCGCCGCTAAATAACGATCCGCGTCGATGGCGAGACCGGCGCGGCCGCCTCCCGGAGCTTGCGCAACATACCGGGTGTCGAACACGCGCAGCACGCGATCGAAGGCCGATTGCTCGCCCCGGGGCGTGGGGCGGCATTTCAGAATTGTCGTCCAACGAGAACAGCCCCAGCACGGGGGCGCGCGCTGGGGCCGTCATTCATCGGACGCCAATTGGGGGGCACTGGGCGTCCGGAAGTACACCGACAAGTCACGCGGTTGGTAATGGTTCCTGCCGACAAGCGGGCACAGTGTCCCGAATCTGTGAATCGTCCCAGGCGATCTATCCCTGGGGCTTTGCATCCGGCGCGGCGGCCGTTGCGCGGCTCCGAAAATAATCCAGCACGAAAAGACGGATCGCCGACGACAGATTGCCCTGCTGGCGGTTGTTGTCGATCTCGCCCACCAGCTCGGACAACGTCATGTCCCTAATTCCGGAGATTTCCTTCATGCCGTTCCAGAATGCCTCTTCGAGGCTGACGCTGGTCTTGTGACCCGCGACCACGATCGAGCGCTTGACCACGGGTGATTTCATGGCGCGTCCTCGCCGTCGATCCGATGCTGATCCAGCAAGTCGTCGGTGCGCTTGGCGCGCCGTTCGTCCATAACACGTTCGGATTTGGTTCGGCCAAATCGCACCCGGTTGGCGTCGGCCTGCTTTGCCGACTGCTCTCGCTCGATGCGCCTCTTGAATCGCTTCAGGTTGACCACGTCCCCCATGCCTGTCCCCATCATCCGATCAACTGGGTGCCTGCAACATTATCACCCAGGAATAAGTGGTCACGCTGAGTGTCAGCCGGCTCGGCCGTCATTAATCCCTGCATAGCATTCTGATTAGAATCAAAAAATAATTCCACTTTGCGAAAGCGCAATGTTTTGCTCTACCACGCCCTTACGCGACCACAATAGCTGATCGATATCAGTTTAGGTTACGACCTATAACCTTAGGTTACGACCTATAACCGTCTTTACGTCCAGTAATTCCCCGGGGGCCCGCAACGCGCTCAGCCGGGGTGTGTCATTTTGTCCGGCCGCACCAGCCGGTCGAATTCATCAGCGGAAACAAAGCCGAGCCGCACAGCCTCCTCTTTCAATGTCGTGCCGCGGACATGGGCGTTTTTGGCGACTTTGGCGGCGTTGTCGTAGCCGATCCTGGGCGTGAGCGCCGTCACCAGCATCAGCGAGCGCTCCATCAAATCCCGGATGCGTTTCTCATCGGCGCGAATTCCCTCGACACAATGCTCGGTGAAGGAGCGCGCGACGTCGGCCAGGAGCTGTATGGAATGCATCATACAATATGCCAGCACCGGCTTGTAGACGTTCAGCTCGAAATGGCCCTGGCTGCCGGCGACGGTTATCGCGGTGTGGTTGCCGAACACCTGACAGCAGACCATGGTCATCGCCTCGCATTGCGTCGGATTGACCTTGCCCGGCATGATCGAGGAGCCCGGTTCGTTTTCAGGCAGGATCAGTTCGCCCAGGCCCGAACGCGGACCGGACCCCAGCAGGCGGATATCGTTGGCGATCTTGAACAGGCCGGTCGCCACCGAATTGATGGCGCCGTGCACGAACACATAGGCGTCGTTGGAGGCCAGCGCCTCGAACTTGTTGGCCGCGCTGGTGAAGGGCAGTTTTGTAATCTTGGCGACGTGTTTTGCGAACAGCCTGGCGAATCTCGGCTTCGAATTGAGGCCGGTTCCGACCGCGGTGCCGCCCTGTGCCAGCGGATAAAGATCCCTGACCGCCACACGCAGCCGCGTGATGCCGCTCTCGATCTGCGCGGCATAGCCGGAAAATTCCTGGCCGAGCGTCAGCGGCGTCGCGTCCTGGGTGTGGGTGCGGCCGATCTTGATGATATGCGCGAAGGCCTTTTCCTTTTTGCGCAGCGCGCGGTGAAGTTCGCTCAGCGCCGGAATGAGATCGGCCGTGATGCGCATCGCGGCGGCGATGTGCATCGCGGTCGGGAACGAGTCGTTCGACGACTGACTCATGTTGACGTGATCGTTGGGATGAACCGGCTGCTTGGCGCCGAGCTTGCCGCCAAGCATTTCGTTGGCGCGATTCGCGATCACTTCGTTGAGGTTCATGTTGGTCTGCGTGCCGGAGCCGGTCTGCCACACTACCAGCGGAAAATGATCGTCGAGCTTGCCGTCGATCACCTCACGCGCGGCGCGGATGATGGCGCGGGCGCGGCGCTGGTCAAGCAGGCCAAGCTCGCGATTGGATTCCGCCGCCGCCAGCTTGACGATGCCGAGCGCGCGCACGATTGCCATCGGCATGCGGTCCTGGCCGATGCGGAAATTCTGCCTGGAGCGTTCGGTCTGTGCGCCCCAGTAGCGGTCGGCGGGGACCTCGACCGGGCCGAAGCTGTCGGTCTCGGTGCGCGTGGAATTGGATCGCGGGGTTGCTGTCGATCGAGCCATGAACAATGTCCGTTACGCGAGGCCGCATCGCGCGGCGCGGCACGTTCATTCTACAGAGCCGCGGGATTCGTGCGCGCGGTTATTTCTTGCGGAAGCGATCCAGCCGCACGACTTCGGCGCCCTCGCCGGGCTTCGCGGGCTCTTGCTTGCTCTCGGTGGCGGGCGTCGCCGCCGGCGGGGCCGGGGAGGCGGCAGGCGGCGCCGCGACGGCCGGAAGGTTGACCGCCGGCGTCTCGGTCATGGCTTCGGCCGGCTCGAACTGCAAGCCGAACTGCACCGACGGGTCGAAGAAACTCTTGATGGAATGGAAGGGAACCACGAGGCGCTCGGGGATTCCGCCGAACGATAGACCGACTTCGAAGCGATCCTCGGTCACGACCAGATCCCAGAACTGGTGCTGGAGGATGACGGTCATCTCTTCCGGATATTGCGCCAGCAGCCGCGGCGACAGCTTGACGCCCTCCGCGGTCGACAGGAAGGTGATGAAGAAATGATGTTCGCCGGGCAGGCCATGCTCGGCGGCGTCGGCCAGCACGCGGCGTAGCACCCCGCGCAGCGCGTCACGCGCCAGGACATCGTATCGGATATGATCGGTTGCCATTATCAGTCCTGTCGAGTTCAGATGCCGAGCGGATCGGCGGCAATGCCGGTCGGGCGACTCGCCCGTTCCGCCCATGGTAGCCCGGCGGCGGCCCGAGGTCAGCAGGCGTTCCGCCGCCGGAGGAAATTCCAGCAAAAAAGCCCGGCCAAAAATGGAGTGGAGGCTTCTGTTGCCAGGTGCCTCCGAACCCCGCCTGACGGAGCTTAACCCATCAGGGCTTTAGACTTGGTTTTTCAAACTGCGTTACGCAGCCTGAGCAACCGGAGCATAGTTGTCGTTTGCAACTATTGCATAGCCCGATAACGGCGGAACCATACCGAGAAAAAACACGCCCTTTACGCCCTCGTCGATCCTGTTTCGCCCCCGCCGAAACCCGCTCCAGTGACAGCGGGCTTGGGTGGAGGCGCCGGGTGCTGCCCCCCGGGTCCGAATGGTTTATTGCGGCGGCACTTTATTTCCATAGCCGGCGAGCCGGCACTCCAAATATAGGGTGCAAAAGTTGAGAAAAACAGAGCCTTTGCATGCGTTCCGGCGTGGAATGCCCTGCAGGGAACACGTTGGCTCAACCCTGTGGAACAAGTCGATTTGGGTTGGCCTCGCCGGGCCGCCGTTCTAAACCTCGGTTCATGCCCCCGGATTCACCGCCGGCTGCCATCGCGGCGCCGGAACTCCCGACCTCAACCCCGCCCGGCCTGATTGCGCTGTTCGTCGCGTTCGCCAAAATGTCGCTCGCCGGCTTCGGCGGCGTGCTGGCTTTTGCGCGGCGCGGCATCGTCGAGCAGCACAAATGGATGACGGCGGAGGAGTTCAACGAAACCTTCGCGCTGTGCCATTTCCTGCCCGGCCCCAATATCGTCAACCTCAGCGTGGTGTTCGGGTCGCGCTTTCGCGGAATTGCCGGAGGCGTCGCGGCCTTTGCCGGGCTGGTCGGTCCTCCCGTCGTCATCGTGACCATCCTGGCCGCACTTTACGCGCGTTTCGGGGAAATTGACGCGCTGCGGCGCATTCTGGCCGGCGTATCCTGCGCCGCGGTCGGCCTTTTGATATCGGTGGTTTTCCGGATGATGCTGCCGTTGATCAAAAAGCGTGACCTGATCGGTCTTGTGGTTTTGCTGGCGGTGTTTGCCGCGATCGGGCTGCTGCGGCTGCCCTTGCCGGCGGTACTGCTGGTGGCAATTCCGCTCAGCATTGCCATCGTGTTCGCAAGACAGCGGGCGTCGGCATGAACCCGGACGGCAACCCGATTTGGAGCCTGGTGTGGACCTTCGGCTTGATGTCGCTGTTTGCGGTGGGTGGCGCCAATTCCGCTATTCCCGAGATGCACCGCGTCGCGGTCGATGTTCAGCACTGGCTGACCGACAAGCAGTTCGCCGATGTGTTCGCGATCTCGCAATTGTCGCCGGGACCGAACGTGCTGATTGTCACCCTGATCGGCTATGCCGTCGCCGGCGTCGCGGGCGCCTTGGCGGCGACGCTGGCGATGTGCGTTCCGACCGCCGTGCTGGCCTATTACGTCAGTCACCTTCTGAACCGGTCGAGCCATTCACGCTGGCCGGCCATCATTCAGGCTGCGCTGGTTCCGCTCTCGATTGGGTTGATGGCCGCCAGCGGCCTGGTTCTGGCGCTGACTTCCGACCGGACCTGGGCCGCCGCTCTCGTCACTGCCGGCGCGGCCGTGCTGGCTGCCACGACGCGGCTCAATCCGCTCTGGCTGTTGCTCGCCGGGGGTTTTCTGGGGTTTGCCGGCGTTATCGGCTGAAAACGCGTGAGGGGCGCTCGCCGCTTTCTGCGGGTGACGGCAGTGCCCCGACTTGTCTTTCGCGACCCGGATGCGCACTTTTCCGGGTATAATCGATGGTGTAAGCCGAATCGCCGCTGTCGAACGGCCGGTCCGGCCGCTAAATTCGCGCTTCCCCAAATGCCGGCAACGTCACCTCATGAATCAGTATCACGACCTGCTCGAACGGATTCTCGCTGACGGCGCGGAAAAGCACGACCGCACCGGCACCGGCACGCTGTCGGTCTTCGGCCACCAGATGCGTTTCAATCTGGCCGCCGGCTTCCCGATGCTGACCACCAAGAAGCTGCCGCTTAAATCGATCGTGCACGAATTGTTGTGGTTTCTCAAAGGCGATACCAACATCAAATATCTGAAGGACAACGGCGTTTCGATCTGGGACGAATGGGCCGACGCCAATGGTGATCTCGGCCCGGTCTATGGCTCGCAGTGGCGGTCCTGGCCGGCGCCGGACGGCCGCAGCATCGACCAGATTTCCAATGTCATCGACATGATCCGGCGCAATCCGGATTCACGGCGGCTTATCGTGAGTGCATGGAACCCGGCCGATGTCGACAAGATGGCGCTGCCGCCGTGTCATTGCCTGTTTCAGTTCTATGTCGCCAACGGCAAATTGTCCTGCCAGCTCTACCAGCGCTCGGCCGACGTATTTCTCGGCGTGCCCTTCAACATCGCGTCCTATGCGTTGCTGACCATGATGGTGGCGCAGGTGACGGGGCTCAAGCCCGGCGACTTCGTTCACTCGCTCGGCGATGCCCACCTGTATTCGAACCACCTCGAGCAGGCCCGGCTGCAACTGACGCGCCCGACCCGCCCGCTGCCCGCGATGAAGATCAATCCCGATGTGAAGGATATCTTCGCGTTCCGCTATCAAGACTTCGTGCTCGAAGGCTATGACCCCCACCCGCACATCAAGGCCGAGGTCGCGGTGTGAGCGATTGAATGTCCCTCAATATCCGCCGCGCGCTTCCAGGTGAAGCCGGACTCGTTCTGTCGCTGGTTCGCGAACTCGCCGACTACGAGAAACTGCTGCACGAGGTCGAAGCGACCGAAGCCATGATCGACGCGGCGCTGTTTGGCGACGATCCCCGGCTGTTCTGCGAGATCGCGGAGTGGCGGGGCGAGCCGGCCGGCTTAGCGGTCTGGTTCCGCAATTTTTCGACCTTCAGCGGCCGCTCCGGTATCTATCTGGAGGACCTGTTCGTCCGCCCGGCGCAGCGCGGCAACGGCATCGGCAAGGCGCTGCTGGTGCATCTGGCGCAGCAGTGCGTGGCGAACGGCTGGTCGCGCCTGCAATGGGCGGTTCTGGACTGGAACACGCCGTCGATTGAGTTCTACAAATCGCTCGGCGCTGAATTGATGGACGAGTGGACGGTGTGCCGGGTCACGGGTCCGGCGCTGACGGCGCTGGCACGGGGGATGCGCTGATGGAAGTGGTCCTCATCGTCGCCGCCGCCGACAACGGCGTGATCGGCTCTCATGGCGTTATTCCATGGCGCCTGAAGAGCGATCAGCAGCGCTTAAAGACCATGACGATGGGTAAACCCGTGGTGATGGGCCGCAAGACTTTTGTCTCGCTGCGCCGACCGCTGCCCGGACGCACCAATATCGTGGTCACCCGCGACGCGAATTTTCGCGCACCGGGGGCCGTCGTGACGACCTCGTTCGCCGACGCCCGTGTGGTCGCGATCGGCGATGCGCTGCGGCGTTTCGCAGATGAAATCGCCGTGATCGGCGGCGCGGAAGTTTACGCGCAATGGATGGATTACGCCGACCGCCTCGAGATTACCGAAGTGCACGCCCGGCCCGAGGGCGATACGTTTTTCGCCGCAATTGATCCGGCGGTTTGGCAACAGGTCGCGCGGGTGCGGAATCCGGCCGGTCCGGACGACAGCGCCAGCTTTTCCTATGTGACATATCGTCGGCGAAGGCCGCATTAACTCCATTCCGCGATGTTTAGATTGACAATTTCCGGCTCAGGCATAGCTGCTCCCGGCAGGAAGCTTGCGTTGTAAGGGCCGGGGCGGTCCCCTATAAGGCCATGCAGATATTGCGAGGCCGGCCAGCTTTGGCCCTTTGGCCCGCCGAGGAGACTGTCGATGCCGTGGAAGAATCAAGGCGGAGGCCCGTGGGGCTCGGGTCCGAAAGGGCCGTGGGGCACCGGCCCGCAACCGGTGGGGCCGCGGCCGCCCGATCTTGAAGACCTTCTGCGCCGCGCCCAGGAACGGCTGCAGCAGTTGCTGCCGGGCGGCTATTTCAGCGGCGTCGGCATCGCGCTGGTACTGATCCTCGCCCTGGCGATCTGGGGACTGTCCGGATTTTTCCGGGTCCAGTCCGAAGAACTCGGCGTGGTGCTGCGTTTCGGCAAGCATGTGCGCACGGTGCAGCCGGGTCTGAACTATCATCTGCCGTATCCGATCGAGACCGTGCTGCTGCCGAAGGCGCTGCGGGTTTCCACCATCTCGATCGGCATGACGCTGATCGACGATCCGGCGCGGCGCGGCCGGACCATGCGCGACGTGCCGGAAGAAAGCCTGATGCTGACCGGCGACGAGAATATCGTTGACGTCGATTTCACGGTGCTGTGGCGGATCAAGCCGGACGGCGTCGGCGAATACCTGTTCAACATCCAGAATCCGGAAGGCACCGTAAAGGCGGTCGCCGAAAGCGCGATGCGCGAGGTGGTCGGCAAATCCAATATCCAGCCGATCCTGACCGGCGCCCGCACCTCCACCGAGCAGGGCGTGCAGGAATTGATGCAGAAGACACTGGACTCCTATGGTTCCGGCATCCTCGTGCAGCAGGTGCAGATGCAGAAGGTCGATCCGCCGGCGCAGGTGATCGACTCGTTCCGCGACGTGCAGGCGGCCCGCGCCGATCTCGAGCGGCTGCAGAACGAGGCCCAGACCTATGCCAACCGCGTCATTCCCGACGCCAAGGGACGCGCGGCGCAGATCATCCAGATCGCAGAAGGCTACAAGCAGCAGGCGGTCGCCGAGGCCAAGGGCCAGAGCGCGCGCTTCCTCAAGGTCTACGACGAATACAAGAAGGCGCCCGACGTCACCCGGCAGCGCATCTATCTGGAGACGATGGAGCGCATTCTCGGCGGCGCCGAGAAGCTGGTATATGACGGCGGCAATTCAGCCTCGGCGCAAGGCGTAGTGCCATACCTGCCGCTGAACGAACTAACGCCGCGGCGTGCGCCGCCGGCGACAACGCCACAGCCGCAGCAGCCGACCGGAGCCACACGATGAGGTCCCCCGTCACAGGTATTGCCGCGCTGTTCGTGCTGCTGATTGTCGTGATCGTCGGCTACAGTTCGGTGTTCACCGTGGATATGACCGAACAGGCGCTGGTGGTGCGGCTCGGCGAGCCGGTTCGTGTCGTCACCGAACCGGGCCTGAATTTCAAGGTGCCGTTCGTCGATACCGTGATCCCGATCGACAAGCGCATCCTCGATCTCGAAAATCCGTCGCAGGAAGTGATCGCGTCGGACCAGAAGCGGCTGGTGGTCGACGCCTTCGCGCGCTACCGCATCAAGAACGCGCTGCGGTTCTATCAGAGCGTCGGTTCGATCCAGGCCGCCAACATCCAGTTGACGACGCTGCTCAACGCCTCGCTGCGCCGGGTGCTCGGCGAGGTCACCTTCATCCAGGTGGTGCGCGACGAGCGCGAAGCGCTGATGGCGCGGATCCGCGACCAGCTCGACCATGAGGCCGGCGGCTACGGTATCCAGGTCGTCGACGTCAGGATCCGGCGCGCCGATCTGCCGGAGCAGAACAGCCAGGCCGTCTACCAGCGCATGCAGACCGAGCGGCAGCGCGAGGCCGCCGAATTCCGCGCCCAGGGCGGCCAGAAGGCGCAGGAGATCAGGTCCGACGCCGATCGCCAGGCCACCGTCATCGTCGCCGAAGCCAATTCCACCGCCGAGCAGGTGCGCGGCGAGGGCGATGGCGAGCGCAACCGGCTGTTCGCCGAGGCCTATGGCAAGGATCCCAATTTCTTCGCCTTCTACCGTTCGATGACGGCGTATGAGAACGGGCTGAAGAGCAACGATACCCGCTTCCTGCTGCGGCCCGACTCCGACTTCTTCAAGTTCTTCAATAACTCGTCCGGCAAGCCGCCGGGGCCCTCCGCCGCGGCGTCAACCGCGACGACGGGGGCTGCCGCCGCAGCCTCGCCGGCGCCACCGGCCGCGCCGAAGCCGTAAGAAGCCGTAACAAGACCAGGGCGATGTGAAACTTCACGTCGCCCTTATTGGAAACAAAGAACAACATCAAACGGGGGGTCGCAGTCCGATGAGGTCCATAGCGTTCGCCGACTTCCTCATCGGTGTAGGCATTCTGTTTGTGCTTGAAGGCCTGATGTTCGCGGCAAGCCCCGCCTGGATGCGCCGGGCCATGAAGAGCGCGCTGGCGACTCCGGACAACATTCTGCGCGTGGTCGGCATCGGATCGGCCGTCGCCGGCCTGATCCTGATCTGGGCGGTGCGGAGGTAGAGCAGGGGGCCGCCGTCGTTCCAGGTTCGGGGCTGGCGCGCCGGGAATGACGACTGCCGCAACAACGCCATCGTGAGCGGCAGTGCCGGGTTTTCGCCGTTATTGCGCGGCACTCATGGAGCTGAAATGTCCGCCTCAAATGCTTGCGCCGCCACCCCGTTCGGGCGCACTGTGGACTTCAAATTCCGCCCCGTCTTGCGAGGAGAAAAAGCTGATATGATCGGTGCGATTCCAGCCTTGAGCCATCGCCTCCGTCCCTTGCTGGCCGCGATCTTTCTTGGTGCCACCGGCGCCCTGATGTCGGCGCCCGCCCTGGCGCGCGGCCCCGACGGCATCGCCGACGTCGCCGAGAAGGTGATCGACGCGGTGGTCAACATCTCGACCTCGCAGACCATCGAAGCCAAGGGCGGCGGCGACGGCCGGGGTGCGATGCCGCAATTGCCGCCGGGTTCGCCGTTCGAGGAATTCTTCGACGATTTCTTCAAGAACCGCCGCGGCGGTCCGGGCTCCAAGGGCGGCGACCTGCAGCCGCACAAGACCAACTCGCTCGGCTCCGGCTTCATCGTCGATACCTCCGGGATCGTCGTGACCAACAATCATGTCATCGCCGACGCCGACGAGATCAACATCATCATGAACGACGGCAGCAAGTTCAGGGCCGAACTGGTCGGCGTCGACAAGAAGACCGATCTTGCCGTGCTGAAATTCAAGCCGACCAAGCCGCTGACCGCGGTGAAGTTCGGCGATTCCGACAAGCTGCGGCTAGGCGAATGGGTGATCGCGATCGGCAATCCGTTCAGCCTTGGCGGCACGGTGACGGCCGGCATCGTCTCGGCGCGCAACCGCGACATCAATTCCGGCCCCTATGACAGCTACATCCAGACCGACGCCGCCATCAACCGCGGCAATTCCGGCGGACCGCTGTTCAATCTCGATGGCGAAGTGATCGGGGTCAACACCCTGATCATCTCGCCGACCGGCGGCTCGATCGGCATCGGCTTTGCGGTGCCCTCCAAGACGGTGGCCGGCGTGGTCGACCAGCTCCGGCAGTTCGGCGAGTTGCGCCGCGGCTGGCTCGGCGTCCGCATCCAGACCGTCACCGACGAGATCGCCGAAAGCCTCAACATCAAGCCGGCGCGCGGCGCGCTGATTGCCGGCGTCGAGGACAAGGGCCCGGCGAAGCCGGCCGGCATCGAGCCCGGCGACGTCGTCATTACCTTCGATGGCAAGGAAATCAAGGAGCCGAAGGATCTGTCGCGCGTGGTGGCCGACACCCCGGTCGGCAAGGAAGTCGACGTCGTCATCATCCGCAAGGGCCAGGAAGAAACCCACAAGGTCACGCTTGGCCGGCTCGATGACGGCGACAAAGCGGTGCAGGCGGCGGCCAAGACGCAGGAGCCCGCCGAGAAGCCGGTGACGCAAAAGGCGCTCGGCCTCGATCTCGCGACGCTGAGCAAGGATCTGCGCGGCCGCTACAAGATCAAGGACAGCGTCAAGGGCGTCATCATCACCAATGTCGACAGCGCGTCCGACGCCGCCGACAAGCGCCTGAGCGCCGGCGACGTCATCGTCGAAGTGGCGCAGGAGGCGGTCAGCAACGCCGGCGACGTCAAGAAACGCGTCGACCAGCTCAAGAAGGACGGCAAGAAATCCGTGCTGCTGCTGGTCTCCAACGCCGACGGTGAGCTGCGGTTCGTCGCGCTGAGCGTGCAGTAGGACGGCTGGCGAAGCGGTATTACCTTAAGCTCGCCCCGCACTTCGCGGGGAGAGGTCGGCGCGTAGCGACGGGTGAGGGGCTTTTTCCAACCGCTCCGTCGTGTCGTTTACGCCGTCCTAATCCCCTCATCCGAGATTTTGCTTAGCTCGATCTCTTCCCCGCAAGCAGAGCAAGTTTAACCGGACGTCGCATGCCGCGGTCCTTTTGCCCCGGCGCGGGGCGGGTGGCTGCACCGCGTCCGCGACGAGGTCCCGCAGGCCTATTTCTTGCCATAGACCTTGATACCATATTATTTGTAGCTACAATAATTCAATGAAGATCACGTTCGATCCGGCAAAGCGAGCGAGCACGCTGAGGGACCGTAATCTTGATTTCGTCGACGCCGATGAGGTGTTTGCGGGCAAAGCCCTAAATATTCCGGACGAACGCCGCGACTATGGCGAGCCCAGGATTATCACGGTGGGATTGCTGCGCGGGAGAATGGTGATCGTTGTATGGACGCCGCGCGGTGGCGGGCGACATGTATTTTCGATGAGGAAAGCCAATGATCGGGAAAAAGCGCGCTTTGGGAAGCGACTTGAAGAAAGTTGATCGCCACGTCATTCAGCCGCACGAATATGATGAGATTCCGGAACTCACCGACGAAATGGCTGAGCGTGCCGATCTCTATCATGGCGGCAAGCTGATCCGTCGCGGGCGGCCGAAGTCCGACGATCCCAAGCAACAGATCACCTTGCGGCTGGATGCCGCGGTGCTGCGCTGGTTTCAGCAGAGCGGCCCTGGCTATCAGTCCCGCATCGGCGCTGCGCTGAAATCGCACGTGACCCGCAAGAAGGCCGCGGCCAAGACGCCTTCGCGCCGAAAGACCGCGGGCAAGAAAAGGGTGGGGTAAGGTCTCGGGATAGACGCTTCAGCAATCGCCTACGTCCCCGCGAACTCATCCCTTCGATACCCCTGCGCATAGAGCAACGCCGTGAGGTCGCCGTAGTCGATCCGGGCCGCCGCGGCGGCGGCGACCGCGGGCTTGGCGTGGTAGGCGACCCCGAGGCCGGCGGCTTGGATCATGTCGAGATCATTGGCGCCGTCGCCGACAGCGAGCGTGTCGATGTCGTCGAGGTCAAAGGATTCCCGCAACTCGATCAGGGTGGCGAGTTTTGCGGCGCGGCCCACAATGGGTTCGACGACCTCGCCGGTCAGTAGGCCGTCGCGCACCACGAGCTGATTGGCGCGGTTTTCCTGAAAGCCGAGCATGGCGGCGACCGCATTGGTGAACAGGGTAAAACCGCCCGAGATCAGGCAGGTATAGGCGCCGTGGGCGCGCATGGTCATGACCAGCTCGCGTCCGCCCGGCCTTGGCGTGATGCGGGTTTTCAGGACTTCATCGACTACGCTGACCGGCAGGCCCTTCAACAGCGCGACGCGCTCGCGCAGCGCCGGCTCGAACTCGATTTCGCCGCGCATCGCGCGTTCGGTGATTGCAGCGACGTGCGCCTTGAGACCGGCAAAGTCGGCGAGTTCGTCGATGCATTCCTGGCCGATCATGGTGGAATCCATGTCGGCGAGCAGCAGCTTCTTGCGCCGCACGGCTACCGGCTGCACCACGATGTCAACCGGCAGATCGCCGCGCGCCTCGCGCAGGCGGTGTACGATGGCCCCGATGTCGTCGCTGCCCTCGAAGGGAATGTCGACCGCGACTTCGGCGAACAGCCATCGCGCGGGCCCGGGCGAGGGAAGAATGGCGCGCGCGCCGTCCACCAGCGTGCTATCGAGCGCGGGGTCGGCGGGATTGCAGATCAGCGTGGCGACGAGAGACATGTGACGTGAATTCGCATCGTGAGAGCAGCAACGCCGTGCTTATCGCAGGGCCGACCGCCAGCGGCAAGTCGGCGCTGGCGCTCGAACTTGCGCAAAAGATCGGCGGCGTCGTCGTCAACACCGATTCCATGCAGGTGTACCGCGATCTCCGCATCATCACGGCGCGGCCGACGCCGGAGGAGGAGGCGCGGGTTCCGCACCGGCTCTATGGCCATGTCGATGCCGCCGTGAATTTTTCCGCGGGCAGCTGGGTCACCGATGCGGCTGCCGTGCTGGCGGAAGCCCGTGCGCAAAATCGCTTGCCGATTTTCACAGGAGGGTCAGGGCTGTATTTCAAGGCGCTGACGCGGGGTCTGTCGGCGGTGCCACCGATTGCGCCGGAGGTACGCGAAGGCGTGCGGGCGCGGCTGGAGCGCGGCGGCGTCGAGGCGCTGCATGCGGAACTGGCGCGGCGCGATCCCGCCTCTGCCGAACGCCTGAAACCGCGCGACCGCACCCGCATCGCCCGCGCGCTGGAAGTCGTCGAAGCGACCGGGCGATCGCTGACCGACTGGCACCGCGACGGCCTGCCGCCGCTGTTGCCACAGGGCAGCTTCAAAGCGGTATTTCTCGCACCCGATCGCGATGCGCTTTACGCGCGGATCGATGCGCGTTTTGGCGCGATGCTGCAGGCCGGCGCGCTGCAGGAGGTCGGGCGACTGGCGGCGCGGCGGCTTGATCCCTTGCTGCCGGCGATGAAGGCCCATGGCGTGCCGGCACTGATCCGGCATGTCAGCGGCGAGATCAGTCTGGAGGCGGCGGCCGAAATCGGCCGCGGCGATACCCGCCATTATGCCAAGCGGCAATTCACCTGGTTCCGGCATCAGCTGCCGGAATTCGAGTGGGTGAGGCCGGAGGCGGCGGGGGAATGGCTATCAGGCGTCATCCCGGGGCGCGTCGGAGACGCGAACCCGGAATCTTGAGATTCCGGGTTCGCTCGTTTCACGAGCGCCCCGGAATGACAATCGAGGCAGGCCGCCCCGCATGGCTGAAATAAGCAAATTCCCCCTCGCCGAACGACGTGAACCTCGCTAAGTTCTCACTTCAGCGTGAGACCGCCCCGGCTTGACTTTCCGGGCTTGGGCAGTATGTTCCGCGCAACCTTTGGGAAGTCCGAGCGCCGATATGCGTAATAAAATTACCAACCTCCTTATCGTCGTCGTACCCAGGCGCACCGCCGGGGATGGCTAGGGCCATCCACATTCGGGCGGTGTGCATGGGGCCTCTTGGGCCCCTTTTTATTTTCCGAAGAACGAACCGAACAAGCCGCGCAGAAAAGCGCATCCGGAGCAAGCCATGAGCGACAAGAGCCACGATCCGAACCAGATGACCGGCGCAGCCATGATCGTGCGGGCGCTGATCGATCATGGCGTCAAGCACATCTTCGGCTATCCCGGCGGGGCGGTGCTGCCGATTTACGACGAGCTTTTCCAGCAGGAGGACATCGAGCACATCCTGGTGCGCCACGAGCAGGGCGCCGGCCACGCCGCCGAGGGCTATGCGCGCTCGACCGGCAAGCCGGGCGTGGTGCTGGTGACGTCGGGGCCTGGCGCCACCAACATGGTGACGCCGCTGACCGATGCGTTGATGGATTCGATCCCGCTGGTGTGCATCACCGGCCAGGTGCCGACCCATTTGATCGGCAACGACGCGTTCCAGGAATGCGATACTGTCGGCATCACCCGGCCCTGCACCAAGCACAACTGGCTGGTGCGCGACGTCAAGGATCTGGCCAAGGTGCTGCACGAGGCGTTCTACGTCGCGAGCACCGGACGCCCCGGTCCGGTGGTGGTCGACGTGCCCAAGGACGTGCAGTTCGCGGTCGGCACCTATCACCCGCCGCGCAAGTCCGACGTGCACGTGTCCTATACGCCGCGGGTCAAGGGCGACGCGGCGCAGATCCGCAAAGCTGTGGCGCTGTTGGCGTCTGCCAAGCGGCCGGTGATCTATAGCGGCGGCGGCGTCGTCAATTCGGGGCCCGAAGCCTCGAAACTGCTGCGCGAGCTGGTCGAAGCCACCGGCTTTCCGATCACCTCCACCTTGATGGGGCTTGGGGCCTATCCGGCATCGGGCAAGAACTGGCTCGGCATGCTCGGCATGCACGGTACCTACGAAGCCAACATGGCGATGCACGGCTGCGACGCCATGCTGTGCGTCGGCGCGCGCTTCGACGACCGCATCACCGGGCGCATCGACGCGTTCTCGCCGGGCTCCAAGAAGATCCACATCGACATCGATCCGTCCTCGATCAACAAGAACATCCGCGTCGATATTCCCATCATCGGCGATGCCGCCAATGTGCTGGGCGATCTGTTGCAGGTGTTCAAGGCCGAGGCGAAGAAGCCCGACATCAGGCCGTGGTGGCAGGAGATCGCGAAATGGCGCGCGCGCAATTCTCTGTCCTACAAAAAGAACAACGATATCATCCTGCCGCAATTCGCGATCCAGAAACTGTTTGAGGCGACCCGTGGCCGCGACGTCTACATCACCACCGAGGTCGGCCAGCACCAGATGTGGGCGGCGCAGTTCTTCGGCTTCGAGGAGCCGCACCGCTGGATGACCTCGGGCGGGCTGGGCACCATGGGCTATGGCCTGCCGGCGGCGGTCGGCGTCCAGGTCGCCCATCCCGACAGCCTGGTGATCGACATCGCCGGCGATGCCTCGGTGCAGATGACGATGCAGGAGATGTCGACGGCGGTTCAATATGAATTGCCGATCAAGATCTTCATCCTGAACAACCAGTATATGGGCATGGTGCGGCAGTGGCAGCAGCTGCTGCACGGCAACCGGCTGTCGCACACGTACTCGGAAGCGCTGCCGGATTTCGTCAAGCTCGCCGACGCCTTCGGCTGCGTCGGCATCCAGGCCATCAAGCCCGGCGATCTCGACGGCGCGATCAAGGAGATGATCAACGTCAAGCGCCCGGTGCTGTTCGATTGCCGGGTGGCGGCGCTGGAGAATTGTTTCCCGATGATCCCGTCCGGCAAGGCACACAACGAAATGCTCTTGCCGGCCGAAGCCAACGACGAAGCCACCGCCGCGGCCTTCGCCGGCGGCAAGGCGCTGGTGTGAAATGTGTCCGTCGGAGCAGAGAAAGCTTCCACTGTCATCGTCCGGCTTGACCGGACGATCCAGTACGCTGCGGCGGACGCGTTCAGCCTCTAGCGCCGGCGATTACTGGATCCCCGCTTTCGCGGGGATGACGAGCTATGGTGATGCGGGACATGTCGATGTTTAACCTGGCCCAACTGGAACACGCGCATGCCATCGTGGGAGCGGCGATGTCGCCGACGCCGGCCTGCGCTTGGCCGTTGCTGTCGGAACGGCTCGGCGCGAGCGTGATCGTCAAGCATGAGAACCATACGCCGATCGGCGCCTTCAAGGTGCGCGGCGGGCTGGTCTATCTCGACCGCCTGAAGCGCGAGCGGCCGCATATCGCCGGGCTGATTTCGGCAACGCGGGGCAATCATGGCCAGAGCCTTGCCTTTGCTGGAAGCCGCTACCACGTGCCGGTGACGATCTACGTGCCGTCAGGCAATTCGGTCGAGAAAAACCGCGCCATGCGGGCTTTCGGTGCCACCCTTGTCGAACACGGCGAGGATTTTCAGTCCGCCCGCGAGGAGGCCGAACGCCGCGCCAGGCTTGATGGGCTCGAATTCGTGCCGTCGTTCCATCCCGATCTGGTGATGGGGGTTGCGACCTACGCGCTCGAACTGCTGCGCAAGGCGCCGGACCTGGATGTGCTCTATGTTCCGATCGGACAGGGCTCCGGCATCTGCGGCTGCATCCTGGCGCGCGACCTGCTCGGGCTGACCACCGAAATCGTCGGCGTGCAATCCACCGAAGCGCCGTCCTACGCGCTGTCTTTCGCCGCCGGCACGGTGGTGACGACCGAGACCAGCAATACGCTGGCCGATGGCATGGCGACGCGCGTTCCCGATCCCGACGCCCTTGCGATCATTCGCAAGGGCGCCTCGCGCATCGTGCAGGTCACCGACGGCGAGGTCGCCGCTGCGATCCGGGCCTACTGGACCGATACGCACAACCTCGCGGAAGGCGCCGGCGCCGCCGCGCTCGCCGCCGCCCTGCAGGACAAGCTGAAAATTCGCGGCAAGCGGGTCGGCCTTGTGCTCAGCGGCGGCAACATTGATTTCGATCTGTTCAAGCGATGGGTCGCCGCGGAAGCCGTCGGTGCCGCCGGCGGCAAGGTGCTGGCGTGAGTTATTTGAGAAGGAGGCCGTCATGGCCGGGCTTGTCCCGGCCATCCACGTCTTCCTTCGCATCAAGAGTGAAGACGTGGATGCCCGGCACAAGGCCGGGCATGACGACGAGGAATAATGGGAAACGAAGATGAACCAGCCCGCATCCGCCTACTTCATGGAAGAGCGCCACGAACCGACCGAGGCGCACACGCTTTCGGTACTGGTGCAGAACGAGCCCGGCGTGCTCGCGCGCGTGATCGGGCTGTTTTCGGGGCGCGGCTACAACATCGAGAGTCTCACCGTCTCCGAGACCGAGAACCAGAAGCACCTCTCCCGCATCACCATCGTCACCACGGGGACGCCGATGGTGATCGAGCAGATCAAGCACCAGCTCGACCGCATGGTGCCGGTATATCGCGTCGTCGACATGACGTTGTCCGGCCGCTCGATCGAACGCGAGCTGGCGATGGTGAAACTACGCGGCACCGGCGAGCACCGGGTCGAGGCGCTGCGGCTCGCGGAAGCGTTTCGAGCCCGCGTGATCGACGCCACCACCGAAAGCTTCGTGTTCGAGATCACCGGCAACTCCGCCAAGATCAACCAGTTCATCGACCTGATGCGCCCGCTCGGCCTGGTCGAGGTGTCACGCACCGGCGTCGCCGCGATCGGCCGCGGGCCCGAGGGGATGTGAACCATGCTGGCGCGCGACTGGTACTACAACGAGCGGCGGCAGATCGGGCTCGATACAGCGGTTGCTTCGATCTACGACCGCGGTGACGACCGCGACCTGCGGGCGCGTGCGGCGCTGACCATGCTGGGCGTGCAGCGTGGCTGGCGGGTGGCCGATATCGGCTGCGGCAATGGCGTATTGGCCTGCGAGGCGGCGCTGATGGGCGCCGAGGTCGATGCGATCGATATTTCGCCGGCGATGCTGGCGCTGGCGGAAATCCAGGCGCGCGACCGCAGGGTTGCGATCCGCACCCAGTCGGCAGGACTATTGAGTTTCGCTTATCAGCCCAACTCGTATGACCTCGTGGTCAGCGAGTTCGCGCTGCATCATCTGCCGGATTTCTGGAAGGCGGTGGCGCTGGCGCGGATCTTTGGTGCGCTGAAGCCGGGTGCAAGCTTCTTCCTGCGCGACATCGTCTTCGCCAGCATGCCGGACGGACCCGAGCGGGATGTCGAGGCGTGGGCCGATTTCAACATCAAGAACCATGGCTTCTCGCGCGACAGCGTCGTCACCCATATGCGTGACGAATATTCGACCTTCGGCTGGGTGATCGAGCGGCTGCTGACCGACACCGGCTTCACGCTGGTCTCGGCCGATTACCACGCGCCGCTGCACGGCACCTATCTGCTGCGCAAACCGAAACCCGCCGAGCAGAGCTAGACGTCGATGAAGCCTTTCGATGTCGGCCTTGCCGTCGCGGTGGCGGTGATCTGGGGGCTCGCCTTTGTCGCGAGCCGGCTGGCGCTCGACGAATTGTCGCCGGCGCTGATGACGGCGATGCGCTTTGCGATTGCCGCGCTGCCGTGCCTGTTCGTGCGCCGGCCGAACGTGCCGTGGCGCGTGCTGATCGCGATCAGTGCCACGCTGTTTCTCGGCCAGTTCCTGGCGCAGTCCTGGGCGATCGCGCATGGCGTTCCGGTCGGGCTCGCCAGCGTCATCGTGCAGAGCCAGGCGCTGTTTACGGTGGCGTTCGCGGTGCTGGCGTTTCGTGAAATTCCGACGCGGATGCAGATCGCCGGCATTGGTGTTGCCGCGATCGGCCTGCTGATGATCTGCGGCACCGTTGGTTTCGATTTCAGCGTCGGCGCCTTTGCCGTGCTGATGATTTCGCCGGTCAGTTTCGCGATCGGCAATCTCTTGCTGCGGCAGGCGAGGGAGGTGCCGATGTTCGACCTGTTCGCCTGGCTCTGCCTGGTGCCGCCGTTGCCGCTGCTGGCGCTGGCGTTTGCCGTCGATGGGCCGCGCGCGACGTGGAGCGCGCTTGTACATATGTCGCTGACCGGGTGGGTCAGCATGCTCTTCGTCGGCGCGATCTCCACCAGCATCGCCTACTGGCTGTGGGGCCGGCTGCTGCGGGATTACACCGCGGCACAGGTGGTGCCGTTCGCGCTGCTGGTGCCGTTCGTCGGCTCCGCGGCGTCCACGGTTGTTTTCGGCGAGACCTTCGGTCCGCTGCGGCTTTCCGGAATGGTCATCGTGGTCGCCGGGATCGCGGTCATGCTGCTGTCGAAGCGGCCGCAAGACGTGCCTGAAAAAGCCCTGCCCAAGATCGCCTGAGCCTACCCATGACACAGCCGCTTTTCATCGCCTTCGTCGTGTTCGCCGCCGTGATGTTCTTCACGCCGGGGCCGAACAACGTGATGCTGTTGTCGTCGGGACTGAATTACGGCTTTCGCCGCACGCTGCCGCATGTCGCGGGTATCGTGATCGGTTTTGCCTTCATGGTCGGCGCGGTGGGGCTTGGCCTCGGGACCATCTTCATCACCTATCCGGTGCTGCAGACCATTTTGAAGTATGCCGGCGCCCTCTATCTGGTCTATCTCGCCGCCGTGATCGCGATGTCCGGGCCGGTTGCATCGGGACAGGACAACGCGCGGGGCCCCATGACATTCTGGGGCGCGGCGATTTTCCAGTGGGTCAACGTCAAGGGCTGGGTGATGGTGATCGGAACCATCACCGCCTATGCGGCGATTGCCAGCTTTCCCTGGAATATCCTGATCCAGGTCGCCATAAGCCTGTGGATGGGAGCGATGTCGTGCGTCGCCTGGGCGCTGTTCGGCAGTGCGCTGCGACCCTGGCTCACATCTGTGCGGGTGGTCCGGGTGTTCAATATCGTGATGGCGATATTGCTGCTGGCCTCGCTCTTTCCGGTCTTCATGGAGGCATGATGCGGCATTGCGCCATGCAGAAACGGGTTTCCCCTCAGGTCAAAAATGCATTAGACCACGCCGGAATTTGCGGGCGACCGGCGATCCCAAGCCATCCCAACGCCTCATCAATCGGCCAACTCCGGCACAATAAAAGGAAATGACCATGCGTGTTTATTACGATCGCGACGCCGACCTGAACCTGATCAAGGGCAAGAAGGTCTGCATCGTCGGCTACGGCAGCCAGGGCCACGCCCATGCGCTGAACCTGAAGGATTCCGGCGTCAAGGACGTCGCCATCGCGCTGCGCAAGGGCTCGGCGTCGGCCAAGAAGGCCGAAGCCGCCGGCTTCAAGGTGATGGAAGTCGCCGAGGCCGCCAAATGGGCGGACCTCGTGATGATGCTCACCCCCGACGAATTGCAGGGCGACATCTACCGCGAGCATCTACACGACAACATGAAGAAGGGCGCCGCCCTGGTGTTCGCCCACGGCCTCAACGTGCACTTCAACCTGCTCGACCCGCGCCCCGATCTCGATGTGCTGATGATCGCGCCAAAAGGTCCCGGACACACGGTGCGCTCGGAATACCAGCGCGGCGGCGGCGTGCCCTGCCTGATCGCGATTTCGAAGGATTCGTCGGGCAACGCCCATGACCTCGGCCTGAGCTACGCCTCGGCGATCGGCGGCGGCCGCGCCGGCATCATCGAGACCTCGTTCAAGGAAGAATGCGAGACCGATCTGTTCGGCGAGCAGGTCGTGCTGTGCGGCGGCCTGGTCGAACTGATCAAGGGCGGTTACGAGACCCTGGTCGAAGCCGGCTACGCGCCCGAGATGGCCTATTTCGAGTGCCTGCACGAGGTCAAGCTGATCGTCGACCTGATCTATGAAGGCGGCATCGCCAACATGAATTACTCGATCTCCAACACCGCCGAATACGGTGAATACGTCACCGGCCCGCGCATCGTCACCGCCGAGACCAAGGCCGAGATGAAGCGCGTGCTGTCAGACATCCAGTCCGGCAAGTTTGCGCGCGACTGGATGCTGGAAAACAAGGTCAACCAGACCTCGTTCAAGGCGACCCGCGCCAAGCTCGCGCAGCACCCGATCGAGGAAGTCGGCGCCAAGCTCCGCGACATGATGCCGTGGATCAAGAAGGGCGCGCTGGTCGACAAGACCAAGAACTGAGCTTGATCCACGTTTGAAGTGCAGAGCGTTTAGCAAAGCTCGTCATGCCCGGCCTTGTGCCGGGCATCCACGTCTTTGCAACTCCCAGGGCAAGAAAAGACGTGAATGGCCGGGACGAAGCCCGGCCACGACGAAAAAGAGAATCCTGTTCAAGTCGTAAGAGCGTGATGAGATGAGGTTAGATTGAGCTAGGACGCAGCGGAAACTTTACCTCTCCCGTGGGGAGAGGTCGGCGCGTAGCGCCGGGTGAGGGGTTCCGGTCTATCGTTGGTGCAGCACCCCCTCACCCGATTTGCTGCGCAAATCGACCTCTCCCCGCTGGGGAGAGGTGAAGGGCACACCGATTCAGATTAAAACCATCTTGCTCTAGAAAGAACGCGGACGGCTGCTCACTTCTTCTGGGTCGTGATTCCCAGCTTGAAGATCTTTGCCGAGGGATCCTTCAGATCGCATGGCGCCCGGCAGAAGATCAGCTGGAACCATTGGCTCGAACTCTCGGTAAATTCGGCCGCACGGAACGCCAGTACCTGATCGTGGGAGCCGCCGACCATCGGCATCGCGTCGCCGTTCTTCTTTTTCTTTTCCGGCGCAGGCGCCTTTGTGAAGGCCAACAAATCGTCCGGCGTCATCAACGCCGACCAGCTAAAGGGGCCCGTCGAGGGCAGGCGGATGATCAGCCTTTGGCTGCCGTGCAGCGTAATGTCCTTGCCGTTGTCCTGTTCGGTAACCACGATGTCCGGCTGGGCGCTTAGCGCTTTTGACGGCACACCCATGATCGACACCATCACGGCACAGAGCAGCCAAGCTGCACTCGTTTTCGATAGTTTCATTTTCTTCGTAACTCCTTTTTCCCTACTTTAGGTAGTACATCCGTAATCGGCACGCCTTGCGAGATCCGGGTTTACCGGCTATTACTGAAACTGGATCGCCGCAGCGCGCGACGGGCCGGTCACCTGGTCCTCACCTCAGAGTAACGTAGACGGTATTTACACGTCCCGCGAGAGCGAATTAGCGGCGCGGCTCCCGGCAATGTAAGACTAAGGATTGAAGCGTGGGCCCAGTCGTGCGGCTCCGTTAAATGGGGCTCCACAGAACTGCGGGCGTCGCGGGCGTGAAGGTGCACTTGTCTACCTGAGGTGCTATCGTCGTCACTGCGAGCAGCGTCAGCGACGAAGCAAGGATCGAGCATGCAATCCGTTGTCATCACCGGGGCGTCCACCGGCATCGGCTGGGCCACCGCGAAGCTATTGGTTGCGCGCGGGTTTCGCGTGTTCGGCAGCGTGCGCAAGCAGGCCGACGCCGACCGCCTCAGGAGCGAATTCGGCGCCAATTTTACCCCGCTGTTGTTCGATGTCACCGATGAGGCCGCGGTACTGGCCGCCGCCCGCGAAGTCCGCGCGGCGCTGGGCGGCGAAACGCTGACGGGGCTGGTCAATAATGCCGGCATCGCGGTCGCGGGGCCGGTGCTCGAACTCGCCGCCGATGAATTCCGCCGCCAGATGGACGTCAACGTCATCGGGCCGATCATCGCGACGCAGGCCTTCGGCCCGCTGCTCGGATCCGATCCCTCGCTGCGAGGGCCACGCGGAAAGATCGTGATGATTAGCTCGGTGGCGGGGAAAAGCGGCAACCCGCTGATGTCCGCCTATGCGGCGTCCAAGTTTGCGATCGAAGGCCTTTCCGAAAGCCTGCGCCGCGAAATGATGCTGTTCGGGATCGATGTCGTCATCGTCGCGCCCGGCGCGGTGAAGACGCCGATCTGGGCCAAGGCCGAAGAAATCGACGTTTCCGGCTACAGCAATTCGCCGTTCTTCCCGGCGCTGGAGCGGATTCGCAAATTCATGCTGCAACTCGGAGAAGGCGGACTGCCGCCGGAGAAGATCGCGGAAGCGATTGCTGACATCCTGACGTCGGCCCACCCGAAGGTGCGCTACCAGATCACCCCGGATCCGATGCGGCATTTGATGACCGCCGTGCTGCCGAAACGCATGGTCGACAGGATCATCGCCAAGCGTCTCGGGTTGATGCCCCCGGCCTGAACGGAAAGCGGTGCCGTTTGCGGTTCGGGCCGACTGGCGGCGGCCGGTAAGGTTGCCGGGCTCAGAAGAAGATCATGCTGCGCTGCAAGGGCGTCTTTTATGCCTGCAAGGACGGCGCGGAGGGCCGCCGGTTCAACCGGCGGTTGATCGCCGCCGGGCTGGCGCACGGTCTGTAGGCTACCGGACTTAGGTTCCGGCGAAGCAAAAGGCCTCAGCCGCCTTGAGCACCCGTCCGACTCTGCTATCATGCGGCCATTGCTGAATCGGTATTTGCCGTCATGGTGATGCGCCTTTTCGCACCGCAATTCCTTGTGGTCTGGGCCTTCCTCGGTTCAGCTATCGCCGTGCATTTCCGCGGCAAGGTACGGCTCGGCTTCTGGCGTCAGGTCTCCGACCATTCCACCATCATGGCGCCCTACAATGTGCTGATGTACATGTTCTCGGCGGTGCCGAACCAGCCGATCCTGCGACTGGACTCGGTCCCCGAGCTCACGCTGCTTCGCGACAACTGGCGGGTGATCCGCGAGGAGGCGCTGGCGTTGTTCGCGCAGGGCCAGATCAAGGCCGCCGACAAATACAACGACTGGGGTTTCAACTCGTTCTTCCGGACGGGGTGGAAGCGGTTCTACCTGAAGTGGTACGAGCAAGCGTTGCCGTCGGCGGTCGCCAACTGCCCGAAGACGGTGGCTTTGCTCAACGCGATCCCGACCGTCAAGGGTGCGATGTTCGCCAACCTCCCGAGCGGAGGCCGTCTGGTGCAGCACCGCGATCCCTATGCCGGCTCGCTGCGCTATCACCTGGGATTGCTGGTGCCGAAAACGCCGGGCGAATGCCGCATCTTCATCGACGGCGAGCCTTACTCCTGGCGCGAAGGTGAGGGCCTGCTGTTCGACGAGACCTATTTGCATTACGCCGAGAACACCACCAGCGATGACCGCATCATCCTGTTCTGCGACGTCGAGCGTCCGTTGCGCACCCGCGCCATGACCGCGGTCAACCGCTGGGTCAGCCGCCACATCATCAACGAAAGCGCGACGCAAAACGTCGAGGGCGAGCGCGTCGGCTGGCTCAACCGGATCTTCGGCTACATCTACCAGGTGCGGCTGGTAGGCAAGCGCATGAAGGCCTGGAACAAGCGCGTCTATTACGCCGTAAAATATCTGCTGATCGGCGGCATCCTTGCCGCGTTCCTCGCGACCGCATTCGCCTGAGTGTGCCGTGGGAACACGGTGCGTGGAACCAGCCGTGCTTGCTTGATGGCAAAGCCGGGATCGACGAAGCAATCCGGTAACGCTGTATTATGTTCCACCCCCGGCCGGCGCACTTCCCGGAGGTCAGTCATTGACGTCCGGCTCGATCGACGTTGCTATTGATAGGGCTTTGGCCCAAGTTGATCGGAGCCGTCAGCAGGTGTGCAAAGAATGAAATATCCCAAATACGCAACGACCGTGGTGGGCGCGCACAGCGTACCCGACTGGTACGAGGCGCTCGATCGGCTGGTTGCGGTTGGCCAATTGTCGATGGCGTCGATGGCGGACGCCCAGTACCGCGCCAGCCAGGCCGCGATTTTGGATCAGGAGATCGCGAACATCGATGTCATTACCGGCGGGGAAATGCATCGGCGGACCCACAACCGCCACTCGCCGCCGAACGCCATGCTGAATTTCTTTTGGCAGAAGATTCCCGCGTTTCAGGGCTCCACACAACCAAAGCCGATCACCAAGCATGACCCCGACGTGTTTCATCCCGCCGCCACTTGCCGGACGAAGATTGCCGACAACATCGATCTCGGGCTTGTCGACGAGTTCAGAACAGTCTCGGCGCTGACGCAACGCCCGGTCAAGGTGACGATGACGGGGCCGCTGATGCTGGCCAAGGTCGCCTATGACGAGCACTACCACGACATCAAGAAGATGACGGTCGATCTCGGCAAGCTGCTGAGTCATAATTTCAAGATGCTGGCAGATGCCGGCTGCAAGAACATCCAGCTCGACGAGCCGCTTTTCACGATTTGCGAAGAAGACGAAGTCGAGGCCGCCGTCGAAGCCATCAACATGGCGATCGAGGGATTGCCCAAGGACATTCACGTGTCGGTGCATGTCTGCCAGGGCAACTATGCCGTCGGCAAGGAGTACGATGGCCAGATCGGGCATCGGTATTTCGACCACGGCCGATATAAGGCCGACAAGATTTGCGGAATCGAATGCTCATCGTTTCTGATCGAATACGACATGACGCACCATTATGAAGGTCTGCTCGGTAACAAGCAGCTTGGCGTCGGCGCGGTCGACGTGCAGGATCCGAAGGTCGAAAGCGGTGAACTTGTTGCCGAGCGCATCCAGAAATATCGGTGGCTCGCCCCGGAGCAGACCATCGTCACCAGCTCCTGCGGCCTCAATCATTTGCCGCAGCGCACCGCTTTCGGCAAACTCAAGGCAATGACCGAGGCCAAGCGCGTTCTCGGCGGATGACAGGTTCTCCGTGAGCAATTTCGAACATGGCCGATCCGGCGATGGCGACGCTCCCGGCGACGGCGATGCGGGACCCGGCGATTCCCGGTGGCGGGAGAGCGAGGATTTATTGGGCCTGGCCGAGGAGGCCGGACGCCTTGGCATCTTCGAGTGGCAAGTTCCTGCCGGGACGGTCCGGCTGTCGCCGAAATTCCTGTCGCTGTACGGGCTGGCGGGTTTCGACGGCCGGTATGAGAGCTGGCGCGCGTGCATCTTCCGGGAAGACCAAATTCGGGTCAGCCAGCTGATCGAAAGCGCATTCGAGGCAGGCGCGCGCGAACTGAATGCGGAATTTCGCATCACCCGCGCCAGCGACGGCGCGCTCAGATGGATCGAAGCCCGCAACATCATCTTCTACGATGACAGGCAGCGTCCGCAGCGCGTTGTCGGCGTCAACGTCGACGTCACCGAGCAAAAGCGGGCGATGGTCCAGCTTCGCGCCTTCACGGAAACCCTTGAAGAACGGGTCAGGGAAAGGACCCGCGAACTGGAGACCGAATTCGAGGCGCGGCAAAAGGCGGAGGAAGCTCTGCGGCAGGCGCAGAAAATGGAGGCCGTCGGCCAACTGACAGGCGGCATTGCGCACGATTTCAACAATTTGCTGACGATCGTGGTTGGCGGACTGGAGGCGATCGGACGGCAGATACCGATGTTGCCGGGATCACCGGCTGCGACCCGAATTGCGCGCGCCAGGGACATGGCGCTGCAGGGTGCGCACCGCGCCGTCACGCTCACCAGCCGGCTGCTGGCGTTTTCGCGGCAGCAGCCGCTCGCACCGCAGGCGCTGGACGCCAACAAACTCGTGGCCGGAATTTGTGAACTGCTTCGCCGTACGCTTGGCGAAGCGGTGGCGCTGGAAACCGTGCTGGCCGGCGGCCTCTGGCTCACATTCGCCGACTCCAACCAGCTGGAAAATGCGGTGCTCAATCTGGCAGTGAACGCCCGCGACGCGATGCCGGACGGCGGCAAGCTGACGATCGAAACCGCGAACTGCTATCTCGACGAAGCCTATGTCGGGGACATTGCCGAGCCGGTGATGTCAGGCCAGTACGTCATGATCGCGATAGCCGACACCGGCGCAGGCATGGACAAACCCACCCTGGAGAAGGCGTTCGAGCCGTTCTTCACGACCAAGGATATCGGCAAGGGCACGGGTCTTGGCCTTAGTCAGGTCTATGGCTTCGTCCGGCAGTCGGCCGGTCACGTGAAAATCTACAGCGAGGCCGGCGAGGGCACGACCGTGAAGATTTATCTTCCGCGGCATCGGGGTGAATCCGATTCGATGAAGCCCGAGGACGTCCCATCCGGCGCTGCGCGCGCGATCGGCCTGGAGAGCATTCTTGTCGTCGAGGATGATAACTCCTTGCGCGCCTATACGACCGAAAGCCTCCGCGAACTCGGCTATCGCGTGCTGGAAGCCGCGAGCGCCGCCGAGGCGCTGGAGGTTCTCGGCAACGATCGTCATGTCGATCTTCTGTTCACCGATGTGGTGATGCCGGGCGGCACCAACGGTCAGCAGCTTGCCGATGAAGCAAGCCGGAGGCAGCCGAAACTGAAGGTGCTGTTCACGACCGGATATACAAGGAATGCAATCGTTCACCATGGCCGGCTCGATCCCGGTATTCACCTGATCGGCAAGCCGTTCTCATTCCACGAATTGGCCAGCCGCATCCGGACCCGGCTCGACGCGCCGGATTGAACGCAGACCGGGTTCCCCGCCCACATTAGTGTCGCCTGGCGGTCATAAAGACGCGACAATCGCGCGGGACAAGCCGTGATCGAAAAACACCTCGCTGGCGGCGAGCATTAAGTTCCCTCTTCAAGCCCCCTCTCACCATTTCAGCTGGATCGCTTCAGCGATGCAGAACGATCTGTGGTTCAATGAAAATAACAGCCATCTGCATAGCCGTCGTTCTATGGGCCCCGGCCCATGCCGCGGAAAAGGCACCCAATCATCGGGTCGCATTATTAAGCCGCGTAGCCTGTCCGGCGGTTCGCGAGGCCGTAAAACTGTACGGGGAAGCAGCCGCCGAGCAATGGGCACGCGGCCACGGCGTATCGGAAACCAAAATTGAAGAAGCCAAGCGGTGTCTCAGATAGCCGGCGTGTGAGCGCGGCGCCTGAAGCAGTCAAAGCCATCATGCTCCAGAAACGGTGGGCACGAAACCGCCGCGGTCGTCAGGATTGTTCCGGCCAATAAAGCCGCATCGGATTATCGACAAGCAGCTTGCGCTGCAGTTCCGGTGTCGCGGCGATGTGCGTGATGAAGTCGACCAGCAGGCCGTCGTCGGGCATGTGGTCCCTGAGATTGGGATGCGGCCAGTCGGTGCCCCAGAGCACGCGATCCGGAAACGTCTCGACGATGCGCCGGGCGAACGGGACAACGTCGCGGTAGGCGTTCGGTTCGCCGTTGAGGGCCGGCGGCCCCGAAATCGACAGCCGTTCCGGGCAACTGACCTTGCACCACACGCTCGGGTGCTGCGCCATGAACTTCATGAACAGCTCGAATTCGGGCCCATCGACCGGCTTTGAGACATCGGGCCGGCCCATATGATCGACGACGATGGTGGCCGGCAGCGCGGTGAAGAACCCCCACAGTTCCGGCAGGTCGACCGCCTCGAAATAGATCACGACATGCCAGCCGAGCGTTGCGATGCGGCCGGCAATCTCCATCAACTCGTCCCGCGGCGTGAAATCGACCAGGCGTTTGACGAAGTTGAAGCGGACGCCGCGGACGCCTGCGTCATGCATCGCATGCAACTCGGCATCGCCGACGTCGCGCCTGACCGTCGCGACGCCGCGCGCTCTGCCGCCGCTGTGCGCCAGCGCATCGAGCATCGCGCGGTTGTCGGCGCCGTGACAGGTGGCCTGCACGATCACGTTGCGCGCAAAGCCAAGATGGTCGCGCAAGGCAAACAACTGCTGTTTTGAAGCGTCGCAGGGCGTGTACTTGCGTTCGTCCGCGTAGGGGAATTCATCTCCGGGGCCGAACACATGGCAATGCGCATCCACCGCGCCGGCCGGTACCTTGAATCGGGGCTTCGAGGGACCGGTGTACCAGTCCAGCCAGCCGGGCGTCTTCTGAAATGGCATCGGCGCGATCACTCAATTCTTCGGCTTGCCGTGTCCGGGCTTGACGTGTTCAGGCTTGACGTGGGTGAGGATGCGGTCGGCCTCGGTTCGCCAGTCCGGGCTGCGCGCAAACGCTTCCGACCCTTTCGGACCGAACAGGCCCTCACCGGCGAGGTCGGCGACCCAGGCCTGGCGTTCGGCGGTTCCTTCCGCCGACCATGGCGTGAGGCCGATCTCGCGCACGGTTTCCGCCACCTCGCGCACCTCCTCGCTACGGCGCCGGCCATGTTCGATCACGCGCTGGAAGAAATAGGCGCCCTGTTTCTCCCAATCGATGCCGGGATAGGTCTCCTTGAGCGAGGCCAGCACCGCGTCCTCGACGCCGTAGGCCCGCGCGGTGGTGAAACTTTCGATCACCATCGCCTCCAGGCCCTTGATCATCACGCTGCGGCACATCTTGACCGCCGATGCGACGCCGAGCTCCTGGCTCGCCACCTTGGCGTTGAAGCCGAGCGCCACGAGCAACGGTGCGAGTTCGGCGGCACCGGCACCGCCAAGCAGCAGCGGCACCTTGATGCGGTACGGCGGGATCGACGTCATCACGGCGCCTTCGACGTAGCGGCCGCCGTTGCCGTCGATCAGCGCCGCCGCGCGCTGCTTGGCGCCGGGCGATGCCGAATTGAAGTCGAGAAACCAGCCGCCCGCTTTCACCGCCGGCGCGCAGGCCTGCGCGACCGATACGGCCTGGCTCGCCGTGACCGCGGATACGATGAAGTCGGCCTGCGCGGCGAGATCGGCATGGGAAGCCGCCAGCGCCACGCCGTGCTGCGAGGCGTGATCGCGCAAGCCGCCGGCCAGATTGTTGCCGAGCTTGAGGTCGTAGGCGGTGACCCTCACGTCCTGCCTGCGCAGGTCCTCGGCGAGAATGCGCCCGACCTCGCCATAGCCGACGAGGCCTACGGTCCAGTGCCTGGGGTTGGTCGACATCGCAGTCATGTGAAACGATCTCCTGATGGGGCAACCCGGTTACTGCTTTGGAATTCCGGCCTTCTCGATCACCTTCCGCCACTTGTCGATGTCGGATTTGAGCCGGGCTGAAATTTCCTGCGGCGTGCTGGCTTTGGCCTCGATGCCGAGTTCGATCAGCCGCTTTTTCACGTCAGCATCGGCGAGTATGTCCTGCAACGCGCCATTGAGCGTCTTGACGATCTCGGGCGGCGTGCCGGCCGGGGCAAACAGGGCATTCCAGGAAACCACGTCGTAATCGGCGACGCCGCTTTCATGCACGGTGGCGATGTCAGGCGTGCTTGCCGAGCGCGCCGGACCTGACGAGGCCAGCGCCCGGAATTTCCCGTCGGCCAGGTTGCCCTTCATCGAAGAATAGCTGTCGATCATCAGCGCGATGTTACCCTGCAGCAGCGCCACCTCGACCTCGGGGGTTCCGCGATACGGGACGATGGTGAAATCGATTCCGGCTGCCGTCTTGAACAACTCGGCGGACAGGTTCTGCGTGCTGCCGATATTGATGGTCCCGACATTCAGCGCGCCCGGTTTTGCCCTGGCGGCGGCGATGAAGTCGCCGAGCGTCTTGAATTCGGAAGCAGCACCGGTGGCGAAGATGAAATCGAAAAATCCCAGGCTGGAAATCGGCTCGAAATCCCTCAAGGGATCGAACGGCAGCTTGCCGAACAGGGAGACGCTGATCGCGGTGCCGTTGGACAACAGCGCCAGGGTATAGCCGTCGGGGGCCGATGAGATCACCGTTCGAGCCGCGGCGATGCCGCCGGCGCCGGGCTGGTTCTCGATGTAGAAGCGCTGCCTAAGCTTGTCGCCGAGTTTCTCCGCAATGATGCGCACGGTCGTATCGGCAACCCCGCCGGCCGCGAACGGCAGAACGATGCGCACGGCCTTGTCCGGATAATGGGTTTGCGCGCGGGCTTGATGGTGCGAAGCTGTGAGTGCAAGCCCGCTCAGCGCTATCGCGAAGAAAATGCGGCGGACGGCGCGATCAACAAATGTCATGGAATAACGCGTTCCTGATCTGATTCATATTTATAGCACGCGGCCGTGCCGATCCAAGTTCAGGGATCATTCCTTACTGCTTCTCGATTTTCTTCCAGAGCCAGCGCGCCACCGCGTCCGGCGACGACTCGCCGTCGCCGCCGGCGGCGCGCAGATTGGCCTCGCGCATGTCGGCTATATCGATCCGGCCGAGCAGCGGCTGCAGCGCGGTGCGAAGCGCCTGATCGGAGGCGCGTTTCGGCGCCAGCAGCACGATCGCGTCGTAGGGCGGTATCGCGTGTTTGACGTCGTCGAGCACCACCAGATCGTATTTCGCGATCAGCCCGTCGCTGGTATAGCCCGCGATCACATCGACCTCGCCGGAGGCGACCGCGGCATACATGAAGTCCGGCTGCATCTGCCGCTGCGTGCGAAACGATAATCCATAGGTCTTCTGCAGCCCGGCCCATTCGGGACGTGAAAAGAATTCGTAATCCGCCGCGATCGACATCGCCGGCGCGTGCGATACGAGATCGGCGATCGAGTGAATGCCCAGTTGCCCGGCGCGCTTTCGCGACATCACCAGTGCGTAGGCGTTCTCGAACCCCAGTTCGCCCAGCAGCGTGACATTTTTCTGCGCCAGCGTCGCCTTCAACTCGGCCAGCAATTCTTCGCGCGGCTTGATATCGCTGTGGTGGAACTGGTTGGCCCACAGCGTGCCGGAATAATCGACGTAAACGTCGATATCGCCGGCCACCAGTGCTTCGTAAATCACGTTGGAGCCGAGGCCCTGGCGGGTGCTGGCCGGCAGGCCCGCCGCCCGCAGCCGCTGTGCGATCAGCGCCGACAATACATATTGCTCGGCAAAGGTCTTGGCGCCGACGATATAGCTCGAAGGCGAGCGCGCCGGCGAGGGCACCAGCGTGGCCGCGACCAGCGCCGCGATGCCGAGGCCGCCCGATATCGCGCGCAGGCGGCTGCGGTCGCGAATGCCGATCTCGATCAGCGCCAGCAATTGATCGACCGCGAGCGCCAGCACCGCTGCGGCGAGGCAGCCGAACAGCACGAACACCCAGTTCTGGGTCTGCAACCCCGCAAAGATGTAGTTGCCGAGGCTGGTCTGGCCGATCGGGGTCGACAATGTCGCGGTGCCGATCACCCAGACCGCCGCGGTACGGATGCCCGCCATCATCACCGGCAGCGCCAGCGGCAACTCGACCATGAACAGCGACTGCTGCGGCGTCATGCCGACGCCCTGCGCGGCCTCCAGAATCGCGGGGTCGACGCCCCGCAAGCCGGTGATGGTGTTGCGCAGCACCGGCAGCATGGAATAGAGCGCCAGCGCCAGGACCGCGGGCAGGAACCCGAACGCGGAAAAGCCAAATCCGAACCAGGCGAGCGACAATGACGCGAGCGCCAGCAGCAGCGGATAGAACAGCGCCAGCAGCGCCAGCCCCGGCACCGTCTGCACGATGCTGGCAAAACCGAGCAGCGCGCCGCGCATCACCGGACGATTGCGCGCGGTGACGGCGAGCGGCAGGCTGACCGCAAGGCCGAGCGTCAGTGCGGTGACGCTGACACGCACATGATTGCCGAGATAGTCGGGCAGATGCGCCAGCGCCTCGCCCCAGCGCGGATCGGACAACAAGCTCATGCCGCGCCATCCCGCGGCAGCAGCGTGCTGAGCCGTTCGGCCTGACGGCGCGGCGTGTGCAGGAGTTCGCCGACGTAAGGATCGTCGTTATCGGAGAGTTCTGCCGGCGTGCCCTGCGCCAATAGCCGGCCGGCGCGCATCACCGCGACCCGGTCGGCGAGCAGGATGGCTTCGGTCATGTCATGGGTGATCATGACCGTGGTCAGCCCGAGCTTATGGTGCAAGGCGAGGTAGTCGTCGCCGAGCGCGTCGCGGGTGAGGGGATCGAGCGCGCCGAACGGCTCGTCCATCAGCACGATCCGCGGTTTCGCCGCCAGCGCCCGGGCGACGCTGACGCGCTGGCGCTGCCCGCCCGATAACTCCTGGGGCAGGCGGTCGCGATGTTGCGTGCGATCGAGCCGCACCAGGTCGAGCAACTCGTCGACCCCAGCGGAAATCTCCGCCGCCGGGGTGCCAAGCAGCTTCGGCGTGATCCCGATATTGCCGGCGACGCTGATATGCGGAAACAGCCCGCCGCTCTGGAACACATAGCCGATGCGGCGGCGCAATGCGATCGCATCCACCGCGCGCACATCCTCGCCTTCGATCGTGATGCGGCCCGAGTCCGCGTCGATCAGCCGGTTTGCCAGCCGCAGCAGCGTGGTCTTGCCGGAACCGGAGCCGCCGACGATGGCGAGGAATTCGCCCTCGGCGACATCGAGCGAGACGTCGTCCACCGCCAAAACAGGCTTCGCGCGGCGGCCGCCGTCGAAGCTCTTGCCGACATGCGCAAATGCGATCAGGGGCGTTGGAGGCATTCAGTGCGGTCCCGGCTCTTACCCTCCCCCTCCAGGGGAGGGTAAGAGCTAGCACGTCGTTGCGCCGCGTTGAACTTATCCTTGGTAACCGCTAAGGCATCATCCGGACCTGGAGGGGGACGCGGTGGACACGGCAGAGCCAACGGCGGTCGCGCTTGACGACGCGACGGTGGCGTTTCGTCTGGCCGGTGGGCGGGTCTATACCGCGGTGGAGCAGGCCCGGCTTTCCGTGGAGCATGGCGAATTCGTCGCCATCGTCGGGCCTACCGGATGCGGAAAATCGACGCTGTTGAACGTCGCCGCCGGCCTGCTCAGGCCGGCCTCGGGAACGGTGAGAATCTTCGATTCGCCGTTGGCAGGCCTCAACCGGGAGGCCGGCTATCTGTTCCAGGCCGATGCGCTGTTTCCCTGGAAGACCGCGATCGACAATGTCGCGATCGGGCTGGAGATCAAGGGTGCGCCGCGCGCGCAGGCGCTGGAACGTGCGCAGGGCTGGCTCACGGCGGTGGGTCTCGGGGCGTTCGGCAATCGCTATCCGCATATGTTGTCCGGCGGCCAGCGCAAACGCGTTGGCCTGGCCCAGGTCTTGATCCGCGATCCCAAGATCTTGCTGATGGACGAGCCGTTCGGGCCGCTCGATGCCCAGACGCGGCAGATCATGGGCAATTTGCTGCTGGAACTGTGGAATGCCGACCGCAAGGCGGTGCTGTTCGTCACCCATGACCTCGAGGAGGCGATCGCGCTTGCCGACCGCGTCGTGATCATGTCGGCGGGTCCCGGTGCGCGCATCATCGGCGACTGGCGCGTGCCGCTTTCCCGCCCGCGCGACATTTTCGAAGCCCGGCTGCAGAAGGAGTTTCACGCGCTTCATCAGGAGATATGGAGTGTTTTGAAAGCCGAGGTGTTGAAGGGTTACGCGCAATCGTCGCAAGCGGCGGCAGGAGCCGGTTTAACCCAACCTTGATCAATGTGCGGCGAAGGCTACACTCGGATCGCAAACTCAAAAATTGAGGGAGATGTCATGCTGTTACGTGGTTCAATTCTGGCGGCTACCGTCACGCTTGCCGCATTTTGCGGTTCTCAGAACGCCAAAGCGCAGGGCGTATTCACGCTGAGCTCACCTGACTTCAAGGACGGCGAGCGGTTGGCGGCGAAATATGCCGGCAACAACAAAAGCAATCCAAATTGCGTCGGCGAAAACGTGTCGCCGGCGTTCTCCTGGGCCAACCCGCCCGAGGGAACCAAGAGCTACGCGCTGCTGATGTTCGATCCGGAAGGCCGTCCACCGGGCGGCGTCAGCCACTGGGTGGCGTATGGCATTCCGGTTTCCGTCACCGGTTTCGCCGAAGGCGAGGTTTCGAAGCCGAGCGACAAATATGTCGGCGGTCAAAGCACGATGAAGCTGCCGAGCTATTTCGGACCCTGCACGCCGCCCGGCGCGCCGCATCACTACACCTTCACGCTGATGGCGACCGACCTCGAGCCGTCAGCGCTGAAGGCCGGGATGACGCGCGACGAGGTGATCAAGGCGCTCGACGGCCACGTCAAGAGCGCGACCGGCCTGATCGGGACGTTTTCCAAGCCGTGATGCGAAATTTTCCGGCAACTCTCGCGTCGTCCCGGCGAACGCCGGGACCCATACGCCGTGAACTCTCGTTTAGGCGATGACGCGGAGACCTTGTTCAACAATGAACGCCCGGGATTATGAGTCCCGGCGTTCGCCGCGACGACGCGAGAGATAGCATGACCCGGAGATAGATTGTCACGATGTCCCGCTTGATGCTTCTCGCCTGTCAACTGCTGGTCGCGGTCGTCGTGCTCGGGCTGTGGCAGTTGTTCGCCACGGTGCCGATCTTCGGGCGCATGCTGCTGCCGCCGTTCTTCTTTTCCAATCCGGTCGATGTCGGCAGCCAGATTGTCGACTGGTTCTCGACCGGCGTGATCTGGAAACACCTCGCGATCACGCTGTGGGAGTCGATTCTCGCGTTCGCGATCGGCTCCCTCGGCGGCGTCATGGTCGGCTTCTGGTTCGCGCGCCAGCCCCGGGTCGCCGCGGTGTTCGATCCCTATGTGAAGATGGCCAATGCGCTGCCGCGGGTCGTGCTGGCGCCGATCTTCACGCTGTGGCTCGGGCTTGGTATCTGGTCCAAGGTCGCGCTCGGGGTCACGCTGGTGTTCTTCATCGTCTTCTTCAACGTCTACCAGGGCGTCCGGGAGGTCTCTGACACCGTGCTCGACAATGGCCGCATGCTCGGGATGAACGAACGGCAGTTGACGCGGCACGTGTACTGGCCGTCGGCGCTGTCGTGGATGTTCTCCTCGCTGCATACCGCGGTCGGGTTCGCCGTGGTCGGCGCGGTGGTCGGCGAATATCTCGGCTCCGCGGCGGGGCTCGGCTATCTGATCCAGCAGGCCGAGGGCACCTTCGACGTCGCCGGCGTATTCGCCGGCATGTTCGTGCTGTCGGCCTTCGTCATCCTGATCGACATGGCGGTGACGGCAGTCGAGCGGCGGCTGCTGGTGTGGCGGCCGGCGGTCGCGGATGGGAGAGGGTAGGGTCTGATTGTTGAGAGTGTCATTCCGGGGCGATGCGAAGCATCGAACCCGGAATCTCGAGATTCCGGGTCTGGTCCTTCGGACCATCCCGGAATGACGATCGGAAATGTATCAGTCCAGCATCTTGGTATCGTCGGGCGCCTGCGGCGGCGTCTTGATCGCGATCGCCTTGAGCGGCCGGCCGTCTGGCTTGGTGCCGCCGTGCGCGGTGCCCTTAGGGATGATGACGAGATCGCCGGGCTTGACCCGCACTTCCTGGTCGCCGAGCCAGATCGTGCCGGTGCCCTCAAGAATGTACTGGATCTCGTTGGTGTTGGGATGCATGTGCTTGCCCACATTGCCGTCCTGGATCGAGATCGTGGACCCGTCGGCGGAAACGAACATCTTGGAATGCATCCCGCCTGAATTGGCCGGGCCGAGCGCGTCTCCGGAAAAATCCTGGGTGTGAATGATCTGCGCCGTGATGTTTTCGGCGGCGGCCCGCGCGGGCTGCATCAGGTGCGTCACGCCGCAGCCGGCAGCGAAGGCGGCAGCGATCGATAGGGTAGCAACAATGCGGTTCATGGATATCCTCCCCGTTTGCAGTTTTTTTGTGGGGCGGATGCTATGTCGCCGAAGAGACTTTGACCAGAGCCGGTGAAGCCGCCTTCTCAAGGACCACGCGCTGCTCTATCGTGCGCGTGACGACGATGGCACGGAGGAATTCATGAGAACGATCCTGGGCAGGCTGGCCGCGACGCTTCTGGCGTTGTTTCTGATGTCCGATCTTGCTGCAGCGCAAAGCAAGGTCACCATCGCGGTCGGGGGCGGCGCCTGCCTGTGCTATCTGCCGACGGTGCTGGCAAAGCAGCTAGGCGAATTCGACAAGGCCGGCCTTGCCGTCGAACTGGTCGACCTGAAGGGCGGATCCGACGCGCTCAAGGCCGTGCTCGGCGGCAGCGCCGACGTGGTTTCCGGCTACTTCGACCACTGCGTCAATCTCGCCGCCAAGAAGCAGGAACTGCAGGCTTTTGTCGTTTATGACCGCTATCCCGGCCTCGTCCTGGTCGTATCTCCCTCGCACACGAATGAGATAAAATCGATCAAGGATCTGGCCGGCAAGAAGGTCGGCGTCAGCGCGCCGGGTTCCTCGACCGATTTCTTCCTCAAATATCTCTTGAAGAAAAACGGCCTCGATCCGGCCAGCGCTTCGGTGATCGGCGTCGGCCTCGGCGCTACCGCGGTCGCTGCGATGGAGCAGGGCCAGATCGATGCCGCCGTGATGCTCGATCCCTCCGTCACGGTGCTGCAAGGCAGCCATCCGGACCTGCGCATCCTCTCCGATACCCGCACGCAGAAAGATACGCTCGCGGTGTTCGGCGGCGAATATCCGGGCGGCGCGCTCTATTCCACCACGGCGTGGGTCGCTTCGCACGACAAGGAGGTGCAGGCCCTGACCGCTGCGATCCTGAACACGCTGGCATGGATCCACGCGCATTCGCCTGAAGATATCATGGCGAAGATGCCGCCGGAAATGGTCGGCAAGAACAAGGAGCTTTATCTCGCGGCGCTGAAGAACACGATCCCGATGTATTCGGAAACCGGCAAGATGGATCCCAAGGGGGCGGACGCGGTGCTCGCGGTGTTCAGCGAGAGCTCGCCGGAGGTTGCCAAGGCCAATGTCGACGTCAGCAAGACCTGGACCAACAAATATGTCGAGCAGGCCAGCAAGACCACGGGAATGAATGCGAAATAGAATTCGCCGGACGCAATGACGCTCCCGGTCGTTCATCGCGTCACCGCGCTCGATCTGGCTTTGCGGCCGGCGCCGTGGCCGTTCGCCGAACAGCGGCGCGCCGACATCGACGCGCATTTTGCGTTGAAGCAGGGCGAGAAGCCGCAGCTTTTTAACGGACGCGTCTTGCTGGCGCGTCATCCGGTTTTTAGCCCCGACCGCTTCAGCGCGGACTTTTTCGAGACCGATTTCGCCAGTTTCCTGGCGTGGCGCGACTGGGGCTTTCCGGACACCTCGGTGTTCAACGGCTTCGGGATGGGCGCGCTGCGGTGCTCCGACGGCGCGTTTGTCATGGGCGAAATGGGCCGGCACACCGCCAATGCCGGGCGTATCTACTTCCCGTCGGGCACGCCCGATCTCGACGATATCAGGGGTGACGCGGTCGATATCGCCGGCAGCGTCGCCCGCGAGGTCGAGGAGGAAACCGGGCTGGCGCCGGCCGATTACCGGGCCGGCGCGGAGTGGGATTGCGTCGTCTCCGGCGTTGCGGTCGCGATGATCAGGGTATTGGACGTCGATGGTTCAGGCGACGCGCTGCGGGCCAGGATCGAAGCCAATCTCGCCCGGCAACATCAGCCGGAACTGGCCGCGATCCATCTGGTGCGCGGCAGGGGCGATCTCACGGCGGCGATGCCGCGCTTTGTCACCGCGTTTATCGAACGGCAGTTTTCGGCGTAGCGCTTCGTAGCTCGCAGTCTGGCGCCGCCCGTGCGCGCCGTGTACCGTTTGAACATTGAACCGGGAACTCCGTCATGAGCAAGAAACCAGCGCAATCTCTGAGTACCCAGCTGAAGCCCTTTGTCGCGCCGTTCCGCTTCGACGGAACGGGCGTGTTTCATCTGAAGTCGCACAAGACCAATGAGAAGGGCGGTCTCGACAAGGACAAGGCCGAAAAGATTCTCGACGCCAACCGGAAACGCCTCAGCGATTTTCAGGAAAAACTTTACGCGCAGGACCGCTGGTCGGTGCTGCTGATCTTTCAGGGCATGGATGCCTCCGGCAAGGACAGCGCCATCAAGAGCATCTTCGACGGCGTCAATCCGCAGGGCTGCGAGGTCCATTCGTTCAAGCAGCCGACATCCCAGGAACTCGACCACGATTTCATGTGGCGCAGCATGATCGTGCTGCCGGGGCGGGGCCGCATCGGCATCTTCAATCGCTCTTACTATGAGGAATGCCTGGTGACGCGGGTGCATCGGGAAATCCTGGCCAAGGAGAAGATTCCGCACCGGCTGATGAACAAGAACATCTGGCGCGAGCGGTTCGAGGACATCACCGCCATCGAACGTTACCTCGCGCGCAACGGCACCGTGATCCTGAAATTCTTCCTCAACGTCTCCAGGGAGGAACAGCGCAAGCGGTTTCTCGACCGGTTGGACCAGCCCTCGAAGAACTGGAAATTTTCGATGGCCGACATTACCGAGCGCGCATACTGGAGCAGATACCAGGCCGTGTATCAGGACATCGTCAGGCACACCTCGACCGCGATAGCGCCATGGTACGTGGTGCCGGCCGATCACAAATGGTTCGCACGCGTCGTGATCGGTTCGGCGATCATCAGCGCGCTGGAAGGGCTGAACTTGCGATTTCCGAGAGCCGACAAGGCGTCGCTGCAGGAATTCGAGCAGGTGCGCGAGGCGCTGGAGAATGAAGGCAAGGGGCGGGCGAAGAAGAAGGCGACCGCGGGAAAAGCGGCGAACAAATAGCGGCTTTCTTCACCCTCCTTGTTCGCCGCCTGGGTCGGGAAAATGACGGCCTTGGCAGTGGCCCTGCTGCGAATGGAGTGAGCGCGGGCCCGGGACAGGTTCAACTTCACGGCCGCCGGAGTTCGTGATCATACACGTTGCCCCCGTCACGGTGCATTGAAACAACGTGAGAACCCGTTGTCTTTAAACGGCCGGTGGCCCTCACATTTGGAGGGCGGAGTCGCACGTCGACTTCTCATGTGATACGGAGAAATTCAATGACCAGCCTTAAACTTCTGTCGGCCGGACTGATCGCTGCGGCCATGCTCGCAACTCCCGCTATGGCTCGCGAGAGTCATGAAACGTGGCGGCACCACGCGGCGAACGCTGAGGCTAGCGCCGCGCCGGAACAACAGCGTTACGTTGAGGCGCATGGCTGCGTCCCGGCTCCTCGCGTCGGCGCATTTGCAAGCGACCCCTGGGGTAATGGCAACGTGGCTTGCGAGCCCGGGTCGGGCTATTGATCCGGCGTCGCCTGGCGCGAATCAGAAGATTCCTGCCGGCACGATACGGTCGGCGCCCATCGATCACTTGCCGTTGAAGTAGAGGTCTCGCGCCGTCGCGCCGAAGATTTTTGCGCGCGCGGCGGCGGCGGGAATGGCCTCGACCAGCCAGTCGATGGTGGTTCGATACGGGAACTGGCCCTCGTGGCCGACGAACGGGCAGTCGCTCGCCCACACCAGCCGATCGGGGCCGGCGGCGCGGAGAAGCTCGCGCGCATAATCCCTTGCCTGTGGTCCGAGCCGGTAGCCGCCGGAGATCTTGACCCAGGTGCGCCCCGTGTCGATTGAGCGCAGCAGCGCCTTGAAGCCTGCGCTGTTGACGCCGGATTTCGGATCGGGGCGGCCGAGATGGTCAACCACGATCTTGACGCCGCTGGCCTCCAGCGTGGGCAGGATTTTCGGCAGATCTTCGCCTTCGACATGCGGATGAACGTGCCAGCCGAGGTCGGCGAGGCGGCGAAACAGCGCGCGATATTCGAATGTGGTGATGTCGGGAAGCTCGGGCAGGCCGATGAAGGGCAGCCGCACGCCGACGAAACCGTCGCGGCTCATCGCCTCCAGCACGACTCGTTCCACCGGGCGTTTGAAGATCGCGGTGCCGCGCAGCCGGTTGGGGTGGGCGCGGAGCGCAGCCAGGATGTAATCGTTGTAGTCACCCCACGGGCTTGCGGCCGCGATCACCGCGCGGTCGACGCCGTTCCGGTCGAGGGTCTCGATCAATTCCTCGTGGGTGAAGCTGTATGTCGGCGCGTGGCGCGGATTGTCGATCAGCGGCATGTCTGACGTGAAGACATGGACGTGGGCGTCGATCTTGAAACTGTCGGGCATGGGCACTCTGTCTGTTCAGTTCGGTTCGAGACCGGCTTTCTTGACCACGCTGGCCCACATGTCGATATCGGATCTGAGCCGCGCGTCGAGTTGCTCCGGCGAACTCGCCACCGGCTCGCCACCCAGTTCGATCATGCGCTTGCGGAAGTCGGGATCGCCGATGATCGCGCGGATGTGGCCGTTAAGGAAGGCGACGATGTCGCGCGGCGTGCCGGCCGGTGCCACCAACGAGTTCCAGCCGTCCACCGCGGCGTCGACGCCGCTCTCGCGCAGCGTCGGCACGTCAGGCAACAGCGGCGAACGCATGCCGCCGGACGAGGCGACGGCGCGGATCTGCCCGGCGTCGATCGCCGACTTGAGCGCGGCGTAGGACTCGATGCCGATCTGCGTATCGCCCCGGAGCAGCGAGGTCAGGACCTCCGCCGAGGTGCGATGCGGCACCACCGTCATCGCAATGCCGGTGGTGGAGCGCAGCAGTTCGCCGGTGACGTTCTGGGTGCTGCCAGGGCTGATCGTGCCGACGTTGAATTTCTGCGGATCGGCGCGGGCGGCGTCGAGCGCGTCCTTCAGCGAGCGCATCGGCGAGTCCGCTTTCACCAGCAGCAGCAGGTCGAACCGGGCCAGCGTCGAGATCGGCGCGAACGCGGCGACCGGATCGAACGGCATCGACTTGAGCAGCGATTTCGACAGCGCGATGCCGCTCGAGAATACGAACAGGGTGTAGCCGTCCGGCTTCGCCGAGGTGACGGTGGTGGCGGCGGTGATTCCACCTGCGCCGGGACGGTTCTCGATCACCACCTCGGCGTTGGTGCGTTCGGTGAGCTTCTGCGCCAGCAGGCGGACCGTGATATCGGCGAAGCCGCCCGGCCCGAACGGCACAACGATGCGGATCGGCCGGTTGGGGTACGGCGTCTCAGCGCTCGCGCGGACAATCGATGCAGCGCCGATCAGAAGCGCGATCAGCATGCCCGCCGTTTTGAAAAGCAATACCGCCCCCTTCAATCTCCTCCGCTGCCGCGTCCGAAAAGGCCTGGCAGCCGGTCAATCCTGCATTCCAAAGATGAGTTCGGTTGAGCAGCAGGATGCGCTCCCCTCGCCATACCGGCAATGCGGATCGCAGGTCAACCGCGGGACCAAGGCGTTGATTCTCTGCGGGTCTAGCAACCAGATGTTGCGCGCAAGTCACACTACTCAATTACTTGACATCACGTTCCGATTCCACCCGTGACCCCTACTTTTCTGGAGAAGGCGACCTCGATATTAATCCCCGCCGATTTTTGATGTTTCTGTTTTCGTGGTTTTTGGAATGCCTGGAATGGGAAGTTGGCTGGCGGGGCTTCGTTTCGGAAGCGTTCTTGCAGCCTCTAGTGTCCTTCGTCACAAATGCGCGTACGTCAATTGGGTAATTTGGTTTGCCTTACTTCTGCTGTTTGGCTCAATCATCCCAGCAAAGGCTGACGTTCCGCCAACTATTTCTGCTGCCTTCGCGCCCACCTCGATCGCTTCAGGTGCCAACTCGACACTCACCATCACCGTAAGCAATCCAAACAGTTTTACTATTACAGGTGTATCAGTTTCCCAGACCACGTTGCCGGCCGGCTTTAGCCTTGGCGGCACCGTAGGCAGTACTTGCCTGATGACCATATCGGGGAACACTTTTAGTGTGAGCGGTACTACGCTGAATGCGAATGCGAGTTGCTCGGTTGTATTGTCCATTCAAGCTACAGCGCCAGGTACGTACTCCTATACGACCGGCCAAGTGTCGGCTACAGGGCCTTCATCGCTCATAGGGTCAACTGCAACCACGCCGACTCCCTTGACAGTGCTGCCAAGGGTCTCGCTGATCAGTCCAACAGAAGGGCCCACAGCGGGCGGCACGTCCGTAACAATCAGCGGTGCCGGCCTTTCCGGCACGACGGCCGTGACCTTCGGCGGGGTGGCCGCAGCCGGCTTCACAGTCAATTCCAACTCCCAGATCACCGCGACCGCGCCGCCCGGCACCGGCACCGTCGATGTTACGGTGACGGCAGCAGGCGTCACCTCGGCAGTGTCAGGGAGCGACCAGTTCACCTATGTCGCCGCACCGACCGTTACCTCGATCTCGCCGACGTCAGGGCCCGCGACAGGCGGCACGACAGTGACGATTACGGGCACCGGCTTTACAGTAGCAACGGGGGTGACCTTCGGCGCCGCCGCTGCGACAAGTTTTACCGTCAATTCGGCAACGCAGATCACCGCAACGTCGCCAGCCGGCACCGGTACGGTCGATGTAAGGGTGACGAACCCCGGCGGGACATCGGCAACTTCGGCGGCAGATCAAATTACTTACGTCGCGGCGCCAACGGTGACCTCGATCTCGCCTACGTCAGGGCCTGCGACGGGCGGAACGACCGTGACGATCACTGGTATCGGGTTCACGGGAGCAACAGCGGTCACGTTCGGAGCCACCAATGCGACGAGCTTTACCGTCAATTCGGCGACGCAGATTACAGCCACGTCGCCTGCGGGTACCGGCACCGTCGACGTGAGAGTGACAACCGTCGGAGGAAGCTCAGCAACCTCGGCGGCGGACCAGTTCACCTATATCGGGGCGCCGACGGTGACGTCGATATCGCCGAACGCGGGTCCTGCGGCAGGCGGAACGTCGGTGACCATTACCGGAACGGGATTCACGACTGTAACCGCCGTGAGATTCGGCGCCGTCAATGCGATTGCTTTCACTGTCAATTCGGCAACCTCGATCACGGCCACCTCTCCCGCCGGCACCGGGACGGCGGACATCACCGTCACAACCATCGGCGGCACATCAGCCACGTCCGCGTCCGATCAATACAGCTATTTCGGCACGCCGGCGGTCACGTCGATCTTACCGACGACAGGGCCCGCTGCGGGCGGCACGACCATCACGATTACAGGGACTAACCTCAGCGGCGCGACGTCCGTAAGATTCGGCGCGAACAACGCGACTAGTTTTACGGTCAATTCGAGCAGTTCTATTACGGCAACCGCCCCAGCCGGAACCGGAGTTGTTTGTGTCTTAGTGACTACAGCAGGCGGCACTTCCCCCTGCACAAGCGACTTCACTTATCTTCCAGAACCTTCCGTGAGCAGCATCTCGCCAACATCCGGACCCACGGTGGGCGGTACAACCGTCACCATCACCGGCACCAACTTCACGGGCGCCACCGCGGTCAAGTTCGGCGCCACCAATGCGACCAGCTTCACCGTTACTTCCGCGACCTCGATCACCGCGACCTCGCCCGCGGGGACTTCGACGGTGGACGTCACGGTGACAACAACCGGCGGAACGTCGGCAACCTCGGCGGCGGACCAGTTCACCTATATCGGGGCGCCGACGGTGACGTCGATATCGCCGAACGCGGGTCCTGCGGCAGGCGGAACGTCGGTGACCATTACCGGAACGGGATTCACGACTGTAACCGCCGTGAGATTCGGCGCCGTCAATGCGATTGCTTTCACTGTCAATTCGGCAACCTCGATCACGGCCACCTCTCCCGCCGGCACCGGGACGGCGGACATCACCGTCACAACGATCGGCGGCACATCAGCCACGTCCGCGTCCGATCAATACGGCTATTTCGGCACGCCGACGGTCACGTCGATCTCGCCGACATCCGGGCCAACGACCGGCGCGACCTCGGTCACCATCACCGGCACCAATTTCTCCGGCGCCACCGCCGTGAAATTCGGCGCGACCAACGCGACCACATTCACGGTAAACTCCGCAACCTCGGTCACGGCCACCGCGCCGGCCGGCACCGGCACCGTCGACATCACCGTGACCACACCCGGTGGCACCAGCGCGACCACGGCGAGCGATCAGTTTACTTATGTCGCGGCTCCCGCAGTCACGTCGATCTCATCGACCTCCGGACCGTCGTCCGGCGGAACGTCGGTCACGATCACCGGCACCAACTTCACAGGCGCGACCGCCGTGAAGTTCGGATCGACCAACGCAACAAGCTTCACGGTCAACTCGGCGACTTCGATCACCGCGACCTCGGCCGCCGGCACCGGTACTGTGGACATCACGGTGACGACCGTGGGTGGCACCAGCGCGACGTCGGCTGCCGACCAATTTACCTACATTGGGCCGCCCACGGTGACCGCGGTTTCGCCGGCTTCGGGTCCGCCGAGCGGCGGGACTTCCGTCACCATCACAGGCACCAACTTTAGCGGTGCGACAGTGAAATTCGGCTCCGCCAACGCTACGGGCTTCACCGTCAACTCGGCGACGTCGATCACAGCGATCTCGCCGCCGGGCATCGGCGCCGTCGATATCACGGTGACCAACGCAAGCGGCACCAGCACCGCTTCCGCAAGCGACCGCTTCACCTATCAGGCGGTTAGCACAAGCGTATCGCTGGCATCGTCCGTCAATCCCAGCAATTTCGGCCAGGCCGTCACCTTCACCGCGACGGTCGCTGGATCCGGGGGAACGCCGGGCGGGTCCGTGACATTCAACGATTCCGGCGTGGCCATCGGCGCCGCGACGCTGTCGGGTGGGGTTGCGACCTTCACCATCTCGACGCTCAAGAGCGGAGCGCACAGCATTACCGTGGTCTATGCCGGCAATGCCACGTTCGCCGGGAGCGCCTCCGCGGGCCTCACGCAGACCGTCAGTATCCCGGCCGACAGCGTCAAGCTGCACCAACTGCAGGTCAACGTCACCAAGTTGATCGCGCAGAACTCCGGACAAGCCATTTCGAGCGCGATCGACGACGCCATCACTGAGGGCTTCGCCGACGACTGGATTTTCGCAACCCCGGGCCAGATGGGCGTCCGCTTCAATTTCGCGGCCGATCCCTACGAGGACCGTGATGATCAAGCCGATGCGACATCTGCGTCCACCGGCACGGGCCGCAGCAGCATTTTGGGTGGCGGAACTGGCAATGCCTATAGCTCCGACGCCGCTTCAGTCGGCAATACGGGGGGCCGCGGCGCCACGTCGCGGATCGACAATGCGTTCGCCGCGATCGATCAGCAGATGCCGCGGAAGGCGCCGCCCAAGAAATTCCGCGAGCAAAAGGACTGGCTGTTCTGGATCGATGTCCGCGGCACCGGGCTCGACCGCCTGACCTCGACGACGACGAACTTCGGCGGTATCACCACAACCGCTGCCTCGCTCTACGGCCTTCAGGTCAATGCATTGGCGGGGCTGACCTACAAGATGCGGCCGAACTTCATCGTCGGTGTAGTCGGCGGCTACGAGAACTTCAATTTCACAGAGCAGGACATCAACGGCAAACTGACGGGCGGTGGCTGGACCATCGGCTCCTATCTCGGTTGGAAGATAGTTCCCACCCTTCGCTATGACCTGGCGGTCGCATATTCAGGTATCGGCTACAACGGCACTGCCGGCACCGCGCAGGGCAATTTTAGCGGCAACCGCTGGCTGGTCTCGACCGGCCTGACCGGCACGTACAAGGCTTGGGGCTTGCTCTTCGAGCCGTCGGCAAAGGTCTATGCTCTCTGGGAGAACGAAGGCGCCTATATCGACTCGCTCGGCACGCAGCAATCCAGCGACGATTTCTCCACCGGCCGCGCCTCTGCCGGCGTGAAGGCTGTGTATCCCTTCGCCTGGACCGACACGATCTCGCTTGCGCCGTATCTGGGCATCTACGGCGACTATTATTTCAACCAGGATGATGCGGCCGCGATCGTGGCGGCAGGCGGCATCCCCCTCGCCTCGACACCGCTGCTTGAGGGCTGGTCGGCGCGGCTCACCGCCGGCATTGGCGCCAAACTGGCAAGCGGGGTGACGTTGGGCGTGGGCGCCGAGTATGGCGGTATCGGCGCGGACTTTCAGACTTGGACTGTCAAGGCCAAGGGCCAGATGCCCTTCAGCGCGAACTAACGGATCCCATGTTTTGGCGTCGTGCCAGTCGGCCGAACGTCTTTAACTCGGTAGGTCTTTCAACCCAAATCAATGCACTTCCGCCTGTGGCCCTTCGCGGCCTGTTGCGTTGCCGGTTAGCCGCGGAGAACATCGAACATGTTCCGGCAAGTCACCGCGCCGGTGACGATGACGAAGCCGTCCTGCCGCGTGGATTACAAAGCGCGAAGGGACTGATTTGCCCGACGGGCTCACTGCGCGATATCGTGTCCAGCCCCTTTCGAAAAAATATTCTGATTTTCCGAAGACCCAAATCAGTTGTAAGTCTGTTGCCGTCCTGTCCCACTCAGAGGGGCGGCTCGCGACGTCACGGACGCGGGGCGGGATGCGGTGGACGCGGCGGCGCGCTTGACGGGCGTTGCTTGCAGCGGACGGCGAAGACGTGTGGTCCTGACACCCCGACGCTGGTGTCAAGTTGGCGGTAACCGCTGACGACGGTGGCAAGAAAGCCGATCACCGGGGAGAGCACGGTATAAGCCGTAAACCATTGCGTGCGGGAATGTCGGGTGATTCCGGTGGCTCGCTGTGAATACTCGTGTGCATACTTACTACCCCATGCGCACACGAGGCTGCGGGTGCATCGGGCGCCCGGCATTCCCCACGCCCTCTGTTTTCAGGGCGGAGATTGATTGCAAACCTCGGACGCACTGCGCCGCGAGATCGCGAACGTGTATCTGTATTTGCCGTCATTGCGAGGAGCGAAGCGACGAAGCAATCCATGCAGCAACAAAAAGAAAGAATGGATTGCTTCGCTGCGCTCGCAATGACGTTCCACACTCTCTAGCCGTCATCCCCGCGAAAGCGGGCGATCCAGTACTCCGAGACGCCAGTGATTGACTCGATAAGCCGCGGCGTATTGGTTCCCCGCTTTCGCGGGGATGACAACCTTTGGTGGAGGAGGGAAGCGACGAAGGGTGACCGAACGACGCACATCGCCGGGAGAACGCGGCCGCTTGTGTGAAATCATCTCGGCTGTTTGGAATTTCAATCGGGAGTTCGCGTGCCTTCTTTACCCTCCCCTGGAGGGGGAGGGTCGGCTCACATGGAGCGTAGCGAAATGTGAGACGGGGTGGGGTGACAGTCTCTCAACACAGGCAGCGTTCGAGGGGAGAGACTGTCACCCCACCCCGATCGCTGCGCGATCGACCCTCCCCCTCCAGGGGAGGGTAAGGGAAAAGGTCAGCCTGTCTGACTATCTTTTGGCATTGCGGGGGCCCACATTTCTCGTTTAGAACGAACACGGAAAGCGCGTCCCTGGCAACGAACCGTCAATGGTTTTGGCCGAGAATCGGGCTTCCAAAAGGGTCTGGCAATGCTGATTCGCAGCGAAATGTTCGGAGTTCACGGGAAGGCGGCCGATGCCGCCCGTCCCGAAGCGATTCCGGCTGCGTCCGTGCCCACCCTGCTCCTTGGCGGGCTTCTGCTTCTTATCTGCCCCTGAGGGCCGTCTGGGCGTTGGCGCCTGGGCACTCAGGGGTTGCGCGAGATCACCAAGCCCCCTTCAGCGCTCAGAACGTCAGCGCACCAGCTACAAGGAACTTTCCGATGACCCCCGCTAAAAAGTCCGACAAGGACCGCGTCGTTATTTTCGACACCACTTTGCGCGATGGCGAACAATGCCCCGGCGCCACCATGAGCTTCGAGGAGAAGCTCGAGGTGGCCGAGATGCTCGACGACATGGGCGTCGATGTCATCGAGGCCGGCTTTCCCATCACCTCCGAAGGCGATTTCCAGGCGGTCAGCGAGATCGCCCGGCGCTCCAAGAATTCGGTGATCGCCGGCCTGGCGCGGGCGCATCCGAAAGACATCGACCGCTGCGCGGAAGCGGTGAAGTTCGCCCGGCGCGGCCGCGTTCATACGGTGATCGCCACCTCGCCTTTGCACATGCGCGTAAAACTCAACATGACGCCGGAGCAGGTGCTGGAAACCTCGATCGCCAACGTCAGCCGCGCGCGCAACCATATCGACGACGTCGAATGGTCGGCCGAGGACGGCACCCGCAGCGAGATGGACTTCCTGTGCCGGATCGTCGAGGCCGTGATCAAGGCCGGCGCCACCACGGTCAACATCCCCGACACGGTCGGCTATACCGTGCCCGAGGAATATACCCACTTCATGCGCACCCTGATCGAGCGGGTGCCGAACTCCGACAAGGCGGTGTTCTCGGTGCACTGTCATAACGATCTCGGCATGGCGGTCGCGAATTCGCTGGCCGGCATCGCCGGCGGCGCGCGGCAGATCGAATGCACCGTCAACGGCATCGGCGAGCGGGCAGGCAATGCCGCGCTCGAGGAAGTCGTGATGGCGATCAACGTGCGCAACGACAAGTTTCCATGGTGGAACAAGATCGACACCACCATGCTGACGCGGGCGTCGAAACTGGTGTCGGCGGCGACCTCGTTCCCGGTGCAGTACAACAAGGCGATCGTCGGCCGGAATGCGTTCGCCCATGAGAGCGGCATCCATCAGGACGGCGTGCTGAAGGACGCGTCGACCTATGAGATCATGCGCCCGGAGATGGTCGGCCTGAAGCAGTCGTCACTGGTGCTCGGCAAGCATTCCGGGCGTCATGCGTTCGTGCACAAGCTGGAGGAGATGGGCTACAAGCTCGGCGCCAACCAACTGGAAGACGCCTTCGTGCGGATGAAGGCGCTCGCCGACCGCAAGAAGGATATCTACGACGAGGACATCGAGGCGCTGGTCGATCAGGAGATCGCCGCTTCGCATGACCGCATCAAGCTGACCTCGCTCACGGTGATCGCGGGCACCCATGGTCCGCAGCGCGCCACCATGAAGCTCAATGTCGACGGCCAGGTCAAAATCGAGGAAGCCGAGGGCAACGGTCCGGTCGATGCGGTATTCAACTGCATCAAGCTGCTGGTGCCGCACGAGGCGAAGCTGGAGCTGTATCAGGTCCACGCGGTCACGGAAGGGACCGACGCCCAGGCCGAGGTGTCGGTGCGGCTTGCCCATGAAGGCCGCTCGATGACGGCGCGGGCTTCCGATCCGGATACGCTGGTGGCCTCGGCCAAAGCCTATCTCGGGGCTCTCAACAAGATCGTCATGAAGCGCCAGCGCGACATCCCGGCGGCGGCGGCAAGCTGACTGCTCGGTCACACTCTTCTCCCCTCCCTCCGCGAAGCGGTGGGGTCGAGACGAGCGAAGCTCGCTCTTAGGGGTCGGGGGTGGGGGGTCTATCAGCAGAAAACGTGGGTTCAGTAAACGCGGCGCCACCCCCCACCCCCGACCCCTCCCCACCACTCGCTTCGCTCGTGGGGGGAGGGGAGAAGAAGGGCAGCAAACGCCACGTTTCATCATTTTGCACTGCAGCAAAATTATACAAACGGCCCCTGCTAACGGGCAATGGCATTCCGCATCGCTTCTCTGTATTGGTGCCGCTGGAATCTGGAATAGGCATCGGGGCAGGGCTGCTCCGCGCTTTGCAAAAATCTCGCGGGAGGAAAAATGCGTAAACTGGTATTGGCTGCTGTGTCGTTCGCGGCATTGGCATTGGGTCTGTCCGGCCCGGCGGCGGCGCAGGCGCCGATCATCCTGAAATTCAGCCACGTCGTGGCGTCCGATACGCCGAAGGGCAAGGCCGCCGACAAGTTCAAGGAACTGGCGGAGAAATATACTAACGGCAAGGTCAAGGTCGAAGTCTATCCGAACTCGACGCTGTACAAGGACAAGGAAGAACTCGAGGCCCTGCAGCTCGGCGCGGTGCAGATGCTGGCGCCGTCGAACTCCAAATTCGGGCCGATCGGCATCAAGGAATTCGAGGTGTTCGATCTGCCCTACATCCTGCCCGACCTGAAGACGCTGCGTAAGGTCACCGACGGTCCGCTCGGCGCCCGGCTGCTCAAATTGCTGGATTCCAAGGGCATGACCGGCCTCGCCTACTGGGACAACGGCTTCAAGCAGATGAGCGCCAACAAGAAGCTGATCGCGCCTGCCGACTACAAGGGACTGAAGTTCCGGATCCAGTCGTCGAAGGTTCTGGAAGCCCAGTTCCGCGCGCTCGGCTCGATCCCCCAGGTGATGGCGTTCTCGGATGTCTATCAGGCGCTGCAGACCGGCGTCGTCGACGGCCAGGAGAACACCTGGTCGAACATCTACACCCAGAAAATGCACGAGGTGCAGAAGTACGCCACCGTGACCAACCACGGCTACATCGGCTACGTCGTGGTGGTGAACAAGAAGTTCTGGGACGGGTTGCAGCCGGACATTCGCGACGAACTGACGAAGGCCATGAAGGAAGCGACCGAATTCGGCAACGGTCAGTCGGCAATGGACAACGACCAGGCGCTCGAGGCCATCAAGAAATCCGGCAAGACCGAAATCGTCACGCTGACGCCGGAGCAGGACGAGGCGATGCGCAAGGCGATGATGCCGGTCTACAAGGACGTCGCCAGCCGGGTCGGCCAGCCCCTGATCGACGAATTCCTGAAGGAAACGGGCCGCGGCCCGATGAACTGAGCCGTCCCTAAGGGATCGCTACAGACGGGGTCCGCGGCCGGCACGGTCGCGGGAAGGTGCTTGGTCGGGCGGTTTCATCAGCCGCTCGATCGTCGCGGGGGATATCGATGTTTTTACGTTTTCTGGACCGGCTTGAGGAAATCATCATCGCGAGCCTGATGGGCGCGGCGACGCTGATCACCTTTGTCGCCGTCGTCCATCGCTACCTGGTCGACATTCCCGTGCTGTATCCAATTCTGTTCCCGATCCGGCTCGATTGGTCGCAGGAGCTGTGCATCTATATGTTCATCTGGATGGCGAAGTTCGGCGCCGCCTACGGGGTGCGGACCGGCATCCATGTCGGCGTCGACGTGCTGATCAAGCGGCTCAATCCGGGCTGGCAGAAGGGCGTGATTTTGTTCGGCCTGATGGGTGGCGCGCTGTTCACCTTCATCGTCGGCACCATGGGCGCGAAATTCGTGTTCGAATTGATGGGTACCGACCAGGTCTCGCCCGATCTCGAATTGCCGAGCTGGCTGGTCTACGCCTGCATCCCGCTCGGCTCCTATCTGATGTGCTTCCGCTTCCTGCAGGTGTCGTGGACCTACTTTCGCACCAGCGAACTGCCGCATCATGACGCGACCAACATCGACGGCATCGAAGTCAGTCCCGACGCCCCCGTCGCGCTCGGAGAAGCGTAATGAGTGCGGCCCTTATTTTCGGACTGCTGTTTGCCCTGATGCTGACGGGCATGCCGATCTCGATTTCGCTCGGCCTGACCGTGCTGACCTTCCTGTTCACGATGACGGAAGTGCCGATCGAGAGCGTCGGGCTGAAACTGTTTTCCGGCCTCGACAATTTCGGAATCATGGCGATTCCGTTTTTTATCCTCGCCGGCACCTTCCTGACCCGCGGCGGGGTGGCGAGGCGCATGATCGCCTTCACCGTCTCGCTGGTCGGCCATTTGCCGGGCGGCCTCGGGCTAGCCGGCGTGGCGGCGTGCGCGATGTTCGCGGCGATCTCGGGATCCAGCGTCGCCACCGTGGTCGCGATCGGCTCGATCATGATGCCCGCGATGGTGGAACACGGCTATCCGCGCCGCTTCGGCGTCGGCGTGATCTCGACCTCCGGCGCGCTCGGCATCCTGGTGCCGCCGTCGATCATTCTGGTGCTGTACGGCGTTTCCACCAACACCTCGATCGGGGCGCTGTTCATGGCCGGCATCGTGCCGGGCATCATGCTGGCGCTGATGCTGGCCGCCGTGACCTGGTTCATCGCCTGGCGCAAGGGCTATCCTCGCATGCCAAAGGCGACGCTCCGGCAGCAATGGACCGCGTTCCGCGAGAGCGTGTGGGGCCTGCTGCTGATCGGTATCGTGCTCGGCGGCATCTACGGCGGCGTCTTCACGCCGACCGAAGCCGCCGCCGTGGCCGCGGTGTACGCGTTCTTCATCACCGTGTTCGTCTACAAGGAATTGAAGCTGCGCGAAGTGGGCAAGGTGCTGCTGCAGGCGGCGAGCATGAGCTCGATGCTGCTCTACATCATCACCAACGCGGTGCTGTTCTCGTTCCTGATGACGCACGAGCAGATTCCGCAGGAGATGGCGGCCTGGATCATCGACAAAAATTTCAGCCTGTGGGCGTTCCTGCTGGTGGTCAACGTCCTGCTGCTGATGGCCGGCAACGTGATGGACCCGTCATCCATCCTGCTGATCATGGCGCCGATCCTGTTTCCGCTGGCGACCAAGATCGGCGTCAATCCGGTTCACCTGGGCGTGCTGATGATCGTGAACACCGAAGTCGGGCTGTGTCATCCGCCGGTCGGCCTCAATCTCTATATCGCCAGCGGCATTGCGAAAATGGGCATCAGCGAAATCACCGTCGCGGTGCTGCCGTGGCTGTGCGCGATGCTGATTTTCCTCGGGCTGATCACCTACATCCCCGAGATTTCGCTGTGGCTGCCGCGGCTGCTCGGCATGATCTGAACGGTCGCTGAACGGTGAAGATTACATGTTGGTAAGAGGTGCTTCCATTTCCAAACTGTAAGTTGATTGCGCGCCAAAGCCCGCCATGCTGGTGCAACCTTCAAAGGAGGTTCACATGAAGAAGTTTGCCATCGCCGGGATCGCAGCACTTGCCATCGCCGGTTCAACCGCAGTCTATGCCCAGCACCGTCCCTGGTTTCACGAGCACATGCGAATAAACCCCGAGGACCGGGCGGCGTTGACCGACGCGAAGATCGCCGCCGTTCACGCCGGGCTGAAGCTCAATCCCGATCAGGAAAAACTATGGCCGCCGGTCGAGGCCGCGGTGCGGGATTTCGCCAAAATGCGAATCGATCGCGCCAATGCGCGGATGAACGCGCCGCGGGACGAAGCTCAGAGACCCGACCCGGTGGCGCGCCTGCGCGAGCGCGCCGACACCATGGCGACCACGGCGACGGCGCTGAAGAAGATCGCGGACGCCGCTGACCCGCTCTACAAGACCCTCGACGAGGGCCAGAAACGCCGCCTCACCATCCTGACCCATATGGAAGGCCGGTTCGGCGGCGAAGGCTGGCGGCACCGCGACTCCGAGCGCCACATGGATCGCGATCGGGATGGCGGATCGGACAGGGATCATGGCGGCCGGGAGGGCCCCGAGCGGCTCTGAGCCCGCAAGCCTTCAATCGATCGAAAGCCTGGGAAAGCCGCTGGATCCCGGCGGCTTTTTCGGTTTAGCCTCCCGCCGACAAGACTGGGAAAACCCCGCCGGTTTGCTGGACATCGGGGAGTCGCTTTGCTAAACGACGCGCTCTTGCGAAGGCTTTCCGGGCCGGTTCCGGGCGCATAGCTCAGTTGGTAGAGCAGATGACTCTTAATCATCGGGTCCCAGGTTCGAGCCCTGGTGCGCCCACCAAGCTTTTCAAGCACTTAGCGGTTTAGCCAACGCGCAAATCGGCCGCGGTTTACACCTCGGTTTACAGTTTCTGACTGATAAGCAAATCGTCGAAACGGAGCCAGTCTGCAGACTGATAAGCAAAGAGTAGTTTCCTTATCAGTTTTGAATCAGGGGTGCGATCGAGCGGCGCAGCCGTATCGGTCTAGCTTCGCCGTCACTCTTTGGTGACGTCATAACCGTAAATCCACTCGATTTGATAAGTGTGCGATGAAGGCTTAATGAGCTTTCTCCACGCATAAGCGGTATCGCGTTTGAGCCTTGCCCATCTCGAGGTGAGATGGTTCACTTTGGCGCGCGCGTTGGCTGCGCTTTGCACACGGGATGCCCGGTCACGCCGCAGGCCCTCGTATCGTTCAAGGGCTGCGTTGGGTTCTTGTCTGTCTGCGGCCAAGGAGGACGCCAGCGCAAAGGCATCTTCGATGGCCATGCAGGCACCCTGCGCAAGATAGGGCAGCATCGCATGCGCGGAATCTCCGAGCAAAGTCACCCTTCCTTTGCTCCAGTTCGAAAGCGGGGACCGGTCGAAAAGAGCCCATTTGTAGCAGTGCTTGGTTGCGGCAAACAGCTTGGTCAGATCTGGATGCCAATCCTTGTAGGCTTCGACGACTTCAGCGATGCTCGCCTCGCTGCGCCATGATTCCGTGGACCAGTCAGATTCGTGGCTCGCGACCCAATTGATGAGTTTCCCTCCCCGAACGTAGTAGTGCACGACGTTCGAGTTGGGACCGAACCAAACCGTCATGTCGGGCGCGAACATCCCCTTCGGCACATCTTCGACCGGCACCAGCCCGCGCCAGCAGACGTTTCCTGTAAACCGCGGCGACTCTTTTCCAAATAAACAGTTGCGCACATTGGAATGGATGCCGTCTGCGCCCACCGCAATATCGGCCCTGATCTCCGCACCGTCGGTGAATTTCAGGACCGCATGGTTATCGACCGTGCCGACATCGATGCAATTTGCGTTGAGTCGGATGGTGCCTTCCGGCAGGGCGTGGGCGAGCAGCTTATGCAAGTCAGCTCGATGAGCACCGAAATAGCCGGAGCCGAATTCACGTTCATAGACGTTTTTCATTTGCGTCGCGGAAATAACGCGGCCGCTCTTCCAGCTTCGTACGACGTGGCGATCGGGTTCGAACGATATCTTCCTGAACTCGTCTTCCAGTCCCAGGGCCCTCAGTACCTTCATGGCGTTGGGGCTCAGTTGGACGCCGGCGCCGATTTCCGACAAACTCGATGATTGCTCGTAGACAGTTGCGTTGAAGCCCTGCCGCCGCAGCGCGATCGCGGACGTCAGCCCGCCCAGGCCCGCCCCGACGATGGCGATATCCTTGATCTCCCGCATATGCCTGCTCCTACGGTACCGACGACGAGGTGGTTGTGTGCCATTGGCATATGAATGTGTCAATTCGCAACGCTGTCATGGAGGCCGGATCCCCGGCAGGCCCCGATATCTGCCTTTAACTGCGTGGCTTGCATTGCTGCGTTGATTTAAATTTAGACCCGTCTTGATCCATTGACATATGCGTATGCTAATGGATAACAAAAGTCTGGCGTTTTCGCCGTTCCGCGGGACTGCGCGGTTGGTTCGAGGCGGCGACGACGACAGAGTCACGCGGGCGAGGTTTGGGGATGTGGCGTCCCGGGAACCGTGGCTCGTTGCGCGTGGGGCACAAATTGATAAGGGCGTGGGAAACAAAGGAGGCGACCGCGGTGGTCAATTGTTCGGTTAACGTTGCGCGCGCATTGTGCGCAGTCATCTTCTTTGCGGCGGCCGTGCCGGCCCGCGCGGAGCCAACACTGAAGTTGGGTGTTTTGACCGATCTCTCCAGTTTCGGTGCCGATGTAACGGGGAAGGCCTCCCTAACTGCGGTTCAAATGGCTATCGACGATTTTGGAGGCTCGGTCCTAGGCAAGAAGATCGAGCTGGTCTCCGCCGATACCCAGAACAGGCCGGATATCGCCGCTAACCTTGCGCGCGAGTTTCTTGACCAGAAGCATGTCGACGTGCTGCTCGATCTCCCGCAATCGGCGGTCTCCCTTACGGTGCAGAAGATCGCCCAAGAGCATCACACCATCGATATCGTGACAAGCGGCGTGACCGCGGAGCTTACCGGCAAATCCTGCTCGCCGTATGGGGTGCATTGGGCCGAGGATACCAATGCGCTCGCGGCGGGAACCGTGGGCGCGCTGGTCTCGAGCGGTCTGAAGAAGTGGTATTTCGTCGCGGCGGATTTCGCCTTCGGCCACACCATGGAGGGCGCCGCTCAAGCCGTGCTGGCACGCAAGGGAGGCGTCTCGGTCGGTACGGTCTGGGTTCCCACCTCGACCATGGATTACTCCTCTTTCATCATGACCGCGGCCGGAACCAACGCCGAGGTCGTGGCATTCGCTACCGTCGGAAATGATTTCGTGGCGTCGATGAAGCAGGCCCATGAATTTGGCCTTGCGCAATCGGGCAAGAAGATCGCCGGCCTGATCACCTATCTGTCTGATATCCACAGTCTGGGTCTGGACATCGCACAGGGGCTGTACGTGACTTCCAGCTTTTACTGGGACCAGAACGATGCGGCCCGCGCATTCGCGGCCAGTTTCGAGAAGATCGAGGGGCGTAAGCCGAACAAGACTCACGCATCGCTTTACGCCGCCACGCTGCATTACCTGCGTGCGGTCAAGGCAGCCAACTCGTCCGATGCCGATGCCGTCATCGGCGCCATGAAGTCGACGCCAGCGGATTACTTCGGAAAGTCCGTGAAGATTCGCGAGGATGGTCGCGCCATCTTCGATCTCGACGTCTATCAGGTGAAAAGCCCTGCGGAATCGAAAGCTCCCTGGGACCTCTACCGCAAAGTCAATTCGGAGCCCGGCGACGAATTGTTCGCTCCCATCAACAAGACGGCGTGCTCGTTTCTGCACTGAAGCCTTTTCCCGACCGTCAACGGCGGCGTCGCTACAAATAAAGGAGGTTGCAATGGCCGAAACCATGATGTCTGACGCCTCGGAGCGGAGGGCGCTTTCCGCCGAACTCGAGCGCTTCAACTGCAGGGTGGCCCAGCCGGACGATCCGCCGCTGTTCACACGGCAGCCGGTCTCGGCCATGAAGCCCTGTCATTGGCGTAGCGGAGATCTTGACCGCCTGCTCGACAAGATCGGAGCCAAGCTCAAGCTGGAGGCCGGCGGACAACGTCGCACCATCAGGCTGACCAATCCCGGTCTTCCTTATGGAACGACCCCAACTTTCTGGGCTTCCATCCAGTACATTTTGCCCGGCGAAGTCGCGACCGGCCACCGTCACGCTGCGACCGCGCTACGCTACATCATGCAGGGCAAGGGCGTCGATACTATCGTCGAGGGAGAACAGTACCCCATCAACGAGGGTGATCTGGTGTTAACGCCGAGCTGGACGTGGCACGACCACGAACACAAGGGATCCGAGCCGATGATCTGGCTTGATGTGCTCGACATCTCGCTGGTCCGATCGCTCGAAGCCACTTTCTTCGAAGCATCGTCGCAGCCGCGACAGCCGGTTTCCAATATTTCCAACCGGTCGTACCGGGAATTCGGAAGCGGCATCATGCGGCCGATGACGCCGTCGCACACCGGGCTTGCCAGCCCGATTCTGGCCTATACGCGGGATCGCGCCCAAGAAGCCTTGCAGCAGGCCGCCGGACTCGAGCCCGATCCGTTCGATGACGTCATCCTCGAATACCAAAATCCGCTCACCGGCGCCCCGGCCTTGCCGACCATCGGAACGGCGCTGCAGATGCTGCGCCCGGGCGCGCGCTGCAAGGCTCACCGCCATACCGGAAGCGTGGTCTATTACATCGTTCGCGGCAGCGGCAGTACCACTATCGATGGCCAGACCTTCGACTGGGACAAGGGCGACTTCCTCGCGCTGCCGCCCTGGGCGGAGCACGGTCACTGCAACCGCTCATCGACGTCGGAAGCGGTCATGTTCCAGGTCAACGATTTCCCGGTTCTGAAAGCGCTCGGGCTTTACCGCGAACAGGCGAGTTGAACCAGGTGGTGCGGCGACGAAATAACGGAGACATGAAATGAAGTTGGCAAGTTTCGGCGGTGGCCGCATCGGCGTCGTCGTCGATGACCGGCTGATCGATGCGACAGTGGCATCCTCGGTATCAGCGGATTTCTGGCCTCCGGTCGGCATGGTAAAACTGATTGCGGATTTCGACCGCGCGAGGCCGCAATTGGAGGCATTGGCGCAAAGTGAAGCCGGGACGCCGCTTTCCACCGCCGATCTCGAATGTCCGATACTTTGGCCCAACAAGGTGATCGCGTTTCCGGCCAACTACCACGCCCATGTCGAGGAGATGAAGACCGGCACCGGCCTCATCTCGAAGTTCAAGGCGGATGGACAAGGTTTCTTCCTCAAATCGAATTCCAGTCTGAGTGGCCCGCGCGAACCGATCGCGCTGCCGAACATCCAGGGACGACAGGTCCATCACGAATGCGAGCTTGCCGTCATCATCGGAAAGGGCGGCCGGATGATTTCGCGCGAAGACGCGATGGACCATGTTTTTGGCTACTCCTGCCTGCTGGACATCGTGGTTCGCGGCCAGGAGGAGCGGGTGATGCGAAAATCCTACGATACGTTTTGTCCGCTCGGTCCCTATATCGTGACACGCGACGAGGTGCCGCGATATGACGACATCGACCTGCTGCTCGAGGTCAACGGCGTGGTTCGCCAGAAAGCCAACACCAGGGATCTCATCGTCGACATTCCCGATATGATCCGCATGGCCTCGAGTGTCATGATGCTCTATCCCGGCGATATCATCGCCTCTGGCACGCCGGCCGGCGTCGGGCCGTTAAAGGGCGGCGACAAGGTGAAGATCGTTATCAGCCATGTAGGCTCGATGACGCTCGACGTCGTTCAATCGGAAAGCGGGGGGCACGAACTCTGGAACAAGCCCGCCGCCTAGCTGCTGTCGCTATCGCTTCGACTGCGGGCGCCAAGTTGGGCCGACACGCGGGCAGCTGCCGCCGTAAGAAGCCGTACCGTCGGTCCGTCATAGGAGAAGTCGCTGTCGCCATGCGTTCCAAGCAAGGTCATCGTGAACGCGACGCCCGCGGGACCGAACACGGGTACCGAGAGTGCATCGATTCCTGAGCGGCGCTCCCCTTCGGAGTGGGAGAACCCCAGGCGCCGAACCTCTTCCACGCGTTCGCCGTAGCGCGCGCGAAGAACCTCCAGCGCCTGGCCGCTGCTGGCATGAAGGGCTTCGAGTTCACGTTCGATCAGCGGCGCGGTGATCTGTGCCGGTTGATGCGCGACCCAAGCCCGCCCGGTCGCGGTCGTCAGAAGCGGCAAAATCGATCCCTCGTTGATCCGGACCGCGATGTCGTTGGCGCCCTGTCTCCATCTCAGCACCATCGGACCGAGCTGCGACCACACCGTGGTGTGCGCATCATGCCCTGCCGCCGCCGCGAGCCGTGCCAGTTCGGACGTGACCACCTCCACCGCATCGATGCGGCCCAAAGCTGTCAGTCCCAGTTGTCGCGAAAACGGCCCGAGATCGTAAAGTCCCGTCGCGTCGTCCTGACGGACCATGCCGAGCACGGCAAAGCTCACGAGATATCGATAGGCCTTGCTTGCCGGCATGCCGGCCGCCTTGGCCACGTCGCGCAGCGGTACTGGGCCGCTCACGCTCGCGAGCGCCCTCAGGACCGAAGCGCCGACCGTGATGGACTGGATACCGCGCGGCGGGCGCTGGTTTCGCGTTCGTTTCAAGCGACCTCTTCCCCCTCGATCGGCCCAAGCATAATAGTTTTGTTCCGCGAACGGATCGATAGGGATGTCGCGTTTCCCAATGACATATATATTGACTATTGTGTAATCAAACAATAAGCGTTTCTTTGGCTGCTCTGGGCTCGTTGCCTGCCGCGGGCCGTTCGGATAGCAGGTGGATGATGACGTATTTGGTCGCCGAGGGTCTTTCGAACACGCCTGCGGGACACCGGCTGGCGTCGCTGTTGGCGCGCCCGGGTATCCTGCGGATGCCCGGAGCCCACAATGGAATGGCGGCGCTGCAGGCCAAGGCAGCCGGCTTCGAGTCGGTTTACCTTTCGGGCGCAGCGATGACGGCTTCAATGGGACTGCCGGACCTCGGCGTGCTCGGTCTGGAAGACGTGTGCTGGTTCGCCCGGCAGATCGCGCGCGCGGCCGACCTGCCGATCCTCGTGGACGGGGACACCGGCTTCGGCGAAGCGCTCAACGTCATGCACATGGTCAGGAGCCTCGAAGACGCGGGCGCCGCGGCCGTTCAGATCGAAGACCAGATTCTACCGAAAAAATGCGGCCACTTGAACGACAAGAAACTGGCCGATCCGCTGCACATGGCCGCGAAGATCGCCGCGGCAAGGAAGGCGAGGCGGCATCTGCTGATCGTTGCACGCACCGATGCCGCAGCTGAAGAGGGCGTCGACGGAGCGGTGGCGAGGGCCGAACGCTATATCGAGGCGGGCGCGGACATCATCTTTCCGGAGGCCTTGATCAATGCCGAGATGTTCGCCGAATTTGCAAAACGCGTCAAAGTCCCGCTGCTCGCGAACATGACGGAGTTCGGGCGGACTCCTTTCTTCACCGGGGCAGAATTCGAAAGGATGGGATATCGCATCGTGATCTGGCCGGTTAGTTCGCTGCGCGTCGCCAACAAGGCGCAGGAAGAATTGTATGCCGCCATCAACCGCGACGACGGAACGCACAAGGTGCTGGAGCGGATGCAGACCCGAAAAGAACTCTACGCCCGGATCAACTACCAGGAATTCGAGGAACTGGACTCGACATTGGTCCGCACCATCGTGCCGGAAGGAATGCCTCAACGATGAGCGGCTCTCGCGGACGGCATGTATCGCTGCCGGCGGTTTTCATGCGTGGCGGCACCAGCAAGGCGGTCTTCTTTCGCCAGGAAGATCTCCCGAAGGCGGCGCCCCCGCGCGATTGCTCGAACTGGGACGCGATCTTTTGCGGCGTTCTCGGCTCGCCTGATCCGAACGGACGTCAACTCGACGGCATGGGCGGCGGACTTTCATCGCTGTCGAAAATTGCGGTTATCGGCAAGCCGACGCATCCCGACGCTGACGTCGATTTCACCTTTGCGCAGGTCGGCATCCGGGAAGCAATCGTGAGCTATCGCGGCACCTGCGGCAATATTTCGTCGGCAGTCGGTCCCTACGCCGTCGACGAGGGATTGGTCAGGGCAACGGGGAATTCCGCAACAGTCCGGATCCATAATACGAACACGGGCAAGATCGTGGTTGCAACGTTTGCGCTGCAGGACGGCAGAGCGGCGGTTGGCGGCGAACAGTCGATCGCGGGCGTTGCCGGTGAAGGCGATCCGGTAAGACTGGCCTTTCTCGATCCCGGCGGCGCCACCACCGGCAAGCTGTTGCCGACGGGAAACGCGCGCGACGAACTTGACGTCGCCGGGGTTGGTCAAATCGAAGCCTCCCTGGTCGATGCCGCCAATCCGGTGGTATTTGTGCGCGGCAGCGCCTTTGCGCTCGACCCGCGATCGCGCCCCGAAGACCTCGAGAAGGATGCGGAACTCGTGCAGCGGCTCGAGGAAGTTCGTGTCGCGAGCGCGGCGCGAATGGGCCTTTGCAGCGAACAGGAAGCCCGGACCAGAATCAAGAACCTGCCCCTGGTCTCGCTGATCTGGCCGCGATCCGCAGCATCCGCCGAAGCCGATATCGTGACGCGAATGATCTCGGCCGGGCAACCGCATCGGGCCACCCCCTTGACGGGAGCGATGTGTCTCGCGGTCGCAGGCAGGCTGCCTGGCTCGATTGTCGCCGAGGCTCTGAGCGAGCGTTCCGAGCCGGACCGCGACATAACGATCGCGCACGCTTCGGGAATCCTGACCCTCGGCGCAAAGGTGCGGATCTCCGGCGGTGAAGCCGTCGCCGAGGAAGTTGTGGTCTACCGTACGGCGCGGCGCCTCATGGAAGGGCGCGTGTTCTACCGAACCAGCTAGCTGAGTTTTGTGAGAGAAAACATGACGAAATCCCGAACCTCCGTATTGATCGTGGGCGCCGGTCCAGTTGGTCTTGCGCTCGCCGGCGATCTGGGCTGGCGCGGCGATGCATGCACGTTGATCGAACGCACCGACGGTGCGATCTCGGCGCCCAAGATGGACATGGTCGGTATCCGCACCATGGAACATTGCCGCAGGTGGGGGATCTCCGACTGGGTCTCGCACTCGCCCTATCCACGGGACTACCCGCAGGACAATGTGTTCCTGACCTCGTTGACCGGCTATGAACTCGGGCGCGAAGCCATACCACCCAAGAACCTCGAGAAGCGGCCTCCGCAAAGCCCCCAGAATCGTGAGCGTTGCCCGCAGGACATGTTCGATCCGATCCTGACGCGCTTCGTCCGCCAATTCGAACACGTCGATCTGCGCTATCGCACCGAACTCGTCGATTTCGGTGAGCGGGACGACGGGGTCGTGGCTACGCTTCGCGACCACGCTGCCGGGCGCGATTATCAAATGACGGCGGATTTTCTGGTGGGGACCGACGGCGGCTCCAGCGCCGTGCGCGAGAAGCTGGGCATCGGGATGTCCGGGCAGCCGGTACTGACCTATACGACCAACATTATTTTTCGCTGTCCCGATCTTCCCGAGCTTCATGACAAGGGCAGGGCCTATCGCTTCATCTTCATCGGTCCGGAAGGGACCTGGCTGACGATCGTTGCGATCAACGGCGCGGACCGATGGCGAATGTCGATCGTCGGCACAGCGGAGAAGAAAACATTCACCGAGGAGGAGGTTAAAGACCTCATTCGGCGCGCGATGGGCAAGGATTTTGATTTCGAGATCCTGACCATCGTCCCGTGGGTCCGGCGCGAACTGGTCGCGGACAGCTACGGGACCAAGCGGGTTTTTATCGCGGGCGATTCCGCCCATCTGATGTCGCCGACCGGTGGGTTCGGCATGAACACCGGCATCGGCGATTCCGTCGACCTGGGTTGGAAGCTGGACGCGATGATACGGGGTTGGGGTGGCGCCGATCTTATGCGCAGCTACGAAATCGAGCGCAAGCCAATCGCGGTCCGCAATGTCAGCGAGAGCAGCGGCAATCTGAAACGAATGCTGTCCAGCCGCGATCGCAAGCCTCCGGCCGAAATATTTGGAGACAGCGAGGCCGGACGGCAGGCCCGCAAGGAGTTCGGTGACTGGTATGCCGAACAGATGCGCCGCGAATGGTTCACAATCGGCATTCATCTGGGCTACCGTTATGAGAATTCGCCGGTCGTCTACAGCGACGGCACGCCGTCGCCGGCCGATGAGATCGCAACCTATACCCAGATATCGCGGCCGGGTTCGCGCGCGCCCCATGTTTGGCTCGCGGATGGTAGCTCCACACTCGATCTCTTCGGCCGAAGCTTCGTCCTGCTGCGTCTCGGCCGCGATGCACCCGATGCCGAACGATTTTTGCGCGCGGCGAAAGCGAGGAATATGCCGCTCGACGTTCAGGTCTTGGATGACGAGGAGGCGTGCAAGATTTACCAGTACCGGCTCGTGCTGGTCCGTCCCGACGGTCATGTGGCTTGGCGTTCGGATAACCTGCCCAAGGACGCCGGCGAAATTCTGGACGTAGTCAGAGGGGCGCGTTCATCGGCCGTCAATGAGCGCAACGCCTCGCGCGTCGCTTGACGTTCGATCGATGCGTGCTTCAACATCACGGCGATGGGCGTGCGAGTGATGTGGTTTCTTCGGAGCTTTGATCCGTTTGTTTGAAGACGCTTTTTAATACGAGAATTGGTACGGGATAGATGCCACCCATCAGCGGTAAGAAACGTCCGGGCATCCCGAAGAAGTCCGGGACGCCGCGAGGTATCCAATCGATCGAAATCGGCATGCAGGTTCTCAACGCATTGGCTGCCTCTACGGGACCGCTTCACCTGCGCGATGTCGCCAAGGCGTCAAAAACCTCGGCGAGCAAGGCTTACCGCTATTTGGTGAGCCTGTCGGAGGCCGGTCTGGTGAGGCAGGACCCCGACACGGCTCAATATGACCTCGGGCCGTTCTGCTGCGATATCGGCCTGTCCGTGCTCAAGCGCATCAACGGCATCGAAGTCGTTACGGAAGCGTTGGCGGCGGTGGTGAATGAGATCCATCGCGACGTACACGCGACGGTATGGACGGATTCCGGGCCGATGGTCATCCGATGGCTCGAAGGATCCCCGGGCGTGGCGATCAAGGTCAGGTCAGGCGTTGTCCTTCCGGTGTTGACCACGGCCACCGGGCGGGTTTGGGCATCTTATCTACCCGCACAGACGACCAAGCCCATGATCGATAGCGAACTGACGAGGCTGGAGCATACCGAGTCATCGTCCAAAGAAGACCTCCTGCAGCGATATCGCGATCGAATAGACGCCGTACGTCAGTTCGGATTGGCCCGGTCGCAGGGCGAACGTCGCACCGGAATAGACGCCTTGTCCGGCCCGATTCACGGACCGGAGGGAATCGCGTTTGCCGTGACCGTGATGGGCTCTCACCGTGATTTCGATCTTTCCTATCAGGGGAAACCTGCCCAGACTCTCAAGACCATCTTGAACACGGCAAGCAGGTCTCTGCAGGGCTTCTCGAGCGCGGAAGCGGCCGAAAAATAGTCTGTCGCCGACCCGCGGGTTCGGGTTGCGCGTCGACGTACTCGGTTCGGTAAGCGTATTCCAATGTAAAATAAATTTGCTAAAAGGAAAAATGCCAAGTAGCTTTTTCCTGGGCGGAAGCATCGGCATCACCAAGAAACGGCAACTTTCACAAAGCGGCAAACGCGAATGACCATTAGCATGGACGATACGCCGTGGTCTCGTGATGAGGCCGTGGCGGATAAAAGGCTGGGTGCCGAGCAGATCAAAATACTGGCTTTGGCGTCGTTGGGCTCGATCCTCGAATTTCTCGAGTACAACGTCTTTATATTCCTGTCGCCCATCATTGGGGCGTTGTTTTTCCCGCCCGACATTCCTCCCACGATCCGGACCATTCAGGTCATGTCGGTGTTCGCCATCGGCTATCTCGGCCGTCCCATCGGTGGAGTCCTGCTTGGGATTCTCGGTGACCGGTTTGGCCGCAAGAGAACTTTCGGTTTGTCGGTACTGCTGATCGCCGCCGCAACCCTCTCGATCGGTCTGCTGCCTACGTTTGCAACCGTAGGCGTCTGGGCTCCCGTCCTGCTGCTGCTCTGTCGGCTTCTCCAGGGGTTTTCTCTCGGCGGTGAGCTACCAGGCGCACTCATTTTCGCCGGCGAGTCCGTTCCTCAGAAGCGCTTTGGGTTCATTGCCGGCGTTCTTACCGCAACGTTCAGTCTTGGATCGCTTCTTGGCGCTCTGATCGTCATTGCGCTCGAAAATTCGATCAGTCACCACGATCTGGAAAGTTACGGCTGGCGGCTGCCCTTCCTGCTGGCCGGCTTGTTCGGATTGGTCTCGTACTATCTTCGCAGATATACAAGGGAGACCGAGGTTTTCAGAGAACTCGAAAGGCGCGGCGCTTTGTCGAGGGGGCTGACGCTGAAGGTGATCTTCCAGCGATACAAGATGCGCGCTGTCTATTGCGTCCTGATCGCGCTAATCATCGGCATCATCACCAATTCGACCGTCCTGTATCCGCTTTCCTACTTCGTGAGCCAGCTTCACATGGATGTCAAAACCGTCCATGCGGCTCAGCTCGTGTCGCTGGTCGCGAACGGCCTCGGATGCGTCATTGTCGGATTCGCCAGTGTTCGCTTCGGGATTGTTGGGATAGCCGCGCTTGCAACGGTGGCGCTCGCTGCGGCGATGTTCTGGTTTTACCAAGGTATACCAGACGGTCCGGGCCTGGCGCTCCGCTGGGGGCTGGTGCAATTTCTGTGCGCCCCGCTCACGATCTTGCCGCTGTATGTCATTCCCCAGATGTTTCCCCCGCAAACACGCCTGACCGGGTTCGCTCTGACGTTTGGATTTGGACTGGTGCTGAGCAGCATCACGCCGGTTATCCTGCCGATCATCGGTCAATACTCGTCGTATTTCTTGTCGGCGTATCCGGTAGTCTTTGCGGTTGTTTCAGTCGTTTCTGCCTTCCTCGCGACCGCCCGCTTGCGTCCTCTAGAAGATATCCGGGAAACTGTCTGAGTTTCCGAAAAGCGCCAAAAGCAGCATCCCGTTGTTATAGTTTGCGCGACGACCGAGAACGGCGAGAGGTGACCTACTCGAAAAACTTGCGGCAACTCGCCAGCAAGGTGATTAGGGGGAATTGCGGATGATCCTAGAGCGGCGGATAAGGCAAAATTGACAATGCCTATCCTTGCCGGTCCTATCGCAGGAGTAGTGGCAGATTGAGCGGGCCGCGGAAACCGAATCCGTGCCAGCGCACGCTCGCGGGATCAAGCAAGGCCATGTTGGGGAAGCGCTCGAAAAGCATTGGCAGCAGGATGGCGCCAACGGTTCGCCGCGACAGGTGCGCGCCCGCGCAATGATGCGGGCCGTTGCCAAAGGCCTGGTGAGGGTTGGGCTCGCGCAGCCCGTTGTAGTTCTCGCTGTCTTCGAAGACCTCCTCGTCCCGGTTGGCCGACGCCTGGATCGTCATCACGGTGTCGCCCTTCGGGATCAAGCAGCCGCGAATCTCCGTGTCCTCCATAACGAGCCGTGAACTCGCCTGGATCGGCGCCACCCACCGCACCCCTTCCTCGAACGCGGAGCGCCATTTGCCCCCTGCGCGCACGGCGTCAAGCTGATCTGGATTGGTCAACAGGCCGTAGAGGATCGTCAGCAGGGCGTCGCGCGGCTCGTTGATGCCGCCGCCGATCGCGATCTTCACATTGGCGATCATCTGGCTTTCTGGAATCGGATTCTTTGCGTTCACCATGAAGGAGAGCGCTGAGGAATCCGGTTCGGCCCGCACGCGTTCGGCGTTGACGCGGATACATTTGTCCATCTCCGCGTTGGCGATGTCGGTCGCATCGAAAGGCCCCGGTGTCCAGCCAAAATTGCCGGCACCGTCGATCAGCGTCTGCGACCATCGCTGCATGTACTCATCGTTCGCGTCCGGAACGCCCATCGCATGCGCCAGAATCCGCGCGGCAAGCGGTCCTGCGAGAGCGGGAAAGAGATCGACCACCTCACCGCGCGCAGCCGGTCGAGATACGTTGCGGCCAGTTTCGCATACTTCGCATACAGCGGCGCCCAAACGGATTCGATCGTCTTCGGCATCAGGGCCGGCATCATCGCCATGCGTTCGGTCCGGTGCTCGTCGTGGTCCTTGCGCATCAGCGTATGAGCGAGAAAGGCGCGCTTCATGGGCGTGTTCGGGTCGTCGGAGCTGAATAACGCCGCATTGTCCTTCACGTATTTGGTGTCGGCCGCCTTGGTGAGGAAGGTGCGGCCCACCGATTTGACCCGTAATACGGGCGCTTCGCGTCTGAGGCGCCTGTAGATCGGATAGGGATCGCGGGTGAGCTCCGCGATCGTGATGGTCTCGTCCAGGGGGCCAAGCTCGCGGTCAGCATGGGATGATCCTGTTGGATGCGGGCCAGCATGTGCCGGACCGGAGGATAATGGCAGGCGCGAAACAGCGCAATCCCGCCGGCCACCCCAATGGCGGGGGCGAAGCCGGCGCGCTCCTCCTCGCCAACCGAATGCGAGAACGATAGGGACAATCGCGCCAGCGTCTTTCCCCCCGCTACTCGTCTAGTGTGAATCCAACTCGCAAAGTGACCTGATAATGTCGGACAGACCCATTTTCGATATGGCTCTCATTTGCACGACTTCGAACCATTTCATTTCGCGAACGTAGGGGTAGCCGTCGCTTCAGACGCCTTGAAGCTGATCGGCAACCGTTTCAGGCCTCCTAGAAAGGACGTCTCGATCCAGGCAGGTTCACCGGCGAGCGCGATCGAGTTGACCCGCGTCAGCAGTTCGCGGAAGAAAATCACCATCTCGATCTTGGCGAGGTACATTCCGATGCAGGCGTGGATACCGAAGCCGAAGCCGACATGGCGGTTTGGATTCCGATCGGCAATGAAGGAGAACGGGCGCTCGAACGCATCGTCGTCCCGGTTTGCCGACGGATACGCCATCATGAGATGATCGCCCGGCCGAATTGTCTTGCCACGAAGCGTGTAGGTTTCGGTTGACGTCCTGAAGAAATGCTTGACCGGCGAAACCCAGCGAACCATCTCATCGACCGCGACCGGAATCAGATCCGGGTTTGTCCTTAGTTTGCGCATTTCGTCCGAGTTCTGAATCAAGGCAAGCAAGCCGCCGGCCAGGGTCGCGCTGGTGGTGTCGTGGCCAGCGCTTGCCAGCGCGACAAAGTAAGATGAGGCCTCGAACTCACCGATCAGGTTTCCGTCGACTTCGGCCGTGGCGATCAACGTCGCCACATCGTCTGTCGGATGGCTGCGACGCTCTCTTGCAACGCTGCGAAAGAAATCCATGTAGGCGATGGTCGCACCGATCAAATCCGCGCTGCATCTCCGGGTCGCCGCCTCCGAAATAGGCCCGTGTAATGTCGAGCAGATGCTGACCGTGTTCGTCGGGGATACCAAGTATCAGCATAATAACCTTCAGCGGATACCTGACCGCGACATCATTGTAGAAATCGCACGCTCTGCCCCGCGTGAGCATACGGTCGACGCTTTCGCGGGCGAGCCTCATGTCCTCCTCGAGCAGGCGCACTTGCTTGGGTTGAAACCAGGCATGGGTGAGCTTCTTGTACTTGGAGTGGTCGGGATTATCCATTTGGTTGATGGCGCGGACCAGCATAGGGCGCCCGCCCATGGCTTCCTTCACCTTGGATTCGAATTCGATCGAGAGCAGCTTGGTGCGCGGCGCGTTGATGAACTTGTCGTTCTGCTTCTCGATTTCCAGGACGTCCTTGTGCTTCGAAACAGTCCAGAACGGACGGTAGCTGTTCGGCTCGGTCCAATGCACCGGGTCTTCGCGGCGCAGCATCGAAAACAGCGCGTGCTGTTGCTCAAGGCTGCCGTAGGTCTTGTGGCTGGCGATCGCTTCATCGACCTGGGAATCCTGCATTACGTTTCTCGCTGACATTTTCTATCGACGATTAGTGCATCTGCAGAACAGGTTTGATAGCCGTACCGATCTCCATCCCGTCGATCGCGCGATTGATCTCATCAAATCGGGAGATATGATCAGTTCTCGGCCGCCCGAAATAATTCTAGGCTAGGCTTCATTCGGCCGACAGGACATCGTTCGACAGCGTCCAACTTGCTCCATCAAATATCGCGATCCGCAGCGTTTTAAACGGTGTGTAGTCGTCAGGTGTTGTGCTTAGCGACACCCCCGGAAGCATCATGGGAAGACGTTGACCATGGAGCGAGGTCGCCTGGCTGAGAAGAGACTCTCGCGTGAGCTGGTCTCCGCAACGTTTCAGGACGAGAGTTACGGCATGGACGTTCATGTAGGCTACCAGGACCGAATAGTCGTCGGGATTGGCTGAGGGCGCGTACTTCAGGAGAAATTCCTTGTAAGCCTTGACTTCCTCGTCATTGCTCCAGGCCGGATCGCCCGGCTGCTTGAGAAACTGCGTCGTGACCAATCCCTTCGACGCATCGAGACCTGCGGGCTTTAGCACGGTTTCGACCGACGCCGCCGAGCCGCCGATGACGTGAAGAGGGGTCCAGTTCAACTCATGGACCTTGCGGATCGATTGAGCCGCAGCCTTTGCGGAGGATTGCTCGATCAAGGTATCAACCCCGGCCGATTTGAGCTGAACGATCTGGGAGTCGATTGTTGGATCGGCGATTTCATAGGACACCTCCGCAATGATCTGCGAGGCCTTCGATCCGAGCCCGGCGCGCAGACCTTTGAGATAATCCTTTCCAAAGTCGTCGTTCTGGTAAAGTACGCCGATCCTGGCGTCCGGCTTCGTCTTCAGAATGTACTTTGCGATGACTCTGCCTTCCGTTTCGAAGTCCGGATAGAGCGGCACGGTCCAGGGGAAAGTCTTCGGATCGTTAAAGCGCCGTCCTCCCGCCGTGATGAACAGCTGCGGTACCCGCTTGCCGTTCAGATATTTCTGAATCGCGACATTCGGTGCCGTGCCGATTGTGCCGACCTCGGCAAGCACGCCTACGTCCTCGACGAGTTTCCGCGACTGCTCGACGGCCTTAGGTGCGCTGTAGGCATTGTCCAATTGCGTGAACTTGATCTTGCGGCCATTGATTCCGCCCTGCTGGTTCAGCATTTCGAAATAGCCGACGACGGCGCGCCCGGCACCGGCACCGAATGACGATGCCGGACCGCTGAGCGGCGTCGACTGTCCGAGATTGATCTCCGTGTCGCTGACGCCGGGGCCATAAGCCTTTTGTGCCCACGCCGATGATGCTGCAAGCAGGGCGAATATCGCGAATGCGCCCCAGATCGAATTGATGCGGTTCAAATTTATCTCCTCCCCGATACTTTTTATTTTGTTTTTACCGTAGCAATTCGCGGGCGATGACCACGCGCTGAATCTGATTGGTTCCTTCGAAGATCTGCGTAAGCTTGGCGTCACGCATCATGCGTTCGACCGGGTAATCCATGGTGTAACCATAGCCGCCGAAGATCTGAACGGCGTCGGTCGTGACCTTCATTGCCATGTCGCTGCCAAAGCACTTGGCCATGCTTGCGAGCACGTTGAGCCGCTTCCAGTCGCCGGCATCGCCGGCGCGTGCGCATTCGTAGACGAGGGCGCGGGCCGCCTCGATCTGGATTGCCATGTCGGCCAGCATGAACTGGATGCCCTGGAATTCCGAAATAGCCTTCTTGAATTGCTTGCGTTCTTTCGTGTAGGCGATGCAGACATCGAGGGCGCCCTGCGCCAACCCGACAGATTGAGCCCCGATGGTCGGCCGGTTGAGGTCAAGCGCCCGCATCGACGCCCGAAACCCCTTGCCTTCCTCCCCGACGAGGTTCTCCGCAGGTACCCGGACATTATCGAAGAAGATCGGTGTGTTTGGTGCGCCGCGAAACCCCATCTTTCGCTCATGGCGCCCGAAAGTGACGCCGGCCATCCTCTTTGGTTCAATGATAAACGCGCTGATACCGTCAGCGCCTGGGCCGTCGCCGGTCCGCGCCATAACGATAATGTAGTCGGCCGCAACACCATAGCTGCACCACTGCTTGCGGCCGTTGAGGATGTAGCAATCGCCGTCTTTCCTGGCGCGTGTGTTTATGGCGGTAACATCAGAGCCAGCTTGCGGTTCGGAAATCGCAATTGCGGTGACAACGCCGCCGCCAGCGATGATGGGCAGATATTTTTTCCGCTGCTCTTCTGAGCCGAAGTGCAACAGCGGCATGATGAACATCGAGTTAAGACCGGCGATCGAGGCGCAAGCAGGCGAGACCTTTGATATTTCCTCGCGAGCGATGCAGACCATCGTCAGATTGCCGTTCGGACCGCCATACTGCTCGGGCACCCACAGCTGCATGAGGCCCATTTCACCAAATAGCTTGACGATCTCCGTAGGGAATCGGTCGGTCGCGTCGATCTCGGCGGCGATCGGCGCCACGTGCTTGGCCACCATTTTTTGAATGCTGTCGCGGAAAGCATTCTGCTCCTCAGTGAAGCTCATGGCGATTCCTCGTCTTTTTCGCAGGAAGCAAAAAAGCGCTTCCATTAAATGGGTGAACCATTTAATAATTACGTCCCATGACAGGCAAGTCAAGACCCAGCGCGCCAGGCCGCCCTCGAACGGCTCCGCTCAATCGGCGCAACCGCGCTCCGGATCACCGCGTAGCCGGCGTGACGGCTCCCGTTACATTTCGGCCAATCCGCACGCGCCGCGCCTTCGAGGAAATCTGCGAGCGGATTCGCGAGCAGCTGGCGCTCGGTGTCCTCAAGCCGGGAGACAAATTGCCGCCGGAGCGCGAACTCGCGCAACAGCTCGGGGTCAGCCGCAATGTCCTTCGTGAGGCGCTGCGAAGCCTGGAAATGGCGGGCATCCTCAGGCTACAGAAGGGTGTCAAGGGCGGCGCCTTTATTCAGGAAGGCGATACCAGCCGCATGAATGAGGTCATGCGGGATATGCTCAGTCTCGGAACCATCTCGGTGAGAGAGCTGTCCGAGGCGCGAATCAATGTCATCGATCTTGTGGTTCGGCTTGCCTGCGTCAATGCGCGGCAGCGCGATTTCGAGGCCCTGGAAGCCAACATCGAGAGGACAGATCTCGCGACGCACGAAGGACGATTGCTCGATCGGGTCGAGTGCTCTCGTGAGTTCTACAAGCTCTTGGCCGAATCGACCGGCAACAAGGTCATCGCCATGATCACGAACTCGGTCACCGAAATTCACATGCGCTTCGTGTATGCCAAGGTCGCCTCAAGCGGCGCGGCGACGCCACGGCTCACGGACAAGCGCAGGCAATTCCTTTCAGCGTTGCGTGCGCGAGACGTTGCTGTGGCGACGCGGTTGATGCGAATTCATCTGGAATCGGTCCAGCGGATGCTCGAATCGGATCCTGGCTCGATGTCGCTTCATGTAGCGTTGGCGGAAGTGCAGCCGGCTGTGCGGCGCTGAATTCTTCGAAGCAAATCCGCCAAAGTAATCACTCAGGACGAACGGTGTGGAGGGAAAGACATGACGAGATACGCCAAATACGAATGCCTGAAGGTAGAGATTGAAGCGAAAGTGGCGACAGTGACCCTCAACCGCCCTCAGGCGCGCAACGCCATCAATCAGAAGCTGATCCGCGAGTTACGATCAATATGGGATGATCTTGCCGACGACCACGCCGTCAACGCGGTTGTGCTCACTGGTGCGGGCGAGTTTTTCAGCGTCGGCGGCGACGTAAAGGCGATGTCAGAGCGGCCCGGGGGCGATGTTCTGGAGGAGGGTGAAGTGCATGACCCGATGATTAGCCGTCGCGGCGTCACGCGTCAGCTCGAACTCGACAAGCCGATCATTGCTGCGATCAATGGTGACGCTATAGGCCTTGCGGCTACCCACGCGTTATTGAGCGACATTACGGTGATGGCGGAAGATGCGCGCATCGGCGATACCCATGTTTCGCGTGTGGGCCTGGTGGCGGGGGATGGTGGCACGGTGATCTGGCCGTTGCTCGTCGGCATCAACAAGGCCAAGGAGTTCCTGATGCGCGGGACGTTGTTGAGCGGCAAGGAGGCCGAGAGGATCGGTCTCGTCAACCATGTGGTGCCTCGCGCGGACGTGCTCATGAAGGCGCGAGAGATTGCGCTTGAGCTCGCCAATGGGCCGACCTGGGCCATTCGCTGGACAAAGCTGTCGATCAATCAAATCCTGAAAGACAGGGTGAACATGATGCTCGAAGCGTCAATGGCACTTGAGCAGGTCACGTTCGCCACCGCCGATCACAAGGAGGCAACTTTGTCGTTCAAGGAGAAGCGCAAGCCGAAATTCGGGAAGGCCTAGTTCCTTCCATGGCTGCGACAGAGCTGCCGAGCGACGACGTCAGAACGATGCTCCGCGATTCCCTGCGGGGGTTTCTGGGCGCGCAATGGAATCCGGAGGCGGCAGCGAAGGCTTCGGGATTGGCGGAAGCAATTGCTGCGATCTGGACTGGGCTTGCCGGCCAGGGCGTCGCGACGCTTGGTCGCGATTTCGGCGAAGGGGGGCTTCGCGAGATTCTTGTGGTCATGACGGAGCTCGGCGGGTCCTCGTGCCCGGCGCCGATGTGGTCGGCCGCACTGGCCAATCTGGCGCTTTCGGGCTGTCGGGCCGAAGCCGCGCTCGATTTGCTCGAGAGACTGCATGAGGGGACGGCGCGCGTGGCGTTCTCGTTCGGAGCGCTGGATCCCGATGCCGATGCGGGCACAATTCAGCTCGCAGATGGACACGCCAGTGGCCTGTTGCGTTTTGTCGAAGTGGCGGAGAGCTGCACGCACCTCGTGGTTTGTATGGAGGATTCCTGCCTGGCCATTGTCGCATTGGATGGTCCTGGCGTTGACCTGGAGCCAACCCGGGCGATGGGCGCCTGGGGTCTTTATGAGGTTCGCCTGAAAGAAGCGCCGGCGAGCCATATCGATCTGGCATCCGGTGATCTCGATGATCGGCTGCTCGAAGGCAAGCTCGCCCTTGTGGGGCGGGCACAGGGGGCGGCCCGAGCGGCTTTCGACATGACGGTCGACTATGCGAGGGAACGAAAGCAGTTCGGGCAGCCGATCGGGAGGTTTCAGGCGATCCAGCACAAGCTCGCCAACTGCCTGATCGCACTCGAAGGGGTGCGTCTGACGCTCGATCATGCCGCGCATCTGCATGATCGCGCCGACAAGGATTGGCGCTATTTCGTTAATGCCGCCGTTGCTTTCGGATGCGACGCACTGCGGCGAGTTTCGCTCGAAGTGCAGCATACTTTGGGGGCCATCGGCTATGCCGAGGAACATCAGGCGCCCCGCCACTTCAAGCGTGTGCATCTCGATACGGTCGCACTCGGCGGCGCGGCGGAAGCGCGGCGGCGGGTCGCCACGTTCCTGTTCGACAAAGGCGGGACCGGTCTGCCGCAGTACGATCTTGGTCCCGCAGCGAACGAGTTGCGCGACCAGGCCCAGGCCTGGCTGGACGAAAACTGGTCCGGCGAACGCAAGGCGGCTTTCGACGCGAAGCCGTTCTCCAGGCGCGAGTTCGATCCTGACTTTGCGCTCGATATCGGCAAGACCGGCTGGATCGGATTGGGATGGTCAAGGGAATTTGGCGGGCAGGCGCGCAGCCCGCTTGAGCAGATCGCCTTCATCGAAACCATGGAGCGGGGCGAAGCGCCCCGGATCGGCGCCGCGATTCAGGCCAACGCGATCATGATGTTCGGGACGCCGACCCAGCAAGAGGGATACTTGCCGGAGATCCTGCGCGGCGAAGCCATGCATGGCATGGGTTACAGCGAACCCGAAGCGGGGTCGGATCTGGCCGCTCTGCGCACGCGCGCGGTGCGGGACGGCGATTCCTGGATCATCAATGGACAGAAAATCTGGACCACGACCTGGTGGGGAAAATACATGTTCCTCGCCGCGCGAACGGATCCCGAGGCAAAACCGCCGCACGCGGGAATCAGCATGTTCATCGTCCCGATGGACGCGGCCGGCATTACCATTCGGCCGGCGACCACGATGTATGACGGCACCTTTGCCAACATCTTCTATGACAACGTCCGCATTCCCTTGGAAAACATCGTCGGGGAAGTCAACGGCGGATGGAAAGTGCTCACTGGGGCGCTCGCATATGAGCGCGGCCTTGTCGGCGGCGGCATCGTGCTCAAGGTCGCTCACGCCTTCGAGCAGTTACGAAAACGCGTTATGGCGCAGACGAGCGGTGCGCGACCGCCTGGCGATGATCCGGTCGTCCGAGACAGAATGGCAACGCTCGCCTGTGAAATCGAGGTCGGTCGCCAGTTGATGGTGCATTGCGCCGAACTCGCGGCCGACGGGATCACGCCACCGGAATACGGCGCAATCAGCAAGGTGTTCTCCGGCGAACTGATGGAGCGCTTCGGCGAGGCCGCGCTCGACATTCTTGGGATGCGCGCGACACTGTCCGAGCAGATGCCGGGTGCCCTCGACAACGGCCGATTTGAGCAAAACCTCCGTCATTCCCTGATGTGGGTCATCAGTATCGGGACCAATGAAATTCAACGCAGTCTGATTGCACAACGCGGCCTTGGGCTGCCGAGATAGGAGTCGATCGATGCAAGAGGGAACCACGACAATGCCGCTCGAAGGCATTCGCGTGCTCGATTTTTCGATCATGCTGGCCGGTCCTTACTGCGCTCGGCTGCTTGCCGATGTCGGCGCGGACGTGATCAAGATCGAGCCGCCAGAGGGCGACGACATGCGGTTGCGCACGCCACTGCGCGATGGGAACAGCGCCTATTTCGGTCAACTCAATGCAGGCAAGCGTAGCGTCGCGCTCGACCTGAAAAGCGCCGATGCGATCAAGCTGGTGCATCGGCTGGTCGCGGAAACCGACATACTGGTCGAGAATTTTCGTCCGGGCGTGATGAATCGCCTTGGCCTCGGCTACGAGACGTTGCGCGAGATCAATCCGCGTTTGATCTATTGCTCAATCTCGGGCTACGGGCAAACCGGTCCCGCTTCGGAGCGGGCCGCCTATGCCATGATCGTTCATGCCGAGAGCGGCTTCGATCGTTCGCTGATGCGATATGCCGGAGACAGGGATCGGCCGGCGACCGGAGCTATCTTCGTCGCGGACGTGCTCGGTGGCATTTTCGGCTACTCCACAATCCAGACTGCGCTGGTACAGCGCGGGCGCACCGGTCAGGGCCAGCGGATTGATGTTGCATTGATGGATTGCATGCTGAACCTGCTCGTGTACGAATTGCAGGAGGCTCAGTTTCCGATCCACGCATCGCGCCCAACTTACGGTCCGGTGCGGACCCTGGATGGCGACATTTTGATCGCGCCGATTACACCCCGAAACTTCGCCGCACTTTGTGAGGTGACCGGACAGGCTGAACTTAACGACGACCCCCGGTTCAATACCGTGCCGGCACGGGGCGCCAACTGGACCGCGATGATGCAGGTCATCGAACAGTGGACCCGGCGCCTCACGGTGCGCGAATGCATAGCCGCGCTTGACAGGGCCGGGGTTCCTTCCGCGGTATACCGGGATCCCGGTGCGGCACTAACTGACCCACATCTGCTGCAGCGCGGCGCGTTCGCGACGATTGCGGATGCAGCGGGCGAGTTCGTCGGAGTCAATGCGCCCTGGAAGATGTCAGGCGCGCACACTGCCATGAAGCGCGAAATACCCGGTGTGGGCGCACACCGGGACGAGGTGCTTTCGCAAGCCCTCGGCATGTCTACCGAGGCGATCGCCGGACTCGCAGAGGCGGGCGCATTCGGAAAGGCGAGGGTCTGAGCCTATCCCGGTTGCGCCATTGACGCAGGACTTCAATCTTCCGATGGCTCAGTCGAATCCGACGGGGGAGCCTTGGCGATCGCCAGCAGACATTTGAGGAAATGCGACCGATCTTGCTTGCGTAACGGTGCCAGCATGAGGTTTTGCAACTCGGCAGTGGCGGGGATGACATCCAAAAGTGCGGCTTCACCTTTGGCCGCGATCTGAACCTGGATCGACCTGCGATCCTCCGCGTTGTTCTTTTTTGAAATCAGTTTCCGCGCCGCCATCCGCTTGAGCATTTCGCTGAGCGTATTGCGGTCGCAACTGATGCGTTCCGCGAGAACCGAGGGCGTGAGGGGACCTTGTTGATACAATGCGATCAACACGCCGAACTGCCGCGGGGTAATTTCGCTCTGACGCGTTACATTTTGATAGAGCACGTCGTACCGGGCTTCGAGCAGCCGAAGAAGAAACCCTATGCCGCCCTCCAGCTGCCAATTGCGTGCAATGTCGGCAGCCGAAGCAGATTTCATTCCCTTGTCGGCTGACATGCCTTTCGACCTGAGCTGGGGTCCATCTGACGTGAAAATTGCCATGCCGATAGCCGTTAGCAGCTTGGCCATCGACCCTCAACCCCGCACCAAGCGTGAGCGGTCGAACCCCGCGGACGCGCCGAGTCGTCGGGCGCGTCCCCCAGCCCTCACGCAGCGCAAAATTCGCTAACTAGGCGGGCGTTTCTAGCTTGCAGAGCTCCGATTATTAATATAATACGTATACGTAAGAAGAGGCCGGACAGCAATTTGGCTGCTGGGAGGATGGCGTGGATCTGCGCGAGCTTTTGTCGGTTCCTTACCTGCTGGAAGCCGAAGCCGTCGAAACCGACGCCGGCAAATGGCTCGTGCGGCTCGACTATCCCGAACTGCCCGGCTGCACCGCAGAAGGTTTCGTCGTTGAGGACGTGCTCAAAGAGCTCGAGCAGCGACGGATCGAAATGATCGTCAGCCTTGTGGAGGTGGGCAAGGAGCCTCCCATTACCCGAAAACCGCTCGCCACGTCAGACCCGCTTTGGACCGTTCGTGATCTGGGATTGTCGGCCCGGGTCGCGGCCCTCCTGGGAAGCGCGACGAAATAGATCCCTGAATGCGCTGCTAGATTCGACGGAGGAAGATCATGCTTTCGCACGAAGACAACGAAAGATTAGTGAGGGTCGGAAAGGGCACGCCCCTTGGAGACCTGTTCCGGCTTTACTGGATTCCTTTTCTACCCTCGGCCGATCTTGTCAACGACGGACAGCCGAAGCGCATCCGGCTGCTAGGGGAGGATCTGGTCGCATTCAGGGACACCGAAGGTCGGGTCGGTCTGGTCGACCAGGCGTGCCCGCATCGTGGCGCGCCGCTGATCTTTGGGCGAAACGAAGATTGCGGGTTGCGCTGCGTCTACCATGGCTGGAAATTCGATGTAACGGGCGCTGTGACCGATATGCCGGCGGAGCCGGCCCGCAGCCGCCTCAAGGAGCGCGTCAGGATCAAGGGTTACCCCTGTCAGGAGCGAAACGGGATCGTCTGGACCTATATGGGTCCGGACGCCGCCAATCTTCCGCCGCTGCCAAATCTGGAATGGAATCTGGTCCCGCAGGAGCAGGTTCACATCTCGTTGCGGGTCCAGGAATGCAATTGGCTGCAGGCCGTCGAAGGCGAAATCGATTCCGCCCATGCGCCGTTGCTGCATGGACGACTTGACGCCCAGGGTACGACCAGCGCCTGGATTCAAAAGCGCGACCTCCGTCCGACGTTTGAATGCATCAAGCAGGATTTCGGGATGAGCATCGCCGCCAGGCGGAATTACGATGCAAATACCCTGTACTGGCGGGTCAATCAGTTCCTGCTGCCGTTCTACACACTGGTCCCGCCGCTATCCCCGTTCCCGGATCTAAGCGGGCATGCCTGGGTGCCGATAGATGACGAGAACACGCTCTGCATCATGTTCTCGTATCACCCGTCGCAGCCATTAGCGGAAAAGACGCGCAAGATCTTCGCAGAGGGACACAATGGCCGTGAGAGCGGTCACGCCAGCCGGCACTCGCTTGTTCAACATCCCGTAACGGTGCCGTACGCGAATTACTGGACGAAATACAATGCGCAAAATGGATTCCAGTTCGACTACGGAGCGCAGCAGACAACCTGGTTCTCGGGATTACCCGGGCTGTGGGTACAGGACGGCGCGTGCCAAAGCGGCGTTTCGCCGATCTTTGATCGCACCAAGGAGAATTTGTGCTCCAGCGACACCGGCATCGCGATGACACGGCGGTTGCTGCTCGAATCGCTCGGAGCCTATCGCGACCATGGCACCAAGCCAAAAGGCGTGACCGAACCTGATGTGTTCATGGTGCGCGCCGTGTCCCTGCGATTGCCGCCGGAAGATTCCTGGGTCGACGTCGGCGCCGAGTTCATGCGCGCGCAGCTTGGCGCCGATTTCGGGTACGACGTGTGACCTCATCAGACCGCCAACCGAGCAACCGTCGCATCAACCGGGCTCTTGGAGCCCGGAAGCTTCGCTTCGGCAGGCATCAAGGCATGGATGCCGTCCATGCATGATAGCCTGATGCAGGTTCGGGTTAAGCGGATCAGCTTTGAGGCTGACAACATTCATTCATACGAGTTGGTGAATCCGGCTGGTGGCGACCTGTCGCCGTTCACGGCGGGATCTCACATCGACCTCCATTTGCCTAACGGGATGATCCGCAGCTACTCACTTGTGAACCATCAAGGCGAGCGCAACCGGTACGTCATCGCGGTCAACAACGACGTCGCCAGCCGAGGTGGCTCCAAACTGATTCACGAAACCGTGCGGGTGGGAGACATTATTACGGTCTCACATCCCCGGAACAATTTTGCTCTGCAGGAAGATGCGGAATATTCGGTCCTGATCGCGGGCGGCATCGGAATCACACCTTTATTGTCGATGATCCGCCGGCTTGAAGTGCTCGGTCGTTCCTGGGAGCTGTTTTACGCGGCCCGGACTCGCCTCACCGCGGCGTTCCTTGACGAACTGAAAGCCCTTCGACCCGACGTTCACCCGAATCTACACCTGAACTTCGACCAGGAGCCGGACGCTCGCATGATCGACCTCTCCTCGATCGTCAAGGCGGCACTTCCCGACGCGCATCTTTATTGCTGCGGCCCGGTGCCGATGCTTGAGGCGTTCGAAGCGGCTGCGGCCGGTCGGCCCGCCGGCCACGTGCACGTGGAGTATTTCAAGGCCAGGGAAAAACCGGCAGCGGAGGGTGGGTTCGAGGTGAAGCTGGCGCGGAGCAACCGAACGATCGCCGTTCAAGCCGGCCAGACGATCCTGGACGCGCTGCTGGAAGCCGGAATTTCCGCGAATTACGCCTGTACCGAGGGTGTCTGCGGCACCTGCGAGACGCGGGTCGTCGAGGGGATCCCTGACCATCGGGATCTGTTTCTCAGCAAGGAGGAGCAGGAGGCCAACAAAACGATCATGATCTGCTGCTCGGGCTCAAGGTCGCCCACACTCATCCTGGATATCTGAACGCTCAATCAACAATTTGCGGAAGAAACATGAAAAACCTGCCACGCATACTGGGAATATCCCTTCTCGCACTTTGTGTATCGTCGCCCGGCTTAGCCGAGACGCGATCCATCAAGATAGGCGTGCTTAATGATGCTTCCGGCCCTTATTCCGACAATGGAGGCGAGGGATCGGTCACGGCTGCAAAAATGGCAGCCGAAGATTTCATGAAGCAGCACCCCGACTTCAAGGTGGAGATTATAGCGGCTGATCATCAGAATAAGGCAGACATTGGGGCTGGCATCGCGCGTCGATGGGTCGATCAGGACCACGTGGATGCGGTTGCCGATGTGCCGAACTCAGCGGTCGGTCTGGCGGTGAACGAAGTCGTTCGCGGGACCAAAGCAGCGCTGATCGCCTCAAGCGCGGCCTCGTCCGATCTCACGGGGAAGTACTGTTCTCCTAACACGATCCAGTGGACTTTCGACACATGGGCCGCGTCTCATACCATCGGGGACTATCTCGTCCGCAACGGTGGCAAGAAATGGTACTTCATCGCCACTGACAATGCGCTGGGCAAATCCATGGTTCGCGATGGAACGTCGGTGATCAAGGCCAGCGGCGGGTCCGTGGCCGGGGCGGTCAATGTACCGATCAACAACGCCGACTATGCTTCCTTCATACTGCAGGCGGACAGTTCAGGAGCCGATGTGATTGCGTTTGCCACGGCCGGCGGCGATACCATCAACCTGATCAAGCAATCTTCCGAATTTGGGCTCAAACAGAACGGGCGCACTTTTGCAGCGCTGCTGACGACGACCAATGACGTGGAATCGAGCGGCCTGTCCGTGGCACAGGGGCTCATCATCACACAGCCGTTCTACTGGGACCTGAACGATGCGAGCCGCGCTTGGTCGGCGCGGTTTAGTGAACGGCAACATAATCAGTCACCGACTGCGTTTCACGCCGGCGTGTATTCTTCCGTGCGCGCTTACTTGAATGCGGCCTTGGCCGCTGGGACAAACGACGCACCGGCGGTTATCCGGAAATTGAAGGAAGCGCCCATCGACGATGATCTGTTTGGACCGGTGGTTATTCGTCCGGATGGACGCGCCATTCACAACATGTACATTTTGAAGGTGAAAGCGCCTTCCGCTTCTCAAGGCAAATGGGATCTGCTGGAGCAGGTAGGCGTCCTGACCGGACCCGAAGCATTCCGTCCCCTCAATGAAGGCGGGTGCTCTTTGGTTGAGCCGCCAAAAAACAACTGATTCGAAGATTGCTGATGTGACAGCTGAAGGCGGCCGTCCCGAAGCGGTGCGCTTGATCTCGGAAGTGCAGGCGATAGAACCTATGGGCGATAAAGGGCGAGGATATTGAAATGCTGGAACAGCTTGAAGCGGAGTTTCCTGAACACGAGCCCCGTCCCTCCGACGCGCCGAAGGCGCTCGAAGGGATACGGGTGGTCGATTTCTCGCATTTTATCGCCGGACCGTTTGCCACGATGATAATGGCCGATATGGGAGCCGACGTGATCAAGATCGAAGCGCCCGGCCGGGGTGACGATCTTCGTCGCTACCCTCCCTTACACCCCGGCCTCATGCACGGCGCTCCGTTTCTCTGGAACAATCGCAACAAACGCAGTGTTGGCATCGACTTGAAGTCGCCGGAGGGCCTGCAAATCGTGCGTGAATTGATCGCTACCGCAGACGTGGTCGTCGAGAATTTCTCGACGGGAGTCATGCAGCGTCTGGGCATCGACTACGACAGTTGCCGCAAGCTCAGGCCGGAGATCATTTACTGTTCGGTGTCGGCCTATGGTCGCGAGGGCGCGTTTGCGGATCGGCTCGGATTCGATCCGATCGCGCAGGTGGAGAGCGGATTCGTTTCCATGAACGGTTACGCCGATCGCGAGGGCGTTCGTGCGCTGTCCCCGGTCATGGATATCAGCACGGCGATGATGGCATGTAACGCGATACTCGGCGCGTTGGTCGCGCGTGAACGAAGTGGCCGAGGTCAAGCCATTGAGGTCTCTTTGTTCGATAACGCCGTGCTGATGACCGGTTACGCCACCCTGCAGCACCTGTTCAGCGGCGTCGATACGCAGCGGCATGGCAACACCAGTCCGGACACCTGTCCGTCGGGCGTGTTCGAGGCGCAAGACGGCTCTTTTTACATTAACTGCGGCAACGATAAGATTTTCCAGCGCCTGATGTCGCAGGTGATTGACCGGGCCGACCTGGCGTCGGCTGAGGTCTACGGCACGGGACCCGATCGAATTCGCCGTCGGGATGAATTATTCGCGATCCTCGGCGAGGCGTTCGCGCGGCAGCCCTGGTCGTACTGGCAGCCGCGGATGCGGGCAGCCGGCGTGCCGTGCGGACAGGTGCGCACCGTCGGCGAGGCCATTCGTTCGCCGGAGGCAAGAGAGCGCAAACTGGTCAGCCGAATCCCTCACCCGAAGGCGGGTTGGATTCCGAATGTCAGGTTGCCAATTCGCTACTCGCGTACCCCGGTCGTGGATCCCGTTGCGGCTCCAGCGGTTGGTCAACACACGGACGAAGTTATCCGCGAGATCCTCGGCTATGATGAAGACCGTTTGGCGCTTCTTTCCGAAGCCGGTGCGTTTGGCGACCAGGCGTGGCTTCGTGCGTCGGAGGATAAATCGTAATGGGCGGAACGAGGACAAGTCGCACGCTGAGGGGGCGCGTGGCTGTCGTTGGAATTGGCGAGACCGAGTATTACCGCCACGGTGCTTCACCTGATCCCGAATTCAAACTTGCGCTGAAGGCTATCCTGTCGGCTTGCCAGGATGCTGGGCTTGATCCGCGCGAAATTGACGGATTCGCATCCTACAGCGATGACCGGAGCGAGGCCTCCCGGTTGGCTGCCGCCCTGGGCACACACAGGCTCCGTGCCGCCACAATGCAGTGGGGCGGAGGAGGCGGTGGCTGCTGCGCCGCCGTTGCCAATGCGGCCGCTTCCATCGTCGCGGGTCTCGCGGACTGCGTGGTCGTGTTCCGCTCGCTTAATCAGGGACAATACGGCCGTTTCGGGCAGACGACTGGGATCGATACCATCTCGGGGGAAAAGGCTTATCTGATGCCTTACGGCGTCCTCGCGCCGCCGCAGCGCTTCGCGATGCGGGTGCGGCGCTTCATGCACGAGCACGGCGTCCGGCAGGAAGCCATGCGTGCGATCGCCCTTGCATCCTATCACCATGCGCAAGTGAACCCTCGCGCCGTGATGTATGGCAAGCCGCTGGATGCGGCAAAATATGATGCGTCGCGCTGGATCGCCGAGCCCTTTCATTTGTACGATTGCTGCATGGAAAACGACGGTGCCGCAGCCCTCGTGCTGGTTTCCGAGGAGCGCGCAAAGGAGTTCCGCCAAAAGCCGGTTTACGTGCTCGGCGCGGCCTTCGGATCCGGATATCGCACGGGAGCCATACCGCACAATTCGCCACTCTACGGGAGCGCGAGCTTCGATACGGTCGCGCCGGACCTCTACCGCATGGCCGGCCTCGGCCCCTCCGATGTCGGGGTGGTCCAATGCTATGAGAATTTTACTGGCGGCGTGGTGATGGCGTTGGCCGAGCATGGCTTCTTCAAGCCGGAAGAGGCCAATGATTTTCTCACCCTGGAAAATCTGCTCGCGCCTTCCGGGCGTCTCCCGCTCAACACCAGCGGAGGCAATCTTGCCGAATGCTACATGCATGGTTTTGAGTTGGTGCTCGAAGCCGTGCGTCAGGTGCGGGGCACGTCGACCAACCAGGCGCCGCGGAATGATGTGGCTCTGGTGATCGGTGGTCCGATGGTCACGCCTGTCAGCAATCTTCTTCTCGGCTCGGATGCAACGCTATGAGCAACACCACAAACCCGTCTTATTTTCCTTTGGGCCTGCCAATTCCAGTGGCCGAGCCGGATGGCTTGTCGGCTCCTTATTGGACGGGGTTGCGCCACAACCGGCTACTCGTACAGCGCTGCAACCACTGTCAGACGTGGCAATTCGGACCGGAATGGCTGTGTCACCGCTGTCACGCCTTCGATCCCAAATGGACTGAGGTCGAACCGCGGGGCCGCATCTTCAGTTGGGAGCGCGTCTGGCATCCCTCCCACACGTCGCTCAGGAATCACGGACCCTACATCGCCGTGCTTGTCGAGTTGCCGCATGCCGATGGCGTGCGCATGGTGGGCAATCTGTTGGGCGACCCAATGCAGGCAGTTGTGATCGGAACGGAGGTTGAAGGCGTGTTCGAGCATCATCGCGATTCGGATCCGCCATATAGCCTTCTGCAGTGGCGAATGCCCTTGAAGACCGCCCATTTTGAGCGTTCGGTCACCTGAATCTATAAGATTTTGCCGAAGATGAAGTCAGTTCGCGACTGATAAGAAAAATACAAAAACCTTATCAGTCAGTCTAAAGGAGCGTTCCATAAACACTCGATGGACGAACGGCCGCTGTTGGCGCAAAGCGGCCGTTCGACGAAACTTGGATGCGTGCTGAGTCTGCTTAAAGCGTCGACGTTAGCATCGTGCCAGGGAGGGCGGAGGTTGACGGGATGGGCCACCTCATCGTCGGGGGACCAATATCGGTGGTAGCTTGAGATCGAGCGCCGTGGCGGCTTCTAGACTAATTACCGGATCGTACATCAGCGATCGTCAGCCTACGAAATTCGGCGCGATGGCCGCCGGGTATCGAGTCTCCGGAGGCGGACGGGTCGCCAGTGGCGCCGCCTCCTAAGCCAGAATACCGGCGTCCTAGCGGGGGCTCATGCATGCTTGATCAAGTTATGGACCATGAGCGGACCGCCGAACTGTGCAAGTCGGCCTTGGGTGAGGCTGCCGAGGTTTATAGCCGAGAAGCCAAGCTTACCCACGAGGTCGGCCACCTGCGTGTTTGCCTCTGCGTCGTTACCCGACAAAAAGACGACGCGATGTCCACCGTCCTTGACGGGATCTGCGGCCAACACGGCGGCTGGCAGCGTGTTGAAGGCCTTGACCAAAGGCTGATCGGTTCGATCCGACGGGAATGCGTTGACCACGTCATTGTATACAGCGAACGCCACCTCCGTCACCTACTGCTCTCGTACATGAAATATTACAATGGGACCCGCACGCATCTATCCGTAGAGAAAGATGCACCGATCTCACGCGCCGTCGATCGCGCCGGGCACATTCTTTGTCGCCCGATCTTAGGCGGACTCCACCACCGATACGCCCGGATCTAATATTCGCTCAAGAACGCGCCCAGATTGGGTGTACGGCCAGCGAAGTCAGATTTCTCTGGCGGCCTCGATGCAGAAATCGATGAAGGCACGAACCTTCGCTGGCGGGTGTGCGCGCGACGGATGGAAGGCGAAGAGCGGGAAGCGCTCGCCATGCCAGTTCGGGAAGAGGTCGACCAGCTTTCCGCGTTCCAGCAGTTGGCCAAAGCCCCAGCCGATGACCTGGGCGATGCCGGTGCCGGCAAGGCACTCCTCCAGCATCGACTTCGGATCGGTGAAGGTGAGCGGACCGCTAACCGGTACTTCGATCGTCTCGTCGCCGCGCATGAAGGCCCAATCGTAGGGCCGGCCGGTATGGGGATCGATGAACAGCAGGCAGCGGTGGTTCGTTATTTCCAGAGGATGCTTTGGCCTGCCATACCGTTTCACATAACGCGGCGATGCGACCGTCAGGATCGGCGCCTCCATCAGTTTGCGTGAGACCAGGCTCGATCGGCCTGACTGACCGAAGCGGATCGCGAGATCGATGCCCTCCGAAACCAGATCGCCGACCTGTAGGCTGGTCACGAACTCGATCGCGAGTTCGGGATGGCGCTCGCAGAATACGCCGAGCCGACCCGCCAGGACCTGGGGCAGAAAGAAAGGATCGATATTGACCCTGAGGCGGCCACGGACGGCCGAGGTCGCGCCGGAAGCGATCGCAGCCGCATCCTCGATCGCATCGAGATGGGATTTCACCTCTCCGTAGAATCGCCGTCCTTCATCCGTCAGTGCAACCGAACGCGTGGTGCGGTCTAACAGTCTGACGCCAAGCCGAGTCTCCAGGCGCTTGATCGCGCGGCTGACCCCGGAGTCGGTCAGTCCGAGCAGACCGGCGGCTTTGACGAAGCTGCCGCCCTCGACCACCGCGGCCAGCACGCTCACACCCGAGAATATCCGCCCGTCAAGCATTTACTATTCCTGACTATGGATCAGGAATTATATGACAAAACTGCACTTAAATCAAGTTACGACCGGTGCCATAAGCCTCGGCGCGAGATCCGTCGCTGCACGATGAAGGACATAGACTATGAACATGCAGAGCGAACAGCGCACGCTTTTCAAGGGCGGCATCGTCGTCACCATGGATAAGCAGACCCCGAATCTTCCTCAGGGAGATGTGCTGGTAGAAGGCGAGCGCATCGCTGCGGTCGGCACGGACATCCAGGCTGACGGGGCCGCGATCGTCGATGCGACCGATTGCATTGTCATGCCAGGCTTAATCGACGCCCATCACCATGCATGGCTCGGCGTGATGCGCCGCCTGATGCCGGATGTCGACGATCTCTTCGCCTATTTCGACCTCGTCGCGGAGACGCTGGGCGTTCATTATCGCCCTATCGACATGTATGTCAGCACGAAACTCACGGCAGTAGCTTCGCTCGACGCCGGCGTCACCACCATCATCGATGCCTGTCACAATTCGCGCAGCCCCGAGCATACCGATGCGGCGCTCGATGCGCTCGATATGACGGGAATCCGGGCGCTGCACATGGTCGGCGCGGCCACGGACAAGATGGCGTCTGCCGCTCATCTTCCGAAGGACATCGAGCGTCTCGCCCTCAATTGGAATCATGATGATGGTCTGGTGAGAGTCGGTTTGTTCGGCCAGCTCAAGCTCGATTGGTGGAAAGTCGCTCGAAGCCTGGATATGCGGATCCTGACCGAGTTCATCGGCGATCTCGCCAAGCTTGGGCCGGAGTTCGCCGAGAAGGGCGTGCTTGGGACGCACAACATCTTCAATCACTGCACGCGCATGCCGGACGAGAACTGGCGGCTGTTCGCCGATGCCGGCGTCAACGTGACCGTCAATCCCCGTTCCGACGCGCTGTTCGGCTTCGACGACGATCGCTTCGCCTATCAGCAGGCCATCGACCATGGCCTGGCGCCGGCGATCGGCATCGACCTTGATACGGCATTCGGCAGTGACATGTTCGGAGAGATGCACGCCCTGTTCGGACAGCAGCGTTCCGCGATGCGCTATCGCAAGTTTCGGGGCGAGAAGGATGTGCCGGCGCCGATCTCGGTGAAGGCTGTGCTCGAAGCCGCGACCGTCAACGGCGCACGCGCGGCCGGCCTCCAAACTGCGATCGGTTCGCTGACGCCGGCCAAGCAGGCCGATATCATCATGGTCCGCACCGACGGCGTCGGCGCCTTCCCGGTCACGAATGCCATCGGCACCATCGTGCAGGCGGCGGCTCGCTCGGACGTTGACACGGTTATGGTGGCCGGCGCAATCCGCAAGCGTGCGGGCAGGTTGGTCGACGTCGATCTTGCGAAGCTGACGGCGAACGCGATCGCGTCGCGTGACCATCTGCTCGAGATGAGCGGTTATCGGCCGGATCTCTTCGGCGCACCGGCTGCGGCGACGGCCGCGGCCTGATCGGAAAACGCCGTCCGGACTCCGGGCGACATACCTGTCTTTTCCCAACTGTAACGGACGGAAACTGTCATGTCGGCTCTCATCTCTGATGGCGCGGATCCTTCGCAAGGAGCGCCAATTCACCTCTCGTATCCGGCGCCTGGCATCATCGCAGCGCTGTTCTGCGGCTATCTCTGCGTGGGCCTACCGCTGCCGGTCATTCCTCTGTTTCTCCACGACGAGCTCGGGTTCAACAGCTTCATCGTCGGGCTTGTCGTCGGCACTCAGTTCCTCGCGACTGTCCTGACGCGCGGCTATGCGGGCCGAGTGACTGACCGACACGGTGGCAAACGCTCTGCAATTCAAGGGGCGGCCGTGTGTGCATTCGGCGGCGTTCTATATCTCGTGGCCTCGTTGCCTGGCTTCTCGCCTGCAGTTAGCCTGGCGATCGTCGTGTTGACGCGTCTGGTTACCGGCCTCGGCGAGAGCCAGTTCGTCACGGGTTGCGTGTCGTGGTCGATTGCATCGGTCGGTCCGCAGCGCGCCGGAATGTCGATGTCCTGGACCGGCATCGCCGTATTCGGCGCGCTCGCCGTCGGCGCACCGATCGGTATGACGCTCTATCAGCGGTACGGTCTGCAAGCTTCCATTGTCGCTTGCATCGTTGCGCCTTTGGTCGCCGCGGCGATCGCGTTCCGGGAACGGTCCTACGTCACGCCGACTGGACAACGGCTCCCGTTCTACCGGGTGATTGCTCAGATATGGCGCGAGGGGCTCGGCCTGATGCTACAAGGCGTTGGTATCGCGGCGCTATCGACCTTTGCTTCGCTCTACTTTTTGAAGGGAGGCTGGGCTCATGGCGGTCTCGTGATGACGGCATTCGGCGCCGGTTTCATCGGGGTGCGTCTCGTGCTTGGCCATCTGCCGGATAAGATCGGCGGCTACCGCGTCGCGTTGTGGTCGCTTGTAACCGAAGCGATTGGTCAGGCCATGGTGTGGGGCGCGTCGAACGAAAGCGTAGCGCTTGCGGGAGCACTGGTCACCGGGTTCGGCTGCGCGCTCATCTTTCCGGCGCTTGGCGTGGAAGCGCTGAAGCGTGTGCTGCCGGCCAATCGTGGAAGCGCCATGGGCGCTTTCGTAGCATTCCTCGACATCGCCTATGGCCTCACCGGCCCTGTCGCCGGTCTCGTGGCCGGCCAGTTCGGTTATGCGGCGGTCTATCTGCTCGGATCGGCTTGCGCGCTTGTTGGGGCCGCACTCGACGTCGACGCGAGCAACTTCAATCCTTTTCGTTCCAAGCGCGCCCCTTGGGGCTGACCGCTGGACGCATGCCTCCCAAGCAGGAGGGAAGGTAACCATCCTGGATGCTTGGCGGCATCCAGGCTCAGAAACCGGTTCTCAAACATGAGCGAGGCCCAAATGTCCAACTTGATCGATCGACGCACCCTGATCCAGGCAACGGGAGCAAGCGTCTTTGCAGGCTCAGTGAAAGTTGCTCAAGCTGCTCCAACCACGAGGCAAAGCGGGGGCGCCACCGACGACCTGATCGTCCGCAAGATCCCCAAAGGCGAGGATGTGCTACCCGCGATCGGGCTCGGCACGTTCATCACATTCGATCTGGTCCCTGGTGCTCGGCGCGACCACTTGCTCGAAGTCACCCGTCGTTTCTGGGCGGCCGGTGGCCGGGTCATCGACACCTCGCCCCTCTATGGAATGGCCGAAGTGAACATCGGCCAGTTCGCCACTGCGCTCGGCATTAACGACAAGATGTTCGTCAGCAACAAGGTCTGGGCTACGGGCGAGTATCTCGCCGACGACAGGCAAGCCGAAGACAGCCTGCGGCTCTCCCGCGAGCGTTTGTGGCGCGACAAGATCGACCTGATGCTGTGCCACAGCCTTGTCAATGTCGACATCATAGTGCCGTTGATGCACGCTTGGAAGAAGGAGGGCCGCATCCGCTTCCTCGGCGTGACCCACTACGAATTGCCGTATTTCGAGGCCCTAGCCCAATGGGTCGAGAAGGGCAATCTTGATGTTGTCCAGGTGCACTATTCGATCGCGACTCGGCAGGCAGAGGAGCGCATCATCCCCGCCGCGGCAGACCGTGGCACGGCAGTTGCGGTCAACATGCCGCTTGAGAAGGCGCGGCTGCACAAGCTCGTCGAGGGTCGTCCGCTGCCTGACTTCGCCAAGGAGTTTGGGGCCGAGACTTGGTCGGCCTTCTTCCTGAAATGGGTGATCTCCAACCCCGCGGTCACGGTGGCGCTTCCCGCGACCACAAATCCCGATCATCTTACGGAAAACGTGGCGGCCATGCGCGGCCGCCTGCCTGACGCCGCGATGCGGAAGCGTATGGTCAGCTACATGGAGACCATTCCTGGCTTCGCGACGTTAGGCAACACGCCCTGGTATCCCGGGAAAAACTATTTGGGCGTTATCGCCCAAGGGCAGGCAGCCATCCGTAGCCGTGGCTGACCGGTCCAAGCGGCCTCGCCCCGTGCCCTGAACGTCTGGAGTAAGTCGATCAGGGTACTCAATTTCGTCAGAACACGTGTCCGATTAAGCGGTGAATGGAATTCGCCCGTATGGATCGTGCGGAATTCGAGAAGCAGGCCACCGAACCTGGTCAGGCTAAGGTTCGCTGGCGATGCTCAGCGCTCATTTATCGGAACGATGCGCCTGAATCGGCCCGCACGCCTTAAGAAACAGCTCCAGTCCGGATTTGATTTCTAGATCGAGTGTCTGTTCGTTGGCGTCGCCTATTCCGAGAACCGTGCGCAGGGGACGCTCACCGCGAATGAGACTCAAGAACTGAGTTGCGGCCATGATCGAATCCCCGAATTCGAGCAGATCTTTTGCCTTGGCCTCATCGAGAAACCGGGCGAGCCGTCGTATCGTTGCGAGAGGTCCGCTTTCATAAAACAACCGGCCGAGATCGGGAAACCGATTGCTTTCGTTGGCGATGGTCCGCACGAAGGCGATGTCCTTTCTCTCGATGAAGACACGGACATACTGTCGGGCAAATTTCTGCAGCGCGGCATAAAGGCCTTCGGATAGATCGGGCAGCGGCAAGTCTCGCTGCAGGCCCTCGCACTCGGCCATGATCAGAAACGCGAACAGCGTCTCCTTGCTCGGGAAGTAGGCGTAAAGCGTTGCTTTCGAAACTCCGGCCGCTTTGGCGATTGCGTCCATGCTGGTCGCAGAAAACCCCTGATCGAGAAAAAGCTCTCGTGCCGCGCGGGTGACAGTTTCCATCTTTCGACCCACAGGCGCCGGCGGTTGCTGAAACAAGTGAGTGTCGCTCGTCTCCATCATTAAATCCTCCCTCGCCAAGCTGTGACTTTCGGCGTGTGGCAAAAACTATGAGGTGAAGCAAAGGCTTGAGGCAAAGGCCGACCGCAACGAATTTAAACTAGACGGTTCAGTACTGCTTGACTCCTTTATCACGTTTCTTCAGTACTGAACAGTTCAGTTTTACGAGACCACGTAATGCCGCTGGGGACAGTTCCAAAAACACGAACCGGAAGTATTTTAATACCGGTGCGGACGCCGATGCTGCAAGCCATCGTCCTGGCAATCAGCCTATCGACTGCCGGATGCGCGGTGGGCCCGAATTTCGTACTGCCAGCGGCGCCTGACGTTGGCGGCTATACCGCTGGCCGCCTGGGTATGACGGACGCAGCGGCGGTCTCGGGCGGATCATCGCAGCGCTTCGCGAGCGGCCAAGATGTGTCGGGCGTCTGGTGGCGTACATTGCGCTCGAAGCAAATCGATGCGTTCGTCAAGGAAGCGATCGCCAACCATCCGAATCTCGCGGCGGCCCAGGCTGCGCTGCGTCAGGCGCGCGAGGTCGCCGCCGCTGACACCAGCGCTCTGTTTCCGTCGGTGAGTGGAAACTCGAGCGTAACGCGCGAACTGCTATCGCCTGCACAGTTCGGATCGTCCGGACCGGCCTCGCAATTCACGCTCTACAACACCTCAGTGCCGGTCTCGTTCACGCCGGATTTGTTCGGCGGCAAGAGCCGCGGCATCGAAGCCGATCTCGCCAGCGCCGACTATCAGCGCTTCCAGCTGGAGGCGACCTATCTAACCTTGACGTCGAATGTCGTCACAGCCGCCATCAACGACGCCTCCTACGCGGCGCAGATTCGCGTGACGCAGGAACAGATCGACGGGCAGCGGCAATTGGTCTTGCTGCTGGAACAGCGGTTTGGGCTCGGCGCCGTCAGCGACGCCGACGTACAATTGCAGAAGGCGCAGCTGGCACAAACGCTGGCAACGTTGCCGCCACTTCGGAAAGCCCGTGCGCAGGGCCGCGATCAACTGATGGCCTATCTCGGACGGCTGCCGAGCCAGGACAAGGGCGTGTCCGTCCGATTGGACGCGTTGCAATTGCCGCGCGATTTGCCGGTCACGGTGCCGTCATTGTTGGTCCGGCAGCGGCCGGACATCCGCGCCGCGGAAAGCCAAGTGCATCAGGCGAGCGCCAATGTCGGTGTCGCCACCGCCAACATGCTGCCGAACCTGACATTGTCTGCGTCCGCCGGCAGCCAGGCGCTCGCGCTTTCGGCGCTGTACGGCCCGCAGGCCGCGGCCTGGAGTGTGGCGGCGAGCGTCGCCGGACCGATCTTCGATGCCGGGTCGCTATTCCACACCAAGGAATCGAAAGTCGCGGCGCTGGAGCAGGCCAGTGCCCAGTACCGCTACACCGTAATCACCGCGTTCCAGAATGTCGCGGATTCGTTGCGCGCGATTCAGTTCGATGCCGCGCTGCTGAAGGCCCAGGTCGAGGCGGAGAACGCCGCCGCCGAAAGCCTCAAGCTCACGCAGGCGCAATTCAAGGCCGGCTCGGGAACGCTTCTGAACGTCATCAATGCCGAGCAAACCCTGCTCACCGCGCAAATCAACCGGGTGAAGGCGCAAGCTTCGCGCTATGCGGACACCGTTGCGCTTTATCAGTCGCTCGGCGGCGGCTGGTGGAATCGGATGGATGAAACGCCCGCGTCCGAAGCCAAGCCGGCGGGGATCGCCGGGATTTTCGTGCCGGCCGGAGCGCTGCCGGCGGCGCCGCACGCGCCCATCAACTGATGCAGCCTTCGGAGGGCGGGGAGAACACCATGTTGAAGCGAATGATGATCATGCTCGGGATGGTTGGCGTGGTGTTCGGCGGCCTTGCTTGGTTCGTCAATTTCCGCGCCGGCCTGATCAGGAATGCGCTGGCAGCGCTCGCCGATCCGCCGCAGACGGTGTCGACCACGACGGCGACAACCTCGGAATGGCAGCCGAAATTGACAGCGGTCGGCAGCTTTCGCGCGGTAAATGGTGCCGATCTCGCGCTGCAGCTCGCCGGCATCGTCGACAAGATCCATTTCGAGTCCGGCAAGGATGTCGAAGCCGGCGAAGTACTGCTCGATCTGCACAAGGAAGACGACGTCGCCAAGCTGCAATCGCTGCAAGCCACCGCGGACGGTTTTGGCGTCACGCTGAAGCGCGATCAAGGCCAGTTGAAGATCAATGCGGTGAGCCAGGCGACGGTGGATTCCGATCTCGTCAATCAGCGCAATGCGCTCGCCTTGGTCGCCCAGCAGCAGGCGCTGGTCGAGCAGAAGACGCTCAAGGCGCCGTTCAGCGGACGCCTCGGCGTTCGCCAGGTTGATGTCGGGCAGTATCTCAGTGCCGGCACCACGATCGTAACGTTGCAGGCCCTCGACCGGCTTTATGTCGACTTCACGCTGCCGCAGCAGGCGGTCGATCAGGTCAAGGTCGGGCAGGAGGTCAACGCCCGGGTCGATTCCTACCCAAACCAGACGTTCAAGGGGCAGGTGCAGGCGATCAACTCGAAGGTCGATCAGACCAGCCGCAATCTGGAGGTGCGCGCGATCTTCGACAATGCGGCGCGCAAACTGCTTCCCGGCATGTATGTCCTGATCGATCTCGCGGTCGGCAAGGCCAGTCGATACGTCACGCTTCCCCAGACTGCCATTGTCTACAACCCCTACGGCAACTCGGTTTACCTCGCCGTCAAAGGCGATGCGGGCAAGGATGGGCTGGTGGCGCGGCAGTCCGTCGTCCAGACCGGCCTGACGCGTGGCGATCAGGTCGCGGTCATCTCAGGCGTCGAGCAAGGCGCGACAGTGATCACGACGGGCCAGATGAAGCTCCGCAACGGCACCACCCTGAAGGTCGACAACACGATTCCGGTCGCGAACGATGCAAATCCCAAGCCGGTCGACCAGTGAGCGGAGCCCATGTCCTTTACTGATATCTTCATACGACGCCCGGTGCTCGCCATCGTCGTCAGCTTGATGATCCTGGTGCTGGGTCTGAAATCGCTGACCTCGCTGCCGATCCTGCAATATCCGCGCACGCAGAATGCCGTCGTCACCGTAACCACGACTTATTATGGCGCCGATTCCGCGATCGTCGCTGGCTTCATCACGACACCGCTGGAAAACGCCATCGCCCAGGCCAACGGCATCGATTACCTGACCTCGACCAGCCAGTCTGGTACCAGCACCATCACCGCCAACCTGCGGCTGAACTACGATTCCGGCAAGGCGCTGACCGAGATCAGCACCAAGGTCAACTCGGTGCTCAACCAGTTGCCAAACGGCGTGCAGCAGCCAGTGCTGACGGTCAAGGTCGGTCAGACCATCGACGCCATGTATATCGGCTTCAACAGCAACGTGCTCGCGCCCAACCAGATCACCGACTACCTGATCCGAGTCGTGCAGCCGAAACTGCAGTCGGTGCCGGGCGTACAGACCGCCGAACTGATCGGCAACAAGACCTTTGCGCTGCGTGCCTGGTTGGATCCGATCAAGCTCGCGGCCTACGGGCTGACCGCGACCGATGTGTCGACGGCGCTGTCCAGCAACGACTACATTGCCGGCCTCGGCAATACCAAAGGGCAGATGGTCCAGGTGACGCTCACGGCGGCGACCAACCTGCAGTCGCTACAGGAGTTCCGCGACCTGGTCGTCAAGCAGGTCAACGGCGCCAACATCAAGCTCTCCGACATTGCCAACGTCACGCTCGGCTCGGAAGATTACGAATCGTCGGTCAGCTTCAACGGCAAGCGCGCGGTGTATATTGGCATCCAGGTTGCGCCGGCCGCCAACCTTCTTGACGTGGTCAAGGGTGTGCGCGCCGTCTATCCGGATATCAAGGCGCAGCAGCCGAACGGGCTGAATTCCGAGATCATCTACGATTCCACCGAATTCGTGAACAGTTCGATCAGCGAGGTGATCCGCACGCTCGCCGAAGCGCTGGCGATCGTCACCATCGTGGTGTTCCTGTTTCTCGGCTCCTGGCGCTCGGTGCTGATACCGGTGATCGCCATCCCGCTCTCGCTCGTCGGCACCTTCACCATGCTACTAGCGCTCGGCTTCTCGATCAATCTCCTGACGTTGCTGGCACTGGTGCTGGCGATCGGGCTCGTGGTCGATGACGCCATCATCGTGGTCGAGAACGTCAATCGCCACATCGCAGAGGGCGTAAAACCAGTGCAGGCAGCGATCATCGCTGCGCGCGAGCTTGTCGGTCCGATCATCGCCATGACCATTGTGCTGATCGCCGTTTATGTCCCGATCGGTTTTCAGAGCGGCTTGACCGGTGCGCTGTTCACCGAGTTTGCCTTTACGCTCGCCGGCGCTGTGACGGTCTCGGCCGTGATCGCACTGACGCTGACGCCGATGTGCTGTGCCTTCATTCTCAAGCCGCCGAACAAGGGCGCGCCGACATTGGACAACCGCATCGTCGCTTTCATCGACGCACGGATGGAAAGGCTGCGGCACGGCTACCAGCGGCTGCTGTCCAGTAGTTTGAAGACCATTCCGGTGACCGTCATTTTCGCGGCGCTGGTGCTGACCAGCATCTATTGGCTGTATTCAAATTCCAAGAACGAGCTGGCGCCCCAGGAAGACCAGGGTGTCATCCTCACGCAATCAACCTTGGCGCCGAATGCGACGCTACAGCAGAAATTGCTTTATTCGGCGGAAGTCTACCGACGGTTTGCCGCGCACCCGGAAACCGCGGGGGTATTCCAACTCGACATTGTCGGTAGTTCGATCGCGGGCTGGGTGCTCAAACCCTGGGACAAGCGTGAGAAGAACGCCGCGGAGCTGCAACCGGTCATTCAAAGTGAGATGGCCGGCATTGCCGGCGCCCGGATCGTGGCGTTCCAGCAGCCGCCACTGCCCGGATCATCCGGTCTGCCGATCCAGTTCGTGATCCAGACCACGGATCCGTTCGACCGGCTCGACAGTGTCGCCAAGACGTTCACCGCCGAAGCATTGAAGAGCGGCAAGTTCATTTTTCTCGACAACGACCTGAAGATCGATCAGCCCCAAACCTCGGTAGTGATCGACCGCGCGAAGACCGCGCAGCTTGGGCTCAAGCTGAGTGACGTCGGCGGCGCGCTCGGCACGCTGCTCGGCGGCGGTTATGTCAACTATTTCGGGCTTGCCGGCCGCTCCTACAAGGTCATTCCTCAGGTCGAGCAGCGTTACCGCCTCAACGCCGATCAGGTGCTCGACTACTACATCAAGACCTCGGACGGCACGGCGATCCCGCTGTCGACCGTGGCCTCGCTGAAGACGACGACCGTGCCGGAATCGCTGAACCATTTCCAGCAGGTCAACGCCGCGACGATTTCCGGCGTCGCAGCGCCTGGCGTGATCACCGGCGAAGCGCTGGCGACGCTGAAGGAAATCGCCGATAAAACACTACCGAAGGGCTATACGGTCGACTATGGCGGCCTGTCACGCCAGTTCATTCAGGAATCGAGCGGTTTCGCCGCGACATTCGGTTTCGCGCTGATTATCATTTTCCTGGCGCTGTCGGCCCAATTCGAAAGCTTCCGCGATCCGCTGATCATCCTGGTTTCGGTTCCGATGTCGATCGCCGGCGCGCTGGTGTTCATCATGCTCGGTGTCAAGGGTGCCAGCCTTAACATCTACACCGAGGTCGGGCTGGTTACCCTGATGGGGCTGATCAGCAAGCACGGCATCCTGATCGTCGAGTTTGCCAACGAGTTGCAGCATGCCGGCCGACCGAAGCGCGAAGCTGTGATCGAGGCGACCTCGATCCGGCTGCGGCCTATCCTGATGACGACGGCGGCCATGGTGCTCGGCGTGGTGCCGCTGATCACGGCCTCGGGCGCCGGCGCCGCATCGCGTTTCAACATGGGACTAGTAATCGCATCGGGGCTGGCGATCGGGACTATATTCACACTGTTCGTGGTGCCGGCATTTTATATTTTGCTGGCGGCGGACCATTCGCAAGTGATCGACCGCGACGATACGCTGTATCAACTGTCGGCAGGTGAAGCGAATGACCCGATGCCGAATTCTAAGCGATCCTAAATTCAAGTAGGATGGCGGCTGAGAAATGGCAGGTTGTGATGGACGTCTATACCGTTCGACAGGCCAAGTCCGAGGAACAGCGTGAGCTAACGCGCCTCTCTGTGCGTGCGACGATGCACGCGGGATACGACGAAGCGTTCATCGACCGTTCGATGCCCTCGCTAACGATAACGCTACCAATGATTAGTGCGAATTGGGTTCAAGTGGCACAAGACGGTTCAAGCGAAGTCGTCGGCGTCGTTTGGGTGATGCCGACCGCGCTTCAAGGAATTGCGCTGCTTCACGGCCTTTATGTTGACCCAGCACGTTGGAAACGCGGGATCGGTCGAGTTCTTTTCGGGGTGGCTGTAACTCGCGCAAAAGAGATAAACGCCGGGGCCATCATGATCTATGCCGAACCATCAGCGGAAGGGTTTTATAAACGGATGGGAGCCATCAGGATCGGCGAAGGACCATTTTTCTACTCGCCGGAAACCGTACTGCCTCACCTCCTGTACGTCATTCCTCGCGAGGTTTGATGCAACGCCGGTCGGGCTCTCGTCTGCTCATTGCACTTTTCGTACTCAGCGCGATGTCCGACTTGAGTCAGTAACGCGCTTCAAAGCGGAATTCGGCGAGAGCAAAACCGGCCTATTCCGACCGGCCTATTCCGCTTGATCACTCACCTCATTCACCGAAAGTTCTGGTTTCTCGGTCTGTTCCTATGGGTCTCTTGGTACTGGCCCCTTTCCGTCGCATCCCTAAGCGACTGGTCCCTTTTGGTTTTGGGGGTGGCCCCTTTTTGAATTCGCGGATGTCCTAATCCGACCGTGGACGCGTCATGAAGGCGCCGCCGGACGTTCTACATAAGTCTACGTAACCTGGAATTTAGGGGGTACCCCAAGGGTTATACGTTCGCAGGATTTATACCCTGGGAGCCAAGGTCATGGACAGTGCACAACGCTGCCGAGATCAGGCGAAAGAATGTATTCGCCTCATCAAATCAACGCAGAGCAAGGATCAAGCCGAGGTTCTGAGAAATATCTCTTCTAGCTGGTCAAGACTTGCTGGCCAGATCGACCGGTACACCGCGCTCGTGCGGGAACAAGGCCGCATAGTCCGGAAGTAAGGCCACCTCAGTTGGCGACCTCTTTCACGTCAGGCTCGGCACCGCGTAGCGTGTCCCATCATCGCCTTGACGCCTGGGGCGCTGCGTTGCTCGGTTCATCCGCGATACGCACGGCCTCGAAGGCTAAGCCCGGCGCTTGTTTGGTAGTTCCGGTGCAGGCTGGGCGGTACCGTTTGCTCGCATAATGTGAACGGTTATGGAATGTGAGAGTAGCGAGGCTACCGTCAACATTAAACAGGGCGACACGCGACTCTTATCTCGTCTTTTTTAATTTTTCAAAAATCTCGCCGTTCATCAGGAGAGCGATTTCGGAGGCCGGCATCGGCTTTTGGCATTCGGATAGTGGATTGAGCCAGAAATTGGAGTTGGGCAACAGTTCGAATAGATTACGCGCGGCGGCGCCAAGGCAGGTCTCCGGCTCGTTTAAATAGTCGGATATGCGTTTCTTGGACGTAAAGGCTGGGTGCCATTTCATGCCCTGGAATTCGACTGTGGCAATGTTGATCTTTTCCTGAAATTTGAGCGAGCGGCGGCGGCCAGGCTTCATAGGCATTTCAGGAGTCAGAACATAAATCTCGGTTTCAAGCAGCGCTTTATAGAATGCAGGAACGACACCGGGATCCTTCCCGGCGGCCTGCATCAGGGCTTCAAGATGGTTTTCTGGTTCAAACACGGCGACCCTCCCATTGAACGTCACAGTGGATCAGATTTCTCGCGTGCAGCGCCTTTCCGCAAAGGACAGGTCGCGACGCTTGCACGCAACACCCTCCTTGTTTTGGGCGATTGTGTCAGCTCTGCTTGTCACGAAGGGCGCGATAGATCGTATTGCGTGAGACCCCCAGCCGGCGCGCGGTCTTGCTGATGTTGTTGCCGGTTTCCGCATACGCGGTCAGCACATGCGCGCGCTGAATCTCATGCAAGTCGTGTCTGAGCCCGCGGTTGCCCGACGCTTTGCCTGGCAGCCGCTCGCTGCACGAAGGTCCGATGACGGATTCGACTGCCGTCTCATCGATCAGATGTCCCCGCACGGCCAGGGATAGTCTTGAGAGTACGTTGCGCAATTCCCGGATATTGCCGTCCCAATTCAGTTTGGCCAATCGATCGATTGCGCTTTCGGTCAAATCCGCAGAGGCATCAATCTTCTCGATCAGATGGCGCGCAATCTCGGCGAAATCCGAGCGTTCACGCAGGGGCGGTAGCGTTACCTCCAACGTGTTGAGGCGAAACAGCAGGTCGGATCGGAAACGGCCCTTTGCAATTGATTCGTCGATATTGGCGTTGGTGGCGGACACGAGGAGGATATCGACCTGGCGTTTGGCGCCGCCGACCGGACGGACCGTCCAATCGTCCAGAAAGCGCAGCAGGACGGCTTGCAGCGTCACCGGCATGTCGCCGATTTCGTCGAGGAACAGGGTACCGCCGTCTGCCTCTCTGAATAGTCCCACGGCGCCGCCTTTTCTGGCCCCGGTGAAAGCGCCTTCGGCATAGCCGAACAGCTCCGCTTCGATCAGGCTATCGGGGAGCGCCGCGCAATTGACGGGGACGAAGGCGCCAGCCCGTCCGCTGGCGGAATGGGCATGGCGGGCGAGTTGTTCTTTGCCGGTACCGGTCTCGCCGCGGATGAGGATCGGCATTTTGCGCGCCGCCGCGCTCCCAACCCGTCGCACGATTCCCGCAATCGTCGGATCAGTGGATACGAATTGCGTCGCGACTTCCTTCGGCAGTGGCGGCCGAGGTCTGGAAACTCCTTGAATCATCGGGAACTGCCGCGTGTTCTCGATTGTCGAGACAAACTGGCTTCCGACTTCGTCTTCAAGGCGCTGGCGTTCCTTGCGCCGGCCTTCATCGACAAACGCGCTGAATTTCGTACGAAAGACGTCGGTGAAGCGACGGCCCGGCGAGGTCGGCAAACCTTGCAACAAGATTCCAGCGGCCCTGTTCGCCGCGAGTATCCTGCCCTCATTATCGACGGCCAGCAGGCCCGCGCTCAACGTGTGCAAATATTCGCCGCGATTGTGGAACGCGATCAAGATATTTCCGCGATGATGTTCGCGGAACAGTCCATTCTCGATCTGGGTTGCCGCCATGGCGACGAGTGCCTGGGTGTGAGCCTGCCGGGACATGCAATCCGACGAAGCATCCAGTATTCCGGCCAACTCACCATCGGGCGCGAAGATTGGCGCAGCGACGCAGGTGAGATTGTTGTAGCGCGAAAAAAAATGCTCGCGCCCGTGCACGACGATCGCTCGTTTGAGATACGCCGCGGTACCGAGGCCGTTGGTACCGCAAATACTTTCCTTCCAAACAGTACCTGGACAGATGCTCGCTGCATTTGAAGCGTCGCTAAAGCTCGGATCGGATATTATGTCGAGCAGCAAGCCATCCGCGTTTGCAAACGCAATCATGAAATTGGAACCTGCGATCTGCTGATGCAGCGTGTGCATCTCGGCGAGCGCGAGTCCGCGGACGAGCGAACAGCGCTGTTGCTCCTGGCGGAGTACTGCAGGGCTGACGAATTCGGGCGAAGGCGGGCGACGCGTATCGAGGCCGAACGAAATGCAGCGCATCCAGCTATCGTAAATATCAGCCGACAGAAGTTCCGTGGGCGGCGCTCCGCGCTGCTCGAGCGTCATCCACACATTTTCGATGCGCTGACTGGCAGGCAGCATCGTCGGTCCTCCCGGAACTGCTGCTCGGCAATTTCCTCTTGATATTAGCCTAGTTCAGGTCGTTCCTTCGCGCTCTCGCGCTTTTTCTGATCATAGATCAAATAATCGAAAATCCAAATTCCTCATTAATTCGTTGTTGTCTTCAAATGTTCCGTCGCGGAACAATAATACCGTCAAATTTGCTCCGATGCGGATCAGCACGAGTTCATCGAAATACGGGGAACTCCAGAAAGATCAGCTTGTTATATGCTTGGCACAGCCCTTGCTCACCAATTGGTGAGGTGGCGCTGACCCCGTATCCACAAAACAAACAACCACAAGGGGAGAGATAAATAAATGAAAGCTGCGGTGCTCCATGCCTTTGATGAAAGGCTGACGGCAAAGGAGTTTGTCAACTACGAGGATGTGACCGACCCGAAGATTTCGCGCCCGATGGACGTGATCGTCCGCATCGGCGGTGCGGGTGTCTGTCGCACCGATCTGCATATTGTCGAAGGCATTTGGCGCAGCAAGGTCGACGTCAAACTTCCGTACATCATGGGGCACGAAAATGCGGGCTGGGTCGAGGCGATCGGGCCTGGCGTCGAGGGCGTCAAGGTCGGGGACAGCGTCATTTGTCATCCGCTGGTGACCAGCGGACATTGTCTCGCGTGCCGCCGCGGCGATGACATGCACGCGCTGGATAGCTCGTTTCCCGGCATCAACGCGAACGGTGGTTACGCGCAATACCTCCTCACGGGCCAGCGTTCTCTCATCAAGTTACCTAAGTCGCTGGCGCCGAAAGATGTCGCTCCATACACCGACGCCGGGCTGACGGCCTATCGCGCCGCCAAGAAAGCATCCCGCCATCTGCTGCCTGGCGAATATGTCGCGGTGATTGGTGCCGGCGGACTTGGGCATATTGGCATCCAGGTTCTCGCAGCGCTCTGTGCGGCGGAAATCATTGTGATCGACCGTGCCGACGAGTCTCTCGATCTCGCCAAGGAGTGCGGTGCGCACCATGTCGTGAAGGCCGACGACAACGAAGTCGAAGCTGTGTTGGCACTGACTGGTGGGCGTGGCGCCGAAGCCGTGATCGATTTTGTCGGCGAGGGTGACGCGGTTGCCAAAGGCATCTCGATGACGGCGAACGGTGGCTACTATTACGTCGTAGGTTATGGCGGCAAGATCGAACTCCCGACCATCGACATGATCACGACGGAAAAGACCATCGTCGGCAATCTGGTCGGCACTTATGCTGAACTCGTTGAACTGATGGCGCTCGCCGATCGCGGCCTCGTCGATCTCCATACCAAAGAATACAAGCTCAGCCAGGCTAACGATGCGCTTCATGACCTGCATCATGGGCGCATCCATGGGCGCGCCGTTCTGATCCCGTAGGAATTTTGCCGCAAGATGCTCAGCTTCAGTCCGGTATATCGAACGAGAGTAATGCGAGTGACAAACGCCAGCGGGCGCGGGCCACAGATCACCCCCGAGGAAGCGGCTGAATTGCAGCGCGCCAGGGAGCGGATGATTGCCCGGCAGAGGCTGATCGAACGGATCATTCGTAACAATGAAATGCAACTGAAGAGCGAGAGTGCCCGCGGCGGCGCTGAAATCGAACTCGAATGCGCGATGCGCGATGTCGCACGGGTGGATGCCGGGACCGAAGCGCAAGCCGAACTGGAAAGGGTGACCGCGCGTCTGCAGGCGCTTCGGGAAGAGCATCAGCGCCTGGTGGCCGAGCGTGAATGGCTCAATGCGTCCTTGCTGGAATTTGAAAGCGGTCCTTCGACAGACGAACACCGACGTTCGGGGCATGCGTGATGAGCAAGATCGGGATCAAAGCGGAGAGAAATGCTGGGCAAACTGGACAAGAGCGTGTTCCGCCTCAGCAATTGGACTTGAGCGAGGAAGAAAAGTCGAAAGACGCCTTCTTCGTTCAAATAGCCGAAATCGCTGAGGCAATGATCGCTCGGCACGGCAGGGATTTCGCAATTGGCGCCTTCGTCCTTTCGGCGAAATTCCTCGCCGAGGGCAAGCCACTCATCGACCGAAACAACGGAGGTGGCGAGACGGTCAGTCCCGTCAAATCGGTCTGAATTGGAAACGTGATTTCGCAAATCAAAGTATATTTGCCGGACTCAAAGTTCATTTTCCGCAGTCGTGAATTTCAAGAATGCGCGTCGAAAGACGAAGGGTTTTAGACCCTACGACTAAAGCGAAAGTGCTGAAGCTACGCAACGTTCAAGGGAGATCAAAATGACTGCAGGTCTGACACTGAATAAAATTACCGCCCAGAAAGGCATCACCATATCCGAAGCGGCAAGCCGCGTCGCCGATCTCGGCTGGACGCCAAGCTACGTCCAGGAGGCGATGACCTTCCCCACCGACTACAAAATCTCGAAGACGCCGCGCGACCCCATGAGGCAGGTCCTGCGGTCGTATTTCCCGATGCAGGAAGAGAAGGACAATCGCGTTTACGGCGCGTTGGATGCGGCCTTGCGCGGCGACATGTTCCGCAACGTCGAGCCTCGTTGGGTCGAGTGGATGAAGCTGTTCCTGGCGATCATCCCGTTCCCGGAAATCTCGGCAGCCCGTTCGATGGCGATGGTCGGCAGGCTGGCGCCAGGCGAGGAGCTGCGCACCGGCTTTACCATGCAGATGGTCGACGAACTCCGGCACTCGACGATTCAGATGAACCTGAAGAAGTGGTACATGGAAAACTATATCGATCCTGCCGGGTTCGATATTACCGAAGCGGCGTTCGGCAGATGTTATGCCACCACCATCGGTCGTCAGTTTGCTGAGGGCTTCCTGACCGGCGACGCCATCACCGCCGCCAACGTCTATCTGACGGTGGTTGCGGAGACCGCGTTCACGAACACGCTGTTCGTGGCGATGCCTTCGGAAGCCGCGCGCAACGGCGACTACGCGCTGCCTACGGTGTTCTTGTCGGTGCAGTCGGACGAGTCCCGCCATATCGGCAATGGTCATTCGATGCTGATGGCGATGATCAACGATCCGTCGAACCATCAGTTGCTCGAACGCGATCTGAAGTATGCGTTCTGGCAGAACCACGCGATTGTCGATGCCGCGATTGGGACGTTTATCGAATACGGCACGACCAACCGCGACAAGAACAAGGAATCCTATGCCGAACTGTGGCATCGCTGGATCTACGAAGATTATTATCGTACCTACATGCTGCCGCTCGAGAAATACGGCATCAAGATTCATCACGACGATGTCGCCGCCGCCTGGGATCGTATCGTCAAGAAAAACTACGTCCACAAGACCGCACAGTTCTTCACGGTCGGATGGTCGGTCAATTTCTGGCGCATCGAAGCCCAGACCGAAAGGGACTTTGAGTGGTTCGAGCACAAGTATCCAGGCTGGTACGCCGAGTTCGGTGATTTCTGGAAATGGCATGCCAAACTTAGCGTTCCCGGCGAAACCAACATCCTCTTCAATAGCGACGTGGGCTATGTGTACCCGCATCGCTGCTGGAGCTGCATGGTTCCCTGCCTGATTCGCGAAGACTTCGTTTGTGACGAAGTCGACGGCAAAATGTACACCTATTGTTCGGAAGGCTGCCGCTGGACGCACAAGGTGGGCTTTGCCGCCCAGTACGAAGGTCGCCCCACCCCGGCGATGGGCCGCTTCAGCGGTCGCCGTGAATGGGAGGACTGCTACCATGGCTGGGATGTTGCCGACGCGATCAAGGACCTGGGATTCGTCAGGTCAGACGGCAAGACCCTCATCGCGCAGCCGCATCTGCGCTTTGACCCCAAGGATATGTGGACACTCGATCACGTGCGCGGACACACGCTTGGCAGCCCGCTCCGCGGGTTCCGGGCGCTCTCGCCGACCGAGCGTGAGGTCGCAGTGGCTGAATATCGCAAGGGCTTCAAGATCAATCCCTGCCACTGAGCACGACAACGGGAAGGGGCCGCTTCGGCGGCCCCTTCCCGGGAGCGGTATGACGCTCCGGCTATTTCAGTCACGACTGCGACAAGGCCGAAAGCATGACGGAAGCGCAGGTTCACAAGGTTCGGTTCGAGCCGGTGGGCATCGAGATGGAAGTGGAAGAGGGCGAAACCGTGCTTAACGCGGCGTTTCGTCAGGGCATTTCGCTCATGCATGGCTGCAAGGAAGGACAGTGTGGCAGCTGCAAGTCAAAGCTCATTGATGGGGACATCGAGCTTTTAAAATATTCGACCTTCGCCTTGCCCGATTACGAGAGCGAAACCGGTCACGTCCTGTTGTGCCGTACGCACGCCTTCAGCGATGTCAGTTTCGAATTGCTCAATTACGACGAAGACCTGCTCAGCCGCTCGATCGCAGTGAAGGCATTTGAGGGGCGCGTCGCAAACATCAGCGCGTTGACGTCCGACATCAGGCTGCTGGAGATCGAAATCGAAAAGCCCTTGAAATTCTGGGCCGGCCAGTATGTCGATCTGACGCTTGGGGATGGCGCCATCACCCGCGCCTTTTCAATGGCTAACGCGCCCAGCGAAAACACAAGCCTGCGCTTCATCATCAAGAAATACCCCAATGGGGCGTTTTCATCCCAACTCGATGGAAAATTGAGCGTTGGCGACGCCCTGATTGCCAAGGGGCCCTATGGCACCTGCTTCCGGCGAGAGGGGAGGCCCGGCCCGATGTTGTTGATCGGTGGCGGCTCGGGCATGTCGCCGCTTTGGTCGATCCTGGCTGATCACATAGCGAGTGAAGAACAAAGGCCTGTGCGGTTGTTCTACGGGGCGCGCACGCGCGCCGATCTCTTCTACCTCGAGGAGCTTGCTGCGATCGCGGCGCAGCTAAAGGACTTCAAATTTGTACCGGCGCTGTCGCACGCGGAGGCGGATGACGGGTGGGACGGGGAGACCGGATTCGTCCATGAAGTCGTCCTGCGCCATTTGCGCGAAGAGAAGCTGACCGGTGCGATTGACGCCTATACGTGTGGTCCGACGCCAATGATCGATGCCGTGTTGCCGGTCTTGCAAATGAACGGCGTTGAACCCGACCATATCTATTTCGACAAGTTTACGCCGGCGGTGCGATGACGGCGTTCAAAGTTCGTCGCAGGGAGAGAATAGCAAAAGGGAGTTAGCAATGAGCGCACAATCGAGCAGAGCGACCACGAATCCGGAATTCGTCAAATCCGGGGCCGCGGGAGCCGCGACGTTTCCGGGTTCCGACAGCCGCAAGTACAATTACTTTGAGCCCAAGGGTCGCAAGGCGACACACTACGAAGACATGACGGTCGATGTTCAGCCGGACCCAGAGCGCTATCTCCTGCAGGATTGGATCATCTCCTTCCCCGATGGAACGCCGACCTACTGCAAGGATTGGACGGCCGCAAAAAGCTCAAATTGGCATAAGTTCCGAGCGGTCGACCAGGAATGGGAGCGCACGCATTACCAGCGCCAGTCGACGATTTGCGGCATGGTGCAGAGCACCATCGAGAACGGCCGGAAATCCGATGCGCCTGCCCGCTTCGACGCAGCCTGGGTGAAGATATTGCAGAACCATCTCGGCGCCTACAAACATGCCGAATTTGGCCTTGGCACATCGACCATGCAGGCGCAGCGCTACGGTTATACGCAGATGGTCAACAATGCGATCCTGACCAATTCTTCTTACAAGATGCGTTTCGCGCAGGATATCACGCTCTATCTGAGCGAGATTGCTCTCGACCTCCCGGGCTTCGACGTTGCCGCCGGCAAGCAGCACTGGCTTGAGGACCCGATTTGGCAGGGCGTGCGCAAGTCGATTGAATCGATCATGGGTTCAAATGACTACTTGGAGCAATACTTTGCGACCAACGTCGTCTTCGAGCCGCTTCTCGGCGAGCTGTTCCGCTCAGGATTCCTGATGCAGGTGGCGGGAGCGCAGAACGATTTCATCACCCCTGCAGTCGTATCGGCGGCAGAGGCGGATTATGAGCGCAATCTCGCCAACACCGTCGAGTTGTTCTCCATCCTTGCTACCGATCCAACTTACGGGACGCAAAACATTGCGCTGTTCAACAAGTGGCTGGCAAAACACGGGGAGCTCGCACTTGATGGCGCCAATCGTCTGCAGCCGGTCTGGTCGCAGCCACGCGTCAAGGTCGTGACATACGCCGATGCTTTGGGGCATGCGAAGAACCGCATCAAGGGTATCGCCGCAGAGCTTGGCCTGAATGTTCCAGCCAATCTCTCGTCGTAACCCGACACCCGACCCGACGTCCATTACGCAATCCTTCAGGAGATCGACATGTTACAAGAGAACGAGAACATCTTCAAATCCATGAAAGACATCACATTCGAGGATACGATTTCGGATCAATGTGGAATCACGATGAACGATAGCGTCGAGGCACGCGCGATCGCTGCCGTGATGAGTCGGCACGACCATATCAGGGTGACATACATGCCGGCGATGATCCGCATCGATGGCGCCGGGAAGATGGAATTCAAGATGGATGAGATTTCGGAGGAACTGGGTCGCGTCATGACTCCGCATCTCTTCGAAATTTCAACCTCGACGCATTATGGCCGGATGGTCATGACGGACGATAACACCGTCATGCTGTTTGGCGACATGAACGAGATGATGAAATACATCGTTTGAATCACTGCAAGCAATGCGTGGCCGGCGTGTGTGCCGGCCAGGCCAATTTGGCTGCGCCAATGGCGAGCCTCATAACACTCAATCCGAGCGGGAGCAGGAGAAACGCCATGTACAGGACGGCCAAGGGTGAAGAACTTTTCGTCATCGATGGGCATACCCATTTTTGGGATGGAAGCCCGGCAAACCAGAAGAATATCCACGGTAAGCAATTCATCGAATGCTTCTATGCTTACCACTCGAATCTCAGTCCGCCGTCGGAGAAGTGGGAAAAAGAAAAGTTTGAAAAATATGATGCCAATACGATGTACGACGACCTATTCGTGAATGGCTATGACGACATGGCGATTCTGCAGCCGACCTATCTCACCGATTTCTACAAGAACGGCTTCAACACGACCGAACGAAATTCGGAAATGAAGAAGAGTTATCCGGATCGCTTCATCCTGAACGGCGCCTTCGACCCGCGCGACGGTACCAAGGGCCTGGAATATCTGCATGCCCTGTCTGAAAAACACAAGATCAAGGGCGTCAAACTCTACACTGCGGAATGGCGTGGCGAATCCAAGGGATATAAGCTCACCGACAAGGCGTCCTACAAATATCTCGAGGCGGCACAAAAACTTGGGATCAAGAATATCCATGTTCACAAGGGGCCGACCATTATTCCGCTTAACCGCGATGCGTTCGATGTGGCCGATATTGATGACGTCGCCACGTCGTTCCAGGAGTTGAACTTCATTGTCGAGCATTGCGGCCTGCCGCGCCTTGACGATTTCTGCTGGATCGCGACCCAGGAAACCAACGTCTATGCCGGTCTCGCCGTGGCGTTGCCTTTCATCCATTCGCGCCCGGGGTATTTCGGCCACGTCATTTCTGAACTCTTGTTTTGGGTCGGACCAGACAAGATCCTGTACGGTAGTGACTACGGCATCTGGACGCCGAAATGGCTGATCGACAAGTTCATGGCGTTCGAGATTCCGGACGATGTCAGCAAGGAGACCGGCTCGGTCTTGTCGATGGAGACGAAAGCCAAGATTCTCGGCCTCAACGCTGCGCGCCTCTATGGCGTTGATGTCGAAGCCCAGAAGAAGAAGATCAAGGCGGGCGGCGGCTATGCCCATTTGCCCGAAGCCGTCCACGGGCCGCGGTGATCGTCATGAACGGTGGTGCCGAAGAGACCGACGGGTCACAAAACCGGCGGACCCATGACAGGCAAGCCGAAATATGGGCGTGCCTGCAAGGCGTGATGGATCCAGAACTCGACGAGTCGGTTACCGACTTAAACTTCGTCACCAGGGCCGATGTGGATTCGAAAAACCGGGTCCACATCGAATTCCGTCTGCCGACCTATTGGTGCGCCGCCAATTTCTCGTTCTTGATGGCGGACGACATGCGGCGGGCCGTGAACGCGCTGGACTGGGTCAAAGGCGTCAGTGTCGTGTTAGGCGAGCACATGTATGCTGACAAAATTAACGCGGGTCTCGCCAAGGGACTATCGTTTCAGGAGACCTTCGGTGTTGAGGCCGATGGCAACCTGGATGATTTGCGTCAGACATTCTTGGTCAAGGCATACCAGCGCCGGCAGGTAGCGCTGCTCAACCACCTCCTCGGGGTGGGGCACTCGCCCGAAACGATCGTCGCCCTGACATTGATGGAGCTTGGTTGCCTGCCGGTCGATGATGAAGGCGGAAAATTGGTGCGGCGCTATCTTGAGCGGCGCGCTGTTGTTGGGCCGCTGCGTGCCGATGAGCCTGCTTTCGTCGACGCAGAGGGAGCGCGGTTGAAAACCGACGGCTTTGCCGCCTACGTTTCGGGCCTCAGGCGCGTCGGCGTCAACGCCGAATTTAACGGCGCTCTCTGCCGCGGCCTGCTTTCCGTGCGATTCGATCTCGAAACGCCCCTTGTGCCAAAATCGAAAGCTTCGTCGAAAACGCCGGACTCGGAGCACGTGCCCTAACACGGAGAGAATCTGAATGTGAACGACACGAAGTAAGACAACTCTCAGTGAAAGGTGAGGACATCTAATGCCGAAAATCATGCTGCATGATGAAGCCGCGCGGGCAGCGCTGGGCAGGGGCGTCGCCAAACTCGCCAAAGCCGTGCGCGGCACGCTGGGTCCAAAGGGCATGAACGCGATCATGGACCGGCCGATCGGAACGCCGATCGTGTCGCGCGATGGCCTCAGCATCGCCAGCGAAATCGAGCTTGAATGCCCGTTCGAGAATATGGGCGCGCAGGTGCTGCGGGAAGTTTCAAAGCAGACCAATGAGGTGGCGGGCGACGGCACCACCACCGCCACCGTCCTGGCCGACGTGCTTGTCCAGGAAGGCCTGAAGTGCCTCGCCACTGGTGCCAACCCGGTCGAGTTGGTCGAAGGGCTTGAACTGGCGGTCGCCGAGACGATCGCCGCGCTGAAGCGCTCGGCCGAAGCCATCCAGGGCCCGGCCGATCTGCGCGCAGTTGCGAGCATTGCCGCCAATGACGCGGTGGTTGGAGAAATGGTAGCCGAAGCTTTTGAGCGGGCCGGCGATCACGGTATCGTCGCTGTGGAATTTGGCAACACGGTTGAGACGACGCTGGAGGTCATCGAAGGCATGGCCTTCGAGCGCGGCTATCTCTCGCATCACATGGTTACGGATGTAGAGAAGATGCAGGTCGTACTCGACAATCCGTTCATCCTCATGACGGATCACAAAATTCAGACCAGCGAACAGTTGGCTGGCGTAATCTCGCTCATTGAGAGGAGCGGCCGGCCTCTGCTGATCATCGCCGAGGAAGTCGCGCCGCCGGTGATCATGCAATTGCTGGCGCGCCGGGAGAAAAGCGATTTCAAGGTCGCGGCGATCCATCCGCCCGAATTCGGGCACTGGCGCAAGGCGATGCTCGAGGATATCGCGATCACCACCGGCGGTCGCGTGATTTCGGTCGATCTTGGCGGCAAGCTCGAAAAGGCGGAACTGAACGATCTCGGCTCCGCGCGCCAGGTGCGTATTTCGGCCTCGAAGACGCTGATCACGGCGGGAGGTGGCGATCAAAAGAAGATCGCCGCGCGCCGCGAGCAGGTCATGCGTCAATACAATGCGGCCCCGGAAAACATCGAACGCGACAAATTCCAGGAGCGGATCGCAAAGCTGTCCGGCGGCACAGCCGTGATCCTTGCGGGCGGCGCAACGCCGGTCGAGCAAAAGCGCCGCACCCAGCTGATCGAGGACGCGATCAATGCGACCCGTGCGGCGATCGAGGAAGGTATCGTGCCGGGGGGCGGCGTCGCGCTGCTAAGAGTAGCGCCACAACTCGACGGCATGGTCGATGAATTGAAGGGCGGTGCCAAACAAGGAGCAGAGCTGCTTCAGCGCGCGTTGAGCCGCCCGTTTTTCTATATTGCCGCCAATGCCGGCCTGAACGGCGAAACCGAGGTGACGAAGGTCGCTCAAGGCAAGAATGGTTACGGCCTCGATGCGCGTAATGGCGCATCGGTCGATCTCGTCAAGGCCGGCATCATCGATCCGGTCAAGGTCTGCTACTGCGCGGTTCGCAATGCGGCCTCCGTCGCTGGTCTGATCCTGACGACGCAGACGTTGATCGCCAAAAAACCGGACGACTACGATCCAACAGCTGGGCCAGCCCGGGGCGGCGGTGCCGAACTATTGTGATTCTTCAGCAACAGATTGGAAGTGCTCGTACCTGGAGGTCATCTCGGCTTTTTTTGTCCAAGTGCCCGATAGATAGTATTTCTTGAGACACCGAGACGTCATGCAGTTTCGGTGATGTTTCCAGCGGTTTCGGCATAGACCACCAGGATTCGAGCACGCTGGATGTTGTGGAGCGATCCAGGCGTCGTTGGCGGTGCCTGATCAATCATGGCTTGCGCGCCGGCCTCGCCGATCAAGCCGCCGGTAGCAGCGAGAGTGAAGCGTTGTCCTTGTCGCAGCTCAATCTGACTAGCAGCTGATCGAGAATCGGGGGATGCTGCTACGGGATGAGATCTTGTCAGGCTCGTTGTCTGGATGGTCGCAGGTCCGTTTCGGTCGCGGACAGCGCTCGGGGTGGAAATTTGGACGTTGCGGCAGCAGATAAACTGACTTCGGAAGCCGCGGCCGTGCTGTTTTATGATCGTCTGTTCGACATCGCCCCGCAGATGAGGGCAATGTTCCCCGACGATATGATCGAGCAGCGCCGCAAGCTGATGGCAATGCTGGCCGGGGTGGTGAAAGGTCTTGGCAATCTCGAACAGGTTTTGCCGGCCGCCGGCGCACTGGCAAAGCGGCATGTCAGCTACGGTGCGAAGGCGGAGCACTATCCGGTGGTCGGCGCCGCGCTGCTGTGGACGCTGGAGAAGGGCCTAGCGGATGGCTGGACGCCGGAAGTTGCGGATGCGTGGGGCACCGCTTATGGCACGCTGTCCGGCTACATGATTTCCGAAGCATATGGTCGCAGTCAGGCTGGCGAGTAAAGGATATCCCGTGGGCGAGCCTCTGGTTATCGTCTCTCTGACATGAACTATTGCTTAAGAACCCCTGTGTGTACCGAAAACCTCATCCGAGTTGATGCCGTGATGGAATCGCGTAGTTGACGGAATGATCGGGCTGTTCTGTTTCGTTGCCGCTCCCAGGACGCCATCAATTTCTATCACCAGCCTATTCCAGCGGGCGTCTGGGAAAACGACACAACTATTCGCTCGACGCGGGCCGCGCGCATGTACGAACCCGGTAACTGGATTACGCGCGTTTCGCCAACACCGTTGCTGCTGGTTGTCGCGCGCGACGACAGGCTGACGGCCGCCGACCTGTCACTTGCAGCTTATGAGCGTGCGCTGGAGCCGAAACGGCTCGCCCTGATACAGGGTGGCCACTTCGATCCCTATCTCGGCCAGTTTCCGCTGGCGGAAGCGGCCGCAACCGAATGGTTTCACGAGCACCTGCTCAATCCGAACGCGAGCCGTCCGTGACGCCTAATGGGGCCCGCGACGCTTTCGCCGCCGTCAATTGCGACATTGCGAATCTTCCACAACACCAAAGGGTATGATGATGACTGGACTGGATACTCCGAACGCTGATCTTCAATGGGATGTGCTTACGGTAAGGCGCAAGGGCTTGGCGCGCGATTTGCCGCCCGGCAAGGAAGAGCTGCAGTGGGTGTGGCGAATTCGGTGACGCTCATCTATGGCAAACGTGACGGGGGCCTCGTGGACACGTTTCTCACGATCGAGCAATCCCAGACGCTGCTGAATTGGATCGTCTAGAGCGGCAAGAATCTGACTGCGATCTATATCACCCATGGTCACGGCAACCATTTCTTCGGCCTTTCATCGCTCCTGGAGCGCTTCCCGCACGCCAAGGCGGTCGCGACACCCGAAATCGTCAAGGCCATGCATGAGCATATATCGCCCGACAAGATCGAGAACTTCTGGCTTTTCCCTGGCGAGATTGCAGACCGCCTGCTGGTCGCCGAGCCGCTGGAAAACAATGAGCTGGAGCTGGAAGGGCACAAACTTGTCGCGGTAAATGCCGGGCGGACCGATACGGCTCATTCAACATGCTTGCACGTCCCGTCGATCGGACTGATCGTCGCCGGGGATGCGGTCTACAAAGGCATCCATCCCTATCTTGGCGAGACCGATGCGCAGAGCCGGCTTGAGTGGATTTCCACGCTCGACAAGCTTGAGGCTCTGAAACCGAAGGCCGTGATCGCCGGGCACAAGGTGCCGGAAAACGACGACGATCCCCGCAACATTGCCGAGACGCGGCAATACCTCCACGACTTCAACCGCCTGAATACAGCAACATCGACCGCACGCGAGCTCTACGATGCGATGCTGAAAATCTATCCCGATCGCGTCAACCCAGGCTCCCTTTGGAGCGCAGCGAACATTTTGAAGAAGAACACATAGAGTCCACCCCAGGCTGAGAACGGTAAATCAGACTGGCATAATCGCTCCGCACGAATAGCCGGGGCGAACTCAAAGCCACTCGCGCCGCCGACCAACCGGCGTTCTATAACGAAGAGTGGCATGACAAGGGAGGATCATTGTTATTCAATACTATATGAAATTGTCTTTGCCGCTTGCGTGGCCTCTCGCGCCTCCGCACTTAATGGATGGCGCACGTACGGATGGAGGGAATTTTGCGGATGGATGGGACTTTGTCGAAAGCGTCGCCTGTGCGTCGATCCGGGGCCGACGGCTCGAGCCTGGCCAAACTAGTCTTCAGGCTTGAAGCGAAGGGGGCAGGCCCGACAGCGGTTCAATTCGGTCGCGCAGGCAATCTCATTTCACGAGATGGAAAGGACACGGTATGAGTGCGTATCTCGTCATTGAAGCAACCGTGCGCGACCGAGAAGCTCTTGATCGGTACGCCTCGCAAGCCATCCCAATGATTCGGCAATTCGGCGGCGAAGTGATTGTGTTGGCGCCGTGGGAATTGCTCTTTGGAGAGCCCGCCTATGACAACGGCATGATTGTGCGTTTCCCGGACAAGGACACCGCTCTCGCCTGGTACAATTCGCCGGCCTATCAAGCTCTTCTGGATATTCGCGCCGCGGCCTTCGACTGCCGCTTCCGCCTCGTCGGCTAGAAAAGCCATGACCTGCTAATTCACCATCTGCGGTAACGAATCGAGGAGCAAGCGCTGGGCGTGTCGAGAGAACAGGCTGCGGAAAGCCGCCGCGCGATTATCGCCGCGGCGACGCAGCTATTCAGAGAGCGCGGCGTGGACGCCGTCGGGCTGAGCGAGCTGATGAAGCACGCCGGCTTTACGCAAGGTGGCTTCTACAACCACTTTGAGTCGAAGGAGGCACTGGTTGCCGAGGTGCTTGCGTCGGCAATCGCTGAGGGGAATACCAAGTTCGTCAATATCGCGAGGGCGCCCGTCGATGAGTCCACCACCGCTCTTCGGCGCTATATAGACTGGTATTTGTCTCGAGCCCACCGCGACGACATCGATCATGGTTGCCCTGTCGCCCGATTTGCGGGCGATGCGCCCCGCCTGGGCTCCGGAGCGCAGTCGTATTTCGCCGGCGGATTGGATGATCAGATAACGCTCCTGGCTGGGCTGCTCGCGGAGAGTGGATCGCCAGCCATGATCGGTGAGCGTAAGACGTTGCGGGAACGAGCTATCAGCTTGCATTGCCAAATGCTGGGTGCACTTGTCCTGTCACGGTCCGTCGCACAAGTTGCGCCGGTGCATTCGAACGGGATCCTAGAGAACGTTCAGCAAGACATACTCGCATCTATCGGCGGGCGTTCGAACCAGGCCCCCGGGCCGCGAAAGTAGCACTGAGCCACGATCCGTTGTGTGAGCGCCATATGAGTTCACCTGGGTGGCCGCGTCGAACTGAGCCTTTGATTCCCGCGTAGGTGGCGCGAACAGTCACTTTGCTCGTCACTGATCCAATAATGGTTTCGACCGATCGGTTAGAACCCTGCGGATGCACGACGTGTGCACCGAGAGATCAAACAGTCTAGAGAAAGCCAGCCAAGCAGCGCTGAACCGAGCGCCCTTCAGTGTCAGCGGGGTTCGATGTCTCGAGAGTGCGTTGACTTTGTTCGTCGGGCCGAAATTTGGCGAGGCCGATTTTTGAACGGCCGCTTCTGGCGCAAAGCCGGCGTTCGCGCTTCATCTTAGCATCGGAAATGGAATCGCGTTCGGCAGCACGATAGAGCAGTCGGCCATGTCGATCTGGTGTCTGGCATCCAATCGTGGAGATTGACGGGAAAGTAGTTTTGAAGGACCGTCAGGTACTTGTTTGAGCGGTCCAGCACCCTCACAATCCTGTAAAAAACCGCAAGGGGATAATCAAAAATGCCATATGCGACAACGGACGATGGCGTACGCCTTTACTACGAGGAGACCGGCAACGGACGACCACTAATTCTGGTACATGAGTTTGCCGGGGATCTTCGGAGTTTTGAACCGCAGCTACGTCATTTCGGGAAACGATACCGTGTGATCGCATTCAATGCGCGCGGTTTTCCCCCGTCCGATGTTCCGGAGGGCCCGGCGTCTTATTCGCAGGCTCGCGCGGCGGATGACGTCCTGTCCGTACTCGACCACATCGCCGAAGAGAAAGCTCATATTGTAGGGCTTTCTATGGGAGGTTTTGCGACGCTCCACTTCGGCCTTCGTCATCACGATCGGGCGCAGTCCTTATGCGTTGGCGGATGTGGGTATGGAGCAGAGCTGGAAACGCGGGAGACCTTCCGCTCCGAGGCCGACACTATAGCCAATTTTATTAGATCATCGGGAATGCAGGCCTTTTCCGAGCGGTATGCATACGGACCAACCCGGGTGCAATTCGAAAATAAGGATCCACGTGGTTTTGCCGAATTCAAGCAGATCCTGTCGGAGCATTCAGCCGTCGGTTCGGCGAACACTCAGGCGGGTGTTCAGAAGGAGCGGCCGTCGCTCTATTCTCTGGTTGAGGAAATGAAGAAAATGACGGTACCCACACTTGTCATTTCGGGCGATGAAGATTGGCCGTGTTTGCTTCCCGGCGTTCTAATGAAACAATCGATACCTTCCGCGGCGCTTTCGATTATTCCAAATGCAGGTCATGCGATCAACATCGAGGAGCCGGACGAATATAACCGGATCGTCGGGGAATTTCTTTCGCAGGTGGACAGCGGCCGCTGGCCGATGCGAGATCCCCGAGCCATCAGCAAGTCTATCACGGGTATAAAGCCTTAGCCGAATGATTGCCGGGCTGCCGAAGGCCATGCTCGAACAAGATGGCGCTAGATTCTGCTTCAATCCAGCTGAAGCGGGATCTAGCGGCATGATCGCAGCCCTGTCCTCACAGCAATGCGGGAAGCTCCCTTGCAATCCGCTCATAGATGCCAACAGCCTCCTGGAGCTCCCTGATGCTGATACTCTCCGCGGGCTTGTGAGCAACGTCGATACTACCGGGACCTAGGATCAACGACGGCGCCATGCGGCTGTACTCGGAGGCTTCGGTCCCTATCCCCATGACGCGAGCCTTGCGGCCGATGGTTCTTTCCATGGCGCGCACCAGAGGCGCATCGGCTGGAAGCTCGGGCGGCGGCGCTTCCGGCCGCACCTCGATGTCGAGCCCGTGAGCGCCCGCGGCACGCCGGATTTCCTCGACGACCGGACGCGGGTCGATCGATTTCGAGTACCGGAACTTGATGCGGCAGGTGGCGAGCCCGACAGTCACGTTGGGAAACGCGCCGTAATTGTCGATGACGAAGTTGAGATCGCAAAACGGCGGATCATACTGGATGTCATGAAGCGCGACGTCGCGCCTCAGGCGAAGGTGCAGGTCGCGGATATCCGCGAGAAAGGGCACCAGCTGCAGGTTGGCATTCAAGCCTAGCCCGGTCGAGGAATGGGCCTGGCGCCCATGGGAATGTACCACGAATTGGACGTCGACGCGGTGGCCGCGCACGACATCGAGGCTTGTTGGCTCGCAGACAATGAAACATTTGGGCGTACCGTCACGCAGCAGCCGGCTTTTCGCGACCACCTCGCGGACGCCCTGTTTGGTCACTTCTTCATCGGCCGTGAGCACGATTTTTGGGCGCAGCCGGGGATCCATTCGCCGAGCTGCCGAAAGAAAGGCAGCGATGGGCCCTTTCATGTCGGCCGCACCAAGCCCGGTCAGCCGGTCTTGCGCGATCGTGGCTCGAAATGGGTCCGTGTCCCAGCCGGTAGCCGAGACCGTATCGAGATGCCCGGCAAAGGCGAGGGGTGATGTGCTTTCGGGATCAGCGGCGACGATGTTTGTCTTAGCGATGCCTTCGCGATCAACGTAGTCGATGCGCTCGATGTTCCAGTGTTCGAGTTGCGATTGCATGAAATTCGCAAGCGGGACATTGGAGACCGAGCTTTGCGAATCAATCGCAATCATCTGGCATAGCAAGTCGACGACTGTCTGCATCCGATACAATTCCCCCGATGGCCAATATCATGCGATTAAGTGGCCGCCCGTTTCCTTTGGCAAGAGTAAATTACCGACACTTGCGCGGAACACGCAATAAGAGCGATTGTTCTCGATTCCGCAACCCGTCGAGGCCGGTTAAGCCAGACGTGCATCGACACAATGTTCAAAAACCGGTGGACGCTTTAAGGAGCCACCCGAAAGGAAGCTCGACCCGAGGCGTTCAAACCCTTGTTTCGACATCGCAGGATCGCGCGCCCATAGGCCGGCATCGAGATAGCGCTGCAGAGAACGAACGAGTAGTTCCTGCTGCACATGCGAAAAAAAGGAGGCGACGACCTCAGCGAGCTCTTTTCCGCTGTGGGCGTAGAGCCACTGTTCCATTTTTGCAAGCGCGTGCGTCATTGCGACAAATGCGTCACGGTGTACCGCGACTTTGCTCCGAGTTGCGATAAAGGCAGTGTAGACGGTTGGCCCCCGTGAACTTGCTGCATACAGTATTTCGCCGGCTCGATCCATTTCGGCCCGTGAGGCAAACGGCTCGAACGCTTGCATCACATCAAGCCGCCCCTCGCGCAGCGAGGCGTAATTATCTGGCATTGTTCGATCAGAAGTTTTTGCGATCATTGCAGGGTTAATATCGGCTTCGCGCAAATCGTGCTGTAGGCACATCCAAGGTGTCGGTACCTCCGAGACAGCAGCGAAACGCAGGTGCGCAAGGTCCGAAAGCTTAAATCGCTTGAAATTGCCAATTAGAAAAAACGGGTCCCGCGAAACAACCTCGCCAAAGCAGACCAGGGGGCTCTGATCGTCCCGATCGTGCGCCGTCATTACGCGCATCGGGCCGCCCCAGGTCAGATCAATCGTGCCATTTGTAAGATGCGCAATTGCATCGCCCGGTGCGTCGCTTGAAACCAATTCGACATCGACGCCCTCGTTCGCGTAGAAGCCGAGCCTGTGAGCGGCGTAATACGGCGCATAGAAGATTGCCCGGAAGTTCTCCATGAGTCTGATCTTCACGTCGGTCTCCAAAAACAGTGGTTGTGAGGGAGTTTTCACTGGCGAAAAATCTTTTTGGCCTTCGAGGCACAATAGGCGCGGCCTCATTAGCCTGTAGGCGACATGCGTCCAGTGCCGCCATTTCGAATCTATTCCAAAGCTAAGCCAGAGGACTTAATCGGCCCGGCCCACTTGGCGATTTCGTCGATGACGAACTGCGCGAGATAGGTAGATGATCGCCGCTCGTCAGCGACGAGATCAATGCCGTTTTCCTTGAAGCGTCTTTGCACTGTCGGATCGTTCATGGCCGCGACAGTGGCGTCGTGCAACGTTTGAACAATAAATGCGGGCGTGTCCCTGGGCAGGAAGAGGGCGCTCCAGTTGGATGCCTCGAAATCAGTCAATCCCTGCTCATGCGCCGACGCCAGATTTGGCAAGCTCGGCGAGTGCCCATGGCTGAGTATGGCAATCGGCTTGATCGCTCCGCTTTCAATTTGAGGAATCGCGGCCGGTGTATCGATGCACAGATAGTCGACTCGCTGGGCTACCAGATCCTGCATCGCCGGCGCGCCGCCACGATATGGGACATGGGTGACATCGACGCCGATTCGCGCGTTGATCAATGCGCAGCCGAGATGGGTGGCGGAGCCTGCGCCTGCCGAAGCAAATTGCATCGTCTTCTGGTTGGTCTTCGCGTAGGCAATGAATTCCCGTAAATTGTTTACAGGCAAGTCCTTGCGCGCCACCATCACCAGCGACAGATCTGCAATTAGCACGACCGGAGTGAAATCAGTTATCGAATTGTAAAAGGGAGTCTTATAGAGCGTTTGGGTGACGGCCTGCGTGCCGACGTTGCCGAGCACGAACTGATATCCGTCTGGCACCGACTTGGCGACCCGGGCGGCGCCAATCATGCCGCCGGCCCCGCCGACGTTCTCGACAATCACCTGCTGCTGCAAGGCGTCGCTCAAAGCAGATTGCAGAATCCGCGCAACCGCGTCCATCGGTCCACCAGCCGCAAACGGCACCACCATTGTTAGCGGCCGGCTCGGCCAAGTCTCGGCTTTGATCGGTGTAGCGAAGAATGCAAGCAGGGCAATCAGGACAAGCCGACGCATTCTTGGCTCCCGTGGTGTAAGCTCGCAATTTTGTGTGGATTAATTGATTGAGATATCGGTCTCAAGTGCGATCTTGCCGTATCTGGAGATTTCGCCTTGGATAAATTTCACGTAGTCGTCGTTGCGCAGTGGCGTGCTGATAATCCCAAACAATTGCAGCTTATCCTGAAACGTCGGGTCAGCGTTGATTTTCGCGAGCTCAGTGCTCAAGCGGTCGACTACATCCTTGGGAAGGCCGGCTGGTCCTGACAAACCAAACCACAAGCCGCCAAGAACGGTCGGGTAGCCTGCTTCTGCCATCGTTGGGACGTCAGGCAACATCGGCAAACGGGCGGTGCTCATCGCCGCCAGCGGTCGGATCGTGCCGGCCTGAATGTTGGAAAGTTGCGACGGAAGTCCGTCGAGGATAACGTGAATCTGGCCCGAGACGAGGTCGAGCATGGCCGGAGCCGTGCCTTTGTAAGGCACGTGGACCATACGAACTTTGGACGCGGTCTTGAACATCTCGCCCCAGAATTGGCCCGGAGCGCCGACTCCCGACGATCCATAATTCAATTGGTCTGGATTGCGCTTGGCGTAATCGACAAGTTCGACGAGGGACTTCGGCGGAAGCGCGGCATTGATGCTCAGGACTGCCGGAGCGGTCGCAATTAGCCCAAAGTGTGTGAAATCCTTGATCGGGTCGTAGGGCAGAGCCTTGAACGCAGCCGGCGCGGTAGCGTGAGTCGTGCTCGATGAAAGCAGAAGGGTGTAACCGTCAGGCGCGGCGCGAGCGACAGCCATGGCTGCGATGGTGCCCGAGGCGCCGCCGCGATTGTCCACGATGACCCTTTCTCCGAGCGCATTGGACAATCGTTCCGCAACAAGTCTTCCTACGAAGTCACCCGCACCACCGACAGGCACGGGAACAATCAATGTCAGGTAACGTGTGGGATAAGGCGCTGCGAGCGCGAGGTTGGACGTCACAAGCAGCAGTGTGATGATCCACGCCAACAGAACCGTCAGAATTCTCACATCAGATCTCCTTCTCATTTACTAGCCAAACTCATTTAGTAGCCAAACCTTAGCTTATCAGTTGTTGAATGGCGGCGTTTGGCGCAAAGCGGCCTTCGCCCTACGTTCAGGTCACTCCCCCGCACGCGAGCGCCCCGATCGTGTCCGACGATCTCGAATTTCGAGAATCCGAGCTTGCCCATCATTTCCGCAATTTCGTTCGCCATCGCCCGCTTCGGAATATGAATAGTGATCGTCGGCGGAAACGGGACTTCCGGGCGCTCCGAAGTCCTGGGTCTACCTGATGCGCTTCAGCAGACGCTCGGCTCGCGTGAGATGCGGCCGGTCGAGCATCTCGCCTTTAAGATTGATGACGCCGGCAGACGGAGCGGCCGCGAACGCATCGACCACGGCGCGCGCCGCCGCGATGGCCGCTTCGGTCGGAGAAAAGACGTCGTTGATAATGGGAACCTGAGCCGGATGTATCGCCATCTTTCCCGTGAAGCCGTCCCTGCGGGCTTCCTCGCATTCGCGGCGTAAACCCTCGAGATCACCAAAGGCCGGAAAAACCGCGTCGATCGGATCGACGCCCGCTGCGACGGCTCCGAACAGGCAGAGCGAACGAACGAGCCGAAATGGCTCGGTATAATGTCCCTTGTCGTTCCGGTTGGTCTCCGAGCCGACGTCGGCGGAAAGATCTTCCGCTCCCCAGGTCAGGGCGTTCAGTCGCGGGCTCACACGTTGATAGGAGCCGAGGTTGAACACGGCCTTGGCAGTCTCCGTCGCGACGACCATGATCTTGATATGCCCGTCGGTCATTCCATGATTGGCTTCCCGGCTCGTGAGTTTCTCGGCAAGACCGGCCACGTCCACACCGCTTTCGCTTTTGGGCAGCATGATCGCATCCGGGCTTGCTGCGACCACGGCGTCGAGATCGGCGTTGACCATGTGCGAGTCGAGCGCATTGACGCGCACGATGAGAAGCGGACGATCGGCCTTCGACGCGTGGCTTTCGAGAAATGCCCGCGCCAGATCCCGTGCGAGCGGCTTATTGCCGTGTGCAACCGAATCTTCCAGGTCGAGGATCAGCGCGTCGGCGCCGGCAGCAAGCACCTTCGAGAGCTTCTTCTCGGAATCTGCGGGGACAAAAAGAAGAGATCGCATGGGCTCGCCCGAGTTTTGAAGGAGGGGTGCGGCGTCCTATCTCCGAGAGACTGTACAAGCACAAGAAAAACCAGAGTCAGGCGGCATTCACCGCAGCCAATACTGCCTGCAACGCCGCCGGATCGTCGAGGCCGGTGATGTCGCCCCGCACCGTGCCGGTCTCGGCGGCTTCACGCAACAGGCGCCGCATGATTTTGCCGGCACGCGTTTTGGGCAGGGCTGCCGAGATATAGACCTGACCGAGCCGCGCAATGCCTCCGATCCCGCGTTCGACGGCGGCGGAGACACCCTTCCGCACCGATGCCGGATCCGCACCGGGACGCAGCGTCACGAATGCGACCGGCACGGTGCCTCGCACGGCATCGCGGATGCCGATGACCGCGACTTCCGCGGCTCCTGGTTCGCTTGCGGCCGCGCTTTCGATTTCCATGGTGCTGATACGGTGAGCCGCGACGTTGATGACATCGTCGGTTCGGCCGAGCACCCAGATCTGTCCGTCCGTGTCGATCACAGCTTCGTCGGACGTGGCATATCTGCCTTTGAAGCGCGTGAAATAGGCGGTCTGGTAGCGCTCGGCATCGTCCCAGATCGTTCGCGCCAGCGTCGGGAAAGGCGTGGTCAGCACCAGGTTGCCGCGCGTTCCGGCAGGGACGGGCTCGCCCGCGTCATCGACGACGAGACAGGCGTGGCCGGGGACCGGGGTCCCGCAACTCCCCGGCTTGAGAGCATCCACGCCGTAGACCGGATAGGTCCAGGTCGATCCGGTTTCAGTCTGTCCGTAGGCATTGACCAACGGCACGTCAAACATGCGCTGGGTCCATTCGGCGGTCTCGGGATCGAGCGGCTCGCCCTGCGTCGTGATCAGGCGCAGGCCTTGCGGCCGTCGGCTGTTGACGACGTCGTCGCCCGCCGCGCGCAGCATGCGCAGTCCGGTGGGCGCGACGAGAATCTTGGTGACGCCGTGCCGCTTGGCGCTGTCCAGGATCCGCGTCTGCTCCGGATAGTCGAGCGCGCCTTCGTAGCAGAACAAGGTGATGCCGTGCGCCAAGCCGCCGGTGATGGCCTGGATCGGAAACGTCAGCCAGCCGACGTCCGCGGCGCACCAGTAAATGTCGTCCTGCTCTGGCCCGACCTGCCACTGCACATTGGCCCAGGTGCCGACCAGGAAGCCGGCCGTACTGTGCACGACCCCCTTGGGCTTGTTCTCGGTTCCCGAAGTAAAGATCAGGAAAGCAGGCTCGTTCGCCTCCATCATTTCGCACGGACACTCAGTAGCCATCGAGTCCAGCAGCGTGGTCCATCCACTTTCGCTCAGCTGCAGGTTCGGCTCCGCGCCAGTACGGTTGATCACCACCGTGTGGCGCAGTTGAGGAACCGACTGGCGCGCCTCGCGGAGGTTGGCGAGCAGCGGAGCGGTGCGGCCGCGGCGATAGGAACCGTCCGCGGTGATGACGACGACGGCCCGCGAGGCCAGCAGGCGCAGGCGGATCGCGTCCGGCGCAAAACCGCTGAACAGCACGGTATGAATCGCGCCGATTCGGTTGCAGGCGTGGATGGCGATGAACGCCTCCGGCAGGTTCGGCAGGTGGATGGCAACGACCTCGCCGCGGCGCACGCCGAGCGATTTCAGGGCGTTTGCGCAGCGGCCGATCTCATCGCGCAGTTCGCGATATGTCAGGCGCCGCACGTCGCCGGGTTCGCCTTCCCAGATGATGGCGTGCCGGTCGGCACGGGCCGGGTCTTCCGCATGCCGGTCGACGCAGTTGTCGGCGACATTGAGCCGACCGCCGGCATAGTAGCGGATATCTCCCAGCGCACCCTCTCGCAGCGCTTCCCACGGGCGCTGCCATCGCAGGCGACGGCCGGCCCAATCCCAATAGCCATCGGGGCCTCCGCTGAGCTCGGCGGCGCGGGCCTCCTGCAGCAGAGCCGCCTGACGTGGAACCTGCCATCGGTCAGGCAGGGGAAGTAGCGGTGCAACGGTCAGCGTCTCGATGGCATCCATGGCGTTTTCTCCAAAATGGCGTTTTGTCCGAACAGCGCCCGCATTATTTTGCGGGTCGTCAGGGGTCGTGCTGCTATTCCATGGCCGGCTAAGCCGGCCATGCCGTGCGTGGTACCAACGGGGGAGTGCGGCAGATTGTTTTCGGCGGGCTCAAGGAATTCGACCGACGTACCAGGTGCCGCACGATGTTCATGATCAACCGATGCCGGGTTGCTGAAGGACGGTGCGTCGCACTTGCGCGCGCTCCAGCATCCAGACCAGTGGACATGACAACGCGACCGAGCCAGCCAACAACATCAGCCCGATCGAGAAGCCGCCGGTCGCGTCCTTGATCATGCCCAAGGCGAGTGGCCCAAAATATCCGCCGAGATTGCCGACCGCTCCGATGATCGCGATCCCCGCGGCCGCCGCGCTGCCCGACAGGTTCGAAACCGGAAGAGCCCAAAACGGCGGAATAGCCGAAAACACCCCGATCGAAGCAAGAGTGAAGCCGATCATAACGACGATCGGATTGCCGGCCTGCGCGGCCAGAAGCAATCCCGCGACGGCGAGCAGCGATGGTAGGATCGTGTGCCAGAGACGCTCACCGGTCCGGTCGGAGTGAATCGACCACGGAATCATTAGTACAGCAGTCGCGATCGATGGGATTGCGACAAGCCAGCCCACTTGGCTCACCGAATAGCCCAGCGCGCGCACGACTTGCGGCATCCAGAATCCAATTCCGTAAAGACCCGTCACCACCAGCAGATACCAAAGGCAGTAAGCCAGCACGCGTGGATTGCCGAGAGCCTGACCAACCCCGTGGATACGCGCCTCGGCGCGCTGCGCGTTTTCCGTCGCAAGTTCGCCGGTCAGCCAATCGCGCTCATCGCGGGCGAGCCAGTCAACGTGTTCGGGACGGTCCGGAAGCATGAAGAGAATGTAGATGCCCACCAGTACGGTCGGCACGCCTTCCAGGATGAACATCCACTGCCAGCCGCGCAGGGCGAGAGCGCCGTCGAGCCCGAGAACGTAGCCGGAGAGCGGCGCGCCGATCAGAGTCGACAACGGAGCCGCAGCAAGGAACAGCGCGATCATCCGCGAGCGTGCGCGTGCCGGGAACCAATATGTCAGATAGAGGATCACGCCTGGAAACAGGCCGGCCTCGGCGAGGCCGAGCAGGAAGCGAATGAGATAGAAGCTCCAAGGTCCCGAGACGAGCGCCATCGCCGCTGAGACCGCGCCCCAGGTAATCATGATGCGGGCGAGCCAGATGCGGGCGCCGAAGCGTTCCAGCGCGAGATTGCTCGGCACCTCTCCCAGGAAGTAACCGACGAAGAACAGTCCGGCTCCCCAGCCATAGACCGTGGCCGTGAAAGCGAGATCCTTGTTCATGGTCAGTGCGGCGAAACTGACGTTGACCCGGTCGAGATAGCTCAGGAAATACATCAGAATGATGATGGGCAGAAGTCTCCATGCAACCTTGCTGACGGTTTGCCGTCCGATTGTCTCGTTCATGGCGTTGTTCCCCGATTGTTTATTTGGTTTGTTGTTGGCCGCTTCCTGCATCCGCCCGGAGGCGGGAATTCGTGGAATTGTGTCCTGTTTGATCCCCCGGGCGTCATTCGCTCGAGACGTGCGAGGCCGGGCGGCGATGCATCAGGGCGGTCCGCACGCAATTTGCCACCTCCGTCCCGGTCTGGTTGAAGGCCCTGTGCCTGAACGTGACAATTCCTGCCTTGGGCCGCGAGCCACTCGACCGCGTAGCCTCGACAGTGGTGACGACGTGAATGCTGTCGCCGTGGAAGACGGGCGCCGGAAAGTTGACGTCCGTCATGCCGAGATTTGCGACCGTGGTTCGCAACGTCGTGTCGTGAACCGAGATGCCGATCATCAGGCCGAGCGTGAACAGCGAGTTGACCAGCGGCTTGCCGAACTCGGTGCCGGCGGCAAAATGGAAGTCGATATGCAGCGGTTGCGGATTGAGCGTCATGTTGGAGAACAGCATGTTGTCCATTTCCGTCACCGTCCGGGTGATCGGATGTTCGAAGATCTGTCCTGCCGAAAACTCCTCAAACCACAGTCCGGGCATATCGTTGTTCCCTACAGCTTTGGCGCTTGGGCCGGTTCGATAACAATGATCAATGCACGTGCCGCCACCGTCTCGCCCTGCGCGGCGACGATTCGCGAAATTCGTCCGCCCGCGGTCGTTTTCAGATCGGTGAACAGCTTCATGGATTCGAGAACCGCGACGGTCTGGCCGGCTGTGACATCGTCGCCCACCGCCACCATGATATCGGCGACGAGGCCCGCCATCGGCGAGATGATGCTGCCGTCGTCCGTGCCGCCCGCACGCGCGGGGGTGTCGAGCGCAGCTTCGACTTTCGGGCGCACCTCGAATAACGTCTCGATGGATTGGACGCGCAACGCGATATGGCGACCATCGATCGCGAAGGGAAAACGGTGTGATGCGCCATCGATCACGGCGGTCAGGCTGTTGCCCTCGATGCATGCGTCGACGGTCAGAGTGCCGTGAGCATCGCTGATAGCAAACTCCCGAGGGCCGCCCGTCACCGTGATATCGGCCGCGGTGCCGTCGCACGCGACCGAAAAATGCGTCACAGCCGTGCGTCCACTTTTGCTCAGGGTTCGGAAGCCGGGCAGGCTCGACCACGGCGAGGTGTTCTGCGCGCGGGATTGTGCGGCAATCCACCCGACCAGCGCGGCCACACGATGTGCGAGAGCGAGCGCCGTTGGCTCGTACGACCATCCGCCGGGCCAGTTGTCGGCAATCAGGCGCGTTGTTGCCCGGCCCTTGGCAAAATCCGGAGTTTCGATGGTGTCGAGCAGGAAGGCCCGGTTGGTTGCGGGGCCTAGGACGGTCAGGTGATCGAGACCACCGCGTAGCCGCGCGAGTGCCTGGGGCCGATCCGGGCCGGTCGCGATCAGCTTGGCCAGCAGGCTGTCGTAATGAAGCTCAACCATCGTGCCGGTGCCGACGCCAGTATCGACCCTGATACCGGGCGGCGGCGACCAGAGCGCGATCTTGCCGATATCGGGCCGAAAACCCTGGTCGGCTCGCTCTGCCGTGACCCGAGCCTGGATCGCGTGCCCTTCGCTGCGGACGTCGCTCTGAGCAAACGGCAGGGGTTCTCCCGCCGCGATCCGCAATTGCCACTCGACCAGATCCAGCCCGGTGATTTCCTCGGTCACGGTGTGCTCGACCTGAAGCCGCGTGTTCATCTCGAGGAAGTAGAACTCTTCGGTCGCCGCATCGACGATGAATTCCATCGTACCTGTGGAATCATAACCGATGGAGGCTGCGAGTTTCACCGCGTGGTGGTGCAGGGCGGCGCGCGTCGCTTCCGAAAGATTGGGAGCGGGAGCCTCCTCGATCAGCTTCTGGTTGTTGCGCTGAATCGAGCAATCGCGCTCAAACAGATGAATCAACCGGCCATGCTTGTCGCCCAGTACCTGCACCTCGATGTGACGCGAGCGAACGATAAGCTTCTCGATCAGCAGGCGTCCGTCGCCGAAGGCGGCCTCGGCTTCACGCCTTGCAGCCATGATCGACGCCGGCAAGTCCTCCGCTGCATAGACCGGGCGCATGCCTTTTCCGCCGCCGCCCGCGGTTGCCTTGATCATCACTGGCAGGCCGATCCGAACGGCTTCGGCGGCAAGCTGGCGATCGTTCTGATCGTCGCCGTTATAACCCGGCACCACCGGCACGCCCGCGGACACCGCGAGCCTCCTGGCTTCGATCTTCGAGCCCATGGCGCCGATCGCCTTGACGTGGGGGCCCACCCAGACGATGCCATTCTGTTCGCACAGCAACGGCAGGTCGGTCTTCTCGGACAGAAAACCGTAACCTGGATGGATGGCATCCGCGCCGCTTGCGTCTGCGGCCCCAATGATCCGGTCCGCCCGCAAATAGCTGTCGCGTGCCGCCGCGGGACCGATTGGTATGGCGACGTCGGCGAGCGTCGTGTGCATGGCCCCTCGGTCGGCCTCGGAATAGACCGCGACGGTGCGCAGTCCCATCCGCTTGGCGGTGCGGATAATTCGGACCGCGATCTCGCCGCGATTGGCGATAAGGAGCGAGCGGATCATGTTGCCCTTCACATCCGATAGACGGGGCGGGGCGCGGTATCGCGCGCCTCGTCGGCGGAGAGCGCGAGACAAAGGCCGAGAACGTCGCGGGTCTGCGCGGGTTCGATGATGCCGTCGTCCCAGAGGCGGGCGGTCGCGTAGTACGGATTGCTCTGTTCTTCGAATTGCTCGCGCGTGCGCCGGTCCAGTTCGGCGATGACGTCGTCGTCGGCTGCGCCCTTGAGACTTTGGCGGCGGAGCTCGGTCACGACGGTGGCAGCGACTTCCGGGCTCATGGTGGCGATGCGGGAATTTGGCCACGAAAACAGAAAGCGCGGCCGGAAGCCGCGTCCGCACATCCCGTAGTTGCCGGCGCCGTACGAACCGCCGATCAGGACCGTGTATTTCGGCACCCGCGCATTGGACACCGCATAGACCAGTTTTGCCGAATGCTTGGCAATGCCGGCCCGCTCGGCCTCGGTCCCGACCATGAAGCCGGTGATGTTCTGAAGGAACAACAACGGAATGTGACGCTGGTCGCAGAGCTCAATGAAATGCGCGCCCTTCAGCGCGGATTCGGAAAACAGCACGCCGTTATTGGCGAGGATACCGACGGGAAAGCCGTGAATGCGCGCGAACACCGTGACCAGGGACGAGCCGTACGCCGGTTTGAATTCCTGAAACGAGCTGTCATCGACAATTCGGCTCAAGACCGCATGTACGTCATAGGGTTTCTTGAGATCCACCGGCACCAGCGATGTCAGTTGCTCCGGATCCTCCGTGGGCGGGACAGGCGCGAACGGCGGTTGCGCAGCTCGGCGCAGTGCGCCGAAACCGAGAACGATGGTCCGCAGGCGGCCGATTGCCTCGATTTCCGTATCCGCCACATGGTCGGTCACGCCGGATACGGTTGCGTGCATGTCCGCGCCGCCCAAAGTCTCTCCATCGACGATTTCGTTGATCGCAGCCTTCACGATCGGAGGGCCACCGAGATGGATGCGTCCGGTGCCGCGCACCATCACGACCTGGTCGGACAAAGCGGGGATATACGCGCCGCCGGCGGTGCATCCGCCAAATACCGCCGAGATTTGTGGAATGCCGGCGGCCGACATGCGGCATTGATTGTAGAACGTTCCGCCAAAGTGATCGCGGTCGGGAAAGACGCGATCCTGTTCGGGAAGAAACGCGCCACCGCAATCGACCAGGTAAATGCAGGGCAGCCGGTGTTGTTCGGCGATTTCCTGCGCGCGCAGATGCTTGCGAACGGTTTCGGCGAAAAACGAACCGCCTTTCACGGTGGCATCGCTGGCGATCAGCATACAGGGCGTGTCGTGCACAAGACCGATCCCCGTCACGATCCCGGCGGACGGCAACTCATTGTTATAAAGTCCGTAGGCGGCGAGCGGCGAAAGCTCGAGAAAGGGACTCCCCGCATCCAGCAGCAGGTCGATCCGGTCGCGAACCGCAATCTTTCCGCGCGCCCGGTGCCGCTGCACCAGCGCCGCGCCGCCGCCCGCGAGCATCGTGCGCTGTCGGTCGCGCAACGTCTCGATCAGCGCGTCGAAGCGCACGGCACCATCCATCGCTCACTCCCCAGAACGGTACGATCTGACCGAAGCTTGACTTCGCGCCTAATCTACCTAACGTATGTTAGATGAATTAAGCGACAAAGCCGCGGCTGCGTCAAGCCATACCGTGCGGTTCGATCAGGAGGAACGCCAGATGCTCGATGTTAGGACACGCTTGACCGTAAACGTCCGGCGCTCGCCGTTCTTCACGGAAGAGCACGAGATGCTTCGCGATCAGGTTCGTCGCTTCGTCGAGGAAGACATCAAGCCGTACGGCGAGAACTGGGAGCAGCAAGGCTTCGTTCCGCGCGAGGTTTTACGACGGATGGGATCGCTCGGCTTTTTCGGGATCCGCTACCCGGAAGCTTATGGCGGATCGGACATGGACACGCTCGGAAGTGTCGTGCTGGCGGAGGAACTGGGCCGCTCGACATTCTCGGGTGTCGCGATCACCGCGTTGGTGCATACCGATATGGCCTCGGTGCATGTGTTCAATGCCGGGACCGACGCGCAGAAATCGCGATGGATGCGCAAGATCGTCGCTGGCGAGGCGATCTGTGCCGTTGCCGTGACCGAGCCGGATGCGGGCTCCGACGTGAAGGGCATCCGTACCACAGCGCGCAGGACCGATGCCGGCTATGTGCTTAACGGCACCAAGATGTTCATCACCAACGGTGTCCATGCCGACCTTTATTGCGTTGCGGCCAAGACCAGTGATGTCGGCGGCAGCAAAGCAGTGACGATGTTCTTGGTCGAGAAGGGGACGCCCGGATTTCGCGTCGGCCGCGCGCTCGACAAGCATGGCTGGCGGTCCTCGGATACGGCCGAACTTGTTTTCGAGAATTGTCTCTTGCCTCGCGACGCGGTGCTGGGGGAAGAGGGAGCCGGCTTCTACGCGATCATGAAGAATTTTCAGAACGAGCGCACGGTGATCGGCGCCATGGCGATGGGTGAGGCGCAGGCCGCGCTTGATTTGACGGTGGCCTATCTGAAAGCACGCAGGGCCTTCGGCGCGCCGTTGTGGGACAAACAAGCCATCCGGCAGCGGATCGCGATGCGTGCAGCCGAGGTGGAGGCCGGCCGCCAGCTGGTCTATTCCGCGGCCTGGCGCGATGCACAGGGCCAGGACGTGACTCGCGAGGTCTCGATGGTGAAAGCCTACTGCGGCGAACTGGTGAATGCGGTGATGTACGACTGCGTCCAGTTTCATGGCGGGATGGGCTTCATGCGGGAAAGCGCCATTGAGAGAATGGCACGCGATGCCCGTGTCCAGGCCATCGGGGGTGGCGCCACGGAAGTCATGCTGGAAGAAGTTGCCAAGCGGCTTTGAGGGTCTGGCCATGGACGGATCGACCAGTTCCGGGATCTCGCTCGACGACAAATATGTCGCCGACGAGGGTCGCATTTACCTGACCGGCGTGCAGGCGCTGGTTCGTCTGCCGATGGTGCAGCGGCGGATCGACCGAGCCGCGGGCTTCAACACCGCAGGTTTCGTGTCCGGCTATCGTGGGTCACCGCTGGGGACCTATGATCGCGAACTCTGGGCGGCGAAGCGCTTTCTCGACCAGGACGATATCGTCTTTCAGCCCGGCCTGAACGAGGATCTGGCCGCGACCAGTGTGTGGGGTAGCCAGCAAGCCGGACTGTCCTCCGGCGCGACGCGCGAAGGCGTTTTCGCAATCTGGTACGCCAAAAGCCCCGGCGTCGATCGATCTGGCGATGTGCTGAAACATGCGAATGCGGCCGGCACCGCTCCGTGTGGCGGCGTACTCGCCATCGCCGGCGACGACCATGCCTGCAAGTCAGCAAGTCTGCCATCGCAATCGGACTATGCGTTTCTCGACGCGTCCATTCCTGTGCTTCACCCCGCAAACGTCTCCGAGGTTCTTCGCTTCGGTGTGATCGGCTGGGCGATGTCGCGCGCCACGGGTCTTTGGGTTGGCATGAAAGCGCTCGCCGATACCATGGATTCTGCCGCGGTCGTCGACCTGCGCGAGACAACGCCCACCATTCTCCAGCCTGCCGGTCTGCCGACCGACGTGTCAATCCGTTGGCCCGACTCGCCCCTTGAGCAGGAGCGGCGGCTGTTCGACGTGCGGCTGCCTGCGGCCATCGCCTTCGGCCGGGCCAACGGTTTGAACCGAAGTCTCGCCGACCCGGGCGTCGATCGCCGCCGCTTGATCATCCTCTCTGTCGGCAAGTCGCGTCTCGATCTGATGCAGGCCCTTACCATGTTGGATCTTGGGCCCGAACGGTGGGAAGAATTCGGCATCGGGCTTTGCTCGATTGGCATGCCGTGGCCGCTCGATCCGGACTTTATCCGCGAGCAGTGTGCGAATGCCGCCGAGGTTCTGGTCGTCGAGGAAAAGCGGCCTCTTGTCGAAGATCAGGTGGCGCGAATTCTGCTCACGCTCGACGCCGCCCAACGGCCACGACTCGCCGGCAAGATCGACCATCACGGCAAGCCTCTCTTGTCTCCGCGGGCCGCATTCACGGCGGATCATCTTGCCAAGGTGATCGCGCAGCGGCTGCACGGATTGGGGCTTGGCGATGCGCTCGCGCCGCGTCTCGCCGCGCTCGGCGATGTCAGGCGAGACGCCGAAACCGCTCTCGTCAAGCGGCTGCCTTACTTCTGCTCCGGGTGCCCGCACAGCCGCTCGACCGTCGTGCCGGACGGCAGCCGGGCTCTCGCGGGAATCGGCTGCCACTACATGGCGCAGTGGATGGACCGCGATACGACGACATTCACCCAGATGGGCGGCGAGGGGGCGAGTTGGATCGGGCAGGCGCCGTTCACCAGCACCGGTCACGTCTTTGTAAATCTCGGCGACGGGACCTACGCGCATTCCGGACTGCTGGCGATACGGGCTGCGATCGCGGCCGGCGTCACCATGACGTACAAGATTTTGTACAACGATGCGGTGGCGATGACCGGAGGCCAGACGGCCGAGGGCGGCTTCAGCGTGGCCCAGATCGCGCGCCAGCTTGCCGCGGAAGGTGTCCGCGATATCCGGATCGTCGCGGAGCAGCCGGAACGCCATCGCGGCGAGGATATGCCGTCCGGCGTTGCGCTCGACCCCCGGGATCGCCTCGAAGCCGTCCAGCGCGAGTTGCGCGACACCAAGGGCGTCTCGGTCCTGATCTACGATCAGGTCTGCGCCGCGGAAAAACGCCGTCGCCGGAAACGTGGCCAGATGCCCGACGCCGGCAAGCGGATCGTCATCAATGAGGCGGTCTGCGAAGGTTGCGGCGACTGCGGCCGGCAGTCGAACTGCGTATCCATCGTTCCGCTTGAGACCGAGTTCGGCCGCAAGCGCCAGATCGATCAGACGACCTGCAATCAGGATGCGAGCTGCGTTGAGGGGTTTTGCCCGAGCTTCGTCACGATCGAGGGTGGCTTGCCCAGGAAAGCCGCGGCGGACCAAGCGATCGCACCGTCTTCGCCAGTACCCGCTATCGATTTTGGGCGTCCTGCCCGCGTTGTTGTAGGCGGCATCGGCGGTACCGGTATCGTCACCATCGGGGCCATTCTCGGCATGGCGGCCCACCTCGATGGCCGCGGTGTCTCGATCATGGATCAGATCGGGCTTGCCCAGAAGGGCGGCGAAGTCACCACCCATATCCGGATCGCCCCGAGCCCGGACATGCTCGGGCCCGTGCGCTTCGCGCTGGGCGAAGCCGAAACGCTCATTGGATGTGACATCGCGGTTGCGTCCAGTCCGGAGGTTCTTTCGCTCCTGTCGAAGAACGCCGTCGCCGTTATCAACGACCATGTGGTGATGACGGGCGATTTCACGGCGGATCCGGACAGGGTGTTTCCCGACGCATTGATGAAGCGGCGCATCGAGACCTACGCCGAGGTGACGTTTACGGACCTGTCCGCGCTGGCGACCAGGCTGCTCGGGGATGCGGTCGGGGCAAATATGATGGCGCTCGGCATGGCCTGGCAGAAGGCGCGCGTTCCGCTGACCGAAGCGGCCATCTTGCGCGCGATTGAACTGAACGGAGCCGCAGTCGCGATGAACAAGGCGGCTTTCGCCTGGGGACGCGCCTTCGTCAACGACCCCGGCGTTATCGAACTGCAGTCTTTGGCGATCGCCACACCGCCGCTGGTGACGACCTTCGAGGACATCGTCGATGTTCGGGCCGATGAGCTTTGCCGCTATCAAAATGACAAACTGGCCGAGCGCTTCAGAATGCTGGTCTCGGAGACCGCGATGGCGGAGAGCCGGATCCGTTCGGGATCGACGGTTCTCGCAGAAGCCGTCGCCCGAAGCTTCCACAAGCTCCTGGCCTACAAGGATGAGTACGAGGTGGCGCGTCTGCATGTGGAAAGTGGATTTCTCGACCGTCTCGCGCAGCAATTCGACGGCGGCGCCGTCGCTTTCCATCTGGCGCCGCCAATGTTTGCGAGGCTCGATCCGGTCACCGGCTATCCTCGCAAGATGCGTATGGGCAGCTGGATCGTTCCGTTGTTCAGGATTCTGGCGCGGCTGAAATTCCTCCGCGGAACGTGGGCGGATCCATTCGGCTATACGGCCGAACGACGATCGGAGCGTCGCATGATCGACGACTACGAAACGTTGATCGATTCGCGCGTTATTCCCGAACTGACGAACGGTAACCACGCTCTGGCCGTTGAGATCGCCGGCCTGCCGCTCGCGATCAAGGGGTTTGGGCATGTGAAGACGGTCTCGGAGAAGCAGGCATCCGTGCGCCTCGCCATCTTGCTCGATCGCTGGCCTGGCGATACGCATGCGCAAATCGCCGCGGAATAGGGATCGCAATGGAAGTTCGACCGCAATGACCGAGATCGCCGCGCGAGACGGGTCGGGCAGCAATGCGAGCGCGGGCGAGGGGCGTTCGCGACGTTCGGATGTGTCGCGACAACAAATTCTGGATGTTGCCGCGAAGTTGTTCCGCGCGAGGGGTTATACCGAGACGTCGCTGCGCGACATCGCCAAGCTCGTCGGAATGAAGGCAGGGAGTCTCTATTATCACTTTGCGTCGAAAGAAGAGCTTGCCGCCGAGGTGCTCCGTATCGGGGTGAGGAAAGTTCACGCCGCAGTCGTGACGGCGGTGGATGCGCAGGGAGCCGACGCGAACGCGCGATCGAAGCTGGCGGCGGCCATGGCCGCGCATCTCGAGACGTTGCTCGATGAAAGCGATTACACGTCAGCCCATATTCGCTGCTTCCCCAACGTGCCCGAAACCCTGCGCGTCCATCTCGGCAACGATCGTCGAGCATATGAAAAAGTGTGGCGCACCCTGCTGGACGAGGCCGCCAAAAGCGACTCGCTTCCATCCGGCATGGACCCGGGTGCAGCGCGCCTCGCAATTCTAGGGGCGCTTAACTGGTCGCTCGAATGGTACGATCCGGCGCAGGGTCTGCCATCCGAACTCACCAGGACATTGCTTGCGGCGTTTTTACGCTGAGTTGCTTCAACCTGACCGGAGCTGGTGATACACCTCTGCATACTTACTAGGATCGATCCCTAGTTGGCCAAGCACTGCAATGAACTCACGTGGAAAGCAGTCTGCTCGTGCGCATCGGCCAAGCACTCTTCCTCCTTGCAAAAGAGCGCGGTACTGCCCATTCTCGGCGTGTCGTGCACCTCTTTTTATTTGCCGGATCTGACATTTGCCGTACATCTCCGACATCGAACAACTAGCCTATCCGCCGGAGATCGTTGCGGCATTCTCGGATAACTTGTAAGTTTGGCGCCTGCGCCTAATCGCCCCAGCTAAACGCACAACACCGCCGGAGCGGAGTATGATCGCTCGGCGGCGTTGGCATTCCCGTGGCCGGTCCTGAAATCCCGGCAGCGTAGTGTGCCTGAGACACCCCCAACGTCCGATGAACAGAAAACTTGCCGGTCTAAAACGTGCTCATTTTTCAAATTAGGCCACTGCGAAATTCAAATTAGGCTACCGGTGGTCAAAACAGGCCAGTACCCAGAGCCCGGTACTGGCCGAAACAATGCCGGTCTCGCCCGCCAAGGCGAACGGCAACCAAACTCGGCCGGCGCCGGGTAAATCCGTCGGTGGAGGTGCGAATACTGGAACTTAGGGCAGGTGGCGATGGCATCCTCAAGATTGGCCAGAAACTTGGAATCGGCACCGGCGTCGTGCAGCGGGCTTTCGAGCAGGAGCCGGGGCAACCTTGATCGGCACCCTTACCGTCCTCAACCCGGCGGCGGCTTTTTCGCCAAGATGCTTCTTAGCCGAGGCCCGCAGAGCTCTACACGCGTGGAATCACCGGTGTCGCCCGAGATATCTCCAAAGGAGATATGCCAGACGGTGTTCGGATAGCTGCCGGTGCACACCAAATGGTTCGTATCGGATGCGTAATTGGCGCAGCGTTTTCGACACTGCTTGGCCAGCGCAGCTTGACGATCAGGGCAGCTCAGGCCAGTCCTTTTGTCTTCGGCTTTGCCGGCATCGTCCTCGAAAAAGCAACCCCGCAACCGCGCACTTCCGGTCAACGCGTTCACGCATTGATTGGTCGCCTCGTCGACCTGTGCTTTGGTCGGATTCATCAATGGGCACTGCGGGGGAATCTGACGTGGGGCCACGTAAGTACGCGCTGTGCGTAGCGGGCGGGCGAGTACCGCGCTTTTTCGGTGCTCGCGCGTGGGGCCAGAGGACGCGGCGGACGGCCTTCCAGAACCCTCGGCGCAGGCGATGGGAATGCATCTGGTCCACAGCGGACCTGTGGTCACGCACCGATTGGCCTCTTGCGCGCAGCCCTCGGGGCAACAGGTTTGCGCAAACGCGGGCGATATCAGCGCATATGCCAAAACTAGGATTGCCAGCTTGAGATATCGCATTGCCGTCCTGCCATTCCGCTCGGGCGGGCGTTGTGCGTTATAGGGTCGGTTCCCGCCAAACGGCCCGTCTTGGGGAATCGCAAGGGCCAGGCCGCGGGCGGCAGGTGTTACACACACATCGGAGAGACGACCCCCCGCCGCAAATGGTCAACGCGGAAGTTCTAAAAAGCGTTCCTACCCATCAGGGATTACCCCTGCCGCGAGCGACTCTACCCGATCGCGCCGCTGTCCCTCACTTGTCCCCGTGCGCATGATCCAAAGCTGACGGAAACGCGCGAGATCGCGTCTTACGTCTGAGTGCATCCGGATGATGAGCGGTAAGGTCAAGGCTTTTTCTTTTTGGGAGCGCCACGGAACGAACTCAACCTGGGACCCGTTTGGCTTCTGTCACGGAAAAAGGGGAGGGTAAGCAATGGCTCAGAAAGCCAGTCTCACCCCTGTCGACAAGTATGAGTCGGATCGCCGGGAGGCCGAGAGGCTCGACCTGGAGAAGCATGCGCGATTGGAAGCGGGTTTGTTCGATCCGGTGAGCGCCATTCAGCCGGCGCCAACCGCTGAGCATCAACACCGGGAAGGCCTATCGTTCTGGCAGGCGGTCAAGACGATGTTCAAGTAGACTCGCCCGGACGAGGAGAGGTGAGAGCGCCCGGTTCACGCTGGGGCGTTTGGGGTCGGTTATTTGTCTAAACCTGCGGAAAGCAAGCGGAAGAGAGCACTATCACCCTCAATCTGGGCGGTCTCGCGCGAGGTCTCAAAGCCCGTCATCAGTGGCGTATCGCCTTCGTAAACTCGCCACTCCCATCGCGCTGGCTCCAAAGGGGTTACCGTGACTTCAAGCAGGCGCGGGTCGGAATTCTTGGCCATCAGGAAGGCCGCCTCAGTTGGCGACATTGATAATCAATGCGCAGTCGCCGACCCGGCCCGGCTGGTTTTTCTTTGGCTTTTGCCGCGCGCGGCGCATGTTGACCGGCGGTCCTTTCAATCCGACGTTCTTTGGTGCGGCCGGGATTGCCAGCGAACCGAAACGAGCAGCCCATCGCTGCTCGAAGCGTCTTTGAAGGTGAAGAGGAATAATGCTCATGGGTGAGGCTTCCGTTCTGGATCGCCCCTACATTCACAAAACGCGCGCGTCGGCTTAAAGGTCCATGGGGTCACGCCGAAATGTGCTCATCCAGGGCGAAACGTGCTCATCCAGGAAAGGCCTGAAAAGGCCGCCGGGCAATATCCGGCGGCCTACCGGGCTCAAAATTGCGTGCTTTCGAAATGGCCCCGTCCGCCCCGGTTACGGGAGACTTGCATTGGCAAGCGAAGGGGTCGAATCAAAACTGCTGTTCCATCAAAGGAACAAACAAATTGTTGCGGGGCGGACACTATTCATCCCGTTTCAACTTCCGCTTTCCCCAATGCGTGTCTCACGGAAGAGCGGGAGATTGATGCGTATCTGTCGGTGCATCCGGACGAGGAGAGGTGAGAAGGCCAGTTGTTAGCAACCGCGGCAAATGCCCTTGGTCATGCGGTCGAGCTCCGCGTTCTCGCGATTGATTGGATCGTTCGGATCATCCATCAGGTTCTTCTCCGAGGGCACTTGATTAACACGCGGCTGTCGATGCCCGATCGGCGCCTCCGGTATCGATTGCTGGTTCGAGCTCATCAAGGGAGCTGGGGCCGGATTTCGCGAACCAACCGTCTGTGCAATCGCCACCGAAGTGTCGATCAGGGCCAGCAACGCTATCGTCGTGATCAGCTTTCGCATGATGGGTCTCCGGAGTTTGGGGCCCCCTTTTCACGATTATGGTAGCGGGGAGTCTCGACCACAAGGTGCGCAAACCTCACGTTTCGTTCAGATGTTCCGAGCGCGCTAGCGCGCCTTGAGGGCTTGGCATCATCCAGACGATGAGAGGTGAGGGGCTGCCGATGCACGCCGGGCGGGTTTTTCTTGCGGGCACCCGGTCGCGCGTATTGGCCCCTTTCCATCATTCGGATAAGGGATTGGTCCCTTTTGAAAAAGTGAAGCGGTCCCTTTTGAATTTAATCGACTACCGAACATAAAGGGAATTCACTGCCCCCATCACCGCGCCGCCTTCGGCTTTTATCGGTGACTGAGAGTGTTGCGCTCCCTGTGCCTGTCGACAGTCAAATCCGGGACAATCGCCAAATTTCGCCGGACACGATCTCGTGGTCTTGCGCGGTGAAGCGGCTCCGACATCCACGCGCGCGTCGTCAGGATATCGAACTCCACAGCCTTCGGACTTTCGTCAGGTGTCTGCACTAACAGGCTCGACTACATCACACGTTTTGTGAACGAGCTTGACGTCGGCACAGTGAACGTTTGGGAAGTTCCCGGATTTCGCATCGAAATGTCGCCATTTGGCGGAATCAAAGATTCGGGGCTTGGATAAAAAGAAGGCGTGCAGGAAGCAATGAAGAGCTTCACGAACCTCAAAACGTACTCGCTTCCTTGGTCCGCTTAGCGTGCGTAGAAAACGCACGAGATATGACCGCAGGCGAGATCGTTGAGCGTTTCGCAGAGATGATGTCGCAGCCGGCGGTTTCGAAGCATTTATCTGTCCTTGAGAACGTGGGCCTGGTGTGCGGGAAAAGCGATGACAAAACGTTCAGTATGGACTGAAGGAGGAGGCACTCACCGGCACGCTTGTGCATTTCCGTGCTGAAGTGTGCCCTCGCACTCGCCCGTTCCGCAAAGCAGTGCGCCGGCCGTTTGACAAAGCCGCAAAATCTCCCGACGTCCCATTGTATGATGGAGGGTAAAAATGACGACCACGTCTTCATCGGAGCAACAGCAGGCGCTCGAGCGCCTGTCCATCGATCAGAGCAAGATATTTGCCTTTATGTCCCGAAGCTCCGCCCATGCAGTCGATCGGTTCAGAGTACCTTCGAATGCGCTCGTGGAAATTGGGCGAAGGATTGAACTCTAAGCTGCTCACATGAATTCGCACTCGCTGATCGCGTGAACGGGTTCGATTCTGGCTGGCGTTCCTGCACAAGGCTGCAAGCGACTTCAGTTTCCTGTGGCAAGGAAATGCGCGAGCGGGGTGGCTTCGAAAGTCACAAATGCGATTTACAGTTCGTGTGTAACGCATTGATCTCGTTAGGTCGTAAAACGAGATGATTTACAGTTAAGCCCTTGAAATAACGCAGAAAACATCAGACTCTTAATCATCGGGTCCCAGGTTCGAGCCCTAGTGCGCCCACCATCCAGTCTCCGCAAACCGCACGTTTCCGGCGCGACGCCGAATAGCGCGTTTCTGCGGGGATTTCCGGCCACTCAGTTCCCGGATTTTGGTCTCTGCGGGCGTTCGCGCGTTTAAATGACGATTTTTGGCGCTTCGTCTCTACATCCAAAAATTCCGTTCCCGGCGGCCGTGGTTGAGCGCGAGGTTGGACCGCTCTGCACCCGGAATTCCGACTTTTGGGCCACCGTAATTCGGGACCTTGGGCCGGCGCTGCAGCTATTCCGGATTGAGTCCGAGCGCCTCAAACTGCCGGCTCCATTCGGTCGGCGGATCGCGGAGCCGCTCGATGCCGATGCCGCGGGGCAGGCGACCTTCTACGGCCGCTTTGACAAGATTGGGTGCGAGGAAGGCGAGCGAGATGGTCATATTGACCTGCCGAACGCTGCACTTCTCGCGAGTGCAAAGCTGTGCGACCGTAGTCACTCGACCTGAGACAACATCATCCAGCCACCGACGACCTCGCGCGATTGCGCTGACCAGGCGCGCCCGGCGCTCGAACTGTTCCGGACGGACGTCGCTTCGAGATCTATTATGCGGGAGTAGGATCTGGCGGGATCTTTTGGAGGGCGGTTTCTGCCAGGGAATTGAGAGCGACTGATCATCCTGGGAATCGGATGCTTCGTCCGCGTTGTCTGATTTGAGTCGAACGATCAGCCTGTCCTTGTGCACGACAATTCCAGCAACCAGCTGTGCTAAGTCGCCACGATCCATTAAGTGCACAGCGCTAATTGTCGACTTTTCTTGATTGGCGAGATACTCCTTTAGGAAGTTTACGATGACATCTTCGATGTCGGCAGCAGGAACGCGGAAGACCGATCCGGCTGATGCGGTTTTTGCCTCTCCATGCAGGAAAGGCGTCGACACGTAGTAGCGATAGCGGACGCCAGCTTTTGTGGCGTGGGTTGGAATCATGCGATGCCCGGCATCGTCAAACAGCAAACCCGTCAGCAGGTGGTCGGACTTGTTGCGCGCAATGGTACGGTGGGACCATTGGGCGAGTGATTTCTGCCGGACTGACTCGAACAGCGCGCGATCCATGATCGGAGGCTGCTCGCCTGGCAGGATTTCATTCTTGTATTTGACCTCGCCGATATAGAAGTGATTGCTCAGCACGTAGTACAGCGCGCCACGGCCGAACGGGATCACGCGTCGCACCCGTGGAAAGCTGCTTGGTTCTGGTTCGGATGTTGCGTTCTTTGAGGTCCCGTAACAGTTCGTTGACGCTGCCAAGTTCCAGGTATCGCCGGAAGATTGATCTGACCAGTTCAGCTTCTTCTTCGACGATGGCAATCTTGCCGTCCTTCATCTCATAGCCAAAGGGCAGGGTGCCTCCGACCCAAAGCCCTTTCCGCTTTGATGCTGCGATCTTGTCGCGGATACGCTCCGTAGACGACGATGACGTCAATCCTCCGGGTGCGGATATCGTCCAGCAGCTTCTGAAGGTCGGGGCGGTCGGTGGACCCGCCGGAGTATCCCCCGTCGTCATAACGGGAGCGGACCAGAGTCCAGCCGGCGTGGGCCTGGCTTTTGATGTAGGCGGAGGCGGCCTCGTATTGCGCGTCCAGCGAGTTGAACTCCTGGTCGAGCCCGTGCTCGGTAGAAACCCTCGTATAGATCGCGCAGCGGACCGGCTTGACCGAAGCAGCCCTCATGGCCGAGCCCCCGTTGTCGATCTATCGTCCTTATCCCGGAGGCCAAAGAAGCGCGGACCGTTCCACCTAGTGCCTGTGATCGCAAAGGCGACTTTGGAGAGGCTGTCATAGGTCTGGCCGTTCCAGGCAAAGCCGTCAGCTATCACCATCACCCGCTGCGACTGTCGATCCCACTCCCGGACCAAGACCGTGCCGGGAGTAAGCTCGGTCCGCTTCTGGTCAAAGCTGGCCAGACGGGCGGACATTGCTGGTCCTTCTAACTTCGCAACCGTTCGATCCAGCACCTGTAGGGTTGCGTGATCGAGATCGCCGAGGCGATCAGCCTGGAGCCGATAGGCGATGACTGCAAACAACAGATGCCGCGTCAGATGAGCAGGGGCCGGTCTCCGGAAGACGCCCTGCCAGCGCGCGCGCAGTCCCCCGAGATCGAGACCGCGCAGATGCGCGATCTCGTCCTCAACAGACGTTTTGGTCGGGGCACGACCATTGCGATATTTCTTCTGCATAGCATCAGGCTGCCGGTTTAGTCCGGTCCGCAGCGACAGACGGAGCTTTGCCATTCGTGATGCGATAGACCCGACCCTTGTCCGTTTGCTCTGAAATAAGGTTGAGTCCGAGCTTCTTGCGAACCACACCGGCAAGAAAGCCGCGCACCGAATGCTGCTGCCATTCAGTTTCGGCGACGAGAGACGCAATCGTCGCGCCAGCCGATGTTCGCAGCATCGCAATGATGCGGGCGTGTTTGGTATGGGGCCCCGTTGCCGGCTTGGACGATGCGTGCGCCGATCGCGCGCGAGATTTAGGTTTGCTGGTCTTTCGAGCTGTTGAGCGGGTCGCAGCCTTCGGCTTGGATTTGGGCTTGGTCATGGGATCCTCCTAGGTTCGTGCGGCGCCATCCGCCGCACCACCTCAGCCCCGCCCGGGTAGATCACCCGGCAGGGCAGGACCCCGAAGCGCGCCTCGGCCGCCCCAAGTCACAACAGCAACGCTCCGATCAAGCCCGAAAGCCAGTCAATTTTGAGCAAGAAAATTGCTCATTTTTCTCATTCGCTTTGACCCCGAATGCTCAGCATAGTGAGGGAATCCGCAGCTAAGAGGTTTATGGGAGCGTCGCTAAGCCGTAAGGCAGTGGATTTTGATTCCACCATAGGGGGTTCGAAAAGAGGTCGGCGTAAAAATAAGTCTACAACTGTATCGAACCTGCGCGAAACACGTCCGCGTACGCTACCGCGGCGGCGGAATCTTCTCGAGGGCTAAAATGCCGCGACTATTGCGCGGCAATAATGCAAATATGCAGACTACTGCATTTACACGATCCGGCATTCTAGTGTGATCGAGAAATTTAGCCTGTCGGAAGGTCCGCACACTCTTGATACGAAACAGAAGCCGTGGACGAGCGCAAAGCTAGAGGAAAGGCCCCCAGGGGAGATCGTGAGGGCCAAGTTGTAGTCAATAGGTCGAGACGCGGAGTTTTCCGTCGCCACCAGCAAACTCGCTGGTCGCAGCGAGAAACGCGCTCCTCAAATGCCGGGGTTATTGTTCTGAAGAACGTTCGCGACAAGGCGTCCTTAGCGACCTCGGGCTGCTAAGACACTAGACCAGAACGGGTCTGATACAATTTGCCACTGCTTCCCTAGCCGAAATACCAAGCCGTGCTCGCGGATGGTTATTCTGTCCGAGCCAGTTGGGAATATTAGCTCCCTGCGATGCAAAGTGTTCGACGTGAACGACTGTTACCTTGCTATCCGTGTAATCGCACCTGATAATTATATCCTAGCTGGTGGTAGCACCCTTGAGGAAGCCTGAAGGAATGGCTGGCCAAAAGAAAAGTTAGAACGGGAAAGTTGATCGCCCAACGCGGGCTCGTGATGACCTGAGCCGATTCAAAGTTCTCGCCCGAACACCAACTTCCGAAGGGTGTTTGCGTTTTCGGGCAAAAGAAGTTTTCCGCTCGTGTTAGCTGAGGGCGGTCGGACTACGTCAATGATGCCGATCTCTACCATCGCGTAGATCGCCAACGCTCGTCGGGTGCGAATGGCTAACTTCCCGCGCTCCATCGAATACTCTTGCTGAACCATTTTGATCTGGGCCGGCGAAAGAGATGGATTTGGCACAAGCACTATTTGCACAAACTCGTTCCATTCGTTGTCCGCATCTACGGGGATCCCTGCTTCGTCCAACGCAGTTTCGCTCGCCGTGATCCTTGCTAAGGAAAAATCGGAAAACGTTTTGCGAAGGCTGTCCCACGCCCTGACATGGAACCTTCTTGATGCCCTTACTATCGTATGTGGCGATATGATTCTAACCGATGGTTGAGCTGTAGTCATAGATTGACAGTTGATCCGGACTGGCGTTCGCGTTTCAGGCGCCATCAGAAGCGGACCAAGCAACGAAGGATTGATAAGCGGTTCGGGCAGCGTCGTTTCGACGAAATTCAACCCCCGGTAACTTTGACCATCTCCCCTAAGCCATGGTGCAAGATTTTTCTCCGCTGCATCAAAGAGTGGCACGAAGTTGGAGGGAGCAACATGCAAGCCCGAGCGTCTGTCGAGGACGGGCGGACTCCGAGAGTTGCCGAGATATGTCGCGATGTCGCCAGAGGCCTGAGCATCGGAAATCCCATACTGCGTTGCGAATTCTGACCTTTTGAAATTTCCCACCCAATAGAGTCAGCATTGATCTGAATCAAAGGGTGCCGCTCGAGGAGGCATAGTCTTTCATTTCGCCTTTCATCAATCAACGGAGTATCCACAATGGCAAATGAAAGCGCAGCAGCATCGACAGTTTCGTTCGAGCTCCTGAGTGGCTGAAATCATTTAATGGTTTCCCGAACAACCCGTACGTCACGGCATCAAAAGGGGCGCTGGGATTCACTGCTTCCTGTCTTCAGGACCAGGCGGATCACCTGAGGAAGCTTGCTGAGTGTGCAGACTTTGCCGAAGCAATGAAGTGCCAACTGGACTTCGCGCAGGAATCCTGGTCGCGATCTGTTGGCGAAGCGTCGAAACTGTTCGATCACCTGCGCACGCAACCTTCATAGGGTTGCGGGCCGCAGAGCTGCCGACGTGTGGCGGACCTAGCTTCTTATGTTCCGGCGAATTGATACCGACGCCTTTGGTTGGTGGCTCACAATGCGGCATCTCAAAAAGAAAGGAATGCGCAAGGGAGTCGCCCATAGGAGAGTCATTAGGCATCGAAGAGCGCCCTGAAGCCGTCGTAGAGCGTACATCCAGCTAGCTGGTCAACCTGATCAAAAAGCTACGCTGGATCGGTATGGAGGAAGAGGCCGACCTGCCGCGCCGCGTTGATGCAGCTGCCATCTCCGTTGGCCGAGCCAAGGGATACAGACTAGTTGTGAACACTGGAAAGAAGGGGCAGCGCTATGAACCAGCTCGACGGAGGAGCGCAGGGATCGAATCCAACTCTCGATCGCCCACGCTTACCAGCTTTGCAAGCAAAGCGAGACCCGACGATAGCAATTCCGAAAGGTAGGCAAGCACAAGACGCAGAATCGAACCTCGTCGGGCGCAGTCGCACAGGCGACGGTTCCGCGTCCCTCAGTGTTCCCCGAAAGCTTGCTGTGAATTTGCAATGGATTCCCTGCCTGCCGGATCGACTCTACCCAATCGCGGAGTGAGCGGAGCGTCGGCGATGGAAAAGTTACTCGAACCGACATCAGATCCCACCTGGGTGCTTGTCGCAGAGGGTTACGACCCACTTCGTGAAGGCATCTATGAGGCACGTTTTGCAACCAGCAACGGCTTTCTCGGGGTGCGAGGGGGACGCGCGGTCAGTCGCGGATCGCGCTGGATCGAACCGCATCGCACGTACATTGCCGGTCTGTTCGATATACCTGGCTCCGAGCATCCCATACCGGTGCTTGTTTCCGCTCCCGGCTGGCTGGAATCCCGCATCATTTCCACTGGCGGCCCACTCGTACACCATCCTGCCGAGGTAGCCTCGCATCGCACGACTCTCGATATGCGGCGAGGCGCATTGTTCACAGGATGCCGCTTGATTGACCACCCGAACATCGCCGTCCACGTTCGGACGATGGGGCTCGTGTCACTGAATGAGCGTGCGCTCGGGCTGCACGTGATCAATTTGGAGGTCGAGTACGGCCAGGTCGAGGTCACCCTGGAAGCATCATTTGAGGGACTGGGCCTCGGGCTTTTGTCTGAGCGGCTTGAGCAGGATCTCGGCGTTTGGCGGACCAGGAATTCAAATAAACGCCTCGCGATGGCTGCCGCACTCTGCCTGCAGATTGACGGCTCCGAGCTCGCACCGACTATGTCGGGTCCGTTCGTATGGTCTTGGCATTGGAAAACTCGTACGGGCCAGAACGTATGCCTGTCGCGGCTGGTGGCCGTGGCGCGAGGCGACAGCCAAGATGAGGCTCCTGACCGAGTTGCATGGGAGAAGCTCGAGGGTGCCCGGCAACTTGGCTGGCGCAAGCTTGTCCAAGAACACGAGGCCGCCTGGTCAGAGCGATGGCAGCGCAGCGATTTCGAGGTCCAGGGAGATTCGGCTGCAGAACTGGCGTTGCGTTTCGCTGCCTATCATCTGAATAGCGCCGTTAACCCCGCGGACGAGCACGTCTCCATCGGAGCGCGTGGGCTGACGGGAGATGATTATCATGGGCATGTTTTCTGGGATACCGAGATCTATCTGCTGCCGTTCTACACATTGACTTGGCCAGAGGCGGCCCGCGGGCTGCTGATGTACCGATTTCGGACCATTGACGGGGCACGGGCAAAGGCGGCCGGCATGGGTTGGCGCGGGGCCATGTACGCTTGGGAATCGGCCGACACCGGTACGGAGGCAACGCCGGAGCGAGTTGTCTGTCCCGATGGTCGCATTGTCGAAGTCCTCTGCGGCAGGCAGGAACAGCACGTTACGGCGGACGTTGCGTACGCAGTCTGGCAGTACTGGCAGGCGACCAGAGACGAAGAGTTCCTCCTGAGGGCTGGTGCCGAGATCCTCCTTGAGACGGCCCGGTTCTGGTCGAGCCGCGCCCAGCCGGAGCCGGACGGTTACTGCCATATCCGCGGCGTTATAGGACCAGATGAATACCACGAGCATATAGACGACAATGCCTTCACGAATGTCATGGCACGCTGGAACATTCGGCGGGCGATAGATGTGGTTGGCCTGTTACGCGAACGCTGGCCTGAGCGCTGGGCAAGCCTCTCATCCCGGCTCGCCTTGGGTGATACGGAACTTGTTCAATGGCAGACCGTGGCAGAGACAATGGCGACCGGCTTGAATCCGCAAACGGGACTGTTTGAGCAGTTCGCGGGATTTTTCGACCTTGAGGAGATCGATCTGACGGCTTACGAGGGCCGCTCTGTGCCGATGGATGTCGTGCTCGGACGCGAGCGGACCCAAAAGACCAAGGTGATCAAGCAGGCGGATGTTGTGGCGTTACTCGGCTTGCTACCGGAAGAATTCGCTGGCGACCACGCAGACGCGAACTTTCGCTATTATGAGCCGCGCTGCGGCCATGGTAGTTCCCTGAGCGGCGCCATGCATGGCTTGGCCGCAGCCCGGCTGGGCTACTCTGACCTCGCATTGCGATATTTCCAGCAGGCTGCGGCGATAGATCTCGCGGATACGCACACGACTATCGCGGGGGGGTTGCACATGGCCTCTCTCGGCGGAACCTGGCTCACGGCGGTCTTGGGGTTCGCAGGGCTATCATTGCAAAGCGACGAAATCGCCATCAATCCGAAGCTGCCCGCGAAGTGGCGAAGCCTGGGCTTCGCGATTGAGTGGCGTGGTCGGCGCCTGAAATTCAGGATCGATGCTGACCACGATCTTCTGCAGGCAACACTGGAATCCGGGGACTCGATAACGCTCTTGGTGAATGGCCGTCAGCACGAGGTTCGCTGCGACCAGGCAACTGTTTGCCCTCTTTAGTGGTTCCTCAGATGCTCCAATACCTCTCTCGCCAAAGTGCGGCGCAGCCGGTCATCCACTACGCCACCAGGGCCCGCCCCATGGAACAGCACGACGCTAAGTGGGCCGATGCCCGATATGCGTATTCGGCGAGCGAGGGGGCCATCTGCCACGGCACGGTGTCCAGAGGCGAGCTCCTTGGCCGCAACTGCCTGGCGGCAATCCCACGAGGCTTACCGTGCCCTTGCGCCGAACCAGGCTGAGCGCCTGGCTGGAGGCTGGCGGGGAATATCAGCGGCGATGCTGCCTTTTCGGTGCTTGGCTACAAGCTTTGGATCTGGATCACCCCGGGCAGCGGCAAGGCCAGCAGCGGCCAAATCACAGGCAATTGCAAGCTAAGCCAACCTATCCCCATGATTTTTACCGCGTGCATGGAGACACTTCAAAGCCTCTCGAACTTCGTCATCCTCCAATGCATCCTGAACCCAGTGTTCCTCAACTGTCTGCTTGCTCTTGGTCCGAAGGGCATCTCTTGCCGTTTCCGTGGGTTGCGAGGTAACCACTCTCTGCTGTTTATCCGTCATGTCTTTGCTCATTTGTCGGGTTATCGGGGATTGAAAAAGCGCTTGTCACAGCGCAGCTAGATACAAATACTCCCGCGTCCGGCAGTCGTATTGATCAAGATCAATCTCTTGCTCGAGCTCGACGATTCGGCGCGCTGCTTCGACCGCAGCTCCGGCGTCGATCGCCTGCGCCTTTGTCGTAGCCGATCGCGGCCCGGAGGCAGCGCTCCCCTTCAGAATCAGCACTGGCATCCGTAAAGTGCCAGCATGGGCGTGCGGTGGCGTACGCCACGTCTCACGCGACGATCGATTGGCTTTCGGTTGAGGGCGGGAATTGTTCCATAAGCGGGAATGATCCCAATGATCTCGGCCCCTCCAGAGCCAGTACGAGAATGACCACGGACCGCGGCTGCACGTCATATGTCGGCTGACTTACGACAGGTGCACTCTCCCAAGGGCAGATGTCATCGGGTGCCTCGATCGTCGTATCGATCCAGCGTCGCCACCCCTGCTCGGCGGACACCGGCGGCAACTCGAACGTCAGCGGTTCCCAATAGGCATTGAGCATTCCGTGAAGCAGAAGGCGGTAGCGCAAGCTTCGCAGTGTAAAGGCGAGGGAGTGCGAGTGGTCGCTCCAGTCCGGGTGTTTGAGCGCCACTCCGTGCCACTCGATGGGCGCCCGGCGAAGCAGCTGATTGAGGCTGGGCGCCGTCATTTCCGCCACCACGTCAGGGCGATGGCGAAATCTGTTGAGCGCTTTCACGAATCGGTGGATATCGCCATGCCGCTCTAGGAGGCTCCAGTCGAACCAGCTGATATCAGAGTCTTGGCAGTAGGCGTTATTGTTGCCCCTCTGGGTTCGGCGCACCTCGTCGCCCATGAGCAGCATCGGCGCGCCGGCCGATAACAGCTCCAGTGCGAAGAAGTTCTTGACCTGCCGGTTGCGCAGCGCCTCGACCATTGGATCCTCGGTGGGCCCCTCCACGCCGCAGTTCCAGCTCAGATTGCCCTCGGAGCCGTCGCGGTCGTTCTCGCCATTGGCTTCGTTGTGCTTTCGGTCGTACGAGACGAGATCGTTGAGGGTGAACCCATCATGGCAGGTCACGAAATTGATGCTTTGCTCGACCTCGCGCTCCTCGTGACCGTAAATGTCGGGGCTGCCCAGGATCCGTGCGGCCACGCCCGATACCGAGCCGTTGTCGCCTTTCAGGAAACGTCGCACATCGTCGCGGAACCGGCCGTTCCACTCCTGCCACCGGTCTCCGATGAAGCTTCCGACCTGATAGAGTCCGGCGGCATCCCACGCCTCAGCAATCAGCTTGGTACCGGCCAGCAACGGATCCGACTCGATGTCCCAGAGAACGGGCGGGTTCGGCAGCAAACGACCCTCCTCGTCGCGCGACAGGATCGAGGCCAGATCGAATCGGAATCCGTCCACATGCATCTGGGATACCCAGTAACGCAAGCTGTCCTGGATCAGCCGGCGCACGATCGACTGGTTGGCATTCAGCGTGTTGCCACAGCCGGTGTAGTCGGCGTATCGGGATTTGTCCTTCTCGAGGATGTAATAGACGTCGTTCGCCAGACCGCGATAGCACAACGTCGGTCCTGTCCGGCCGCCTTCCGTTGTGTGATTGAACACAACATCCAGGACGACTTCGAGGCCCGCGCGGTGGAGCGCCTTGACCATGTCCCTAAATTCGTCAAGGACTGCGAGCGAGCTCTCCTGTGAGCTGTACGCCCGATGCGGCGCGAAGAACGAGACCGGCGCATAGCCCCAGTAGTTCGTCTTCCCCGGCGGGCAGTCCTGCGCGTCGAACTGGAACACCGGCAGCAGCTCCACTGCGGTGACGCCCAGATCTTTGAGGTATGGGATCTTTTCGATCACTCCAGCGTATGTGCCGCGCTTCTCGGTCGCGACGCCTGAGCTGGGATGACGAGTAAATCCGCCCACATGCAGCTCGTAAATCACGGTCTCGACAAAGGGTCGCGCGAGCGGCAGATCACCTTGCCAATCGTACCGATTGGGATCGGCTACGACGCTTTTCATCGCCACGGCAAGATTATCGCCGGGACGCGCCGCAGCCCAGCGGTCGTATGCCTTGGGCACGGCTACGGCAAGCCCGTAAGGATCGAGCAGCACCCTCTCGGGGTCAAACCAAAGTCCGCGGTCCGGATCGAAGGGCCCATGGGCCCGGTAAGCATACACCTGGCCCGGCCGAAGGTCCGGCACGAACACATGCCAGTAGTGATACGTGCGACATTTATCCGCAGCGAGAGGAATGATCCTTGTGGGCTGCGTGGCATTCTCGTCATCGAACAGCAACAGCTCGAGCAGGACCGCATGCTTAGAGAACACGCTGAAATTGACGCCACCCGGCAGGACCGTCGCGCCGAGGGGAGCGCTCGTACCCGATGTGACATCGCGGGTACTCACCGTCCGCATCATGCTCGTCTTTCGTCAGGAGCGATCGGCGTGACCTTCCAGATGTCGCGGCAATATTCCCGAATCGAGCGGTCGGAGGAGAAGTGACCGACCCGCGCGGTGTTGAGAATAGACATGCGCGTCCAGGCATTTTGATCGGAGTACGCGTCGCTGACGTGCTGTTGGCATTCCACGTAGGCCTGATAGTCCGCCAGGAGCATGTAGTCGTCGCTTGTGAGCAGCGATTCGACCAGCGGGTAAAAGAGCCCGCGATCGCCGTTTGAAAAGAATCCGGAATTGATGAGGTCGATTGCCTCGCGCAGCTCCGGATTTGATTGGTATATGCTGCCCGGTCTGTAGCCCTCAGCCCTTACTCTTTCGACCTCCTCAGCCGTCAGGCCGAACAAGAAGAAATTCTCGTGTCCCACTGCGTCGCGGATCTCGATGTTGGCGCCGTCCAACGTGCCGATTGTTATTGCCCCGTTCATGGCGAATTTCATGTTGCCTGTGCCCGACGCCTCCTTGCCTGCCGTGGAGATCTGTTCCGACAGATCTGCGGCGGGATAGACGCGGTGGCCGTTCTTGACGTTGAAGTCCGGCAGGAACACCACTTTGAGAACCTCAGAGACGACTGGGTCTTGATTGACGACGGCCGCGACGGAGTTGATTAACTTGATGATCAGCTTGGCCATGCGGTATCCCGGAGCGGCCTTGCCGCCGAAGATGACCGTTCGGGGAGGTCCCGCAGCGCTGGAGTCACGCCTGAGCCTGTTGTAAAGAGTGACCAAGTATAAGAGGTTCAGGTGTTGGCGCTTGTACTCGTGCAGCCGCTTCACCTGGATGTCGAAGAGCGAGTGCGGATCCACGATGACGCCCGTGCGCTCCTTGATGAAGCCGGCTAGGTTGCGTTTGTTATCGGCCTTGACGGCTTGCCAATCTCTTTGAAAGTCGATGTCGCTAGCCAGCGGCTCAAGGTGCTTGAGCTCGTCTTCCAGATTCGCTATCCATCGGTCACCGATGTGCCGAGTGATGAGCGCGCTCAAGTTCGGATTGCTCAGCGCGATCCAGCGCCGCGGCGTCACGCCGTTCGTCACGTTGAGGAATTTCTCCGGCGACACCCGGTGGAAATCGCGGAGCACCGTCCGCTTCAAAAGCTCGGTATGGAGGGCGGCCACCCCGTTGATCGCATGGCTCCCAACGCTCGCGAGGTGCGCCATGCGTATATATTTGTCTCCCGCTTCATCGATCAGCGAAAGCCGCCGAAGCAGCTGATCGTCATTCGGATAGCGCAGCCGGAGATCGTCGAGGAAGCGACGATTGATCTCGTAGATGATTTCCAGATGGCGCGGCAATAGCTTGGCGAACAATGGCAGCGGCCACCGCTCGAGCGCTTCGGCAAGAAGCGTGTGATTCGTGTAGCCGCATGTCTTCTGGGTGACAGCCCACGCCTCACCCCACTCCATCGCGTGCTCGTCCACGAGCAGGCGCATCAACTCGGCAACGGCAATGGAGGGATGTGTGTCATTCAACTGCACGGCCCAATACGAATGAAGCTCGTTGAGCGCTTTGTCGCGCATAAGGAGCAATCGGATCATGTCCTGCAGCGAGCAGGACACAAAGAAGTACTGCTGTGCCAGCCGCAGCTGCTTGCCTGCTTCAGGCTCGTCGTTGGGATAAAGCACCTTGGAGATGGTTTCCGATATGACCTTCTCGTCCACGGCCCGGTAGTAGTCGCCGACGTTGAATGCTTCGAAATCGAAGGGTTCAGTGGCTTCGGCCTTCCACAAGCGCAAGAGGTTTGTGGTGGGCACTCGGTAGCCCGGGACGGGGGTGTCGTAGGCGATGCCCTTGACCACCTTCTCGGGAAGCCAGCGCACGCAATATCGACCGGCTTCGTCTTGGTACGGCTCCGTGCGCCCTCCGAACTTCACATCGAACGCGATTTCCGAACGCACGATCTCCCAGGGGTTGCCGAAGCGCAGCCACTTGTCCGTGACCTCGACCTGCCAGCCGTCACGAATCGCCTGATCGAAGATTCCGAACTCGTAGCGGATGCCGTAGCCGATAGCCGGAACGTTCAGCGTCGCCAGCGAGTCCATGTAGCACGCCGCCAGGCGGCCGAGACCGCCATTACCCAACCCAGGCTCCTCCTCCTGCTCAAGGAGGCCCGACAGATCTTGCCCCACTCGCGACAGCGCCTCCTCTACGGCCTGCCATATCCCGAGATTGATGAGGCTGTTGCCGAGATGCGGTCCCGTCAAAAACTCCGCCGAAAGATAGCCAACAACCTTGGCGTCCGTATTCGCTCCGGCAATCGATCCCACGGTGGCTACATAGCGCTCCATCATGCGGTCGCGAACGGTGTAGGCGAGGGCCATGTACCAGTCGTTGCGCGTCGCGTGCCGTGGCAGTTTTCCCTGAAGGCAGTGCAGGTTTTCGATCAGGGCTGTGGCGATCGCATCCGCTCCAAGTCCGGTGCGAACGTTCGTGAGAGCAATCGGGCTGCGTGCGTTGGCTGGGGAATTACTCGTGAGTTCAGGCCCCATGCGTCCTCCTCCTCCTCAAGTGTCTAGCCCATCGGATCGGGCAGGTCATAGGGCCGGATGATCTTATGACCATCCTGGAAGGCTCGCCATTTGAGTTTGCCGAGTAGTCGCGCCGGCGAGCTCCGGCAAACAGGCATGGCGGCATAGGCGAAACGACCTTGCCAAAGCGCCCACGATGCCTCGGTGCGTGTGGACTTGCGCTTTCATCTGCAGAGCGACTGCGCCAACGCTCGATTGGCATTCGAGATCCGGTCCTCATCTTCTACTGATTGTCCGCACCGCCAGCGGATTTTCCCGAGTCAGTTCAACTTCTTCGGTTTCATGGCGGATGACGAGGCACTCGCCCTCACGCAACGCGTACTCCACCTTCTCCAGACCGATTTCCACTTCCAGCAGCTGGCCGCGGTAGGTTACGGGAAATCGAAGGATGGCGTTGTCCTCGGGAGCACGGCGTGGCCAGAACGACAACGTGCCGTCATCGTCGCGCATACCGCCGAAACCATAGGTAAGCATCATCCAGGTGCCACCCATGGAGGCGATATGACAGCCGTCCTTCACGTTACCCCCCACGTCCGCCAAGTCCATGAGCAGTGCCGCCATCCCGTAACGAATGGCTTTATCAATGTCGCCGATCTGTGCGGCGATGATCGCCTCGACGCATGACGAGAGCGATGAGTCGCCCGTCGTCAATGGGTCGTAGAAATCAAAGTTGCGCTTCTTCGATTCTGGAGAAAAAACGTCGCCCAACAAGAACATGGCCAAGATGACGTCCGCTTGCTTGATCACTCGCTTCCGATAAATATTCAGAGGATGATAAAATAGCAGCAGCGGATAATGGTCGGCCGGCGTGTTCCGGAAATCCCATGGCTCCTTGTCCAGAAAGTTGTCATCCTCCGGAATAATCTGCAGCTTTTCATCATACGGCACATACATATTCTCCGCCGCGTGGATCCATGCCTTCGCCTCAGACGGCTCAAGCGCGGTTTTTTGTACAAGCGCGTTGTATGCATCCAGCTCTGTCGCCCGCAGGGATTCGACAACCTCGGTTGCGTACCGCAGGTTTTCGCGGGCCATCAAATTCGTATATGCGTTGTCATTTACGACGGCGTTGTATTCATTGGGGCCAGTGACACCGTTGATGCAGAACTTTCCTCCTTTTGCATCCGAGTAGAACCCCAGGTCCAGCCATAGGCGCGCCGTTTCCACGAGCATCTCGGCACCGAAGTCTCGCAGGAATGCTTCATCGCCCGTCGCCTGCACATACTTGCGCAGCGCGTACATGATGTCCGCATTGATGTGATACTGCGCGGTTCCGGCGGCGTAGTACGCCGATGCTTCTTCCCCGTTGATGGTGCGCCACGGAAACATGGCTCCTCGATGGTCTAATTCCTTGGCGCGCGCTCGTGCCTGCGGCAGCATCTTGTAGCGAAAGGCCAAGAGATTCCTGGCGATCCGCGGGGACGTGTAGGTCAGAAACGGCAGCAAGTAGATCTCCGTGTCCCAAAAGTAGTGCCCTTCGTAAGCTTGTCCGGTGAGGCCTTTCGCCGGCACACCCGTGTCCTCCGCCCGCGCCGAGGCCTGCAGAATGTGAAAAAGGTTGAAACGGATCGCTTGTTGGATCTCCACGGTGCTGCGCTTTGTTCGGTCCTCCCTGATATCCTTGATCCGCACATCGCTCCGGCGCCAAAAATCGTCCATGTACTGCTGTTGAGAGGCGAGCAGCTGCCGGAAGCCCTGGGTCACTACGCGATCCAATGTCCATTCAGCACGGCCGCAGAGCTCTTCGGCCGAAACCGTCTGCGAGGTGTGATAGACGAGGTATTTGGTTAGTTCGAGTGGACAGCCGGGCTGCGCGTCGATGGTGAACGCAACTTGGCCGAAGTCAGCGGTGTGGACAACCTTGCAGGAATGCGGGGAAGAGCTCTCCAACGCAGTGTCAGTCGCACATGTCAGCGTGAAGCGGCTGCTTTCGGTCGCATGGCACAGCACGATGCGCCGGTCTTTGGAGTAGCTCGCTCGCGGATGGAGTACCCGGCCCGGAAGGGCTCGCGCCAATCGCGGGTCGCCCCCGCTGTCGCCGGCGCTGGCTTCATTGGTCGCCATCTCCGACGAGATCACGACAAAGGCTTGCGCATTGAGGAGTGTCACACAATAGGAGATGGCGGCCACGTGCCGGTTGGCGAAAGAGATCAAACGTCGGGATGTGATCGACACCTGTTTTCCGGCGGGCGTCTCCCAAAGGATCTCCCGGTCGAGCGTCCCGGACTTCATGTTGAGCCGCCGGTCGTATTTTAACAAACGCGCATTGGGCAACCAGAACGGCTCGTCATCAACGAAGAGCTTGATGATCTTGCTGCCGGTCACGTTGCAGATCGTCTGGCCAGTTTTGGCGAAACCATAAGCTTCTTCGCCATAGACAATCGGGCGTGTTTCATAGAACCCATTGATAAAAGTGCCATTCTCGGCGTTGGGGCCCCCTTCTTCCGGGCACCCGCGCATGCCGAGATATCCGTTGCCGAGCGCCGACATCGTTTCCGACTGGGCCAGGAATTCAGGGTGAAACGTTTTTTCGATGACGTTCCACTCATCGGCCGGATAATCATGGGATGGCGGCCTGAGGCGTTCATGGTGCAGCATCGGGCTGTTCCTCCCACGTCAGCGCGAGGCGTTGGTCACTCGACCAGTTCGCCCAAGTCGTCGACCACCAGATGCGCGCCATGACGCTTCAGCTCCTCGGCATTTCCCTTGCGTGCGACGCCGATCACAAGCCCGAACTTCCCATTGGAGCCGGCCTCAACTCCGGAAATGGCATCCTCGATGACCACTGTCCGTATCGGCTCAACACCGAGCTGCTTTGCAGCTATCAAGAACGTGTCCGGGGCCGGTTTCCCGGCAAGTCGCTGTGCTTGGATCAGATTGCCGTCGACCCGCACTTCGAACAGGTCGTCTAACTTGGCCGCCCTCAGGACGGCATCGCAGTTTTGACTGGAGGTCACGACGGCAATTTTGAACCCATCCCGGCGGAGTTGATGAATGAATTGGACGGTTCCGGCGTAAGGCTCCACGCCCAGCTCCGCGATGGCACAGTTCACCAGCTCGTTCTTGCGATTCCCGAGTCCGTGCACGGTTTCGACGTCTGCAGGGTCGTCAGGGGTTCCCTCAGGCAGTTGGATACGGCGTGATCTCAAAAAGTCACGAACGCCGTCGAAACGGAGCTCTCCATCCACGTAGAGCCGGTAGTCCGTGGCGAGATCAAAGGGGCGGAATACCTCCCCTTTCTGTTCCGCTCGCTCCCGAAGGTATTCGTCAAACATCTGCTTCCAACACGTCGCGTGGAGAGTGGCAGTGTTCGTTATTACGCCGTCGAGATCAAAAAGAACGGCGTCGTACTGGTCACGGTTGACGCGCTTGCTCTCAGGCCGCGGCATGAATCGCTCTCCTGTTACTCACGGACCTGAGCGCACAACTGACCTCGCTGCGATCTAGTCGAGGAGAGGTCCGTTCCAAATCCCTAGGGCCGGTATTTTGCCGTAGTAGCCCAGCACACACAGGGTGCCCGTATTCAGCAGAAAGTGTTGACCTCCGCCCGGAGGCAGCCCGATCCAGCGCGCCACGAACACGCGCAGGACGTGCCCGTGCGCGAACAACGCGGTGTCGCCCTCCATCGCGCGCGACCGGGCGATCACCCGGTCCACGCGCGCACCGACGTGCTCCGGCGTCTCGCCGCCCGGGCATCCATCCCGGAAGATCAACCAGCCCGGCGCGATCTCCTGGATTTGCTCGGGCGTCAGCCCCTCGTATTCCCCGTAATTCCACTCGACGAGATCAAAGTCGATGACGGCCTTATCTCCCAAGCCTGCCAGCTCGCAGGTCTCTCGTGCTCGCTGCATCGGGCTGCAGAGAACCAGCGCAAAGGCTTCGGCCGCGAGTACCGGCCGCATCCGCTTGGCAAGCCGGCGGCCGTTGTCGGTCAACGGAATGTCCGTCGTACCCGTGTGCTGGCCACTGCGGCTCCAGGCCGTCTCCCCGTGCCTGATTGCGAACACGTTCACGTTCTCCTCCCGCCAGCAGGGTCATACATTATCGGCGGCTGTCGAACGAACCACCGCGGAAGCCGCCTCCTGCCCCCATCTCCAGCCGGTGATCTCGGGCATATCGTCCCCGTATCGGGCGATGTACTCCTTGTGGTCGATGAGCTTGTCCCGGATCGCCTGCTTAGCGTAAGCGGCCCGCGGTCCGAGCTTTGGCACGCGGTCGATCACATCGCTCACGAGGTGGAAGCGATCGAGATCGTTCAGCACGCACATGTCGAACGGTGTCGTGGTCGTGCCCTCTTCCTTGTAGCCGCGCACGTGAATGTTCCGGTGGTTCGTACGCCGGTAGGTCAGCCGGTGTATCAGCCACGGGTAGCCATGGAAGGCAAAAATGATCGGCTTGTCGACGGTGAACAGCGCATCGAAATCGCCATCCGGCAGGCCGTGCGGGTGCTCGGTCGTTGGCTGCAGCTTCATCAGATTGACGACATTGATGACGCGGACCTTCAGCTCGGGCGCGTGCCTTCGAAGGAGGTCGACAGCGGCCATGGTCTCTAGCGTCGGCACGTCACCGCAGCAGGCCATCACGACATCGGGCTCACCGCCCTGGTCGTTGCTGGCCCACTCCCAGATGCCGAGGCCAGCCTCGCAGTGCTTGACCGCCTGGTCCATCGTCAGCCACTGAGGAGCGGGCTGCTTGCCCGCGACAACGACGTTGACGTAGTTCCGGCTGCGGAGGCAATGGTCGGTGACCGACAGTAAACAGTTGGCGTCGGGCGGCAGATAGACGCGGATGACTTCGGCTTTCTTGTTGATGACGTGGTCGATGAATCCCGGGTCCTGGTGGCTGAAGCCGTTGTGGTCCTGGCGCCAGACATGGCTCGACAAGAGATAGTTCAGCGAGCCGATCGGTCGCCGCCAGGGAATGTGGTTGCACACCTTGAGCCACTTGGCGTGCTGGTTGAACATCGAATCGATGATGTGGATGAACGCCTCGTAGCAAGAGAAGAAGCCGTGCCGGCCGGTCAGGAGATAGCCCTCGAGCCAGCCTTGGCATTGGTGTTCGCTGAGCATCTCCATGATCCGCCCGCCAGGGGCCAGGTGATCATCCCAGGGATGGGTTTCCGCGACCCAGGCACGATTGGTGACCTCGAGCACATCCTGCCATCGATTCGAGTTATTCTCGTCGGGACTGAAAAGGCGGAAATTTCGTTGCTCCATGTTCAGTTTCATCACATCGCGTAAGAACCGGCCCATCACCCGCGTGGACTCGGCCGTAACGGCGCCGGGTGCGGTCACCTCGACAGCGTAATCGCGGAAGCTCGGCAGCCGCAGTTCACGCAGGAGCAAGCCACCATTGGTGTGCGGGTTGGCGCTCATGCGGCGGGTACCTCGAGGTGCGAGGTCGGCCAACTCGGGTCGGAGGCGGCCGCTGTCGTCGAAGAGCTCCGCAGGTCGGTAGCTCTTCATCCACTGTTCTAGAATGCGTACATGGGACGCATTCTCATGCATCTCGCCCATCGGCACCTGGTGCGAGCGCCAGTAGTCCTCGGTGCGCTTGCCATCGATTTCTTTCGGACACGTCCAGCCCTTGGGTGTGCGAAGCACGATCATCGGCCAGCGGGGACGCTCGCTGAAACCCTTTCGACATGCGTCCGATTTGATGCGCTGAATTTCGCCGACGACCCTATCTAGAGTGGCGGCCATGAGGTCGTGCATTTTTTCCCGGCTCATCCCCCTCGACGAAATACGGCGTGTAGCCATAGCCGCGGAACAGCTGCTCCAGCTCCTCATGGCTGATGCGGGCGAGAATGCAGGGATTGGCAATCTTGTACCCGTTCAGGTGCAGGATCGGCAACACCACCCCGTCGGTCGCCGGGTCCAAGAATTTGTTGGAATGCCAGCTCGTTGCCAGCGGTCCAGTCTCCGCTTCGCCGTCGCCGACAACGCAGGCAACGATCAAATCGGGGTTGTCGAAGGCCGCCCCGTAGGCATGCGAGAGGGCGTAGCCGAGTTCGCCGCCTTCGTGAATTGAACCGGGAGTCTCCGGTGCAACGTGGCTCGGAATGCCGCCAGGAAAGGAAAATTGGTTGAACAGGCGCTTCATGCCCTCTTCATCGGGAGAGATGTTCGGATAGACCTCGCTGTAGGTCCCCTCGAGGTAGGCGTTGGCGACCAGACCGGGACCGCCATGCCCGGGGCCGGTGATGTAGATCATGTCGAGGTCGTGCTTCTTGATCACCCGGTTCAGGTGAACGTAGATGAAGTTCAAGCCTGGCGTCGTTCCCCAGTGGCCGAGGAGCCGGGGCTTGATGTGTTCCTTGGTGAGCGATTGCTTTAGCAGCGGGTTGTCATAGAGATAGATCTGGCCGACCGACAGGTAGTTGGCGGCCCGCCAGTACGCATCCATCAATGCCCGCTCTTTGTCAGCCATCATTGCCTCCTGATCCAGGTCATCTAACTGCTGCAGCTCCTTAAAAAGCTGCGTCTGAACACGGATTAGCTCTTCTTACTCTTCGACATTTTTACTGCCGAGCGCTGCAAGGTCGAACGAGGTCAAATCGGGTGGTGAACCTTGCACAATTTGAAATTGGGCGTGGGGCCATACCATGGTTTCCTTCACTGGCGTGAACTAACCGTTCCGGGCAATCACGATGTCCCCTCGGTACTTCACCGCGCCGCTCTGCTTGCGAAGCCCGCGTGGTCAGTCGATGTCGACACCTTCGCCCGACACGGCAAGGCGGGTGCTCGAAGGAGATGCAGATCAGCGCGATCGACAGCCGCGGCATTGCCCGCAGGTTAGGCGCGCGTCGGCGATGGTCGTTGATTTAGATCAAGCGCGGCCCAATTTAATCATGGCTTGTCCGGTCAGACCAAGATCATTCTGAGGTTTGACGTTGACCCACATCAAAAATGGTTTGGCGCGGCATGTTAATCAGCAAGATGGGTGGGCAGCACCATTTCGAAATTCATGGAGATGAGCAATGGCTACGCAAAGCAATATCCACTTCTTTACAAATTGGGCCAAGGAGCGTCTCGATGAAATGGACGCCGCAGTGACGTCGTTTGAAGGGAAGCTCGCCGAGGTGCAGTCCGATGCCCGCGACAAGGCCAACAAGGTTCTGGCTGACCTGCGTAAGCAGCGCGATGACTTCCGGGAAACGATTACGAAGCAGTCGGAAGCTAACGAGTCCGCTTGGATTCAGGCAAAGGCAAAACTAGAAGCTGACTGGCGCTCGTTCGAGGCCGAGGTCAAGAAATATGTCGAGAGCTTCGGCAAAAAAATCGAGCACCAACAGGCGACGTTCAAGGTTCAAGCCGACGCCCAATTGAAAGCGTGGCGCGAAGCGGCCGATCAGCTTGGCATCGATGCCAAAAAATTCGCTGCTAAGCGTCGGAGCGAAATCGACGCCGCCGTAAATCGTATGAACGCCGATGCCGCCGAGGCGGAGAAAAAACTCCAGAAGTTGAACGAGGCGGGGACCCAGTCATGGTCCGCACTTATGGCTGCTTTAACGGAAACGCGCGCTGCATTCGATCGCGCCAATCAGATGGCGCAGGAGGCGTTCAAGCGAGTTGCTTGACCAAGTGCTGATTGGATTCGGAGAGACCGCCGCGAGGCGGTCTTTCTTTTGTCGGACATTCGACTGATAGCCGATAACCACCCGAGCCTGTGGTGGTTCTTCAACAAGGTGAAGCGGCTCTGGCTCGCATCGCTCAAGCGGCGCAGCCAAACGGCACGCCTCAGCTGGGAGAGGTTCATCCAGTTCGCCGCCCGCTTCTTTCCGCCAATCAGAACTATACACCCGCTGCCTTGTCACCCCTTCGACGCCAGAACCCGAGGGAGGAGCCCGGTGCGTTAGCAGCGCACGCCGGGATCTGTGCGGGTTGCGCCTTGCAAGCGCGTTGAAGTCTGCCGTCTGCGATGACGGCCGCGGCAAAGCCTAGCGAGCAGCCGCGAACCGAGTCTTGCGTGGCGTCCGGTAACGGCCGCTGCGAAGCGTAGACAGGGAGGTTGTAGGCCGGAATGAAGTGAACGGGAAAATAGCCCCGAAATCGATCGTGATCGGAGTTTCTGACCCTATCCCGTAATGGGGAAGGCGGAACCAAAGACCGCGCCAACGCCAGCGGCCTGAGATGCTCCCGGGGTTCGTACCGCCAGCATGCAACCAAAGGAAGCAACGTGAACAAGGGAAATCCATCCGGTTCAGGCGCAAGCTTGTAGGACCTGCCAAGCCGAAGAGGTGAGAAGGGTCTGATGACCGGGTGGAAGTCAGACTGACCGATAGTACTCCGAGGACGGGAGAGCCGGCCACCTGGGGAAGCGGTCAGCGGTAGTTGAATTGTTCTTGGGCGACATGGGCTCCATGCAACGGGAGTTACGGCCTTCTATTCAAAGAGAAGATCAGCTGACCATGGAAACGAAACTTGAACAGATAGCAGTGAAAGCTCGAAGGGAGCCAAATCTCCGCTTCACCTCGCTGGCCCATCACATCACGCGCGACCGGGTGCTGGAGAATCTATCAGAGATTCCGAAGCGATCCGCCGCCGGGGTGGATGGTCAGACGGTGGAGGCGGCGAAGGAGAGCTTCGAGGGCTGGATAGAGCCGGTGCTCCAATCCATCCACCGCCAGGGATATCGCGCGCCTAACATTCGGCGGGTCTATATCCCCAAGCCTGGCAAGACGGAGAAGCGCCCCCTCGGGGTTCCAACTGTCGCCGACCGGGCGCTCCAACGCACCACGGCTGAGGTGCTGTCCGCCATCTACGAGCAGGACTTCTTGCCCTGCTCGTTCGGCGGCAGGCCGGAGCTCAGCGCCCATCCCGCCTTGGCGACCCTCAATGAGGTCATCGCCGGCGGCATGATCGGCTGGGTGCTGGAGGCGGATTTGAAGAACTTCTTCGGGAGTCTCAATCATGATTGGGTCCTCCGGTTTGTCGAATATCGGGTAGGCGATCCGCGCCTGATCAGCTTGATCCGGCGTTGGTTGAAAGCGGGCGTCCTGGAAGATGGAGCGGTTCGTCCGAGCGAACAGGGAACCCCGCAAGGTGGATCGATTAGCGTGCTGTTGAGCAATATGTACCTTCATTACGTTCTCGACCTCTGGTTTGAACGCGTGGTGAAGGGCCGGTTGCGGGGCGAAGCCCGACTGGTGCGCTACATCGATGACTTTGTGATCTGTTTCCAATACCGATCGGATGCCCTCCGCGTGCAGGACGCCCTGCGTCTCCGGTTGGGGAAATTCGGCCTTGCTCTAGAGCCGACCAAGACCAAACTGGTCGAGTTCGGTCGGTTCGCGCAGAAACACGCGGGCAAGCGCGGCAGGAACCGCCCGGAAACAATCTACTTTCTGGGCCTGACGCTCTATTGCTCGCGAAACCAAAAAGGCAACTTCAAGGTTGGGATGCGTACCGAGAAATCTCGGCTAAAGCGCAGCCTCCTGTCTCTGCAAGAGCTGATGCGGCGAATACGGCATTATAAAATCAGCGACCAGGCCGGTGAAATCAACATCGTCCTGCGCGGCCACTATGCCTATTACGGCGTCGCCGGAAATCTCCGGAGCCTCGTAAAAGTCTGTCGGGTCGTCGAGCGTTACTGGCGCAAGATGTTGTGCAGCCGCAGCTGGGCAAGCCGTCGCCTCACTTGGGGACGCCTTCAACCAAATCAAAGAGCGGACACCGTTGCTGACACCAAAACTGCGCCTCCCATGCGGGAGGCTGCAGGCGCTAGCAGTGCTGTGAACCAACTGCCGAAGAGCGTAGTGCGGTAAATCCGCACGCTACGTTCTGTGGGAACCGGAGGCGGGCGACCGCCTCCGGTGACCCGGTGGGCGAGGAGAAATCCTCGTCCCTACCGCGACCGTCACTGTCCCGGCGCGGCGCTGAGGTGAACTGTCGCTGCTAGGATGCGCCAACCCTCAACAGAGCGATAGAAATCGACAAGCCCCGTTCCCCAATTAAAAAGGCGCTGGCGCCATCATGGGGATCCACCAGCCAAACCGGCGAGTTCAATTTTTGCATCGCGGGCGCAAAGTACAAGAGTGGCATGTCCTCGACGATCTGCCGGATAGTGATGCAGATATCGCCGCCGTCCTCGCCGGCGTGGCTCTGCGGGGCGCGGCCCCCGGCCCCGGTCGAGCAGGGCGGTGACGAAAAATGCGATAGATTTCCCTAGCCCGGACCCGCCGCGAAGCTACGCCGCGACACCTTGAAGTCCGCATCGACTCGATCTCGGAGAGTATCCGCGAGACGCTCGACATGTTTCAATCCACGCCCCCGCGAAGGGGGCGACGCGCACCGGCGGCGCGGGACGGCTAAGCTCAAGCTCAGCTGACAGTCCAGCGTTAACGTGCAGCAATGTAGGCATCGCGCAGGACGTTGGTCTCGAGTTCCAGATCGTCCAGACGATGTTTGACCACGTCGCCGATGCTAATTATACCGGCGAGCTTGCCGTCATGGACCACCGGCATGTGGCGCACGCGGTGGCGGGTCATCAGGTCCATCACGTGAGAGACAGTTTCGGCCGGGGATAAGGTGATTACGCCATGTCGCATGATGTCGCTCACAGACATCGATGTGGCAGTCTCGCCGTAGCGAGAAATCGCGTGAACGATTTCACGTTCAGAAATGAGACCAAGAACTGCGTCGCCGCGCGTTACCACGAGAGCGCCAATACTTTTTGCACGCAGCCAATCAGCCGCTCTCTTGACGCTAACTTCCGGGGCTATTGTTGCCACGTCGGTTCCCTTTTTTCTCAGAATACTTTCCACGGACATAGCATCCTCCAATCGCAGCCGTCGTTGTGATACTTGCCTTGGCCTTTGCAGGGCTTCATGATGTCAATGAGTGGTTCCAATGCGCGGCCGGGTACCGAGCCGAATGTCTGCCCGTCGGCTGCCTCGACGTCGTGTGAGCCAAGATTCTACACAAGATTAGAGCGATTGGGAAAGTACAATGTCAACTTTCAAAGCAAACCTTGTGTCGCCGGAAAAGCTCTTGTTTTCAGACGAGGTAGATCAGGTCGACTTGCCGGGCTTGGAAGGCGATTTCGGCGTTCTGGCCGGCCATGCGCCGATCGTTTCAGCGCTACGCCCGGGAATTGTAGTAATTAGAGCCGCTGACACCCAGCAGGGATTTGTAGTGCTAGGAGGGCTGGCCGAATTTTCGAAAGAGGAACTCACCATTCTTGCGGACGCTGCCTCAACAGTTGAGGATTTTGATCTTACTGACCTAATGGCCCGCATCGACGTATTGCAGGATAACTTGGCGAAGATTTCGATCGGCCAAGAACTTGATCGTGCCATGGAACAGCTCGATCATTACAAATCCCTCCACAAGAGTTTGACCCTGACCACGGCCTTCTAGCTGTAGGAATCGTTTAACAGACGCGCGATAGGCTTCTTTCGCCGTCACGGCACACGTTACGTAACGACCGCCAAGGCGCTGGGCATCAATCCATCACCGGCGATGCTCGCGCGCGCCGACGAGGTGATCGAGTAGACACGATGTCTGCTTGTGGCGTGCGCCGTGCAAAGGCGGCGCTTTCCAGTGGGTGCAAGCCCCATCCGCCGGCGGTGGATTCACTAGAATGAATTATATCTCCGATGGCGAGATTGCTCCGGTCCTGTGCGCCGGAGTCACGGTCTACAAGGGCCTCAAGGTCACAGACACCAAGCCTGGCAACTGGGTGGTGATCTCCGGCATCGGCGGCCTCGGCCATATGGCGGTGCAATACGCCCGGGAGATGGGCCTCAACGTCGCCGCGGTCGATATCGATGATGAGAAGCTCGCCCTGGCCAAGCGCCTTGGTGCGACGGTAACGGTCAATGCCAAGTCGACCGATCCGGTGTCCTACCTTAAGAAGGAGATCGGCGGCGCTCACGGCGTGCTGGTCACGGCCGTTTCACCGAATGCCTTCGAGCAAGCGTTCGGCATGGTCCGACGCGGCGGCACTATCTCGCTCAATGGATTGCCGCCTGGCAGCTTTCCGCTGCCGATCTTCGGCATGGTGCTGAACGGCATTACGGTGCGGGGCTCGATCGTTGGCACCCGGCTCGACCTGCAGGAGGCACTTGCCTTCGCCGGTGCGGGAAAGGTGCGTGCCACTGTCGCCACCGAGCGGCTCGAGAAAATCAACGACGTGTTCTCGCGCATGCATGCCGGCGCGATCGAAGGGCGCGTGGTTCTGGATATGCATGGATAGGTTGAGCAGGTAGGAGACCCGAATTGCATGACGGCTCCTCGCCCGCGGCACGACATGAATTCGGTGATGAAAGGTGAATATCCAGCGGCTGGCATTACGCTGGGGCCGGCGCTGACCTTCGGTTATATAGTGGGACGCTTTCTCGCCAGCAGCAACGTTACAGCGGTGCACCCTGCGCAATCTACCGGGACACACTGACCCGGCCACTCCTTTGTTCAACGGGATTCGTGCTGCGTGTCTCGCCGTTGTTTCTACTTATCAACCAACCTGCATTTGCTGCGGTCAAGCGGTCGGAAGGCCTGGTCGGGAGGAATCGTGGCCACCAGCTTCACGAAGTCCCAGGAACCTTTGGATTCACTGGGCGACTTGATTTGGACCAGGTAGAGGTCGTGCACCATGCGTTGATCCTCGCGGATCCGCCCGCTCGTGGCTTATTGAAATCCCATTATAAAAAGTGTCACCCATTGCGGGTCTAAGCAGACGTCGACCCTCTGCCGCCTGTCACCACCGCTGCCCGAAGCCTGATGCAGCGGCAAAGACGTGCAAACCGCATCCCCGCGTCCGCGAGTCATCCGTTTGGCAATGGGCAGGCTTGTTCGGCGCCTCGGCTGCTGCAAACGCATTCGGCTTTACCGCGGTCACGAACGCGACAAAGCATAATACCCCGAGGGCAAACGTGGCGAGACTCAAAACTTCTCTCATATTTCGCTCCTATGCATTTTCCATTTCGTGCCGATGTGGCGCATCAGTCGGCAGATCTGTTCGCGATTCCCACGAATCGGATTTTTTGAATGTCCTTCATCGCAGGCTCCGGCTCCTTGATGCGAAACCATCTAGTTGGGGAGAGCGGGGTGACGACGCGAATTGTCTGACTCCGTTCTGATCTAGCTCGTACAAAGGATCATAGTAATCGAGCGCCATAGAGCTTTCAATCAGCATCAGCGTGCGATTATCAAGAAGTAACCAGCGGCCTTTCTCAGCCCGAACCGAAAGTACAGCGTGCAGCTGGTGAATTGATCTAACCTCAACAACGATAATCTTCAGGGCGTCAGGTGAAACGCCGAGCTCTCGGAGCATTGCGTACTTTAGTACTGCATAGTGTTTGCAGTCGCCACTGCTCCTTGCGAGGATTGCCAGGGGTGATCTCCATTCGTCATCTGCGTGAGCCGTATCGAGTGGCCTGATTGCAAAGTTTGCTGCTCGATTAAGGTGCCCAATCAGAGCCGGCCCGTCATGTCGTTCGCCTTCTTTTGCGATGCTCACAAATCCGATGGCGGCAGGCGAAGAACACGACACGGATTGTTCGCGACACTTGGCGACGATTGAAAGATCATTGTTGATCTCGACCAGCAGTGCTTTCCACGTTGCTGCCATTGCTGTTTCTGCCGCTGGAAAGGTGGAAAGTCCAAAGGGCTCGTCAATGTCTGCTTGGGCATGAGCCGCTGTAATGCAAAAAACGAAAACACAAAAAACGCAAAGCACACTGGATAGACACTTGGTGGCAGAATTTCGGGCACGGTGATTGTTTGCTGTTGCGTCGGATTTGGAGGTGGTCGCTTTGCTCATTGGTATCCCTCTTGTTTGTCGCTGGTTACCGACTGGCGGGCCAGCGACAGGATCAAGAAGGTTGTGCTTTTGGCGCCATTTAGGCCCTGGGCCGCGGACGCAATGGAATTCCGGGCGGTAGAAGTCCCACCACGTTTCCAGCAGGAATTGCCAAAAGCGCATTCGTAAGCGAGCGCATAGGGCAAGCACAATTGTGAGAGACGCCCCGGAGGCCGAGGAATCGCGTTCAGCAAACCTTGCCAAGGCTGAAATCGCAGCAGAGTAACCGCTAAGTTTCAGGTCCGTAATAAGAGAAACCATGATGACCAATCCAAAAGATCTGCTCACGTCATAGGGAACGCTCTTAACGATAATGCTGCTCTCATTTGTCAATGGTGCATGTCCTCGTTTGCTTGCTGGACATGTGGCGCTCGGATCAGAAGCGTCGATCAAGCGGATTGTGCTCTGTCCAAGAGACCGCCAGTTCAACAAGGGCAAAATAGTCGTCAAGGACTTTCTCAGCTCGCGCACGAGCAGCCAAGGTTGCTCCGCGATTTACCGCCGCCATGACCATTTCTGCGGCCATAAAGGTGCGCGCCATATTGGTAACGTATTGAGTGGAGGTCATCGGTTTGGAACCTTTCCATCGTTCCGCGACTGAAGCCTTTACCTCGCGAATCCGGTCCGCGCGTGTTTCTCTCGCCATTTTGGGCCGGGGCCACGCATGTAGTGCAGTTCGGGCCGATATGGATCGAACAGCAAGCCCGTGAGCCGGCGCCACCGCTGCGCCATCGCATCGAGGACGCGGCCCCGAGAAGGGATGGCGAACAACGCTCTGAAGACATGCGATTTCAAGAATGGACTCATTTCAACGTTTCCTGGGGCGGGCCTACCACCCAGTTTCTGCCCTCTTGATCAGATGCCCGTAATGTTAGTTCAGTAGAGCGGTAGCTCCATTCTACGCAGGTCGATCGGCCTGACGTTTTCGTTGAGCCAACTCCTACTTAGGTTGACGGCAGTACGCGTGTTGACAGGTCATTGTGCCACCAGATCTTTCCTCATTGGATTATGCGCCACCCTTTCCGGAAAGAATGCATCTGAAACCGGGTCTCCGGACCTTCAAGCACGCTAAGCCAAAGTACTAGCTCTCTCCTCGTTGGATTAACGGAAGCCGACCCGTGGCCAATGGACGGCTACAGCGAAATCATCAAATTAGGTGCTGGAAAAAATGCTTACGCGCTACTCCACCTAACTGAACCAATCTCATCGAATGAGAACCACCGCCGGTGAACTGTGAAATCCAAATCAAGCGCTTCGTGGGGCGTGAGGCTGGCAGGCACGGAAAGGAAACATCTATGAACTTGTTCGCGCTGGCGACATTTGCAGATATCGCGTTCAGCGAAATTCATGCGGCGGGCTCACCCGAGTCGAAGCCGGCCGCCGAGCGAGAAGGCGGCATCCGCAGGTCCGTATCGCTCGTGCAAAAGATGAACCCGACGGCACGTTCATTGTTGGTTGGAGCGGCGCTCTTGGCCGTCATATGGGCCGCCCCCTCTGCGATGGCACAGCCTTCACCCTCCGGTCCGCCAGTGGTCGGAGTGATCAAGGTGGAACGTCGGCCGATGACCGACAGCTACGAATTCAACGGCCGTATTGAGGCGATGAACAGCGTCAACATCATAGCGCGCCTGACCGCCTTTTTGGACCAGCAGCTTTTCACGGATGGTACCGACGTCAAGAAGGGCGATCCGCTTTACACGCTGGAGCGCCCGCCGTTCCAGGCAGCGGTCGACGTCCAGGAGGCGGCGGTCGCGCAAGCCAAGGCGCAGCTCGAGAACAGCAACATCGAGCTTTGGCGCAAGCAAGAACTGCTCGAGAAAAATGCTGGTACCAAGCAGGCCCTCGACAGCGCGCAAGCAACCCAGCGCGTCGCGGCGGCGCAGCTGCAATCAGCACAGGCACAGCTCGAACGCGCACAGATCGATCTTGGCTATACCGAGATCCACTCGCCGATCGATGGCCGCATCGGGCGTGCATCGGTGACCGTGGGCAGCATGGTCGGCCAGACATCCGGCGCCTTGAGCACGGTGGTCAGCCAGGACCCGATGTACGTGGTCTTTTCGGTCCCGACGCGCCGCGCCCTCGAGTTGCGCGAAGAGTATTCCGAGAAGGGCGGATTCGATGCGGTGAAGATCCGACTTCGCCTTCCGGACGGGAGGGTCTATGGCCAGACAGGGAAGCTCGACTTCATCAATAACGCGATCGCACAGGATACCGACACATTCCTTCTCCGCGGGGTCATTTCGAATCCCGTCCTGGGGCAGCAGACGGCGGGCGGTGTCAACCTTCGCGAGCTTGTGGCCGACGAGTTCGTGACCGTGCTTCTTGAATCCGTGCAGCCGAAGCGGGTCATCGCCGTGCCGCGCGCCGCCGTCCTCGCCGATCAGCAAGGCAGTTACGTGTATGTCGTGGACGATCAGAATATCGCCCGGCAGCGCCGGGTGCGTCTCGGCCAGGTGACGCCGGAGGCGGCTGGCATTGTTGATGGCCTCAAGGAGGGAGAGCAGGTCGTCGTCGAGGGACTTCAACGGGCGCGACCCAACGCGCCGGTGACACCCGCGCCCGCAACGTCCATCGCTAGCAGGAGCTGACACCAATGATCTCCTCAATCTTCATCGACCGGCCACGCCTAGCGATCGTCATCTCGATCGTCATCACACTCGGGGGACTCCTGGCCCTCACCCGGATCCCGGTCGCGCAGCTCCCCGATATCGTGCCGCCCCAGGTCGAGGTCACCACGAGGTATCCTGGCGCGTCCGCGGAGGTGCTCGAGGCGACGGTGGCGCAGCCGCTGGAGTCCAAGATCGTCGGCGTCGACAAGATGATCTACATGAAGAGCACGAGCGGCAATGACGGCTCGTATACGCTCGCCGTAAGTTTCGAACTCGGCACCAATCCCGACATCGATACGGTCAATGTCAACAATCGCGTGCAGACGATCATCTCGCAGCTGCCGCAGGAGGTCCAACTGCAGGGAATCAAGGTCCAGAAGAAATCGTCCTCGATATTGCAGTTCGTGAATCTCTATGACGAAAGCGGCAAATACGACCCGCTTTTCATCACCAATTTCGCGATCATCAACGTCCTTGACGAGTTGTCGCGCACGTCGGGCGTAGGGGAGGCCAAACTGTTCGGTGGGCTCGATTACTCGATGCGGATCTGGTTCGACCCGGTGCGCTTGAGAAGCCTCAATCTTGCCCCATCCGACATCATCAAGGCCATCCAAAGCCAGAATGTCCAGGCGTCGATCGGCCGCATCGGCGCACGTCCGATTGCCGACAATCAGCAGATCCAGGTGAATGTGCAGACTCAAGGTCGGCTGATCGGTCCGGAGCAGTTCGGCGACATCGTGCTGCGCGCCAACGCTGACGGGTCTACGTTGCGCATCAAAGACGTGGCGCGGGTGGAGCTGGGCGCCATGAACGACGACAACTTCAGCCGCCTCAACAGCCATCCGGCGGTGACGATCGGAATCTTTCTGTCCCCCGGTGCCAACGCCATTGCGACTGCCGCAGCCGTGAAGGAAACGCTTGACAAGGTGCGCCCTCGTTTTCCGGAGGGACTGCAGGCACGAGCGACCTACGACACGACGGTTTTCATCAACGACACTATCCATGAGGTGCTGAAAACTTTGTTCGAGGCATTTGTCCTCGTCGCGCTCGTGGTGTTTCTGTTCCTTGGACAGCTGCGCGCCACCCTCGTTCCGGTCATTGCGGTTCCTGTGAGTCTCATCGGCGCTTTCATGGTGCTGGTGGCGTTCGGCTATTCGGCCAATACCGTCTCGCTCCTGGCGATGGTGCTTGCGATCGGCATCGTGGTCGATGACGCCATAGTCGTTGTGGAGAACGTTGAGCGCGTGATGGAAGAAGAGCCGGATCTCTCTCCGGCGGACGCCGCCAAGAAGGCCATGACGCAAGTCACGGCGCCGATCATTGGCATCACGCTGGTGCTGCTCTCGGTCTTCGTTCCGGTCGCGTTCATCGCCGGGATCTCGGGCGTGCTGTTTCGGCAATTCGCGGTGACGATCATCGCAACGGTGCTGATCTCGGCGTTCAACGCGCTCACGTTGTCGCCCGCCTTGTGTGCGCTGTTCCTGCGACACTCCGGCCCGCGCCGCGGCCTGATGGGTTACATCAGCCGAGGGATCGACGGGGTGCGCGACGGTTATGCCCTGGTCGTCCGCAAGCTTCTGCGGTTCTCGGTACTTGGGGTCGTGCTCGTCGTCGCATTCGGGCTTGGCGTCGGCGGCTTGGCACGCGTGACGCCCACGAGCTTCCTGCCCGAGGAGGACCAGGGCGCCTTTTTCGTGCAGGTGCAGCTGCCGGACGGTGTCTCCGTCGCGCGCACCAGCGAGGTTGTCGGACAGGTCGAAGCTGTCCTGAAATCCATGCCGCAGGTTAAGGACACGGTCTCCATCATCGGCTACTCGTTCCTCGATTCGTTCTCATCCAGCAACACCGCCTTCATGGTGGCCGTGTTGCAGCCGTTTGAAGACCGCAAGCAGGCCGTGGATTCGGCTCAGGCCCTGATCGCCAAGACGTTCGGCGCCGGCCTGCAGCTCCGCACCGCGACCGTCCTGCCGTTCAACCTGCCGCCGGTCATCGGTCTGGGCACGACCGGCGGTTTCGAATACCAGCTCGAGAGTTTCGAGGGTGCAGATCCGGCCACCATAGGAAGCGTGGTCCTGGGACTCATCGACGTCACAAAGCAGGATAGCCGCTTCGCCCAGGTGTTCACCACGTATGGTGCAGCCGCGCCCTCGCTTTATCTCGACATCGACCGCGCAAAAGCCGAGTCGCTGGGGCTTACCATCAATGACGTATTTACCACCTTGCAGGCGACGCTCGGCAGCTACTACGTGAACAATTTCAATTTGTTCGGCCGAACCTGGCAGGTCAATGTGGAGGGCGAGGCGGGGAACCGGCGCGATGTGCCCGATCTCTGGCAGATCTACATCCGCAACAGCAAGGGCACCATGGTTCCGCTGCAGGCGATCGCTTCGCTGCGCAACATCACCGGTCCTCAGGTCATCACGCGTTATAACAATTATCGCTCGGTGACCGTCAACGGCATTCCGGCGCCGGGCGTTGCCTCCGGCACGGCGCTCGCCGCCATGGCGGACATCTCGGCGAAGACGCTGGCGCCCGGTTTCGGGTTTGAATGGACCGGCACGGCGTTTCAGGAGCAAAGGGCCGGCGGGCAGACCGGGATCGTGCTCGGAATGGCTTTGCTGTTCGCCTTCCTGTTTCTCGTCGGCCTGTACGAAAGCTGGATGATCCCGGTCCCTGTTCTGTTGTCGGTGGTGACCGCCGTGCTGGGAGCCTTCGCTGGCGTCCTGGTATTCAAATTGACGCTCAATCTCTACGCCCAGATCGGCCTCGTCGTGCTGATCGCAATGGCGGCCAAGAACGCCATCCTGATCGTCGAGTTTGCCAAGGACCAGCGGGAGCGCGGCATGGGCATCAGGGAAGCGGCAGAGCTCGGCGCAAAGCTGCGCTTCCGCGCGGTGATAATGACCTCCATCGCGTTCATCGTCGGCCTGGCGCCGCTGGTATGGGCGGAGGGCGCCTCGGAAATTGCCCGCCGCAGCGTCAGCACACCAGTCTTCGTCGGCATGCTGGCGGCGAGTACCATCGGTATCCTCCTGATCCCCATGCTTTACGTTGTGTTTCAGACGCTGCGGGAGAAGACGCAGAGGAAATCGACGGTCACGGCGACGAGCCATGTGCAGCCGGCCGAATGATCCGGCGGGGGAGGTGCCAGGCGGCCCCAAAACGTCAGGCACGCTCGGCACGACACGGAGTTCACGCGTTCAGCGGAAGAACGAAGAGCGCGACGCGTGCGGACAACGGTCCGCAGATCTTCCCCTAAAAGCGCCAGTAGCGTACCATATGCTTCCTTGCTGGTTGCGCGGATTAGCCGCTTCGGCTCGCGCAAGCGGAAGCACTATACTCGAGAGACCGGAGGGGATTGGGCCGCTGTCCGCGTCCCCGCAGCTGTGTGAGCATCGTTCGGGGCGTGGTTGGGATGGAGATCACACACAAGCAGAGACCCCGACTACACGCCGTTGCCGCCCAGTTTTTGCTGGGTATTGCCGGCGTAGCATTGATCACCTTCGTCTGTTTTAAGATCGGCTTTGGCGTCGGGAGGACGTCCTTAGCCTATCTGATTTGGATCGCGCTGGTTTCGCTGTTGGGCAGCTTTGTCGTCTCGGTCGTTCTATCAATCGTCGCCGTCGCCTGCCTGAACTACTTCTTCGTGCCGCCATTGTTCGAGTTCCGCGTTGATGATCCGGACGATATTCTGAGGATCGCGATGTTCCTCACAACATCGCTGGTCGTGACCGCACTAACGACGAAGCTTAGGCGCGTGCAAGAAGAGTTAGGCGAGACCAATCTCCGGTTGGAAACGGCGCATCGAATTGCGCATGTTGGTTGGTGGCAGCATGACTTGATTACCGATCGCGTAACTGTTTCGGCCGAGGTTGGCCGGATCTTGGGAATGCGGCCTGTTGCGCCATGGCTGGAATTGATTCACCCCGAGGACAGAGCGAGAGTAGCCGATGCCGCTGCGGCAGCCGTACGCCGTGGGGGTCCACGCTACGACGTGGAATATAGGGTGCTGCGTCCCGATGGGGCCCTGCGAATCGTCCACAGCCAGGGCGATGTTACCTGGGACGGCTCGGGGCGACCTCTGCGCAAGTTTGGCGTTCTGCAAGACATCACGGAGCTGAAACAGGCCGAGCGCGAGCTGCGCGCGAGCGAGGCGCGCTTCCGCACCGTGGTGGACCACGCAACCGATGCGTTCTTTCTCTACAATGAGGATGCGACCGTTCTCGATGTGAATCGCCAGGCGTGCGAAAGCTTGGGCTATCGCCGCGACGAACTGATCGGGATGACCGCGTTCGACTATGGTCCGGATCTGACACCGGCGCTTCTGCAACGCATCCGGGAGCGTCTCCGGGGAGGGAAAATCGTGACCTATGATGGTCGTCATCGCCGAAAGGATGGAACCGTGTTTCCCGTCGAGGTGAGCATTCGGGAGCTTTGGCACGAGGGCCAAATGCTGGCCGTTTCCCTGGACCGCGACATCACCGAGCGCAAGCGGGCGGAGCAAGAGCTGCGCGCAAGCGAGGGGCGCTTCCGCATCTTCGTGGATCACGCGACCGATGCCTTCTTGCTGCTTGACGATGATTGGACCATTCTCGACGTCAACCGCCAAGCGTGCCATGGTCTGGGCTACAGCAGGGAAGAACTGATCGGCAAACATAAAAGCGATTTCGATGTCGGTCTCGACGGTACGTCCATCCAACGTCTAAAGCAGCGCACCGTCGCCGGGGAAGCCATCACTTTCGAGACCCGCCACCGGCGCAAGGACGGCACCTCTTTCCCGGTGGAGGTTCGCCTAAACCAGTTTGAGCAAGGCGGACGCCGGTATTTGTGCTTGGTGCGCGATATCTCCGAGCGCAAGCGCGCAGAGGATGAACTGCGGGAGAGCGAGGAGCGCTTTCGGACCATCGTTCAATTCTCCTTCGACGTGTACTGGGAGAGCGACGCGCAGCATCGCTTTATCCGCCAGGTGTTTGCTGAAGGGCTAGCTGACGCGCCGGCGCCGGGCTCCGAGATCGGCAAGACTCGCTGGGAAGTGCCTTACCTCGAGCCTGACGCCGAGGCCTGGCGCAAGCACCGCGAGACGCTCGATGCCCACCTGCCATTCCGAGATTTTGAGCTCGCGCGACCTGCGTCCGACGGTGGCAAGCGCTATGTGTCGGTCTATGGGCTGCCGGTATTTGACAAATCGGGACGTTTCATCGGCTACCGCGGCGTGGGGCGGCACATCACCGAGCGAAAGAGGGTAGAAGAGGCACTGCGACGCAGCGAAGCTTATCTGGCCGAGGCACAGCGGCTGAGCCACACCGGGACCTTGGCCTTCAACGCCACCGCGGCTGTTTATTGGTCAGAGGAAAGTTACCGGATATGGGGATTTGATCCGCTGCAGGGACTTCCGGACCGGGAAACTGTATTGCAACGCATACATCCAGATGATCGCGAGAGAGTGAATGCGGCGACCGACGAGGCCTTGCATGCGAGGAGAGATCTTGCGTTCGAGTTCAGAATCGTACTTCCCGATGGAACGGTCAAATATATCGAAGCTACGGGCCAGCCTATGCTCTCCGCGCAGGGAGAACGCGTCGAGATGGTCGCTACGCACATCGATGTGACGGAACGTAAACGCGCGCAAGAGGAGCACGAGAGACTTCGCCAGTTGGAGTCGAATCTCGCGCACATGAATCGTGTGAGCATAATGGGCGAATTGGCCGCCTCGCTGGCTCACGAAATCCTGCACCCCATCGCCACGGCCCGCAACAATGCGCGTGCAGGAATGCGCTTTTTGGAAATGAGCCCGCCAAACCTGCCCGAAGTCAAAGAGGCGCTCGCCTGCATTGTCAGGGATGCCGATCGGGCCAAAGGCATCGTTGATCGCATGCGCGATCACATCCAGAAGGCGCCTCCACGAAGCGAGCCTTTCGACCTCAACGAGGCGATCGACGAGGTTATCGAGATGGTGCAGAGCGCAATCACAAAGAATGGGGTTTTGGTCCGTACCACTCTGAAGGGGTCGCTGCTCGTTCACGGCGATCGTGTTCAATTGCAACAAGTCATCTTGAATCTGATCCTGAATGCCGTGGAAGCGATGAGCTCAGTCGAGGAGGACGCGCGCGAGTTGTCGATCAGCACCAAGCAGGGCCAGACGAGCGATGTGTTGGTCGCAGTGCAAGATTCAGGGCCAGGAATTGATCCGGAGCGTCTCGATAAGGTTTTCGCGGCGTTCTACACCACAAAGAATGCTGGAATCGGAATGGGACTCTCGATTTGCCGGTCCATCATCACCGCTCATGGAGGTCGACTGTGGGCAGAGGCCAATCGGCCTCGGGGCGCGGTATTTCAGTTCACTCTGCCTGCAAGCCCGCAGGGTTCATGAGTGCTCTTCATGCGGCTTTCCAGACTCGAGAGCCGAACGAAGGCAGCGTTCCAGATGCTCATCATCCACGGGTTTGCTAAGGTAACAAACCACTCCATCCTTCAAGGCGCGGTTTCGGGTGATGTCATCCGGATAGGCAGTGACGAGAATCGTCGGAATCACGTGGCCCCTATCGACGAGATGTCTGTGGAGCTCAACCCCGCTCATTCCAGGCATCTGGACGTCGGTGACCAGGCACCCGGTTGCAGGCAATATGGGTGATGCCAGAAAATCAGCTGCCGAGGAAAACGCTTCGACAGTGTAGCCCAGCGCGGTCATGAGTTTTCTCATGGATTCGCGAAAGGGCTGATCATCCTCGACAACCGAGATCAATGTACGTTTCGCCATTTTCGGTTCAACTGGTTTGGCCCCACGGTATCGGTGGCTGTCCAAATGCCGCGCTGCATGCTATTAATGTCGGCGAAGCGTCCCGACAAAGCAATGCCGGCTGCCCTAAGCGATGGCTTATGCGCTCGACTATTCGCTTAGGTAGGGGGCTGTTGGTGGCAACGGATTGTGAGTAGAATAAATACCATTCCAGCAGGAACAAGGCGGCCCATTTTGCATGGTCTGGGGATGCCTGAAGCCAAGCCCAGCGTCGTGATCATCGACGACGATGCCGAGTTTCGCGATTCGGTCGTGCGACTCTTGCGCTCGGTCGGCTTGGACATCCAGCAATTTTCGTCTGTTGCCGATTTTTCCAAGGCCAAGCTGTCGGACGGACCGACTTGTCTGGTGCTCGACGTGAGAATGCCCGGGCGAAGCGGTCTCGAGCTTCAGCGTGATCTTGCCGCGGCGAACAGGCAAGTGCCAATCATCTTCATTACAGCGCACGCCGACGTCCCGATGACCGTGCAGGCGATGAAGGGGGGGGCCATTGAGTTCCTCACAAAACCGTTTCGTGATCAGGAACTCCTCGATGCTGTGGAGGCCGGGCTCGCGCGCGATCGTGCTCGTCGGGAGAGCGACAGGGCATTGGCTGCGCTCAGGGAGCGTTTCGCGACACTTAGCTCCCGCGAGCGCGAGGTCATGATCCAGGTTACGGCCGGTCGCCTCAACAAGCAGATTGCGAACGACATCGGCATCGCCGAATCCACGGTGAAGGTGCATCGTACCCACCTGATGCGAAAGATGAAGGCCCGTTCGCTTCCGGAGCTCAGCCGAATGGCGGATCGCCTCAACCTCGCAACAGAAAAGCCGCTACGCTCTTAGCTCGCACATGATTGAACAGCGGGACATCTTAAGGTCGCACCAGAAAAGCGGAGTCGGCTCCTAAGTCTATCGGTCCCGCGTCGTTTCTAAGCCATCGCTTAATCTCGCCAACCACAAGCGAATCCGGCACGACCCACGCACAATAGACTGCGGCGTCCCAATTCGCGATGTTTGCGTCACGCGAGAGACAGGCGAGCACTGCGGGAGTCTGCAGGCCACCAACACAATGTGAGGAACTCGTTGTGGAAACATCGAATCAGGTTCGACATCGATTGCGATCATCGTGGGAGGACAGGACGCCACATCGATCCCAGGTGGCTGCCCCCACCGTCCTGCCGCGAAGGCGTAGACGGCTCTCGCGCAATGAACCCGCCAATAGGTTCGCATGCTCGACCGTCGCCTCTCGACTTGAATCAAAAGGACAATCCGGCATGATCACGAACTTGCATCAGCGACCTCGCTTTCCCGTTCACGCCAGAAAGATCCGGGTGCAAGCGAGGAGTGGGCTCGCTGCGTGGCAGCAACTTGTAGTCGCGGCCTACATCGAAAAGCACATCGCCGAATCCATAACGGTCCACGCGCTGGCACGTTTTGTTTATCTAACTTCACACTGTTTCAGCCGCGCATTCAAACGGTCATTTGGAATACCGCCGCATCGCTATGTCATTCAACAACGGATCGAGCGAAGCAAAACACTGCTGGCAGGTTCGGCATTGTCGATTGCCGAAATCGGTCTTGCACTCGGCTTCAGCCGAACGAGTTCGTTTTCGGCGGCGTTCCGAAAGATCACAGGAATCTCCCCAACCGAATATTGCCTGACTCACTCCAGGCGTTTTGCGGAAAAGGAACGTAGAGATGCAAAACGCGAGCGTGAGCCACAGGAGCAGCGAGCTACTTCGCGGAAATTCGGCGCCTTGCAACATGATCCGGCTGGGAATGTGAGACTGGGAACTTGGCGCCAGCGGAGGACATATCATGCCTGCGCTATTGCCGATCATCTTGACCGTCTCGCACGTCCTTCTCGCCGCCGATACGGTGCCGAAATTTGACGTCGAGCGTACCTGCCGCCCGGCCGCCGCAGTGGGCCTACCGCGGGGGACTGCTGCAGCGTGCCAGCATGATGAAAACGATGCACGGACCAGGCTCGAGCACGAGTGAACCCGGTACAACGCAGCACAGCGCAGTCAGTGCGAGCATTTTGCTGGGCTCGATCGTGCGCCCAGCTACGTTGAATTGCTGACCTGCCTGGAGATAGCAAAACAGGCTGCGGAATTGCCGGAAGAGTCGAAAGCAGGAACCGTCGGCTGGCGCTGATTGTTAGGGCTTCTTGCCGTCGGAGTTATGGACAATTTGAGTGACAAGTCAGAACGGGGGCTGTGCAATGGACCCGGCAATATTATCCGCCACTTCTGCACTAATCGGCTCGCTAATCGGTGGAGTTTCAACCTTCGCCGCTTCCTGGCTCACACAACACAGGCAGCTTCGAATCCAACTGCTTCTACAGGAGGCGGCTAAGCGGGAGACGCTGTACGCAGAATTTATCATAGAGGCATCGAAACGTTTAACAGAAGCATGGGGCAAACAGGCCGAGGGGCCCGACGTTCTAGCGGGGCTTTACGCGGTCATGGAGCGGATGCGCCTAATCTCCTCCAGTCCCGTCCTCCACGCCGCAGAACAGGTGATCCGAAAAGTTACTGGAGCATACGCAGACTCTAACAAGACGTTCGACGATATGCGAAAGCACCTAGAAGGCACCAGCATCCATTGGGATAATCCGCTGGAAGATTTCACTGAGGCTTGTAAAGCAGAGCTTTATGCCTTGCGTAGTTGATTAGGGGCATCAATTCGCGATGTTGTACGGCATACTGTCGTCCACGAAGATTCTCGACACAAACGTTTTTGGCCCATGGACAAGAATTGAAAGTTGCTGGCCATATGCCCGGTTCCCAAAGACACCTAGCAACCTATCTCGTTGATTTCTGGCTCGCGCGCGTGGCCATTTTGGTAATCGTAGGACTTCAAATTGGTATCGTGAATGACCTTACAGTCGGGCCACGTTGGTTCGCGCCTTGTCTGGAGCTTGCGCTCTTGATTCCCTTATCAATCGGCACTGCGTGGGTACAAAAGCGTGCGCGGAAAGCATCAACGGATAAGCAGTGGCATTCTGTCGGCGACCTTAGGAGAATGCTCCGACGCCTAGCAATTGTTTTGACCGCCGTGGTCACGCTGGTGAATTCTGGCGTACTTATTCGACTAGTTGCAGCAATGTTGTCCGGTCATGCTGGCACCGGTCGAACGCTCCTTTTAGACTCACTAAACATTTGGGCCACCAACATCGTATTGTTTGCGCTTTGGTTCTGGGCGTTGGATCATGGTGGTCCCCCCTTAAAGGGGCTGGCGCCAGACCCGAGGAGCGATTTTCTTTTCGCGCAACAACAGACGACTTTCGCTCGTACACAGTTTCCAAACTGGTCTCCCGGCTTTGTTGATTACCTATTTTTGGCGTTTACAACTGCAACCGCATTTTCGCCCACCGACACACTCCCACTTACAGTAAGGGCCAAGCTGCTTATGATGGCGGAATCTGCCATTTCGCTCGCAACCATTGCTCTTGTAGCATCGCGCGCGGTGGGCCTCTTGAGTTAAGTGATTTCCGAGCGACAAGACTATTTGTCCGAGAATAATCCGGTCCGGGCGATCGATGTCTTTGTCGAAGGGCTTAATCTGGGCAGGTTGGGCTTTGGCGGCGTCGAGCCGGAGGCGACAGGAAGGCCAGCCTATCATCCGGCGACGTTGCTGAAGATTTACGTCTACGGCTACCTCAATCGGGTGCAGTCGAGCCGGCACGATAAAATCTTGGATGGGAGCGACGCACTTCCAGATGAAAACGCTCAAAAACGTCAGCACCGAAATGGCACTGCACGTCCTGGCCTACAATATGAAACGGGCAATGAGCATTCCGGGCGTTGGCGGGTTGATGGAAGCGATCCGCATCTAATGCGGTCGTGCGCTCTGCCGCGCCTGCCCGCCCACGAATGTCCGTGTTTTTACACACAAAAGCCGACATTTCGCAGTGCTGCCGTTCTAACCCGACGTACCCGTTAACGTCGCACGCAGGTGCCCACCTTCAGCTGCGTCGCCGCGTAGGGTCCCGGAAAGCCCCAGGCCTCGCCAACAACCCTAAGCGTTGGCTTAGCGCACAAAACTAGAGAACTATTCCGCGCTACCTGCGTGCAATCGATTTCGACACGTCAAACCGCCAAAATGAGTGTCACTTAGAACATGCACGGCTCTGCCCTTGCTCACTTCCGAACCGATGAATGTGGAACATGAGTACCGATCTGACTTTCGCCACCAGCAGATTTCCACGGGCAATTCGGTTCGTTGTCGTCAATAACCGTGTCCCATGCGCGGACCAACACTGCGCAGTGTGCGGTGGCCTTATTGAGAAAGGCTACGTTCGTGATTCACAGACGCGATTGATCTACTGCGATACGCAGTGCTTCGCAGGATGGGCACATGAGGCGGTCAGCGTCGTCAAAAATTATGGAAGGAAAGCGTTATGAAACGTTCAAATCCAGACTGCAATCGCGGCATTGGTCTTGTTGCTTATCGGCGCGACTGGTTCAGCAAGCGGCGCTACTGTTCAAAGCATTGCCGCGATGCGTTCATGGTTGATGCACCAAATCTGCTCAAGCGCTTTGTGGTCTCATTGGTTGCATTTGTCGGGTTGATCGTACCGGTCACTTTCACAACGGCGGTTCTGGCGGCGCCGCCTGCACGTCAGGACGCGCCACACTTGCCGGGTTGCGACCGTAACCTCGCGGACGCGAGCGTCAGCGTCGCGGCGATGCAGACACGGATCAAAAGCCTCAGCGGCGTGGACAGATCAGAAATATGCACGGCGACGCGGCTCTATTTTTTAGAAGTGGTAAAGGCACGCGCGGTGATGGCACTGTGCAAAAGCGGTACCGAACGCGAACGCGATCTCGGCCGCTTCGACGTCGATGTCGCGCACGCTAACGAGGCAATCGCCGCGCGTTGCCTCTGACCGAAAATGAGCGTGGTTGCCGTATTGTGATTCTACCGCAACGTTTTAGACGCAAACACTGGAGAGTCCAGCATGAGCTCCAATCTGAATGAACCTGCGGCTGCGGCCTCGACGCAGGCTTTCGGCCCGTTCGCCCCAGCGATCGAGTACATGGTCGACACCACGCAGCGGAATGTCCTGTTCTGGGATGTGATGCGGCAGCGCGGCAACCAGTACCACGAGCATATGGCCGAGGTCGCGCCGCACGTGCTCAGCTATGCGGCCGAGATCGTGATCGATGGCCGTACGCTCGAACGGCCGGTTAACTACGCGCTTGCGCGCATCATCCCGCCGAAGGGCGTCGACATCGACCAGAGGCGGCGTCCGTTCGTCGTCGTCGATCCACGCGCGGGGCACGGCCCGGGCATCGCCGGCTTCAAGGCCGACAGCGAGATCGGCGTCGCCTTCAAGGCCGGCCATCCCTGCTATTTCGTTGGTTTCCTGCCCGATCCGGTGCCGGGCCAGACCCTCGAGGACATCGCGCGCGCCGAAGCGGTGTTCCTGGAGAAAGTGATCGCTCTTCATCCCGATGCGGACGCCAAGCCGTGCGTGATCGGCAACTGCCAGGCCGGCTGGGCCGTAATGATGCTCGCGGCGATGCGTCCAGAGCTGTTCGGCCCGATCATCATCGCGGGGTCGCCTCTGTCTTATTGGGGCGGCATACACGGCAAGTACCCGATGCGCTACTCGGGCGGCCTGCTCGGCGGCAGCTGGCTCACCGCGCTCACCAGCGATCTCGGCCACGGCAAATTCGACGGCACTTGGCTGGTGCAGAATTTCGAGAACCAGAATCCCGCAAACACCCTGTGGACCAAACAGTACAACTTGTACGCCAACATCGACGCCGAGGCCCCGCGCTATCTCGGCTTCGAGCGGTGGTGGGGCGGGCATGTCAATCTCAACGCTGAGGAGATCCAGTCCATCGTCGACGAGCTGTTCATCGGCAACAAGCTTGCGGCGGGAATGATTAAGGGCTCGGACGGGACGATGATCGACCTGCGCAACATCCGTTCGCCGATCGTCGTGTTCTGCTCCAAAGGTGACAACGTCACGCCGCCGCAGCAGGCACTGGGATGGCTCCTCGATCTGTACGACGATGTCGACGACATCCGCCGACACGGCCAGACGATCGTCTACACCATCCACGAGTCCGTAGGTCATCTCGGAATCTTCGTGGCGACCGGCGTGGCTCGCAAGGAGTATGCCGAGTTCTCCAACAACATTGACCTGATCGACGTGCTGCCGCCGGGCCTCTACGAGGCGGTGTTCGAGGCAAAGCGTGATGACACGGCGAGCCCCGACCTCGTTACCGGCGAGTGGATTATGCGTTGCGAGGCGCGCACCCTCGACGACATTCGCGCGCTGGGCGGCAACGATGCGGCTGACGAGCGGCGTTTCGCGACTGCGGCGCGGGTGTCAGAGATCAATCTCGCGCTCTACCGCACGTTCGCCCAGCCGATGGTGCGCGCCATGGTGTCGAAGCCTGTGGCCGAGTGGCTCGACCGGCTGCATCCGCTGCGGCTGCAATACGAGCTGTTGTCCGACAAAAATCCGTGGCTGGCGCCTGTCGCCGCCATCGCGCAAGCAGTGCGCAAGAAGCGTCAGCCTGCGGCGGCGGACAATCCGTTCCTGGCGGTGCAGGAGACTGTTTCCGAGCAGATCGTCGCCGGCCTCAATTCCTGGCGGGATGGAGTCGAAACGCTAGCCGAGCGCACGTTTCTTACGATCTATAGCAATCCACTGCTGCAGGTCGCGGTCGGCATCGACCCGGCGGATACGCGGCGGCAGCGCAAGGCGCCAAAGATGCCGCTCCATGACGAGCTGGTGGAAACGCGGATCGCCGAGCTGAAATCGCGGGTCGCGACTGGCGACGTGCGCGAAGGCACCATCCGCGCGCTGCTCTATGTTGGCATCCCGCGGGCGGCCGTCGACGCGCGCGGGTTCGAGGCCATTCGCCGTCTGCGCGCCGTCCGGTACGACGTGCAGCGGCCGGCACTCGCCGAGTTCAAGAGGATGGTGCACGAGCAAGCCTTCATCCTGCTGCTCGACCAGGAGGCGGCCGTCGCAGCGCTTCCAGCTCTCATTCCCGATGCCAAGTCGCGGCGCAGCACTGTGGCCGCTGTGCGCCAGGTGCTGGGCGCCGGCGGCGAGATCACCGGCGAAGTGGCCGAGCGGCTGCAACGGATCGCGCGGATCCTCGTCGTAGAGGACGTCGCATCCGCGAGCCCGGCTGCCTAGCAAGTTACAAGGAAGTCCAAAGTCGAGCTGAAATGATGACCCTGCCGGTGATGCGCGAGAAGTTAGCTTCCTGCCGGGCGCTTTGGACAGGTTTCCGGTCGCCGAACCTCGGCGCTGGACGCGAATAGCCAATGGATGCTGACAGGAGAGAGACAATGAGCACGACTGCCGCCAAGTTATCGAATCCACTGCCGACCGCGAAGCAGGCGATGGAGATGCTTGCCCTTGCCGAGGCCGAGACGGCGAGCGAGGTGTTGCGCCAGAAGGAGAAGGCGGACGCCGAGAAGAAGGCGTTGATCGACAAGCTGTTGAAGCCCTCTGGCATTTCCGAGCAGGAGGCGCTCAAGCGCGCGGCCGAAATCGTCCAGCGCGCGGTCAAGAACGGCTTGACCGAGGTGGAGGTCTTCCGCTTTCCCAACGCGCTGTGCACGGACAACGGCCGCGCGATCAATATGATGGAGCCGGGCTGGGAGAGCACCCTGACCGGGCTGCCGAAGGAGATGTATTCCTTCTGGGATCGGCACCTGCGCCCGATCGGATACAAGATCCGCGTTCAGGTCGTCGACTTCTCTGGCGGCGTGCCGGGCGACATCGCTCTCACGCTGAAATGGGGCTGAACAAATCGGCGATCGAGCAGTCATGCAGCGCGGCATTAATAGGAACATCGCCAAGGCGTCAAAACGCAGGTCGGCGAGGCACAGCATAGACAGGAGCTTGCAATGACGATTTCCCAGGTGGCTGCACCAGTCCAGACCCATGCGAATTACGAACGCCTGATCGCCCGCGCGAAGCAGGTGCCGCCGGCGACCACTGTCGTGGTCCACCCCTGCGACGAGACTTCGTTGCGCGCCGTCGCCGAGGCGGCAGAGGCCGGCATCATCATCCCGACCCTGGTCGGACCGAAGGCAAGCATCGCCGCACTGGCGCGGCAGCACGGGATTGACATTAGCCGGTTCGAGCTGATCGACGCGGTTGACGCCGACGAAGCGGCCGCGCAGGGCGTCAAATTGATCCATGAGGCGAAAGGCGAGTTGCTCATGAAGGGCAGCCTTCACACCGACGAGCTCATGCGCGCGGTGACCGCCTCCGCGACAGGCCTGCGGACGGCGCGGCGGATTAGCCACGTGTTCGTCATGGATGTGCCGACCTATCCGGAGCCCCTGCTGATCACCGACGCGGCGATCAATATCTTCCCCGATCTCGATGCGAAGCGCGACATCATCCAGAACGCAATTGACCTGTTCACGCAGGCCGGGCTCGGCACGCCGCGCGTTGCCATCGTTTCCGCGGTCGAAACCGTCACGTCCAAGATCCCGTCGACCATCGAGGCGGCAGCCCTGTGCAAAATGGCAGAGCGCGGCCAGATCACCGGCGGGGTGCTGGACGGCCCGCTCGCCTTCGACAACGCCATCGATCCCGACGCCGCGAAGATCAAGGGCATCCATTCGCCGGTCGCGGGCCGTGCTCAGATCCTGGTCGTGCCCGACCTCGAGGCCGGCAACATGCTCGCCAAGAACCTTTCGTTCCTGGCCCAGGCCGACGCGGCCGGAATCGTGCTCGGGGCACGCGTACCGATCATCCTGACGTCGCGGGCAGATTCCGTCCGCACCCGCATGGCCTCCTGCGCGGTGGCGGCCCTATATGCGGACGCCCGGCGGCGCGCCACGGTCTTGCCGGCCGCGTGACCAACATGGAAACGATCCTCGTCGTCAATGCGGGCTCGTCGAGCCTCAAGTTCCAGGTGTTCGCGCTCGGAGCCCTCTCCGACCTGAAATGCCTGATCAAAGGCCAGATCGACGGCATCGGTAGGCGGCCGCGGCTGCGCGCCCAGGCAGCCGACAAGAGGCCCTTGATCGACCAGACCTACACGCCCGACCAAGTGATCGACCTTCCGGCCGCAATGCATGCCGCCGGTGCCTGGCTGCTCGAGACGCAAAAGGTCGAGCTCGTCGCTGTCGGCCATCGGGTGGTCCATGGCGGGCCAGACTACGACCGGCCGGTGCTGGTCGACGCGAAGGTCCTGGCGGACCTCGAGCGCTATGTGTCGCTGGCGCCGCTGCATCAGCCGAACAACTTGGCGCCGATACGGGCGCTGCTGGCGCGGAGGCCGGATTTGCCGCAGGTCGCCTGCTTCGACACCGCATTTCACCGCGGGCATGATGCGCTCGCCGACCACTATGCCATCCCGCAACGCTTCTATGCGGAAGGCTTGCGGCGCTATGGCTTCCACGGCCTCTCCTACGAATATGTGGCAGAGCGGCTGCGCCAGGTCGCCCCGACCGTCGCCGACGGCCGCGTCATCGTCGCGCATCTTGGCAGCGGCGCCTCCATGTGTGCGCTCGACGGCGGCCGTAGCATCGACAGCACGATGGGGTTCACGGCGCTCGACGGGTTGCCCATGGGTACCCGTTCGGGACAGCTCGATCCTGGCGTGGTGCTCTACCTGATCGGCGAGAAGGGTATGACGGCCGGCGAGGTGCAGGATCTGCTCTATCGCGAATGCGGCCTCAAAGGTCTGTCCGGCATTAGCAACGATGTGCGCGAGCTTCAGGACAGCGCCGATCCGCGCGCCGCCTTCGCGATCGAGTATTTCGTCACCCGGGTCGGATTGTATGCCGGCATGCTGGCGGCGGCGCTCGGCGGCATCGATGCCTTTGTGTTCACCGCCGGGATCGGTGAGAACTCGGCGACGATGCGGGCGCGCATCGCCGACAAGCTCGCCTGGCTCGGCGCTGCGCTCGATCCGGGGGCGAATGCGGTCCCGCAGCTACTGATCTCGCGGCCCGACAGCCGCGTCGCGCTTTACGCAATCCCCACCGACGAGGAACTGATGATCGCGCGCCATACGCTTTCCGTGCTGTCACATAGTCCTGTTTCCGCCCAACAGCGAAGGCAATTTGTTGATGACTCAGCCTGCACCGAAGATTACCAAGCAAGTCATCCTCGTCGTTGATGACGACGAGGCCGTGCGGGATTCCCTCAAAACAGGATGAAGAGTGAGGGCTTCGAGGTGCGCGCCTTTTCCAATGGCCACGACTTGCTCAACGAAGCGAGCCTGCCTGCGATTGGGTGCCTAGTCGTTGACTACCACATGCCCGCGATGAATGGACTGGAACTGGTCAGCGCGCTGCACGGTCGGGGAGTTTCGATCCCGGCTGTTCTCATCACAGGGAATCCAACCGAATATGTGCGCGACCGAGCCGCAGCAATTGCGGTTTTGGTCGTCGAGAAGCCGTGGCTAGGAAGCTATCTGCTGGTTTGCGTCCGTGAGGCAGTTGCGAAACATGCACAGTGGTTGTCGTAGGGCTTCCCGTATTCCGTTCCCTAATATAGCTGCTCAACTATTCGGATGCCCTTGAGCTCGCAATCATCCGCCCTCTCCCAATTTTTTGCGACCTGCAAGAGTTGTTACATCAATAAACTCGAAGAACTAAACTGCCACTTCCGGGTTTGTGCACCTTTGGGACATGCCGACGGACTCACAGAATGTCTGTTTGTCGGGGTAGACTGGAAGTGATTAACGCACTGGCGAAACGGCCCTTTTGACCCTGTCCCTGTCGCAAACCCAATCGGGCTGACAACTGAGGCAGAATCACGCAATCTTTCTGTCCTATGCGGAAAGCTTGCAGCCTTGTTTGGATGGCGTTGGTCGGGTTGTTCCGGTCACGAGCTTCGCTGGCAGCCGAGATCCTGGTCCTTCGGCATCAGACTAACGTACTGCGACGGAATTCGCCGAGGAGGCAGACCTTCCGTTCGGCGGACCGTTTGCTCTTTGCCGGGGTGTATCGATTGGCCCCAACGGTCCTAAACGCTCTGGCGATTGTGAAGCCAGAGACCGTCATAAAATGGCACCGTGCCGGGTTCAGATCGTACTGGAGCTGGAAGTCGCTGCGCGGCGGTGGCCGACCAACCGTACCGCCGGAGATACGCAAGCTTATCCGCGAGCTGAGCATTGCCAATCCGCTGTGGGGAGCGCCGCGGATCCATGGAGAGTTGCTCAAGCTCGGCATCGATGTCGGACAGACGAGCGTAGCCAAATACATGGTCAGGCGACGAGACCCGCCGTCCCAAGGCTGGAGGACGTTCCTCCGCAATCACGCGGACGGGATCGCTGCGATGGATATGTTCGTCGTGCCGACAATCTCGTTCCGCCTGCTCTATGGATTGCTGATCATGGGGCACGGCCGGCGACATATCCTGTGGTCTGGCGTCACAGCGCATCCAACCGCAGAATGGATCGCAAATCAGGTCACGGAAGCATGCGGCTGGGAACAGGCTCCCCGCTATCTCATTCGTGACCGGGACGGCGCCTATGGTGAGGTCTTTATCCGCAGACTCCGATCGATGGGCATCCGCGACCGACCAACATCGCCGCGTTCCCCGTGGCAAAACGCATATGCCGAAAGGCTGATCGGTTCGATCCGACGGGAATGCCTTGACCACGTTGTTGTGTTCGGCGAGCGACACCTCCGTCACATACTGTCGTACATGAATTATCACAACAAGATACGGACGCATTTATCTTTGGAGAAAGATGCGCCGATCTCCCGCGCCCTCGAACTCGCCGGGCACATTCTTTGCCGCCCAATTCTCGGCGGGCTACACCACCAATATGTCCGGATTTGATTTGCGACAGGCACACGCCTCGGCCTCGTGTCCAACACGCCGCTGCAGTGGGTGATTGAGAACGATCCCCGCCGCAAGGACACGCTCGCCTTCCAGGTCGATCTTTGGAGCGCACAGGCGCAGCCTCCGCGCAAATGGCGGAAGTCGCCACGCGTCAGAAGGAGATCCAATTTTCGATCCGCACGCGGGCGAGCACCGGCCAGTTCAAGAGCGTGCACAGAGTACAGCGTGCCCTTGCGGCCCTGCTGCGCAGACTTCCTGCTGATCTTGAGGAGAACGATGATTTGAAGATTGAGCGCGCTGAGCTCAGTCAAGAACTCAAAGACTTCATTGCTTATCACTCTCTCGGGACTTAGTCGTGAGGGAAATCGGTGTGGGGTCCCGACGCCGATCGAGGCGGCGTAATTTAAGACGGGAACTCCGTTTCGGCTATTCGAACGCGATCCGCATGAAGGGACCAGTCCTTTACGTTTTCGATCTCACAGAATTTGGTCTTCGCCACGTCTCCCGCAGACGCCTGATTTGAGGCTTCGATTTCAAGCTCCCGTTGGCAAATTTCCCTTTCACATCCATTTTCTCCGAGAACGTCCTTCATGAACCGAGCAATATACCGTGTCATAGCATTCTCCTTTTTCGTTGCGATGTTCCGGTACAAGATAGCGCACATTTTTCTGACGCGCTTACTAAGGCGTCACGCATCCATGTTCTTGAGACGCTGGCGATTGCGAAGAACGATCTGACGGGCGCCGGAAAATCCGAGCACACCCTCGTTTTGCAGCTGAGAAAGCGCCCTTGAAACCGTTTCCAGCGTAAGTCCCAGATAATCACCGATATCTCGGCGGCACATCGGCAGCGCCATCATGCCGGCGACGGCAAGGCGGAGATCCATCTCAAGAAGGAAATTCGCGACGCGCTCCATCGCGTTCTTCCGTCCGAGAAGCAACATATGATCTTCCGCGTGCCGGAGATCGCTAGCCGCCATGGTCCAAAGCTTTTGCGCAACCTTAACATCGGTCCCTGCCGCCTGTTCGAGAATGCGGCGCTTCACCAGGCGCACGGTGGTATCGATGACGGCTTCCGCTGCGAGCCGGTGGGCTATTCCCGATTCAAGCCCGAAGACGTCGCCCGGAAGATGAAACGCGCCGATCTGGCGCCGTCCGTCAGAAAGCAGCTTGTAGGTCCGAACAGCGCCGCGGATTACCTGATAAACATATTCCGCCGGCTCATCTTCGCCGTAGATTTCCTCGTCTTTCCGGTAAGAAAACTCGGTAGCGACCAAGCCTGCATGCCCCGTAATGGCACAAAAATGGTCCGAAGGGGAGTAAGCAACCGGAGCAACCTTGTTACCGATAATTGAAGTATTGAGCGATTGGGTGAGCATGAGCCATCTCCTCTGCGGCGGATGGCCAACTACTATGCCGAGCAGTCGAACATGAAAATTCGTTCGATATCTTAGGGGATGCTCCCTAAGTAGTTTAGCGGAGGTCGCCCCGAACGCTCAACGACTAACGGGCTGACCTTCCCGAATGGCACCTCGAACGTGGGTTACCAGACTCTCCTCAAGATGAGGCTTCAACAGGACATGGTGTATCCCTGCTGCCGTGGCCTTGGCCGAGATATCATCGTCGGGGTAGCCCGTAATCAGAACTATTGGCGTGTCGATGCACGGTTCCGCAAGCGCTGCGCCAGGTCGATGCCGCTCATGTTTGGCATCTTGTAATCGATCACGAAGCAGCCAGCTCCCGCTGCGGCGACCGCGTCCAGCAATGCCGATCCGCTTTTAAAGGCTCCGACGTCGAATCCGTCGGTCTCAAGTACAAATCGCAGCGAATTGAGGGCGCCAAAGTCGTCATCGACCACGTATACAGTCGGTTTTGCCGGTGACAAGGAAATCACGGGGCCCTACGAATGTTGGAGGCTAATGATGCTCGTTCATTCAATATCATTGTGAGTGCCCGAGCTTGATCTAGCTCAATCCTTAATCGCGCCGGCGCGCATCGCAAGCCGCACAAGTTCCGACAAGCTGCCGGCTTGCATCTTGGTCATCACGTTTGCCCGATAAACTTCTATGGTGCGGGGGCTGATGTCGTACTCCTTTGCAATCATCTTGTTAGGGAATCCCGCGATAAGGCCCTCCATGACCTGACGTTCCCGGGGACTGAGACTTGCAATTCGCGATGCGATTTCGAGTGTAACCGCTTCGCTCTTTAAACTAGACTCCGCCTTCTTGAGCGCCGCGTCGATCATCCCGATCAGCCGATCGTCCTCAAAGGGCTTTTCGATAAAATCCACGGCGCCCAACTTCATGGCCTCCACGGCGAGCTGGATATCGCCGTGTCCGGTCATGATCACGACCGGGAACAGGCGAGGGCTTGCTTTTAGGCATTTCAGGAGCTCGATACCGTCGATGCCTGGCATGCGTACGTCGGAGACGACGCATCCAAATTCGATGTCGGACAGCGTATTGAGGAAATTCTGAGCGGACTCGAACAGCGTGACGTTAAAATCGGCGCTGCCGAGCATGAAATCCAAAGAATCCCGCATGGCCGCGTCATCGTCGATGACGTAGACCTTTCCCCTATGTGGCATCTGTCACCTCGCTTGATGCGGCGGGCAGCGTGAAGCGAAAAGTTGCGCCGCCCGAATCGTTGGATTCGGCCCACATCTGGCCGCCATGCGCTTCGACAATCGAGCGGCTGATGGATAGCCCAACGCCCATGCCGGTCTCCTTCGTTGTAAAGAAAGTCTGAAATAGATTTTGCTCTACGTCATCATGAAATCCGGGCCCAGTATCGGAAACCGCAACCTCGATAGTATCATCCGCGACCAAGGCATTTGACGCGATCAGCTCGCGGCGCGGTGAGTGGGCCATCGCCTCCAGCGCGTTGCGAAACAAATTTACCAGAACCTGCTGGATCTGAACCCGATCCACCAGCACCAGATCGTGTTTCGGATTGAGATTAAAGCGAATCTGGACCCCTTGCTCGCGGGCACCAGCCAAACCGAGCGCACCGGCTTCTTCAATCAACTTGGAGAGACTTTCGACGCGTTTCTCGGATTCTCCTCGCGAAACGAAATCGCGAAGTCGCCGAATAATTTGGCCGGCGCGAATTGCCTGTTCGGCGGCGCGATCCAAGGCGCTTTCGATCTTCGCCCTGTTGGGGTCGGAACTTGCAGCAAGAAGGCGACGCGACCCTTTCATGTAGTTGCTGATGGCGGCGAGCGGTTGATTGAGTTCGTGTGCGAGCGCGGACGCCATCTCTCCCATTGCGCTCAAACGTGAAACGTGAACGAGTTCTGATTGCAGTTCCTGAAGTCGCGCTTGCGTTTGCTGATGTTCCGTCAGATCGCGGACAAAGCCGGTGAAGTAGGGCACTCCGCCGGATTGCATTTCTCCGATCGAAAGATGCATCGGGAAAGTCGTCCCGTCCTTGCGTTGACCGGTTACGATTCGTCCGATGCCGATGATATGCCGCTCGCCCGTGGCCAGATACCGTGTCAGATAACCGTCGTGGCGCGAACGATCCGGGTTCGGCATCAGCATGCTGACGTTTTGGCCGATCGCTTCACCTTCGAGATAGCCAAATTGCCTTTCGGCGGCGCTGCTAAAGAACTGCATGATGCCGCTCCGGTCGATGACAATCATTGCGTCAGGGATGGTCTCCAGGATCGAACGAAGGTGACTCTCCCTGATTCTCAGGGCCTCTTCGACTTGCTTCTGATCATCAATATCGATCACTAACCCGCTAAGGTGACGGGGTACCCCTTCTTCGTCCCGTACGACGCTTCCGCGTGCGCGAACCCAACGGTGCAATGGTGACCGGCCGTCAACATGGTACTGCATGTCGAAACTGCAGCCGGTCTCAACCGAGCGCCTCACGGCTTGATCGGTACGCTCGCGGTCCTGCGGTTCAAGCAGTGAAAGGAATAGTTCGTAGCTGAGGGGTAGGTCCTTAGCGACGCCAAAAAGGCTCCTGGTGATATTCGACCAAAACAACCTGTGCGTCAAAAGATCAAGATCCCAGATACCAATGCCGGATCCTTCGATGCCCAGCCGAAAACGTTCCTCGCGCACAGGATCTTCGAACGCTGAATGGGGCGTGGTGGTCACGTCCGCTTTCTCTTCTGACAGTTTGACAACACACGTTCGGCTGGCGCTGCAGCACATCGCCTGCCTGGCGGGCCTCTCAATATGCTCCAAACTGGGGCGTTCGCTCAAGTGAGAACAGGCAGCTTCCGTCGGTCGGTTAATCACGCATCGCTGCCGTTTTCTTCCTACAATTCCGCAATCCCCGGCTTTATCGCTGCAGCTGGGCGGAATTCTTTGATCTATCTCATTTCACCCTTCAGCTTGAGGCCTAAGAGCATGGATCAATTTTAGCAAGGAGTGATTGATGACCTATGCGACAGTGATGGTCAGCCTGGCGCTCGACCGGTCAAATGACACCCGCCTCGAGATTGCTGGGCAGTTAGCGAAGCGGTTCAACGTCGTCGAAATTGCCGAGGACGATGTCCATCGCCCTGCGGAATTGTCAGGGGTCAATGATGTAGTCGCCTGGTTGTCACGCCACGGCGTGGTTGCCTCGGGGCAGGCGCCTAGCGAGTGCGGCGATGTTCCGACGCAGCTTGACAGGATCGCGTCGGAGCTCGGCGCCGGTCTGATCATTGCCGGCGCTTACGGTCATTCGCGGCTTCGCGAATGGGTTTTTGGCGGTGTGACGAAAGGTCTCGTCAATCCCTCTGGTCGCTGCACGCTACTGTCGCGTTGAAGCTGGCTGAAATTGACCTTGATCAAAAACACCTTCGGGAAAGCGTGGTGAAATAACATTTAAATTCCTAGTGGAACCGAGCGGATCGCGCTTTGTACAAGTTTCTTGAACAAGTAACTGCCGATGCGATGACGCGAGACGCCAAGACGGTGTCGCCGGGGGTCACGCTACGCGAACTTGGCGATTTGTTTGAGAAAGAAGACTTTAATGCTTTCCCGGTCGAAGAAAACTCGCAAGTGGTTGGACTGGTTTCGAAGTTCGACTACCTTGCAAACTTCGTCTTTACCCCGTCCCACATGGTCCCGCGCTACGACGATCTGATGAAGCGAACCGCCGCGGATATCATGACCCCAGAATTCGTTTATGTCCGGACAGAAACGAAGTTGACCAGGGTGCTTCAACTCATGGTCGATCATCGATTGAGAAGCTTGCCGGTGATTGAAAAGGGCCAACGGCTTGCCGGCATCATTTCACGCGAAGACGTGATGCGTTCGTTGCAGCGCTGCGCCCAGGCATAGCCCCATGGCGCCCGGTGTATCGGGGAACGTGCATCCTATCCCTTCGATGCCGGTTGGGGCTCGATCAGCTCGCCTTTGCCAGACCCTCGTCTTCCGGAGAGTTCAGGTACATCCCGGCGTGGTGTCGACCCAGCACAGATGATCGTGAACCTTCTTCACTCCGGTAACGTTCTCCGCGGCGACAATGGCGGCCTGGCGAGAATGCTCCTCGCTGATGACGCCGCTCAAATGGACGATTCCGTCGCGCACGACGACGCTGAGGCCGACCGGACACCAGTCGTTCTTTTCCAATGCATCGAAGACACGGTTGCGAAGGTGATCATCGTCGGCGGTCGGGTCGGGAACCTCGCGGGCCAGGCTCGCTACCGCCTGCAACAGATTGGCACGCGACACGATGCCGACGATTTTATCGCTTCGCGTTACCGGCAGCCGTTTCATATTGCGCTTTTCCATCAGCTCGACAATTGCTTCGAGCGAGGTGTCCTCGGTCACGGTAAGCGGCTCCGGCGTCATGATGTCGGCCACCTTGCGACCGTGCTCGTGAACGAAATCGGTTGCCGATTTACCGGGGCCGACGATGAATCTCAGCCATCGGCCGCGCCTGCGCTGGGTGCCGATCTCGGAACGGCGAATGAAATCGCCTTCCGATACGATGCCGACGAGTTTGCCGGCCCCCGTCGACCACCGGCGGCCCGCTGACATGCCGCCGCAGCGTGGTGTTTGCGGCGTCGACGATCGTGGTCTCCGGTGTGACGGTGATGACCGATCGGGTCATGATCTGGTGGGCGCGCATCGGGCCCCCGAGGGTTCGATATTGCAACTGATTTTGGAAAGCTATGTCAGCCAGAGCGGCGCGATTTGACACAAGTCAAAGACGGTCGGGGTCCCTTCGCTTGATGCAGCTCAATATGAACCCTGGGGTAAGCTCATATCATCCAGAATGGACGCCAACCCGGAGGTCAACATGAACGAGCTTTCCGAACCGCGTGCCGCGATTGTCGAGCAACCGGCGGCCGATGCGACTGCGCAATTCGCGCATGCGAACAACCGCGCCCTGGATTGGTTGTTCGGTGCGCAGAAGGGCAATACTCGAGGAAATCGTATGCGCTGGCAATGAGGTGGTGGATCGGACGCGAACCGAAACGCACCTGTTCTCCGAATTCGTCATCGGCCAGCTACCGTGCTGGGTTATGCTGTCGCGCTAGACGGCCCGACGACGCAGCAGAGCGCCGTTAAGGCTGATGAAATCCAACGCAGGCGCATGCCGGGCAATTGAACCGATGTCGAACTATCGTCTGAACAATCTGCTCTCGCCCCGCTCGGTCGCTCTGGTCGGGGCGAGTCCGCGTCAAGGCTCCGTCGGGCGGGCCATCCTTGGCAATATTCTCAAAGAGAAATTCAAAGGCGAGTTTGGGTTAGTCAACAGTCACTATACTGAGATCGACGGCGTTGTCGCGGTCAACAGTCTCGGCAAATTGCCGTTTGTGCCCGAACTTGTGGTGGTCACCGCGCCGGCATCGGAAGTGGCAGGCATCATCGATCAGGCTGGAAGGCTCGGCACAGCAGGCGCTTTGATAGTCAGCGCCGGCCTTGGCCATGGTGCGGGGTCGCTGGCGGATGTGGCCGAACGCGGCGCGCAAAAATATGGAATGAGGCTGATCGGGCCCAATTGCCTTGGCATCATGATGCCGGGCGTAAGCCTCAATGCAAGTTTCGCCGCGCGCATGCCGGGGCGGGGACACCTGGCACTGATCTCTCAATCGGGTGGGATTGCTGCGGGGATGGTCGAGTGGGCGGCGCAACGCGACGTAGGGTTTTCCGGAATTGTTTCCATTGGTGACCAGCTCGACGTCGATGTTGCGGACCTACTTGACTATTTCGCGCTTGATACAAAGACCCGGGCGATCCTGCTCTACATCGAAGCGATAAAGGACGCCCGCAAGTTCATGTCCGCGGCGCGCGCCGCCGCCAGGATCAAGCCCGTCGTGGTCGTCAAATCCGGCCGTATGGCACAAGGCGCGAAGGCCGCCGCGACGCACACCGGCGCGCTCGCCGGTTCGGACGCGGTCTATGATGCCGCATTCCATCGTGCTGGCATCCTGCGGGTATCTGATCTTCGCGAATTGTTCGACTGCGCCGAGACACTTGGGCGTGTCGAAAAGCCTCCGGGAAAGCGGCTGGCGATCCTGACAAATGGCGGCGGCATCGGCGTCCTTTCGGTCGATCGGCTTGCCGAGTTGGGCGGTATCCCCGCTGCGATCACGCCCGTCATTCGCGAGAAGCTCGACGCGGTCCTGCCGCCGACCTGGTCCGCATCAAATCCCGTCGATATCGTCGGCGACGCAGATCCGGGGCGCTATGCGGCGGCGCTCGAGCTGTTGCTGGCCGACCCGAGCAACGATGCGATCCTAGTGATGAATGTTCAGACCGCAATCGCTCCGGCTGACGACATTGCCGCTACGGTGATCGCCGTGGTCAATAAATACCGCCAACAACGCCTCGGTTCAGCCAAGCCGGTGCTTGCGGCTTGGGTTGGCGCAGACCAGAAGATCGGCGATCAGCTGAGCGGTGCCGGCATTCCCAACTATCCCACCGAAGACGATGCGGTGCGGGGTTTCATGCATCTGGTAAGGCATCGCGAGCTGGTGGAGGCATTGGCGCAGGTTCCGCCGGCCATGCCCAGGGAATTCACGCCCGATGTCGATGCCGCACGGCAGATCGCTGCCGCGGCGCTTGCGGATGACCGGAAGTGGCTTGACCCGGTCGAGGTCAAGCGGTTGCTTGAAGCATATGGGATCGCGACGGTGCCGACCTTTGCGGCGGCCGACGCCGATCAAGCTGTCGCTCATGCTTCGGTGCTGTTCGCGCAAGGAGCCACCGTAGTGCTCAAGATCATGTCGCGCGACATTGTGCACAAATCCGACGTCGGCGGCGTCGTGCTCAATCTGACTAATGCCGATGCGGTACGTGCAGCGACTGCCGAGATCCTCGGGCGGGCGAAGGCGCTTCGCCCGCAGGCGCGAATATCCGGCGTTATCGTGCAGGCGATGGTGGTGCAGCCCAAGGCCCGTGAGTTGATTGTTGGCGTTGCCGACGATCCGACCTTTGGCACCGTTATCGTGTTCGGCCGCGGCGGCACCGCCGTGGAGATCATGAACGACAAGGCGCTGGCCCTTCCGCCTCTTGATCTGCAACTGGCCCGTGACCTGATCGAGCGCACCCGCGTCTCGCGGCTACTTCGCTCCTATCGGGATGTACCCGCGGTCAAGCCGGATGCCGTCGCGATGGTTCTGGTGAAGCTGGCGCAGATGGCGGCGGACATACCTGACATCCGCGAATTGGACATCAATCCGTTGCTGGCGGATGAGACCGGCGTGCTGGCAGTCGACGCCCGCATCGCCGTCGGGTCAGTGGCGAGAAAGTTTGGCGGGGCGGGCCCTGGCAACTTCGCAGTGCGGCCATATCCGTCGCAATGGCAACGCCACATCGAGGTGAATGACGGCTGGCGGGTTATTGTGCGCCCAATTCGCCCCGAGGATGAACCGCAGATCCACGAGCTTTTGCGGCACGTCACCAGCCAGGATCTACGGCTGCGGTTTTTCGCGCCAATCAAGGAGTTCTCCCACGAATTTATCGCCCGTCTGACGCAACTCGACTATGCCCGCGCGATGGCCTTTGTCGCGTTCGAGGAAGGTACCAACGAGATGGTCGGTGTGGTGCGGGTTCACTCTAATTCGATCTACGAAACTGGCGAGTACGCGATCCTGCTCAGATCCGATCTCAAAGGCAGGGGGCTGGGCTGGGCATTGATGCAGTTGATTATCGAGTACGCGAAGTCCGAAGGTCTCAAGGCGATCTCGGGCGACGTCCTTCAGGAAAACACGGTGATGCTGCAAATGTGCCGGGAACTTGGTTTTGAGGTGAAGACTGATGCCGTCGAACACGGTGTTTGCAACGTAAAGCTCACGCTTTGAACCGACCGCCAACGCAAGAAGCCGCGGAAATAATCGAAAGTGAAAACGTTCCGCGATTGTGGCGTTGCGCTACGCGCATGTTGCTAAACGAGCGGCCACGTAAGCTTCTTCATTTTCTCGAACCAATAGTTGGGCACTCCGTACATCGGAGTTGAGGCAGCTGTCGGTTGAGATGGTCCCCTGCAAAGGTGGATTTTATCTACGTCGAAGGGAGAGGCACAACAAGGAGCGCTGGCGGGATATCAACAGTTACTGCTTGTTACCGGCGCTTTCCGATGGTCGGACGCGATTGGCGGGGCAATGCTGAGTAAAAACTCCCTGATGTGAGGTCTAAAATTCCCTGATATGCTGCGAGAAATTCCCTGTTCCTCGTCATAGGGAATTATGCGAGAAGTGGCTGCAGCAGGGGGGGTTCTTGCTGCGCTTTTTGCCTCAAACGGCCGAAAATCAAAAAAATCCCTGTTAAATTCCCTGATAACAGGGAAATTCCAGTAGAGACTGGTTCGCATATGACTGCGCACACCACCAAGCTTTTCAAGCACTTAGCCATCTGATCGACGCGAAACCAACCGCGTTTTGCAGCTCATTTAACAGTTTTGGTTCTCTTTTCGAGCTTCAGCACCGCTGCTTCTGACGCCGCGCTTGCGCAACTTCCGAATGGTCAACTCCATCTCGGCAACGTTGCGGAAGAAACGATTGAGGGCGGGGAAAGCGATTGCATCCGGTTTGACTGGATGCAGTCGGCTGATTGAAACAATGGCTGCTATTCAGACAAGTGCCTCGTCCACATGGGCCGCGCCTGCTACGGGATTAGTTTCGGTTCTCTCCCCTGGCTGGCGTTCAGGGCCGCCACAAGTCGTTTTCCCGTGCTGCGTATGTGTTCCCGGCACAATACCGCCATGCGTTCAGCGTCCGCATCTCTGAACGCTTCGAAAATCATCCGATGATCGCGATTAACCTGCTCCAGATTCCCGGCGATCAACCCGCCCAAACGGATGTATCGTTCGACCTTGTTTCGCAGACCAAGCATCACACTCGCCGTCACGGGTCGGCCGCTCACCCTGTGAATCAAGTCGTGGAATTCGCGGTTTACCAAAGAGAATGCAATCGCCTCGTCTGAACTCGAAATCTTTGATTGCTCCATCGTGTGGATCAGCTTTTCCATCACATTGACATCTTCCAGGGTGCGCCGTTGCGCCGCAAAATGGGCCGCGCGCTCTTCAAGCAGCATTCGAATATCGAAGATCTCTTCGACATCGTTCGGATCGAGTGGGGCGACGGCAAAGCCGCGACGTGGACGTGAGATAACCAGCCCTTCCGCATCAAGCAGCGTGAGCGCCTCCCGGACCGGCGGCCGGCCCACTCGAAACAGCTGACTTATCTCTTCTTGTCGCAAGAGCGTGCCGGCCGGAATTTCGCCGGAGATGATCGCCTCGCGAAGTCTTGCCGCGACGGACGCTGGAACGCCGCCACGCATGTCAATGTCGGCTTTTGTAACCGTAATCTCGATGTTCGGGGACCGGGTCATGAAATAGGTGCCACCTCTAGAAGATGCGCGGATGCTGTGGGGGAGCAGATCAACCGCAAATTCGAACAAAGGTCCTCGGGCTTCGGCCGGCAGGATTTTTGAAGTCAGAACACCAGCTTACCATGTGGCAATACCACGGTTTAGAGGCTCCCGTGGACAAAAGGACGGGCGGTCAAACCTGAACCATATCAAAAGGAAGACTGTCTTCAATTATTATTGCCTTTCCCTACCTGCGTTGTTAATGGGTTCCAGAGCCAACTGCGCTGGATAAGCAAGACTCCTTGCCGCGAAGCGGTGGCAGGCTCGCAGTATTGGGAGCGGCCCAGCGCATCTGGCGGTGCGTTCCGACGACAAAAGGCGGAAATTATGCACGTGCAGCCCGGGCTTTTTTACCGATACGATCCGACCATTCAGCCCCTGCCGATCGTCATCGACGTCTCGCGCAGCGGCCGCGAATATCCGCCGGATATGCGTTCGCAGGTTCCATTCACCGCGATCCATGACAATGTGTCGATGTATGTCGACGAGATCTGGGGCGATGCGCCGAGGTTTGGCGCGACGCTTCTGTATGCGTCATTCCCTCACATGTACATCGACGCCAACCGCCACGAACTGGACATTGACCCAGAGCTTGTCGAAGGCGAGTGGCCGGTGCCTTTGCAGCCTACCGTTTCCAAGCGGGGGCTCGGTTTGTTGAAGTCCAAATCGAGGTACGGAGAGCCGGTGCAAGAGCGAAAGCTCACCTACGCCGAAGTTGAGGACCGCCTCAATCGGTATCATCGGCCATATCACGCAGAGTTAAGATCCATCATTGATCGGCATAAATCGTCATTTGGATTCGTATACCATCTAACCTGTCACTGCATGTCAGCCGTAGGCGCACCAACGCATATCGACGCTGGCAAAGAGCGCGCCGATTTCTGCATCGGTGACCTGAACGGCGCCGGCGCGAGCCACGATTTCGTGGAACTCGTAGGGAAGCATATAAACTCGCTTGGCTACACATATTCGATAAACATGCCGTATGACGGGGGAGAGATCGTAAGGCGATACGGCAATCCGAAAGAGGGGGTCGACTCCATCATGGTCGAGATCAACAAGCGGCGCTTTATGGACGTCAAAACTTTCCTGAAAAATGAAGGCTTCGAAGACATCAAGGCGGCTGCAAACGCGATAGTGACCGCTCTTGCGAAATCGGCTCGTGAGCGTCTGCGCGGGTAAGAAGCGTCAATCCAGCAAGCCTCAGTCTGTCACTCGTTGCGTACGCAATCAGCTTAATTGGATCTTTCCGCAACCGCTTCGTCACACGGATGACGCCACGCGCCGAACGGACAAGGCCCGCCCAGCATCCGCGAATCGCGAATGCGCTACGATTTGCTCATTGTTTGGGCGAGACTTCCTGGCGCGAACTACGGAGGGCGCCGTAAAAAAGTTTCCGGCATCTTAGAGAAGAGCCGCGGCGCGCAAGGGCGTATATCAGAGGCTAACCTTCATCCCGGGTTTGTCGGTAGTCAGCCGGCAAAGCCCTGTGTCCGTCGAGTCCGCCCGAGCCAAGACCGTGCTGAAAACAGCAAGATCCGTCTCCGGCGCGCTAAATTATTCTCTTCAAAAGACTCACCAATGTTCGGCGTTCGGCATCCGTCAACGGAGCAAAATGCTCTTTTATGCTCGAATTACTGTACCGATACGCGCCAGAGGGAGACATCCTGAAAAAGATATTGGTCGACAATCCAGCGAAACTATTCGGTTTTCCTCATTTATAGCGCATGCTGTGCATCATGACAGGATGGCTCTCCGCTTAGTGTCCCCGGGCGTCCGAACCGACGGGCCTGTGAGGACGCAGGGCCGCCTCTCGCCAATAGGCATGTTCACGTGGTGAGGATGCCACCGTCCACCGGTATAGTTGCTCCGGTAATGAACCCCGCCCGTTCGGAAGCAAGAAATGCTGCAATGTCTGCGATGTCAGACAGCTGAGCCAGGCGGCCGAGCGGAATGCGCTCCAATATTCTGCGTTTTGCATCTTCGGTGAGTGCCGTGTGGGTCATCGCGGTGTCCACGACAGCGGGAGCAAGGGCGTTGGCTGTGATGCCAAATGGACCTAACTCGCGCGCCAATCCCATGGTGAGCGCGACTACACCGGCCTTGGTAGTGCCGTATAGGGTGTTGCCGACCGAGCCACCGCCGCGCATGGCCGATACCGATGCGATGTTGATAATGCGGCCATGGCGTTGCTGTTTCATGACCGGGATAGCGGCTTTCACGCAATAGATCACGCCGGCGAGGTTAACCTGTGCTATCCGCTGCCACTCCGTGGTCGGCAGATCGGCTACCAGACCGGTCGAGAGTACGCCGGCTGCGTTGACGAGAATATCGAGGCGGCTGTTTCTGGCGAGGGTTTCCGCGAAAGCCCTTTCCACAGCACTGGGATCGCCGACATCGACCGCAGTCGATTGGGCGATGACGCCGGTCGCGGTGAGTGACGACGCCGTCTCTTGCGCTGCGCTCTTGTCGCGATCCCAAATGTGAAGTTTGCAGCCTTCGGCCGCGAGCGCCCGGGCAATGCCTTGCCCGATACCGGAGCCGCCGCCAGTGACGACCGCGACGCGATCTTTGAGCTTGAGATCCATATGATCGCGCCGGTCCTTGTGATCGGTAAAAACGGTCGTTCAGTTACGCTGGCTTGCCTGCCCTGTTGTCGACAGCCATGTCACGATTGTTCGACTCCTTCATGGCATAGACCGATAGGGCGCTTATGACGCTCACCACCAGTACGTAAAGGCAAATCAGCCATGGTTTGTTGTCGCCAAGCGGCAACAGGGCCGTCGCGATGATCGGGGTCAGGCCGCTCGCGAAGATACCGGAGAATTGATAGACGAAGGACGTTCCGGTATAGCGCACGCGGGTATCGAACAGTTCCGAAAACAACGCGGCTTGTGGCCCGTAGACGGCGGGGTAAACGAAGGCGAACGGAATAGCGATCGCGATCCAGACCAGGATCGGTGATTGCGTTTGCATCAGCCAGAACGCCGGAAACGACAACACACCAATTCCAAGCGCGCCGAGGGCGTACAGGCGGCGTCGGCCGTACCGGTCTGACAGATTACCGTAGATCGGCAGCAGGACGATCATGATTGCCGACGAGATCATCACACCCGCCAGCGCTGTTTGCCGTGACAAGTGCAACGCGCCGGTCAGATAGCCGACAATAAACACGCCGAAGGTGTTGAAGGTTACGCCTTCGATGTAACGTGCTCCCAGTCCGAGAAGTGTGTTTTTACCGTGGGTTTTGAATAGATCCACCACCGGCACGGCCGCAATTTGATTCTCCTGCTGAATTCGATTGAAGGCGGGCGTCTCCATGACTTTAAGCCTGATATAGAGACCCACGGCCACCAGAACGGCACTGATCAGAAATGCAACGCGCCAGCCCCAGGCGAGAAAGTCGGCGTCCGGCAAGTAGGAGAGTACGTAGACGGCGCCGGCGCTCAGCAGCAATCCTGCCGGCACGCCAATCTGCGGCCAGCTTCCATAGAAGCCGCGCCGTCCGGCCGGCGAATGCTCGACCGCCATCAGGACCGCGCCGCCCCATTCCCCGCCGATGCCGATGCCCTGAAAGACACGAAGCAGAAGCAGCAGGATCGGTGCCCATATTCCGACGGAGGCGTAAGTTGGCAGCAGGCCGATCAGGAAGGTGGCCATGCCCATGATGACCAGTGTCAGGATCAGTACGGTCTTTCGGCCGATGCGGTCGCCATAGTGACCGAAAATGATTCCGCCGATCGGGCGAGAAATGAAACCGACAAAGAAAGTGGTGTAGGCGAGCAGGGTTCCGGCGACCGGATCAAAGTTAGGAAAAAACAGCTTGTTCAGCACCAGCGGCGTCACCACGCCGTACAGAAAGAAATCATACCATTCGATCGTGGTGCCGATCGCGCTGGCGAATGCCACGCTACCGGGCGAAATCGCCGCGCTTCGGGTCTCCATGTCTGCTTTCATTATCGTTGCCTCCCCCTGTTTGGCCCTCGGCGGCTAGGCTTCGGGCAGTTTTAATAGTTGCCGCGCTTCTGCCGGCGTGGCGGCCTGCCGTCCATAATGCCCGCAAAGCTCGGCGACGCGGGCGACGAGCTCGGCGTTACTGCGAGCGAGACGATCCTTGTCGAACTTGATGTTGTCCTCGAGTCCGGTGCGGACGTGGCCGCCGAGTTCGAGACACCAGCGGTTGACCTCGAGCTGCTGCCGTCCAATTCCGGCGGCCGACCATGTCGCGTCCGGCATCAGCTGGTTCAGTTCTGAGATCAAAAATTCCAGCAGCTTGCGGCGCGGGGGCAGCGCGTTCGGTATTCCCATCACGAACTGCACCTGGCACGGCCGTTTGAGGAGACCGCGGTCGGCGAGGTTGCGCGCATTGTAGAGCATGGCGACGTCGAACACCTCGATCTCCGGCTTGACGTCATATTCCAGCATCGACTTGGCGAGGTCCTCGACAAGCTGTGGTGGGTTCTCGTAGATCTGGGTGGCGAAATTCACCGAGCCGGTGGCAAGCGATGCCATCTCCGGCTTGAGATACAGCATCCGACCGCGCTCGTTTTGCGAGCGGCCGCGACCGCCCGTCGAGAACTGAACGATCATGCCGGGGCAATGCTTGACCACGCCTTCCTGCACCTGCGCGAACAGGTCCGGGTCCGAACTCGGGCTTTCATCGGGATTGCGCACGTGGATATGCGCGACCGTGGCGCCGGCTTCGAAAGCCTCGTGGGTGGATTCAATCTGCTCGACAGGTGTGACCGGCACGGCGGGCGTATCGACCTTGCGCGGAATGGCTCCGGTGATGGCAACAGTGATGATCGCGGCGGTTGTCATGCTAATGCTCGGGGGCGTTGGATGAAGTGGAACGAACGAATATCGCGTCGCAATGCCACTTCCTTAAGCAGCGTGGCGAGCGGGGTGGAAGCGAGCGGATAGCTGGTGTCGATCGGGCCGGCAGCCTTGAGCGCCTGGTATTCCCGGTCGGGATAGAACGCCGATAGCAACAAATCGTCATCTGAAACGAAGGGGCCACGTTCACGCCGAACTTTCCGGATTCCAGGCTCCAGCAGGTCGCCCGGCCGCGCGGAGGTAGGCTCGGCGCCGTTGGCAATGCGATCGAAAAGATCGGGATCAATCGGTCCGGCGATTTCGCCATAGTAGCCAAGCACGTATTTTCGGACCTCGTCCGGGACGGTGGCATATCGCTCCTTGCCCATGACGTTCAGCACGGCCTGCGTCATGACAAATTGTGCGAATGGACTGACGATGATGGGATAGCCGAGGTCGCAACGCACCCGCGCGGCCTCCTCGAGCACCTCGGGCAGGCGATGACCGATCCCAAGAGGCGTCAATTGAGACTTCAGATTGGAAATCATGCCTCCGGGCATCTGGTGCTCGTAGTGAAACGCGTCGTATTCGACGATATCTCCAAGCGGTTTGTCCTCGCGCTTGGCGATGTAGCGGAGGCGCTCGGCGACTTCCTCGACCGGCGCCAGGTCGACCGGAACCTCAAAGCCGTTGCGACGCAGGTTCCGCGTCAACCATTCGGTCGAGGGATGGGAGGCGCCGTTGGCGAGCGCCGACGTCGCGGTGTGGACCACATCGATCCCCCATTCGGCGGCGTGACAAGCGGTGTAGGGCGCCAACCCCGTAAGACAATGGGAATGAAGATGCAGCGGCAGCGTGCCGCAGGCGGCTTTGATCGCAGGCACGAGTGTTTTCGCACGCTCGGGCGTCAGCAATCCGCTTGCGTCCTTCAGGTAGACGGCGTCAACGCCGAGGGCGACCATCTCGCGCGTCTTGCGGGCGTAATACTCGTCGGTATGGACGGGACTAATGGTGTAGACCACGCCGCCGGCTGTGTAGAGGCCGACTTTCTTGGCCGCGCGCACCGGGACCTGCATGTTGCGCATATCGTTGAGCGCGTCGTACGGCGTGTGATAGCGCATGCCGTTGGCGAAGATGCGCTCGGCCGTCAGTTCGACGATATCGTCGGGGAAGAACTCGAACGTGAACAGGCTCTGGCCGCGCGTCATGACAATGAGCGGGGTTTGCTTTACCCACCCGCTGAGGATGCGCATCCGTTCCCACGGATCCTCGCGAAGATAGCGTACGCAGACGTCGAACACTGCCCCGCCAACCAGGTCGATGGCCTCAAACCCGGCGCGGTCCAGCCGGGGCGCGACGTCGGCCATCATCGCGGTGGTCATGCGCGTCGCCCATAGGCATTGCGGCGCGTCACGCAGAGTCACATCGACGAGCTGAACGGTCTTCTTGTTTGCCATCAGGTGATCACCATCCGAAAGTCTCTTTCAATCCACCGGGTATGGATCTCCGCGCGATCGAATTCCGTTTGTTGCAGCAGGTGCGCGTGGAACGGGACGGTGGTGGCAACGCCGGAAACTTGAAAGCGCGCCAGTGCGGACCTGGCGGTTTCGATGCATGATGCCCGATCGGAGCCGCTGACGATCAGTTTTGCGAGCATGGAATCGTAATAAGGCGGCACCGCGTAATTCTCGTATGCGTGGCTGTCGACGCGGACCTCGCGTCCTGTCGGCGGGCGCCAACGTTTCAGTGTCCCGGGCGACGGCTGGAAATCTCGTGAAGCGTCTTCGGCGTTGATACGGAACTCAATGGCCGAGCGTCCGTTGGCAAAGCTTGAGCCGAACGACAGCCTTTCGCCCGCGGCGACGCGAAACTGTTCCGTTACAAGGTCGGTGCCCGTAACCATTTCGGTCACGGGATGCTCGACCTGGATGCGGGTATTCATTTCGATAAAAAAGAATTTTCCGCTCGACGGATCGTAGATGAATTCGACCGTGCCGGCGTTGACATATTTGAGCGTTCTGACCAGCGCCACCGCCGCCTCGGCCATTTGGCGGCGGGTAGCGTCGTCGAGCGCGGGAGAGGGCGCTTCCTCGACCAGCTTCTGGTGTCGGCGCTGCACGCTGCAATCACGTTCACCGAGGTGAACATAATTGCCGTGTCTGTCGCCGAATACCTGGATCTCGATGTGGCGAACCTGGGGGAAGAATCTCTCGAGATAAACTTCGGCATTGCCGAACGCCGCCAACGCCTCGGCCGAGGCTTGCTCGAACTGGGCGACGAACTCTTCGGCGCGTTCGACGACCCGCATGCCGCGGCCGCCGCCGCCCGCGCTTGCCTTCAGCAGCAGCGGAAAGCCGATGTCGGCGCTGGCCGCCTTGGCCGGCTCCGCCGATGTGTAGCCGTGCTCGGAGCCGGGGACGACGGGAATGCCGGCCGCCGCCGCGGCCTGGCGTGCCGCGACCTTATCGCCCATGCTTGCGATGGCGTCGCTGTCGGGTCCGATGAAGGTAAGACCTGCTTGCTTGCTGCGCTCGGCGAAGGCGTGGTTCTCGGCGAGAAAGCCATAGCCGGGATAGATGGCGTCGCATTTCAGCGCGACCGCGGTTTCGATCAATGCCCCCGCGTTCAGATAACTCGATTTCGGCGGAGGCGGACCGATGCAGACGGCGTGATCGGCGCTCCAGCGATGCGGCGAATTGGCGTCGGCCGAACTGTAAACGGCGACGCTTTCCAGACCGAGGTGACGGCAGACGCGGATCGCCCGCAGGGCGATTTCACCGCGATTGGCGACCAAAACCCGGCGCACGAGCTAATTCCGCTTCTCGACGGGGGCGAACTTCCGCAAAGCGCGTCTCCCTACTAATTTACCATTTTTCTTCCTCAGGAATTAGACTGGCATCGTTTTGTTTCATATTGCAAGACTTTTTGTTCCGGTTTCTAATACACCTATGCAACGTCCTCTCGATCCCGATCAGGTCCTCCAAAGTCGCTTCAAGCGCCGCGCCAACGATCGTTCCGCGACGCCCGTTTCGGAAGGAGCCGGCAAAGCGTTCCCGACCGTCAAGGCGGTAGCCATTCTTGAGGTGATGGCGACGGCCGGGCGACCGCTCGGAATTTCGGAGTTTGGCGCCTTGCTCGGGCTTCCGAAGCCTACCGCCCACCGCATCGTGCGCATGCTGGAAGGCGAAGGCTTGCTGCAACGTGAGCCCGGCAGCAGTCGCTATGTGCCAGGGGCGCGATTGGAGAGGCTCGGACTTGATATCGTTGCGGCCTCGATGTCGCGGGCGCCGCGGCATGCAATACTGCAAGCGTTGTCCCAGCAAATCGGCGAGACCTGCAATTTCGGCGTGATGGCCGGCAGCCACGTTGTCTATCTCGACCGCGTTGAGTCGGCCTGGCCGTTGGGGCTCCGGTTCGAACGGGGGTCGCATGTCCCGCTTCATTGCACGTCGATGGGTAAACTGTTCCTCAGCCTGTTGCCCGCGCACAAGCGCGCGCTGATGCTTCGGTCGATCCCGCTTTATCGCTACACCGAACGCACCATCACCGACGTCGATCGTCTGCAAGATGAACTGGAAAGGATCCGAGCAGCGGGAGTCTCGACCGATGACCAGGAGTTTCTGACCGGCGTGGTATGCGTCGCGGTTCCGGTCCTCGGTCCGAAAAAACAGCCGGTCGCGGCGCTGGCGGTTTCTGCGCCCCTTGCGCGCATGTCGCTGCAACAGGGTGTCGCGCACATTCCGCTGCTGCGGGCCGCCGCCAACAGTCTGACTGCGACCGTCGAGCAGGGTGCAAATTTTAGGGAGGAGGAGCGTTAGTGAGTCTGAGATACGAGGAAGTCGCTGAGATCCTGAAAATCATCGACAGCAGTTCGTGTGATGAATTCATTGTCGAAACAGGCGATATCAAACTGGTCGTGCGTCGAAACGCTTCCCCCGGCTACGTCGCGCCGGGGGCCGAGCGAACCGAGTCCGCACCGGCAATTGCGGCTCCGCCACGCCCGCGCGCCGATGCGGCGGCCAAGCCCGGGACAACGGCTGCGCAACAAGCGGCGACCGCGCGAACGGCAACGGCAAGTCAGATCGAGGTGACGGCGCCCATGGTCGGCACCTTCTATCGCGCGCCGAGCCCCGATGCGCCGCCTTTTGTCGAGATCGGCACGGTCGTGCAGCCGGGCCAGCCGCTTTGTATCATCGAAGTCATGAAATTGTTCACGACCATAAATTCCGAGTACGCCGGCCGCGTGGTGCAGATCGGCGCCGAGGTTGGAGATTTGGTGGAATATGGACGCACGCTGTTTGTCATCGAGCCGGTCTAGGAGATGATGGAAGCCAATCTGCTTTCGACGCCTGCAGCTTGAGACCTCATTGAGATTGCGGAATTTATCCGCCAACAAAAAATGAAATTGGTCTGGAGGAAAACATGCAAAAGCTATCAGGAGCGCGTTACGGAATATTGGCAGGAGTCGCTTTAGCTGTGCTTTGGTCCGGCGTGGTCCCTGCAGCGGCGCAGAGTTTCAACGACTGGGGTTGGCCGCAGCCCTACGAAAAGGTTTCCGAGAAGTCGATCGCCTGGCTGAAGCAGAAAGGCTGGTGGCCGCTCGCGGTGGGATGGCAGGGCCCATTCTCCGGTCAGAACACCGTCAATGTGGTGATGGACAAGGCCGGATTGCTGGAGAAGCGCGGCCTGGAATCCAAATTCCAGGTTTTCGCCGCTGGTCCGGATGTCAACGAGGCCGTAGCCGCCGCCCGCATTCAGGTCGGCAATGGCGGGAACTTCCCGTTCACTTCTCTGCTCGACCGCGGCATACCGGTGCGCGCCATCGCTGTCGTCGCGCCAAACCTGAAGCATTCGACGGTGGTGCCGCTCGATTCGCCGGTCAAGACGCTCGCCGACCTCAAGGGCAGCAATCCGCCCGCGACGATCGGCATTGTGACGGGCTCTTCGGCCGAATTCTACTTTACGCAAGCCGCCGAAGTGGTTGGCTTGCAGATTGGCAAGGACGTCATCCTGAAGAATATGCCCCCCGGCGAGCAATTGCTGATGGTGAAGGGGATCGGCGCAGTGGTGCCCTGGGAGCCGTCGGTGACCATCATCACCGACGACCGCAAGACGGGCCGCGAAGTCGATACGATTTTCCCGTATAACCTTTATGAGGGAATGTTCTATGTACGGCAGGAACTGATCGACAACGTGCCTGATGTCGTTCAGGCGATCAGCGATGCCTTCATGGAAGCGACCTTGTGGATCCGGCTCAATCCGGACAAAGCTGCCGACTTCCTCGCCGCCGAGCCCATGCTGAAGGCGTATGGAAAGCCGCTGCTGCTGCAGCAAACTCAACTCTACAATAATTTGTACAAACCGACCTCCAGCTATCCCTTCGCAAAGATGTGGGGCGAGGAAAACGCCCGTATTGCAAAATGGTTGAAAGACCGCAACCGTCTTACCAGGGTGCTGACCGCAAAGGACTACGAGGATTCTTTCGACGCCAGTTTTATGGAAAAGACCTATCAAAAACTCGGCTGGGCGTTACCAGCGCAGGCACCGTTCATTCCAAAGGGCTGGTCGGGAAAAATCGGCGAGCTTCCATATCCCGCCTACGCCAATGCCGCCACGCTGAAGGATCCGCAGCCGTGGCCGGAAAAGGGCGATCTAACCAAGGCTTGGTCCTTTAATGGCAAGACCTTCCAGCCCTGATGGCGATGCCGCGGTGGCCAAGCCTCCAGCCAATCATGATGGCGCGGAGGCGGTCGGGTTCGGCGTGAGCGATGCAATGCGGCGCACCGACCCAATAAACGCGGTAGACCCCACGCCGGCTGAAGCAACGCTGAGAGCGACGCCGGCGCCCGGCAGCTGGTGGTGGCGGCGATTGCTCAGAATGCTGTTTGCGCTTCCGAACTTTATCACCCTGTTCGTTCTGCTGATCGCCTGGCAATTCGCTTCAAAGATCTGGCTGCCGCGGATCGATCCGCAAATGGCGGTGCTGATGCCGGCACCAAGCACTATTGCGGTGACCGCGGCCGGGATGATTGCCTCCGGCGAGCTCTTTCATCACCTGATGGCCAGCCTCAAGCGGGAGGCGGTGGCGTTTCTGTTTGCCTCCACCGCTATTCCGCTCGGCATCATGATGGGCTGGTGGCGCGTGGTGTATGATCAGGTCAATCCAATCATGGAGATCCTGCGTCCGATTCCGCCGCTGGCATGGATACCTCTGAGTATCCTGTGGTTCGGCATCGGTGATCAGCAGAACGAATTCATCATCTTTCTCGGAATCTTCTTCCCGATCCTGGTCAATACCATCGTCGGCGTTAAGAACATCGACCCGATCCTGGTCCGCGCGGCGCGCAGCCTGGGTGCGTCCGAACGTAGATTGCTGACGCGCATCGTGTTCATCGGTGCGCTGCCACAAATCATCACCGGGGTTCGGATCGGCCTCGGCGTCGGCTGGATGGCGCTGGTCGCCGCCGAACTGGTTGGCGCAAACTCTGGTCTGGGCTTCGTGATCAACGATGCCCGCAGCATGCTTCGAACCGACATTATTATCGTCGGGATGCTGGCGATCGGCCTCATCGGATTATTGATCGATGCCGTGATCCTTGCGCTGGGCCGCCGGCTGCTCCCCTGGTCCCTGGCGCTGCGCAAATAGGATTTTTCAATGGGTCGGCTGGCAGTATGCGGGGTATCGAAAATCTACGGGGACCATCACGCCCCGGATAGCGTGATCGCGCTTTGCGACGTGACGTTCGAGGTGCCCGACAACCAGTTTTGCAGCATCCTGGGTCACAGCGGTTGCGGCAAGACCACGCTGCTCAACATCGCCGCCGGTTTCGAGCGCGCCACCACCGGCGCCGTGACGGTGGATGGCGCGGCGATCAATCTGCCGGGATGGCGGAACACGATGATCTTCCAGGAGTACGCTTTATTCCCGTGGATGAGCGTGTTCCATAACATCGCCTTCGGCCTGGAGATGAAAGGAGTGTCGCGCAAACAGCGCGAGGACATCACCCAGCATTATATCGGGCTGGTCGGTCTCGAGGGTTTCGAGGCCAAGCTTCCTCATCAGCTCTCCGGCGGCATGCGCCAGCGCGTGGCGATCGCCCGGGCGCTCGCCGTACAGCCGAACCTGCTCTTGATGGACGAGCCTTTCGCCGCCCTTGATGCGCAAAATCGCGCCTTCATGCAGGACGAACTGGTCAGGATCTGGCAGCGCGAGCCGAAGACCGTGCTGCTCGTCACCCACAGCATCGACGAAGCCATCAAGTTATCGGACTGCATCGCCGTGATGACGAGCCGTCCGGGACGCGTGAAGGAATTTGTCAGGGTTGATTTGCCGAGACCACGCGACGAGGATGACGTCTCGTATATCGAACTCAAGCGCCGATTGCGTCAGCTGATTCGCGACGATTTTGTGAGCCGCTAGGTCCAGCGTCGAACCTGGAAGCTCGCTTCACTAAGCGAGTTCGCCGGCCCGCGCCTTGGTCGAGACCCAGCCGCCATCTACCTTTAACTCGGCGCCCGTGATGTAGCTTGATGCGTCAAGCGCAAGAAACAGCGCCGCATTCGCGATGTCCTCTGGTGTTCCCCATCGTCCGACCGGCGTTTCCTTGCCCCAGTCATGGTCAGCATCCGCCGCTTGCGATGCATTCATCGGCGAATTGATTGACCCAGGTGCGATCGCGTTCACCGTGATGCCGGTACCGCCAAGGTCGATTGCCAACGCCCGCGTCATACCCAATAGCCCTGATTTCGCCGAAACGTAGGCGACGCGGTTGGGCCGTCCGACGAAACTGGCGATTGAAGCAGTGTTGATGATACGGCCGCTCCCGCCGCGGATCATGAACGGCGTGACCGCACGGGCGCAAAAAAACGGCCCCGTCAGATTGGTCGCAATCATGATGTTCCAGTCCGCGTCGGTATGTTCGAGAAACGGCTTGGTGATACGGACGCCGACATTGTTGACGAGAATATCGATGCGGCCGAAGCGCCGGTCGACTTCTTGCGCCATTTGATTGACCGAGGCGGAGTCCGTCACGTCCGCGCGGAGGCAGACCGCTTCACCCTCCGCTCCGATCTCGGCAGCAGCGTCCTTGCCTTTGCGTTCGTCGATATCCACCAGAACAACCCGCGCGCCTTCTTGCACGTAGGCAGCCGCGATGGCTTTGCCGATCCCGCTGGCGCCGCCCGTCACGACGGCAACTTTATTACGCAACCGCATGATATTCTCCGCTTGCTTTAAAGGTCAGGATATTGGATCGCCGCCACCATCGCGCGGCGACGCGCGAGCAGGCTGCGCACGATGGGATAGGACAGCGAGACAATGGATAAAGCCATCAGGCCGCCGGCGATCGGCTGCGTAAAGAACACCGTCCAGTCGCGATGATAGGTGATCATGCTGCGCATGTAGGAATCCTCGGCCAGCGGACCGAGGATCGAGCCCAGCACCATGGGCGAGACCGGGAGGCGATAGCGTTCGAACAAGGCCGCCAGCGTGCCGAAGATGACGATCATCCACATATCAGAGATGGTGTTGCGGTCGGCGAACGCTCCGACCAGGCAGAACATGATGACGATCGCGGCCAGCACGCCCTGGGGGATGGTCAGCACCTTCACCACGACATGGATCCAGGCAAAACCCATCAGGCACATGCCGACAACGGCAACGAACATCGATGCCATGATGGTATAGACGACCAGCGTCGACTCCGGATTGCTGAACAGGAACGGGCCCGGCTGCACGCCGTGCAGCAGGAACGCCGCGAGAATGACCGCCGTCGCCCCGCTGCCGGGAATACCCAGCGTCAGAAGGGGGACAATGTGCCCGGCGACCGATGCCGTCGATGCAATTTGCGGCGCGACGATCCCTTCCGGAATTCCGGTTCCGATCTTGTCGCCGCGGCGCCCATACTGCTTCTCGATCGCATAGGACACGAAGGACGTGATGGTGGCGCCGGCACCCGGTACCACGCCGAGAATCGTGCCCAGAACCGTGCTGCGAACGAATGTCGCGCGCAATTGCCACAACTCCTGAAATGACGGGAAACGGGTCTTGGTGCTGGCGCGGTCGGGCGGCACTTCGACGTGCAGGCTTTGCCCGAGCTTGATCAGGATCTCGCCAAAACCATACATGCCGACCAGAACCATCACATAGGGGACGCCGTTGGTCAGAATCGGTGAGTCGAAGGTAAAGCGCTCGATCCCATAGGTGCTGTCGGTGCCGATGGTCGCGACCAGAAGTCCGAGGAACAGGCTGATCAACGCGTTGGGAATCGACGTGCCGGCCAGTGCGACGACGGTGGTGAGACCGAAGAACACTGCGGCGAAATATTCGGGCGCGCCGAATTTGAGGGCGAATTCGCTGAGCGGCGTTGCCAACGTCGTCATCACCGCGGTCGAGACCAGCCCGCCGGTGAGTGCTGCGACCAGCGCCCAGCCGAGGGCCTTGGAGGCCTCGCCGCGCTGGGTCATCGCATAGCCGTCCCACAGCAGCGGCACGTCCATCGGTTCGCCGGGAATGCGGTAAAGAATAGCGGTGAAACAGCCGGCATAGGTTCCCGACATGTAGATCGCCGTCAGCAGGATGATCGACGGCTCAAGCGCCATGCCGTAGGTAAACGGAAGCGCAAGAACCACGCCCATCACCAGGCCGAGACCGGGCATGATCGATACGGCCATGCCGATCAGGAGGCCGATGAACATCATCAGGAGGTCCAGCGGCTTGAAGACCTCGCCAAATCCGGCCAGCAGCAATTGCAGCGTATGCATCCAGCCCTCTCAGTGAACGCCGAGAAGGCGCATCAGGCTCGTCGACAGCCATTCAAATGGACCGATGCCGAGCGGCAGTGCGACGAAAATCACCCGCATGAACACCAGCATGAACAGCAACGTCGTCACGGTGCTGATGGCGAGCGCGGCCCAGAAGTGACGAAACCGGCCGATCCAGATCAAGGCCATCATGAAAACCAGCGTATCGACAAAAAATCCGACGATCTCGAACAGCGCCAGATAGATCAGCGACGCCGCCACGCAGGCGAACACGATCCGCATATCGGCGGGCTCGCGTTCGAACGGGGACTCGGTGACCGGTGCGACGCTTGGCGCGGACTGAGCGCTGCTGGCGGTCAGAAGCCGGCGAATGCCTTCGAACGCCGACGTCGCCATGATCATGTAGAGGACGAGCTTCGGCCAACTGTCCGGGCCGATCTGGTCGGCCGACGCTACGAACTCAAAATGCTCCGCGCGGTACAGCAGGAAGGCCGCCACGCCAAAAACCAGCGCATAGGGAACCACGCGTTCAGCTCCCGTGGCGGCGCCACGGACATCGCTCATGGCTGCTTGGCCTTGGATGACGCGCTGAGCGCACTGGCCTCTTCAAGCCATTTATTCATGTAGGGGATGGCGTCACCAGCCGCGACGAAACTCTGCGGTTCGCCGAGCTGTTGCTTGAGGTAGGCGGTAAATTCCGGATCCGTGCCGACTTTCTTGATGGCTTCGGTCAGAACCTTGACTTGAGCCGGGCTGGTTCCGGCTTTTGCGACGATCACCCTGAACTGCGGCAGCTTCACATCGTAGCCAAGTTTCTTTGAGTAGGGAATGTCAGGATACGCCTCGAAAGGCTTGTCGCTGAAGAATAGAACAGGACGTATCTGCTTGCCGTCGAGAAAACTTCTGATATCGCCGGCCTGCTCGTATACTAGGTCGCTCTGCCCACCGATCACCGAAGAGTAGCGAAGGCCCGGCTCGGCGAAGGGCACGGATTCCAGCTTCAATCCCTTACTACGGAAATAATTTACGGTGAAGTCGTCGGGGCTGCCGAAGCCGGTGACTGCAACCCGCAAAGGCTTCTCGCGCGCCGCCGCCTCGACGTCGGCCCAGGTCTTCCACGGGCTATCCATCTTGACGAAGAAGCCGGAAGGCTGCTGGATCATGACACCCAGCGGCACAAGCTGGTCCAGCTTGAACCGCGCATTTGCCGCCGCAAACAGTGCGAACGTATCACCGGTCATGACTTCGATCGTGTATCCATCGGCGGGCCCGGTCACGAGCTTGGTCAAACCGGTCTGGCCGGTCGCTCCCGCCACGTTGATGACCGGGAACGATACCTTCAGTTGCTGCTCCATCAACTTGCCGGCGATGCGCGCGAGCTGGTCGGCGCCGCCACCGGGACCCCAGGGAACGATGAAGGTGATGGGACGCGTTGGATAGGCATCTTCCGCGGCAACGCCTGATACCGCAGCCGATCCTAACAGCAGGCAACCTGCCACGATGAGAGCATGACGCACTTCGAAACCTCCCTTTATGCCCGTCCCATTGGGGTGCAATTTCTCTGCTTCTCGGGCGGACGACGCCCGTGTCATTTTTACTACTGTATCGAAGCCATCAAGTCTGTCAGCTAGCTGACAACTTCGGCAGCACCGATCGCCGGCAGAGGCGCATCATACTACCAAAAGTCGCGCCAGGCGGCCCGTATCCTTGACCATGATGCTGCGGCCGCATTTTTCAATCAGGCCATCCTGAAGAAAACGGTTCAGGGCCGACGTCACCGTCGGCCGCCGCGCGCCGACCATGTTCGAAAGGTCCTCGTGGGTAAGCGAGATCGATGGTGTGGCCTCCGTGATGGGGTCGTGCTGGCCTAGCGCCAGCAATACCCGCGCCAGCCGTTGATCGACGCTGGCTGCCTGTAAATCCGCAAGACGCGAATGCAGATCCGAGAGCCGATCGAGCAGCATTCGCATCACGCGAAGCGAAAGCGCGGAGTCTTCCAGCAGAATCGCCTGCATTTCCGATCGCGTCAGTTCCACGACGGTGACCGTTTCAAGCGCGGTCGCGGTGGCGTCGCGCATCGGCGGCGCCGCCAGCGCCGTAAGACCCATCAGACTGCCCGGCAGATGGATGCGAAGGATGGTCTTCTGTCCGGAAGAGCCGATCAGGCAAACCTTGACGCGGCCTTCGAGCAGCAGAAAAACGTTCGCGCCGCCGTCGCCCTGGTGGAACAGGCATCCGCCGCGCTCGAATTTCTTCTCGACGCCACGCTCCGTCAGCTTGCGCATGTTTTCAGCCGTCAGCGTCGAGCTTAAATCCTGGTCCGTTCCAATGGCGTATTCTCTCATCCAAATTGACCTTCGGTACGCAAAAGAAGCTTGCCGCGTGACTGGCCGGCTTCCAGGTAGACATGTGCGTCGCATGCCTCCGCCAGCGGAAATTCGCGGTCGATGGCAACATGCAGGCCGCCGCTCGCGAGCAGACGGAACAGGTCATTCGACCGGCCGCGAATCTCTTCGGCGTCGCTCATATAGTCGGCCAGATGCGGCCGGGTGAAGAAAACGGAGCCTGCTTCGGCCAGCTCGATCGGTTCGATCGACGGGACGACGCCGGAGCTGGCTCCGAACAGAATGCACATGCCGCGCTTTTTCAGACTGCGAATGCTGCCGTGGATCGTATCGCGGCCGACCGAATCGTAGACCACATCGACGCCGCGTCCATCGGTATGACGCATGACCTCCTCGCGAAAATCGGTCTGCCGATACAGGATCGTTTCGTCGGCGCCGCACGTCCTGGCGATCGACGCCTTGTCCTCATTGCCAACCGTCGTAAGCACGCGGGCGCCGCGCGCCCTTGCAAGCTGGATCAGCAACTGTCCGACACCGCCCGCGCCGGCATGGATCAGGCAGGTATGCCCGGGGGCGAGCGGAAAGGCGGAATGGCTGAGATAATGCGCAGTCGAGCCCTGCAGCATGAGGGCCGCGGCGACGGGGAGTGGCACGGCGAGGGGAATCGGAACCGCTTTCCACGCCGGAACATTGATGGCTTCGGCATAGCTGCCGCGGACAAGACAGAATCCGACGCGGTCGCCGATCGCGTGTCCGGTCACCCCATCGCCGAGCGCCGTCACCGTACCTGCTCCCTCCATCCCGATCGTCATCGGCAGCGGGGTCTTGTAGGTGTGGGATCGCGCATAGGTTCCGTTGCGCATGTAGATGTCCATGAAATTGACGCCGGCATAGGCGAGATGCACCGTCACTTCACCGGCGGCGGGCCGCGGTTCGGCGGCGTCGGTCAACCGGCAGACTTCGGGACCGCCAAATGCCTCAATGCTGATCGCTCTCATATGACGGCTTTCGTGGCTGGGCTGGATTCAACGACGCTGTAGTCCCTCAACAGCAGCAACGGGACCGGCAGCAGCGCAAACAATCCGAGCAGCAGGAACGCAAGGGTGACGGTTCCGCTGATCGATGTGACCAGACTGAACAAGGCCGGTCCGATCAGCGCACCCGTATAGATGAAAAACATGATGCCGGCGGTCGCTTCGCCGACGTGACCGATTGGGGCGAAATGGGCGGCCTCGGAGAGCGCCAGGCCGTTCCAGCTTGAGCCCGAGGCGCCGAACAGAAACGCGATTGCATAGACGACAACACCCGGCCACGTTGGCGCCAAAAAGGCGCAGGCGACCGTCGCGGACGCCATCATCGCGCCAAGCGCTGCCAGCACGAAACGCGGCGGTAGGTGATCCGCGACCCATCCCCATCCGAGCCGTGAGGCCACGCTGACGGCCAACGCGATCGAGAGCGCCGAACCGGCCTCGACCGGCGACCATCGCATCCGTTCCACCAGAACGGCCGCGAACACCGCGGTGAAATTGAATTGCGTCGCGGCGAAGCAAACAGCCATGATTCCCAGCGGTCGCAAAGTCGAACTCACCGAAATCAGACGCAGCGCCGCGACGGCTCCGGTCCTGCCGACCGGTGCGTGGTCGTCTTGATGATCCAGCGCGCGGCGCCAGCCGCCGATCAGGAGGGCGCCGAACAGGCAGACGGCTGCGACCGCCAGCGCCGCACCAAGCCAGCCGATCCGCGTCATCAGAAAGGGAACGGCGAATCCCGCGAGCGCGCCACCCAATGGCACAGCGGTTTGCTTCAGCGAAAACACCCGCGCCCGTGTGCCGGATGATGTGTAGCGCGTCAGCAGCGAGGAACTCGCGGGATTGGCGGGGCCGTAGGCGAGTCCGAGCAGCAATGCACTGATGATGAATCCGGTCAGCGTTTCAGCCGACAGAACCACCAGCCCCGCCACCGCCACCAGCAACATGATTTGATGGACGCGGATGGCGCCGTAGCGCCGCACCCATTGCGGCGTTGCAAGCGAGGCAAGGGCCGCGGCCAGAAAGGTCAGCGATGCGTAGTATCCAACCAGATGCGGCTCGAGGCCAAGGCTCGGCGCAACGGCGGCCGCCGTCAGCGGCACGACCAGCGACGCCGTGACGATCATCGCCTGCACGCCCAACGTGGCAGTAATCGCCTTGGCCAGCATGGACGCGCGACGCTCCGTTAGAAATCAGCTCCCGGCCCCGACGCTAGCCGATTTCCGACCTGAGGCAATTGTTTTTCGAGATATTTCGTCTCGGTTTCTATTATGCTATGGTATTGGTGCGATGCCGCCGATCAGCAAAAGGGTTTTCCGCCTTGAGGCCTGGTTCGAAAACAGAAACCAAGGCGCGCCGGCCGGGCGCCGGCTCGATCGTGCCGGTAGAACCGATTTATTCCGGCGCGGCCGGCTCGTCAGCCCTGCAAAAGGGCTTTTCGCTGCTTGAACATCTGATCGCAGCGGACCGCGCCTTGACCCTCGCCGAGTTGGTTGTCCAGATGGACATGCCAAAGGCGACCGTGCATCGGCTGCTCATCAATCTGGAAGCCGCGGAGCTTTTGAAGCGGGACCTGACCGGCAAGCGCTACGTGCCCGGCGACCGCCTGGCGCGCTTTTCGCTGCGGGCGGTGGTTTTTTCGGCACGAATGTCTCCGGTACGGGCTATTCTCGAGCGCCTCGTCGCCGAGATCGGCGAATCGATCAATCTTGGCGTGCTCGACGGCAGCTCGGTCGCCTATGTCCAACGCGTCGAATGCAATTGGCCCTTGCGCACGCATTTGAGTGCCGGTTCGCGCGTGCCTCTTCATTGCACCGCAACGGGAAAATTGTTTCTGGCGTTGATGCCGACGGCGCGGCGAACCGCGTTGCTCGACGAGATCGAACTCAAGGCCTATTCGCCCAATACCATCACCAGCCGAAAACGTCTCGACGAAGAGCTGGCGCGGATTCGTGACGAGCGCATGGCCGTCAACAATGAGGAATTCATGGTGGGCGCGACAGGGTTGAGTGTTCCATTGATCGGCATCGATGGCGAGATGATCGCCGGCCTCGCCTTGCATGCACCCGTCGCGCGACTAAGCGTCAATGACGTCCGCGCACACGCACCGACGCTTCGCCGCGCTGCTGAAAAGCTTGCGCGTACATTGCTTTAACAGCAATCGCCTGCGTTTGCCGCACCCTGCGCGGAACGCAGCGCCTGTCTTGGGGAGTAAACGATGTCAGAGTCTTATCTTGAGCGGATCGAGCTTGACCTTCTGCGGGTGCCGCTCAAAAGCCCCTACAAGCTGGTGTTTGGTAACGTCGAAGCCTTCGATACCCTGCTGGTAACCGTGGCTTTTGCCGATGGCCGCTCGGGCGTTGGCGAGGCGACAATCCTGACCGGATATACCGAGGAGACGCTCGAACAATGTTGGCACGCGGCGCGTGCGATCGGATCGAAAATGCCCGGTGTTCGAACCGGAGAGGTGGACGACAAGCTCGCGCCCTGGCTGGAGGAAAATCCATTCACGGTGACCGCCTTTGCGACCGCTGTGGAAATGGCGGCGGGCCACGCTACGCTCAACCCGAGTGCCGCATCGCTGCCACTGCTCGCCATTCTCAACGAGACCGAGCCGGCAGCCATTGAGGCCGAACTGGAACGGCTGCTGGCGGCGGGCTATTCGACCATCAAGGTCAAGGTCGGCTGGAATGTCGACGATGATTTGCGCCGCGTCCGGCACATCCAACAGGCGTTGCGCGGACGCGCGGTGATCCGGATCGACGCCAACCAGGGCTATTCGAAAGAGGACGGCTGCACCTTCGCGCGCAGTCTCGACCCGGCCAATATCGAACTGTTCGAGCAAGCCTGCGCCGCCGGGGATTGGGGCGCTGCTTTGGCCGTCAAGCGCGTGGCGACGGTTCCCATCATGCTCGATGAGTCGATCTACACCATGGCGGATGTGGAAAAGGCCGCGGCCCTGGGTGCGGCCGATATCATCAAACTGAAATTGATGAAGTTGGGTGGAATCGACAAACTTGAGCGGGCATTAACGCGCGTCCGCTCTTTGGGGCTCGGCGCTGTGCTCGGCAACGGCGTTGCCACCGAAATCGGATGCTGGATGGAAGCCTGTGTCGGCTCGAAGCTCCTGACGACGGCCGGCGAGATGAACGGATTCCTCAAGCAACGCCACGGTTTGCTGACCACTCCGCTCCGCATCGAGCGCGGCAGCATTCAATTGAACGGGGCATCGCCGCAGCTTGATCCGCAAGCCGTCGCCGCGGCGCGTGTCGCACGCGAGGAATTCCGCGTGCCGGCGAGAATACCGACCACGGCGGAGTAAAACCCCGGCAAAAAATGCTTGCGCGCGGCGGGGTTTTAGCGTCACTCTGAAACCGGTACATTTCGTCCCGGTTTTTGTGCAGCGAATGAGACGACCGCCATGCTTCTGATCGACGCCGACGTTCATGAGAGTTTCGCCGGGATTCGCGATCTCGTTCCCTATCTGAAGGAGCCTTACCGCGAGTGGATCGAGCGCGGCGCCTGGCGCGGCTTCAGTCAGCCGTTTGCGTACACTTCACCGGGTTGCGGCAATCGCGCCGACGTCCGCAACGCCGACGGTTCAGCCTCGGTCAGTGACTACGGGGTCATGCGCCGCCAGCTGCTGGACACCTATAACCAAACCTATGCGGTCCTGACCGGATATTTTTATCCGACGATGCTGAAGTTGCAGTACGGTTTGAGTTCGGCGCTCGCTGCCGCCTATAACGACTATGTTGCCGAGCATTGGCTGGCGAAAGACAAGCGGTTCATCGGCAGCATCCAGATCAATGCGCGCGATCCTGAAGCCGCGGCCCGCGAGATCGACCGGATGGCCGCGCATCCGCAGATCAAGCAGGTGATGTTGCCGGTCGTCGACGACATCGCTTACGGCCATCCGATGTATCGCCCGATTTTCGAAGCTGCCGAGCGCCACCAGCTGGTCGTCGCGCTGCATCATACCATCCTGGCCGAAGGGCCGTTCGGCATGGGGCTGCATTATATCGAGCGTCATACCCTGCTGCCGACGTCGATGATGGCCGAAGTCATCAGCCTTATTCTGAACGGGGTCTTCGACGGCTATCCGTCGCTGCGCTTCATCATCCTCGAGGGAGGATTCAGCTGGTTGCCGCATTTGATGTGGCGCATGGACCGGGAGTATCGCCAGGGCCGGGTAGAGGTACCCTGGGTCAAGAAACTGCCGAGCCAGCATATGCGCGAGCGCTTGCGATTTTCCACCCAGCCGGCCGAAGATCTGACCGGCGACCAGTGGATGAAGTTGATCGATCTGATGGGGAGCGACGAGTATCTGGTCTTCTCGACGGACTATCCGCACTTCGACTTCGATGATCCCGAGGTTTCGATTCCCCGCTCATTGCCCGACGATCTGAAGGAGAAAATCTTCTGGAAAAACGGCGCGGCGCTGTATGGCCTCGAGGCGCCGGCGCAATGACCAGGCATCGTATCTGCGGCGTCAGCGAAGTTGCAAGCAACGCCATGAAGCCGTTTGCGATGGGGCGAGGCACCATTCTGCTGACGCGTCTGCCGTCGGGTGAAATCAAGGCCGTCGGCGCCCGCTGTCCCCATCAGGGCGCAAATCTCGAGCACGGCTGCGTGACGGGACACGCTCATAGCGATCAACCGAATGTTTTGCTCATGGACAGGCCCGGGCAAATTCTTCGTTGTCCATGGCATGGGTTTGAGTTCGACCTTATCAGCGGCGAGTCTGTCGCCGATCACGGAAAACTGCGGCTGCGGCGTTTCAGCGTAGAGATCGAAAACGACGACGTTTTTGTCGTGATGTAATCTAACGCCGGCGTCGGCCTCCGCCGCCGGAAATATAATCCTGCTGCATCAGCGCGCGTGGAAGGTGCTTTCAATCGCCTTTGCAGCCCTCAACAATGCAGGCGTCAGAGCCAGGGCGCGCGCGAGCGGCAACCGGACGCTGGGACCGTGCACGGCAACCGTCGCGCAGATATTTCCCTTCGAGTCCATCACCGGGACGGCGGCAGCGGTCATGCCTTCGATGAATTCCTCATCGTCGGTTCCAATTTTCGTTTTCCGTATCTTGTCCAGTTCGTGCTCCAGGGCGGAAAGATCAACAATGGTTCGCGGTGTGTGCTTTCGCAGCGGGTGCGACTGGAAAAGCGCCTTTCGCAGTGAAGCGGGCGCAAGACCCAGGAACAGCTTGCCGCTCGCGGTGCAGTGAAGCGGAACGCGCGATCCGATCTTGAGACGAATCTGCAGCGGCCAATCGGATTCGACGCGGTCCAGATAGACCAGCTCGGTCCCATCGAGCATCGTGATGTTGCATGTCTCGCCGATCTCGCTCACCAAACCCGAGAGGATCGCGCGGCGCGGCGCAAGCTGAAACGAATGGCGCATCGCGTCGATCGCGAGTTCGGTCAGGCGATATCCGATTTCGTATCGTTTTCCGTCAATGGTGCGTTTGGCGAATCCCAGTTTCTCCAGAAGCGTGACGAAGCGATGCGTGGTCGCTTTAGGCAATTCGATCAAGGTCACGAGGTCGTTGAGAGTCGGCGGTTCTTCCGCTCTTGCAATGATCTCGAGCATCAAGAGTGCGCGCTCGGAGACTCCGGTCGTCGTCGGTGTTGTCATTTAGAAAAAACCCCAATCGCCGAACACATGCCTCCCCCTTCAGGAGTTGACAAATTTTGTTCGTTGACCCATTCTTTGAGACATATTGTCTCACTCAATGAGACAAATCAAGGGTGGGACGACTTTGAGCGTGGCAGAATTCGATTATGTCATCGTCGGCGCAGGATCGTCGGGGTGTGTGCTGGCCAACCGGCTGAGCGCGGATGGCCGCCATAAGGTCCTGCTCTTGGAGGCTGGTCCCAGGGACAATTACCTCTGGATCCATATCCCGATCGGATATGGAAAAACGATGTTTCATAAGGCCTATAATTGGGGGTTTTATACCGACCCCGAGGCCAACATGCATGATCGAAAGATCTACTGGCCGCGCGGGAGAGGGCTTGGCGGATCGAGTTCGATCAACGGACTGGTTTTCATTCGCGGCCAGAGCGACGACTACGACCATTGGGCGCAACTCGGAAATGCCGGCTGGGACTGGAAGAGCGTCCTTCCATATTTCATGAAGTCGGAACACAACAGCCGTGGTGCCAGCGAGACCCACGGGGCTGACGGGCCGCTATGGTCGTCGGACATCGAGGAAAAAAGCGAATTGATGGAGGCCATCATTCGCGGCGCCCAGGAACTCGGCGTTCCCCGCACCAAGGATTTCAACAGCGGCAATCAGGAAGGCATTGGTTACTTCCAGCTGTTCACGCGCAACGGTTGGCGCAACAGCTCGGCGGTGGCCTATCTCAAACCGGCGCGTTCGCGGAAAAATCTGCGCGTTGAAACGGATGCACAAGCCACCGGCCTCATTCTCGAAGGCCGCAAAGCCGTAGGCGTGCGCTACCGCAAGCACGGCGTCATGCACGAGGTGCGGGCGGCGCGTGAAGTCATTCTGTCGGCGGGTTCGCTGCAGAGCCCGCAACTGCTGCAACTCTCCGGGGTCGGACCGGCGGACCTCCTGCGTCGCCACGGGATCGAGGTCGTTCACGATCTGCCCGGCGTCGGCCAGAACCTGCAGGACCATCTGCAATTCCGGTTGATGTATCGCGTTTCGAAACCGATCACCACGAACGATGACCTGCGCACGCTCGCGGGTCAGGCGCGCATCGGACTCAAATGGCTGATGAATGGAACGGGGCCACTCGGGATAGGGATCAACCAGGGCGGCCTTTTCACCCGCATTTTGCCAGGCTCTGCAACACCGGACATCCAATTTCATTTCGGAACCCTGTCCGCAGAGCTTGCCGGCGCCAAGCCGCATCCATGGTCCGGATGCACGTTCTCGGTTTGCCAGTTGCGGCCTGAATCGCGTGGCAGCGTCGAGATCAGGTCGGCAGACCCGATGCAGGCGCCGTCGATGCGCCCGAACTATCTCGCAACCGAAAAGGATCGCCTCTGCGCCGTCGAATCCATCAAATACGCGCGCAGACTGGCAGCGACGGACGCGCTCAAACCTTACATCGAGAGCGAATACAAGCCCGGCGCCGCGGTGCAGTCGGACAGCGAGATCCTCGAATTCGCGCGTGAAAACGGCGCAACCATCTTTCATCCGACCGGCACCTGCAAGATGGGGGCCGACGGCATGGCGGTGACGGATGCCAACCTTCGCGTTCACGGGATAGCGGGTCTTCGCGTGGTCGACTGCTCGATCATGCCGACGCTCGTGTCAGGGAATACGCATGCACCGGCGGTGATGATTGCAGAAAAAGCGTCCGACATGATCCTTTTGGCCGCGAGAGATGAATCGATAGCAGCCTAGCCAAACAAAATTTTAAAAATGGGGAGAAACAAGATGAATCAGAGCACTTTGCTCAAACGGGTCGTATTCGCTTCGCTGATCGGCGCCACCGTCGAATGGTATGATTTCTTTCTGTACGGTGTGGTCGCGGGCATCGTCTTCAACCAGCTGTATTTTCCGGCCGGCGACCCGGTCGTCTCCACTCTGCTCGCCTACACGACGTTTGCCGTTGGATTCGTCACCCGTCCGCTCGGCGGCGTCATCTTTGGTCATTTCGGCGACCGGATAGGCCGCAAGAGCATGCTGATCCTGACGCTGATGATCATGGGCGTCGCTACGTTCATGATCGCTCTCGTTCCCGCCTATTCCCAGATTGGAGTATGGGCGCCGATTTCGCTTCTGTGCTTACGCATTTTGCAGGGCATCGGCCTTGGCGGCGAATGGGGCGGCGCAGTTTTGATGACCTACGAATATGCCCCGCCCGAAAAGCGCGGCCTGTATGCGAGCCTTCCGCAAATCGGCCTTTCGATCGGGCTGTGCCTGGCGTCGGGTGTTGTTGCGTTGCTTTCCTACACTCTGACCAACGAGCAGTTCCTGGCCTGGGGCTGGCGTCTGGCTTTCGCTCTGAGCTTCGTGCTCGTGCTGATCGGGCTCTATATCCGCTTGAACATCATGGAAACGCCGGAATTTGCCAAACTCAAGGAGAGCCGGGCCGAAGTCAAAGTCCCTTTTGCCTCGATGCTCTCGGAGTACCCGAAGGAAATCATCGCAGGCATGGGCGCGCGCTATATCGATGGCGTGTTCTTCAATATCTTCGGCGTGTATTCGATCTCCTACCTGACACAGCAGCTTAAGGTGCCAAGGACAGAAGCGCTTCTCGGCGTGACTGCCGCCGCCCTGATCATGTGCGCGTTCATTCCCTTTTTCGGCCGGCTGTCGGACCGGATGGGACGCACCAATGTTTACTTCTGGGGCTCGCTGATCACCGGCTTCTCCGCGCTGCCTGCCTTCTGGCTCTGGATGAACTATCCCGATAACGCAATTTTGGTATGGGCCGCGCTGATTATCCCGTTCGCCGTGTTCTACGCATCGATCTATGGCCCCGAGGCTGCGCTGTTCTGCGATTTGTTCCGGCCGCAGGTTCGCTACACCGGAATCTCCTTTGTCTACCAATTCTCCGGAATCTTTGCGAGCGGTCTGACGCCGATCATCGCCACGGCGCTGTTGCAGGCTTATGGACCGAACGGCGGCTGGGCCATCGCGTCGTATTGCACGTTTGCAGGAATCGTGAGCGCTCTGTCAGCCTGGTGGATCGGCTCGCTGGCGCGGCGTCGTTCGCAGGCAGCGTTCGTTCCCGTGCCAAAGATCGCTTGACCGTCTGACGACGAACATCGTGTTTCATCAGAACGGCCCGATCATAATCGCGCCGTTCTTTTTTGCCGGACTAATACTACTGAGTCAGAAGGTCGCGGCCGTCTGATTTGAGAATCACTTAACGTGGAGCTTCCCATTGAGAAACAGGAGGTTGGGATGGCTCTTCGGGAAGCGAAGGGTGTTCAAGCGCGTTTTACGCGGTATATCGAGAGTCTTGTCAGCGTGATCGGCCACGCAGATCGGGCAGGCCCGTTGCGCGACTATTGCACGGGCCTAATTGTGTCGGAAGCACGCAAGAGCGTTGAGCCGATGGCGGCGATCACAGCGCCGGATCGAACGGGCGCACAGCATCAGTCCTTGCTGCATTTTGTCGGCCAAGGGCCGTGGTCGGACGAGGTGGTTCTGGCCAAGGTTCGCGAGATGGTGTTGCCACAGATTGAACGGCGCGGACCGATCACGGCGTGGATTATCGACGACACGGGCATTCCCAAAAAGGGGCAGCACTCGGTTGGGGTAGCGCACCAATACTGCGGACAACTTGGCAAGCAGGCGAACTGCCAAGTCGCCGTATCGTTGTCGATTGCCAACCACGCGGCGAGCCTTCCTGTGGCCTATCGGCTGTATTTGACGAAGGATTGGGCTTCGAACGAGGCGCGTCGGCTCAAGGCGAAGGTGCCAGAAGAGATCTGCTTCAAGACCAAGCCGGAGATAGCGCTTGAGCACATCCACTGGGCCTGTGAGACCGGCCTTCCTGGCGATGTGGTGCTATTGGACGCGGGCTACGGCCACGACTCCAAACTGCGCGCCGGCATCACAGCTCTCGGGAAGGCCTATGCGGCAGCTATACAGCCGCAGACCTTGGTGTGGGCGCCGGGCATACGGCCGGGCCGTGCCCCGAAGAAGGGCCGCCGGGATGCGCCTGATACGATCTCGGTCAAAGAGCTTGCCCTCGGGCTGCGTACGAAAGCATGGCATACGATCGAATGGCGGGAGGGCACGAATGCACGGCTCCGCTCGCGGTTTGCCCGCGTACGGGTTCACGTTGCATCGAGCCATGAACAGGCTGAGAAGCCGGCAAAAGAGTGGCTGCTGATCGAATGGCCCGAGGGAGAGGATGCGCCGACCAAATACTGGTTGTCGACCTTGCCAAAAAGCATTCCGTTCCGCGATCTGGTCGACACGGCCAAACTGCGCTGGCGCGTGGAGCGTGACTATCAGGAACTCAAGCAAGAGCTCGGTCTCGGTCATTTTGAAGGTCGAGGATGGCCAGGCTTTCATCATCACGCCACGCTGTGCATCGCTACCTACGGGTTCCTGATCTCCGAACGGGAGACGATTCCCCCCTCAGGACTACGTAGCGCCCGGCTGTTCCCGGAGATTGCCGTATCCGACGGCTATCGACCCAGAGGATCCTCCATTGCGGCCTGAGCGACACATCCCGAACTCAATCGCAACGATGCGCCGTAGGCTCATCGACGCCATCGTTAAACGCCTGCCACGATGTCCCTGCTGCCACTCTCTCAACGCACCGTATGCAAGGCAGACCCGATAAATGACACAGTAGTACTAACGCATTTTCCAGTTGTATCGAACCACAATCAGGCACCCAACGGGCCTGATGGTTCGAGACGCGCGGCGTTGCCGCGCTCCTCACCATGAGGGTCTCAGACCTCATCCTGAGGAGCATCGCGAAGCGATGCGTCTCGAAGGATGATGCCACTGAACTGCAAAGTGCTTTAGGGCAGGCTGAGCCGCGCCAATGCGCAGGACGCGATGCGCGCGCGCCGCGAGTCGGAGCGGCTGGTGAGAATGATCGGCACGCGCGCGCCGACCACAACGCCTGCACATTCTCCGCGTCCCACATAGATAAACGACTTGTAGAGGACGTTTCCGACGTCGAGGTTCGGAACCAGCAGAATGTCGGGATCGCCGGCAACCGGCGAGGAAATTCCCTTTGTTGCCGCGGATGCGGCAGAAATCGCGTTGTCGAATGCCAGCGGACCATCGATCACCGCGCCGTTGATCTGACCGCGATCGGCCATCTTCGAGAGCACCGCGGCATCCATGCCCGAGGCATGGTCCGAATTGACGGTCTCGACAGCCGACAGGATCGCGATCTTGGGCGCTGCCTGTCCGATCGCATGCGCAAACTGAATGGCGTTTGCGAGGATGTCCAGCTTGTCCTTCAGGCTGGGAGAGATGTTCACGACAGCGTCGGTCACCATCAGCGGCTTGTGGTAGGCTGGAAGATCGAACCAGAAAACGTGACTCATGCGCCGCGATGTTCGCATATTGGCGTCGCGGGACACGACGGCCCCCAACAACTCGTCGGTATGCTGCGATCCCTTCATCAGCGCGCTCACTTCGCCTGAACCGGCCAGGGCCACGGCCATCCGCGACGCAGCGATCGGATCGTCCTCGGTTTCGACAAGCCGAAAACCTTCGAGGCTTACCTGCAACGCGCTTGCACAGGCTTCGATCCGCCGGCGCGGTCCGACCAGCACGGGTTCGATGACGCTCTCTTCGTGGGCGGAAAGCGCCGCGCCGAGAGAATCCGCCGAACAGGGATAGGCGACAGCGACTGCAAGGCGCCCCTTGCCGCGGGCCGCGGCTTCGAGAGCGTCGAGCTTCGGAAATGTTGGTTCAACCGTTGGCATCATGTGATTCATGGTTACTCGGCGAGGGTGAGGGCCAGCATTTCGGCGGCCTTTTGCAGGGCAGGCAGCTTGGTCAGAATATTCGCATGGGACATCCGCGTGACCGGCGCCTGAATGGCGAGTGCCGCGACACAGGCGCGCGACCGTTGCTTTTTCTGAAAGATCGGAACGGCAAGACACACAAGTCCGGACAGGAATTCTTCCCGGTCCAGCGCGTATCCGCTGCGGCGAATTTCGGCGAGCTCTTTGAGCAAGTCGGATGTGTTGGTGATGGTGTTGTCGGTCAGACGCTCCAGCGGCATTTGACGGAGCAGCAGATCGCGCTTGGCCGGCCGCATCAAGGCAAGAAAGAGTTTGCCGCTGGCCGAGCAATAGGCCGGGACCTTCGATCCCTGTTGAAAGGAGATCCGCAACAGCCATTCCGCTTCGACGCGATCCAGATAGGTGACCTGCGTTCCCTCAAGCACGGTCAGATTGCAGGCTTCGCCGACCTCCTGGACGACGCGCTGCAGGATCTCATGTCTTATCGTTCCACCCGGCCTGTTGCCGAGGATCGAAAAGGCCAGGCGCGAGGAGCGGGGAGCGAGTTCGAATCTTCGGCCGTCGAGAGTCCTTTGCAGAAGTCCCGCCGTCTCGAGCGAGGCGAGCCAGCGATGCATCGTTGGCTTGGGCACGCCAACGCTTGCCGCCAGTTCAGCGAGCGTCGCGGGACGCGACATGCCGGCTACGGCCTCCAGCAAACCGAGCGGCTTCAATGCGCCAAACAGGTCGTTCATGCCCGATGAATAGCAAATATTCCGAAATATGAAACATAAAAAATGCAAAATTGAGATATTTGTTGCGAGCCGGGAGCCGTCATGCCATTGATCCCGGCCAGAAAGATCAAGCTCCGCCGCTGTCTGGTTGGACCAATCCGAGGAAGCCGCCATGAAAATGACCACCGAAGAAGCCTTTGTTAAAGTCCTGCAGATGCATGGCATCGAGCATGCGTTCGGCATCATCGGCTCGGCGTTCATGCCGATCTCCGATCTTTTCCCCAAGGCCGGCATCACCTTTTGGGACGTCGCGCACGAAAGCAATGGCGGTCTGATCTGCGACGGCTACACGCGTTCGACCGGCAAGATGGCAATGGCCATCGCCCAAAACGGTCCCGGCATTACCGGCTTCGTCACGCCGATCAAAACCGCGTACTGGAATCACACCCCGATGCTTTTGGTGACGCCGCAGGCGGCGAACAAGACGATCGGGCAGGGTGGCTTCCAGGAGGTAGAGCAGATGGCGCTGTTCCGCGACATGGTCTGTTATCAGGAAGAGGTGCGTGACGCCTCGCGCGTCGCGGAGGTGCTCAATCGCGTTATCCTCAAGGCGAAGCGCCTTTCTGGTCCGGCGCAGCTCAACATACCGCGCGATTTCTGGACTCAGGTCATCGACATCAACCTGCCGGCCATCGTCGAATTTGAACGCCCGGCCGGTGGCGAACTCGCCGTTACGGAAGCGGCGAAATTGCTGTCGGAGGCAAAATTCCCCGTCATCCTGTCAGGCGCAGGCGTGGTCCTCGGAAACGCGATCGAGGCATGCGTGGCTTTGGCTGAAAGGCTCGACGCGCCGGTTTGCAACAACTACCAGCACAATGACAGCTTCCCGGGAAGCCACCGGCTTGCTGTCGGTCCGCTCGGATATAACGGGTCGAAGGCGGCCATGGAACTGGTGGCGAAAGCTGACGTCGTTCTGGCGCTTGGAACGAGGCTTAATCCGTTCTCGACGCTTCCCGGCTATGGCATCGACTATTGGCCGAAGACGGCGAAGATCATTCAGGTCGACATCAATGCCGACCGTATCGGCTTGACCAAGCCGGTCACCGTGGGAGTTTGCGGCGACGCGAAGCTGGTTGCCGAGGCCATTCTGGCCCGGCTGGCGCCGGCCGCGGGCGATGCCGGCCGCGAGGACCGCAAGGCGCTGGTACACTCGACCAAGTCGAAATGGCTTCAGGCGCTTTCCAGCATGGATCACGAGGACGACGATCCGGGAACGACGTGGAATGAAGATGCGCGCAAGCGGGACAAGGAATTGATGTCGCCCCGTCAGGCCTGGCGGGCGATCCAGGCGGGACTTCCGCGTGACGCCATCATATCCAGTGACATCGGTAACAATTGCGCGATCGGAAATGCCTATCCGTCCTTCGAGAAGGGTCGCAAGTATCTCGCGCCCGGTCTGTTCGGACCTTGCGGTTACGGTTTTCCGTCGATCATTGGCGCCAAGATCGGCAACCCGGATACGCCTTGCGTCGGATTTGCCGGTGATGGCGCATTCGGAATTTCGATGAACGAGATGAGTTCGATCGGCCGCAAGGAATGGCCTGGGATCACCATGGTGGTGTTCCGCAATTACCAGTGGGGCGCCGAAAAGCGTAATTCGATTCTCTGGTACGACGATAATTTCGTCGGCACCGAACTCGACCTGAATTTGAGCTATGCCAAGGTCGCCGAGGGTTGCGGTCTCAAGGGCGTCACCGTCAAGACGCAGGCCGAACTGACCGACGCGCTCCGGCTATCGTGTGAAGAACAAAAGAAGGGCATCACGACCTTCATCGAGATCGTTCTCAACCAGGAACTGGGAGAGCCGTTCCGCCGCGACGCCATGAAGAAGCCCGTCGTGGTCGCCGGCATCAAGCGCGAAGACATGCGTCCGCAAAAAACCGCCTAGCGCGGGGTTCAGGTTCGAGTTGAGCGGCAGCGACGGTTTCTCAACCTAACGCCACGGAGCTCGGGGTCGAATCCCCGAGCTCGCGAACGATATATTGCGCGAGCTGCTCGGCGGCGTCGGAGATGCCCTGGTTCTTGCGGTGCATGACGAGTTCGATAGACGGCAGTTTCGGCAGGCCGTCCGCCTCACCGAGGCAGCGCACATTCGGTACGATGGCGCAACGCGGAAAGACCGATACCGCAAGGCCCGCGAACACGGCGGCCTGTAGCCCGGCGATGCTGTCGCAGACCGAACGTATCGACCATTGTTTGCCGGCAGAGCCCAGCGCCTCAAGGGCATGATGTCGGTAGACGCTCCCTTGCGGAAGAACGGCCAACGGAAGCGGTTTTCGCAATTCCGGGCTGCTCCCGACGCCGGCGACCCACACAAGAGGCTCACGACGCACGAGCTCGCCGCGCCGGAAGTCCGGCTGGTTGGTCATCAGCGCGATGTCGATCTCGTTGCGCTCAAGGGCGGCATGAAGATGAACGCTGCGGGTGCAGCGCAACTCGATTTCCACGTTGGGGTGGGAGCGTGAAAAATTCTCCAGTACTTCGGGCAATATATACGACGAGTAGAGGTCCGGCGTTCCCAGCGTGACGTGTCCGGTAATGTCAGGCGCCGAAAAACGCGCCCGCGCTTCATCGTTCAATCGCAACATGGCGCGGGCGAATTCGAGCAGGACTTCTCCGTCGTGGGTCAGGCTGAGCTTGCGGCGGTTGTCGTCAAACAGGGTTCGTCCGATCAGATCTTCCAGGCGCCGGATCTGATGGGTGATCGCAGGCTGCGTCCGGCCGACCTTTCTGCCGGCGGACGTCAGGCCGCCCGTATCGACGATCGCGACGAACGTCCTGAGCAGTGAGATATCCAGATCTTGGCTCAATGGTTTCGGCTCAATGATAAATTCCGCGAATGATGACGATGCAAATTATCGATTTCGCCATGATTGCCCGGGATTGTAGCATACGCAAAACGATCGCCCTGCCAAACGCCGAATTCGACCGCTGAATTCGAACCTATGAGCAGAGGTGCAATCGGACAGGGAGCAAACATGAAGGTTATGCGGAACCAGGCCAGCCGTCTCGTCCTCTTCATCATTTGTCTCATGTATCTCATTTTTTACGTCGATCGGGTCAATCTCTCGACAGCGGCGCCGATCATGCAGAGAGACCTGGGTCTTACCGCAACGCAACTAGGTATCGCATTTTCGGCTTTTGCGTACCCTTATGCCTTCTTCCAGATTGCAGGAGGATGGCTCGGCGACCGCATGGGACCACGCGTGACATTGTGTATTTGCGCGGTGGTTGTCGCGGGATCCACGATATGGACGGGCCTCGTCGGAGGCCTGGCGTCTCTGTTCCTGGCCCGGCTCGCGCTTGGCATCGGAGAGGGGCCGGCCTTCCCAACGGCGACGCGCGCGCTTTCCAACTGGATGCGTCCCGATCAGCGCGCCTTTGCGCAAGGAATCACCCACGCATTCTCGCGGTTCGGAAACGCGGCCACGCCGCCGGTCATTGCCGCGCTGATCGTGGCGTTCTCCTGGAGGGCCTCGTTCTATATGCTGGGCGCGGCCAGCCTGCTTTGGGCCGGGCTGTGGTGGTTCTATTTTCGCGACGACCCGCGCAAACATCGTGATATCACGCCGCAGGATCTTGAAGGACTCCCGCCATCGAGGGTAGCGGCGACGCAAAAGCAAGTTCCCTGGGGCCCGCTGCTGAAACGCATGCTGCCGGTCACCTTGACGGACTTTTGCTACGGCTGGATTCTTTGGCTCTATCTCAACTGGTTGCCGTCGTTCTTCCTGCACGAGTACAAGCTCGACCTCAAGAAATCCGCCTTGTTCGCGGCGGGCGTGTTTTTCGCAGGCGTGGTTGGAGACACCGTCGGAGGGATTGTGAGCGACCGTATCCTCAAATCGACAGGCGACGTCGCCATGGCCAGGATTTCGGTTATCGTGGTCGGCTTTCTGGGATCGTTCTGCTTTATGCTGCCGATCGTGTTCGTCCACGATCTGACGACGGTTGCGATCTGCCTCAGCGCGGCGTTCTTCTTTGCGGAACTGATCGTCGCGCCGATCTGGGCCATCCCGATGGACATCACGCCGGAATATTCCGGCAGCGCCAGCGGCTTCATGAATTTCGGGTTCGGCATGGCCGGTATTATCTCGCCGGTCGTGTTCGGCTGGGCGATTGACTGGACGGGAAGGTGGGATATTCCCTTTATCGGCTCGCTTGGGGTTCTGCTGCTGGGCGCGGTCCTTGCCTTTACAATTCAACCCGGAAGTCGCTTTGTCGATGTAAGAGAAAGTCCGATGCCGGCCTGACCCTGCAAATTGCCTTATGTTGAATCAACGGAGCCGAAAATGAGTGCGGTAGTCGAATTAAACGATCGAGTTTCGGGCGCGAACGCCATTGCACAGGATCTGGTGCGTCGTGCGCGGATCGCACAGGAGGCTTTCGCGAACGCCGATCAGGCGCGCGTCGACGAAGCTGTGCGGGCGGTTGCCTGGTCGCTCTACCAGCCGGAGCACGCCCGCGAATTGGCGGAGCTCGCGGTAGAGGACACCGGATTGGGCAACGTCCCGGACAAAATCATCAAGAAGCAGCGCAAGACATTCGGTACGCTTCGCGATCTTCTCCGCGTCAAATCGGTCGGAGAAATCGAACGCGATGACAAGCGCGGTATCGTGAAGTTCGCAAAGCCGATGGGCGTGGTCGGCGCCATTACGCCATCGACCAATCCCGGCGCGACGCCCGTGAACAAGGCGATGATGGCTATCAAGGGCCGCAACGCGGTGATTATCGCGCCTTCGCCGCTCGGCTACCGGACCACGGCGTTGACCGTCGAATATATGCGCGAGGCTCTCGGCAAGATCGGCCTTCCCAAGGATCTGGTCCAGATCCTTCCGTCGCCGGTCACAAAGGATACCACACAGGCGATCATGGAGGCGGTCGATCTCGTGGTTGTCACCGGCTCGCAGGATAACGTCCGCCGCGCCTACAGCAGCGGCACGCCGGCGATCGGCGTCGGCGCGGGAAATGTCCCTGTTATCATCGATGAGACCGCCGATCTGACCTCCGCCGCGCAAAAGATTTGCGCATCGAAGATTTTCGACAACGCGACGTCATGTTCCTCGGAAAATTCCGTGGTGATCGTGTCCTCGGTTTACGACGCGGCGATCGAGGCCCTGAAAAAGGCGGGCGGCTATCTCGTGGATGACGCGCAGAAAGCTCGGGTCCAGGGTGAGTTGTGGAAAAACGGCAAGCTCAACCGCCATTTGATCGCACGCGACATGCCGGTGCTCGCCGAAGGCTTCGAACTGCCCCCGGAAGCCGCGGCTTCAAAATTCCTGCTGGTGGAAGAGACCGGGATCGGCAAGGCGTTTCCGCTCTCGGGCGAGAAGCTCGCGCTCGTGCTCACCGTCTACCGCGCGCCCGATTTCAAGGCCGCGAAAGAGACCGTGCGCAAGATCCTGGACTTTCAGGGCCGCGGTCATTCCATGGGCTTGCACACCACCAACATGGCCCGGGCGCGAGAGCTCGCGGAAGACCTGCCGGTTGTCCGCGTGTTGATCAATTTCGCGCACACATTCGGCAATGGCGGCGGCTTCGACAGCGGACTTGAATTCACGCTGACGATGGGATGCGGCTCATGGCAAAAAAACAGCATCTCGGAAAATCTGAACTACAAGCACTTTCTCAATATTACCCACCTGGTAGTTCCCATCCCCGAAGACAAGCCATCCGAAGAAGAGCTTTTTGGTCCGCATTGGGCCCGGTACGGAAAATAGGATCGCCCGCGATGAATCTCGAAGAATACGCCGCCAAGCAAGGCGTCCTGATGCCGGCCGGCGTGCCGATACCCCGTGGTGTTGTCTGCAAGACCCCGGAAGAAACATCCGAGGCGGTGGCAAAGATCGGGCCGTCCGTTGTCAAGGCCCAGGTGCCGACCGGCAAACGCGGCAAGTCCGGCGGCATCAAGATGGCTGATAGTCCCGAGCAAGGTGCCGCGGCCGCGCGCGCCATACTGGGCATGACGATTGGCGGCAGCCGGGTCGAGCGCGTCCTCGTCGAGGAGCGCTGCCCGATCGATCGCGAGTTATACGCTGCCGTACTGATCGACGTGAGCAGCCGGAGCCCGCTCGTTCTGTTCTCGACGGAAGGCGGAATGGACATCGAGGAGGTAGCCGAACAAAAACCTGATGCGATCAGGCGGCATGTCGTCGATGTCAAACATGGCTTCGACGCGTCGGATGCATCGGCGCTTCTCAAGGGGTTGGATCTTGGGCCGGCCGCCGCCGCCGTTGGCGATGTGCTGGTCAAGCTCTATCGCGCCTTTTGCGATCAGGACGCTGAGCTTGTGGAGATCAACCCGCTTGCAATTCTGCGCGACGGCAGGGTCGTCGCCCTGGATTGCAAATTTGTTCTGGACGATGCTTCGACGTTGCGGCAGCCAGAGCTCGTCAAGGTCGCTTCTCCTCCCAAAATGACAGCCTTGGAAGAACGCGGCGCATCGCATGGGCTGCGATTTATCCAGCTCGATGGAAATGTCGGCGTGCTGGCCAATGGCGCCGGCCTGACGATGACGACGATGGATGTAATCGATCATTTCGGAGGCAAGCCGGCCAACTTTCTCGAGATCGGCGGAGAGGCCTACACCAAGGCCGAGGTAGCACTGGATCTGGTGCTGTCAAATCCGGGCGTCAAAAGCCTGGTCGTCAATTTCTGCGGCGCTTTCGCGCGGACCGATGTCATGGCCGAGGGCGTGGTTCTGGCCTGGGAGAGTCTCAAGCCGAAGATCCCGGCCTTCTTTTCCATTCACGGTACCGGCGAAGACGAGGCCGTGAAACTTGTCCGCGAACGGCTCGGCATCGAACCCTACGATTTCATGGAAGACGCCGTTAAGGCGGCCGTTGAGGCAGCAAAATGATCTATCGACGTGGTCAAAAAGTTCTTGTTCAGGGAATCACCGGGAAGCAAGGCTCGTTTTGGGCAGCCAAAATGATGGAATGCGGCACCGATGTCGTCGCCGGGGTCAATCCCAAGCGCGCCGGCGATTCGCATCTCGGCGTGCCGATTTTTCGTTCCGCCGTCGAGGCGGCCAAACACACGCCTTGCGACATTTCAGTGATCTTCATCCCGCCGACGATGGCGAAGGATGCCATCATCGACGCCATCGATGCAGGTGTCGGCACGATCGTCACGCTGACGGAGCACATTCCGAGCCACGACGTGCTGGAGATATTTGCCCGCGCCCGCGGATCGAAGAGCAGGATCGTCGGTCCCAACACGGCCGGCATCGTGACGCCGGGCGAAGGGTTTGTCGGAATCATGCCGGGTCACAATCCCAACATTTTCATGCCCGGCGACATCGGCGTGATTTCGCGCAGCGGCAGTCTGGGAACCCTGATGTGCCTCAATCTCACGCGCGCGGGCCTTGGCCAATCGGCCTTTGTCGGCATCGGCGGTGATCCGATTATCGGAACCACAACGCGTGACGCGCTCGAGGCGCTCGATCGGGACCAGCGTACAAAAGCCGTTGTTCTGGTCGGCGAGATCGGCGGGGCGATGGAAGAAGAGGCGGCGGAATATGCCCGCGGGATGAAGAAACCCGTGGTCTCCTTCATCGCCGGACGTTCGTCTCCGCCGGACAAGAAGATGGGCCATGCAGGCGCGATCGTGACCGGCGGCCGTGGCGGATATGCTTCGAAGCGGGCCGCGCTGGAAAAAGCAGGCGTCAGGGTTGCCGATACACCGGCCGAGATCACCGCGTTTCTTTCGCAAGCGCGCGTCGCCTGATTTCCCCGTCACCGGTTTATTCCCCGAAAGATTCGCGCGCCACCACAGGGAGAGAGTCAATGATGAACAGAAGAACAGTCCTGCAGGGTGGAGCAGCCTTGCTCGCGGGAAGCGGCGCGGTCGGCGGATCTTCGTTTGCCAGCTTCGCGGCGGATAAGGTGACGTTGCCGTTCGAAAACGGGGAGCGGCCCACCGTCAAATACCCGCAGAAGCGTCCGATGATCGGATTGACCAGCCGGCCGCCGCAGCTGGAAACGCCGTTCGCGGTGTTCAATGAGAACGTTATCACGCCGAACGATGCATTCTTCGTGCGGTACCATTTGGCCGACGTGCCGCTCGACATCGACCCCGACAAGTTCTCGGTGGAGATCAAGGGGAAAGTGGACAAACCGGTAAAGTTGTCGCTTGCCGACATCAGGAAGATGCCGGCGGTAGAACTCGTGGCCGTCAATCAATGCTCCGGTAACAGCCGCGGATTTTTCACGCCTCGGGTTGCGGGAGGCCAGCTTGGCAACGGCGCCATGGGCAATGCGCGATGGAAGGGCGTTCCGCTGAAGGCGGTGCTGGACCAGGCCGGCGTTCAGGCAAGCGCCAAGCAGGTGGTGTTTGGCGGCATGGACGGTCCTGTCAGTGACAGGACCCCGGATTTCGCCAAGGCCCTCGACATCGATCATGCGCGCGATGGCGAGGTGATGCTGGCCTATTCCATGAACGGTCAGGACTTGCCGTTCCTCAATGGATTTCCGCTGCGGCTGATCGTGCCCGGCTATTACGGCACCTACTGGGTCAAGCACCTCAACGAGATCAATGTCGTCGACAGCGTGTTTGACGGCTTCTGGATGAAGACGGCGTATCGAATTCCGGACAATGACTGCAATTGCGTCGAGCCCGGCACTGCGCCGAAGGCAACGATCCCGATCAACCGGCTGACCGTCCGGTCCTTCATCACCAATGTCGCCGACGGCGCCAGCCTGAAAGCGGGCGGGACCACCTTGAAAGGCATCGCGTTCGATAGCGGCAACGGCATCAGGGATGTTGCGGTCTCAACCGATGGCGGGAAAACGTGGGAGTCGGCGCGCCTCGGCAAGGAGCTCAGCAAGTATTCGTTCCGCGAATGGAGTTTGCCGGTGAAACTTCCCGCAGGCGCGCACGAGTTGAAGGTGCGTGCGACCAGCAACGACGGCAAGACTCAGCCGATGGAAGCACTGTGGAATCCGGCAGGGTATTTGCGCAACGTGGTCGAAACCGTCCGCGTCACGGCGGCTTGAGGAGAATGACGATGAAGCGATCGACCCCCGTCGTTGTTGCGAGCCTCGTCGCGATGACCATCGCCGGCTACGGTCTTGTCGCGGCCAGCGCCAAGCCGGTTTCCTACACGCTTCCCGAAGAAACCGCGGCGTTCAAACCGGGTCCTAACCTTGAAGCCGCCCAGAACAATTGCACGGCATGTCACTCGGCCGACTACATCAAGACCCAGCCCGAGGGTCCGAAGTACAAGAAGGACTTCTGGCAGGCCGAGGTGACCAAAATGATCAAGCTCTATGGTGCGCCGATCGACGAGGCCGATGTGCCCAGGATCGTCGATTACCTCGCCTCGACTTATTGAGGAAGGTGGCTGTTTCAGGGGGTGTCAACCGGTCGCACAACGGTTGTTCCCTTTTGAACCTGTGGGGGAGAATAACAGTCTCCCCCGGAGGGTAAATTTCCAACACGGTTCCTTTGCTTTCTGCCGCCGGCCGCCGACATATGTACGCACCGTTTGAACGGTTCGGAAACGTCGGAGGCGGCAATGCAAGAGATGCGATTTGAGGCTTTCGGCGAGCCCGTGAAATACGATGAGTCGCGCGTTGCGGCGCCGCAAGGGCCCGTCTCAAGCTGGCTTACGTTTGCCGGAACCAGCCTTTTCTGGTCGCTGGTGGCCGTGATCGTGGTGGCGCGAGCCGTCTATTTTGTCCCGGATCTTCCCGGCAAGTTCTGGCAGCTCGAAGCCCTCGGGCGAAGCGCGCTAACGGTATTCGGCACCTAGGATAAGGTGCCGGCGACAGACAAGCGCCTGGGCACCTCGTTGAGGATTTGCTCGAAAACGACCGCGGCGGGCGCATCCAGCCGGCCCGGTATCTTCAGCTGCCACAACTGCCGCTTGATGGCTACGTTCCGGACAGAAATGATTTTCAATCGGCCCTGCGCGACCTGATCGCTGACAGCAGCCCTTGAGACTATTGAGACACCAAGACCCACCGCAACGGCCTGTTTGATCGCCTCGGTACTGCCGATTTCCAGTGTCCGGCGCGGTTCTATGCCATGATCCGCCAGCGCTCTCGTCACGATCTCCCGCGAGCCCGATCCGGGTTCGCGCACAATCAGCGTTTCGGATGCGAGGGCCGAGGCGGCAATCGGTGTCTTCGAGGCGGCAAACGGGTGGTGCGAGCCGACGATCAGTTCCATGACGTCGGTTTGCCACGGCTCCGCTATCAGGTTTTCGTCCCTGATCGGCCCTTCCACCAGTGCGATATCGACCTCGTGTCCGATCGTCAGGTCGGCGATTTCGCTCGTATTTGCGCTGATGATGTGAAGATCGATGTTGGGATAGGCGTTGTGAAAGATGCCGAGATATTCGGCGATCATGTAGGAAGCGATCGTGGTACTGGCGCCGATGCGCAGCGAGCCCTCCTCCAGCCCGCGAAGCGAGCGCATTTCTTCCTCGGCCTGGCGCTCAGTCGCGAACAGGGCTTCCGCATGGCGCATCAGGGCCAGGCCTTCGCGGGTCGGACGCACGCCCTTTGGGATGCGGTCCAGCAGTCGGCAGCCGATCTGGAGCTCAAAGTCCCTGACCCCCTTCGAAATCGCCGGCTGGCTGATATGGAGAGCATCCGCCGCGCGCGAAAAACTGCCGGTTCGAACCACCGTCGTGAACATGCGCAGCAAATGAAGGTTCAGAGGCATAACTTGTCCATATGGGTCTAAATGTAACCGGTATTTCCCTTAAGGCCAGCTTTTAGCGCATAATCTTCTCCCCCACGTAGGAGTTTGGTATGCCTGCCCCAAAGAAGCCTGCTGCAACGGACAAGGGCTGGCGCGCCGTCATTGCCCGCATCGGTGGTCTGATGCCCGGCATTGGCCTGAGCGTCGTCATCACCGCGGTTTCGGTGGGTGTTCAGTACCTGGAAGAGCGTGTTTTCAGCCATCCTTATCTGGAAGCCCTGGTCATCGCGATTCTGCTCGGGATGGCCATTCGAACCGCGTGGGAGCCGAATTCGCGCTGGCGCCCCGGTATCGCCTTCAGCGCCAAACAATTGCTCGAAACCGCCGTGGTGCTGCTCGGCGCAACCATCAGCTACTCGGCGATAGCTGCTTCAGGCCTGTCACTGATCGCCGCGATCGTTGGGACCGTCGCCGTTATTCTGGCGGCCAGTTACGGCATCGGCAGATTGCTCGGGCTGCCGGTCCGGCTGTCTATTCTGGTGGCATGCGGCAATTCGGTTTGCGGCAATTCGGCGATTGCGGCGATCGCGCCGGTGATCGGGGCTGACGGCGACGACATCGTGTCCTCGATATCGTTCACGGCTGTCCTCGGCGTGGTGATGGTGCTCGGTCTGCCGCTTTTGGTTCCCTTGCTGGCGCTCTCGCCGACCCAGTACGGTATTCTTGCCGGTCTGACGGTGTACGCAGTTCCGCAGGTCCTCGCAGCGACTGTACCGGTCGGCCTCATCAGTACCCAGATCGGGACCTTGGTTAAATTGGTGCGTGTTCTCACCCTTGGGCCTATCGTGCTCTGCTTCTCCCTTTTCGGGCGAGGGCTTCGGAAAGATGCAGAAGGATCGGTTGCGTCGAAGCGCTTCAAGCCACTTCAATTGATCCCCTGGTTCATTATCGGTTTCCTGGTTCTGGCGGGGCTTCGCTCGTTTGGAATATTGCCCGAATCCGCTGCGGCGCCGATCCTGAGGGTGGCCTCTCTGCTGACGGTCGTTTCGATGGCGGCGCTCGGGCTGGGTGTCGATATCGGCGTTCTCAGACGCGTCGGAGGCAAGGTTACGGCCGCCGTAACGCTTTCCCTCTTTTTGTTGTTACTCATCAGCCTGGGTATCGTTCACTTGTTCTCTTGACGGGCTCCCAGTGAGCCTCACGTCCTTGCCCGGACGGACGAACGGATTCTCGTGAAATCATTCTACGAAGGCGAGGACTATCTGTCTCGGCTGGTCAAGATGCTGTCCGGTGGAGGCTCGTAAGCCGGTTGCAAATTGCGGCGGCAGCAATGGTGGGGGATGCCTTCCGCGTTCGCTTCTGCGGCGGACAGGTCGACTGATTTGCCCGACGGGCGTGCTTCGTCATTTCGTGTCCAGCCCCTTTTGAAAAAATATTCTGGTTTTCCGAAGACCCAAATCGGTTGTATGTCTCTCGCCGTCCCGTCCCACTCAGAGGGGCGGCTCGCGACGTCACGGACGCGGGGCGGGATGCGGTGGACGCGGCGGCGCGCTTGACGGGCGTTGCTTGCAGCGGACGGCGAAGACGTGTGGTCCTGATGCCTCGACGCTGGTGTCAAGTTTGCGGATTAATCCGCGTAACGACGGTGGCAAGAAAGCCGATCACCGGGGAGAGCACGGTATAAGCCGTAAACCATTGCGTGCGGGAATGTCGGGTGATTTCCGATGGCTCGCTGTGAATACTCGTGTGCATACTTGCTACCAATAGCGCACACGAGGCTGCGGGTGCATCGGGCGCCCGGCATTCCCCACGCCCTCTGTTTTCAGGGCGGATGTTTTTGGCAAACCTCGGGCGCGCCGCGCCGCGAGATCGCGAAGGTGTGTCCACGTCATTGCGAGCGCAGCGAAGCAATCCATGCTGCAACACAAAGAAAGAGTGGATTGCTTCGCTGCGCTCGCAATGACGATCGCAGAACGAACGCGCCGCGCCCCCAGCCGTCATCACCCGCCACCGGGTCGGCGCGACGCGCCGCCCGATGACAGGCTCCAGCGAGCGATCCAGTACTCCGAGACGCCAGTGATTGAATCGATAAGCCGCAGCGTACTGGATACCCCGCATGCGCGGGGTATGACGACCTCTTGGGGGAGAGCGAAGCAAAGCAATCCACTCTTTCTTTTTGCTGCGCTCTGGATTGCTTCGCGGAGCCTGTCATCGGGCGCGCATTCGCGCGACCCGTTAGCTCTTCCGATTCCGAACTTTTTCTTGAGAGAGCCGTCTACTTAAGGTAGCTACTTTTTGCACCGTCGGATGTGGTCGATGTGTTTCAAGTTGCGGGAAATCGAATGCTAACCAAACATCGATCGTTGTTGTCGGATACCGAGGTTCCCTGTGCATTAGCCAAGTTCGGAATTGGTCAGCCGATGCCCCGCTTGGAAGATCGGCGGTTTATTACCGGCACCGGCCAATACGTCGATGATTTTGGTGGGCCGAATATTCTTCACGCAGTCTTTCTGCGATCAGTGCACGCCCATGCCGAAATCCGTTCGATCGACACCTCTGCCGCCCGAGCGGCGCGAGGGGTTGTCGCTGTCTTCACGGGAGCAGATTGGCAAGGTGAGGGCTTTTCAGGGCTGCCTCTGCGCCCGTCGATCAATCAAGCTGACGGCTCCCCGATTGCAACCGCGCCCCGCCCGGGATTGGCGATCGGGCGGGTGCGGCATGTCGGCGAATGCGTCGCGATGATCGTGGCGGAAACGGCGCGACAAGCGGAAGACGCGCTTGAGCTCATCCGTGTCGAATACGCTCCGGTCGATTGTATTGTCGATGCACGGCATGCGTTGGATCATGGTGCACCCACGATCTGGCCGAACAATGTATCTGGGAATCTCGCTTTCACCTGGCGTGTCGGAGATGCGGAGAAAACCAGCAGGGCTCTCGCAGGTGCTGCCCATGTTGTGACGCTCGATCTTGTGAATAATCGCATTGTGCCGAATTCCATGGAAACACGCGGCGTCACTGTCCGACGCGATTCCGAAAGCGGCAATTTGACGCTTTCAGGCTCGATTCAAAATCCATTCGGTTTCCAAGGCTTGCTCTGCGAGCTTTTCGGCTGGCCAAAGGAAAAGCTTCGGTGCAAGGCGGACGATGTCGGCGGAGGCTTCGGCTGTAAAAACCAGCTGCAGCCTGAACACGCGATGATGGTGTTTGCTGGCGAGAAGCTTCAGCGCTCGATCAAATGGATCAACGACCGCAGTGAATCGTTCGTGTCGGATGCGCATGCTCGCGATCTCGTCTCGACGGTCCGACTCGGTCTTGACAGCTCGGGACGTTTCGTCGCCCTCGCTGTCGACACCATTGCCAATCTCGGCGCATACATGTCCACCAATGGTGCCCTCATTCCGACCCTGCCGACAGCGGCAGTCCTCGGAGGTGCATATACTATTCCCAATATCTCGATGGAGGTCCGCGCCGCTTTCACCAATACCGTGCCGGTCGACGCCTATCGCGGAGCCGGTCGACCCGAAGCGACCTATCTGCTGGAACGCACCATCGATGTTGCGGCCCGCGTCACCGGTATTTCGCCGATAAAATTGCGCCGGATCAACCTGATCAAGCCAAGCCAGCTTCCCTACTCGACCGCGCTCGCACGGAAAATCGACGTCGGCGATTTCACGACGGTCATGGAGCGCGCGACGGAGCTTGCCGATATAAGCGGATTCGCAAAGCGCGCGAAGGCGGCGAGGAAACGGAACGCCAGCCGCGGCATCGGCGTGGCGTTTTACCTCGAGGCGACCCTTGGTCCGCCATCCGATGCCGCCAGGATCGAATTCGCGCAGGATGGGCGGGCGGTACTGTCGGTCGGAACCCAATCCAACGGGCAAGGGCACGAGACTACTTTCTCCCAAATCGCCGCAGCGCAGTTCGGGATCGCGCCGGATCAAATTGCATTCCGTCAGGCCGACACCGATGCGACGCCGGAGGGCGGCGGCCACGGAGGTTCGCGTTCGCTTCAGCTCGGCGGCACCGCCGTTCTGCTGGCCGCGCGAGCGATCATCGAAAAGGGCAAGCGCATTGCTTCCAATCTTCTCGAAGCGGATGAACACGACGTCGACTACAAGCCCGGAGAATACCGTATCGCGGGCACGGACCGGAATGTTTCGTTCCTGGATGTCGTCAAGGCCTCCTTCGATCCCGCCCGATTGCCTCTGGGCGAAAAACCGGGTCTCGACGAATCCGCACGTTACGAGCGCGAGGATTTCAACTATCCGAACGGCTGTCACGTCTGCGAGGTCGAAATCGACTTGGCGACCGGCGTGGCGCGTATCGCCAATTATACGGTCGTGGACGATTTCGGCCGCATCATCAACCCATTGATCGTGCGCGGCCAGGTGATCGGCGGCGTGGTTCAGGGCATAGGCCAGGCGCTGCTCGAAAACACCAGTTACGACGCCAGCGGCCAGCTCCGGACCGCGTCATTCATGGATTATTGCCTGCCCCGCGCCGATAACCTGCCTCCGGTCAACGTGACGCTTTACGAGGACGCGCCGACGCAGACGAATCCTCTGGGTGCAAAGGGATGCGGAGAGGCCGGGGCGACCGGATCGCCTCCGGCCGTTGTCAATGCGGTGGTCGATGCGCTCAAGGAATTCAATGTCGATCATCTCGATATGCCGCTGACCCCGGTCAAAATCTGGCAGGCCTTGCAAGGCAAGGCGACCCAGCAAAACACGGCGTAGCCGCCGGCCCAACCCATCAAGGGGCGGTTCCGGTCATACAGTGGTCATTTGCGGTAATGGCCATGGTCCCCTGCATATTGGAGCGTTGTCGTTCCAGCGGTGCTACGCTATCAGAAGGCTCCGCCGGAAATGCCCGAAATGCCGGCACTATTTGAGAAGTTCGATGCAGGATTATAGCTCTCCACGTCGCGAATCTCCAATTGCTGCCGCGCAAAACAATGGTGTCGGGCAGCCGGTCCGCCGCAAGGAAGATGACGCGCTGATGCGCGGCAAGGGCAGGTACACCGACGATTTCAATTTGCCCGGCCAGCTTTATGCATGGATGGTTCGCAGCAACCAGGCCCACGGCATCATCCGCGATATCGATACCGCGGCCGCCAGGGCGATGCCGGGCGTTCGGGGTGTCTGGACCGGCGCGGATTTCGCCGCGGATAATTCCGTTCCCTTTACGTGCGGCATGCCGCTGAAGAATCGCGATGGTTCGCCGCTGCTGCAAACCAATCGCCGGCCGCTGATGACCGACAAGGTTCGCTATGTTGGCGATCCTGTCGCGTTCGTCGTCGCGGACAGCGTCGCGCAGGCGCGCGACGCGGCTGAGGCCGTGGTGCTTGAGATCGAATCGTTGCCGGCCGTCACCGAACCCGACGCCGCCGCGAAGCCGGGTGCGCCACGCCTCTACGATCACATTCCCGACAATGTCGCGTTGGACTACCACTATGGTGACACCGCCGCGGTGGAAGCAGCGTTTGCGGCTGCCGCCCACGTGACAAAGCTCGATATTGAGAATACCCGCGTCGCCGTTGTCGCGATGGAGCCGCGTGCCGCGCTCGCTTCTTGGAACGAGTCGAGCCAGCGCTATACCATTCATGCTCCGACCCAAGGGGTGGCAGGCAATGGGGTTGCGCTGGCGCAGCTTCTGAATGTACCCCGCGATAAGGTTCGGCTGCTCACCGCCAATGTCGGCGGTTCGTTCGGCATGAAGAACATTCACTACCCGGAATATCTCTGTATCCTGCACGCCGCGAAGTCGCTCAATCGCCCGGTGAAGTGGACTGACGAGCGCTCCGGAAGCTTTCTTTCGGACAGTCAGGGCCGCGCTCAAAAGATCCACGCGGAACTGGCGCTGGACGGTAACGGCAGGTTTCTCGCGATCCGCGTCAGCGGCTACGGCAATCTCGGCGCCTACATTTCCAACGTGTCACCGAACCCGCTGTCGGCGAACATCGCAAAGAACATCGCCAGCGTTTATTGTACGCCACTGCTGACGGTGGACATCAAATGCGTGCTCACGAACACGACGCTGATGGGAGCCTATCGCGGCGCCGGTCGTCCCGAAGCCAATTATTTCATGGAGCGCCTGATCGATCGCGCCGCCGCTGAGTTGGGTATTGACCGGCTGGCGCTGCGCAAACGAAATTTTGTCAAGTCCTCCCAGATGCCGTACTCCGCAGCATCCGGAGTCACCTATGACAGCGGTGATTTTGGCGGCGTGCTCGGCACGGCGCTGGAATTGTCCGACTATTCCAATTTCGGCAAAAGGAAGAAGGAAAGCCGCAAGCGCGGCCAACTCCGTGGGATCGCCGTCGGTTCCTACCTTGAATCCACTGCACCTCCCCGAGGGGAACTTGGCGAAATCGTATTCGAGCCGGACGGCACGATAACGCTGGTCACGGGTACGCTGGATTATGGGCAGGGCCATGCGACGGCGTTTGCCCAGGTTCTCTCGACCCAACTCGGAGTTCCGTTCGACAAGATCAAGCTCGAACAGAATGACAGCGACATCGTGCACACTGGCGGCGGCACCGGAGGATCGCGTTCCATCACCGCCTCCGGCTTGGCCATCGTCGAAGCTGCCGCACTGGTGGTCGCCAAGGGTAAGCTGGCGGCGGCGCATCTGCTCGAAGCGGCGGAGACCGACATCGAATTCGCCGACGGCCGTTTCACGATCGCCGGAACCGATCGCGGCATCGACATCATGGAACTGTCGCGCCGCTTGCGCGAGGGTAAGTTGCCGGAGGGGGTGCCGACGTCGCTCAGCGTCGATCACCAAAGCAAGGAAGTTCCATCGACCTATCCAAACGGCTGCCATGTCGCGGAAGTCGAGATCGATCCCGATACCGGGGTGGTGCACGTCGTCCGTTACACGGGCGTCAATGATTTTGGAACCATAGTCAACCCGATGCTGGTCGCGGGTCAGTTGCACGGCGGCGTTGCCCAGGGTATCGGCCAGGCTCTGATGGAAAAGGTCAGCTATGACACGAGCGGCCAGCCGATCACCGGCTCGTTGATGGACTATGCGCTCCCGCGCGCCGCTGATATTCCGCTAATGGAGGTCGGCAGTTATCCGTCACCGGCAAAGTCCAACCCGTTGGGTACCAAGGGCTGCGGCGAAGCCGGATGCGCCGGTAGTCTTACCACGATCGTCAACGCGGTGATCGACGCACTCTCGGAATTCAACGTTGCGCAAATCGATATGCCACTTACTCCGGAGCGGGTGTGGCGCGTCATTCATGGCGCACGCAAGGCCAAGGCGGCCTGATATCTGAGCGCAACTGCATGCCACTTCAATGGTGTGCGATCATTGTGACGGCTGCGTCACAACAGAGACCAGAAGTGTTTCCACACGGCCCAAAATCGGTCATGAATCAGACCGAAAGTATTGCCGCGGGGCGAGGGCGTGCAAAATGGATAAAATATTTGAACAATTTGTTCAAAACCTCTCGATGCACGATAACGCGTGTGAAATTGAGCGTCTGTTGCGACGAACTTTGGATCAATACGGCTTTCCGTGTTTTGCCTATCTAAGCTTCGCGCCACGAGGCGATGATGACGATACACTGGCAATGACGACCTATCCGAGTTCCTGGGTGGAGCAGTACTGCGCAAAGCGGTATGACAGGATCGATCCAGTGATCTCGCGCTCGATCGCAACGACGCTTCCCTTCGCATGGTCGGCCGACCGATCCGATCCAAGGCTGACCAACAAGCAAAAGCGGCTTTTTGAAGAGGCCAGCGAGTTCGGGATTCAACATGGTTTCACCATTCCGATCCATGATCGCCAGGGAAAGGTCGCAACGCTCACGCTCGCCGACTGCGATTCCCGTTCGGCGTTCGATGCCCGAGCCGAGCGATACCGCCATCAGCTACATCTCATTGCGATCTACCTGCATGCGCAACTGCGCAATGTAACGCCGGCAGCCGTTTCACCGACTCGCCCATGTCTGACTCAGCGCGAGAGGTCCTGCCTGCAATGGGCAGCTCGCGGAAAGAGCGCTTTGGATACGGCGAAAATTATAAGCGTCAGCCGGCGAACAGTGGTCTTTCACACCGAGAACGCCAAGCGCAAGCTCGGAGTGGCAACCGTGCAGCAGGCGGTCGCCAAGGGATTGATGTACGACATCATCAGCATGTAGCCGATCGCCGATGCGATCGAAGGTCTGTGCGCATCATGGCGCTTCGGCCGGCCGAGCGTGAGCGCCCGCCAGAGTCTTGATCCAGCTTCGCTGAATCAGATACGTCGCTTACCTTTTGTTTGATGCGACATTTTTCCGGAACACCGGTTCCCGCCCTCGGGTCGAGCCCGAGGCATGCTCTTCGGGATTATGCGCTGGTCTGTCGCATCGCCGGTCCACGCACGGTGGAACATGTGACACGCGAGCAGCTTTGAATTGTTCTCTCATCCATGTGCGCAGGATACCTGTAAAGGTAGACAGCTCAAGCTAATGCTCGCCGTCGCGTAATGTCCCTAATGCACGTGATGAGGACGCAGATGATAAGAATTGTCACAAAAGACAACGCAGAACGTAACGTCAGAAATTTGTATCAAATGCATCGCCTGCGGAAGGCGGTCTTCAAGGATCGCCTCGGCTGGGACGTCACCGTAAGCGGCGAGCTCGAGTTCGACCAATACGACGCCTTGGGGCCGAGCTATCTGCTCTCGATCGACAGATACGGAACCCTCAACGGTTGCGTCCGCCTGCTGCCGACGACCGGCCCGAATATGCTTCGCGACATCTTTCCGTATTTTGTGACCAAGGCGGCCGTGCCTCGCGGCGAACGGGTGTGGGAAGCCAGCCGATTTGCCGTGAGCGGGAACGCCGCCACGGTTGAAACAGGACTGTCACAAACGACCTACGACCTGCTGATCGGCGTTCTGAAATTCGGCCTGTCAAACGGCATAGGCACGATCGCCTGTGTTGTCGACGTGCGAATGGAACGAATCCTGAGGCGCGCTGGCTGGCAACTCGAGCGCCTCGGTGCCGCGCACCGAATCGGCAACACCATCGCCTTGGCCGGACAGCTTGCCGTGTCCGCGCAAATCCTTCGACAGCTTGAAGCACGTGCCGGACTCGCGCACGCAGCCGCAGCCTGATCGCAATGCCACGACTGAACTCATTCCCCCAACCGAGATCGGAGCAAGACAGGTGAGCAACCCTTTCGACGATCAAGGCGGCGCCTTCGTCGTCCTGATCAATGACCGAGGTGAACACTCGCTCTGGCCTGCAGCCGCCGGAATTCCGGCCGGCTGGTCCACCGCCTTCGAGCAGAACCGCCGCCAGGCCTGCATCGAATACATCAATGAGAACTGGACGGACATGCGTCCGAGAACCGGCGCCGGCATCCAACCGGCATAGCCGCTGAGCCGGTAATCGATCATCCGCCAAAGATATACAGAATTGGGGAAGCCGTGGACGCGATCAACGACTCTTCACAGCTGCTGCCGCTGACCGCCGCGCAGGCGGGCATGTGGTTCGCGCAGAAATTCAGCTCGCCGGATTCGATATTCAATCTTGCCGAGTCCATAGAAATTCACGGACCGATTGATCCTGTGCTGTTCGAGCTGGCCTTGCGGCAAGCCGGAAGCGAGGCGGAAACCGTGCGGGTACGGTTCATCGAGCAGAGCGATGGACCTCGACAGCTGATTTCCCCCGTATTGATTACGACCTTTCCGTTCATCGATGTCAGCTCCGAGCCAGATCCGCGGGCGACGGCAGAAAGCTGGATGATGGCGGAGTTGACCAGACCGGTCGACCTGCTGACAGGGCCGCTTTGGGTCTGCGCCTTGTTCAAGGCCGCGCCGGACCGCTATTTCTGGTACCATCGCAGTCATCACATCGTCATGGACGGCTTTACCGGCGGCCTGTTCGCCCGACGCGTCGCCGGCATATACAGTGCGTTAGTCGAGGGACGCTCTCCCGAAGAGGCCACGTTCGGTCCATTGGCGCGCCTGCTTGAAGAAGAGACCAGATATCGAAGCTCCGAACGATTTGCGCGCGACCGCCAATATTGGTTGAAGCATTTTGCTGATCGGCCGGCCGCGCTCAGTCTCGCCGACCAGCGACGGCAAAATGCCGGTGGCCTGCTCCGCCATACGACCCATCTTTCCGCCGAAAGCGTGAAGGCGCTGCGCGCGACAGCGCAGGTCAGTGGCGCAAGTCTGCCTCAGATCATGATCGCCGCGGTCGCAGCTTATCTCTATCGCATGACAGGGGCTGAAGATCTGGTCATTGGTCTGCCGGTGGCGGCCCGACCCAAGGGGGGCCTGCGCAGCGTTCCCGGCATGGTTGCGAACGCCGTGCCGCTGCGTTTGGCCATGAGTCCCGGCATGAACGCGACGTCGCTCATTCGCGAGGTTGGACGGCAAGTCCGCGAGGCGATTCGGCATCAGTCCTACAGGTACGAGGATCTCAGGCGGGACCTCAACCTGCTTCCCACCAATCAGCATCTCTTTACGACCGTCATCAATATCGAGCCGTTCGACTACGATCTCCGCTTTGCCGGCCATCCCGCGACGACGCACAACTTGTCGAATGGCTCGGCCGACGACCTTGCCATGTTCGTCTACGACCGCGGCGATGGAAAAGGCCTGCGGATTGATTTCGATGCCAATCCAGCGCTCTACAGCGCGAAGGATCTCGCCGATCATCAGCAACGTCTTGTGAGGCTTGTTGAGGCGATTGTACGCGATCCTGATCGGCCGATTGGCGGCATGGACATTCTCGATCCGGCGGAGCGGGGCAGGGTGCTGGTGGAGTGGAATGACACCGCGCGCGCGGTGCCACCGACGACCTTGCCGGTGCTGGTAGAGGCTCAGGTCGCGCAGCGCGGTGACGCCACCGCGCTGGTGAGCGAGGACGCCACGCTGACCTACGCCGCACTCAACGCCCGCGCCAACCGGCTCGCGCATCTGCTGATCGCGCAAGGCGCCGGCCCCGAGCAGATCGTCGCCCTTGCCCTGCCGCGCTCGGCCGAGCAGATCGTCGGCCTGCTCGCCATCGTCAAGAGCGGCGCCGCCTATCTGCCGCTCGACCCCGATTATCCCGCCGACCGTCTCGCCTTCATGCTCGCCGACGCCAGGCCGGTGTGCCTCGTCACCAGCGATGCCATCGCCCAGCGCCTGCCGGAGAACGCCCCGCGCCTTGTGCTGGATGATCCCGACACCGCCGGCATCCTCGCCCGCCAGCCCGACACCAACCCGGGCGACCACGACCGCACCGCGCCGCTCACCCCGCTCAACGCCGCCTACGTCATCTACACTTCCGGCTCCACCGGAACCCCCAAAGCCGTCGTCGTCTCGCAAGGCGGGCTCCTCAATCACATGCTGTGGATGATGAGGGAATACCCGCTGAGCGCAGAGGATCAGGTGCTGTCTCGGACGTCGGTCAGCTTTGATGCCGCGGGTTGGGAGATATGGCTGCCACTGCTTTCAGGTTCTGTGCTGGACGTTGCGCCAGCGCATGTCGCTCGCGATCCGCAGCAGTTGATCGACTATATCAAGCGTCAGGGCATTACCGTTGCTCAGTTCGTGCCATCGCTGCTTGCAGCAACATCCGAACTCATCAGTCCGGCCGACACGCATTGCCTCACGCGCGTCTTCGCCGGCGGGGAGGCGCTGACTTCGAATCTCGCAACAGAAGTGACGTCGGCCTGGAATGTCCGACTGGTCAATCTCTACGGTCCGACCGAGACAACGATTCAGGTGACGTCGTGGTCTTGGCACCACGACGGGGATGGTCAATTCGTGCCGATTGGGCGTCCGATCTGGAACACGCGGGTCTATGTCCTGGACGATGGCTTGCAGCCGGTGCCGGTCGGAGTGGCGGGCGAACTCTATATCGCCGGCAGCGGTCTGGCGCGCGGCTACCTCAACCGTCCGGGCCTGACCGCCGAACGCTTCGTCGCCGATCCGTTCGGACCGCCGGGCAGCCGCATGTACCGCACCGGCGATCGTGCGCGCTGGCGGCCCGAGGGCACGCTGCATTTTCTCGGCCGTGCCGACCATCAGGTCAAGATCCGCGGCTTCCGCATCGAGCCCGGCGAGATCGAGGCCACGCTCGGTCAGCATGACGGCGTTGCCCAGGCTGCGGTGGTCGCCCGCGAAGACCGTCCCGGCGACAAGCGCCTCGTCGGCTATGTCGTCCCCGCCGCCGGTCATGCGCCGGACGCCACGATGCTGCGCCAGCATCTCGCGCGCACCCTGCCGGACTACATGGTCCCCGCCGCGTTCGTCGTGCTCGACGCGCTGCCGCTCACCCCCAGCGGCAAGCTCGATCGCAACGCCCTGCCGGCTCCCGACCAGCAACCCGGCACCGAATACACCCCACCGCGGACAACGACCGAGAAGGTGCTGGCCGGCCTCTGGGCCGAGACGTTCGGGCTTGAGCGCGTAGGCATCCACGACAACTTCTTCGACCTCGGCGGTCACTCGCTGCTCGTCACGCATCTGATCTCGAAAATCCGTGCTGCTTTCGATGTCGAGTTGCCGCTTGGTACGCTGTTCGAAGTTTCCACCATCGCCGGGTTGGCCGAACGGCTCGATCAGGCCCAGGCGGCGGCACGGCCGGCGCTTCGGCCAGGGCCGCGTCCAGAGGTAATCCCGCTCTCCTTCGCGCAACGTCGGTTATGGTTCCTCAACCATCTCGAAGGACAAAGCCCGCGCTATAATCTCACGCTCGCGCTCCGCATTCGCGGGACCCTCGACCAGACTGCCCTCGAATCAGCACTCGCCGATTTGGTCGAGCGGCATGAGAGTCTGCGCACCGTCTTTCCGGAAACGGCGGGCATACCGCGCCAGTTGATCCTTGATACGGAAATCGCCCGGCCCATCCTCGCGGTGGCGGCCATCACCGAGGCCGAGCTTCCGCAGGCGCTCACCGCGGCCGCGAGCCGCGGCTTCGATCTCGCCGTCGAACCGCCGCTCCGCGTCGACCTCTTCGTCCTCAAGCCGCACGAGCAGGTTCTGTTGCTGCTCGTTCACCATATCGCCGGCGACGGAGCATCGCTCGGGCCGCTGGGTCGTGATCTCGCTGCCGCGTATGCCGCGCGTAGTGAAGGCAGCGCGCCTGTCTTCGCGCGGCTGCCCCTGCAATATGCCGACTATGCGCTTTGGCAGCACGCGCTGCTGGGTAATGAAGATGATCCGGAAAGTCCGATAGCGCGTCAGCTGGCGTACTGGAAGGCGGCGCTGCATGGCCTGCCGGAGCAACTGGAACTGCCGGTTGATCGTCCTCGGCCAGCTGTTTCCAGCCATCATGGCGATACTGTCGCCTTCGAGATCGCGCCTGAACTGCACCAGCGCCTGCTGATGCTGGCGCGCGAGCAGCAGGCCAGCCTCTTCATGGTGCTCCAGGCCGGCCTCGCCGCACTGCTTACGCGGCTCGGCGTGGGCACGGACATCCCGATCGGCAGCCCGATCGCGGGGCGAACCGATCACACGCTCGACGAGCTGATCGGATTTTTCGTGAACACCGTGGTGCTGCGCACCGACACCGCCGGCAATCCCAGCTTCCGCGAACTGCTGGATCGCGTACGCGCCACGGATCTCGACGCCTACGCAAATCAGGATTTGCCGTTCGAGCGCATCGTCGAGGCTATCAACCCGGCACGGTCTCTGAGCCGTCACCCGCTGTTCCAGGTGATGCTGGCGTTCCAGAGCGCGGGCGCGCTCAGCCTCGATATGCCCGGCCTCTCCGTTGCCGCGCAACCGATGAGCAGCGGCGTGGCCAAATTCGACCTCGCGCTGATCTTGACGGAGAGTCGCGTTACGCAGGGCATGTCGGGTGGGATCGAAGGCACAATCGAATACAGCACGGATCTGTTCGAGCGGAAAACCGTCGAAGCCATCGCCGCGCGTCTGGTGCGCCTGTTCGAATCCGCAATCGCCGATCCTGATCTGCCGATTGGCGGCATAGACATTCTCGACCCGGCGGAGCGGGGCAGGGTGCTGGTGGAGTGGAATGACACCGCGCGCGCGGTGCCACCGACGACCTTGCCGGCGCTGATCGAGGCTCAGGTCGCGCAGCGCGGTGACGCCACCGCGCTGGTGGGTGAGGACGCCACGCTGACCTACGCCGCGCTCAACGCCCGCGCCAACCGGCTCGCGCATCTGCTGATCGCGCAAGGCGCCGGCCCCGAGCAGATCGTCGCCCTTGCCCTGCCGCGCTCGGTCGAGCAGATCGTCGGCCTGCTCGCCATCGTCAAGAGCGGCGCCGCCTATCTGCCGCTCGACCCCGATTATCCCGCTGACCGTCTCGCCTTCATGCTCGCCGACGCCAGGCCGGTGTGCCTCGTCACCAGCGATGCCATCGCCCAGCGCCTGCCGGAGAACGCCCCGCGCCTTGTGTTGGATGATCCCGACACCGCCGGCATCCTCGCCCGCCAGCCCGACACCAACCCGGGCGACCACGACCGCACCGCGCCGCTCACCCCGCTCAACGCCGCCTACGTCATCTACACTTCCGGCTCCACCGGAACCCCCAAAGCCGTCGTCGTCTCGCATATCGGCATGACGAGCCTCGCCGGAGCCCAGATCGAGCGGCTCGGCATCACTGCCGACTCGCGCGTCCTGCAATTCTCCTCGTCCAGTTTCGACGCTTCGATCATGGAACTGCTGATGGCGTTCCCTGCTGGGGCGGCGCTGGTCGTCCCGCAGGCCGGCCTCATCGCCGGCGAGATCCTTGCCGATACGCTGACCCGGTACGCCGTCAGCCATGCGCTTATTCCCCCAGCGGTTCTCGCGGGCATGCCGACCGAGGGGCTCGAGCAATTCGGCACTCTGATCGTCGGCGGCGATGCCTGTCCGCCCGATCTGGTCGCGCGCTGGTCGGAAGGGCGGCGGATGGTCAACGCGTATGGACCAACCGAAACGACGATTTGCGCCACCATGAGCATGCCGCTCTCCGGCGCGGCGGAGCCGCCGATTGGGCGTCCGATCTGGAATACGCGGGTCTATGTCCTGGACGATGGCTTGCAGCCGGTGCCGGTCGGAGTGGCGGGCGAACTCTATATCGCCGGCAGCGGTCTGGCGCGCGGCTACCTCAACCGTCCGGGCCTGACCGCCGAACGCTTCGTCGCCGATCCGTTCGGACCGCCGGGCAGCCGCATGTACCGCACCGGCGATCGTGCGCGCTGGCGGCCCGAGGGCACACTGCATTTTCTCGGCCGTGCCGACCACCAGGTCAAGATCCGCGGCTTCCGCATCGAGCCCGGCGAGATCGAGGCCACGCTCGGTCAGCATGACGGCGTTGCCCAGGCTGCGGTGGTCGCCCGCGAAGACCGTCCCGGCGACAAGCGCCTCGTCGGCTATGTCGTCCCCGCCGCCGGTCATGCGCCGGACGCCGCGATGCTGCGCCAGCATCTCGCGCGCACCCTGCCGGACTACATGGTCCCCGCCGCGTTCGTCGTGCTCGACGCGCTGCCGCTCACCCCCAGCGGCAAGCTCGATCGCAACGCCCTGCCGGCTCCCGACCAGCAACCCGGCACCGAATACACCCCACCGCGGACAGCAAAGGAGGAGAAGCTCTGCGCGCTATTCGCCGATACGCTCGGACTCGCGCGCGTGGGTATCGATGACAACTTCTTCGACCTCGGCGGCCATTCGCTGCTCGCGATCCGCCTCGGCCGTCGCATCCGCAACGAGATCCGGTCGGACTTCCCGATCACGGCGGTTTATACGACGCCTGTCGTCAGGGACCTTGCGGCGATGCTCGACCTCGATGGACCTTCGGACGGCGCCCCGGACCTGTCCCGCGACATCTTCCTGCCGTCACACATCAAGCTGACCGGCGCGCGCGCGCCGAACAAGCCCAAGCGCATTTTCCTGACCGGAGCCACCGGCTTCGTCGGCAGTCATCTTCTCTCCACGCTGCTCCAGGAGACCGACGCGCATATCTTCTGCCACGTTCGTGCCGCGGACCGGCGATCCGCCGAGACCCGCTTGCGGCAGGCGCTCGACAAGCGAAAGCTTTCGGCGTGCTGGGACGAGCGCCGTATCGAGGTTTTGATCGGAAATCTCGGACATCCGGCACTCGGACTCGATGAGAAGGGAACCCGCATTGTGCGTGACGAGTGCGACGCGATCTATCATTGCGGCGCGAACGTGGAATTCCTTCATCATTATGCCGCGCTAAAGCCCGCCAATGTGGACAGCGTCCTCACGCTGCTCGATTGGACCGCGAATGGACGACCAAAGAGACTGCACTATGTTTCCACCCTTGCGGTGATCGACAAGTTCCAGTCCGGCCCGGTGTCCGAACAGACCGACCTCACCTCGTGGCAGGGGCTCGCGGGCGGGTATAGCCAAAGCAAGTGGGTGGGCGACACGCTCGCCCGCCGCGCACAGGCTCGCGGCCTGCCGGTGTCGATCTATCGGCTGAGCAGCGTCACTGGCGATCGCATCAGTGGAATCTGCAACGAGACGGATCTGATCTGGCGACTTGTCCGGCTCTATGTCGAACTGGGGGTGATTCCCGACCTGGATCTTCTGCTGAACATGACGCCTGCCGATGACGTCGCGCGGGCGATCGTCCGGCTCGCGGGCCGCGAAGCGTCCAGAGATAGCGTCTATCACCTCATGAACAGCGAGCCGCTACATGTGCAGGAGGTCCCGCGGGTCTTTCATCGACTCGGCCTGCGGCTCGAGCTCGTGTCGCTCGATCGATGGATGGACATTGCGCGACGGCGGCTTGAGGAAACGCAGGACGACGATCTCGCAGCTGTCCTGTCGATTTTGTCAAAAGAGGACACGTCGCGATCGCATCCCGAGATCGCATCGGACTTCACGCAGCAACAATTGGCTGCGGTGGGCGCGCCGATCGGTCCCGTCAGCCCCGTTCTTCTCGAACGTTATTTTGCCAGCTTGCGGCTCCCGGAAGTTGTGCCCGACGCTCGGGTGCCGGCCACCGCGAAATAAGCAGCGAGTCATCTGACAGGTCAAGGATAGGGAGAGCACATCATGGCACGGTTTCTCATTGCCGCTACCGCGGTACCCGGTCACGTCTTCCCCTTATTGGCAGTTTCCCAACACCTCGTTGGTCGCGGTCACGAGGTCGTCGTGTATAGCGGGAGACTATTCCGGGAGCGAGCGGAGGCCACCGGCGCGCAATTTGTCGCGTTCCGCCCGGAAATCGACATCGACTATCGGCAACTCGACGAACGCTTTCCCGAGCGCCGCAAGATCACGTCTGGCCCCGGCCAGTTGTGCTTCGGATTGAAGCACGTCTTTGCCGATGCAATACCGCATCAGAGCGCCGGGATACGCGACATCCGCCGCGATTTTCCAGTGGATGCGATTATAACCGATACGATGTTCTGCGGGACCTTTCCGCTCTTGCTCGGACCACCGGAGAAAAGAGTCCCGATCGTTGCGCTCGGGATCACGGCGCTTGCCCTGTCGAGCGCGGACACCGCGTTCTTCGGAACGGCGCTTGCGCCAACATGGGCGGCGGCGGATCGCGCGCGCAATGCCGCAATGACCAGCCATCTGCAACAAACGATCTTCGGCTCCGCGCAGCGATACTTCAACGACGTCCTCGCGAAGCACGGCTCGCGCCCCCTGCCGGCATTTCTTTTCGACGCCATGATTACGCTGCCTGATCTGTATTTGCAGCTCACGGCCAAGGAATTCGAATATCCGCGCAGCAAAATGCCCGACAGCATCCGCTTTGTCGGACCGTTGCTGCCGCCGCCGTCCAGCGACTTTTGCCCGCCGCGGTGGTGGGACGATCTCGACAAAGCCGGTCCGATCGTGCTCGTCACCCAGGGCACCCTCGCAAACGACGACCTTGGGCGACTGGTCGGACCTACTCTGACGGCGCTGGCGAACGAGGATCTGACGGTGATCGCAAGCACCGGCGGCCCACCGGTCGAATCGATCCCCGCGGCGTTGCCGCGCAATGCCAAGGTGACGACATTTTTGCCGTTCGATCGCCTGCTTCCGAAAGTGAGTGTCATGGTGACCAATGGCGGCTATGGCGCCGTCAACCACGCGCTCAGTCTCGGTGTGCCGTTGGTCGTTGCCGGGGATAGTGAGGAAAAACCGGAAATAGCGGCGCGGGTCGCGTGGGCGGGCGCTGGCATCAATCTCGGCACCGGCCGGCCGACGGCCTCGCAGATTCGCGAGGCGGTCCGCGCCGTACTCACCAAGCCCCAATATCGACAGCGCGCGCTGGCGCTGCGCGCCGCATTCGTTCGCCACAACGCGCGTGACGAGATTGCGGAACTGGTCGAAGGCCTAGCGGCCGACGGCACGGCGGCGAGTTCTCACGAAAGTATACGCCGTGGGCTCGGCTCTGTCGGCGCTCCGAGGGAGGGTACAAGCCGCCAAGCCGTCGGCATGGACACCGCTCTGATACGTGAGATGTCGAGGACGATTTGATCCGTCCCGATGCTTCAATGGTCTCCATCGTGCTTGATGCGGAAAGCCTGCGATCGTTGATGATGACGCCGGCTGTCATGTTCGGATGCCATGCCGCCCGGCTGGGGCGGATCCAAAGGAAGGCGATGGGGTGAAAAAGACGTCGTTGAGGTCTGCTGGCATCGCCCTCCTAGTACTCGTCGTCACAGTCTGCGTTTATATCTTCGCCGTGATCGGCGTGGAGCGTCCGCATATCGAGGCGGTTGCAGCGCCACTCCCGGACCCAAGGCGGGAAACGAACCCGGCCGGGGACGCCGCACCGATGGCCACGACGCTCGCCCGAGCCGAACGGCATTCAATAACCGAGACGCTTACGGTCACCGGATCCCTTGTGGCCCGAGAGGAGACTGTCGTCGGCGCGGAGGTCGACGGGCTACGCATTATCGAGATCCTCGCCGATGTCGGCGATCGTGTCGAGCAAGGCCAGGTGCTCGCCCGGCTCGACGGCGCTATGCTCCGGACTCAGCTCGCGCAAAACACTTCGATGATCGCGATAGCCCAGGCGTCGATCGCGCAGATGGAGGCGTCGATCGCGGAGACACAGGCTAACGAAGCAGAAGCGGCGGACGCGCTGAAACGCGCGCAAACATTGGTCGCCTCCGGCACGACCTCCCCGGTGCAACTCCTGGCGCGTCAGACCGAGGCCAAGGTCGCCACCTCGAAAGCCACCGCTGCGGAGGAGAATTTGCGCATGGCCAAAGCTGAAGAAGCGTTTGCGGAGGCGCAACGGAGCGAGATCAATCTGAAAATCGCACGAACCGAACTCAAGGCGCCGACCGCCGGGACTATCTCGCATCGCGCTGCCCGCCTGGGCGCAGTAGCCACCACGGCGGGCGAGCCTCTGTTCCGGCTGGTCCGCAACACTGAAATCGAATTCGACGCCGAGGTTCCGGAAACGGCGCTCCCGCAGATCGTGCCAGGCCAAGACGTCGAGGTCTGGCTGCCCGGCGTCAGCGAGGCCATCGACGGCTGTGTGCGGCTGGTCGATCCGACCGTAGACAAAACTAGCCGGCTCGGCCGGGTCGCGGTCGCGCTTCCGCACCATCCGGCGCTGAAGGCCGGCACTTTTGCCCGCGGTAACATTACACTTGGCAGGCGACTAGCCGTCACCGTGCCGTTGTCGGCCGTCCTCTTCGGCAAGGATGGTCCCTATGTCCAGGTTGCGACGAACAATGTCGTCGAAATCCGCAACGTCGAAACCGGCCTCAAACGCGGCGCCCGTGTCGAAATCCTGAACGGACTGATTGAAGGCCAGGAGGTCGTCGCTCGTGCCGCAGCCTTCACCAGGCCAGGCGAACGGATCATGCCCGTCCGCAATGACGCGAGAGCCGCGGAAGGAGGTTGATATGGCCCTCAACATCTCTGCCTGGTCGATTCGCAAGCCCATTCCACCGTTGGTGCTCTTTGTCGTCCTGATCGTGCTCGGCGCGGTCAGCCTGAAGACCCTGCCGATCACGCAGATGCCCAACATCGACATTCCCATCGTCACCATCACCGTCGCTCAGACGGGTGCTGCGCCGAGCGAGTTGGAAACGCAGGTCACGAAAAACGTCGAGAACGCGGCGGCCGGGGTCGTTGGGGTCAAGCACATAACGTCGAGCATCTCTGATGGGGTGTCCATCACGACGGTCGAGTTTCAGTTGGAGACGCCGGCCGATCGTGCGGTGAATGACGTCCGCAACGCGATGGCGAACATCCGGTCGGAGCTGCCGCAGAGTATCGAAGAACCGTCGATACAGCGGGTCGACGTCGAAGGGATGGCCATCGTCACCTATGCGGTGTCGATTCCCTCGAGGACGGCCGAGCAGGTGTCCTGGTTCGTCGATGACGTCATCGCGGGAGCGCTGGAGGGCGTTCGCGGCGTCGCGCAGGTCAAGCGCGCGGGTGGCGTCGACCGTGAAATCCGGGTGTCGCTCCTGCCCGACCGGCTGATGGCGCTCGGAATCACCGCGCCGGACGTGAATGAACAGCTGCGAGCCACGAATGTCGATCTCACAGGCGGGCGCGGCGAAGTGGGCTCGCGAGAGCAAACCATACGGATGCTCGCGGGCGCCGAGACGGTCGAGGAACTAGCCAATCGCACGATCGTACTGCCGGGCGCTCGAAAGACCAAGTTGAATGAGATTGCCACGGTCACCGATGGCGCGGCGGAAGCACGCAGCTTCGCCAGCCTCGACGGGCAACCGGTCGTCACCTTTGGTATCTACCGTGCAAAAGGCTTCTCCGATGTGGCTGTCGCGGAGGCCGTTTCCAAGAAGTTGCAGGAACTCGCCAAGGCGCATCCCGAATTGTCGATTTCCGAGATCGACAGCACGGTGCGCTATACCAAGACCGATTATCGCGCCACCATGCAGACGTTGACCGAAGGCGCAATCCTCGCGGTCGTCGTTGTGCTGATTTTTTTGCGCGATTTCCGAGCGACGGCGATTTCCGTGCTCGCGATACCGCTGTCAATTCTTCCTACCTTCTGGGCGATGGACATCCTCGGGTTTTCGCTGAACGCCGTCAGTCTGCTTGCGATCACGCTCGTCACCGGCATCCTGGTCGATGATGCCATTGTGGAGATCGAGAACATCGTCCGGCACATTCGTATGGGCAAATCGGCCTATCGGGCCTCACTCGAGGCCGCGGACGAGATCGGGCTCGCGGTAGTCGCGACGACCATGACCATCGTCGCCATGTTCATGCCGGTCAGCTTCATGGGCGGCATCGCTGGCCAATATTTCAAGCAATTCGGTCTCACGGTCGCCATCGCAGTCACATTCTCTCTGCTGGTCGCGAGACTCATAACGCCGCTGCTCGCGGCATATTTCCTGCGCGACCGTCAGCGCCGCGTCGAAGGCCACGGCATCATCATGGGGCGCTATCTGCGCCTGCTCGAGTGGTCGCTTCGCAACCGATTCGTCACGCTCGCGCTCGGGGCGCTGATCTTCGTGGGATCGATCATGATCGCAGGGTCTTTGCCGTATGGCTTCCTGCCGACCAATGATCTGTCGCGTTCGGTTCTCCTGTTCGAGCTGCCACCGGGCTCGACGATCGCGGATACCGCGGCGACCGCGGACCGCATTACTGCGCTGCTCAAGGAGCGGCCCGAAGTCAGGAACGTCTATGCGGTCGGCGGCGCCGCCGGTACCAACGGGCTGAGCGTCACTGCCGGTGAAGTACGCAAGGCCACTATCGTCATAGACCTCGTCGCCCGCAGCGAACGGTCGCACGACCAGAAGGCATTCGAGCGCGACATGCGCGCTGTGCTCGGCGCGATCCCGGATATCCGCTACAGCTTCGGCAACGGCGGCGGCGGACGCGAATTCACGCTGATCCTTTCCGGGCCCCCTGGCGCCGCGCTCGAGCAAGCGGCGCTCGCGCTGGAGCGGGAGGCCCGGCAGCAGGTGTCCGTTCTCGCGAATGTGGTCTCGACCGCGGCACTCGACCGGCCGGAGATTCGCATCGAGCCGAGGCTTGAGGAGGCTGCCGATCTCGGGATCTCAGGGGCGCAGATTGCCGAAGCGGCACGGATTGCGACGATCGGCGATGTATCTGCGCATCTGGCGAAGTTCTCGGCCATCGATCGCCAAGTGCCAATCCGCGTGCAACTCGACGAGCGGGCGCGGGACGATTTATCGACTCTCGACATGCTGCGCATCAAGGCTAAGAACGGCACAACGGTACCATTGGCGACGGTCGCCGATACCGGTTTCGGCGAGGGACCGACGACCATAGAACGCTACGATCGCAGGCGTCGCGTGGCGATCGAGGCCGACCTTGTCGGAAGCACCCCGCTCGGCGAGGCGATCGAGCAGGTGATGGCGCTGCCCTCGGCACGAAACCTGCCCGCTGGTGTGACGATCACAAGGTTCGGCGATTCAGAAATCATGGAAGAAGTCTTTTCGAGCTTCTCGCGCGCGATCGCTGCAGGCGTGCTGATGGTGCTCGCCGTTCTCGTTCTTCTGTTCGCCGACGCGATGCAGCCGATCACCATCATCTTCTCCATGCCGCTTTCGATCGGCGGAGCGTTCCTTGCGCTGCTTCTGACCGGCAATGCAATCAACCTTTCGGTGATTATCGGCTTTCTCATGCTGATGGGAATCGTGACCAAGAACGCGATCCTGCTCGTGGACTTCGCAATCGCGGAAATGGCGAGCGGTGTCAGCCGCACGCAGGCATTGATCGAAGCCGGCCGCAAGCGCGTTCAACCCGTGATCATGACCACAGCGGCCATGACTGCAGGCATGGTTCCTTCGGCATTGGGAATCGGCGAAGGCGGTGCGTTCCGTTCCCCCATGGCGATCGCGTTGATTGGCGGGCTGCTCGCCTCGACCTTTCTCAGCCTTGTCTTCGTGCCGGCAGCCTTTACGATCATGGACGACGTCGGCCGCATCTGGAGCAGCAAGCTTTCGCGCCTTATCGGACTGAAGAGGCGAAATGAGCTGGACGGCAATGAGCCGGCCTGATCACGTGACCCTCGGCACCGCATTCATCATCGCTGACCCGTCATGAACCGGCGGATAGCCTGCGAGGCTCGAGCGGCGCCGCCAAGCCGACATCGGCTTTCGCAGCGCGTTTTCTATCGTTCGCTCGACTACACCGATGCTGCCTTCGCGCTTCCGCTGAATGCCGAAACGCGATCGCGTTTGCCACAAGCTCTCCGGCACGCAACTCAGAATCGCCAGCGAGAATTTCTCGCCGGTCGATGGTGTGCGAAGCAAGCGCTTCAGTGTCTGGGCGCCGGTTCAACTCACGTAGCCATGGCCGAGGACCGCGCGCCGATCTGGCCCGACGGTGTGGTCGGCTCAATCACTCATACTGGCGACTTTGCCGCTGCCGCGGTGGCATGGGCGGCTGACGTCGCCGCGCTTGGCATCGATTCGGAACAGATCATCGATCCTGCGATGACGGCCGACATCGCCGACATCTGTATGGTCGATGAGGCGACTCTGTTCAAAGCGGCCCATGGTCGCAGCTTTTGCGAATTCTGCACATTGGTGTTTTCCGCAAAGGAGTCTGTCTTCAAGTGTCTCTTTCCGCTGACGCGGAAATTTCTCGAATTTTCCGATGTGCGAATAACATCGATCGACTGGCATCGAAAGTATTTCACGTGGACGAGCGTCGGCGAATATATCGGAACGGGACGACTGTCCGACGCTGGCGGCTTTGTGCATACCTCGGTCGAAATGTCGTCGCTCACTACGACAGCCGGGTAGCAACACCTTGAAAGCCCCTGCCAGACGGGCGATGACGAAGACCCGCTTATGGCGCAAAGCGGTCATTCATGTGCAGACCAGCGGATCATTTGCGACTGATAACTCCAAACGCATCTGAGGCTCGCCAGGCTTTGGAAAGACGCTCCCTCCGCTCTGGGGTCGACAGGTCGCTTGACTAATAGTCCCAGTCCGGGCCCGCCAAGGCACGCGCCAGCTGACGAAGAAGTACGTTCAGGTGTTCTTTGTCGGCGGGAGTAAAGTATTTGAACAGCAGCGCCTCGCGTTCGAGCGAAACCCGCAATAGCTTTTCGGAGAGCTCACGTCCCTCGACTGTCAACTTCGCGATCGCGGCGCGACCCCGCGTCCTCGTCTGCTCGACAAAAACGAGATTTCGTTCTTCAAGCAAAGCGAGACTTCGACTGACAGCCGCCTTGTCGAGGTCCGCCGCCTCGGACAATTCGCCCACATTGAGGAATTCGGTATCCTTGAGCACGATCAGCAGGCGCCACTCTACCATGCTCAGATTCCACGCCGTGCGGTAATAAGCGGTGGCGCCTCGATTGAGCCGGGTGCCGACACTGGATAACAGGACTGCGATGTGTTCCTCGCCGAGTATTCCGCCGATCCGCGGTGTTCTCGGGGACACATCGTTGATCCCAGAGGGCTTGGTGGTGGCGGGCATTCAAAATGTCTCCTCGCAAGCTTCGGAACCCTCACCAGGTCGATTTCTGGCCCCTCAAGTCAAATAGCTTGACATGTCATTTATTGATCCGTCAACATAAGTCCAATCTGGCCAAAGCGCCAAACCCACAACGCAGAAAAGTCCATGGCAGGAGACCGTCCAGCGAACGATGCCGACCGTCCGGCCAACTATTCCGGCGCGATTGACTGTGATCTGCATCCAGCATTGCCCGGGATGAGTGTGCTGTTGCCGTATCTCGACGATTACTGGCGCGAAATGTGCTCGATTCGCGCGCTCGATCGTCTCAATCTAAGCCTTACGAGCTATCCCCAAAACGCGCCGCTGTCGTGCCGCCCGGACTGGAAGCTCGACCGCGACCAAAAGCCGGGATCGTCGCTGGAGGCGATGCAAGCGCATGTGCTGGATCGTTACCAGCCGCGGTTTGGCATTCTCAACTGCCTGTACGGTGCCCAGGTCATGCACAGCGAAGACATGGCCGCCGTACTCTGCCGCGCCACCAACGATTGGATCCGTGATCATTGGCTCAGCCGGGATCCTCGCCTGCGCGCGTCGATCGTGATCACGACACATAATACCGAGCTTGCGGTTGCCGAAATCGAACGACGCGCCGACGACATGCGCTTCGTGCAGGTGTTGATGCTGGTGTCCGGCGAGGTCACGCTCGGACGCCGGCAGCTCTGGCCAATCTATCGCCTGGCGGAACAGCTGGGCCTACCGATCGGCGTTCACGCCGGCAGCGCGTATCGCTATGCGCCGACCGCTGCGGGATGGCCATCTTATTATGTCGAGGACTACGTGTCGCAGTCCGCCGCGTTCGAAAATCAATTGCAGAGCATGATCTCCGAAGGCGTGTTCGCCAAGTTCCCCGGACTCAAGGTAGTCGCCATCGAGTCGGGACTGACCTGGTTGAGCGGCTTTATCTGGCGCGCGGACAAGACCTGGAAGGGCGTTCGGGCCGAGGTTCCCTGGGTGACGCGCGCACCGTCGGAAATCGTGCGTGATCATGTGCGCTTCACGGTTCAGCCGGTCGATGCGCCGGATGAGGCGGAAGCGATCCTGCGGCTGATCGAGCACCTTAATTCCGATGAGCTGTTTCTGTTCTCGACGGACTATCCGCATTGGCAGTTCGACGGCGATCGCGTGTTGCCGGACGGACTATCCGGTGCGTTGTTCGACAAAATCACCAGCAAAAATGCGCTCGCGACTTACCCGCGGTTGGCGAAGGCCGACCGTACGATGGAGATCAGCGTATGAGCATCATCGAGCTTGAGCGAGGCAGTGCCGCCGAATCAAAATTGCGGGTGATCGATTGCGACATTCATCCCGCGATGACGTCGTGGACCGAAGTTCACCCTTATCTGGCCAGGCAATGGATCGAGCATCTCTCGATCTATGGCAGCCATTTGCGCCATGCCTTTTCCGAGGCGCTGACCCATCCGCGGATGTCGCCGGACGCGGCGCGGGTGGATGCCTATCCCGACGAAGGTGGTCCTCCTGGTTCCAGCCTGGAGTTGATGCGGACGCAGCATCTCGATGCCAACGGCATCGAAATCGGAATGCTGATTCCCTTGCGGTGGAATCCCGGCAGCCAACGAAATCTGGATTTCGGCGTGGCGCTGACCCAGGCCATGAACAGTTGGCAGGTCGAGCGGTGGGTCAAGAACGAACCGCGGTTGCGTGCTTCCATTCTCGTTGCGCAAGAAGACACTCCTGCTTCGGTCGCGGAAATCGATACGCGGGCAAGCGATCCAAGTTTCACGCAGATCCTGGTTTTGCCGCGGACCGATGAGCCGCTTGGCCGGCGCCGCTACTGGCCGATTTTCGAGGCGGCCGTGCGTAACGACTTGCCGATCGCGGTCCATGTCGGCGGCACCAACGGGCATCCGTCCACCGGCGGCGGATGGCCGTCTTATTATATGGAAGAGCACCATGCGGTGGCGCAGACCATGCAAGCGGTTCTGACAAGTCTGGTGTTCGAGGGTGTGTTCGAGCGGTTCCCGAAGCTTCGCGTTGTGATTATGGAAGGCGGCCTTGGCTGGATTCCATCGTTGACGGCGCGAATGGACAAGCACTGGTCGCGGCTGCGCAGCGAAGTTCCCTATCTGAAGCGGCGGCCTTCCGAATATATCCGTGAGCAGGTCTGGTTCACCACCCAGCCGATGGAAGAGCCAGGCCGTGCCGCCCATTTGATCGATCTGTTCGATCGAATCGGCTGGGATCGTCTGCTGTTTTCGACCGATTATCCGCATTGGGATTTCGACGATCCGAGATACGCCTTCAAGGCGCCTCTCAGCGAGACGCAGCGCGACCAGCTTCTCTATCGAAACGCACAGGCGTTTTATGGATTCCGCTGATGGCTCGGCACATCGTGGCAACCATCGATGACATTCCACCCGGCAAGCGAAAACTGGTGAACGTGAAAGGCCGGGAGATCGGAATCTTCAACGTCAACGGTGAGTATTTTGCAGTCGGTAACCGCTGCCCGCACGAAGGCGCATCCTTGTGCAAGGGCCGCATGGTCGGTCTGGTGGAATCCAGCGAGCCGGGGTCTTACCAGTTCAGCCGCCGCGGCGAATTGTTGCGCTGTCCATGGCATGGATGGGAATTCGATCTAAGAACGGGAAAATCATGGTGCGAACCGGATCGCACCAAAGTTCGCAGCTTCGAGCTGAAAGTGGAATCCGGCGGGGCGTTGGTCGAAGGCGAGTTGCAAGCAGAAACCTTCCCGGTTTCGATCGAGAAGCAGTACGTGGTGATCGAAGTCTGAGATCTGATCGAGCGCTCGATCGGCATAACAATAAAAAGAGGCGAGGACGCAATCTTGGTGCTGAATTTGAAAAGACTTGCCGTAGTCGCCTTGTTGGCCGGTGCCGCCGTTCCCGCGTCGGGGCAAGATGCATCCTGGGACGCGGTTGTCGCTGCGGCCAAACAGGAGGGCAAGGTCGTCGTCTACAATATGGCGCTGGGCGCGCCTTACTTCCAGGCGGTTATCAAGTCATTCGCGACGACTTACGGGATCCCCGTCGAGAGCCTCGATTTGCGCGCCAGCGAACTGGTCGAGCGCATCCGGACCGAACAATCGGCCGGACGCTATCTCGGTGACGCCGAAATGGTCACCACGACTATGATCGAAGAGCAGCTCAAGAATGGCGACTTCATTCAGAAGCTGCCGCCGATCCCCAATGCCGCCAACCTTCGTCCGCCGTTCAAGACCACCGACTTCAGCGTGCCCGCCTATGTTCAGCCGATGGGCATCCTGATCAACACCAGGCTCGTCAGGGGTGACGACGTTCCGACCAGTTGGAACGACCTGAACGCGCCGAAATGGAAGGGCAAGCTGCTGTCGGATGACATGCGTCCGCTCGGCAGTGGCAACACCCTGTTCGCGATTCTGCAAAAGAGCATGGGTGCTGATTTCAACGAAAAGTTGGCCGAGCAAAAGCCTGTGTTTAGCCGCGACATGCGCAATGATGCCCGCCGCGTCGCGCGGGGCGAATACCCGATTTATATTTCGCAAGTTTTCGCCTTTGCCTCCGATCTCAAGGGCCTGCCGGTCAAGGTCGTGGTGCCGAAGGAGGGGGCGCCTTACGCGCAGATGGATATGGCGATGCTGAAGGGCGCACCGCATCCGAATGCCGCGCGGCTCTTCATGCAACATTTCCTGAGTGTCGATTCGCAGGCACTTTACGCCAATGCCTGGATGCTTCCGGTCGTGCAGGGCGCGGCCGAACGCGCCGATCCGGACGCCCAGCCCTATGCCAACGCCAAACTGATCGGCCCGGCCAAACTTTCCGAGCGCGCGGACATGATGGCGCTGGCCAAGAAGCTCTATCCGTGAGGCGGCTCGCTCGATGACTCTTTCGGCCGACGATCGCGTATCGGGTATCGTGACGACGCCGTCACCGAGCAGTTCCGGCGCTTGGCGATGGCTGCGCGCGACGCCGGCTGGCCGCATCGTTGGCCTGACGCTGCTGGCCCTTTTGCTGGCGTTCCTGACGGTCTACCCGCTGTCGATGCTGCTCTATGGCAGTCTGCATTCGACGCCTCCTGGCGTCGTCGGCGTGTTCAATCTCGACGGCTATCGGGACATCGTTTCGCAGCAGAGTCTGCTTATCCTTCTCAATACCATCGGCATATCGCTGGCTAAGACCATCCCGTCGGTAATCATCGCGGTATTGCTTGCCTGGATTCTCGCGAGGACGGATACCCCGTTTCGCGGAACGCTCGAAGTGCTGGTGACGCTGCCGTTCTTTATCCCGCCGATCCTCACCGCGATGGCTTGGGGCATGTTGGGCAATCCGCAGGTTGGGCTTCTCAACCAGGTCTACCAGTGGATCACGGGATCCATGGGTTCGCCAATCAACGTCTATTCCTACGGCGGCGTGATCTGGCACATGATGCAATACTCCGTGCCGTTCCTGTTTTTGCTGATCGTCGATGCGTTTCGCGCGATGGATCCAAGCCTCGAGGAAGCGGCCCGGATGTGCGGGGCGACGCGCCTGCGGACATTCTGCACCGTCACATTGAAGCTGATGCTGCCGGCGCTCACCGGTGCCGCGATCCTCAGTTTCATCCGCGGCATCGAGAATTTCGAATCGCCTCTGTTCTTCGGCTCGCCGGCCGGCATTCACGTCATCACGACTGATATTTACGATTCCATCAACCAGCGCTCGCCGCCGCAATATCAATATGCGACCGCGATCAGCTTCGTGATCATGGCGCTGATGTTCCTCATCATCCTTTTGCAATGGGGCGTGTTGCGCGGGCGCAGCTTCCAGACGGTAACCGGCAAGGGCTATTCGCCGGCGGTGATGAAGCTCGGCAGATGGCGCTGGGTAACCTTCGCGTTTTGCGCACTGTTCTTCTTTATCACAGTCGTTCTGCCGGTAGGTCAACTGCTGATCGGATCCTTTTTCAAGTTCTTCGGCTTCTACCAATGGGACATGCTGACGCTCGAACATTATCAGGAGGTGGCCGGCAGCAGTGAGTTCTGGCGCGGCTTCGGCAACACGATGCTTCTGGGTTTCGTCGGAGCGACGCTGACGATGGGGCTCGGCGGTATCGTTGCGTACATCTCGGTCAGGACCAAGTGGCGCGGACGCAGCCTGATCGATGCGATGGCATGGTTGCCCTGGATGATGCCGGGCATCGTTCTCGGAGTTGGTTTCCTGTGGGGCTTCGCGATGCTGCCGCATGCCATCCCGATCTACGGGACGATCTGGGCGCTTCTGCTTGCCTATATTTCACTGGGCACCCCGCTCTCGGTTCGGGTGATGTCGAGCGCGTATGCTCAATTGTCGTTCGATCTCGAAGAGTGCTCGCGCGTGCATGGTGCGAGCTGGCTGCAGACGATGCAGCGCATCATGATCGCGCTGGTCTGGCCTTCTTTTGCAGTAGGCTGGGTGCTCGTGTTCTTTGGGATCATGCGCGAACTCAGCGCTTCCGTGCTGCTTTACTCCGTCGGTTCTGAGGTTCTGTCGGTGGTGCTTCTGAAACTCTGGGCCAATGGCAGCGCCGAGCAGGTGAGCGTGATCGGGCTCATTATGATGGTTATGGTGATTGGTTTTAGATGGGTGCAACTGCGCGTGATCAGGAAATGGGTCGGCGCGCTGTAATTGGATAGGAGTCTTATGTCTAACGTTGTCCTTGAAAAGGTCAGTCGGCGGTTCGGCGATTTCGCCGCCGTCAGCGACGTCGACCTGCGTGTCAGCGAGGGCGAGTTCGTCACGCTGCTTGGGCCGTCGGGATGCGGCAAGACCACGACGTTGCGCATGGTGGCGGGCCTCGAGCAGAATACCGGCGGCCGGATCAGTATCGGCAACGAACTCGTCAGCGATGCAGCCTCGCGCGTTTTCGTGCCGTCGGAGCGACGCCGTCTTGGCATGGTGTTCCAGTCTTACGCGATCTGGCCGCATATGACAGTGTTCGAAAACGTCGCCTATCCCTTGCGCGTGCGCCGGCGGTCAGCTGCCGACGTCCGCGATCTCGTATTGAAGGCGCTGCGCCTGGTCGAAATGGAGCGGTTCGCCGAGCGCCCCGCGCCGGCGCTGTCGGGCGGCCAGCAACAGCGCGTCGCTATCGCACGCGCGCTGGTGTTCGAGCCGAAGGTACTTCTGCTCGACGAGCCCTTGAGCAATCTTGACGCCAAGCTGCGCCTGCAAATGGGCGACGAGTTTCGCGCGATCCAGCGACGGCTCGGTATGACCACGCTCTATGTCACACACGACCAGTCGGAAGCGATGGCGCTTTCCGACCGTGTGGTCGTGATGGATCAGGGCCGGATTCAGCAGATTGGGGCGCCAGAGGATATTTACCGTTACCCCGCTAACCGGACGGTGGCGGGTTTTTTCGGTACCCCGAATCTGCTCACCGCCAATGTAGAGGCTTGCGCGCGCATCGATGGCGGCAAGGTACGGCTCGACGTGGTCGGACGCGGTTGGCGCGGGCGCTGCGAGGCCGCGACCGAGGTCGCGGCGGGGAGGGCCGTCACGGTGATGGTGCGGCCCGAAGACATCAGCATTGCGCCTGCCGTCGCCAGTTCCGATGACGGCGGCCTGCGCTGGTCCGGGCGGATCGCACACACGATTTTCCGCGGTCCGACGCGGTCGATCTTTGTGGAAACGGAGGAGGGCCGACTTAACGTCGATGCGCCCGCGTTCGGCGGCTATGCCGTGGGTGACAACGTAACCGTGGCCGTTCCGCAGAGCGCGGCATGGGCCGTGGTGGATCAAGGGGAGGCCCACTGATGAAACTTCCTTTTCGCGGAGCCGTCGATTGCGACATTCATCCCGCCGCGCCTCCGATGCCGGCGCTGCTTCCTTACATGAACGACTACTGGAGCGATCAGCTTCACAACCGGTACGTCGATCGTATGGGCTTCGCCATGACGAGCAACAATCCGTTGCTGCCGATCCACGGCCGTCCCGATTGGAAGCCGAAAGGCGGCGTGCCCGGCTCGGACACGGCGATGCTCCGGAGCCAGGCGCTCGACGCCTTCGGAACCGATTACGCCATCTGCAACATCATCCATGGCGCCGTCGTGTTGTTCAACGGCGATATGGCGTCGGCCATTCTCAGTGCTTTCAACGACTGGGTCGCCAGGGAATTGCTTCCGACCGACCGCAGGCTTCGCGGCTCCATCGTCGTGTCGTTGCAGGATCCGAAACTCGCGGTCGCCGAGATCGAGCGGTTGGCGGGCAATCCCGATTTCGTCCAGATCCTGTTGCCATCGCTCGGCGAGATGCCGATCGGACGCAGGATTTATTGGCCGGTCTTTGAGGCCGCCACCCGCGCCGGTCTCCCGATTTGCCTGCATGCCGGCGGCCTTTACCGACAGGCGCCAATGGGAAGCGGCTGGCCGTCTTATTTCGTCGAGGATTATGTCACGCAATCCACCGGCTTCGAGGGCGCGTTGGTCAGCTTGCTGGCCGAGGGCGTATTCCAGAAATTTCCCGACCTCACCTTCGTGCTGGCTGAAACCGGCGCGACATGGCTGCCGCCGTTCCTGTGGCGGCAGGACAAGATGTGGCTCGGCGTGCGCACCGAATTACCCTGGATCGATCGCATCCCGCGCGAAATCATCTGCGAGCGCGTCCGGCTGACGCTGCAGCCCTTCGACGCTCCGTCGGATCCAACGCTCGTAGAGCGCGTCCTCGACCACTTCGGCACGGACGAGATATTGCTGTTCTCGACCGATTATCCGCATTGGCATTTCGACGGTGAGGACGTCGTTCCCGACGGCTTTTCGCCGGAACTCATTCGCAAGATCGCGATCGACAATCCTTACGCGACCTATCGCCGACTTCAGAAGCCGCACATCGCAACCCCCGCTGCATCGGAGCTTTCCACATGAACCAGGACCTCCTTGAACGCACTACCGCGCGCTCTGCCGCGACCCGCACCTACATCGTCGATTGCGACGTGCATGTTACCGCGCGATCCGCGGTCGATCTTTATCCGTGGCTGCCGGCGCGCTGGCGCCAGCATGTCGAGGCGATCGGACCGCATGTCCGCGGTGGCCTCTACAACCAGGAACCGCATCCGCGCATGATGGCGCGTGGCATGCGGGCCGACGCCTATCCGGAAGACGGCGGCCCGCCCGGTTGTTCGCTTTCCCTGCTGCAGACCCAGCATCTTGATCCGAACGGAATCGAGTTCGGCATGCTGATCGCGCTCGGGCGCGGCATCTTCGAAGAGCGCAACCAGCATTTCGCGGAGGCATTATCGACCGCGATCAACGATTGGCAAGTCGAGAGGTGGGTGGACCAGGATCGCAGGTTGGTCGCCGCGATCATCGTGCCGCAGGAGGATGCGGAATTCGCTGCCGCAGAAATCGAGCGCCGCGCGCATGACACGAGGTTCAGGCAGATTTTGCTTTCTCCCAAGGCGCAGGAGCCTCTGGGGCGCAAGCGATACTGGCCGATCTATGCCGCGGCCGAGCGCGCCGGGCTTCCGGTCGCGTTTCACCCAGCGGCGATGGGTGGAGGACATCCGTCCGCCGGCGCCGGATGGCCGACCTATTACCTGGAGGAGCACAACACCTTCGGGACCATTATGCAGGGCGTTTTAACCAGCATGATCTTCGAAGGCGTATTCGAACGCTTTCCAAATCTGAAGGTGGTTTCGGTGGAGGGCGGCTTCACCTGGGCGCCGTCTCTAAGCTGGCGTATGGACAAGCACTGGTCGCGGTTCCGTGCGGAGGTGCCGCACATGCCGAAGCCGCCGTCGGAATATCTGCGCCGCAATGTATGGTTCACGACCCAGCCGATGGAGGAGACGCGCAAGCAGGCGCAATTGCGCGACGTGATCGATTGGCTGGGCTGGGATCGGCTGATGTTTTCCAGCGACTACCCGCATTGGGATTTTGACGATCCACGCTACGCCTTCAAGATCCAGCTGTCCGACGAGGAGCGAAGGAAGGTGTTCAGCGGCAATGCCAAGGAACTTTACGGCTTGCCATGAACCGTCATGTGGTGGGGAGAACCCTGGAGATCCCGCCGGGTTCGCACAAGATTGTCGAAGTGTCCGGACGCCAGATCGGCGTGTTCAACGTCAATGGTGAATTCTTTGCCTTGCTGAACCGTTGTCCGCATGGCGGCGCGGAGCTCTGCAAGGGTGCGGTGGTCGGACTGGTTCAGCCGCAGGGCGTTGGCGAATACGCCATCGCGCGGAAGGGCGAATTCATCCGGTGTCCGTTCCATGGCTGGGAGTTCGAAATCAAGACAGGACAATCCTATTGCGCGCCGGACCGGCTCAAGGTCCGCAGCTTTGATGTCGCCGTGCAAAGCGGTGATCAACTGGTAAAAGGTCCTTACGTCGCCGAAAGCTACGAGGTCCAGGTCGAGGACGACTATGTCGTCGTGACCGTCTGAACGAACAAAAGCTCAAAAGGAGGAATAATGATCGCGCTTCATGTCGGGCCGTCTCTAGCCGTTATGCGGCGGGCGCTCGTTGCTTTATCCATCGGTTTTGCAATGTTATGCGCGAGCGGCCCGTCATCCGCCGAGGTGGCGGATTGGGACAAGGTCGTCGCCGCCGCGAAGGCCGAAGGGGGGCTCGTTCTCTACACGGCGCTTTTGGGCGCTCCCTCCACCAAAGCGATTGCCAAGGCCTTCGAAGCGAAATACGGCATTCCGGTGCAAGTGCTGGAGGCGCGTGCCAGTGAATTGCGCGAGCGCATACGCACCGAACAATCCGCCGGGCGCTACCTCGGCGACGTCATGTTCAATTCTGAAAATCAGGTCATCATTCTCAGCGCCGAGGACAAGTCCGTCGTTCCACATGAGCCGGTACCCAATGCGGCCGGGCTGATGGAGCCGTTCCGGGACGATGGCCTCAAGTCGCCCGTCATGACCATCAATTACGGACTGTTGGTCAACAATCGGCTGGTGCCGGCGGGAGAGGAGCCGAAGAGCTGGAGCGACCTGACAGATCCGAAGTGGAAGGGCAAGATTTTGTCCGACGATATGCGGGCGGTCGGGGGCGGCTATGTCATGTTTTTCGTGACCGAGGAAAAGCTGGGGAAAGCCTATCACGAGGCTTTGGCGACACAGGGCATCCAGTTCACGCGCGAAATGCGTGAAGCGGGACGTCGCGTCGCGCGGGGAGAAATGGCCATCTACACGCCGTTCATTCTCAGTGACATTCTGAATCTCAAGGGCTTGCCGGTTCGCGCAGTCGTGCCGGCGGAAGGCGCACCTTACGTTCTCTATGCGACTGCGGCCATGAAGGGTGCGCCGCATCCGAACGCCGCGCGCCTCTATATCGATTTCGCGATGTCCGACGAGGTTCAGCAGATATTCGCGCAGGACGGATTTGGCATCGTGCGTCGTGGGGTTCTCGAGAAGGTCACGCCGGAGGCGCGGGCTATCGCCGCAGTGAAATTGATGGGCGGCTCCGATCCGGTGCGGCAGAATGAAATGCTGGATCTGGCGCGCAGCATTTACAAATGATTGGAATGGGAAATTTCTTTTATGGCCCTATTAGCAGCTCGTGGCAAACCAAAGCTTGAACTGCATAGGTTTTCATACTGATAGCAACGTCATGAAATGGAGTCAGTTTGCGGCTGATAGGGTTTCGCAGGAAAGCTTATCAGTCGATGACCGCTTGCGCGAAGACGTTTGACTAAAGCGTTACTCAAAATTGCAAACCTCAAAACAAAAAAGGATTGACTGAAACGACGATCTTCCCATCCGCTGTCTGTTTCACTTTGAACTCAACCTCTTTTTGCGCAGTCACATCGGCAACGGTCACATACAATAGCCCGACGCAGGTAACCTCTTGTGCTGCTTTATTTCTTGAATTCATGAGTATTGTATCGTCCAACCTATACACCGCGCTTTGTCTCGCTTTTTCCCAAATCGCCAGTTTTTCAGCTTCCGATTTCGTATCGCTCACCAATGCCGCGACCGAACTGGAATTTTTGACAGCGTAATTCACAAGTTTATTATTGTTATCATCCGAAACGATCTTAACCACTGAATTGCGGGCATCCAGAGAACCACACTCGGGTCCCGTGCCTCCACAACTGCTCAATACAAGCGATGCAGAAAAACACCATAAAACGAACGACTGTTCCCTCCCAAGCAGCTTCATCGGAATGCTCGCGATATCTCCCGACACCCACTACGACAACGCCGCTTTTGGCTTGCCTTTGTTCTTTGTAAGGGTACCGGCAATTTCGGCTTTTGGACGACCGGTGTCGGGATCTTGGGCCGGCGCTGCAGCTATTCCGCATTGAGTTCGAGCGCCTCGAACTGGCGACTCCATTTGGTGGGCGGATCGCGGAGCTAATGGTGAGAGACCGGTTGAGGATCGATCTGCACGGTACCGGTCATGCCGGCCACGAGGCGGACGCCATCCGGTACCTGATCGATGTGGATGCGTACCGGCACACGCTGCGCAAGGCGGACCCACGTGAAGATCGGATTTACCGAAGCGAGCCCTGCGGAGTCCGGCTGGGCGTTCGGGATGTTGATGCCACGAGCGACGCCGCCGACGTGGCCGTGAACGACCTGTTTGTAGCCCATCAGTTTGACGGTCGCCGGGTCGCCCTCAGAGATCCTGCCGAGACCGGTTTCCTCGAAGTAGCCATCGATCCAGAAGGAATCGGTGTCGACGACGGAGATCAGCTTTTGACCGACGGTAGCGTAGTCGCCGAGCTGCGCCAGCAAATTGGTTACATATCCGTTCACCGGAGAATGGATCACGGTCCGGCTGAGATCGAGCTGCGCCTTGGCGATGGCGGCCTTGTCCAAAGCCACGACCCCTTCCGATTGATGCAGCGTGCTCGTGGTTTGCTGGTAGACCTCCGTCGAGGCCCAGCCCTCTTTCGCAAGCCGGGTTTGCCGGTCCTGGTTCGTGCGGGCATAATCGAGCGCGGCGCCATCGCGCTGCGCCTGGGCCTGGGCTTGCTCGAGCGCGATCCGATAGTCGGCGGGATCGATTTCGAACAGTTCGTCACCTTTGTGCACGAACTGGTTGTCCGCGACTGGCAGTTTGACGATACGTCCGGCCACCTCGGGCGCCATCGTGACGACATAGGCCCGCACGGTGCCGTCGCGTGTCCAGGGCGCGCTCATGTAGGTCTGCCATGCTGCCCAGGCGAGGAAGGCCGCAACTGCGACCGTCCCCAGCGTGATCAGTATCGGAGCGATGCGGATGCGCGACTTGACGTTGTCGAGGTCGCTCGCCACCCGACGCGGGACATCGCTTTCATGGCTTTGCCTGGCGTGGTCCGATTTCAGTTCAACGCTCGACATCGGCATACCTCAACGTGCGATAATAAGGACGATGGACGAGAGGATGATCATGTAGGAAGCGAACACGAATAGCGCCGGGTGCCAGACGTGACGCAGCAAACCGAAATGGTCCGCCGCACGCCGCAACGCGATCAGAACAAGCCACGCCGCCACCATCATCAGCGAGATCGGTGCGACATAGACTCCGAACAGATCAACTTCGACAAATCTCATCGCGACGCCTCCGAATTGAAATAGGCCGCATGCTGGGAAAGCGCCTCCGATATCGCAAGAATGCTGGCGCGCGCCCGGAGTCTGACCGGGGCTCCCCGCCCGGATAGAACCGCCAGCCGTTGGTCGAGAAAGGCAAGACGTTCGGCCGCGGCCGAGCCGTTACCTTGCGCCAGGGCATCGAGCGCCGCACCGAGCTCAACATCCTGATCGAAGCGGTGCGCTACACGGCGCAGCCGGATGATTTCGGTCCCGACCCAAAGTGCCGCCATGAGCTGTGCACGCTGCAACGGCTCGGCCTGTTCCGGCAGTGCCAGGAGACGGCTATATACCCGGCCTTGCCATTCATTTGCCGTCCGCGGGATCGGCCCCCTCGTCACGCGACGCAAGTCGCGTAGTGTGAGCGCCAGGAGCCGACGGCTTCGCAGCGCCGGCGATAGCGGCGGCAGCAAGCGGAATGCGAGCGCAGCCACGCCCACACCTGCGACAATTGCCAACGCCGTGTTATAGAATTTCTGAGTGTCGTAGCTCATCTGGTTCGTCGGAGCGAGCATCGGGAGGAAGTTCGCTGTCAGGGCGACGAAAATTACCGTCTGCCAAGGCTGAGCCATCAACGCGCCGGCCGGCACCAGCACAAGGCCAATCGCGAGGCTGAAGCCGGCAAAGGTCTCCACGCCGGGCAGCACCGCGAATTCGATGATCGCTGCGAAAACGGCGCACAGGACGGCTCCGACCATGAAGCTCACCACGGTGGCGTACGCTTGATCGCCCCTCTGCGCGAACAGCATAACGGCGATCGTAGCGAAGACAAGGGCCTGCGGGCCACTCGGCCATTCGGTCACGATCCAAAAGAGCTCGAGCGCACCAATCGTAACGAAAGCGCGCGCCCCATCCAGGAGAGAAGGAAGCAAGTCGGGCACATAGAGCCGGGCGGACGGAGATCGAGGAATCCGTCGGCCGGGATCGGCCAGCAGCAACACTCCATCGAATGTCCGCCGAATGCCAATCAGAGCGCTGGCTGTCCGATCGGCGAGCAATCGGAGTGAAGGCGTGCGGTTCGGCAAAACTGTCAAAGCCCGCGCCGCCGCCGCGCATGCTCGACGCACGCCGGATGGATCGATTGCCCAGTTTTTTGCCTCGCCTTCCGTCGCCGAACGCAGCTGTTGTGGAATGTTGCCAAGCACAATGTCGGCCTCGCGCCGGCCCTGGTTACTCGGCAACCGCTCGAGGTGAACGGCCACCATGCGCCAACCGGACAGAGCCGCGATCAGGCCACCCGCTGCCGCCTGCAAAGTCGACGAGTTAAGGCGCAGGTCAGAGCTTTCCCCAAGCGCCTGGTCGATGACGGGATCCAGCGCGATGAGACGCCGGACAAGCTCGCGACGAACCGGACGCGTCTCCGACAGTTCCTGTCCGGCAAGTAAAAACGTGCCGACAAGCCTTCGGGCGATTTCAGCCGAAAGCTCGGCGAACTGGATCGCCAGCCGTCGCCGCGCACCACCGAAGTCGGTCCCGGCGAGAACGACGCCCGCGCAGACGATGCCGATGCAGATTTCGCTGGCGCGGGTGACGGCGAGCATGAACACGTCGCTGCTCGCGCCTCCGGTCGCGCCGAGTTCGTCGCTTGCGATGATCGCGGCGGTAAAGCCGGCGAGTGCTGCCGAGTAGGCCGCGAAGTTACGCAGCAACGTGACCATGACGCCGCACGCTCCGCCCCAGACCGCCAGCCCAAGCAGAAAGCCAAGTGCGTTTTGCGGAAACCACGCCGTCAGCACCACGATGGCCACTGCGCCGGCCGCTGTGCCGATCATGCGGAACCAGCCCTTGCGCAGTGAGGCGCCAAGGCTCGGCTGACAGACGATCGCGGCGGACGTGCCGGCCCAGGACGGGTTGTCAAGCTGAAGCCAGAACGCGATGTAGAGAGCAAGGCAGACCGCCGCCCAAAGGCGCAAGCCGAAGAGCAGCGCCGGAGTCGCCGAGCGCAATGCGGCCGCCACCGATTGGTAGGCCCGAGGCGGATCCGCGGTCCAAAGTCCAGCCCGGCTCATGAGCCCCGGCCTCCCTCGAGATTAGCAGTCATCCTATCGCAACCGCGAGCAGAACGGGCTTTTGCAGGCAAAGCCACGGACCTGAGCCGATTACCGCCTTGCATGTCGCCACCGGGCCGCAACCAATGGCGTAGCCCACGATCGCCGGCCAGGTGCGTATCGCCCGAACTCTCCCGGCCTCAAGCCCACAGGTTCGATCGGGCGAGATCGACGAGATCGTCGCCGCGACCATTGAACACGGCTTTTACCATGTAAAGCGTGAAGCCCTTGGCCATTTCGACAGTAATGGCAGGCGGGATAGGAAGCACCGTCCGGCTCACCACCGCGTCGACCAGCACCGGCCCGTCATGGGCGAGCGCGGTAGCGATACCCTCCTCGACATCGGCCGGATCCTCCAGCCGGATCCCGCGAATGCCGCAGGCTTCGGCCATGGCGGCAAAGTTCGGATTCTTGAACTCGGTACCGAAGTCGAGAAAGCCCGAGGATTTTTGCTCGATTTCGATGAAGCCGAGGGCGCTGTTGTTGAACACCACGATCTTCGCCGGCAGGCCGAGCTGCGCCAGGCTGAGAAAGTCACCCATCAGCATGGTAAAGCCACCGTCACCCGACAGCGAGATCACCTGCCGTCCTGGAAACGCCGTCTGTGCACCAATCGCGTGCGACATCGCATTGGCCATAGAGCCATGCCAGAACGATCCGATTAGTCGCCGCTTGCCGTTCATCGCGAGATAGCGAGCCGCCCACACCGTCGGCAGACCGACGTCGCAGGTGAAGATGGCGTCCTGCGACGCTTGATCGCTGATCGCTTTGGCAACCTGCTGCGGGTGGATCGGTTTACGGCCGGGTTTGTTGACCGCAAGCCCATCGAGATCCTTGCGCGCCTTGCGGTAATGCGCCGTCGCCCGGTCGAGATGGGTACGATCGCGCGTCTCCTTGATGAGCGGCAACACCGTTTCAATGGTCGCACGAACGTCGCCGGTCACGCCGAGATCGACCGGCGCGCGGCGGCCGATCTGTTCGGGCCGGACGTCCACCTGTGCGATGCGAACGCCCGCACCACGCGGATAGAACTGGCGATAAGGAAAATCGGTGCCGAGCATCAACAGGATGTCGCAATCAAGCATGGCGTAATAGCCTGACGAGAAGCCAATCAGCCCGGTCATCCCGACGTCAAACGGATTGTCCCATTCGACGTGCTCCTTGCCTCGGAACGCGTGCACGATGGGAGCTTTCAGGCGATCCGCGAGCGCGAGGACATGGTCATGCGCGCCCTGACATCCCGAGCCGCACAGCATGGTCACCCGGCCGTCGCTGTTGAGGAGCGCCGCGAGCCGCTCGACATCGGCGCGGGCCGGCATCGCAACGACTTGGCTGGGCAGCAGGCCCGCTGCCTTCGGCGGCGGCGCCTCCGCGGCGGGCAGAAGGGCTACGTCGCCCGGAATGACCACGACCGAAACGCCGCGACTACCTACCGCCTGTCGGATCGCGATCTCCAGAACGCGCGGCATCTGGTTGGCCCCTGAGATCAGCTCACAATAGTGACTGCACTCCTTGAACAGGTTCTCCGGATGGGTTTCCTGGAAATATCCGGCGCCGAGTTCGGCCGACGGTACCTGCGCTGCAATGGCAAGCACCGGTAACCGCGACCTCTGACAATCGAACAGGCCATTGATGAGGTGCAGATTGCCCGGTCCACAGCTCCCGGCGCAAACCGCAAGCTCGCCCGTCACGTGCGCTTCGCCACCGGCCGCGAAAGCCGCGACCTCTTCGTGCCGCATATGCTTCCATTCGATCTTGCCCTGGCGGCGGATCGCATCGGTCAAACCGTTCAGGCTGTCGCCAACGATGCCATAGATCCGTTTGACGCCGGCGGCAGCAAGGATTTCCGCAAATTGATCAGCGACTGTCTTGGCCATAATGATCTCCTATGCGCGAGCCCGGGAGCTCCTTCGTGTCTTTAGGGAAGAGCCGCTGGCGAGTGATCCTGCTTGCCGGTATTCGAAGTTTCGCATCTCTCAGGCCGTTCAATGCAGTTTCACTGGCGGGTCAATTCGGTGCGCCAGAGCGCGGGAGATGAATGACAGTACAGCCCGCCTGGTGCCGCCGAGCGCCTGCTCGTGCATAAGGCGAAGCGAGCGATACATGGTCCGGGCAAACAGGCCTTCGACGAAGAAGCTGCGGCCGGACAGGAATCCCATCAGGTTGCCGACTGTACTCCATTTTCCCAGCGATACCAGCGAGCCGAAGTCACGATAGGTATATGGCTGCAAGGGTTTGTCGCGCAGCCGACGCTGGATCTGACGAACCAGGTGCGATGCTTCCTGGTGCGCGGCCTGCGCGCGAGGCGGCACCGGCACGGATGTGCCTGGACGCGGACAGGCGGCGCAATCGCCGATCGCGAAAACGTCGGGATCTCGCGTCGTCTGGAGGGTCGATTCGACGACGAGTTGATTGATGCGATTGGTCTCCAGCCCATCGAGCCCGCCCAATACTTCCGGCGCTTTAACGCCGGCTGCCCACACGACCAGCTCAGAATCTATGAAGGAGCCGTCGGCGAGCTTCACTCCATTGGCCGATACCTCCGTCACCCGGGCGCTGGCGCGAACCTCGACGCCCATCTTATCGAGCAAGCGCTGGGTCGCATCCGAGATGCGTTCCGGCAAGCCAGGGAGAATGCGGGGTGCACCCTCGATCAAGACGATCCGGACGTCACGCTCAGGGTTGATATGGTCAAGCCCGTAACTAACGACCTCGCGCATCGTCCGATGGAGCTCGGCAGCCAATTCCGTGCCGGTCGCACCGGCACCGACGATCGCGACGTGAAGCTGGCCTGGTCGCACAGGCTCGGTCTGTGTTTGCGCGCGCAGGCACGCGTTGACCACACGGCGGTTGAAGCGCTCTGCCTGCGCCGGCGTCTCCAGCGGTACTGCATATTTGGCAACGCCCGGCGTTCCGAAATCGTTGGTAACGCTGCCGATTGCGATTACCAACGTATCGTACCCGATCGAGCGTTCCGGCGTGATCTGGCGTCCCTCGCCGTCGAGCGCGGCACCGAGGCGCACCTCTTTCTTGACGCGGTCCAGACCGATCATCTCGCCTAAGCAATAGTGAAACCCGTGCCAGTGCGCCTGCGCAAGATAACTCAACTCATATTCGCCGGGATTCAGGCTTCCCGCTGCCACGGCGTACAACAACGGTTTCCAGAGATGGGTCCGGGCGCATTCGACCAAGGTGACAGACGCCCGGGAGCGCCGGCCCAAGCGGTCGCCCAACCGGGTGACAAGTTCGAGCCCCGCGGCACCGCCGCCTACCACCACGATACGATGCAACTTTTCTTGGTCGGGGTCCTGATCCACGCGCGATGCCAGCAGGTCTTTTCGTTTGACGGGAGCGTTGCGTTCGCGACGCAGAACCTCGCTCATTCGGCCGCCTCCGCATAGACGGGCCGATACACCCGCGAGCGGATCAGCCCCCCGATATCCTCCGGCCGTTCCACCCGTGCGAGACCTTGGTCAAAAATGAAGGTTGCGACCCGTTCGGCGACGTGGAGCGACACGTCGAGAATGCGGCTCTGCGGCGGGTAGATCAGTCCCACGGCGAGGTTCTCTTCAGTGACCTCCTCGGCGACCGCTTCCGCCGCAACGATGAACATCTCTTCCGTCACCCGGGTCGCTTCGGTGGCAAACACCGCCATGCCCATGGCAGGGAAGATGTAGACATTGTTGCCCTGGCCGGGCACGAAACGGCGGCCGGCGATCTCGACCGGCGGGAACGGACTGCCGCTGGCGAAAACGGCGCGGCCGTCGGACCAGCTGTAGGCCTCTTCGGCCGTACATTCGGAGCGCGACGTCGGGTTCGAATACGGGAAGATGATCGGACGCTCGTTGATCTCCGCCATTGTCCTGATCACGTCGCGGGTGAACAGTTTTGGCACAGTGCTCACCCCAATGATGCCGGTCGGCCGCAGCACACGGATCGCCTCGACAAATGTCGAGACAGGCGGCATGTCCTTCGCGAACGGCTTCTGGAAATCCGCAAGGTCGGCGCGCGAACTCACCACGAGACCGTTGATGTCGAACAGCGAATTGCTGCTTCGGGCCGCGGCGAGGTCCACGCCCTCTCGTGCCATCGCCAGGCTGATCAGCTCCGCGATGCCGGTCGCCGCCGAGCCCGCGCCGAGGAATAGAAAGCGCTGCTCAGCAAGCTTCTTTCCGGTGAGGCGCAACGCGGCGAAGATGCCCGCCAGGGCGATGCCGGCGGTTCCCTGGATGTCGTCATTGAAGGTGCATATCTCTTCCCGATAGCGTGCAAGAATCGGGACGGCATGGAAATTGGCAAAATCTTCCCACTGGATGCAGCATTTCGGATAGAGCTGTTGCACGGCTTCGACGAACTCGTCGACAAAAGCCGTGTACTCATCCCCGCGCACCCGGTTCTGACGCAAACCGAGATACAACGGGTCGTCGAGCAGAACCTGGTTATTGGTGCCGACATCGAGAACAATTGGCAGGCAGTGTTGGGGGGGCACGCCCGCGCAGGCGGTATAGAGCGCTAGTTTGCCGATCGGAATACCCATGCCGCCGGCACCGAGGTCGCCAAGGCCGAGAATGCGCTCGCCATCAGTGACGACGATGAAGCGTATGTCCCTTTCCGGCCAATTGGATAGCAATTCCTGGAGCCGTCCGCGTGCGGTGATCGGCAGGTAGATCCCGCGCGGCTGCCGGAAAATATGCCCGAACTTCTGGCATGCCTCTCCGACCGTCGGGGTATAGACGATCGGCATGTAGGTGGCCGGGTCGGACATCAGGACCGCATAATAGAGCGTCTCGTTGCGGGACTGCAGATCGGACAGCACGAGATACTTCAGCAGATCGTCGTGCAGGTTGGCGATCTCGGCGTGCCGGCGTGCCACCTGGACGTCGATCGTCATCACTGCCGGCGGCAGAAGACCTTCGAGGTGCGCAGCGCGGCGCTCTGCCTCTGTGAAAGATGTTCCTTTATTGAGGTGCGGATTGTGCAACAGTTCATATCCGTTGGGATGACCCGATGATTCAGGGAGCGTGTTAAGCATGGTCGTTGTTTCCTGCTGTGTTGAAGGTGTTTGCGCCGCTCGCGCGAGCGGTGGTTGACGACGAATCAGCCGCGCTCTGCCATCATTTCCTTGGTCTTCGCGATCGCCTTTGCAGGGTTGAGATTTTTCGGACAGGTCTCGGTGCAGTTCATGATGGTATGGCAGCGATAGAGCCGGAACGGGTCTTCGCCGCCACCATGATCATCCCTCCGTTGAACGGCCGATCTCCGCAGGCGTCAGTGCCGCATGCTATGCGCGAGCCCGGGAACTCCTTCGCGTCTTGACGGCAGGCGGATCAATGTTCTCGACCTTGAGCAGCTGCGCCGTATCCGCGCGAACACGCCGGAGGAGTTCGGCATCCTCAATCAGCGACACGCCGTAGGATGGGATTATCTCTTTCAGTTTTGGCAGCCACGCGCTGGCCGTCAGCTGATCGGGGAAGTACTTCTCCAACACGCTGATCGCGATGAACGCTGCTGTGGAAGCGCCTGGCGAGGCTCCCAGGAGGGCAACGAGTGAACGATCCGCCGCACCGACAAGCTCGGTTCCAAACTCCAGCAAGCCTCCGCGTTTGACATCGGGCTTGATAGTCTCAACGCGCTGCCCCGCGATTTGCAGCTTCCAGTCTTCAGGCTTCGCGTTCGGGAAATACTCGTCCAGCGTGGCCAGCCGGTGACTCTCGGACTGCAGGACTTGTCCAATCAGGTATTCCGTGAGGTCGAAATTGTCGCGCGCCACCGACAGCAGCGGCTCGATGTTGGCCGGCCTGAGCGATTCGAATAAATCCATTAGCGAGCCGTGCTTCAAAAATTTGCTCGAGAAGCCGGCATAGGGACCGAATAACAGCGAGTGCTGGCCGCCGATGACCCGGGTGTCGAGATGGGGCACCGACATCGGCGGCGAGCCTATCGAGGCCTTGCCGTAGACCTTGGCATGGTGGCGCTTGTTGATCTCGGGGTCGTCGCAACGCAGCCAAATGCCGCTGACGGGAAAGCCAGCATAGCCGTGCCCCTCGGGAATGCCGGACTTCTGCAGCAGCGGCAGCGCGCCGCCGCCTGCGCCGATGAAGACGAATTTTGTCGTTACCGATCGTTTTGCGCCGCTTACGAGATCGTGTACCTCGACACGCCAGCGCCCTCCCTCCTCGCGGACGATGTGGGTGACGTGGTTCTTGTAATGCACGCTGCAGCCCGGAAGCCCGACCAGATGGTGAACCAGATGATGGGTGAGGGAGCCATAGTCTACGTCAGTACCGGTGATGATCCGCGTCGCTGCAACGGGCTGGTCGCCGGTCCGGCCCTCCATCACCAGCGGAGCCCATTCCGCGATCTTCTGCCGATTCTCGGTGTATTCCATCCCGTAATAGCAGTGGTGCGCGCTCATCGCCTTGAACCTCTTTTTGAGGAACGAGACGTTGCCGTCGTGCACAAAGCTCATATGCGGCACGGGATGGATGAACGAACGCGGATCGGCGATCGAACCTTTCTTCACAAGATAAGACCAGAACTGGCGCGACAGGTCGAACTCAACATTGACTTCCAGCGCCCTGGAGATGTCGACGCTGCCGTCGGGCCGCTCGGGCGTGTAGTTCATTTCGCAATTGGCGGCGTGTCCGGTGCCGGCGTTGTTCCAGGCTTCCGAGCTTTCGAGGCCACAATCCCCGAGCGTTTCGAACATCGTGATGGTGAGCGAGGGTTCGAGTTCTTTCAGGAAGACTCCCAGTGTGGAACTCATGATGCCCGCGCCAATGAGGACGACGTCCGGTTCGGTAGTGGAGTTATCTGGCATCGGAGTTCTCCTTCAAATTTGCAGGGTGCTATGTTTTTCCTGGCGAGTTTCTCGGCGAGCCTTTCGATCAGGCCGAGACCCCTTGCAGCTTGCGGGCGCGAAACGGCACCGCGGCTCCTGGTTGGAGGATCACGTAGGCGCGGCGCCAGGAAGAATCGTCGGTCAGTTTCCAGCTGTGTCCGCTGCCGACGGTGTCCTCGGCGAGCAGGATATTGCCGGGGTGGAGAAGGAAATGCTCACCTTCGCGGGTCTGGAAATCCAGCGTGCCGCTTAGTGTGACGACCAGTTGCCGAACCGGTGCGGTGTGCCAGGCGAAGGCGCCGCCCGATGCCGTTTCCTGGAAAGAGATGCTGGCCACGGCGAGCTTGTCGCTCAGCCAATCGCCGCGCTGACCAGGGCTGAGTTCGATAACGCCTTCCTCGAAATAAGAATTCTGGTCATCACCTGTCCATAAACGTACACATCGGATCATCTGTCTGCCTCCAGTGCGGTGCTTGATGGATTGTTTGCGCTCCTGCTAACCGGCAACGGTTGGCCGAAAGGGAACGACGGTCTTCGGATCGAGGGTCGTATAGAGACGGCACCAGGGCTGGTCGCCGACCATCTTCCAATTGTGGCCGGCTCCGCCCGTGTCCTCGGTGAACAGGACGTCGCCCGGGCGCAGCGCAAATCGCCCGTCCGGCGTCTCGAATTCCAGCGTGCCGCTCAGCGTAATGACCAACTGTCGGTCGGCGTCCGGGTGCCATCCGAGTTGCGGATCCGCATCCGTTTCGTGGAATGATGCCGAGGCAATGGGAAATTTGACGCTGAGCGCATCTCCCCTTGCTCCGGGCTCGAGATCGATGAAGCCCTCTTCGAAATGCGACTTCCGGTCGGCGCCAGTCCATAATTTGATGCATCGGATCATGGGGTGTGCTCCTCAACCGGCTGATGCGCTGGTCTTGGCGGGGTCAATTGCCTTGGCGACGTAGGGCCTGACCATCTTTGCGGGATCGACGACGCGGTCGAACTCCTGCTCGCTTACGAAGCCGAGCTTAAGCGCCGCTGCCTTGAGCGTGAGATCGTTGTCCATCGCGTAATGCGCGATCTCGGACGCTTTGTCGTAACCGATCACCGGCGCCAGCGCGGTAACGAGCATCAGGGAGCGCTCGACATACTCCTTGATCTTCTTGTCATTCGGCCGGGTCCCCTCGACGAGGAATTTACGGAAGTTTGTGCAGCCATCGGCCATGATCGTGATCGAATGCGTGATGTTGTGGATAATCAACGGCTTGTAGACGTTCATCTCGAGATAGCCGCCGGCGCCACCGAAGCCGACGGCGACGTCGTCCGCCATTACCTGGACGGCGATCATCGTCAACGCCTCGGCCTGAGTCGGATTGACCTTGCCCGGCATGATCGACGAGCCCGGCTCATTCTCGGGAATCATCAATTCGGCGAAGCCGGCGCGCGGGCCGCAGGACATCAACCGGATGTCGTTTCCTATTTTATAGAGCGAGACCGCCAGCGTGCGGAGCGTGCCGGAGAGCTGTACCAGCGCGTCATGGGCCCCTTGCACGGTGAATTTATTCGGCGCGCTAACGAAGGGCAGGCGCGTGAGCTTGGCAATCCCGGCAGCGGCTGCCTCGGCGAAATCCGGTGCGGCATTGATCCCGGTGCCGACCGCGGTGCCACCGAGGGCCAGGCGATAAACCCCCTTGAGCGCGTCGTCGATGCGTTCAAGGTCATCGGCCAGCATGCCGGCATAGCCTGACCATTCCTGTCCGAGGGTAATCGGTGTCGCATCCTGCATGTGGGTGCGGCCGATCTTGACGACGTCATCCCATTCGGCTGCCTTGGCGGCGATCGCGTCATGTAACGCCTTCACCGCGGGGATCAGGCGCTGCGTCACATTCACTGCGGCAGCGATGTACATCGCGGATGGAAAACTGTCGTTCGACGATTGCGACATGTTGACGTCATCATTGGGATGAACCGGTTTCTTGCTGCCGAGCGGCGTGCCCGCGAGTTGGGAGCACCGGTTGGAGATCACTTCGTTCACATTCATGTTGAACTGGGTGCCGCTGCCGGTCATCCAGACGTGCAGCGGGAACATGTCATGATGCTGGCCATGGAGTATTTCGTCGCAGACGTGAACGATCAGTTTGTAAGCCTGATCATCGAGCCGCTTGCTATCATGATTGGCGTTGGCCGCCGCCTTCTTCAGGATCGCATAGGCCGTGATCATCTCGCGCGGTATCAGATCCTTGCCGATACTGAAATGCTCGAGCGAACGTTGTGTCTGCGCTCCCCAGAGTTTGTCGGCGGGAACATTGACCTCGCCAAGGCTGTCCATCTCTTTGCGAATGCCGCTGGTCATGTTTTCTCCTTGAAAATCACGTCGGGCTGCCGCCGCAATAATCGGGTGCGTTCGGCTCTCAAAGGTGGCTGTTGAAGCCGAGGGCCCGACGAGGGTAGCAAGGGGACAAGGGAGAGCTATTAAATTTCTTTTTAAATTGGGTTTAAAAGCGAAATCTGCGGCGCGGAGCTTTTTGCTGAGTGGATCAGGAGGATCACGCGCCAGAAAGTGTTCTTCTGTTCGCGGCACGAAATCTCAATAGCAGCCATGGGGCCGGGCTCCCCTTGAAGCGCTGATGCTTCTTTCAGGAGAGTTACCCGCGTCGGCGATTGGTCGCTTCGTTGCATCATGCACTTGAGCAACCGGAACTCGCGCGGCCGCAGATCAATCGGATGGTCGCCACGCTTCGCAACTTGAGCGATGAGATCGAATTCCAGTGCGCCTACCCGGAGCACCGTATCGCGGCGTTTTGGCGGGAAGAGTGCGATGCGGTCGCGCTTAGAACGAATCCAGCGCCGCGCACATTGCGGATCATGGGGGTTTCATCCGGCCCGTCGACCTTGCGGCGAAGTCTGCCCATATAAACATCGACAAGATTTGTCTCTGGAACGAATTTATAGTGCCATACTTCCTTGAAGAGCGTTGCGCGCGTCAGCAACTGGTCCCTCCGTCGCATCATGCACTCGAGCAACTGGAACTCGCGCGGCTTCAGTTCGATCGGCCGGTCGCCACGCTTCGCAGTTCGATCGATGAGATCGAGCTCCAGTGATCCTACGCGCAGCACCGTTTCAATCAACCGGGCTTGCGGCGAGACCACAGGTTCTCTGCTCGGCGTCAGAGCAACTATCGCGAGCAGCTGTTGCAATGGATCGTCACTTCGCAGGGACAATCCGCGAATCCGGTCAATCACCTTCTCAAGTGCGTTCGACAGCAGCGAATGAATGTCGGTATCTTTGGCGATTAGATCGCCGTCGTCGTATTGGATCTCCGCAGACAGAGTTTTAGCGAGGCAACGAACCAGACGCGACAAGCCGTCTGCGTCGGCTAGAGGCTCCGCTGTTTCATCCCACACCGTTGGCGGCAGCGCGCCCGGAATGTAACTCTGGTGCCGCCCAAGTCTGGTCGACGAATCCAGGAAATGTATCGAGGCTGCCCCGAGCTCCGAAGTGCCTGAATCAGCGAACGTGAACTGACGTGGGCCAGTTTTGGAGTGGGCCATGCTAGACTCTCCTGATGGGGACTCTGACGCTGTTTCGAGTGTGCCCGATCGCTCCGCGTTCGAGGAAAACAAAGATGGCCTGGGTGTTGCGCGGGCTGATGTCGGAGGATGACGAAGCATTTGTAGACAACCAGTAGCGATTTGCGGTCGCTAAATCGTGTATGAAGAGATGTTGCCTACATCCACCAGTGTCACCATTTCCTAGAATCCTAGCGCAACCGACGTCGGCCGCTCTATCACGCTAGGGGTCGTTACTGTCATACTTGGAGGAAGTCACAACATATCAAGAGATGGGGAAATGCATACTTTGGCGTTACGAGTTCCTTTAGCTTCTTCCCGGTCTCGACCGAAAGTTGGACGTCAAATCCGCGGGACCAGGTAGTCACGGTCGAGTCCCTGGGGCCGGGGCAAATTGCCTCAAGAGACCAAAGGTGGGACCGTAATACCGTTGGATAATACGCTCATCCCACATTGCCGTTCGGCACTCGGTTGCGCGTGACAAACGTCGATACCGGAAGTTCCGTGACAGTTCGGGTCAATGACGGCGGTCCGTTCGTTCCCGGACAAGTTGTGGACGTTTCATATGCCGCGGCCAAAACGCTAGGAATGGTTGGAGGCGGCATTGGTCAAGCTTGACGTCGTCCAGCAGCTGAACGGAATCGATCTGGACGGGACGATCGAAAGACCGCTCTCGACCGGCCGTCGACGTCCGCAGTCGAAGTCTGGTTTGCCCGCAAGGACGGATATCCTGGGATATCCTGGTCAGATTAGAAAAGTGCCACCTTCGGACTCATGCACGGCGGCAGTAACATCTTTGCATTCGGTCACCTGTGGGCGACGAGCCGTCACGTTCCATCCACGACCTTTCGCAGGATGAGTTCCGATAGCTTAATCACAAGCCTTCGAAGCCGGGCATTCTCTTCAAGCAGCGACACAACGTCGCCCGAGTGCTCGTCGTAGGTATCTTCGTCGCAACCAGGCGGCGATCCATCAAGATGCTCTTGCGTGCTATGCGGCGGATATGCATGTCCCATGGCTAGTCCCCCAATTCCGGTAGCCGAACGCGCTCCCAGCCTTCCTATCCACGACGAGAGTGATTTGAGTCGGGGGCAAATTTTAGGCCCAAATTGGAAACGCCTTGAGAGGCGCCGCATTGACGCCGCTATCTCGGCGCGATTTCGCGCGCGTCAGCCATGAACTCTCAAATCATGCAGTGGAGGCGCAGTCTTGCGCTGGCTGTCGCGCAACCGGATTCGTCACGCTTGAACCGCCAATCGAGCAAAGAGCAAGTGGTTACAGGACCAGTCCAGACTCCGATACCGTTTCGACCGCCCGCGCGTGAATCCAGTTCGACTCGTACGTTTAATGGAACGCCAAAAGACGTTCGTCTTTCGGTTGTGAGAACTTCATGTTGTCCGGCGCGTCGATGGCTGAACGGACGCGTGCAGCGACCCATTCGAACCACGCAGGTCCCGGGCGAATTCTGCCGCCGTCTGTGGCTACTTCGTGAGCAGATGGGTCAAGTCATTCGCGCTTGAACAGCGAATTTCATCAATCTGCCGGGCTAGCATGAGCGCGCTTGTCTTTAGTGCCTCTATCTTCGAGGCGTCGGGGTGTTGCTTTTCCAGTTCCTGGATACGCTCGTTAAATGAGGCTAGCTGCCGGCGAAGGTGCTCGATCTCCGCGTCACTCGTGACCGGCCCCGCCGTCTTCCAAACTCGCTGTGCTGGCATGATGCGCTCCCCTGCTAGGTCACGCCGTCGTGAACCCAAATCGTGGCCAGAAATAGAAGCTCTCTTGGCAACGATATGACCGGCCGCGCTAGGCGAAGCAATTTTTGAAAATAAGAAATAAGACCCGACTCTCACTCAAATCGGTATTTGAGCTTGCCGCGAAACGTTGGTGAGACGTCGAGAGGACCGGTCTGTCAGATCGGGATGCAACACATTCGGATTTGGTTGAGATCGAAGGAGACGCCTTCAGGAAGAACGACGGAATAGTTCTCGCATCATTCTCTGGCTCCGCTCGATCAGTGCTGCTGAGCCTCGATCGATTCTGATCGCGCCACTCCGTCGTTGATGATCAGCATCAGGAGATATTCCTTTACGACGGTGAGGTGGAGGAGATCTTGGCGTACGAATCGTGGATTGGCGATATCGCTTCTTGCAATCGTGAAAGCTCGCGCTCCACTTGGGCAGTGGCTTGGGCCCATACCCTTTAGTCGCTTTGGCATCTGCGGCGTCACCAACTCCGCTTGCGGTGTTCCGGCTAGGATGGCCGACACGTAATTGGTGGAGAAGTTGTTGGCGTTCACGAGCAGCTCAGCAGCCTCGATCTGCCGAAGGGGAATCATCTTTCGGAGAGCATCGAGTGCCCAGCGGACTCATTCTATCCTTCAACAAGCCAACTGCCTCCTCGCACAGGCTAGCGGTCTTGTGCGGCAAGCAATGGGCCGGTCGTATGGCAGACGATACCAACGTGCTCTAGCTTCGGGACGAACCAGGCACGGTGATGTTTAGTGCTTTCTTTGCGGACCAATTACCGCCGCATTCTTGTTCGACCTTGAGTTTGGTCGGTAATCGCAGAGTGGGGACTCAGATGCGAATACTTGTTGCGGGGTACGTTCTTCTGGCGGTTGTCCAACCGTCAATTGCTCAAAGCCTTCCAGAGACAGAACAGCCGTGGGCACCTGACCATTAGGTGGTCGTGTTCGCCGACGATGGTTCGTGCGCAGTCACTATGAAGGTAGCCCGCAAGAGGGGCGCGCCTCGGATGGGCTCGCGCAAATATTTCGGCGGTCGCAATGCCTGATCGATTGGTTCGTGATGTGACGTTGGGTGGCGTCACGATCCTGACTGCGCAGAACGATGCACAAACGCATCATGCCGAGAGCTATGGTGGCAATGCCAAACATCGTTCGACAGAAAGACACCGATCAACAAGAGCCGGTTTTTGGACACCACGTCCCAAGCTTTCATGCCTGCCGAGAGCGTTTAGCGTTCACCGATGAAAGCGTGGGGATGAAACGGTAATGCTGATAAGCGGTGGCGAGACGCATCTTCGCTCCATATTCAAGGCAATCAGTTGGCGCACGCTCGGCACATTCGACACCTTCGCGATAAGTTGGTTCCTGACGGGAAAGGTCGCCGTGGCCGGTTCGATAGCTGCCCTCGAGGTGATTACCAAGGTGACTTGGTATTATTTTCATGAGCGGATATGGGCCGCAGTGATTTGGGGCCGTCGCTAGGCGGTGGAAATGGCTGCAGAATGAGCGAGCGTGAGCGTAACGTTCACTGAATCGCACGGAGGCTTTACAGCCTCTTACGACACGACCGTGACAACTTTAGATCCGCCTCGCCAAGACAAAATGTTTCCAGAACGCGAGTTTTCCGGCGCATGATAAAACGAGTTTTATTGGCGGTGCTGTTCTTCACCGCTCCATTGTGCCCTGTCTCGGCGCAGGACGCCAAGGTTTCCGTCGATATGATGGGAATCGGAGGGATGAGTTGCTCTCACTGGCGGTCCACGCAAGAGCACCGATTAGAGGGAGCCGTCTGGATCTATGGTTTCTGGACGGGGCTTAATTACGTTGCTGCGGCAAGCGATCAAAGCCAGGCGAAAATCGACGTGTCGGCAGTAGTGCCCGAAGTCGAAAAGACATGCGCTCTACAGACGTCGCAGACATTAGCCAGCGCCGTGTGGACCACTTATCTTGAGTTTAACAGATAGCGACGTCCCGAGGTCAAGCGCTGGCCGCTCGAACGGCCGGTGCAGCAGAAGTCCGCGAAATCCTCAATCAATCTCTGCAGGCCGGATCTATGGCGGTCCTCGGTTGACGCGTGGTCGAGCTGGAAACCCGCATCCTTGAAGAATGGCGCGCTGGCGGCGAAGAACCGGGCGTGGTTCGCGGGGTGGGAGATTCGCGCGCTCAACGATGGCGAGCGCATCCCCGCCGCCGGCGCCGGCCGTGCAGGTCAATACCGGAACGGGGTGCCATCTTGAAGCAGACATGGTGGCGCGGGGCCTCGCCGAGCTAAAGCCTGCACCGCCTTCTGTTGTCATGATCGAGAACGCCGCAAACCTCGTTTGCCCCGTAATATTCGACCAGGGTATTTCAGGTCTCGGCCCGTAGCGGACAGGGCCTGGAAGGCTGGTATGCTTGGCCGCGCAGCGAGATTCGCAGAAGCTGTGAGGTCGCCTTCGGGGTGAGGTTTTGTTCGTCAAAATGAAATCGAGGACTATATGTTCGGAATCCTGGGGATCGGCTTTTTGCTGGGAATGCGCCATGCGCTCGAAGCCGATCATATCGCCGCGGTGTCGAGTATTGCCGCTCGCCGGACCGGCGTTCGCGATATCGTCAAGCATGGGCTGACCTGGGGGCTTGGCCATACCCTGACGCTGTTCGCCTTCGCCGGTGCGGCGATCCTGCTGGGTCATGCGATTCCCGAACGGCTCGCGCGACCGCTGGAGACCGCCGTCGGCATCATGCTGGTCGGACTCGGCGCAAACGTATTATGGCGGTTATGGCGTGACCGCGTGCATTTTCACCGGCATCGACACGGCGACGGCACGGAGCACATCCATCTCCATAGCCACGTGAATGAAGCCGTCCCGCATCAGAAAAGCGCGCATCCGCATCAGCACGGTTTTCGCTGGCGCTCGCTGTTGGTCGGATTGATGCACGGGATGGCCGGGTCGGCCGCGCTTCTCGTCCTCGCGGTATCGCAGGTGGAAAATCCCGCGTACGGAATGTTCTACGTTCTGCTGTTCGGCATCGGTTCGATGCTTGGAATGGGCGCGTTGTCTGTCGTCATCGCGGTGCCGCTCGCAGTTTCCGCGCGATGGCTCACCTGGGCCAATCGGTGTTTGCAAGCTGTCGTCGGAGTAGTCACTCTCGCCATTGGCACCATGACGATCTACTCAACTGCCTTATCTTAAGGTAATTCAGTACTGCCAATTGGAAGCCGGAGGCCGCCCGATCAAGCCTGAAGAAGTTTCTTGATCAAGTGTTGAACGATGCTCGTATCCCGCAACGGCGCGTGAACCGGGCGTTACTATTGGGAGAGTTTGCTATGTCGACAGCTTTGCGAATTGCACATGGAGCCTTTGGCCGCGTCGCACTTCTCGATATGGACTGGTCGCTGGTGCGCCACGCCCATCCGCATTGTCACGTGCTCTTGAAGGTCGAGGGAGCGGACACCCAGTTCGTCGTCGGCGACAAGGTCTATCCGCTCACCAACGAAACCGCCGTCCTGGTGAACGGCTGGCAGCCACATTCCTATGTGCACGATCCGGACCGGCCGCGCACCGTCATTCTCGCGCTTTACGTCGAACCGGAATGGTTGATGGCGTTTCGGCCGGGCTGGGCGGCGAGTGGCGCACCGGGCTTCTTCGTCCATCCGTCCGGCGGCGTGTCCCCGCGTATTCGAGGCCTCACCATGAATCTGGCGGCCGACATGATGGCCCGCCCCGAGGCGCGCACGGCGCATGAATCGTTGCTGTCCGATCTGATGATCGCGGTGATCGAGCGCTTCACGCCCTGGCGAAGCTTCCCGGCGTCGATCAGGGAGATGAACGCGCGCTCCGGCGACTGGCGCATCCGCCGGGTTGCGGCGTCGATGCGGGCCGAAACCAGACGGGGTGCCGGACTTGATACGTTCGCCAGGGAAGCGGGACTATCGCGCGCGCATTTCTTCCGGTTGTTCGAGTCCTCGATCGGCGTGCCGCCGAAGGTCTATCTGAACGTCGTGCGCATGGAGCAGGCCGTCGACGCCGTCCTCAATCAGTCCGCGAGCGTCCGCAATATCAGCAACCAGCTCGGCTTTGCCGAACCGGCGCATTTCACGCGTTTCTTCCGCAACCACGCCGGCGTGAGCCCCCGCGAGTTCCGAAACGTATCCCGGCTTGCGAGCTGATGCTGCATTGCACAGCGCGATGAAATGAGACGCGATGGTAAGTCCCGAGATCGGCCGGTATGGCGGCGGTCCGCGATGGGGTAAATAAAGTCGCCTGATGCATCCAACATGCACGGGAGGACGTTCGGGATGGCGGAAGCCGCCAGCCACGCATTTGCCAGTCATGAGCCGGGTTCGCTGTGGGTCGGGCGATCGATTCCGCGCGTCGAAGATGCGGCGCTGCTGACCGGACGGGGCCGCTTTATCGACGATCTCGGGGTTCGTCCCGGCACGCTCCACGCGGCGATCCTGCGTTCGCCGCACGCGCACGCCGGTATCGTCTCGATCGAAACGTCCGCGGCAAAGCGAGCGGCCGGGGTCGTCGCTGTCCTCGACGGCGAGGACGTCAAGGCGCTGACCGCGAGCCTGGTGGTTGGCGTCAAGGCGCCGGTACAATGCTGGCCGATCGCGGTCGAGCGCGTGCGGTATGTCGGCGAGCCCGTCGCCATTGTCGTTGCCACCGATCGCTATCTGGCCGAAGACGCGGTTGATTTGATTGAGGTGCAGTACCGGGCGCGACCCGCCGTGGTCGATCCGCTGGCGGCGCTGGATGCGGATGCGCCGGTTCTGCACGACGGCTTTGCCGGCAATGTCGCCAGCGATCGGACCTTTCGCTACGGCGATCCGGAGCAGGCTTTTGCGACGGCAGCGCATCGGATCAGTCTCGACATTCGCTATCCGCGTAATTCCTGCACGCCGATCGAAACCTACGGCGTGGTCGCCGAATATGATCCGGGCGACGACGCCTACGACGTCCTCGCCAATTTCCAGGGTCCCTTCAGCATCCATGCGGTGCTGTCGCGGGCGCTGCGAGTTCCAGGCAACCGCCTGCGGCTGCGAACGCCGCCGGACTCCGGCGGCAGCTTCGGGGTCAAGCAGGGGATTTTTCCCTACATCGTTCTGGTCGCCGCGGCGGCGCGCGCGGCAGGACGCCCGGTCAAATGGATCGAGGACCGGCTTGAGCATCTGACCGCGTCGGTTTCCGCTACCAACCGGGCCACGACGCTCAGCGCCGCCGTCACTGACGACGGCCGGATCCTCGCGCTCGACTGGGACCAGGTCGAGGATTGCGGGGCGCATCTGCGTGCTCCGGAGCCGGCGACGCTCTATCGCATGCACGGCAATCTGACCGGCGCCTACGATATTCGCCATCTCGCGGTTCGCAATCGCGTCGTGGTCACCAACAAGACGCCGACCGGGTTAAATCGCGGCTTCGGCGGCCCGCAGGTCTATTTCGCGCTCGAGCGCCTGGTTCACCGCATCGCGGTCGAACTCGGTCTCGATCCGCTCGACGTCATCAGGCGCAATCTCGTTGCCGCCGATGCCTTTCCGTACCGGACAGCGAGCGGTGCGCTGCTCGACTCCGGCAACTATCAGGAGGCGATCAGGAGCGGAGTCAACGAAGGCGCGCTTGAGGACCTCAAATCGCGCCGTGATGCGGCGCGCGCGCAGGGGCGCCTCTACGGCATCGGCTATACCGCCGTGGTCGAGCCCAGTGTGTCTAACATGGGCTACATCACGACCGTGCTGACGCCGGCCGAGCGTCGCAAGGCCGGCCCGAAGAACGGTGCCCAGGCCACCGCGACGGTCGCTATCGATCCGGTTGGAACTGTCACCGTGCATGTCGCCTCGGTGCCGCAAGGGCAGGGCCACCGCACCGTCCTGTCGCAGGTCGTTGCGGACATATTCGGCCTTGCGCCCGCCGATATCAGGGTCAACACCGAAATGGATACGGTCAAGGATGCCTGGTCAATCGCTTCGGGCAATTACGCCAGCCGTTTCGCGCCCGCCGTCGCGGGTACTGCGAAACTCGCCGCCGAGCGCATCGCGCAACGGCTGGCGCGCATCGCCGCAAGCCAGTTGAATACCGACGTTGACGATATTGGATTCACCGGCGGCCACGTCGGATCGAAGCGCAATCCCGACAACAGAGTATCGTTCTCCCGTCTCGCGGGACTGAGCCACTGGGCGCCGGGCGCGCTGCCCGACGGCGTCGGACAGACGATTCGTGAAACCGTTTTCTGGAGCCCGCCGGAGCTGACCGCCCCGGACGAAGAGGACCATATCAACTCTTCGCTGTGCCACGGCTTCATCTTCGATTTCTGCGGCGTCGAGGTCGATCGGACGACCCTGCAAACGCGGATCGACCGCTACGTCACCATGCACGACTGCGGGACGATCCTGCATCCGGCCATGGTTGACGGGCAAATCCGCGGTGGCTTCGCCCAGGCGATCGGCGCTGCGCTCTACGAGGAATACGCCTACGCCTCCGACGGCAGTTTTCTGACCGGGACTTTCGCCGACTATCTGGTGCCGACGACGGCGGAAGTGCCGGATCCACTCATTCTGCACATGCAAACGCCGTCGCCGTTCACACCGCTGGGGTCGAAGGGCGTTGGCGAGGGCAATTGCATGTCGACCCCTGTCTGTATCGCCAACGCGGTCGCCGACGCGCTCGGCTTGAAAGACGTCGAGTTGCCACTGGTGCCGGCGAAACTCGCGCTAATCTTGCGCGGCGCCGAACCCGCACCGCCGGCTGGGCGCGCAGCCGAGGGAATCGAGAAGCGAAACGGTGACCGGCGTCTGCGCGGCGAAGGAGAGGCGACGGTTGGCGCCCCGGCTGAGCGCGTCTGGGCCATGCTGCTCGACCCCGCGACGCTTCAGGCTGTGATCCCCGGATGCCACAACGTTGATAAAATCTCGGACACGCATTTCCGCGCCGACGTGACGCTCGGCATCGGTCCGGTAAAGGGGCGATACCGCGCCGACGTGAAACTGTCCGATCTCGATCCGCCGCATGCTGTCACGCTGGGCGGGTCCGCCGAAGGCGCGCTCGGATTCGGTGGCGGGGAGGGGCGCATCACCCTCATTCCGACCGAGAATGGCGGCACAACGATCCGCTACGTCTATGAGGCGGCGATCGGCGGCAAGGTGGCGAGCATCGGCGGCCGCCTGCTCGACGGTGCCGCGCGCGTGATCATCGGTCAGTTCTTCGCGGCGCTGGCGCGCAAGGCAGGTGGTGTCGGGGCGGGGCAATCCCGCATCTCCTTGCTGGCGAAGCTGCGCCGCTTGTTCGGAGGCCGTCCATGAAGCCCGCCGCATTCGACTATATCAGAGCCGAACATCTCGACGAAGCGCTCGACGTACTTCGCCAGGAAGGTGGCGACGCGCGCATCATCGCCGGCGGCCAATCGCTGATGGCCATGCTCAACATGCGCCTGGCAAAGCCCAGGACGCTGATCGACATCATGCGTCTTCCCGAATTGACACGCATCGAGAGCAAGGGCGGAACGGTTACGATAGGGGCCGGGGTCCGTCAGGCCACGTTGCTGGATTGGCCGGAACTCGGCCGGAGCCTGCAGCTCGTCGCGCTGGCGTTGCCATGGATCGGTCATGCGCAAACGCGAAGCCGGGGCACCGTTTGCGGTTCGGTCGCGCATGCCGATCCCAGCGCCGAAATGCCGCTGGTGCTGCAGGCCCTCGGTGGCGAGGTGCATCTGCGCAGCGCGAAGCGGCGCCGGCGCGTGACCGCGAAGGACTTCTTCGCCGGCATGATGGCGACCACCCGCGGCGACGACGAACTGATCGAAGCCGTTTCGTTTCCAGCCGTTCGAACGCGCTGCGCATTCCGGGAGGTGGCGCGCCGTCACGGTGACTTCGCCATTGTCGCCTGCGCCGCGGTGGAGACGGCCGATGGCGTGCGCCTCGCTGTGGGGGGAGTCGCCGACATGCCGGCAGCACGGGATTTTCCACGCCTCGAAGGCAGTGCCCTCGACGACGCCTTGAACGGCTTCGCTTACGAACTGGACGCCCGCGACGATGTCCACGCCACGGCGCGATACCGGCGCGACCTGGTGCGCATGATCGGCCGCGAACTGACGCAGGAGGTGCTGCAATGAGCCGATTGCAGGCTGGCCGACGGCACCCCATCCGCTTCTCGCTGAACGGCAGGCCGTGCGCCGGCGAGGCGGAGCCGCGGCTGCTGCTGACCGATTTCCTACGGTATCAAATCGGAGCGACCGGAACCCATGTCGGTTGCGAGCATGGCGTATGCGGCGCTTGCACAGTCGACATCGACGGCAAGGCGGCGCGCGCTTGCCTGACGCTCGCGGTGCAGATCGACGGCTGCGAGCTCCGGACGGTGGAAAGCCTGGCACCGTCGGCGGACCGCCTCGGCATTCTGCAATCGGCATTCAAGCGCAATCACGCGCTTCAGTGCGGCTTTTGCACCGCCGGCATTCTGATGTCGCTCGATTGTTTCCTGCGCGAACACCCACGGCCGGATGAGGAGAGCGTCCGGGGTTTGCTGAGCGGTCACTTGTGCCGGTGCACGGGTTACACGCCGATCGTGCGCGCGGCGCTTGAAGCCGCGGCCGAAATGGCGGGCGATTTGAGCAGAGAGAAATCAGATGCTTGATCTTGGAGCCAGCTTTGTCGCCAGTGTGGCGCGCGACCCCGACGCTCCAGCGATCGTCGACGACGGCGTTCGGCTGACCTACGCCCAATGGTACGGGCGCATCTCCTCGCTGGTGGCTTCCTTCGACCGCATTGGCCTGAAACCGGGCGATCATCTGGTCACGGTGCTGCAGAATTGCGAGGCGGCCGCCACGCTGCACTGGGCCTGTCAACTGGCCGGCATCGTGATCACGCCGGTCAACTGGCGCGCCAAGGCGGACGAACTCGATTTCTATATTGAAAATTCCGAGTCCTGTGCCGTCGTCTACCAGGATGTCTCCGCCCAAGCCGTTGCGCAATCGAAACGCGCGCCGGCTTTGGCACGCATTTGCGCGGGGGGCGGCGACACGGCCGGCGCGTTTGCTTTCGATCGCCTGGCCGCTGAGCCCGCGGCCGACGTGACGCCACGCGTAAGCGCCGAAGCCTGGTCGATCATGCTCTATACATCGGGAACCACATCGCAGCCGAAAGGCGTGCCGCGGCGTCATCGCGCGGAACGGGCCGCGGGCATCGCGCATGTCGCACAAAATCTTTATCGGCGCGGCGAACGTACACTCGGTGTGATGCCGCTCTATCACACCATGGGCGTACGGTCGCTGATCGCGATGTCGCTGATCGGCGGCACATTCGTCTGTCTTCCGCGCTACGACACCAGCCGGGCGCTGTCGCTGATCGAAAAGGAAAAGATCAGTAATCTGTATCTGGTGCCGACGCTCTACCACGATCTGGTCCATGCCCGGGAGTTCGCATCGACCGACGTCTCCAGCGTGCGAAAACTCGGCTTCGCCGGCGCTTCGATGACCGACGGGCTCTTGAAGACGCTGAACGACGCGTTCCAGCCTGATCTGTTCGTCAACCACTATGGCAGTTCGGAAATCTACACCTTCACCATCGACCAGAACGCGCCTGCCAAGCCCGGATCGGCCGGCAAGGCCGGCATCAATCAGGAAATACGGGTGGTCAAGCTGAACGCCAAATCGGCTGCGGACGTGGCGTTACCCAATGAGGAGGGCGAGGTCATCGCGCGGCTGGCCGGCGATGAGTCCTTCGAGGGTTACTGGCGCCGGCCCGACGCCGACGCCAAATCACTGCGCGATGGCTGGTATTTCACCGGCGACACCGGTTTCGTCGATCGCGATGGCGATCTGTTCGTCACCGGCCGTGTCGACGACATGATCATCACCGGAGGCGAAAATGTCTCGCCGGTCGAGATCGAAAGCTGTCTTTCGCTTCATCCGGCCGTGCTCGAAGTCGCCGTGGTCGGTCTTGCCGACGAGAAATGGGGCAAGGTCGTCACGGCGTTTGTGAAGCGCAGGGGCGCCGTCACCGAGCAGGACCTCGAACAATTCTGCCGAACATCCGGGCTTGCGAACTTCAAACGCCCCCGGCGCTTCGTCTTTGTCGATGCCCTCCCGAAATCGCCGGTTGGAAAGCTGCTGCGCCGCCTGCTCGTCGCCGGCGACTATCAACGCGAACAAGCGCCGCCCTCAAGCGCGGCCTGACAACATCAGAAAGGAAGTAACATGTCTTCTCCCTACATTTTCGCCGATCCGCGCCTTGGCAAGCTCGACGGTTTCCAGGTCGAAATCGATGAGGCGCATGAGCGCGCCGACATCATTCTCGACCGGCCGCCCTACAATGTGGTTTCGATGCCGCAGCGTGATCAGTTGCGGCTCGTGTTCGAAACGCTCGATGACGATGCACGGGTTCGCATCATCGTGGTCCGTTCGGTCGGCGAACATTTTTCCAGTGGCGGCAACATCGGTGGCTTCATGGAAGCCTCGCCGGAGACGGTCTCCAGGCTTGCGTGGAATATCGCGTCGCCGACGCGCTGCGCGAAACCAGTGATCGTCGCCAACCGCGGCTATTGCTTCGGGGTCGGCTTCGAGCTGTCGCTGGCTTGCGATTTCCGGATCGCATCGGAGACGACGCTTTACGCGCTGCCGGAGCAGAAGCTCGGCCAGATTCCGGGGTCGGGCGGTTCTGCGCGCCTGCAGAAAATGATCGGTATTACCCGCACCAAGGACATCGTGATGCGGTCGAAGCGTATTTCCGCAAAACAGGCTTTCGATTGGGGCATCGCGACCGAATGCGTGCCCGATGCCGAGCTCGAGAAGGCCACCGACAAGCTGGTCGACGAACTCCGTAGCTTCGCGCCGCTGGCACAGCGGACCGCCAAGAAACTGTTGAACGACACCGAAGATTCGACGCTGACGGTCGCGATCGAACTGGAAGGCCATTGCTACAGCCGCCTGCGTCAGTCGGACGACTTCAAGGAAGGAGTCGAAGCCTTCAATGCCAAACGCCCGCCGAAATTCGTCGGGCGCTGAAAAATAAGTCACATTGATGCGCCATTACGGTCGGGGTGGCGCTGGCGCACATTTTCATCTATCGTGATCGGATCATGGAGCGGATGCTGCGGGTGGCCCTGTAAACGCGAGGCCATCCTGAAAAATCGAGCAGCGAGGACGGCGCCGCGAGAAAACCCCAAAGCCAACATTGATCCGCCCCGACTTCATATCTGAAGTAAACCATTGGGCATGCGAATGCCTCCGATGGAAATATCCGGAAATGTTGACAATCTTCCTGCGGTCACCCCGTTGAGGACAACTTTCCGGTATCTGGGGCAATTTGCTGTTGTGTGGCTGATACTGCGTAGCATCCGGCCAGTCGCCTGTGCCTTGAAGTCAGGACACGAACAGCAAGTCAATGACTTTCGCCGGCTGGTGCGGCGCCTGGCTCGGCTTGCTTTTATCGGTTTCACTGTCTTTTTGACAGCTGGCTGCGCGACGATCTCCCCGCGCAATGTTCTGCCGGAGGCAAGTGCGAGCCAGGTCGAACTCGAAGGATACCATAACATCCGCTTTTGGGGTGACGCGCCGGCTCGGGAAATCGAGGCGATCGTCATGGCGGATATGCCAAAATCGGGAACACGATCGCCGCTTGCCTCGGAACGGCAGCCGGCTGTCTCAAACCTGCTCGCCATATCCGGGGGCGCCGAAGACGGTGCCTTTGGCGCCGGTGTGCTGGTGGGCTGGAGCGATGCGGGCACACGGCCAGTATTCGACCTGGTCACCGGCGTCAGCTCAGGGGCCCTCATTGCTCCGTTTGCATTTCTGGGACGCGATCACGATAGTCAGCTGCGCGAGATTTTTACAAAATACGGCCGAAAGGACATTTTCACCTACAACGTATCGGGATTGCTCGAGGGCTCCTCGTTAACCGACGATGCACCTTTGGCTCGATTGATCGCGAAGTATGTGGACGATTCCTTTCTCCAGGAAATTGCGCGCGAGCGCCTCAAGGGTCGAATTCTGCTGATCGGCACGACCAACCTTGATACGCAACGACCTGTATTGTGGGACATGGGACGCATTGCGATGAGCAACAATCGCGATGCGATCACTCTGTTTCGGAAAATACTACTCGCATCGGCAACCCTCCCAGGGGTTTTTCCGCCTGTCCGAATTCAGGTTCGCGTTGGCGGACAGGACTATGACGAACTGCATGTAGATGGGGGCGTCACCAGACAGGTCTTTATCGCTCCGTCGCTATCTCCGTTTGTTTCCCGCGATCAAAAACCCGGTCGACCGGCGAGGAAGTCGCGATTGTACGTTATTAGAAACGGAAAAATCGATCCCGAATGGCAATCCGTCAATGAGAACGTGTTATCGATTACGCAGCGTTCCATCTCCACGCTTATCAAGAACCAGGGGATTGGAGATCTTTACCGCATCTATTCCGTCACCAAGCGCGAGGGAATAGACTTCAACCTTGCGAGCATTCCATCCGACTTTACCGATACCAGCAAAGAACCGTTCGACCAGAGATATATGATTTCGCTTTTCGATCGCGGCTATGATCTCGCAAGCCACAATTACTCATGGGCGAAGGCGCCTCCAGGGATGGACCTGGCAACTCAGGCTCATAACTAAACGCCTTCACGATCGTGCAGACTGCGGCGTCGCGCCGGCAGACCTGCACTAACAGTAACTCCATCAGCCCATCGGGGTCGAACGCAGCATCATTGGGGATCTCGAACAAGGTCGATCGAAACTTGCGAAACCCACGCTCCGGGTGCTTCCATCACGAATGTTTGGCGGTCCCCTTTTGTGCGAACCGTCAGCAGGGCAACGATCGTATCGCTCTCGACTTTCGCTTCGATAAGGCCGTTGACGTTTTGCCCCGAGACCCTGCCTCCCTGCCGATATTGGCTTTCAAACCAGTTCCCCGAAAGGTTGGTGCCGTTTTGATCAATGTTGGCACTCAAATCCATTTTGTAAGCATCGCTGGCGCAGCGCACATTCATTTTCACGGACTGACCCGCGTTCTTGACATTGTAGTCAACTTTGCACCGGACGCGCTCGCGCGCTCCATCCGATGGCTTCATCGAACCGCTGCCTGACCATGAACCAGCCACGTTGCCGAAGCCTGGCTCGGCGCAAGCCGGAGCGGCGGCAAGAACTGTCATCAAGAGCGAACAGCGCAGCATTCGATGAATGATGGCCCGATTCCAAAACATTGATCGTTTCCTTACCACCGCGATTACCGTCGGCGCCGTCAGCGTTTCTCCAAAAAACGCGATCAGTCCGAAGAGATCGTTCATCGATATTACTTGCTTCGCGTCACCGAAGCATCGTTCCGAAAACCAGATCCCACAACTTTGTTGAGACACCGTAGTTTCGGTGCGCAAACCTGTGATGGTCGAGGTGATGTTTCAGCAGGGAAGCCGGGAGAATCGCAGGGCTATGATGGGAGCAATAGTGGACCAATAAATACCATGCGTAATCGACAAGAGCGCCGGCCAGAGCGTCGGCTCCCGTCATCAAGTAGAACACGCCGAAGCCTAGCCATATTTGCCAGAAGATCTTGTCCACAGCGTCTTTTGGGCGTGCGTGATGAATCCGGTGCTGTACCGGCGCGATGGAATGCAACACAAAGCGATGGGTGAGGTATTCAGCCAGCGAGAAGGCCGCGACACCGCAGCAGAACAGAACAGCAGCAATGGATGGCTTAAGAGGTGAGGTAGCCAGCAATACGATGGCAAGGGCAGTCGCGAAAATAAGCTCGCCGAAGTAAATGGCGACGGTCATTGTAGGCACCAGACACATCGTCTGGTTCCAGAGCCTCCTTCCATGTAGTTCAGCGCGCATCTCACTCCGCCATGGAATTGGCCGTCCTGCTCTGATTGTAGTTCAGATTTTCTGGCTGACCACCCACCGTGGTGAGTGGTTGCGATCAAATCATTGCGGGTGCGTCCTTTTTTCGGTCCACAGACTGTCGGAAACAGCACGATGTCTCACTTTCGCGCGCCCAGGGATTATCAGGAGCGTTGACGACGGCGTTAACGAACCGAGATCTCCGGATTAGGGCCGTCGGTGTTTCACTGTCAGAATTTCTTGCCCCTGCCATTCGTCGGCTTCTGATCAGTGTTTGCGCCTTTCATTTCGTCCGGTGTGACGCGGCAGTCACCGTTCTTGTCGTACTGCAAAATAAACTCACTTGGCTTGTCGACAAACTCGCTGCGGGTGATCTTTCCATCCTGGTTCTCATCGAAGTAGCCGAAGTCCGCGTCGGCGAGGGCGATTCCAGCCCGACGGATGATTGCGAATTCGGACGGATCGAGATGCCCGTCGCGGTTGCGATCGGCCAGGTTGAATAGCCGATCAAGGTAGCTCTTCCACTCGTCGCAGGTGTAGATGCCATCGTGATTGGCGTCCCAGATGTCGGGTCCGTTCGTCGACGGGGCGTCTTTTGTAGGGCGGGGGCCACGGGCGGCGCCGCCGGTCGGAACGGATTGAGCAGAGGCATAGGGTGCGGTCGCAAGAAGCAACCCCACGGCGATGGTCATGCCGCGAACGGACGTTGTACGTGACAAATCTCTCTCCTGTCTTCGCCCCAGCAACTGCCAAACAGCACGGTTGCTTCCGGCGAAATTAAGGACCGATCCGGTAGCAGAAATGTTCCGTTACAATCGCGAGATCACAAATGGCAAACCCCGATGGGATTCGGCGCCCGCAATTGCAGGCTTCTCCACGGGAGTCTCCGTCCAGCAAGGTCTGATTCCATTCCCGGCAACGGCCCCGATAGTATCCTGGAGCTCTGTACCGATAAGCCGGTCGTCGATTGCGAATCTGTTCCCGTTCGATGCGCTCCTTGCCGCTTTCCATGCAGCGGCGCACTGCATGCGGCTGCCGCGCGCATCAAGGAGGCTGTCACGCGATTGCGCCTGAGAGGCCGCATGCGCGGTAACAAAGGGAACGATTGTTTAAGCGCGAGGCTCGTTCAAAAGGGAGGGCGTTGTCGAACCACGCTCCGGCGGCTTCCGCTTACCGGGTTCGCAACCGCACGGTCCCATAAATCGCGTTCAGGAAAGCGAACGTTCATCGCCAAACGGCAGCTCCAGCAATTTATCGAGCCGCACAAACGAGGCCATCAAATTAAAAACCTCCGGCAGGGCATTGCCGGAGGTTTCGGAGGTTAAACATAAGGTAGCTTTTGGTCTCCCCCTGGCTAAGGGCCGTCAAACCATTTGCCGGCTATCTGGACTGGAATAATACATGATTTAGATGATTGAGTGCAATACCTGAGTTAGTAATATTTTATTCAGAAGTCGAACGCGCGTCGGATCGCATGATGCATTGGCGCAAAGAGCCCCGCCGGGGACTGCTCTTCGACAGTCGTCAGACGATCGAATCAGAGGTTACGCTGAGCGCGTTGAAGGACACGGGTATCCCCGTCATTATGCCCGGACGGCGGAGTCGTGCGGCGCCCCAAGGGTCTTTTCTTCTGTAAGGCAGCCGCAACGCAAAGAAAAACTCCCGGCGGTTTCCCGCCGGGAGCTTTTTTATTGTCGACAATCTCGATCAGAAATTGCGTTGTGCGCGGACACCGACAGATACGGTGCCCTGGTCCTTGAACTGGTAGACTGCTACTGGCGTGGCGCCTCCCGCGCTCACCGGAGCGGTCGTCCCGGACATGTTCTGGTACAGCTGCGTATACAGGACTTCGCCGGAGAACGTCAGGTTCTGGACCGGTGTCCAGCGGGTTACGACACCAAGCTGGGCGATCTTGAAGTCCGGGTTGCAAGTATAGCTCGTGCCCAGACCCAAAACCGCGGTGCCCATGCCTGCACAGAACAGTGCTTTGCCAGCACCATTATAGCTAAGGGCCGAGAAACTGCCGAACAGCGAAGTCGACCAATAGGGATTCCAGTTGTGGTTATAACCACCACGGACGCCCCAAGCGTTGGTCTTCTCGATCTGGCCGCCCGGTCCGAAGATACCATCCGCAGCCGTCGCGAACCCTATGCTCTGGAAGGCACCGGCAGCGCTGGTGCCGCCGAACATCGAAAAGGAGTTCGGGGAAACGCCACCAATGACATAACGAGACGCGCCATTTGCAAAGGTGGTGTCGATGTTGATGCTGTCGCCGGGTCCAGTCGGGATATTCTTGATCGACAACGCCAGCATCCCGGCGAAGCCCCATGCATCGGAGGGATGGCCGGAGGTTTCGTTGGATGGAATATAATAAGACGCGTGAATATCATGCGCCGCAACCGACGCCTGGAACAGGCCCCAGGCCTGATCCACCCGGAGCTGCCCGACGATATCGGGGACTGCCGAGCCGCCGTAGAAGCTGCCGTACGTTCCCGTATTGGTCGGATTACCCATCCCCGTACCGGACAGCCAAGTTGCAGCAGTGTTATAGGTTGCCGCTGGGCCAGCCCCCGCAACGACTCCTAGCAGCTGCGACTGATCATAGGCCTGCGAATCTTCCAAGCTGATCGTACCCGACACGCCGTTACCGAACGACGCGGTGTAGGCGAGTTGGTTGATGCCTGTCACGTCGTCCTCACCGCCGATGAGGTACGAGGTCAAGTTGCCGCCGGGATAACCGGTCCAGGGCGTGCTGAACTCGGACACGGCCTTACCCATCGTGAAGCCTGCGAACTGGATGAAGGCGTAGTAGATGCCAGCCGAAGCACCACCGCCGGCGATCGAGTCTGTGCCGGTCGTCCAGTTGAACGTCGCGTCGAAATACGTGCGAACGACACCGTATTCGGTGGAGGTGCGGGTATCGATGTCGAGGTCCTGACGAACGCGGCTGATGTACTGGTTGCGTTGCCGGGTGTCCTGACCGGCGGCTCCGCTCCATGACGGATCGTTATATGCGCCACCGCCGTTGAACGTGGTGTCGATACGCATATAGCCACCCAGCCTGATGCAGGTATCGGTGCCCGGAATGTAGTAGAAACCCGAACCATACAGGGAGCAAACCTTCACGTACTCGACCGCTTTGGCCTTGACGGGAAGATCGGCCGCCTGTGCCCCGCTCATGGCGATCAGACCCGCCGCTGAGCCGAGGAAAAGGCTCTTAACCAACTTCATGTTAACCTCCAAGTTGTGCTGCAGGGAAGGTTCCGGATCCGCAGGGTCAAAACACCCTGAGGTTGGCTCCCTTGCCCCCTGAAAAACCGCTCAGCCGCTTCGCGCTTTCGGACACTCCCGCATGAACGCGAGGGACTTATGCGAACCACCTAGAACGGGACGACCCGGGTTCTTCCCTGTCGACAATGTGAACAGTGCAAGATAAACTCAGTGGAGTAAAATACATTAGCAACACAGCTAATTACTTCATTCAGATGCGTGCTTTTTGAGCAACACTGTCTAAATCGGTTTTTCCGGGGGTGATTTGCCTGCTCGAATCTGCTAACTAATTGACCTAACAACCTCATTCGAGGTCCGCGAGGTCCACCGTCATGGCTAACCGACCGGTTTCCCCCAAGCGAGTTTCATCCGGTCGGTCCGCCAAGGGCGGCAGCCAGGGTGGCGCAAATGCGACAGGTCAAAACCAGGATCTGGTCCGGGAGTTCATTTGGGACATCGTTTCGATCAATACCCACTTCGAGGAAATCCGTTACATGCTGGCGCGGATGCTGGGAATCAGCGGGCCGCAATGGCTGATTCTCATGGCAATAAGTGATCTTGATCGAGGTGACGGGGTATCAGTCAGGGTAGTTTCGGAAAAGCTTCACGTCGACCCGTCGTTTGTTACGACTCAGAGCAAGAGTCTCGAAAAACACGGGTTCATGCGACGGATCACTTCTGTTGACGATGCGCGTGTCGTCTTGATGTCTCTGACGGACAAGGCGTGCAAACAAATTGCGAGTCTTTCCTTGCACCAGGAAAGGCTCAATGAGTACATTTTTTCAGAGCTGGACGATCGCGCGCTCGAAGACATAACGGGCAAACTTACAGTGCTCAAAAATCGTCTTGAGAAGGCCTCGTTAAGGTTCGCGGCGGAAATCTGACGATCATCGCTTTCCCTAAACTCATGTCGTCGCCCCGTTTGTGCCGAGGCGAGCCGCTATCCAGTCAAAGATAAATTCATTTCCAATCGTCGGGTTATCGATTTGCGCGTGCGACGCGGCCGTTTCGGCGGCCGAGAAAATCTTCAGGCTGATATCGATCCCCGATTTCTTGAGATAGCTGTAGAATTTGGCGGCGTAATTGGTTTCCAGCCAATCACACTCACCCAGCGTCACCAGAATTGGGCATCTGATCCTCTTCGCGATGCTATAACGCCACAATTTCGAAACCTGGTCTTCGATCGATTCCTGATTGTTGCGACCGGAAATCCGCTTCAACAGAAACGCCCGTTCGTGCAGATCCCAAATTCCGCCATCGCAAACAGCGGCCCTGAGCCGGTGGTCTATGGCTGCTGCTCGCGACGCAAAGGAAGCGCCCAGACCCTCTCCGAAAATCGCAATCCGTTCAACGTCAACGTCGGCACGACTTGCAAGATAGTCTACCCAGCAGCTGATGGACATTTCGAGATCATTTGGTCCAACCACGCTGTCGCCTCGCGGACAAACCCCTTGTCCCGGAAGATCGACCACAAGCAAGGATAGATTTCGGGCGTGTGCGTGACGCGGCATCTTATAGAGATGTTCCTCCTTCAGATGATCCGGCCCACCGATGGAGATGACGACAGGTGCTTGAGGCGCAGACCCTGGAGCCCGGAGAAAATAACCGTGCATTGGGCTGCCGCCGGAGCCGGGGATTTGGATAATCTCGCCTTTGGGTGCCAAATAGCTGAGATAAAGATGCGAACATAATTGCATCTGTTCGAGAATGTAGCCGCGTCTTCTGTCATCGGTGTTGAGGAAGTGCTCCGCGGTGCGATAGTAATTTGACGCCCGCAGCCAGTTACCCTTTGCGGTATTGGTGTTGCCCTGCTGAAGTGCGAGGTCGCCCCTTCTCTTGCAGGTATCCGCTAATTTCTTCCACTCCCGATGCCAGCTCTCATCATCGCCTGGCGTAATGCGGGTCGCCGTGAGAAAGCACTCGGATATTGTGCTGCCACCTTCCTGTGCAGTACCCAATAATTGCATGAAGCGATGGGAGTAATCTTCGTTGTCCGGCCAGTGCATCCAGCCACGCCGGTCATAGCGTGGAGCTGACTCCCGGGCGGGGTTGACCATCAACATGATAGTGGCCCTCTTACGAGGTGCTTCTCAAAGACCACGGTCAACTCCGATGTTGGCTGGTAGCGCATTAAAAATCCTGGTTCATATCGGTCGCCGAGGTTCGCCAGCAGCCGGCATCGGCACGCAGCCCGCCGCCCGCCATACCCACCCGAAGCGATATATTCTGGAGTTGGGTATCAAAACGAAGTCCCGCCGCTGAACTTGAATTGCTGCACGATGTCGTACTTACCCATCGTGATCGGGATTGCGTAATCGAAGCGCAGAGGCCCGAACGGCGATTGCCAGATCAGGCCGACGCCGACCGAGGTGCGGATAATATTGGAATCGTCGTACACCATTGCGCACTTGCAAGCGCTGTTGTTGACTTCACCCGTGGCGGCCCAACTCGTAGGCCCCTGATAGTCCCAGAGCGATCCCGCATCGGCATAGACAGCGCCTTTAAGACCGACCTCTTTCGGGAGGAACCAGAACGGCATCTGCAATTCAGCCGATGCGCCCCAATATTTGGTGCCGCCCAACGCATCGCCGTATCCGGTGTAGGGGTAGAAGGTAAGATCGCGCGGGCCTATCCCGTTCGGAGCAAAGCCGCGGACAAGATTGGGCCCCATCTGGAATTGGTCAAGCATTCGAAGCTGGCTGTTGCCGACGCTGTTGAGCGTGCCGGCCTGGACGTGGACCAGTCCGACAATATCGGCAACCAGCGGCGCGTAGTACTTGCCGTCGATCGCGGATTTCAAGTAGCTGACGTCGCCTCCAACACCGGCAAAGTCCTGCTTGAAGTCGATGAGCAGACCGTCGGTCGGATTCTTGGTGTTATCGAGTGTGTTGTAGTCCAGCGAATAGCCTACCGACGAGGTCAACGTTGGGCCGCCTGCCAGTTCTTTCCGAACCGGCAGTGAAGACTCACCGTCCGCCAGACAGCCCGGAAGCAGGCCGGCCTGGGCATTGCCGGTGGGGTCATGGCCGTGATCAACCGAATTGATATAAGCCGGCGTCGGATCAAATGCCGGCCCCGGGATGTTGTTGCAGTTGTCGAGCGTGCTGGGCAGCGTGATTGACTGCTGATAGAGCGAATAGCGAAGCTGCAAGGACAGATCTTCGCGCAAGGCGAAACCGAGCCGCGGACTGAAGCCGATGGTGTTGGTGCCGTACGAAATGTAATCGTTGGCAAGCTGCTCCCGATAGTACAGGTCAAGACCAAGCGCAACGCGGTAGTCCAGCAGGTAAGGCTCGACGAAGGAAAGCGAGGCCCCGCGCGCGTATTCCCCGTAGGTTACCGATGCTTTCGCAAACAGGCCGCGGCCGAGGAAGTTACGCTCGGAGACGCTGACCTCGGCAAGCGGACCGTCGGTGGTCGAATAGCCGCCTGATACCGAGAAGTCGCCGGTGGATTTCTCCTCGAGATCGACCACGAGAATCACACGATCGCTCGATGAACCGGGCTCGGTCGTGATCTTCACGCTCTTGAAGAAATCAAGGTTCTTGAGGCGCCGCTCGGCGCGATCGACCAGCGCGCGGTTGTACGCATCGCCCTCGGAAATATCGAATTCGCGGCGGATCACATAGTCGCGGGTGCGGGTATTGCCGCGCACGTCGATGCGCTCGATATAGGTCCGCGGGCCTTCGTCGACGGCAAAAGTGATCGAAACGGTATGGGCCTCGAAATTGCGGTCGCCACGCGGCCGCACGACGGCAAAGGCATAACCCCGCCGCGAGGTCTCGATCTGCATTTCCTCCACCGTCTTCTCCAGCGCCTCGGCGTTGTAGAGCGACCCGACGCTGACGCGCGAGAAGCTGCGGAGGTCGTTTCCGTCAAGGGTGGGAATGCTGGACTGGATATTGACCGACGAGACGCGATACTGCTGGCCCTCCTCGATCTTGAAGGTCACCAGGAAGCCCTTGCGCGCCGGATCGTATTCCGTCAGCGCGGCCACCACCTGCACGTCCGCAAAGCCGTTCTTCAAATAAAACCGGCGAATCAGGTCGCGATCGGCTTCGACCCGGTCCGGATCATAGACGTCACCGCCGCCGAGGAAGCTCAGCAGGTTTGACTCGTGGGTCTTGATGATGTCCTTGAGGCGATACGACGAATAAGCGTTGTTGCCGATGAACTCGACCGACTTGACGCTGGTTTTCTCGCCCTCGACGATCGTGAAAATCAGATCGACGCGGTTGTTCGGCTGTTCGATGATTTCGGGAGTGACGCTCACGTCATAGCGGCCGGAGTGGCGGTAGGCCTCGGAGATGCGCTGGGCATCGGACTGGACCATGGGACGCGACAGCGTACCCTGTGCCTTGGATTGGATTTCGCCCGTAAGCTGTTCGTCCTTGATCTTCTTGTTGCCCTCGAAGGCAATGCGGCCGATCACCGGGTTTTCGATCACCGTCACCAGCAGGTGACCGCCGGTCTGGCTGATCTTGACGTCCTGAAACAGGCCGGTCTCGATCAGCGCCTTCAGGCCGTCGTCGATTTCGGCCTGATCCAGCCGCCCACCGGGATCCGCCTTGAAATAAGACCGGATGGTTTCGATCTCGACACGCCGGTTGCCCGCGACCTCGATCGAAGCGACGGACTGGGCGACAGCAAACGACGATACCAGCATGACGCACACCACCAGGGCGGCCAAAAAGCCTGCCCGAACTCGCATTCCAACATTCATCCGCAACGCGCCCCTTGTCATTCCGAACGGCACGTAAGGTGCGCATGTGGCTAAAAAATCTCCGAAATGTTTCCGATCGTTTTAAAGTATTGCTTGATGGTGATTAAGACCTCCAACGCTCGTTACGTTGGCGCTGCTTTCGATCACGAATCAGTCAACCACCATCTCGCTGTCTTGTCCGTTTAAGGCAAGATATCGACACGCCCGATTCACAACGACGTGAGCTTACTCCTCGTTGTGCGAAGTATGGCAAGGCGACGATCGAAAACTTAACGTTGGGCGTGCTCAGGCGGCTGCCTGCCAGCTTTGCTGGCGCACCGGCAATTCGATGCGAACGATCAATCCATGCGGTTGCCGGTCGTGGAGCGTCAGCTCGCCGCCATGCGCCAGCACGATGGCGCGCGCAATGGAAAGCCCGAGGCCAAAACCCGCAGCCTCATCCATATTCCGGGCGTCGTCGCCGCGCACGAACGGTTCGAGCATGGCAGCCTTGCGCGCATCGGCGATGCCGGGGCCATCGTCCTCGATCTCGATCGTCGCGGTGTCCGGCGACACAATGAGGCGGATGGTGGCCTCCGCGCCGAACCTGACCGCGTTCTCGACCAGGTTGGTAATGCTGCGATGCAGATCGTCGGGGCGGACCGTGGCCATGGCGTGGCCGGGTCCGTCGTAAGCGATCTTGTGCCCCATGTCGCCGAATTGATCGGTGACGAGCTGCAGCGTGGTCGCGATGTCGACCAGCGTCATGGATTCGAGTTTGCCGTCGTTGCGCAGGAAAGAAAGCACGGATTCCAGCATCGAGCGCATCTGGTCGAGATCATCCAGCATGCGGCTGCGGTGCGTATCGTCCTCGATGAATTCGGAGCGCAGGCGCATCCGGGTGATCGGCGTGCGCAGATCGTGACTGATGGCGGCCAGCATTTTGGTGCGGTCGTCGATCAAAGCGGTGATGCGCTCCCGCATCCGGTTGAGCGCCTTCGCCACCGAGCGAATTTCTGCAGGCCCGCGTTCGGGCAGCGGTGCCGCGGCGCCGTTCAGGCTGAAGTTCTCGGCGGCTTTCGCGAATGACGACAGCGGCGCCGTCAAGGCCCACGCCGCCCACAAGCCGAGCAAGGTGACGCTGATGGCGCCAAACAGCAAGGTCACGATCCATGGTCTGATCCAGAACGGAAGTTGCCGTTCGTCCGGCGGGAGCTTTGCCGAAATCATCGTGCCGTCCGGCAGCGCGATGCCGACCTGGTGGCTGCTTTCGTCGTGCGCGAGCGAAAAGATCCGGTAGCTGCTGCCGAGGCGGCGATGCAGACTACGCAGGTTGAACTTGTCCAGTTCGTCCACCGCGGCAGCGGGACCCGCTGGAAGGCTTTCGATCTCCAGTTGCGGGAATGCCCGCGCGATGTCGGCAAACAGCGCTGGCCGTCCGGCCGCGGGCGCCGCCCCGAGAAGCTGGACCACTGGAACCAGCTGACTGTGTCCTTGCTCGAACGGCGGATCGAACCGGTCCGGCCGGTGGATCAGAAAGGTTGCGGTGATGATCAGATGGATGGCGATGATCGAGGCGGCCACCAGCGCCGCGATCTGTCCGCTGATACCCCTGAGATTCAGGAAACCTGCCAGCTTCATGATCAGCCGCTTGCCGGGGTCGTGACCGCATCCACGGTGGGAGTGAACAAATAGCCGCCGGAGCGCACCGTCTTGATCATGGTGGCGTCCTGCGGATCGGTTTCGATCTTGCGCCGGATGCGGCTGACCAGCACGTCGATGCTGCGCTCGAATGAACCGGCGCTGCGGCCGTTGGTGAGATCGAGCAGGCTGTCGCGCGACAGCACGCGGCCCGGCCGCTCGCAAAAGGTTCGCAGCAGGTCGAATTCGGCGCTGGTCATCGCGACCCGCGCGCCCGCCGGATCGCGCAGTTCGCGCAGCCGGAAATCGATCCGCCAGCCCAGAAAGGTCAGCGCGGTGGCGCCATTGCTGGTGCTGACGGTCTGCGCGGCGGCCTGGCGGCGCAGCACCGCGTTGATCCGGGCCAGCAATTCGCGCGGATTGAACGGCTTGGCCAGATAGTCGTCGGCGCCCATTTCAAGTCCGAGAATCCGATCGACATCCTCGCCGCGCGCGGTGAGCATGATGATCGGAATTTGCGATTCCGCGCGGACCTTGCGGCACAGGCTGAGGCCGTCTTCACCCGGCAGCATTACGTCGAGGATCAGAAGATCGACGCGATGGTCGGCCATCGCCCGCGCCATTTCGCGTCCGTCGTTCGCCGTCGTCACGTTGCAGGCGTTGGTGCGCAGGTATTTTGCAATCAGCGTTCGCGTCTCGCGGTCGTCTTCGACGATAAGTATGTTCGGCGATGCCGTGGCCATGCGCACCTATTGTTGCAGATTCAGGGAAACACCGGCGAAGGATTTTTGTTTCGGAGTGTTTCCGGCGCCACCTTCACAGCATGAGGCAACATACCGTTAAGGCAATAAAAAGGCGCTCTTCCGCGTCATTGTTGAAGCCGCGTGGCTGCAGCGGATAGCACCACTGGCGCGTACAAAATCCATTTAGTGGCTCGCAAAGCGACTTTAACTCTGCACTCACATACGACGGGTCATTATCAAGTTTGCAGCTCGCGACGAATACGGCGCGTTGACGAAGAGCGTCGACTCCGCCCGGCGAACTGGTGATGAGCCATCCTAACGACGCGCCGGACGCGTCGCCGCTTGCGCCGGCGCCAGCACTGACTGCCTGGGCGCCGTTCCGGGCCGCTCCCTCAGCGAATCGCTGCAGATCGGCGATAGTGTCGTGGGAAAAGGAAGCGCGCCGCCAAGGCCTTGAACACAAATCGTTGAAATCGCATCACAAACACGAGACCTGTCTTCATAGCGCGGCGTCGGAGGTCAGGCGATCTCCCGGCATGAACCAGCCGATGATCTCACACCGCCCCGAAATCATTAGAACCAGGGCGTGAACCCATAAATCCGGAGTGGTCAGCGGACGTCTGGTTTGGTGCGCATAACGGACTCAAGCGGGACATCGCGCCATGTCCGAAAATCGCCAGAGAGGCGACGCCTCATTGCTTCGCTGCGTCGAACCATTTCAGGTGGTGCAGTTGGTTTGCCGCGCGGCACGCTTTTGGATAGCTTTCGTTCAATCGTGCGATCCTTACTTGCGTCATCTGAAGTACAGATGGACAGCGCTCAGGAGCCCTTACGCCATGATTACCCCCGGACGTCATCGTCCGCTTGTACAGGACGCCTGGAATGAATCGGCTGTTCGGGGCGCGATCGAAGAAATTGCGGCCGATGCGATCGCCCATTTCCACCCCGACACGTTCTGGCCGGCTCACCCGAGTGACGACGGGGTGGGAGATGGTGACCCCAGCTTCTACAAGGGCGCGGCAGGTGTCATTTGGGCACTGGATTACCTGCATCGCATAGGGGCGACCCGTGTCGCCGAAGACTTTCGCTCTGCTCTGCCCAAGCTGATGGAGCGGACACTCATCGACCACGAAGCCAGTTCTCCGACCGACTACGAGAAGCATGGCTCGCTGCTACGCGGCGACATGGGTGCGGCACTTCTCGCAATGCGCCTTGAGCCGACATCGAGCCTCGCCGACCTCGTTTATAGGCGCGCCGAAGCAAATAATGGACTGCCAATCCGAGAACTGATGTGGGGTATGCCGGGGTCGATGGTTGCGGCAGTCCACATGGGCGAGATGACGGGGGAAGAGCGATGGCGCGGCCTCTTCGAAGTACAGGCAGCGCGGCTGTTGGCCGAACTGGAGGACACGCCGCAAGGTCCACTTTGGACCCAGGATCTTTACGGTGCCAAAGACCGCTTTCTCGGGCCCGTTCACGGCTTCGCTGGCAACGTCATCCCGTTATTGCTCGGATGGGATTGGTTGACGGCGGCGCAGCAAGCGCATGTAGCCGAATTTGTGCCGAAGTCGCTTGAAGCGAATGCGTGGCGGTACGAAGTTGGGACAACATGGGGCCCGAGAAGCAAGCGCGAGAAGCGGCTTTTCATATGTCAGCACTGTCACGGTGCGCCGGGAATGGTGACGACCTTTGCCGACGCCCGCTTCGCTACGCCGGAATTCGATGCGCTTCTGTTGGATGGCGGGCGCTTTACCTGGGCCGCCGGACCGCTGACAAAGGGCTCGAACCTTTGCCACGGCACGGGTGGAAATGGCTACGCATTCCTCAAGCTCTACCGGCGCACGAATGACCCCATTTGGCTCGACCGCGCGCGCCGGTTCGCCATGACGGCCATCTTCCAGTATCGCGGCGCTCAGATGGTTGCCGGCCGCGGCCGGTATTCGCTTTGGACCGGCGACATCGGTCTTGCAATCTACCTTTGGGATTGCATTACAGGGGACGCTCGGTTCCCGACTATCGATGTGTTCTGATTCTAGCGAGGGGGGACCGCTTTGGGGTCAAAAACGGAAATTGGGTCACGTCTGAGCTTAGTTCGTTCATCCCTCAACAACGGACATGCGTGGCGCCGCTGCGTCGTGTCTGTTTGGTGCCAAAAGGCGACGTACGATAGTCCGCGCGAGAGCTTCCAATCCGGAAGGCAAAAAGATGAAATATCTCTTCCACACGCACAGTATCCTTCCTGGCTGGCGGCTTGTAGTCCGCGAGGATATGGGGATGCCCGCTGCCACTACCGAAGACGAATAGACGATCACTCGATCGCGATTAGCGGCAGACACGAATCCTGATGTCCGCAAAGAAGTGGATGAAAAAGGATGGTGTCTGTTCAAACTGGGCGGCGAGTTCGCGGATATAGAGGCCGAGCTTCAGCGAAAATCGGGGAAGCGCTCTTAGGGCTATGGCAGAGGGATAGTAATCCCGAACGACTGTTCCGGGTCAATCGCGTCGTTTCGGCCGTTTGCCGGGCACTTCCGGTCTGATCCGATCAACGGACATTGTCGGAGCCGGTCGGCATGTCTCAAACGTGCCAAAAAGTCGAAGTCAGCCGGCGGGTGCCGGCCGCTGGCTCGCCGCCGACCGGCGCATCGACTTTTGCATCGGCATCAATCTCGGCTGCGTTTGTCGCGAGTAGGAGGAGACCCGGCTTCCCAAAAACGAGCCTTGGTTCTATCTTAATAGTTCGGACAGGGGGCACGGCGACGGCGGGAGGGCCTCGACCAGACCGATTTAGCGGCATTCCACGTCCGATCGAACGCGCTCCGGTAGCCTACTGACCATTTAATCGGAGAGTTTCATGAGAACCTTCAATCCGTTGGTGCTTTTGGTACTTCTCGTCACGCAATCAGCCTCGACACAGGCCGCCGATTTGAACGGAGCCTGGACGGTCGACGGCTCGCCGTGCGGCCAGGTGTTTACCAAAGAGAATAACAAGCTTGCGTTCAAGCAAGATGCTGATCTCCACGCGGGCGGTTTAATCATCCAGGGAAAGCAAATAACTGGCACATTCCAAAAATGCGCTGTCAAATCGATGCACGATGACGGGTCGAATGTACAAGTGATTGCGTCGTGCTCGGACGGTGTCACGGTTTCAGACGTAACATTCGATGTGAAAATCTCCGGAGAGAATAGGATCACACTCAGCTCCAAGGAGCCGGTGCCAGTGGAAGCGTCCTACGTTCGCTGCTCGATGTGAAGTCCGCGGCGACGTTGAACGACGAGCCAAGCGGTCCGGTGGCCCGCGACAACATCTTTCGCGGTAGCGTCTGCATGGACTTCTGCTCTGGGTCAATCGCGTCGTTCGACCATGGTTCGGCCACTTCCGGTCTGCCCCTATGAACGGACATGCTCGGACCGCCCCGGCATGTCGGAAAAGTGCCACATCCGGACATCTAGGATGTTGCCGCTCCCCGAGAGCTGTTATTGTTGAGCGGTCTTGCGTCTAGGGGATGATGATTGTGTCTCCAACAGAGCTGTCGACGTATTGATAGTTTCTTGGTTCACTTGGGAATCGATTAACAGCCGCGCCATTTCGATGAGCTCACGTCTTAAGCCCGCCGCGCCAAGCACCACAGCGTGGCTATAGGCGCCATCCATTAAGAGCGAGAGCTGGTCGCCAAGTTTGGCGGGATCACGTGCACCGAGAGCACGGGCGAGAAGTCGCAGACGTTTGCCCATTTCCCTCTTGTTAGAGCAGGCAATTGCTGTGCCGGGATGCTGCCGATCCGGAAACTCTGTGGCTAGATTGATGAAAGGACAGCCGCGAAACTGCGGATTTGCGATCAGATCGGCGATACCGTCGAATAGCGCCTCGATCTGTTTGCGCGGTGCGCCTGCATATCGATTCGTGATTTCATCCCACCGCTGCCAGAATCGCCGATTTTGCTCCTCAGCGAAGGCTTCGATCAATTCGTCCTTGGACGCAAAGGTCCGATAGAGCGAAGATTTTGACACGCCTGATCGCGCGATCACCGTATCGATGCCAATAGCACGAATGCCTTCCTGGTAAAAAAGTTCGATGGCGGTTTCGACCAAACGATCGCGTGCGCTTGGTTCGCCTCGTCGCGGCGCGCCTCGCCGGGCTGTCTTGCTCATCGCCGCAATCTATCACGTTTCGCGCACCATTGACAAAGGTACCGATCTGTACCTATAAAGAGATTGGTGGGGATTGCGCTGCGTTAGCTGGCAAGCCTTGGCTGCGCAGCTAGGAGCAAGCTGCCATGACGACATCAAATACGGCCGACGACAATAAAGCCCTAGTGCTCGCGGGCATTACGGGTGTTTTTATCGATCGGGATCCGACCGTTCTCGATCGCTTATTTAGTGATGATTACAAGCAACATAATCCGCAGATTCCAAACGGAACCGCGGCGATTAAGTCTTTGCTACGCGATCTTCCACGCGATTTCGAATACAGGCCTGGGCTCGTGGTCGCCGATGGCAACTATGTCATGGTTCACGGCCGCTACATTGGGTGGGGACCGAAGCCAATTGTAGGAGTCGATATTTTTAGGGTGACCGGTGGCAAGATCGCCGAGCATTGGGACGTTTTGCAAGAGGAAATCCCAGCCGAACGGAGCGTCAACGGAAACCATATGTTCACCGGCCCGCAGGGTTGAGTCGAACGCAACATGACGCACGGGCTGAGGCTTGTTGCTGGAGGGTGGTTGGCCCCCTCGAACTCGGAAATCGCGCTTTGACTATTCTTGTGGGTGCCGAGCGGCGAGATTGTTTACCAAACCAGAATCTCTCAGGAGACGTTGGATGAATATCTCTGCGGCAGCACGGCGCACGGATCCAACACAGCGCGATCTTCGTTCGTATCACCTCAGTCTCCCCCCATGGCCGGTAGGCACAGCAGCCCTAGCGTTCGAGATTTGGGTGGCCCTAGCTGTCAGCTACTACATTGCCTTCATGCTCGAACTCAATTCCGCAGCAAGCGCAGGCACAGGCCTCCTCATATTGGTGGGGCCGACCCAGGGTATGGTTTTGTCCAAAGCGATCTACCGTGTCTTGGGAACATTGTTTGGAGCCGCTTTTGCAATCATCTTGACGAGCCTCTTTTCACAAGATCGGACGATGCTAATCGCTGTCTTTTCGGTGTACATGGCATGTTTGGTTGCCATAGGAACGCTTCTGCGTGACTTCCGAGCCTATGGATGCATCCTGGCCGGCTACACGGTCGCGCTTATTTCGATCGTCAACATCGACGCCCCCACGATCGCCTTTACGGCGATGCTTGATCGAGTCGCAGTCATCCTGCTCGCCGTGCTCGTGCTGGCATTTGTAAGCTCGATTTTTGCGAACGCCGAATCTGCGCGATCGCTACAATCCAAGCTACGTCTGGCTACCAGGGATATCGTTGCAATGGCTTTGGCCGCCCTCGATCGGCGCGCGCCCCCCGATTCGTCGCAATGCGTTGCGATGAGCGCTAGACTTATGCCATTGCGAAGCGAGATCAGCTTTGCAACACCCGAGCTGGTCGATGGATTGGCGCGCGCGAAAGGCGCACGAAGCGCGCTACTTGGATTGTTCGAAGCGATCTCGGCTATCCAGGCGATAGGCCTGGGCCTGCGAAGTATGCCATCGGCCACATCGGTTGTCGACGAAGCGATTTCAATCGTGCGCGCTGCAATCGTCACTCAGCACCCTGAGGAACGATTGCCTGATCTTGACGCCCTTACCTACCGGGCAATGGAGGCGGAGAACTTTTCCATCGAAGAGGCCTATGTTCTCGATCGTTCGAGATTCATGATCGAAGTATTTCGCGACATTCGTGACGGTTTGCTTTCAAACCGGATTGGGCAACTTCCACGAAGGTCAGCGAGACTTCCCGTGCATCAGGACTATATCGCGGCGGTTCTTAACGGGCTTCGCGTCGGCCTCGCGGTCGGCATGGTCGGATTGATTGCAATCATGTCCGGATTGCCCAGCGCGAACTCGATGCTGCTCGGAACCGTTGTCTTCGTCGCCCTCGGATCTGTCATGCACGATCCTCTTACAATGGGAAGAGCGGCACTGTTCATGACACCCGCCGTGATCGTGACCGGCATAATCTACGCTTTCTTCATTTTTCCAAATATCAGCGACTATCCGTTGTTCATCATCTCTCTCGCGCCTGTGGTGACATTGACCTGCTGGTTGATCAAAACAGGCAAAGGTCCGATGGGAATCTTCTATGGCGTGCAGAGTATATCGCTCATTTCTCCAACCAATGTGCAGACGCTGAATCCTACGGCATTTGTAGATAACGCGACATTCGTCTTCGCTGGGAGCGTATGCATTTTTCTCTCGCTTCTTCTAATCGTCCCGGTTGATCCGGCCCTGCGCCGTCTTCGCTTGGCTTTGGCCATTGGTCGCTCTCTCCGGCAGGCTCTGGTTGACGAGAAGCACCTCAATCAACCCAGAGCAAGTCTTTACTATGATCGCTTGAGCCAGTTCAGTTCGTGGCAGCACGGCGCGCCGGTTACTCTGGCACGTCGCAACGTCATGAGGCGACTTTCCAACTTGGGCAATCTCAGCGTTGCGGTAAGGCGATCATGGCGAGCGCTCGATCAAGCGAGGACCGCAATTGACCCGGCCGTTGACGCAAAAGCGAGGCATATCCTTCCGACGTTGTCGCGGACTGAGATACTAGATCTCGCTCGAAGTTACCTAGCTGCTGCCACTGCAATAGACCACTCGAGGCGTCTGGATCTCGGGCATGCCGCAGCCGCGCTTTACGGTACTGCAGTATTAACAACCACGGAAATGAGGCTGCTCAGGCATTTGAGGTTGCTGCGCCATCATGCGCAAGGGGAGGAGTGAAGCCGTGAAGGAATTCGTCTTCGCAGGGCTACTGATCTCGCCATTCGTGAAATATGCATTGATTGCGGCGTTGATCTTTATTCCAGTGCGTTTCGTTCTTGTCGTCACCCAACTGCAGAAATGGTTCTGGCATCCGTTGCTGGCGGAAGCCGCCATTTACGTTTGCGTTGTTGCAACCCTGAACATCCTCTTCTGAGGGCTACACCATGTTCAATCGCGCCCGCCGGATTATTCGCTTCGCGCTTACATTTCTTGTTCTCGTACTCGCGATATTCGCGGTCGCTGGATTATGGGAACATTACATGGTGGCGCCTTGGACGCGCGACGGTCAGGTCCGCGTGCAGGTTGCCAATATCGCGCCTCAGGTGTCCGGCCAGATCGTGAAGTTGCCGGTTGGAGACAATCAGTTCGTTCACAAGGGCGACCTGCTCTATGTGATCGATCAGGGCGATTACAAGGTAGCGCTGGACCTTGCTAAAGCGGACGTCGCGAGCAAGGCCGCAGATCTCGAAGTCAAGACTAACGAGAACGAGCGCCGTCGAAAACTGACGGACCTAGCCGCTTCAACCGAAGAGAAGCAGGTCTATGAAGGAGGCTACTTGGTTGCCCAGGCCGCCCATCAGACGGCGCTTGCCAACCTCGAGCAGGCGCAATTGAATATGGGGCGCACCGAGGTGCGGTCCACTGTAAACGGCTTCGTTACAAATCTTCTGCTTCGCGTCGGAGACTATGCAAACCGTGGATCGCCAAATATCGCAATCGTTGACGCGGATTCATATTGGGTCGCGGGCTATTTCGAGGAGACGAAGCTCGGGAGCTTTAAAGTTGGTGATGCCGCTGAAGTTGAGCTGATGGGATTTGAGGGGAAACTGACGGGACGTGTCGAAAGCATAACCCGCGGGATCAGTGCACCAAACGCTACAGTCAGCACCCAGGGCTTGCCGTCGGTCGAGGCTGTTTACACGTGGGTGCGGTTGGCCCAACGCATTCCCGTTCGAATCAAGATCGATAGCGTGCCGGCGGAGATAACGCTTACTGCAGGAATGACGGCGACCGTGATTGTTAATCCCGCCGCAACGCCCGCGCCATCTGCCCTAAACACGATAAGAACCGTTGGGAACCTTATAAAAAGTCGGTAGTTCAGAAGGGCCGCTATCAAGACTTGCGTCGAACCACGCTCAGGTCTGCAATATCGACCATCCTTCTTCATAGCTGTTCGGTTCACGAGGCTTAAGCTTGGGACCTCATAGGTTTACACCTGGACGGCAAGCGAAAAAGCATAGCGCGTGATGCCTTGGCGATCGGGGTTGTGTTCGGCTCGCTTGTGCACACCAACCACACCGACCCGGTCGGCCATCAGCTTTGCTCACGCGGATCACCTTAGCGGCATTGGCGATCGCAGCGCACTTGAAACCGGTGCCCAACGTCGGGCTTCGGGTCACAAGCGGACATGGCAACGCGACGGCGGAATGCCTGCTTTACCCCGGACAACGGAGTCGTGGGTGCAGCCGAACAAGCCGGCTAAGGGCCAATACCGGAAGTCCCCCCAATGCGGGCGCTGCGGCGTCATGCCGTTTGGAGCCGGAAACCCGACCATCGGCTCATCATGCCGGCCGAGCAGGTATCGTAAAGTGAAAGAACGCGCCTTGTGGTGTGTGCCCGGTCGCCCACAGTTGTCCGCCATGGGTTTCAATGATCGAGCGGCAGATCGTCAGGCCCATACCCAAACCGCTGGTCTTTGTCGTGTAGAAGGCGTCAAACACACGCTCAAGGGCTGCTGGCGCCAGGCCCGGACCCGAATCTCGTACCCCGACATGAACGCCGTTCGGCTCCGCCTTCCCGGCGCTGATAAGCAGCTCTCGCGTTCCTTCGTCGGCGTCGCTCATGGCCTCAATGGCATTCAGGATCAGGTTGAGAATCACCTGTTGAAATTGCACTCGATCGCCTTCGATGAGCGGCAGGCCCTGCGCGAGATCCATCTGCACCGAAACCCCGTTCGCCACTGCTTCGCCACGGGTGAGTTCAATCACCCCGCGGATCGCGGCGTTGATGTCCAAGCGCTCTTTCCGGGACGGCGCCTTTTGCGAAAGGGCGCGGATTCCGTCAACGATGTCACTCGCTCGCATGCCGTCATGAACGAGTTCTGCGAGCACCCGCTGCACCTGTTCCAGATGGGGCGGTCGACGCTCCAGAAAACGCAGAGCCGCTTGAGCGTTGATGACCGTGGAAGCGATCGGCTGTTTCACTTCATGGATGATCGAGGCCAGGAGCTGGCCCATCGTGGCCACGCGATTGGCGTGAGCGAGCTCCGTCTGCAACTGGCCCTGTTGCCGCTCGCGACGGATAATCTCCAAGGCAATGGTCGCCTGCGCGGTGAAGTCTGTGACCAGTTCGATCTCTCTTTCCGTAAAGCGCTCTACGCGCAGCCGCCCTAAAGCAAACGATCCGACTAGCTCGTGCTTTCTGAGCATGGGCACGAAAAGGAGCGTCCGAAGGCCGCGCCGCCCGATGAATTCACGGGTAGCCTCGTCCGCTCGATGGAGTTCAAGTGCTACGTCGGGGACGTGGAGCGGCAACTTGCTTGCGGTGAGGCGACTATAAAAGTCGCCTTGAAAGGTGCCGGGTTCCACCAGCTTTGGCGGTAGAACATCCTCCGACACGCCGGGGCCCAATGCACGAGCAACGAGACGAAAGCCTGCTTCCTCGACTAAGCGGAAGACACCCGTATCAGCTCGGCAGAGCCTTCTCGCGCTGTCGAGGATAGTGTCGAATATGGGCTGCAAGTCGTGAGGAGAACTGGCAATGGCGCGCAGCACTGCGGAGATGGCCGCCCGTTCCCGCAGAACTTCGGCCAGCTCGTCTTGGAAATTTGAAACAGCCTGAGCGGCTTTGGGCGTTTCGCCGGTTTCGAGTTGGTTCATCGCTGCCCCTTCCCGATCTGCGTTGCGGTCGGAAATGCTATCGCTTCAGCCACCACTCAGATAGCGAAAAAATGCGTCGGTCAGGACCCATCAACTGAACGAAAAACTCGGATGACGAGTTCGAGCCCAGGACGGACCTCAATCAGCCGGTCGGTGACTTGCCGGTGTAAACCGCCAGTTGCGCGTCGAAAGCCCGCTTGTAGGCGGGCCGCGCTTCGCCGCGGGCGACATAGGCGGCCAGGTTCGGATATTCGTCCAGAATGCCCGATGGTTTCAACCTGAGCAGCACCGACACCATCATCAGGTCGCCCGCGCTGAACGCACCATCGAGCCAGTCGGCATCGCCAAGGCGAGCGGAAAGCTGCTTCAACCGGTCGCGGACGCGATCCTCGACCAGAGGCAGGCGCTCCTTACTCCAGGGCTTATCGCCCTCCAGAAGCCTGGCGGTTGTGAGTTCAAGGATCGCCGGCTCCACCGTGTTGAGCGCGGCAAACATCCATGTGATCGCGCGCGCCCGCGCATCGGCATCGTCCGGCAGCAGGCCCGCATGGCGCTCGGCGATATGGAACACGATCGACCCTGTCTCGAACAGGGCGAGATCGCCTTCCTCGTAGGTCGGGATCTGGCCGAAAGGATGAAGCGCCAGATGCGCGGGTTCCTTCATCGCACCAAACGAAACAAGGCGAACCTCGTAGGGTTGGCCGACTTCTTCAAGCGCCCAGCGAACGCGCGTATCACGCGCCAGTCCCTTGCCGCCATCGGGTGACCGTTCAAAGGCGGTAATGGTGATGGTCATCGTGAGGCTCCTCCTTGACCAAAATCATGGGCTGCGGGGCCGGCAAGCTGTCAAGGCAAACTCACCGAGATTGAAGACGATCCCGTTCCGTGTCCGGTTTGTCCGCATAGCCCAGACCTTTGCAAACTCAAATTCCATCTGATGTGGCATCGCGATTCAAGCGCGGCAAAAGGACCTGCCTTGTATCGACAGCGCCTCAAGGTCGAGAATATGTTCGCAAGGCTAAAAGACTGGCGGCGTATCTCAATGCGCTACGACCGCTGCGCCCACACGTTCTTCAGCGCTATCTGCGTCGCCGGGGTCTGTCCGTATCTGTAGCGGCATTCCTGCCGCATCAAATATAGTCATTTCCTCCGACTTCTGACCGTCCGCTTCTGACGAACTTGGCCAGGCAAGCGCTCGGAAGTTCGTCCGCGAGCAGTGTCCTGCGCGAGCTGCTCATCATATCCCAGCGCCTGTTCGATGCGGCTCAAGTCTTGACCCAACCGTCTCAGCACAAGCTTGCGTTCCTTGCCGCGAGGCATTTCGGAATCAAACAGCTTAAAGATGAGTGGATAAGCCGCCTCTCTAACCCTCCTGATCGCTGTGTCGGCAGCCTCTGTCTCCAGTTGACGCAAGCCTCCCCGATTGACAAATGCCTGTGGATCCTCGCCGACGGGAGCACAACCGAGCTCGGCAATCCGGTTGCTCGCCAAGCTCAAGACGATTGAAAATGCGGATGAGAAGGAGGCCCAGCGGGGCGCGTCGTCATTCATGTGAGGTTCCCGTCTGAAAGGCGGAATAAATCAGCAGCGATAATAATCCCTGGCTACCATTTGCGATCAGACTTCACAGGAAGCTGCGCCTTCCCATAGGCGAAAACCACCGAGAAAAGCGTTAGCATTTTGTCCCGCGCGACACCGCGCGGGGAGAGTACCCATCTTGTTTACGTTGCCACCGCCGATCACCGTTTCATCTGGCCGCAGCGCCGCTACAAGACGTTCGATCGTGTCGGCCACATGACCACGCCACTTCTTCATGCCGCAGCGTTCCAGGCCGGCTCGGCCGACATAATCCTCATAAGTGCCATTCTTGTAAGGCAAATGGCCGAGCTCCATCGGCCTCACGATGCCCTTCACGATCAGGGCAGTGCCCAAGCCTGTTCCCAAGCCTAGAAATAGCATTTTGCCGCCTCTATAGCTTCCCAAGGCTTGCATGGCGGCGTCATTTATGACTTTGACAGGAAGGCCGAAAGCTTGCTCGAAGTCGAATCCGACCCAGCCACGTCCCAAGTTAACAGGCTCCGCGGCGGGCCGGCCGCCCAGCACCGGGCCGGGATAGCCGATCGAGATTGCGTCATACATCCAATCCGCGGCGAGCTTGTTGACTCCCGACACCATGAGCCGAGGGGTAAGTTTCGTTCCAGATCGGAAGGATCGGCTTTCGCTTTGCCCCGTGAGGAGGATCTTTACCGAGGTGCCGCCCACGTCGATGACCAGCACCCTCTTAGCCTGTTGATCACGTCCCGCCATTTCGTTGATGGACGACATCAATGCCGCATCGAAAGATCGCTGCGATGGTTTGGCGCGGTGCTGATCAACGCCCACTTTGCGATCCATTGGTCAACCTATACCATTTCCGAACTCGCTCTCACGAGTGCTCTTGGAGGCTTGTGCCCTGTGCCTTAAACGGCAGAGCGACCGCGGCTAACTTCGCGAGCATCTGATTGCGATCCTCCCCACTTGCCGACTGGTCGAACAGCCAGAGGATTTGCGCGAGAAAGTTCAAGTTCTTCCCCTTCATGGCGGATTACCAGGCGTTCACCCTCGCATAACCTGTACTCCACCTGGTCCAGACCAATCTCAACTTCCAGCAACTGACGCCGGTAAGTTACTGGAAACCGCAGTATGGCGTTTTCCTCAGGAGCACGACGCGGGAAGAACGACAATGTCCCATCGTCGTCCCGCATGCCGCCGAAGCCATAGGTAAGCATCATCCAGGTGCCGCCCATAGAGGCTATATGACAGCCGTCCTTCACGTTACCGCCTACGTCAGCCAAATCCATCAGTAGCGCCGCCATGCCATAACGAACTGCTTTGTCCATGTCGCCGATCTGTGCGGCGATGATTGCCTCTACGCTGGAGGACAAAGAGGAGTCACCTGTTGTAAACGGGTCGTAGAATTCAAAGGCGCGCTTCTTCGTTTCTGCCGGGAAGGCATCACCCAACAAGAACATGGCCAGGACAACATCCGCCTGTTTGATCACCTGCTTTCGGTAAATGTTCAGCGGGTGATAAAACAGCAATAGCGGATAGTGATAAGGCGGCGTCTTACGTAAATTCCAGGGTTCTCTATCTGAAAAATTATCATCCTGCAGCATGACGTTTGTCGTTTCATCGTAGGGCACATACATGCTGTCCGCGGCGCGGATCCACGCTTCAATCTCAGAGGGCTCGACCCCCGTTTTGCGAACGAGTTCGTTGTACGCGCCCGGCTCTGCTGTCCGTAAGGATGCGACGACCTGGGCAGCGTAGCGAAGGTTCTCACGGGCCATGAGATTGGTGTAGGCGTTGTTATTCACCACGGCGTTGTATTCATCCGGGCCGGTGACACCATTAATGCAGAACTTTCCTCCCTTCGCCTCCGAGTAGAATCCAAGGTCTGCCCATAGACGGGCTGTCTCCACGAGCATTTCAGCTCCGCATTCTCGGAGAAACAACTCGTCGCCTGTCGCGTGCACGTACTTGCGCAGCGCATACATGATGTCAGCGTTGATGTGATACTGGGCGGTGCCGGCGGCATAGTACGCAGACGCTTCCTCTCCACTGATTGTGCGCCAGGGGAACATGGCACCTCGATGACCCAGTTCTCTGGCGCGAGCGCGTGCCTGAGGCAGCATCTTGTAACGAAAGGCGAGAAGGTTCCTGGCGATCCTCGGAGACGTATACGTCAGAAACGGAAGCACATAGATCTCGGTATCCCAAAAGTAGTGTCCCTCATAAGCCTGTCCTGTTAGTCCTTTCGCAGGCACCCCCAATTCTTCCGCGCGCGCGGAAGCCTGAAGAATGTGGAAAAGGTTGAAGCGGATGGCCTGTTGGACCTCCACGGTGCTGCGCCTTGTCCGCTGCTCGCTTATATCCTTGATCCGAACGTCGCTGCGGCGCCAAAAATCATCCATGTACTGCTCTTGGGATACGAGCAGCCGCTGGAATCCCTGGTTCACTATGCGATCCATCGTCCACTCGGCGCGGCCGCACAGTTCTTCGGGGGATGCCTGCTCAGAACTATGGTAGACAATGTACTTGGTGAGTTGGATCGGACAACCGGGCTTGGCATCTATGGTGAAGGCAACCTGGCCGAAGTCAGGAGTACAGGCAACCTTGTATGAGTGCCCACAAGAACTCTCCAGCGCGTGATCGGTCGCACAGGTCAGCGTGAGGCGGCTTCTTTCCGTCGCGTGGCACAGCACAATGCGTCGGTCCTTAAAGTAATTGGTTTGAGGGTGTAATACCCGCTCGGGTAACGCTCTCGCCAGGCGTGGATCATCTTGATTCTTGCGATTGCTCGGTCCATTGGTCCCCATCTCGGAGGCGATCACGACGGATGCTCGCGCATCAACGAGTGTCACTTTGTAGGAGATGGCAGCAACGTGCCTGTCTGCAAGGGAGATCAAGCGTCTCGATGCGATCGACACTCGTTTTCCGGCGGGAGTCTCCCAGAGAAGATTTCGATCAAGGGTCCCGGCTCTCATGTTGAGACGTCGGTCGTAGTCTATAAGACGCGCATTAGCCAACCAAAAGGGCTCATCGTCTACAAACAGCTTGATAATCTTGCTGTCTGTTACGTTACAGATTGTTTGGCCCGTCTTGGCAAAGCCAAAAGCGTCTTCCCCATATACGATCGGCCAGCTTTCATAGAATCCATTGATGAATGTGCCGTTTTCGGCATTCGGACCGCCTTCCTCCGGGCAGCCGCGCATGCCAAGGTAACCGTTGCCCAGGGCCAATATCGTTTCGAGCTGCGCAAGAAAATCCGGGCGAAACGTTTTTTCGACAATGTTCCACTCATCGGCTGGATAATCCTGAGATGGTGGGCGCAATCGTTCATGGTGTAGCATCGAGGTGCTCCTCCCAAGCCGGGGCGCGGCATTGATCGATCATTCAATCAGTTCGTCCAGATCGCGAACTACTAGATGAGCGCCATGACGCTTCAGTACGTCCGCATCGCCACTGCGAGCTATGCCGATTACAAGTCCAAACTTTCCCGCCGATCCTGCTTGTATTCCGGAAATCGCATCCTCGATCACAACAGTCCGAATCGGCTCAGCTCCCAGAAGCCGGGCCGCTAGCAAGAAAGTGTCAGGTGCAGGTTTTCCCTTCAGTCGTTGCGCGTGGATTGTATTGCCATCGACCCGCACCTCGAAGAACTTGTCCAGCTTGACGGCCTTCAAGATAGACGCGCAGTTCTGACTCGAAGTGACCACCGCAAGTTTATATCCATTGCGATGGAGCAGATGGATGAATTGCACGCTTCCATTGTAAGCCTGCACGCCTTTTCTCGCGATGGCATCATTGACCAACTCATTCTTGCGATTCCCAAGTCCGCACACCGTTTCGACGTCTACAGGGTCTTCAGCGTTCCCCTCGGGGAGTTCGATGCCCCGTGACTTCAAGAAATCACGAACCCCTTCGAAACGGGGCTTGCCATCCACATGAAGCCGGTAGTCAGTGACGATATCGAACGGGTGAAATTCTTCGCCTTGAAGCTTCGCGCGCCTTTCCAGGAATTCATCGAACAACTGTTTCCAGCACGCCGCATGGAGGCTGGCCGTGTCCGTTATCACGCCGTCCATGTCAAAAAGAACGGAGTCGTATTGGTCTCTGTTAATCAGCTTGCTCTTGGACTGGCGCATGCGCGCGCTCCTCTATACCCGAGGCATCTGAGGGAACTGTCAGCATACGCTCGAGGGAGACGACAGCAGGCGATCGGCCGGAGGCAGACTTCAGTACGGCCAGGTCCAGTTGACGATCTCTGGTCGATCGGCGCCGTGCTCGTGCGCGTACTGGAAATTTTCGACAATGGCATTTTTCATCCGCTCCTTGAGATGCGCCGTCTTGGTATGCAGCTTCTGTACTCGGTCGATCACATCGATAACGAGATGGAAACGCGATGTTTCGTTCAGCATCGCCAATTCGAGTGGCGTGTTGATGTTGCCCTTTTCCTTGTAGCCTCGTACGTGCAGGTTCTCGTGCCCCTTGAACCGGTAGGAGAGTTTATGAATGAGCCAGGGATAGCCGTGGAAGTTAAAGATAATCGGCCTGTCCGTGGTGAACAGGCTGTCGAACTCACGCTCCGTCGATCCGTGCGGATGCTCGGACGCGGGCTGTAGCCTGAACAGATCCACGACGTTAACGAAGCGCAGCTTCAGATCCGGTACGTTTTCACGCAAAATGGCGGCCGCGGCCAGTGCTTCCATGGTCGCCACGTCGCCGCAGGAGGCCAGCACAACCTCGGGCTCCTCGCCGGCATCCGTGCTCGCACGTGCCCAGATGCCGAGGCCCTTGGTGCAGTGGACGATCGCCTCATCCATGGTCGTGAACTGCAGATGTTTTTGTTTGTCGGCGACGATGACATTGATGTAATCGGTGCTGCGCAGGCAGTGGTCTGCAACTGATAGCAGGGTGTTGGCGTCGGGTGGCAGATAGACGCGTGTAACGGATGGCCCCTTGTTGGTTACCAGATCAATAAATCCGGGGTCCTGGTGGGAGAATCCGTTGTGGTCCTGGCGCCAGACAGTGGATGAGAGCAGAATATTCTCCGACGCGACCGGGGCGCGCCACGCCACGTGGTTCTTGCAGATGTCCAGCCACTTGGCGTGCTGGTTGAACATCGAGTCGATCACATGGGCAAAGGCTTCGTAGGTGTGGAAGAATCCATGTCGGCCGGTTAGCAGATAACCCTCCAGCCAACCGATGAGCGTATGCTCCGAGAGCATCTCCATTACGCGCCCGTCGGGCGAGAGCTCGCCGCCATCGGCGTCATCCGGCAGCATTTCCGCCATCCAGGTCTTCTTGCTTGCCTCATAAAGCGCTTGCAGGCGGTTGGATGCGGTTTCGTCGGGACCGAAGACGCGGAAGCTCGTCGGATTGTTCCTCATGACGTCGCGAAGGTATTCGCCGAGCGGCTTGGTGTTCTCGTACATCGTCGTGCCGTGTGTAGTCACCTCTACCGCGTAGTCGCGAAAGTCAGGAAGCTTGAGGTCCTTGCGCAGCAGTCCGCCGTTGGCATGGGGGTTGGAACTCATGCGCCGGTTTCCGCGGGGCGCCAGCTCCTTCAGTTCCGGAACCAGCCGGCCGCCGGCATCGAACAACTCCTGGGGCTTGTAGCTGCGCATCCAGTCGTCGAGCAGTTTCAAGTTGGCCGGATTGTCCCGCACATCGGCAAAAGGCACCTGGTGCGAGCGCCAGGAGCCTTCGACCTTGTGCCCTTTGATCTCCATGGGTCCGGTCCACCCCTTCGGCGATCGCAGCACGATCATCGGCCACCGCGGACGGAAGGGCTTGTTCGAATCCCGCGCGGATTTTTGCTGTGCACGAATCTCGCCAACGGCCTCGTCCAGCGCAGCGGCCATTTGCTGATGCATCAGAACCGGATCGTCGCCTTCAACGAAATGCGGCGTGTATCCGTAGCCGACGAACAACGCTTGCAGTTCCTCGTGGCTCACACGTGCAAGAATTGTTGGATTGGCGATCTTGTAGCCATTCAGATTCAGGATTGGCAGCACAGCCCCATCACGCATGGGGTTGATGAATTTGTTGGAATGCCACGCCGTCGCCAGCGGACCGGTCTCGGCCTCACCATCCCCTACGACACAGGCTACGATCGTATCGGGATTATCCAGGGCCATGCCGTAGGCATGCGAGAGACTGTAGCCAAGTTCGCCTCCTTCGTGGATGGAGCCCGGCGTTTCCGGCGTGACGTGACTCCCGATATGGCCCGGAAAGGAGAACTGCTTGAAGAATTTTTGCATTCCCTCCGCGTCCTCGCTCTTATCCGGGTAGATCTCGGAGTACGTACCTTCAAGATAGGCTGGCCCCAGCACTCCGGGCGCGCCATGGCCGGGCCCCGCAACGAAAATCACATCGAGGTCGTGCCGGTTAATCATCCGGTTCAGATGCACCCAGACGAAGGACAACGCCGGGCTCGCGCCCCAGTGGCCAAGCAGCCGGTGCTTCACGTGCTCCGTGCGCAAGGGTTCCCGCAGCAGCGGGTTGTCCTTGAGATAGATCATGCCCACCGAGAGGTAGTTGCACGCCCGCCAGTAGGCGTTCATCAGCTCCAGCTCTTTGCTCGACAACGGTGCTTTTTTGGCAGTGTTCGTTTTCGACTTTCGATTCGATGAGAGTGTTTCCATGGTGTTTTCTCCGACGGCGCATCTGTCCAAGGCGTGCAGCAAGAGACAGCAGCGGCTCTCGTCTCATTTCAAGCGGCTGCTCCGTTTTCCATCGAGGTCAAGTATCGGCCCTGCCGCAGTTTGGCTTGGGGGCAATGCAGGTTATTGATCAGCGCTTCGCCGATAGCGTCCGCACCGAGGGCCGTGCGAATGTTCACGGGAGCGTCGCGCGGTACCTCGGCTGGGCCAGTGGTGATTTCGGACGTCATAAGTCCTCCTGAAGCGCTCACCCGAAGACTTACCCCGGGGCAGGCTAGGGCTCGGCGGACACGACCGTCGCCGATCTCCGCGACCCACTTGCCGCAAGCTCGACGTTCAACCAACAGGCCTCGCCGATGCAGCTTAGGTCACGAAGTCTTCTCGGCCTCGGCGCACGCCCAAATGGCTGTGCGCAATGATCACCGGGGCCAGCAAACATCCCAAATCTGGCTCGACTTTCGACGATGTTAAAGAAATTGCGCCCCGGGGGCCACCAAGAAATGCCGCAAGGCCTTGGAGGCAGATCGTCGCGGTGGGTAGGCGCCATGGGGACGTCACCAAAGGTCGCCAGCCAAGGAAGCTTCGTCGCTCGAACAATAAAAAGCCCTGCAAAGCACCCTGGGCAGCACAGGCGCCGATGCCTGACGGGCAAATCACCTCACCCCTGTCCAGCCCCTTTTGCAAAAATATTCTGATTTTCAGAAGACCCAAATCGCTGCTATATCCTTTGCCGTCCTGTTCCCACAAGAGGGGCGCTTCGCGGTCGTCACGGACGTTGGGAGCGGGATGCGATGGACGCGGCGGCATCATGCGCGCGATGAGCGTGCGGACGAATGATGCTGAAGCGGACGGCAAAAACGTGTGGTCCTGACGCCCCGACGCTGGCGTCAAGTTTGCGGATTAATCCGCGTAACGACGGTGGCAAGAAAGCCGGTCGCCGGGGAGAGCGCGCTATAAGCCGTAAACCATTGCGTGTGGGAATGCCGGGTGATTCCGGTGGCTCGCTGTGAATACTCGTGTGCATACTTGCTACCAATAGCGCACACGAGGCTGCGGGTGCATCGGGCATCCGGCATTCCCCACGCCCTCTGTTTTCAGGGCGGAGATTAATTGCACAACTCGGGCGCATCGCGCCGCGAGATCGCGAAAGTGTGTCTGAACGTCATTGCGAGGAGCGCAGCGACGAAGCAATCCACTCTTACTTGCTTTCTTTCTTGCCGCACCATGGATTGCTTCGCTTCGCTCGCAATGACGGTAGGCGCCAATGATGGAATCGATAAGCCGCAGCGTACTGGATCCCCGCTTTCGCGGGGATGACGAGCGTGAGTAGGGCGAAACGTTCTGACAAACCTCGCGCGAAACGCGCGGCGAGAATGCGGTCCTGTGTCTTTCTGCCGTTCCCCGCCGGCGCGCCGGGCCAAGCGAAGCCAGGCTGCGCGACCTCGATCGATCCGGGCCGCCAGCTTCAGTCGTACTGGTCCGGACCCATCGCCCACAGCCATTGGTCGTGGTCATGCGCATAGGTACGGTTGGTCTGCGCCGGATTGCGGTTGATCAGCGGCCTCAAATACATCGGATGGGTGGCGCTGCGCACCTCGTGCTCGACGGTGAACAGGCGCTTGCCGCTGGCAAGATCGATGATATCGCGAAAGCGATATTGATATTGATTGTCCTCGCTGTAGATCAGGCCGCGCTGCGACAACTGGCGGTAAGGACCGGAAAAGTCCGTGATGTACATCTGCACATGATGGCCGTCATATTCCGGTTGCGGCCGATCGGTCTCGCGGAACTGCAGATGCTGGTTCTTGCCCATCTTGACGCGCGCGACCGCGCCATCGCCGTTCCTGAACTCGGCGGGCATTCCCATGATCCGCGGATAGAAATCGCAAATGCCTTTCGCTGTGCCTGCCGGCACCTCGAACTCGACATAGGGAATGCCGAGCGTGATGCGTCCGAACCGCGCGGCATCGGGCTCATAGCAGCGCACGCGATTGCCCCACGGACATGTCGCCTCGACGTAGTCGTTGTGCTCGCTGAATGCGAACGCCGTGCCGTCGAGCTTGCCGGCGACGGACGCCAGCCGATTGAGCAGCGCTTCGCGGCCCGCGATGACGATCCCGGTATGGCCCCGCAGCACCTGCGCATCGCCGCTCGGCAGATGAAACTGGCTTCTGCCGACATTGACCCACATGTTGGTGTCGGACACCATCAGATAGGGGTCGCGGGTGAGCCCGAGACCGGCGACATAAAACAGGGTGGCCAAATGCTGGTCGGGCACCTGCACGTTGACGTGTTCGAGATGGATCGAGTTGCCGAGATCCTCGGCGGCGCGGTCGAATTTTGGCTGCATGGACGCGGTTCCCGGTGCGAATGACGTGCATCATAGTGCTGCGTGACGCCAGAAGCCAACCCTTGGGTGACCGAACGGCATCCCGGCTGAAGCAACCCAGCGTTGACCAAACGGCCCCACTTGACATCGGCGTTGCTGCGGACTGTTCTGCGTCGACCGATCGAGAACAACTCGATCTGCGCGCTCCAAGCCGCTGTCCCGGCCGGATACACGCAAAAAAGTGCAAGAAAAGACAGGGTTGGAGACCGTAAAATGGATCAGATCGAGGTAGCCGTCGTGGGCGTCGGCTGGTGTGGTGGCATTCGGGCCGAGGCGTGTGCGGCTCACCCGCTCGTGAGTGGAGTCCACGTCGTCGAGAATCGCCCCGAACGATTGCGCGAAGTTGCCGCGGCCATCGGCGCCAAATCGGCAGCCGCCGACTATCGCGCCTTGCTCGAAAACCCTGATGTTTCGGCCGTGTTCGTGTGCGCGACGCCCGAGACGACCCATTTCCCGATGGCGCGGGACTTTCTGCGCGCCGGAAAGCACGTGTTTCTCGAAAAGCCGATTGCGCTCGAACTTGAAGAGGCGGACGAGCTTATTTCCATCGCCCGTTCCAGCCGGCTCAAATTCACCATCGGCTATTCGCAGCGCTTCAACCCGAAATTCGCCTACGTCAAACAGTGCATCAGCGACGGCACGATCGGCAAGCCCGTCAGCGCGCTGGTGAGCCGGCATATTTCGCGCAGCCTCGGCAAGAAAATCAGCGGTCGCGTCAAGCTTTCCCCCGCCGCGATGGAATCGACGCACGACCTCGACTTCGTGCTCTGGTGTCTCGAACCGGCCAAGCCGGTGCGCGTCTATTCGCAGGTCAACTACGGCGCGATGCGCGAGTCCACGGGAAACGAAATTCCCGATCTGCAATGGATGACCGTGACCATGGACAGCGGCCTCACCTTCGTTGTCGGCGGCGGCTGGAGCCTGCCGCCCGGCTATCCCAACTTCTCATCCACGTGGATCGAGATGATCGGAACCGAAGGCGCCCTGATGGTCGACGACACCCATCGCGACGTGATGTTGAACACCATGAAAAACGGCGCCGTGTTTCCGATGTCGACGATGCCCGGGGAATCGGTGGGGCATGTCTATGCCGGCCCCATGGCCTCCGAAACGGTGCATTTCGTCGAAGCGGTGGCCCTGGATCGGCCGGTCCTAGTGACGCCCGAACAGGCGCGCCGGGTGATGGAGCTTTATATCGCCGCCGATCTGTCGGCCGAACTGAACGAGCCGGTGACGCTGCCGCTCGAGAACAAACGACCGGCTAAACTGGCCGCCGGCATATAGGATTTTCATGTTGACCTAAGTTATTCACGCGACGGGTGCATCGGAAATGCTCCCGTGCGACTGCGGATGGCAAAACACGGCGGATGAACAACCGTCGGAACAAGAAATTCGATGGAGGTTTCATGCCCGCGGACATCACGGCGGCAACCAGCCCGGCGGGCACGCTCGCTCGCGCCAAACGTACCCATGTCAGGTGGTACGTCCTTCTGCTGATCAGCCTGATGTACATGATCACCTACATGGACCGCAGCAATATTTCGATTGCCGCGCCTGCCATTGCCAAGGAGTTCGGTTTCAGCAAAACGGAGATCGCGCTGGTTTTCAGCGCGTTCGCCTGGGCCTATGCGGCGGGTCAGGTTCCCGGCGGCTGGCTCGCCGATTATTTCGGGCCGAAACGGGTGCTTCTGGCGATCGTTCCGTTCTGGTCCCTGATGACGGCGGCTACCGCCTGGGCGTCAGGCGCTGCCTCTCTCTTTGTGGTCCGTTTCGCCTTCGGTCTGGGCGAAGCCGGTGCGTTTCCAACGGCAAGCCGCGCGATGCAGCTTTGGTTTCCAAAGTCCGAGCGCGGCTTCGTCCAGGGCATGACCCATTGTTTCAGCCGCCTCGCCATCGCGATTACGCCGCTGATCGCCGTGATCATCATGAACGCATGGGGATGGCGCTGGATTTTCTACAGCTTCGCGCTGATCGGGCTCGTCTGGTCTCTGGTCTTCCTGCTGTTCTATCGCAATCGCCCGGAGGATGAAGCGCGCGTCAATGCCGAAGAACTCGCGCATATTCGCGGCACCTTGCCGAATGGAGAGATGAACCGGACCGCAACGCTGCTCCGATCGGAAGTGCCGTGGCGCACGATTTTCAGTTCACCGAACATGTGGTTTATCGCGGCGGCCTATGGCTGTTTCTTCTACGGGTCTTATTTCTACGTCAGCTGGTTTCCAACCTACCTGCTTGAATTTCGCCATCTCTCCTTGAGCTCGGTCGGCTATCTGGCGCCGCTGCCGTTGATCTCGGCCATGGTCGGCGACTTGACCGGCGGCCTACTGACCGACCACATCCTTCGCAAGACCGGCAATTTGAGATTGGCGCGCCGCATCGTGGCGGCGCCGGGCCTGTTGCTTTCCGCGATACTGCTGATTCCCGCCGGCACGACCGACAGCGCGATAACCGCGATCCTGTGTCTGACAGCCTCGAACTTCTTTCTGGAATTGGTGCTCGGACCGGCCTGGGCGGTGCCGATGGATGTGGGCGGCACATCGAGCGGAACTGTTACGGCGGTGATGAATATGGTGGGCGCCGTCGGCGCCTCGATTTCTCCGCTGGTGTTCGGTTTCCTGGTGGAGCGGGGCTCCTGGGTCGCCCCCTTCTACGTCACCGCCGGCGTTCTGGCCTCCGGTTCGCTGATTTGGATTTTCCTGATCGATCCCGAAAAATCCGTTGTCGAAAGTTCGCGATTGAATCCCACCCGCTGACCCGCCCGCGCATACAAACGGCGACACCGTCGTGTTTGTCGAGCCGGACAAGGTGCTGATCTCCGGCGACGTGGTCCAGAATAAATTCACGATTTTGCCGATCGGAACGCGATCGACCATCAAAGGCTGGCTCGCCGTACTCGATCGCGTGGCGGAGCTGAAACCGGCGCTCATCCTGCCCGACCATAGCCCGCCCGGCGACAGCGCGATGATCCCCGAGCAGCGGGCCTATATGATCGATCTGCTGGCGCAAACGCAGTCGGCCAAAAGCCAGGGCAAGAGCGTCGAGGATGCGGCAGGCATGGTCGGCGCGGAATTCGGAACGAAATATGCCGGGTGGCTGCGCGCGGGCAACTTGCCAAGGGCGGTATCGCAGGCGTATCGGGAAGCGCAGTGAGATGCCGGTTTCGGCAGGCTGCAACCCGGCCGCCAAGGTCGTGCAGACCCTTCGCGCCGGCTCAAACCGGAAATCGGCGGCACGAATGCCGTTGTGAGTGGCCAGAAGGCCGATAAAGCTGTGGGGATCGCGACATTGCGCAGTTTCCAGGCTGGATTCCCAAATACTGTTTCGTGACGCGAATCAACATACAGGAGACAAAATGGCAGTACAGATGACCAAGTCACAGCTGATCGAGAAGATCGCCGCTGAGACCGAAGTAGCGAAGAAGGACGTCAAGGGCGTTTTGGAGACGCTCGCGACGGTCGGCTATAAAGAGCTGAAGAAAGCCGGAGTGTTTCTCGTTCCGGGCTTTGCCAAGTTTGTCGTCATCAAGAAGCCGGCTACCAAGGCGCGGCAGGGCACCAATCCATTCAATGGAGAGCCGATGACGTTCAAGGCCAAGCCGGCCCGAAAGATCGTCAGGGCCCGGCCGGTCAAGGCGGCAAAAGACGCGGTGTGAGTGTTAAAGGCCCCCTCCCGGGGCCTTTTGCATCTCAGGCATGGTTCGATGTCGCGGCTTGCGATGCCGGGAGCGAACGGCTGACCGGTGCGGGGAGGGTGCGCGTGGCCGCGATGGCTTGGCGCCTGGTTTCACTGAGCATCATTCTGGCCATGTGGGGCGCGCATGCCGCCTTGGCCCAGGCGAGCTACCCTTGCGTCAACGATGCGCCCGATCCCTATCAGCGCGGAGTGAGTTTCGCTCCGCTGCCGGATGGGCGCGCCTGGGGTTCGACGGCCGGCGTCACCGTCGCGGCCGACGGCACGATCTGGGCCTACGATCGATGCGGCGCCAATAGCTGCGCGGGCTCCCCGCTCGACCCGATCATCGCCTTTTCGCCGGACGGAAAAGTGCGGCGCCATTTCGGCGGTGGCCTGTTTCAGATGCCGCATGGCCTTACCGTCGATGATGCCGGAAATGTCTGGGTGACGGACAACGCCGCCAAGGACGGCCGCGGCATGCAGGTCTATAAATTCAGCCCCCAGGGCCAGATACTCATGACGCTGGGCAAACCCGGCGGTGGCGAGGCGCCGGACGGCTTCTTCCAGCCTAACGCGGTGGCGATCGCGTCGAACGGCGACATCTTCGTCGCGCAAGGGCACACCGCGCGCGGCGACAAGTCGCTCATTCTTGTCTTTTCACCCGAGGGCAAATTCATCAGATCATTTGGCGGCAAGGGCAGTGGGCCAGGCGAGCTTGACGTGCCGCATGCGCTGGCCTTCGATGCCAAGGGCCGCCTGCTGGTCGGTGACCGCAACCACAATCGCATCGCTCGCTTCGACCGCGACGGAAGCTATCTCGGCGAGTGGAAACAATTCAGCCGCCCGAGCGCCATCGTCGTCACCAGGGATCAGACGATCTATGTCGGCGATTCCGAATCCCAGTCCCGCGATGCCGCGGCCTATGCCTATAATCCCGGCTGCGAAAAGGGCATCCGTTTCGGCAAGCTCGAAGATGCCAGGGTGTTGGGCCTGATCCCCGATCAACAGCCCATGTCGGTGTCGAGCACCGCCGAAGGCGTCGGCGTCGACAAGGAAGGCAATGTCTTCGGCGCCGAAGTCGGCCCGAGGGACTTGAAGAAATATTTGAAAAAGTAGCGTTGCTGCAGCGGCGCTGGCGCGCCTGGCATAGGCGCTAATTCGGTTGGACTTTTAATTGGTTGCCTACGCCGCCGTGGCGGTTGCAGTGCGGCAAGTGGACGATGGCAATTCCGCCGAGCGAGCGCCCATGAACTCTCGGCGTGGCGTTTTCTCCTTGTCAAACCAGCCCGATCAGGTCAGATTTGAAAGGCACCGGCGGACCAATTTGTCGGTTAAAGATAATAATTGGGGCGGGAAACATGAATAGATTTTCTATTGTATGCGCCGCTATCGGTTTGGTCGGATTACTCACTGGGCCGAGCACCGCGCAGGAGACCAAGCAGGAAGCCAAGTCGGCATCGGGCCAGGCAAAGGTTTCACCGGTTACCCAGCAACAGCTCAACGAAGCCGACAAGAACACAACGAATTTTCTGCTGACCAACGGCAATTATGCCCAGACGCGCTTTCATCCTGCCAGGCAGATCGAGCGCGGCAACGTCAAGAACCTGCACGTCGCGTGGATTTTCCAGACCGACGTCAAGGAATCGCTGGAAACCTCGCCCATCGTTGTCGACGGCGTCATGTATGTGACGACCTCGTTCAGCCATGTCTATGCGCTCGACGCCAAAACCGGCGAGCAGCTCTGGCACTATAACCACAAGATGGGACTGGTTACGACCTACTGCTGCGGTCCCAACAATCGTGGCGTCCAGGTTCTCGGCGATCTCGTCTACCTCGCCACGCTCGACTCCAAGTTAGTGGCCCTGAACGCAAAGACCGGCGATGTCGTCTGGAAGACCGACATCGCCGATCCGGAGCTCGGTTACAGCGAGACGATGGCGCCGACCGTGATCAAGGACAAGGTCCTGATCGGAACCAATGGCGGCGAATACGGCATCCGCGGCTTTATGAAAGCCTATGATGCGAAGACCGGCAAGCTGCTCTGGACGTTCAATACGATACCGGAGAATTCGGTCGGCGTCTGGGCGACCAAGGACGCTACCGGCCGCGATATGCACCGCGACATCCAGGCCGAAAAGGACTTGCTCGCCAAGTCAGGCGATCCCTATGCGAAACTCGGCGGCGGCGTGTGGCAGAATCCCGCCGTCGATCTGGCGACCAACCGGATCTATTTCGTGGTCGGCAATCCCTCGCCCGATCTCGATGGTTCGAACCGCCCCGGCGATAATCTCTATACGGACTCGCTGGTATCGCTTGATCTCGATACCGGCAAATATGTCTGCCACTTTCAGTACATCGCCCACGATCTGTGGGATCTCGATGCCGCAAGCCCGCCGGTGCTGGTCAACGTCAAGGGCAAGGACGGCAAGGTCATCCCGGGCGTGATCCATGCCGGCAAGACCGGTCACATCTATGTTCATGACCGCAAGGATTGCAGCCTGATCCGGTTCTCCGAAGCCATGGTGCCGCAGGAGAACATGTGGGTTCTTCCCACCAAGGAAGGCGCCCGCATGCTGCCGGGTGCGAACGGCGGTGTCGAATGGTCGCCGATCGCCACCGACCCGGGGCAGGGCCTGGCCTATGCCATCAACCTGCATCAGCCCATGACCTACCAGGTCGAGAACTCGCCGTATCCGAACGGCAAGTTGTGGCTTGGTGGCGCCTTCAAGGTGATTCCGGGCGAGGCGCAGGCGGGCAACATCACCGCCGTCGACTACAACACCGGCAAGATCAAATGGCAGGTCAAAACGCCGGAGCCGATGATCGGCGGCATTCTGGCAACCGCCGGGGGCCTTGTGTTCACCGGTGAAGGCAACGGCAAGTTCGCGGCCTACAATTCGTCCAACGGCAAGGAATTGTGGAACTTCCGCGCCGGCGCGGGCGTCAATGCGCCACCCTCCACCTACATGGTGGGCGGCAAGCAATATATCGTGGTCGGCGCGGGCGGTAACACCCAGATCGATTTTCACCGCGGCAACAACATTATCGCCTTCACGCTCAATTGAGCGCACAGGCGATCGAGCAGTGAAGCGGGACCGGTTGCGGTCCCGTTTCTTTTAACTAGTAACTGGTCTTCTGATTAGTCGCCACCGGATCGCATAAATGAGCGGCAAGTTGAACTTTTGCACTTCCGCCATCGTTGCCCTGGCGGCCGTATTGAACATCTGCACGACGCCGCTATACGCACAAAGCATCGAGGAAAAGACCCAGGTTTGCGCCGGCTGCCACGGCGCGGACGGCAAGCCGGCCGACAAGACGATCCCCGTCATTTGGGGACAAAAGGCGGGCTACCTCTATATCGAGCTGCGCGATTTCAAGCGCGGCGACCGCAAGAGCGACATCATGCAGCCGATCGCTTCATCGATGGAGCGGGACGACATGCAGGCGATCGCGGAATATTTCGCGGCAAAGCCGTGGCCCGATCTGGGCCAGCCTCGTGCGCCCAAGGAAGTCGCGGACCGCGCCTCGAACGCCAACCGTTCGGTGGGCTGCACCGGCTGCCATCTCGATCATTTCCAGGGCGACGGCACGGTGCCTCGGCTGGCGGGCCTGAGCCGGGAGTACCTGACGAAGACGATGGGTGACTTCCGCATCCGGGCGCGCGGCAATAATCCCGGCATGTCCGATTTGATGCTTGCCACCTCTCCCGACGACATCGCGGCGCTGGCGGAATATCTGTCGGGTCTCTAGCGCGGCGTCAGTTGTTCGCGCAGCGCAGACAGCACCGTGAGATCTGCGGCGCGTTTTCCGGCCTTGTCCTTGAGCGATGCGTCGGCGCCTCGCGCCAGCAACAGATTGGCGATTTCGGCATGGCCGCCTTCGGCCGCGATCATCAGGGCCGTGCGGCCGCGGTCATCCCGGTCATCGATATGCGCGCCGGCATCCAAAAGATACGTCACGACCTTGATCGCCTCCGCTTCCGGGACCGCTTCATCCGGGCCCGATGCCCACATCAGCAGTGTGAGACCATTGGGATAGCGGGCGTTGACGTCGATGCTTCGCGCCAGCAGCCGCTTGACGATATCGAGCCGCGCGCCGGCTGCCGCGTAGACGATCGGCGGCTTGCCGGTTTCGTCGGGCGCGCGCTCGTCTGCTCCGCGGGCGAGCAAGGCTTCGACGATCACGTCGTTGCCGGCATAGGCGGCGGCGGCGATCGGCGAGATCCCGCTTCGGCCGGTGAGCTTGACGTCGGCGCCGCGTTCGATCAGCCGCTGCGCGATCGAGATGTGGCTGCCTTCGGCGGCAAAATAAAGCGCGGTGGCGCCGGCGAGATTGCGTGCATCGATCGGAGCGCCGCGCGCCAGCAGAAGATCCACCATCTGCAGATGCCCGGACTTGGCGGCATGACTCAGCGGCCGGGCGCCGAGCCGGTCGCGCGCGTCGACCGATGCGCCCTGGTTAAGCAGTTCCGTCGCCAGATCGATGCAGTTGCCGTCGACCGCGGAAAACAGGGTCAGCGACACTTCCATCGCGGTGATCTGCGGCTTGGCAATTTGAAACCGGCGAGCCAGCCCCTGGCATCGGTCAGGGTCCGCGGCGCGAGCAGCCGGCGCTGCGCTCACAAGGGCGATCGCGATCGAGGCCAGAAAAACCGCACGGCGGCACAAGACATGGCAATTCAAGACTTGGCGGTACAAGGCGGTCGCTCCCTGGCACGTTTCTTCGTTGCAGCCATGAGGCTGGCACAGCGGCGAGCCTGTGCCAAGAAGGCGGCCGACATCAGACGGAAAAATGGATTCCGCAGCGTCCCATCGGTGAGCGTTCGACGCAATTATCGACATGCATTGTTTCCGGCGTCCGGAATGGCCAGGAAGGTTATGGTGGCCTGCCGGAACATTACGGTAGCGGCGGGTGTCGGAGCGCCCGCGATCGCCGGCAGTTCATCGCCTGCGGAAAGTGCCAGTGTGCGACCGTTCAGCTTGACGTCACCGTCCAGCAAGCTGGCGGCCTCCAGGGTGTAGCGCGCGGACGCTACGGGAAGCATCAGCGCGTGCGGCGCGTCGCGGTCGGGGTTGATCACGAGAAGAACCACGCCGCCGGGCACGCCTCGCTGGCAATGAGCATAGACGTGAAGGCCGGATTGAATCGGTATGCCGGCGTCGAGCACCGTGGTCCCCATCAATTGCCGCCACAACAACGCGCCCCAGAAATTCGGCCGGGGTGCCAGCGTATTTTCATCGAGCAGGCCGTAATCGCTTGCCGCCAGCGTGTTGTGCATGACGACCTGAACGCCGGCCTTCGCCAGTCGCCCGAGCTGATCGAGGTAGCGGAACGTATCGAGGAAACTCGCGGCCCAGCGGTTTCCGCCGCATGCTGCATCCGCGGTTTCAGTAAGCCAGATCGGCTTGCCGGGCTCGAATCGATCGCGAAGGGATCGATAGAAAGCCAGATTCCCATCCGTCCGCGACAGCCAATCTTCGGAGAGGGCCGCCTCCGGCGCGCGCTTGCCGTTGCATCGCTCCGACAGCGTTCCATAGTAGTGATACGAGACCGCGTCCACGCCGGGCCCGGAGGCGGCGAGCAGGTCCGACGCGATCGGCGTCTCGCTGGTGGTGCCGGGACCGAGGATCATCGTCGCGGGGGCGGCCTGCTTCAGAAAATTGCGGAATATCCTGAAGTCCCGTCCGTACGCCGCCGCATTGTATCCTGTGGGCACACCGCCCATCGCGGCGAGGTTCGGTTCGTTCATGAATTCGGCGGCGGCAATTCGGCCTCCGATCGAGCGGGTATAGGCGAGAAGGTGCCGGGCTTGATCCGGGTTCCAGACTCCGTCGGCATCGCGGGCGCCGGAGCTTACGGCGAAGGACGTCACGATCGGTGCGTCCACCGATCGTGAGAAATCGACCACGCCTCGCCATTGCTGCCGGGTCAAAACGCCTTTGAATCCGGCAGGGGGCGCCGACGGCGGGTTGTCACTGCCGGCAAAGTAGGTGGTGTTGGCCCAGGTGCCGCTGACCCGCAGATAGGCCGGCGCCAGCGCGTTCGCGAGCTTTCGCAACTGCGCGTTGGTCAGATCGATCGGCGGCAGGTACTGGAATAAATTCGAATTCATGCCCGTCGGTGTGCCGGATCCGGAGCGCGGCGTCGGCGGAGCGCCCGACTCCGGCCGGTAGGGCTTCCAGAATTGTCCGCCGGTAACTTCGACCATCTCGATGTTGTAGGACTGGAAGCGAGCGTCGACCGTGCCGACACGTGCCAGGCTTGAGGGCGTGATCGTGGGGGTGCTGGCGTCGCCGGCATGCGTAGGGGCGACCGGCAGTACCGATGTCAGGCAGGCGCAAAATCCCGCGCAGATATAATTGAGCACGCAGAATCCCTCCCTCATCGTGGATGCCCCCTCGCCAGGCGCGCCTCGCCAAGCCGAATTTAACTACGCGGGCACAACGATATCGAATATATTTCCGGCACGTTCGCCCGCCCGCGGCATAAGCAAACCGGCTCCCCGATCAAGTGTCGGCTGGGCCGCGACGCAGGAAGGCGGGTGCGAGTTCCCAGGGAGGTGCGGCGTGGCCCATTCGACGCGTAATCTTTTTTGTTGCGTTGCGATTGCGACGAGTCTGTGCGCGACGCAGCCGGCGTCCGCGCTGGACCCGCGCTATCCCGACTGGCCCTGCCAGCAATTGAAGGTGCCGGAGATTTCGATCGCAAGTGTCTGGACCGGCCCCCCGATCGACGCCATCGACAAGGAAAAGGCCGCCGATCCAAAGGAGACGGAATTGGTCGCGCGTCTGGCGGCTCGCCGCACCCCGATCGAGGAGGCGCGGAAACTGATCGCGGACTTTGTGGTCGGAACCAACGAGGAAAAAAAAGTGAAGGCGACGACGCTGTTCGCCGGGTTGTATTCGACCCTCAACGCGCAACGCGACCAGGTGATGAGCGGGATCGAGCGGTTTTCGCGCAAGCAGAAGGCTGCGGCCGAGGACATACGCGACAAGACCGAGAAGATGCGGGAACTGCAGGACAAGCCGAACGCCGATCCAGCGCAGAGCGACGAACTCGCCAGTCAGTTGCTGTGGCAGACGCGCATTTTCGAGGATCGGCGGAAATCGACATCCTACGTGTGCGACGTGCCCGTGATTATCGAGAAGCGGCTGTTTGATTTGGGGAGCGCGATCCAGAATAGCTTGAACGCCGGCTCGTCAGCGAAATGAGATTCTCCCGAGCGACCGGTCTATTCGCCAGGACGCGGTTCCGGCGCGGAATCCTGCAGTGGAAGCCCGGCGGCGAGCCAGCCGTCAGTCCCGTCGCGATACCACACGACGTCGGAATAACCGAGCGTCAGCGCGCGCCTGGCGGCGTTCCACGACATCCAGCAATCCGCCAGGCAATATAGCACCAGCGTCCTGGCGCGATCGCCGTTGGTCGCCTTTTCCAGGCCCTTCGAGAAATAATCGGCCATGCTCGCCGCGAGTTCGCCATAGCCGGTGTCGGGCAGCCAGATGCTGCCGGGAATATTGGCACGCGGCTTGTCGCGCCAGAGCGTTCCCGCCGGCAAATCCCGCGGTCGCGGTGCCCTTGGCAGCACATCGACAAAGGAAGCCGAATGGCTGCGCCAGATGGTTTCCGATTCGTCGGTCCCTATTGCCCTCGCGCCACGCAGCGTTGCGGGCGTCGGCGCGCGATAATCTCCGAGACGATAGCCATCCGGCTCCGGCACATCCGCCGCGCCAGCCTCGGTGGCGGCAGCGACGATGACCATGAATGCAAAGCAGACGGCTGCCTTGATCATGGTCGCTTGGAAAGCGTCTCGGCGGTGATCGGCACGTTGGCCTCGTCGAGGATGGGAATATTGTAGCTGATCAAGAGCTTGTTGATCTCGGCCTGATTTTCCATGATCAGCCGATTGAGCGTGCGCTTCCACTCCTGGTCCGCCGGGCGCACCGCCATGCCGATACGAAAGGTCATCTGCGGACCGTTCGTTTCCTTGGTCAGCGGCACCACGATGAAGGGCGGCGTCGCCTGCCTGGCCAAATAGCCCGCCATCGGGCCCCACAATATACCGCAATCGATATCGCCGCGGGCGAGGTCGTCCATCATGGCTTGCGCCGAGGAATCCGCGCGGGTGTCGATGAAAAGCGGATAGGATTTGACGTGCGCCAAAAGACCGTTGATCGCCATGTTGGTGCTGGGCGGTGTCTTTGCGACGACTCCGATGCGTTTGTCCCTGAGCTTCGGATCGTCGATGGCCGTTACATCTTCAAGTCCGCTTCCGGGCTTGGTGACCAACGCATAGGTGGTCCGGTAATAGGGAATTGTCACCTGCGCCTGATCATCGCCCTGGGGAAATCCCATGATGATATCGCAGCGGTACGAGCCCAGCGTCATCCGGACAAAGCCGGTGGCCTGCGGGAAGTAGGTGTAGCTGAGCTTCTTGCCGAGCTTGGCGGCGAACAACTCGGCCAGCTTGTTTTCAAATCCCTCGCCCTTGTCGTTGGAGAACGGCAGATTGCGCGGATCGCCGCAGGCGCGGAAGACCTGCGGATCGACGAGCTCCAGCGCACCGGGGTCGCTGGTCTGCGCGCAGGCCTCGACAGACCACAGGGCAGCGAACGCGCATACCAGCGCACCCGCCAGCGGCAGGACGATCGCCGGCCGCCTCGAAACAACAGGCATCAGCATCGCCGGGTTTTCGGTGCGTCGCAACATCATTTGATCCCCGTACAGCTTTCCTCGGCCTCTTTGGCCGCTTCCGGTTTGTCTTCGTGGCTGGGCGGGCGGCCGCCCGGAATGGCATCGTTGGCGCGGGCGCGCAGATACACGTAGATGTCGTCCATGTAGCACATCACGTTGACGTTGGTCGCGAACGACGGCATCACCTTGTCGTTGGCGGCGTCGACGTTCTTGCGGCCGTTGGTGACGATATTGACGAAGTCGGCGTAGCTCAGCGTCTTCAGTGAATTCGCCAGTGCCGGCGCGTAGCTCGATCCCTCGCCGTTGGGCCCGTGACAAACATGGCAGTCGGAATGATAGCGGCGGAAGCCGGAGAACGTGTACCAGTCGACGGTTCCGTCCGGACTGATCTTGTAGGTCGGGTTGCCGTCCTTGTCCGCATATTTGCCATTGTCGGATGACGCCACCGCCGGATCGCCCGACCCGTCAGCATAGGCGGCCGTGCCGGCGAAGGCGCTCGCCAGGATAACGAGCGCGAATTTCCAGTGATTGATCGTCACGCAACTGTCCTTGTGCATTTTGAAGTTTTGGGGGGCGGATAAAAAATCGGCGCGCGGCGGAAAGCGCAGCGCGCCGATCTGTGGTCATCTCACCGTGACGTCGCGCCTATTCGCTCGGCAAGGCGAATACCGTCAACGTCCCGCCCAGCGATGTATAGGACGCCAGGCCCGCATAGCCGCCGACGGCGCCGAGGCCCGCGGTGTCGACGGTCTTGTCCTTGGTCGGCAACTTGCCCTGGTCGACGGCGCCATGCCAGGCGGCGGCGTTCTCAGGCTGCAGCAGACCGGCCGCCAGGCCGATGCCGGCCCAGCCGCCGACGCCGGAAAGCACGGCAATGTATTGCTTGCCGCCGTGCTCGTAGGTCATGACGTTGCCGATGATGCCGGACGGGGTCTTGAACTTGTAGAGTTCCTTGCCGGTCTTGGCATCGACCGCCTTCAGATAGCCCTCCAGCGTGCCGTAGAAGACCACGTTGCCGGCGGTTGCCAAGGCGCCGCCCCAGGCGGAGAACTGCTCCTTGTTGGACCACACGATCTTGCCGGTCTTGCCGTCCCAGGCGATGAAATTGCCCATGTTGCTGTCGCCTTTGGGCGGATACATCGCCACGGCGGCACCGACATAGGCCTGACCGGCCGTGTAGGCGACCTTGTAGGGCTCATAGTCCATGCAGACATGGTTGGTCGGCACGTAGAACAGTTGCGTCTCCGGGCTATAGGCGGCCGGTTGTTCGTCCTTGGTGCCGAGTGCCGCCGGGCAGATGCCCTTCGAGTTGGTGTCTTCGCCGTTATGCTGGGTCGAATAGGCGTCGACGACCAGCGGCCGACCGTAGGTCTTGGACGACTTGTCCATGTCGACCTTGGTCGCCCAGTTCACCACCGGATCGAATTTTTGCGCGACCAGCAATTCGCCGGTCGCCCGATCGAGCGTGTAGCCGAAGCCGTTGCGGTCGAAATGGGTCAGCAGCTTCCTCGGGGTGCCGCCGATGGTCTGATCGGTGAGGATCATTTCGTTGACGCCGTCGAAGTCCCATTCGTCGTGCGGGGTCATCTGGTAGATCCACTTGACCTTGCCGGTATCGAGGTCGCGCGCCCAGATCGACATCGACCACCGGTTGTCACCGGGGCGTTGCACCGGGTTCCAGGTCGAGGGATTGCCCGAACCGTAATAGACGAGGTTCAACTCGGGATCGTAGGAGTACCAGCCCCATGTGGCGCCGCCGCCGATCTTCCATTGATCGCCCTGCCAGGTGGAGGTCGATGAATCAGGCCCGACCGGCTTGCCGAGCGACGTCGTCTTGTCCGGATCGATCAGCGTGTCGGAGTCCGGCCCTTCCGAATAGCCGCGCCAGACCAGCTTGCCGTCCTTGATGTTGTACGCGCTGACCCAGCCGCGAACGCCGAATTCGCCGCCGGAAACGCCGACCAGAACCTTGTCCTTGAATATGAACGGCGCGTCGGTACCGGATTGGCCCTTGCCGGCCTCGCCGTCCATCACCGACCAGACCGGCGTTCCAGTCTTGGCGTCGAGCGCGACCAGCGTGGTATCGGCCTGATGCAGGAAGATCTTGCCGTCGGCATAGGCAACGCCGCGATTGACGGTGTCGCAGCACATGATCGGGATGACGTTGGGATCCTGCCGCGGTTCATACTTCCAGAGGATCTTGCCTTCATTGTTCAGGTCAAGCGCATACACCGTATTTGGAAACGGCGTGTGGACATACATCACGTCGCCAATCACCAGCGGTCCGCCTTCGTGACCGCGCAGCACGCCGGTTGAAAACGTCCAGGCGACCTGCAGCTTCTTGACGTTGGATGAGGTGATCTGATTGAGCTTGGAATAGCGCGTATTGGCGTTGTCGCCTTGCTGCATCGCCCATTGCTTGGGGTCCTTGGCGGCCTTGTCCAAGGCTTCGTCGGCGCGTGCCGCAAAGCCCTGCACGGCCAACAGGCCGAAGATCGAAGTCGTAACGACTAAAAATTTACTCATTCGCTTCCTCCCTGGGTTTTTTGCCTAGAGGGTCGCTGACGCTCCTTGGATAACGCGGACATTCTCCACGGGACGTCTTTCGCCCTCATTTGGATGAATTTTTCGGCACCGTGTCATGGCTGTGAATCGTTTCACAGTCTGTGAATCTAGAGTGCAGCGAACAGTGCCCGCAACTATTCACCGTTACTCATGAAGCCAGAAGCAGAAAAAGTTTATGTAACTCTTCAAGCATAAGCAAGTTATGATTTGCGCTCTCTTGCACCGCAATGTGCGTTGGAACCTCTGAACCGGCCGCGCACATTTCGGGTTGGAATAACATGTTACCAAGCCTCCATCCGTCCGGTGGAGAACGATGAAAGGCGAGAAACTGGCGACTGACCGAAACCGTTTGTCTCGCGGGCGTGGGCGGCGTGCCCATCCTGATGGTCATGCACGGTGGGCATTGTGTTTCGTGGGAATTGTTCTTGGGACGATTTTTGTTTTGGCGCTGCCTTCGCGCGTCAGCCATGCGCAGCCGCAACAACCAGCGCTGACGCCGTTGCCAGTCTCCGAGGTCGCGCCCGGGGTCTACGCTCACGTCGGCGATATCGCGATGATGAACAAGACCAATCAGGGCGACACCGCCAATGTCGGCTTTGTTGTCGGCGACGATGCGGTCGCGGTGATCGATAGCGGCGGCAGCGTGCGCGAAGGAGCCCGCCTGCTGGCCGCGATCCGCGCCGTGACTCCAAAGCCGGTTCGCTATGTCGTCAATACCCACGTTCATCCCGATCACATTTTTGGCAACGCGGCCTTCGTGCGGAATGGAACTATTTTTGTCGGGCACCATAATTTGCCGCGTGCGATGACGGCGCGGGGCGAATTTTACCTGAAGGCATTCCGCGAAGTGCTCGGCGATGCACTGATCGATGAAGTGAAGATCGTGCCGCCCACGCTGCTCGTCGACGATGAAATGCAACTCGATCTCGGCGGGCGAACGCTCACGCTGAAAGCCTGGCAAGCGGCGCATACCGACAATGATCTGACGGTCTTCGACAATACAAGTTCCACCCTGTTCGCCGGCGATCTGCTGTTCGTCGGGCATATACCGGTCATCGATGGCAGCGTTCGCGGCTTTCTAGGCGACCTGCAGGCGCTATTGCGCATTCCCGCCACGCGCGTCGTTCCCGGGCATGGCCCCATCGTCGGCGATTGGCGCGGCGCTGTTGACAACGAACGTCGCTACCTCGACGGCCTCGTCACGGAAGTGCGCGGCCTCATTGCCAAAGGAACTCCGCTTACCGAGGCGGCCAGAAAGGCCGGGCGAAGCGAAAAGTCGCAATGGCAATTGTTCGACGAATACAGCTCACGCAACGTCATCGCCGCATTCGGTGAACTTGAATGGGAGTGATGGTCCTATCGTCTGGCTTCGCTGCGACGCAGCGCGGCTTGTCGCTTGCAGCGTTTTCCTGTAGACATGGCGCTGCTTCATTATGGAAATGGAATTCGACCATGTCGATTTTTTCCAGAGTGATCGTGCCGGCGCTGATGGTCGCGCTCTGTTTTGCGGGACCGCCGCCGGCGCGGGCTCAGTCCACGACTGCGGCCCAGGATCAGCCTTCGGAAGAAACCTGGAACAGTATCAAGGACGATATCTTCAAGGGCCGTCCAATTCTCGATGGCTCCGGCCTGGTGGTGTTGGATGCGCCGCGGCGCGCCGAGGATTCCGCCATCGTGCCGATCGGCATGCGCGTCAACTTCACCGGTGACGACAAGCGCACGCTGCAATCGCTGACGCTGGTCATCGACGAAAATCCCGCACCGGTCGCCGGAACGTTTACGATCGGACCGCATTCCGGCGTGACCTCTATTTCAACGCGCGTGCGGGTCAACAGCTACTCCTATGTGCGCGCCGTCGCCGAACTCAGCGATGGCAAGCTCTACGGCGTCAAGGCTTACGTGAAGGCGTCCGGGGGCTGTTCGGCGCCGGCTTCATCGAATAGCGACGCCACCAAATCGATGCTCGGGCAGATGAAATTCCGGACGTTCCGGCAGGAGGCCGAGGCGCTGCCCGAAGCCCAGCTCATGCTGCGACATCCGCAGAATTCGGGCCTGCAGATGGATCAACTGACCCGGCTTTACGTGCCGCCGTTCTTTATCGAGAACCTCAAGATCTGGCAGGGCGACGATCTTGTGATGGCGATGGATGGCGGGATCGCAATCTCGGAAGATCCGAACATCCGCTTCAACTACAAGCCTAACGGCGCCGCCAGATTTCGCGCCGAGGGAATCGATACCAGCAAAAATCTGTTCAAGGACGAATGGCCGGTCGAAAAACCGATGCTGTAGCGGAAGTGCTTAAAATAATTCTGCTTTTCGTCATGGCCGGGCTTCGCCCCGGCCATCCGCGTTTGACGGACTTCTGAGTTTCCGCTTGCGGCCTGACACGGTCACCGCGCGAGAAAATGCCAACCGCGACAAAATCCGGTCAGAAACAGCGAACTTCGGCTTCCGCCTGGGCCCGGCGGAATTCCTGCAATGCCAACCTGGCTGGCTCGGTCGACCGAAATTCAGAACCGACCGGTCCCGTGACCTGGGACATCGAGAGAATGGTCTCGGCGGCCACGTAACGGTCGTAAGGGATAATCGACGCGATCACGTCGATCGAGCAGGAACACTTCTGCAGCAGTTCCTGGGTTTCGCCGTTGGCCTTCATGCAGCCGAAAACATAGTCTGCGCGCGCCGATGTCGGGTAGTCGTTGAGATCTTCAGCCATGACCCGGGGAGCCGCGGCGACGAGAGAGATCGCCAAAAGGGCGCCTGATCGGAACAAAGTGCGCAAGCAAGCCATCGTCAACGCCCTTCACGCCGTTATCCCTGCTCGACAAAGGCAAAGCCTGGCCTGCGTTCGATCCGGCTCCAAGCGATACCCGCTCAGGATTTTTTACCGTCGGGGCCGAATTGCTTGAGATAGGCGATGACATTGTCGATGTCCTCCTCCTTCGGCAATCCGGGGAAAATCATCTTGGTGCCGGGAACCTTGGCGCGCGGATTTTTCAGGTATTCCTTCAGGGTCGCCTCGTCCCAGGTGATGCCGGAATTCTTGTTGGCGTCGCTGTAATTATAGTCGGGATAAGTGCCGGCCTTGCGGCCGACGACGCCGTTGAGCACCGGGCCGACCGCGTCCTTGGCGCCTTCGCCGATCTGATGACAGGCCTTGCACTTGAGAAATACCTTCTCGCCGAGCGCAGCATCCTGGGCGCCCGCGGCGCCCGCCGAACCCGCAAGCACGAAGGCGGCGAAAACATACACCTGAAGATTTGTCACTGGCCCATCCGTTGTTGCACTTATTGGAATCCAAACGTTCAATGCGCTGCAACACAAACTTCCCGCGTCGGCCAGCTCAATAATTTTGTCAGGATCGGCAATCCGGGTCAAGCTTGGGCCGGCGAAGCTTGCCGCCGCCGACCCAGTAGGTTAAATCGCCGACATCGAACCTGAAGGTCTGCGCGTCGAAATGGACCGGCATGACGCATTTATCCGGCGCTCGACGGCACGACGCGCGAGGTTCTGAAAGGTCTGTTTGTCGCTCTCGCAGATGGATTCCGGGCCGTCGGAAATGCTCTTGAAGCCGGTCGGGCACGCCCAGACACCGGCACTTGAGGTCAGTCGCGTCAGTCATCGCTACGGCGCGCGGATCGCGTTGAACGATGTCAGCCTGACCGTCAGGCAGTCGTCTTTCACCGTGCTGCTGGGATTGAATGGCGCCGGCAAGTCGACGCTGTTCTCGCTGATCACGCGGCTCTATGCGATACGATCGGGTCAGATCCGCATTTTCGGGCACGATGTTGCGAGCGAACCGGGGGCGGCCTTGAGCATGCTCGGCGTGGTCTTTCAATCCCGCGCGCTCGATCTCGACATTTCGGTGCGGCAGAACCTGATGTACCACGCGGCGCTGCACGGCATCGCCAGCAAGCGCGCCAATGAGCTGATCGCGCAGGTCCTGGACCGCGTGGCGATGGCCGATCGCAGCGGGGATCGCGTCGGCAATCTCTCGATCGGGCAGATGCGCCGCATCGAGATAGCCCGCGCGCTGCTGCACCGGCCCCGCCTGCTTCTGCTGGACGAGCCGACGGTCGGCCTCGACATCAAGGCGCGCGCCGACATCCTCGAGCACGTTCGCCGGCTCTCGGTGGTGGAGGGCATCGGCGTGCTCTGGGCGACGCACCTGATCGACGAAGCCGGCGCCGGCGATGACGTGGTGGTCTTGCACAAAGGCAGCGTCCTGGCCCATGGCGCGCTCGGCGACGTCGTCGGCAGTTCCGACGGCGCCGATCTGCGCGACGCCTTCAACCGGCTGACCGGGACCGCCGATCGGGAAGAATTGGAAGTAGCCAGATGACGGTGGCTATCGGCGAAGCAGGCGACAGACACAGCTTCTCGTTGGCGCAGTATTTTATCTGCCTCAAGGGCATCGTCTGGCGGGAAGCGCTGCGTTTCATCCACCAGCGCGAACGCTTCGTCTCCGCGCTGGTGCGTCCGCTGGTCTGGCTGTTCATTTTCGCCGCCGGATTTCGCCAGGTGCTCGGCGTCTCGATCATCCCGCCCTACGAGACCTATGTCCTCTACGAGGTCTATATCGCCCCCGGACTGATCGCGATGATACAGCTTTTCAACGGCATGCAGTCCTCGCTCACGATGGTCTATGACCGCGAGACCGGCGGAATGCGCACGCTGCTGGTCAGCCCGTTCCCGCGCTGGTGGCTGCTCACATCGAAGCTTCTGGCGGGCACGCTGGTATCCGTGCTGCAGGCCTACGCTTTCCTGCTGATCGCCTGGTTCTGGGATATCGAAGCGCCGCCGCTTGGCTATCTGGCGCTGCTGCCGGCGTTGCTGCTCAGCGGGTTCATGCTTGGGGCATTGGGAATGCTGATTTCATCGCTGATCAAGCAGCTGGAGAATTTCGCCGGCGTCATGAACTTTGTCATTTTTCCGATGTTCTTTGCATCGTCAGCGCTATATCCGCTATGGCGCGTCAAGGAATCCAGTCCGCTGCTGTATTATATCTGCCAGATCAATCCGTTCACCCATGCGACCGAGCTCATTCGTTTTGCGCTTTATGAGCAGGTGAATTGGATTTCGCTGGGCGTGGTTGTCGGCTGCACCATCGTGTTCCTGTTCGGCGCTATTTTGGCTTACGATCCGGCGCGCGGTTTCCTGGCTCGGCGCAACACGCCGGCGGGTTGAAGCGAGCTTTCCGTACAGCGTCAGAACGTGACCTTCATGCCGGTGTAGAAGGCGCGCGGCCGCGCGGGGCTAAGCGAACGCGGATCAGTGAACGGCGCGCCGCCATTGGCGAAATTGGGTAGGGCGTCGGTTTCGAAGAACGTCCCGTAGGTCGAGTAGAGATTGTTGAAGATATTGTCTGCGCGCGCGTAGATCTGCACATTCTTGTTGATCTGATAGGAAGCATGCAGGTTGAAAACGGCGTAGCCCGGCAGCTTCGGGAACTGGTTGGATTGGTCACCGACAAAGTATTGACTGCTGACGTAGAGCATATCTCCGCCGACCTTGGACGCGTCGGTGACAAAATAATCGAAGCCGGCCTTGATCCGATTGCGCGGGACCCCCGGGATCTGGTCGCCAGGCAGCACCTGGATGTTGCCGTTGGCGTCGGCGAAGGGGCTGTTGGGGGAGCCGAGCGTGAGGGCGTTAAGGAATCGCGCGTCCACCAGGCTATAGCTGGCGTACAGATTTGTGGTCGCTGACTTGAGATTGACTGCGGCCTCAATGCCCTGGCGGCGGGTCGAGCCGACGTTCTGGAAATAGCCGAAGCCCTGCACCTCACTGGGAATGGCGAGAATGTCGTCGGTGTTGTCAGCGCGGAACACGCCGAGCTTCCATCCCAGCGTACCTATGTTCAGCTCTTTGGTGCCGCGCAGGCCGGCTTCCACGGTGCGCGACACCACCTGTTTCAACGGTGGATCGGATACCAGGAATGAGGCAATGATGCAGGGCTGCGCGGGATCGGCGCAACCGAGTTCCAGCGGGGTCGGCGCGCGATTGGCTTCGGAATAGCCGGCATAGGCGGTCAATTCCGGCGTGATCTTGTAGGTGCCGCCGATGATCGGATTGAAGCGGGTATAGGTATCGCTGCCGTTCAGCGACGTGCCGAGTTGATCCTGCAGATTGATATTGGCGACATTGAAGCGGCCGCCGCCGGTGATCGCGAACGCGTTGGTGACGTTAAAGGTGTCGAGCGTATACAGCCCGGTGTACTGATTGGTGGCGCGCAGCGACACCGGGCCGATCGAAATCGGACTGCCGGATTCACCAAGAAATATGCCGCTGCCGTTGACGACATAGTTTGAACCGAGGGTGCCCAGTTCCGCGCTGGCCGAGAAATTGGTCACGCTGTAATCGAAACTGGTTCCGACCACGAACTGATTGTTGTGCCCGAACAACTGATCGGTGTTGGTCGCCTGCAAGGAGAAGCCCGTCGTGGTCGTATGCGTCGTGGTTCGATCGTTCTCCCCCAGGACAGCGTCCGCAGGGAACGGATTGGAAAGCTGGGCGCCATTCAGGCCATTGGCGGGTGAGGTGCCGTCGCCATAACACAGCAGCGTCGCATCGGCTGTGCAGGGCTGGGCTCCGGTCGGATTGCCATCCTGGACCTGCTGATCGAAAATCCGCGCATGCGCGATGCCTTCGACGGTCCAGGTCGGCGTAACCTCGACCTTCCCTGTGAAATTGACATAGCCAACACGGTTGGTCGAGGTTTGCGGTGTGGTGTAGGTGGCGCCCCAATATTGCTGGAGCAATTCAATCGGCACCGTCGCGGGCGCCCCGAAATCATTATCGGCCACGCCCATATTGACGTGAAATTCGCTGCTGTCGCTCTTGAACCCGACATCGCTATAGAACCGGCGGATGTCGGACTGCGAAAAATTCCGAAATCCGTCCTCGTGCACCCCTTCCAGCGCGCCGTAGACGGCAAAGTTATCGACCTGCTTGCCCCACTGCAGCGAACTCTGGATGCGCCCGAACGAGCCGCCCAACGTATCGATTTCGGCACCGTGATAGTTGAAACCATCCTTCATCTGCACAACGACGGCCCCGCCAAGCGCATTGAGGCCGAACGCGGGATTGTTGGTCACGACGTCGACAGACTTTATCGCGGTAGTCGGAATCAGATCCCAGTTGACCGTGTCGCCGAATGCCTCATTGATGCGTACGCCGTTCTGATAGACCGCAAGCCCTTGCGGCGTGCCCGACACCGGCGATGCAACGAAGCCGCGAAATTGCACATCGGGCGTGAATGGATTGCCGTTAACTTCATTGAGATTAATGCTGGGCACATATCTCGTCAGGGCTACGGCGATGTTGAGCGACTCGGTTTGCTTGATCTGACTGGCGTCGACCACATTGAGGCTGGCCGGCACCTTGTCCGGATCGATGCTGGAGCCGGCCAGCGGCGTGGTCGGGTACACCACGAGGGTCGGTGGCCTTCGAACGACGCGCGTCGCGTTTTCGGTGCGACCGCGTTTAACGCCCGGTTTCGTTCCGGTCACCACGATCGGCGGCAAGGCCTGTACAGCGGAGGACGAATCCTGGGCGCGAGCGCTATCATCGCCTGAAAACAGGCATATCGATATCGACACGATCGACAGGAATCGAGCGCCCATTCCCCTTGTTCCATCCCGCGGCAGCTCTCGCGTCCGCCCGCAGCGATGCTAGGAGATCGGCCGATGATCGACATCGGGAAATTTAGGTCGGGCTATCGGGAAAAATTCCCGGCGGCCAGGATGGCAGGCGTTGCCGCAGCGGTTTGCTCCGTGCCGCGGGGAACCAGGGCTTCCACGGAGACGCCATGGTTGGTCGATGCCACGGTCATGGTGCCACCCAGGGCCAGCACCCGCTCACGCATGCCGATCATGCCGAAACCCTGCCTGTGATCGGCCGGCAGGCCAGCGCCATTGTCGCGTACGCTGACCATGATCGCCTCCGGCTCGACGGTTCCGGGCCGGGCTGCCGCCGGCTCAACGCTGATATCGACGCGGGTCGCGCGGGCGTGGCGGAAGACGTTGGTCAGGGCTTCCTGAATGATGCGATAGATCGTCAGTTCCGCCGTTTCGCCGCGCGCGCCCAGTAACGGCGAGATCGAGGTTTTGATCTCGACGCCGGGATGGGTTTCACGCCACAGACGCATCAGCGCCGCGAGCGCGTCGGCCAGTCCAAGTTCCGCAAGCCCAACCGGCCGCAACCGCTCGAGGACCCGTCGATTGAATTGCTGCAGCGCATTGACCTGATCGGACATCGCGCCGATATGCTTCCGCAAAACCTCGAGATCGGGTTCGGCCGCGTCGGCCAGTTGCGTCAATGCGGAGGCGTGCGCGCGCAACGCAAACAGATAGGGCCCGAACTCGTCATGCAGGTCGCGGGCGATCTCCTTGCGTTCGACATCCTGCAGCGAGACCATGCGTTCGGCGAGATGCCGCTTGTCCTCGACGGTTGTCCCGAGGACGGATGCAAGATGGTTCAATTTGCCGCAGATCGCGGCGAGTTCGGGCGACCCGCCGGGCCTGACGCGCGTGTCATAGCGGCCCGCCTCGATGGCGGTCATGGCGTCGGCGAGCGAGGTGATTGGCTGCAGCGCACGGTTTACGACAACCATGGTGATCAGAAGAAGCGCCGCGGCAATCGCCGATCCGATTTCGAGCTGGGTGACGATGCCGTCCCAGATTTCGGCTATTTCGTCGGTCGGGTGCGACGTAATAACGAGCGACCCCAATGATCGCCCGTTGACGGCGATTGGCACCCCGACCGTTGTCTGCTCCGGGTGAATAAGGGTTACAAACCATTCGGGAACCTGCCTCGGCTCGCCTGAGGTGCCGGGCGGCGCCGGCGCGGCAGGTGTCGTGCTTGCGGTCTGCTCGCGCGTAATGCTGACATGGCGCAATTGCTTCAGGCCCTCGACAATCTGGTCCAGCCGGGCTTCGGGATTGGGGGTCTCATTGATGTCCGACACCAAAGTCTCGACAAAACCGCGCGCAAGCCTGACGACACTTTGGTCTTCAGCCGCTACACGTGGCCCGGCCTCCAGCAGCAGCCGTGCGATGTTTACCGCCAGCCCAAGCACCATGACGAGTGCCAGCAGCATATTCAGCCGCGCACGCAAGGATAGCTTCTGCCACATTGCCATGCCCCACTCCTGGCCGCTGCATCGCGCTGCAAGTCGCCAAACGTTGACAGCGAAAAACAGCCTCTATCTAATTGAACGGTAGCGTACTTCTTCTAAAAAGGCATGGTGCGAAGTGCCGGGGCGGAGGAGGCGAGAGATGTACATGCTGTTCATCGTCGCGGGTTGCCCGCGCCGTCCGTATTGCGCTGCAAACTGATTTGCTGATGCTGGCTATGAGGCCTTGCGATCGATGCCGATGCGAATCCTGATCGTTGACGATCATCCGATTGTTGCCTCGGGTTGTCGCGCACTGCTGGCCGGCCACCAGGACATCGCGATTCTGGAAGCATCGGACGCCGAGAGCGGCGAGGGGGTTTTCGTCGCCGAACGGCCGGATATCTGCGTGCTCGATATCAATTTGCCGGGGGTTTCGGGCTTTGAGCTGGCCAGGCGAATCCTGGCGCACGACGCCGCGGCCCGCATCATCATGTTCAGCATGAACGACGATCCGATATTTGCCGCACGCGCCATCGAGGCAGGTGCCAAGGGTTATGTTTCCAAATCCGGCGACCCCGGCGATCTGGTCGAAGCCATTCGCAGGGTGGGCGAGGGCGGGGTATTCCTGCCGTCCGGAATCGCGCAGAGCATCGCATTTTCCGGTCCGGGATTTGCCGAAAACCGACTTGCGAAACTGACGCAGCGCGAGATCGAGATTCTGCGTTTGCTGGGCGCCGGCAAAAGTCTGTCCGAGATCGCGTGGCTGGTCCATTCATCCTACAAGACGATTGCAAATACCTCTTCCATCATGCGCCAGAAGCTTGGCCTGCGCTCATCCTCCGAACTCGTGCGCTTCGCGATCGAGAGCCGCCTGGTGTGAGAGATTATCCTCTGCCGCCATTGGCCATCGCCCGCGACACCAGCGGCCGCATTTCATCGCCAATTGACGCGATGACGTCAGCGCTGCGCTTTCCCCGCGGCGGCGGCAGCGACTTCTCGAGAATAATGCGCGCGGGCCGGTCGGACAGAAAAAACAAATGGTCCGCCAGCTGGATCGCTTCGGCCAGGTCATGGGTCACGAACAGCGTGGTCACCTTTGTCCGCGTCGTCAGCGCCACGAGTTCGTTGCGCAGCCGGTCGGCGACCGCCTCATCGAGCGACACAAAGGGCTCGTCGAGCAGCAGAAAATCCGGTTGCACCGCAAAGGCGCGGGCGATGGCCGTGCGACGTGCGAGACCCAGCGATAATTCGCCGGGGTACCGTGCCATATGGGCGCCGAGGCCGAGGAGCTCGACCAGTTCCGTCAAATCGGCGGCGGCATCGCGGGCAGGCAGCGCAAGCCGGATATTGTCCTCGACCGTGCGCCAGGGCAGCAGACGGGGCTCCTGAAATACGATCCCGAGACGGCCCGATCCCGGTGTACGGAGCCGACCGCGGAAATCCGGATCGAGACCGGCGGCAATCCTCAGGATCGTCGTCTTGCCGCAACCAGAAGGGCCGATCAGCGCACCGAACGATCCCGCCTCAAGCCGGAGTTCCAGGCCCCTGACGACCTCGACCGGCGTGCCGTCGGCCGACAGAAACGTCTTCGCATCGATGCGAAGTTCAAGCGGGGCGGCGTCGCCAGCGGATTGCGCGTCGTTCAAGCGGTTGTACCACCAGGCTTTCGATCACAAGCATAAGCACGATGAAGGAGATCGCATAGCTCAGTATCCGGGTCATGTCGAACAGCGAGAATGCCGAACCGAGCACGAATCCCACCCCGTTCGGGCGTCCGATCAACTCGACCACCAGTACGATCTTCCAGACGATCGACAGGCCGGAACGCGAACTGGCCGCCAGATAAGGGGCGAGTTGCGGTATCACGACGTGGCGGATCCTCCTGAACCAGGTGAACTGGAAGGCCTTCGCCATTTCGTCGAGTTCGGGATCGAGCGCGCGGGCGCCCTCGCGCATCACGACGATCACGTTTGGCAGCTTGTTGACGGCCACAGCCAGGATCGCGGCGGTTTCGTTGAGACCGATCCAGATGTAGGCGAAAATGATCGTCACCAGCGCCGGCATGTTGATCAGCACGATCAGCCATGGGTCGGCGTATCGATCGGCGGCTCGCGAGCGTCCCATCGCATAACCGGCGAATGCGCCGAGGAGCATCGCGATCGCGAACGAGCTGATCACGCGCCCCAGCGTGCAGCCCATCTGGAACGGCAGTTCGCCGGAACGGATGTCGGCAACAATCGTCGCGCCGACCGCCAGCGGGCCCGGCAGCAACCGCGAGTGAACCAGTGCGGCTGCAAGAGCCCAAATCGCGATCAGGGCGGCCAGCGAAAAAATTCTCGGCAACGCTCAATCTCCGGGCGCGGCGGGTTGATAGTAAAGACCTTGATCGAGCTCTTGCGATGGACCTACCAGCGCGGGTCCGCCGACGCTGGCGAGCGCTCGGAACAGCCTGCGGGCGTCGGTTTCTTCCTCAGCGATTGGCCGCCGCGGAATCCCCTCTCTGGTCCGATCGCGATAGGCTTTGAACGTCCATTCATCCTCAGCCTTCATCAGCGGCCGCAGCGCGTCCCATTCCTCGTCGGATCGCAGCATGATGTCATCGGCCTTTTGCGCGACCGCGATGAAGCGGTCGATCGTGCTCTTGTGACTTGCTGCAAACTCCTCGGAGAACGCGTAACCGACGAGGGCGACCGGCTCGTGGAGCCCGAGGGCGGCTTGCGCATCGCGCACGTCGAGGATCCGGCGATAGCCCTCGGCCTCCAGCCTGGCGCAAAAGTTCCAGAAATTGAGGCTGGCTTCGGCCTCGCCCTGCTGCAATTTTTGAAAGATCAATGGCGGGGCGCCATATTCGAGGGTCGTGTCGCGCTTGAGATCGACGCCCTGGCGCATCGCGGCCGCCTGGACGATCAGCCAGCTCTTGTCGAGCGGGCCGCCCGCAACGCCGAGAACCCGGCCCTTGAGATCGCCGATGGTCCGCAGCGGTGAATCGCCCTTCACCATGACGGAGCCGACCGCCCTGGAATAGGGATAGAACAGCAATCTGGCGCCGAGGGCGCGCGCGTGGGCGACCCAGAGCCAATCGACGACGGCAAGGTCGACCGAACCGCTGTTGAGAGCAAGCTTGCCGGCGTCCGGCGAAGCGTATTCGCTGATCTTCAAATCGAGGCCGGCGCTGGCGGCAAGGCCGTGACGGCGGATCACATCCAATTGCCAGGCGAACGTGCCGGTCGTTTGCAAGCCGATGCGCAAGGCCTCGCCGGCCAACGCTGGCGTCGCCCCAATGACGAGGCAGAGCGTCACGACAATTCTCAACATTCCCGACGTTTCCGAGCGACCGGACTTTGCTGCGAGGCACCGAGATCGCGGGTTCGAGGACAGGTTTCCCACGCCATCATTCTTGCGAGAATCATTCACGACTACAAGCCGGATTCCCCCTGATCATTGATGGCAAACAGGCGACGCTTTTGCGGATTTTCAAATTGCGGTGCCGCAAAGTGCTACGCAAGCCGGCTGAAGTGCGGCTAGGATGCGGTCATGGCAGGGTTGAGGGCATCGAAACGTTTCGTTTCGGCGGCGCAACGGGCGGCGAAATCCGGCCTGCTGCTCGCGCTTGCCATGACTCCGATCGGCGCCCGCGGCGAAACAATCGAGACCGAGCATCTGTTCGGCTTCACCATCGGAAGCGATGTGGGCGAAGTCGGAGAAAGAGAGCTCGAGGGAACCGTGACCGGCCGATTTGCGAAGCGAACCGGAACCTACGATGCGGGCGCCAGCACGTTATCAGCCGAATTCGTGCCGATACCAAATCTTCGGACCGAATTTACCGGTGCGGTCGTCGCCTATGACATAGCCGGCGTCAGCGGATTGGCCGATCAGCGCTATGCCACGTTTGGAGGTCTCTCGGCCGACATCCGGTACCGCCTGGTTGACCGTGCCACCGCGCCCTTTGGTTTTGCCATCGGCGCCGAGCCGTTTTGGGGCCGCGCCAACGACATGACCGGCGAACCCGCCAGCCAATATGGCGTCGACTTCGTCGCGGCGGCCGACTGGGAGCTCGTTCCCGACCGCGTCGTTGCGGCGTTCAACCTGCTTTATCAGCCCCAAACCACGCGTTCGAAAGTGTCCTATACCTGGTCGCAGGAATCCACGGCGGGTTTTGCAACCGGGCTGATGGTGCAGATACGTCCAGGAATTCTTGTCGGCGGCGAAGCCCGCTATCTGCGCCAATATGACGGCCTTGGGCTGGATGTGCTCGCCGGACAGGGCTTTTTCGTGGGGCCGACAATATACGTCAAACTCTCCGAAAAAGCCTGGATTACGGCTGCATGGAGCGCCCAGGTCGCGGGTCGGGCGACGGCATCAATTGGTACGCTTGACCTCGTCAATTTCGAACGCCGGCAGGCGCGCCTCTTGTTCGGCGTGAACTTTTGAGCGCTCTTCTATTTGGTGCAGTCCTTCAGACTCTTTTCCTCGATCGAGAAAATCGCGCCCGTCTTGACCTCGATGCCCCGGACAATGCAGGTCCGTCCGCCCTTGTCGGCAAATTTGACGTCGTAAATGCCGGGGGCAGTATCGGTAATCTTCAGGCGCTCATCGTGATCGACCGTGTGATCCCGATCATTGTCGGCCTGGTTCGGGCCCCATTCGTTTTTGCCGGCTGGCGAAAGCTGCAGCGAAGTGATCGTGTCGGCCGTCAGGTTCCAGAACCGGGTGTCTTTCGCCGACGCGTTTATGGGAACGAATGCTAAAATCAACGCTATCAAAGCCGCCGCTCTGGCCATGTCCTGCTCCTCCGAAAATGTTGCGGCGCAAATTCCACTTCGCGATCACGGTCGATGCATGGTGAATTCCAGAATGCGAGCGATACGATTGGTCAGCGCCTGAACAGGTTGTTACTAGCAATCTGCGACACTTGTCGCAAACTGCAGGCTTACCCGGGAGGAATGATGGTGCGCTCCAGAACTCTGGCACGAATTTCGGCTGCTGCTTTCATCGCCGTGGGTTGGACAGGCATCGCTGCGGCCGCTCCGGCCGCCGCGATCTTTCCGTTTGAAATTTTCGATACCAGCGGCGAGGCGCCGCAACCCGACCTCACCGAACGGCTTGCGATGGCAACGCGGGTATTGTCGGAAGCGCTCGAAAAGACCGGCCGCTATTCGCCCGTCGATCTCGCGCCGTTCGGCGCCGAGGTCGCGGCGACGTCGCCGCGTTACCGCTGCGGAAATTGTTTCCTTCCCGTCGCACGCCAGGCCGGCGCCGCGTTCGCGATCGTGCCGGTGGTTCACAAGGTGTCGTCGCTGATCTCGTCGATGGACATCTGGATACTCGACGCTTCCAGCGGCGCCGATGTCGCGCATCTCGGCGGCCAGATTCGCGGCGACACCGCCGAGGCCTATGAGCACGGGGTACGCTTCCTGGTCAGGAACCGGCTTCCGGCCGACGATCCCCCAGACAACGGCGCGCAGTCGAAATAACCAGATCCGCGGGATCGCCGATCATCGCCTCAATCGCGCGGCGTGCCAGCGCATGTGATCTTCCATGAAGGTCGATATGAAGTAATAGCTGTGGTCGTAGCCGGGCTGGCGCCGAAGCAGGAGGGGAATGCCCGCCTGCGAGCAGGCACGTTCCAGCAGTTCAGGACGAAGCTGGTCGGTCAGGAATGGATCGGCATCGCCGACATCGACAAGGAAATCGGAAAACCGCGCGCCATCCTCGATCAGTGCGACCGCATCGTGCCTGCGCCAGGCATCGCGCGCCTCGCCGAGATATCCGCTGAGGGCCTTGATCCCCCACGGTACCTGCGACGGCGCGACAACCGGCGAGAAAGCGCTGGCGGCGCGATAGCGGCCAGGATGCCGCAGCGCCACCGTAAGGGCGCCGTGTCCACCCATGGAGTGACCGAGGATCGATTGCCTGTTGGCATCGACCGGAAAATGTCCGGCGATCAATTCCGGCAGTTCTTCCGTCACATAACTCCACATCCGGTAATTGCGTGCGAACGGCTCCTGTGTCGCATCGACATAAAAGCCCGCGCCAAGCCCGAAATCGTAGGCACCGGCGGGATCGCCGGGCACGCCTTCGCCGCGCGGGCTGGTGTCCGGCGCGACAAAGATCAGTCCCAATTCCGCGCAGGCTTTGCGAAACTCGCCCTTTTCCGTGACGTTGGCGTGGGTGCAGGTCAGGCCCGACAGATACCAGACCACCGGCAGCTTTGCGTCGTCCGGATGCGGAGGGACATAGACCGAAAAGGTCATGCTCGTCCCGGTCTCGCGGCTGACGTGCTTGTAAACACCTTGCATGCCGCCATGGGATCGATTGAGAGAAACCGTTTCGATCGTCATAACTTTACGGCTCCGGCGCCGCGCAGCGGCGGGATTGCGACGGCAATAAAATTCGGCTCGGTGAGTAGCTTATCAGCCACCGAGCCGAAGCAGCCGGATCAGGCCGCCTTGGCTTTTGCTTTCGCCACATGGGTGGCGATCGCATCCATCAGGGCTGGCGACAAGCAATCATATGGTTCCAGTCCGAGTTCCTTGAGCCGCGAGCGGATGCCGTCCATCTCTGCGGGGTCGACGCCGGACTCGATCACCGATGACACAAACGCGGCAAATCCCGGAGCGGCGGAGCCGGTTTCCTGGAACAGTTCGGGATGGATGAAGTCCAGTCCGTAGAACGGATGCGCCTTGTTCTCGATCCGGCCGTACATATGCGTGCCGCAACCCTTGCAGGCATGCCGCTGGATCGTCGCCGAGGCATCGATCACTTGCAGCTTGTCGCCGTTCTCGAGAACGGTCACGTTGTCCCGCGGCACCACGGCGACCACCGAAAAGATCGCCCCGTCCGGCTTCCAGCACTTGGTGCAGCCGCAGGCGTGGTTGTGGGCGACGTCGCCCTTGATGCCGACCTTGACCTGCTTGTCCTTGCATTTGCAGACCAGGGTTCCGCCGGCAAAGCTGCCTGAACCCTTCTTGACTCCGCTGTCAACCGACGGATGGATGTGAACAGTCATAGCCAATCCTCCCTTGTGTTTGACATTTTTGATTCAGAACGCAGATTTAGAACACGACGACCGAACGGATTGACTTGCCTTCATGCATCAAGTCGAACCCCTTGTTGATCTCGTCCAGCTTGAGGACATGGGTAATCATCGGATCGATCTGGATCTTCCCGGTCATGTACCAGTCGACGATCTTCGGGACATCGGTCCGGCCGCGGGCGCCGCCGAATGCGGTGCCCTTCCAGACCCGGCCGGTCACGAGCTGAAATGGCCGGGTGGCGATCTCCTTGCCGGATTCCGCCACCCCGATCACGACCGAGACGCCCCAGCCACGATGACAGGCTTCCAGCGCCTGGCGCATCACGGTGGTATTGCCGGTGCAGTCGAAGGTGTAGTCGGCGCCGCCGTCGGTCAGCGTGACGAGGTGCTGGACGATATCGCCGTCGATCTTTTTCGGATTGACGAAATGGGTCATGCCGAAGCGGCGGCCCCATTCCTCCTTGGAATCATTGAGATCGACCCCGACGATCTTGTCGGCGCCGACCATCCGCGCGCCCTGGATCACGTTGAGCCCGATGCCGCCGAGTCCGAATACCACCACATTGGACCCCGGGGTGACCTTGGCGGTATTCACCACCGCGCCGACACCCGTGGTGACGCCGCAGCCGATATAGCAGCTCTTGTCGAACGGCGCGTCCTCACGGATCTTGGCGACGGCGATCTCCGGCAGCACGGTGAAATTCGAAAACGTCGAGCAGCCCATGTAGTGGAACACCGGCTGGCCCTTGTAGCTGAAGCGCGACGTGCCGTCGGGCATCAGGCCCTTGCCCTGCGTCGCGCGGATGGCGGTGCACAGGTTGGTCTTTTGGCTGAGACAGCTTTTGCACTGGCGGCATTCGGGTGTGTAAAGCGGGATCACATGATCGCCCGGCTTGACCGAAGTGACGCCGGCTCCCACCTCCCGCACGATGCCGGCCCCCTCGTGGCCGAGGATCGAGGGGAAAATTCCCTCGCTGTCGAATCCGTCAAGTGTATAGGCATCGGTGTGGCAAATTCCGGTCGCCATGATCTCGACAAGGACTTCGCCGGCTTTGGGACCCTCCAGATCGACCTCGACGATTTCAAGCGGCTTCTTTGCCTGGAACGCGACAGCGGCACGTGTCTTCATTTTCCGTTCCTCCACTCGAGGACTTTTCTTGGGCCTGGACAATTTACGGTTTTGAAAGATCCATCGTCGGTTTGGCAAAAGCTCGCTGACGATGGAACGCATTCACAGCGTCACCTGTCCAGAGCGCGGCAAAGCGCAAAAACTCAAGCAAGCGTATGCCTGAAACATTGCACGCTCGCGTCCAATGTCAAGGCCGGTGGTTTGGTAGCTCCTCTCTGCACGAGTGGCCGCCGTACAGTTTGCGATGCGGAAAGGCAATAAGGGCTCGACCGAGCCGATCAAGTATTCGGTGACCCGCTCCGCTACGTTTCGCGATGGTACTCGAGACGTGTGGGGCAGCCATCCACCACCGTGGGTGGGCGCGCCGCCGTGTTCCCGCGCGTTCGCCATGTCGTTATGTCGGCAACGCGGCGGTTCCGGGGAGGGTAAGAGGCTGCTTTTCGGCAAAACTTGAAACGTCAGGTGGAATTGCGCGTAATAACGGTAAAGCAAATGAATGGAGGGCAGATTGATTGAAATCATCCTGACTGTCTGCGCCATCGCCAATCCGGCCCATTGCGAAGAAAAATATCTTCAGTTCGCCTTCGATGGTTCGCTCAATCAATGCATGATGGCTGCCCAGCCCTATATCGCGCAGTGGATCGGTCAGCATCCCGGATGGATCGCGACGAAATGGAGTTGCGACTATCCAGGCAGCCAGAAGCGGCAAATTTGATTGGCTCTCGTGGGCGTGTGCCCAAGGGCGCCGCGGTTGCGTCCATTCGGTGGCAGCACGTTTCGATTTTTCAATTCGGGGCGAAGGCCACACCCCAGGGCAATTCACCGACCTGGATCGACTTGATGACCCGCAGGCTCGCGACGTCGATAACCGAGACGTCGTTCGAGACGCCATTGGCGACCAGAAGATATTTCTCGTCCGGCGTAAAGGCGCCGTGCCAAACCCTTTGACCGACCAGCAGGTATTTCAAGACGGCATGGGTGACGCCGTCGACCACCGCGACCCGGTTGGCGGGCCCCAGATCGACGAAGCCAAGCTTGCCGTCCCGGGTGATATTGATGCCGACGGGCTGGATCGCCTCGGACCGCAGGCCCGGGATTTCGAAATTTACCGTTTGCTTGAGTTGCCGTGTTGCCGGATCGATGATCGCGAGGCCGCCGCCGATTTCCGAACTCACCCATAACTCCGATCCGTCGGCTTTGAACGCCGCGAAACGCGGACGAGAACCGACCAGCAGGTTGCCGACGATCTGGCGGCTCGTGGTGTCGATGAAATGGACCATGCTCGTGGTTTCCGACGTGCATACCAAAACCTTGGAATCCGGACTGACCGCCATGCCCTCGGGCTCGATGCCGACCGACACCTCGCCGACGGTTGCGCGCTTTTGCACGTCGATGATGGTCACCATGGCGTCATTTTCATTGGCGACGTAGAGAAGCTTCCCCTGGGGATCGAGAGTGAATTGTTCGGGATCCGGGCCCGAGGGCAAATCGCCGACGACATTCAGGCTCTTGGTGTCGATGACCTCGATGGTGTCGTCGTCGCCAACGGCGACAAAAATCGATTTGCCGTCCGGGGAGACCTTGATGCCGCGCGGCCGTTGCCCGGTTTTGACGGTGGCGATCGTCTCCATCTTGTCGGTGTCGATCACCGAGACTGAGTTGCCCTTCTCATTGGAAATATAGGCAAGGAAGGCGAAAGCAGAATCAGTCGAAAGACAAAGCCCGATCAGGGAAAGGCCAAGTATGGCGATCCGGCGTACATCGGACATGTGGCGTTCTCCAGGGTTCCGGGTCCGGCGATCATGCAAAGATTTTTTCCCCGCTGGCAACCCAATGCCTATTTGATGCCGACCTGTTCGATTAGACAATTGTCTGTGTCGAATGTCTGTGTCGAGGTGCGCAGCCTGCATTCGGCATCTCGTTGCGATATACGGTGAATGGAGTATCCTGCCGGTCGCGAGCGGGAACCAATCAAAAACAGGCCGGTATGCCAGCATCGACCGTGATCGCCACTTCGGCGCGACAACACGCGTGGATTCGCAATGTTGCGGTGCAGTCGAGCCGCGGGGTTCGTCTGATCATCGCATTGGGAGGCTTAATTTGCTCCGGCTTCTGGTTGCTGTCTGCGCACTCTTGGCCTCGATCGGAACTGGCCTGTCCGATCAGCCGCAGGAGATCAAGATCGGCTACCTTCGCGAGGCGCCATCGCGAATCCGGATATCGCTGATCGATGTGCCGGCCGGCAACGACGGTCTCGCCGGCGCTCAACTGGCCATTGAGGACGACAATACCACCGGCCGCTTCCTTAATCAGCACTATACGCTGATCGAGAAATTGCTTGCCGAGGGCGAGGATCCGGTCACGGCCATGAATGCGCTGGCCGACCAGGGAGCTTCCTTCATCGTCACCAGCCTGGATGCGGATCGGCTGCTGAAAGTTGCGGACGCGGGCCAGGCGCGCGGCGTGACCTTGCTCAACGCGTCCGCATTGGACGAGCGCCTGCGCGAGCAGGATTGCCGCGCCAACGTCATTCATGTTGCTCCCACGCGCTCCATGCTCGCCGACGGCCTCGCGCAATACCTGGTCTGGAAGAAGTGGACCAAATGGATGCTGCTGACAGGCTCGCACCCAAACGATGTGCTGTTTGCCGAAGCATTGCGCCATGCGGCGACGCGTTTCGGTGCCAAGATCGTCGAGCAGCGCGAATTCAAGGACACCGGCGGCGCGCGGCGCACCGACAGCGGCGTAGCGGAAATTCAGCGGCAGATGCCGGTGGTAACGCAGGGCGCGCCGGAACACGACGTGCTCATTGCGGCCGATGAGAGCGAGGTTTTTGCAGGCTATCTGCCGTACCGGACATGGGATGCCCGTCCCGTCGCCGGCTCGGCCGGTCTCGTGCCCACCACATGGAATGCGGCATTCGATCAATGGGGCGCGGTGCAGTTGCAGAACCGCTTTACCAAGCAATTTCAGCGTCCGATGACGGCGCAAGACATGCAGGTCTGGACGGCGGTCCGCATGATCGGTGAAGCGGCGGTGCGAAGCGGCTCCGGCGATTCCGGCAAGATGCTCGCCTATATCAAAAGCCCCGATTTTTCGGTTGCGGCCTTCAAGGGCCAGAAGCTGACGGTCCGTGACTGGAACCTGCAGCTGCGGCAGCCGATCCTGCTGTTCGATGGCAGAAATACCGTGTCGGTGTCGCCCCAGGAGGGGTTTCTTCATCAATCATCGGCGCTTGACACCCTCGGTCTCGATCGTCCCGAAACCAAGTGCAAGCTGAAATGACGAGCGGCCGTGCCGCCCCCGTCCGCTCTCTGGTCACCGACATAAAAATCTGGGCGCGCGGGCTGCGACGGGACGCGCACGCGGTGTATCTGGCGGCCCACGATACCCGCGTGCCCTGGTATGCCAAGACGCTCGCGATCGCCGTCGCAGGATATGCGCTTTCACCTGTCGATCTCATTCCGGATTTCATTCCGGTCCTCGGATATATCGACGATTTGATCATCGTGCCGCTCGGCATTGCGGTGGTGGTGTCGCTGATCCCGAATGAAGTGATGGCTGAGTATCGTACCAAGGCGGACGAGGCCAGGCAGCGTCCGCGCAGCAGGGGGGCTGCGATTGTCATCGTTGCGATCTGGATTTCCGGGGCCGCGGCGCTGGGTTGGGCGGGATATGCTTACTGGAATCGATAAGCCAGGCGGCCGCCGTTGAATCGCTTGCGGCGACCGCCCCGGCGCGAGGCGCTCAGGACAGCCACGCTCGGTTCGGGCGGCTCAGCTTTACTTCACAAGCACATCCACGCCGGTTTGAAAGATGTCGTCGATGAGCTTTTTGGCGTCGACGTCGCTGGCGCCGTTGGCGTCGTATTTACCGCTCCAGATAACGGTCGACCCCGCGCCGGCTTTTGCAACGCTGATCGTCGATATGTAATTGGCGACCGGGAGCTCTCCTTCGACGATGGAATAGCTGTAGGAGCGGGCAGCATCATCGCGGTTCTCAAGCTTCTCGATGACCGTTCCGCCGCCCTTTATCGATAGTGTGCGGATGTTGCCATCCGCCGATAGGGCGCACTTCTCGATCGCCGGGAGCCAATTGCTGATGCCGCAGAAATCGCCGATCTTCGCCCAGACCGCATCCGCAGAAGCGGTGGATGAGCCCTGGATATTGGATTCGAGCGCGGAAGCAGAGGCGGCCGTCAGGACAAGCAGCGAGATGGCGATAGCAGCACCAGATATTTCTTTCATGTCCGTTTCCTCTCTGATCGCCCGGCTTTCGATACACGGTAAGGTTGCATCGTAACCGCGCCAACGATTGCGCGCAATATAGCCAGTACAACGGACCGATCTGGCTGATATCACGGTCGCAAACTTCTGGGCTATCGAGACCGCGGCATGGTGGACTTCGGTCGCCTGTCATATCGCGCCGCAATTCCCACGCCCACTGGAACCGTCGTTCGCGATAGTGGGCGTGCAGATGTCCGCTTGCGATATTTTGGAGGCGGTCCTATCGTCGTGCCGGGATGACAATCTGTCGTCCCGGCAGCAAGGGAGATCTCAATGGCCTGGAAGACTCCAAAAATCGTTGAAGTGCCGGTCGGCATGGAAATCAACATGTACGCCTGCGCGGCCCGCAAATAAGCGAAAGCGACAGTTCCGTATTTCCACGGAGGTGGACCGCCGGTTGTGACAAAGGTCCCCTTCGGGGACTGCGCGCAACATCGGTGGCCACCTCCGAATTTTTTTGACGCGCTGGTTATTTGACGGGCTGAGGATAAGGGCCCTGCGCCGTCGTTCGACGAAACATCGCAGGTGGCAGTTCCCAATGGCGCGGTCGTTACTCCCGAGTGTCGAGGCTGCAGCCGTCGATCGCGATCAGCTTGGCGGCGTCCGCGATCAACGCGTTTTTCTGCCGGCTTGGGGCGAGGTGTGGTCGCGCAGCAAGGCTCTGCTGGCCTCGCGGCAGAGCCAGTGTTCAGCCCGCTCAAAACTCCAGCCATTCTCGTCATGCAGAGTGAACAGCCCGGAATAGCCGAAATAGAACCAGAACACATCAATCGCGTCGGTCAGTTCGAGATCCTCACGCAAGGCGCCCAGATCCATGAGACGCCGGGCGATCGGCTCGAAAGCGCTGCGGTAACGGGCTGTGGCAATGGCCAGGTTTTCGAAGACCGCCTTGTCGTGCGGCGCGGTGTTGAGCAGCACACGCATGACGTCGCCGGACTCCTCCCGCATATTTCGAACGGTGGCCGAAACCAGGCTGAGAATGGCCGCAGGGTCGTCCAGCTCCTCAACGCGTCCGATGGTCGTCTGGACGATCGGATCGGTGATTGCGGTCTCCATCAGGGTGCGTAGCAGGCCCTGCTTGCCTCCGGACACGGCATAAACGGTCGCAGGGGCTACCCGCGCCGAGGCAGCGATATCGTCGACCTTGGTCGCAAAATAGCCGCGCTCGCTGAACAGCCGACGGGCCGCCGCCACGATCGCGCACCGCGTCGCTTCCGCATATTCCTCACGCCGGCTGATTCCGGCGTTTTGGCCGTCGGCCATCCCATCGCCCCGAGTAAGTGATCACTCTGCTAGGAATAGTCCGACTCTGATCATCGCGTCAATGTTACTAACGATGGAGATTGTCTCTGGTAATGTGCTGCAATGCAGTATGCGGTGTTCGATAGCTTTATTTTTTAATGGCGTCGGAGATAGTGCAGATGACGGTGAGGGCCGAATTTATCGTAGCCAACCGCGGCAGCCAAACCGCGCGCAGCGAAGCAAGCGCACTTGGCAGAAATGGCGCCGAGTCATTCAACCAGTCCGAGCAACACAACAGGGTGGAACGAAGCCAGCCGACATGCCTTGTCGTCGAAGACGACCGCACCATGCGGCATCTGGTGATGAATTACCTCAGAGAACACGGCATCCACGCCATCTCGGCCTCGGGACGCGAGGAAGTAGCCGGCCTGTTCGCCAGCGACGAACCCAGCCTGGTCATCCTCGATCTGCGGCTTGGCCAGGAGGATGGGCTCGACCTGCTGCGTGAGATCCGCTCGCGATCCGATGTTCCGGTGATCATCACCACCGGACATCGTCGCGATGAGATCGACCGCGTGGTCGGACTGGAATTGGGCGCGGATGACTACATCACCAAGCCCTTCGGTTTGAGAGAACTTGTGGCGCGCATCAGGGCGGTGCTGCGGCGGCGGGAAGCCGGACAAGCGACCGTTCAGCGCGACTCGGAAAGAGGCCGCTGCCGGTTTGGCGTCTGGCAGCTCGATCGGCGCAGCCGGCGGCTGAGCGATTCCAGCGGAACGCAGGTCGTGCTGACCAAGGGCGAATACGGCCTGCTGATCGCGTTTCTCGATGCCCCGCAACGACCGCTCTCCCGCGAACATCTTCTGCAGGCAACCCGCATCCATGAAGATGTCTTCGACCGCAGCATCGACGTGCAGGTGCTGCGCTTGCGGCGTAAACTGGAGACCGATCCAAATGCGCCGCGCGTGATCTTGACCGAACGCGGCGTCGGCTATGTGTTTGCGTTGCCCGTCGAACAACTCTGATGACGGCCTGTCGAAGGCAACGGGAGGAGACCGCGGGGCGAACCCCGCAATTCGCAGGGCGACCTGCCTCCCGAAGCGGAACAGCGGCGCGCCGCGTTACGGCGGTAACCTCAATCTCACGCACTGGAATGATGCGGCAATATAGCCAAGGCAGAATCTCCCGAGCCAACAGCTCTTGGGAGAGGTCCATGCAGTTCCAGAACCGGTTAGCTGGCGAGCCATCGTCGCTCACGCACGCCAAATACACAGACGAGAAAGCAATATCTCGGCGATACTCTGCGGCGGAAGCCCGCACCGCGCCCGGTGGACAATCCGGCGCCGCGTGGCTGCGCGGCCGATCATACCGCCAGCTTCCGCGCCCGCCGGCTCAGGATCGGCTCAACGGCGACAACCAAACGCTGCGGACGTCGTCAGCGGAACATACGGCGTGGCGCGCGATCGCCGGCGCCGCGACCGGGTTTGTGACGAAGGCAGTCTTGGGCTTTGCCGCGTGCGGCGAGGTCGCCTTTCCGCGTCTCCTGCTCGTGGTCATGTCATGGACGATCGCAGAGGTTCTCGCGGGCTGCGCCGCCTATGCCGTGGCGATGGATCCGTGCTTTCTCGACTCCGGCAAATCCGCAGACGGCGGAGATCCGGCGGGCGGTGCGCAATCCGGGCGGGGAGATCCCGGTGCCCGGCTGGCGACCGTATCGCGGGTTCTCAACCATCGATCCCCGAACGACGCCGGAATTTCTTGCGCTGACATCGAATACCTTGCCGGGCGCGGAGGTCGCCGGGAATGATAGGATCGTGGTCGCCGGCCTCGTGTCAGCCACACCATTTTAAAATTTCATTTGCGCGCGGGCCCGTGGTGCCGACAGCCTTGCGCGCGCATTGCCGGTTGCTGTGGATCTGTCTGGGATTGCTGCTTCTGGCGACCGCGTCGGCCGCGCAGGTTTCCGACAATCGGACCCCGGACGCAAAGCCGTTGGCAGACCAGGAACCGATAACACCGATTCCGCCGCCGCCTGCGGCCGATCCGCGGAAATTGGCGCTGGGAGAGCGATTGTTCGGCGACCCACGCCTGTCCGGTGACGGAAAACTCGCATGCTCTTCGTGTCACGACCTGCGAACCAATGGCGCCGGCGGGGGTCGAACCATGACGGCCCGTGACGGTTCGAACGCTCCCTTCGACACGCTGACCGTCTTCAATGCGGCGCTCAGCTTTCGGCTTAACTGGGAGGGTAATTTTCGGGCTCTCGCAGCCCAGGCCGAGTCGTCGCTGGAAAATCCGGCGAATATGCGGACGAGCGTTGACGAGGTTGTCGGGAAGCTGAACGCCGATCCGGAAATGGTGCGGCAGTTTCGCGCGGCCTACGGTCGGGCCCCGGATCGGTCCAGCTTCCTGGACGCGCTGGTGACTTTTGAAGAATCCTTGCTCACGCCGGGCAGCCGGTTTGATCGTTGGCTCGGTGGGGACACGTCGGCGCTTTCGACCGAGGAATTGGACGGCTATCAACTGTTCAAGTCGCTCGGCTGCAGTTCTTGCCATCAGGGCGCGAATGTCGGGGGCAATCTGTTCGAGCGGCAGGGCATATTCCGCCCGCTCGTCCAGGCAAAGCCGGAGATCGTGCGGGTACCGAGCCTGCGCAATGTCGCGACGACGGCGCCCTATTTTCACGACGGCAGCACACCGACCCTTGACGAGGCCGTGCGCAAAATGGCCGCAGCGCAGCTGGATCGAACGCTGTCCGCCGCGCAAATCGATGCCATCGTCGCCTTCCTGCGCACGCTGACCGGGACCTATCGCGGCGCACCTGTCGCTGGAGCGCAACCATGAAGGTAACACCCGCCGCGGCGATGGTTCCCGTTCTCGTTCTGCTGCTTACCTGGCTCTCAGTACGCGCGATCAATCCGGAAGCGGAGCTGTTCGACCGTGCCCTCGGCGAACTCGACCGTTTCGCAATGATAGAAAGCGCACTGTATCGCGATGTCTTCAGCGCGCGCGCCGGCACGCTGCGCAACTACGATCCGTTGGTTTGGGAGATCAACGCACTGCACGATTCGCTCGGTCAATTGCGCAAGACGGCGGCCATCGATACCGAGACGACGGCGGCGGTGGATCAACTGGCGGCGTCGATCGACCGGCAGGAGGAACTGGTCGAACAATTCAAGAGCGACAACGCCCTGTTGCACAATTCGCTTTCCTTTTTCGGACGGTTCGGCGTCCGTTTGGAGTCATCGGATCTGGGTCCGGCAGTCACTGCCGCCTCGGCCGCGATGCTGCACCTCACCCTCGATACCTCTTCGGCGGCTGTCCGCGACGTTAAGGATCGGTTGGATGAACTCGCCTTACAGCGGGCTTCCACAGCTGGTGATGGTGATGTCGTGGGAGGATTGCTGGCGCATGGACGGCTGCTTCATGACCTGCTTCCCGCCGTCGACAATACGTTGAAAGCGATGCGCGCTTTGCCGCGAAAGCGCGACCAGGACAGCCTTCGCACCATGGTCCTGATACGCCAAAGCGCGTCGAGGACGACCGCGCGACAGTTCCGTCGGGCGCTTTACGGGACATCGCTGCTATTGGTCGGGCTGCTGGTTTACCTTGGCCTGCGGCTCCGGGCGCGGGCGAACGTGCTTCAGCGCCGCGCCGCGTTCGAGCATGTGATCGCGGGTATCTCGATGCGTTTCATCAACGCGCCGCCTCAGAATATCGGTGCCGAGATTGACCGGGCGCTCGGCGATATGGCGGAATGCGTCGGCTCTGACCGCGGTTATTTTGTGATGTCCGGTCCAACCCCGCGGGTGCATGCCTGGTGCAAGGCGGGAAAGAGCTTTCCGCCGGGATGGCCGGAGCGCGCGCCGGCCCTTGCGGCCCGGTTCGGCCCCGCCGTCGATGGAATTATCCAGGTTCCGCGCGTCGATTGGATGCCTCCCGGTGTAAACAAGGAAGCGTGCCTTGCCCTTGGCCTCGGGGGATGGGCGTGCGTGACCAACGTCGACAAGGACGGTACCGGCTTCGTGCTGGGTTTTGATGCGATTGGCCGGCCTTGCCGCATTACGGCGGCCGGCGAACTCAGTCTCCTGCGCATGGCTCTCGATACCATTGTCCACGCCGTTGAGCGGCACTCCATGGAAAAGGAACGAGCCCGGCTGGAGCAGCGCCTGCAGCAGGCGCGCCGCATGGAGACGGTAGGTACATTCACCAGTGGTATCGCTCATAACTTCAACAATATCCTCGGAGGAATTCTCGGCCATTCGGAAGTGATAGAAGAGCAACTCGCTTCCGATGCCCGGCCACGTCACAGTCTCGATGCGATACGCCTTGGAGCGGAGCGGGCGCGTGATCTTGTCGATCAGATTCTGACTTTCGGGCGCCCGCGCGATGCGAGTCGGAGGGCCCTGAGCGCGGGGACTCTGGTTGCAGAGGCGGCCTCGCTGCTGAATGTCTCGCTGCCGCCGACGATGGAACTCGTGATCCATGAGCCGCCGGCGGCTGCCATCGTTTCCGGCGAATTCGCCCAACTGCTGCAGGTGATCCTCAATCTCTGCAACAACGCGGCGCAGGCAATGGGAAATACCGGACGCATCGAGGTCGAGACCACGGTGCACGAAGTCTCCGAAGCGCGCCGCCTTACCCATGGCGAGCTTGAACCGGGCCGTTATGTCAGCATCGCGGTGAGAGACGCCGGCCGTGGCATGGACGGGCCCACGATGGCTCAGATCTTCGAGCCATTCTTTACCACGCGTTCGGGTGGGAACGGGCTCGGACTGGCGACGGTACGCGAGATCGTGCGCGAGCATGGCGGAGCGATGTACGTTGCGAGTACCCCGGGCGTGGGCAGTTGTTTCGAGATTTGGCTGCGCTGCCTGGCGACGGCCACGCCGGCGCCTCAGGTGGATGCGCCAGCGCTTGCACTGGGACGCGGCGAAACCGTATTGATGGTGGCCGACGACAGCAGCCAGCTGCTGAGGGAAGAGGAGATGTTGGCGGCCCTCGGCTATGAGCCCGTCGGATTCACAGACAAGGATTCGGCGCTGGCCGCATGCCGATCAGCATCGGAGCGGTTCGATGTGCTGGTCGTCGGCCATCTCGGGTCGACTGTTGCATCGCTTGAACTGGCGACCGCGCTGCATCAAGCCGCGCCCCGTCTGCCGGTCGTGCTGGCGACGAAATCGACTGGAGAAATCGGTGCCGATGCTCTCATGGTGGCCGGTATCGCCGACGTCGTGCATTGGCCGATTGTTGCTGCGGAAATCGCCGTGGCGCTCGATCATTGTTCGGAGCTGAACAGGCGTGAAGCGAAACTACCGCCGGGCCCCCCGCGGGCGGCATATTCCCTGGCGCATTGAGTGGGTCGCGGAACCGCGAACCCGCTGCTCGGCAACCAGTTCCTTAACGCATTGCTGGTCGCATGAGAAAAGCGCACTGCGCACTGTTACGGCCGTAACGTAATTTTCCATTGCCGAAATCGCGAGGTAGCGCGTTCTCCCGATTCTCACTCCCGTCATCAGTTGGGAGATTGAGATGGAAACGATGCGCAAGACAGCCAGGCCCGAACTCGCCGCGGCGCGCGAACTCCGCACGGCGATGCGAGGCAAGGTTGTGGTGCCCGGGGACGATGCCTATGAATCCGCCCGGCAGATCTGGAATGGTGCGGTGGATCACCGGCCGGCGCTTCTGGCGATCTGCGAGACCCAGGAGGACGTCAAGGCGGCGGTGCGCGTTGCGCAGGCCCATCAGCTTCCGCTCTCGGTGCGGGGCGGCGGGCACGACTGGGCCGGGCGAGCCCTGCGCCACGAAGGTCTGGTCATCGACCTCTCTGCGATGCGGCGGGTAACCGTGAATGCAACGGCGCGGGTTGCAACTGTCGAAGTCGGCGCCCGAGCCAAGGATGTGGTCGCCGCGGCGGCTCCGCACGGTTTAACCGCCGTCACCGGCAATTGCGGCGGGGTCGGCATGGTCGGCCTCACGCTCGGCGGCGGATACGGTCCGCTCAGTCCGCGATTTGGTCTCGCGCTCGACAACCTGCTTGGCGCCGAGATTGTCCTCTCCGATGGACGAAGCATCATCGCGGATGCGTTCCAGCACCCCGACCTGTTCTGGGCTTTGTCCGGCGGCGGCGGCAATTTTGGCGTCGTGACCTCGATGCGCATCCGCCTGCATCCGGTTAGTGAGTTGTTGGCAGGACTGATTCTGTTTCCATGGTCCGAGGCCGAGACAGTACTGCTACGCTACGCAACAATGGTTGCGTCGGCTCCTGATGAATTCGCGGTGACAGCCGGTGTTCTCTCGGGACCGGACTGCGTACCGGTGCTGTTTCTCGCGCCAACCTGGAGCGGCGACCCCGCGGAAGGCGCGCAGGTTATGGACGGTCTGAAAGACCTGGGCACGCCGATCATGACCCGGATCGATGTCATGAGCTGCCTCGATCATCTGGCGATGTTCGATGCCGAGGTAGTAAACGGCAGACACTATGCGCTGCAGACACGGTGGCTCGCCGAACTGTCGTCCAATGTCATCGTATCGCTGGTCGCGGCCGGGAGCAAGAGAACATCACGCTTCACGATGATTGCGCTACATCATTTCCACGGTGCGCCGACGCGGATTCCCGTGAATGCATCCGCCTTCGGAATACGGCGGGAACATTTCCTGGTCGAGGCTATCGCGGCGTGGGAGCCCGGCGACGAACAAAATGGCGGTGTCCATCGAGAGTGGGCGCGTCACCTGTCGCGGGTGTTGGCGACGGCCGCGCTGCCCGGCGGCTATGCCAATCTTCTGGGTCCGGACGAACACGATCAAATCGCGCTGGCCTACGGCGCCAATATTGACCGGTTGCGGGAGGTCAAGCAGCGCTTCGATCCTGACAACGTTTTCTCCGCGATACCGCTGCCGGCGCCGAAAGCGAGCGAACGTTCCGCCAAAAAATCAATCGCCAGATAACCGTTCCGAAGTTGTCATACATCAAGCCATGGCTGCCGGTGAAAACTCCGTTCTCGCCATATCCCGGGATCGTTTGTGCCGCTCCTCAGACATGCACAGCGCTGCGCACCCGGCCTGCGTTTCCAAACACGCGCAGATAGCGGTCAACTTCGGACAAGTCACCGGTAGCCTTTTCCGGATTGTCCGAGAGTTTCACGGCGGGCCTGCCGTCGACCGACGTCACCTTGCAGACGATCGAGATCGGGTCGAGATCGACCGAGCCGTCAGGCGCGCAGCCCACGAAATCGTTGGTCAGGTTGGTGCCCCAGCCGAAACTGATCCGCACCCGTCCCGCAAAGTGACGGTAGGTTTCCTCGATCGATCCGACATCCATTCCGTCGGAAAACACCAAGAGCTTCTCCCTGGGGTCGCGGCCCTTCTGCTTCCACCATTTGATGATTTCTTCGCCTGCCGCGATCGGCGGCGCACTGTCCGGTCGAAAGCCGGTCCAGTCCGCCACCCATTCGGGCGCATCCCGCAGGAATGACGTGGTGCCGAAGGCGTCGGGAAGGGCGATCAGAAGATTGCCGCCATAGGTATGGCGCCACTGATCCAGGACGCGATACGGCGCCCAGCGCAATTCAGTATCGTCGTTCGCGAGGGCCGCGGCCACCATCGGCAATTCATGGGCATTGGTCCCGATCGCTTCGAGATCGTTGTCCATTGCCAGCAAGATGTTGGAGGTGCCGGTAAAGGACGGCCCCAGGCCTTCCTTGACCGCCTCGACGCACCAGCGCTGCCACAGGAAACCATGGCGCCGCCGCGTGCCGAAATCGGAAAGGCGCAAGCCGTCCAATTTGCGCAGACGCTCGACCTTGGCCCAAAGCTTGGCTTTGGCTCGGGCATAGAGAACGTCGAGGACAAATCGCCCCTGTCCCTTGGTCACCTGGCGCGAGCGCAACTCATTGAGAATCGCAAGCGCCGGAATCTCCCACATCGTGGTGTGGGTCCAGGGCCCATGGAAATGCAATTCGTATTGGCCATCCACCTTGTGCAGCTCATATTCGGGAAGGCGGAACGCGGCGAGCCAGTTGATGAAGTCCGGCGAAAACATCTGGGTCTTGCCATAGAAGGTATTGCCGGCAAGCCAGATCAGCTCTTTCTTGCTGAAGCGGATACTGCGGGCGTGATCGAGCTGGGCGCGAAGCTCGCCCGCGTCGATCACCTCGGCGAGCCGGACGTGCCGGCTGCGATTGATGACCGAAAAGGTGGTGCGCGTGTTCGGGTAGAATTCCCGGATCATTTGCACCATCAGCAGCTTGTAGAAATCGGTATCGAGCAGGCTGCGCACGATCGGATCGAGCCGCCAGCCGTGATTGTAGGTCCGGGATGCAATATCTGTGACTGCCATATTACAACTCTAGCTCGCCGGGAGCCCTGCAACCAGTGGCTTTCGGTTGCGCCCGTCGGCTGCCAACGCCCCGGCCGCCTGAGGGACGGCCGTCCGGCCTGATCGCCGTCCGATCCCGCTCCGGGGGGCGAGCGAGGTTTATCCGGTTTCCGCCACCTGTTGGCCCACTCGGCTACGATTGCAACCATTTCTTCCGAAGCTGAAATCGGGCCGTAGTGCGGCCGGTCCAGGCTAGCTGTCACATATCAGCAACCGGAGACCAGCCAATGAAAATGACCCCCATGGACGCCCTCCTACGCCAGTCGGAAACCCGGCCACAAAGTACTGCATTCGTCTTCGGCGAACAGGTCTGGACTTACAAGCGGCTTGCGATCGAAGCTGAACGGCTCGCGCGCGGACTGGCTAAGCGCGGTATCGGACCGGGTGATCGCGTCGTCCTTCATATGATGAACCGTCCCGAAATGATCATCGCGTACTATGCCTGCTTTAAATTGGGGGCCATCGCGGCCCCATTGCGCACGGCCTTCAAATTCGCCGAACTCGCCCCCCTCCTGCAGCGGTTGAAACCGGCAATTTATATTGGCGAAATCGGGCTCTACGAGAATGTTGCACCCGTTGACGCTTCAATTCTCCCCAGGAACAAGCGCTTCATCGTCAACGGGACCTTTGAGGATCACGGCGTCCAGCCCTGGGAAGGGCTGTTTGACGAGGCCAGTAACGGGAGTTTGCGATTCCCGGCCGCATCGTACAAGCCTGCCGTGCTGATCAATACCTCGGGGACGACCGGCCAGCCGAAATTCGTGGTTCATACGCCGGCAACGCTATCCGAATCGGTGGATCTGATCGTCGGGCACTGGGGATTTTCGGACGATGACGTCATGCTCCTGCCGCTGCCCATGGCGCATATGAGCGGGCTCATCTGCCTTCTGTCCTTCGTTCAGTTCGGCGCCCCTTTCGTCCTGCTCGAAGGCTTTGACGCCGACGCTGTGCTGGACACCATCGAACGCCATGGCTGCACCTGGTGTATCGGCTTCCCGGCCCAGTATGCGGCGCTTCTCGAGAGTCAGCGAGCCCAGCCGCGCAATCTGGGTTCCCTGCGAATCTGCCTGACCGGGGCGGATGTCTGCCCGATCGATCTGCAGGATCAGGTTACATCGACCTTTGGCGTACATCTCCGCAATTTTTGGGCTGCAACGGAAGCCGTGGGATCCCTGACTTTCGGCCTGCAACGTGGACCGGTCGTGCGGATCCAGAAAGGTGCCCGAATCCGGTTGGTGGACGAAAATGGCGCTGATGTCGCCGACGGCGAACCCGGAGAACTTCTGATCCGCGGGGCGAATGTGTTCGAAGGTTATTGGAACGATCCTCGAGCGACAGAGGAATGCCTGAAGGCCGGCTGGTATCATACCGGGGATCTGATGCGGCGCGGCGAGAACGATGAGCTCTGGTTCGTATCCCGCAAGAAAGACATCATCATTCGCGGCGGCACCAATATCTCGCCTCCCGAGGTGGAGCAGGCGCTGGTCGCCTCGCATTCCGCGGTCGAGCAAGCCGCCGTGGTGGGAATACCGGATGCGGTATTCGGACAGCGCGTGTTCGGTTTCGTAAAGCTCGCCGACGGGACGAAGGATACGGTCCTTTCCGAAATTCTCAGCGAGGCCGCGAGACGGCTTGCATCCTATAAGGTTCCGGAGCGGCTTTTGATCATCGAGGAAATGCCGCGCAACGCGTTGAGCAAGGTTGATCGCAACGCATTGCTGGCGATGGCGTCCAGAATGGACGCCGCTGGCCGACCACAAATCGGAGCCGTGCCCGTGCAGCCGAGACAACGCGACGCGCGGCCGGTTCGGCGCGTTGCCGGGAATAGATAAGTTGTTGCGTAACGACGGCATTGGACGAAAACGGCGGGCGGTGCCCGCCGTTGCCATGCAGCGGTTGTTCGGTGCGTTAGCTAGCCTCTGGCCCGGCTGACGGCTGCGCGCACACCGGTCCAGGGCGGCTTGTCCGGGGCGAATTGCTGCCGCAGGTAGGAGACGAGTTCGGCGAGTTGATCGTCGGTCATGCTGTCCTTGAAGGCCGGCATGTAGCCGAGATCGCTCGACACCGGAGCAGTAATGCCGTGCAGGATCACTTGGATCAAATTGTCCGGCACGGCGCTATGCAGATTGCTGTTCAGCGCCAGCGATGGCCGGCTGCCGAACAAAGGCGGCCCGCCGACTTGATGGCAAACCGCGCAGGCGCCCTCATAAAGCCGTGCGCCGGGAGCCGATGCCGAAGCCACCCTGGTGCTGGTCAAGGTCTCGAGTTGGGCGGCCCGCACGTCCTGGGCCGGTTGACCGATGGCGCTCTCGCTGAACGAGGCGAGGTAAACCGCCATGGCGCGGATGTCCTGGTCGGGTAAGCCAGCGAGTTCTTTCACCACCGGCGCCATTGGGCCGGCGGCGACACCGTGAAAGCGGGATTCGCCGGAGCGCAAATAGGCGAACAATTCGTCCTCGCTCCAGGGAATAGGCGCCTGCGAAAGCGACGTCAGCGCCGGCGCCTCCCAGCCTTCCGCGAACCCGCCGGCCAGATAGGCTTTGGCTTTTTCCGCGCCGAGCGCATTGCGCGGCGAGTGGCAGGCGCCGCAGTGGCCGAGGCCTTCGACCAGATAGGCGCCGCGATTCCAAACTTCCGATTTCGTCGCGTCGGCTTCGAATATGGCGGGTTGGTGGAACAGCGCGTTCCATCCCGCCATCAGCGGACGCCAATTGAACGGAAAGGCGAGCTGGGTCTTGGGATTCCCGGCATGCACCGGCGCCTGCGCCATCAGATACGCGTAGAGCGCCTGCAGGTCGGCATCGGTTGCCTTGGCGAAATGCGGATAGGGAAATGCCGGATAAAGATGCCGGCCATCGCGATGGATGCCCTCGCGCATGGCGCGCTCGAAGGCGGGATAGGACCAGCCGCCTATGCCGGTCTCGGGATCGGGCGTGATGTTGGTGCTGTAGATGGTCCCGAACGGCGTCTCGATCGCCCGGCCGCCCGCATTGACCGCCCCATCTGCCGAAGTATGGCAAACCGCGCAATCGCCGAGCGCGGCCAGTTGCCGGCCGCGGGCAATGGTGGCGGCCGAATAGACCGACGCATCCGGCCGTGCGATCGGCGCGATCGACCGCCACGGCAGCACGGCGATGGCGATGCCGACCGCTGCGGTACATAACGCCGCGATCGTCGCAAAGGCACCGCGTCGGCGGGCGAATGGATTTTGCCACTTGTCGGCCGAAGCTGGAGGCTTGGCCGCCGTTAATGGCAATGCGCCTGGTGCGACACTCTGTTCGCCGCGCAACCCCGCAAGAATTCGTTCCGGCGTGAACGGCAATTCCCGAAAACGCACGCCGGTTGCATCGAAGATGGCGTTCGCAATCGCCGCGGCGCTCGGGACGGATGCGGATTCGCCGACGCCGAGCGGCGGCTGGTCCTGCCGCGGCAGCATCAACACGTCGATCTTGGGAATATCGGGGAATTTGATGATGGGGTAGGCGCCCCATTCGCGGCTCGTCACCGAATTGCGGTCGAACGAAACCTCTTCCATCAGCGCCCGGCTGGTCGACTGGATGACGTTGCCGTGGATCTGGTGACGGACGCCCTCGGGGTTGATCATCAGGCCGGAATCCTGACCGGCAACCACGCGGGTCACGCTGACATCGCCGGTGGCCTTGTTGACGGCGACGTCGGCGATCCAGGCCGACCACGCCGCGCCGTAGCCCGGAAACTTGCTGTGCACATAGAGCGCGTAAGCAAAACCGCGCCCGCGCACGACATCGCCCTCGGCTATCGGCTCTTGCCGGACGGGACGCGGGCTCCAGCCGGCGCGCTCGGCTACGGCGTTGACCAGATCGACGGCGCGCTTATCCCTGAGATACCGCAGGCGATATTCGATCGGATCGACACCAGCCTCGGTTGCCAGCTCGTCGATATAGGATTCGTGGGCAAACGTGTTCGGCAACGCCGAGACGCCGCGAAGCCACGACGCGCGAACGATCGGGGGCATGTCGTGCGCGACCACGCGCATAGCGTCGTAGTCGTAAGGCGGGATCGCGGTGCGGTCGCCCATCTCGAACACATCAGGGACCGGCGCAACCGCCCCCGTCAGCAGCAGCGCCAGAGTGGGCGCGCCGTTAGACGGATAGCGTGTCGCAAAATCGTAGCCGGCGACGCTGCCATCGGCACGCAGGCCGCCCCTGACGTCCATCAGCTGCGCGGTGCCCTTCGGCTCCCAGGCGTGCTCCTGCTCGCGCGTCAGCTGTACGCGGACGGGACGGCCGACGGCGCGCGATAATAGAACCGCATCGGCCGAAACGTCGTCGGCGCAGTTGCGGCCGTAGCAGCCGGCGGCTTCCATCCGGATCACATCGATTTCGGCATCCGGCCGTTGCAGCAACAGCGCCAGGTCGGCGCGCAGGATGTGCGGATTTTGCGTGCCGGACCACACCCTGATGTGACCGTCTTGATAATCTGCAACGGCGCAGGACGGCCCGATCGAACCGTGCATCTGGTACGGCCAGATATAGGTCCGCTGCATCGGCTTGGCGGCAGCGGCAAGGGCCGCGTCAACGTCGCCTTTGTCGATCAGGGTTCGCGGCATCGAGGGATGGGCGCGCAGCGCGGTCTCGACGTCCTTCAGATCGGGCAGCGTCGGCGTCGGCTTCCAACTGATCTTCAGTTGCGCAGCCGCCTTGACCGCGTTTTCCTCGCGTTCGGCGATGACGCCGACGAAATCGCCGATCGTGACCACCGCGACCAGCCCGGGAATATTGCTCACCGAGGTCTCGTCGACCGCGATCAGGCTGGTGCCGACGAACGGGCCGGAATCGACGCCGGCGTAGGGCGGGCGAACGACGCGGCCGTGGAGCATGCCGGGCAGACGCACGTCGTGAACGTAGACCAGTTCACCGGTCGCCTTCGCCGGCAGGTCGGTGCGCGGCACCGACTGCCCGACAATGGTGTAGGCATCGACCGCCTTGACCTCAACGTCCTCCGCCAGTTCAAGGCGGATCGTCTCGCCGGCAATCAGTTCGCCGTAGCTGACGCTGCGGTTGTCGCGGCTGCGGACCAGGCCATCTTCCACCGATAGATCTGCCGCGGGAAGTTCGAGCCGTTCCGCAGCACGGGCCAGCAAAAACTGCCGCGCTTGCGCCGCGGCGTTGCGCAAGGGCACCGCTGATACCTGGATGGTCTCGCTGGCGATGGTTGGGCCCTGATTGGGCACGCGCGAGGTGTCGCCCAGCACGACGACGACGCGTGCAAAGGACACGTCGAGTTCCTCGGCGACGATTTGTCCGAGCGCGGTGCGAATGCCGGTCCCGAGGTCGACATGGCCGTTGAAGGCGGTGACCGAACCATCTGCGGTTATCTTGATGAAGGTCTCGACTACGCCTGCCGCACCTGGAACGGCGGGGCGAACGATCGACAACGATCCCGGCTCAAGTTCGCGATCGTCCGAAGCCGGCGCGGTCATCAATCCAGCGCCTCCACGACATGACCCGCCGCCCGCATCACCGCGCGCATGATTTCAACATGTGCGCCGCATCGGCAAAGATTGTAGCGCAACGCCTCCAGGGCCTCGGTCTCGGAGGGCCGCGGGTTGCGCATCAGCAGGGCTTTCGTCGTCATGATCATGCCGTTGAGGCAGTAACCGCATTGCGCCGCCTGTTCGCCGATGAAGGCGGCCTGCACCGGATCGGGATGATCGCGCGAACCGAGGCCCTCGAGCGTCACGATGTCGCGCTCGACGCAGCCGCTGATCGGGATCACGCAGGAGCGGGCGGCGATGCCGTCGATCAGCACGGCGCAGGCGCCGCATTCGCCAAGCCCGCAGCCATATTTCGGCCCGTTCAATTCCAGATCGTTGCGCAATGCGTAAAGCAGCGCGGTATCGGGAGCGGCGTCGACGTGATGGATCCTGCCGTTGACTGCGAGGCGGATCGGGGTCTGCGTCATGCCTGTGGTTCCGGCCCGGTCGTTGCGCTGCAAACTGCGCGGTAGATCCGTGTGAGGATACCGTTTGCATACAAACGTGCAAGCATGCCATTCCCGGCCGATGCTTGTGCCCGGTTTATGAACAGAGATGGGAGGCAACTGAGCTTTTATTCGGCAGGGGCGTGTTTTCGCGGCCGGCGGCGCTTGACAGTATTTTGCTGCACGCGCAACATCATTCGTATACGAACAAAGTGTCCCGGCCGCGATATGCCGAACACCGTCTCGATTTGCCTGGTTTGGGACAACGTACATCGTTGTCAATCCAGGCGTTGGACAGTTTGACGCTGGCTTGTGAGCTCGTTCATGCATGACTGATGCGACTGAGGCTGCCACCGACAAGATCCGCTGCGATGCGTGTCCGGTCATGTGCTACATCAGGCCAGGCGCGGCGGGGGCCTGCGACCGCTACGCCAATCACAATGGCGAACTGGTCCGCGTCGACCCTCATATCGTTCTGGAGCGAACGGTGTCCCATGGCGGGCGGCTGGTGCCGTTTCAGGCCGGCGGCGACTGGGACGGCAAGATCGTGCGCGAGCCCAGCGTTTTCGTGACCGCCATCGGCGCCGGCACCACCTATCCCGACTACAAGCCGGCGCCCTTCATCGTGTCTTCGGAAATCGACTGCGTCGACATGGTCACCGTGGTGACCGAAGGCATCTTCAGTTATTGCGGCGTCAAGGTGAAGATCGACACCGACCGTTATCTCGGACCCGAGACGGCGACGGTCCGCGCGCAGGGCGAGGCGATCGGCCACGTGACGACCAGCGAATACGGCTCGCAGATGCTGTCGCTGGGCGGCGTTCATCATCTCACCGGCGGCTCCAAGAAAGAAGGCCGCGTCACCTGCGACGCGCTGATGGATCTGAGCAACTGCAAGCCGGTCGAACTCACCATCGACGGCGGTGCGACCGTGGTGGTGCAGGCCGGTTATCCGCCGATCGTCAACGGCGTGGCCGAGGAGCGCATGCGGGTCGGCTGCGGCTCGGCGACGATCGGCATGTTTGCCAAGCAATGGCACGGCAAGGTCGACGAGGTCGTGGTGGTCGATGACCACATCACCGGCGTTCTCAGCGAGCACCAGGCCGGCAAGCTGCTCGATATTCCCGACACCGGAATCAAGATGAAGGGACGGCGCTCGACGCCCGGCCGTTATTTCCAGGTCGCCGAGCCCGGCACCGGCTGGGGCGGCACCATGATCTCCGACCCGCTGTCGGTGCTGGGCCCGTTCGATCCGAAGACCGCGCGTCCCGGTATGACCATGCTGATGGTCAGCACGACCGGCGAGCACGCGGCCTATTACGAACTCGACGAGACGCTCAAGCCGATCGAGAAGCAGATGCCGGCCGATCTCAAGCAATCGGTCGAGCGGATCCGGGAGAACTGCGAACCGGCGCTATGCACGGTGCTCTTTATGGGCGGGGCGGGCGGGTCGCTGCGGGCTGGAGTCACCGACAATCCGGTGCGGCTGACGCGCTCGGTGAAGGACGCGCTGACACGCGTCACGAGCGGCGGCGCGCCGGTCTATGTCTGGCCGGGCGGCGGCATCACCTTCATGGTTGATGTCACGCGGTTGCCGGCGGGCGCGTTCGGCTATGTTCCGACGCCGGCGCTGGTGGCGCCGATCGAGTTCACGTTGCGGCTGTCGGATTATGCGGCGCTGGGCGGCCATATGGATCATGTTCGTCCGCTGGCGTCGCTGAAGGACAATACCGAAATCCGCCAGATGCCTTCGCAGCCACCGACGCCGGGACCGCGCGCATGACGAGACGCCCGCAAATCAGTTTTCTGGCTGATGGGAGGCGGCTTCACCTGCAGGACGGCCCGATCGACCTGATCGTGGAAGCGCGCGGCGGCGAGGCGAACGTGCGGTTGGCTTATGACGCCGCGGCACACCGCTTTACCGGTCTGCTCGATCAACTCTGCGATGAACTGCCGGAATTGCGCCAAGCAGCCGACCCCACGCGGTGCCTGCTGCGGGGCACGGTGGCTCGCCGCATGCATGCGGCGGTGGCGCCTTTTGCCGCCGAACATTTCATCACGCCGATGGCGGCGGTCGCAGGCGCCGTCGCGGAAGAGATTCTCGGCGCAATGCTGCGTGAGGCGCAGCTTGAGCGCGCTTATGTCAACAATGGCGGCGACATCGCGCTGCATCTGGCGGACGGAGAACGTTTTACCGTGGGTCTGGCGGACCGGCCCGACCAGCCCGGTTTGATGCGAACCATGATCATCGGTCACGATGACCCCACGCAAGGGGTCGCGACCAGTGGGCGTCACGGACGCAGTTTTTCGCTCGGCATTGCCGACGCCGTCACCGTACTGGCGCGGACCGCGTCGCAGGCCGACGCTGCCGCCACCATCATTGCCAATTCAGTCGATTTGCCCGGACACCCTGGCATCGTTCGCTGCCCGGCCCGAGATCTGCAGCCGGACAGCGATCTCGGCGCGCGGCTTGTCACCCGCGGCGTCGGCGAATTGTCAGCCGGCGAAATCGAGGATGCGCTCGAAGCCGGCGCGGCTTGCGCGCGAAGGCAGCTCGCGGCCGGATTGATCGACGGCGCCACATTGCGTTTGCAGGGCGAGATGATCATTGTGGCGGCGAGGGCGATCGAGATGCCGGGATTGCAAACCCAACGCCGCAGCAGCGCAACGGAAAGCGCGATGCATGTCTAAATTCAGAGAACTCAGGCAACGAGGTTGACAACGATGAGCGCGGTCATTCGCAAGATCGTCACGGTGGTCGAGGAAACGCTGCTGGAGATGGGACAGACCGTCTCGCCGCCGACCCGGCGGGCGGCGGCCATCGCCGTGATCGAAAATCCGTTCGCCGGAAAATATGTCGAAGACCTCAGCCCGCTGATCGCGATCGGCGAGGAACTCGGCGAGCTGCTCGCGGCAAGGGCCGTTGCCGCGCTCGGAATTGATGGCGCCAGGGCGCAGAGCTACGGCAAGGCGGCTGCGGTCGGCGAAAATGGCGAGCTCGAACACGCGGCCGCGATCCTGCACCCGAAGATGGGCGCGCCGGTGCGCAAGATCCTCGGCAAGGGCGCGGCGCTGATTCCGTCATCGAAGAAGCGCAGCGGGCCGGGCACGACGCTCGATATTCCGCTCGGCCACAAGGACGCGGCGTTCGTGCGCAGCCATTTCGACGGCATGGAAGTGCAAATCAACGACGCGCCGCGCGCCAACGAGATCATGGTCGCGGTCGCGATCACCGACAGCGGCAGGCCGCTGCCGCGCGTCGGCGGCCTGACGACGGCGGAAATCAAGGGCGAGGACGGTCTTCGATAACTGGTTTATCAACACTGGAGGGTTAGGGATGCAACGAAGCAAGATCTACCTGGGCGCGGGGTTCGCGATTCTGTTCAGCGGCATGGCGCATTCGGCCATGGCGCAGAGCGAGATCAAGATCGGCGAAATCAACTCTTACTCGCTGCTTCCCGCCTTTACCGAGCCCTATCGCAAGGGCTGGCAGCTCGCGGTCGAGGAAATCAATGCCGCCGGCGGCATCAACGGCAAGAAACTCGTTGTCATCTCCAAGGATGACGGAGGCAAGCCCGCCGACGCGCAGACCGCGGCCAATGAACTGGTGTCGAGCGAGAACGTGGCGATGCTGACCGGCACCTTCCTGTCCAACATTGGTCTCGCCGTCAGCGACTTCGCCAACCAGAAGAAGGTCTTCTTTCTTGCCGCCGAGCCTCTGACCGACGCGATCACCTGGGCCAAGGGCAACCGCTATACCTTCCGGCTGCGCCCCTCCAACTACATGCAGGCAGCCATGCTGGTGGAAGAGGCCGCAAAACTGCCGGCAAAACGCTGGGCGACGATCGCGCCGAATTATGAATACGGCCAGTCCGCGGTCGCGGTGTTCAAGAAGCTGATGTCGGAAAAGCGCCCCGATATTCAGTGGGTCGACGAGCAATGGCCGCCGCAGGGCAAGATCGACGCGGGTCCCGTGGTGCAGGCCGTCGCCGCGGCCAATCCGGAAGCCATCCTCAACGTCACCTTCGGCGCCGATCTGGTCAAACTCGTGCGCGAAGGAAATACCCGTGGCCTGTTTAGGGATCGCGCGGTGGTCAGTTTCCTGACCGGTGAACCCGAATATCTCGATCCGCTGAAGGATGAAACGCCGGAAGGTTGGATCGTCACCGGCTATCCCTGGTACAGCATCAAGACGCCGGAGCATGCCGCGTTCCTGAAGGCCTACCAGGCGAAGTACAACGACTATCCGAGGCTCGGCTCGATCGTCGGCTACGAGACCATCAAGTCCGCCGCGGCCATTCTGGCCAAGGCCAACTCCAGCGATCCGGATAAGCTGATCGCGGCAGCGGAAGGATTGTCGGTGCCGTCACCGTTCGGCGAGATCACCTTCCGCAAGATCGACCACCAGTCGACGCTGGGCGCGTTCATCGGCAAGACCGCGCTCAAGGACGGCAAGGGCATCATGGTGGGCACGTCCTATCGCAAGGGCTCCGATTATCTGCCCAGCGACGCTGAAATCGAAAAGATGCGCCCGAAAGAATGAGGGACTCACCTTACCCTCCCCTGGAGGGGGAGGGTCGCTCGCGCTCGGCGATGCGCAGCATCGTCCGGTGCGAGCGGGGTGGGGTGACAGTCTCTCCCCTTGAACAGTGCCCAAGTTGAGAGATCACCCCACCCCGGCACGCATCTCGCTTCGCGCGATGCGTGCCGACCCTCCCCCTCCAGGGGAGGGTAAGAATGCGATAACCGTCCCCGCAGGCGGGGAGAGGTGAGAAGGGAACGACCTCATCCTGAGGAGGCGCGAAGCGCCGTCTCGAAGGATGAAGCCACTGTATCGGAAAGCGCGCTAGCCCGGACCGCAAATGGCCTTTTACTTCGTTCAGTTCCTGACCGGTCTTGCCAGCGCGGCGTCGCTGTTTCTGGTGGCGTCGGGGCTGTCGATCATTTTCGGCGTCACGCGGATCGTGAATTTCGCCCATGGCGCGTTCTACATGCTTGGCGCCTATGTGGCGTTTACGCTGACCGAACGATTTTCCGGCGCGGTCGGTTTCTGGGGCGGCATCGTCGCCGCGGCGCTGATCGTGGCCGTCGTCGGCGCGCTGGTCGAGATGATCCTGCTGCGCCGGATCTATCATGTGCCGGAATTGTTTCAGCTTCTCGCAACCTTCGGCCTGACCCTGATGGTCGAGGATCTCGTGGTCCTGATCTGGGGACCGAGCGACCTGTTGGGCCGCCGCGCGCCGGGCTTCAAGGGGGCGGTCGATTTCTTCGGCCAGAATATTCCGACTTACGACCTGTTCCTGATCGGCCTCGGTCCGGTCGTGCTCGGCGTGCTGTGGCTGCTGTTTCAGCGAACACGCTGGGGCGTGCTGGTTCGCGCGGCGACGCAGGACCGCGACATGGTGGCGGCGCTCGGCGTTAACCAGAAATGGCTGTTTACCAGCGTGTTCGCGGTCGGGGTGTTTCTCGCCGCGCTCGGCGGCGCGCTGCAGCTGCCGCGCGACGCCGTGCATCATGCCCTGGACCTGCGGATCATCGTAGACGTATTCGTGGTGGTGGTGATCGGCGGCCTCGGCAGCATCATCGGCGCTTTTGTGGCGGCGGTATTGGTGTCGGAGCTGAACGCGTTCGGCATCCTGATCTTTCCGAAGATTTCCATCATCCTGGTATTCCTGGTCATGGCCGCCGTGCTGATCGTGAGGCCATGGGGCCTGTTCGGGAAGGCGGAAGCGCCGGCACGCCGCACGCCCGGGCTGACCGTAAACCCGTGGCGTCCGCTGACGTCGAATGAACGCCTCGCGGCGATCGCCGCACTGGCCCTGGCGGCGGCACTACCGCTGATCGGCGGCAACTACGCGCTCACGGTCGGCTCGGAGATTGCGATCTTCGTGATCTTTGCCGCCAGCCTGCATTTCCTGATGTCGGTCGGCGGGCTCGCCTCGTTCGGCCATGCGGCGTATTTCGGGCTCGGCGCCTACGGCGTCGCGCTCCTCGCCAAGCTCGCCGGACTGCCGATGATCGTCTCGCTTCTGCTTGGTCCGCTCCTGGGATGCCTGGGTGCGGCGGTGTTCGGGTTCTTCGCCGTTCAATTGTCCGGCGTCTATTTCGCGATGCTAACGCTGGCCTTCGCGCAGATCGTCTGGTCGATCGCGTTCGAATGGGTCAGCGTCACCGGCGGCGACAACGGCATCCTCGGCGTCTGGCCCGAGAAATGGGCGGCGAGCCCGACGCATTTCTACTGGCTTTCGCTCGGCGTCGCCGCGCTGGCGGTCGCCGCACTTCGGATCGTCGTATTCTCTCCGTTCGGCTTCGCGCTGCGGGCGACGCGCGACTCGCCGCTGCGCAGCGAGGCTGTCGGCATCGACGGCAAGCGCATCCGGTGGACCGCCTTCGTGATCGCCGGCACCGTCGCCGGCATCGCCGGCGCGCTGTTCGCGTATCTCAAGGGCAGCGTCTTTCCCGACAATCTCGGCATCTCGCTCTCGGTCGATGCGCTTGTGATGGTGCTGCTGGGTGGCGTCGAGACGGTGTCCGGCGCCGTGGTCGGCGCCATCGTCTACAAGGCGTTGTCGATTTGGCTGGTGAGCCAGACCGACCTGTCCAAGCTGGTGCTGGGCGGCGTCATCGTCCTGATCGTGGTCGCCTTCCCGAAGGGCATTGTCGGGATGCTGGAGACGATCCGGAATCGCCGCCGGCCGGCATCGCCGAAGTCCGCACTGCTGAACTCGCGAATCGAGACCGCCGAATGAGCACCGCGCCCACGCTGCTTTCAGTCGAAGGCCTGAGCAAATCCTATGGCGGCGTCCATGCGGTGCGCGGTGTGTCGTTTGCACTGAAGGCCGGCGAAATCCTGGCGCTGATCGGACCCAACGGCGCCGGCAAGAGCACCTGCTTCGACATGCTCAACGGCCAGAACGTTCCGGATTCCGGCCGGATCCATTTGCTCGGCCGGGACACTACCGGCAAGAAGCCGCGCGAGATCTGGCGAATGGGGGTTGGACGGACCTTCCAGATCACGGCAACGTTTCCGACCATGACGGTGCGCGAGAACGTCCAGGTCCCGCTGGTGTCGTATCACAGGCAGTTGTTCAATCTCCGGGCCTCGACGCCGCGGTTTGCGAAAGCGGAGGCCAGCGGGCTGCTCGAACTCGTCGGCATGGGCGGTTACGCGGAACGCTCTTGCGGCGAACTCGCCTATGGCGATCTCAAGCGGCTGGAACTCGCCGTCGCGCTCGCCAATCAGCCAAAACTGCTTTTGATGGACGAGCCGACCGCCGGCATGGCGCCGCGCGAGCGCATCGAACTGATGCGGCTTACCGCGGAGATCGCGCGGGAAAAATCGATCGGCGTTCTCTTTACCGAACATGACATGGACGTGGTGTTCGAACACGCCGATCGCATCCTGGTGCTCAATCGCGGCACACTGATCGCCGAAGGCTCACCGGAAGAAGTTCGGCGTAACCCGCAAGTTCGCGCCATCTATCTCGGCGAGGGCCTGGTCTACGACATCAGCCATCGCGACGGGGCGCCGGCATGAAGCTCAGCGTGCAGGATCTCAACAGCCATTATGGCCCGGCTCACATCCTGTTCGACGTCGCGCTCGAGGTCGGCGACGGCGAGGTGGTCGCGCTGCTCGGACGTAACGGCGCCGGCAAGTCGACCACCTTTCGCTCGATCGTCGGTCTGGTCGCGCAGCGTACCGGCCGCATCCTGTTCGAGGGCAGGGATGTCTCGGCTCAGCCGACCCACGCAATCGTGCGTGGCGGGCTCGGCTATGTACCGGAGGAACGGCGCATCTTCACGGACCTGACCGTGGAGGAAAACCTTGAAGTTGGCCGACAGCCGGTGCGCCCGAACGCGCCGCACTGGACGCGGGAAAAATTATTTACGCTGTTTCCGAACCTCGGCGAAATGCGCGGCCGCGCGGGCGGGCGCATGAGCGGCGGCGAGCAGCAGATGCTGACGATTGCGCGGACCTTGATGGGTAACCCGTCGCTGGTGCTGCTCGACGAGCCGTCGGAAGGCCTGTCACCGAAGATCGTGGAGCAGATGGTCGAGGCGATCCTGATCATGAAGAAGGAAGGCGTCAGCATCGTGCTCTCCGAACAGAATTTGCATTTCGCCCGGCTGATCTGCGACCGCGCCTATATCATCGAGCGCGGCCGTATCTGTTTTACCGGTACCATGCGCGAGCTTGATGCGCGTCCGGACATTCGCGATGCGCATCTGGCGCTGTGAGCGCCGGCAAAAAGGGGCAGGGGGATGGCCAGGAGTATTTCGCCGAAACGAAGCATAAGACCTTCGCGGCCGGCTTATATTCTCGAGGAGCAGATCGGTTTCATCCTGCGCCAGGTGTGGCAGCGCCATGCCACGATCTTCGCGCGCGAGATCGGAATCAACCTGACGCCGACGCAATGGGCGGCGCTGGCCAAGCTCACCGAGACCGGACCGTGCTCGCAGAACCAGCTTGGGCGGCTGACGGCGATGGATGTCGCCACCATCAAGGGCGTGATCGACCGGCTCACCGCGCGCGGCCTGACCGAGACCAGCGCCGACCCCGCAGACGGCCGCCGCCTGCTGGTCAGCCTCACCCGTGCCGGCCAGCAGATGGCAGAAAAAGCCGCACCGAACGCGCTGGCGATCACCAAGGAGACGCTGGCGCCGCTCGATGCGAAGGAGCGCGAGACGCTGTTGGTGCTGCTGAGCAAGTTGAGGTGATGTGGACAGCCAGAGGCGCCAACGGGTCCGCAGCAAACGCGTCCGATGGGCCGCCCGGCATCCACGCCCTCTGTTTTCGGGACGAACAGTTTTGGCGCGGTTCGGGCGCTTCGCGCCGCGAGGCCGAAAAAGCCGTGCGTGAGATTGGATCGCCGTCATTGCGACGAAGCAATCCATTCTTTCTCCGTGGGGAGGGATGGATTGCTTCGCTGCGCTCGCAATGACGGCCTTGGCGCTCGTGAATTCGTGACGATGCTCTTGTCTTTGTTCGACGCGTTTTTTTGACGCGAACCGGTTTCCCACTTCGCCAGAAACACTTTGATTGCCGTGATGATGAACAGATGCCGGTGATTTGCCCGACGGGTCAAATTTTTCTCTTCCGTCGGATCGGCGGATAGCGTGTCGCGCAAAAAACACGTGCCTGACGGGCTAGATTTGGTGTAGTCGCGGCTTGTCCAGCCCCATGGCGAAAAATATTCTGATTTTCAGAAGACGTAAATCAGCTGTATATCTCTCGCCGTCTCGTCCCGACTACAGGGGCGCTCGCGATCGTCACGAACGCGGGGCGAGATGCGATGGACGCCGGCGGTGCGACTGACGAGCGCACTGATTTGGCGGACGGCGAAGACGTGTGGTCCTGACACCCCGACGCTGGTGTCAAGTTTGCGGATTAATCCGCGTAACGACGGTGGCAAGAAAGCCGATCACCGGGGAGAGCACGGTATAAGCCGTAAACCATTGCGTGCGGGAATGTCGGGTGATTTCCGATGGCTCGCTGTGAATACTCGTGTGCATACTTGCTACCAATAGCGCACACGAGGCTGCGGGTGCATCGGGCGCCCGGCATTCCCCACGCCCTCTGTTTTCAGGGCGGATGTTTTTGGCAAACCTCGGACGCACCGCGCCGCGAGATCGCGAAGGTGTGTCATTCCGTCATTGCGAGCGCAGCGAAGCAATCCATGCTGCAACACAAAGAAAGAGTGGATTGCTTCGCTGCGCTCGCAATGACGTGGGGTATCGATTATCTCGCCCAACTGTCATTACCCGCGAAGCGCCTCACGCGCCGCGTTCGAGCAATGCCTTGAAATCGGCGCGCGCGCGTTGCGCCTCGCGCCGCGCGGTTTCCGACACTTCGCCAAGGCCGAAATAGCCGTGGATCAGGCCTTTGCCGTCATAGTAGTTCGTCGCGACGCCGGCGGCGGCGAGCGCGTCGGCATAGGCCTTGCCTTCGTCGCGCAACGGATCGAACCACGCCGTGCAAACGATCGCAGGGGCAAGCCCGGCGAGACTTTTCGCGCGCAACGGCGAAACCCGCCAATCCCCGCCGTGCCTGGCGTCATCAAGATAATGGCCGGCGAACCATTCCATCACCGCGCGCGACAGGAAGTAGCCTTCGGCGTTTTCCGCGCGGGAGGGAAAGCGCGCGTTCTCGCCGGCGTCGGCGTAGTTTCCGGCGACATCGGTCACGGGGTAGACCAGCAACTGCGCGGCGAGCTTGATGCCCGCGTCGCGGCAGGCGATCGCAACGGCAGCCGCGAGATTGCCGCCGGCGCTGTCCCCGGCGACGCCAACCCGCGTGCTGTCTCCACCGAACTCGGCGATACCAGCGATAATGTCGCGCGCGGCGGCGAAGGCGTCCTCGAATGCGCCGGGAAAACGTGTTTCCGGCGGACGCCGGTAGTCGACGGAGACGACGACCGCACCTGTCTCGATAGCGAGCAGGCGCGCCTGCCGGTCATGGGTTTCGAGATCGCCGGCGACCCAGCCGCCGCCGTGGAAGAACACCACGGTCGGCGATTTTTCCCGCGAGAGGCGGTAGACGCGCGCGGCGAGTGGCCCGGCGGCGCCCTTCACCTCTATATCAGCCACGCTCGCCACCTGCGGCGGCGGAACGGCAGCACGCGCCGCGGCCAGCGCGCGGAGCGCATCGCGCGCGCTCTGCGGCGTCATGGTCTCGGGATCGCGCAGCGGCAGCAGCGGAATGATCTGGGCGATGACAGGATCGAGCGGTGTGGTCATGCGGGCTCCCGGGCAGAACAGGTTTCGAACGAAAATCGAGATCGGTCAGTGCCCGACGATGACAGGCACCTTCGTCGCCGGCGGCGTGTTGCGGCTGCGCTGCGTGCGGACGATGCCGTCGATGATGGTCATGCCTATGCCGGGCAAGTCGCCGAGCTGCACGCTGTCGAGGATGGTCTTGCCGGGGGAATGCTGCGCCCTGTCCATGATGACGAAGTCGGCCGCCCGTCCGACCTCGACAAGGCCGCAGTCCAGCGCGCGCATTCGCGCGGTGTTTCCGGTCGCAAAGCAGAACGCGATTTCCGCGGGCACATCGCCGAGCGACGACAACAGCGATACCATCCGCAGAATGCCGAGCGGCTGCACCCCGGAGCCCGCGGGGGAATCGGTGCCGAGGATAACGCGGCTGAGATCGCCCATCTCGCGCGCGATCCGCAACGTATAAAGCGCCGAACGCTCGTTGCCGTTGTGCACCAGCTCGAGGCCGCGCTTGCAGCCCTCGCAGATGCAGCGGATCTGGTCATCGGGCAGGGCGGTGTGGCCGCCGTTGATGTGGCCGACCACGTCGGTGTCGGCTTCCAGCACCACGTCCTTGTCGATCAGGCCGGAGCCGGGAATCGAGGGACCGCCGGTGTGGATGGTGCTTTGAATACCGTATTTGCGTGCCCATCCGACCATCTTGCGCGCGGTCGGGCCATCCTTGACGCCGCCGAGACCGACTTCGCCGAGCAGCTTGACACCGGCCGCTGCCAATTCCTTGAAATCTTCCTCGACCATCTCGTTTTCGATGACCGGCGCGCCGGCGTGAACCTTCACGCCGCCGGGGCGGAGCGTCCAGAACGCGCGCTGCGCGAAAATCGCCATCGCCTTCAGGCCGACGACGTCGCGGGGGCGGCCGGGCATATGAACCTCGCCCGCCGAGATCATGGTGGTGACGCCGCCGTGCAGAAAACTGTCGATCCAGCCGATCTGGTTCTGCCGCGGCGTCCAGTCGCCGGCGACGGGATGAACGTGGCTGTCGATCAGGCCGGGCGCGACCGTGGTGCCATTGGCATCGATGATGGTGGTGGCGCCTTCGGCATCTATATCCTTGGCGCGGCCGATTCCCGTGATCTTGCCGTTTTCCGCGACAATCGTGTCGGCATCGAGGATCGGCTTTTCCATGGCGCCCGAGAGCAGCAGGCCGATATTGCGGATTACCAGTTTGCTGCGACCGGCTGCCTGAGGTTCATCGTGGGCCATGGACTTGTTCCCTTGCTGTTCAATGCGGTCGCCGGTTCGAACCCGAATTTGAGCGCGGCTTGGCGGCCCGATCAAGTTGGATTATTCATTCGTATGCAAATAAATCGCGCGCTGCAATTCCCTGCTGCCGCCGCCTGTGCTTTGCGCTAAAGAGTGGCGATCGGATGATGGGCAAGACCAACATGCAGATGCGGCTTGGCGACGACGATTTGCTGCTGATCATCGACGTGCAGAACGATTTCTGCCCCGGCGGCGCGCTGGCGGTTGCCGACGGCGATGCCGTGGTGCCGGTCATCAATCGGCTCGCCGAGCGCTTCAATCACGTCGTGCTGACCCAGGACTGGCATCCCCCGGGTCACAGTTCCTTTGCCACATCCCATCCGGGCGCTGCTGCCTTCGACACGATCAGCATGCCCTATGGGCAGCAAACCCTCTGGCCCGATCATTGCATCCAGGGCACGCCGGGCGCGGCCTTTCATCCGCAACTGGCGACAGACCGGGCGGAACTGGTGATCCGCAAGGGTTTTCGCGCGGCGATCGATTCCTATTCCGCGTTCCATGAAAACGACCGGCGTACCCCGACGGGCCTCGCAGGTTATCTGCGCGAACGCGGCTTGCGGCGAATCTTTCTCGTCGGGCTCGCAACGGACTATTGCGTCTATTATTCCGCTGTCGATGCGCGCCGGCTCGGCTTCGACACCGTGCTCGTCGAGGCCGGATGCCGGGCCATCGATCTGGCGGGGTCGCTCGATGCTGCCTGGGCTGGAATGGCTGACGCCGGCGTTCAGCGTGTCAACGATCTCGGATAGCGCGATGATCTCAAATCATGCGGTCCGCGTCGTCCGGTTCGGCATGCCACCGACCGCTATGATCTCGGCGCTCAATTGCTCGATCGTCGTGCGGTGCCGCATCGCCGTCTGTCGAACCAGCGTAAACGCGGCTTCTTCGGAGAGGCCGTGACCGCGCATGAGCTGCAGAACCGCGGCGAAAACGATGCGCCGGGACCGAATGCGATCCTCCAGTCTCTCGATATGGGCGGCTTCATCGACTTTGCGCTGCGCCGAATCGAAAGCGACCACCAATGCGGTATAGAGTCCCGCCGAGCGCAGCGGCTTGATCAGGAAAGATGCCGGCTTCAGGTCGAGCAGCCACTTCAACCGGCTGGGCGTCTCGGTTCCGATCAGCGCGATGATCGGCGTGCCGGCCTTCCATGCCGTGGCCGGATCGGACTTGATGGGAATGGAGTCTGCGTCCACCACGATGACGTCAACGGATACGTCCCGCGGCGGTAACCCGGTCGGATCATATTGTGTCGTCGTCATACCCAGCCGGTTGAGCTGGCGGCGCAGCATGGCGATTTCGCGTTCGTCCCGCATCGCCATGAGGGCGTGCCGGCCGCGGACCGAGAAAGGCGATGGCTTTGTCATTTCACCACACGCAGATGGTTGGACCGTTTCGTCATCGCATCATTGCTCTTTTGCAGCCTTGTGCCAATCGCCGCCAGATCGAGGTTCGAAAGATAGGGGTCGGGGCGTTCGGGGGCGTCGGCTTCCCAGAAGATCTTGAACTGACATCCAGGCACAGAACGTGCCAAACGGGGTGTCAGGAAGCAGTGGTTGTTGTCGGGATCGACCCAGACCGGACCTTGCGGAGAATCATAGCGATGGTTGGCGGCGGCACGCCGGACCGCCGCGACATCGGCCGAGCCGGCGCGGCGGATGGCGCGGGCCAGCAGCATGACGCTGACATACGTCGATTGTCCATCGACGGATGGGCTGCTGTACGCGCCGTAGCGGGCCTTCCACCGCGCAACGAAAGCGCGGTTCTCGGAGTGTTCGATGCTCTCGAAATAAGCCGACGACGTGATGCATCCGACGGAAGCCGCCGGTCCGATCAGCTTCAGTTCGGGTTCGCACAGACTGCAGCTCAGCATCGGGATCGTGAGGCCGGCGCGTGCCGTCGCCTCGTGGAGCGCGCGGACGAAGGCGTAGCTGGATTCTCCGACCAGCGTGTTGAACACGACCGGCGGCTTTCGCTCGATGATCTCCTTGACGATGTGGCCCACCGCGGTCTCGCCGAGCTCCAGCAGGCGTTCGGCGAGGATGCCGCCGCCCGCGCTCGTCACGATTTCACGAATGACCCGGTTGGTTTCCCAGGTCCAGACATAGTTGGACCCGATGCAGAACACGTCACCGGAGATGTGGTCCAGCATGTGCCGCACCAGCGGCACGACGTTGTGATTGGGCGCGGCCCCGACATAGATCACGTTGTCGCTGCTTTCGAACCCCTCGTACCGCGCCGGATGCCAGAGCAGCCGTTCGGTGCGCTCGACGATGGGAATGACCTGCTTGCGCGAGGCCGACGTATAACAGCCGACGATGTGATCGACGCGCTCTTCGCGAATGAGCTCGTCGCACGCCGTATGATAGGCGGCGACGACCCCGCCGGGATCACGCAGATGAGTTGCGAAGGTGAAGTCGAACTGAGCGCTTTGATTGATCTCGTCGATCGCCATCAACGCGCTCTTGAGCATCTCGCCCGCCATCATGGCGTAGGATCCCGACTGGGAAAATACGAGACCGAGAGGGATGGACGGCTTTTTCATCAGGAGTCCGGGAGCTGCGCGGCAATTATCTCATCGCAAGAAGATCGGTCTGTCACCTCTTATCATCAATCCGCGCTACGCGTCATTTGAGACTACCCGCGCATAAAAAAGGTGCGGGTCTCATTGACAAGGCTGGCGACGCTAAGACACAATGTACCGGTACGTGAGTACGTGCATGACGAAAGAGTTCTCGCGCAGCCGATGTCGCCTGAGTGACGACCGCCAAAATTTCGTTCTGCAACGTAAGCCTACGCGACCATTGATAGCAGCGGCATTGATGCCATTCGGGGCCTTTTCGGGTCGCGGATGGCTTTTTTCGTTGTTCTTCCGAAAGACAAGAAGTGGGTGAAGCATGGTGGTGCGCCTTCCGACGTTGCAGCAAATCGATGATCTCGGATCCGATTTCGGGCTTGTTCTCACCGCTGACGAGGTTGCGGCGTTTCAGCAGGCCTTCAAGGGTCCTTTGGCCTCATATGGCCGGCTTGATGAACTGGTGCCGCCTGCCTTGGCGCCGATTGCGCCGCGCTCGCCCGGATACCGGCCTTCGGCGTCGGAAAATCCGTATGGCGCCTGGTACTGGAAGACGAATATCCATGCCGGCGGCAACGGTCTGCTGACCGGCAAGAAGATCGCGATCAAGGACAACATCTGCGTCGCCGGCGTTCCTATGATGAACGGATCGGCGTTGCTTGAAGGATACGTGCCGGAGATCGATGCCACCGTGGTGACGCGGATCCTCGACGCCGGAGGCACCATCGCGGGCAAGGCGGCCTGCGAAGATCTCTGCTTTTCCGGCGCGAGCCACACCTGCGCGAGCGGTGTGATCCGCAATCCGCACAACGTCGCCCACAGTGCCGGCGGTTCATCAGGGGGAAGCGCGGCGCTGGTAGCGGCCGGCGAAGTGCCGATGACGCTCGGCGGAGACCAGGGCGGATCGATCCGCACGCCGTCGAGCTGGTGCGGCATCTATGGCCTGAAGCCGACCTGGGGACTGGTGCCGACCACGGGCTCGATGCCGATCAGCTATTCCCTCGATCACTGCGGTCCGATGGGTGCCACGGTCGAAGACGTTGCCCGGCTGCTCACGGTAATTGCCGGCCATGACGGCTGGGACACCCGAACGATTGCGGCCCGGACCGGCGATTACATGGCCGCGATCGGCAAGCCGGCCAAGGGATTGCGCGTCGGCGTAGTGCGCGAAGGCTTTGGTCATCCCGAAAGCAATCCCGCGGTCGATGCCAAGGTGCGCGCGGCGATCGAGGCATTGGGAAAGGTCGGCGTCGATAGCGCGGAAATTTCGGTGCCCTGGCACCTTGATGGACCGCATGTCTGGAGCGGCATCATCCTGGAAGGCGCGGCCGAGATGATGCTGAAGGGATATGGCGTCGGCAACAACATCCACGGCTACTATCCGCTTTCCATGCAGGAAGCCTTCGCCCGCGGCATGGGAACGCGGATCAACGACGTCTCCCCCACCGTCAAACTGGTGCTGATGCTCGGCGAATACATGCACCGCAACTATCACGGGCGCTATCACTCGAAGGCACAGAACCTGAGAGTACTGCTGCGCCAAGCCTACGACGAGGCGCTGGAAAAATTCGACGTGCTGGCAATGCCGACCATTCCATTCACGGCAACGCCGATTCCGCCGGCCGATGCGCCGCTTGGCACCGCGATCGATACCGCGCTCAACATGCAGGCGAATACCTGCTCGTTCGACGTGTCCGGGCATCCTGCCTTCACGGTGCCATGCGGCCGTGTCAACGGTCTGCCGGTCGGCTTAATGCTGGTCGGACGGCATTTCGAGGAAACGACCTTGATACAGCTTGCCTCCGCGGTCGAGGCCGGCGGCGACTGGAAGTTGTTTTGACGAATGAGGATATCGCGATGATCAACGATCCCTGGCTCAAGACCTCGATCATGGCAAAGCGCGGCCTCGCCAAGGCGCAGGCCGGCAAACGCCACGAACTCTCGATCGCGGCGCAAGGCGACTTCCACTATGTCTACGGGCCCTATGCCAAGCCGGTGCTCACGATCGATCCCGGCGACGTCGTCGTGGTGGAGACGGAAGATGCCTTCGGCGGCGTCCTCACCAGCGAGCAAGACAGCCCGACCGCGAAATTGCGGTTTCCCTTTCTGAACCCGCAATGTGGTCCGGTTGCCGTCAGCGGGGTGGAGAAGGGCGATTGCCTCGCGGTCCACATTCATGCCGTGGAGACGCGAGGCGCGCAGCCCGCAGGCACCACCTGCATCATCCCGGAATTCGGCGGCCTGGTCGGGACGGCGTCGACGGCGATGCTCAATCCGCCCCTGCCGGAGCGGGTCAGGAAAATGCACGTCGACAAGGACGGCGTGCGCTGGAACGACAAGATCACTCTGCCTTACGAGCCGTTTATCGGTACCATCGGGGTTTCGCCCGAGATCGAGGCGATCTCGTCGCTGCAGCCGGACTATCACGGCGGCAACATGGATTTGCCCGACGTCGCGCCGGGTGCGATCCTTTACTTTCCGGTGCATACCAAAGGCGGCCTTCTCTACGTCGGCGATTGCCATGCGGCGCAGGGCGACGGCGAGTTGTCGGGGGTCGCGATCGAACAGCGCGCCACCGTCACGCTGCAGATCGACGTCATCAAGAACTGGAGTTTTGCGTGGCCGCGGCTTGAGACCGAAAAGTTTCTCATGACGATCGGCAGCGCCCGGCCGCTGGAAGACGCGGCACGGATCGCCTATCGCGAACTCGTGCGCTGGATGAGCGCGGATTACGGCTTCGATGAAATCGACGCTTACATGCTTCTCAGTCAGGCCGGACGCATCCGGCTCGGAAACATGGTCGATCCGAAATACACCATGGGCGCCTCGATTTTGAAAAAATACCTGGTCTGATGAAATCCCGGCCACAACGAGGAGGAGTACTGCAATGAAGGTCAATCGCAGAAGGTTCTTACAGGGCACGGCTGTTACTGCCGCTGCCGGGATGTTTGGTTCCAGTGCCTGGGCCGAAGATCCGATCGGCGTCGCAAGCATCCACGATCTGTCGGGCGGGCTCGACATCTACGGCAAGCCGATGGTCGATGCGCTGACGCTCGCGGTCGAAGAGGCTAATGCGGCGGGCGGCCTGCTGGGACGGCAGATCAAATTAATCAATTACGATACGCAATCAAACATGCAGCTTTACACGCAATTTGCCCAGCAGGCGGCGCTGAAGGACAAGGTTGCCGTCGTGCATGGCGGCATCACCTCCGCCTCGCGCGAGGTGATCCGGCCGGTGCTCGACCGTTTCAAGACGCTGTACTTCTACAATACGCAATATGAAGGCGGCGTCTGCGACCGCGATCAGTTCGACACCGGCGTGACCCCGGCGCAAACGGTGGAAAAGCTCGTGCCCTATGCCATGAAGAAATGGGGCAAGAAGGTTTATGTCGTCGCAGCCGATTACAATTACGGCCAGATCACCTCGCAATGGGTGAAGAAATACGTCACCGAAAACGGCGGCCAAGTCTTGTCGATCGACTTCTTCCCGCTCGACGTCACCAATTTCGGCTCGACCATCTCCAAGATCCAGGCGGAGAAGCCGGATTTCGTGTGGTCGGCGCTGGTCGGCGGCGCGCACATGTCGTTCTATCGTCAGTGGGCCGCGGCGGGCATGCGCAAGAGCATTCCGATGGCGTCGACCACCTTTGCCGTCGGCAACGAGCATATCGTGTTGTCGCCGGACGAGTGCGACGGCATGCTGATCTGTTACAATTACTTCCAGGATTTGAAGAACAAGACCAACGAAACCTTCGTTGCCGGCTTCCACAAGCGCTTCGGCGCCGATTATCCCAACGTCACCGAACTTGCCATGGGAACCTATCAAGGCTTCCGGCTGTGGGCGGAAGGGGTCAAGAAAGCCGGCAGTGTCGACCGCATGAAGGTCATCGAGGCACTGGAAACCGGAATCAGCATCGATGCGCCCTCGGGCAAGGTCACGATCGACCCGCCGACCCACCATTGCGTGCTCGACGTGCACATCGCCGAGGTCAACGACAAGAAGCTCAAGGTGCTGGAAGATTTCCCGCAGCAGAAACCGTCGGACACCGCCGCGGTGTGCGACCTTATCAAGAACCCCAACGATAACCAGCAATACGTGATCAAGATCTGAGGTCGCTTGGCCTCGTATCTTTGGGAATGGTGAACGTGGATCTCGTTGCTCTCCTGGCGATCCAGGTGCTTTACGCGATTGCCAGCCTGGCGCTGATCAGCGTCGGGCTGGCGATTATTTTCGGCATGATGCGGGTTATCAATCTCGCGCATGGGGAATTTCTGATGCTCGGCGGTTATGCGGCGATCGTCGCCACCGGCCACGGCATCAGCATCTGGATCGCCATCCTGGTGGTGGCACCCGTGGTCGTCGGCATAATCGGGGTGATCGTCGAAATGACGATTATCCGGTTCCTGTATGGCCGCATGATCGACACCATGCTTGCGACCTGGGGACTCAGCCTTTTTCTCGTCGGGCTGACGACGGCCATCTTCGGCAACACCACGGTCGGCATCTCGGCGCCGCTCGGCAGTTTCCAGATCGGCGCCTATCGCACCAGCGGATACACACTGTTCGTCATCGCCGTCGCCGTGGTCGTGCTGACCGGCATCTTCGCCGTGCTGCGCTGGACGCGGCTCGGCCTGATCGCCCGCGGCACCATGCAGAACGCCAACATGGCGGCAGCGCTCGGCGTCAATCCGCCGCGCGTCTATGCCGTCACCTTCGGCATCGGCGCCGCCCTGTCGGGTCTTGCCGGCGCGGTGCTTGCGCCGGTCTCCGGGGTATTTCCCACCATCGGCGTCGCCTATGTCGCCAAATCCTTCATCACCGTGATCGGAGGGGGCGCTGCGATTCTCAGCGGAACGGTTTCCGCCTCGGCGCTGTTCGGCACCATCAATCAGGTCGCCACCTTTGCCACCACGCCGGTGTTCGGCGAGGTGGCGTTGCTTGCCGCAGCCATCGTCCTGATCCGCCTGCTGCCGCAGGGCATCACCGGTCGCTTCTTCCGGAGAGGCCTGTGAACGCCCGCGCCCTCAATCTGCTCGGCCTCGGGCTGGTCGCTATCGTCGGTGTCGCGTTCCTGATCCTGACGCCGCGCTTCGCTGAACTCGATACCGTACTCGAACTTACCGTTTACATGATCATGGCCATTCTGGCTCTCAGCCTGGGGCTGATCTGGGGTTTCGGCGGCATTCTCTGCTTCGGCCAGTCGGCCTTCTTCGGGTTGGGCGCCTATACCTATGCGATCGCCATGTTCAATATCGGTGAGAGCACGATCCCGCTTTTGCTCGCCATAGCCCTGCCGGCGGCGTTCGCCGCGCTGCTCGGCTATTTCATGTTCTACGGGCGCATCAGCGACGTGTATCTCGGCGTCATCACGCTGACGGTGACGCTGATCCTGTTCAATTCGGTGAATTCCACCGCCGGCCCGGAATTCCATATCGGCGTGGCGCGGCTCGGCGGTTTCAACGGCATTCCGGGGATCCCGCCGCTCAATGTGCCCGGCGACAAGGCCGCGGTGATCGATCTCGAAGGCATGTTCTATCTGGCGACGGCGGCGTTGCTCGCGAGCTATTTCGGACTGCGGCTGCTGCTGGGCAGCCGGTTCGGCCGCGTCATTGTCGGCATCCGGGAAAACGAACGGCGCGCCGAGCTTTTGGGATACGATCCCCGCGCCTACAAGCTCGCGACCTTCACCATCGGCGGGGCGCTGGCCGGTTTCGCCGGCTGCCTTTTCGCCAATTGGGGCAATTTCGTCAGCCCGACCATCTTCGGGCTGGCGCAGTCCGCCCAGATCATCATCTGGGTCATCGTCGGCGGGCGCGGCACGCTGATCGGTCCGATCGTCGGTTGCATCGGCATCCAATGGCTCACCACGGCGCTGGGGGCAAACCAGCCCAGCGGTTCGGACTGGTGGACCAGGCTGCTCGCTAATGCGCCGCTGATCTTTGGAATCATCCTCATCGCGTTCGTGCTGCTGGTGCCGAAGGGGCTGGTGCCGACGCTGGGTGACCTCGGACAATGGTTGCTGCGCCTGCGTACTCGGCGCAGGGTTGCGGGGCTTAAACCCAAGCAGGCGGGGGAGGGATGATGGCCGCGCCGCTGCTTCACACCCGCGATCTCGGCATGCGCTTCGGCGGCGTCCATGCGGTACGCAACGTCAACTTCACGCTGGCCGAAGGCGAGCTGCGTTGCCTGATCGGCCCCAACGGCGCCGGCAAAAGCACGTTCTTCAAGATGCTCACCGGGCAGCTGCAGCCGAGCCAGGGCCAGGTGCTGTTCCGCGGCCACGATATTTCCAACGCCCACGCCCACGAGATCGCGCGTCTCGGCATGGGCATCAAGACCCAAGTGCCGAGCGTGTTCGATGGTTTGAGCGTGCGCGAGAATATCTGGCTCGCGGCGAGCCGCATCCATTCCCGCGAACGGGTCAATGGCGTAGTCGACGAGATGCTGGAACGTATCGGCCTCACTGGGGCGGCAGCGCGCCTGGTCGGCCAACTCGCCCACGGTCAGCGGCAATGGGTGGAACTCGGCATCGTGTTGTCGACGGATCCCGTACTCATTCTGCTCGACGAGCCTGCCGCCGGCATGACGCATGAGGAGGTGTACAAGACCGCCGAGCTCGTCCGCGAGATCAATCGCAGCAAGGCTCTGATCGTCGTCGAGCATGACATGCAGTTCATCCGTATGATCGCCAAGCAGGTGACGGTGTTCAATCAGGGCAGCGTACTGGTGGAGGATGCGGTGGAAAACATCCTGCGCAACCCGCTGGTGCGCGATATCTATCTCGGCAAACAGGCGGCCGCATGATGCTCAACGTGCAGGGGTTACGCACAGGTTACGGTCGCATTCCGATCCTCAACGGGGTCAGCTTCGCGGTCAACGAAGGCGAGTTCATCGGCATTCTCGGTCACAACGGCATGGGCAAGACGACGCTGCTCAAGGCGTTAATGGGGTTTCTGCCGGCGACCGGCGGGCTGGTGCGGCTGGACGGCAACGACGTGACCGCCGCCGAACCCTATCGCCGTGCGCGGCTGGGGTTCGGTTACGTGCCGCAGGGGCGCGAGATTTTCCCGGGCCTCACGGTTTACGATAATCTGCGCATGGGATGCACCAAGCACGCCGGCAGCGAGCAAGAAACCATCGCCGATGTGCTGGAGGAGTTTCCCCGCCTCAAGCCGCTGCTCGATCGCGCCGGCGGCGCGCTATCGGGCGGCGAGCAGCAACTGCTGGCGATCGCGCGCTGCCTTTGCGGCAAGCCGCGTCTCGTCCTTCTCGACGAGCCGACCGAAGGCATTCAACCCTCGATCATCGACGAGATCGTCGAGGTCTTGCTGCGGCTGCGCGACAACAGCGGCCTGACCATGATCCTGGTCGAGCAGAATCTCGACTTCATCGCCGCGCTCTCGAAGCGGATCCTCATCATTCAAAAAGGCACGATCACGAGGGAAGTGCAGCCGGGCGATCTCGGCGACGCAAGTCTCATCGGCGAATTTATCGGAATCACCACCTAAGCCCGATCCAGCGGGCGGTATCACAGGGAGAAAGACCATGGCCGTCAGAAGACCCACTCTCGATCAGTTGCGCAGCGTCGCCGAGGACCTCGGCATGCATATGGGCGATGAGGAACTCAAATCCTACGACACCCTGATGCAGGGCAATTACGCCGCCTACGATATCGTCGATGCGATGCCGGATTACGTTCCCGCCGTGACCTATCCGCGAACGCCCGGCTATCGTCCCGAGGGCGAGGAAAACAAGTACAATGCCTGGTACGTCAAGACCACGATCAAGGGCGCGCCGAGCGGCAAGCTCGCCGGCAAGACCGTTGCGCTGAAGGACAATGTCAGCCTCGCCGGCGTTCCCATGATGAACGGCGCTTCGACGCTCGAAGGCTACATCCCCGATACGGATGCTACCATCGTCACGCGCATCCTCGATGCCGGCGGCACCATCGTCGGCAAGACCCATTGCGAGTATTTCTGCTTTTCCGGCGGCAGCCATACCAACGCGACGGGTCCTGTCCATAATCCCCACAAGATGGGTTATTCGTCCGGCGGCTCGTCTTCAGGCAGCGGCGTCGTGGTGTCCCTGGGCGAAGCCGACATGGCGATCGGCGGCGACCAGGGCGGATCGATCCGCATCCCCGCTTCGTTTTGCGGCGTCTACGGAATGAAGGGAACGCACGGCCTCGTGCCCTATACCGGCGTCATGCCGATCGAACTCACCCTCGATCACACCGGACCGATGACCCGCAATGTGCGCGACAACGCGCTTCTGCTGGAGGTGCTGGCGGGCGCGGACGGCCTCGATCCCAGGCAAATTGCGCCCAAAGTCGCGCACTACACCGAAGCGCTGGAAGGTGGCGTCAAGGGGTTGCGCATCGGCATCGTCAAGGAAGGTTTTGGGCATCCGAGTTCCGAGCGCGACGTCGATGCCAAGGTCATGGCCGCCGCCCAGCTTTTCAAGAAGCTCGGCGCGACCGTCGATGAAATTTCGGTGCCGATGCATCTCTTGGCCCCGGCGATCTGGCTGCCGATTGCCGCGGAAGGCGCCACCGAATTCATGATGAAGGGCAACGGCATGGGGACCAACTGGCGCGGTCTCTACAATACGACGCTGCTGGACGCCCATTCCGGCTGGCAGCATCGCGCCGATGAATTGTCCGACAGCCTCAAGATAACGATGCTGCTCGGCCAATATTTTACCAAGCACTATCGCGGTCATTTCTATGCCAAGGCGCAGAACCTGAACCGCAAGCTGCGCGCCGCCTACGATACCGCGCTGAACAGCTACGATCTGCTGCTGATGCCGACCTTGCCGATGAAGGCGACCCCGCTGCCGCCGGCCGATGCACCGCGCGAACTCTACATCCAGCGCGCATTCGAAATGGTTCCCAACACGGCGCCTTTCAACGCCAGCGGGCATCCGGCGATGAGCCTTCCCTGCGGCATGAGTGACGGCCTGCCGATCGGGCTGATGCTGATCGGCAAGTACTACGACGAGTCGGTGATCTATCGGGCGGCCGCGGCATTCGAAGACGCCTGCGACTGGACCAGGATGTAAGTCAACGAGGTGGTCAGATGCCGCGCCGCAGGGCGCGGCAATCACGCAGCATCATCAACGGAGGCGACCATGGATCTCGGATTAAAGGGCAAGAGCGTGCTGGTGACCGGGGGAAGCAAGGGCATTGGGCGAGCAATCGCCGAGCTGTTTGCAGATGAAGGCGCCAACGTCGCCATCTGTGCACGCAATGCCGACGAGGTCGGCAAGGCGGTGAAGGCCTTGGCGGCGAAGGGCGTCAAGGCGTCAGGCGGGGCGATCGATGTCGCCGACCCTCCGGCGTTGAAGCAATGGGTCGAGGGCGCGGCAGCCGAACTCGGCGGGATCGACACCATCGTATGCAATGTCAGCGCGCTTGCCGTCGGCGATACCGCCGAGACCTGGGAGAAGTCGTTTCGCACCGACATGATGCATACCGTCAATTCCGTCGCGGCCGCGCTGCCTTATCTGGAGAAATCCAAATCCGCTTCGATCGTGATCGTCTCCAGTGTTTCCGGCTTCGAGGTGGATTTCGCCGCCGGTTCCTACGGCGCCTTCAAGGCGGCGCTGATTCATTACGCCAAGGGACTCAGCAACCAGCTCATCGGCAAGGGCATCCGCGTCAACGCGGTATCGCCTGGCAACACCTACTTCGAAGGCGGCATCTGGCAGAACATCGAACGCGGCGTGCCCGACCTCTATAAGACGGCGATGTCGTTGAACCCGACCGGACGGATGGGCACGGCGCAGGAAGTCGCCGCGGGCGTTGTGTTCCTCGCAAGCCCGGTGGCGAGTCGCATTTCCGGCACCAATCTTATTATCGACGGTGCCCTCACCAAGGCCGTCTAGCGAGTCCGCCGGAGAACAGCATCGGCGGCTTGGCCGCAATAGACGGTATCTTCCTGGGGTGCCGGGCCTGGCGCCCCGGTCAGTGCGCAATACTGGCGGGGAACGACGATATATCGCGGTGCGACGGCAACGTCGGTGAACAGCTCTGGATGCGGGTTTGATCATGAAGATTGGAATCGTTGGTGCCGGAAGGGTCGGGTGTGCTTGTGCGCTCGCCGCTGTCGTACGCGGCAGCGCCCGGGCGATCGTCATCGTGGATCGGACGCGCGCCCGTGCAAAGGCGGTTGCGACCGACCTTCGCTACGGAACGCCGCTTTGTCCCAAGACGACTATTGTCGACGGGGATTATGAGGAGCTGGCGGATGCCGCGCTGGTGATGATCACCGCCGGCATCAACGAAAAAACCGGCGGCGCCACCGACCGCAGCGATCCCCAGGGCCGATTGCGGCTTCTCGAAAAGAACGCCGAAATCTATCGCGACATCGTTCCGCGGGTGGTACGAGCGGCGCCCGGCGCCGTCATACTGGTCGTCACCGACCCGCCCGATCCGCTTGCCGATATAGCCCGCGATAGCGCAGGGCATGATCGGGTGCTCAGTACCGGCACTTTCCTCGATAGCCTGCGTTTCCGCGTTCATCTGGCCGAGCATTTTGAGGTCGACGCCAACCAGGTTGAGGCGCAGGTCATTGGCGAACATGGAGTTTCAGAGGTGTTTTTGTGGTCGAGCGCACGCATCGCCGGTGTGCCGATCAACAAACTGATCGAGCAACGCGGTGAGACGCTCGACAAGGTGCGCGAGCAGATCGAAAAGAGCGTTCGCTACGCCAATATCACCATCATCGAAGGCAACGACGCCAGTCAGTTCGGTATCGGCATCGTTTCCGCGCGGATCGCGGAAATGGTTCTTCGCGATGAGCGCGCGGCGATACCGATCGGCAGTTACCATGAAAAGTTCGGCGTCACACTGTCACTTCCGAGTGTCGTCGGACGAGATGGCGTGGTGCGGACGTTCGAACCGGAGATGTCGCCCGAGGAACAGCAAGCGCTGGAGCGTGGTGCCGCCAGTCTAAGGAAATCGGAAAGTCGAACCTGAAGTTGCGACACCGAAGCCGACGCTGCTGAAAATTGCAGGGGTATTCGCCCCTGCGCGGCGGCGCACGGGGAGCGTTGACCGCTGTCAACTTCGCGGGCTCAAAAAAAAAGGACTTTGGGCGGTTGCAGTCATACTGCTCGCTCACTATGCTTCGAAAGCTGGGCGTTATTTGAAATGCCGACCTCGATTTCGGCTTTCATACTTGGTTGTTCGGGAAGGGTTCCTCCATGAAGGGACAGCTCCTGACGATAGTGCACCGCCGCAACTTGCTTCATTTGGCGGTTGCCGGCGCCGTCGCTGCGGCCACGGAAACGGTGGCACCAGCAGCCTTCGCGGCGGAGCCCTTAGGCAGCCCCGATAAGCGCAAAGCTCGCTACCAGGCGAACTCGGCTGAAGTTCAGGATTTCTACCGCGTCAACCGTTACCCGGCACGATAAGGGAGACGCGCGTGCTGATCAGGAAGTCGGGACATCATGGAAGTCGCGGGACATTCGCAGCCGCGCTGGCCAGCCAATCAGACTCTGGCACGGATCGTCGCACGTTCCTGAAGCGCTCCGGCCTCGCGGCCGGCGCTCTCGCGGCGCTCGGCAATCTGCCGCTCGGCGCGGTACGCAAAGCGGAAGCCGGTCCGCCACCGCCCCCGGGGGCCGCGGTTATAACCCGCAAGAATTTCTGCACCCATTGCTCGGTCGGCTGTTCGGTGATCGCCAAAGTCGCCAATGGCGTGTGGATCGGGCAGGAGCCGGACTACGACAGCCCCATCAATCGTGGATCGCATTGCTGCAAGGGCGCCGCGGTCCGCGACGACGTGCTGAACCAGCGCCGCTTGCGCTACCCGGTGAAGCTCGTGGATGGCCAATGGACCCGCATTTCCTGGGACCAGGCGGTTGACGAGATCGGCGACAGGCTGCTGCAGATTCGCGAGAAGTCGGGACCGGACTCGGTTTACTGGCTGGGCTCGGCCAAGTTCACCAACGAGGCCGCCTACCTCAACCGCAAGCTCGCCGCCTTTTGGGGGACCAACAATTCCGATCACCAGGCGCGTATCTGTCACTCCACCACCGTCACCGGCGTAGCCAATACCTGGGGCTTCGGCGCGATGACGAACAGCTACAACGATATCCGTAATTCCAAGACCATTCTCTTCATGGGCGGCAACCCGGCGGAGGCGCATCCAGTTTCGCTACAGCATATTCTTGAGGGCAAGGAACTCAACCGCGCCAACATGATCGTCGTCGATCCCAGGATGACGCGGACCGCTGCGCACGCAACCGAATATGTGCGTGTGCGTCCGGGCACCCATATTGCCACGATCTACGGGATGCTTTGGCATATTTTCGAAAACGGCTGGGAGGATAAGGAATTCCTGAGGCAGCGTGTTTACGGCGTCGATGAAATTCGCAAGCAGGTGGCAAAATGGACACCGCACGAGGTCGAGCGAGTCACCGGTCTGCCTGAGGCACAGGTGAAGCACATCGCCGAAGTCTTCGCCAAGGAAAAACCCGCGACGCTGATCTGGGCGATGGGACAGACCCAGTTCACGACTGGCACGGCGAATGTCCGTGCCAGCTGCATTCTGACTCTCGCCACCGGCAATGTGGGATACGCGGGAGCAGGCGCCAACATATTTCGTGGCCACACCAATGTGCAGGGCGCCACCGATCTCGGCCTCGATGTCGTGACGCTGCCGCTCTATTACGGACTTGCCGAGGAGGCTTGGCGGCATTGGTGCCGGGTATGGGAAGTGGATTACGACTGGATGCGCACCCGCTTCCCGAACAAGACGCTGATGGAGACACCGGGCATTACCAGCACGCGCTGGTTCGATGCGACTTTGCTGCCGAAGGACCAAGTGAGCCAGCCCAACAATGTGCAGGCGATGTTCGTCATGGGGCACGGCGTCAATACCATTACCCGAATGCCGGACGCCAAGCGCGGCATCGAGAAGCTCGAACTGCTGGTGGTGTGCGATCCCTATCCGACCGCGTGGTCGGTTCTCTCGGAACGCAAGGACGGCATTTATCTTTTGCCGGCCTGCACCAGTTTCGAGATGGCTGGCTCGCGCACGGCCTCGAACCGCTCGCTGCAGTGGGGCGAGAAGATCGTGGAGCCGGTCTTCGAATCCAAAAACGACTACGACACGATGTACCTGTTCGCCCGCAAGTTCGGCTTTGCCGACCGGATGTTCAAGAACATCAAGGTCGAAAACAACGCGGTGTTGGCGGAAGATATTCTGCGCGAGATCAATCGCGGCGGCTGGTCGACCGGTTATTCCGGGCAATCGCCCGAGCGGCTCAAAGCTCACATGAAGAACCAGGCCAAGTTCGATGTGGTTACGCTGCGGGCGCCGAAAGATGATCCGGAGGTCGGTGGCGACTATTACGGTCTGCCGTGGCCGTGCTGGGGAACGCCCGAGTTCAGGCACCCCGGCTCGCCTATCCTTTACAACACCAATCTGCCGGTGAAGGAGGGCGGCGGCACGTTCCGCGCCCGGTTCGGTGTCGAGCGCATCGTCAAGCGCAAGGTGATGGAAAACGGGCAGGAGGTCGAAAAGGAGGAACACTACAACCTCCTCGCCGAAGGTTCCTACTCGGTCGGTTCCGAAATCAAGGATGGATATCCAGAGTTCACCCTGGCCGTGCTCAAGAAGCTCGGCTGGGACAAGGACCTCACTTCGCAGGAAATGGAAACCATCCAGCGCGTGAATCCCGCCAATCCCGATGCCGTGTCCTGGTCGACCGACCTTTCCGGCGGCATCCAGCGGGTGGCGATCGAGCACGGCTGTTCGCCTGCTGGCAACGGCAAGGCGCGCATGATCGCGTGGAATCTTCCCGACCCAATTCCCGTGCAACGCGAACCGATCTTTACCCCACGCCCGGATCTCGTTGCCGACTATCCGACCTTGCCGGACGCGAGGCAGTTCCGCATGCCCAACGTCGGCTTCAGCGTGCAAAAGGCCGCCGTCGACAAGGGCATCGCCAAACAGTTCCCGCTGATTCTGACTTCCGGCAGGCTCGTGGAATACGAAGGCGGCGGCGAGGAAACGCGCTCCAACAAGTGGCTCGCCGAGTTGAAGCAGCACATGTACGTTGAGATCAATCCGGCCGATGCGGGCGAGCGGGGAGTCAAGGACGGCGATTGGGTCTGGGTGACCGGACCGGAGGGCAATTCAAAGACACGTGTGAAGGCTCTGGTGACAGAGAGGGTTGGCAAGGGGGTTGCCTGGATGCCTTTTCATTTCGCCGGCTGGTTCGAAGGCGCCGATCTGCGTGCCAAATATCCGAAAGGCAACGATCCGATCGTGCTCGGCGAGAGCGTCAATACGCTCACCACCTACGGCTATGATCCGGCGACCGGCATGCAGGAGCCGAAGGCGACCCTTTGCCAGATCAAAGCAGCGTGAGAGGGCGGATCGATGGCACGCATGAAATTCCTTTGCGACGCGGATCGATGCATTGAATGCAACGCCTGTGTCACCGCATGCAAAAACGAAAACGAGGTACCTTGGGGCATCAACCGCCGGCGCGTCGTCACCATCAATGACGGCAAGCCCGGCGAGCGTTCGGTGTCGATGGCGTGCATGCATTGCACCGACGCCCCCTGCGCGGCGGTTTGCCCGGTGACCTGCATCTATCCGAGCGACGACGGCATCGTGCTGCATGACAAAGACATTTGCATCGGCTGCGGCTATTGTTTCTATGCCTGTCCGTTCGGGGCGCCGCAATATCCGCGGGTCGGCAATTTCGGCTCGCGCGGCAAGATGGACAAATGCACCTACTGCGCCGGCGGCGGCGGAACCGAAGCACCCGGCAGCGCCGCGGAGTTTGCAAAATACGGCTCGAACCGGTTCGGCGAAGGCAAGCTGCCGATGTGCGCCGAGATGTGCTCCACGAAGTCGTTGCTCGCCGGCGACGGCGATATCATCGCCCAGATCTACAGGGAGCGGGTTGCCAAGCGCGGCTACGGCTCCGGCGCGTGGGGCTGGGTAACGGCTTACAAAGAGGACATCGAGGTCTGAGCGGAAGATCCTGGAGGTCGTCCGCGGCATGAGAGGACGTTGATCGTCATGACGCTTGTTGCGCGTGCTCGCCTTGTGATCGTCACCGTAGCGCTGCTTTCGATGGTCGCGGCGGTCTCCGCCCGCGCCGAGACGTTCGGCCCGGATGGCGCCCCTAATCCGACGGCGAGTGTGGTCGATCAGGGGACGCTGCTGAAGCAGGTTCCGCGCATCGAAGGACGTATCGACATTCCCGATACAAAGGCCAGCGTCCTGGTCCAGCCGGCCGGACGGACCTGGGATTATTTCCACGAGGTGCTGCTGCATTGGGGCGGCGCGATCGTGATCCTCGGCACCATCGCGCTGCTCGGACTGGCCTATATCATCATGGGGCGGATCCGAATTGCCGAGGGGCGGTCCGGGCGAAAAATCCTTCGCTTCAAGGCTTTCGAGCGATTCTCACATTGGCTGACGGCGGTCTCGTTCGTTATCCTCGGCCTGACCGGCCTGAACATCACCTTCGGCAAGATCGTGCTTTTGCCGCTTATCGGCCCCGAAGCGTTCTCCGACGTTTCGCAAGCGGCGAAGTACGTGCACAACTTCATCAGCTTCGCGTTCGTGGCGGGCCTCGTCCTGATCGTCGTGATTTTTTTCAGGGACAATCTGCTGGAAAAGGTAGACATCGACTGGCTCAAGCAGGGCGGCGGCTTCATCAAGTCCAGGCACGCCCCCGCCGGGCGCTTCAATTTTGGCGAGAAGCTCGTCTATTGGCTTTCCCTGGCTGCCGGCCTTGCCGTCTCCGTGTCAGGATTTCTGCTGCTGTTCCCGTTTTTTGGGACTGATATCGCCGAGATGCAGCTCGCGCAGGTGGTTCACGCCGTCGTGGCTGTCCTGTTCGTCGCCCTGATCCTGGGCCACATCTATATCGGCACGCTCGGGATCGAGGGTGCATTCGAGGCCATGGGCACCGGCGAGGTCGATCTCAATTGGGCGAAAGAGCATCACGATCTCTGGCTGGCTCAACAACTGGCAAACCAGGACCGCCAGCGGCAGCCCTCCGCGACGCCGGCCGAATGAGGATCTCGATCCCTGTGCTCATAGCCGAGCTCGGTGAACAGGCAACCGTCAACGTCGACCGAAGCCAAATTGCATCACGACGATAATTTTTTGCTCGGAGGCCAGGGGACATCTGCGAAGTATCGATACTTGAATACTTGAAGGAGTGCATGTGATGGATGATGTTACGCGACGTACATTATTGGCGGCGACGGCCGCAGGCGGGATTCTCACGGCGGCAAAAGCCGCTGGTGCGGAAACCAGTGAACCGGTGCCGCAGCCGCAGCGTCCCGGATATGGCGGCACCGATCCCGGTCCGCGTAACGTCACCCGTGACAGGCAGAATCCCGATCTGCTGGTTCCACCCTCCACCGATCAGGGCACGCTTCCCAATCTGCGCTTCTCTTTCGCGGACGCTCATACCCGGCTGACATCCGGCGGCTGGACCCGTCAGGCCACCGTGCGAGAACTCGGTATTTCCAAGGACATTGCCGGCGTGGACATGCGACTGAACGCCGGGAGCGTTCGCGAACTGCATTGGCACAAGCAGGCCGAATGGGCCTACATGCTTTACGGCACTGCCCGTATTACAGCTGTTGACTCCGAGGGGCACAACTTCGTTGATGATGTCGGCGTCGGCGATCTCTGGTATTTTCCGGGCGGTGTCCCGCATTCCATCCAGGGGCTCAACCCGGACGGATGCGAATTCCTGTTGGTTTTTGACGACGGCGACTTCGACGAAGACGATACCTTCCTGCTGAGCGACTGGTTCAAGCACACCCCGAAAGAAGTATTGTCCAAGAATTTTGGTGTCCCTGGTTCATCCTTCGCTCATGTCCCGGACCCGAACGAACTCTACATTTTCCCTGCCTCTGTGCCGGGGCCGCTTGACTCCGACAAGATCGCCGGGGCGACCGCGGCGTCACCGGGCTTCAGCCACAAGATGATGGCGCAGCAGCCGATCAAGACGAAGAGCGGCACCGTGCGGATCACCGATAGCAGTGTGTTCCCGGTTTCGAAGACGATCGCCGCGGCGCTGGTCGAGGTCGAGCCGGGCGGCATGCGCGAACTGCACTGGCATCCCAACACCAATGAATGGCAGTACTACATTGATGGGCAGGCCCGCATGGGTGTGTTCGGGGCGTCCGGCCAGGCGCGCACCTTCGACTACCAGGCCGGCGATGTCGGCTACATACCCTTCGCCATGGGTCATTACATCGAAAACACCGGGACGACGCTGCTGCGGTTCCTGGAGATATTCAGGAGCAGCTATTACGCCGACGTCTCGCTCAATCAGTGGCTGGCGCTGACACCTCCCGAGCTGGTGCAGGCACACCTGAAAATCGATCCGCCGACACTCGCAGCCTTCCACAAGGAAAAGTTTCCGGTTGTGCCGGTCTGATCCGCTCGGCGCGATACCGTTTTTGCATGGCGGGAGGCGCCTGCAATTCAAGGCTTGCCGTGGCCGTTGTGCTTGTGCGCCTCCCGCTCGCGCAGATAATCGTCGGTCGTGCGGACGGGTGGCGGTGGCGCGGCGTGCGGATCGAAACTTTCCTCCAAGGCGAATGCAACGCGGCAATCATCGCACATCTTGATGGCGTCGAGGCGCCGGGCTGAGGAAGGGTACATCCAGTGCTTGCCCTCAAGCTTCGCCACCACGCGCTCGATCGTGCTCTTTACGCCGAACGGCTTGCTGCATCGAATGCAGCAAAACGGCTCTTCCTCCTTGAGGATGCGGGCCGGCGCCCGCGCAGCGCGAAAGTCGATTTGAGGTTTGAGCGTGATCACGTTCTCGGGGCAGGTTGCCTGGCACAAGCCGCACTGCACGCAGGCATCCTCGACAAAGCGCAGCATCGGCCGTTCGGGATCGTCGCGCAACGCGCCGGTTGGGCAGGCTGACACGCAGGACAGACAGAGCGTACATCCGCCGGCGTCGATGTCGACGGTTCCGAGCGGGGCTCCCTGGGGAAGCGCGATGACATCGACGGGGGCGGGGGCCGCGCGATGAAGCTCGCCCAGCGCAAACCGGAGCACGTCGCGTTTTCGGCCTACCGGCCGGAAGCTTGCCGGTCGTGGCGTCGGCGGCATCGACGGGATGGCACGCAACGCTTCTGTCAGGGCGTCCGGATCGTCTGTCTCGATGGTCGCAATCCGGCCGGCGCCGAAGCCGAGCCCCGCGAGGATCGGATCCGCCACCGCGATCGTCCGGATCAAGCCGGCGACGTCGTGTCGCGGTCGCGCACGAAGCAAAAATCGCATCGCCGATGCGCCGTAGGCGAAGGCCGCGGCGATGCTTTCCAGCCCGACCTGCGTGATCTCGTTGACCGCGAACGGCAGGACATTTGCCGGCAGTCCGTCGCCGAACCGCGCCAGCGCATCGATCAGCGGCGTGCCATGGGGGTCATCATGAACCAGCACGATCGCCCGTTCGCCGCCCGCTTCGCGATAGGCCGCAAGCATCGCGCGCAGCTTGCGCATCAGCGCGTCTTCCGGGGGCAGCGCGTAGGACGCAGCACCGGTTGGACAAGCCGCGGCGCATTGTCCGCAGCCCGCACAAATGTCGGCGTCAATCGCCACATGATCGCCGGCGGGCTTGATCGCACTCGTCGGGCAAAGATCGAGGCAACGCGTGCAGCCGACGATCTGCGAACGCGAATGCGCGCACAGCGTGGCATCGAAAGCGACATAGCGCGGTTTCTCGAAACTGCCGACGAGGTCGCGCGCCCTGAGAACCGCCTGCAGCATCGCGGCAGGATTGCCGGGATCGGCGCGCAAATAGCCGTCGCGCAAATCGGCCGCGGGGAACAGCGGCGAGCCGCCGGTGAGATCGAGGATGATATCGCAGTTCGACCGGGCGTCATGGCGTGATGGGCCGAACGCGAACGTGCCGCGCGAGGATGGCGCAGGCTCCGCGAAATCGTCGACCCTGACCTCGAATGCGCCGAGATGACCGCTGGCGCCTCTGACCTTTCCCTTCGCCACCGGAAAACTCGCGACGCGTGGCGGCACGAGGGCCGCCGGCGGCTCGATCAGCACCGTGACGTCCAGATGGTCCTTGAGCAGGTTGCCGGCCTCGACGGCGGTCTCATCGCGGCCGCAGATCAGAATGACGCCGCCGCTCACCAGTTCGACTGATGGCACCGGCGGCGTGGGCTCGGCCGCAGCCGCAAGCAGCGCCGCCATTTTCGGTCCCGCCCGGGCGGCTTCGCTGGACCATCCGGCGGACTCCCGAATATTGGAAAAACAGATCGGACTGGATCGCCCGCTTTCGGCCGCCACCTCGGTGAACAGAGGCGCTTCCTGTGTGCAGCCGACCGTGAGCGGTGTGTCTTCTGCAGCGATCGCGCGGAAGCGATCGAGTTCGGCGCGGCAAAGCTGGGTCGCGGTCGTCGGCTCGCCTCGGCAACCGCGCCTGACCGCGTCGGCGTCAAGAGGCATGGTGTGGTCGCACGAGCAGATCAGGAGATGCCTAGTGGAATCAGCCATCGCTCTCACAATTTATTGTAACCGGACAGCGTCCCGGCCGTGGCGGGAACTGGCCAGAATTACCAGTAAAGTATATACCGGTTCCGCCGAAAAGTCAGATGCTGGAGCGAATTTTCGGGAGCGCAGTTGATGGCAATGCGAGACTTCTGGCTCTCCTGCGGCTATCACCTCCTCGATCGCGACAACGCGGGCCGGCTGCTTGTTACCGATGAATTCCTGAAGGCGTATCTCGCGCGTCCCGAGCTTATACCGCCGCCGGAAGCATGTCCCGCAGAGCGGCAACTGTACGGCTCCTTGCTGAGCCATCCAAGGCAGCCCGTCACGCAGACGCAACTTGAACTGCTCGCGGATCCCGACGCACGCGAAAACTGGGAGAACATGATCGCGTGGCGCGATCATCTCGTAAAGCACAGGACGCTGGAGGTGGCCTACCTCGAGATCTTCAGGCGCAATATCAGGCTCCCACAGGTCTTTATTGGGCATCTGGTGCAGGCGATTCTCAGAAGCGCACTGAATGATTGCGAAGATGCTTTTATCCTCCGCGCCGCCGAGATGTTCTTCCGTCCGCAGCGGCTGATGATGCAGGAAGGTGCGATCGTCGCGATCGACGAAGAAACGGAGTCGCTGCTCGGCCGGCAGCCCCAATCGCCGTTGGTTGCGTTGCTGGGATTGCCGGCGACCGTCGAGGTCGACATGCTCAACGATGCAACCGCAGACACCTATTGGGGACGCAGTGACCGCTTCGACATGGGGCTCGATGTGACAGCCGGACAGCGCGGTCTGACCGCGCTTGGCGACGTCATGACGCGCTGGCTCTCGCATTTGCTTGCGATCGATGTCGCGATCGAACCTTTGATGGAACTGCGTGATGCGCGCTTTTCATGGTATGTCGGGCTCGATTCCGACGGCACCCGTATCGGCGATACAGTTTGGAATGGCGGCGATTTCGACGATGCAATGCGGGCCCGGCTGGTGGGCCTGTTTCGGCTGACCTTCCGCGACCCCGCGGATATGATTGAAAGGATCAGGGGCGAGCCGGTGTATCTGCTGGCGGCGATGACGGCTGACGAGGAGCTGCGATTGAAGCCGCAAAATCTCGTGACCGGCCTGCCAATCCGGCAAGGGGAGGCAGTCAATTGAGATCGACGGCTCTCGTGCGCATCGCAGTGGGCGTCGTGGTCGAGCGGTGCAAGGCCAGGAGTATCTGGGTCGATTTCGTGTGGCGGCCGGTATCCGTTTTTGTCGGAAATCCATCGGCCGCGCCCTGGACAACGCTCGATACGTCGGCGGAAAAGACATTGTTCTATGCGGGTGAGGCCATGATCGAATTGCACCGCACCGAGACGGCAAATTATCGCAATAATCTCTCATCGGGCGCGCCAGCATTATGGGTGGCCTTGCGTCCCGTGCCTTCGGAGCGGCCGTATGAGATTCTTGCCGTCACGGCCGATCCGGCGGAGGGCGAAGCGTTCACCGAGGCCGGCAGCAATGTTGTCGAGACAGTGCCCATGCCTCCCGAGGTCGTCGAGATCGTCGCACAATTCATCGCCGCGCATCACATCGAGCGGCCCTTCGTCAAGCGTCGCCGCCAGCCGGCGGAGCCACTGCTTGCTCGGCGCGGAAATGGACGGGAGCACGGGGAATGACCGAGCCCGACAATTTCATCTCACGCTGGGCGCGATTGAAGCGCGAGTCCGGCGCTCAACGCAGAGAACCGCCGTCCGTCGAAGTACCGGCAGACTGTGCGGAAGCGAGTGTCGCGCAGCCCCAAGGCGACGCGACAGCGGAGGAGCCGTTTGATCCGGCAAGCCTGCCGTCGATCGAAGCGATCACCGCCGATACCGACATCCGCGCGTTTCTGCAAAGCCGCGTGCCGGCCGGCTTGACGCGCGCCGCATTGCAGCGGGCCTGGGCCGCTGATCCCGCCATTCGCGACTTTATCGGCATCGCGGAGAACCAGTGGGATTTCAACGATCCGAATGCGATACCTGGGTTCGGTCCGCTGCAGGCCGACAACGGTTCCGCTCTTCTCGCCAGGGCAATCGGGACATCGAACGAAGGTCCCAGGACAATTCTCGAAATTTCGCCTGCGGTGGGACAGACGCCTTCGGCGGCAACCGATGACGAGCCTGCCCCGGCTGACCGGAGCGTTCGGGAGACGCCTGACGAGTTACCTTCGGCCGATGCCGGCATTTCCAGTTCGTCGAAGGTCGACAACAATGCGGATGTGGTGACGGAGAGCGTGCGCACCATTGAAGGAAGCGAGCCTTCGCCAAATCGTCGTCATCACGGCGGCGCTTTGCCGCGCTAACATCGGAAGCGCGACCGTTATCGGTCGCCTTGCTACAGCGTGGGCTGAGAATGGAACGGATGCAGAAGTCGAGTTCTCCGGATTCTTCCGAGCGCGGGGTCGACGAGTTCGACCGCGCCCGCGCGGAGGAATATGCGCTGCTGGCGACGTTGCTCTCGCGCAGCCCGGATTCCCGATTGATCTCTGGTTTGGCCCGCCTCAAGGGCGATGCAAGCCCGATCGGTGTCGCGCATGCCGCGCTCGGGGAGGCGGCGGGGCGCGCGACGGAGGACCGCGTGAAGCGGGAATATTTCGATCTGTTTACCGGGGTCGGAGGCGGCTCGCTGTCGCCATACGCATCGCACTATTTGACCGGCGCACTGTACGGACGGCCGCTGGTGCGGGTGCGCGAAACCTTTCAAGCTCTCGGCATCGAAAAGGCGGCGGGGCAGTCGGAGCCTGAGGATCATGCCGCGATCCTGTGCGAGATCATGGCCGGCCTTGTCGGCGGCGGTATCGCCGCTCCAGCCGGCGCCGATCGTGATTTCTTCGCAAAACACCTCGCTCCCTGGATCAGGCGCTTTTTCGTCGATCTGGAGCACGTCGAAACGGCCGACTTTTACGCGCGCGTAGGCTCGCTTGGGCGAGCCTTCGTGGACATTGAGGCGGAAGCCTTTGCGCTGTCGGCTTGAACATTTGAACTCGGGCGGCGTTTTATCCGTCCGACGGATCCTTCCGTTGAGGAAACGTGTTGGATACGGGATGCAGGAACCAGGAGAAACCTGATGCGCGCGTTTATCGCGGCCTGCGTTGTCGCCGGCGTTATCGCCGTCGGAGTGGCTGCCATTCTTGACCATTTCGTGCAGGAACCTGTCTCGGTTGCGTTCGCCGAGCCCAGCGCGAGAGTCTAGGGCTCGCGGGAGGCGGACCGTCAGGACAACTTTACGGGGCATGGTCTCCGTCCTCGCGGATTGTTGATGGCCGCCTTGATGCTTCCGGGACGGCACGTTGAACCCTACCGCGGCTCCGCCGACCCATTTGCGGGCGAGAAACGGAGGCTCCCATAATGCGCCTGATCATTTCAGTGATAGCGTTTGTCGCGGTGATTGCGGTTTCAACAGACCTGGTGCGGTCGCGATCTCATTCGCTCGAACTCTCGGCCGCGACCGCTGCCATGCCGTCGTTGCAGGAATTCCACACCATGGTTGGGGTGAATAATCTTCCCAACCAGGACATCGAGGATCAATCGCTGGTCTACCCGACGGCGGAGAAGCGCTGAGGTTGTGCCGGCGCCGTCGAGCTATCGAGCATTTATCGCGCTGTGCCGCGGTCAGTGTGCGGCGCCATCACTGCGGCACCATCGGAAAGATATCCGAGCCAATTCCGGAAAATAACTGCTGCGGCGGCGCCGGCTGCAATGTCTTGACGAAGCGCAAGGATCGGAAGTTCGGCGCTTAGCGCAGGCTTGCGCCCAGCGATCGCCCGTCTCCGAAAGCTTGCCAGCCTGTATTCTGTCTCGGGGTCGAAATAGCCGGCAGGCACGGCCGGATAGCCGTCCCTCTCGCCGGAAAGAAACCGGGAGATATCGCGCAGATATTCCCGCTGTAACGACAGGGCCTCGTATTCGGGGTGGCCTTGAAAAAAGATAAAATGGCTGCGCAACTCTTTAGCGAAGATGTCGACGCCGGCTTCCGGCGATTGGGTCAGCAGGTGGTAGCCCCGGGCAGCCAGGTCGCTGTGGCGTAATTCGTTGAAGCGCGAATGCGAAACCTTCAACGGCGTGCAGACACCCTCCGTCAGCCAATGGTCGATCGCTTTGAAACAGGAATAGACACCCGAACACTTCGTATTCAGCCGCTGTCGCTCGATGCCGTCGAGATGCAGCACGGCGGCGTGAGCGGCAAGGCACGACCAGATCGTCGAACGCGTGTTGGTTTTCGCCCAGTCGATGACGTCAGTGAGGTCCTGCCAGAACGGCTCTTCGGGCAGCGCTGCGGCGTTCGGCTCGGCGCCGGTCACGATCAGCCCATCGAGTTGCAGGCGCCCGAGGTCGGCGATATCGGTGTACTGCCTGTCGATATGCCATCTGGCGGTTTGCGATCGCTGCACGGAGGGCAGCGAAAAGCAGTAGAGGTTGATGCGATTGTTGCCCGCGGCAGCTTTCAGAAGACGCCTGAACTGGCGCTCGGTCGCCTGCAGTGCCGAGTCCGGCATATTGTTGATGAGTCCGATGTTGAGCAGCGCATCGGCAGTATTTTCAGGACGATCGAATTCATCGGCGTCGCGCAGCTGCGTAGGCGCCAGCGCCGGACTGACGATCGGCCGATGTCTATCGAACAGCAGCGTCATGCCGGGCCTGATCGATCTATTCCGCGGCCTGGAGCCGCTGATGCCGCGAGCAGGCCTGCGCGAGGGCCTGGTCGATGTCCTCGATGATGTCGGCGCTGTGTTCGATGCCGATCGAAAGCCGGATGGTTTCCGGCAGCACGCCCGCCATGCGCTGCTGTTCGGGAGACATCTGGCGGTGGGTGGTCGAGGCGGGGTGGCAGGCGAGCGATTTCGCGTCGCCGATATTGACCAGGCGCGTGATCAGACTAAGCGAGTCGTAGAAGGTCTTGCCGGCCTCCAGCCCGCCCTTGATGCCGAAGGTGAACAGCGATGACGCGTTGCCGCCGAGGTATTTCTGGACCAGCGCATAATAGGGGCTGTCGGGAAACCCGGCGTAGTTGACCCAGGCGACGCGCGGGTCGCTGCGCAGAAACTCCGCGACCTTGCGGGCGTTCTCGACATGCCGTTCGACCCGCAACGCAACCGTTTCGATGCCCTGCAACAGCAGGAACGCATTGAACGGCGAAAGCACCGATCCCATGGTGCGCTGATAGACGCTGCGCGCGCGCTGGATGTAGGCGCTGGTGCCGAACTGCTTGGTGTAGACCAGGCCGTGGTAGGATTCATCGGGCTCGTTGAAGGCGGGAAAGCGGCGAGCCTGCTCGGTCCAGGGAAACCGTCCGCTGTCCACGATCGCGCCGCCGAGCGTGGTGCCGTGGCCGCCCAGGAACTTTGTCAGCGAATGCACGGCGATATCAGCGCCGTAGTCGAATGGTTTCAGCAAGATCGGCGTCGCCACCGTATTGTCGACCACCAGCGGCACGCCATGGCGGCGCGCGACCTTCGCCAGCGCTTCGATGTCGCAGACGTTGCCGGCGGGATTACCGATGGTCTCGGAGAAAATCGCCTTGGTGTTCTGGTCAATCAGCTTCTCGATCGCATCGGCCCTGTCGCTGTCGGCGAAACGGGTGGTGATGCCCTGCCGCGGCAGGACGTGTGCGAGCAGGGTGTGCGTGGTGCCGTACAACTGGGGGACCGAGACGATGTTGCCGCCGGTGTCGGCGAGGTTGACGAGGGCGAAATGCAGCGCCGCCTGTCCGGTGGCGACCGCTAGCGCGCCGACGCCGCCTTCGAGCTCGGTAATGCGCTTTTCAAGAACGTCGGTGGTCGGGTTCGCGATCCGGCTGTAGCGATAGCCTACGGCTTCGAGGTTGAACAACGCGGCGCCGTGATCGGCGCTGTCGAAGGCGTAGGCGACGGTCTGGTAGATCGGAACGGCGACGGACTTGGTGGTGGGATCGGGGTCGTAGCCGGCGTGAATTGCAATGGTTTCGTTGCGCATTGTTCCACCTCTACCGTCGCATTTCCCATGCGCTTTTTGACCGTGTCTTTGTTAGAGGGGAGCTATCAAGGCGACAATAATTCGCGTGAAAATTGAGGAAATAACCCTAATGAAACGCCGCCAATTCATTAAAATTTGAATCAATTTCCAAGCGCGCGCCTGACCTGTTCGCCGATCTGCTGCAGCACCAGCCGGCCCTGCGGAAGAATGGCGCCCATGGCGTGGAAATTATGGATCATGCCATCGTGACAGACGTGCTCCACGGCAACGCCGGCCGCAGCAAGATTTTGCGCATAGGCATTGCCTTCATCGCGCATCGGATCGAACTCGGCGGTATGGATGATGGCGGCGGGAAGGCCGGCCAGGTCAGCCGCGCGAAGCGGCGAAACGCGGATATCGGCGCGATCCGCACCGTCAGGAAGGTAGTCGGCGAGATCAGCCTCGAGCGTGGTCCTGTCGAGGAGATGATGTTCTGCGAAGGCGTCGCGCGAGGGTGACGTTCCGCCGAAATCCAGCACCGGACAAATCAGGCATTGCGCTGATATCGGAGGCCCGGCATTTCGGAGCGCGTCCTGGCAAACCACGGCGGCGAGCGTCGCGCCCGCGGAATCGCCGCCGACCACGAGCTTTGCCGCATCGATGCCGAGCGATGGCGCGTGCCGGGACACCCATCCGGTTGCTGCGATCGCGTCTTCTACCGCTGCCGGAAATTTATGCTCGGGCGCGAGGCGGTAGCCAATGGAAACAAGGCGACACGCTGCCGCTTGTGCGAGTGCCGCGCAGACGCGGTCATGGGTGTCGATGCTGCCGCCGACCATGCCGCCACCATGGAAGAACACGAAGCCCGGTAAATGCTCGCCGCTTCCATTTGCGGGCGCATAAAGACGGTAGGGAATATCGCCCGCTGGGCCCGGCAACATGCCGTCCGCAGTCACCACGCCCGTCGCGTCAGCGCGTGCGAACCGCTGCATGAGCTTTGCGAATGCCTGGCGGCGGTCTTCGAGAGACGGGCGCGATCGATCGCCCGGCGAGGCCGCCGCCATCATGGCGAGAAAACGCTTGGCCAGGGGATCGAGCGGCATATCGGCTCCGGCGCGGGAAGGCGCCGCGCCATTGTGGTCGATCAATCGTAAATCCATCGCTATCGCCCGAGCGCCGCGAAAGGAAATCCTTTAGGAAATTAGGCCAATAGTAGCGGCAATGAGCGCGGCCCCGCGGGCCGCAGCGTAGATGGCAGCCATGGCGCAGATCATAAAACCCGTCAGTTTCTCGCAGACCTGGACCTTCTTTGAAGGCGACTGGCATGAAGGCAACGTGCCGATCATGGGCCCCCGCACGCATGCGGCATGGCTCGGTTCGATCGTTTTCGACGGCGCGCGCGCCTTCGAAGGCGTCGCGCCCGATCTCGACCGCCATTGCGCTCGGATCAACCAGTCCGCCGTCAATTTCAAGCTGAAGCCCGTCGTCGAAACCGAAACCTGGCTGGGACTGGCCCGCGAAGGAATTGCCCGCTTCGAGGCCAACGCGGAACTGTACATCCGGCCGATGTATTGGGCTCAAAACGGCAGCGGCGGCGGCGTGCTGTTCGATCCGGAAACGACGAACTGGTGCCTCAGCATCTATGTGGCGCCGATGCCGCCGGCGTCCGGCTCGGCGATCACGCTGTCGCCATTCCGCCGGCCGACGATGGAAAACGCCCCGGTCGACTGCAAGGCGGCGTGCCTCTACCCCAACAATTCGCGTGCCTTGATGGAAGCGCAGGCGCGCGGGTTCAACAATTGCCTGATGCTGGACATGCTCGGCAATGTCGCGGAATTCGGCAACTCCAACGTCTTCATGGCTAAGAACGGCGTGGTCTATACGCCGGCGCCGAACGGGACATTTCTCAATGGCATCACGCGCCAGCGGGTAATCGATCTGTTGCGCGGCGACGGCGCGACCGTGGTCGAAACGACGCTCAGTTACGCCGATTTTCTGGGCGCCGACGAAATCTTCTCGAGCGGCAACTTTGCAAAAGTCGCGCCGGTCGTCCGGATCGACGATCGCAGCCTGCAGCCGGGACCGTTCTACAGCCACGCGCGGAAGCTCTACTGGGACTTCGCCCATGCCCGTGAAGGGTTCAGCAAGCCACCTCGCGCTGCGGCGCTCGTTTGACGATGCAGGGCTATTTAAGGCCCGTACAGCACAAGCTCGGTGTCGGTCAGGTCAGCGAGACGGGGACGATGCGGGCCCTTGAAGTATTTGCGGCCGCGCGCCTTTGAATAGAAACCGGTGAGACCCGGTACCGGTCCATTGGCATCGAGGATGACTGAAAGCTTGCCGCGCCGAAGCAGAGTTCGCCCGATGGCGCAGGCGCATCGGACGTACTCGGCAATATCGCGGCAATAGACCAGTTGCATCGCCGGCGGCGCAAGCCATCCGCGGCGGATGCGCATCGGTATCAGGATGAATGGAAAAGGGCCGCCGCCCGGCGTGCGGCATACCAGACTGAGGCAGCCATATTGCGCGTGGTTGACCAGCAATTCGACCTCGGGATCGGGCAGGCCTTCAATCGCGTGCGTATCAGGCGAGATGGTATCGACGGTCAAGCCTGGCTCGAGACGAGACAGTGCCGGCAACGAGAAAAACAATCCGCTGCAATAGGAGTTGAACCCCTGCGCCTCGATGATCGGCCATGTCCAGGTCGCCGGGCTGATATTGAGGTAGGTCACTTCCTTGTTCTTCTGCGCGATCTTGGTCAGCAGCGGCGCGTAATTGCGAAACGCCGGATCGACATACCAGCTCGACAGATTGCAATGGACCGCGGTCTCGCCGCCGTTCATCCTCGACGAATACAGCAGCAGCAGCACGCCGACAGGCATGCCGCCATTGTCGAGCATGTAACCAAAACGCGGATAGCCGTTCGGAACCTGGCGTGCCGCCTGGCGGCGCAATCCCTGCATCCAATAGTGGCGCGACCGGCCGACGAATCCGCGCGTCAGGAGATCCGCGACCCCATCCAGATCGGCCTCGGAAATTTCGCGGCATCGAAGTTTTTGTGTGAGCACCGCCATTTACCGTCTGTCTGACGATTCGTCACAACCCGCGCCAGCCTTGCGTGGTCATCGAACGCCGCTGGCCATCAAAGGCCGAGCATTTCCCGCACCTTGACCGGCCACTTGGCGAGGTCCGTGCCGTGGGTATGGAACATGGCGACCGCCAGGCGGTCCATTCCGAACGCGACGCAGCCGGTATGGGCCGGTTCGCCCGCCGCATCCCTGATGTCCCACGTCGTGCCGAAATGGTCGCGGTGATAATTGAAACTCATGCAGGCCGTCGGCTGCTCCTCGGAACGCAGCGGGACCAGCAGCTCGAATTTCAGCGATTGCTGCTTTTGGCTCACAGCCTTCATCTGACCGACGCGGCCGAAGAACGGATCGCTGGCATAATCGACCTTGAAGGCCAGGCCGATATCGCGCGCGATCGCCTGGGCGAGCACCATCCAGCGTTCGCGGAAATCGGACACGTCGTCCGGGCTGCCGATGCAGACATATTCGCGCATCCGGAACGACTGCAGCCGGTCGAGATGACGGGAGGGCTCGCGGCGGAAACAGTCGGCCGCGACGTCAAAGCGCAGGCCTCCCGATGGCAGCGGCCCTCGTGCCGCGGCGATCGGATAGACCGGATAGCACGCCGCCGGCGAGAGCACGAGATCGGCGGGCGAGAGCGACGTTGTCCAATCGCCGCCGGCATCGAAACGGCTGACCGCGGAGTGAATCTCGCGTTCGGTGCCATGCAGACCGCAGACACAGCCGAGCAGGTTGGGAAAGCTCTTGAGATAGCCGGATTTCTCCAACTGTCCGCGGTTCATGACCGGCGGAAAGCGCATCACCTCGGTATCGGGTTGGCGATGGCGCGTGATCAGGGCGGCGAGCCGTTCCACCATATCCTCGTACAGCGCGGTTCTCGCGTAGACGCCGTCGGTGCCCATCTTGTGGAACAGCACATCGGCGAGGTGGTCGAGCGGATCGGCCGGGTGCGGGGCAATCTCCGCTGAGGGGGTTCGGACGGCTACATTCATGTTCAGGCTTCCATTTGTTTGTCGGAAGATTGCGGATCAATCGCGCAGGAAGGCGGGGATGCCGCTCATGAGGCTTGCGGTGGCGATATTGGTAAGGATCCGGTCGTTGTTGATCATCAGCGGCGCCGAAAGGACGTCACGGAGATGACGGCCGACGCTGAAGCCGCCGTCGTTGCGGTATCCGGACAACCCGCAAGCCCGCATCGCGCTCATGACGGTTTCAACCGCAAGCTCGGAAGCTTCCACCTTGAGCAGGTTGATCGATGACTGGAAGTCGAGCGAGGAGAGCCCGCGTTCGTCGTGCTCGTGGGCCGCATAGCTATCGAGATTCGCCGTGATCATGGCGCGCAGTTTCGCCAGCGTCATCCTGGCCGCGGTAAAGTGCGCAGCACCAGGCGGCATCTGGCCGCCCGAACCGCGAGCCGCCTTGCGAATGAACAGCTGGGCGCGCTCGACTGCCGCTGCGGCGATCCCGGCCCAGGCCGAAGACCAGCACAGATGGGCGACGGGCGTCATCGTCTGCGCGTGAATCTTGTCGTAGCCTTCCGGAAAGATCTGGTCGGCCGAACCTTTTGCCTTCAGCTCGAATCCCGCGCTGCAGGTTCCGCGCATGCCGAGCGTCTCCCATTCGAGACTGCGTTCCAGCGTGTAATTATCCCTGGTAAACGCCACCAGCACCTGATCGGAAGCAGCGGCATCACCGGCGCGGCGGGCGATGGTGACGACGCCGTCAGCCTGTGCGCCATAGGAAATCACGGTCGCGTTGCGCACCAGCGATATGTCAGTTCCGTCTCGCTCGATGGCGGCCGAGCTCGAACGGACGTTGCCGCCGTTCTGTCCTTCCGTTGTCGATGATGCGAGCAGCAATTGTTCGGACGCGACGCGGCGCATCAGTGTTTCGTGAAAGCCGCTGCCGGTGCCGTGCCGGATCAGGCAGGCAATTTTGGTCTGATGCATCGCAAAGATCATAGCCGTGGAGGCGCAGGCGCGGCCGAGCGTGTAGCACATGTCGGTGACGTCGAATATCGACGCGCCGTCTCCGCCGAACCGGTGCGGAATCTGGATACCCAACAGCTTCTGCTGGCGCGCCGCGTCGATGGCGGACTTCGGGAAGCGTGCCTGCCGATCGACGTCTTCAGCTTCCGCCGCCGCCGCGGCTGCGACAGCCGCCGTTCGCTCAGCGAAGGAACTGCGATCGAGAACGAATTGGTCGCTTGTTTCATCCGCGGATGAGCCGCGCAACCCGGCTTCTTCTTGCACGTTCATGGCCGATTCGCCCTCCAGCGCTCGTTGCAAAAAATATCCGCGCAGGCATCGCTCCCGATGCCGCGTCGGCCGCCTGACCCCTCAGGATCTAACCTGAAGGCTAGGGATTTAATTCAAATGCGTCGATGAAAATGAAGGTAAACGCTTTTCATTTCGATGATGAAAGTTAACCGGCGGCTTTTCGATCGATCGTTTTGTGGCAATCGCCGTTAGCGTTAAGAACAGAATGACGGCTTGCGTCAAACGAGAGTCACTGTTTTTCAAAGCAGGGCGGAATTATGCTGCCATGTGACGATAGGCGATTTCGTTATCGTCCTTTCAGTGACAGCGTAGTGTTGCAACGACAGTGGAAAGTTGAAGATGCAGGCCTTTGACCCCGGCGTTCGGAACCGCATCCTTGCTCTCGTCAAGGCGATCCTCGAGCAGAACTCGATGGCCGTCGAAGTCCATCCGGAATCCCGGCTGGTAGATGTTGGGCTGACGTCGATGGATATGGTCAGTCTGATGCTCGGCGTGGAAGCCGAGTTTGACTTCACGATTCCGCAAAGCGAGATAACGCCCGAAAATTTTCAGTCGATCAAAACGCTGGAGCAGATGATCAGCCGTCAGCTCCGGATCGAAAAGGCTGCCTGACAGGCACTTAAGCCCACATCGCCATAGGCGGCTGGTGCGAGCCGCTATTCCGGTTTCCGTTCGCCTTGTTGGTAAGAGCGCACCCTGACGCGAACGCCTCAGGGTTCGGCGATGGCCTGCGCGCCCGCAGCGCGCGGGATGAAAAATTCGTGAACGATCTTTCGGAACTTTCGCGACGTCCGTACTTTGATCATCATTGGGCGGGCATACGGCATTCGTGCGATGCCCGTGTCTTTTCTATGCCCTTTGGTTCGGGCTCCAAGAATGTTCGAGGAAAACGCATGCACGCCAACCCAAGTTCCGTGGCGAGGATGGCTGGCCATCCGCTTCACCCGATGTTTGTGCCGTTTCCCATCGCCTTTTTCGTGGGAGCCCTTGTGACCGACCTGGTCTATTGGCGCACCGCCAGCATGATGTGGGAAACCTTTTCGATCTGGCTGATTACCGCCGGCCTTATCATGGGCGGGCTTGCGGCCGTTACCGGCGCCATCGACTTCTTGAGCAACCGGGAAATCCGCGGATTGTCGCCGGCCTGGCCACACGCGCTGGGTAACACGATCGCGCTCATTCTGGCGTTGATCAATGCCTTCGTGCACAGCCGCGATGGCTATACCTCGGTGGTGCCGGAAGGCCTGATATTGTCGGTGCTCGTCGTCATTATCCTGGCGTACACGGCATGGATGGGACGGACCATGGTGTATCAGTACGGCGTGGGAGTGACCGAATGATGCGCGCCCCTCAAATCACCCGGCAAGCAAACCGCTTCTCACGCCTCGCGGCTCTCTCCATCGCCATCTGTGGATTGGGACTGGCTGGCTGCGACGACCAGGGCGGCGATCCCCGGCTGCAGATCGGCGCAAATCTCAAGCTGCCCGAGCCGCAGCAATACCTGATGCCGCCGATGAAGGTGGCGAAGCCAGCGCCATGGGGGAAGGACGAAACGCCCGTGGTGTCGGACGGACTGCAAATCCATGCATTGGCCACCGGCTTTGAGCATCCCAGGCAGCTCTACGTACTGCCCAACGGGGACGTGCTGGTGGTGGAAGGCAATGGCCCGCGAGCGCCGATCCACCGTCCCAAGGATATCGTGTTCCACGTGGTGCAATCCTATGCCGGCGGCGGCGCCAAGGGCGCAAATCGCATCACGCTGCTCCGCGGCATGAACGCTGACGGCAGCGCAAAGCAACGCACCGTGTTCCTGGACCACCTCAATTCGCCGTTCGGCGTCGCCCTCGTCGGCAACGACCTTTACGTCGCCAACACCGACGCGATCATGCGCTATCCCTACACCGAGGGAGAAACCAGCATCGCGGACGCGGGCACCAAGCTCACCGACCTTCCCGGAGGACCGATCGATCATCACTGGACCAAGTCGCTGCTGGCAAGCCCTGATGGCTCCAAGCTCTACGTCGGCGTCGGTTCGAACAGCAACATCACCGAGAACGGCATCGGCGCCGAATACGAACGCGCCGCGATCTGGGAGGTCGACCGGGCCTCCGGCGCCCATCGCATCTTCGCCAGCGGTGTCCGCAATCCGACCGGCCTGGCATGGGAGCCAGAGAGCGGCAAGCTCTGGGCCATCGCCAACGAACGCGACGAGCTCGGGCCCGATCTGGTGCCGGACTACCTGACCTCGGTCCAGGACGGCGGCTTCTACGGCTGGCCCTATAGTTACTACGGACAGCATCTGGATCCGCGGGTCGAACCGCAGCGACCCGATCTGGTCGCCCGCGCGATAGCTCCGGATTATGCCCTGAGCTCCCACGTGGCACCGCTTGGTTTAGCCATGTACAAGGCCGGCGGCGGTCTTCCCGCGAGCTACCAGAACGGCGCCTTTGTGGGCGAACATGGCAGCTGGGATCGCACCCCCTTCAACGGCTACAAGGTCGTGTTCGTACCGTTCAGCGGTGGAAAGCCCAGCGGCATGGCTCAGGACGTCGTCACCGGCTTCCTCGACGCCAAAAGCGATGAGGCGCACGGCCGGCCGGTCGGGGTGGCCCTCGATCATTCCGGCGGATTGCTGATCGCCGACGATCTGGGAAATACGGTGTGGCGGGTGTCATCGGCCAGTGCCAGCGGCGCCACGGTCGGGTCCAATGCCGCGCCGAAGTGAGGTTCATTCGCGGTTGCGTGTTTGAGATAAGACCGCGGAATTTCCAGTCCTTCAATCGCTGGAGCTGATGATCAGTCAGCTCCAGCCTGTGGCTCCCTCGACGCACGGCGCAGTCATAATCGCTCGGCTAACGTCGCCAGCCGGAGCGCATGCTCAAGGCCGCTATCAACTCAACCCCCTGCTGAATTCGCCGCCATCGCGGATTGATTCAACGTCTATGGGTGTTCGGCGGCCCCGCTTCTTGTTAAGGTGCTGACCCAGTGCGGCGACGATCTTAACAGGAGGAACCAGCCATGGAACTGACCCAGCAACAGATCGATGACTTCAACCGGGAAGGCTGGCTGTTTCTGCCGGAGCTGTTCAGCCCCGAGGAAGTGGCGCTGCTGGCACGCGAGGCGGAAGGCATCTACGACACCAAGCGCCCGGAAGTCTGGCGCGAGAAGAGCGGCGCGCCGCGCACCGCCTTTGCCGCCCATCTCTACAACGAGGCGTTCGGCCTGCTCGGCGCGCATCCGCGCATGATCAATCCGGTCGAGCGGATCTTCGGCGAGAAGGTCTACATGCACCAGTACAAGATCAACGCCAAGTCGGCCTTCACCGGCGACGTCTGGCAATGGCACCAGGACTACGGCACCTGGAAGCGCGACGACGGCATGCCGCAGCCGCGCGCGATGAATATCGCGATCTTCCTCGACGAGGTGATGCCGATCAACGGCCCCTTGATGCTGGTGCCGAAGAGCCAGACTGCCGGCGACCTCAAGGCCTCGCATGACCTTGAGACCACCTCCTATCCGCTATGGACGCTGGACGAAGAAACCGTGACGCGGCTGGTGAAAGAAGGCGGCATTGTCGCGCCGACCGGCAAGGCCGGCGGCATGCTGATGTTCCACGGCAACCTGGTGCACGGTTCGGCCGGCAACATCACGCCCTATCCGCGCAAGATCGTCTATCTCACGCTGAACGCGGTCTCGAACTATATTCGTACTCCCACCCGGCCGGACTATATCGCCCATCGCGATTTTACCCCGATCCAGACCGTCGACGACGATTCGCTGCTGCGGCTCGCCCGCGCCCATCGCCAGGCGGCGGAGTAGGCGTTACACCGTCATTCCGGGGCGCGCTGAAAGCGCGAACCCGGAATCTCGTGCTAATCATCTCGGGATTCCGGGTCCACGCGAAGACGCGTGTCCCGGAATGACGGATAATCCCATCGGACCCCTCCATGAACCTTCATCACCTCCTCAACGCCCGCCGCGCCGCCGGCAAACCGGTTCGCGTCGCGCTGATCGGCGCCGGCAAGTTCGGCTCGATGTTCCTGTCGCAGGTGCCGCATACACCGGGGCTCGAGGTGCCCGTAATCGTCGATCTCGATCCGGAGCGCGCCCGCGAGGCGTGCCGCACCGTCGGCTGGGACGCGGAACGGATCGCAGCCACGTCATTCACCGCCGATGGCGCCAAGGCGACTTCGGGCAACATCGAAGTGATCGTGGAGGCCACCGGCAATCCCGCGGTCGGCATCAAGCACGCGCGCGCCGCGATTGCGGCCGGCAAGCACATCGTCATGGTCAATGTCGAAGCCGACGTGCTGGCGGGGCCGCTGCTCGCGGAGGAAGCGCGCAACGCCGGCGTGGTCTATTCGCTGGCCTATGGCGACCAGCCGGCCTTGACCGCCGAGATGGTGGACTGGGCCCGAGCCACCGGATTCCACGTGGTCGCTGCCGGCAAGGGGACAAAATACCTGCCGGCCTATCATGACGTGACGCCAGCAGGGGTCTGGGGCCATTACGGATTGACCGCCGACGAGGCGCAGTCGGCCGGCATGAATCCGCAGATGTTCAACTCGTTTCTCGATGGCACCAAGTCCGCGATCGAAATGGCGGCGATCGCCAACGCCACCGGGCTCGACGTCCCCGCCGGCGGTCTGTTGTTTCCGCCCTGCGGCGTCGACGATCTGCCGCACGTGATGCGGCCGCGCGACAAGGGCGGCGTGCTGGAGAAGTCCGGCGTGGTGGAAGTGGTGTCGTCGCTGGAGCGCGATGGCCGTCCGGTGTTCCGCGATCTGCGCTGGGGCGTCTATGTCGTACTGGAAGCGCCGAACGACTACGCCGCGGATTGTTTCAAGCAATATGGGCTGAAGACCGATGCCAGCGGGCGTTACGCGGCGATGTACAAGCCGTATCATCTGATCGGACTTGAGCTGAACATCTCGATTCTGTCGGCCGCGCTTCGCCGCGAACCGACCGGGCAGCCGCATGGTTTTCGCGGCGATGTCGCCTCGGTGGCCAAACGCGATTTGCGCGCGGGCGAAATGCTCGACGGCGAGGGCGGCTACACGGTGTGGGGCAAATTGATGCCGGCGGCGGCAAGCCTGCGTGCAGGCGCGCTGCCGATCGGGCTGGCGCACCGGGTGAAGCTGAAGAACGACATCGCCCATGGCGCGGTGGTGCGCTGGAGCGACGTCGAGATCGACGCCGATAACGAGACCATCAAGACCCGGCGCGCGATGGAAGCGAAGTTTGACGGGGCGAAGTGAAAGCGTGATGGGTGCTAAGGTCGTAACGCTTTGAGGGTGCCGTCCATCTTCTCATCTTCCGTTGCGGAAGAGGATGCCCGAGATACGCAGCCGCGCCTTACGCCGATTTGGCAATAAACGCTTCCAGCCTGTTGGCAAAATGGATCGGCGTCTCCTGCATCGGGTAGTGGCCGGAATTGCCGAGCTTCTCGATTTCCGCGTGGGGATACAGCGCCGGGTAGACGCCGCGCACCAGAGCCTCGCTGACGCCGTTGTCGAATTCGCCGAATTGCACCAGCATCGGCGCCTTGACCTTGTGGGCATCGGCCGCGAAGTCATCCCGGATGAAGGAGCGCATATAGCTCCTGAATGCCTCCGGGCGTGCGGTGTCGCGCGCCCGCCGCAGCATCAGTTCGAGCCACGCCTTGGGGGCACGATTGCCGACGGAATCGCCCAGCAGCGCCAGCGCCGTCTCGTCCTGCTCGCAGGCCGCCGCAAAGAATCCGAATACCGCGTCGTCGAACGGCAGCGGCGAGGCCGGCACCGGGGTGACTGCCACGACCGAACGCACCCGAGCGCCGGCGTCCATCGCCACCTTCTGCGCCGCCTTGCCTCCCATGGAATGGCCGACGACATGAAACTTGTCCCAGCCCAGTTGGTCAGCGAGCGCGATCGCATCCCCTGCCACTTCGCCGATACTGTACTCACCGGACACATCGCGCGAATGGCCGTACCCACGAATATCCGGGAAGGCATAGCTGTGGCTGTTGACATCGAGGCTGTCGAAAATCGGGGTGAACACCCGGTGATCCCAGAACCACCCGTGAATCACCATGACCTTGGTCGGGCCATCGCCGATCGCCTTGTGCCAAATCATCTTTCCCCCCTTGACCTTCCCTGGATCCGTTCGCCGGCCGGTCCGGCGCCGTTTGCAAAAGTCTACGCCATGCATCAGCACTTGAGGTCGACTATTTTTTGTCGGCGGCCGCGAACACCTCTCTGCAGGCCACCACGCCGTTGATGGCCGCGGCGACGCCGACATAGGGCACCAGCTGCATCATGATTTCGACCAGCTCCTCGCGCGTGACGCCGCAGCGCAGCGCGCCGCCGATATGGGTTCGCAACTGCGGCGCCGCGGTTCCGAGCGTCGCCAGCGCCGCGACGGTGACGATCTGGCGGGTGCGCGAGTCCAGCGCCGGGCTTTGGTAGATTTCTCCGTAGATCGTCTCCAGCACGTAAGTCGCGAGCTGGGGCGCGACGTCCCCCAGGGATCGCTCGACCTGTTCCGGCGTTTGCCCGAGGATTTCACCGATTTTTTGGGCGCCGCGCGCGCGGCGCTCGGGGTCTGACTGCATCATGGCTTCCTTCTGTCCGCGGTCGCGTTAGAGTGACTTGCAGCCGGTTGGCCTCACGCAAGGATTGGTCCAAGCTCTAGGGCCGACCTCCCTGAGCGTCAACAAAGCCGCATGCGGAATCAACCGCAGGCGAAGCGTGCACCGGGGGGAATATGTTCAGCCGTTACTCTAGATTGGCCGCGCTTTGCGCTGTTGTCATGATGGCGTCGCTCGCAGGTACCGCCGGTGCCGTGGCGCAAACCTATCCCTCCCAGCCGATCAAGGTGGTCATCGGATTCGGGCCCGGCTCGGCCGCGGATATCCTGGCGCGGCTGGTCGGCAAGCAGATGGAAGTCAGTCTCGGCCAGCCGATCGTGGTCGAAAACCGGCTGGGCAACAGCAGTATGATCGCGGCGGAAAGCGTGGCGCGCGCCGCCCCCGATGGATACACGCTGTTCATGGCGACCATCGCCAACACGCTCAATCCGGCGGAGACCAAGTCGAGCTTCAATCTCGGAAAGGCTCTGGCGCCGATCGCGCTGCTCGGCATCGTTCCCAACGTCTTGGTGGCGAATCCTTCGGTGCCCGCCAATAATCTGCAGGAGCTGATCGCGCTGGCCAAGAGCAAGCCGGAAAGTCTGTCGTTCGGCTCGTCCGGCTATGCCACGGCGAGCTACATGGCGGGCGAACTGTTCAACGCCAAGGCCGGCACCAAGATCCTGGCGGTCCCTTATCAGGGCGGCAGCAGCCAGGCGGTCTCGGACCTGCTCTCGGGCCGCATCACGCTGATGTTCAACGTGGCGGCGACGCTGGCGCCGCATGTCGAGGCCGGCAGGCTGAAGGCGTTCGCGGTGGCGCAATCGAAGCGCGCCTCGATCATGCCGGATGTTCCGACGCTCACGGAGGCCGGAATGGCGGGCTTCGACGCCGGAGTCTGGATCGGGCTGCTGGCGCCGGCCGGCACGCCGCCCGCGATTATCGATAAACTATCGGCCGCCGCCAATGCGGCGCTGAACACCGATCAGGTGCAAAGCGCCCTGAAGCAGCAGGGCACCGATCCCGTGGGCGGGACGCCGAAGGAGTTCGCCGATTTTATCCAGGCCGACATCGAGAAATGGACCGCGGTGCTGGCGTCGTCGAGCGCCAGGAAGTGAGCGCGCGTCAGGCGCTCACCACGGGATTGCTCAGGATGCCGATTTTTTCGATTTCGATTTCGCAGACGTCGCCGGGCCGCATGAACACCGGCGGCTTGCGGGCATAGCCGACGCCGGCCGGGGTGCCGGTGATGATGACATCGCCGGGTTCAAGCGTCATGACCTCGGAAACCAACGCGATGGTGCGCGCGACGGAAAAAATCATGTCGCTGGTATTGCCGTTCTGCATGGTCTCGCCGTTCAGGCGGCTGACGACACGCAGCCCCGCCGCGCCGGCGGGAAGTTCATCCGCGGTGACGATGTCGGGTCCGAACGGACCGGTTCCGTCGAAATTCTTGCCCATGGTCCATTGCGTCGACTTGCGCTGATAGTCGCGGATCGAACCGTCATTGAAGCAGGAATATCCGAACACATGTGACAGTGCATCGGCCTCGGTGACGTTGCGCGCGCGCTTGCCGATCACGATCGCAAGTTCGGCCTCGTAGTCGAACTTGTCCGAGCAGGTCGGCCGCACCAGCGGCTGGCCATGAGCCACCAGCGAGCTTTTGGTGCGCATGAACACGGCCGGATAATCCGGAATCGGATTGCCGCCTTCCTTGGCGTGATCGACGTAGTTCAGGCCGATGCAAACGATCTTGTCCGGCTCCGGCACCGGCAAGCCGAGGGTGACTTGGGCGACGCGATGCGACGGCCCTTCGGTCAGCTTCCGGCCTTGCATCATCGCTGCAATCACCGCCTGCGCGGAAACCAGATCCTTGTCCGCGATCTCCACGATGCTATCGCCGCGACGAAAGCCCGGGCACCACCGGCCCTCCTTCAGAAACGAAACCAACCGCATAACCACCTCTCATGCTTGACCGCGATAGCGATAATGGAAAATATCGTTTAGGACTAGCGGGATCGGCGGCCAAGTTCTGCCGGTCCAAAATTCCGGTAGCAAAAGGCCGGCATAAAACCAGCGCGAAAAGACGCTGACATCGGGAGAACGCCATGTCCGGTAGCAAACCGCCCCTTTCATCGCGCCGCGAGATCCTGCGCGGGGCCGGCCTCGCGATCGGTGCGATGGCGACGTCGGGCCTGGTGCCGTGGCAGGCGAGGGCCGCGGGCTATCCCGACCGTCCGGTCAAGATCATCGTGCCGTTCGCGCCGGCCGGACCGACCGACATCATGGCGCGCGTGCTCAGCAGGCATCTCGGCGAGGCCATCGGCGGTTCGGTGATCATCGAAAACAAGGCCGGCGCCGGCGGCAATATCGGAATCGGCGCCGCCGCGCATGCCGAGCCGGATGGCTACACGCTGCTGGTCACATCGAGCGCCTATGTCGTCAATCCCGGTCTCTACGAGAAAATCCCCTATGATCCCTACAAGGATTTCGCGCCGATCGCCGAACTCGGGACCTCGCCGAACGTGATCCTGGTCGGGCCCAAGCTCGGCATCAACTCGATCGCCGAACTGATCGCGCGCGCCAAGGCCAATCCTAACGAACTCAACTATGCGAGCCCCGGCATCGGCACCACGCCGCATCTTTCGGGCGAGCTGCTGAAAATCGTCGGCGGCATTCAGATCACGCACGTGCCGTTCTCCGGCGCCGGCCCCGCCATTCAGGCGGTGCTCGGCGGCATCACCCAACTGGCCTGCGCGGCGTTGCCGCCGGCGCATCCCTATATCGAGTCCGGGGCGTTGAAGGCGCTGGCCGTCACCGGCGCCAATCGCTGGTTCGATCTGCCCGACGTGCCGACCATGGTCGAACTCGGCTACAAGGATTTCATCGCCGACACGTTCCAGGGTTTTCTGGCGCCGGTCAAAACCCCGCCCGAGATCGTTACGCTGCTCTCGACCAATGCGATCAGGATTCTCAAGACTCCGGAGATCGCCGAGCAGCTTCGCAACGACGGATTCGAGGTTCTCGCCAATGGGCCGGACGGCATGCGCAAGCGAATCGAGGACGAAGTGCCGAAATGGCGCGACGTCGTCGCCAAGGCGGGCATCAAGCCGGTCTGACTGGAACCGATGGGGGCGCGTCACCGGTCTCGCCGAAGGGACCGCTGCCACAACGGAAATCTTCGAGGAAATGCCGATGGCCAGACGACTGATCGATATCTCGGTGCCGCTGCAGAACGACGTCCCCGCGGATCCGCCGGGAGGACATCCCACCATCCAGTACATCGATCACCAGCAGGGACTGCCGCGCATGCTGCAGTTCTTCGAGGGGCTCAAGGCCGAGGATTTGCCGGATGGCCAGGGCTGGGCCGTCGAGCAGGTGCAGCTGTCGACCCACAACGGCACCCACCTCGATGCACCCTGGCATTTTCATCCCACCATGAATCGCGGCGAGCGCTCATGGACCATCGATGAAGTGCCGCTGGAATGGTGTTTGCAGCCTGGCGTCAAGCTGGATTTCCGGCATTTGCCGGACGGCTATGTGGCGACCGCCGGCGACGTCGAAAGCGAGCTCAAGCGCATCGGCCACACGCTTTCACCGCTGGAGATCGTCGTCGTCAACACCAGCGCCGGCGCCAAATACGGCCGGCAGGATTATGTCGCCTCCGGCTGCGGCATGGGCTACGAGGCCACGATGTATCTGCTCGAGCGCGGCGTGCGGCTGACCGGGATCGACGGCTGGAGCTGGGACGCGCCGTTCGTCCATACCGCGAAAAAATATGCCGAAACCAGGGATGCCAGCCTGATCTGGGAAGGCCACAAGGCCGGGCGCCATATCGGCTACTGCCACATCGAAAAACTGCACAACCTCGAGCAATTGCCGTCGACCGGGTTCACCGTGTCCTGCTTCCCGGTCAAGATCGAGCGCGCTTCGGCGGGCTGGACCCGGGCGGTCGCCATCATCGACGGATGAAGCGTACGGGCCAGGCGCACCATCAGGGTGCCCATCCCGACGGTCGGTGGAGGCGAAATGCGCTAATGCCGCCGTTCCGGCTTGCGGATGGTCTGCCTGACCTCGGCGCCGCAGTCCGAGCACTCATAGATGAAGTCGATTGTCGCCATGCTCCAATGCGGCTCGACCTCCCTGATGTACATCGGAAGCAGTCCGATGCAACCGGGGCAGAAGACCGGGGCTGTCTCGACTTCATGATGATGAATGTAGGCTGGCATCTCGGCTCTCCTTCAGGAAGGACGGTAGCCTCAACCCCGGCGCCAAATTTAGCCGCATGCGGCGGGCGCCCCCCATCAACTCTTTCGAACGCAACAAGAACGATCGTCGATTGCAGGTGAGTGTGGCATTCCTGTAACAATTCAGTCCGGGCCGCGAAAAGTCCAATGCATATCGACCGCTGCAACTGCATCGGGCCGAAGTGCGTTGCTTCCGGGGCGGCATCGCTTCCCCGAGCGAGGCATAACGGATTGTGTGCTAGCAATAACGGCGAAAGCTGGCGGGACAGATGACAAAGTCAGGGATTATCGCGGGCGCTATCGCGGCGCTGCTGATTGGCGGCGGGGCCGCGGCGTTCGCAATCGCGTGGCGGCCGGCGATCTCGGCGATCGATCCGCCGCCGCCGCAGTCGTTCGATCCGGCGCTGGTCAAACGCGGCCGCGAGCTTGCCGCGATCGGCAATTGCAGCGATTGCCACACGGTTCGCGGCGGCAAGGACTTTGCCGGCGGCCTGCCGGTGCCGACACCGTTCGGCACGGTCTATTCCTCGAATATCACGCCGGATGCCGACACCGGAATCGGCCGCTGGCCGGAAGCCGCGTTCCGCCGCGCCATGCGCTCGGGCGTCAATCGCGATGGCCAGCATCTTTATCCGACCTTCCCCTACGATCACTTCACCAATGTGACTGACGAAGACGACCAGGCGCTCTATGCTTATCTGATGACGCGAGAGCCGGTCCACGCGCCCGCCCGCGACAACCAGCTTCGTTTTCCGCTCGATCAGCGCTTTGTGATCGCGGGCTGGAAGCTGTTGTTCCTTCACCGCGGCACTTACCGGCCCGACAGCAGCCAGAGCGCGAAATGGAATCGCGGCGCCTATCTCGTCGAAGGACTGGCGCATTGCGGCTCATGCCACACCCCGCGCAATGCGCTCGGCGCCGAACGCCCTGATGCCCGGTTTGCCGGCGGCGACGCCGACAACTGGGACGCCTACGCGATCAATTCGCAGTCACCGGCGCCGGTGCCGTGGGACGCGCAAGCGCTTTCCATTTATCTTCGCCAGGGATGGCAGTCTGATCACGGCACCGCGCGCGGGCCGATGGCGGAAGTGGTCAGCAACCTGTCCCAGGTGAAGGAGAGCGACGTGCACGCGATCGCAACCTACATGGCCGACGTGTTCGGCGTCCCGAGCCCGGAGCGTAAGCGTCAGGGCGACGAGGTGCTCGCCCAGGCCAAATCGCCTTCGCCGGTGGCGCTGGTCGATGTGAGCGGCGCGGCGATCTACGCCGCGGCCTGCGCGAGCTGCCATGAGAGCAATAGGCCGCTGCCCTATGGCGGGGTCAATCTGGCGCTGTCGACCCCGATCTCCGGCCCCGATCCGCGCAACGCCGCCAACATCGTGCTGTCAGGCGTTCGCGCGGTGGAAGGCGAGCGCAGCCCGATCATGCCGGGCTTTGCCAGCAGCATGACCGACGACCAGATTGTTGCGCTGCTGAATTATCTGCGTTCCCGCTTCAGCAACCAGCCGGCATGGACCGGCGTCGAAAAGACCGTCGCGGATGCACGGCGCACGCAGACGGTGTTTCTCCAGACCTCGCCGGGGCCGCAAAGCGCACCCGCCGATCCAGCGCAGCGAGACAAGCCATGATGACATTGAAGGTCAATGGTCGGGATCACCAGATCGATGCCGATCCAGATACGCCGCTGCTCTATGTGCTGCGCGACGACATCAAGCTCAATGCCGCCAAATTCGGTTGCGGGCTCGGCCAATGCGGGGCCTGCACCGTGATCGTCGACGGCAAGGCGGTGCTGTCCTGCGTGACGCCGCTGCTTCTGCTCGAAGGCAAGCAGGTGACGACGCTGGAAGGTCTCGGGTCAATCGAGTCGCCGGCGCCGATCCAGCGCGCCTTCATGGAAGAGCAGGCCGCGCAATGCGGCTATTGCATTGCCGGCATGATGATGCGGGCGCAGGCCTTGTTGCAGAAAAATACAAAACCGACCGACGAGCAGATCCGCGCCGAACTGGAGCCGCATCTGTGCCGCTGCGGCACTCATATGCGCATCCTGCGCGCGGTGCATCGCGCCGCCAGGCTGATGGACAGCGCCGACGCGGCTTCACCGAACCAGAGGAGCGCGCAATGAACGCCCCCGTCATTCTCGACCGCCGCCGCGTGCTTGCGGGCGGCGGTGCGCTGATCGTCAGTTTCTCGCTGTCGGATGCCTTCGCGCAGGACCAGAGCGCGCCGGTCGCAGCGCCGGCGCCGAAGCCTCCGGGCAGCCTCGCGACGGCGCCATTCCTCGATTCCTGGATTCGCATCGACGCCGACGGCCGCATTACCGCGTTCACCGGCAAGGTCGAACTCGGCCAGGGTTTCAAGACGGCCTTTCAGCAGATCGCCGCCGAAGAGCTCGACGTTCCCTTCGAGTCCTTGACGATCATCACGGCCGATACAAGCCGCACCGCCAATGAAGGCTACACTTCCGGCAGCCATTCCATGCAGGACAGCGGCACCGCGATCCAGAACGCGGCGGCGCAGGTGCGCGAGCTGCTGGTCGCGGAAGCCGCGCGGCGTCTCAATCTGCCGGCCGAAAATTTGCGCACCGAAAACGGCGCGGTGATTTCGCCCGACGGCCGGCGCCTGGGCTATGGCGAACTGGTCGCTGCCGACATGCTGCACGTACAGGCGCAGCCGAAATCGAAGCTGAAGGATCCGGCGACGTTCAAGGTGATGGGCCAGCCGATCCCGCGTGTCGATATCCCGGCCAAAGTCACCGGAGGTGCTGCCTATGTCCAGGACATGCGTCTGCCCGGCATGGTGCACGCCCGCGTCGTACGCCCGCCGAGCTACGGCGCGCAGCTCACGGCCTGCGATACCTCGGCGGTCGAGAAACTGCCCGGCGTTGTCAAAGTGATCCGCGACGGCAATTTTCTTGCCGTCGCCGCCAGTAGGGAATTTCAGGCGATCAAGGCGATGCATGCGCTGTCGGCTGCCGCGCAATGGAAGGAGACGCCGAGCCTGCCGAAGCAGGACGATCTGCTTCATGTCCTCACCAGCATGCGGTCGGAAGATCACACCATTTTTCAGCAGAGCAATCCGTCGGTATCAGGGACCAGGACCATCGAGGCCACCTTTACGCGGCCATATCAATCGCATGGTTCGATCGGGCCGTCCTGTGCCGTCGCTCAGTCCGTCAATGATTCCATGACGGTCTGGACCCACACTCAGGGCGTCTATCCTGACCGCCAGGGCATCGCCGAGATGCTGCGCGTGCCGCCGGCCAGCGTTCGCTGCATCCATGTCGAGGGATCCGGATGCTACGGCCATAACGGCGCCGACGATGCCGCGGCCGATGCGGCGCTGATCGCGCGCGCGTTGCCGGGTGTGCCCGTGCGTGTGCAATGGATGCGTGAGCAGGAGCACGCCTGGGAGCCGTTCGGCCCGGCGATGGTGACGAAGCTGAAGGCCTCGCTCGACGGCAACGGTTCGATCGCCGACTGGAATTTCGAAGTCTGGAGCAACACCCATTCGATGCGGCCGGGCGGCGCCGGCTCGATGCTGGCGGCCCAGCAGATGGCGCAGCCGTTCGCGGTGCCGGCGGGGAAACCGCTGCCATTGCCCGAAGGCGGCGGCGACCGCAACGCGATCCCGCTCTACAAATTTCCCAATGCGCATGTGGTGCACCACTTCCTGCCGGACATGCCGGTGCGGATTTCGTCGATGCGGGCGCTCGGCGCCTACCACAACGTGTTTTCGATCGAGAGTTTCATGGACGAGCTCGCATCCGCGGCCGGCGCCGATCCCGTTGAATTCAGGTTGAAGCATCTCGACGATTCGCGCGGCCGCGACGTCATCAACAAGGCGGCGCAGGGTTTTGGCTGGCGGAAGGGGCAACAAGCACCGCAGGGGCGCGGCTTCGGTTTTGCGTTCGCGCGCTACAAGAATCTGGCGGCTTATTGCGCCGTTGCGACGGAAGTCGAAGTCAACCGCGAGACCGGCCGACCGCGTCTGGTGCGCGTGGTGGCCTCCGTCGACAGCGGCCAGGTCGTCAACCCGGACGGGCTGATCAACCAGATCGAGGGCGCGATCATGCAGTCGATGAGCTGGACGCTGTATGAAGCCGTCACCTTCGACGATACCAGGATCACCAGCATCGACTGGCAGACCTATCCGATCCTGCGCTTCAATGCCGTTCCCGACAGCGTCGAGGTGCATATCATCAACCGGCCCGGCCAGCCCTTCCTCGGCAGCGGCGAAACCGGGCAGGGGCCGGCGGCGGCCTCGATCGCCAACGCCATCGCCAGCGCCACCGGAAAGCGGCTGCGCAATCTGCCGCTGACGCGCAAGCGCATCAAGGACGCGATCGACGCGTAAACATCGGCTTCAGCGCGCCGATCCCGTGGTTGACTCGGAAGGACCGTCCGCAGGCGGCGGGGCCGGTTCTATTGTTGTCGATCCCGGTATTCCGCTCGGTCCGGGATTGCTCGCGACATGCGTCACGTTCCACGGTCCCCAGACGAGGATGATAAATACCACGAGGATTGCACCAACGATGATGGCCAGCGTCCTGCCACCGACCGGGGCTTTTCGATCCTGATTGTCCGCCATCCGCAGGCTCCCATTAAGCAGGGAAAACGCCGCCCTCCGCGAGATTGTTCCCGGCCGCGGTCTCCCCGCGAACACGGAGCGGGCAAAGTTCCGCCAACTGATTGCGGCAGACTTGCGACCCGGACTTCGAACATTTCGACTTGCGCCGCTCGTCGCGAACAGACAGAACGCCGACGACATGCCGCATGCCCGCCAAAAATTATTCCTCGAGGGACCGATCGGTAACGCGCTGATCCGACTCGCGATCCCGATCATCCTCGGCAACCTCTTGCAGACCGGCTACCAGTTGACCGACGCGTTCTGGGTCGGGCGGTTGGGCGCAGCCGCGGTGGCCGCCGTGTCGGTCAGCTTTCCCGTAACCTTCCTGGTGATCGCGCTCGGAGCGGGTCTCGGCATCGCCGGCGCGACGCTGTCCGCGCAATACATGGGCGCCGGCCGCCGGGACCTGGTCAATCATGTCGCGGCGCAGACCATGATGATGGTCACGATCACGTCGGCTGTCCTGGGCGCGGCAGGCTATGCGCTCGCGCCGTCGCTGCTCGATCTGCTGGGCGTCGCACCGGATGTCTACAGCGGCGCGCTCGGTTTCATGCGGGTGTCCTTTGTCGGCATCATCTTCATCTTCATCTACGCCATGTTCCAGGCGCTGATGCGCGGCGTCGGCGAAACCAGGATGCCACTGCTGATCGTGCTGGGAACCGTGGTGCTGAATTTTCTGCTCGATCCCCTGTTCATCTTCGGCCTCGGACCGCTGCCGCCGCTGGGCGTGATGGGCGCGGCGCTGGCGACGCTGACCACCCAGGGGCTCGCGGCTTTGCTCGGGATCATCATTTTCCTGCGCGGCCGTCATGGCATTCAACTGTCGTGGCGGGGCTTTCGTCCCGACCCGGTCTATATCCGGCGCGCGTTCTTCCTGGGCTTGCCCGGATCGATCGAATTGTCGACGCGGGGCCTTGGACCGATGCTGCTGTCGTTTCTGGTGGCGAGTTTCGGCACGGTGACACTGGCCGGCTATGGCGTCGGATCGAACATCCTGCAATTCGTCACCATCCCCGCGATGGGAATGTCGCAAGCCGTTTCAACGCTGGTCAGCCAGAACATGGGGGCGGGAAATATCCAGCGCGCGGCGCGCGTGACGGTGCTGGGCGCCAGCGCCAGCTTCGGCATTCTCTCGGTCGTGGGAATCATGGCCTACATCTTTGCACCGGCCCTGGTGGCGTTCTTCGTGCCGCGCGCGCCCGACGTCATCGCCGAGGGCGCTCAGTTCATTCGCGTCATGTGCCTGGCGTGGGGCGGCATCGGCGTGCAGTTGTGCGTGGTTTCCGCCTTCCGTGCGTCCGGAAACATGCTGGCGGCGATGGTGATCGCGCTGGTCTCCCAGTTCATGTTGCAGTTTCCACTGGCCTACGTTCTCTCCAAGCACACCAGCCTGCAGGCGTCGGGCCTGTGGTGGTCGTTTCCTGTCACCACGATTGCGGTCGCGATCGTCTCGGCGTGCTGGTTCGCGCAAGGCGGCTGGAAAGCCACCTTGCTGACGGAAGAAAGCAGGCAAGTGGCAAAAGTGGCCGAAGAAACCATTTCCGAAGAGAGCATTCGCTGAGTGCTTGGGCTTTCTATGGAGACCGTCGTCATGCCCGGCCTTGTCCATCTATCCAAGTCCGAATGGGTCCCGGCTCTGCGGAGCAGCGCCCGCGCCGGGCGCGATGCGATCGCATCATCGGCGGTCGGGCAGGCGGCTTAACCGCTTATCTCCTGGGAGCAGCGGTATGGCGAACTTTGCGGCATATCTCAGAGGTGCCATCAACGGACAACCGCGCTGCTCATCGTGACTTTGCCGCTGTACCATCCATAGAACGGAAAAATTTCGAGGCGAGCATCGAGCCTTTTCGATGCTCGCCTCTGTTTGGCGGAGGACGCGCGACGCAGGAACGGGTGCCCCACGCGTTTCGTGCCGCTTCACTCCGTAACTTAAGGCTGCGTCGGGCCTTCAGAACCGGAAACGAAGTCCGGCCGTGGGAGCGAAATTGTTCGTGTAGAGGTAGCCGTTCGCCAGTCCATTGTGGACTTGCGAATACATGAAGCCGGCGTAGGCGTCGAACTTCTTGGCGAACTGCCAATCGACGTTGATCGAAACCGCGTCCAGCGTGCCGGCGCAGGTTGACGCCAAGGTATTGGTGCAGAATGTCTTGCCGTAGCTGTTCTGATCATAGTGGTAGTAAGCGACGCCGGCATCCAGCGTACTGGTGAAGGCATATCTCGCGCCGGTCCACATGACTTGCAAATGCTCGTCGTTGACGAAGCTGGCCTGGGAAATATTGCTGAAGAGGACCGGGATCCCGGCAATGTCGGTAAAGCCCGAGGTCAAGGGAGAGCTTGGATTTGCGAACGAGATGAATTCGTAGCCGCCGTACAATTTGAGCTTCTGGTAAGTGTATTTCGCCAGCAGCATCACACTCTCGTCGTCGGAAATAGTGGCTCCCAGGGTGTCTGGATTTGCTGCAAACGCCGGCGAACCTGCGGCCAGCGCTGTCGATTTCACTGCGCCCTTGTCGTAGGTCCAGATGCCGTCGAGGGAGAACCGGCCGGAAGCGCCGAGGTCAAAATCCTTTCCGATCTGGACCCCGTATTCGCCTTGTGTTGCGTTGTTCTGGTCATAGCCGCCGATCTGCGCCATGGCCCCTACCCGGAACAAGTTGTCGCCGACATCAGCGCGATATTTCACCGACGTCGAAATTCTGGCGTCTTCAGTATCGCCGCCGCCAACGGCCGTTCCCTGCCAGCCGATCACCGAGAAAGCATAGGAACCGCCCATCGGGTCGTAAGCATTTACGCCGTCGAGCTCAAGCGAGTTTTGCCGGCCAACGGTCAGGGTGCCCCAGGTCAGTGAGCTGAGGCCCGCATAACCGACTGTGTTGTAAAACTGGCCAGCCCGGCTCGAGTCGGCGTTCGACGATTGGGAGGCGAGCGGCACGCCGTTGTTCTCAAGAAGAGAATTCGGGCCGTTGGCCGCGGTCATGGAATAAGGGTCGAAGCCGAAATTCAGATCAAAGACGAAATTCAATCCAGGTGTGATGGATTCGTTTCCCTTGATGCCAATGTTCGATTGAGACATGCCGCCAGGCGTGAGAAGCCACAGGGGCTTATTGCTGTTCTTCTGCACGAGTTCTTCGACGCCGGTAATGATACTCGAATTGAACGGCGTGCCATGGCTTTCATACCCGCCGCCGATGTCGACCGTGCCGTACACGGTGATGCCATAGTAGCTCAGCAGGCAATCGGTAGTGATGAATTGCTCCGCGTTGGTGCACGACGCCGGCGCGAGCGGCGCCGCAGGGGCTTTGGTGTATACAGGCAAATCCGCCGCGTGTGCCGCGCCGCAGAGTGCGATCACCGCCGTGGATGACAAAAGAATCGTTCCGAAGTTCTTCACAAGTTAGCCCCGTTATCCGCGCTCAGTTATCTCGCGCTCAGTTATTCCGCGCTCAGTGGAGCGCCAACGCAGGCCCTTTCGCCGAGCGCACCGCTCGACGCCAATGAAATTTACGTGAGTCTCGGTTGATCGATAGAACGTCGATGCGAACGTGCGCGCAGAGCATCCATGCTGAGAATTGTTTCTGAAAAATTTTGGCGTGTGTTGATTCTCTTTCCGCAGCGTTTTCCGATGAAAACGTTGCGCGAGCCCACACTCCGCGAGTGCAAGCGCGGCGCGGCGGCCGTTCATTGTTACGGCAGTGTGAAGAATGATCGTTGTCGGGCGAAATCCTCTGCGGACCAGCCATGCAAATTGCTGAAGCCGTCTCGTTCACGCCGTCATCGATCGCAGAATGCGAAGGAGGTCGAGCACACGCTTCAATACGCTACGCGGGCATTGATGGGCGTGTGCGTCGCTGCCTGCACGATAAAGGTGCTCAATTCCAACGCGGCGCTGAGTCCGCGCTTTGAGGAATTTAGACTGGCTAGTCTAAAGAGGGCGGTATGTTCAAACAGCAAAATGAGAACGCCCATCGCCGAACGTGCACGTGCTACTTTGAGCGCGTGCAGCATGGGCGCCACGCTGAGGCAGCGGGTGATGTGACGCTGTTGAAAATGACCCGGGGTGCGCGGGCCCATCATCCGGAAGCGTCGGCGACCGAAATGAAAAAAGCCGCCAACTCGGGCGGCTCTACCGTTGTCTGATCTGGTACTGCAAATTCGGTCGGGACGAATCGGTAAACCCGGCATAAACTTTCAGAGGTGCGGACATTGGCTGGCAGACCACCCAGTCGAGGTTCGACACGGGCGGCCTCGGCGGGGCGCAGCGCTGGGGCCGTTTCTTCGTCTAACGGAATCACGGCGGCCAGGGCATTCAGCGGGCTGGTCAGGAAGTCCGGCAAAGTCGAAAGTAAAAGAGGCCGCCAGCTAAGCAGCCTTGCCGCTGCCTGATCTGCTCTCATGCCTCACGATATCGCGGTACAGCTCGGCTTGATTGGCAACCCTGACCCAACTCTGGCAGAGATTTCTCAGGAGTTGGGTCCGCGCCTGGCTTTGCGGCATGCCCAGCAAGCGACGGCATTCTTGGGCCTGAAGTCGGCAATATTCGGCGTCGTCCATATCAAATTCTCCACGCAAAGGTTGCCAGCCTAATATTTTACCCATCAATTGACTGCCCTGTATGTCCGCCTGCGAACATAGCGCTGCACGAATAGCGGATCTTCGAATTGGGCCACCCGCGGCCTCAAAACGGGCCACTCCAAAAAAACAGGAAGTTAATCCCGAACTGGCCGTTTCTTTTGCCATTCGCCAAATGCACAACGCCGCCGGAGCGGAGTATGATCGCCCGGCGGCGTTGTTATTTCCGCGGTCGGGTCCTTAAATCCCGGCAGTTCAAGTCTGCACGAAATATGCCAAGGTCCGATGACAGCAAATCAAAAGGTCCCGGATCGGCCTTACTCGAATATCTTCTCAGGCTGGACCGTGAGGCGTAGCGCAACTTCGGTTGATCCGTCGAAAACCTCGAGCAGATGGCCACAGACCAGGCAATGGAACTCGCCCTTGGTCCCCGGTTTCGAGGTCAATTCAACGCGACGGTAGCCGGCGCTGCATTCAGGACAGATGACGTCGGATTTTCTCATGGCCGAAAGGATAGCATCGCCACCTCCGTAGTTCTACGGAGGCCGTTAGCGTTTCCTGTGCGGAACACCTCTTCGCGATCCCTTCTCAGGATCAAATTGGGCCCACCGGAGGATCGAGACAGGCCAGAAACGAGAATTTTCCGTGTACCTGACGCGGCGCAGTGTACGAATCAATCCGCGCCGCCGCCCTGTGCCGGGGTGGTGGATGAGGCCCCCCGACTTGCCGACATCGGGCGGCCACGGTTTGAGTTCAAATTCTTGAGCCTTGGCCATTCGGTTGTCCCTGCAAGCAAAGCGGTGACCTATGGCGGAAATCACTGTTTTCGTGGCGTTGCCTTTCGATTTCGTCGATGGCGGGATTGCCGCTGGTGAACCCGTTGAGTGCGCGAGCCCCGCCGCGGCAATCGAACGCGCGCAGGGGCTTTGGAAGGTATTTGGCCATGCTGGCGCTATAGCGTTCGTCCGCACGACAGATTTCGAGATCGGCAAATTCAACGATAAGCGTGTGCTCCGGCGATTTGGGCATGTCACGGACGAGTACCGATGACACTTGCGGCCCTGCTTTCCAGGGCCATTTCGACATTGCGCCTGCCGGGCGCACCACGGGACGGCGCTGGGCGGCCTGCAAATGAAAGAGGCCGCCAACTGAGGCGGCCTCAATCGAACGTCACACCGATCCGTTTTTCCTTGCGCCAGACAACCCGGCATCGCCGTTTCAATTGCTCGGTCGGCACAAACAACGTGAAGCGGTCGGGGATGAACAGCGGCGTATTAACTTCGAGTGCCGCCCCCGTCTCTGAAATGTTGCGAACGGTGCAGTCAATTCCACCGCCACCGAACTCTATCGTTCCGGCCTTGAGCGTGCGGCGGCGAGGGGCGCGCGGGTGTTCGTCCATCACTGCATTACAGGTCGAGTCGCGTGCCAGTAGCTCTACGGTGCCCCAAACTAGGCCACTGCCAACGTAAAATCTAGGGTGGAAACAGGCCAGTACCCGCCTGAGGGCGGCGTTTTTTTAGCTGAATGACCGGGCGATATGAGAAAGCATGACCAGCGCACCCCGCGTGTAGCGGGCGCTGTTAAAGTGCTCATCCGCAAAATTGAGTATGAGGAGAGCAACCAAAGTGGCCATTGCGACTCTCATGACAGGATTGTTGCGGCTAGGGGTTAATCATTTCCTAATGAGGACGCTCGCCGCGAGCGTTTTTCCCGACAAGCGCGGTAGCCGGACGTCGCGCTGAGCCCGAAAAGCGCCAATTTGGGGCGTCACGAGCCTTGCCTCAATCGAGCATCCTGGCTGCAAACCGACGCCGCGTCGGCCCGGTTCAGGAGGGCAGCTCGACGCGATCAACCGGCGGGAGGGGCGGCCTTCGGTAAATTCAGGCTAAGAGCGCGGCCCAGGCCGATCGCCTGCTTGAAATCCGGTTTGCGGCGCCCCGAGGATGTCGTGGACATCGAGCGGCTTGTTGACCTGATTGAACCATTCGGCCCGGTTGGCTGCGCGGCGCCGGCCGCGCTCGTCGATCGGCAGTTTCAATTGGCGCAGCAGGCTCGTGACCTCTTCCTGCGCCGTCACATGCTCCGCGCCCGGGCCGGTGCCGAGTGCCTCATCAAGGTCGTCAAGCGCCGTCAGGCCGCGGGGATAAAATTCGCGATAGACCTCGCGCTCGGCAAAACCATCGATCGAGCGGAAGCCCAGTCGGAGTGATAATTCATTGAGGCCCTCGGCAACGAGTTGCTTGTTGCGTGATTCAAGTGCCGAGATCCGGTTGCGCACCACGATCCAGTCGGTGCTGGCGCCGTCAAGCTGGCGGCGTTTGCGCCGCGCGTCCCGCAACATTTTGGCATAATGGCTCTCGCCGGTCACGGAATAGGTCATGGGGTCGACCGTTCCCAGGACGTCGAAATCGAGGAAGCTGTCGTTGATCGGCGTCACCAGCGTATCGGCCATCGCATGCGCCAGACGCATCAGGTAGGTGTCGGATCCCGGGGTATCGATGACGATGAAATCGAATGCCCGCTCTACGGCGCTGACGGCGTTCAGGAACTGGCCCAATTCCGACGATTCGTTATCCAAAATCTGCATGGTCTCGCCAGGCTCGGTGCAACGGTGAACCGGGAGTTCGAGGTGGAGGCCGGTGCGGCGCGCCCAGGCGCTTCGGTTGTTGATGTAACGGGTGAAGCTTTGCTGGCGACAATCGAGGTCGATGGTCGCGACGCGCTGGCCGGCCTGCAGCAACGCAACGGCGACATGCATGGCAACGGTCGATTTCCCCGAGCCACCCTTTTCGTTGCCTAGTACAACGACATGCGCTGAACCCGATTGGCCCGGACTTGTCTGCACAAACATTGTTTGACCTCTGTGGAGCGAGAGGTGAGGGCGCCTACTTAGCAACCGCGGCAAATACCGTTGATGATGCGGTCGAGCGCAGCGTTCTCGCGATTGACCGGGTCGTTCGGATCCGTCGGGTTTTTCGCCGAGGGCACTTGATCGGCGCGTGGCTGGCGGTGGCCGATCGGTGCCTCACCCGGCAGGGATGGCTGGCCGGACGTCGTCGACGCAGGTGCGGCTGGATTTGGCGAATCAGCCGTCTGTGCAATCGCCACCGAAGTATCGAGCAGAGCCAGCAACGCTATCGTCGTGATCAACTTTCGCATGATGGTCTCCCGAGTTGGGGTCCCACTAACCGTGGATGTCGTGACAGAGTTCGGCGTTACGATGCGTAGTGAAAGCCGACCTGCTGTAATTCGATCATCGTGCCGCCCGCACCGGGGATTAGAACGACGCCATCCACCAGATGGTTGGTCAGTTCGGCGGCGAGCGCGGCATGAGAGAGCTTGTCAGGATTGACGTCGGCCTTGATGAGGGCCGCCGCCTGTTCCCAAATGGCATTGTGACAACACATAAAAACAACGCCGCGCCGCATCAACGCAGGTATGGAATTATCTTCGCCGGAGAACGGCCCCGCCGGGTCCTGATAGTTAGCGGGATCGGCAGCAGCGGCCTTTTGCTCGATGATCAGCGTATTGGTCTTGAACTTCTCGCCGGCCAGTCTGGTGAGCTGATACTTGTCCCACATGGCCTGGTCGTAGAGCGCAAGATCCGCCGTTCCATGCGTAACCGAAACCGCGAGGAAATCCGGATGTTTGAACGACCAGATCTGTGTATTGAGCGTGTTGCGCATCTGACTCAGCCAGGGACCTCCGATCTCGGTATTGTCCCAGGCCTGCCTGGGCGCGTAACGGTATGCGAGTACTTCGATCAACGCTTCGTGATCCCATTGCTCCGGATTATTCAGGATCATCGGCACGGTCTTGAAATCGCGACGGCGGGGTGCCTGCGCGAGACGCTTCTTCAATATGTCGAGGTGCTTCGCACCGGGAGGCGTCAGCGCGGATTCTATGGCCGCTGCCGCGGGCTTGGTCCCGGCCGATGCAAGGCCGATCGCGCCTGATGCCATGGTCAAGGCCAATGTTCCCAACACGCGCCTTCTTCCCATGACAATCTTCACGGCTGCCATCTCCTGTCGCTGTTTCCTCAGGTAGGTACCGGCCGTTTTCGAGACCAATAAATCTTTTGATAAGATCAAGCCTGCATCGGGATCCTTGATTGTCATCCCGCGCGGTCTAGCTGCCTTTACGGGGGCGACGAATAAATGGAGCTCCCAAATGAAACGAGTATCTGCAGCCGTTCGTGTCGGCTGCCTTGGCTTGACCTGCGCCCTGCTTTGGTCGGCCGCCGGAACTGCCGTCGCCGTGGCGCAGACCGCCGCACCGCCGGAGGCGCCGGCGACCCTTACCGCCGTCGATTTTAATTTCGTCGGTCAGGCGAACCTGGGCGCGCCCTTCCAGGTCGACTCCGGCCGGCTGGCCGAAACGAAGGGCACGAGCGCAGCGATCCGCAGTTACGCCCATCTGATGGTCACCAGCCATATTCCGGTGGTCGACGCGCTGAATGTGATCCTGAAGAAGAAAAACATTACTCCGTCGAACACGCTGTTGCACGGCGCCTATGATGCGATGCTTTCCACGCTCGAGGCGGACCGTCGGGCTGCGTTCGACCGGGATTATGTGAACGGCCAGGTCGAGTATCAAAAGGGAAATGCGGCGTTGTTCGAACAGGAGATCCAGAACGGCACCGATCCTGAGCTCAAGGAGTTCGCGCGCCAGACCCTGCCGAAGATCGTGGATCATTTGCAGCGCGCCGAGAAGCTTGCCGCCGCGGTTGACGGACGCCTCGCCTCGAAATGAGGCGGGGCCGATGCAATTCTGAATTTCAGAAATTGCGCTTGCCGCCTGACCCAAATCAGTATATATCGCGCGCCATCCGCTCCCCCAGCGGGGCGCTCGCGATCGTCACGGACGCGGGACCGGATGCGCTGGACGCGAGGCTGTCGCCGGCGAATGACGCCGACGGCGAAGTCGTGTGGTCCGGACGCGCCGTTTCTTCCGAGAAGAACCAGCGCTCAGAACGCGTCCGGCGTATCATGCTGCCAACGGCTGATCACGCCGGCTACCGCCGCACCGAGGATGGGCGCCAGCCAGAACAACCAGAGCTGCGCGATGTATGCTCCGCCGGCAAACAACGCCGGGCCGGTGCTTCGCGCCGGATTGACCGAGGCGTTGGTGACCGGGATCAGGAAGAGATGAATAAGCGTCAGGCAAAGCCCGATGGGTATCCCGGCAAATCCGACCGCCGCGCCTTTCGAGGTGGTGCCGATGATGACGTACAAGAAGAAGAAGGTCGCGATGACTTCACTCAGGAAGCACGACAACAGACTGTATTTTCCGGGGCTGAGATCGCCGTAGCCGTTGGACGCAAACCCTTCAGGAACCCATCCGGGTTTGCCCGAGGCGATCACATAGAGTACCGCGGCCGCCGCAATGGCGCCGGCCACCTGTGTGAGAATGTAGGGAAGAACGTCGGTGCCCTTGAAGCGGCCTCCGGCCCAGAGCCCAACGGTAACGGCACAATTGAAATGCCCGCCGGAGACGTGGCCGACCGCATAAGCCATGGTCAGTACGGTTAATCCGAAGGCCAGACTGACCCCCAGGAATCCGATGCCCAGCGATGGAAAGCCCGCGGCGAACACTGCACTGCCGCAACCAGCGAATGTCAGCCAGAAAGTACCAAAGAATTCTGCGCCAAGACGTCGCTGCATAAGCATGTTCCCCCGTGGGGTAGTCGCCTTTCCTTCCACCGTTCCGGCTCTCTGCGGTCCCGATTGAACACCCGGCGTGACCTCAGTGTATATCGTTTGCCTTTTGAGATCGATATCTGGTTGGGGTCAAAAGCGCCGGTTTATGGCTCTGCGTTGTGTGCGTCGTTCCTCCGGGCGTCGCAAGGATCGAGACAAGCGCCGGCCGCGCCAATGGCCCGGATTGAATTCTGATTTTCAGAAATATCGCTTGCGGCCTGACCCAAATCAGTTGTATGTCTGTTGCGTCCTGTCCCACTCAGAGGGGCGGCTCGCGACGTCACGGACGCGGGGCGGGATGCGGTGGACGCGGCGGCGCGCTTGACGGGCGTTGCTTGCAGCGGACGGCGAAGACGTGTGGTCCTGACACCCCGACGCTGGTGTCAAGTTGGCGGGTAACCGCTGACGACGGTGGCAAGAAAGCCGATCACCGGGGAGAGCACGGTATAAGCCGTAAACCATTGCGTGCGGGAATGTCGGGTGTTTTCCGATGGCTCGCTGTGAATACTCGTGTGCATACTTACTACCATAGCGCACACGAGGCTGCGGGTGCATCGGGCGCCCGGCATTCCCCACGCCCTCTGTTTTCAGGGCGGAGATTAATTGCAAACCTCGGACGCATCGCGCCGCGAGATCGCGAAGCCGTATCTGACCGTCATTGCGAGGAGCGGAGCGACGAAGCAATCCATTTGGCGGCAAGAAAGAAAGCTGGATTGCTTCGCTCCGCTCGCAATGACGATCGCAGAACGAACGCGTCACACTCCAATCGTCATCGCCCGCGGAAGGCGGGCGATCCAGTACTCCGAGACGTCAGTGATTGAATCGATAAGCCGCGGCATACTGGTTCCCCGCTTTCGCGGGGATGACGAGCGTGAGTAGGGCCGCAGCAAACGAGGCTGTTTGAGGAATTGGATCGGTAACACTTCAGGGACGACGAAAATATTCGGGACTAGTCTAGCCGACTTCCTTCCGCACGATCGCGGCCGCGTCGCTCATCGCCTTGAGTTTGCCGAAGGCGATGGCGCGCGGCATGTATTTCATGCCGCAATCCGGCGCGGGGATCAGCCGGTCGGCGGAAACATATTTGAGGCCGTGCCGGATGCGGTCTGCGATGACAGAAGCCGTCTCGATCCCGGGATTGCCGAGATCGATCACGCCCAGCATGATTTTCTTACGCGACAGATCGGCCAGCACGCCGAGATCGAGTTTCGGTTGCGCCGCCTCGATCGAGATCTGCTCGGCGGTGGTGTCGGCGAGTTCGGCGAGGAACGAATAGCCCGCCGGCTTGGTATCGCCGGGGACGACGGCGGCATAGCCGAAGCAGACGTGAACGACGGTGGGCACGGTTATCCCTTGCAGCGCGCGGTTGATCGCCTTGACCGCATAGCGCTTGGCGGCGGCGGGATCGTTGCGCACCCAGGGCTCATCGAGCTGGATCACGTCGGCGCCGGCGTTCTGCAATTCCAGCGCCTCGGCGTTGACGGCGGCGGCCAGCGCCATCGCCAGTTCCTCATCGTCCTTGTAGAATTCGTTGCTGGCCTGCTGGCTCATGGTGAACGGGCCGGGCAGCGTGATCTTCGCGGCGCGATCGGTGTTGCGGCGAAGGAATTGCATGTCGCGCAATTCGACCGGACCGTTGCGGCCTATCTTGCCGACCACGCGGGGCACCGGCGTTTTCTGGCCCGAGCGCGAGGTGATGATCGCGGGATTTTCGGCGTCGATTCCGTCCAGCGCCGTAGCGAAACGGTTGGAGTAGCTTTCCCGCCTGATTTCGCCGTCGGTGACGATATCGATTCCGGCGCGCTCCATGTCGCGGATCGCAACGACCGTCGCATCGTCCTGCGCCTGCTCGAGATGTGCCTGCGGAATCCGCCACATCCCGGCCATGCGGGTGCGCGGCACGGATTTGGACAGCATCTCGCGGTCCACCAGCCAGTCGGGCTGCGGATAGCTTCCAACCACGGTGGTCGGCAACAAATGTTTTGGCTGAGGCAACGGGTTAACTCCCAGGCGACAGGCGCGTTGTCCTTGCACCGACTGTATAGGTGTTTGAATGAAGCTTGTCAGTCGGGAAGTGGCGGGTCTGCCAGGAAGGGCCGTCTAGATCGGTCGAACCACCGCCATCGCTTTCGATCTGCCCTCACCGCGGCGCTCCAGCCACACCAATGCCACCGCCGACAGGAAGGGCAGGCTCTGGATCAGCAGGATGGTCGCGAACAAATCGATCGCAAGGAACCGGTAGATGTTGGTCGCGAAGATGATGAGGCTGCCGGCGACCAGCAACCCGCCAAGCAGCGTTTCCGGCATCGTCATGATGCGGGTGCCGACGATGGCGCCGTTGCCCTTGCGGGTGCGATGGAAATAGCTGCGGCTCGCCGGCAGTGCGGCCTGAAAAGCCGCACTCGCCACCGTCCACTGCACCGACATGAACACCACCATGGCGCCGAGCATCTGCCGGTACGGCACCCCGACGCGCAGCCGGTAAGAACTGACAAAATGGACCAGCGATACCAGGAAGGCAGCGAGAACCGGCAGCGTCAGCAGTACGTCGGGGATGGCGACGATCTTGAAGGCGACGAACGGCACCCAGACCAGGTTGAGCATGGCCGCGGCGACGGCGATCATTTCGGCGCCGAACCAGTTCAGCCAGCCGAACGCGAATTCGCGCTTCTGATCGCGGTCGAGCCGGCTCATGCCCGGCAGGAACTGGCGCCAGTGCTTCTTCACGATCTGCATCGCACCGCCAGCCCACCGCGACCGTTGCGTCTTGAAGGCCAGATAGTCCTGCGGCAGCAATCCCCAGCCATAGCGGCGGTTGGTGTAGTGGGCGCGCCAGCCAAGCTCCAGGATCGTCAGTCCGAGGTCGCTGTCCTCGCAAATCGTGTCGCTCGACCAGCCGCCGGCGGCCTCCAGCGCGGTACGGCGGATCAGGCACATCGTGCCGTGGACGATGATGGCGTTGACCTCGTTGCGCTCGACCATGCCGATGTCGAAGAACCCGGCATATTCGGCGTTCATGGCGGCGTGGATCTGGCTGCGGTCGCCATCGCGATGATCCTGCGGTGCCTGGATCAGTCCGACCTTGGGGTCGGCGAAGCCGGGGACCAGATCCCTGAGCCATGTGGGATCGACCACATAGTCGGCATCGATCACGCCGATGATCTCGGCTTCGTCGGCGGTCTCCGCCATCGCCAGCCGCAGCGCCGCGGCCTTGAAGCCTACCAGGTTCTGCACGCAAATGAACTTGAAGCGCGGGCCAAGCTCGCGGCAGCGTCGCTCGATCGGCTGCCAGAACGCCGGATCGGGGGTGTTGTTGATGACGACCACGCACTCGAAGTCGGGGTAGTCGAGCCGCGCCACCGAATCGATGGTGCGCAACAGCATCTCGGGCGGCTCGCGGTAGGCGGGAATGTGGATCGAGACTTTCGGCGGCTTCGCGGCCGGTGCCGGCCCGGGTGCCGGTGCCGACAGGTTCAACAACCGGGTGGGCTCGCGGCCAAGCGCGACGGTCGTCATCTCGTGCATCCGCGAGCGCAGGATCGGCGCCAGCAGGCTCAGCAGCGGAAGCGCGATGGCAAACGTGACCACCTCGCCATGCAGGAAATAATGGTCCTGCCAGTACACCAGCACGCCTGCGCACCAGTCGCCAACCAGATGGTCGGCGATGGCGAGCAGCGTGGCCTGGCTGATGGTCGCTCCGGGAAGGATCAAAATCGAGATCGACAACAACGAGCCGACAAGGACGGCGAGCAGCGCCGTGTTCCAATAATCGGCGTCGGCGATCGGTCCGGTCCATGCGAATTTGGGCCGCAGCGACGAATCGGCGATGCCCCAATAGGGACCGACATTGCCCTCGAACAGTTTCTCCGGCTGATCGATCGCTTCGACGATGTTGTAGTCGATGCCAAGAGCGTTGGCGCGGGCAACGAAGTTGCGCAGGATCACGGCCTGGCTGATCGGGTCTGGTACCGCCGCCTCAAAATTATGGCCGGCGCTCGGCCAGCCGAATTCGCCGATGTCGATTTCCTTGCCCGGGTACGCCGCCCGCAGCTTGTCGTAGATGTCGAGCGACCCCTCGACCGCGGTCTGCTTCGACATGCCTTCCCAATAAGGAAGGATATGGGCGAAGACTTCGTCCACGGAATCGACCAGCTCGGGATGGTCGAGGAAGGTCTTCCAGTGATCCGCGGTCGCGACCGGAACCGGACTGTCCCGCTTCACGCGCCGGATGATGTTGGCGAGGCCGGCAGCGGTGTGCTCATGGCGCAGGAATGTTTCATTGCCCACGACCAGCCGGGTGACGTTATGGTAGCGGCGGGCGAGGTCGAGGGCGGTTGCGATCTCGCGCTCGTTTCTGGCCGCGTTCTTGTCGATCCAGACACCAAGCGTAACCGTGAGTCCAAGCTCAGCCGCGATCTCCGGAACGCGTTCCAGCCCTTGGGTCGAAGCATAGGTGCGCACCGCCTTGGCGTGTTTGGCGATTTCGGTGAGGTCGGCGCGGATCCGCGCTTCGGGTACCCTCAGCCCGTCAGGGGTTTGTTCGGCGAACCGGTTGTAGGAGACGCTTGGCAACTTGCCTTCGACCGAAGCCGCGGTGAGATCCGGCTTGGTCAGCGCCCAGAACGCAAGATGCAGACATGCAATCAGGGTGAAGAGGGCGGCAAAAACGCCCAGCGACATCACACGATGGCGGCGGCCTGCCGCGCCGGTCCGTCTTCCATCTCGCGCAATCTCGTCCCGCGTCTTCATTCTGGTGCCATGCGATCCCGGCAAGCAAGGGCTTGGCTTCGCTTTTCGTTTTCCGAATGCGCGTGTCCTAGAGGTAGTAACGACGGACGGAGGGTCCAATGAAATAATGTGTTAAGATCGCACGGTCTTGTTCGATCGACCCGGGAATGGATTGCCGACGAGCTGGCCGATCCGATGCTTCTCCGCCACGGGCATGCGATCAACACGAGCCAGTATCTCGGTCCGAGGCTGTTCCTTGCCGCTCGATCGGAGCATATTGTAATCGTACGACCGGGGCAGACCGTCTCGGCCGAGACGTTTTCGCCCGACTTTTCCTTCTTTTGTTGCACAGGTGAGGAATATCCCATGACCCATGCCATCCGCTTTCATCAAACCGGCGGCCCCGAAGTTCTGGTCTGGGAAGGAGTCGAAGTCGGCAAGCCCGGACCCGGCGAGGCGCGTATCCGCCACACCGCGGTCGGGTTGAACTTTGTCGATATCTACGTTCGCTCGGGACTTTACCCCACCCAGTTACCAAGCGGCCTCGGCAGCGAGGCGGCCGGCGTGGTCCTGGAACTCGGACCTGGCGTCACCGATCTAAAAGCCGGCGACCGCGTCGCCTATGGCAGCTCGCCGCTCGGCGCCTATGCCGAAGAACGGCTGATTCCGGCCGATCGACTGATCAAACTGCCCGACGGTATCGATGACAAGACCGCCGCGGCGATGATGCTGAAGGGGCTGACGGTGCAATATCTGATCCGGCAGACCCATCGGGTGAAATCCGGCGAGACGATCCTGTTGCATGCCGCGGCGGGCGGCATCGGCCTCATCCTCGGCCAATGGGCGAAGCATCTCGGCGCCACCGTGATCGGCACCGTCGGCAGCGACGAGAAGGCCAAGCTGGCGCAAGCCCATGGCTGCGCCCACACGATTGTGTATAGCCGCGAGGATTTCGTAAAGCGCGTCGAGGAGATCACCGGCGGCAAAAAAGTTCCCGTCGTCTACGACTCCGTCGGCAAGGACACGTTTTTGAAATCGCTCGACTGCCTGGCGCCATTGGGCCTTGTGGCGCTGTTCGGGCAATCCTCGGGGAGTGTCGAGCCGCTTAACCTCGGCCTGCTGGCCCAGAAGGGCTCGCTGTACGTCACCCGTCCGACGCTCAATACCTATGGCGCCAAGCGCGAGAACCTCGTGGCAATGGCGAAAGAGCTGTTCGACGTGGTGCTTTCAGGCGCAGTCAAGATCGAGGTCAACCAGACCTATCCGCTGAAGGACGCGGCCAAGGCGCATGCCGATCTCGCTGCGCGCAAGACCACGGGATCGACGGTGCTGCTGGTTTGAGAACGGATGCTCCCAAGGATGCGAGGAGAGGCGGGGCAGGGCGTGCCTGCCTCTCAGAGCTATCCCTTGAAACTCATCAACCGCCGGATCATCCGCAGGTTGGCGTAGTCCACCATCCTGCCATCGACCGTCACGGCGGCCTGGCCGTTTCGTTCGGCCTCCTCCATCGCCGCGATCACACGCTGGGCGTTCGCCAGTTCTTCGTCGGAGGGGATGAAGGCGTTGCGCGTGGCTTCGATCTGAGTGGGATGGATGACCTGCTTGCCGTCGAAACCCATCGCGGCCGCCTTCGCCGCCGTCGCTGAGGTAGCGACCGCATCGCGGAAGGCGCCGCACGGTCCATCGATCGCGCGCAGGCCGAAGGCGCGGGCGGCGACCAGCAGCCGCATCATCGGATAGGCGAACAGGTCGAGCGGAATCGTCGGATATCCATCCGCCGCGCTGCCGACATGCCTGTATCCGGGTGGCGATGCGCCGATTTCGGCGCTGCGCGCGCCGATCGAGGCGGCGAAATCGCCGACGCCAAGATGCAAGGCGGTCACCAGCGGATCGGCGGCCGCGAGCGCTTCCACATTGATCAGCCCGCGTGCGGTCTCGATCAGTAATTCCATCTCGGCGGGCGCTTGCCGCTTTGCGGCGGCGTCGGTGATCCAGCCGCCGATTTGTGTAACCTCGGCCACCGCCTCCGCCTTCGGAATGATGAAGGCGTCAAGCCGCGGGATGCCGCCGAGGCGGGCGATCTCTTGTCGAATCGACGGGCTGTCGATCGTGTTCAGTCTGATCGCTACGGTCTTCTGGCCCCAATCGAGCGTGGTCAAGGCCGTCGCAGCCGCCTCCAGCGCCGCAGCCTTTTCGGCCGGCGGCACTGCGTCCTCGAGATCAAGGAACACAGCGTCGGCGGTTGATGCCGCCGCGTTTTGCACCAGCCGTGAGCGATGCGCCGGGACGGCGAGATATGTTCGAGTCAAACGCGGCGCGCTCATGTCCGTGTCGTTTCCAGCAGGCCGAGCTCGGCCAGGATTGCGTCGGTATGCTCGCCGACAGCGGGAATATCACCCATGACCGGCGTGACGCCGGGAATGGTGATCGCAGGCAGAAAGCTTGTCAGCGGTCCGTTCGGCGATCCCACCTTCTGAACGCGGTCGCGTGCGTGAAGCTGCGGATGCCTGAGGAAGGCTTCGACGGTGTTCATATTGGCATTGGCGATGGCGGCATCGTCGAGCCGCTGCAGCATCCGTTCGGCCGAGAATTTTTCGAATTTTTGCTCGATCAAAGCTTCCAGCGCATCGCGATTTTGCATGCGCTGCGGGTTGGTGCAAAAACGCGGGTCGCTCGCGAGCGCCGCGTCCTCCAACACCTGCGCGCACAGCGCGGTCCATTCGCGCTCGTTCTGGATTCCGAAGAAGACGGTGCGTCCGTCGCCGCACCTAAACGGGCCGTAGGGCGCGATGGTGGCGTGACGGGTGCCGGTGCGGACCAGCGGCTTGCCGGCGCCCTCGGTGTAGTATGCCGGATAGCTCATCCATTCCGTCATGGAATCGAACAGCGAGACTTCGAACGCCATGCCCTTGCCGGTGCGCTCGCGATTGAACAGCGCCATCAGCACGCCGTTCACGATGTACATGCCGGTCGCGGTGTCGACGACGGCGATGCCGCATTTCGCAGGCTGTTCCTCGGTGCCGTTGACTGACAGGAATCCTGCTTCGCATTGTACCAGCAGGTCGTAGGCCTTTTTCTGGCTGTAGGGACCGCCGCTGCCGTAACCGGAGATGTCGCAGGCGATCAGGCGCGGAAAGCGCCCGACCAGCGTTGCGGCATCGAGCCCGAGCCGCTGCGCCGCGCCCGGCGCCAGATTTTGCAGGAACACGTCCGCTTGCGGCAGCAGCGCGTCGAGCACGCGCTTGCCCTCGCTGCTTTTGACGTCGAGTGCCAGGCTCTCCTTGGAGCGGTTTGTCCAGGCGAACTGGCTCGACATCCCGTTCATCACGTAGTCGTAGTCGCGGCAGAAATCGCCCTTGCCGGGCCGCTCGATCTTGATCACCCGCGCGCCCCAATCGGCCAGGTGCCGGCTGGCCAGAGGTGCCGCGATGGCCTGCTCGAGTGAGACGACGGTGATGCCGGCCAGCGGCAGTGACGGCGGTTTCCCGTTCATGAATTGGCTCCAAATCATTCTTGCTTTACGGTATAGCCGGATATGGTCCCTGGGCGGAATACCGATTAAATCCCGGCGGCATGAGGTTTGCCGCCGATGCGAGGGGGCTCGATGGCGCGCGTTCTTTTCCTGTTACCTGCGCGAGATTTCGATCCGAGCGAGGCGGCGGTAAGCTGGCGGGTGCTGGTGAACGCCGGACACCTCGTCAGGTTCGCCACTCCTCACGGACAGCCTGCCATTGCCGACGACATGATGCTGACAGGGAAGGGCCTGGATTTGTGGGGTGCCGTTCCCCTGCTGCGCAACCTGCCCTTCGTCGGGCTCCTGATGCGGGCAAATCGGAACGCACGCCAAGCTTACGCCGAGATGATTGCCGATCCGGACTACCTGGCGCCGCTGCGGTGGGACGCGATCGATCCCGCGGCTTTCGATGCGCTGCTGTTGCCGGGCGGGCATCGTGCGCGGGGCATGCGCGAGTACCTGGAAAGCGAAATTCTGCAACGCCATGTTGCCGGATTTTTTGATCAGGAAAAGCCGGTGGCGGCCATCTGCCATGGCGTGCTGCTCGCGGCGCGCAGCATCTCGAAACGGACCGGGCGCTCGGTTCTTTCCGGATATCGGACGACGGCCTTGACCTGGGCGTTCGAAAACAGCGCGTGGTCGGTCGCGCGCGTCACGCGATTCTGGGATCCAAACTATTATCGGACCTATCTGGAGCAGGATGGACAGCCGAAGGGCTTTATGTCGGTGCAGCAGGAAGTGACGCGTGCGCTGGCAAGCGCGGACGATTTCCGCGATGTGCCAACGGCCGATGCACACTATCGCCGCAAGACCTCGGGCCTGGTGCGGGATTCCATGGATGACGAGACGCCGGCCTTCGTGGTCCGCGACCGCAATTACGTCTCGGCGCGATGGCCGGGAGACGTCCACACTTTCGCCAAGACATTTGCCGGGATGCTGAAGTAGCCGACCCTGATTCCGCGCGCTTGCACGGATGGCCGGCCGGGTTCCGGTCCGCGGCTGCACGTTGGTGCCCGACACAGGAAACCGGTTCATCGATGCTGCAGCTTTGTCCGGGACCGGACCTAAGATTCACGAGGCGCAGGCTTTCATCCGAGGCTGGTCAGGCCGGGAACGTTTTCTGCTCTAGCGCTTGAACTGGCATAGGGCACGCATCTAGCCTAGGATACCGCCAGCGTGCTGTTCGAGAGGCAGGCTAGGGAAGGACGCGGTCGCTGCGATTGGTTGCAGGCAAACCTGCGGCAGACGTTTCCGTTCGCTGCGGCTCGGGGCCACGACAGGTCGGTGCAACAGGAGGCTCTCATGCGTACTCGCGTCATCCACCTCATCAATCCCAAGACCGATTCACTGACGACCCGCCCAATTTACTTCAATCGAGCGCTGTATTCCCCGCTCGCCGGTTTGCTGGCCGTGGCCGCTTGCATTCCGAAAGACCAATACGAGGTCGTGCTGACCGACGAGAACATCGAGGCCATCGACTTTGATCTGAAAGCTGACCTGATCGGAATTTCGGCAATGACGAGCTACGTCAACCGCGGGTACGAGGTCGCCGACCAGTTTCGCGCCAAAGGCGTGCCTGTCGTTATGGGGGGCGTCCATCCCAGCTTTATGCCGCAGGAAGCCTTGAAACACTGCGACGCGGTCGTGATTGGAGAGGTCGAGCTCGTCATCGACAAGCTGCTTGATGATCTCAAGCAAGGGGCGATGCGGGGAACCTACAAGTCCGATAGGCTGCATCCGATGGCAGGAATGCCGATGCCGCGTTACGACTTGCTCAAGAAGAGCCGTTACGTCAACCGGACCTTCGTCCAGACATCACGCGGCTGCCACCAGGGCTGCACCTTCTGCGCCGAACCGCTGATGAACGGCCTCAAGTTTCGCTATCGCCCGGTCGATGAAGTCATCCACGAGATGGAGAACTGCGGCGCACGCACCGTCTCCGTGAATGACGCCGACTTCTTCGGCACCCCCGAGCGCCCCAAGGAGGTCATGCGCGCCCTGAAGGGCCGTGGAATTCACTGGCAGGCCGGCGTTACTTCGAAACTCGCGCAGGACGATCGGATGCTCGAACTTGCCGCCGAAAGCGGCTGCACGATGCTGAGCATCGGGTTCGAATCGATCTCGCGCGAGACGCTGAAAAGCGTGCACAAACACGTCAACCGGCCGGAAAATTTCCTGGCGCTGGTGGAGAAGGTTCATTCCTACGGAATCATGGTGTTCGGCCTGTTCATGTTTGGATTCGACGGCGACGACACCTCGGTGTTTGACGACACGGTGAAGTTCAACATTGGCGCCAAATACGATGCCTGCGCCTATTCGGTGCTGACACCGTATCCCGGCACGCTGACCTGGTACGAGATGAAGCGGGCCGGCCGCATCGTTTCATTCGACTGGACGATGTATGATCAGGGTCACGTCACCTACCTGCCGGCGGGCATGTCGCCGGACGAGTTGCGGGTCGGTCAGCAAAGCGCGTATGAGGGGTTTTACTCGAACTCCTCGATTGCCGGCCGTTTTCCGCTGCGCGGCGCGCGGCATCGCGCGCAATGGCTGATTTACAATCTCTTCATGCGCAAGGCCTCGCGTACCGAACACATTGAAGCAACCGCGCCGCCGACGATGGAGCCGGATGTTGCGCCGATGCCTCCGATCCTGCCGGTGAAACGCGAATGGCGTGCGGCGGTACTGGAGGCAGCGGACGGCGCCGGACCGCATCTGATGTGACCTTCACAGCGGCCTCAGCGATCGTTGCATATCCATCGTATAGGTGTAGCGGCCTTCCGGATGGGTGGTGACGGTGACCTCGAACAATTCTTCCCGCAGGCCGTAGTAGCGCCGCACCATCGTCAGCGCCGGCGAACCCGGCTTCACCTGTAGCGGCCTGGCGAGTTTCGCGGGCATGCCGCGTACGAACACTTCGAGTTGCGCGTGTTCGATGGTTTCGCCGAACATCCTGGCGATCTGCTCATGGACCGGGGTCCGGCCGTGATCACGCCGCTTCACGACGCCGGCGAACTTGCGCAGCACATAGATCTCGGTCCAGCCGAGCGGGGCCGAGAATTGATCGGAGCGGCGGACGGCTTCGATCAGGAACCAGTGCTTGCCGGGTTCGCATTTCAACAGCGCCGCGAGCTTGCGCTCGGCGACGATCTCGCTGGTGTGCACCACATCGCGATAGGTTTCGTTGGAGTATCGCAGCCACTCGTTAAGCGATTTGACGCTGTGGGTGAACAGTACCGGCGGCTCGGTCGCGATCACCACCGAGCCGAGCCCCGCTCGCCGCACGATCAGGCCTTGCTCGGTGATGATCCGCAGCGCTTCCCGCACCGTCTGGCGGCTTGCGGAAAACCGCGCCATCAATTCGGTCTCAGTCGGCAACAGCTTGCCGATCGGGCTGCTGCCGAGCCGGATTTCCTTCTGCAGCTCGGTGGCGATATCGCGATAGCGCGGCGATTTGCGAAGCTCTTTCTTAAGCGCCATGGCACGTCACCGGCACGCCTGACGTCATCGACTGAAGTGCTGCCTCGAAAGCCGACAGCGTCGCTAGCACGTCGGCTTCCGGCACGGGAAACGGGGCCTTGTTCTCGATTGCATCGGCGAAGGCGCTGAGTTCGGCGCGCAGGACGTCGATGGCAGGATAGGTTGTCCGCTGTGGTTCGCCGCCGGTCTTCCGCACAACCATGGTAAGTTCATCCAGCACCTCGGCAGAACCTTGCGTGCCGAGCACATGGACGCGCCAGTACAGCGGCGTCGCCCGCACCGTCGCCAGCGTGCCGGTGACGCCGTTGACAAAGTCGAGCGTCATCAAAGCGGTATCGATTGGAGGCGGCCCTGCTTCGCGCGAATTCAGTTGCGCATAAACCCGGCGGACCGGGCCGAGCACGCTGACGAACGCGTCCAGCACATGAAGTCCGGCGCCGGTCAGTCCGCCGCCGGGCGATTCCTCCGGCGACAACCGCCAGCCGGCGACGACTTTTTGCGAATTCTCGTTGCTGTTGTGGCCTTCGACGTGAAGGATGGTGCCGAGCTGGCCGCTTGCGACGATGTCGCGCAGCGCGCGCATCGACGGCCAGAAGCGCCGGTTGTGGCCGACCGCGAGCGTGACGCCGGCCTCGCGGCAAGCCAGGAACATCCGCCCAGCATCGGCGCGATGCAGCGCGAGCGGCTTCTCGCAGAATATCTGTTTTCGTGCGGTAGCGCAGGCGATGACCTGCGCCGGATGCAGTGAATGCGGCGTCGCCAGCAGAACCGCGCCGATCGTGCCATCTCCGAGCACCGCGTCCAGATCGCCGGTCAGCTCAAGATGGTGTTGCGCGCAAAAGCCTCGTGCCGTCTCGATGGCGGGCTCGACCGCACGGACGATTTTCAGCCGCTCGTGGCCGTGCGAGGCCGTGACGAGATTGCGGCCCCAGCGGCCGAGGCCGACAATCGCTGCGCGGATCATTTGAGAACCTCTGTCACGGCGGGCCGTCGCCGGATTGCCTCGATTACGGCAGCGCTGTCGCTATCCGGACCCTCGAGCGCAATGGCCGCGCGCAACAATTCGGCCTGGATTGCCGTCATCGGCAAATGCAGATTTTGCCGTCGGGCTTCGCTGAGAATCAACTCGGCATCTTTCAGGGTCTGCGAAATGTGCGGCTGCGGTCGAAAGTCCCGCGTCAGCATCTTCTCGCCCTTGGTTTCCATGGCGTGTGAGTATGCGGCCGATTCGCGGGCTGCTGCCAGGAAGGCGTGTCCGTCCAGCCCCAGTGCCTCGGCGAACGCAATTCCTTCAGCCAACGCCGCCCGGTTGTTTTGCAGGATCAGGTTGATCGCGAGTTTGGTATGGCTGGCATCGCCGATCGCTCCGACGCGCACGCGGCGAGGGCACAGAATATTGAGAAGTGTGTTGACGGATTCGATGCTGGCGGCTTCGCCCGCCACCAGTGCCGTAGCGGTCCCGTCGCGCACGGCGGCGCTGGTGCCGGATATCGGAGCTTCCACCAGCGCAATCCCGGCGCTTGTGGCGCGTCGGGCAAGCTGGCCGATTTCGTCGGGACCACAGGTCGTGGTGCAGACCACGACGGGCCGCGCGGAGCCCGCACCGTCTTCAACTTCGCCGAACAGCGCTTCGACCTGCTTCCCACTATAGACGGCGATGATAATCGTGCGGGATCGGCCGGCGAGGTCGCGCACCGAATTTGCGATCACGCCGCCGCGTGCCCGAAGCTTCTCGCATCGCGAGATTTCGAGATCGAAGCCGATCAGCGGCACGCCGGAGTCGATCAGGCGCTCCGACAACGCCGTGCCTATCAGGCCCAGTCCGATGATCCCGACGGGCGCGTGCGAGTGCATGAGTGAACCGCCCTTCGGTATCGCTGCTATTTGGCTTCGATGCCGGCAGCCTTGGCATCCGCGGTCCACCGCGTGATCTCGCTGCGGATAAAGCCGCCGAATTCGTCGGGAGCCATCGGAGAAACGATTACACCCACGCTTGCGAGTTTCTCCCGGGTCGAGGGCATTGCGAGGAATTTTGCGCTCTCGGCGTAGAGCTTGTTGATGACAGGCGCGGGCGTGCCCGCCGGTGCCAGCAACCCGTACCAGATGGTGGCTTCAAAACCGGGCATGGCCTCGGCAAGCGAAGGAAGGTCCGGCGTCAGTTCGTTTCGCGCCGGCGAGGTCACGCCGATTCCGCGCAGCGTGCCACCCTTCATCTGCGGGATGGCGAGCGAGAAATCCGCGAAAGCAAGGTTGATCGCGCCGCCCATCACGTCAGTGACGGCCTGCGGCACGCCGCGATAGGACGCCGCGATCACCGACAGGCCGCCGCGGCTTTGCAACTGCCCGATCGAGATCTGCGATGCGCCGGAGCCATAGCCGGCGGTCAGATTGGGGTGGGCATGCGCATATTCCATGAATTGAGTGAGGTCCTTGGCCGGAAAATCCGGCTTGACGATCAGCACCATGGCGGTCGTTACGGTTCTGATGATCGGCGCGAAGTCCGTGGCCGGATCGTAGGGCAGGTTTTTCAGCATCGCGACATTGGCGGCCTGGGTGGTGTTGGTTCCCATCAGCAGTGTGTAACCGTCGGGCGCACTGCGGGCGACTTCCTGGGCGCCGATGCTGCCGAGCGCGCCAGCGCGGTTCTCGATCACGACCGTCTGCCCGAAGCGTTCTTGCAGATATTGGCCGAGCATGCGCGCCACCTGATCCGGACCCGCGCCGGCCGGAAATGGCACGATGATCTTGATCTGGCGTTGCGGATAATCGTCGGCGGCTGCGACGGCGTGCGGCGCTGCCAGTGCCATCAGGAGTAAACCGGAGAGAACGCCCGTTCGCAGCTTCATCTCAAATCCTCCGCAAACGTCCCAGGAAATCTCTTCGGATTTCTTGGACGATTTATACGGACAAATAAACCCCATGCAAGATGCAGCCTGACCTGCGGGGATTTGTCGGGTTGAGCGCCCCACAATTTGACCGTATAAAAAAATCAGTGGCAGAGGTCTAGCGGGGGAGCGAACAACGTGGACATCAAGGAATTGTACGCACGCGGCTTGCGCCGGCGCAAAAAGATGTTCGGCGAGGCCGATGTCGAAAAGCGAATGGCGGCGTCAGGCGAATTTGGCGCGCCGCTGCAGAACATCATCAATGCCTATGTCTATGGAGATGTCTGGGAGCGGCCGGGCCTGCCTGACGACATCCGCAGTCTGGTCATGCTCGGAATTACCGCTGCCAGCAACAAGCCCGCCGAATTCCGCGTCCATGCCAAGGGCGCGCTGGCGAACGGGTGCACCCGGGAGCAGGTGCAGGACGTCCTGTTGCTGGTGGCGATGTATTGCGGGGTGCCTGCCGCGATCGAGACCAACCGCATCGCCGCGGAGATTTTCGGTGAAGCGGCCGAGCCCGTTCCAGGGACGGCGGCGAAGGCGTAGCGCCGAGTGATGATATCGCTTCAGCCGTTGATGCGCATCGTCACATTTGGCGGCTGAATGACTCGCCCGTGTCTATCCGGGCCGCAGTCGCTCTCGCCTTCAGTCCGGCACCGGAACGTCAAACGTGTTCAGCGTCACCGACACGAGGCAATACAATCCGACCAGGTAGGAGAGCTCGGCTGCGCCGTGCTGGCCGAATTGTTCGACCGCCGCGCGGTAGGTCAGCTCAGGCAGAACGCCGCCATTGACCAGCGCCGAGGCGAAGTCGTAGGCGACCGCCTCTTGCCGGGTGAGATCGCCGGGACGTTGGCCCGCGACAATGGTTGCCAGCTTTTCATCCGAAAGGCCGCGGTGTTCGGCGACGATCACATGTGCGTAGAGTTCGTAGGCCGAGCGAAAGTGAGAGCCCGTGACGAGGATCGCGATTTCCCTGACGTTGGCAGGAAGCGATGGATTGGACACCATGGCTTTTGTCAGCTCCCAGACCGGCTTGCCGAATTTGGGCTCCTGGATCCATGGATTCCACGGACCCAATAGGGCGCCATCGCCGCGAATGTTCACAAAACCCTGGAAATTCCTGGTGATGCCATCGCGCATGTCGTCATAGAGCGGCTTCTGTTCGGCACTCAGTTCGGCTGGCGGAATAATGGGCAAGCGCATCTTCCAAACTCCCATGCTGGTGAGGTGAGATGCCCGATTGTTCGCCAATGCGATCGCGATGGCAAATGAATTGCAGGTGACACTTCAGCCAGCAATCCCCGAGGGGATGCCGGCGTATCCAAGGAACCTCTTCATTGCGTGCAGGTTAGGTCCGCTGAGGAGTTCGGCTGTCGCCATGCCGGTTGCACAACCATCGTCGCCAAGCGCAACAGCGGTAAAAACGGATGTCCCCGCACGTCTCGATCGCTTACCCTGGAGCCGGTTTCATCTTCTCATCGTTGTCGGCCTCGGCGTCACCTGGATTCTGGATGGACTTGAAGTCACGATTGTAGGCGCGCTCGGACCCGCGCTGCAAAATCCCCAGACGCTGCATCTTTCAAGTGCAAATCTCGGCGCGGTGGCTTCGTGCTATGTCGTGGGAGCGGTAATCGGAGCGCTCGTCTCCGGCTGGGTGACCGACCGCTTCGGACGCCGACTGGTGTTTTATGCAACGCTGATCGTCTATCTCGCCGGTGTATTACTCAGCGCGGTCTCCTGGAATTTTTGGAGTTTCGCATTGTTCCGGATGCTGACCGGGATGGGCATCGGGGGAGAATATGCCGCCGTGAATTCGGCGATCGACGAACTGATCCCGGCGAAATATCGCGGCCGTATCGACCTGATCGTGAACGGCAGCTTCTGGCTAGGTGCTGCGGCCGGTGCCGCCGTCACGCCCTTGCTGCTCGATCAAAGCCTGTTTTCGGTCGATGTCGGCTGGCGACTCGGCTTCGGGATCGGCGGCGTGCTCGGGCTTTCGATCCTAATGCTTCGGCGCTTTGTGCCGGAAAGCCCGCGGTGGCTGGTGACGCACTGCCGGGCGGACGAGGCCGACCAGACGGTGAAAAAGATTGAGCAAGACGTCGCGGCTTCGACGGGACGAAAACTTCCGCCGGCTGAGGGCAGTCTCACAGTACATCCTCGAAAATCATTCGGGCTCGGCATGATCTTCGCGTCGATGCTGAGAAAATACCGCACGCGCAGCATCCTGGCGCTCACGCTGATGGTGGCGCAGTCGTTTCTCTATAATTCGGTGTTCTTCAGCTACGGACTAATTCTGTCGCACTTCTACCACGTCCCCGAACAGCATGTCGGGTTCTATCTGCTGCCGCTGGCGCTCGGCAATTTTTGCGGTCCGCTGCTGCTCGGCACTTTGTTCGACACCGTCGGACGCCGGAAGATGATTGGTGGAACATTTGCCATCAGCGGACTTCTTCTGCTTCTGACCGCGTTGCTGTTCGGCGCCGGCATTCTGACGGGGGTGACACAGACGGCCGCGTGGCTGGTAATTTTCTTCTTTGCCTCGGCGGCGGCGAGCTCGGCCTATCTCACCGCCAGCGAGATATTCCCGCTGGAGACCCGGGCGCTGGCGATCGCCTGCTTTTACGCGTTGGGGACCGCGATCGGAGGAAGCCTGTCGCCGCTATTGTTCGGCTGGCTGATCGGGTCCGGATCGAGCTGGATGGTCAGCATCGGATATGCGCTCGCTGCGCTGTTGCTTCTCGTTGCGGCGGTGACAGAATGGAAGTTCGGCATCGACGCCGAAGGCAAATCGCTGGAAAGCATTGCCAGCCCGCTTTCCAGCCATGAGTGAAGGCGTTTCCAGGTCTGGGTTCAGTGCGTAATCCGCCAGATGGTGCCGCTGGCGTCCTCGGAAACGAGCAGCGCACCGTCATGTGCCACGGCGACGCCAACCGGTCTTCCCCACACGTCGGAATCATTGACCACAAACCCGGTGACAAAATCCTCGTATTCGCCGGTGGGTATGCCGTCTTTGAGACGGATGCGGATCACCTTGTAACCAGTGCGTTTGGACCGGTTCCATGAGCCGTGCTCGGCGGCGAATCCGTCGCCGGTGTATTCGGGCGGAAACGCGTTGCCGTTATAGAAAGTAAGCCCGAGGGACGCGGAGTGCGCCTGGAGAAGGACATCAGGGACAGCGATCTTTCCCTTCAGGTCGGGACGTTCACCGAGATGCCGCGGATCTTCATTGTTGCCGATATAATACCAGGGCCAGCCGTAGAACGCGCCTTCGCGCACCCGCGTAACGTAGTCCGGCACCAGATTGTCGCCCAAACCGTCGCGCTCATTGGTCGAGCAGTATAAGTCTCCGGTTTTGGGATGAACCGCGAGACCCACGCAATTGCGGATGCCCGTGGCAAAGACGCCGGGTTTTTTTCCATCGGGATCGAATGATAGCACGTCGGCGCGATTGGTCTCGCTCCCCCAGCTTGCACCGAGCGGGTGTTTGCCGATCCATGCCGCCAATCCCCCGGCGGCGTTTTCCATGCCCTTCGCATCGTTACTGCCGGAGCCGACCGATATCAGCATCCGCCTGTTATCCGGAGTGAAGGCAATGTCCCTGGTTGAATGTCCACCGCCATGGGGCAACTCCGCGACGACGGTTTCAGGTTTTCGCCCCGCTTTGAGATCGCCCAGCTTGTAGGGAAAGCGGACGACAGAGTTGGTGTTGGCGACGTAAACCCATTGCGGGTTGTCGCCGCTCGGGAAGAAAGCGATGCCGAATGGCTCGTGGAGACCGCTAGCGTAAATCTGGTTTGCCGAAGGTTTTGGGCTGCCGTCGACCGCTCGCAGCACGCGAATTCTTCCCGCCCGGGTTTCGGCGATGAAGATGTCGCCATTGGGCGCGACCCGCATCTGGCGCGGCCCGCTCAGCCCGTCGGCGAACAATTCTATGTTGAATCCCGCGGGGACTTGCGGAAGCGCCGAGGCAGGGCGGCGAACCTTATGAGAGACGTTGGCGGCCGAAGGTGTCGCTCCTGGCTTTGGCAGATCTTCAGGCTTTATCAGCCTGGCAACGCCGGGCCTGTCGGCGTGCCAATCGCCGAACGCGGCGGTGCCGACCAGTGGTCCCGACCGTGCGGTAGCCGGCGTAATACAAGCAGCGGCCCATATCAACGCCAGGCCGGCGATGGCGCAATTCTTCCGATATTGCATTGGTTTATTCCGCTGCGACCGGGGCGCGTTGCGTCGCTTCATCATCGGCGACCCCGGCCGCGCAGGCGGCGCCGGAGAGGAAAGCGGTGGGCAACGTCCAGAATACCGGCAGGCAGGCGAAGATGCCGAAGCCGGCCACGCAGAGCGAGAGCATCTTCAGCGTGGGATCGTCGAGCGTCGTCGATACCGCGATCCCGGCCGCTGCAACGAACAGCGGGAAGGCGGCGTGGAAGCGCCCCTCGGCGACGCCGAAGCCGGTCTGCGACAGCCCAAGGTCCTGGTTCATCGTCAGTGCGGCAAAGCTCACATTGACGCGGTCCAGATACGCGACGAAGTAGCAGACGATGAGAAACGGCACGAGCCGCTTCGAGACTTTAGCGATAGTGCGGGCTTCTACAGCGTCCATGTGACGTCGGCCTGACGGATTGTACTATTTTTCACGCGTGAGCGGCCTGACCCACGCGCTGTAATCGTTGGTCTACCGCCCAAGCCAAATGAAATGCCGGATCAAACCGGCAACGTTGACACCGTGGTGGTGGTGGCGACCATGCGCCTGGTGAGTCGCGGCAAGCTGATCGGAAGCGGGCTGATCGGAAAGCGCCGTGCGGCGCGGTCCGATGGCCTCGAACTGCGCCTTCTGCTCATCGGTTAACTTTCCATAGAAGTCGTCCAGGGCAGCGTGCACCGTCTTGACCGCCTGCAGCATGGTGTCCAGCCGCTTGCCGACGGCTTCGAGCCGGGCCGGCGGGGTGATCGCGTCTGCAGCCTGGCATGAGGTCTTGAGCATGTCCGCTGCCTTGGCGCTGGCGTCCTGTAGCGCGGCAAGACTGGCGCGCTGTGCTTCGGTCGGATGAAGCTTCGACTCGATCTCGGCGGCCGGCCATTGCGTCACGCCCGCTTGCGCCCCGCAGTTCTGGGCGGCCGAGCCTCCGGTCGCCGGCGCAGCCTTGGCGCTGCGTTGATCCTGACCGAGCGCGTTCAGCTTGGCCTTCTGCTCGTCGTTCAGGAGGTCGTAGAATTTTTGCAGTGGCGGCTCGACCGTTCCGACCGCTGTTATCATCGCCTCGATGCGTTGTTGCATCGCCGCGAGCCGGGCAGGGGCGGTCAGCGCTGGCTGGGTCGGACATGCGGCTTTGATATCCTGCGCCGCCTTCACCGAGGCGTTGGCGAGATCATCGAGCGCCGCGCGTTGCGCGTCATTCGGCAGGATCGCCTGCTGGATTTGATCGATCGGCAAGCCTGCGATGTCGCGGCTGTCCTCGCCGCACATCTGCGCCAACTGGTCCGGCGCCGCCGCCGGAGCGGCAGGTGCCTGTTCGGCCCGGGCCTGAGCGTTGCCTACGCTTTGCGGCAAGTATCCCGCATATCCCGCGAGGTCGTCGTAGCCGTAGGGGGAAAACAGGCCGGCATAGATATCGTTGTAGCCGTAATCCCAGAACGGATCATCGTAGCCGTAGCCCCACATCGCATAGTCATACATGTCGTAATAGGCGAACGGCCAAAACAGCGGGCCGACCCAGCCATATCCGCCATTGCCATGCCGCCACCACCCTCTGCCGCCGCGGCCGTCATGCCATCCCGCCGTAGCGGCGCTCGCAGCGATTAGAGCCCGCGTGCGTGGATTTTGCAGCGCGGTCCTGTTGTGCAACGCACCAGCGACGGCGTGTGAATTCAACACGTTCCGCACCGCGCGTGATCTTACATTTGCGTTCCGATTCCCGCTGAAGGTAGCGCTTCGATTTGCGCTGATCGTTGCGTTGCGGCCGGCACCCCGGTTCGGATTGCCATGAGCCGCAAACGAGCGCTGACCACGCAAACCCGGACTCGCCGAAGACCGGGCTATCGAAGACCTGCCGCCGATGTGCGCACCACCGAAACGTGCGCCCCCACCGCCGATACGAGCGCCGCCTCCGAAATGAGCTCCACCGCCCATGCGCGCGCCGCCTCCGAAATGGGCGCCGCCGCCCATGTGAGCTCCACCACCGCCGAAATGCGCTCCGCCGGCTCCGCCGTGAAATCCACCCCCACCGCCTCCGTGAAATCCACCCCCGCCGCCTCGTCCACCGCCACCGCCGCCTCTTCCTGGAGCCGCGTAGGCTGCGCCGGCCAGAGCAGCCGTCAGAGCCATAATGGCAAAGATTTTGAATTTTGAGGTTTTGAGTGTTGACATGGCTCTCTCTAGCGTCCCCGCGCTTCACGAGCAGCTAACAAGAGCGGCTCCATTGGTTACCCAAATAACCGCGGCGCGGCGCTAAAGTTCCGGGGTGTAGGCGGATCCGGCGACCACGAACCAACGGGTAGGCTTTGCGGTCAATGAAACATTTCGGCGCGATTGCAAGGCGTTCTGACGGCGCTGAGCCGGGAAAGGTGTGGGCACCAAACCCGTTTGCCAGTTCTGCAAATCGAGATCGCAATAATTCACATGTGACAGGCCGGTCATGAAAGGCCGCATCGCAGCAAAGACGCGAGCGACTTGCGCCAGATGGGCCGGCGTATCAGCCGCCCGGGGTCCAGACTGTAGTACTGAATGCAATAGTTGCGTGCCGCGCCGCCGCGCGAAGGCCGTACAGTCAGCCAATTCAGCGAACGGCAGTCCGATCCGAATTACGCGCCTCAAACTGGCTCGTGCTTTGCCAGATCGCGGGCATGGTCGAACCGGCTGGCCTGCAGATCGGAACCTGTCAGGCCGATTTCCGGAACGGCGGCCTCGGCCAGAATCTCGGCCGTGACATCGTCGACCGCGGTATCGGCGATCTCGTGGATGAAGCTGATGTTCTTGTACTCGCCGGAGGCTACGCGCGAGATCACTTCGCGCCGAGTGATTTCGGGATCGACGATGGCCTCGCGCCCGCGCCGTCCATAGTCGATCATTACGACGAAATACTGCATGGCGGCGTTCTCTTCGAGCCCTGAAGCGGGCAGGCGGATGCCGCCGAGTGTTTCTGATAATCAGAATCTTGTCAAGGGCTTTATTTCTGAAAATACGAAACAGCCTTTGCGCTGCGGCAAATGCCCCGGATCCGATCGAGAATCACCAGCGGGCTCACGGGGATTGCCTGCTCATTTCTCCGAGGTGCGCCCGCCATGCGCTTTGGTCGCCTTGCGCGCCCGGGCCGCGGCCTTGGCGCGCAACCGCTCGATCTGGCCCCTCGGCAGGGTGACACAGATTTCCCCGATCCATTCCAGCTTCACCCCGTTGATCGGCTTGGCGTTGAAGCTGGTGAGATTGACCATGCTGGCGGATTTTCCCCGCTCGATGGTTTTCAGGTACCGCTCGCCCGTCTTCAGCCTGACCGCAGCCTCTTCCCCGTAGAAGCTCCCTAAGGGATGGCGCTGCTCCCGGTAGACCACGATGATATCGCCATTTTCGTATTTCGGCAGCATGGAATCGCCGGCCACCTCGAATGCTATGGTTTCCTCCTCCATAGGGAAGGGCAACTCCACCTCGCCAAGGCCTTCCGGCGGCACCTGCTCGTGTTCCGGCTCGATGGTCGCGCCGGCCCCGACGCGGCCCATGATCGGAACCGAGTTCAGTTCGAGGTAATCGATGATGGGCTGGATTTCCGATGCCTTGATCAGGCGGGTATCGCCCAATATTTCGGAAACCGCGCCCGCGCGAACGCCCATCGCCATCGCCAGACCGCCCTTGGTCTTGCCCGGCTTCGCCAGTCCCCGCTCAATCATTCTGATATCCAGCATGGCACCATCCTTTCATGGGCACCATCCTTTCCGAATTTCAGAAGCATTTGCAATTCCGATTATCAGAAATCGAGCTTGACATTTAATTCCGAATATCAGAAATTGATTGGGCGGCCCGGGCCGCAAGGTGGCCCGATTCTACTGCGACCAGCATTGCCAGCGAGGCAAAGCAATCCAGGTGCACAGGGAAAAGGCTGAATTGCTTGGTCGCTTGCTCCTCGCAACGACGGCAAGCTTCGGGGAGAGCAAGCCAATGGAATCGACGAACTGGACGCCGGAGCATTCAGCCGCGCTGCGGGAATATCACGCCAAGGGCATGTCCTATTCCGAGATCGCCGACGCGATCAACGCGAAGTTTAAAACCTCCTATTCCCGCTGTGCCGCGATCGGCCGCGCTAAGCGCCTTGGGCTTGCGGGCCCCGATCGTCCCGGCGGCCGGCCCAAGTCGCTGGCGCGAGCGAAAGCGCGGCGGCGGCGCAAATTCCGCAAACGCCAGGCGTCCGCATCCCTGCGGCTCGTGCCGATGCCGGTTTTCGCAGCGGCGGCGCCAGTCAAACTCCGCTGTGTCGAGATCGCGCCGCGTCATCTTGCCCTTGTCGATCTCTTATCCGGTGATTGCCGCTATCCTTACGGCGGCGACGAGGAGGGCGAAGCCATCACCTTCTGCGGCCATCCGAAGCGTGAAAATTCGAGCTACTGCACCGCGCATTTCCATCTGACGCGCGGACCCGGTACGGCATCGGAACGGGCGGCCGGGACAGTCACACTGAGGATCGTGGGAGGCGGCATGAAACGCGGGCCGAAGCTGACCCGGCGGTCATGGTTGTCAGGATGAAGCGGCTTGCGCGTCGCCATCGCATCGCGCATCTGCGCGCGCTGATGAGCAGCCGGCCGGTTCGGTCCGAAAGGAAGATCTGGCCGCACTGTTGCGCGAAGAAATGACGGTGCCAACAGGCAAAAAACCCGCGCCGGATGCGTCGCCCCTCAAGCGGGCGGAGACAAACACTGAATTCAATCACCAAACGGAGCAATAGACGGTGGCACGGGCAAAACGCAACAAGTCGCATAGACCAGTAAAGGTTCACGATCGCCGATCCCAGGATCTGCCGCGCAATGCGGAAGTGGCGGCGGTTGAAGTCGACGATCCGCTGGCACTCGAGCCGGGAGAAAAGATCGTCACGCTGCGCTCGATCCGCAACGATCCCCTGGGCCGGCTGCACAGCCATCGCCAGATCGACGAGGCGCAATATCAGGGTGGGAGGGCGTTTCAGGACGATTGGGAGAAGGCCGAGCGCGGCCCGCAGGCGGTCGACCCGACGCGGGAGTATGTCGACGGCGGGCGGGTGCGGGAGCCGATTACTGAGCGTCAGCGCAAGGCCGTGCTACGGTTGAACCGCGCCGAACGTGAACTCGGTGCCGACGGCTCCGCGCTGGTGCATGAGGTCTTGGTTCTCGGCATGACCATGGAGCAGATCGGGCAGCGGAGAGGGCTGTGCGGCCAGCGCTGGATCGACTATTTCGCGCGGCGATTTCGCGAGTGCCTCGACCGGCTGGCGTTGATCTATGGGTTTGCGACGGAGAGTCGGTTTGCGACGGAGAGAAGGTAAGCGCCGTGCTCTGAAAATAGCTAGGCTCTGCTTGGCGCAAAGTTGGAGCGACAGGCGAACCCACGGCTGTGGTTCTGTCCTCGTTCGGTGCTTCCAGGTGGTTGCCAGGTGGGACCTTGGATCGCTAACGATAGCGCCGCGCCCAGGCGCGCCAGCAAAGGGTTGGTGTCATGGCCTACTCCGGCGCATGACGCGCAATGAGCGCAGGGCAAATCGCCGGCTATGAAACTGTAACTAAAATTGAGATAGAGCTATTTACTGAACCTTAGACGATTTGTCTCTACGGTGTTGAACCATTGAAAGACAACCCAAAGGAGGCAGGTTTGAAGCGCAGCTTTTTGAAGTTCTTGTCCGATCAGTCGGGCGCGACCGCGATTGAATACGGTCTGATCGCAGCCGGAATCGCGCTCGCGATTATCGCGGTGGTGAACGGCCTGGGCAGCAACCTTAACAACCAGTTCACTTCGATCAATAGCTCGTTGAAGTAAGTTTCTGTCTCCTTGTCAGGGGGCATCTCAAACTCCATGAGACATGGCCCCCGCCGGATTTCATCCGGCGGGTTTTCGTTGACCGCAAGCGACCGGCGCAAAAGCAGCGCCTGGCTACCAGCCGCGGCGCTTGTCTAATTGCTAAAACCGATCCTGATGAAGAACGCCAGGATAACCCCGCCGACCACGGCAGCAATTGCAGCAAAGATCAGCGGTGCCAGCGAGCCCTGCTGGGTGTCCGGCTCCAGCACGGCGTTGCCAGGCTGCGCGGGGTCGTAATAGACGATGACGGGCTGACCCTGGCTATAGCGGCCGGCTGCGGCTTCCGCGAGTTCACGAAGGCCGTAGATGCCCGTCCATCCCCAATTCCCGGCCGTGCCGATGAAGTCGCGCTTGCCGACCTGGTAGGCGTAGCGCAGATCGACCTGATAGCGATGGATCTTGCGGATGAATGACTTGTCGGTGTTGCTCTTGTCCTCGATTTCCTCCTCGATCACGCCTGACGCTGTGATGATGCCGGCGGCCGTCGGCCATCCCGCGCTGGCGCTCGCCAGCCGTCGCCCGCGCACAAAGGAGACAACGCTGAAGACAGCGGCAAGGATAGCGAGGAACGGCAGCGCGAAGGCAAACAGCGGAACGCCGTTGCCGGTGTAAAGCACGTGGCCCGCGATCGCATGCGCGACCAGAACCGCGGCAGCGAAACCGAACGTGATCGTGAAAGCAAGCTGAGCGGCGAGGTTGTCTTGCTGAGCCGGCTCCAGCAGTGCTTTTTTCGGATCGTTCGGATCGATATAGACGTCGACATGTGAGCCAACCGGATATCTAGCCACCATCTTGCCGGCGAGCACGCGTGTCGTCAGCGGTTGGCCGCCGATCCTGATCTGGTCGCTTTCGAGGTCCTGGCCGCCGGCGCGATAGCGATAGCGGATGACCGGACTGGCGTCGTTCAAATCGTCGGATACGTGCGAGGATGGTTGCTTGACCTCGGACGCGGCGATGATGCCTTCCGCCGTGTCCCATTTGCTGGCCGCCTGCATCTGGCCGCGCAAGCGAAGCAGATTGAACAGCAACCCGCCGAAAATCAGCAGGCAGACGCCGGCGGCAATCTGTGTCCATAGCAATTGGCGGGCATCCAGCATCTGGTTTCCTCAACTTGTCGTAAAAAATTTGAGCGAAGTGTTCTTGCCGGGACGTCGCGTCCTTGCTGAGGCCGCCGTGCTCCGGTGCGCGTAATGCATTGGTCGCGCCTCCGGCCTTTAAGTTCACGGCGCCGTGGCGAGTTAAGGCTCGCGATGCCGGCTCGATATAGAGCCGTCTTTCCGGGCGTCGCGCGGCTTCTTGGGAAACAGCATCAAATATCTTGGAAACGGGTGCGAGATCGACCTACTTTGTCGACGCCACCACAACCAGGATCGGTCTCAAGCAGCAGTCGCCGGATTGCAGGAGGCGATGCGCCGGTCCGGCGGTGAACCGATCCGCGCCTTGTCACGACCAATCTCCAGGAAACGGTGAGGAGCAGATGGCCAGCGTCTTGCCCAGCGTCTTGCAATGTGTTGGTTTGGCGTTCGGCATGGGTCTCATTGCCTTCGGCGTGATGGGTTTCTTTCGTGGCCTTTCGCTGCCGCCGAATACCCCGGAGCATCGTTCGCACGGCAAGGGCGAGAACTGGCGCACCTGATCCCGCGACCCTCGTGGGGGGACCGGCAGGCGGGGGTACGAGCGTGACAAAACACATCTGGCGCGGGATCGCTGGCGTGCGCAACCCGTTACGACCTACGGCGCTGCACCGCCGGTGCACCGCGGACCCGTGGGGCGCACGACTAGCCGCTCAAGGTCTTTTGGTTTCGGTTGTTCGACGAATTTGACCGCGAAGCCGTCGGGTAAAAGTCTGACCACGCGACCAACGCAGGCCCCAACGGCGAGCGGCATTCCGATCTGAGGCTGCACGCCAGCCGAGACAGCGGCACCGGACGCCGACATGTCGATCACAAAGCAGCCCTGGGTGCTGCCATCGGCGAAGGTCAGAGTCGAATGCTGGCTCGCCGGAACGACGCGTGCCTGCTTCCGGCCGTCGCGGATGTTGGGATTTTTCTGCTTCTTTTCCAGCCAAGTGAGCTTGCTCGCGAATTTCTCGCGCATGGACTCCGTCATGGCAAGTTCGAGCAGGACGCTGCCGGAACCGACGTCAGTGATGAGGCCGTCGAGTTTGCCGAAATCGTCGAAGTAAGAGGTGAAGCGATCTCCGACTTTGCCGACCACCGGTACGACGACCATCATCCGGAACGGCGAAACGCGGCTGGTCCGGCACGCGAAGCTACGCGGCTTTCCCTGCGGATCAAACCAGTTCGAAAGCGTGTACTGCCCGCCAACGTTGATGTTGACAGCCCGCTGACTGAGAAACTCTTTAACGGACACGGTACAATCCTCCTGGGTAAGTCCGCACATGTGCTTCATATGCATAAAGCTCCCCGGAAGAGTGAACGCGGAAGCAGTTCCTTTTTTTACGGTTATCAAAGGCTTTCCGAAACGTCTAAATCCGAGATGAACAGGGATCGCTAGAATCACCAGGATGGACGAAGTGAACCGGTGTCGACATCATTCCGCTGATTGCGCGGGCTGCTGGTGACCGAGCCTGACAGGCGAAGCCGGGCGGCTCAGAGCGGTCCCGCGCCAAAACTGAAGGGCTGGGTCACGTCGTAGGGCGCCTTCGTCACCGGCATCGCGTAGTTGATGCTGAGCGCGCCGAACGGTGAGGCCCAGATCAGGCCCACGCCGACCGAGGATCGTACGATGTTGGAATTGGCCAGCTGCATCGTTTGCGTGGAGCCTGGAAATGTCGTCGGCCCGCCGTAGTTGAAGACGCTGCCGGAATCGACAAAGGCGGTTGCCTTCAGCCCGTATTCCTGCGGCACGCCGGGGATCGCGCTCTGCAATTCCAGGGTGCTTGCCCAGTACATGGTGCCGCCGACATTATCCATGGTCGTGCCGGGGGTGAGATCGCGCGGGCCGAACCCGTTGGGCGCAAACCCGCGCACCAAGGTCGGGCCGCCGAAGAAGCTGTTGATCAACGGCACCTGCTGGCCGCCCCAGCCGGTGATGTAGCCACCTTGCACGCGAACCAGGCTGACCACGTCATCGTTGATCGAGTGGTAGTAGCGCAGGTCCTCGGTCGTGCGCAGGAAATTCACGTCGCCGCCGAGGCCAGCCAGATCCTGGGTGAGTTGCGATTTGATTCCGTCGGTCGGGTTTTTGTTATTGTCGAGCGTATTGTAGGTGACGGTTTCGCCGATCGCGGACACCAATTGCGGACCGGCGAGTGCCGCCTGCTGGATCGGCAGCGACGGCGGCGCGACCAGCGACGCCGGATCCAGCGTCACGTTCTGGTCATATAGGGAGTAGTGGTACTGCACGCCCAACTGCTCGGTTATCGGTGTGCCTAACTGCAGCGTCGCGCCGTAGACGTCGGTGCCATAGGACTGGTACGGGCTGGCGTCATTCTGCTTGCCGTAAAGCTCGATGCCCGCCGAAACGCGCGTGCCGAGGAAGTACGGCTCCGAAGCCGAAAGGTCGACCCCACGCGAGTACTCGCCGTAACTCACGGAGGATTTCACCGAATCGCCGCTGCCGAGGAAATTGCTGTCGCCCAGCTTGACCTCGACGAGCAGGCCGTCGGTCGTCGAGTAACCGCCGGCGATGTTGAATTCACCGGTCGACTGTTCGGTCACTTCGACATCGACAATGACACGATCCGCGACCGATCCGGGCTTGCGCGTGATTTTGACGGTCTTGAAATAGTTCAGGTTCTTGAGCCGCCGTTCGGCGCGATCGATCAGGCTCTGGTTATAGGCATCGCCTTCGGAGATATCGAATTCGCGCCGGATCACGTAACCGCGAGTGCGCGTATTGCCGTGGATGTCGATGCGCTCGACATAGGTCCGCGGCCCCTGATCAATCACGAATGAAACGTCGATGCGCTTTGCTGAGGCATCGCGCGTGATGCGGGGCGTGGCCTGGGCGAAGGGAAAGCCGAGTTTCGACAGTTCGATCGCGAGAATTTCGTCCGTCTTGTCGAGCGCATTGCCGTCGAACACTGCGCCGGAGCGCGTCACCAGCAGGCGTCGAAGTTTTTCGGAATCCAGTCCCGGTACGTTGCAGACGACGTTGACATCGCCGAAATGATAGAGCGGGCCTTCGTCGATGGAAAACGTCAGGGTAAATCCCTTGATGGCCGGATCGTATTCGGCCTTGGCCGACGTCACGTTGGCGTCGGCATAACCCTTGCTCCGGTAGTACAGCCGCAATTGCTCGCGATCGTCGGCCACGCGGTCGGGATCGTAGGCATCGCCGCCGGTCAGGAAGCTCAACAGGTTGGTCGCGGAGGTCTTGATCACAGCGGCGAGCTGCCGCTTGCTGAAAACCTGGTTGCCGACGAAGTTGATCTGCCGCACCGGCGTCTTGGCGCCCTCCGTCACTTCATAGACGAGGTCGACCCGATCGTTGCCGCGGTCGATGACCTTGGGCGACACGCTGACATCATCGCGTCCGGCATGGCGGTAGGCTTCGAGGATGCGACCGACGTCGGACTGCACCACGGCGCGCTGCAGCGCACCGCGCGGCTTGGACTCGATGATGGCCGTTAGCTCCTTATCCTGTATTTTCTTGTTGCCCTCGAATGCCACACGATCGAGCACGGGGGCCTCGTGCAGATGCACCACCAGCCGTTCGCCGGTCCGCTCGATCTTGACATCATCGAACAGGCCGGTTGCCAGCAATGCCTTCAGCCCGGCATCGCGGGCAGCGTCGTCGAACCGTCCGTCGCGAGCGGGATGGAAATACGAACGTACCGTATCGGCGTCGATGCGCCGATTGCCCTGCACATCGATCGTCTCGCGCACCTGCGCCGCGGCCTCGACCGCAAAAGCCGGTGTAGAAAGAAGCCCGAGCACTGCGGCCAACAACAGGATCGCTGTCTGCAACCGGCGACTTCGCCGGCTCGGCGCCTTGCATTGTTTGATCACGTCCCGCCTGTCCGCCATTTAACCGGCTGGGATCGAATTGCCTGCGCGGGGCGAAAGAATGTCTGACGTAAGGTCAGTTGCAGGCTTAAGCGCTAATGGGTTGCCATAATTTCGACGCGGCGCCGAACCGCGCATTCCCAGAATCGTCGTATAGCCGCTTCAAATCCTCACTAGCCGTAAAGGGCCGAAACGCTCGCGCTGCGACCGTCGCATGCGAGAGCGCTCGTCAGGAGCCATCACATGCGTTACCCAGCAATCTTCATCACCATGTTTCTGCTGATGCAGTCCGCGGACGCCGCGGTCACGCCGGATATCGATCCGCGCGCGTCGCTTAACGTGGTCCAGCAATGGATCTACAATTACCGGGCCAAGCCTGATTACGTCCATGTCCCGGCCGCCGTGCGCGTGTTGTTCCACGCGCAAAGCTTCAAGGAGCCGGAGAATGCAGGCATCTATCTCGGCTTCATCGCCGGCGCGATCGGATCGAACCCGGCCAAAGCCGAACAACTCGTCACCAGTTTCTTTCCGGTCGCGCCGGAGGACGAATGGGTGATCGTTCGCGCCATCGCCTATTCGGGCTTGCCCGACTGGAAGAATCTGCTGCGCAAGGTCGCCCCAAAGATGCCGGGACGCCAGGTGATGATCGACAGCTATCTCGCCGGCACGCTCCCGACCCTGGCGAACATTCCGCTGGAAGATGCAAAACCCGGCATGTTCGACAAGCTGCGCGTCGTCTTCACGCGCAATCCTTTCGCCAAGGATGATAAGAAGCTGAAGATGGCGCAAACCTTCGCCAGCAATCAGGATTTGCTGGACACGTTGTGGGGATATTATTTCGCGACCGGCTCACACCTCCCGATTTTGCGCATCATGCAGATGCTGCCCTGGACCAAGAGCCGTGACACCCTCGACAAGCTGACGGTCGGCAGCATGGCGCGATACACCCTGGCGAGCTACGCCGTCCGTGACGCAGGGTTGCGCGAGTTTCTCCACAGCGAGCTGGCAAATCAGCCGGAGGCGATCAAGGCGCCGCTCGGCGAGGTGATCGAAGCAGCCGATACGGTGCAGCTTGGCGCGGTGCGCAAGGATGCGCTCGCCGCCGTCGATGAACTCAAGACCAAGGGCTCGGATAGCCGACAGAATCTCGACTTCTGGGGCCAGATCGGCGTCGGCGCAGTCGCGCTCGGTTGCGTCTCGGCAGCGGCGCTCGGGCAGGTCGAAGTCGGCATCCCCTGCGTGATCGGAGGTTCGGCCTCGCAGGGCCTGCTGTCATTCTGGGAAAAGCAGCAGTGATCCGCGGAGTGCGGTATCGTTCTGGTACCGCGGGTCCGGTGACCGTTCTCGGGCGCGCTGTCGATATGGCCTCGCTCGACCGGCACTGTCGCGGCCTTTGAACTCGGCTTCAAAGGCCGCGAACTGACGAAGATTAGCTCTCTGTAAGCGATAGTACGCCTTATCGATTCTGAACCGGTTTCCTGGCGCCCTTTGAACCGGAATGCTTCGGCTGATAGGCAAGAGCGTCGCTGGCAGTCGGTAAAAACGGATCGCGTGTACAGGAGCCGCCGCGACCGGAGGACATCGCCTGACATTGCTCCATGGTGGAAAAGCCGCAGCTTCGCATCCCCGAAGAGTCGGTGCGGCAGAACTCGTTCGAGCTTGCGGCCGCGGGCGTCGCCATCGCGACGAACGCCAGCGCGAACTGCGTCGTGGCCGGCGCGGCGGTCAATTTCAAGAACTGTTTCATCTTATTTTTCCCTGTCTTTGGTTTCAGCCCCGGAAACCGACATGGGATCGGTGCGATGTCGGCGCCATCGACGCCGAAAAATAACAATGCAATTCTCTGGGGAGCTGCTCGAACGATCGAAGCGCCGTGCGCCGAACTCGTTTTGTAGGATTGTATTCATCATATAACGAGAGCCGGCTGGCAAAAAGAAAGGGGCCGAAGCCCCTTTCTTCCGGATTACCACTGATGCCAGTGATGCCAGTACCCCCAGCCGTGGTGCCAGTGGTGCCAATGATGCCAACCAGACCTCCAGCCGGGATGCCAGCGATGCCAGTGATGCCAACCGTATCCCCAGCCGCGGTGCCAACCCCAACCACCATCGTAATGCGGCTGGAAATAACCGTCACCGTAGCTCGGCCGGTGCCAACAATGGCCCCATTCGTTGCAAACGTAAGCGATCTGCCGAACGTTGAAAGCTTGCGAGGCCTGACCCGGAATGGTGACAGGCATCGCAGACGCCGGGGTAGAGAGTGCAACGCCGCCCAGCGCGGTAAGGCCAACAAATGCAGAAACAAGTTTCATGTTATTCACCTCCTAACACCTGGTTGGAGGCAGGCACGGCCAGATCGGTTCGGTGCATTACCCATGTTTAATGCCGATGAACAGGCGTTGGCATTTTTTGCGACTACGTTTACGCGATAGCATCGCTCGCATGTGCCGTTGATGTCCGGCATGCGTGTGCGTTCCAATCTGTAACCAATGTGTTTTGAACGGCACATCGGTTGCGACCCACCAATCCTCGCGGAGATGGAGGGTTCGATGAAAATGATGTCATGGTCGCGCTATCATTGCCTGTCGTGGTCCCTGCTGCATGCTGCGCGTCAGCAGCACCGCGCCGCGAGAATTCGCAGGATTCGGCATCGGCGCCTTGACGTCACCGCCAAGCGTGCCCGTCGGCGTTGGTGGTGGGGCGTTTCCAGGCCGATTGTTTCCAATTCGTAACCAGGATGCTTCGAACCGAAACGTGATCGAGCGGTACCGATGTTTGACGCCGTTGCCTCACAACCGAATCCGCGCCGGATGCAGATGAAAGCCTTGCAGACAGCATTCCCGCTCTGGGCTCGCGCCGTCCTGTTGGCGGGGGTGTTCTCCATCGCCGCAGGGGCGGGGTTGATATCCTATCGGCTTTACATGCAGCCGACGACACTGACCGTTGCGATCGGATCGTTCGACGGCGAGGGTAAGCAGATCGCCTCGATCATTGCCGGCCGCCTCGCCACCACGAATTCGGCGGTCAGGCTCAAGGTCGAAAATGCCGGCAATGTGCTCGACGCTGCCAAGGCATTCGCCGCCGGCACCGTCGATCTTGCAGTGGTCCGCGCGGACGCCGGCGATCTCCAGCAGGCCCGGACCGTCGCCCTCACGGCGCACGGTGTTGTGATGATCGTGGCGCCGCCGGGATCGCCTATTAACAGTATTGCCAAGCTGCGGGACCACAGCGTCGGCGTGGTCGGTGGAGAAATCAATCACGGGATCGTGGAGGTGCTGAAGAAGGAATATGATCTCGGCCACGCCAACGTCGTCTTCAAGGATATAGCGCCCTCAGACGCGCGCCGCGCCGTGCAATCGAAAGAGGTCGCCGCGCTCCTGGTGGTGGCGCCGTTGACCGAGAAATACCTGTCGTTCGTGAAAGGCCTGTTCAGCGAAGGGGCAAATTCGTCGCCGGTGCTGATCCCGATCGATTCGGCCGGTGCGATCGCCGATGCCAAAGGACCATATGAAAGCTTCGATATTCCCAAAGGCACCCTTCGCGGCGCGCCGCCGGTACCGGATGACGACATCACAACCTTGCGGGTTGGTTATTATCTGGTGGCGAACCGGCACCTCAGCGCCAGCCTGGTCGCCGACCTCGCGAAGAAGGTCATGAACGTCCGCAGAGACCTCGTCAGCGAGCAGCCGCTGCTTGCGGGGATCGCCGCGCCTGACACCGATGCCGACGCCTACATCTCCGTGCATCCTGGGGCCGCGGCCTTCTATAACGGCACCCAGGAAAGCTTCATGGACAGATACGGCAACGCCATCTATCTGACGCCGATGGTGCTCGGCGCCGCCGCATCCGTGTTCGCCGCGGCGTGGCGATTTCTGGGTGTTCGGCAGAGCGAGGCAGCACATCCCTCATTGGATGCACTTTGTATCTTGCCGGGGCGGATACGAAAAGTCGACGATGAGGCCGAATTGATGGCTATCGAGGATGAAGTCGACGCGATCCTTCGGGCCGAGCTGCTGAAATCCGCTGATCGAGACGAGAGCGGGTCAGTAGCGACGCAGGCGTTGATTGCGGTCGCCCATCGGCTCGACAATTTAATCTACCATCGTCGCACCGTGCTGGCGGAAGGCGACTCCGATCGGGAAGGGGGATAGCAAGCCTACGGGACGCAATGTTGGGCGACCTACCCGTTTTGCACCGACAGATTGAACTCATCGTCAACTTGAAGATTGCAAAAGCGCTTGGTCTGACCGTGCGCAATACCGGCTGGCGTCCACCCGACGCGGCAATCGAGTGAACCGCACGGCACCATCACGCAAGGGGCGGCGGCCGCCTGGACCACGCACTGCTGGGCTCTCTGGCACCGATGCGACGTGGCGCCATGAAATTGTCGGCCTATACTGCTGACCGAAGAAGTGCGGCGCGACAACCGATGAGGACACCATGGACGGGATTTACTTTCTTGTCATACCGATTGCGCTCTATGTCATCGCTTCTCTGCGGGTGTTGAAGCAATATGAGCGCGGGGTGGTGTTTCTGCTCGGCAAGTTTGCAGGTGTCCGCGGGCCTGGGTTGACGCTGATTTTCGTCCCGATTCAGCAGATGGTGCGAGTGTCCTTGCGCACCGTCACCATGCAGATCCCTTCGCAAAAGATCATCACCAAGGACAATGTTTCGATCGATATCGCCGCGGTCGCTTACTATCACATCACCGATCCGGAAAAGGCCGTGATCGCGATCGAAAACGTCTACAACGCGATCAATCAGATCAGCCAGACCACCGTGCGAAATGTGGTCGGACGCTTCAGCCTCGATCAGCTGTTGTCGGACACCGCCAGCATCAACGATCAGATCAAGAACGTCATCGACCAGCACACCGAGCCATGGGGTACCCAGGTCACCGCGGTCGAGATCAAGGACATCACGCTGCCGGACAATATGCAACGCGCGATGGCCAAGGAAGCAGAAGCCGAGCGCGAGCGCCGCGCCAAGATCGTCGCCGCCGAAGGTGAATACCAGGCGGCGGTAAAACTCGGCGAGGCGGCCGACATCATCACGCAACATCCCGTCGCGCTGCAACTGCGCACCCTGCAGACGATGGCGGAAATCTCGGTCGAGAAGAATTCGACCATCATCTTCCCCGCGCAATTCATGACCACCGTGCAGGAGGCGATCACGCTGTTCTCGAAGGATTCGGCGTCGAAATGATCGGGCGCACAGACATCGGCAGGGACCGTTGATTGGTTCCCCATAAGAATGCCAGAGCGCTGCGCTCGGCAGCGCTGTCAATCTTTCCGCACGTCCGCGTCCGAGTTTCGCGGTGGCTGCCCCGCGAACGGAACGAGCAAAAGTCCGAGCAGCGCCGCGATGGCGAGCAGGGCCCAGGCTTCGTTGGTGCTGATCGCGAAAGCCGCCTTCTCGACCATCGGACGAAGATAGGCTTCAACGGTAGCGTCCGACGCGCCAGGAGGCCGGTGCGTGAACAAGTTCAAATCGAGCCCGATCGCCCCCGCCGCCGTGATGTCGCCCGCGATCAGCCGGTCGCGCAGAGCTTCGGCGTGTCCGCCGGTCCGGCCATAGAGGATGGTGTCGATCAGGGCGATACCGATCGCGCCGCCGAGGTTTCGCATCAGGTTGAACAGGCCGCTTGCGTCGGGCACCTCGGCTTCGGCCAGCGCGCCCAGCGCAAGCCGCGTTGGCGGCAGCAGGCAGAACATGATGGCGACGCCGCGCAGGACTTGCGGCCAGAACATCTCGTGAAAATCGGCGACGCGGCTTTGCATTGCACTGCAACCCAGTCCGAGCGCGAACAAAGCGAACCCCGCCACCGATAACAGACGGGGATCGAGCCTGCTTTCCAGTGCGCCGGCAATCGGCGCGGTCACCAGCTGCGAGACGCCAGTGACGAGCATGATGGTACCGATTTCATAGGCGTCGTGGTGTCGAACGTAGGCGAGGAATACCGGCATGAGATAGACCGAGCCGAATAATCCGACCCCAAGACAAAAACTCAGCGCACAGCCGATCGCAAACGGACGAATCCTCAGCGTCGACAGTTCGATCAAGGGATGCGCGGCCTTGAGCGTTCTGACGGCGAAGCCGATTGCCGCGGCGACGCTCAGCAGAAACAGGCTGGAGCAGAGGAGAGAAAACCAGCCATCATGCGGGGCTTGCTTCAGGCCAATCTCCAGGCTGGCAAGCGAGATGGCCATCAGCGCGAGCGAGTATCCGTCGAGCGTGGCCAGCCTGGCGAAACAAGTTCTCGCGCGGGGCAACAGGAATGGCGTAGCGGCCGCCGCAATGACGCCGGGGGCGACGTTGATCAGAAACAGCCAATGCCAGGAATAGGTCTCGGTGATCCAGCCACCGACCACGGGCCCGATCGTGGGTGCCAGCACGGCCATAATGCCGGCCATCGTGGTGGCAACTGGATGCAAACGGATCGGAAACAGTAAGAAGACAGCAGAAAATACTGCCGGAATCAGTGTGCCCCCGGCGAAACCCTGCAGCACACGGAAGCTGACCAGCGTCAGAAAATTGCCGCTGAACGCGCAGCCGACGGACGCGAGCGTAAAGAGGCTGATCGCAGCAACGAACAGCCAGCGCAATGTCAGGACGCGCGTCAGCCATCCCGTCAGCGGAATGGCGATGATCTCGGAAATCAGATAGGCGGTTTGAATCCAGCTCATCGCATCCCGCGATATCGCGAGTGCATCCTGGATCGTGGGCAACGACGTCGCGACGACCTGAATGTCGAGGATCGCCATGAACATGCCGAGGCACATCAGGACGAAGCCTGACCACGTGGCAGCGCCGACCTTATCCGGCGCGGTAACTGACGCGCTCATCGCGCGCCGCGCTGCATCGTCTCACGAAACGCGGCGAGGGCGCGGTTTTCGGCTGCTATGCGGATCGCGAGAACCATGGCGTTGAGCGCCGTGAAGGCGGCGGCCAGCAGCGGCAGACCCAGAACCAGCGGAAGTACGGCGATCTCGCCAGCAACGACGGCGTAATTGGGATGCGACAAAAAGCGATAGGGTCCAGCCGACACCAGGCGTTGTTCCGGCAGAACAATAATCCGCGTCGTCCATCGCGAGCCGAGCGTCCACATCACCCAGAAACGAAAGCCCTGCAAGGCGAGATAGAGCAGCAGGGCAACGATATTTACCGGCTGATCGCGCGCCAGGACCCATAGCGATATCAGCCAGGCGCCGTGCACCGCGACGATCAACGGGTAATGCCCGGGCGCCGCCTCGACGGCGCCGCGGGCCAGCAGTTTGCGGGTGTTGGTGCTGGAAATGAGGAGTTCACCGGCACGCTGCAACGTGACGGCCCCGAGAATGATTTCGGCCGGTGTCACGCGGCGTGCCGCAGCGCGACGCAGCTTGCCGTGAAGCCGGGTCCAAGCGCCGTCAACAGCGAGCGTGCCGGCAACCCTTTCGCGCGCGCCTGTTCAAGCACGAACAGGATGGTGGGTGAGGACATGTTGCCATAGTCGGCGATAATCTGGCGTTCGTGGTCGAGCGAACCCCGATCGAGTGCCAGTGCGGTTTCCAGCGCGCTGACGACCTTGGCGCCCCCGGGATGGCAAATGTACCGGTCAATGTCGGCCATCGACAACTGCATGCGCGCAAGAATTTGCGCCACGGCGGGATTGAGATGCGCAATGACGAAATCGGGGATGGTACGGCGGAAGATAACGCCAAAGCCTTCCGGATCGACACTCCAGCCCATGATGCCGAGCGTATCGGGCCAAAGGTGTTCGCCGGCATCCTCGATCTGGGTCGCGCCGCCATCGCCCGCCCGCAATACGATCGCCGCTGCGCCGTCGCCGAACAGGCTGACGGCGACAATGTTGGCCTTGGTGAGTTCGTCGAGCCGAAGCGCAAGCGTGCAGAGCTCGATCGTCACCAGCAGCACGTTGGTACCCGGTCGCGACTGTGCAAGGCGGGAGGCGATCGACAAGCCCGAGGCCCCGCCCGCGCAGCCGAGGCCGAACACCGGCACGCGCGTGACGTCGGATCGGAAACCCATTCGTCGGGCAACACGGGCCTCCAGGCTTGGCGTCGCGATTCCGGTGGAGCTGACGGTGACGACGGTGTCGATATCGCTGCCGGCGAGGTTGGCACTTGCCAGCGCTTTCTCGGCGACGTCGACAAAAAGCGCCTCGGCGCCTCCAAGAAAGGCCTCGGTGCGCTCCGGCCAGCCCCGGGGCTCGAGATACCAGTCGAATGGCTTCACGCCATGTCGCTTGACGATTCCGGTATTCGAAAAAATGCTCGAAAACCTTTCGAACTCGGGAAAACGGGGACCGAACACATTCCAGGCTGCCGCCAGAACATCCTTCTGTAAGAAAGCGTGCGGAGGGACCGATGTCGCGAGGGAGACTAGGGCAGCCTTAGACATCGCGAAATCTCTCTCCAGCCGCTTTTGCGCTATTTAGCAAACATCGGCCCAGATCGTTTATTTCGATACTCCGCGAAAATCATGTGGCCGAATGGGTCACTAAAATGTGAGCCTGACCTACCTTCCCCTCGCAATCGGTTGCTGCAGCCGTTGAAGGCGCGTTCTTAACATTCCGGAAGTATGAAGGCGGCGCCCGATGGGCCCTATGTGGGCGCGTCTTCAAGGTTCGGTTGATCCGTTTGGGGCATCGGTCGGTGATGTGTGAAGAGGGGGCCACGCGGTCGCGCTGCGCACCAATGCGAGGTTCGCTGCGAACATCGTGTTCCATGCACATCGCGGCTTTGAAGAATCACCACGCGAGTCGCATCCAGCTGTGGCGAGGTCCACATGAAGAAGCCGGTCAAACCGTAGTCCACGACGCAAATCGTCACCCCGCCCGGTCGATGAGTCTCACGGGTAAATTCCGCGTCACTATCATCACCATTACAAGAGCATAATTGGGGGAATGTGAGTTCCGACACCACGTTTAGCCGACCGCGCAAATCAGGAGAAGAACGAATGAAATTTGCTTTGTTGGGTGCCGCGGCTGTCGCGGCAACGGCGCTGGTGGGCGCGTCTCAAGCGCAGCCGGTGATCTCGAATCCCGGCCGTTGCGCCCAGTACTATCCTGACGCCAATTGCCAGAATCTGGGGCCAGGCAATCCCTATACGGACGGCGGCTATCCATCCTGGCAAAACAACTATGCCTATATAGGACATCCGCCGGTGCATCACCGGCGCCGGCATTACCGCCATTGATCGATCCCGGCTGTCAGGTGACAATAGCAAAGGGCCCCGTATGGCGGCGGGGCCCTTTGATGTCGAAGGGGTACATCCGCCCTTCAACGTGAAAATCCGTTATTTTCCGCGACCGATGCCGGCGTCATTGTCGGCGGAAGGGTTGCGCGCAACGCCCTTGTTGGTGATGGTCTTTGTTACCGGACCGGTTGTTGCGGAACCGGTCGTCGTACCAGGCTTCAGATTGGACTTGGTGGAGTCCGTGCCGACTTTGCCCTCGCTCGACGCACCGGAAGCAGGTTGCATCTGTGCCGATGCGATAGTCGTGGCTCCGAACAGCGAGGCGACAACGAGGGCCGAGATAGCAAGCCTGTAACGCATGGGTATCTCCTCCTTCGATCAGTAAATCCTCCCTAATGGTGATGCGAGAAAGCTAACTTGCGGCATGGAAATAGGTTCCAGGCGACCGATGGCCTCCGGCTCATAAAATTTGCGCGTATCCTACCTGGAGGGCAGATCGGGCCACATTGTCAGCGTAAGCTTCGTTTCGCTGTGAGGCAGAAATCAAAAGCATCCCCTCGGACCACGTCCGAGGGGATGCTTTCGCGGATACGCGTCCTCATCGAAGGGGATCGTCAAACTTTCAGCGAAAAGCCTTACTTGGCGCCGGCATTGTTGCCTGCGTCCGGACCAACGTTGCCTTGGCCGGACGGATTGCGCGTGGTGCCCCTGCTCATTCCGGTGGTCGCGCCGGACTTCGTTTTGCTGGACTTCATCATCTTTCCGGACTTCATTTTGGTACCGGTGGCACCGGGTCCGACATTGCCTTCGCTGGATGCGCCGGGAGCCGGCTGTGTCTGTGCCGACGCGATCGCCGTCGCTCCGAACAATGAGGCGACCACGAGGGCTGAGATGGCGAGTTTGGATCGCATGAAATATCTCCGTTTTCGATCAACGATACGGGACTCAAAACTTGCAGCGCGGATTAGTGTTCCAAATCGTCCGCTGGTTTTTCGCGCCGGAACCGGTGGTCAGCATAGCGATGGAACCAGTAGCTGTGGACGGCATTGAATCGGGAAGAGGACCTGTCGTGAAGCGTGTGAGTGAATGGACCCATTGAAGGGCCGCGCGAGCGAGAAACCGTCCGCCTGGGAATATGAGGTCTGATTGCGATGCCCCGGGAAAACGATCTCGAAGGTGTGCAGGATCAGGGCGGCAAACATGGCGGCCAGAAGGGTATGCCGGAGCCCGGGCCCAGGCCTCCGCATGGTTCGGATCAAGTCATCATGCGCGATCAAAAGGGGGAAGAGCAGCCGCGCGATAAAGAACGCGCTCAGCAAGTCAGCCGGAAGGACAGGGGGGTCGACCCGCCGGGCGAAAAAGCGTGAGCCTCAAATCTGGCAAAGCCGCCTATGTGAAGGAGTCTAGCCGGCATGAGCAGAGCATTCGTGAGGGACCAGGACGACTCCATCGAGGACGTGTCTGATCGACCGGTTTCCGAGCACCCGAACGATGTCACCGAAACGGGGATGGCTGAGATCGAAGCCGCCCTCGCAGGGGCGCGGGCGGCTCATGCCACGGCCCTGGCTTCGTCCGATCGGCGGGCGATCGCCGCCGCAGCACGTGATTTGAGGTACTGGAGCGCACGGCGCGCGACCGCCCGATTAGTGCCGGCTCCCACCGACCGTTCGCGCGTGCGTTTCGGCACGACGGTCAGCATCATTCGCAACGACGGTCGCGAGCAAACCTTCCGGATCGTCGGGGAGGACGAGGCCGATCCCGCGAAAGGATCGATCTCGCACGTATCACCTCTGGCCCGGGCGATGCTTGGAAAAGGCATCGGCGAAGTCGTGAGAGCTGGAAACGACGACGCGGAAATCATTTCCATCAAATGACGGTACCCCGGCTTTCCTTGCGCCGTCCTCGTCCCCCGCAATGACGTTTGCGTTTTGCGGCGTCAGTGGCCCCTGGCGGCGTAAATCTGATAGAACGTGCCGACGATCTCGAATGCGATCAGCACGACCACGATGAGTTCAAGGCGCAGCGATCGGCGGGTATCGATGATATCAGCAAGCGTGTTGGCGGTTTCGGCCACCACGGCAAGTTTCCGGTTGAGGGCATCGACACGCTCCTTGAGTTCATATTCGTCCTCAAGCCGGGCATAGAGTCTCTCGAGATCGGGCCGGTCCCACAAAGCATCGGGTTTTTCAGCTACTGCCACACGGCCCGACACCCTGTGCTGGACCAGCAGTGCATTTCCGATCAGTTGCAAAATCCCTTTTCGATTCCGCCGGGTTCGTCCGTGATCGGCCAGTTCTTTCGCAAACGGCTCGATGATCTCCAGCACTTTGGCGGCTTCGCGCTCGTCGTGGGCAAGCACAACGCTTTTCGCCAGCACATCGGCAATGACAAGAAGCCTTTCAGGCGACATGTCTCGCAACTGAACCGGCCCTCCCGCCTGGACCTGATCCTCAATCTCACTGGAAAGCTCGGCTGTCGCCGTTTCCTCTTCGAAACGGGTCAACCGTCCTTCGATGCGCGGTGACAGCCTTTCCAGTAAGGTGACTTCTTCCTCCGGCGACAGATTGATCAGCACTACGACGCCATAGCGAAACAGTACGGCAACGCCTGCCTTGCCAACCCGGACCGCCAGAGGGACCGCCGAAAGCGCATCGCCTTCAAAGCCGGTGGTGTTGATTCGATCGCCGACGTGCAAAGCGTGGGCGGTCACCCGCCTGCCAAGCCGGTTTGCAAGAGGCGTTGGTATCATCGGCGGCTTCCTCTATCCCGTACGGATAGGAATGAGCCGTAGATAAGCCGAGCCGGGATGGCGACAAGGGCGCGGCTCCCAGCCTGGTTCAATCCCGTTTCCCGGCTGTCAGCAGCGCGACGCAGAAACCAGGCCAAGTCTAGCACCATCCAGGCGAGGTGAAACGCCGTCGGCAGGCAAATCGACCTGCATGCGCGCTGCTTAGTTCGCTGGGCCTGAAAGATTGCGCACCGGCTAACCGGGTCGAGGGGCAAGCCGCGCGGCTGCTGCTCGAAAGCAGCGAATTCGGCGGCGTGGTCGAGGCGGCGCAGCGGGCGGGATTGGGCGATGACGAACGCATGCGGCGGGCTTTCATGCGGCACCTCGGGATCTCGCCGAAGCCGGTTTGCGGATTGAACGGCCGGCCAACACCGCCAAGACGCCGCTTCCGAAATGTGCTAACTGCTCAATTCAAACGGGAGGATGCCGACATGACTGAACCGAAGCTGGAAGTGCCGGCCGAATTGCGCGATTTGGCCGAGAAGACCATCGATCAGGCGGAAAAGGCGTTTGGGATGTTTTTCGATGCCGCGAACAAATCGATGACGTCGATCCCAAATCCGGGAACGGAGATTTCCAAGCAGGCCTTGTCGTTCACCGAGCAGAATATGAAGGCTGCGTTCGACCATGCGCGGAAATTGGTTCACGCGACCGATCTTCAACAGGCCATGCAAATTCAATCGGAATTCTTGAAGAGTCAGTTTACCAATGCCGGCGAACATATGAGACAGATCACCGGCGGGGTCGTGTCTGCGGCCAAAGATGCGTCGAAGGGCAAATCTTGATGGCTGGGTAATGTGGGTATGTGGTCAGACACGTATACCCCAAAGATTTTTGCCCACAAAATAGCCTTGCATGGATTTGCGCCGTGGACTTCAATTGCTGCGCAGGTCCTTGACGGGCCACCGGGTGACGCCACTCGCCGTCTGTCAACTTTTCTGCTGATCCCTGTCGGCTTTAACTGGCAGGGATTTGCTTATGGGCCGCTGACAGATCGGCCCGACGTGTCCAGTCGCAGCCGACTCTGCGAATGCCGCAACTGGGCGCGCAATGCCTGAACGAAGTCGAGCTAGATGGTCTGCAAAAAGCTCTCATCCGAGGCGCAGGGGGCGCACCGGTAGGTCAGCAGATCGAAGTTCCGGTCTCGCGGCTCGATAAGGGCCAACCTCATCAGGGCGCCGCATTTAATGCAGGGCATCTCGATGCGGGTTTGAAAACGCGTGCAGGTCGGCGTCGGCCGAGGTATTTGCAGCATCGTATCCTCATGTCCCAAAGAAGAAACGCAAACGCCGCCCCGACTCGGACCACAGGGGCGCCGCTACAATGTCCGATTCCTGACGTAATTGAAATGGGGCTTCGACCAAGCCGCGTGCACAAAAGTTGAGCCTTGGAATCGGTGTTCAGGTAAAACGAAGCCGGACCGCGTCAAGCCCGATTCCGGTCGGCGCGGCGGTCCAAACCTCGCCGGCGACGACCGGCATCGCCTTGGTCAAGGTGCCGGTGCTGACGATCTCACCGGCCGCGAGCGGCGGATTGACGGGATCGGACGTCAGCAGACCGACGAGGTGACGCAGCGCCGAGAGAGGGCCGCCGAGCACGTTTTCGGCTCGTCCGCGGTCGACCAGCCGGCCGCCGCACCCCAGATCGATCTCGAACTCGGATAGCGTCCGCTGCCATTCCGCCGCGCGTGGCGCGAACGGATGCCGCGGCCCGATTAGCAGCGCCCCGTGCACGCCGTTGGCGGCGATGGTATCGGCGGCGGAAAATTTCCAACCCGGAAAGATCGACTGCACAATCTCAAAGCCGAGCGCGACCCACGCGACGCACGATAGCAAGGTCGTCTCGTCCATATGCGGTGAAGGCGAAGCCGCCAGGCCAAACACGATCTCGGGCTCGATGCGCGGTTCGGAAAATGGCGCCAGCGCCAGCGTTTCGACGTCAGCAAGGTCGTGCACGCTGTGGTCGAACACATAGCCCCAGATCGGCGCATGGACGCCGTACTCGGCCCAGATCGTGCGATTGGTGAATCCGATCTTGCGCCCGAGCACCTTGGCACCGTCTGCCTCGTACATTTGCCGCACCAGCGGCGTTACGCCGTAGGCATCGTCGACGCTGAGGCCCTGAGACCGGGAGGAGAAGGGCGGGATCTGCCGGCCGCCACACAGCGCCGCGAATGCTTCGGCCGCGACAGATTTAAGGTCGTCAGCGTTTTCGCCCTGGTCCATCTCGTCGCCTCCCCGTGTCCAGGATCTCGCGCTCGCGCCAGCAAGCTCGCACACGACACGATGCCCGGCAAGGTGAGCTTGGCAAATGCGAAAGGCAGCGGAATGTGGCCGGCCATTGGGGGACTTTCTCAGCCGCCCCGGCGGACACATCGATCTGCCCCTGGTCCGCTTGGTCGCCGGTCAATGAATTCGCAGTTCAAGCGGCAAATGCAACTCCTTCGAGCATTCTACCTCGGAACATTTTTTCCTGCGCGGGATTGTCACAACGCATATCAAAATGGAGAACTCATATGAAATTATGTTTTGCTGTTATCGCGACCGCCGCGTTGCTCGGAACTGCGTTGCCGGCGTTTGCGGAAGAAGTTGGCGTGGGTGTGGGACCGGTCGGCGTGACCGTCGGCGAAGGTCATGGCGACCGCGATGTCGTCCGCGAGCGTGAAGTGATTCGCGACCGCGACGATCACCGCGATCGTGATGCGGTCATCATCAAAAAGGGCGATCATGATCGGGACGTCGATCACGACCGCCGCAAAGTCATCATCGATCACGACTGATCTTCACGAACTTTGAACAATTGGACGACAGGGCCGCCTTCGGGCGGCCTTTGTCGTATCTGCTCTTGAGACGTCGGGCGGTCAAACGGCAAATGGAACGAAGCTCCCCGAATGCCGTTAGTGTTTAATGAGGGAATGCCGCCATGCATCGCGTCAAACATCCGCCGGTTCGCAACAAGATTGACCTGACCGATCCGGGCCAGGTCCGTGCATGGACCCGGCGGCTGCACGTTTCCGCTGATGCGCTGAAGACCGTTGTCGGCAAGGTGGGTAACTCCGTGTCAGCGGTGACCAAGGAAATTGAACTGCAGCGAGTCAATCACCAGCCATGCGCTGTGCCTCCGGTGCCGAACTCAATTTCCAGCCCGTCTGCCGAAGGCGAATTGCCGGCGCCCGTTTGATATTCCCTTGCCGGCCGGAGTTCGGTGCGGTTTCCTAAATCGACGCAGTTCTTGAATCCAGTTCGCAACAAAATCGCCCCGCCGTTGTGGCAGGGCGGTTCGTTGGTTCGGCCTCAGTTATACTTGAACTGCGGCATTGCCTTCAGTTGATCTTTGGTGGCGTTGTAGATCGCGTGGTCGGGATACCACTTCTCGTCGGTCGCTCGCTCCGGCCGGTTGGCGCGATTGGCTTCGCCGGTCGTCGTGTTGGCGCCGACGGTGGACTTGTCCGCGGGCGTGGTTGATGTTGACGAGGTGCGCACCGGCTCATTGACGAATTTCAACTTCTCCATCGGCACCGCGACGTAGTGTTCGCCCATGCCGAGAAAGCCGCCAACGCCAAGCACGACGTCGTCGACCTTCCCGGAATTGTCGACGATCAGTTCCTGAATGTCGCCGATTTTCTCGTTGTTGTTATTGTACACATTGACGCCGATCAGCTTGGAAGAGCGGAACTGACCCTCCTTGTGGACGGCGGTATTGACGTTGGAACGATCGGTGGTGGCGTTCTCCGCAAACGCCGCTCCGGTCAGAAGGGCGGTGCCGAGCAGAGCCGCCGCCAGATATTTCGATCTCATTTTAGCCTCCAGTGAAAAGTTAAGTTGTCGAAGGTGGTTGTTGGTTGGCCTAAATCGGCGGCTCAGTGGTGCAGCAGCATGATCAGGATGATCAGCGGGATCGGTATTCCTAGTAGCCACAGAAGAATCGGCATGGTTCTCTCCTTTCGGTTTGTTCTGATGATGATTTAACGACGCGATGCGCTCTTGCCCCAGGTGCCGTCACGAAGGCCTCCGCCTTCGGTCGCTGCCAGCGCAGCCGAGAAAGCTCCGATGAACAGCGAAAGCGTTAGCCAGATTGCGAGATGCTCAGCCGCCTTGCGGGCTTTATCGAGATCCGCCTTGACCTGCGCGATCACGTCGCTGACGCGCTTGTCGGCTTCGGCCGGGCTGAGCCCGGTTCGCGCCGCAACCACCTTCGCGATATAGCTGCGGTCGGCTGCTGAGGGTTCGGCGCCGTTTCGGAAGTCGGCGGTAAACAGGCGCGTTAGTTCGCGCCGCGTGTCGCCGCTATTGCCGGTGTTGTCGGCAGTCAGATTATCGCGCCGCAGCAGCGTGTCCACATAGCCGTCCATGGGACCACTCGCCTGCGAGGAGACTGCCTGCATCGCGCTTGACGCGGCACCGCCCAACAACGAGGTCGCGGGAGAGGCAAGAAGGATCGCGCCGAGCACGGATGCCAGCGCCCACGCAAGGAAACCGTGCGCGGTATCGCGGAAGTGAACTTCGGTGCTCTGAACACCAATCCACCGGTTACGCAGCCGCCCTGCCAGATAGCCACCCAGCGCTGACGAGATCATTGCCATCACGATGAAGTAGAGTCCGGTGCCGATCTCGAAGCTTGTTGCGGAGACGCCGGAATTGGTCCAAGGCGACACCACGGAAAGTCCAAGCCCAGCTCCGAATGACAACAAGACCAATGTTAATGCACAGGAAGCAACTGCGCCGGCCATGATGGCCGCCCAGGAAACCCCCGCCACCGACGGCTCTACAACGTCGTCTATCACCCCAACGGGGCGCATCACTTGTTCCATAAAAAAATCTCCCAGCATTTTGATTTGACTAACGGGGAAATGTTGGAAGGTGAGAAAGGTTCCTCGCACGAAACTTGATGGACCTTGGGAACGGCCATCGGACTCTTACGTTCTTCCCCGGTTAGATACTTCAAGTCGTCGACTGACTGCAGCGCTGCAATGGCTCCACTTCGGCGGGCCGATCCTGTTTCCGGTGAAGGCCCGCGCTGCCCGCTTTGTTCGCTTATCTGATTGCTGTCGGACTTCTTCTTGGGGGCGGTTACGGCGCGTTAAGCTGGCTCGGCGCACCGGAGCCGGCGAAGGTGGTTGCGGCAAAGGCCAAGCCAAAGCCAACTCCGCATTACGAAGCAAATCCGGAAGCAGCGTCTTCCGAAGCTAGTTCCTCCGCAGAAAGCGTCTCTGAGCCGAGCTCCTCAGCTCGCGATAGTGCTGCATCTGGTGCGAGTGAACAGCCGCCGTCGCTGCGGCCCCAGGTGAATCTAGCGGCGGGCGAGCAGGGCGCGAAGGCAGAGGTTTCAGGGCCGGCGCAGGATCAGCAAAGCCGTTCCGCCATCGCCGAGGTTTCGCCAGCCGAACCTAGCCAACACGCTGAGGCCGCTCCGGCCGAAGATGCCGCGCAAGAAGCAACGCATCCGGCCCAGGCCGTGCCGTCGGTTTCGCCGAACAAGCAACAAATTACTTCATCCACTGCCGCTGTCTCGGTCGCAAAACCGATGAAGCGGCCGCACTTGCGGCAAGCCCATTCTGAAAAACCCGCGCTCGCCCTGATGACCTTGCGCACGATCGAGTTTCCCGATGGCCGCCGCATAACCCAACTGATTCCCTACCACAACGGCGAGCCTGCTCTGGAATTTCCGCCGGACCGATAACGGACCGATCGCGGTTGAGTCATTCGCCGATGGATCGCTTGTAGCCCTTAAGCGCGGCCAGTTGTCTGGCGCTGGCAAAATTAAAATACCGGCCTAAGATCGCCCCGACAAAAAAAGCCGCGACACCCCCGTCGGGATATCGCGGCCTTCTAGTCGAAGGAAATTTACTTCTTGGTGCTGCTGTCTTTCGGCGCATCGCTCTTCATGCTGTCGTCGGACTTCGTGCTCTTCTTCGTCTTGCTTTTCTTCATCTTGGCATTGGAATCCATCGGACTATTGGTCTTCATGGTTTCCTGGCTCGCCGGGCCGGTGGTCTGAGCGGAAGCGACCGATACGCTTCCCACGAGAGCCGCGCAGCACGCCGCAATAAGCAAGTTTCGCATTTTAGTCTCCTGTTGGAATAAACGCCCATAGAGAATGAAATCGGGAGTTTTCGGTTCCATAACGCCCTTGCAAAATTACCTCGAAGCAGGGGTTCTCGTTTTTTTTGCTGTAAGTGCCCGTAAATGTACGCTTTTTTCAGCCGGCTTGTTCCTGCTATATGCCGCCGTGGGCGGCAGGCGTTGGCTATTGCCGGCTCCGAAAGCGCACGAGATCCGGGGTGATGTCGCCTAACGCCGTACGTCTGTCCACGACGGCACGGTGAAACTGTTCGAACGCCAGACCGAATGCCGCGAGATCGCCTTCTTCGAGCGCGCCGCCATCATAGGAATTGAGGGCTTCACGAAGAATGCCGTCAACCTCGCGCTGCATTTCGTTCAGTTGTTGGGCGGAATTTCCGTCCCGCGCCTGGGTGATCAGAGCCAGCACCCGATCCCGCAATGCGATGGTGCTGGTCTTTTCGTCCCTCTTCAGATAGCTGCGCAGCCAGGCTCCGGCCGAGCCGAGCCCGGACAGGAGCAGGAACGCGCCCCACATATAGTCGCTGTATTTCTCGAGGAAGGTCCGCTCGGTGCCGTCGATATAAGCCGCCGCGCCGCGATGGGCCGGTAACGCCGCATCCTTGTCGGTGTCGGGCGTCTCGATGTTGGCAGCCCCGGGCAATTCCTTTTCCAGAGACCGGCGCGCCGCGAACAGCTGTCTGGTGAGCGTTGCCACCGTCGTCTCGGATAACACCCGTCGCGCGACCATCAGATGATTGACGCTGACGGTCTCGATTTTATCGTCTGGCCGCGCCGGCGACGAACTAAAGGTGCTCCCGGGGATCTCCTCGGATTCATAAAGCGGATGCCTCTGGGCGATCGCTTCGGACACATCGATCGGGAGAAACTTGGGTTCGCCGCGATCGCGGGCTGTGGCGGCGATGGCTTCGGAGGTAATCTTGCTGTCCAGCGGGCCGACCGCCATGAAGGCATCCAGGGTCGGATCGCGCGCCATCTCATTGATCTGTTTTGTGTCGAACTGAACCACCTCGACCTTGTCGGCAACGATGCCGGATTCGTTAAGAATCACGTGTAGCAGCGTCACATTGGCCGGAGTTCTGCCGACCACGCCAATGCGGTGTCCCGGCAGATCGTCGAGACTCTTGATCTTGGGCGCCGGAGTTTTTTTGGATCCTTGGGCCGGCAGACCGGAAGGAGCCCAGAGAACGACGACATTCTTGCGCAGGATCGCAACCGATTGGGCGTCCGCCGGCATATCGAGATCGCCCCGGGTCACGGCGAGATCAGTCTTTGACGCGCCCAGCAGCGCGATGCTTTCAGCCGCGCCGTCGGTTGGGATCACTGCAAGGCGGACGCTGCTTCGATCGCGCGCAAAAGTCTGCGCCAGCGCCTGAATCAATTTTTGATCGTCGCTTCCGGCAGGTCCCACCGCGATACGCAGGATCTCAGGCCGCAAGGCGAAGTAGAGGGCTCCGGCCGCCGCGACAAAAATAAACATTCCGGCAAGCAGAATGAAAAGCGAGAGGCTTCGTCTATTTTCGCGAAGCAGCGGCGCCAGCATCGGTTGTTCGGTTGGGTCAGTAGAAGACATTAATATTTCGACCGCTGACCGCACGGCTGGCAAGGGGAGCCATCGCTCGCGTGAATTCTGTCACCCCCGCACCCTTCGGCGTTCGCACCTAGCAATCAATGGCGTTCCTCTTGCCGACGGTGCAGTAATCGCGGACGGTTTTCCGAACCATCTTTGTGAGGCGGTCGGTGAAATCTTCGTCATCCAGCAATTTGCTGGCGTCGGCCCCGGCGCGCGCGGTCGCGGGCGATGATATCTGGCCGGCGAAAATCACCAGATTCAGCAGCGTTGTTGTAAGGGCAAGAAGCAGGACCAAAACCACCCATTTTCCGGACATTCTGCCCCCCAGAATAAAAGCGCGCGGCTGCGCACCCTCGAACCCGAATCAAAGCGCTAGGCCCGAAATATGTTCCGCCGGAGGCAAAACAGGGCAGGAGACTGCTTTCAGGCGTTGGTGAACCAGCAATCGACCGGCATATGGCGGGTGCTCAGGGTAGCTTGCCCCCTAAGGAAGCGGCGCCGCGGCGTTGGTCACGATCGGATTGTCAGTAGGTGCGGGCGCCAGTTCGCTGCTGCTGCCGCCGCTGCCGAGAAACGCATCGAGCGTGGCCTGAATCCTCTCCTTGACGGAGTAAGGACCGCGGTCGCTCATATCGGTATGCTGAAACTGTGTCCTGACGATATCGATACCGTCCAACTTCGCCTGCTCAGGGGTCGGCAGTACGCCGGGATCGGTCTGGAATCTGGGGTCCTTTGACCGGAAAGACAGGATCTTCATCTTGTCATTGAGCACGAAGGGGACGCGCAAATTATCGAGCGTGACAACCTTCGATACCGTTTCGGGATGTTGCTTGGCGTAGTACATCGCGATATCGCCGCCATTGGAATGCCCGACGAGTGTCAGATGATCGTAATCGGCGTTCGGTTGCGATTTTTCCAGTTGTCCAAGCACAAACTGAATGTTGGCTTCACCTTTTTCATACACTTCGCGCCGGCCGACATATGGCAGGCCGACCTTGGTCACCAGGGGCGGATCGGTGGGAATATCCTGCTGAACGCTGGCAACCAGATATCCCCGTGCCGCAAGCACGTTGGCGAGGAACGAATATTCGGTGTTCTTGACGGTGTTGCCGTTGCTGATGATGGCGACCGGAAGCTTCCAGTAACCGGCATCTGCTTTCATTTCGTAGTCACGGCGGACGGCGAGATCGACGGCGACCGGCCGCTGCCGCACGGTGTCGAAGAGATTTAGCGTCTCGTGCCGAATGCCCCATTTGCTGATAGCAAAATAGACGGCGCCGACGAGAGCGCAGAGGCATATCAGAACGGTTATTCCCCGTTTCATCGTTGTTTCCATCCCAATCACTTTTGATTCAACAGGTAGTGCTGAAACGCGCAAGCAATGAGGCTGGGTCAGTTCGCTAAAATTAAATTTGAGAAAGTCTATTGCGTTGCAGCAAATTGAAGCCACCGCTTCAACGAGACCCGCCTGATGACCGCCTGACCGCAAACAGTGGGTCTAAACGCCAACACAATGGTGCTGTAGTCGCTGGCTGCGTCGTCCTCCAGCGTCCGAACGGGCCTGACGGATCATCGGGCCTGCTAACGGGCCTTCTGCGACGCCGCCCGGGCCACGGCACGCGAGAAGTAGTCTCTGGCCACGGCATCCAGTGCGGCCGAGATCAACTCCTCGGATTCGATCGCGCGACCAATGTGCTCGGCCTCGAGCCGCTCGGCTTCTTGAATATATTCGATCGCAAGCTCGCGTAGCCGGTGGAACTCAACGTCGTCAGGAATGGGATAAGCGACCGCCAGCAAATCTCTGGCGCGCGCGCGAGCGCGATCATCTCTCATGCTGGCCATCAGCGCCTCCCGAAGTGGTCTGCATGCCCTTAGTTGAAGGAGTTGCTGTACGGCGGCCTCGGCAGAACGCCCGTCAGCAATCATGGCCGAACCTCGGCAATGTCAGAGCTAAGCGTTTCAACCATGTCGGGTTCCGGACAAGCGGTCTGATTTTTGAAATTTAACCGGTTCCCCTTGGCCGATAATGTCAGTGCCGGGAACAGACGTCGGTGAAAGACCTAGGCTCGGCTTGCCCCGGCCGATTTCTGCATGATCATCGCCACAACGGCGTCGAGTATTTTGCCGACGGCGGCCCGCCGGTATTCCCAGCGCTCGTCGGGATCCGGCGGAGCGATCACCATGGTGGCGTTGGCTTCGAACAACAACAACTCACCGTCGCGACCAATCCCGAAATCGATTCCCGCATACTCGAGATCGAGCGCGACTTTAATCCGTTCGAGCGCCGCGATCGCCTTGTCTCCAAGTACCGCCGGCATATCGCCGAGGAAGCGTTGCTCCTCCAGGCGATGGTCCGGCTTGTCGGCCATGTCAGAGGTGAAATAATGCACTTTCCATTTTTGGGATATCGCGAGATGCAGCGGATAGATATGGTCTTCGATCATCATCACGCGGTATTTTCGCGCGTTGCCGTCCTTGCCGCGGGCATCGAGATACTCGATCACCAGCAGATCCTCTCCGGGAAGGCCGGCCGCCGCGGCCGATAATTCGGCTGCCGTCTCGACGAGGATGAAGTTGCGTCCGGTGTGGTAGCCGGGCGAGCGCAGCAGCAGCGGAAACGTAAATTCCTGGCTTGCAATCGAAACGGCGCCATCCGGGCCGGCGAGGCTGTCGCGAGCCATGGCTATGGTTCGCGGAGTTTTCACCCCTGGTATGGCGCGGAGCAGCCGGGCGTTGCTGATACGGCCGGTTTTCATCACCGCGCGGGGATCGTTGATGACAGGCGCGGTCGTCCGCGCGATCAGGCGGACGGCAGCCTCCAGCGCCGGTTCGCAGAGGTCGGCATCGCCGATCGCATTGAAGATCAGTTGATGCGGCGGCAACGGGATCGATGGATCGAGATAGTCGGTGACGATCACGGATGTCAGAAAGGTGCAGTCGTCCAGGAACGAAGCGGTCGGGATATTTCCGCCGCCCGACGAAACCAGTTGCAGCAGGGCGACTGGCGGCTTGGTCCCGCGATACGGCAGGGTTGAAATGGCATTGTCGCGAAAGCCCTTCTGGAAATGATGTCGGGCTCCGGCGCGGTCGCCAAGATCCGAGAGCACGGCGCCGAGTCCCTGATGCGCCTGGGCGTGTTCCGGATCGACCCTTAAAGCGGCCTCGTAATGCCCGCGCGCTTCGGCGTGCCGGTTGGCGCGAAGCAGCAGGTTAGCGAGATTGATATGGCCCATCGGATTCAGGGGATGGTGGAGGATCGCTTCCGAATAGACCCGGCAGGCGGCATCGATCGCGCCCATATTGGTGAGCAGTGTCCCGAATTCATTGAGCGCGCTGAAATTGGTGGGCTGCCTTCGCAGGATGTCGATGAAGGCTTGTTGGGCATCCTGCCGCCGGTCGAGGGCGCCCAGCAGAACCGCGCGCTCGATCTCGACATCGATAGCGCCGGCCTCCTCGACGGGCTGGCGCGCGAGCCGATCGTCAAGCTGCCTTAGCCTCGATTCCTGCGCCAGGCGCGGAGCCCAGCCGCGACCGCTGCCGGCAATATCACGCGAGTCAGCCGCGTTCTGTTTCAATCCGGTCACGGTGCGCGCAAGCTCGGCCTCGATGGCCTCCAATGCTCAATTATCTGCTGATTCGCTCGGCATGTATCCCGAATCTTACTGGTTGCCAGCGACGGGGAACATTGCCAAATATTTCCACTTCGGCGTCCGAAACGTCCAGGAGCAACTTTTTCGCGCCGGCAATCCCAAATTCGTGCCGCGGCAAAACTTTATTTACCATAGCACCGACATGGTCGGCTCCCGCTTCCACCGCAGCAAGGTGAAAATCACATGACGGCAGCCGCGCCAGCAACCTCTCCCGGGGAAACCGATATCGCTGGCTCGTTCATTGCGCAACAGCTCCGCGTTGGACTGGAATGTTCCGCTGCCGGCAGGCTTGAGGAGGCAATCGCTGCGTATCAACGCGGTCTCGCCGCAGTCGAAAAAGAATTGCCCGCTGAGACGCCGATCGAGACAATTTCCGAGCTGCATTCAAGGCTCGGCAACGCCTGCATGGTTCGCGGCGATCTCGATCTCGCAGCTGAGAATTATAAGGCCGCATTGCGGTTGGCGCCGCACCTGACGGACTGCTGGTGCAACCTAGGCAACGTGCAACACAAGACGGGGAAGCCCCAGGATGCCGTCGCGTTTTATCTTCAGGCGCTGAGGCTGAATCCAAGGCATTGGCCGGCGCGCACCAATCTGGTTCAGGCCCTGATGGCCACGCGGCAATACATCATGGCCAAGGCAATTTTGTTGGAGCTGATCGACGAACGGCCGCAAGACGGCCAGATCCGCCATCAGCTTGGCAAGACTTGCTTTGAGTTGAATGAACTGGATACCGCGATCGAATGTTTTCAGCAGGCTGCCGTCCTCAATCCCGCCGATGCTGAAAGCATCTATTGGATAGGCGGCATCAAGCAGACGATGGGCGAAACCGAAGCGGCCAAGGCCGCGTACGCCGCAGCCGCACGAATACAGCCCCTGATCCGGCGGCCGGCAGTCAAATCTCCTGCCGATTTTCGTGTCCTGGCGCTCTATGCCCCGTTCGCCGGCAACACGCCGACCGAATTTCTATTCAAGGATTGCGGCTACGACATCGATACGCTCGCCTTGTTTGCCTCCAGCGAATGCGATTCCGAAAGCCTGAGGCAGGGCGTACAGGTCGTCGTCAATCTGGTTTCCGATGCGGACCAGGCCGACGGGCTGCTGCCTCTGGTCGCCGATCTCGTCAGCAGGCTTGGCAAGCCGACGGTCAACGATCCCCGGAAAATCCAGAGAACCACGCGGGACAATGTGGCGGGTCTGCTGGGGGGGATCCATGGCTGCCGCATCCCAAGGGTCCTGCGTCAGAACGCGGGTTCGGATCTTTCCGTTGCAACGCTGCGGGCTGCGCTTGCGTCTCCGTCCTTCATCCTGGTCCGGCCTGCCGGGACGCATGGCGGCGATGATTTCGAAAAGATCGAAAGCCCGATCGAACTCGAGGCGGTTGTTGTACAGCGCCCCGGTACCGACCGCTATTTCATCGAATATGTCGACTATCGCTCAGCCGACGGCTATTTCCGCAAGTATCGGTTCATTTTCGTGGATGGTCAGATCCTGCCGTACCACCTCGCGATCGCGGACAATTGGAAGGTGCATCACGAAAACACGGACATGGCCGATCACCAATGGATGCAACAGGAGGAAACGGCCTTCCTCAACGATCCCACCACCGTTTTCAATTCCGGACACTATCAGATGCTGCGGGCAATCCAGCAGCGCATCGACCTTGAATATTTTGGCATCGATTGCGGGCTGGACCCTTCAGGAAATCTTGTCGTGTTCGAAGTGAATGCCACGATGCTGGTCCACGAGCACAATCAGAAATTTCCCTACAAGGATCCGTTCGTGCTTCGCATCAAATTGGCATTCGACGAGATGTTGCGGAAACTCGCGATCGCTGACGTTTCCTGAACTCCGTTACACCCGCTTAATGGCCTTTCGGGCGATTGGGCCCTAACTCATTTCCTGTGCGAGCAGCATCACCTTCAGCGTGCTTTCGCTAAGCCGCCCCAGGGTCGAGGGTGGCTTGTGTTCGGATCCCTCGATCGGCAGGAAGTTCTCCGGCGGGATACCGGCCAGTGTCGATCGGCCGGGGCCGATCGGTTCATAGGTTTCCTCGACGTCCGCGGTATCTTCAACCGCGCCGCTCGCGCGCGTCGGGACACGGCTCTTTCGAGTTTCGATCTTCTTTGGCTTCGACTGTGGAACATAGACGATCGGTGGCAGGATATGATGTCGCGACATGATTCACTCCCATTGTCTCAACTGACACACTCAACTGACACACGAGCAAATCTCAGCCGAGGGAGCAGCAAATCCCGGGCCATGAAATTTTCGTTACAAATCAATGTGGATCTGGCGCTGATGATGTCGACCCCGGCAGGATTTGCCCGGTAGCTGCCGGAAATTGGGCTGTTTTCTCCCAATGAGGAGACCAGACCCGAATTTTTTCAGTCTGTCCGTCTTCAAGTTCGACCTGCCGGTCCGGCAGGGCACCGGGTACTTGTGGAGGTCTGGAAATAGTCCTTAAAGTCGCGTTGGGCGGCGCTCACGATGGTCGCCAATCGAGATAGAGGGAAGCGTCGATCATGACAGCCAGACCGCAATTGCCGGATCGCACGCCGCGAGCCAAGGGCGTGCCGACGGCGCTGGATGGTCTGCTGGTCGTGGATTTCACCCGGGTTGTCGCCGGTCCTGCCTGCACGCAAACCCTCGCCGATTTTGGCGCCGAAGTCATCAAGATCGAGAACCCGGATGGCGGCGACGATACGCGGAGCTATGAGCACGCCGATCTCGCCGGAGAAAGTGCTGCTTTCGTCAGCTTGAACCGCAACAAGCGCGGCATCGCCCTCGATCTCGCCAAGCCCGAGGCGTGCGACATCGCGCGGGAATTGATCGCGCGGGCGGATGTGGTGGTGGAGAACTTCTCCGCCGGTGTGATGAAGAAGTATGGCCTCGACTACGCTTCCGTCGGGCCGACCAATCCCCGCCTGGTCTATTGCTCGATCTCGGCCTATGGCCGCCAGGGGCCGTTTGCATCCCGTCCTGGCTTCGATCCGATCACGCAGGCCGAAAGCGGGTTCATGTCACTCAATGGTTTTCCTGATGGGCCGCCGGTACGGACCGGACCACCCGCGGTCGACATGATGACGGGCATGTCAGCCTGCAACGCCATCCTGCTGGCGTTGTTCGCCCGCGATCGGCTCGGCCGCGGCCAGCATGTCGAGGTCGCTCTGTTCGACGTCGCGCTGGCGATGACCCAGTTTTACGGCATGGCCTATTTGATGACCGGCACAAATCCGAGCCGCCAGGGTAATTCGCCGAACGGATCACCCTCCGTCGGGGTCTACGCAGCGTCGGACGCGCCGTTTTATATCGCCTGCGCCAATGACCGGCTGTATCGCCGCCTCGTGATCGAAGTGCTTGGCCGGCCCGATCTCGCCAGCGGTGAATTCGCCGACCGGCGTTCACGAACGGCCAACAAGGAGAAACTGCGCGCGATCCTCACCGGGATTTTTGCGCAAGACCCTCGCGAAAACTGGGTGGCGAAGATGAAGTCGGCCAACATCCCCGTCGGCTATCTCCGTACCGTCGCGGAAGCTTTCAACTCTCCTGAAGTGCGCGAGCGCCATCGTGTCAGCCAAATTCCGCACCCCGCCGCAGGTTCGGTCCCCAACATCGAGCCGCCGATCCGTCTCGGCTTGACACCGCTGGCGGACCCGATGGCGGCGCCTTTGCTGGGCGAGCATACCAAGGACGTTTTGCGCAAGACGCTCGGCTATGACGAGGCTCGCATCGCAGCGCTGGCCGAGGCGGGGGTTTTCGGGAAGATGCCGAAGATGACTGAAGTCGCGCGGTGACACGCCGGGGTTCGAATAGTTGCGGTTGTCTTGGTGACATCACCACTTCGCGACCACCGGGCCGCGCCCAGTCAAATTTCCGAGTGCCAAACGTTCCGCCCGAAAGCAGCAGCGCGATAATGCGGCCGATTTGCCGGGCTGAACGCGGGCAAACGGTTCCGCGGCTTGCCGCAGAATCGGCGGCCGTCACGCACCAGCCATAATAGCTGTCTTCGATTGGTCGCATGCGGCACAAGGTTACGGCATATCCGATAGAACTGGGTGGAGCGGTACGCACATCGCAGATTGCTGGCTTGATGTTGATGGCGCTGGTGCAGCCTGCGTCAGCCGGGCCGCCCTACGTGTCGGACGATCCCGAACCAACGGACTACAAACACTTTGAAATCTATTCGTTTAGCAGCGGGACAGCCACGCAAGGTGGAATCAGCGGCGCGTCCGGCATCGATTTCAACTACGGCGCCGCACCCGACCTGCAGCTGACGGCCACCGTGCCGGCGGCCTTCGGACAACCCACCGGAGGAAATACCAGCGTCGGCTTGAGCAATGTCGAACTTGCTGCGAAGTACCGCTTCTTGCATCAAGACACCTTTGGTCTGGACGTCAGCATCTTTCCTCGCGTGTTTCTGCCGAGTGGCTCCAGCGCAGTGGGCAATAATTTCGCCTCGCTTCTGCTTCCTGTTTGGGTAGAGAAGGACTGGAGCAATGGTTGGTCCGCGTTCGGCGGCGGAGGCTGTGTGATCAGCAGCGGTAATTCACAGAATTTCTGTATGACCGGAGGCGTGCTGACTTACCAGCTGTTGCCCAAGCTGCAGGTCGGCACCGAGTTGTTTCACCAGACGGCCGACACCGCCGGCAATCCGGCAACAACCAGTGTAGGCCTCGGCGTCCGCTATGATCTGAATGACACCTATCACCTGTTGGGATATGTCAGCCGCGGCATTGAGAACACCAACGAAACCGACCAGTATTCCTGGTACGCGGCGGTGCTTTTCACGTTTTGATTTTCGCTGCGGCGCTGCGAACGTCGTTCAGTTGGTCACGAAGTACCAAGCTCCTCCGCACTCGAAAGTTAGAAGAACCCCGGTTAGGCCGGGGCTCTTCTAACTCGTTCGAGACGTGCCGGAACCCGGGCTAAACCCGTAAGGGGCGTGGCGAGGCTCAGATGTGATTGTCTTGAGCAGGAGGCGATGCCTTTTGATCGGTTCTGTTGGCGTCCCGCTTGTTGGCTTCGTGATGGCCGATGATGCATCCTGCAACCACACCGACCTTGCCGTGGCCGGCCATATGGCCGGCAATGCCGCCGACGATAGCGCCTTTGATGCATCCTTTCGCCCCGGCGGCGGCGGGAGCCAATGCGATGCCCAGAACGGCGGTGCAGATGATCAGCGGCTTCATGGTGGTTCTCCGAAAAGGCCAGTCGCTGCAACAATCCGGGTTGCGATGATTGGTTCCCACTGGGAATTTACCAGAAATATCGATCGTGCTGATGACCGCCGCGGCGACTCTGGGCGCGGACTTCAGGGCGAATCTAGCGCCGGCGCGCTACCGCTATGCCGAACAAGAATGCGACGAACAGGCTTGCGAGCGGAGCCTCCCGGGTAACGGCGCTGATGGTCGAGAGCGGTTTTCCCGGCTCCCGCGCGGTCGCAATGGCAGAACTTAGCCGGTCAACTGCCACCCGCAGCGCTGCGGAAACTTCCGTGATGGTGCGCGATACATCCGTCGCCGCGTCGATGGCGCGTTCGGCCATGCCCGGTTGCGGGATCGGCTGCGGTATTTCGACGTTCACGATGGCTTCCCCTCGAATCTGGATTGGGATCCGATGAGGCCGCCGCCTTTGGCTATCCGCGACAGGCGCCGTATTGAACGGCGGGGCCTCGCGGTGAAAATGCGGCAGCGGGAGCTTTGTTCCGTGGGATATTGCACTGGCCTCCCAAAATAGCCGCGAAAGCGAAACACGAATACTCGGCCGGCGGGCCGAACACTTCTTCCCTGGATTTTGCGAAGCACGTAGTGATATTTGATCACCTCGGAGGGTGTGCCGTGATCGACACTTTCAAATCCGATCTAGCGAAACGAATTGCCGTACTCGGCGCTCCCATCGATATCGGCGCGTCACAGCGCGGAACCCTGATGGGACCTGCGGCGCTGCGAACGGCCGGTCTTCTCACCGTACTCGACGGGCTGGGCCTTGAAGTAAAGGACTACGGCGATCTGTCAATCAACGGGCTCGCCGAACTGGCCGATGCTCCACCTGACAATGCAAAGCACTACCGGGAAATCCAGTGCTGGACGCGGGCATTGAGCAGGCGCGCCTATGAATTGGCGCAGTCCGGCTCCATCCCGATCTTTCTCGGCGGCGATCACTCGCTGTCGATGGGTTCGGTGAATGGCATTGCGCGCCATTGGCACGAAACCGGCCGAGAGCTCTTTGTGCTGTGGCTGGATGCGCACGCCGACTACAACACGCCCGCAACCACCCTGACCGGCAACATGCACGGGATGTCGGCGGCATTCCTGTGCGGCGAGCCTGGGCTGGACAGCCTTGTAGGGGACGAGCCACGCGCATCTATCAGTCCCGATCAACTTGAGCTATTCGGCACACGCTCGATCGACAGACTGGAAAATGAGTTGCTGCAGACTCGTCGCGTCAACGTTGCCGACATGCGCGAGATCGACGAGTTCGGGGTAAGCGTGTCGATCCGCCGCGTCATCGACAAGGTGAAATCCCGCAACGGCGTGCTGCATGTCAGTTTTGACGTTGATTTTCTCGATCCCCATCTGGCGCCTGGCGTTGGCACCACGGTGCCTGGTGGCGCGACCTATCGGGAGGCACATCTGGTCATGGAGATGCTGCACGATTCCGGTTTGGTTCGATCCGTCGATATTGTCGAACTCAACCCGTTCCTCGATGAGCGGGGCCGTACCGCGCGCACCGGTGTTGAGCTGATCGGGAGCCTGTTTGGCCAGCAGATCACCGACAGGCCGACGCCGAGCAATGCAATTGGACCGGGCGATTGAAGCGATCATGCCAGGCTTCACGCCGGCCGAATGCCATGATCTTCGAAGTAGCGTTCAAGGACGCCGACATCGCCGGAGCCATCGGCAAGCGCTACGTAAGTGTCGGGTCTAAGCAAATAAACCGCATCGCGGGCGAGGCCGGCGGCCTCATATTCGGTTCTCCAGTCGAATTTTTGTAAGGGGACGTTGTGAGCCGCGCACCACGCAGCGAGTTCGGTGCGGGCAGAGCCGTAGACATGGACTTGCCATTCCATCGTTGCGAGCGAGCCGAAATTGTCGGATTCCCCGACCAGTGCCCATGGCAGGCGATCGCCGCCATGCACGTGCCCGGCCGTGCCGCGGCTTAAGGGACCCTGGCGGTAATTCAGCATGATCTGCGAGACCGTCCGGAACAGATACTCGCGGACCGCGTCGAAGGCGACAGCCATCGGGAACACCACCGGCGCGACCCGCGTGCGGAGGATGTCGGCGATCCGCCCCTCGGCGGTCGCGAAGCTGAAGACGCGGTCGGTGGTCGCGACTAGCCGCCGGGCAAAGCCGATCCTCTCGGCCTCATAACTGTCGAGCAGAGTGTCGTGCGCGCGCCCGGCCAGGACGGCCGCGAGCTTCCACGCAAGATTGATGGCGTCGCCAATCCCGGTATTCATGCCCTGTCCACCGGCCGGGCTGTGAATGTGCGCCGCGTCGCCAAGCAGGAACGCCCGTCCTTTACGGAAATGCTCCGTCACCCGGTGATGCACATGATAGGTCGAAAACCAGTTGACGTTTTTGATCCCCACCTTGAGATGATTGATCGCCCGATCGCTGATGTCCTTGAAGGTGAGGGTGTCGGCGCGGTCGGCGCGCTCGTCGCGTACCGTCCCGATCAGGCGGGCTCGTCCTTGCCTCGCCAGCGGGAATACGCCAAGGAAATCAGCCTCGTCGAGATCGACGTGCAGTTCGCCATTCAGGGCAGGGCCTTCGGCCTCGACGTCGGCGACGTAGAATATCTGCCGATAGGTGCCGCCGGGAAAGCCGGTGCCGATGGTCTCGCGTACGATCGAGCGCGCACCATCGCAGCCGGCAATGTAATCAGCCTCGCAATCAACCTCCTGACCGTTGGGTCCGCGCAGGCGGGCAACGATGCGATCCTTCTGCTCGACGAAATGGATCAGCTCGGTTTTCCGCTCCACCGCGACACCGAGCGCCTGCAGCCGCTCGATCAGCAATCGCTCGTGCTGGTCTTGGGGAAAGATGTGGAGGAAGGGGTAGGGCGTCAGGCCGGAGCCGACAGTTTCAAACGCGAGCCGCGCCGCCGCTTCACCCTTCACCCAAAGATTGACGGCAGGAACCTGGTGTCCCGCCGCGACTACGGCCTCGGTGAGATCGAGCTGGCGGTAGAGTTCGAGCGTGCGGGCCTGCACGGCCAAAGCGCGCGAAGTCGTACCCGGCTCGGCCGTCTTGTCGACAACGCGCACATTGACCCCTAGCTTGGTCAGCCAAAGTGCCAGCACCAGACCCGTCGGGCCTGCGCCGACGATAAGAACATCACTTCGCATGATCTGCTTCTCCATGTCTGGCTGTTGAAGTGGAATAGCGTATCCAGAATGCCGGAACGGAAGGTTGGTTCGGCCAATAACTCCGGGGGGCGCCGCGGGGGGTCCGCAAGCGGCAGGCATCCGTCCGGCATGCTGCTTGCGTCGACTTGGCTGGATATCCTTCGCAGGATTGCGCACCAGTAGGAGGCCTCATGATCATCACGGCAACCGCGCCGATCGCCGGCGACCCTCGAACATATTGGTCGTGTTCATGCGTCACACTGCATCGTGTCGGTATGTACCGCCGCATGATACTGGCTGCGAGCGGCGTGCTCAATGATCGCCCCGCGACCACCAAACACGAAGTCACCCGAAACCCCGCTGCTCGAGGTAATGCGCTGAACTATTCGCGGATCGAACGTACGCGGGATGATGCTGGTGGGCCGCGGACAGGCGGCCGAGTTTCGCTCTGCACCGACGCCACGCTGAATTGCTCGCCGGCATGCTCGACCAGCACCTCACCGATGAATCCGGCCACATCGTGGAATATCAGCTCTCACCTCCGGGCGTGCTGCGTCCTCCCATCCTTGCCGACTGGACCGCGCTGGTGCAACGTGCGCGCCGCCGATACAGATCGCCGCAACCTGCCATAGTCCAGTCCACAATTGATCGCACCGGCCAGTAGAGACGGGGCGCAACTCACGGGAATCGCCATGCTCGTTCCATGCGCAAATCAAGGAAAAGCCAGGTCACCCACCGCTGTCGGCGCTGAAATTCCTCAAATCCGATCCGGACGGCGGTGCTGGCGCAGAGCGAGGAAATCAAGGCGCGCTACGCGAAAATATTCAAGGTGCGATCGAATCCGAAGGCGGCGTATTACGTTCGGTACGTCCTGAGTATTTCCCGTAACCTTACCAACCGACACCGATATCCCGGATCGATACCAATGACCCCGTCTTTCAAGACTATGGCAGCGTGGCTGCGGTCCCGAAAAGTCGAACTTGGCCTCGGCTTGCGCGTCACCGTGGCGGCCATGGGCGCTTTGGTGATCGCGCTGGCGCTGGGTCTCAGGCTGCCGCTGTGGGCGGTGCTTACTTCCATTATTGTCACCCAGATGAGTGTCGGGCGATCGCTCAAGGCGACCCGCGATTATCTGATCGGGACCCTGGGCGGCGCGATTTATGGCGGGGCGGTCGCCATCCTGATTCCGCACGCCGGCGAAGGCGCATTGCTGTTTGTCCTGGTGCTGGCGGTCGCGCCGCTGGCGTTCGCCGCAGCTATCAATCCCAGCCTGAATGCCGCCACGATCACGGCCATCATCGTGCTGCTGCTCCCGGTCATGAACCGCGTTGATCCCCTCGATTCGGCGATCGATCGGGTGCTGGAAGTCACGGTCGGCGCGCTCACCGGTCTTTTGGTTTCCTTTCTGGTGCTGCCGTCGCGTGCGCATAGTCAGATCCGCGCCAGCGGTGCGAATGCGCTGGAATTGATGGCGTCCGTCCTCAATGAGTTGCTGTGCGGCCTGACACGGGGGCGAGATAACGACGCCTTGCGCAGGCTGCAGGACGGAATCGGTGCCGCCCTGGCTGGATTGAACGCGATCGGCGCCGAGGCTGAGCGTGAGCGGGCCGCTCGCCTCACCACTGGACCCGATACCGGCCCATTGCTGCGAACCGTGCTGCGGCTGCGCCATGATCTGGTGATGATCGGGCGCGCCAGCGTGGTGCCGTTGCCCGCCGAGTTGCAACGACGGCTGGCTTTGCCGTTGACGCGCATCAGTGACGCGATCGTCGAATATCTCAGCAAGACCGCCGCCGCCCTGCGGAACGCCACCTTCCCGCCATCGATAGCGCCGGTGCAGGCTGCATTGCAGGCTTACGGAGCCGAGGTCGCCTCGGTCCGCAGCGAAGGCTTGACCAGAGGATTGCCTGGAGACGTGGCGGAGCGGTTTTTTGCCCTGGGATTTTCGCTCGAGCAAATGCGCCAGAATTTGAAGGATCTGGAGCGCTGTGTGGCAGACTGGGCAGAGGCGCCAACGGGTTCGAGGAGCAAGACGGCCGATGAGGCAGAGTAACGTCGCGCGGCGGCATTGTTCTGGTGGCCGCAAGGCAACCGCACGGGCGGCTGCGCAGTGATGCCCGACACCAATGCCGCCACCTGGGGAATCGCAGCCCTCGCGACGCTTGGCGTGATCGCACGGCCGTGGAATCTGCCGGAGTTTATCTGGGCGGTCGCCGGCGCCGCGTTGCTCGTACTGCTCAACCTGCTGCCATGGCCCGACGCGCTTGCAGCCGCAGCCAAGGGCACCGACGTTTATTTCTTCTTGATCGGCATGATGCTGCTGGCTGAAGTGGCGCGGAAAGAGGGGTTGTTCGACTGGCTCGCCGCGCAGGCGGTCCGGCATTCGCACGGCTCGGCAAAGCGGCTGTTCCTGATTGTCTACATTGTCGGCACCATCGTCACGGTTCTTCTGTCCAACGATGCCACGGCCGTAGTTCTGACCCCAGCCGTCTATGCCGCGACCCGCGCCGCAAAGGTCGAACCGCTGCCGTATCTGTTCATTTGCGCATTCATCGCGAACGCGGCGAGCTTCGTGCTCCCGATTTCCAATCCCGCCAACCTCGTCGTATTCGGCCAGCAGATGCCGCCGCTAGGGGGCTGGCTGCGCATCTTCGCGTTGCCTTCGGTTGTCGCCATCGTTGCAACCTATCTCGCGCTGCGGCTGACGCAGCGCGATGCGCTCGATTCGACCGTCGCCACAGTAGATGGCATTACGCGGCTTACGCTCGGTGGCAAGCTCGCCGCGTTCGGAATCGCCATGACGGCGATCGTGCTTCTCGCGGCATCGGCGATCGGCCGGGATCTCGGGCTTCCTACCTTTATCGCGGGGGCGACCGTGACAGCGATAGTATTGATGCTCGGGCGTCAGTCGCCACTACCGGTTCTCAAGGACGTCTCGTGGTCCGTGCTGCCGCTGGTGGCAGGTCTGTTTATCCTTGTCGAAGGACTGAACCGGACCGGCGTTCTGCCAGCCATGGCTCGCGTTCTGAAGGAGGCCGCGACGACCTCGCCACAGATCGCTTCCTGGATCGCCGGCGTTGTGGTCGCCATAGCATCGAACCTTGCGAACAATCTTCCCGTCGGTTTGATGGCGGCAACGACAAGTCAAACCGCGCAGGTTCCGGCACACGTCACGGGCGCGATCCTGATCGGCGTCGATCTCGGACCCAACCTGTCGGTGACGGGCTCGCTCGCCACCATTCTTTGGCTAATCGTGTTGCGGCGCGAAGGAGAGCACGTCAGTGCCATGCGGTTCCTGAAGCTGGGGATAGTGGTCATGCCGCCGGCGCTGGTGCTTTCCCTGCTTGCCCTGTCGATGGTGTCGCGATGAGCGGAGCGCGGCTTCGAATGACACACGTCCCGAGGGGCCTCTCAGCATTCGCTGGAGGACGGTTTAAGGCCACCACCGGCCAAAATACCCGCTTTTTGAATATTTGGCGGCACATATTGCCAGCCACTACATTGATATGTTCCATACCTGCCGCTTTCGAACGGAGGACGCCGATGACCGAGCCAACCGACTCTGACAATGATCTCGCCGTCACGTCGCGCCGACGTTTCCTGCGCGAGGGCAGCGCCTTGATGGGTGGTGCCGTCCTGGGCAGCCTCGCGGGCGGCGAGGTTTCGGCGGCTACAGAGAATGCCGACAACCTTCCGCCCAATATTCCCGAGTGGATGAAGACACCGGGCGATCCGATGGGAAGCCAGCTTTATGGAACGCCTTCGCCGTTCGAGAAGGGCGTGGTTAAAAACATTCCGAAAAACTTGTCGCAATACCTGTCCGCTTCCGGACGGACACCGCTTGGAGATCTCGACGGCATTATCACGCCGAACGGGCTGTTCTACGAACGGCATCACGGCGGCGTTCCCACGATCGACCCGGCGCAGCATCGGCTGATGCTCCACGGCCTCGTCGACAAGCCGCTGATCTTCACCATGGACGATATCCGGCGATTTCCTTCCCAATCGCGCATCTACTTCCTCGAATGCTCCGGCAATCCCGTTTACACAAAACCTTACGGCAAGACGGCGTCCGATCTCGTCGGTCTGCTGAGCTGTGCCGAATGGACCGGGGTGAGCCTGAAGCTGGTGCTACAGGAAGCCGGATTGCAGCCGGACGCCAAATGGGTCATCGCCGAAGGCGCCGATGCGGCGGCGATGACGCGCAGCATTCCGATTGAGAAATGCCTCGACGATGCCATGCTGGTGTATAGCCAGAACGGCGAGCGGCTGCGCCCGCAGCAAGGCTATCCGCTGCGGCTGCTGCTGCCCGGCTTCGAAGGCAACATGAACGTCAAGTGGCTGCGCCGGCTGCATGTTACTGCTGAGCCGTCTTACTCGCGCGAGGAAACATCGAAATACACCGACCTGATCCCAGGCGGCTCGGCGCGCGAATTTACATTCTACATGGAGGCCAAATCGATCATCACGCGGCCGTCGGGCGGCCAGAAGCTGGCCACGCCTGGATTCCACGAAATCAGCGGCATCGCCTGGAGCGGCCACGGCAAGATCAGGCGGGTCGACGTCTCCATCGATGACGGCAAGAACTGGCAGGAAGCGCAGTTGCAGGAGCCGGTGCTGACCCGGGCTCTGACCCGCTTCACGCTGCCCTGGCATTGGGATGGCCAGCCGGCCGTGATTCAAAGCCGCGCCACCGACGAGACTGGCTACGTTCAGCCGACTCTGGCCGAACTCCTCACGGTGCGCGGCGACAATTCCTATTACCACAACAACGCGATCTGGCCCTGGCACATCGCGGCGAATGGCGAGGTGACCAATGCGCTTGCGTGAGAGTTACATCGCAGCCTTCGCTGTCGTCGCCGCGCTGAGCGCGACGACTGCGAAGGCACAAAGTCCTTACGGCATCGGACACCCCGCGACGCCGGCGGAGATCGCGGGCTGGAACATCGATATCGATCGCGACGGCCACAACCTGCCTTCGGGAAACGGCACCGTCGGTCACGGCCATGAGGTGTTCGATGCGCAATGTGCGGCCTGTCACGGCGCCAAGGGCGAGGGCGGCGTCGGCGATAAACTGGTCGGCGGGCAGGGCACACTGGCGTCGCCCAAGCCGGTCAAGACGGTCGGCAGCTATTGGCCCTACGCCACGACCCTGTTCGACTATATCCGCCGCGCCATGCCGCAGAACGCGCCGGAATCCCTCAGCAATGACGACGTCTACGCCGTGTCCGCCTATATCCTTAATATGAACGGCTTGCTGCCGGCGGACGCCACGCTTGATGCCAAAACACTGAGCGCGATCAAGATGCCGAACCGCGGTATGTTCGTCGGTGATCCCCGTCCCGACGTCAAAAATCCGGACTGCATGACGGGTTGTGGAAACAAATAGGCAGGCGTCTGTTGAAAAGAAAAGGCCCGCGGGATGCGGGCCTTTTCGGTTCTAAATGGCGACACCGTAGTAATCGTTCACGGAACCTATTCGCGCAGGGTCGCTCCAGTTCCAGGCGTTATCGTTGCCGTATTTCGGTGCTCCCTTGAGCTGCGTCTCGGTAATGCCGGTGCGATAGCCGCCAAGGGCTGTGTCGTATTTCAACGATTGCCAAGGCAGCGGATAATGGTCGTCGCCGATCCCGAGAAAGCCGCCAAAGCTCAAGACGGCGTATGAAACCTTGCCGCTCTTCTTGTCGATCATGACGCGCTCGATCGATCCGATCTTGGTGTCGTTGGCACCATAGACGGCAGTTCCCTCGACCTTATCGCTGCCGATGAGGGAACCTGTTTCTCTTGTTTCCGTGACCATGATTGGTCCTCCCTTGTTCAAAGGTTCAAACGAGTGGGATCAAGGATTGTTCCTCAAACAAAACAAGGCCTTCTGAAGGATCACGGCGTTTGACAGGAACCTTCGCCGCCGCCGAAAGTTTGTTTTGCAAGAAGAAAGAAACAGGTCAGGGTGGACAAATGGCTAAAGGTCATTCGAGCAAGAAAGATTGGCGGACGCGAACCCCGAGCCGCGCCCCAATGCTGATCGCGCTCGCCGTGGCCGTCTTCGGCATGCTGGCAATGCTGGTCGTAGATCACGGTCCGTGGAGTCATCCGAATGTCCAAACCGCCGAGGTCGCCAACTACAAGACCACGGGCGCCGCTGCGCGAGCAGCCGGAGCCAACGTGACGCCGACCGCGCCCAAGACGGATCTCGAACCCACCGCGCCCGGGCCGAAACCCGCTCAGCCGGCAAACCCGGCGACGCCCTGAGTCTCCTTCCGAAAACACCAACCGACGATCTTACCGAACGCTGACGAACGCGCCCCATACCGCCGCGAGAATGGCGGCGACCAAAACGTAGATTGGATTTTCGCAAAACGTGCTGCCGTATCGGCATAACTCGACACCGGCGCTACCGATCTCTTGATGCCCAGCGGCATAAAACATGCCGGACAGCACCGCCAGTACCGCGGCTACGAAATACATCAGACGTTCCTCGTGTAGGGAAGCCTGCGCCAACCGAAAAAGTTTACCCGGGATCATTGGTCAGTCGGCAGCATAATCGAAGTCAAGCCGGAACGGGGAAAATTCGTTCCGGCCCAAAGGCGGGGCTGTTTTTATGCATCGGCAGTTTGACCGGGATGCGAGCCGGCTCGTTGCGGCAGAACAAGCAGACACGCCAATATAAAAATGGCGATAGCCGCCGAAGCTAGCGGGCGGCTTAATGCAAGGCCGCCATCGGTTCCGGGCTTATCGAGCAAATCGCCAACCGTCGCGCCCAGCGGCCGGGTCAGAATAAACGCGGCCCAGAACAGCGTTACCCTGGATACATTGGTCCAATAGTAGGCCGCCGCGACAATCGCCAATGCGGCGCCGAACACCAGCGCCCCGCCTTCATATCCGAGGCCGGTGGAATCGGCCATCCAGTCGCCGAGCGCCGTCCCCAACGTCTGGGAGAAGGTGATGGCGGCCCAAAAAAACATCTCCGCCTTCGGCGAGTTGACGGTGTTGACCGAGATCGAGCCTGACGACCAGTACCAAAGGCCAAGCGTGGCCAACAAACAAACCAATAAAATCGACGAGCCGCCGGTGTAGCCGACGCCCAGCGAGCGATCGGCGAAATCCGCCATCGTGGTGCCGAAGGTCGTGGATCGTCGCCCAGTAGAGAAAGGGATGAAACTTCTTCGCCATGATCTGCAGGCTGACGAGGATTACCAAGGCAGCGAGGAAGAGAGCGGTCCCGGCCAGATAGCCCCAGTTGAGCGTCATGGTGACGGTATCGCCGCCGGTTCGCCGAGTGTCGTTGCGGCGATTTTAATAATCCAGAAAGCGAGCGTGACTTCGGCAATCTTGTTGAATGATTCTGGCATGTCTCGCGCTGCCTGACCCCGAGGCCGCTTGTTCAGTTTACCGTGGGCGTTCCCCGGCACCCCGGCACCCCATCGCAACGCTGACGCCGGATTTGTGTTCAAGCGCAAAAAATAACCCACCGCATTCCGATGATTTTTGGCTCGGAGCCGTACCCGAGGTCGCCCGTTTTTAACTTCGGCCATTGTGAACGAAATCACATTGGTCAGCGGCATCCAACGGTATTTTCTGTTGGGAGATTCGGATACGGAGGCTGTTATGATGAAAGACGGAGATGACGCTGGTCATTGTTCCAGCGGCTTATCAGCCCGCAATTATCGAGGGGCGACTGCTGAGGATCGAGCCATCTATCGAAAATGGATGCTCGGCATGCTGGTCTTCTACAGCATGCTGCTGCTGATATCTGGCGTTGTTGCCGTTGTGATCGACACAAGCCCCGGCCTGACGAGGCTCACGACGCTTTCCGTCCATTCACCGGCCGGCTCTCCCCGATCGAATTGAGGAAGACGATGAGAATAGCGGCTCCCGGCTGCCGAACGTTTGAACAGCCGTGGCGGCGCGGCGCGCTTGATCCGCCGTGTCGCGAGGCCTGCCAGCGCCGCTCGTCGAGAGATGGTGTGTCGCGGTGCCGACATTCGATCACACTGCTCGCTTTGCTCCGCGGATGACCCGCTACAGCTGCGGGGCCTTTCGACCATAGTTCAGTAGCCCACCCGTACCCCTCGGCGGATGAGCGCGAAGCGCCTCTTCGTTGGGCTCGGTGCCCCAGCCGGGCCGGTCGGGAATGACAAGATGGCCGTCGACGATCTCGGGCACGTGGGTGAAAAGCTCGTGATCCCATGCCAACCGGTCGATATCGGTCTCCATGATTCGCAAATTCGGCACAGCCGCGCTGAAATGGGCGTTCATCATGGTGCAGAGATGGCCGTAAAAATTATGCGGCGCAACGTTGACCTCGTGCGCCTCGGCGCTTGCCGCGATCTTCATCGACTGCCATACGCCATTCCAGGGCGTGTCGATGATCGCGACGTCCATCGCCTGTTCGCGGAAATAGGGCAGAAATTCGCGCAGCCCCAACAGCGTCTCGCATGACGAAACCGGGTGCGGACTTTGCCGTCTGATGTAGCCGAGCGCTTCGGGATTGAAGCTGTCGATCTCGATCCAGAACATGTCGAGGTCGGCAATGGCGCGCAGGATCTTGAGATAGCCTTCGGTCTTGGCGTTGAAGTTGAGGTCGAGCAGGATGTCGACATCCGGGCCGGCGCCATCGCGGATCGCTTCCAGATGCATGCGCAGATCGCGCAATACCTTGCGGTCGACGTTGATCTCGGGTTCGAAGGGCACGCCGAAACCGGGACGCCAGCCCCGGGGCTTGCCTTCGTCATATGTGAAGATGTTGGTCTTCAGCGCGGTAAAGTTCTTTTCGCGGACCTCGCGGCCGATCGCCTTGACGCCCTCGAGATCGGTGATCGCCGGTTTGTACCAGTCGGGATGGTTGATGCGCCATGTTGCGCAATGCGACCAGTAGACCCGGATGCGGTCGCGGATCTTGCCGCCAAGCAATTCGTAGCAGGGCACGCCGAGCAGTTTTGCTTTCGCGTCGAGCAAGGCGTTTTCGATCGCGCCGAGCGCTTGAGCGACGACGCCGCCGGCAGCGGGGCGGGTCGCCGCGAACAACTCGGCATAAATTCGCTCGTGCTGAAAAGCATTCTGTCCCACTACGCGCGCGGACAGACGCTGGATCGCCGCGCCGACGCCGGGAGAGCCAAAACCTTCGTCAAATTCGCTCCAGCCAACGACGCCGTCTTCCGTGGTGACCTTGACGAAGTGGTAGTTCCTCCAACCGGCGTCGCAAGCGAGCAGTTCGACGCTTTGTACGTTCGATGTCTTCGTCATGGTGTTCCCTATTTTGGTAGCGGCAGAAGCCTGAATCGAAATGCAACCCACGCAATCAGCTCGCATTTTCCGTCATTGCGATGAGCGATGCGACGAAGCAATCCCGGGTCGATACCGTGGATTGTTTCGCGGAGACTGTCATCAGGCGGCGTTGCACCGACCCGTTGGTTCGCAATGACGGTTTCAAGCCCGTTGTTTCTTGTTTCATTATGGTCCCGGCAGGGGAGCGCCGCTATTCGGCTGCCTGCGATGACGGCAAGCGCATGGTTTCAACACCGTCGACCTCGGTCGCCGAGATCGTGGTGCGTACCATCAGGCGGGCCTCGTGCGCCGGCCATGGCCGTCCGCGGTGCATGGTGGCGCGGTTGTCCCACATGACGACGTCGCCTCTTCGCCACGGGTGCAGGTAGCTGGTACCTGGCGCGGTCGCAGCCTCCATCAGTTCCTCGATCAGCTTTTTTCCCGCCGCCGCTTCCATGCCTTCGACCGCGTAGGCGTGCGAGGCGAGGTAGATCGCGCTGCGGCCGTTGACGGGATTCTTCCACACCATGCGCCAGCATTGCGGCGGCAGCGCCGCGCGCTCCTCGGGGGTTGCAAGGCCTGCCGCAATCTGGCTGCGCGAATGCGCGTAGTCGTGCCAGGCAAAGGAGCTCTCGAGCTTGTCGCGCATGGGCGCATCGAGCCGCTCGAAGGCAAGTCGGGTCGAGACATATTCGGTCTCGCCGCCGCGTGCCGGGATGATGCGTGCCGAAAGGATCGATGTGAGCGCCGGCACGCGCTTGAAAGACGAGTCGGTGTGCCAGAGTTGGTTGGCTTTGCTGCGCAGGGATAGCCGGTGGTCAGCCGGCACCACCTTTCCGTCCGGGCCGATGGTACTGAGGGTTACAAAGTGCGAACCCGTGCCTTGCGAACCGACCTTGGTCACTTCCGGTGGGCCGAAGCGGCGCGAAAAGGCGAGTTGGATCTCGTCGGTCACTTCCTGGTCGCGAAACACCAGGACGGAATGCTCCTCGAAGGCCGCGCGCACCACCGCATATACGGCGTCGTCCGCGGCGACATCGGCGAGCCTCACCCCGCGCAGTTCGGCGGCGAATCCCGGACCCAATGGGACGATCTCCATCGGCAAGTCCTCCCTGTTATTATTGCTTGCAACTTTAGGGCAGAACCGCCCGGCCGGCAACGACAGGGGAGGACGGGTCGGCCCTATCGCCCGTCGGCGGCGCTGTATCGCTCGCGGGAAGACCGACATCGGCCTTCTTTAATTCCATTCCGATGGCAGCGAAGATAAGCAGGCCGCCCGCCGTGGCGACGATTGCCGGGGCCCGTCCGAGCTTTTGGCCGGCTCCCGACCTGGCCGTCGACGGCGCGTTTGTTGCCGCCGGGGTCTGCGCTGACTCCGACATCGCCCCCGCCTCCGACCAGTCGCCCATTTAGGCGTCGTTAGCTTACCCATGCGGCAAAAGGGCGCAAAGATTTTCCGCCGGCCAAACCCGTCAGAAGGCCGGTCACTGCACTGTGATACAGCGCAAAATACGCCGCGGTTCGAGCGCCAAACCGGTCCTGAAAGAAGCGGCTCACGATCCTTTTTGAGCAAATATCCAACCAATTGCCGCAACGGAGGTGAACAAACTGTCGGATTGAGCACACCCGGAACTTCTGGAAGCTCGATGCCTCGGCATCGCTTCCATGACGTCCCGAAACAGCCCAGCTTTTGGCGGCGTTTGCCTTAGTTAACGTCCGGCAAGCCCTGCCGACTGTGCTGATCCGGATGTTGCGAACCGGCTACAACGCGCAGGAATCATATCATATATTGGCGATGACGGATCCTTTAGCACAAGTATTGCATTGCGTGGTGGAGACCGTCGCGTGTCCAATGGGCTCATGTGCTGATGCTGATTCGCGTTTCGATGCGGACAACGCTCCGGCGGCATGGTCCCAAGCGGCGCGACGAGCAGTGCGGCTGATCTTACCAGGAGAGGGATCATGTACAACGATTCTCTGTTCAACGCTTTCGCCCGGTCCTACGAGGCTCGGAGCGAGACCGACATGTCGATGGCGGAATATCTGGAGTCGTGTCGAGGCGATCCGATGCGATATGCCAATGCCGCCGAGCGGCTACTGGCTGCGATCGGGGAACCTCAAATGATCGACACGGCCAGGGATCCCCGCCTTGGCCGTATTTTTTTGAACAGGACCATGCGCGTCTATCCTGCCTTCACCGGATTTTATGGCATGGAAGAAACCATCGAGCGCATCGTCGGGTTCTTCCGGCATGCGGCGCAAGGCCTGGAAGAGCGCAAGCAGATTCTCTATCTTCTCGGGCCGGTCGGCGGCGGGAAATCGTCGCTGGCGGAACGGCTGAAGTCGTTGATGGAAGTCAATCCAATCTACGTTTTGAAGGCCGGCGACGAGCTCAGTCCGGTGTTCGAGAGCCCGCTCAGCCTGTTCGATCCGGAATCGCTTGGTCCGATGATTGAGGAAAAATACGGCATTCCCTGCCGCCGCCTCAATGGACTGATGAGCCCCTGGTGCTACAAGCGGCTCGAAGCGTTCGGTGGCGACATTTCACGATTCCGCGTCGCCAAAATCCAGCCCTCGCGTTTGCGCCAGATCGCGGTCGCGAAAACCGAGCCCGGCGACGAGAACAATCAGGATATCTCCTCACTGGTCGGCAAGGTCGACATTCGCAAGCTCGAGACGTTTGCCCAGAACGACCCCGATGCCTACAGCTATTCCGGCGGCTTGAACCGCGCCAACCAGGGGATTCTCGAATTCGTCGAAATGTTCAAGGCGCCGATCAAGATGCTGCACCCGCTGCTGACGGCGACGCAGGAAGGCAACTATATCGGCACCGAGAATATCGGCGCGATTCCCTTTACCGGTGTCGTGCTCGCGCATTCGAACGAGTCCGAATGGCAAAGCTTCAAGGCCAACAAGAATAACGAAGCCTTCATCGATCGCATCTGCGTCATCAAGGTGCCCTACTGCCTGCGGGTGACCGAGGAGCAGAAAATCTATCAGAAGCTCATTCAGGGATCGGAGCTGGCGGCGGCGCCGTGCGCGCCCGCGACGCTGGAGACGCTGGCGCGCTTCTCGGTGATGTCGCGGCTGCGCAAGCACGAGAATTCGACGCTGTTTGCGAAAATGCGGGTCTATGACGGTGAAAGCCTCAAGGAATCCGATCCGAAGGCGCGCAGCGTCCAGGAATACAAGGATGCCGCCGGCGTCGACGAAGGCATGGACGGTGTTTCGACGCGCTTCGCATTCAAGGTCCTGGCTGCGACCTATAATCACGACACCGCGGAACTGGGCGCAGACGCGGTTCACCTGATGTATGCGCTGGAGCAGTCGATCCGCCGCGAGCAGCTTCCCGAGGAAGTCGAAAAACGCTACCTCGAATTCATCAAGGCCGAACTGGTGCCGCGCTATGCCGAATTCATCGGTCACGAGATTCAGAAGGCCTATCTCGAATCCTATTCGGATTATGGCCAGAACCTGTTCGATCGCTATGTCGACTATGCCGATGCCTGGATCGAGGATCAGGACTTCAAGGACCCCGATACCGGCCAGTTGCTCAATCGCGAGCTTCTCAACCAGGAACTGACCAAGATCGAGAAGCCCGCGGGCATCGCCAACCCCAAGGACTTCCGCAACGAGGTCGTCAAATTCTCGCTGCGATCGCGGGCTCAGAATAGCGGCAAGAACCCGTCCTGGACCAGCTATGAAAAGATCCGCGAAGTCATCGAAAAACGGATATTCTCGCAGGTCGAAGACCTGCTTCCGGTGATCTCGTTCGGCACGAAAAAGGACGGCGATACCGAAAAGAAGCACGGCGAGTTTGTCGCGCGGATGACGGCACGCGGCTATACCGAGCGTCAGGTTCGCCGGCTGGTCGAATGGTATATGCGGGTGAAGCAAGCCGGTTGAGGGTGGATGCAACGTGGTTATGCACATCATTGACAGGCGCCTGAATCCGGGCAGCAAGAGCCTGGAAAACCGCCAGCGGTTTTTGCGGCGCGCCAAGTCGTTGGTTCAGGGCGCGGTCAAGAAATCCTCCCAGGAACGCGACATCAAGGATGTCCTGGAGGGCGGCGAGGTCAGCATCCCGCTCGATGGGATGAATGAGCCGCGGTTTCGCCGCGAAGGCGGCACGCGCGATATGGTGCTCCCCGGCAACAAGAAGTTCGTCGAAGGCGACATGCTTCCGCGTTCGGGGCAAGGCAGCGGGAAAGCGTCCGCGCCGGGCGAAGGCGACGGCGAGGATGCGTTCCGGTTCGTTCTAAGCCGCGATGAATTCGTCGATCTGTTCCTGGACGATCTCGAATTGCCGGATCTCGCCAAACGCAAGCTCGCCGAGGCGGAAAGCGAAGGACTTCGCCGGGCCGGCTATTCGACCTCCGGTTCGCCCGCGAATATTTCGGTGAGCCGCACGGTTCGGCTCGCTTTGGCCCGGCGGGTCGCGTTGCGGCGGCCGCGGCCGGAGACGATCGCTCAACTGGAGGCCGAACTTGCAGATTGCGACGAGGCGCGCCGCATCGAACTGATGGCCGAGATCGACGCATTGAAGGCAAAGCTTCGCCGGATTCCGTTCATCGATCCGATCGACATCCGATTTCGCCGCTTCGAAACCGTGCCGAAGCCGGTGGCCCAGGCCGTGATGTTCTGTCTGATGGACGTGTCCGGCTCGATGTCCGAACACATGAAGGATCTGGCCAAGCGCTTCTACATGCTGCTCTACGTGTTTTTGACGCGGCGCTATCGGCATGTCGAGATCGTGTTCATTCGCCACACCGATCGGGCCGAAGAGGTCGACGAGGATACGTTCTTTCACGGCCCGGCGTCCGGCGGCACCCTGGTGTCGAGTGCGCTGCAGGCGATGCACGAGATCGTCAGGTCGCGGTTTCGTCCCGCGGACTGGAACATCTATGCCGCCCAGGCCTCCGACGGCGATAATTCCAGTTCGGATGCAGCTGCCGTGGGCCGGCTGCTGACCGAGATGATACTTCCGGTCAGCCAGTTCTTTGCCTACCTGGAAGTCGGAGAGGCCGGTGGCAGCACGTTCGATATGTCCGAGTCATCGCTTTGGGCGCTGTATCAGCGCTTGCGCGCCGACGGCGCGCCGCTCTCGATGCGCAAGGTCAGCGAGCGCAGTGAGATCTTTCCGGTCTTTCACGACCTGTTTCACCGTCGCCGCAAGCAGGAGAAAACCGCGCCATGACCGCGGCAGCCGAACACCTTTTTGAAGGAGCGGACTGGGACTTCCCAAAGTTGCAGCGTATCCACGATGCCTGCGAGGAGATTGCGCGAACCGAACTGGGCCTCGACACCTATCCCAACCAGATCGAGGTCATCACCGCGGAGCAGATGCTGGATGCCTATTCGTCGGTCGGCATGCCGCTGTTCTACAAGCATTGGTCGTTCGGCAAGCACTTCGCGCACCACGAGACGTTCTACCGCAAAGGCCTCATGGGCCTCGCCTATGAGATCGTGATCAACAGCTCGCCGTGCATTTCCTATCTGATGGAGGAAAACACCGCGACCATGCAGACGCTGGTGATCGCTCACGCGGCGTTTGGCCACAACCATTTCTTCAAGAACAACTATCTGTTCAAGCAATGGACGGACGCCGAGGGGATTCTCGATTACCTCGACTTTGCCAAGGCTTACGTGGCGCAATGCGACGAGCGGCATGGCCGGCTCGCGGTGGAGCGGACGCTCGACGCCGCGCACGCGCTAATGTCGCACGGGATCGATCGCTATCCCGGCAAAAAGAAGCTCGATCTTCGCGCCGAAGAAAAGCGCGCCGGAGAGCGCCGCCTGCACGAAGAGAGCGCATTCAACGATTTGTGGCGGACCGTTCCGACGGGGCCGGTCAAGAGCGCGGAATTGCTGAGCAGCGAACGACGCCGCAGCTTGCTCGGACTGCCACAGGAAAATATCCTGTATTTCCTCGAAAAGGCGGCGCCGCGCCTGCAGCCCTGGCAGCGCGAATTGCTCCGGATCGTGCGCCACATCGCGCAGTATTTTTATCCGCAAAGTCAGACCAAGGTCATGAACGAGGGCACTGCGACCTACGTGCATTACCGCATCATGACCGCGCTGCACGATCGGGGCCTTATTTCCGACGGCAATTTTCTCGAATTCCTGCAGTCGCATACCAATGTAGTGTTTCAGCCTGATTTCGACGATCCGCGCTTTTCGGGTTTCAACCCCTATGCCCTCGGCTTCGCGATGATGCAGGACATCGAACGCATCGTTTCAAATCCCGACGACGAGGATCGCGAGTGGTTCCCCGACATCGCCGGAACCGGTGACGTGATGGCGGTGCTGCGCGATGTCTGGGCCAACTATCGCGACGAAAGCTTCATCAGTCAGTTCCTCAGCCCACGCTTGATGCGACATCTGCGAATGTTCCATCTGCATGACGACCCGAACGAACGCGCCGGCGTCAAAGTGGATGCTATTCATGATGAGCGCGGTTATCGTCGTGTTCGCCGCGAATTGGCGCGGCAGTACGACGTAGGGTTCATCGATCCCAACATCGAGGTGGTCGACGTCGACCTGGCCGGCGATCGCCGGCTGATGTTGCGCCATGCCGTCGTGAAAGACGCCCAATTGAACGAGACGGACGCCAGGCGGGTGCTTCAGCATCTTGCCGATCTCTGGAGCTATGACGTATCGCTCGTCGAAGTCGATGCCAAAAACACGGTTCTTAAAGAGTACGTATTGAGTCCGCGCGGGACCGCCGCAGCGGCGTAGGCTGCCGACCAATTGATGGCAATACTCGTCCGCCGAACGCCCGCGGGGTAGGGCGGAAATATCACGGCCTTACCGATTTCGAGTATGACATCGGCGGCAATTGCCTCCCGTCCAGCGATCCAGCCAGTTGGACCTCGTGGTCAATCTCAAGACCGCCAAGGCGCTCGGCCCTGACGAGGGGCCTCGAATAAGCGTCCCGGCACCTTAGTAGCCGCCACGATGTTTCCCTTGTTGGCCTCAAAAATGCGCCAAGCTTTGACGCTTTTGGCCACAATCGAAAACGACGATCGCGGTATGAGGACACTGGCCGTTATATCGATTTTGGCGCTGCTCGCGATTTCCGGGGCGGCCTACACAGACCAGCTTCTGACCAGCGGTCAGCAGGCCGCGCAAAGGGTAAATTGAACTCAGCCTTCTGAAGCGGCTCTTGGGGGGACGATCGCTATGCTCTCGGTGGATCAATTTCTCAGGCTTATAAGCCTGCCGGCCGTCGTTGCGGCATTTCTCATAGCATCGCAGATTTCGGGCGGAATGACTTCTCACCCGACGCCGGCGGCAATGACCAGCGAATAGTTGGCAGCACCCGGCGACCGCGTACGGGTCGCGCGAAGGCGGGCCGATGATGAATTGCGCGTCATTGACCCCTGGGTCACCGCCCCCAGCCATTTCTCAATAGTCAATGCACTGAGAGCGGCGATTGGAGCCTAGGCCTTTGGGGGCTATAGCGCCCGGCGGTGTTCTGCCAAAGCAAAGCCCTTGCGGCCGGTCTGCCCCCCTAAAATAGCTTCAAGGAAGCTGCAAGTTTTTCGGAACGAAAACGCCTGCTGCCTTTACCTCAGGGAAGGCGGGCGACGATCGATACCCCTCTAAGACGGAAATGCCGTCGCCCTTTGATTTCGTGCGTCCCAAGGTCGACTTTCGTAGCGCCGCATGGGCCCGCCGGGTCACCCAAGGCGATTGCAACCGGTCCGAAGCGCGATCGAACTACCAGGGCGTACGAGGCGAGCCCGATTGAGCTACAGGGTACCCGGGGGCGCCTGTCGCAGCATCCTTGGAAGGTCTTTATGGAAGGCAAGCATGATCCGCATTGCCTGTCCGTTCACAGGCTTATCTATTTGCAATACCTCGATCGCGAACGCGACACAGCTAGGGCTCCCCCGACAGCGCGCGGACGGCGCTCCCCTAGGCCTTCTGGGCGTCCCGCTGCTTTCGCAGGGACTTCCGCCGGGTTATTCTGGCGCGCGCGGCGCGAACGGCTTCGGTTCGAGTTCGCGGTTTCTTCTCGGGGGGCGTCGATTTGCTCTCTTCCGCCGCTTCTTCCTTCATTTCTCCCTTGGCGCCCGGCATCGCCGGCAGCATCTGCATCGGCGCCGACCGGCCATGCTCCGCCGGCTGCATTCCCATAGGCCCGGTGCTCTCCACGGGTGGTGTTGCTTTGTTGGGCATTCGGCTCAACGCGCAACGGTCATCTTCGTTCGCAGGCCACGGTCGCGGGGATTTGGCTCGAAATCGAAATCGGCCAATTCGTCGCGGCGCCAAACAGCCGTTCCGGCTTGATGAATGTCCGCTCCCCGGACTATATCGACAGGCCTCGCCTCTACGGGTAGGGTCAAAACGCTCAAAAACCGTCCTGGGAGGACACCTTTGCTGGGGAATTTCAAGCTAAAACGCGATTATTATGCCGGCGGACTGATGCTTCTGCTCGGCGTGGGAGCCGCCGTGACAGGTGCCGGCTACAAGTTCGGCAGCCTCGCCAGAATGGGCCCCGGATTCATGCCGGTCATGCTGGGCATCGTCCTGGCATTTCTTGGCATCCTGATCGCGGGCACCGCGTTGGGACCGTCGGAAGACGATGACAAGAAATTCCTTCCGGACAACCCGCAATGGTTCGGCTGGCTCTGCATCATCGGCGGTCCGATCCTGTTCATCATCCTGGGCACCTACGCCGGCATGATCCCGGCCGTATTCACCTGCGTCTTTGTCTGCGCGCTCGGAGACAAGACGGGCACCTATAAATCCTCGGCCATCCTGGCGGCCGGTGTCACTGTGTTCGGTGTGCTGCTGTTCCATTATCTGCTGAGCATTCCGTTCCCGCTGCTGCGGGGGGTCAACCTGTGATTTCAACTGCAATTACCGATCTCTGGTACGGCTTCGGTGTAGCGCTTGAGCCGCACAACCTGATGTATTGCTTTCTCGGCGTGCTGGTCGGCAACCTCGTCGGCGTGCTGCCGGGAATGGGACCCGTCGCAACGATTTCAATTCTGCTCCCGCTGACTTTCGGAATGCCGCCGGTGCCCGCGATCCTGATGCTGTCCGGCGTCTACTATGGCGCCCAATACGGCGGAGCTATCTGCTCGATTCTGCTGAACCTGCCATGTCATCCGCCTCACGCCGTGACTTGTCTGGATGGGTTTCCACTGACAAAGCAGGGCAAGGGCGGCACAGCGCTGGGTATCACCATCATCGCCGCCTTCATCGGCGCATCCTTCGGCATCACCGAGATGATTTTCCTGGCGCCGTTCCTCGTCAAGATGGCGCTCGAATTCGGGCCCGCCGAAGTCTGTTCACTGATGCTGGTGGGATTGCTCGCAGGCTCGACACTGGCGAAGGGATCGCCGCTCAAGGGCATCGCCATGACGGTTCTCGGCCTGCTGGTCGGTATCGTCGGATCCGATATCGAGACCGGGCAGCCCCGCTTTACCTTCGGGATCACCGAACTGTTCGACGGCGTCGAAATCATCGCGCTGGCGCTCGGCATGTTCGGTATCGCCGAATTCATGAACAGCATCAACAATACCGAAACCGTCGATATGAGATACGCCAAGGTCGGAATCTCCGACATGTTTCCGTCGAAGGCCGATCTCAAGCTGGCGTTCTGGCCGATGATCCGCGGCACCTTTATCGGCAGTCTTTGTGCGCTGATTCCGGGTACCGGACCGACGATTGCGTCATTTGTGTCCTACGCCACCGAGAAGAAGATATCGAAGACGCCGGAACGTTTCGGCCACGGCGCCATCGAAGGCGTCGCGTGTCCCGAGGCCTCGACGCACTCCTCGGTGCAGGGCGACTTCATCCCGACCATGAGCCTCGGCATTCCCGGCGACACCGTGATGGCGTTGCTGCTGGGCGCGCTGATCATTCACGGTATCGTTCCAGGTCCCCAGCTCATCAGCCAGCACGCGGACATCTTCTGGGGGTTGATCGCGAGCTTCTGGATCGGCAACATCCTGCTGGTTGTTCTCAACGTGCCGATGATCGGTTTGTGGGTGAAGCTGCTGAGCATCCCCTACCGCTACCTCTATCCGAGCGCGATGTTCTTCGTCTGCATCGGGGTCTATGCCGCCAACAACGACATGTTCCAGGTCGGCGAGACCCTGGTCATAGGTGTTGCAGGCTACATCCTGCTGCGTCTCGATTTCCACCCCGCGCCGATCCTGCTTGGCTTCGTGCTTGGGCCGCGTTTCGAGGAAAACTTCCGACGCAGTCTGTTGATCTCGCGCGGCGATCTGACGACCTTTATCGATCGTCCGATCAGCGCCTTCTTCCTCCTGATCTGCGTCGTGCTGATCGCAGCCCAGATTTATGTCTGGTTGCGCAAGCCGAAGATAATCGCCGAGGAGCGGGCGATCGAGGCCGAGGTACCGACAACGCGGTATTCGGAACTGGCGGGTTAGAGCAGCTTCGGAGGGGGATCCTGGGGTCATGAGGAAGCGGCTGGGCTTGATGATCGCGCTTACCGTCTTGGCCGGTTGCGCCGCTCTGGTGGCCGTCATGCTCGGACACGTCGCCCACAACGACATCGGACTGACCCGGCTGGAAATCCGGCATTCTGCGTTGATCGCCAGTGCGGTTATCGCCGTGCTTCTTGTGACTTAGCCGATCCCTCAGCCGTCCTTGAGAGTGTTCTTCACTTCTTTCACCGGCCAGTTCTCGTCCTGCGGCAATACGCGGACCCTGCTGTTGTCGCTCTCGCTGACGAGCGCATGGGAACTGGCATCGTTCGCGATGCGCACCAGGTTCAGCTCCGTGTCCGGCTGCCAGTTCAGGGTAACGTCAAGGTCACCGGGAAAGATTTGCCATTTCGATCCGTCATCGAGTTCCACCAGATGGCTCTCTGAGTGCTTGCGGATTTTCATCGATTGCCCAGCTTTCGCCTAACGGTTTGGCGTTCGCGCTCTAGCTGCTTCAGGTAGGTCAATCCTGAAACCGTCAGCCGTTCGCCGCTGGTCTCTCCGCCGCAGATCAAACCGTAGACATGCCGGGTGAGCGCTTTGCGCGCCTGAACGATATCGGCATGCTGACGGTCTCTAAAACTCTCATAGATACTCATGGCCCGTTCGACCACGGCTGGAGCGAGAATCTGTTCGAGAGGATCGGTCATTTCCGGATAAGCCTTTGGGAGAAAATTTGTTCCAGAGGACCAATTCCGAGGGCGGCTCTGTCGTGGTCGTGATCTCCGGGTTTGGCCGATCTTCGGGAGAACTGGGATCACGGCCACGGCAGGGGGTCTATTGGGCGATGGGCTGGGGGCATTAATGGCGGCCGTATTCTCGGCGAACAGGTCAAAATCGACCTGGCAAATCTTTTTCAAAACCGGGACTATCCCGTCCTGACCGACTATCATGCGATGTTCGCATGGCTGTGCCAGCGCGTGTTTCGGCTGAGAGCCGCGAGCGTTGGAAGGATTTTTGCGGGGGTCCATCCGGCCGAATTAGGGTTGGTGTAGAAGCACAGAGTCATCAACGCACCGTCGTTTATGAGGCGACGGCCAACGGCATCGAGCTTCCCCGGCCTTCTGATTTCAGGTACCAACAGGCGTCTCACTCGTTCGATTTTCAGCGATTTTTTCAACGAGAAAAATATGAAAGCACGTTTTCTTCACCCGATGCTCATTGGATGCTTGACGCTGTTCGGGGCGATCCTGCTGCTTGGGACACCGGCGGAGGCGGCCACGGTCGTAGCGCTCGGTGCAAGCAATACCTACGGCAAGGGCGTCGCGCGCAACCAGGCCTATCCCGCGCAGCTCGAGGCAATATTGCGGGCGAGGGGGTCCGGCGTCCACGTGGTGAATGCCGGGATCAACGGCGACACCACGGAAGGGATGCTGAGACGTTTAGACCAGGCCGTACCGAAGGGGACGAGTGCCGTTATTTTGCAACCCGGTGGAAACGACCGGCGAAAGGGAACGGTTGACCGGACGGCGGAGATTCAAAGCCGCCTTTCTGCCCGAAATATTCCGGTCATCATGCTCGGAAACAGCATGTTTGGTGGATTGCCACACCAGCCCGACGGCGTGCATCTGACTCCCGAGGGCTGTCACATGCTGGCTGAGTCACTCGCTGCCCAGGTGGCGCGTGCGGTTGGCCATTGAGCGTTGCGACCGCGGCAGCGATCGCGGCCATCGCAGCGTTTGCAGGGTGATTGCCGCAAATGCACCCTGGGGTGCGATACCCGTGAGTGACATTTGAAATGCCTCGCTTTGTCATTTCCTGAGGACAGATCGCGTGCGACGCCGGATGACCGTTCCGCAGACACGGCGGAGGCTGTCGCTGTCGGTCCCGCCGACCTGTCACGTCCGGTGCGCCTGCGCATTTTTCTTTATCTCGGCATCTTGATCGTTCTGTTGGCTCTCGGTGGACCTTCAGGCGGCCTGATCGATATTCCGATCAGCTTCTTTCTGAAGAATAGGCTGCACCTGACAGCGCATGAGGTCGCCAATTTCCGATTAGCAGCTGCGATCCCTCTATATCTCTCGTTTGTGTTCGGATTTATCCGCGATACATGGAATCCGCTCGGGATGCGGGATCGCGGATTTATGCTGGTGTTCGGCGGAATCAGCGCCTTGCTCTACGTTTTCTTCGCGTTCACGCCCATGGGCTACGCAACACTGTTTGCCGCCGTCGTCCTGCTGACGACCTCATTCCTTTTTGTCGCCAGCGCTCAAAACGGACTGACTTCGGCGATCGGACAGCAACACGCGATGACCGGGCAAATCAGCGCGGTGTGGAATGTCTTTCTGTCAATTCCCACTGTGGTGGCGTTGCTGATCGGGGGCTCGCTTAGTGACCTGCTCGAAGTCAAAAACCCTGATCAGGCCGTCCGTATCCTGTTTCTTGTAGGCGCAGCGATCATGACCGCCGTGGCCCTCTATGCGCTGTCGAAGCCGCGAGAGGTATTCGACAACGTCAGGGTCGAAAACGTGACCGACGGTCACCCGATGGCGGATGTGAAGCGGCTGGTCCGTCACCGGCCGATTTATCCGGCTCTGCTGATCTGGCTGCTCTGGAATTTCGCGCCCGGTTCGGCCACCCCGCTTCAGTATCACCTGCAGAACAGCCTGCATGCCACCGATGCCCAATGGGGGCAGTGGAATGCGATCTTCGCCGCCTCGTTCATTCCGACGTTCATCGCGTACGGATTTCTCTGCCGCAGGTTTCCCCTCAAAACGCTGTTGTTGTGGGGGACCGTTGCTGCCGTTTCACAGATGATTCCGTTGCTTTTCATTCATACGATGACGGGGGCCCTGATCGCCGCGGTACCCATCGGCCTGATGGGCGGAGTCGCCACCGGCGCCTATATGGATTTGATCATTCGCTCCTGCCCTCGCGGCCTGCAGGGGACGACGCTGATGATGTCGAGCAGCCTCTATTTCGTCGTTTCGCGATTTGGTGATGTTCTCGGGACCAGCCTTTATGACCACTTCGGCGGCTTTACGGTCTGCGTCATCGCGATCACGATCGTCTATGCCCTGATCCTTCCAACCCTGCTGCTGGTCCCAGAGCGGCTGATCGCCACCCCCGACGGGCAAACGACTGGGTTCGGGCTGGCCGCGGAATAGGGCCCGGAAGCACGCGGTCGGTTGGAACAATCGGCCCGTCGGTCGTTTAGCTGTCGCAATGGAAGGCGATAATTGCACGAAACCGATTGGCTGTTGCTCTGAGTTCGGCTTATCTGCTGCTGATACCATCACAGAATTGGCGGCACATTGAGCGAAACTCCAGCACCCCTTGCGGTCGAAACTGCCCGGCAACCTCCGCAGGGCAAGCTGCCCGTTCTCGCCCTGTCGGCACTCGGCATCGTGTTTGGCGATATCGGAACCAGTCCGCTCTATACGTTCAAAACCATTCTTGGCACGGCTGAAGCTTCGCCCGACGCAAGTGTTGTCCTCGGCGCGCTTTCGCTGGTGCTCTGGACTCTCTTCATCATCACCACCGTGAAATATGTCTCGTTTGCCATGAGCGTCGACAATGACGGCGAGGGCGGCATCCTTGCCTTAATGGCCCTGTTGGGGGTGAAGAAGCAGCATCGGCCGACCATCGTCGCCTTCGGCTTGTTCGGAGCGGCACTGATCTACGGTGACGGCGCCATTACACCGGCGATCTCGGTGCTGTCGGCGCTGGAGGGCATCAACATGGCGACACCCGCCCTGCAGCCCTGTGTCGTTCCCGCCGCCGTCGCCATCCTGGTCGCGCTCTTTGCGATTCAATCACGCGGAACCGCATCGATCGGTCACTGGTTTGGCCCGGTGATGCTGGTCTGGTTTCTCGCAATGGCGGCGATGGGGATTTCCGGCATTGTGCAGCATCCTTCCGTATTCGCCGCACTCAACCCCGCCTACGGCCTGTCCTACCTGCTCTCGCATGGCGCAACAGGCTTTCTGGTGCTGGGCGCGGTATTTCTCTGCGTCACCGGCGCCGAGGCGCTCTATGCCGATATGGGACATTTCGGCAGGGGACCAATCAAACTGGCCTGGTTCGCGGTGGTCTTTCCAAGCCTGATCCTGAACTATGCAGGACAGGCAGCGCTCGTGCTTGAAGGCGCCCCGACGGACGGCAACATCTTCTTTCGGCTCTGTCCCGCGGTTCTGCTGATCCCGCTGATTGTGCTGGCGACGGTGGCGACAATCATCGCCAGTCAGTCGATCATCACCGGCGCCTTCTCGATGACACGGCAGGCGATCCAGCTCGGCTGGTTGCCGCGCCTCTCGATCAAGCAGACCTCATCGGAAGGGTATGGGCAGATTTACGTCGGCGCCGTCAACTGGCTGCTGATGATTGTGACCGTCGGGTTGACGATCGGCTTTGGCAAATCCGACAATCTGGCGGCCGCCTACGGCATCGCCGTGTCGCTGACCATGCTGATGACGTCGGCGCTGCTGTTCATTGCGATGCGCGAGATCTGGGGCTGGAGCCCGTTGGCTGCCGGCTCAGTCGCGGGGTGTTTTCTTGTCGTCGACAGTGCCTTCTTTCTTGCCAATCTCACCAAGATCGCCGAGGGCGGATATGTCCCGTTGATCCTGGCTGTGTTGGTCTACAGCGTGATGTGGATTTGGCACCGCGGCTCCGCGGCTGTCGCGGAACGGATACACGAAGCGCTGATCCCGGTCCCGGAATTCATGGCCAAGATCGCCGCAAGAAACATGCCGCGCGTTCCCGGCACGGCCGTGTTCCCGACCCGGACCGACCGGGATACGCCGCCGGTTATGGTCTGGCACGTCAAGCATAACCGCGCCCTGCACGAGCATCTGTTCGTGCTGCGCGTGGATACCTTGTCAGTGCCCTGGGTCGCATCCCGCAACCGAATTGCAATTACGGAAGTCGCACCGAATTTTTGGCGCGCCGAAGCGCATTTCGGGTTCATGGAGCGGCCACATATTCCGGAACTGCTCGCCGCCAGCAAAGCGCTGGGGTGTACGATCGACCTCGACGATGTCACCTATTACGTCGGCCACGAGACGGTGATCGGACGCGAGGACGGCAAAGGCTTGCCCGCCTGGCAGGAGCAATTCTTCGCTGTGATGGAGCGCAACGCTGTCCATATCAGCGACTTCTTCAATCTCCCCACCGATCAGGTCGTCGAGATCGGGCGGCAGATTGCCATCTAGGCCCAACGTTCAACTATAGGCGCGCCGTAGCGGGAACTTAGTTGTTCATCCGGCGTTCGTAACCGATGAGTGTCTTAAAATTGTCCGTAGCAGTAGCAGTTGTGTTGCTTTCAATGGCTACGACCTCGCTTCGCGCTGAAAACGGAATGGCTTCGTTCTACGGCGGCGGTCGCACTGCGAGCGGCGAGGTAACAGGTCCGACGGGACTTACAGCCGCTCATCGCACGTTGCCGTTTGGCACAAACGTGCTGGTGACGAATTTCCGTAACGGAAAGACCGTTATCGTGCGGATAACGGATCGCGGCCCCTATGGCCGTCGTCGCATCATCGACGTAAGCCGTGCTGCCGCGCGCGAACTCGATATGATTGGCAACGGCACAACTTTGGTCAGCGTAGTTTTGCTAGAACCGCACTGAGGCGTGCGGTGAGGCTGGCTTGATTGATCCCGCGACGCAAGCGTGAAATCAGCCGATGATGACACCGAACGATTGTCCGAGGCGAAACTTGAGTCGGTGCTAGACCATTTTGAATAGCAGGGAACCGCGATGACAAGTCATATGCCGCCCATCCCGCCAGGGAATCGAAGCAACAAGGGACCCAAACCCGCCAATGCGGATGCCGCCCGTGATACCTCGGTGAAGGAGGATCATGCGCAAAATACCGCCGAACAGGGCGACACTGCCAACATCAAGCAAAATACGACGAACAAGGGCTTCTATCAGGGCCGGCGGGTGAAATAGCCGCAACCGCTCTATGCGAGTTAGCCTCCTATCCCAGGAGGAACGAACAAAACAAAGCAACAACCGCTACCGCCATCAACCCGGTACCGACCCAACCCAAAACAACTAGCCAGCGCTTGGCTCTGAACCGTCCCATCAGTCTGGAATTCGTGACGATCACCATCATCATGGCCATGATCGGAACCGCGACGATTCCGTTAAGCACGGCGCTCCAGACCAGCATGTGAATGGCATCTATTCCGGTAAAGCCGAGCCCGAATCCGATAACGGTGGCGGTTGCGATAATCGTATAGAATCCGACTGCATCCGGAGCTTTTGCTTCCAGCGTGGCGTGCCATCCGAAGGCTTCGGACACTCCATAGGCAGCGGAGCCGGCCAGCACCGGGATCGCCAGCATGCCCGTGCCGATAATACCGAGGGCGAAGAGCAGAAAAGTAAAATCACCTGCCAGCGGTCTCAGGGCTTCGGCAGCTTGCGTTGCCGAGTTGATGTTGGTGACGCCGTTGGCGTTCAAAACGGCGGCGGTGGTCAGAATAATTGAGAAGGCGATCACGTTGGAGAAGATCATGCCAACTGTTGTATCGATCTTGATGCGGTCAAGCTCCGGGTCACCCCCTCTGGTCAGATCCCGAAGCGGACGGCTTATTCGGCCCTGATTCATTTCCTCGACTTCCTGCGAAGCCTGCCAGAAAAACAGATAGGGGCTGATGGTGGTACCCAGAACGGCCACCACCATCAGGAAATAGTCCGCGTTGATGGTGGGCTTTGGCCAGATCGCCGCCAGCAGCGCAGTGCTCCAGGGAATGTTCACGGTCAGCGCGGTCGCTACATATGCGAACAGCGTGAGGGTCAGAAATTTCAGCACCGGTGTATACCGGCGGTACGGCACGAAGACTTGCAGCAAGGTCGATGCCGCTGCGAAGATCAGAGCATGTTCGTGATTGAGGCCGCCGATCACAAGCGAGAGCGATTCTCCCATCGCGGCGATATCGGCCGCGATGTTGAACGTGTTGGCTGCGACCAGCAGAAAAACCAATGCCAGCACCAGCCAGCGCGGCGCCACCTCCATCACATTGGCGGCGAGTCCCTTGCCGGTTACCCTGCCGATGCGTGCGCTCACCAACTGGATTGCAATCATGAACGGCGTTGTCAAAAACACCGTCCAAAGCAGGCCGTAACCAAACTGCGCCCCGGCTTGCGAATAGGTTGCGATGCCCGATGGGTCGTCATCGGCGGCGCCGGTCACCAGGCCCGGCCCGAGCAACCGAAGCACCATATTCACCGGCTTTTTGGCTTTTACGGTCTTGGTCTTCTTGGTCTCCAAGCGAATGGGTTCGGCCATGAAATCCTTTGATGTTCGAGATCAATTGAATCGGAAAGCGTGCGCGATTGACATTCGTGGTTTTTCGCCGGCAATCAAGAAAATTCAGGGTTGCTCGCCGCGAGTTCCATTCGAAAGAAGCCGCTTTTTGGATTTTAGAAGGCCATCGCGTGCGGCTATTTCGTCAACGCGTGCTCGATATGACTTGGTCCGGCGTTAACACGGGTTTGCCGTCTCGTCGCCGGCTGTACTGATTCAGTTTCTAACAAGCAAAGTAAAAAGCCCCGGCATCGGCCGGGGCTTTTGTTGAGCCATTGCGTCCTTAGCCGCCGCTCGTTTTGGGTCGCCAGTCCACAACCCCGTAGACGACGCCAAGCAAGATGCCGAATCCCATCTCAAACCCTGGGCAGGCGTGGGTCGGATGAGGCGACACGCTTCGATTGCCGCCGAACAGCGGATGGACGTCCGTGATGCCGTTACCGAGGTCTTCCTGAGTGGCCCTCACGACGCTGAGATAAATCTTGTCGCCCGCATGGACCTGCACCGGATGTGTGGTTCCGAGCGTGTGGTCCTTGACCGCCATGCGCCACAGCGCGTCCGGCGTGGGCGTCATCTGCATCGTCTCTTGCATCGGCTGTTCGATCACCTCGTGGGCGCGAACAAACTCGTCAGGCTCGGTGCTGCTTTTGAGCTTTGCCTGCAGCGCCAGCAGCGTCGCGGTTTTTTGCCAGGTCTTTACGATGGTGACGAGGTTGCCGTTGATCGTCGGCAGCGCGCCCATCATGACCCCGACAATGGTCCGCGCCAGCAGGTCGTCATCGCCGGGACTGTTTGGAAATTCCTCGAACAGCGCCTTGGTAATGGAGCCGAGCGGAGGGTTTCCCGAGGCGCGGCGCGCAGCCACGAACTTGCCGACCGCCTCCCTGAGGATCTGGCCGGTTCGTTGGCCGAGGAAGGTGAGCAGGACATCCGGGTCGGGATGGACAATGTAACCGGAAGGAGGGGTGTAATCGCCCGGGCAGCGTCCTGGCGGAAGAACATTTGCCAACCGAAAGCCACCCGCCCTCACGAATTCCCCGTCGGGTATATCGAACCAATAGTTGCACAAGGCGGCGAAGACGACATCCGAAATCTCCTGGATGTCGAAGGCGCCGGGATCTGGCAACGCAGCGAGCGCGGCACGCGTCTCCTTCAGTGCGCGTTCGAACGCCTCCCTCCTGGTGACTTTTCCAATCGCTTCGTTGGATCTGGTCGATTGCTTTACGTATTCCGGTCCCCAATCCATGCCGAGATAAATCAGCCCAATGCTTTGGTTCATGCGCGCCTGATAGCCCTCGATGGTATAATTTCCGTCTGCGTTGAGCAGAACCTGCATCACCAGTTCTTTGCTGGTCACCAGAATGCCATCCGAGGTGCGCCCGACGCCGCCTTCCTGCTCGACCGCCCAGGAGCCTGCAGCCTTGGCATGTTTTTCGGAAAGGTGGTCAAGCACCAAACCCCACATCGAACTGAGGCCCTGAGCGGTTGTCCTTTCAAAACTACGCAGCTTGTCGATAAGGCTCGGTCCATCGGCAGTTTGCGACATCGGATTCTCCTCCAAAGTTATCGCGCGGTATAGCTCGCGCTATGATGCAATCGATCAATCATCGTGTCTTCGGGTCGGCGGTTAACGCCGTCGTACGCCCACCAGCAGGGCTCCGACCGGCAAGTCCGGAAAGCCACTGCCGGGCATCGCGAAAAATAGCCAGGAGCGGAGCGAGTAGGGCGTTGATCATTGAAAAGCCCGCTTAAAATCAAAACGGTCATTTCTTGGCTTCAATATTTTTATTGGCCTCTATGTTTTTTGGCCTCTATACTGAGAGGTTGCACATGACCTGTTTCTGAACCGGTCGTTGTGCAGTTTGCTGGTTGAACTTGATATTTGCAATGAAATTGTGGGCGGTCCTGGGTGGGCCGATCCGGCGCGGAATGGAACGTAAGGGTCCGCTTCCTCGCGTGTTGAATACAGCCGAACAGGACCCCGCAGCGAGGAGAACAAGGCCATGGCACATGCGTTGAATTTGACTTTTAAAATCAAGCAGGACGCTGAGACACTTCAGAAACTCCAGGACGTAAAAAAGGTTTTCGCCAGCCAGATTCAGCCAGCGATCGACTCGGTGCTCACGTCGTGCAAGCTCGTTCATTTCGCCCGCATCCTGGTGATTGACGATCGCTATATGATGGTCCTGACCGAGTATGACGGAGATCACCTGGCCTACACGGAATTCTTTCGCGTAAATCTGCCCGACGTGTTCAAAATGATGTTTTCTCTCGCGGAAGGTGCCCCGCCCTGGGATCAAATCAACAACCAGAACGATTTTTTCAACGCTTCGAAAGTTCTGCAGGTTCGATCGCTCGGCGAATCGACGACAGGTGAACCCGATGCTAACGGCGGTGTGGCGGGGTATTTGTTTTCAGCTTACGGCCAGAGGGAAGTGAAAGACATATTGGCGAAACTCGCCGACTAGGGGCGCGTCGCGCGCGATAGCTCTTCCTGTCTTTGGCGGCGATCGCCCGTGCAGCGCTGCTGCAGTGGAGGAATCAATGGGCCGGCCGTTCGATCGGAGCAATGTTCAGGCCATAATCCTGAAGCCCTGCGCCTATCCGATCTCGCGGCATCTGATCTTTTCGATCGGTAACAAGAAGGGTGCACGCGCGTTCGTGAGGGAATGGGTTGATTCCGTAGCGCACGGTGGTCGCGATCTGAGCGCAACGCCTGAGCCGCTCATCAATATCGCCATCAGTTGGACCGGCCTGGTGAAAATCGGAGCGTTCGACGATAACGGCGGCGTCGATCAGGCGGCAGCGGCTTTTCCCTGGGATTTTCGCGACGATCCGCATCAGGAATCCCTCGGCGCGTTCGGCGCCGGTGCACCGGCCAATTGGTGGGGACAGCAATTCAAAAGCGCCGACATCGATTTGATTTGCCACCTCTACTGCATGACCGAAGCGGCCCTCGAAAGCACAACAACATGGCTTCGAGAATCCGCGGCCAGGACGGGATTGCGGGAGCTGTTTGCCTCGTCCGGTGGCGAGGCAATAACCGGCAGGGCCTATGACGGGCGTAAGCTGCATTTCGGTTATGAAGACGGGATCTCGCATCCGCCGATCAACTGGGACGATGTCCCCGACAGGCCGGATCTGTTGCCGCGCGGACAATTCCTGCTTGGCGATTGGCTGGAAAATGCACAATCGTTTCCGAAAGACGATCCGTGGAAGGCGCTGACGACGGATGGATCATATGTCGGATATTTCTGGCTGCATCAGGATGTGGCCGCCTTTAACAAATTTCTCAGGGAGCGGGCTCCCGTCGCCGCACCTCATTTGCCGCAGGGCGATGCCGAGGAATGGCTTGCGGCAAAATTGATGGGGCGCTGGCGCGACGGGACGCCTTTAAGCCTGTCTCCCGACGGGATGAACCCGGCGCTGGCGACGGCGAACGACTTTGGATATGCGGATGATCCCAACGGGCTCAAATGCCCTTTCGCCGCGCACATCCGGATTGTTAATGGCCGGGATCAGCCGCTGAATTTTGTCAACAAATCCATGTTTCCCGCCGGATTCCCGCGTGTGCTGCGCCGTGGATCGCCTTATGGGCCACCCTTGACCGGCGAGACGGACGACGGATGCGATCGCGGAATCGTCGGAATGTTCCTGTGCGCGAATATCAATCAACAGATCTATTCCCTGACCCGCTGGATCGGAAAGACCGATTTCAGCGACGTGTACCGCGACCGACACGGCCAGGATCCCCTGGTCGGCAACCGGTCGATACCCAGTGCATCAACAACCTTCAGCATTCCCACCGACAAGGGCACGATTGCGATCAAGGGACTGATTGATTTCGTGAGACTGCAAGGCGTCGCATTCCTGTTGATGCCAAGTTTGCAAACGTTACGACATTTGTCGATTTGAATGCCCAGGCAGCGACGGCTGCCGATCACGGCCGCGCGGAAGACCCTCTCATTCAAACGATCCCTGCAAGCAAGGCGCGTGCATTGCGGACATCGCTGGTCGTCTCGCCGCCTTCGATCGTGGCCAGGATCGGCTCCAGCAGCGCGCGGCCATCACGATCCGACGCGGTGTCGCGCCAAAGCCGGGCGAGGTCTGTCGCAGCGCGCAGTTCGAGTAGGCGGGCTTCCTGGTTATGGGCGACCTCAATTGCTTTTTTGAAAAAGGCCTCCGCGCGCAGCCGGTCCGGCCCCGGCCGCCTGAGCGCAACATGCCCGCTGAGCCGATGCAAATCGGCAAGCCAATAACCTTCCCCGGATTGTTCGACGAAGGCGAAGCCATCTTCCAGATCCGCCCCGGCTCGGGCCACATCACCCGCCATCAAAGAAGCTTCGGCGAGATTGCATAGAAGCAAGGAACTGGCGATGAGCCCACCCGCCGATCGGACCCCATCGAGGGCGGCGCGATGAGCGGCGATGTTTGCCTCAACCGGTTCGCGCATGGCGCGGGCGTAGGCGTAGTGATAGCTGGCCAGCAGGCGGATCTGCTCGACCTTTTTTTCGGCGCAATAGGCAGCGAGCTCGGCGCTATCGCGTTCCAATGCCTCAAGATCGCCCAGCACCAGCTGGGGCCAGGTGCCGGCGCAAAACGTGGCGGAGGCGATCGTGGTGGCATGCCCGTGGCTTGAAACTTCGGTTCTCACCTGTTCGCTGAGTTGCGCGGCGCTGTCGAGAAGGCCGAGTGACAGCCGCACCAATACTTCGAAACAGAGAACAGCGAGGCTTGGATCCCATCCGAAACGGTAGCTGAGCGCCCTTTGCCGGCGCGGGTCGCGGTATTTCTTGCCCCTCTGCAGGCTCTCGAGCGCTTCGCGGTTCTGCCCCGCATAATATTGATTGGTGCCGAGCATACGGTAGGCGACAAGCTGGTAGGTCGGGTCGTCCTGCCGTTCGGCGACTTCGATGATCTGATGGGCGAGGTCGAGCGCCGGCTGCATTCGCGCCCTTAGGGTGGTGGCGGAGCAAAGCCCGAACAGAATCGAAACGCGCTGCAAATTGGTGCCGACGCCTCGGTCCAGCAGCTGTTTGGCCGCGGTCAGGGCGACGAATGTTTCCGGTGCGGAAATGCTCTTCAGCGGCACCAGGGCGTTGGCGCGGGCGACCAGAAGCCCCAGTTCGAGGGCGTCGCGTTCCGGTCCCTCCCTCACGCGCGGGATCAACGCCAGGCCGGCGCTGGCGTGACGCTCCGCTTCCGTTGGGGCCGACTGCGAGAGCGCCAGTTCCGCCGCCGCTAACCAGCAGGGCGCCGCCTGTTCGGCGAGACCCGCCTCGGTGAAATGATGGGCGATAATGGCCGGCGGATATTCCTCGTCGGCGAAATGCTGCTTCAGCGCCAGCGCGATGTCGGCGTGGATGCGCTGACGCCGGCTGCGCAACAGCGAGGCGTAGGCGGCATCTTGCACCAGCGCATGCTTGAAGATGTAGCTCGTCATCGGCGCGTCACCACGCTGATAGATCAGTTCGGCTTCCATCAGTTGGTGCAGGGCATCATCCAGTGCCCGCCCCGTGATCGGCGATACCGCTTCCAATAGATTATGAGAGAACTCGCGCCCAATCACCGCCCCGACCTGGGCGATCTCCTTGATCGGCGACAGGCGATCCAGCCGCGCCGTCAGTGAGTCGTGCAAGGTCGATGGGATGGCCAGCGGCGTCAGTGCGGAGGCCAGGACATAGGTCCCGTTCTCCTCGCGCAACAGGCCGGATTCGAGCACGCTCTTGGTCAACTCCTCCATGAACAACGGCACGCCGTCGGTCTTGGCCACGATCTGCTCAAGCACTTCCGTGGGCAGCGTCCTGCCCGATGTAATGCGATCGATCATCGTTACGGCCTGGCTTCGCCCAAAGCGGTTGAGCGAGAGGGCGGTGACATGCGCGCGGCCGACCCAGGGAGCTACAAACTCCGGCCGGAACGTCATGATGAGCAGCACGGGCAGGTGCTGTATTTTTTCGACGAGCCGGCCGAGCAGATCGAGTGAGGTGGGGTCGATCCAATGCGCGTCTTCAAGCAGCATCAGCAGCGGCACTGTTTTCGCAAGCTCGACCACCAGAGCGATCATCGCGGCGATGGTCCGCTCCTTCACCTCGCTTGGCGCCATTTCGAGCGCCGGATACCGCCCTTCGGTCGGGATCGCCAGCAGGGATGCCAGGTAAGGCGTGATCCCGCCACTTTCGAGGCCCGTGCGTGCGATCATCGTCTCCAGTTTGTCCAGCCGCGCGGCAGGTGCTTCGCCGCTCGCAAAACCCGCGCCGCGCCAGATCTGGCCGATCACCGGATGGAACGCGTCGTTGACGTGATGCGGCGAGCATTGATAGCGCAGCGCAAGGTGGCGTTCACTGCCGATGCGCTCGCGCAGCGTTGCCAGGATGCGCGACTTGCCGATGCCCGCTTCCCCCGACAATAGCGCGACCTGACCCGCGCCCTCCGTGGCACTGCGCCAGCGGTCAAGGAGCAGCGCGATCTCGTGCTCGCGGCCAACGAACGGCGTCAACACCTCCGAACGCGACGCTTCGAACCGGCTGACATTTTCGATCTCGCGCACGACTGACCAGGCTGGAACCGGAGCTCTGAACCCCTTCAGCTCCTGTAGCCCGAGCGCTTTCAGTTCGAAGGTCTTGCCGAGTAACCGTCGCGTCGATTCGGAGATCACGACGCTGCCAGGCTCGGCCATGGCTTGCAGTCGCGCGGCCAGATTCGGCGTATCCCCCACGACGCCGCGCTCGAGCGCTTCGCCTTCGCCGATGAGTTCGCCCACCACGACCAGGCCGGTGGAAATGCCGATGCGCACCTCCAGCGGGACGCCCCGTTCGCGACCGAGTTTGCCAACAGCTTCGTTCAGCGCGATGCTCGCCCTCGTCGCCCGTTCGGCGTCATCTTCATGCGCACGGGGATAGCCGAAATAGACCGTCGCGCCGTCCCCCGTCCATTTGGCGACATGGCCGTCAAAGCGCGCTACGGCGGTCGCGACCACGCCCTGAAAAGCGCGGAGCAGGTCGCCCATGTCCTCCGGGTCGAGTTGCGCCGTCAGTGCAGTCGAGCCGACGAGATCGCAAAACATCACGGTCAATTGACGTCGATCGGCGGCGTCCTGCCGCTGCACCTTGATCGGTGCATCACCGGCAAGCTCGCGGATTGCCCGCAGCATCTTCAATCTGTGCCCGAGCGAAACACCCAGGTCTTTGAGGTGCTGATCGGTCAGCTCGGGCAGAACGTCGATGTCGATCTCGCTTTCGCGAAAAGCAGCTTCGTATTGACCGAGGCCGAGACCGCGTAGCCAAGTCCCGACATCCATTTATGCTCGCCCCCCAACTGGCGCCGGTGGATGATGGGCCGGGCCAAACTTGGTGTCCAGAACTGCCCTCGGCGGTGGCCCCGAATTCCTGCCATTTTCCAAATCCGGGAGCAATTTCGGGGTTCGGGGAGCGCAATCCGCCGCCGTCCGGTCCGGCTGATATTATTTTAACAACAGAAGTTAGACGGATGGCTGTCTTTGACCGGATAGCTTCAGCGGTTGAAATACACGCTGGAGAACCAAATATGCTAGAGTACAATGTAAGATTGCTCATCGAAAAACGATGAAACCACGGGTTTGGGCGTTAGCCAAGCCAGCGAAATCATCGTGACCGCTGCCCAGCAGCACGCTTTCCTGGCGCGGACGCCTTTGCATCGCGGTTGCGCGACGGGTTAGCTCGCAATGACGCTCTCAAAAATTTCTTGCCCCGTCCGGGCAAATCACCGGCATATGTTCAACGTCAAGAATTTCTAACCCGCGCCGGGAAACTGGTCGCGGGTTTTTTCAATCGTGCTGCCTTTTTCGCCGTTGCGAGAGAAGCGAAGAAGCAATCCGATCGTCGCTGAACGATTTGGAAAAAATTTGACACGTCGGGCAAATCACCGGCATATGTTCAACGTCGCAAGAATTCTAGAGCCCGCGCCGGGAAACTGGGCGCGGGTTTTTTCAATCGAGCCGCGCTTTTCGCCATCGCGAGGAGCAAAGCGAAGAAGCAATCCAGTCGTCGCCGAACGATTTGGAAAAAATTTGACACGTCGGGCAAATCACCGGCATATCTTCATCATCGCAAGAATTTTGGAGCCCGCGCCGGGAAACTGGCCGCGGGCTTTTTCAATCGAGCCGCGTTTTTTCGCCATCGCGAGGAGCAAAGCGAAGAAGCAATCCAGTCGTCGCCGAACGATTTGGAAAAAATTTGACTCGTCGGGCAAATCACCGGCATATCTTCATCATCGCAAGAATTTCAGAGCCCGCGCCGGGAAACTGGCCGCGGGCTTTTTCAATCGAGCCGCGTTTTTTCGCCATTGCGAGGTGCAAAGCGAAGAAGCAATCCGATCGTCGCTAAACGATTTGGAAAAAATTTGACACGTCGGGCAAATCACCGGCATATCTTCATCATCGCAAGAATTTTAGAGCCCGCGCCGGGAAACCGGTCGCGGGCTTTTTCAATCGGACGGTAGCCGCATTTGCGACGCACCATCCTCCCACGTCAGCGCAACGCTGCAAGACGCGTCTGCAAGCGAGCTGCCGTCCGAACCCTTATAGTTTGGCTGATCTCCGGGCAAACGCTTCGCGTTTGTCCGGAGGGAAAACCGTAACACACTTTTCCGGATCTGCCTTATTGGCTGGCGCGCGCGAACGTGCCGGCCGCGGCGTGGGCTTTAGTCCACGTCGCACGCGGTCTCGCCGCGACGATCCGCCATGCGGATCGCGCTTGGAGGGATAGGGTTCGCGCCTGAAATGATTGCGTCAGCGATCATGCCGCATATTTTGTTCGTCATTGCGAGCCCACGGCCATCGCGGACGCTCCCGATGAGCGTAGCCGCGATGCAATCCAGGTTTGAGTCGCGAAGACTGGATTGCTCCAGCGCTTTGCTTCTCGCAATGACAAGACGATAGCAAGAGAGGCCAGCAACATGACCGCATATTTGATATCGCTTTCCCTGGCCGGCCTGGTCACGATCGCGGTGTGGGAGGCATTCTCGTGAGTGCAGAGATCATCCAATTCATATGCCCTAACCGCAAATCCCAGCGGACAGAGTTTCCCACCATCGTATTTCGCTCAGCGGTACGGCCCGACGACTTCACTATGGACCATGCCGATACCGCGCCTTGCGAATACGTCTGGCCGGAAACGCCGCCGGTGGAATCCAGAGATGCCTAAAACCCTTACCGAAATCCGCTCGCTGGCGCGAAGCCACACCAGGCACGCGCTCAATGTGCTGGTCGCAGTGATGCGGAACACCAAGGCGCCGCCGCCGGCGCGCATTGCCGCCGCCAACGCCATCCTGGACCGCGGCTGGGGCAAGGCCACGCAGCCAATCGAGACCGGCGAAGACGGCGCTCTCGAACTGATCCACCGAATCGAGCGCGTCATTGTCCACCCTGAAAATCCCGACAGCTGAAATCTTCGAACCCCTTTTGCAGCGCTGCCGGTACAAGGCGGTGTATGGGGGGAGGGGCTCTGGTAAATCGCACTTCTTCGGCGAACTTCTGGTGGAGACCTGTCAGGCCGAGCGCGGCACGTCGGCGGTCTGCATTCGCGAAGCACAAAGGACGCTGGCGCAATCTTCCAAGCGCCTGATCGAAAGCAAGATAGCCGCATTGGGTGTCGGCAGCCACTTCAAAATCTTCAGCGACAAGATCGAAACGCCCGGCGACGGCCTCATCATCTTTCGCGGCATGCAGAGTTACACCTTCAAGGCGGTTATTACTGTCATCGTCACTGGCCTCGTCGGCGCGGTGTGGCTCGGCGTCAAGGTCATGCTTGGCAAATGATCCGCGCCTGCGTCGTAGTCGTCGGGCTTTCATTATCATTCCCGGCGCACGCCATTCCCTGCTGGGTGGTGAAAAAAGCCGTCGCTGAATATGGCGAGGCGGCCGTGGAATCATGGGCGCGAGCAAAAGGCATTTCGGAAAAGGAGATCGAGACGGCGAGGCGGTGCCTCAAGTGATTCTGTTGGCGCTGCGTCTTCCTGATCCGCGACGGCGGTCCAGCGTCGCACCCGAAATTCACTGGGGTGGTGGCTTCCTGAAGAGCGTTACGAGGACCGGCCAAAGCGCAGGAATCTCGACGGGCGCGGCTCCTCTTATCGTTGCAGTTTGTCCAGCGTAATCGGCAGATCGCGTACGCGTTTACCGGTCGCGTGATAGACCGCGTTTGCAATTGCCGCTGCAACGCCGACAATGCCGATTTCACCCAGTCCCTTCAGTCCGAGCGGATTGATGATATCGTCCGGCTCGTCGACGAAGATCACGTCGATATCCTGCACGTCCGCATTCACCGGAACGTGGTATTCGGCGATGTTGGCGTTCATGACGCGGCCGAACCTGTGGTCGAACAGCGTTTCCTCGTGTAACGCCATGCCAATACCCCCCACGACGCTGCCCACAATCTGGCTGTGCGCCGTCTTGGTGTTCAGGATGCGCCCGGCTGCGATCGCGCTGACGACACGGGTGACGCGAATCACGCCGAGCTGGTCATCGACCTTCACCTCGGCGAACACAGCCGAATGCGTGTTGCGCGCGTGTGAGCTGTCTTCCGGAAAGCTGTTGGTCTTTTCCTTTTCGATTCTGTCGATCGCACTGTGCCGCATTGCATCGGGGATCGAGACGGCCCGGCCAGCCTCCTGCTTGCTCATAACCTTGCCGTCGGAGAGCACGACGTCGTCAAGTGTTGCGCCGGCCAGCGGCGAATCCTTCATTTTTCTCGCCAAGGCCAGCAGTTCCTTGCGGATCTCGTTGGCGGTCGTTAGGACCGCATGCGATGCAGAGGCTGCCATCCACGATCCGCCTTCCACTGGTGCTTGCGGCAGCGTCGAGTCGCCAAGCTTGATGCTGATATTCTCGATCGGCAGCCCGAGCGTGTCGGCCGCAACCTGGGCCAAGATCGTGTAGGTGCCGGTGCCGATATCGGAAGCCGCGCATGAGACCTCCGCGTGTCCGTTTACGGTCAGCACGATGCGGGCAGCCACGGGCACCTGCAATGCCTCCCAGATGCCCGTCGCCATGCCCCAGCCCACGAGTTCGTTGCCGTCGCGCATCGAGCGCGGTTCGGCCTTGCGCTTGTGCCAGCCGAAGGCGTCCGCGCCCTGGCGATAGCATTCGCGGAGCTGCTTGCTGGTGTAGGGAATATCCTCGTTCTGGTCCCGATCTGAATAGCAGCGCAGTCGTAGTTCCACTGGATCGAGCTTGAGGGCCACCGCCAGTTCGTCCATCGCGCTTTCGAGTGCATACACGCCGGTAGCCGCGCCAGGCGCACGCATGTCGCTTGATGTGGGAACGTCGAGCCGCACCAGCTTGTGCACGTATTTCGCGTTTGCGGACTTGTAGAGCTGCGCCGCCCAACCGGTGTCGTTGCGGGAGAACTCTTCGAATTGCGACGTGACGGCGATCGCCTCATGGGTGACCGCGTCAAGTGCTCCACCCGCCTGCGCTCCGAGCGCAAGCCGCTCAATGGTGGCCGGGCGGTAGCCGAGCCCATACATCTGCTGGCGCGTGAGCACGAGGCGTACCGAGCGTTCCAGCGCCAGCGCTCCCAACACCGCCAGTACCACGTGATACTGCGGGCGGAGCCCGGCGCCGAACGCTCCGCCGACGAACGGCGAGACCACACGCAATTCGTTCGCCTTCTTGTTGAATACGCCGCACAGATATCGCTGCACGTTCTGAACGCCCTGCGTCTTGTCATAGACTGTGAGCTTGCCGCCGCCATCCCACATCACGGTAGAGGCGAACAATTCCATGGGGTTGTGGTGCTCGGTTGGAATGAAATATTCGGCTTCGTGACGCACCTCGGCCGCTGCATAGGCCCGGCCGGCATCGCCGCGCTGCTTTTCGGGCTTCTTGACGACAAACGCCTGCTCGCGCCCCTTGTGCAGGTCGGTGACGAACCCGTGGTTCTCGTACTCGACGTGAACGAGCGAGGCTGCGTACCGCGCGATTTCCCATTCCTTGGCGAGCACCAACGCGATCGGTTGGCCGTTGAACAGGATCCTGTCGTCGTAGAGCGGACGGAACGGCGAACCTTCCTCCGGCGCGATATCGTCCTTCCATGCCTGGTCGGTGCTGGCCATCGGAGGACGGTTCTTGTGAGTCAGCACGTCGAGGACGCCCTCGACGCGCAACGCCTCGCTGGTGTCGATGCGCGCGATGCGGCCGCGGGGGATGGTCGACTCAATAACGGTGCCATAAGCGAGGCCGCTGGCATTGAACTCGCCGGCATATTTAGCCTCGCCGGTCACCTTGGCGCGACCGTCGACGCGTGAGGTAGGAGTGCCGATGTAATTCGTGCGCTGGCTCATCGGATTTTCTTGTCGGACTGGGATTGTGGTGTCGCCTGCGCAGCCTGCGTCAGCGTCCGGAAGATGCTGCGCCGCGCCAAGTCGATCTTGAAGGCGTTGTGCGTAAAACCCTTGGCGTCGCGCAGCAGAAGATCGGCTGCGTGCGCGAAGGCCGCCTGATTGGCCGGCTTCCCGCGTAGCGCAGCTTCCGCCGCCATGTCGCGCCACGGCTTGTGGGCGACGCCGCCGAGTGCCAGCCGCGCTTGCTTGATCGTGCCGCCATCGAGCTCCAATGCGGCGGCGACCGATACCAGCGCAAAGGCATAGGAGAGGCGATCACGGATCTTCAGGTAGGAGTAGTTCTTCGCAAAACCCTGCGCGGGAAGCTCGATGGCGGTGACGATCTCGTTCGGATGCAGGCTAGTATCGCACTGTGGTGTGTTTCCGGGCAGTCGATGGAAATCGTCGAACGCGATTGCCCGTTCTCCTTCGGGGCCCGCTACATGCACTCTGGCTTCGAGCGCGGCGAGCGCCACGCACATATCGGAAGGGTGTGTCGCGATGCAGGCCTCGCTGGTTCCGAGGATGGCACTGATCCTGTTGAGGCCGCCGGTCGCCGAGCATCCAGAGCCGGGCTCGCGCTTGTTGCACGGCGTCGCCGTGTCGTAGAAGTAAAAGCAGCGCGTGCGCTGCAAGAGATTTCCGCCGGTTGACGCCATGTTCCGCAACTGCTGCGACGCGCCCGCCAGGATTGCGCTCGAGAGTAGCGGATAACGCTGCTCGATCAACGGATGATAGGCGACGTCGGAATTCGATACCAGCGCACCGATGTGCAACCCTCCGTCTTTCGTCTCCTCCACGCTTTTGAGCGGCAGCCGCGAGATGTCGATCAGCCGGGAAGGGCGTTCGACATCCTCTTTCATCAGATCGATTAGATTGGTGCCGCCTGCGATGAATTTGGCGGTCGGATCAGCGGCGATCTGGCGCACCGCGTCGGCGACGTCGTTTGCCCGCGTGTACTGGAAATTGATCATGGCATGCTGCCAGTCTGATCCATTGCCTGCTGGATCGCTGCCACGATGTTCGGATACCCACCACAGCGGCAGATATTGCCGCTCATCAATTCGCGAATTTCGTCGGCGGTTTTCGCTTTGCCTTCGGCAATCAAGCCTACCGCCGAACAGATCTGGCCTGGCGTGCAATAGCCGCACTGGAACGCATCATGGTCAATGAACGCCTGCTGGAGCGGGTGCAGGGCGCCCTCCGTCCCCAGGCCTTCAATAGTAGTTACCTTGGCGCCGTCCTTCATCACGGCGAAGGTGAGGCAGGAATTGATACGCCGCCCGTCTAGGAGCACTGTGCAGGCACCGCACTGACCGTGGTCGCACCCCTTCTTGGTACCGGTCAGGTCGAGACGATCCCGCAATGCGTCCAGCAGAGTCGTCCAGGGCGCAACTTCGAGTTTTGTTTCGAGTCCGTTGACAATCAGCGCCACAGAAATCTTGCCGGGTGCCGGAACGACATTCCTGCTTCGTCGCGTGTGTTTTTGCGCCATCTGAATCTCCGCACATCCTGCAACAAGCTTCATTCGCTGAAGTTCCATTCGGAATTGTTGCATTTTTGGCAATTGCGACGGCGCGTCAGCAAGCGCCGAGGGGCGGGGAGCAGCCTCGGCAAGTCAAAAGTTGCGTTGTGACCGATTTTTACCGAGCAGAGTTCGCCGGCCGCACCACGCTGAATTCTGACCGGGCACCAAAAATGGCGGCGTGAGCCGACCCCCGGGCGGGGCGGAAATTCAGTCGATTCAATGGCAGTGATTTATGAAGGTCGGCCGATGTACAGAATTCGGGAGGTCGATGGCCATGACGACGAAATCGCGGACACGCTTACCGACCTTCACCGCCTGACATTTTTTGACGGCGCTTCCATTCCGGAATTCGATTGGGGGCATTGGTGGCTCGCTTTCCAGGAGACCATCCCGGTGGCCTTTGCCGGCGTCGTCCCGTCGAAGCGTGCCTTCAATGCGGGATATTTTTGTCGTGTCGGCGTGTTGAAGAAGCACTGCGGCAACGCCCTTCAATTGCGCCTGATGCGCGCATTGGAAACTCGCGCGCGAGACAATGGATGGACCTGCATTATTTCGGATACCACCGACAATCTGGCCTCCGCCAACAATTTCATCCGGGCCGGCTATCGGCTGTACCGGCCGCAATATCCGTGGGCGTGGCCGAACACGCTGTATTGGCGCAAATCCATCAGGCGCAAGCGCATCAAATGAAAGTAAGCGTCCCGATCACCTCCCGCTGGGCACTCTGAACAAATGAGATGGTGCGGTATGTTCTGCTCCAGAGATGCTGCGATGATCTGAGCGCTCCAACCGTGCCCTTGTGAGGCATCGGCATCGGACTGAAATTCCTGAACCCGCCCGGTGGCCTGACGGCCACCGGGCTTTTTTGCTTTTTGGGCATTGCCGGTAGCCGATTGTATCGGACCTCATGATGCCCTATACGAAAGCGAGGGAGCATCACATGACGCTGTTGAGCAAGGTTTTCACGACCAAAACCCTGGTGCAGATCATTTTTGTGCTGGCCGCAGTCGTTGTGATGAAAGCGGTAAGCTCGCATTACGGTTTTAGCTGGGCCGCCGCTTTAGCGGCGGGCTGACAGCTTCGACTTGAGCTCGGCGATCTCGGTGCCTTCGGCATTCGGTAGGAGCGTGTTGAATCCATCGCCCCTCTCTCAGCGTAGACGTTTAACCCTTACGAGCGGGTCGGGTCCATATGTATTCGATCCGGCGGTGCCGCGCAAACAGCCGATTTCAACAAATCCCCAGGCCGTGATCGCGAATCCTGCCAGCGCCAGCATGTAGTGAAGAACCGCGCCTGCGCTTCCGGCAAACCATGCCGCTTTCGCGAACTGGCCGATCACGCCGGGCGCCAGGTAGAAAACCACCAACCACCACGCGCTCTTGTCACGGTCATGCAGCCGCTCGGTTGTGAAGGAGAACCCCCAAAGCAGCCATGGGATGAAGATCAGGACGACCATAACGATGAAGAACGACGCGGCAATGCTGACGGCCGTGAACAGGATCACGGCCGTCATCAGCCCGGTGAGGCTAAAGAATAGAACCGAGCGCCAGTATTTGGCACGGTTAATACGCCCGCTGGCGCCGAACAGGAATTGGAGCAGGTCTTCCATGGTACCCCCGGCATGCAGAATGTGCCGGCGAAGCCAGCACGCCATGTGTCGCCCCGAAACGGATCGGGGTTCAACGTGGGCGGGCGATCGAGGTGCGTGCTGACGTGAGGCAGCGATCTGCAACGATCGGGCCCGACTAAGGTCGGATACAAGGATTGGATGATTTAGTTCTGAAAAAATCCGATGATCCGTCACGGCTAAGCTGGCGCCACACCTCAACGGCCTGACGTCGGCCGCTGTGCGGCTTGCTCCGCCAGCCCTTTGGACGGTTTCAATCGGCATCGCAGTCTGGTGTAATAGGCCAAATCTATCGGGGAGGAAAAAGCGTGGATCGCCGAAGTTTCATGGCAGGGTGCGTTGGTTTGTCGTTGGCCGCCAAAGCGGGCGATGCGTTGGGGGAGGCCGGCCCTCTGACGAAGATGATCTTTCCGTTCTCGGCCGGCGGTGGCGGGGACACGCTCTGCAGGCTGCTGGCGCAACATGCAGGCCAATTGCTCGATCGTACTGTCATCGTCGAAAATCGCACCGGCGGAGACGGGCTGATCGGCATCAAGTGGGTCCAGAATGCTAAGCCCGACGGAACCACCGTCCTCGTGACGACAGGTCCGACCATGTATCTGCTGCCCATGGTCGAGACCGAACCGAGCTTTGACCTTAACAAGGATTTTGTGCCGGTCTCGCTACTGGCGCGCTTCGAGTTCGGCGTTGTCGCAGGCGCTGCGGTGGATGCGAGGGACTTCAAGCAATTTGTGGCCTGGCTCAAGTCCAACCCGACCAAGGCGACATTTGGCGTGCCGAGCAACGGCACCATTCCGCATTTCACGGGGTCGAAGCTCGAAGAGGTGCTGGGGATTCCGATGACGCGGGTGGCCTATCGCGGCAGTGCGCCTGCTATCAACGACCTGATCGGGGGCCACCTGCCGTTTGCCATTGTCACGATCGCCGATGCGATTCCGCAACATCGTGCAGGCAACATCAAAATCCTTGCGGTGAGCAGCGCCGAGCGCTCCCCCTTCCTGCCCGATGTCCCAACTCTGAAGGAGAACGGCATCGATCTCGTCGCCGATGGCTGGTACGGAATGTGGCTGCCGGCGGGAAGCTCCAAGGAATTTGCCAGGCAACTCAGTGCGGCGGTGGTCACCTCGCTTGCGAAGCCGGATGTGCGCGAGAAGCTGCTGGCAATCGGGCTAATCCCGGTTGGGACAACGCCCGAAGGCCTCGCCCAGGAGTTGGCGGCCAACACCGCGTTCTGGCAACCGATCGTCAAGGCTACCGGCTATAAGATCACGAATTGAGCTCTGTCATACCGATCTTTTGCCGGATCGCAGATAGCTCGGCTTCATCCCAGATACCAATCAGGATTCCCCCTTTGACCTGGAGCTGCTGGTTCGCATAGACAGCGATCTTCTCCCGGCTGGTCGTAATATGACCTTTTGGATGCAGCGCCCAGTCGAACAACGCTGACTGCAGCCGGGCGATAACATCGGCGCAGGAGGGGTCCTGCCCGCGGTCCATCAGTTCCTCCGGATCATCAAGGAGATCGTAGAGCATCGGCCGAAAGCCGGAGGCGTGAATATATTTCCAGCGCCCGTCGAACACCATGAACAGTCGGCATTGCTCGATCGGCTGGCCAAGCTTGAGCCGAACATCCTGCATGCAATAGTCGTATTCCGAGAATACCACCTTGCGCCAGTCGGCCGGCGTTTCGCCACGCATGAAAGGCATCAGCGAGCGTCCTTCAAGAATGTGATCCGGCGGCTTGCCGCCGAAATATTCGATGAAGGTCGGCGCAAGGTCGATCGCCTCGACCAGAGCGTCGCATACCGTGCCCCTTGTACGATCGGCCGCGTCAGACGGATCGATCACGATCAGCGGAACCCTGGCGGACTGATCGTGGAACAGATCCTTTTCGCCCATCCAGTGGTCGCCGAGGTAGTCGCCGTGATCGGACGTAAATACGATCATGGTGGTGTCCAGCAAGCCGCGCGCTTCCAGAAAATGCATTAGCACGCCCATCTGATCATCGATCTGCTTGATCAGGCCCATATAGGTTGGAATGACCTTTTCGCGCGCCTCGTCGCGCGCCATGTTTTTCGAGTAACGCATGTCCATGTAGGCAGCGAAAACCGGATGTGCGTTCTCTTTTTCCTGCTCGGAGCGAATCGCCGGCTTTATGTCGCCGGCGCCGTACATGTCGGCGTAGGGTTCAGGCGCGATATAGGGCCAATGCGGCTTGATGTAGGACAGATGCAGGCACCACGGCCGCCCGTCCGCTTCCGACTCCGCAATGAAATCCATCGCACGGCGCGTCATGTAGGGCGTCTCGGAATCTTCCTCTGCAACACGAGCCGCCTTGTCGGCGTGGACGAGAAGCCACCCATTTTGCAATGTACCGTCCGCGGCCGCGCCCGAGTTGGCGCAATGCTCCCAGGGGTTGGGCGCGTCGTATCCGTGCTCGCGCAGATATGCATCGTATTTGGGGCGGGGCTTGCCGGTCGGATGCAGGCCATCATCGCGCTCATAGGGCTCGAAACCGCATTCCGCCACATGCACGCCGATGATCGAATCCGGCGCAATCCCGAGCATTTTCATGCCTTCAAGGTCAGCCGCCATATGGGTTTTTCCGACGAGCACGTTGCGCACGCCGATTTTCTTGAGATGATCGCCCAATGTCGGTTCACCCACCCGTAGCGGCCAGCCATTCCAGTGCGAGCCATGCGAACGCATGTAGCGGCCGGTATAGAACGACATGCGCGATGGGCCGCAGATTGGCGATTGCACGTAGGCGTTCGAGAAACGCACCCCCCGCCTTGCCATCGCATCGATATTCGGCGTCTTCAGGGTCGGATGCCCTGTGCAACCCAGATAATCGAAGCGAAGCTGGTCGCACATGATCCAGAGAACGTTTTTTGGGCGGGACATGTCTTCCACTTCGGCGGTTTCCGGCGTTTAATGGTGCGATATTGCAGAGTAATTGACAATCGGCTTGTCTGAAAGGTGCTATGTATTGGCAGATGTTCCAGCAGCGTTTCGACGGCTATCAAAAGGTTTCCCGGTGAGCATACAGGTCTACGGTTTCTGGCGGTCGATTGCTTCATTCCGGGTGAGGGTTGCCCTGAGGTTGAAGGGACTGCCGTTCGAGGAAATTCCGATCGACATTCTCGTCGGAGAGCAATTCAAGCCGGGCTATGAGGCTGTCAATGCCGAACGCGTCGTACCGACCTTTATTCACGACGGCCATTCCGTATTCCAGTCACTGGCAATTATCGAATATCTCGACGATATCCAACCCGAACCGCGGTTGATGCCGGAGGACGCCAAGGAGCGCGCCTATGCGCGATCGCTGGCACTGATGACGATTGCCGATGCGCATCCGCTCGTTGTGCCACGCGTCCGCAACCATCTCGCGAAGACGTTTGGCGCCGATGCCAAAGCGATCGAGGATTGGGGCAAGCACTGGACAACCGAGGGCCTTGCGACCTACGAACGGCTGCTCGAGCGTCGTGCGCCTGCTCCCTTTGCCTTGGGTACCGAGCCGGGCCTTGCGGATATCTGTATCGCCGGCCAGGTCGTGGGCGCGCATTTTCTCAAACTCGAAATGAACGCATTTCCGGCGGTGGCTCAACTTGCCGACCGCTGCTTTGCGATGCCGGCCTTCGCGACCTCACATCCGTTCGAACAGCCCGGCTATAAGACTGCAACTGCGCACCACTGAGGCAGTTGCAAGCTACACATCCAGGCCAAGCACCCTGGCGGCGTTGCCGCCGGCGATCTGGGCCAGCGTTCCCTCGTCCATGCCGCTCACGCCGGCGACATGTCCGATCGGATTATATTCGGCCATGTCGAACGGGTAGTCGGTGCCCATCACGATGCGGTCCGGGCCGAAGACATCGATCAGATATGCCAGTTGGTGGTAGGAGAAAACCACGGTGTCGAGATAAACCTGCCGCAGATAGGTCGTCGGCGGCAATGGCAATTCGCCATGGCAATCCTGCCGCGCGCCCCAGGCGTGATCGATCCGCCCGGAATAGCCGGGCAAATAGCCACCGCCATGCACCGCCATCAACTTCAAATCGGGAAAGCGCGCCAGCGTGCCCGAAAAGATCAGGTTATGCAGCGCAAGCGTGGTATCGAGCGGATTGCCGAGCACGTTGTTGAGGTAGAAATGGGTCAGGCGTTCGCCATGAGTGAATCCGTTCGGATGCATCATGATGAATGCCCCGAGTTGCTCGGCCCTGGCAAAGAAGGGCCTGAATTTCGGATCTGACAATTCCTGGCCGTCGACGTTGGTCAGGATCTCGACCCCCTTCAGTTTCAGGTCCTTCATGATGTAGTCGAGTTCACGAACGGCGATTTCCGGCTCCTGCAAGGTGACGACGCCGAGCCCGACAAAGCGGTCGGGCTTGCGCAAGCAATATTCCACCACGCCGTCGTTGGCGAGGCGATGGGCGGCTTCCGCGATTTTGGAATCAACCGAATAGTAGCACTGGCCCGGCGCCGGCGCCACGACCTGAATATCGATGCCCATTTTGTCCAGATCGAACAGACGGCGATCAATCGTGGTCATGACCTCGCTGACATCCTTCTCCTGCTGCGCGTTGATTTCCCTGGTTGGCCCATCCGCGAAATAGGCGAGCGGGATCCGGCTGATGTCGACATGCGGTTGCGCCAGCTTGGCGGCCTGGGGCACCACGATGTGAGCGTGTATATCGATCGTAGCCGATGACGGCCGCCGGGCGAGGCCGTCGGCGTCGTGATTACGTGCGGCAGTGCGGCCGTAGCGGTTCTTGCGGTCGATCATTGATATGACTCTGCTGTTGAATTGATTGTTCGGAACGCGGCGACGCGTCGAGTGGCTACGATTTTGCCGCGGGCGTCGAGCGTTGCCCCCAGCGGGTCGAAATCGCGGTTGCGTCGGCATCGCCAAGGCCTGCCGCTTCGGCTTCCTCATAGCAGGCGGCCGCGCTCGCCGTGACCGGAAGCTCGGCATGAATGGAGGCGCCGAATTGAACCGCGGTGGCCAGATCCTTTTTGGCGGCGTTGAGGCCGAATGCGGCTTCACCCAGCGGGGCTCCGCCCAATACCTTGGCGATAACGGCGCCACGCCCCTTCATGGCGGTCGGGGTGCCGGCGGTGTCGGACAGAATATCGATCAACCGGTCGGCGGGAAGATTGAGCGGTTTGCAGATCGTCAGGGCCTCGCCGAGCGCCTGCCAGTACACCAGCAGCGGCAGATTGACAGCAAGTTTCATGGTCGAACCCGAACCGAGCTCGCCAACATGTTCGATACGGCGGCACATTTGTTCGAGAATTGGCATTGCCCTGGTGACGTCCCCTTTCGAGCCGCCGACGAGGCCGAATAGCTTGCCTTCCTTGGCTGGACCGGTGCTTCCGCCGACCGGACATTCGACGAACGCTGCGCCTCGCTGCAACACCTCAGAACCGTTCGATTTCATCGTGTCCGGACGCACCGTGCTCATGTCGATCACGAGCTTGCCGGCCAGCTTCGATTTCAGGACGCCGTTCGGCCCGCGGTAGACCGCCTCGGTGGCCGCGTCATTCAGCAGCATCACAACGGTGACGTCGCGACCTTCCACGAGTTCCGCGGGCGAGGCAAACAGCTTGGCGCCTGCATCGGTAAGGGGTTTTGTCTTCGCCGGGTTGCGATTCCAGACACCGACTTCGTGCCCTGCCGACATCAACCGCTGCGCGATCGATGATCCCATACGTCCAGTTCCGCATACGCCGATTTTCATGGTCAGACCTCAACTCTGGTGTGGATCGATAAGCATTTGTAGTCCGCTAAGCTTCGAAGGAAGATGGGCTTTCTCAGCTTGTTCATCTAATGAGCATGAAAGACGCCGAGATTCTGCGCAATCAACTCCTCGTTATTTTGAATGTCGCCGGCATTCCCGGCGAACACGCAGCGTCCGGTGTTAAGGATGACCGCCTGATCGGCCACCTCGAGCGCCAGCTGAAGATTTTGTTCGACCAGAACGATGGACTGTCCTTCCTCTTTCAGGCGCCGGATGGTGCGGCCGACCTCCGCCACCAACAGCGGCGCAAGCCCTTCCGATGGCTCGTCGAGCAGGAGCACCCGTGGATTGCCCATCAGGGCGCGCCCGATGGCCAGCATCTGCAGTTCGCCGCCCGATAGTGTGCCCGCAAATTGCGCATGGCGCTCGCGTAGTCGCGGAAACATAGTGTAGATCCGCTCGATGTTCCATGGTTTGGCGGCGGAGCTCTCGCGCTGCTGCGCCACGATGAGGTTTTCCCGAACGGTCAGAGACGGAAAGATGCGACGGCCTTGAGGTACGAGGCCGATGCCGAGGTGCGAGATACGTTCCGGGCTGAGCCCCTCGATTGCCTCTCCAAACAGCCGGATTTCTCCGTCCCGGGGTTTCAGAAAACCGATAATGGTCGAGATGCAGGTGGTCTTTCCCGCGCCGTTGCGTCCCAGCAGTGCCAGCACGCCGCCAGGCTGCAATGCGAAGCTGACGCCGTGCAAGATATGGCTGTCGCCATAAAATGCGTGCACATTTGTCAAACTAAGTGCGTCAGACGCCAAGATATACCTCACGCGTTCGCTCGTCCGCGATCACAGCGTCACGCTCGCCATCGACGATAACACGGCCGTAGTTCAGCAATGTCACGGTTTCTGCCAGGTCAAGTGCGGTATCCATATCATGTTCGATCATGATGACCGTGGTCTCCCGCGGGATCGACGCGATCAGCGACTTCACCTGGGACCGCTCGGAGTTGGAAAGACCGGCCAGGGGCTCGTCAAGCAGTAGTACCCGCGGCTTTTGCGCAAGCGCCATGGCAAGCTCCACGCGGCGCTTTTCGCCATAGGCAATTTCGGACACCGGATAAGCGGCCAGGTGCAACAGTCCGACTGCGTCTAGGATCCGGCACGCTTCGGTTGCGAGATCGCCGTAAAACGACAACGGCCGCCACATCTGCCAGCGCGAAGGCCGCAAGCCGAGCAGGCCGAGCGTCACATTGTGTTCGAGCGTATCGCCAGTGAACAGCGTAATGATCTGGTAAGTTCGCGATAGTCCAAAATGGGCGCGTTGGTAGGGCGCGAACCGCGTAACATCCGTGCCGAACAACTTGATCTGTCCCGAATTCGGCCGCATGTCGCCGCTGATCTGATTGAACAGGGTGGTCTTGCCGGCGCCATTCGGACCGATGATCAGGCGGCGTTCGCCCGGCCGTATTGCGAGAGATACGCTCTGCGTTACGACAAGGCCGCCGAACGCTTTCTTTAGATCGATGGCCTCCAGTGCATAGTCGGGTGGGGTCGGGGTCATCGCGTTCCCCTGCGCAGCAATTTGCCGAGGCCAGGCACAATTCCGGTCGGCATTACCAGAACGATGAACAGGAACACCAGGCCCAACAGCATGTTCCAGCGTTCGATATAGGCCGAGGCGTAATTCTTCAACAGCAACACCAGCGCGGCACCGACCACCGGGCCGCCAAGGGTTCCCGAGCCGCCGGCAATGACGCCGAGGAGTGCCTCTGCCGAGCTGGTGGTGGAAAGCGAAGTCGGATGGATATATTTATTGTAATAGACGTAGAGCAATCCGGATACGCCGCCCCAGAAGCCGGCATAGGTGAACGTGATCCACCGGATCATCCAGGGATTGAAGCCCAGCGCAGCCATCCGGCGCGGCTGGTCGCGGACCCCCTTCAAGGACGATCCGAACGAGGACGACACGAAAACGGTCATCATCAGGAAGGCGATCGACGCGACAACCAGCGCGAACCAATAGAACGATGCGGCGCTGTCGAGCGAGATTCCGAACGGCATTGGCCGGGTCAACCCGGCGATTCCATTATCGCCGTTGGTCACACCCGACATGCGGTAGGCGAGTCCCCACAGAACTTGCGACAAGGCCAGTGTGATCATGAGAAAGCCCAGGCCCGTAGCGCGGAGCGCGATGACGCCGAAGCAGCCCGCCATCGCGGTTGTGCCCGCGATTGACAGCAGCGAGGCTGGACCATGTCCGAATCCGTATCGGCTCGTCAGCAGCGCCGAAATATAGGCGGCGACACCCAGATACGACGCATGTCCAAGCGACGTCATCGCGCCATAGCCGACCAGCAGATTCAGGCTGAGTGCGAAGATCGAAGCGATCAGGATCTGGCTCGCCAGATTGACATAGAAATCGCCTGCGAAGGCCGGCAGCAGAACAAGCAATACACCAGGCACGATCGCACCGATCCACTTCATCTGCCGGCGCGCCCAAACAAGCCATGCGGCCGGAACGCGATGACGAAAATCATCGGCAAAAACAGGATGATGTAGGCCAACTCCGGAAACAGCGCGGTGCCGAACGTGTAAATGAACCCGATGATGAAGCTGCCGATGAAGGCTCCGAGCAGGCTTCCGATGCCTCCCAGGATGACGACAATCAGCGCCAGCGGCAGCATGTCGCCATCAAGTCCGGGATAAGCGGACAGGATCGGTCCGCCCAGCACGCCCCCGGCGCCGGCGATGCCCGCGCCCAGACAAAACACGATCGTAAACAGATTCGAAACGGGGATTCCGACTGCGCGCGCCATCTGCCGGTCATCGACGCCGGCGCGGATCATCGCTCCCAGCCGCGTCTGCTCCATCAGGAAATACAGTCCGATCGCCGCACCAATGGCGCATCCCACCAATACCAGCCGATAGGTCGGAAACACGAATCCAAACACCCGGGTCGGCGCCTGCAGGCTTTGCGGCGTCGGCACTGGAATCGAATCGCCGCCCCACAGCATCAGGCACGCATCGGAAATGATGAAGGACATGCCGAGCGTCACCAGCACCTGCCCGAGCGGGTTGGTCTGCAATCTGGTCAGCACCAGTCGCTCGAAAAGGCCGCCGATCGCCGCGACGGCAATTCCGGCGCCCAGCGCCGTCACCCAGATATTCAAACCGCTGTAGGAGCGCAGCGCCGTTGCCCCGAAATAGGTGCCCAGCATGAAGAAGGCACCGTGCGTCAGGTTCGCCAGCCGCATCAGGCCGAAGATCAGCGAAAATCCCGACGAGAGCAGAAACAACAGACCGCCAAGCGAGAGGCTGTTGAGACCCTGGATGATCCAAAACTGCATCGTCTGCCGATCTAGCCCGGAGAGTTGCGTGTTCGTCGGCCTGTTACGAAGGCAGAAGTATTACTCTAGGTTTTTTGCCGGCGGATAATCACGCGAGTAGACCGGATTCTTCAGAAATGCCGTCTTGTCGTAGGTCCAGAACTGGCTGACATCCGGATACGTCTTGATGACGGAGTTAACCAGCCGTCCGTCTTTTCTCGTTACCTTGCGGATATAGACGTCACCGGTGGCATTGCCGAATTCGTCGAACTTGACGAGACCGCGCACCGTCTCGGCATTGCTGCCGCGGATCGCCGTCATCAGCGCTTTCTTGTCCTCCGCGTTGCCTTTCGTGGTCTTCAGCGCGGCCTCGAGGACTTCGCCCGAAACATAGGTGCCTGCGGCATAATAGCCGGGATCATATTTGAACTGCTTTCGGAATGCCGGCGCGAAGACCTTGTTGAGCGGGTTGTCCAGTTCGGCGGAATACCAACTGGTAGTCAAAATCCCCAGCGCCTCGTCACCCATATTGCGAAGCACGGATTCATCGAGCGCGGTCATGCCGCCGATCACGGCCATCTTGTCCTTCAGACCATATTCGATGAATTGCCGAAGGAAGCGGAAGCCGTTCGAGCCGGCGGTGCCTAGGAAGATCGCATCCGCGCTCTTCACCTGGGCGACATAGCTGCCGTAGTCGGGTGTCGCCAGAGGCGTGAAGATCTTTTGAACGATCTTGCCGCCATTGTCCTCGAACACGCGCTGGAAGCCGGCGCACATTTCATGGCCATAGGCAAAGTCGTCGGCGATCGTAACGATCTTCTTGTACTTCAATTCCTTGGCGGAATAATCGGCGAGCGGATAGGCGCATTGCGCCGACGTTGAGGTCAGGCGGACGAACCAGGGGCTCGGATGCCGCTGCGTCATGTCCTCCGCGGCTGCGACGCCCAGGGTGGGTATTTCCTTTTCGGTGAGATAGTCGGCGATCGCCAGCGCCTCGAAGGCCGCGAGCGGCCCGATGATGCAATGGATATTGTTCTTTTCGACCAGTTCCTGAGCTTTGGTGCGCGCGGTGGCGGGAACGCCCGCCGTGTCCGCGACGATCAATTCGACCTTGCGGCCCGCGAGCGTGTTGTCACGCTCCTTCAGGAACATCGCCAAGGCAAGTTCCATATCGATGCCGCCGGAGGCCAGCGGTCCGGTTTTGGCCGCCAGTAAGCCGACACGGACCGGTCCACTGTTCTGGGCAAAGACGAGATTCGGTGCCGCCATGGTGGCGATACCCGCGCCGGCAACGCTTGAGACAAATTGTCGTCGTGATATCGACATTGGATCCTCCCCGAAGCCCCACACTGAATTCTTGTTCTTATTTGATTGAGCGATTTATCGGACGGAAGTCATAAATGATCAAGTGATAACCACGCCATCGACTTGGCACGCTGACTATTTGGCAGTCCCCGATGGTTGGATCGGCTTTAAATCCCTGCTGCTTTGATGCAGTGCGGTATGGCGACCGCGCCCTCCAATTTCCTCACCGTCATCATCCCGCAGTCAGGCAAATTGCAATGAAGACCGCTACTTCCGATTCCGAGCGCCGGATTTTGGGGGTGCGACGATGGTTTTCTTCAACACCTCAAAGACTGCCGCTGTGTCCTGATCGCCCAGACCCATCGCCATCGCTTCGGTGTAGACCGGCTGGGTCAGCGTAAAGAGCGGCGTTGCGCAGCCAACGTCATCGGCGAATTCGGCAATGATCGCCATATCCTTCTTCCAGGTCGACACTTTCATGGTCGCCGGCTCATAGACGCCTTCGACCATCATCGGCGCGCGCATCTGAAACATTCGTGAACCGCCGGCGCCGGGGCCCACCATATCGACGACCAGTTTCGGATCGAGCCCGGCGCGTTCCGCCAGGATCATGGCCTCCGCAGTGGCGACGTTGTGGATCGCTACCAGATGGTTGGCGACGAATTTCATCCGGCTGCCGTTACCGAAGGCCCCGAGATCGGCGCTTTGCTTGGCAAAGTCGGAAAACAGCTCTGCACACCGGGCGATAGAAGCGCTGTCGCCGCTGGCATAGACCACGAGATCCCGGTTCTTGGCCTGCGCGCCAGTTCCGCTCAGGGGGCAGTCCAGCGCAATATGGCCTGCCTTCTTCAGAATATCCTCGAAGCGAAGCTTGTCAGCGAGGGTAAGCGTAGAGAGTTCGACCACAATCCGCGGCGGTTGGCCGGAATAGGCGATCGCCTGCGCGACATCCTCGACCGCCGCGGGATTGGGGAGGCTGGTCATGATGATCGGCGCTTCGCGCGCGACCTGACCCACGTCACCGGCGATGGTGACGTTGGCGCCCGCCAGTTCGGTTCGTCGTGTGGCATCCGTATCGAAACCGACCACGCGCCATCCGCGATCAACGAGATTGCGGGCAATCGCGCCTCCCATAATGCCAAGTCCGACGATTCCAACGGTCCTGTCCATGAGAGTTCGCTCCTGTCCATTTAATTCGATTGACGGCCAACGCCACCCGCGCCTTAATAGTTAGTGATCAGGCGATAAACAATCATCAAGCGGTATCGGCTGGTCAAGCAGGTTCGTGACAACGCGACGCATATTGCTTCTAGGGAGGCGAGGATGAAGGTTACCGGCTTCAATCACCTGTCGATCGGCACGAAGAATCTCGCAGAGTCGGTGAAATTCTACGAGACCGTGTTGGGCATGCAGACCATCCCCAGCTACAATTTCGGCTTCAAGACCAAATATCTCCGCTGCGGCGATCTGCAATTGCACATCTTCGAACTGGAAGATCAGGTTCCGGTCTACCAGCACTTTGCGGTGGATGTGGACGATTTCCACGCCGCCTACGATGCCGCGAAGGCGATGGGCGCGCTCGACTCAACCGCATTTCGTAACCCGGTGAACGAGCTTCCGGATGGCTGTGTTCAGATGTATTTGCGCGACCCTGCGGGTAATCTGATCGAGATCGACTGGCCGGATGTCGAGACGCTGGATCGCGCACGCATTCCCGAAATGAAGCTGCTGACCGAGTTTGCCGAACAAAACGAGGAGGGATTGGCTGCCTCCCTGTATCTCGATCGGCCGCATCTCAAGACCGCACGAGGGGCGAGATAGCGAGGACGGTGCGAAATGGCAGGTAATGGCCGGAAAACAAGCCCAAGCCCGACGGGACAGGATGCGAACGAGCGCGCATATGCCGCCATGATTGATCGCGCCAAAGCTCTCATTCCACAACTGCGCGAACGCGCTGCGCGGACTGAGGAGTTGCGGCGTCTGCCGCCGGAGACCGAACGCGATCTGCATGACGCCGGTCTGTTCAGGATCGTGCAGCCGAAGCGAGTTGGTGGCTACGAACTCGATTATGTCGCGCTGGTCGACTGCGCCGACGTGATCGGGCAGGCGGACGCCTCGGTTGCCTGGAATTTTGCTAATCTCGCCAGCCACCACTGGATGCTGGGCATGTTTGACAAGCGCGCTCAGGATCTGGTCTGGAACAAGGACGTCAATGCCCTGATTGCGTCCTCGTTCATTTTTCCAGCTGGCCGCGCCCGGAAAGTCGACGGTGGATATGTGCTGCGAGGCAGTTGGCCCTTCTCGTCGGGGGTGGATTCCAGTGAATGGAATATGCTGGCCAGCGTTGTTTCGTCCGATGACGAAGCTGATGGGATCGAATACCGCATCTTTTTGCTCAACAAATGCGACTACAAAATCCTCGACACCTGGAACGCGACGGGATTGAGGGGAACGGGGTCGAACGACGTCGAAGTAAAGGACGCCTTTGTTGCCGAGGCGATGACGCTTGCGGTGAGCGATCTCGACGGCGGCCCGACACCGGGAAGCGCCGTCAATCCGAATCCGCTTTATGCGCTGCCGGTGTTCTCGTTGTTTCCTTATGTGCTTTCCGGCGTTGCCCTGGGCAATGCGCAGGCCTGTCTGGACGACTATGTCGATATCGCGCGGCATCGTGCATCGACCTACAACCGCGCCAAGATCGGTGACCTCCAAAGTACGCAGATCAAGATTGCCGAGGCTTCCGCGAAAATCGATGCGGCCCGTCTGATCATGCGTTCGACATGCATCGGCGCGATGGCCGACGCAAGGCGCGGCCATGTGCCGGATATAACCGAGAAGACCAGATCGCGGCGCGACGGAGCTTATTCCGTCAATCTATGCACGGAAGCCGTGTCGCTGTTGTTCTCGGCCAGTGGCGCGCGGGGATTGTTCACATCCGGCGTGTTGCAGCGGCAGTTTCGTGACGCCCACGCGATCAATTCGCACATCGCGTTCAATTTCGATGCAGCGGGCACCAATTACGGGCGTGTCGCGCTTGGCCTGCCATCCGAAAACCTGACACTCTGAGGCCGCCGGATGACTGAGGCGCCAAAGCATCCGACCCAGCCTGATCCTGCCAACGAGCTGGCCAGCGATCATTCGCCGATCGACCCGCGGGATTTTCGCAATGCGCTGGGTACTTACGCCACGGGTGTCACCATCATCACGGCCACCGGGGCTGACGGAAAGCCTTATGGGCTGACTTGCAATTCGTTCGCCTCGGTATCGCTGAACCCGCCGCTTGTGCTGTGGAGTTTGGGGATGTTTTCGCAGGCACTGAACGTTTTCCAGAACGCCAGTCATTTTGCGGTCAACGTCCTCGGCGCGTCGCAGCAGGCGCTTGCGACCAAATTTGCAAAATCCTCGGAAGAAAAATTCGCCGGCGTCGAATGGACGCCGGGCTTGGGCAACGTGCCTGTTCTCGCCGACAGCGTTGCCAGTTTTCAATGCCGCGCCGCCAACCGATATTATGGCGGCGACCACGTCATTTTCCTGGGAGCGGTCGAAGCCTATTCGTACAACCGGCGGGAGCCGTTGCTTTTTGCACGCGGCGGTTACGGCCGGTTCCTCGGTGCCGACGACGTTTCAGTGACGCCCAAGCCATGAACAAGAAAGCATCGCCCAAGCGTGTGCGCGTCAAGCAGAAGCGGCTGTCGCCCGACAACCGCCGCAAGGAGTTCGTCGCCAAGGCGACTGAATTTTTCTCGGAAGAAGGATTTGGCGGCGGGACACGCGATTTGGCGCGGCGGCTCGGCGTCACCCAGCCGTTGCTGTACCGCTATTTTCCAAGCAAGGACGATCTGATCAAGGAGGTGTATCGCACGGTTTATCTCGAACCGCTCGACACCGGCTGGGAGAAGCTGCTGGCTGACCGCTCCCGGCCGATCCGAGATCGGCTGCAGGAATTCTATAACGCGTACACCAAGGTGATCTTCACCCGCAAATGGCTTCGTATCTATCTCTACTCGGGTTTGAAGGGGCTCGATATCAATCGGTGGTATGTCGGCGTGGTGCGGGACAAGATTCTGTCGCGCATCATCAGGGAGTGCCGCCATGAAGCGGGGCTGCCGCCGCAAACCAGGCCGACCGCTTCCGAGCTTGAGATGGCCTGGGTGTTTCACAGCGGAATCTTCTATTACGGAGTTCGCAAGTACATCTACGAATCCCCTGTGCTGGAGGACAAGGAACAGATGATCCGCGACGCGCTGGATGCTTTCCTGGCGGGTTTCGAGCGAGTTTTTGGAGCCGAAGAGAGTGCCCGGCGGCCGCCGGTAAAGGCGGTTGGATAAGCGGCCTCAGATGATCTCGATCGCTCCGCTCTTTACCGATCTCTGGATCGCCTCGAAGCTTCGGACGTTCGCCAGCATTTCATCAAAGGCGACCGGGTAGGGCGCCTGGCCGAGCGCGGCGCGGCCAAACGCCTCGAGATTGTCGCGCACCGCCGGATGAGGTGGATAGAAGGTCGTCGCGGGCGGCTGGTCCCGGTGCACGCAGGTCACATCCCATCCGGTCGAATTCTCGGGGTGGCTGCGGTCGCGGATTTCCATCCAGCCTTTCGATCCGAGCAGCGCGAGCCGTCCCATGAAGGGTGTTGCCAGCACGGCGCCCAGCATGGCGGTCGCGCCGTTTTCAAAGCCGATCGTGATCGACAGCGTATCGCCGTTCTCGAAATCGCTGCCCAATCGCGCCAGCCGGGCCCAGACGCTTGTTGGCCGGCCGAGCAGCGCAATCGAAAGATCCACCATGTGAATGCCGGTGGCCGAAAGCGGACCAACCGGATTTAGCGTATTCGACAATCGCCAATTGTCGCTCGGCAATTTCAGGAATTTGTCCTGGCTGAAATTGCCTTCCAGTAGCAACGGATTGCCGAATTCGCCTGAAGCAAATCGCTTCCGCATTTCGATGACGGCGGGTTCAAACCGGCGTTCGTGCCCGATGCCGAGCTGAACACCCGCTTTCCTGACGGCAGCGATCGCGGCTTCCGCGTCGGCCGCCGTCGTACACAAGGGCTTTTCGCAGAACACGTGACGCTTCGACCGCGCCGCCGCGGCAATCTGCTGCGCATGATGCTCCTGCGGCGTGCACAGGATAACGGCCTCGACCTTGGAATTCGCCAGCGCATCCTCAAACCGGGACGCCGTCCCGATACCGAGTGCCGATGCCGAAGCGCGCGCCTGATTGAGGGGATCGACAGCCAATACGGGCGCGATGACAGTGCTGTTCAAAAGGTTCTTGAGGATGGTTTTCCCCCACCATCCCAGACCGACCACGGCGGCTTTGATCATGCGCGGCTTCCGCCTTCCGATTATGATTTCGACATTTCAGTTCGATACCAGTCGCCGATCTCGCTCGCCGTCATCAGCGCAACGCTGTCGTGGCCGATGACATAGTCGAGCAACGCTTCCAGATATTTGATCCGATGCGGGACGCCGGTGATGTAAGGATGAATCGATATCGCCATGATCCGGGCGTTGGTTGCGCCCTCAAGGTACAATCGATCGAACTGGTCGGTGCAGCGTTTCAGAAACTGCTCGGAAGGCAGATGCTGCAGCGCGTGGACGACGATGTCGTTGGTCTCGACCGAGTAGGGAATCGTTGTAATGGTGCCGTGAGGCGTCGCGATATCCTGCGGAAGATCGTCGATCACCCAATCGGCCACGTATTCGATGCCGTTAAGGCGCAGGAGATCGAGGGTTTCGTCAGTTTCAGTCAGACCAGGGCTTTCCCACGACCTCGGCTGTTTGCCGGTGAATTTGGCGATGGTTTCGACGGCCCGCCTGATCGCATCCGCCTGGTTGTCCAGCCTGTGCATCGGGCCTTGCATGAAGCCGTGGCCCATGAACTCGAAGCCGGCTTCTAGCGCGGCCGAAGCGACGCGAGGGTAGGAATTGCACACGTTGGCATTCAAGGCCAGGGTCACCGGCATGTTGCGGTCGGTAAGCGCCTTGAACTGGCGCCAGAAGCCGGCGCGCATTCCGTATTCGTGCCAGGACCAATTCGGCACATCCGGCAACAGCGGCTGTCCCATCGGTGGGCTCAGCACGGTTCGTGGCATCGCATTCTCGATCCGCCACTCCTCGACGTTGAGGATGACCCATACCGCAAGCTTCTTGCCTCCGGGCAATCTGAGTTTCGGGCGGTCGACCTGCGCTTGATAGGGGATGCGATCGGAAAGAACCACGGCGCGCCTTTCGGAAATGGGCTTGCGGACTATTCCGCGGCGTTGGACTGTTTGGAGGTACCTGCGCTGACGCGGGGCATGACCTTTTCGGCCATCAGAATCATGGACTGCCGTCCAAGCTCACGATCCTTCCAATCTTTGCCGGCATATAACAGCGTGCCGAATTTGCCGACCTCGTCCTGGAAAGCCAGCAACTGATCTGCAACGCTGTCCGGCGTTCCATAGATGATCAGCTTGTCGCAAATCATTTCCAGCGTCACTTCATCGTCCGGCTGGTCGCGGCGCGTCTTGAACAACTCGATGCGGCCATTCTTCTTCAATTTGGTGAACAGCGAACGATAGTAATAGACGTAAGGGCCGTCCGGATCGGTTGCGTAGGCCTTCGCCGTCGCGGCGTCCTTGGCCACAAACAGGCTCTTGGCGACGCGCCAGTTTCCGGGATTGGCGGGACGGCCGCCGCGCTCGCAGCCCTCGACATATTTCGGCCAGTGGCTTTTCACCCAGGCCGGCATCAGGAAATTGGCCGAAATCGGATCCCAGCCGCGCGCTGCAGCCTCGGTGACACCCTTCGAGAACGGCGCGACGGCGGTCACGACGATCGGCGGATGGGGCCGCTGCAAAGGCCGCGCAATGAATCCCTGGCCGATGTCCTTGATCAGGGTTTTTTGCGTCGAGATGTTCCAGTATTTTCCTTCGAAATTGTAAGGCGGTTCGCCAGCCCAGATATCCAGAACCTGATTGATCGATTCAAGAAACATCTCGTTGCGGTTGGCGTCCAGATTGCCGAACAGTTCCGCGTCCGACAGCAGTCCGCCGGGGCTGATCCCGAAAATCAAACGTCCGTCGAGCATGTGATCGAGCATCGCCATGCTGGCCGCGATCGTGGCGGGATGGGTGTTCGGCATGTTGATCGTGCCGGTTCCGAGCTTGATCTGCTTGGTAGCGGCTGCGACCCAGGCGAGGAACGCGATGCAGGAAGTAATGTTCTCGGCCTTGTCGGTGACGTGTTCGCCGACATAGGCTTCGGTAAGCCCCAGTTCGTCGGCGAGCAGGAAGGCTTCCCGGTCTTCGTTCAGGGACCGCCGCCAATCCTTGTCGAGTGGATGGATCGGCATCGTAAAGAAACCCAGATTCATCGCGTGTCCTCCGTGGGCCGATTTATCGAGCGCCAAACGGTGCGTCGTTCAAGACGATATCACAAGTCCGAAAGTCGAATCTCCCCGAAATAATCGTTCGATAAACAAACTTGACCTTTGGTGGTTGCCGCCGTCTAATCCTCGTAAAAAATACGTCAAATCCGGTCGGGGAGGTCACATCGATGAAAGCCTCGGCTTTCAGCTACGCTCGCGCAACCAGCGTTGGGAACGCGTTGGAATTGCTCGTCGCGCACGGGGACAAGGCCAAGGTGCTTTCGGGCGGTCAGAGCCTGATGCCCGCGATGAATCTGCGCCTGATCTCTCCGGAACTGATCGTCGATATCGGTGAGATATCCGAGCTGCGGGGTATCGCGGTGAGTGGCGGAGTTCTTACTATCGGCGCGCTGACCCGGCACGTTGACCTCGCGAACTCATCCGAAATCGCCGCGCACGCGCCATTGCTGACGGAAGCGATTGCCCATGTCGCGCATCCGGCGATCCGCAACCGGGGAACCCTCGGCGGCAGCCTCGCGCATGCCGACCCCGCGTCCGAGTTGCCGGCGTGCATGGTGGCGTTGAACGCGACAATTATCGTGCGCGGTCAGACCGGCGAACGACGCATTGCGGCTGGGGATTTCTTCAAGGGAATTTACGAGACCGACCTGTCGGCTCACGAATTATTGGTTGCTGTGGAACTGCCGGTCGTGAAAAAAAATGCCGTGCACTTCTTCCACGAATTCGCGCGGCGGCACGGCGACTACGCCATTGCCGGCCTGGCGGCACAGGCGATCGTGGAAGGCGAAGCTTTTGGCGATCTTCGGCTTGTCTTTTTCGCCGTCGGCGATAGGCCGGTCTTAGCTAAGGCCGCCGCAAGATTGGTCAAGACCACCATCACGCCCGAGTTGTTAACGCAGGCCTCGACCGCATTAGGTCAAGAGCTCGATCCCCAGGACGATCAGCAGGCCTCTTCGAACATGCGCCGGCATCTGGCGAAAGTGCTGCTGGCGCGTTGCGTCGGCGCGCTTCTAGGCCGGCCGGATCTCGCCGCCGGGGGAACTGCGTGACGGCCGCCATACCAATCTCGCTTGAGGTCAACGGAGAGCGCGTTGAAGCGGCTGTTCTGCCGCGGCTCAACCTGGCGGATTTCCTGCGCGAGCAGCTGCATCTCACGGGGACGCATGTCGGTTGCGAGCATGGGGTTTGCGGCGCCTGCACGGTGCGGCTGAATGGTGTGATTGTTCGTTCCTGCCTGATGCTGGCGGTACAGACGCACGGCGCATCGGTCGAAACCATCGAGGGATTGTCCGATAGCGGCGAGGTCGCCGATCTGCAGGCCGCCTTTCGCGACCGCAATGCGTTGCAGTGCGGCTATTGCACGCCGGGAATGTTGATGGCCGCGCAGGATTTGTTGAAACAACAGGTTGAGCCGGATCGTGAGCGGATACGCGAGCATCTTTCCGGCAATTACTGCCGCTGCACCGGCTACCAGGCCATTGTCGATGCGGTCGAGATCACCGCGCGGGCGCGCATGGGGCGCGTGCCATGACCGTCGCATCGGCAAATCCCGAAATCCTCTCGGTGCTCGATCGGCCGAACTCCTATATCGGCAAAGTGGTTCCGCGGCCGAACCTTGAGCGATTGATGCAGGGGCGCGGGCTCTACGTCAGCGATATGGAATTGCCGCGCATGGCGCACGTGGCGTTCCTGCGTTCGCCCCACGCCCATGCGAAAATCATTGGCATCGATGCCGCCGCGGCGAAGCGGATGCCGGGCGTCATCGCCATCGTGACCGGCGAGCAACTCGCGGCCGTGATTACGCCGTGGGTCGGCGTGCTATCGCACCTGAAGGGCCTCAAATCCGCGCCGCAGCACGCGATCGCGATTGATCGGGCTTGCTGGCAGGGCGAAGCCGTCGCCGCCATTGTCGCGACAAGCCGCGCCGCGGCAGAGGACGCGGCGGAGTTGGTCGCGGTCGAATACGAAGAGCTGGATGCGGTGACGGACATGCGCACCGCACTTGATCCGGAAACCCCGGTCATTCATCCCGCGCTGGGCGACAACCTCGCTTTCGAGCGTAGTCTCGATGCGGGAGCGGTCGACGCCGCGTTTGCTTCCTCCGATGCGGTGGCGGAGGCCGACTTCATCTTTGGCCGGCCTACCGGCGTAACGCTGGAGCCGCGTGCTGTGGTAGCCGACTGGAACGCCGCCGAGGCGCGGCTGACGATCTACCAGGGCACGCAGGCGCCGCACATGGTGCAGAATATCGCGGCACTCCATCTCGGGCTTGAGGATTCACAGGTTCGGGTGGTCTGCAAGGACGTCGGTGGCTCCTTCGGTATCAAGGTCCACATCTATGCCGACGAAATGGCCGTCTATGCCCTGTCGAAGCTGTTGCGGCGGCCCATCAAATTCGTCGCCGACCGGGTCGAAAGCTTCAACACCGACATTCACGCCCGCGATCATCGCTGCAAGGGGCGGATCGGCGTCAAGCGCGACGGGACCATCACGGCGTTCGAGATCGACGATCTCACCGGCATCGGCCCTTTTTCGATGTATCCGCGCACAAGCGCCATCGAAGCCAACCAGGTCGTCAATCTCGTCGGCGGCCCCTACGCGACCAAAAACTATCGCGCGCGGGCCCGCGTCGTGTTCCAGAACAAGAACGTCATGTGCCAGTATCGCGCCGTCGGCCATCCGATCGCGTGCTCGGTAACGGAAGGCCTGGTCGATCTGGCGGCGTTGAAGATCGGGATGGATCCGGTGGAAATCCGCCGCCGTAACCTGATTGCCGATGATGGCTACCCTTGCGCCTCAGCCTCGGGCCTGAGGTTCGAAAAACTGTCGCATCACGGTGCGATGGATAAGCTTATGGAGATGATGGATTACGACACGCTGCGCGCCGAACAGGCGGCGTTGCGCAAACGGAACATTCATCGCGGCATCGGCATTGCCAGTTTCATCGAAGTCACCAATCCGAGTGCGGCATTTTACGGGGTCGGCGGCGCCCGGATCTCGTCGCAGGATGGGGTCGCGGTGCGGCTGGACGCCACCGGGTCGGTGATCTGCCAGACCAGCATTACCGAACAGGGGCAGGGCTCGGAATCCCTCACGGCGCAGATCGTCGGCAGCGTGCTGGGGGTCTCGATGGCGCGTGTGCGGGTCATTCTGGGCGATACCGACAATACCCCCTATGGCGGAGGCACCTGGGCCTCGCGCGGCGCCGGAATCGGCGGCGAGGCGGCACTGCAGGCGGCAAAGATTCTGCGCAGGAATATTCTGGATGTCGCGGCGGCGATCCTGCAATCCGCGCCTGCCGAACTCGACATCGTTGACAATGCGATCGTGAATGCCGGTGACGGGTCGCCGCGAATCGAACTGCGGGAGCTGGCGCGAATCGTCTATTTCCGCCCCGACACGCTGCCGCCGGGCATTCAGCCGGAACTGATGGCGACGCGGCACTTCGTGCCCCGCGAATATCCGTTCGCCTTCACCAACGGCGTTCAGGCCTCCTGGCTCGAGGTCGATACCGACACCGGCTTCGTTAAGCTGCTCCGGCATTGGGTAGTCGAGGACTGCGGCACGATCATCAATCCGCAGCTGGTCGACGAGCAAATCCGAGGTGGGGTGGTGCAGGGGCTCGGCGCGGCGCTGTTCGAAAAGTGCATCTACGATGAGCGCGGCCAACTGACCAACGCCAACATGGCCGATTATCTGGTTCCGATGTCCGGCGAGATGCCCGATATTGATGTCGGGCATGTCGTATCGCCAACGTCAGAGACGGAATTGGGGGCGAAGGGCGCCGGCGAGGCCGGCACGGCGGCCGCGGCCGCAGCCGTCGCCAATGCGGTAAATGATGCGCTGAAACCGTTCGGGGCGATAATTGCCGAGATTCCGTTGACGCCGCAGGTTATCCTGACGGCGCTGGGGCGAATCTGAACGAGGAAGCCGCCGACAAGACCAAAGTAATATATTCAAGGGGAGGAAGTATGTTGTGATGTCCGCTTTGTTCATCCAATATGCGATCAAAAAAAAGAGAGATAACGGGAGAATTCAATGAAACGCAGGACATTTCTCGGCGGAACGATCGCCGTCACCACGCTTGGGCTGACCTCAGGCGTTGGCGCTCAACAGTCGCCGATCAAAATCGGCATGAGCATGGCTCTAACCGGCGGTCTCGCGGGCGGCGGCAAGGCTTCGCTGCTTGGCATCGAGATCTGGCGGGACGATGTCAACGCCAGGGGTGGCCTGCTCGGCCGCAAGGTCGAACTTGTCGTCTATGACGACAAATCGAGCGCCTCAGAAACTCCGGCGATCTACTCGAAGCTGCTGGACGTCGACAAGGTCGATCTCCTGTTCGCGCCCTACGCAACCGTGCCAACGGCGCCGATCATGCCGCTCGTCAAGCAGCGCGGTATGGTGTTGATCGGCAATTTCTCGTTTCAGGTGAACAGCAAGGTCGGCCACGACATGTGGTTCAACAACGCCCCGTGGGGACCGCCGGACAGCTGGGCGGCATCGTTCCTCGAACTCGGTCAGCAGGCCGGTGGCAAGAACATGGCGCTTCTCGCAGCAGACCAGGAATTCGCCCAGAATCTGGCACTGACCGCGCGGGACGTCGCAAAGAGGCTCAACATGCCGATCCTCTTCGATCAGTCCTATCCGCCAAACACGGTGGAATTCTCCAGCATCATCCGCGCACTCAAGGCCTCCAAGCCTGACATCGTCTATGTCGCGTCCTATCCGCCGGATTCGGCCGGCATCTTGCGCGCCGTGAATGAGATCGGGGTTGGCGACAACGTCAAGATTTTCGGCGGTGGCATGGTCGGCCTGCAATTCGGCGCGGTCATGGAAAACCTTGGCTCGCTGCTCAACGGCGTCGTCAATTACAACTCATGGCTGCCGGAACAGAGCATGTATTTCGACGGGACCAAGGCGTTCTTCGAGACCTACGCGAAACGGGCCGTGGAAGCCAAGGTCGATCCGCTGGGCTATTATCTTGCGCCATTCGGTTACGCCAGCGGTCAACTCGTCGAGCAGGCCATCAAGGCGACGGGGTCGCTTGACCAGAAGAGCATCGCAAAATATCTGCGCGAGAACGAACACAAGACCATCGTTGGCCCGATCGCGTTTTCGGCAGACGGTGAGCGCAAGGAAACCGCGACGCTGCAAGCCCAGTTCCGCGGTATCGTGGACAAAAACATGGAGCAGTTCCGCAGCCCGGGCAAGCAAGTGATCCTGTTTCCGGCGAAATGGAAATCTGGCGATCTCGTCAGTCCCTTTGAGGTTGCCCGGAAGTAGATCTCACGTTTCTCTGGATCACGGTGCGGCTGATCATGATTCAGCCGCACCTGCGCCCCAAGGCGTGGGATGGGCAAGCCTTGCGGATAGAATTGTCGGACGTGTGCGAACCGGGGAAGCGGCGGCTCAAGAAAGGGTCAAGGGGGACCTCAATTGTTTTCATTTGACCTGCTGCTCGATGCGGTGGTGATCGGTGTGCTGCTCGGCTGCTTCTATGCCGCGGTAAGCCTTGGATTGTCGCTTTCCTTCGGCCTGCTCGACGTTCCCCACGTCGCCCATCCGGCCTTTCTGGTAATGGCGTCATACGGGGTGTTTTTTCTCAACGACCAGTTTGATATCGATCCGCTGCTGGCAGGGCTGTTGATTACGCCGCTGCTCTTCGTGTTCGGTCTTGTCGCTTACCGGCTTTATTACGAGACCTTCGAAAAACGCGGCAGCGATGCCGGCGTGCGCGGCATCGCGTTCTTCTTCGGCATCGCTTTCATCATCGAAGTGCTGCTCATCCTGCAATTCGGTGTGGACCAACGCTCGGTTACAGCGTCCTATATAGGCAAGTCCTGGCAGATCGGCGATATGAGGATTCCGTTCCGGCTGCTGGTCGCGTTCGCGGTGGCGGCTGCGCTGACGATCTTGCTGACGCTGTACCTGTCGCGAACATTCATGGGGCGCGCGATCCGCGCGGTCGCGCAGGACCAGGAGGCGCTGCGGCTGATGGGCGCCAACCCGGTCCGGATCAAGCAATGGGCGTTCGGCATTGCAACGGCCGTGCTCGGGATTGCCGGTGCGCTGCTTATCATCGTCGCTCCCGTCGATCCGACCCTCGACCGCTCCTATATCGGGCGGACATTCTGCGTCGTGGTCATGGCCGGGCTTGGCAGCATGAGCGGCACGCTGGTCGCCGCCATCATCCTTGGCGTCGCCGAAACGATCGTCCTGACTTTGTTTGGCGCCTCCTGGGCGCCAGCCATTTCGTTCGCGATGCTGCTCGGCATACTCGCCATCCGGCCGCAGGGTCTGTTCGGCAGGCGATCATGAGTCGTAACAGTCTCCTTTTCTGGATCGGAGCGACCCTCTTCCTCGTCGCCACCCTGGTGATGACGCAGGTGATCGGTAACGAATATCCGTTCTTTGCCTGCTACGTGATCCTGCAATTCATCGTACTTGCCGTTGCATGGAGCATCCTTGGTGGCTACGCCGGCTACGTGAATTTCGGCACCAGCGCCTTTTTCGGCATTGGGGTCTACACGGCCGTGTTTCTGTTCAAGGCGGCCGGTGCGCCACTCGCCGTGCAGATTGCGGTCGCGGCAGCCATCGGCGCATTCCTCGGCTTCGCCCTGGGCCTCCTGACCTTGCGCATGCAGGGCATCTTCTTCTCGATCGCGACGATTGCGCTGACGATCATCATCGAGACGACGGTGACGAATTGGCGTTTCGTCGGCGGCGCAGCCGGCATTCAGATGCAGCGGCCGCCGGTGATGGCCCCCTTCCACAGTTATGTGCAGATGCTGTTTGTCGTTCAGGCGTTGCTGGTGGTGCTGGCGATTGCGATCTCGCGCTACATTCAGAATTCATGGATGGGTCGCGGCTTGCAGGCGCTCAAGGACGACGAACTCGCTGCGGAATGCACGGGCGTGCCGACCTTACGGCTAAAGCTGCTGGCGTGCGTCATCTCCGGGGCGCTGATGTGCGCGGCCGGCGCCCCCGCCGCGATGTACCTGCAATACGCGGACCCCTCGTCCGCGTTCAATCTCAATTACTCCGTCACGGTGCTCGCGATGTCGCTGATCGGCGGGACGGCGCATTGGGCGGGCCCGGTCGTCGGCGCGATCCTGCTGGGCGCGACGCAACAATTGCTGACCGTTACCATCTCATCGGAAGTGAACGTGCTGGTGCTCGGCGTGATGTTGGTGTTGTTCGTGGTGGTGGCGCCAGAGGGCATCATCGGCCTGATCCGAAGGGTTCGCCGCAACCGCAAGGAGGGTGCAGGATGATGCCCGACGAAACCGAGGCGCCCTTGCTGCGGATATCAGCGCTTACCAAACGTTTCGGCGGCTTCACCGCGCTCGACAATGTCAGTGTCGACATTCGCCCGGGAGAGCGCTTCGGCCTGATCGGCCCGAACGGCTCGGGAAAGACAACGCTGATCAACTGTATTTCCGGCGCGTTCCGTACCGAGGCCGGCACCGTGGTGTTCCGTGACGAGGACATCACGCGGTTGCCGCCGCATTTGCGCACGCGCCGCGGCATTGCGCGCAGCTTCCAGATTCCGCGGCCGTTCAAAAGCATGACGGTCGCCGAAAACCTCATGGTGGCGCTCGACTTCGCGGCGGTCACCGATGAACACGTCTCGGCTGCGCAACGACGCGACACCATGATGTCGATCCTGACGCGGATGGGCCTCGCGTCAAAGGCCGACGTGTCGGCCACGAAGCTCAGCCAGGTGGAATTGCGCAAGATGGAACTCGCCCGCGCGATGGCGACGCACCCGAAATTCCTGATTTCCGACGAGGCCATGGCCGGCCTTTCCAGCTCGGAAGTCGACGAGGTGCTTGATCTCCTGATGAGCCTTGCGGATCAGGACATCACCATCATCATGATTGAGCACATCATGCAGGCGGTGATGCGTTTTTCGCAGCGCATGATGTGTCTCGACGCCGGAAGGATCATCGCGATCGGCACGCCGTCCGAAGTCATGGCTAACCAGCGCGTGCAGGAGGCCTACCTTGGCACTTAGCCTTGCCGTCAATGACCTCGATGCGGGCTATGGCGCCGTCAAGGCGCTGCGCGGTGTCACGCTCCATGTCGAGGCTGGCGAAACCGTCGCGTTGCTTGGCACCAACGGCAACGGCAAGAGCACGTTGATGAAGTGTGTCGCGGGCCTGGTTCGGCCACAGCGCGGAAGCGTGTCACTAACGATCGACGGCAAGGCGCACGATTTGACCAGACTGTCGACTGAGGCGATCGTCGATCTCGGCGTGGCGCTGGTTCCCGAGGGGCGACGGCTGTTTCCCAAGCTGACGGTGTTGGAAAATCTGATGCTCGGCGCCTTCCGCAAGGCCGCCCGGCGCAACATCGATCGCAACATGGCGCTCGCCTTCGAGACATTTCCGGCCCTCAAGGGGTTACAGGGCCAACTCGCCGGCACCATGTCAGGCGGACAGCAACAGATGCTGGCCATCGCGCGCGCGCTGATGTCGTCGCCGCGCCTCTTGTTGATCGACGAGCCTTCGGTAGGCCTGTCGCCGCTCCTGGTGTCGCAGACCATCGCCAAGATAGGCGAGCTCAATCAGCATCTCGGCCTGACGGTGCTGATGGCGGAGCAAAACTTCAATCAGGCGATCCGGATCGCTGATCGTGGTTACATCATCGTCCATGGTGAGATCGTTGTCGCGGCCGATTCGGTCGACGAATTGAGAGGCAACGACATCGTCAAGCGGCTCTATCTCGGCGGGATCGCATGATGGCCCGCTGAGGGTTTCGGCGCACTCCGTTACGGTCGGTGTGATCCAGGTGCCGCGTTCGATTGGCGGGACGCCGGGTCGGTTAACCGTTCCTGAAACGCTTCATTTGACTTCCACAGACCGGCTTTATGCGATTTATTGCGACAAAACCTCGCCAAGGATTGCCGGCTGGAATCGCTCAACAGCAACATCAGCAGGCAGTTCGGCCAGGTCCAGCTGGAAGGCTTTTCGATCAGCGGAACCATGAGCTTTCAGATCACGCTGAAATAGAGCAAGCCGCTGCTACTCCGCTGCCGCATTGGCCTGTATTCCCGCCTGCCGGGTGGTGACCACCACCTTGATGGCGTCCTCGACCCGATCCCGGGCGTACCGTAGCGCGGTGGGCAGATCGGCGAGCGGGAAAGTGTGGGTATGAATCTTCGTCGCGTCGAACCGCTTTTCCGCCATCAGCGCCATCGCACGGCGCGTGGCGCTGCGGCCTTCGCCACGAATGCCGTAGGCGTAAATATTGTTCTTCACGAGATGAGCGAGATCGGTCGTCACCGGCTCGTGAGGGAATGCCGCCAGACAGATCTTCCCGCCGCGATTGGCCATATGAATGGCCTGATTGATGGTGGCCTCGGTGCCGGCGCACTCGATCACATAATCCGCGCCGATCCCGCCGGTGAGCTGCTTGACGACGTCGACCGCATTTTCCTGGGCGATGTTGATGACGCGATCCGCGCCGAGCTCCTTGCCGATGGCGAGGCGACCGTTGCGCGTGCCCGTGAGAATGACCGGGCTTGCGCCCAGCGCTTTTGCAACGGCTACCGCGAGCAGCCCGATCGGTCCCGGTCCGATCACGACAACGCTTTCGCCAGCAACCAGCCCGCCCAATTCGGTCAGGCCGTACATGGCGGTCCCGGCGGTGACAACGAGGGTCGCTTCCGCATCGCTCATCGTGTCGGGTACCCGTGCCAGCGTGTTGATGTGGTTGATCGCGTATTCGGCGAAACCGCCATCGGTGGTGAAACCGTTGGCGCGATGCGCCTTGTCGGCGTCCCCATAGTTGAGGCACGAGGTGTACATGCCCTGGCGGCAGCGCTTGCACTGGCCGCAGCCGGCGTGGATTTCCACGCTGATTCGTTCGCCAATCTCGAACTCGTCGACGCCGGGTCCGAGTGCTGCAACCGTTCCCATATATTCATGGCCGGGCGTGAAATTCTTGTTGAAGGGCAGGCCGCCCAGAATGCTCGCCGGCGAGCCGCTGTGGATGACCTCGAGGTCGGTCGCGCAGATCGCCACGGCGTCGATGCGGACCAGGACTTCGGCGCGCCCCGGAACGGGCGTCGGCTTGTCGCGTAGCAAAAGCTGGTCAGGGTCGCCTAGAACCCAGGCTTTCATCCGTTCGGGGACAGGAATTTGGGGCGATGTTTTAACGCCTGATGGTTCGTACATTGGGCGGATCCTCCTGAGCTGAAAACCTTACCGCAAAACGTTGACCAGTGAAAATCTCCGTTTATCGGCTGCCTCATCCAATCTGGGCGGCTGAGAGCTTATAGATTTCCAGAGCGTCGGCATCAGCGCCACGTGCCGATTTGGCCAGTCTGAACAATTGCGCGGCCAGCGCCGACATCGGCACCGGGCTCGATGTGTCGCGGGCGACGTCGATCACCGTGTCGAGGTCCTTCAGCATCGTGGCGATATGGCCGAGCGGCGGCGCGTGAATGCCCTGCACCATGCGCGGCACGAACAATTGCAAGGGAATCGAATCGGCGAAACCGCCGGCCAGCGCCTCCGGCAGCCGCTTGGCGTCGATCCCGGCATTGACCGCCAGCCGCGTTGCTTCCGCCAGTACCGCCATGGCGCAGCCGACGATCACCTGATTGCAGAGTTTTGTGGTCTGGCCCGCGCCGATCGGACCCATATGCGTAAGCCTCCGCGCCATCGCCAGGACGTAGGGCCGCACCCTCTCGATATCGGCGGCGTCGCCGCCGGCCATGACCGCGAGCGTGCCTTGTTCGGCGCCCATGGTGCCGCCGGAAACCGGTGCATCGGTCCATCCCATGCCATTTTTTGCCTTCAGCCGCGCGGCAATCGAGCGGGCCGCATCGGGGTGGATCGACGAAAAGTCGACCACGAGTTTTCCGACGCCAGGGGCCATCGCCAGGCCGTCGGGGCCGAATACCACGGCCTCCACGGCGGCCGCATCGGTCAGGCACATGAAGATGATGTTGGCGGCGGCGGCAACCTCGTGCGGAGAACTTGCGGCCTTCGCACCCGCCTCGGCCAGCGCGGCGGCTTTGCCGGAAGACCGATTCCAGACCGTGACGTCGTGGCCGGCATTCAGGAGGCGCCGCGTCATGGGAAATCCCATCATTCCGAGCCCGAGATAGCCGAGTTTTTCCGCGTTTCGTCCGTCCACGCCGCCAGCCGCCGCCATTACCATTTTTCCCTTCTTAGCCGCCGTCGAGAGCTTGTCCGGCAGCGCCGCTTTACCACAGATCGCCGCCTCGCCGGGCGATTACAGGCAAGTGCCGGTGGCTTGCCTGAATGTTTGAACCATGAAAGGTTTAGCGCAAGCAATTTTGCGCTGGCACCTGCCGGCACCGGAAAAGTGGAGTGGGCATGATACGGATACCATCGAAATGGATTTTGGCGGCGGGGGCGTTGGTTTCAGTACTGGCCAGTGTGAACTCCTCGTATGCGCAACAGACGATCCACGTCGGCTGGACTATTCCGGCTGAGGAATCGAAATACTGGATGATGCGCCGGCCGGCGGAATTTCCAGATATCGGCAAGGCCTACAATATCGAATGGACGCAATTCCAGGGCACCGCGCCAATGACACAGGCGCTGGCCGCGGGCGCGCTGGACTGCGCGACCCAGGCGCCGCTGTCGCTGGCGAACGGCGTGGTAGGCGGAAACCTGAAGGCCTACATCGTGGCCCAGCACGTCTATGAAAAGCCCGGCGGTTTCTCGGTCTATTGGGCGGTCAAGGACGATTCGCCGATCAAGACCATCGCCGATCTCAAAGGCAAGACCGTCGGCATCTCCGTGATCGGCGGCGGCACCTATGGCCCGTTCGCGATGCTGCTGAAAAAGAACGGCGTCGACCCCGAGAAAGACATCAAGCTGGTCGAGGTCGGCTTTGCTGTCTCCGAGGACGCGCTGCGCCAGGGCCGCGTCGATGCCGTGAATATGAACCAGCCTTTCGCAGCACGGGCTGAGGCCAAGGGCGGCACCCGCAAGCTGTTTTCTCTGTCCGAGGAAATGCCGAACATCGTTCACATCCTCGAGGCCTGCCGCGCCGATTTCGTCGACAAAAATCCGGACCTGGTACGAGCCTATGTGCGTGACATTACCTCCGGCATGAAAAAGGCGCTGGCCAATCGTGAGGAAACGCTCAAGGTCGTCTCCGAAGTACTGAAGGCGCCGATACCGGTGCTGGATACCTATCTGCTGAAGGACAACGATTTCGGCAGGGATCCCGGCGCTGCGCCGAATTTCGACGCCATCCAGAAGATGCTCGACATCTACACCGCGACCGGAATGCTGCCGAAGATGGACGTCGCGCAGTTCAAGCATCCGACTATCGTCGCGCCGCTGCAGTAGGAGCACTTGTCCACCGGTCGTTCCGGCGCAAGCCGGGATCCATGGGCCGAGGCCCATCATTTTGGCACTGTGGCGGAGGCTTCTGTCGCAACTAGCGCCCGGGGGTTATGGATCCCGGCGTTCGCCGGGACGACCTGGAGAGAGATTTGTACGCATGAAGAAGTGGCGATCCCGCGTGACGACCGACGGCCTCGATCGTGCGCCCCACCGCGCCTTCATGCGGGCGATGGGCCTCGACGACGACGCGCTTGCCAAGCCGATGATCGGGGTCGTCAGCATGAAGGGCGAGCAGACGCCCTGCAACATGACCCATGATTTCCAGGTCGATGCCGCCAAGGCCGGAATTGCGGAAGCTGGCGGCACGCCGCGGGAATTCACCACGATCTCGGTGTCCGACGGCATCAGCATGAATCACGAAGGCATGAAATTCTCGCTTCTCTCGCGCGAGTTGATTGCGGATTCAATCGAAGCCGTGGTCCATGGCCTCGCCTACGACGCGCTGATCGGTTTTGGCGGATGCGACAAGACGCTTCCCGGCGTGATGATGGGGATGATCCGCTGCAACGTGCCGTCGATCTTCATCTATGGCGGCAGCGCGCTACCCGGACGGTTCGAGGGAAAAACTCTCACCGTGCTGGATTCCTACGAGGCCGTCGGTGGCTTCATGACCGGCGAAATCGACGAGGCGACGCTTGCGGGCATCGAGCGGGCCTGCCTGCCGACGATCGGCGCCTGCGCCGGGCAGTTCACCGCCAATACCATGGCGATGGTTTCCGAGGCGATGGGGCTGACCATGCCCAACGTGTCGATGATCCCCGGCGCCTATGCCGAACGCGCCCAAGTTGCGCGCCGGGCAGGGCGGCTGGTGATGCAGATGCTGCAGCGGAGCGGCCCGTTGCCGCGTGAAATCGTGACCCGAAAATCGCTGGAAAACGGCGCGGCCATTGTCGCAGCGACCGGTGGGTCTACCAACGCCGCGCTTCATCTCCCGGCGCTTGCCAACGAAGCCGGCATATCCTTCACCATCGACGACGTCGGCGAAATTTTTGCGCGAACGCCCTTGATCGGCAATTTGCGGCCGGGCGGAAAATATACTGCCAAGGATGTTTACGATATCGGCGGCACTGCCGTTGTGATCCGCGCGCTGGTCGAAAGCGGTCACATCGACGGCAATTGCCTGAGCATAACCGGCCGGACCATTGCCGAGGAATACGGCGGCGCCAATGCGCCCGATGGCGAGGTTATCTTCAGCACGAACACGCCGATCATGCCGGACGGCGGCGTGGCGGTTTTGAAGGGCAATCTTTGTCCTGATGGCGCAGTCATCAAGGTGGCCGGCCTCAAAAACCTGGTATTCGAAGGAAGCGCGCGCGTGTTCGAAGACGAGGAAGCGTGCGTCGATGCGGTGCGCAATCGCAAATACGCTGCCGGCGAGGTTCTCGTCATTCGCAATGAGGGCCCCGTCGGCGGCCCCGGCATGCGCGAGATGCTGGGCGTCACCGCGCTGATTTACGGGCAGGGCATGGGCGAGAAGGTCGCGCTCATCACCGACGGACGCTTCTCCGGCGCCACCCGCGGGATGTGCATCGGCTACGTCTCGCCGGAATCCTTCGTCGGCGGGCCGCTGGCGCTGGTGCGTGAAGGCGACCGTATCCGGATCGACGCCGGCGCGCGCCGCCTCGATCTCCTCATTGACGACAATGAGTTCGCGAAGCGGCGGCAGGCGTGGAGGCAGCGACCGCCGCGGCATCGGGCAGGGGCGCTGGCTAAATACGCGCGTCTGGTCGGGCAGGCGCCCGGCGGTGCCGTCACCCATGACGGTGCGGCGGAATGGCCCTGGTTCGATCAACCGTTATGAGGCTGTCAGCCCAAAACAGCATCGCCAATCCCGGCATGTTTCCTGCTATGCTCGATTTAATCCGGGAAAATCGAGAAGCCATCTGTGCCTGACGGAACTATGCCAGGAAGAAAAGCTGGAATGAAAGTGGTGCCATCGCGGCCGGATACCGCTCCGGAATCCGCCTCGGCGCGCAGGCAGGCGACCGCCATGATCGAGATCGATCGGGTCTCGCAGGTTTTTCAAACTTCCGGACGCCAAAACCATCTGGCGTTGTCCGAGATTTCACTGACAATCGAGAATGGCGCCTTCGTCTCCATTCTCGGCCCGTCCGGCTGCGGAAAATCGACATTGCTTTATATCGTCGGCGGCTTCGTCAGCCCGACCGAAGGCGTCGCCAGGATGAAGGGCAAGGCGATCACCGGTCCCGGTCCTGATCGCGGGCCGGTGTTTCAGGAGTTCGCGCTGTTTCCCTGGAAGAGCGTGCTTGGCAATGTGATGTATGGCCCGCGCCAGCAGGGCGTCAAGCACGCCGAGGCTGAGGCGCAAAGCCGCGCGCTGATCGAGATGGTCGGCCTCAAGGGCTTTGAGAATTTTTACCCCAAGGAATTGTCCGGCGGCATGAAGCAGCGCGTCGCGCTGGCGCGCACGCTGGCGTATCACCCCGCGGTGCTGCTGATGGATGAGCCGTTCGGTGCGCTGGATGCACATACGCGCACGCGGCTGCAGAACGACCTGCTCAATATCTGGGAACGCGACCGCAAGACGGTGCTGTTCGTTACTCATTCGGTGGAAGAGGCGGTGTTCCTGTCGGACAAGGTCGTGGTGATGACGCGTTCGCCGGGCCGCATCAAAGAGATCGTCGATATCGATCTGCCGCGGCCGCGCCGCCGGGCGGAGCTTCTGCTCGATCCCCATTACCAGAAATACGTCGTCGATATCGAGCGCATGATCGATGACACCAGTGAAGACGAGTTGCGCCCATGATTTCGATGCGCGCCCTTGTCTCGCGCTCGGCACCGCTGCTGGCCTGCCTCGGCCTGCTCGGCATCTGGCAGATTGGGGCGCTGATCCTCAATACCGACAGCTTTCCCACCGCGCTGGATGCGATCCGTGCTATCCCTTCCATCCTCGGCGACAAGGAATCCTTGATCAACATCCTGGCATCGCTCCGACGCATGGCGATCGGCTTCAGCCTCGCGGTCGCAGTTTCCATTCCGCTGGGATTGATGATGGGCCGCAGCCGCGGCGTGGCGTCGTTTTTCAATCCGTTGCTGATGGTGATCTATCCGGTGCCAAAGGCGGCGCTGATGCCGATCATCATGCTCTGGCTTGGCGTCGGCGACCTCGCGAAAACGCTGGTGATCTTTCTCGGCGTCAGCCTTCCCGTGATCTATCACAGCTTTCAGGGCGCGAAGGCGGTGGAGGAGAAGATGCTGTGGTCGGGCGCCGCCATGGGCCTGTCGGCGACGCAGCGCATGATGCGGATCGTATTGCCGGCGGCGTTGCCGGAAATCCTCACGGGCTGCCGCACCGGGCTTGTGCTGGCGCTGATTACCATGGTCACCAGCGAAATGATCGCGCGACAGTCCGGCGCCGGCAATATCCTGTTCAATGCGCTCGACATGGGACAGTACGACGCCGTATACGCGATGATCATCATCATCGGCGCCATGGGTATCGGTCTTGACGCCGCCTTCGAAAAGCTGCGCGGCAAGCTTGTAAGATGGTCCGAGCCGGGCTTCGATATTCCTTTGAGCTTTGCATGAACCCACGCGCCGTTACATCAGATGTTCTGCTTGGGATCGTGCCGATCGCGTTATCGGTCGCGTTGTGGCAGGCGATTGTGTCGTTCGGCTATGCCCCGGCGACGCTGCTGCCGCCGCCCGGTCTGGTGTTCATGCGTCTGGCGCAGCAACTCACCACCGGCGGGTTTCAGCAAGAGATCGCCGCCACGCTGTTTCGCCTGTTCGCGGGGTTTTCGATCGCGGTGATTTTCGGCGTCTCGATCGGCCTCGCCGCGGCGGCCAGTCCTGGCGTCAACGCCGTGGTACGTCCGATCGTGCGGGTGTTGGCGCCGTTGCCCAAGGTCGCGCTGTATCCGGCACTGTTGTTGCTGCTTGGATTCGGCCATGAATCCAAGATCACGCTGGTTGCCGCGGATGCGTTGTTTCCGATTCTGCTTTCGACCTATTACGGCGCGTCGATGGTCGAGCAGAAGCTGATCTGGTCGGCGATGGCGGCGGGCACGCCGCGCCGTCAAATCCCGTTCAAGGTGGTGCTGCCGGCTGCGGTTCCCTCGATCCTGACCGGCTGCCGCATCGGACTTGTGATCTCGTGCATCGTGGTGTTTCTTGCCGAAATGATCACCTCGACCGATGGTCTCGGCCACCTCCTGGTGACGGCGGCGCGGACCTTTCAGGCCGTCGACATGTTCGTTCCGTTGATCACGATTTCGCTGCTGGGGCTGATTCTCAACGGCCTGCTGCAGGCGGTGCGGTCCTATCTGCTGCGTGGCTTTCCGGAAGTCTGATGCAACGATTGAAGCGGAGCTGAACTATGCTAGCAGATCGCATCGAAGCGAAATGGATCGACGCGTTCTGCGAGATTTTCGAGCGCTGCGCGGTCAAATCCGGCGATACCGCCGCCATTCTTTCGGAGACGCAGTCGCGCGCGCTCAATGTTCACCTCGCCGAACTGGCGCTGTTACGGATGGGCGCAAAGCCGTTTCACATTATCGTGCCGACACCGCGCAACCGGCAGGTCGTGCCGATCCGCTCCACCGGCGCCAGCGAAGCGATCCAGCGGCTTGGGCCTGTAATCACCGCGCTGCAGCAGGCCGGCTTCGTCGTCGACTGCACTATCGAGGGGCTGATGCACGCGGTGGAGACGCCGGAAATCCTCAAAGCCGGCGCGCGCATTCTGGTGATTTCCAACGAACACCCCGAAGCGCTGGAGCGCATGGTGCCCGATACTGCACTGGAAAAGCGCGTGCGGGCCGCGGCAAAAATGTTGCGCGGAACCAAGCGGATGCACGTGACTTCCAAGGCAGGGACCGAGCTCGACGTCGACATGGTCGGCGCTTCGACGGTCGGCGTCTGGGGCTGGACCGACAGACCGGGGACGCTGGCGCATTGGCCCGGCGGCATCGTCGTCAGCTTTCCCAGGAGCGGCACGGTCAACGGCACGCTGGTGATGGCGGCCGGCGATATCAATCTCACCTTCAAGCGCTATCTGACCTCGCCGGTCCGGATGACGCTAAAGGACGATTACGTCACGGATCTCCAAGGCGAGGGCGCGGACGCGATGATGATGCGCGCTTATCTCGCGGCGTGGGGCGACCGCGAAGCCTATGCGGTATCGCATGTCGGGTTCGGCATGAATCCGGGCGCGCGCTACGAGGCGCTGGCGATGTACGACCAGCGTGACACCAACGGCACCGAACTGCGCGCGGTCGCCGGCAACTTTCTGTTTTCCACCGGTGCCAACGAATTCGCCGGACGCTACACATCGGGGCATTTCGATCTTCCCGTGATGGGTACGACGATCGAACTCGACGGCGTCGCCGTGGTCCGCGACGGCGTGCTGCAGGACGTGTTTGGGTAGCCTGATATTTGGATCGAAGGTGGTCGCGTCAACGGCGGTGAGCTCCCTCTCCCCTTGTGGGAGAGGGTTGGGGTGAGGGGTTCCGGTCTATCGACAAAAAGTGACCCCTCACCCGAATTGCATCTGGCGATGCAATCCGACCTCTCCCACAAGGGGAGAGGTGACACGGAGCTTGTGGCGCACCCAAATCATCTAATCCCCATCGAGCACCGGCGGTCGTGCCAGCCCGAAATGCCTGAGCAGATCGACCAGCGCCGCGAGGCGCTGTTCGCGGTAGGCATCGATGTCGAGGCCGGAATAATCGAGGAAGCCGGCGCCGGTGCGCAGGCCGATGCGGCCATCGCGCATGTTGCGTGAAATCACCTCGGGCGCACGATAGCGGTCGCTGCCAAGCGCGCCCTCGAGATAGCGGCTCGCGTAATAGAGAATATCGCCACCGCCCCAGTCGATGAATTCCAGGAGACCCAGCACCGCATAGCGGAAACCGAAGCCATACCGGATTGCCTTGTCGATATCCTCGGCGCTGGCGACGCCTTCTTCCACCATCCGCGCCGCCTCGTTCATGGCCAGCGCCTGGATCCGCGGCACGATGAAGCCGGGTGTGGCGGCGCACACCACCGGCATCTTGCCGATGCCCTCGAGCAGGGCTTTCACCCGCGCGATGACATCAGGATCGGTCGCCGCCCCCGGCGATATCTCGACGAGCGGGATCAGATAGGCGGGATTAAGCCAGTGTACGTTGAGAAAGCGCTGGGGATGTTCGACTGACCCTGAGAGATCGTCGACCAGAATTGTCGATGTGGTCGAGGCGATGATGATGTCAGGCCCGACGCATTTTGAGGCCGCCGCCAGCACCTCGCGCTTGAGCTCGACCACCTCCGGCACGCCTTCGAACACGATGTCGGCGGCGGCCAGCGCGGCAGCCATATTCTGCGTTGGCACCACGGAAACGCGCGCGATGACGGCTTCGGCGTCGTTCTCCGCCAGCAATCCGAACCGCGCCAGGCTTGCCAGCGTTTTGCTGACTTCACCGAGTGCCTCGGCTTGAAGGGTTGCAAATTGTTCCGCGGCGCGTGTCTTGACGTCGATCATGATGACGGCGTGGCCGGCATAGGCGAATGCCACCGCAATGCCGCGGCCCATGCGACCGGCGCCAAGACAGGCGATCATGGGGCGCGCGGTCATGGGTGAAGACCTTCGCCCAACAGGCTTTGCAGTCTATCGCGGTCGAGACCACCAAGACCGAGACTTGCCAGCGTTCGCCCCTCTTTCATGAAATCTTCACCGCAGATCGTTCCGCCGATCGCCAGAAAGGCTTTTGCCAGCGGCGTCGCAACTCCGGCGAGTTCAGCAACCGAAACCAACAACGACAGGCCAAGCCGTAAGTCTTCCCGCATGTAGCGATGCTCTGTAAGGACGATCCGCTCGCGCCAGTCCCCGGAATCGGTCAGGCGATCATGCGAGCCGCGGCCATACATCCATTGCTCGCCTTCGGTGGCGTAATGATGCGCCAGCGGAAAATGCGGGCTGCCAAAGCCCAAACCTTCGCGTACCGCGATGCGTTCGGCATCGAGTGCGTCGGTGACCCGGCGGATCGAAGCCTGCGTGCCTTCCTTGTGAATGTCCCAGCGCTCGAAATGCTCGATCGGGCCGGCATTCATCACGATCAAAGGCGGATGGATGATCGGCCCGGCATTCATCAGAGCTCCCGACAGCGCATCGCCGCAGGGCTCGATCACGCCCGGAAATGCACGTCCGATCACGTCGAGCGCGTGGTCGGCGGTATCAAGCGGAAAGACGCCGACCGGCAGCCGTTTGGCGCGGATGGTGATGGCAACTTCGAATGGTCCGTGTTTGCGCGTCAGCCATGGCAGGGTGCCGGTCTCCGCAAAGCTCACTGCGGCATGATTGCCGGCGTCATGCGCCGCCTTGGCAAAGATCATCGAGCCGAAGGTGGCCGGCGGCAGGAATATCACCTGCCCATCGGTCAAATGCGGCGCGAGCTGACGGGCGATATCGGGCTGCGCAAAGGCCGGGGCAGGGCACAGGATAAGCTCTACGTCGCGGACGGCTTCCGCGATGTCGGCCGTCACCAGCGCCAGTTGCACGTCGTGCCGGCCATTGGCGTCCTTGAGAACGATGCGCGAGCCCGCCGCGCGATGTTTCGCCACCTCAGCCGCGTTGCGCCGCCACAGCCTGACGTCGTGGCCTTGCAGTGCTAAATCGCCTGCGGCCGCGAATGAGCCATTACCGCCGCCGAGCACCGCGATCTTCAATTTACATCTCCTTGAGAAGGCGCAGGTTCGCCAAGCTGCCGCAGCATGAAATGCTGAACCTTGCCCAATGCCGTGCGCGGCAGATCGTCGACGAAAACGATATCGCGCGGCACCTTGAAGCGGGCAAGCTGCGTCAGCACATGCATCCTCAGAGCTTCTGCCTCGACTAAACAATCTGTGCGCGGAATCACATAGGCCACCGGCACCTCATCCCATCTCGGGTCTGGCCTGCCGATCACGGCGCACTCCCTGACATCGGGATGCTCCAGCAGCACGCGTTCGATTTCCGCCGGATAGATATTTTCGCCACCGGAGATAATCAGGTTCTTCTTGCGGTCGTGTACCCAGAAATAGCCTTCGGCGTCGCGGACCCCGATATCGCCAGTGCGATACCAGCCGTCGTGCAGGGCTTCCCTTGTTGCTTCCTTGTTGCCCCAATACTCGGAGAATACGTTGGGACCGCGCACTGCGATTTCGCCCGGCGTGTTCGGCGGCAGCTCGACGCCGGAATCATCGATCACTTTTGCCTCGCAGCAGAGGCCGCAGAGGCCGGTCGAACCGACGCGCGAAAGATCGCCGCCGAGGCGAGTATAAACCGCGACCGGGCAGGTTTCGGTCGAGCCATAGACCTGAAGCACCGGCACCCCGCGTGCGACGAAGCGCTCGATCAGATGCGGCGGCACGATCGTCGATCCGGTCGAGACCGCTTTCAGCGAGGACAAATCGGTGGAGAACCAGTCGGGATGGTCCGTCACCGCTTTAATGGCGGCGGGAACCAGCACCGTCAAGGTCGGGCGCCCGCGCGCGATGGTGGATAGCGTTGCGTCCGGCGTGAACCGCGGATGGATGGTCACGGTCGCGCCTTCGTGCAGGGCCGGTGTGGTCTGGATGTTGAGGCCGCCGACATGGAAGAAAGGCAGGACCGTGAGCACATGGTCATCGGAGGTGAGATCATGCATGTGCTGGCTCATCACGCCATTCCACAGTAACGCCTCTTGCCGCAGCACCGCGCCCTTGGGCCGCCCCGTGGTGCCTGAGGTGTAGACGATCAGCAACGGACAGGCGAGATCGGCAAGCGGATTGCGGCCGTCGCCGAGCGCGCGCGTCAACAGTGCGTCGAACGCGATTCCGGGTCGGGGTACAAAATCAAGCCCGACAATGCTTGTACCGGGCAGGGTTTTTTCCAGCGTCGGCAAAATCTCCGCAAAGGCCTGTTCGAGCACCAGCACTTTTGCCGCAGCGTCCGACAGGATGAATAGCTGTTCGGCGACCGCGAGCCGCCAGTTCAGCGGCACCAGCATGGCGCCGAGCCGTGCGCAGGCATAAAGCAACACGAGATAGTCTGGCCGGTTCAGGCTGAGGATCGCGACGCGGTCGCCACGGCCGACGCCAAATTCGGCCCTGAGCGCCTGCGCGGCGCGCTCGATGCGTCCGGTGAACGCCGCGTAACTCAGGGACTCGCCCTCGAATATGATCGCGGGCTTGCCGGGCGTGAACGCCGCGTTCCGTTCGATGAGATCGGAAAGGTCCATTTTCGAACTAGTCGTCCGACTCGCCGGTCTCGTACAGCGCTTCGCGGCCGATGCGGTCGAGACAGAGTTCGGCGGTCCACGGCAGCATCAGCGACCCGCAGCGGCTGTCGCGATAGATCCGCTCCAGCGGCAGCGATTTCAGCATCGCCTGGCCGCCGCAGGTGCGGATCGCCAGCGTCGCGATCTCGTTGGCGCCCTCCATCGTCGAATATTGCGCAGCATAGGCGCGGAGAACCTGCTCTTTCGATGGATTGGCACGGGCTTCGGTAACGGCCTGAAACCAGATCGCCTTGATCTGCTCCAGCTTGATCTGCATCTGCGCCACCGCGATCTGCTTGGTCGGATACATTCGGCGCTTGACCGGCGGCGTGCCCGGCATCTCGCCGCGCAGATAGCGCACGGTGAAATCGTACGCGCCCTGCGCAAGGCCCATATAGGTCGGCGACAGCGTCAGGAACATATGCGGCCAGCGCATCGCCGCCTGGAAATAGACGCCGCGCGGCATCAGCGCCGCATCCTCCGGCACGAACACGTCCTTGAACAACAGTGTGCGCGAGACAGTGCCGCGCATGCCCAGTGGATCCCAGTCACCGACCACGGATACGCCGTCGGCCTTGGCAGGCAGTGCGAGGTAGAGCGTGTTGCGGCGGGAGGCCTTTTCGCCTTCCGCGATCTCGGTGCAGAGCACGCCGTAATAATCGGCGTGGCCCGAAAGCGAAGCAAAAATCTTCTTGCCGTTGACAATCCAGCCGCCCTTGACCGGCTTGGCCTCGGTACCGAATGCAACGCCACCGGCCGCCGCCGCGCCGCCTTCCGAGAACGGCTGCGAATAGACCGCGCCGTCGTCGATGATGCGCCTGTAATGCAAGGCACGCCGGCGTTCATGTTCGGCGCGGGTGGCCGCGTCCATGTCGAGATCGTCGGCCAGCGGCCCGGACCACAGCGTCGAGCAGACGTGCATGTTCCAGGTCAGCGCGGTCGCCCCGCAATAGCGGCCGATCTCGGCCGCCGCCAGGGCATACGTCTGGTAGTCGGCGCCGAGGCCGCCGTGCTTCCTGGGAATGGCGATGCCGAGCAGGCCGGCGCGATGCAGATCGCCGTAATTTTCGCTCGGGAATTTCGCTTCACGATCATAGGCCGCGGCACGGCCTGCAAACACGGTCTGGCCGAGTTCGCGCGCGGTCGCAATGATCGCCGCCTGTTCGTCGTTCAGCCGGAACGCCCGGGGGTCGAAGATCGGCGCATCGATCTTGTCGACCGCCGTTACGCTCTTGCTGGTTTGCACCGTCATCATGCCGTCACTTGTGTTGCAGTTACATTCGCCTTCAGGAATTGATCCAGCGCGGCATTGAAAGCCAAGGGGCGTTCCAGGTTGGCGAGGTGGCCGACACCTTCGAGTTCAACGTATGTCGCGGATGGAATATAGCTCGCCATTTTCGCCATCATCGGCGCCGGCGCATTATTGTCCTTCGAGCCAGACAGCACCAGCGTCGGCACGGCGATCGCCTTGAGCGCGCTGCGCAGATCAAACCCCATCAGCGCCAGCATGGTGGCGCGATAGGTCGCCCCGGGAACGGCGGCCATGCAGTCGCGGGCGAGATCCATGCCGCTCGCGTCGGGATCGTCGCCCACCAATTCGTTGACCAACGACGGCGCCAGCGTGACCAGCGTCTCGCCGCGATCGAGCGGGCCCAGCCGCGCGTCGATAAAGGATTTCTGCCAGTCGCCGTCGGGTTTGCCGAATGCGGGGCTGGTCTGGGCGAGGACGACGGCGCCGGCAGTGCGCGGGTTCTTTGCCAGCCATTGCTGAACGATCATGCCGCCGATCGAATGGCCGACGATGACGGGATTCGTCGCGCCGACGGCTTGCAGGAAATCCTGCAATGCGCCGGCGAGGGCGGCGATGCTGACGTCCGGCAGCGGCGCGGAGCCGCCATAGCCCGGCATATCCCAGGCGATGGTGCGATAGCGATCCCTGAAAAAATCCAGTTGGCCACGCCATGCCCGCGCCGCGCCCCCGATTCCGTGCAGGAACAGCAGCGGCTGCGAAGCTGGATCGCCGGCGGCCTCATAGCCGAAACGGCCATCCTTCGTCGTCAATGGTGCGGAACCGGGCACGCCGGATCTCCTGTCTTGTGAGGGCTGCCGATGCTAACAGGACCCCGATGGATGAAAAGCAATATTTTATGCTTAAAGCAGTTGCGGGCCGTCGAGCGCGGCTTGCCCTTCCGATCAGTCATTGGCCTCGGGCGGCAGGAAGTTCACTTCGTGTTCGGCAGAGATGCGAACAATCTCGGCGACATCAGTCAGATTGTGAAGCTGATTGAACAGCGCTTCGAGCTTTTGCGTCGGCGACACCCAGAACAACGCTCGCGCCGGCTTGTCCGACTTGTTGAAATAGCCGTGTGGAATGCCGCGCGGCAGCCTAACCAGATCGCCGGCCTTGGCCTGCGCCCAAACACCATCAAGTTTCAGATCCAGCATGCCGTCCTGCACCAGGATGAATTCCTCCTGGGTCGGATGAACATGAACCGGGACAAACTGGCCCGGATCGCTGTTGGTTTCAAATGCAAAGGTGGAGTCCGTCACCGCCTTCGGGAAATACACCTGGCCAAGGATATTCCAGGTCTTGCCGGAATATCCCGTTCCATTCCGGGTGATGCCTTTTTCGAGCGCTGCCATGATGCTCATCCTCCTGACCGTCCGGTCGACGCTACCCGCGGCGCTTCATCTGTCAAGCAGGCATCATCGACGTTTCTTGCAAAAGCTTGAAGTCTAAAATATACGCAAGTCCTCTGCGTTGATGAGTTCACCCGGGAGGCCCGCGCATGTCCGGATTGCCGCATTCCCTGCATGCGCTCGTCACCGGCGGCGGGCGGGGCATCGGCCGCGAGATCGCCTCCACGCTTGCCCGTGCGGGAGTAACCGTCACCGTGCTCGGCCGCAATCGCGCTGCGCTCGATGACGCGGTTGCTGCCGGCGCCGCGCACTTCGCAAGCGTTGCCGATGTCGCGGATCAGGCGGCTATCAACGCTGCGGTTACGGAAGCTGCGGCGCGGCAGCCGATCGACATCCTGATTGCGAACGCCGGCGCCGCGGAATCCGCGCCGTTCGCAAGGTCCGATGCGGCGCTGTTTCGGCGAATGATGGATGTCAACTTCATGGGCGTGGTCTATGCCGCACAGGCGGTGTTGCCCGCGATGAAGGATCGCCCTTACGGCCGGATTGTCGCGGTTGCATCGACCGCCGGTCTCAAAGGCTATGCCTATGTCAGCGCCTATAGCGCGGCAAAACATGCAGTGGTCGGGCTGGTGCGCTCGCTGGCGCTGGAACTGGCAGGCACGCGTGTAACGGTCAATGCCGTGTGTCCCGGCTTCACCGATACTGACCTTCTGACCGGCAGCATCGACACCATCATGAAAAGAACCGGTCGCAGCCATGAGCAGGCCGTCGCCGAACTCGCGAAGCATAATCCGCAGGGCCGTCTTGTGACGCCCGCGGAAGTCGCCGATACCGTGCTTTGGCTGTGCGGCGAGGGAGCAGGCTCCATCACCGGACAGGCTATCGCGGTTGCTGGTGGAGAGGTTTGAAGTGCGGGTATTGCGCTTAAACCGAACAACAACGAACGAGACTTCCAGGGAGATCCCATGAGCACACCAGCCAATCCCGTTACGCTGCCATTGGCGGACTATTCGCCCAGGCATTTTCTTTTGGCCGTGGTGGATGGCGTGGCGACGGTGACGTTGAATCGCCCCGAGCGAAAAAATCCGCTGACATTCGAGAGCTATCGGGAACTGACGGATTTCTTTCGGGCCTGCGCGATGGACGATGAAGTCAAGACTGTCGTGATATCCGGCGCCGGCGGCAATTTTTCTTCGGGCGGCGATGTGTTCGAAATCATCGGCCCGCTGGTGCAGATGGATACCAAGGGCCTCACAGCCTTCACCCGCATGACAGGCGATCTCGTCAAGGCGATGCGGGCCTGTCCGCAGCCGATCATAGCAGCCGTCGAGGGCATCTGCGCCGGCGCCGGCGCGATCATCGCCATGGCGTCCGACATGCGGCTGGCGGCTGCCGGCGCCAAGGTCGCATTCCTGTTCAACAAGGTCGGACTTGCCGGCTGCGACATGGGCGCCTGCGCGATCCTGCCGCGCATCATCGGCCAATCCCGGGCGTCGGAGCTGCTCTATACCGGCCGCTTCATGACCGCGGAGGAGGGCGAGCGCTGGGGATTCTTCAGCCGTATCGTCGCGCCGGAACACGTATTGTCGCAGGCGCAGCTTCTCGCCAGGCAGGTTACCGAAGGGCCGACCTTCGCCAATACCATGACCAAGCGGATGCTGGCGATGGAATGGGCGATGTCGGTGGAGGAGGCGATCGAGGCCGAGGCGATCGCCCAGGCACTGTGCATGACGACCGCGGATTTTGCCCGCGCATTCGAGGCGTTTTCGAACAAGGTCAAGCCGGCATTTCAGGGTAATTGAGGTTGGTCCGGGCTTGCCGGGAAAATGCTTTAGGCTTAAAATAATAGGATGATCGGATAGAAGCGCCGGAGGCTTTCCATGAAGTTCGCGATCATCGGTGGCGGACCCGCTGGTCTCTACGCCGCGATACTGCTGAAAAAGCAGCGGCCGCAGGCCCAGATCACAGTCTACGAACGCAACCGCGCCGACGACACCTTCGGCTTCGGCGTGGTGTTTTCCGACGCCACGCTGGACAATTTCGAAAAATACGATGCGCCGAGCTACCGCCGCATCACCCAGGAGTTCGCCTACTGGGACGATATTGCCGTGCACTTCCGCGGCACGGTGCACCGCGTCGGCGGCAACGGATTCTGCGGTTGCGCGCGTCGCAGCCTGCTGTTGATCCTGCAGGAGCGCGCGCGCGAACTCGGCGTCACCCTGCTGTTCGAGACCGACATCGAGGACGAGGCGCGCTTTGCCGATGCCGACCTGGTGGTGCTGGCCGACGGCATCAACAGCCGTTTCCGCGACAAATATATCGAGCATTTCCAGCCCGAGGTGGACCTGCGGTCCAACATATTCGCCTGGATGGGGTCGACCAAACCGCTCGACGCCTTCACCTTCATTTTTCAGGAGACCGAGTGGGGCCCGTTCATCGCCCACGCCTATCAATACGAAGCCGGGCGCTCGACCTGGATCTTCGAAACCGACCCCGCGACGTTCAAGCGCGCCGGGCTCGAGGGCCTGAGCGAGAAGCAGTCCGCCGATCGTATGGCCGGCATTTTCGGCTGGTTCCTCGAAGGTCATCAACTCCTCACAAATCGCTCGATGTGGCGCAATTTTCCGATGATCCGCAGCAAGCGCTGGGTCAAGGACAACATGGTGCTGCTGGGCGATGCCAAGGCGACCGCGCATTTCTCGATCGGCTCCGGCACCAAGCTCGCCATGGAGGACGCGATTGCGTTGGCGGACGCCATGCAGCGCGCGCCGACGGTCAAGGCCGCCTTGCAGCAATACGAGGAGGGGCGGCGCGAGGAGGTCGAGAAGACCCAGCACGCCGCCGACGTCTCGCTGGTCTGGTTCGAGCATGTCGACCGCTTCTGGGACTTCGATCCCGTGCAGTTTGCGTTCGGCGTCATGACCCGCGCCAAGGCGATCACCTACGACAATCTGACGCTGCGGGCACCGGACTTCGTCGCCGAGGTCGACAAGGCCTTTGCGAAGCAGGTCCGCAGCCAAGGTTTCGACGTCGATGTCGTGAAGCCCGTCGCGCCGATGTTCCAGCCGTTGAAATTGCGCGAGATGACGGTCGCTAACCGCGCGGTCGTCTCGCCGATGTGCATGTATTCGGCCAAGGAAGGCGTGCCCGGCGATTTCCACCTGGTGCATTACGGCTCGCGCGCCATCGGCGGCGCCGGCCTGATGTTTACCGAAATGACCTGTGTCAGCCGTGACGCCCGCATCACGCCCGGTTGCACAGGGCTGTGGAACGACGAGCAGGAGGCCGCGTGGCGCCGCATTGTCGATTTCGTGCACGCCAATTCGGCGGCGAAAATATGCCTGCAGATCGGCCATGCCGGCCGCAAGGGCGCCACCAAACTGATGTGGGACGGCATGGACCGTCCATTGGAGGACGGCGGCTGGGACGTCGTGTCGGCATCGCCGATTCCGTATTTTCCAGACAGCCAGGTGCCGCGCGAGATGGACCGCGCCGCGATGGATGCGGTCAAGGCGGCGTTCGTCCAGGCAGCGGTGCGCGGCGAGGCTTGCGGCTTCGACATGCTGGAGCTGCACGCCGCCCACGGCTATCTGCTCGCGAGTTTCATTTCGCCGCTGACCAACCAGCGGACGGACTCCTATGGCGGCTCGCTCGAGGGTCGGCTGCGCTTTCCGATCGAGGTGTTCGAGGCGTTGCGGGCGGTGTGGCCGGCGCACAAGCCGATGTCGGTGCGCATCTCCGCCACCGACTGGACCGATGGCGGCATTACTGGCGACGACGCCGTCGAGATCGCGCGCGCCTTCGCCGAGGCCGGCGTCGATCTGGTCGATGTCTCTACCGGCCAGACCGTGCGCGATGCCCAACCGATCTATGGCCGAATGTTCCAGACGCCGTTCTCCGAGCAGGTCCGCAACGAAGCGCGGGTCGCGACCATGTGCGTCGGCAACATCACCACGGCGGACCAGGTCAACACCATTCTCGCCGCCGGCCGCGCCGATCTGGTGGCGCTCGGCCGTCCGCATCTGGTCGATCCGTCGTTTACGCTGAAGGCCGCGGCCTGGTACGGCGCGGAGATTTCCTGCCCGCCGCAATATCTGCCGGGCAAGGAGCAGATTTTCCGCAACAGCGTGCGCGACCGGCAGGATTTCGACGATCTGAAAATCAAGGCCAAACCCAAGACCCGGGCTGAGCTCAAAGCCGAGGCGACAAAGCCGCTTGCGGCCGAGTGAGGCGCTGTGCGACGTTAAAGGCCGTTGCGTTAGGGTATTGCGTGGAGTCGGACGATGAAGGCGATTATCGTCGGAGGAGGTATCGGAGGCCTGACCACGGCGCTGATGCTGCGCGCTCGCGGCATCGGCTGTGAACTGTTCGAGCAGTCTGATACCATCCGCGAACTCGGCGTCGGCATCAATACGCTGCCGCATGCGATCCGCGAACTCGCCGGCCTCGGCCTGCTGCAAAAGCTCGACGACGTCGCTGTTCGCACCGACGTGCTTTACTATCTCAATCGCCATGGCCAGGAAGTGTGGCGCGAATGCCGCGGCATCGACGCCGGTCATGACGTGCCGCAATTTTCGATTCATCGCGGCCGGCTGCAGAGCGTCATTCACCGCGCTGTCGAGGAGCGGCTGGGGCCGGATGCGATCCACACCGGCTGCAGGCTCGGCGCCTTCACCCAGGACGAGGGCGGCGTCACCGCCTATTTCTTCGATCGCGCAGGCAGCCACACCAGGACTGCGCACGGCGATATTTTGATCGGCGCCGACGGCATTCATTCGCGGGTGCGCGAGACGCTGTTTCCGGACGAAGGGCCGCCGTGCTGGAACGGGCTGATGCTGTGGCGCGGCGCGCGCGATTGGCCGGCGTTCCTGAGCGGCCGTTCGATGATCGTCGCCGGCGGCCTGCATGCCAAGGTCGTGGTCTACCCGATCGCGGAAGGGTCTAGTCCGGCCAGCCGCCTGACCAATTGGGCGGTCTTGGTAAAAGTCGGTGACGGCAACGCGGCGCCGCCCCGTCGTGAGGACTGGTCGCGGCCCGGCAAGCGCGAGGAACTGATGCCGCATGTGGCGCGGTTTTCGGTGCCCCATGTCGACGTGCCCAGCCTGATTTCGGCGACGCCCGAATTCTATGAATATCCGACCTGCGACCGCGATCCGCTTCCTTATTGGTCCAGCGGCCGCGTCACGCTGCTCGGCGACGCCGCGCACCCGATGTATCCGGTGGGATCGAACGGCGCGTCGCAGGCCATTCTCGATGCACGATGTCTTGCCGACGCGCTGGCGCGCTCCGAGCATCCGCGGCAGGCGCTGGTGGTCTATGAACAGAAGCGATTGCCGATGACGGCGGAGATCGTGCGCTCGAACCGGCGGGGCGGCCCGGAAGGCGTGATCGACGCGGTCGAGCAACTCGCGCCCGACGGCTTCGACAATGTCGAGAACGTGCTGAGCTATTCCCAGCGCGAGGCGATCGTGCGCGGCTATGCCAGCAAAGCCGGCTTCGCGGCGGTGCCGGGGCTTGCGGCGGTGCGGAGGTAAGCGCTGCAAGCGGGCTACGAAGGCCAATCGCTCGCAGAATTGATCATCGATGTTTCGGAAACGGCGGTGAGCTCCCTCTCCCCTTGTGGGAGAGGGTTGGGGTGAGGGGTTGCGATCTATCGATAGTCCGTAACCCCTCACCCGGATCGCATCTGACGATGCGATCCGACCTCTCCCACAAGGGGAGAGGTAAAGGGCGCCCGGCTTTGGCACGGTCATATCAGTTGCAATTCTCAAACAGCTGAATGCGCGAGATTCTGAGACCGTCATTGCGAGCGAAGCGAAGCAATCCACTCTTTCTTTGTGTTGCGGCATGGATTGCTTCGCTGCGCTCGCAATGACGGTATGACACACCTTCGCGATCTCGCGGCGCGATGCGCCCGAGGTTTATCAAAAAGATCCGCCCTTTTGAACAGAGGGCGTGGGGAATGCCGGGCGCCCGATGCACCCGCAGCCTCGTGTGCGCTATGGTAGCAAGTATGCACACGAGTATTCACAGCGAGCCATCGGAAATCACCCGACATTCCCGCACGCAATGGTTTACGGCTTATACCGTGCTCTCCCCGGTGATCGGCTTTCTTGCCACCGTCATCAGCGGTTGCCCGCCAACTTGACACCAGCGTCGGGGTGTCAGGACCACACGTCTTCGCCGTCCGCTGCAAGCAACGCCCGTCAAGCGCGCCGCCGCGTCCACCGCATCCCGCCCCGCGTCCGTGACGTCGCGAGCCGCCCCTCTGAGTGGGACGGGACGCAGGAAATATACAACTGATTTGGGTCTTCTGAAAATCAGAAATATTTTTTCAAAAGGGGCTGGACACGAAATCGGCAAGCAAGCCCGTCGGGCAAATCAGCACGCGGCTCGGCCTGGAGCGGCGGATTACGCCTTCCGCCTTCGCCGTAGCAGCTACGGCGGACACGTCGGTTCCAATCCGCCTGCGGGCTGTTGGTCAAGCCCCCGGCGGCGGCGGCAGGAAATGAACGTTGTATTCCGCAGCCATCGCCACGACATCCTCGGGCCTCTGTTCCCTCATGTTGTGAAGGCCCCAGAACAGATCGTACAGTCTCTGGGTCGGCGACACCCAGAACAGCACCTTGGCGGTCTGGTCGGATTTGTTGAAGATGCCGTGGGGGACGCCCATGCCGAGACGTATCAGGTCGCCCGGCGTCGCCTGGGCCTCGCCGCCGCCCAGCATGAAATCGAGTTTGCCTTCGAGCATGTAGAGATATTCATCCTGATCCGGATGGATATGCGGCGGCACGAAGGTGCCCGGCGGCAGCGTCGCATGCCAGGAGAAGGAATGGTCGGTACAGCTTTTCGGCACATAGGTCTGGCCGAGGATATTCCAGGAAATTCCCTGCATGCCCTCGTTTGCCCGGGTGATGCCGGTGATCTCGTTTTTCATTTTGTTCCTTCCCTCCCTGTCTGATGCAATTCGGCTTCCTTCATCCTTCGAGACGCATCGCTTGGCGATGCTCCTCAGGATCCCTCATGGTGAGGAGCGCCTCTTCGCGCGTCTCGAACCATGAGGCCACGTGAGATACGGCCGTGATTCGAGCGACCGCGCATTAATTGCCCATGCAGTCTTTTGCGTAACGGTCGCCGTAATTATCGAACACCTTCTCGACGATCTCGGTCTGGAATTTGCCGTCGGGACGCTTTGCGACCTTGGTGAGATAAAAGTCCTGAATCGGATAGCCGTTGGTGTTGAATTTGAAACCGCCGCGCAGCGAAGTGAAGTCGGCCTTCTTCAAGGCGGCCGCCACGGCTTCCTTGTTCGAAAGATCGCCCTTGACCGCCTTGGCCGCGCTGTCGATCAGGATGGCCGCATCGTAACCCTGCATGGCATAGGTGCCGGGCACGCCGTTGTAGGCAGCCTCGTAGCTTGCGACGAACTTCTTGTTCTGTGGATTGTCGAGATTGGGCGCCCAGTTCGCGCCGCCGAACATGCCGACCGCCGCATCCTGCTGCGCCGGCAGCGTCGATTCATCGACCGTGAACGCCGACAGGACCGGAATTTGATCGGCGAGGCCGGCCTGCTTGTATTGCTTCACGAGGCCGACGCCCATGCCGCCGGGCATGAAGGTGAACACGGCATCCGGTTTCAGCGACGCGATCTTGGAGAGTTCAACCTGGAAATCCAGCGTGCTCAGGGGAATGTAGGTCTCTTCGACGACTTCACCCTTGTAGTCGAGCTTGAACCCGGCGGCGGAATCCTTGCCGGCCTGATAGTTCGGCACCAGGATGTAGACGCGCTTGTAGCCGCGATCCTGGGCGACCTTACCGAGGATCTCGTGGACCTGATCGTTCTGATAGGAGGTCACATAGAAAAACGGGCTGCAGCTCTTGCCGGCGTAGCTCGACGGTCCGGCGTTCGGGCTGACCAGGAAAGTTTTGGAGTCCACCACCGGCTTGTGGATCGCCTGCAGGATGTTGGAGAAGATCGGCCCGACCACGAAGTCGACCTTGTCGCGCTCGAGCAGGCCCTTGACCTTAGTGACGGCGGCGTCCGGCTTGAGTTCGTCGTCGACCACCACGAGTTCAACATCGCGGCCGGCCATCTTGCCGCCGAGATCCCTGACCGCGAGCGCGAAGCCATCGCGGGCCTGCTGGCCGAGCACCGCCGCCGGTCCGGACAAGGTCACGATCACGCCGATCTTGATTTTTTCCTGGGCGGCGGCCGCATGAGCGGCGACAATCAACGCAACTGCCAGCCCGGCCAACCTCAATTGCTGTTTCATGACTGTTCCCCCCGATCGGCGGCCCTACGCGCGGCCGAAATCCACGCCAACCCAAATCCGAGCCCCAAGAAGCTTATTCCCATGCCGGCTGTCGCCGCAAGCAAAGCCGCCGAAGGCGCAGCCGTCACAGGACTAAAACAGGCAAGCCACGCCCCAATTGTTTGAAACCTAAAGAAATTCGCAAACCGGCGCAATCCGCCGCCATCGGCGTTTTGACTTGCGGCACATCCCGATTTATTTGAAGGTCAAAATAACGCGTCGAAACCCGACACGCGCGAGGTCGGCAGCGCTATTGTCCGCGCTGCCGTGAGGGCTCCAGGCAGGTATGATCGCATCATGATCCTTGATTCCGAGACCAAGGCCGTCGAACTCCCCGAGGATCACGGCAACGAGCTTAGACTATGGCTCCGCCTGCTCACCTGTACGACCCTGATCGAAGGCGAGGTGCGCAGCCGGCTGCGCGAACGGTTTGATGTCACGCTGCCGCGCTTCGATCTGATGGCCCAACTCGACAAGGTCCCGGAGGGCATGACGCTGTCGGATGTTTCGAAGCGGATGATGGTCTCCAACGGCAACGTGACCGGGCTGGTCGAGCGGCTGGTCGAATCCGGCCATCTCGACCGGCGCACCTCCGATACCGACCGGCGGGTCCAGGTGATCCGGCTGACGAAAATCGGCCGCGCCGAGTTTCGCAAGATGGCGGCGGAGCACGAGAACTGGATCGCCGACATATTCTCGGATCTGGCCCCGAAGGATGTTCGCGAATTGATGCGCCTGTTGGCCAAGACCAAGGCCTCGGCGCAAAAATCCGCACAAGCACGAGCATTGTAGATCTTGAGCGCCGGCGTCGACTATGAAGTCGAGTACAACAACCGGGCGCGGGTTCCCGAAAACCCGTCGCTGATCGCCGGTTGGGCACGCGACGCGGCCGCCTATCGCGAGCGGCATGCCCCGCGCTCGATTCCTTACGGCCCGGGCGCGCGCCACAGCATCGATTTGTTTCCCGCCGATGACAAAGGTCCGATTGTCGTTTTCATTCATGGCGGTTACTGGCAGGCGCTGGATAGCTCTTTTTTCAGCCATCTCGCCGGCGGGCTGAATGCCCACGGGATCGGCGTTGCCATTCCCTGTTACGACCTTTGTCCCGATGTTACCGTCGATGACATTATCGCGCAGATGCGGAGCGCGACGCGCGAACTGGCGCGGTTGGGCCGGCCGCTCGTCGTCAGTGGCCATTCCGCGGGCGGGCATCTCGCCGCCTGCCTGCTGGCGACCGACTGGCCTCAATTCGATGCTTCGCTGCCCGTCGACCTCGTCGTCGCGGCCTACGCCATTTCAGGTCTGTTCGATCTGGGGCCACTGGTTGAAACGTCGATCAACAAGGCACTGCGTCTCGACCAGGTCACCGCGAGGACCGTCAGCCCATTGTTCTGGAACGCGCCGTCGCGCGGAGCGCTCGATGCGGTGGTCGGCGCGAAAGAAAGCTCGGAATATCATCGGCAAAGCAGAACCATCGTCGATCGCTGGGGCGAGGCCGGTCTTGCGACCCGGTTCGGCATAGTTCCCGACGCCAATCATTTCACCGCTATCGCGCCGCTGGCCGATCCGGAGTCGCCGATGGTGTCGCGGCTGCGCGAACTGGCGGGGCGCTGAGGTGCGCCGGCCTCCATAAAAAGCGCCGGATCGGCCGGACCTGGGGACTTGCGCCAAATTACTTTAAGTATAAAATGTTTTTGGATCGAGCCTTCATCCCGAAAGCGAGGGGCGATGGAAATGTCAGGTGGAATTCCCAGCCCTCGAGTTGAAAGTCTTGGCCCGTCGGGTCACGTTGACGATTTTGCGCGGCGAAATCTTCCGCCGTTCCACCAATGGCCGGAATTGCTGCTCGACCGCCCGGAGTTTCAATATCCGGAATACCTCAACGCCGCGGTCGAACTGACCGACCGTCTGGTCGAGAAGGGGTTCGGCGATCGAATCGCGCTGATCGGCAACGGTCGGCAGCGCACCTACAAGGAACTGGCGGACTGGTCGAACCGGCTGGCGCATGCCCTGGTCGAGAATTACGGCGTGAAGCCCGGCAACCGGGTGCTGATACGCTCGGGCAACAATCCGGCCCTGGTCGCGGCATGGCTGGCGGCAACGAAAGCCGGCGCCGTCGTCGTCAACACCATGCCGATGCTTCGGGCCGGCGAACTGACCAAAATTGTCGACAAGGCCGAGATCGCGCTTGCGCTGACCGACAGCCGCATCGCGGACGAACTGGTCGCCTGCGCGAAGACCAGCCGGTTTCTCAAGCAGGTCGTGAATTTTGACGGAACCTCAAATCACGACGCCGAACTCGATCGGGTGGCGCTGAACAAGCCGGTTCGGTTCGATGCCGTCAAGACCGGCCGCGATGATGTCGCGTTGCTGGGATTTACCTCGGGCACCACGGGCGAACCAAAGGCGACGATGCATTTTCATCGCGATCTCATGATCGTCGCGGATGGCTATGCCAGGGAAGTACTCAACGTCACTCCGGACGATGTCTTCGTAGGGTCACCGCCGCTGGCCTTTACGTTCGGGCTCGGCGGTCTTGCGATCTTTCCGTTGCGGTTCGGCGCTACCGCGACGCTGTTGGAAAACGCGGCACCCGCCGAGATGGTCAAGATCATCGAAACCTACAAGGCCACGATATGCTTTACCTCGCCGACCGCGTATCGGGCGATGATGACCGCGATGGACCAGGGCGCCGATCTGTCGTCGCTGCGTCTTGCGGTTTCGGCAGGCGAAACCCTGCCGGCGCCGGTTTTCGAAGCCTGGACCCGCAAGACCGGCAAGACGATTCTCGACGGGATCGGCAGCACGGAATTGCTGCATATCTTCGTGACGAACCGGCTGGGCGACGCGGCGGCCGGAACGACCGGGCACCCGGTTTCCGGTTACATGGCCAAGGTCGTCGACGACGACATGAACGAGTTGCCGCCGGGCACCGTCGGCAAGCTCGCGGTTCGCGGGCCGACAGGCTGCCGTTATCTCGCGGATTCGCGGCAGGCGAATTATGTGCGTGACGGCTGGAATCTAACCGGCGATACGTTCGTCGGTGACGCGAACGGCCGTTTGTCTTTCGTTGCCCGCTCCGACGACATGATCATCTCGTCCGGCTACAATATCGCAGGTCCCGAGGTCGAGGCGGCCTTGCTGAGCCATCCGGCCGTCGCCGAATGCGGCGTCGTCGGCGCGCCCGACGAGGCGCGCGGCATGATCGTCAAGGCCTATGTGGTCCTGATGCCCGGCGTAACAGCCGATGCCGCGCTGACGACGGCTTTGCAGGACCATGTCAAGCGCGAGATCGCGCCTTACAAATATCCGCGGGCGATCGAGTTCGTCACGCAACTGCCGAAGACGGAGACCGGCAAACTGAAGCGGTTTGCGTTGCGGCAGATGGCCCAGGCCGGCGCGCCCTCGACGCCGGCAGGCGTGGCCGCGGAATGAATGTGAAGGAGAACGGCTAGTGAGCACGTCGAAAGGGCCCACGCTTGCCGTGCTGCCGGTGACGAAGGACGATGCGTCGGCCTCAGGGCCGCAGATATTGCAACCGAGCGGTTGGCCGGCGCCGAAGGGTTACGCCAACGGCATGGCGGCCGACGGCCGTCTGGTGGTGACCGGCGGGGTGATCGGCTGGAACGCGCAAGGTCATCTGCCGGCCGACTTCGTCGCGCAGGTCCGGCAGACCCTGAGCAATATCTCTGCCATTCTGGCCGAGGGCGGCGCGCGGCCCGAACACCTCGTCCGTCTCACCTGGTATGTCGTCGACATGGAAGAATATCTGGCGAACCTGAAGACACTGGGCCAAGTCTATCGCGAGATCTTCGGTGCGCATTATCCCGCGATGGCGCTGGTTCAGGTCGTGCGTCTGGTTGAAAAGGCCGCAAGGGTCGAGATCGAAGCGACGGCGGTGGTGCCGCGCTGAATGACCTTGTCATGCCTCGGTTGAGGCCCGGCTGACCCGGCCAACTATCGCGAGCGAACCAGCCGGCTATTCGTGGCTTCTGGGTCCAAACAACTCTGTGTACAGATCGGTGGTCGGCCCGTTGCTTGGGATGCCGTAAGCCGTGGGATATGCCGGCGGGGCCTGCGGTTTGGCTGGTTCCTGCTGGGCTACGCTGGAGGCGGCCCCGGGCTGACCCTGCTGGACCGCTCCGGCCGAGACAGGTGCGGCCGCACTCCCGTCATCGCGTGCATTGGGGCGGAATAGCTCCGTGTATAAGTCAGTGGTCGGTCCGTCGCTGGTGAGGCCGTAACCGGTCTGATAGGGAGTGGATCGCCGTGCCGGGGCACTCTCGCCTGACGCCTGTGCGCCGACGCCGTCATTGGTCGCTGTCATGCGCGAATCCGCGCAACCGGCGATCATGATCGCGGGGAGCACTGCCATGACACGAATACAACGAGGTAAAGGGTTCAAGCCGGTTTCCCCGACCGATGTCCGGTCTGCCATCCGACTTTAGTACCAAGGAGGTATGGCACCCGCAAGGCAAACGGCCCGTCAGGTAGCCCGGTACAGCCCTAATTGCGGTACGACGTATCGACCCGGTCAAGCTTGCGAAGCAGCGCCGGCCAGGCCAGTTCGCCGTTGCGATTGGGCAGGTTCGCGCGCGGCTTCACCTTGTCGAAGGTTTTCTCCAGAACGTCCTGCGGCGGATAGACCAGCTTGGTATTGCAGGACAGCGCCATCACCTGCACCTCGCAGGCGCGCTCCATCCGATAGAGCAGGTTGAAGGTCGCAGGGATGGTCCGTCCGACCACGAGCAGTCCGTGGTTGCGCAGGACCATCGCCTCGTGATCGCCGAGGTCTCTGACCAGCCGCTCGCGCTCGTCGATATCGTCGGCGATACCTTCGAAGTCATGATAGGCGATGTGAAGAAACCGCATCGAGGTCTGCGCCAGCGGCAGCAGCCCGCATTCCATCGCCGAGACTGCCATGCCGGCCGGGGTGTGGGTATGCGCGACGCAATCGACATCATGCCGCGCCATATGGATGGCGCTGTGGATCACGAAGCCGGCCGCGTTCACGCCATAGTCCGAGGCGTTGAACAGCACGTTGCCGTCGAGGTCGACCTTGATCAGGCAGGATGCGTCGATTTCCTCGTACAGCATGCCGTAAGGGTTGATCAGGAAGTGATCGTGCGAACCGGGCACGCGGCATGAGATGTGGTTGGCGATCATCTCGGTCATGCCGTACATCGCGGTGAGGCGGTAGCAGGCGGCGAGATCGACGCGGGTTTGCCATTCCTCGGCGCTGACCTGCTCGCGGACCGATTTGACGGCTTTAATCGCGGGAGAGCTGACGGGAGGGGTCATGGCGTTTCTCCTTTAAGACGGGGCCTTTTTCGAAAACGCGGCCTGATCGACGAAGCCGAAGGTTAGCTGCAAGGCCGGTTGTGCCGCAAGGCGGGCGTTGGAGCAATGATTGCAACCCAGCCATCGCCGGTGCGCTGCGGTCGACCAACCGGCCCGCAGGCGAGGGACCGACCCTCCACAGTTTTGCTGCACGGCAAAAGCCTGTCGTCGCAAATCGTTCATACGCGGCCTATACTTGGTCGCCGGTCAGTGTTGATGTCCTGGTTCTGGAGCGCCCTTCCTTTTGAAATCGGAGCTAATTTCATGAAGACCGTCCGTTTTGCTCTGACCTTGCTGGCGCTGTCGCTTCTGGCGCCGTGGCACTCCGCCAAGGCGGCTGACGTCATCTGCTACAACTGCCCGCCGGAATGGGCGGACTGGGCCTCCATGCTCAAGGCGATCAAGGCCGATCTCAACTACGACATTCCCCACGACAACAAGAACTCCGGTCAGGCGCTGGCGCAAATCCTCGCCGAGAAAAGCAATCCGGTTGGCGACATCGGCTATTTCGGCGTCACCTTCGGCATGAAGGCAAAGGCGGAAGGGGCGCTGGAGCCGTACAAGCCCGTCAATTGGGATCAGGTGCCCGCGGGATTGAAGGACGCTGACGGCTACTGGACCACGATTCATTCCGGCACGCTCGGCCTGTTCGTGAACAAGGATGCGCTCGGCGGCAAGCCGGTGCCGGCCTGCTGGAAGGATCTGCTGAAGTCGGATTACAAGGGCATGGTCGGCTATCTCGATCCGACGTCGGCCGCCGTCGGCTATGTCGGGGCGGTTGCGATCAACCTGGCGCTTGGCGGCTCCGCATCGAATTTCGACCCGGCGATCAGCTTCTTCAAGGAGCTGCGGAAGAACGACCCGATCGTCCCCAAGCAGACGTCCTATGCCCGCGTGGTTTCCGGCGAGATGCCGATCCTGCTGGATTATGACTTCAACGCCTACCGCGCGAAGTACCAGGAGAAGGGCAACTTCGAATTCGTGATCCCGTGCGAGGGATCGGTGGTGTTTCCCTACGTCGTCGGCCTCGTCAAGAATGCGCCCGACAAGGAAAAGGCCAAGAAGGTGATCGACTATCTCCTGTCCGACAAGGGCCAGGCGATCTGGACCAACGCCTACTTGCGCCCGGCGCGCCCGATCGAATTGCCAGAGGCGGTGAAAGCGAAATTCCTGCCCGACAGCGACTATGCCCGCGCCAAGGCCGTCGACTGGGGTCAGATGGAAAGCGTGCAAAAAGGTTTTGTGGACCGCTATCTCGCCGAGGTCCGCTGAGGCAGTATGGCGCCCCACACTAGGGCGTCATTCCGGTTCGGTCGAATCGTGGGCGCGTATCCGCGGCCTCATGGTTCGAGACGTGCGGCGTTGCCGCACTCCTCACCATGAGGATCCAAGACCTCATCCTGAGGAGGCGCGAAGCGCCGTCTCGAAGGATGAAGCCACCCGAACTGGAAGATGCGTTCAAGACGCCATTTCCTTCATGCCGCATAAATCGTTCGTCTGGCTGTGTCTGTTACCGCTCGCCGTCATTACCACGGCGTTCTTCCTGCTGCCGATGGCGCGGCTGGTGGTGACCGGCGCTGAAGGGCCGCAAGGGCTGGCCGGATATCTGGCGATAGTGACCGAGCCGCGCTACCGCGCGACCCTGATCAACACCGTGCTGCTGGCGACCGCGACCACGATCGTCACGCTCGCCGTCGCCACGGTCGCGGGCATGTTCCTGCAGCGCCATCGCTTTCCCGGCCGCGCCGTGCTGATCGCGATGCTGACCTTTCCGCTGGCGTTTCCCGGCGTGGTCGTCGGCTTCCTGATCATCCTGCTCGCCGGACGCCAGGGCCTGATCGGCGATCTCACCAACCGCATATTCGGCGAGAAGCTAGTGTTCGCCTATTCGATCTGGGGGCTTTTCCTCGGCTATCTCTATTTTTCGATCCCGCGCGTCATTCTCACCATCATGGCGGCGGTGCAGAAACTCGACGTTGGCCTCGAAGAGGCCGCGCGTTCGCTTGGCGCAGGTCCCTGGGCGGTGCAACGCGATGTCGTGCTGCCGGCGCTGGGGCCAGCCTTCGTGGCGTCAGGCGCCATTGCGTTTGCGACCGCGATGGGCGCATTCGGCACGGCGTTCACGCTGGCGACCAATATCGATGTGCTGCCGATGCTGATCTATACCGAGTTCACGCTGGCGGCGAATTTCGCCACATCCGCCGCGCTGTCGGTCGGATTGGGCGTCATCGCCTGGGCCATCCTGGCGCTGGCCCGCTCGTTCAGCGGCAGCACCGTCGCCGCGGCCGGATAGGACCATGCGCGACCGCCTGATCTTCACCAGCCAGCTTCTGTTCACACTGTTCGTTGCCGCCTTTCTGGTGGTGCCCGCGATCCTGTCGATTTCCGCCGGGGTCACGGTGAACTACTTTCGCGGGATTTCCTCGGGCGTGACCCTGCAATGGGTCTTCCAGGTTTGGGATCTCTATGCCGGCACCATCCTGCTGTCGTTCGTGATCGCATTCGCGACGCTCGCCGTCACGCTGCTCGCCGGCGTTCCCTCGGCCTATGCCTTGCACATCAGGGGCGGGCGGCTCTCGCGCATTGTCGAGGAAATCATCACTTTGCCGCTCGCCATTCCCGGGCTCGCGATCGCGCTGGCGCTGCTGTTCACCTATCAGGGGTTCGGCGGTTTTCGCCGCTCATGGCTCTTCATCCTCACCGGCCATGTCGTCTTCACCATGCCGTTCATGGTGCGATCCGTGATGGCGGTGTTCGCAACCGTCGACATCAGGACGCTCGACGAAGGCGCGGCGTCGCTGGGCGCGTCGCCATGGCGGCGGTTTCGCGACGTCATCGTGCCCAACGCGGTGCCGGGGATTCTGGCCGGCAGCCTGATGGTGGTCACGCTGTCGCTGGGAGAGTTCAACCTGACCTGGATGCTGCACACGCCCTTGACCAAGACGCTGCCCATTGGGCTGGCCGACGCCTACGCGTCGATGCGGCTGGAGGTGGCCTCGGCCTATACACTGATTTTCTTTGTCATGATCATTCCGCTGCTGATTGCGATGCAGATGTTTGCCGACCGGGAGCAGCGAGGATGAGCGTCACCTTGGGACATGGCGCCTCGGTGCGCATCGAGGCCTGCGGCAAGACCTTTGCCGACGGTACCCGCGCGCTGGAGCCCGCCACGCTCGACATCGCGCGCGGCGAAACGCTGGTGCTGCTCGGCCCCTCCGGCTGCGGCAAGACCACCATGCTGCGCATCATCGCCGGGCTGGAATTGCCAGACGCTGGCGGCCGGGTGCTGTTCGACGGCAACGATATGACCTCGGTGCCGATCGAGCAGCGCAATGTCGGCATGGTGTTTCAGTCCTACGCGCTGTTTCCGAACATGACCGTGGCGGACAATATCGGCTACGGCCTGAAAATCCGCGGCATGGCGAGGCAGGCGCGCGCGGCGCGCATTGCCGAACTGGTGGTGCTGACCAATATCACGGGGCTGGAGAACCGCCGCGTCGACCAGCTCTCCGGTGGCCAGCGCCAGCGCGTCGCGCTGGCGCGTGCGGTGGCGATCCGGCCCGGCATCCTGCTGCTCGACGAGCCCCTGACCGCGCTCGACGCCGCGTTGCGCGACCGGCTGCGCGGCGAACTCAACCGTCTGCTGCGCGCGCTCGGCATCACCACGATCTATGTGACGCATGATCAATCGGAGGCCATGGAGCTCGGCGACCGCATCGTGGTCATGCAAAAAGGCGCGATTGCCCAGATCGGCACGCCGCGCGAGATCTATTTCACGCCGAAGAATCGCTTCGTCGCCGAATTCATTGGGGCCGCGAACATCATCGAATCGCCGCTCGAGAACGGCCATCTGGTATTGCCGGGCGGGCGGCAGCCGATCGGCGGCGACATGAACCTGCCGGCTGCGGTCGCCATGATCCGCCCCGAAACCATCCGCGTCGTCGAGGCCGATGGCGCCCCGCTGTGTGGGATCATCGACAGCGTCAGTTTCATCGGCGACCGGCAACGCATGATCGTCAGCGGCGCATCCGGCAAATTTCTCACCGTCGACGCGCCGAACACCATCAAGGCCCAGGCCGGCGAACGGATCGGACTGCTTATCGCGCCTGACGCCGTCAGGCTGTTGCCACCGGAACATTGAAGGACGCCGATGCCGCCAAAACCCGTTCTGATCGCGCAGATTTCCGATCTGCATATCAAGCCGCCGGGCTCGCTCGCCTACGGAAGGGTCAATACGGCAAGCGCGCTGGAGCGTTGCGTGGCGGCCTTGAACGCATTCAGGCCGAGGCCTGACCTCGTGGTGATCTCGGGCGATCTTGCGGATACGCCGATGGCTGAGGAATATGAGCATCTCAAGCGCCTGCTGGCGCGGCTTGAGCTGCCCTTTGTCGGCATTCCCGGCAATCACGATTCGCGCGAGTTGATGCGCGCGGCATTTCCGGACGCTGACTATGCCTTTGCATCGGAGTCGCTCAATCAACGGGTTGCAGTGGGCGGCCTCGATCTGGTGCTGCTGGATTCGAGCGTCGCCGGTAAGCCGCATGGCGAACTCGACGCGGCCACCCTGCAATGGCTGGACGCCACGCTTGCGTCCTCGCCGGACCGACCCGCGCTGGTGTTTCTGCACCACCCGCCGTTCACAACCGGCATCTGGCACATGGACCGTCAGAACCTGCTCAACGCCGGCGAATTGGCCACGGTCGTGAAGCGTCATCCACGTGTGCAGCTGATCGCCTGTGGTCACGTGCATCGCGCGACGCTCGCGATGTTCGCCGGCGTCCCCTCGACGATCTGCCCAGCGCCAAATCACGCCGTCGACCTCGACCTGGCGCAATTGCGCGAGCCATCGTTCAAGGTCGAGCCGCCGGCGTTTCATCTGCATAGCTGGTTTCCCGGCGAGCGCTTCGGCAGCGTCGTCACGCATCAGGTCCCGATCGGCGATTTCGACGGGCCGCATCCGTTCTTTGGGCCGGACGGGAAGTTGCTGTAGGGATTGCCTTCGCCGGCCCGCCGTCTTTCGGCGAGTTGGACGCAAGGTCAATGAGCGGGGCAGTCAGGCCCGGAGCGGTTTCAGCGCCGCCAGTTTCTCGTAAGCCGCCGTCGTGGTTCGTATCAGGCGTTTTTCCCGTTTTCGGGTGAGAATTTTCAAGGGCGCCTCGATACCCTCTCGCTGCAGCGCGGCCGCCAGAGATTGGCTGTTGGCGTCGTCGTTCAACTGTCCGAGCGATCGCTTCGCCCTGCGCAGGTACTTCAGCGCCGCCTGCTGCTTTGCAAATCCTTTGTCCGGAAACAGCCCTTCGAAGAATTCGATCGAATAGGATAGCTTCTTGTTCAACAGACGCAGCCGATGACGCTTCCTGGTGCTCATCTTCGGAAGCTTGCGGCGCTTCTTCAGAAGTTTCTCCTGCCACCGCGTCAGCTTGCGCGCGCTGTAGATGACGATCGGAGAAGCCCGCTCCCTGGCCAGCTGCGTTCCCGCCTCGATGGACCAGGGTCCGTGGTCGATCCAACCGGATAGGTTTTTGACCAGCCGCCGATACCTGGCTGACCGAAGTGCCCTCGCCAAAAGCCGCTGGGCGTCCGCCCGTTTCCCGTTCCAGGAACGATAATAAGGTACAGCTCGCGGCCGGCGTTTGTCAGCGGCTTTCAGCTGCGCGATCGCGACGTCCAGATCCCGCACCGCGCCAAGATGGCCGTTCAGCCACTTCAGCTCCTGCCTTATTTGCGTTCGCTGGGAGTCCGCAACCATCGGCGAGAAGAACAAGATGGCCGTGCGCAAGCGCGTCAGCGCGACGCGCATCTGATACAGCGCCGCGGGGTCGCCTTTGCAGGTCGCCTCGTGATTTGCGGTCAACTCCGACAGGCAGCGGCGCGCTATCACGCGAAACGCGGTGTCGCACGCCATTGTTGGATCTATTCGCATTCGTCCGGCCCGAAGGACTGCGTTGCTTTTTGATGGTGGGGATGGCGCCATGCTATCTTGCGCTATTGGAGCCGTCGAGCCGGCTCATCGGGATTGATCCAGCGTTGGGATTGTATCAGGGTTTGCTCAGGTGTGCCGGAGGCATCGATGACCGTCCAATCGACTGCACCGATCTCATATTTCTCTTGCAGCCCGGCGATTTCGGGCGTCGCGTCGGATGCATCGCCCGCGCGGCGACCGACGCGGCTCAGCCGGGTGGCGAGGTCCGCCTCGAGGAACAGGCCGACAAAGCGGATATCCAATTTGCGCGCGGCGTCGCGGATCGCGGCTCGCTCCGATTCCCGGGCAAACACCGCATCGACGACGACGGAATGGCCCTGGGAAAGGATCCGCGACGCGCGCTGCAGGAGGATTTCGTAAATCTGTTCCGTGATCTCCGGCTGATATGCGCTTGCGGGAAGCCGGTCCGTCTCACGGACCTGAAAGTGTTGCTTTCGCAGCACGTCCGTGCGCAGCACCACCGCTCCCGGCAACGGCATGACGGCGGGCGCGAGGCTGCGCGCCAGAATGGATTTCCCGGTTCCGGACAACCCGCCGATCGCGACCAGCGCCGGCGCTGGAGGATGGATTGCGAGGCGCGCAATCTCGAAATACGCCCGCGCCGATTGCATCGCATCCGTCGTGTCGCCGGAGTTCCGCCCCTGACGGGCCAGCATCACATTGGCGCGGATGGCGGCGCGCAGCGACAGGAACAGAGGAAGGGCGGCGAGTGCGTCGAGATTTTCGCTGGGTGTCGCGCTCAAATATCTGTTGAGAAGCGCGCACGCAGCCGCGTGCCGGTCATAGCGGATGCAATCCATCATGGCGAATGCAAGGTCGTAGAGCACATCGATCGACGCGATCTCAGGATCGAACTCGATCGCATCGAACAACACCGGCCTGTGATCAATCAGGACGATGTTCGCCAGATGCAGATCGCCATGGCAGCGCCGCACGCATCCCTGCCGCCCGCGCCGTTCCAGCAACTCTCGAACTCTTGATAACGCCGACCGGGATGCTTCGTCGAGGTCATCGACCTCATTCGTGGAGAAGCAGGCTGCGGTTCGGAACGCGGTGGTATTGCCCTCGATGATGGACAGGATCGACGCGATCCAGGCTTCGGCGGGCGCCGGCGGCGCGTTGAGGTGCGAGGCTGCGATCGCATCCGCCACGGCATCGACGAGTTCGGGATCCAGCGGGCCGGCTTCCGCCAGATGATCGATGGTCCGGCGCTCATCGAAGCGGGTCATTTCGATCGCGAATTCGACCGGCGTACCCTTTCCGTCGATCTCAAGCGATCCGTCGGCATTCCGCGTGATCGGGACGACGCGATGATAGATCTGCGGCGCGAATGGGCGGTTTATTCTGATCTCTTCATCGCAGGCGGCTTTCCGCTTCTCGAGCGTCGAATAATCGAGGTACGGGAAACGGACGGCGCGCTTGATCTTCAGCGCGCGGTCGCCTTCGAGAAAAACCGTCGCTGCATGCGTATCGATCCGATGAACCTCAGGATGTATTGCCGGGTCCGCGAGAAATGCAAAGACGCTTTCCTGGGTGCGGGTATCGGCGGCCGTTGAATCGGTCATGCGCTGCCGGCCTGGGGTTTGAGCACGGCGGCACCCAGGATCTGTCCGGTCCGCAGCTTTGTCAGGACGTCGTTGGCCTCGGCCAGCGGGAACGCCGTGGTCTGGGTCCGGATTCCGGCCTGCGGGGCAATCTTGAGGAAATCCAGTCCGTCGCGGCGCGTGAGGTTGGCCACCGACACTAGCTGCCGTTCTTCCCAAAGAATATCGTAAGGAAAGCTCGGAATGTCGCTCATATGGATTCCCGCACACACTACCGTGCCGCCCTTGCGTACCGCGCGCAGCGCCGCCGGGACCAGTTCCCCGGCCGGGGCGTAGATGATGGCAGCATCGAGCGCGACGTCAGGCCGCTGGTCCGACGCGCCGGCCCATACCGCTCCTAACCGGCGGGCAAAACCCTGTGCCGCGACGTCGCCGGATCGCGTGAAGGCGTAAACGGAGCGGCCCTGCCAGCGCGCGATCTGGGCGACGATGTGCCCGGCTGCGCCGAAGCCGTAGATTCCGAGCCGGCCGGCGCCGCCCGCCATCACCAGCGACCGCCAGCCGATCAGGCCGGCGCACAACAGCGGTGCGATCGAAACGTCGTCACCACCTTCGCCGAGCGGAAAAGCATAACGCGCGTCGGCAATGGTGTGGGTGGCGAAACCGCCGTCCCGCGTGTACCCCGTGAACAGCGGATTGTCGCAGAGGTTCTCCATGCCCTCCCTGCAGAAACGGCAGACGCCGCAGGTGTAGCCGAGCCAGGGGATCCCGACCCGGTCGCCGATGCGGTGGGTGCTGACGTTAGTGCCGATGAGGTCGACGCGGCCGACGATCTCGTGGCCGGGAATAATGGGGTATTTGATGCCGGGAAGCTCCGCGTCGACGACGTGAAGATCGGTCCGGCAGACCCCGCACGCGCTCACCTTGACGCGAATTTCTCCACCGCCGGGGAGGGGATCGGCGCGCTCCTGCATCTGGAGAGGTGCCCCGGGAGCCGGCAATACCATGGCGCGCATCTGTTACTCCGCACGTAACCGGTATGGCGAACAGCATACCGATATGCCGGAGGGCCGGCGAGCCCTTGACCTCCATCAAATACGTCGCGGCGGGAGAGTCATCATCTCCCGCGATACAATGCCAGTGACTTTCAAACGCGGCCTGAGCGGCTGACGGCCGACGCGTATTCTCCAACGCGCCGAGGCTTCTGACCGGCCAGCCTGGTATCGAAATCAGGCTTCCTTGATCCCGAACAGGCGGGCCGCGTTGCCGCCGAGAATGGCCATCTTCTGCTTGTCCGAGAGCGTGGTGGTCGCGAAGACCCGGTCGACCGGATGCTCTTCCCAGGGGATCGGGTGGTCGGTGCCGAGCACGATCTGGCTGGCGCCGACCTGCGCCACCAGGTGTCGAAGCCCCTCCGGCGTGAACACCATGGCGTCGAAATGGAGCTGGTTGAGATATTCCGAGGGCTTCTTTTTCAGCGTGATGTTCGGATTGCAGTTCTGCGGCGACACGAAGCAGGCGTGGTCGTCCCGCGCCGCATAAGAGCCGAGATAGCCGCCGCCATGCGCCGCGAGGATTTTCAGGCCGGGAAAGCGATCGAGGGTCCCTTCGAAGATCAGGTGCTGCAGGGCGATCGTGGTGTCGAGCGGATTGCCGATCGTATTCGACAGCCAGCCATTGCCCTTGAAGCGCTTGGCGAGCTCCGGCGTGCTTTGGGGGTGAATGAACAGCACGGCGCCGAGTTCTTCGGCCTTGGCCCAGACCGGATGGAATTTGGGATCGGAGAAATCCTCGCCCAGCACGGTGGCGCCGATGGCGGCCCCGCGCAGGCCCTGCTTCTTGACCGCGGTTTCGAGCTGCTGCACCGCGAGGTCCGGAAATTGCAGGCTTAGCGAGGCGAACGCCGCGAAGCGGTCCGGCCGCGAGGCGCAAAGCTCGGCCAGTTTCTCGTTCTGGACCTTGACGATCTGGCCCGCGGTGTCGCGATCCCTGCCGTACCAGAACGGATTGATCGACAGCACCTCCATGTCGATGGCCATCGCGTCCATTTCCTTGAGACGCTTCTCGATGACGATGAAGTGCTCCGGGGCGCCCTTGACCGGCGGCAGCACCTTGTCGGCGTCGGCGCCCATCAGATTGATGGCTTCATGGAAATAGCAATGCGCGTGGGCATCCACGGTCAGGACGCGCTTGCCGCCAACCTTGACCGGCAGGCGCGGCGACTTCGGTTGCGCCCGTGCCGCATTCAGCATGCCGCAACTGCAAAAGGCGATACCGGTCGCGGCCGCGCCTCTCAAAAAATTTCTACGGGTGGTCATTCGTTCTCCCTCGATGGCATAGCCGGCGTTTCCCATGGCCGGTCGATTGAGGCGCCGGCCCGTTCTTCATTTCTTCTCCTGCACATTGCCAAGCCGGAAGCGACAGGGCAATCATTCTCGGCAGGATTGCGGCCGTCCATTGGTACGTCATCCAGTTAAAAAGGGAGAAATCTGGTATGCGGCTGCTTCACTCGCTGGTCCCCGCGCTCGCGCTCCTCGCAAGCTCCAGCGCGCTCGCGCAGGGGGCCTATCCGGAGCGGCCGATCCGGATGATCGTGCCGCTGGCGGCGGCGAGCGCCGTTGACGTCGCAGCCAGGATCGTAACCCAGAAGATGGGCGACGACATGGGCCAGCAGATCGTCATCATCAACCAGCCCGGGGCTTCGGGGCTGATCGGTGCCGAGCAGGTCGCGCGGGCCGAGCCGGACGGCTACACGATCGGCGGTTTCAACGACAGCGTCATGACCATGGTGCCCAGCCTGCATTCGAAAATGCCCTGGGACATTTTGAAGGATTTCGAGCCGGTATCGCTGGTCGCCACCGTGGAATGGGGGCTGATCGCCAACAACCAGTCCCCCTACAAGACCGCGGCGGACCTGATCGCCGCAGCAAAGGCCGCGCCCGGAAAGATCAACTACGGCTCCGGTGGCCCGGGCAGCCCGCAGCATCTGGCGATGGCGATGTTCGCCTCCCAAGCCGGGATATCGCTGACCCATGTGCCCTACAAGGGCGCCACGCAGGCGGCGACCGACGTCGCCTCCGGCCAGATTCCGGTCGCCTTTCAGGGCCTCGGGACCGTCGCGGCACTGGTGCGCGGCGGCCAGCTCCGGCTGATCGGGGTGACCACAGAGAAGAGGTTGCCGCAATTCCCCGACGTGCCCACGGTTTCGGAGTCCGGTCTGCCCGGGTTCTTCTTCAATTCCTGGTTTGCGATCCTGGCGCCGGCGGGAACGCCGAAGGACATCACCGCAAGGCTGAATGCCGAAGTGCTGAAGGCGCTGGCGGATCCGGAGGTTCGGCGCAAGCTCGAGGATCTGGGTTTCGCGGTGCGCGGCAGCTCGGCCGAGGAACTGCGTGCCATGACGCGGGATCAGCTCGCCAAATATGCCCGCGTGATTAAAGAAATGGGCCTCGCCAGCGACTGAGCCGGCAGGTGGGCGGGGGCTGTTTCGGCGGACGTGGTGCGGTATACATCTAAAATTGCCGCCCGATCATTCGCACCCCTCGCGTGCAGCGGATTGAAGGATATGGCGGTAATTCGGCTCTTTCTTGCCGTGTTCATGATGCGGGCGTATAACTGCGAGATACGGCGGCGGATGATGGCCCTCGGCTGGCCCAGCATTTAGCACGATCCGCCGATGATGGGCAAAATCACCAGATGGTCGTGACCGGCGTGCCCCAGGACCTAAAAGCTCAACCTCGGTCTGTTGCGAGCAGTACGCTATCGGTCCTGCGCAACCATCCGATTTTCTGCGATCTTGATGCCGGCGCGCTCGACCAGCTCTGCCGTTATGCCAAGCACTCCACGCTGAAGCGGGGAGCCGCGATTTTTTCCAAGGGAGATCCCGGCAACAGCCTGTTTGCGGTGCTTAGCGGCACGGTGAAGATCAGCATCTCGTCCGCCGAGGGCCGCAGCGCAATCTTGAATCTGATCAGCGCCGGCGAGATTTTCGGTGAAGTCGCGGTGCTCGATGGGCGGGCGCGGACTGCCGACGCTACCGCCAACACCAATTGCGAAATATTCATCATCGACCGTCGCGAGTTTATTCCCTTCGTGCGAAGCCAGCCGGAGCTGGCCATGAAGTTCATCGAGCTGCTTTGCACGCGGCTGCGGTGGACCAGTGACCAGGTTGAGGAGGTCATTCTCCAGAATCTGCCGGGGCGGCTCGCCAGCGCGCTCATTCGTCTGACCGACAAACATAAGCCCGCGCCCGGAGGCCGGACCATCGCCGTTACCCAGCAGGAAATCAGCGAGATGGTCGGGATGACGCGGGAGAGCATCAACAAGCAGCTGCGGATTTGGGCGGCCCGCAACTGGGTTCGCCTCGAGCACGGGGCCATCGTCGTGCTCAATACCGAAGCGCTCCGGGCGCTGGTCGAAGCGGGCGGAAACGAAGGCGAATAGCGCAAGATGGTTTTAATTTGAATCGGTGTGCTTCACCTCTCCCCAGCGGGGAGAGGTCGATTTGCGCAGCAAATCGGGTGAGGGGGGCTGCCCCAACGATAGACCGTAACCCCCACCCGGCGCTACGCGCCGACCTCTCCCTACGGGAGAGGTAAAGTTTCCGCTGCGTCCTAGCTCAATCTAACCTCATCTCATCACGCTTTTACCCCCGCGGGCGCCTCCAGACAGCCGCGCGGGATTGGCGCGGACACAACCATTCCGATTGATCCAGACAAAATTCGCGAATGTTTTATCGCGGCGAATGTGAAGCAACTCACACGCGCGTGCAGCCCCTTGAGCTAAGCCACTGTGGGGGCACTTCGCACGATGGAGAGACGTCCATGCACGGCACGATCGATAGAGTGGGCAAAAACAATAACCGTATTCATCAGAGCTGGAGCGTCGGATTTTTTGCGGTCCCCGTACTTCTCGTACTGGCGCTGATCGGCCTGGTGGTTTTTCAGCCGGCCGCATCCGTCTGGATATCGGAGGCGGTACAGGCCGAGTTTTCCGGGACCGATATAGCGCCGCAGGTGGCCCCGACTCAGCTGGCGCAGCCCGCCGGCGAAAGCCGGACCGCCAAAATCAATTGACCGATCGCGGTTTATGCCGGACGCGAGGTTGATACGGCCCGGACGGCTTTCCCGGCGTGTCCCAGGGGGCGCCCGGTTCGCGCGCAAATGACGTGATGCTTGTTTCGATTTTCGCGGCATCGGGAACGCTGACTGGTATCGGCTGCACCTTGAACGACAGCGCCGCCTCGGACGCGCCTGGAGTTCACCGCAATACGTGCCGTGGCAGCCAGAGCGAGACTTCCGGAAAATAAGTCACCAGCATCAGCACCAGAAACATCACGGCGTAGAACGGCCAGATCTTCCGCATCACCTGCTCGATAGAGACCTTGCCGACCGCGCATCCGACGAACAGGATCGATCCGACCGGCGGATGGCACAGTCCGATGCCGAGGTTGAGCAGCATGATCATGCCGAAGTGAACCGGATCGACGCCGAAATTCTGCATCACCGGCAGCAGGATCGGCGTCGCGATCAAAATCGACGGCGCCATGTCGACGAGCGTGCCGAGCACCAGCAGCAGAATATTGATCAGGAACAGAATGACGTATTTGTTGCTCGATATCGACAGGAAGAACGCCGTCATCTTCGCCGGCATTTGCGTTAGCGCCATCACGTAACCGACGCTCGAGGCGCATGCGATCAGCGTCAGCACCATCGCGACGGTGCGCAGCGTACGGTGCAAAAGGATCGGCAGGTCGCGCCAGCGATAGTCCCGGTAGATGAACATCGTCACGAAGAACGCCCAGATGCAGGCAACGGCGCCGGCCTCGATGGCGGTGAATATCCCGCCGAGAATGCCGCCGAGAATGATGACCAGCGTCACCAGCCCCCAGGCAGCATCGATCGTGATCTTGAGCGCATCCTTCGCCGGCGCGGTCTGGCCATGGGGATGCTTGTCGCGGTAGGCGATGACCAGGCAGAGGATGATCAGCGAGAAACCGAGCAGCAGGCCGGGAAAGACGCCGGCCATGAACAGGGCGCTGATCGAAATCGTGCCCCCGGTGGCCAGTGAGTACAGCACCGCGTTGTGGCTCGGCGGCACCAGCAGCGCCTGCACCGAAGAGGTGATGGTCAGATTGGTCGCGAACACCCGAGGATAGCCGGCCTTTTCCATCTGCGGGATCATCACCGAGCCGATCGCGGATGTATCGGCGACGGCGGAGCCGGAAATGCCGCTCAGGAATGTCGTCGCCAGCACGTTGACGATCGAGAGGCCGCCGCGCAGCCGGGTGAATCCGACCAGAACATCGGCGAACGCCACCAGCCGGCGCGCCATGCCGCCTTCGGCCATGATGGCGCCCGCCAGCACGAAAAACGGAATCGTCAGCATCGCCACCTTGCTGACGCCGTCGGAAATTTTCAGCATCACCGCTTCCAGGGGAATGCCGATCGACCATGCGCCTGCGATCGCCGCCAAAGCGAGTGAGTAGGCGATGGGCATGCCGATGACGAAGCAAACCAGCATGGTCGCAAGAAGAATGAAAATGTCCACGAGGTGCTTTTCTCCGGGCTCAGTCGAACGGCGCGACTTCGAGGTCTTGAGATAACCGGTCCGGCGGTGCGCCGAGAAAAATGCGCTCGATAATGAACAGCAGCAGGAACGCGCCGCCGACCGGGATCGGCAAATAGGTGACGCCGACCGACAGGAACGGAAAATCCGCGATGGTATTGTGCCAGGTCACGTCGACCAGCCGGCCGCCCCAGACGATCATGAAACTCGCGATCAGCGCCATCAGCAGCTGAACGACGAGGTCGAGCAGGGTGCGGAATCGGGGCGGCAGCTGGTCCGCGAAGTACGAGACATTCATGTGCAGGTTGAGCCGATAGGCGGCGGCAGCGCCGATGAAGGTCAGCACGATGGTCAGGAGTACCGCCAGCGGTTCAGGCCATGATGCCGCGCTGTTGAGCACGTAGCGGGTGAACACCGCCCAGGGAATGATCGCGGAGATCAGCACCAGCGCGGTGCAGCCAATGATGACGCACAGAAGGTAGAGGCGATCCATTGTCCGTCGAAATAATCCGGCCATTGTGGGGGGTCCTGATTTCCGACCAACCGTTGGCGTTCCCGTGAGCGCGCCGCAAATGGATCGTGCGTGAAGGCTTTTATTCGATGGCCTGGATGCGTTTGATCATGTCCTGATATTTCGGGCCGTATTTGTCCCACACCGGCTTGACCGCGTCCTGGAACGGCTTCTTGTCGGCGATTTCAACGATCTGGCAGCCCGCGGCCTTTGCCTTGTCCATCGCCTGCTGCTCGTACTTGTTCCAGAGATCGCGTTCTTCCAATTGCGCCTCGCGGGCAAATTTTTTCAGCAGGGTCTGATCGTCGGCCGAAAGGGCGGCCCAGGCTTTCTTCGAAAACACCAGCACTTCGGGGATGATCAGGTGCTCGGTCAGCGAGAGATACTTGGCCGCGGTATAATGATTGCTGAAGACATAGCTCGGCGGATTGTTCTCGGCGCCGTCGATGACGCCGGTTTGCAGCGCGCTGAAGACCTGATCATAGCCCATCGCGACCCCATTGCCGCCAAGGGCGTTCATCATGTCGATGAAAATCGGATTGCCGATGACGCGAAACTTGAGGCCCTTGATGTCCTCGATCGATTTGATCGGCCGCTTGGTATTGTAGAGGCTGCGCGCGCCGGCATCCATCCAGCACAGCGCGACCAGTCCCGCATTGGGATTGGCGGTAATCTTGTCGAGCAGTTCCTGTCCGATCGGCCCATCCATCATCTTTTCGGCGTGCGCCGTGTTCCGGAACAGGAACGGCATATTGACGACGTTGATGTCGTCGACGATAGGGCCCATCGATCCCACGCTGACGCGCAACAGCTGGATCGCGCCGATCTGCGTCTGTTCGATGGTCTCCTTCTCGCCGCCCAGTTGCATCGACGGAAACATCTGGACCGAGAGGCGTCCGCTGGTGGCGGCCTCAAGCTTCTTGCCCAGATTCTCCGTCGCCAGCACGGTCGGATAGCCGGCGGGCTGAACGTCGGAGGCCTTGAAAACCGACTTCGTTTGCGCGCGCGCCGGCGATCGCGGTGCCAGGGTTGCTGCCAACCCCGTCATCCCGAAGCCGGCGCCCAACTTCATAAAATCGCGGCGCTTCATCAGATCCTCCCGAGCGTTTTTTTATCGGTCGTCTGCCGGATATCCGCCAGCGCATCATCCCTTGCGATAATTGTCGACGATGTCGCGGAATTTCCTGATGTTGTCCTCGATGGCGGCTGGACCGTGGCTCGAATGGTCTCGACCTTCGACGAAGGACCTCCACGGTCCAGGCGCTGCATTTTCGCAACGCTGCCGAATGGCTTCGAGCTCTTCGTCTTGCAGATTATTTCTGTCGTTTGTCACGCTAGGCTCCCAGCATAGCAACAATTGATTAGCCGCTGCTATTTTTCGCCGCGGAGAAAGCCCGCGCGCTCGCGCAGCCCGTGCTGATCGGCGGCGATCAACAGATCGATCAAGGCTTGCGCTTGCTTGGCATTGGCGGCCTTCGTGGTCACCGCCGCCGTATAGACCGTTGAAAGTTCGCATCCCGACGGCAGCGATCCCGATAGCTTCACGCCGTTGGTACTGATGATCTCGGTCGACTGCGTGCAGCCGATCGGCCTCACGGCGTCGGATGCCGCCAGATGGCGCATTGCGGTCGCGCCATTTGGATAGATTTTGAGTCGGGCGGCCACCTCGTCCACGATACCCAGTTGCTGCAGAACCTTGGCAACGTGAATGCCGGCGGTCGACGCCTTGGTATCGGGAACGAAGATGGCGTCGGCGGCGAGCAACGCATCGCGCAAGCTTGCCGCGTCCTTGACCGTGGCCAGCGGATCGCCGGCGCGGACGGCAACCGCGGTCTCGACCACTCCGATGTCGGCGATCGACGCGGCTGCGACGAGATGCTCGCGCGCCAGCGCAGCAATCAATGCCGCCGTCAGGATCACCATGTCGGCCGGCACGCCCTTACGCAGTTTTTCGGCCATGGCGCCAACCGCGCCGAACTCGCCTTCGATGCCGAGCCCGGTCAGCGCCTTGAATTGCGGCGCGAGACTGCCGACCAGGCCCTGGGCCGCGCCGCCGCTGAGGATGTTCATTGCGGTCATGACGTCAACTCCATTGCCTCGATCAGGCGGTCGCGCGTGATCGGGAGATTGCGGACGCGCACCCCGAGCGCATCGAACACGGCGTTGGCGATGGCCGCCGTGACCGGGCCATGCGCGGCCTCGCCGGCGCCTACGGGATCCATGTCCGGCCGCTGGATCAGTTCGACCTCAACCTCCGGCACCTCGCTGAAGCGAAGGATCGGATAATCAGCCCATGTGTTGCTGGTGATGCGTTCCTTGTCGAAGCGGACGCGCTCTTTCAATACCCAACTGGTGGCCTGGATCGCGCCGCCCTCGATCTGATTGATCACGCCGTCCGGATTGATGGCTTCGCCGACATCGACCGCAATCGTCAACCGCTTGACGCTGATATCGTCCGCGCCCTCGATCTCGGCGATGACGGCACAATAGGCGCCTGTGTTCTTGTATCGCGTAAAGCCGAGGCCGTAACCGGCGCCGTCGCGTTTGCTTGGCTTCCAGTTCGCGCGCTTTGCGACGGCGCGAATCACATCCTGTGCCCGCGGGTCCGACAAATGGCGCAGCCGGAATTCGACCGGATCTTCGCCGCGCTCGGCGGCCAGTTCGTCGAGAAAGGATTCAATCGCAAACACATTGCCCTGCGCGCCGAGCGTGCGCAGCGCGGAGGTGCGTATCGGCATGGTCAGCAGGCGATGGCATTCGATCTGCCAGGACGGGAAATCGTACAGCGGGATCGAATTGCGATCGGCGCCGCCGCCACCGGCCTGCGCCGGATTGGTGGAGATGTAGCGCGGGAAGGGAGCAGCCAGTTCGGTCGCCGCCAGCAGCGCCGGCTGCGCCGCGCGCCCCGGCCGCGCGGTGTGACCATTGCCCCAGATGCTGTGGCGCCAGTCGACGATCTCGCCCTGCGCATCGAGGTCAGCCTCGATCTCGATCGCCATCGCCGCCCCGAACGGCGCATGCGACATCTCGTCTTCGCGCGACCATTGCACGCGGACCGGCCGGCGGCCAGCCGCTTTCGCCAGCAGGACGGCGTCGAGCGCGACATCGTCGGCGGCGTTATGTCCGTAGCAGCCGGCGCCCTCCATGTGCTCGACCGTGATGTGCTCGAGCGGCAATTTGAGCACGATGGCGAGATCGGCGCGGAGAAAATAGACCCCCTGGCTGTGGGTCCAGACGTGGACATGATCTCCGGTCCATTGAGCCATGGCGCAGGACGGGGCGATCGACCCGTGTGCGAGATAGGGGCGGGTGTATTGCCGCCGGATCGTGCGGTGCTTTTCACCCGATCTCACCGCCGTCTTCCTGTCGATGACGGTCGATTCAGCCGGCTGGGCTTTCAGCCACTCCGCCAGCCCGTCTTCATCCGGCAGCGTTTCGCCCGCCGACCATGCCGCGCCCTTTCGCAAAGCCTTCAGCGCGGCCTCGGCGCCGTCCTCGGTCTCGCTGACCACGCCGGCGAAATTGCCGTCGCGCACGATCGCGACCAGGCCGGCGACGGCGCGGGCGGCATCCTGCTTTAGATCGGTGAGTTTTGCGCCCGATATTTCCGATCGCAGTACGCGGCCATACAGCATCCCCGGCAGCGCGGAATCATGAATGAAACGGGGGTGCGCGAAAACCTTGTCGGGAATATCCAGCCGCTGAACCGAATTGCCGGCCAACGCACGCTGCGTCGATTTCTTTGGCACGGCGCCCGGCGTCGCCTCGCGATCCAGATCAACATCGCCGGCGAGTTCCCAGTAGCTGGTCTGCACATTGCCGGGACCGGAGATGGTGCCGTCGCTGATGTCGAGCGCATCGGTCCCGACGCCTAGGCGATCGGAGGCGAGCTTGAGAAAGATCTGCCGGATCTCGGCGCAGGCGTAACGGATCGCGCGTCCGGACTGCTGCACCGAAAGACTGCCCGAGGTGACGCCCTCATTGGGGCTGCCCGCGGTGGAGGCGCGAACCATCCGCACGCGGCCGATATCGACATCGAGTTCGTCGGCGGCGATCTGGGCCAGCGCCGTCACGATGCCTTGCCCGATCTCCACCTTGCCCGGCGAGACTATCACCTGTCCTTCGGGCGAAAATCGAATCCATGACGACAGCACCGGGTTGGCGGCGAGGCTGACCGGCAATTTCGGCGGGGAGGGCGCGGTCTCCGTCATCGGGCAGCCATCTCGGCCGCCGCGCGCAGCACCGCCCGCACCATGCGGTTATGCGACCCGCAACGGCAGAGGTTGCGGTCGAGCGCGGCCTTCACGTCTGCGCTGGCAGGATTGGGGTTTTGCATCAACAGCGCGGCGGCGCTGATCAGGATGCCGGAGACGCAATAGCCACACTGCAGGGCCTGTTCGGCGATAAAGGCGCGCTGCAGCGGGTGCGGATCTTCGGCGCTGCCCAGCCCTTCGATGGTGGTGACGTCCTTGTCCGCCACCGACCACAGGGGCGTGTCGCAGGAAGCCACCGCGCGGTCGCCGATCATGACGTTGCAGGCGCCGCATTCATTGGCGCCGCAGCCGAAATGCGGCCCGGTCATGCCGAGCTGCCCGCGCAGGATCGCGAGCAGCGATGAATCGGGATCGGCGTCGACATCGGTCTCGACGCCATTGAGGCGAAAACGAATGCTCGGCATCGAGGGCTCGGACCTTATTGCGGCTTATCGGCGAATTGCTTGACGACATTGGCCCATTTCACAATATCGCCGCGCAGATATTTGTCGAACTCCTCTGGGGTCATCGACATCGGAACCGCGCCCTGTTCGGCCCAGAGCTTGACGATCTCGGGCCGCTTGACCGCCTCGTTGACGGCCGCGTTCAGCTTGTCGATGATCGGCCTGGGCGTTCCGGCGGGCGCCATCAGTCCGAGCCAGATGGTCGCCTCGTAGCCGGGAACGCCGGCCTCGGAGGCCGTCGGCACATTGGGCAGCACACTGGAACGCGTCTTGCCGGTGGTGGCGAGCGCCCGCACCTGGCCTTCACCGACATTGGGCGCCATCGTGGTCACGGCGTCGATCATCATCTGCACCTGTCCGCCGATCACGCCGCTGCGTGCTTCACCGCTGTTGCGGTAAGGCACGTGCACGATATCGATACCGGCCATGGATTTGAACAGCTCGCCGGCCATGTGATAGGGCGTGCCCTGGCCGGAGGAAGCGTAGTTCAGTTTTCCCGGCTGTGATTTGGCGAGCGCGATGAACTCGGCCAGCGTCTTGGCCGGCACCGACGGATGCACGACGATGACGAGGTCGGAGTAATTGACCGGCGCGATCGGCACCAGATCGCGCATCAACTCGTATTTGCGCTGCGGCATCAGCGATTCATTCGCGGTCTGGGTATTCGACATCATCAACAGCGTGTAGCCGTCGGGCGGCGATTTGACCGCCTCGACCGTGCCGATCACGCCGCCTGCGCCGGTTCGGTTCTCGATCACGAAGGGCTGGCCGAACTTGTCCTGCAGGATGTTGCCGAGCAGGCGCGCCGTCACGTCGGCGGGGCCTCCGGCGCCGAAGGGAACCACAATCCTGACCGGCTTGGTCGGATAATCCTGTGCGAAGCCTTGCGTCGCAAGAACTGGCGTCGCAAGAAGAGTGGCCGCCACTGCGAGGGCGAACCTTGGGCCCGTCATTTTCGTCTCCCGAATCCCGATCTTGTTCTGCGCCGGACTGGTGGTCGGCCATTATCTCACTGTCAAGTCTAGCGGCAATGGCAATGAGCTGTCGACGAAAGACTCGGTGCGTGCTGTAAGAATAAAAGATAACTTGCGGTGTACCGTTTTCGCCGGAACAAGCGGATAGAGGGCCAATGAAAAAGCGATTATCGCGCCGCGACGTGCTCAAGGGATCAAGTGTATTGCTGGCGGGTGCGGCGTTCTCGACCCGTGTCTTGGCGGATGCTCCGCCGCCTGAGCCGGTCACCCCCGCGCTGATCGAGGCGGCGAAGAAGGAAGGCCAGGTTATCCATTACACCTCGACCGATTTGCCGGTCGCGGAGAAACTGGCCAAGGCATTCGAGACGAAATATCCCGGGATCGCGGTGCGGGTCGAACGCACCGGCGCGGAGCGCGTGTTCCAGCGCATCGGCCAGGAATATTCCAGCAACATCCACGCGGTCGACGTGGTGAACTCGTCGGATGCTGCGCATTTCATCGTCTGGAAACGCGACGGCATACTGGCGCCCTACGTGCCCGAGGATGTCGCGAAGTTTTATCCGCCCGAGCACCGGGATGTTGACGGCCAGTTTGCGAGCTGGCGGGTCTGGCTCAGCATCATCGCCTACAACACTGGTCTGGTGAAAGCGGAGGAAGCGCCAAAGAGTTTCGCCGATCTGCTGGATCCCAAATGGAAGGGCAAGATCGTCAAGGCCCATCCCGGCTACAGCGGCACCATCATGACCGCGACCTATCAGATGCAGCGCGATCTCGGCTGGACCTGGTTCGAGCAGCTCGCCAAGCAGAACATCATGCAGGTGCAATCATCGGCCGACCCGCCGAAGAAGCTCGATCTCGGAGAGCGGGCGGTCATGGCCGACGGCAACGAGTACAATATTTTCCAAATGAAGGAAGCCGGACGCCCGGTCGAGCCGGTTTATGCCAGCGAAGGATCGCCGCTGATCATCGGCCCGAACGGGATCTTCAAGGGCTCGCCCAATCCGAACGCGGCAAAACTGTTTCAGTCGTTCTGCTTCAGCCGCGAGGCCCAGCAGCTCATCATCGATGTCGGCGGCCTGCGCTCGGTGCATCCGCAAACCCAGGAGAAGCCTGGGCGCACGCCGTTCAAGGATATCAAGACCATGAAGGATGACGCCGCGGCGGTGGAAAAACAGGGCGACGCGATCAAGGCGCGCTACACCAAGATCTTTCACGTTTGATACGCCGGCGGCAATCATGACATCCGAACTGCCAACGACTTCGGTCGCCGAAACGCTCGCCGGCAAAATCGTCGCGCTGAAGCCGGGCACGCTGCCGGCTGCGACCACGCGCAAATGCGAGGACCTGCTGATCGATGTCGTGGGGTTGTGCGTCACCGCGCGCAACCAAGACTATGTCGCAAGCGCGCTGGCAGGCTGGGACGATGACGGTCCCTGCACGGCGGTCGGCTACGCGCGCACGCTCACCGCCTCGGGTGCGGCCTTCGTCAACGGCACCGCGGCGCATGGCGAGGATTTCGACGATACGTTCGAGGGCGGTCCGGTGCATGCCGGCGCCGTGATCGTGCCGGCGGTTCTGGCCGCCTGCGAGCGGCACAATCCCGATGGCCGGATGGCGCTGATCGGCATCGCCGTTGGCACCGAAGTGCTTTGCCGATTGAGCCTCGTGGTCCCAAAAGCCGTCCACAAGGCGGGCTTTCACCCGACCGCGATCTTCGGCGCCATGGGGGCGGCCGCGGGCGTCGGTGCCGCGCTCGGCCTCAACGCCAGACAGATTGTGGACGCGCTCGGGATCGCCGGCAGCATGGCGGGCGGCATCATCGAATATCTCGCCGAGGGTGCCTGGACCAAGCGGCTGCATGCGGGCTGGGCGGCGCAATCGGGCATTCGGGCCGCACTGCTGGCGCGGGGAGGGTTTGTCGGCCCGCGCACGGTGTTCGAAGGCGTGCATGGGTTGTTCCATGGTTTCGCCCACACCACCAAAGGCGACTACGATGCCCTGACTGGCGATTTCGGCTCGCGCTGGGTAACGGATACGCTGGCGTTCAAGCCCTATCCGTGCGGGACGATGGCGCAGCCTTACATCGATTGCGCGAGGCGGCTGGCGGCGCGCGGCGTCAAGGCTGACAACATCGAGGAGATCGTCTGCGAGGTGGCCGAGGGCACCGTGCACCGGCTGTGGGAGCCGCTGGCCGACAAGCAACGCCCGCGCAACGGTTATTCCGCCAAGTTCGCCACGCCGTACCTGCTGGCGGCCGGTTTTGTCCATGGCGGGGTCGGGCTCGGCGCATTCACGGAAGGAGCGATCCGCGATCCCCGCGTGCTCGCGCTGGCGGCAAAAGTGAAGTTCGTGATCGATCCTGATAATCCCTATCCGGCCAACTATACCGGTCACCTCAGGGCGACCATGAAAGACGGCAGCGTGATCGAGGAGCGGCAGCCCTACATGCGCGGCGGCGCGCAGGAGCCGCTGACGCGGCAAGACGTTGTCGACAAGTTTATGCTCAACGCGGAGCATGGCGGCTGGACCACGGCGCACGGCGAGGCCGCCTTGAAGCTGATGGCCGGATTGTACAATGGGAAGATCGACCTGAGCGCGTTGCGAAGTTAGCTGCCGTCATGGCCGGGCTTGTCCCGGCCATCCACGTCTTGCGGCAAAGGGAAGACGTGGATGCCCGGCACAAGGCCGGGCATGACGGGGAGAGGACGAAATGACCACCACTGAACTCACCGGCAAAGTCGCCATCGTCACCGGTGCCGGCCGCAACATCGGCCGCGCGATTGCGCTGGCGCTGGCGGAGGGCGGGGCGTCCGTCGTGGTCAATGCGCGCAGCAAACGCGCCGAGGCCGACGCCGTGGCGCGCGCGGTCGAGGCGCTGGGCGGCAAGGCGCTGGTCCATATCGGCGACGTCGCCGATGCCGCAGCAGTTCAGGCGATGGTCGACGCGGCGGTGGAGCAGTTTGGACGCCTCGACATCCTCGTCAACAATGCCGCGCTGCGGCGGGAAAAGCCGTTCGCCGAGATGGATTACGCCGAGTGGCGCGAAATCCTTGATGTCACTCTCGACGGCGCGTTTCATTGCACAAAAGCCTGCCTGGCGGCGTTGCGGAAAAGCGGGACGGGAACCATCGTCAACATCGGTGGCCTGAGCGCGCATACCGGTGCGAGGGATCGCGCCCATGTCGTGACCGCGAAGGCCGGAATTATCGGCTTCACCCGCGCGCTGGCCCACGATCTGGCCGATGACGGCATCACCGTCAATTGCGTGGTGCCGGGGCTGATCGGCACGCCGCGCCCGAAGGACAAGCCGGAACCCGCGCACCACCTGACCCATCAGACCATCACCGACGAGCGCGGCAAGCCGGAGGACGTCGCGGCCATGGTCCGGTTCCTGTGCGGCCCGGCGGCGCGCTATATCAACGGTCAGGCCATCCACGCCAATGGCGGCGCCTATCTCGGCGCATGATGCATGGGGTGCCGTTGTTTTTGTGCAGGCATTGCCGGATAAATGCGCTCGGCTGCCGGGGCTTTTGATGGTACCCATACGCGCATGAACCAGCAGGCCAAGATCGACATCCGGCATTCCACCTGTCCGCACGATTGTCCGTCGGCCTGTGCGCTGGATATCGAGGTGATCGATAATTCCACCATCGGCCGCGTGCGCGGTTCCAAGCTGCAGACCTATACCGCGGGCGTGGTCTGCGCCAAGGTCGCGCGCTATGCCGAGCGCATTCACCATCCGGACCGGCTGATGTATCCGCAGTTCCGGATCGGGCCGAAGGGATCAGGCAAGTTCGGACGGATCTCGTGGGATGACGCGCTGGACGAGATCGCGGCGCGGTTCGATCAGGCCGAGCGCGAGTTCGGCGCCGAGTCGGTGTGGCCTTACTACTACGCCGGCACCATGGGTCTGGTGATGAAGAACGGCATCAATCGCCTTACCCATCTGAAGAAATATTCCCGCTTCTACGGCACGATCTGTTCCACCATCGCCCGGGTCGGGTTTGCCGCCGGCACCGGCAAGGTCGCCGGCGTCGATCCGCGCGAGATGGGAGTCTCCGATCTGGTGGTGATCTGGGGCACCAATCCCGTGAATACCCAGGTCAACGTGATGACGCACGCGATGCGCGCCCGCAAGGAACGGGGCGCGAAGATCGCCGCCATCGATATTTACAACAACGACACCATGAAGCAGGCCGATATCAAGATCATCCTGCGGCCCGGCACCGACGGCGCTTTCGCCTGTGGGGTCATGCACGTGCTGTTTCGCGAAGGCTATGCCGACCGCGACTATCTCGCGCGCTATACCGATTGTCCCGGTGAGCTCGAGGCGCATCTTGCGACCCGCACGCCGGAATGGGCTTCATCGATTTGCGGCGTGCCGGTGCAGGAGATCGAGGCATTCGCCCGCGCGGTCGGGCAGACCAAGCGGTCGTTCTTCCGGCTCGGCTATGGCTTCACCCGCAGCCGGAACGGTGCGGCGCAGATGCATGCGGCGCTGTGCATCCCCGCCGTGACCGGCGCCTGGCAGTACGAGGGCGGCGGCGCGTTTTTCAACAATTACGCGATCTGGAAGTTCAACGAATCCGTCATCGAGGGCCATGATGCCATCGATCATGCGACGCGGGTGCTCGACCAGTCGAAGATCGGCCGGATTCTGACCGGCGACGCGGCGGCGCTGAAGGGCGGACCTCCGGTCAAGGCGATGCTGATTCAGAACACCAACCCGATGACGGTGGCTCCCGAACAGGCGCTGGTGCGTCAGGGGTTCGCGCGCGAAGACCTGTTCACGGTGGTGCACGAGCAGTTTATGACCGAGACCGCCCAGATGGCGGACCTTGTTCTGCCGGCGACGATGTTCATGGAGCACGACGACCTCTATTATGGCGGCGGCCACCAGCACATTTCGGTCGGCGCCAAGCTGATCGAACCGCCCGGCGAATGCCGCTCCAACCACGAGGTGCTGCGGGGTCTCGCCCGACGCCTCAAGGCGGTGCATCCCGGCTTCGAGATGTCGCCACGCGAACTGATCAACACCACGCTGAAGAAAAGCGGTCATGGCGGCATCGAGGCGCTGGAAACCGATCTGTGGCGCGACCTCCAGCCGGATTTCCGTACCTCGCACTATCTCGACGGCTTCGCCCATGCCGACGGCAAATTTCACTTCAAGGCCGACTGGGCGCATGTGCCGCTTGGCAACGCCGGCATGATGGGCGCATGGGAGCAGATGCCGACACTGCCCGATCACTGGACCGCGATCGAAGAGGCGGATGAGGCGCATCCGTTCCGGCTCGCCACCAGCCCGTCGCGCAGTTTCCTCAATACCAGCTTCAACGAAACGCCGTCGTCGCAGGCGCGCGAAGGCGCGCCCAGCGTGATGATCCATCCTGACGATGCCGCGACGCTCGGGATCGCCGACGGCGACGCCGTCACGCTCGGCAATGTCAGGGGCGAGACGACCCTGGCTGCGAGGCTGTTCGACGGCGTGCGCCGCGGCGTGCTGATCGCGGAATCGGTACACCCGAACAAGGCCCATATCGGCGGCCGCGGCATCAACATGCTCACCGGGGCCGAGGCGGTCGCGCCGGTCGGCGGCGCCCCATTCCATGACAACAAGGTCTGGGTCAGGAAAGCCGTCGCGCCCTTGGCGTTTCCGAAGCCTTAAATCGAGCTTGCAGCGGGCCACCATCGTGCCGCTAAAGCGATATGAAGTTAGATTGAGCTGCAGCGGAAGCTTTACCTCTCCCATAGGGAGAGGTCGGCGCGTAGCGCCGGGTGAGGGGTTGCGGTCTATCGTTGGTGCAGCACCCCCTCACCCGATTTGCGGAGTTTATCATCGGGCGGCGCTTCGCGCCGACCCGTTGGCAAATCGACCTCTCCCCGCTGGGGAGAGGTGAAGGGCACCGATTCAACTTGAAACCATCTTGCTCTAATGTCCGCCGGCAGCAGACGAGGCAGGCAATGACCGACAACAACAGCGTGGTGCTTGAAAAGCGCGGGCAGGCATTCTGGATCACCATCAACCGGCCGGAGAAGCGCAACGCGCTCAACGGCGAGGTGATCGCCGGCCTCGCAAAAGGCTATCGCGACGCCCATGACGATAGGGACGTTCGGGTCATCGTCCTGACCGGCGCGGGTGACAAGGCGTTTTGCGCCGGCGCCGATCTGCAGAACAGCGGCGCCGCCTTCGCGACGGATTTTTCGAGACCGAATGTCGATTACGCCGATCTGCTGCGGCTGTCGCAGAACGCCACCAAGCCTTCGATCGCGCGGGTAGGCGGCGTCTGCATGGCCGGCGGCATGGGGCTGTTGTGCATGACCGACCTGGCGGTCGCGGCCGACCACGTGATATTCGGATTGCCCGAGGTGAAGGTCGGCGTGTTCCCGATGCAGGTGATGAGCCTGCTGCAATCGATCGCGCCGCGGCGCCTCGTCAACGAGTGGGCGCTGACCGGGGAGCCGTTCGACGCGCGGACCGCGCAAACGGCCGGACTTCTCAACTATGTGGTGCCGGCTGCCGAACTCGACGCCAAGCTCGACTGGCTGATCGGCCGCATCGCCGACAAGTCGCCGACCGCGATCCGGCGCGGCAAATACGCCATGCGCGCCATCGCCTCGATGTCGTTCGACGAAAGCATCGCCTACACCGAAAGCCAGATCGCCTTGCTGGCGCTGACCGAGGACGCAAAAGAGGGCCTCAAGGCGTTCGGCGAGAAGCGCAAACCGTCATGGCCGGGGAAGTGACCATCAAACGAATGACGTTTGAGTCGTGGCGTAATTTTTGGTCATTGCGAGCCAACGGGTCGGCGCGACGACGCGCCGCTCGATGCTAAGGCGCCGCGAAGCAAGCGGAGCTCGCGAAGTTAAAAGGAATACCGCACCACGCCCTTGCCGGCATAGCTGTTTGTCACATTGGAGAACTCGCCTTCGAAGGTGGCGGCGGCGGACCAGCCGTTCAGCCATTTCTTCTCGGCGGAGGCGGTGACGAGCGCGGAGTCGCTTGCTTGCGCGGCGCCGTTGACGACGAAGGATGCGCCCGGCAGCGTCTGGAACGTCGCCCCGATACTGCGGTCGGGGTTGAAATCGTGCGTCCATGCCACGCCACCGCGCAAGGTGAGGATGCCGTCCGGCATCGCGAAGGATTTGTCGGTGCGAATGCCGAGCTCGCTGCGCGGATCGGTGACGCTCTTTGCGCCGTAGGCGAGCGCAAAGGTGTTGGCGCCGGTTATCGCCTGCTCGGCGTAGGCGGGCAGATCGAAGGTGGTGAACTGTCCGGCGGCGTAAGGCGTGATGCCGATGCCGCCCATCCACGGGCTGACGAAGCGATAGCCGCCTTCGACGCGGCCCGAGAACGCGTTGGCGTTGAACTCCGCGCGCAACTGATCGACGCCCGCGATGGTCACGGTGCGGTCGGTGGTGATGTCCTGCCAGCCGTAAGCGAGCGCGCCGGAGAAATAGGCCGCACCGACGGTGTGGCGAATGAAGGCACCGGCCTGGAACAGGTCGGAGCGTCCAGTTCCTGATCCGTTGACGCTGAAATTGGTGCCGCCACCGGCCAGCGCAAAGCCTGCGAGCGTAAACGGCGAGAGGCGATAGTCGGCGCCGACCGCGGTGCCATAGATGGCGCTCGTCGTGGCGTTCGATCCGACCGCCGCATTGCCATCGGTGGTCTGCGAGCCGCCGTAGCCCGCGCTCCACACGCTCCAGCGCTGCGCGAACGGATCGGCCATCACAGGCGCCTTGGTGAACATCGCATTGGCGTCTCGCGCCGCCCCGGAGCGCGGGTTGTCCTGTGCGGCATAGGCCGATGTGCCCGTCGATGATCCCGCCGGCACGAGATCGCCGCGGCCGTCGATGAACGGGTCGGTCATCACGCCCATGAACATGTTCATCGCATCGAAGGTGGTCTGCTGCGACCCGGTCGCGATCTCGCCGGAAGCCTGCGTCAGGGCCGCCGGCGTCAGCGCACCGAATACGATCGGAATGCCGCCGGTCGCATTGAAAAAATTGGTCAGCGCGTTGCCGACATTCTGCTCGTTGCCGTTGAGGCCCCCCGGTATCCCGAAATTCAGCGCCAGATTGAGATAGGCATCATGGGCGTCGTAGCTCAGCGTGGTGTGGAAGTTGGACGGCAGATTGGTATTGACCACCGCAGGATTGAACGTGCCGCTGACGCTGCCGGCGGTGAGGATGGTGTATTGCTTCGCCACATAACTGCCATTGGCGTAGACAGCGTTCACGGTGGCCCCGCCGAGCGTTGCGGTGCCGGTCACGTTAGCGAACGACGATGTCGACGGGTTGATCTGCACCAGATAAAACGCGCCCGAGGACAATGCGAGACTCCCGCTGATCGTCATCGACGAACCCGGAGTGCCGTTGCCCGGCATGAAGGTTCCACCATTGTTGATGGTGGTGGCGCCGACGCTGCCCGTGCCGTCCAGCGTGCCGCCTGCGTTCACCGTGACGCCGGACGAACCTGTGATTGCCCCCGCGACATTGAGTGTTCCGCCATTGATGTTGGTGGCACCCGTATAAGTATTCGTCGCCGTGAGCACGGTCGTGCCGCTATCGACCTCGACGGAGCCAGCGCCTTGGATCGAGGTGCCGAACACGTAATCGGTGCTGCTGTGATTGAATACGATCGTTCCGCCACCGGCGCCGAATTGGATGGCCGGAGCCGAAATCGTTCCGGGCGCAACGGGGCTTTGGCCAACGGCGGCGCCGACATTGATGGTGCCCGTTGCGCCGGCATTGGCGCCAACGATGATCGCATTGGTGCTGCTGACTTCGCCGCCGTCCGAAATTGTCAGCGTGCCGGTCGAAGTGCCTGTGCCAGTCCCCGGGAATGACGCCACCGTCGCATTGTCGCCAACGATCAGGGTGGTGTTCGTCCACATCGATCCGGCGCCCGTGACCAGCACCGAACCGATGCTATTCGTTGGAGTCGTCGCGCCGCTGAATATGGCGCCGGCTGCCGCAGCGTTGGTGGAACTGTAGCCGATATCGCCTTCGATATCGCTGACGAGGGCGCCATTTGAGACGGTGAGCGCGCCCGTTCCGTAGTAGCCAACGCGAACATTGCTTGTCGTGGTCAGCTTCGAACCGCCGCCGTCAACGGTGATCGAGTCTTTGACCCCGCTGCCGCCGTCGGGACTGTAGCCGATATCCACGTTGCCGCTGGCCGAGACGTGAGCGCCGCTCGTGACCGCGAGCGTTCCGGTGCCACTGCCGGGACCTGCATTGGGAACGCTTCCCAAGAGTATTGCGCCGGATTGCCACGTGGTTCCGGAGCCCGTCACGACCATCGCATTGTTGCCGGCACTCGCGATAAAGCCGCCAATCAGCGTCTCGCCGCTGGTCAGGCTTGCACCATTCTCGACCGTCAGGCCGGTGACCGTTCCAAGATTTTCAATCTCCAGGAATCCGCTACCAATATTCCAACTCGAACCCGGCCCGGTCACTGTGACGCTCCCGGCTGACGTTGTCCCCGCGCCACCTAAGAGTCCGATCGCCGCGAAGCCGGTCGTGGTGACGACACCGCCATTCTCGATCAGCAGCGAACTGGAGCCGCTTCCATTGCTTCCGACAAAGATTTCGCCCCCACTGGCGCTCAACGTCCCCCCGTTGACCGTGAGAGTGCCGCTGCCGCTCCCGTTTCCGTTTCCGTTTCCGAGATAGATTTGCTGCGACGACCCAAGATTCACGGCGCCCCCGTTGGCGATCGTCAGCGCCGCATTGGCGTTGATGCCGATTTCGAGACCACCGCTAAGGGTCCAGGACGAACCGGCCCCGGTCACGGTCACGCTGCTGCCGTTGGAACCGGTCTGAACACCAAGCAGGCCGGCCGTGCCAGTGACCGTACCGCCGTTTTCGATGGTCAACGTCCCCGAGCCCTGATCGCCGATGACCATATTACCGCCGCCGGTGAGCGAACCCGCGTTCACAGTCACCGTGCCGCTGCTGCCGGCGAGGACGCCGAGCGTCATGCCATCGAAGCCGCTGATCATGCTGTTGGCATTGACGTTCACCGTACCGTCGCCGCCGTAACCGACGTAGAAATTGCCGGGGTAACCGACCGGGCCGCTGTTGATCAGGCTCGCCGTGCCGGAGCCGCCGTTGCCAAGGGTGATCATGCCGCTGCTGCCGGCCTGGTCGCCAACCAACACACTGCCTGCACGATTGCCGGTCGTGTTGACCGTGCCGCCATTGTCAATCGTTAGCGTGCCCGTGTTGGTCTCGCCGATGGTGATAGCGCCACCTCGCTGGGCGAAGCCGGGCGAGTTGCCGTTGTCGGTCCAGCTACCGCCTGACGATACCACAACGGTGCTATTGCCATCGATTGTCGCGTTCGATGATTGGGCGTTCGTGCTGTCAACGGTGGCGGTCCCGCCATTGTTGATCGTGACCGTATTTCCGCTCGCCGGCGGCCCACCGGCCGTCCAATTGGTGCCGCCCGACCAAATTCCCGTCGGCGCGTTCCAGCAGAAATTTGTCGTGCACGCCGCATGAGCCGCGTCAGCGCCAAGCGTGCCCGACAACGCCGTCGATGCAAGCAGCAACAAACCTTTGGCGAGACTGACACCGCTGATCGGAGACGTACGGCCGAGCGGCACAAAGTCATCTCGATGGAGACCTAACAAGGCAGCACGCGAGCGACGAATTTGGCCTGTCGATTCCGCCTCCTCCGTTGTGCAAAGCCTTCGTTCCTGCGCGGAGCGTATTCGAGCACTTCGCACGTCTGTCCACTTACGTTTCTGCATTCTTTTTATTTGAAACCCAATCGGCGCCTATGAGATCGACATCTAGACTTTCGGCCGACTGGCAGACAAATGAAGATTTCGTTCACAAAATAAAAAAGATGGATGTGTGCCGAAACCGCAACTCAACCACTTCGAGTTGAAACTCCTCGAGTCGATTTAGAGAAGGTGCGTCATCCGGCCCAGCTCGACAGCACCGCCTCCGCCGCAACTGGATCGTCCTTGATCCGATAGATGGTCTGGCGACTGATGCCAGTTATCTTCGCGATCTGGCCAGCCTCTTAACGACGCTTATTTGAACTGCTATCATGTCCCTCAAGGGCACTAAACAAGGCGCGAGTTGACGGAGAAACGCAGCAAAGATCACCGAGAAGCAGGCACAGGTCTCAGCCCATCCAAGGAGCCATCCACCATGCATGCGATTCGAAAACTGCGCGAGTCAGGCCACGCTACCGTAGCTGACTACGAAAAGCTTCTCGCTCCAAATGTTGTTTTTCACAGTCCTGTGTTGATACGGACCGCAGAAGGTCGTGCGGTAGTTGCAAAGATTTTCGCGACCTCGACCACGCTACGAGAAGGCGCCTATACGGGTGAGTGGAAGCTGGACGACCGAAGAACCTTACTGAGATGGAAGGGAATAATTCAGGGGCACGAGCTGGAAAGTTTCGATCTTATCGAAGAAAACGACGAGGGACTTATTGTCGACCGCACAATAGCTTTTCGTCCAATGCCCGCAGCGAAGCTTTTTCGGGATGCCATGCGGGCTGCCATGGGAAGCGCTATTCCAGACGATTTCTGGGAATATTCAAATTAGGCGGATCGGCGATACCGTTCGCTGCGATGTCGGTCAGTTGGGAAGCCGTTCGCCACTGATTTGGGGAATTCCGATGCCGGCCCGTTGCTGACATACGTAGCGAACGCAGAGATGTCCGGCTGGGATGAGCGGACATGGCGAGTTCGGCGCAAGGTCCGAAAGTGCCATGTTCGGAAATAGCGTCCTTGTCGACCGTTCTTGCGCGAAAGGCAGACCCCGAGCCCCACCTGAGTGGTGGTGAATGGCGAGGGCGCCACCTCCCGCTCGTCGCTCGCCCGACTTTTTTCTGGGGATTGCGCTGGGCCGCATAGGTAGGCGCCGGACGATGTGCGAATCTTGTCCCCTGGTGACTAACTCGGAGCCGCAACATGTCTGACGTCGAACGCACCTCGGCCGGAATGCAGATGATTATTCCTGGATGCGAACGGCGGACATTGCCGAGGTCAATAACCCGCGTTGACGAAATCGGTCAGGGCCTACTTCATTTCTACAAGCCGCCGAGTTTGCGCGAGAAGCTCGAAACGCGCGCGGATGCACCATTGCGGTCGGGCAAAGGACAGAAGCCATTGCCGAAAGCCGGCCTGTTCGGCCAATAGGCTTGTTCGGCCAATAGACTTGGGTCCGAAAACCTTCACGCAAGCGGAACTCGCGAAGCTAAAAGGAATACCGCACCACGCCCTTGCCGGCATAGCTGTTTGTCACATTGGAGAACTCGCCCTCGACACCTCTGCCAAAGCCGAAATGTCGCAATAGAAATCACACGAATTCCCGATTCTGGAATCCCCCTAACCAGCCCCCGAGTCAATCCGTCGCACCAGATCTGTGCATGCCCTAGTGCGAAAGCAGGGACCCATAATCACCGGCTTCCGTCGTGCTGAAGGTCTCTCCATCCCGCTCTAACGAGAGGCCACGGCGCCGCGATGAGCGCTTTGCGCTCACGCCGGGGTCCCTGCGTTCGCAGGGACGACACCAGTGGCGTGGCGGGCGATGTCAGCTACCCGGGATTCGCCTTCAACCCCGCCGCCTCGATGCCGGCAATCGCGCAGATCTCGTCATTGTCCGAGGTGTCTCCGCTGACGCCGACGGCGCCGAGCAACACGCCGCCGTCCTGGATCAGCACGCCGCCGGGCACCGGCACCAGGCGGCCTTGCGCCAGCGTATTTGCCGCACTGACAAAATAAGCCTGCTCCTGCGCGCGCTGGAACAGCGCCCGCGATCCCATGCCCATCGCCAGGGCGCCGTAAGCCTTGCCATGGGCGATCTCGCCGCGCATCAGGCTGGTGCCGTCCTGCGCGGCGCTCGCTTTGACGCAGCCGCGCACGTCGAGAACGGTAATGACGAGGGGCTTCAGCTTCTTCTCGACCGCCTTGGCAAGTGCGGCATCGAGAATTTTGCGGGCGACGTCGAGGGTCAGTTCAGCCATGGATCGGTTCCTTTGCGATGGAGGAGGGATAAGCGCTGGATTGTGCGCTGTCGAGGCTCATCGCCAGCACGCGGGCGACATGAACGGCGCTGCGGTCAGCGCCGTCCTTGATTTGATGCCGGCACGAGGTGCCGTCGGCGACAACAAGCGTCGTCTCGTCCGCGCGGCGTACGACCGGGAGCAGCGAGAGCTCCGCCATGGCGATCGAAGCCTGATAGGTGTCGGCGCCGTAACCGAACGCGCCGGCCATCCCGCAACAACTGGACTCGATGGTCTCGACGTTCAATTTGGGAACCAGCCGGAGTATCTGCTCGACGGGTTTAAAGGCGCCGAATGATTTTTGATGGCAGTGCCCGTGCACCAACGCTTTCCGATCCAGCGGACCGAGGGCCAATTGCAGGCGGCCGGCCTCGGCCTCGCGAACCAGAAACTCCTCGAACAACAGCGCGTGCGCGCTGATGCTGTTTGCAACGTCGTCGGCGCGCAGCGAAAGCAGCTCGTCGCGCAGTGTCAGCAGGCAGCTCGGCTCCAGTCCGACGATGGGGACGCCGCGCAGCGCGAACGGCGCATAGGTCGCGACCAGCCGATCGAGCTCGGCGCGAGCGTTGTCGACCAGGCCCGCCGAGAGAAAGGTCCGCCCGCAGCATAACGGCCTGCTGCCATCGGCGGGTCTCGGAATATGGACGCGGTATCCGCCCGCAACCAGCACGCGCACCGCGTCGTCGAGATTTTCCCGCTCGTAGGCGCGGTTGAAAGTGTCGGCGAACAGCACGACTTCGCGGCCATCGGCCGGGCCTGTTGCCTCCGCGTCGGATTTGAACACATCGCGCCGCCACGCCGGCAGCGCCCGCTGCGCGCTGATGCCGGCAAATCTCTCGAACAGCCTGCGCAGCAGCGGGCTGTTGTTGCGCCAATTGGCGAGCGGGGCGAGGTGCGACGCCAGCGCCGCGTAGCGCGGAAGATAGCCCACCAGCCGATCCCTCAGCGAAAGCCCTTGTTTCGCTGCGCGCGCCGCCAAAACCTCGATCTTCATCTTGGCCATGTCGACGCCGGTCGGACATTCGTGGCGGCAGGCCTTGCAGGAGACGCAGAGTTTTAGCGTGTCCGCCATTTCATCCGACGCCAGCGCGTCCGGTCCGAGCTGGCCGGAAATCGCCAGCCGCAGCGTATTGGCCCGTCCGCGCGTGACATCCTTTTCATCGCGGGTGGCGCGATAGGACGGGCACATCACACCGCCTTCGAGCTTGCGGCAGGCGCCATTGTTGTTGCACATCTCGACCGCGCCCTGGAAACCGCCGCCGGCGCCGGGATAGGCCGACCAGTCGAGCGCCGTCTTGAATTCGCCGACGCGGTAATCCGGCGGATAGCGAAACAGCGCGCGGTCGTCCATACGGGGCGCGTCGACGATCTTGCCGGGATTGAGCACGTGGCGCGGATCGAAGCGCTCCTTGACCTCCCTGAAATCGGCGATGATGCGCGGGCCGAACATGGTCTCATGGAATTCCGATCGCACGATGCCGTCGCCGTGCTCGCCGGAATGCGAGCCCTTGTATTCCCTGACCATCGCAAAGGTTTCTTCGGCGATGGCGCGCATCGCCTTGACGTCCTTTTCGAGTTTCAGGTTGAGCACGGGGCGCACATGCAGGCAGCCCTCCGAGGCGTGCGCATACATGGTGCCGCGGGTGCCGTGTTTGGCAAAGATGCCGTTGAGCCGCTCGGTGTAATCGGCAAGATGCGGCAGCGGCACCGCGCAGTCCTCGACGAACGAGACCGGCTTGCCCTCCTGCTTCATCGACATCATCACGTTGAGGCCGGCGGCGCGAAACTCGGCAATGCCGGTCTGCAAGCCCGGCTCCGTGATCTCGACCACGCCGCCCCATTTGCGCTGCGGATGGTTCCAGCCAAAGCCGAGATCCCCCATCAACTCGCCAAGCTGCTTCAGGCGCTGCAAGTTCTCGGCCTGGTCTTCCTCGGCAAACTCGACGATCAGGACCGCATCGGGATCACCGCGCACGGCGGTGCCGATGATCGGCTTGAACATCGCGATTTCGCGGCCAAGCGACAGCATGGTGCGGTCGACCAGCTCCACCGCGATCGGGCGTAGCTTGACCAGATGCTGCGCGGCATCCATCGCCTCGTAGAAGCTGCCGAAGTGGCAGACGCCCAGCACCTTGTTGCGGATTACCGGCCACAGCTTCAGCTCGACCTGTGTGGTGAAGGCGAGCGTGCCTTCGGAGCCGACCAGCAGATGCGCCATGTTGTTTGCGGCATTGCGCGGCACCAGCGCATCGAGATTGTAGCCGCCGACGCGGCGCTGCACCTGCGGAAATTTCTCGGCGATCTCGGCGGCCTCGCGTTCACCGAGATCGAGCATGTCGCGAAAAAGATCAAGTCCGGTGTGGCCAAGATTCACCGCCGCGAGATCGCGCGGCACCTCGCCGAAATGCAGCAGGGTGCCGTCGGCAAGGGCTGCGTCCATCGACAGCGTGTTGTCGCGCATGGTGCCGTAGCGCAGCGAGCGGCCGCCGCAGGAATTGTTGCCGGCCATGCCGCCGATGGTGGCGCGCGAGGCGGTGGACACATCGACCGGAAACCACAGGCCGTGTTTTTTCAGTTGGCGGTTGAGGTCGTCGAGCACGATTCCCGGTTCGACCACGCAGGTGCGGTTGTCGACGTCGAGCCTGACCAGCCGGTTCAGGTGTTTGGAGAAATCGATGACGATGCCGTCATTGACGGTCTGGCCGCATTGCGACGTGCCGCCGCCGCGCGGCGTGACGATCCGCCCCGCATCGCGGCAGATCGCCAGCGCCCGCAAGGCCTCGTCGATACTGCGGGGCACCACCACGCCGGCCGGCATGATCTGGTAGAAGGATGCGTCGGTGGCATAGCGGCCGCGGCTGAACGAATCGAACAGCACCTCCCCGGAGGTCTCGCGCGCCAGCCGCTCTTCAAGCGTCATCAAGGCCTTGTTGGACATCCCATCCCCGCTACCAGGCAGCACCGCACACTTGAAATTGGATCGGACAGGAGATTCAATTGATCTTGACGCTGTTCGTGTTTTGAATTCAAAATTGCGTCAGGCCGGCTCGGCCTCGGTCGGCCCCGCGACCCGCAAATGTTCAACCGCCGCGGTCCGCTTGTTCCGCAAATGAACGAACAGGATGTCGCTCAGTTCGTTGCCGGCGCGGCGGCGCAGCGCGTCCAGGATGGTCTCGTGTTCGCGCATCGCCTCGCCCCAGCGCTCGCGCTTGCGGGCGAAATTGGCGGAATAGCGCACCCGGCGAATCCGTCCGGCGAAGTTGGCGTAGGTGGCGAGCAGCGTGGCGTTGCGCGAGGCTTCGACGATCTTCTGGTGGATCAGCTGGTTGACGCGGAAATAGCCGTGCATGTCGCGGTGCAGATAGAAACCGTACATCTCGTAATGCAGCCGCTCGATCTCGGCGATTTCGGCGTCGGTGATGTTTTCGCAGGCGAGCCGCCCGGCGAGCCCTTCGAGCCCGCCCATGACGTCGAACAGTTCGCCGAGGTCGTGCTCGCTCAGTTGCCGTACGCGGGCGCCGCGGTTGGGCAACAGTTCGACCAATCCCTCGGCCGCCAGTACTTTCAGCGCTTCACGCAACGGCGTGCGCGAGATTCCCAGCATCTCGCAAAGCTGGCGTTCGGGAACGCGGCCGCCGTCCGGAATGTTGCCTTCGACGATGTGGTCCCGCAATCGGGTCAGGATCTCGTCATGCAGCGACTGGTCTTCCCGGTCGGGAGCCGGTCCGGCCGCGACGGCTGTCGAAGTGGCGTCACTGGGAATCAGGGGCTTCATGGGCCCCAACATATGCCTTTGAGGGGTGGCCGTCGATCAAAAACTGTAAACAATTTGTTGGTTGAAGCGAGCTGAAATGAATGCAATATGGCCGCAACCAAATCCAAGCGAGGAAGCCATGACGCAGCACCAGGGACGCCATTTTCTGCAAATTCCCGGCCCCAGCCCGGTCCCGGATCGCGTGCTCCGCGCCATGGACATGCCGGTCATCGACCACCGCAGTTCGGCATTCGCCGAGCTCGCCAAGACGGTGTTCGAAGGCTCCCAGAAAATCTTCAAGACCTCAGGCCCGGTCATCATCTTTCCCTCGTCGGGCACCGGCGCCTGGGAAGCGACGATCGTCAATACGCTGTCGCCGGGCGACAAGGTCCTGATGGTCGAGACCGGCCACTTCGCCACGCTGTGGCGGCAGATGGCCGCGCGCTGGGGCATCGAGGTGGATTTCATGCCGGGCGATTGGCGCCACGGCGCCGACCCCGCGGCGATCGAGGCGAAGCTGGCTCAGGATTCGAAGCACACCATCAAGGCGGTCATGGTGGTGCACAACGAGACTTCCACCGGCGTCACCAGCCGGGTCGGCGACATCCGCGCCGCGCTGGACAAGGTCGGTCACCCCGCGCTGCTGCTGGTGGATACGATCTCCTCGCTCGGCTCGGTCGATTTCCGGCACGACGAGTGGAAGGTCGACGTCACCGTCAGCTGTTCGCAAAAGGGATTCATGCTGCCGCCGGGTCTCGGCTTCAATGCCATCTCCGAGAAGGCCCGCGCCGCCGCCAAGACCAACAAAATGCCGCGGTCGTACTGGGACTGGGAAGAGATGCTCAAGCCCAATGCGAACGGCTTCTTCCCCTACACGCCGGCCACGAACCTGCTCTACGGCCTCCGCGAAGCCATCGCGATGCTGCTGGAGGAGGGGCTCGATAACGTGTTCGCCCGTCACAAGCGCCTCGCGGCGGCCACCCGTGCCGCGGTCACGCATTGGGGCCTTGAAGTGCTGTGTCTCGAGCCGGCCGAATATTCGCCGGTGCTGACGGCGGTGCTGATGCCGCCGGGGCACGATGCCGACAAGTTCCGCAAGACCGTGCTCGACAATTACAACATGTCGCTCGGCTCCGGCCTGAGCCAGCTGGCGGGCAAGGTGTTTCGCATCGGCCATCTCGGCGAGTGCAACGAGCTTACCCTGATGGGAGCCTTGTCCGGCGTGGAGATGGGGCTCTCCGCCGCCGGTGTGCCGCATCGGGCCGGCGGTGTCGACGCGGCGATGCAGTTGCTGGACCAGCGAACCGAGTCGAATTCTTCGGGACACCTGAAGGTGGTCAAGACCTAGCCCGCGCGGAACGCAATTCCGCGCGATCGGTGCAGGTCAGCCGGCGCCGCCGCAAAATCAATAAAAGCGAGTTCGGGAGTTAGAAAATGCGGCTTCGGTTCAAGCCCACCCATGTCGTGCTGGCGATGCTGTGCATCATGTACTTCATCACCTATATCGACCGGGTCAACATCGGCACCGCGGCGAGCGAGATCCAGAAGGAACTCCACCTCAGCAACACGCAGCTCGGTTTGGTGTTCTCGGCATTCGCCTATCCCTATCTGCTGTTCCAGGTGATCGGCGGCTGGGTCGGCGACCGCTTCGGCCCGCGCAAAACGCTATTCTGGTGCGGCCTGATCTGGGCCGCCTCGACCATCATGACCGGCTTCGTCACCAGCCTGTCGACGCTGTTCATCGCCCGCGTCGCGCTCGGCTTCGGCGAAGGCGCGACCTTCCCGACCGCCACGCGCGCCATGCAATACTGGACGCCCGCCAGCAAGCGCGGCTTTGCCCAGGGGCTCACCCACGCCTTCGCGCGGCTCGGCAATGCCGCCACGCCGCCATTGATCGCAATCCTGATGGCCTGGCTGACCTGGCGCGGCTCGTTCATCGCGCTCGGGCTGGTCAGCCTGATATGGGGTGTGGTCTGGGCCTGGTATTTCCGCAACGAGCCCAAGGATCATCCCGGGATCACCGAGGCCGAACTGGCGACACTGCCGCCGCGCCCGGCGAATACGCGGCCCCAGGTGCCTTGGGGCCCGCTGCTGCGCCGGATGTGGCCGGTGACGCTGACCTATTTCTGCTACGGCTGGACGCTGTGGCTGTACCTGAACTGGCTGCCGCTGTTCTTCAAGAACAGCTATCATCTGGACATCAAGAATTCGGCGCTGTTCGCCTCGGGCGTGTTCTTTGCCGGTGTGATCGGCGACAGCCTGGGCGGGGTCTTTTCGGACCGCATCTTCAAGCGCACCGGCAATGTCCGCTTCGCGCGGCTGAGTGTCACGGTGGCGGGTTTTGCCGGCGCGTTGCTCTCGCTGTTTCCGATCCTGTTCACCCGCGACATCACGGTGGTCGCCATCTGCCTGTCCGGCGGCTTCTTCTTCGCCGAGATCACCATCGGTCCGATGTGGTCGGTGCCCATGGATATCGCCCCGAAATATTCCGGCACCGCCGCGGGCCTGATGAATACCGGCTCCGCGCTGGCGGCGATTGTCTCGCCGCTGGTGGCCGGCTATGTGATCGACGTGACCGGCAACTGGTATTTGCCGTTCCTGATGTCGATGGGACTTTTGCTGATCGGAGGTTTCAGCGCATTTCTGATGCATCCGGAAATCCCATTTGACGAGGGAAGCGCCCTCCCGGCGGGGCGACCGGTCGCCGCGGAATGAAGGCGGCGAGTCCCGCCAGCCACGTTGATCTCACCGCAATGGAGACCCCATGGTCAGATATTCAAGCGTGGCTTTCGCCGCGCTGGCGTTGTGTTCGCTCGGCGGCGCGCGCGCCCAGCCGTTCTCCGATCCGCGCTCGGATAAAAATGCGGCGATCGCGTCGAGCGAATTCATGGCGCAGCCGCGCGACCCCGCCTGCACCAGCGACCGGCTGACCTCGACGGGCGGACCCGGTCCGCAGAACCCTCATACCCTGGCCGTGCGCTGGACCGGTTTCTCCAATTACGAGCTTACCTACAAGGGCAAGATCATCTTGCTCGATGCCTATTTCGATCGCGGCAAGGATTATCCGCCCCTGGGATTTTCCGCGGCCGACGTCAAGAAAGCCGATGCGATCATCATCGGACACGGCCATTACGATCATATGTCGGACGCCGCCTCGGTCGGAATCAGGACCGGCGCCACGCTGGTGGGAGCGGCGCTGACGACGGATGTCCTGAAATCGGAATCGGTACCGGAATCGCAGATCAAGACCGTGACCGGCAAGGGCGGTGAGGTGCTGAACTTCGAGGGTTTTACCGTTCAGCCCATTCTGGCGCTTCACGGGCAACCGGATAAGCATGTCACCCAGGTCCTGGAAGGCGCCTACAATTCTCTCCTGACCAAGGCGGGCCCCGACGAGGAGGCTGAAGAAAAGGCGATACGGGCGCGCGGGACCTTCGACCCGCGGGTGGTGACGGAGGGAACGATCGCCTACCTGATCACGCTCGACGACGGATTTCGAATTATGTACCGCGACAGCGGCGGCCACGTGACCGATTACGAGAAGGCGGCGATGCAAAAGCTCGGGGGCGTCGACCTCGCGATCGTCGGGCTCTCCGCCGACATCCTGAACGTTCCAACCGAGCAGCAGGCGGTCGAGCACGCCAACCTCTATAAACCGGACGTGTTCATGCCGGCCCATCACGATGGCGCGCTGCGCGGTCACATGCCGCTGTGGCGTGCGACGGAACCGGTGTTTCAGGCGCTGAGGGACAATGACCCGAATCTTGTCGCGGTGTCCCGCGGTTATCGCGAGCCGACTTGCTTCGATACGGAAATCAACATCGAAAAGGGGCGCAAACGATAGCCTTCCCGCGCCTTGCGCATCCGGGGTTCCGGCCCTGCAAAACAGTGCCTATCTCCTTGGGCATTGACGGCGACCGCCGGGCAGGGGACAAGCCCGCCGAATAGTGATATTCGAGCGCTGCCGAGCCACGATACCCCCCGGGAAGGACGCCAGATGACCCTGCATACTGGAAGGCATTTTCTTCAGATTCCAGGACCGACGAATGTGCCCGACCGGGTGCTGCGGGCCATGGATATGCCGACCATGGATCATCGCGGCCCCGAATTCGCCGAACTCGGTCATGCCGTGCTGGCGGGCTGCCAGCGCATTTTCCGAACCAAACAGCCGGTCATCATCTATCCGGCGTCGGGGAGCGGCGCCTGGGAAGCCGCGATCGTCAATACGCTGTCGGCCGGCGACAAGGTGCTGTTGGCCGAAACCGGCCAGTTCGCGGTGCTGTGGCGGGGCATCGCCGAGAAATTCAAGCTCGATGTCGAATTCCTGCCGACCGACTGGCGGCGGGGCGCCGATGTCGCGCAGATCGAGGCAAGGCTTGCCGCCGATCGTGCGCACAAGATCAAGGCCGTCCTGGTGGTGCATAACGAGACCTCGACCAGTTGCGTCACGCATCCGCTCGAAGTTCGCAAAGCCCTCAATCGCACCAACCACCCGGCGTTGTTGATGGTCGATACCATCTCCGGGCTCGCCTCGCTCGAATTCGAACACGATGCCTGGGGCATCGATGTATCCGTGGGCGGTTCGCAAAAGGGCATGATGCTGCCGCCGGGCCTCAGCTTCAACGCGATCTCGGAAAAGGCGCTCGCGGCCTCGAGGGCCAACACCTCGATGCGGTCCTACTGGGACTGGCAGGACATGATCGAGATCAACAAGCTGGGCACCTTTCCCTACACGCCCGCCATCAACCTGTTGTTTGCGCTGAGGGAAGCCATTGCGATGCTCGAGGAAGAGGGGCTCGATAATGTGTTCGCGCGACACAAGCGCCATGGCGCGGCGGCCCGCGCGGCGGTCAAGGCGTGGAATATGGAATTGGTCTGCCTCGACCCGCACAGCTATTCGCCGGCGCTGACCGCGGTCATGGTGCCGGACGGGCACGATGCTGACGCGCTCCGCAAGGTGATTCTGGAAAACTTCGACATGTCGCTGGGCACCGGTCTCGGCAAGCTCAAGGGCAAGGCATTCCGTATCGGCCACATCGGCCATTTCAACGACCTGATGCTGATGGGCACGCTGTCGGGCATCGAGATGGGTCTCGACCTCGCCAAGGTGCCGCATCGCAGCGGCGGCGTGCTGGCCGCCATGGAAGTCCTCAAGGGCCGCGACGTGGTACCGATGCCGAAGGCCGCCGTCGCCTGATCAACTTCGACCGCAACAACAGAAAGAGTGCGCGATGAACGCTCCCGTACAAGCGACTGAAGACCTGATTTATATTGTCGAGGACGGCATTGCCCGGCTGACTTTCAACCGTCCGCAGGCGCGCAACGCGCTGACCTTTGCGATGTACGAGCAGATGGCCGCGATCTGCGAGACCGTCAACGCCGACCACTCGATCAAGGCGATGATCCTCACCGGCACTGGCGACAAGGCGTTCGCATCCGGCACCGACATCTCGCAATTCCGTGCCTTCAAGACCGCGCAGGACGCGCTCGACTATGAGGCTCGGATCGACCGCGTGCTGGGAGGGCTGGAACAGGTGAGGGTGCCGACCATCGCGGCCATCGCCGGGGCCTGCACCGGCGGCGGCGCGGGCATCGCCGCCTGCTGCGATATCCGGATCGGCACCGCGGCGACCCGGATCGGCTTTCCGATCGCGCGCACGCTCGGTAATTGCCTGTCGATGTCCAACATCTCCAGGCTGGTCTCGCTGATCGGGCCGGCGCGGACCAAGGACCTGATTTTCAAGGCGCGGCTGGTTGAAGCGCCCGAAGCGCTTGCGCTGGGGCTGCTCAACGAAGTGGTGCCTGACGTCGAGACGCTGCAGCGCCGCGCCGACGAAACCGCGAAGCTCTTGGCCAGCCATGCGCCGATCACGCTCGAGGTGACAAAAGAGGCGGTGCGCCGGATCCGCCGGACATTGTCGCGCGACGAGGGCGAGGATCTGATCCTTCGCGCGTACATGAGCGAGGATTTCCGCGAGGGAATGGATGCCTTCCTCAACAAGCGCACGCCGAACTGGAAGGGCAAATAGATTCCGGCGCTCGAACTCCGCGCCGGCACGCCCCCGATATCCGTTCGCTCCTGGGAGAAAGTTTAGTCGCCGGATTTGTATTTAGGTTCAAAATTATTTCGCGAGAATCCCCTTTGATCCTGCGAGTCCAGCATGCGCTCGATTGCAGTGCGTGCATGTTGACGCGACAACGACCTCAGGATTATGATCGGTGAGGTTGACGCTCCACCCGCACGACATCCTGATCGTCTAGTCGGGTCACAACGATCAAGTTTCGGCCGACGGCGCGGCTTCCGATACGAACCGGCGCCGTTGGCTTTTTCCGCGCTGCGATCTCCACGCGCCAGCGGCCGCTTCGGCGACGCGCAAATGATGCCGGTGAACGTGGCAATGGCGCGGAAGATTTTCCGATCCAAAATCGACCCTCGTCCAGGCCGACCCTCCCGACTTGCACGCCATTTCGAAAGGCATACTATCCGCCCCCATTCAATCCGGACGTGAACGATCCGGATCCAGCAGGAGGAAACGATCATGCTGACAAGACGTGGATTTGCCGGGCTTGCATCCTGTGCGCTGTGTGGGCTTGCCGAGTTCGTCGCGACCGAAGTGTCGGCGCAAGGGACGCCACCACCCGCTCCGATCGGCTTCACGCGAAAGATGCTGTCGCAGATGGACGGGCCGATGCCCGGCTACGTGACGATCGTCGCCGAAGTCACCATCGATCCGGGCACCTTGGTGGCACGGCATACGCACCCGGGAATCGAATCGGGCTACGTCGTTTCCGGCGGTATCGAACTGCCGATCGAGGGACAGCCGACGCGCATGGTGAAGGCGGGCGACGGCTTCCAGGTGCCGGTCGCAACACCGCATGCCGGCGCCAAGAATGGCGACACGAAGACCGTAATCGTCAGTACCTATGTCGTGGAGAAAGGCAAGCCGCTCGCGTCCCCGGCCTGAAAAAACAAACTCATTTCCAAAGAACAATCACCGGAGAGGCCGCCTTGGCCGGTCTCTCTCGTTTCAAAGCGGGCGTGCATGTCGGCTCTACCCCATTCGGGAAAGGCCCACACGCGCTGAGAATGTCCGGTTATCGCAACGCGGTAGACGGCAAGTAACGGGCGTGCGGTCATCACGACACGATTGACCCATCTGCGATATTGGGCCTGATTGGCTTCTGCCGTGGACTCCTTGCAATTCTCGCTCGTAGCCCGGACGGAAAATGCTAGGTTCATTGCAAAGGCGTCTTCTCAGGGGCCCCCACATGCAACGGCGCATGTTCATCACGCTTCTCAGTGGTGCGGCAATCGCGTGGCCGCTCGCGGCGCGGGCGCAGCAGCCGGAACGGGTGCGGCGGATCGGCGTATTGATGGCGCTTGATCCTGATGACCCTGAAGGTCAATCCGAAGTGAAGGGCCTCAAGCAGGGACTTCAGGAGTTGGGATGGATCGAGGGCCGTAACCTGCAAATGGAATATTCCTGGCCCGGCGGTGAACCCAATCGTATCCAGGCGTCCGCGAAAGCCCTGGTTGGCGCGCAGTGTGACGTCATTGTCGCTCGCTCCACTCCCGTCGTGGCCGCGCTCCTGAGGGAGACGCACACCATTCCGATCGTGTTCGGGTGGGTCGTCGATCCCGTGGGCAGCGGCTTCGTGCAGAGCTTTCCGCACCCCGGAGGCAATGTCACCGGCTTTCAAAATCTGGAATTTTCGATGGTCGGCAAGTGGATAGAACTGCTTACGAGGATCGCGCCGTCTGTGCGGCGGGTCGTATATATTTATAACCTGGCAACCGTCCCTACCGGGTTTTTGCGCACGCTGGATGCGCTGGCGCCCACAATCCCGGTGAAGCTTGTCGCCGCCCCCGTTCATAATTCTGCAGAGATCGACGCTGCCGTCGCTGAATTCGCGCGCGAGCCCGGCGGAGGCCTGATGATGATGCCGGACACCTTTAACGAAGCCAATCATGTGCAGATCATCGCGCTCGCTGCCAAATGCGGCTTGCCGGCAGTCTACCCGCATCGCTTCAACGACGGCCTGATATCTTATGGTCCGGACTTGCCCAGTCTGTTCAAGCGTGCGGCGTCCTACGTCGATCGCATTCTGCGAGGCGAAAAGCCGGCCGAGCTTCCGGTACAGGCACCGACCAGCTACGAATTGATTATCAATCTCAAGACCGCCAAGGCGCTTGGCCTCACCGTACCGCAATCGCTGGTCGTCGCCGCCGACGAGGTCATCGACTAGTCTAGACTAGAGCGCTTTCCATCTCACGTGGGCCAGCACACTTTTCTTCTCCCCTCCCCCGCAAAGCGGCGGGGAGGGGTCGGGGGTGGGGGGTCTATCGGCCGGAACGGCTGCATGGGTGATTGCCGCACTACCCCCCACCCCCGACCCCTCCCCACCACGCGCAAGGGCGCGTGGAGGGAGGGGAGTGAAGAGCATCGCCAAGCGATGCCGCTCGAAGGATGAAGCATTAGTCTAGAGATGCCATCTGCTGCGGTGCATGAGCCGGCCTTGGCACATTTGAGACATGCCGACGGGGGCTGAATGTCCGCTAATTGGGAGCCGGCTGGACGTGGGCCGTCATGGCTTGACGTAAATGGTCTCATACAATCCTGCGTATTCCTCCTTCCAGCCTCTCTTATCCACGAGAAACCGCCTTAACGCTTCATGCGCCTTTACCCAAAGCACCGCATCGATCTGGTATTTCTCGAGCACCGTGTCCCAGGCGGTCTCGTCAAACTCATCGTCGACCAGCTTGAAATAGTCACGCAGTAAAGCATCCGGATAAGCGGTAGCTGCCCGACCATCGACGAACACAGGTACGGTGCCGTGGGTTCGGAAAATCAAAAGTCCTCCGACGTTCCAGTGGTTCAGAAGCCGCGCATGCGAAAAGTGTGTTTGAAGATAGAGCGCATCCTGCTCTGAAATCATTTCCGGAAGTTCGAGAGCCGGTTCTGTTTGCATAAAGGTCAACGGCAGGGCGCACATTCCAATGACGCCGGCGGCCAGCAACGATCTTTGGACTTCAAAATTATTCAGCGCTTTAGGCAGCAGCCGGTCAATGTGAAGGGCCATTGGAACCGTTGAGAAGATAAAAAAGAAAGACATGTATCTGAATTGATAAAGTCCCAAAAACAAGAAGAGCCAGGAGAGCAGCCGTGACTCCAGGGGAATGGGACGAGAGCCTCTGTAGCGCAGTTCAAGCGCGATAAATATCAAAGCATACAGGATGCCGGGAATGCTCCCCGGCAGGGTCATGTTTGCATAATAAGACTGCCACTCGGTGATGTTCGCCTGCACAAAGTGGCCCAATGTGGACGACAGGCCGTCGTAGATATGCCAGCCCAGAGGATTGATGAATATCGCAATGAAGCAGCCGACTCCCGCGAAACTGTAGATCTTGAAATGTACCCAATCCCGTCTGAGCAAAGCCGCGCCGCAAAAAATGCCGCCAATGAGAAAACCAAGCAAAAAGCCGCCATGCAGATTAGCCCAAAGGACCATGATCGCAGGCAGCAGGAAACATCTCGTTCTTTTCAGACATTCTGCGTAGAAAATGACGCAGAACAACATCGTGGAAGTGTTTGGCGAAGCGGCGAGATAAATATTCGGGGGCGTCGCGAAAGAGGGGTAAAGCAAACACGCGGAGAAAACGGAAAGACCGACTGCAGCTGCGGAGGCTCCGCTCCTCAGGCAGGCGGAGGCAAGATATCCGACGATGACTGCGCCACAGGCGACTACAAATAATACGAGGCCGCTAAATTTCGTATATTGAAATAATACACTGGCAATCACGTCCCAAAGCCAGGAGAGATTGTACCATTGCCTGTCTCCAAGGGTAAATGACCATGGATCCTGAAAAGGAATATGGCCGCTGCTTCTGATCAGGTCTCCGGCAGCCAGGTGCCATCCCAGATCATAGTGGGCAAGCAGGAGCGACGCGTTCGAAAGGTAATACACACACGCAAATGAAATCAGGAAGATATAGATTCCTGATCTTTGGAAGTAAGACCTGATCGCGTCTGGCCCTCTATCAAACTTGGAGTCGCCCCAAACCTGCAGCGCGTCCATAGATGAGCCCCTTCACGATCGAAGCGAGCCTCCTGCGGGCTCCGCATGCTTTGGTCGGCATGGCCAGATGCAAACGATTGTTGCTTTAGAATGACCGATTTAAAGTTGAGTGAAGATCGTTCGTGCAATTCGATCACTGCCCGCTGAAGAATCTTCTGGTTAACGAATACCCACGCGGAACTGGTGATGGTGAACGGAGGAAAGCGGACGCAATATTGAAACGTCGACGTTTCCCGAGTCTGACCCGACCGGGACCTGCCGGTCTTCCGACCAGAGAGGAGAGCCGCCGCGCCGCTCGGCTGCACCGCAGTGGCCGCCGGACTCCGGGACGCTGTCGCCATGCGATCCCATATCCTTCCATCATATGGCCATTCTCTCCATCATACGGCCATTCTTTGGACAAGACTGAACGGAGCGCTGGCGGCTGGTCGATCCGACGGATAGTCGACCGTCACCATCGGATGACATTGGACGGAAAAGAGAGACGCCAATGAACTCCACATCCACTCCAAAACCAATTGAGCCCCACGATGCCCTGATCGCGCGCGCCGATGAACAACTCGCGCACGTCCACGAACAGATCGCGCGCGCGGATGAAGAGCTCGCGCGTTTGAGTGAACGGCTTGCAAAAATGGACCGCGATGCCGCGCGCCCACCTTCGGCCGGACCTGGCCCGCAACCACCGCCCGGAAGGCCGGCGCTCCGGGCCCTCGTCGGGTTGGCGCTGGCGGCGTGCATCGTTGTCGCTGCCCTGGTTTTGCAGTCGTCCTATGGCAACCGGGCCAAGCTGGTTGTCGCCCGCTGGGCGCCGCAGCTCGTTTCAACTCGATTATTGCCGCCGCAAAATCCGCCGCTTCCCGCGCAGCCCGCTCCACCTATCGTTCAAGTGGCTGAGGCAGCATCACCGCAAGCAACGCCGTTGGCTCAGACCGCACCGCAAGCAGCGCCGTTGGCTCAGGCCGCACCGCAAGCCACGCCGTTGGCTCAGACCCCACCGCAAGCAACGCCCTTGGCTCAGACCGCACCGCAAGACGCCGCGCCGACAGCTACCGCAGCACTTGCCGATACACAGCTGCTGCAAGCGATGGCGCGCGATCTTGCGAATGTGGAGCGAAACATCGAACAGCTCAAGGCGAACCAGCAACAGATAGCCAGCGACAATTCAAAAGCCATTGGGGAGCTCAAGGCGAGCCAGGAAGAGATAAAACGCGTGCTCGCGAAGGTTTCCGAGCAGAACCCGCCCAAGACGTCACCGCCTCCGACGCAGCCGACTCCGAGCGTGCGCAAGCCCGAGCGGACGCATCAGGCCCCATACGTGAGAGCGCGGCCTCGAATCCCAAGGGACTGGATCTACGACGACGACTGGTAGCCGTCGATAAAAGTTTCCGCTGCGTCCTGGCTCAATCTAACCTCATCTGATCACGCTCTGGAGGATCTACGCATACGAAGCGTTTGGCGAATGGAAGGTAGCCGAGTTCGTCAAGGACGATGAAGTCCATCCAGGTCAGATGCTCCGCGATGCTGCCCTGCCGTCCGCTACGGGCCGCAGTCCCGAAGACTCCGTGTTGTGAAGAACAACAAGCAAGCGCAGGGAAAACGAGGCCGCGATGAACTTGCAACGGCTGCTCATAATCAATGCGGTAGCAATGCTCGCTGCCGGCGTCGTTCTCTTCCTGTGGCCAGAGCTGGTTCCCGGCGTCGCCGGAATCGAACTTCCGCGGTCGGCCTTTTTCCTCTGCTACCTGCTGGGAGCATCGGAACTCGCCCTCGCTACGCTGTGTTTTCTGGCTGTCAAGATAAGCGATGCCGCGGCGTTGCGGGCCATCGTCATCACCTGCATCGTATTCCATGCGAGTTCGGGCGTCGCCGGTGTTTGCGCTGTCGTTCAAGGAGCTGCGGCGGCCGTATGGTGGAACGTTGCCCTTCGAGGTGTCATGGTCATCCTCTTTGTTCACTATGGACCGCGTCGCTACACTTTATAGGCACATCCAGATTTCATTGATGCGCAAGAATGCCGGAAAAGACGCAAGGCTTCCGGCAGACGGCGCGTAAGCAGAGCGAAAGGACACGCAATGGCCAAAAACACGATTTGCCTGTGGTACGATAAGGATGCAGAGGCGGCTGCCCGCTTCTACGCCGAAACCTTTCCCAACAGCGCAGTGGGTGTCGCCCACCGTGCACCCGGCGACTACCCATCCGGCAAGGAGGGCGACGTGCTGACGGTGGAATTCACGGTCGCCGGCGTCCCCTGTATCGGCCTCAACGGCGGTCCCGCGTTCAAGCATAACGAAGCTTTCTCGTTTCAGATCGCCACCGATGATCAGCAAGAGACCGACCGCAACTGGAACGCCATTGTCGGCAATGGAGGCCAGGAGAGTGCGTGCGGCTGGTGCAAGGACAAGTGGGGCGTCTCCTGGCAAATTACGCCGCGCGTGCTGACAGAGGCGCTGGCGGCCGGCGGCGATGAAGCTAAGCGCGCATTCGATGCCATGATGGACATGAAGAAAATCGACCTCGCCGCGATCAAAGCGGCACGGCGCGGCTGAGGCGGCAGTGTGTACCGAAAACTTTATCCGAGTTGATGACGTGATGGAATCGCCTAAACTGGCCGAATGATCGGGCTGTTCTGTTTCGTTCTGGCCGTCCTGGCCTCGCCATTCAAGTCGAAGTTGCGGCTTGAAGCGGAGAATGCGGTGCTCCGACATCAGCTGATCGTCTTGCGGCGCAGGGTGAGGGGTCGAACTCAGCCTACCAACAACGACCGCTGGTTCCTCGTCCAGATGTATCGATGGTTTCCATCGATTTTGAAGGTCGTAACGATCGTTCAGCCTGAGACGTTGGTGCGGTGGCATCGGGCTGGCTTTCGTCGCTACTGGCGTTGGAAATCGAACTCGCGGGGAGGGCGCCCGCGCATTGAGATGGAATTGCGCGCGCTGATCCGGCGGATGAGCATGGAGAACCAGCTTTGGGGTGCGCCACGCATCCATGGCGAACTGCTCAAGCTTGGATTCAGCGTCGCTCAATCAACTGTCGCCAAGTACATGGTCAAGCGACGTGGATCTCCAAGTCAGGGATGGCGGATCTTTCTGCGAAACCACGCTCCGGACATTGCCGCCATGGATGTGTTCGTGGTCCCGACCATTGGCTTTAAACTGCTGTATGGCTTCGTGATTGTACGGATTGATCACAGAGAACTCGTCTGGATCAACGTCACAACCAATCCGACGGCGGAGTGGATCGCACGCCAGATCACCGAGGCTTTTCCTTGGGACGGTGCTCCGGGTTACATGATCCGTGATCGCGATCGGATCTATGGCAGCCTCGTGACGCACCGATTGCGCGCCATGGGGATCCGGGACAAGCCTACCGCACCAGCCTCGCCTTGGCAGAATAGCTTCGTCGAACGGCTGATCGGATCGATCCGGCGTGAATGTGTGGACCACGTCATTGTCCTGGGCGAGGCACATCTGCGCCGGATTCTGAAATCTTATGCTCGCTACTATAATGAGACGCGGACACACTTGGCCTTGGATAAAGATGCGCCGGTTTCTCGCCCGGTTCAGCGAACCGGTGTGATCAGTTCACGCGCCATCCTGGGCGGACTTCATCACCACTACGCCCGTGTTTAAGTTTTAGGTACAAACAGGTGATCTAGCGTGTCGTAGACGGCCACGTGTCCATTCAGCTCTACTGCTAATCGACGCTTTTGGTTGAAATAGGCATAGCGGACTTGGTTCTGCGCGCCAGTCCCGTTGGGGAACCCTAGTTCCGCTGGCCACCAATGACCCGACGCTCGGCCGGGTCTCTCTGGTACGAATAGGCTGACCGAACCTCTATCTAAGACGTTGTGGCCGCCCTCCTGTTGGCCGCCACCCTCCCTCTGCGACTGTGACTGAAAGCCCGCGGGGAATGGCACGAAGGGTTGCATAGCCAAGATTTGTGACAGCTCGGAACACAAGCCGTCGACCTTCGCCTTGAGGCCGTGATTGAACATATCGCCGACCATCGTCATGCCACCCGGCATCCACTGCCCGGCACCACCCAATTCCCGATGGTCAAACTGCGCCATCGTGCCTTTGCTGTTCAGGAGGGCCTGCAACAACGTCATCACCGCGTCGGCACTGACTCCGTAATGCTGAGCCAGATCGTTTATTCTCTGCAAGCCTTGGTCGGTTAGGCGGGGCAAGGAGTTGTTCCTTAGCGGCGGGAAGGTATGACCAGCCGCGCATAGTAGAAACCGAGTCCTTTATCAGTGCAAGAACGGACATGACGCGGTCTCTGCGCCATGTGGCAGTTTGACCCAACTGAGACATGGGCCCCGGAGCACGTCGTGTAGACGAAGCAGCGCGCCATGCGTCAGAGTGCCTTCCTCATTCACTGGAGGTGCGGCATGACGAGCACGGCGGCGATGGAGGCTGGATCTGCGTCAGTCGAACGGCTGCTGGCGGCGGCAGCGGCGACCATGGAAAAGGCGCGCTATTGCTGGGCGATGACGGTCGCCGAGGACGGCAGCGTCAACGCGCGACCGATGGGTCCGCAAAAATCGCTGGCGAGCGAAGATCCCTTCGGCATCCTATTCCTCACCCGCCGCGGTTCCCGCAAGGCGCTGGAGATCGGCCGTACCGGCCGGCTGAGCGTGGTCTATCAACATGACGCCGATGACTGCTATGTCACCCTGATCGGGCGCGGTGTCGTCATCGCTGACCGGGGACTGCTGCGAGCGCGCTGGCAGCCGGCCTGGAACCAATTCTTTCCCGCCGGCGCTGATGACGAGACCTCCATCTTCGTTCAGCTCGTAGCCGACCGCATCGAGCTCTGGGTGCGCGGCGTGACGCCGGAGCCGTTCGGGACGCGCGGCTCCATAATGGAGCGTGGTCCAGGGCAGCCTTGGCGCCTGGTCCAAGGCTGACGACCTCTTAGTCGTCCGTCCGAAAACATATTAAATCGTCGCCGGTGTTTCAGACATTCCGATCGACTTGTTGCCGGCGATGATCGTCCTTGACGATCCCGCAAATCCCTTCTTCGCTCATCTTTTCGATCCGAAAGATCCCGAACGATCTCTTGGATCTGGAGCGCGCTTTCTCGGCGCGCAGATCGCGGTGACCAATGAGCCTTTTTCGCATGATATTGAAGCGATCTTGCCGTGGTTATTTGTTCGAACAAGAGCGCCGCCGCGCTGAACTAGCGGCCGCCGAGTGAACCGGCACGATTAGACGAGAGCGATCGGCTCAAAAAGATTTACGGACCCATGAAATTAAAATTGATGGCGTCCGTTTCATTCATGAGACCGACCAAATGCAGTTCAGTTCGGTGCAGATCAATCTCCAGGATCGTCAAAAGAAGCGCCAGCACGACCGTCGTGAAGACGAGTGAGGAGGAGGTCTGGGCTGGGACACTCTGATCGTGCGGCGAGACTCGATCGTGGAACGACCGGCAAATCGAGATGAAGTGCTCATACGCTTTGGATCGTATTTGCATCTCGTTGTCCTTCTGACGAAGGAAGTGCACGATAGGTGCCGGCCGGCTGCGGTTCAAGATTAGCGGTACGCAGCCAGAGAACTCCGTTCAGCAAACCGGGTGAAAAGCCAGCCCTCGCAGTGCAACATGGAACTTTAACAGGAGCCTGCTTCGTTTGAGGGCGGACAATTTGAAGCATCTGAAGCCCCGTGCAGCTAATGGCAGTGACGATGCGTTTAGCTTTATCCCTGTGGGTTGGCGGAGACGCAGACAGACCAAACGAAGGGGAGTTCGCTCAATTCAACGAGTGGTCGAAAGTCGCCCAAAGCCAAGGGTGAGTTGCAACCGCAGGGCTGGACCGGCCGACCGACACCTCCTCAGGTGGGCAAAGTCCGCCGGGCATGCAAGCCGTGCCGAGGGATCAATCAAAACGGTGGTGAGACCTCAAGAGTAGTGTCGCGCACGCTCGTTTAACTTCGCCCATGATGCCCTCTACCGGCTAAAGAAATTTGAGGCACAATCGCGGTTTGCGCGATAGCCGCCAGTACGACATCGACGGATAAGCAATGAATTGGCGCCTCTACCTCTGCTCAATTGCAGCCGCGCTGTCGCTGGGCGTCGAGGCTGCCTGGGCTCAACTCTCCGGCCATGGCGGGCCAGTCCGGGCGATCGCCATTTCGGCCGATGGCAAGCATGTCCTGTCCGGCAGTTTCGACACTTCCGCCATCCGATGGTCGCTTGCTACCGAATCCGCGGAGCAGGTTCTTCGCTTCCACTCGGATGCGGTGAACGCGGTCGCCTTCCTGAAGGACGGACGCGTGGCGACCGCTGGCGCCGATGCGAGGATTGCCGTCTGGACGGCGGGCCGGCAGCAGCCCGATCAGGTTTTCGAAGGTCACCGTGCCCCGATTGTAGGACTTGCCGTCTCGCCCGACGGCTCGATGCTCGCATCTGCATCTTGGGATCGAACCGTGCGGCTTTGGCCGCTCGGTTCCAGTGCGCAACGCGTATTGGAAGGCCATTCGCAAAACGTCAATGGCGTTGCCTTCATGCCGGACGGAAAATCGCTTGTCAGCATCGGGTATGACCTTACGCTCAGGATCTGGCCGCTGCCGGAGGGACCGCCGGACGTCATCACACTGACATCGCCGCTCAACGCGGTGGCGATCGCGCCTGACGGAGAAATCGCGGCGGGCGGTGCCGATGGAAAAGTACGCTTTCTGACCGCGGGGGCCATGGAGACCGGCGAGATCCAAGCCGGCCCGGCGCCCATCGTCGCGCTGGCGATGTCTCCAGACGGGTCGTTGATCGCAGCCGCGGGCATAGGCGGCGCCATAGCGGTCATCGATCGCACGGCGCGAAGCGTGCTGCGAACGCTCGGCGGTCCGGGTTTTCCGGTCTGGTCCGTGGCATTCTTGCCCGATAACGCGGCCGTGCTGACGGGCGGCGCAGACGGTGCGATCCGACGCTGGAATGCACTGACGGGTGACCCGATTGGATCCTCGCTGAGAGGCACGCCGGCCGATCCGCTCGCAGCCTTTGCAGGGGACCACGGCGCGGAAATATTCAGGGCCTGTGTTGCCTGCCATACGCTGTCGGAGAAGGACAATGCGCGCGCAGGTCCGACCCTTGCTGGATTGTTCGGTCGCAGGATCGCGTCGCTGCCCGGCTATCGCTTTTCCGATGCGCTGAAAAGCATGTCCATCGTATGGACGCCGGAGACCGTCGCAAAATTGTTCGAGGTCGGTCCGAACGCCTATACGCCCGGCACCAAGATGCCGGAGCAGCGCATCGGGTCGCCGGAAGGCCGTAAGGCACTCACCGATTTTCTCGCACGCGCGACGACCAAATAGTCAGTTCTTGGACTCCTGCTCGCGCTCGCGCAAATAGTCGTCGGTCGTGCGCGGTGCCGCGCTCGGGAACGCCGGCGAAGGGGTCGAACTGCTGTTCGCTCATCGTAATGACGCGGCAGTCGGTGCACATCCTGATGGCGTCGATCCGCTTGTTGTTTGCCGGAAACATCCAGTGCCGCCCTCGAGCTTCGCCGCGATCTTGTCGATCGTGCTTTTGACACCGAACGACTTGCTGCAGCGGATGCAAAGCGCAGGCTCTTCTTCCTTGATGATCTTCGTGCGTGCCGTAGCGGCGGTGAAGTCGATCTGCGGCTTCAGCGTGATGACCTTTTCCGGGCAGGTGCTCATGCACAGCCCGCACTGGACGCAGGCGTCTTCAACAAACTTGAGCGCCGGACGTTCGGGATCGTCGAGAAGCGCGCCCGTGGGACACACCGATACGCAGGACAGGCACAGCGTGCATCCGTCCAGATTGACGCTGATCGTGCCAACTGGCGCGCCCTCGGGCAGCGAAATCACATCGGTCGGTGCTGGTGCCAGGCGGTGCAGTTCGCTCAAGGCGAAACGAAGCAGGTCGCGCCGCTTTGCCGACGGTTCTGAAAGTTGCAGGCGGTTTGACGGTTGCGGCGGGTTTAATTCCGCGCAGCGCCTCGCCGAGCGAATCCGGATCGTCCGTTTCGATCGTGGCAACACGGCGCCCCGAAAATCCGAGGCCGGAAAGAATGGCTTCGGCCATTGCGACGGTCTGCGAAAGGCCGGCAATGTCGTGCAAGGGTTTGGCGCGCAGAAGGAAGCGTACGCTCGCCGCGCCGTAGGCGAATGCCGCGACGATGGTTTCCAATCCGTCCTCGTTGACGGCAAGCGGCAGCACATTGGCCGGCAGGCCGGTGCCATGGCGGGCGAGCGCATCGATCAGCGCCGTGCCGTGTTGGCCGTTATGGAACAGGACGATGGGCTTGGAGCCGCCTGCCTGATCATAAGTGAGCAGCATGGCACGAAGCTTATGCAACAGAGCGTCGGCAGGTGGCACGGCTTAGGAGGCCGCACCGGTCGGACACGCCGCCGCGCACTGGCCGCATCCGGCGCAGATTTCCGCGCTGATCTTGACGTGGTCGCCATCCGGCGTAATCGCGCCGGTCGGGCAAAGGTCGAGAAAGCGGTGGCGGCCGGTGATGTTTGAGCGCGAATGGGCGCAGAGCTCCGCGGTGAAATTGATGTATTTCGGCTTGTCGAAGGTTCCGACGAGATCGCGCGCTTTGAGTACGGCCCGCAGCATCGCCGAAGGATCCCGCGGATCGGCGCGCAGATAGCCGTCGCGTAGATCATGCACGGAAAACAGCGGCGGGCCGCCAGAGAGGTCAAGCACGAGATCGCAGCGCGAGGTCGCGCCATTACGAGGCGCTTCAAAAATGAAGGCGTCGCGCGAGGAGGGGCGGGGCGCCGCGTAGTCGTCGATCGTAAGCTCGAAGGCCCCGAAATGGCCCTTGGCGTTGCGGATCGTTCCTTTGACGATTGGGAAGGATGTGACGGCCGGCGGCGCGATCTGCGCCGCCCCAGCGATAATGACGGTGACATCAAGATGATCGGCCAGCATTCTCCCGGCTTCGACCGCACTCTCGTCTCGACCATAGATCAGGATCACGCCTTCGCTCGTTAGATTCACGAGCGGAAAACCAGGCGCGAGCTCGGCCGCGACGGCGAGGAGGGCAGCCATTTTCGGTCCCGCCTGGACCCCTTCCGTGGACCAGCCTGCCGTCTCGCGCAGGTTGACGAAATCGATCCGCTCGGGGCGCTCGCCTGCCTCGTCCGAGAACAGCGGCGCCTCCTGGGTGCAGCCGACGGTGAGTGATCCCTCCTCCTTCGCGGCGATGCGAAACTGATCGATCTCGGCCCGGCAAAGTTGACGGAAAGTTGCGATCTCGCTGTTGCAGCATCCGCGTTTAACGGCGGCCGCATCGAGGCGCATCGTATCCTCGCAAGAGCACCTCAGGATCGTTTTGGGGGGATCTGCCATGCTTTGACTAACCCTCCGGTAAAGAAGCGCGGAACGGCAGCGAGCGGACTCGCGCCGGCGGTCCGCCTCGTATAATTATGTACTGGAGAAGAAAAGGAACCCGGAGCGCCCGCTGTCACCGACCATGCGCACGCGTGCCTTCATATCGGAACCCATCGAACTGCCTCCGCCGTTTACCCTGGTGAGGCTGCGCGAGAGCCGTGACGCCTTCACCCACGCGCTCGAGGTCGCCGCAGAGAGGGGCGCCGGTACGCTGGTCTATGTCGGACGGTTTGATCTCGCGGAGTTTGCGGTTGTGCTCGAACCGGACGAGCCATTGCGCACCGCGCGCCGCGCCTTCTATGCCGGGATGGTGGCGCTGACCGACGCCCTGCGCGCCTATGCGCCGCCGAACAAGGAGGTGGCGATCGATTGGCCGGACACGATCCGCATCGATGGCGGCCTCGTCGGCGGCGGCCGGCTCGGCTGGCCTGCGCTTGCGAACGAGGACGAGCCGCCGCCGTGGCTGGTATTCGGCGCCATGATCCGGACCGTCTCATGGTCGACAAGGAGCCGGCTGTTCATCCGCTCTCCTCCGCGCTGGAGCAGGAGGGGTCGGCGAGGCAGGCGCCGTGCAGGTGACGGAAAGCTTTGCGCGGCATCTGATGTTGGCCATCGACGCCTGGCAGGTTGACGGATTTGGCAGCGTGGCGCACGAATTCCTGGCGAGGCTTTCGCGTGAAGGGCAAGTCAGCCGCCGGATCGACGAGAACGGCGATCTCGTCACGCACCGGATCGGCACTGACAAAACCAAGCGGCGCGATCTGCTCAAGGCCTTGGCCACGCCGTCGTGGCTCGATCCGAAACTCGGAGGACCGCGCCTGTGAAGCTCTTGCGCACCATCGCCCTTGATCCATCCGACACGTTCGTGTTCGACGTAGCGGCGGAACCCGGCGACTGGGCCGTGTCGGGCGCGTTCCGTTTCTGCAACCGGGATCCCGTCGGGCTGACCGGCAAGGACCGGTCGGCGTTCCGCAGCGGCTTTCTCGGCGTGCGAGCCTGGGGCTGGTCGACGCTTGCACAGATCGTCCACGCGACGGTGGCCGATCGCCGTGCTTTGGTTGAACTCCTTGCCGCGCAATTGGTCGAGCGGTTCGGCGCGCCGGATCTTGCAATCGCACGCATGGCGGCAGAAGAGGAAGTCGCCTTTGCGGAACAGCTCTGCACGCATCCGGTCGGCAGTCTGATTGCGGTCCACCGCACGGCGACCGATGGCGAAGTCCGGGAATCTTTCCGTAGATTGAAGCTGCGGGAAGGGACCGGCCACGGCAAGGCGTTCTCGTTCATGGAAATCGAGGATGACGTTGAGCCCGACAGCAATCTCAATCTTGAGAATATGAGTCAGGAACCGCGGCACCGATGAAGGACTTCTTGATTTCCTGCGGCCATCATCTGCTTAATCGCAATGCGAGCGGCGGGTTGGTGGTTACGGATGAATTTCTGAAAGCCTATTTCGCGCGTCCCGAGCTGATGCCGCCCGAAGACGCCTGCGCGTTCGAACGCAGGTTGCACCGGGAACTGCTCGCCGACCCTCGCCGGCCGGTCGGTGCTGACGAGGTTGCCGCGATTGCCGATGCCGATGCGCGGGAGAACTGGCAGTTCGTGTTGGCGTTCCGCGACTTGTTGCTGCGGAATCCGACGCTGGAAGCCGCCTATCTTGCAGTTCCGTATCCATCAATTTGCCGCCGCTGTTCGTCAACCAACTCGTTCAGGTCATCTTGTGAAACGCACTCGACGATTGCGACGATCCGTACGCCCCGCGCGCGGCCGAGCTGTTTTTCCGCCCGCAGAGGATCATGCTGCACGACCAGTCATTGCTTCTGGGGGACGAGGAGGTCATTGGCGGACTCAAAATCACGCCGGTATTGTCCCTGATGTCGATGCGGGGTGCGACCACCGATGCCCAGATCGACATCCTCAATGAGGAAAACGCCGACAGCTACTGGCAACGCAGCGACCAGTTCGACATGGGGCTTGATCTCACCAGTGGAAAGCGGGGACGCTGAAATCTTCTGCGTCGCTCGCTCGCTTACCTGTCTCTATCCCGAGATAGAAGCCGTCATGCCAATACCGCCGCGAGGCGGTGACCGGAGGCGGGCCTGTGATAAAATTCCTTAACCGGCCGGGCCCGCCAGCCCAGGTGCGAGCCGAAAAATGGCAGCTTGATCAGAGCGCCATTGCCGATCTAGAGTTGGCAGCCTTAACAAAAATGGCCGGTTGTCTCAAAACCGAGCCGCGATAACAGGTTAGGGGAGGTGCCGTTCAATGAGCGGGCTTATTGCGCGTCGCACAGTGTTGGCTGGTGGTGCGGCTTCTCTGCTCGCCGCCCCTTGGGTGGCCAGGGCACAGGCAAACACGTTGCGCATCGGAATGCAAAGCATTCTGTCAGGGCCGATTGCGCTACTCGGCACCTCCTCGCGCAACTCACTGATGATGGAGCAGGATCGCATCAACGCCGCCGGCGGCTTTCTCGGCCGGCAGATCGAATTCGTCTTCCGCGATTCAAAGGGCCAGCCCCAGGAGGCCGCCCGCATAGCGCGCGAGCTCGTGAACACCACGGGCTGTGAGCTCTTGGTCGACGCCGAGGCCTCGTCCGCCTCCTTTGCGGTCCAGGAAGTCGTGCGCGACCTCGGCATCGCTTGCATCCACACCAACAGTGAGACCTCGTCGCTGACCGCCGATCCTAATATCCGCGCGCCCACAGCCTTCCGCGTCGCGCGCCAGGGCGTGCACGACGCCGTGGCCGGCAGCATCTATCTCGCCGAATTCGCGAACACTAAGAAGCTCAACAAATGGGCGACCTGCTCGCCGGACTACGCCTACGGTCGTGACACCACCGCGCAATACCTTCAGTTTTTCAAGCAGTTCAAGCCAGACGTCGAGATCGTCACCGATGCCTGGCCCAAGCTCGGCCAGCCGGACTTCACCGAAGTCATCACCAAGCTGATTCAGGCCAGGCCGCAGGCTCTGTTTACGCTGCTCTATGCCGGCGACCTCTCGGCCTTCGTGAACCAGGGAAACGTCTATGCGCTGTTCTCGCAGATGACGGTGGCGACGCCCAACGTCGATTATCCCGTGCTGGCCGCCATCAAGAATCTGCCGGCCGGCATTCAGTCGGCGACGCGTTACCTCGAGACCTTCCCGGATACGCCTGCCAACAAGGAATGGGGCCAGGCCTACCTAAAGAAGTGGAACGAGCGGCCGACCAACTGGTCGTGGCAAAACGCGGTGGCGATGCAGTTCTACGAGCAAGCCATCAAGAAGGCCAACTCGCTCGACGGCAAGGCCCTGGCCGCGGCCCTCACGGGAATGAAGATCAACACGCCGTTCGGCGCCGACGGCACGATCACTATGCGCGAGGACCATACGACGATCGGCTATGCCATAGGCTGGGGCCAGACCACGCCAAAGGAACCGTTCATCGTCGATGTGAAGGCCGCCGACTGGGGCAAGATCCTCGAGCTCGAGACGGAGTGGAAGAAGCAGCAGAAGTACATCTGAGATGGACCTCAGCGCGCTCGGCGCTTGCCTCACGACGCCCGCCTGCGTGGTCACCCAGACCACCAGCGGGCTGATCGTGGGAATGTTGCTGTTCCTTGTCGCTGCGGGCCTGACCCTGATCTTCGGCGTATTGAAGGTCGTGGACTTCGCCCACGGCACCTTCTACATGCTGGGCGGCTACGTCGCCTATTCCACGCTCGGCGCAACCGACAGCTACACGCTTGCGGTGCTGTCGGGAGCGCTTGCGATGGCGCTGTTCGGTGTGCTGTTCGAACGCGCTTTGATCAGTCGCGTCTACGGCTCCAACGTGCTGATGCAGCTCCTGATCTGTTACGCCGTGGTGTTGATCTTCGACGACCTCGTGAAGATCGTTTGGGGGCCCGAGTTCCACGCCATGGGGATGCCGGCAGCCTTCCAGGTGCCGCCGCTTTTCATCGTGGGCGGTGTGGTGCCGCCCTTTTACGCCGTGCTGATCGGGATCGCAGCGCTGATCGCGATCGTGCTTGGCCTCGGCCTTTCGATGACACGGTTCGGCAAGACGGTGCGCGCCGCCGCAATCAATCCCCAGATGGTTTCGGCGCTGGGCGTCAACACGACGCTGCTTTTCGCGATCGTCTTTGCCATCGGCGGCGGGCTGGCGGGACTGGCGGGCGGACTCGCGGCGCCCGTTCGCTCGCTGTCGCCCGGCATGGGCTTCTCGATTCTGATCGAGAGCTTCATCGTCACGGTGATCGGAGGCATGGGCTCGATCGCGGGAGCGCTGGTCTCGGCGCTGCTGATTGGCATGGTCCGCGGCTTCGGCACGATCGGTTTTCCCAAGTTCACCGATGGCCTGATCTATATCCTGATGATCGCCATCCTGCTCCTGCGTCCGCAGGGCCTGTTCGGCCGCCGGGCATGAGGAGCCGCCTCGCGCTGCGCGAAATGGCGATCGGCGCCGCCGCCCTGATCGTCGTGCTGGCGATCCCGCTGTTCCATCGCAGCCCCGCCTTCGAGGATTTCGTCATCCGCTTGAGCGCCATGGCGCTGTTTGCGACCTCGCTCAACCTGCTGGTCGGAAACACCGGCATGGTCTCGTTCGGCCACGGCATGTTCTACGGCCTCGGCGCCTACGCCTTCGCATTGACGATGCAGATGACGGATCTCTCGCTGCCCGTCGCCGCCGTGCTTGCGGTGCTGCTGACGACCTTTGCCGCGTTCTGCGTCGGTGCAATCTGCGTACGCCTCAGCGCGGATTACTTCGCCTTCATCACGCTCGCGGTACAGATGCTGTTCTACAGCGTCATCATCTCCTGGCAGAGCCTCACCGGCGGCGACCAGGGCTTGCGCGGCGGCATCCCGCGCCGTGAGATCTTCGGCTTCGAGCTCGCCTCGCAGCTTCATATGTACCAATTCTGCGCGATCGTGGCGGTGCTCGGCGTGCTGGCGTTGCGCCACATCTCGGCGAGCCCATTCGGCCAGACGCTGCGCATGATCCGCGACAACGAGAACCGCGCCAGCTTCCTAGGTATCGTTCTTTGGCGAGCCCGCCTCTGGGCCTTTACGATTGCCGGCGCCTTCGCAGGGTTAGGCGGCGTGCTGGCTGCGCTGTTCGTCTCGGGCGCCTATCCCGAACTCGCCGATTGGCCGAATTCGGGACAGGCGATCTTTGCCGTCATGCTGGGCGGCATCAACAGCTTCCTCGGACCCGTCTTGGGCGCGATGATCCTGCTCGCGTTGAACGATGTGGTGACACGCATCACCGAATATCAGGGATTGGTTCTGGGGATCGTGATCCTGGCCTCCGCGCTCGGGCTGCGCCGCGGTGTGCTCGATTTTCTCAGACTGGCCTGGCGCGGACGCCCGCGATGAAGCTCGAGACCAGAAATCTCACCAAGGCGTTCGGTGGCCTGCGGGCAATCGACGATGTGTCGCTTGATTTTCCGTCGGGGTCGCTTTCGGCAGTGATCGGTCCGAACGGCGCTGGTAAAAGCACCTTCTTCAACCTGATCAGCGGCGCGTTCCGGCCCGATTCCGGTGAGGTGCTGCTCGACGGTCAGGACATCATTCGTCTCTCCAGGAGCGAACGGATGCACCGGGGCATCGCGCGGGCCTTTCAGGTGGCAAGCTGCTTTCCGACCATGACGGTGATGGAGAACCTGATGGCCGCCGTTACCGCCCATATCGGCCAGTGGGGCAATCTCTCCCGCCGCTTTCCGCCGCGCGGTGTGCGAGAGCGAGCCGAAGAGGTGATGGAACTGGTGGGCCTGACGCAGGTCCCGAATCTGGAGGCCGCGATCCTCTCCCACGGCGACCAGAAGCTGCTCGATATCGCCATCGCTCTTGCGCTCGAACCCAGGGTGCTTCTGCTCGACGAGCCGACGGCCGGCATGGGTCCTGACGAGCGCTGGCGCATGATCGAACGCGTGCGTGATCTGTGGGAACGGCGCAAGCTCACGCTGGTCTTCATCGAGCACGACATGGATATCGTCTTCCAGGTAGCGAATACGATCCGCGTGCTGTGTTACGGCCGCGTCCTGGCCGAAGGCACACCGGACGAGATCCGGAACAACAAGGCTGTGATCGAAGCCTATCTCGGCACGGAGGACACAGCATGACGGACCTGCTGCGCGCCGAAGGGTTGAGCGCCTTCTACGGCGCGAGCCAGATCCTGTTCGATGTCGATCTCGCCCTTCAGGAAAGGTGCACGCTGGCGCTGCTCGGGCGTAACGGCGCGGGCAAGAGCACGACCATGAAGACGCTTGCGGGAATCGTGCCGGCCAAGCGCGGCCGCATCTTCTTCGCCGGCCGCGACATCACCCACGCGCCGCCGCATGCGCGTGCCCGGCTCGGCCTCGCCTACGTGCCTGAGGACCGCCAGGTGTTTCCCGAGCACAGCGTGGAGGACAATCTCCTGATCGCGGCAAAGAAGGGTCCCGACGGACGGGGAGACTGGACCTTGCCACGTGTCTGGGAGACCTTCCCGCTGCTCGAAAAACTACGGTCGCGCGAAGCGGGCCGCCTCTCCGGCGGCGAGCAACAACTCCTGGTCATTGCCCGTGCCTTGATGGGCAATCCACTGGTCCTGCTGCTCGACGAACCGAGCGAAGGGCTGGCCCCGATCGTGGTCGCCACCATTGGCAGAGTACTGCGGGACCTCGGAGCGAGCGGCGCCACTATCCTGCTTGCCGAGCAGAATATGCATTTCTGCTTGCGGATTGCTGAGGAAGCACTCGTCATCGATAAAGGAAAAGTGGTGCACCGCCAGGATACGGCTGGCCTTGCCGCGAATGCAGATATCCGGCGCCGCTATCTTGCAATGTAGCAGTTTTTTGTTGGGTCATAGCAGACGGCCCGAAGCGATCCTTGAGTTCGGCTCATTGACGTGCAGAAGCGGCTCCAAGAGCCTGTCTGGGAGACTTTACAGGATCGGCCAACGCGCTGGCCCCGGGGAGATCCACGGCACGCCTGCGACAATGACAGTACCGATCTGCAACGCGACCGAGATCGCGGGGCTTGGCTCCACGCTTCTTCATTTCCGGAAATAGGACGGGGTCCAAGGGTCGGCCGCCTTGGACCCCGAGATGCGGGAGACGAGGTACATTGCCCCGACCAGGACGTAGTGGAGACCGCCATGGACGTGTCCCAAGAGGCTCGCGAGAAAGGCCGCCATGGCGCCAGTAGCGCAAAGACCATGCGGTGTAATGCCCGCGTGGCCTATTCAAGTGGGCAGCCGCAGCGCAGCAAGGGACAACGCTCTATCAGCCATGCTCAGTTTTTGTCGGGGGCTGACACTCGGACCTGCACAGTCGCCCGAATTTGTGCTAAGTCTGCGGCGGTCCGCTAAAAAATTGCATCCAAACAGGGAGGACGACATGCGGGTGAATTGCTCGAAGGTCATTGGCTCGCTGGCCGCAGGACTCTGTTTTATGTCCGCCGGTGCGATAGCGGCGGAGCCTCCGAAGGAAATGAAGCTGTATGTATTCAGCTCAGGAGCGCTGAATCTCGATAAATCCATTATTCAGAACGGCGCGAGCGGCAAAGTGCAAATTCCCGTCGGCTTCTTTTTAATTCGGCATCCCAAAGGGGACGTGCTGTTCGATTGCGGCAATAACGACAAGATCATCACCGACCCCGACTACTGGGGACCCTTCGTGAAGGCGCTCGATCCGGGCCGCTCGCCGGATATCGCCATTGACGCCCAACTCAGCAAGATCAACGTCAAGCCTTCCGACATCAAGTATGTCGTCCTCGGTCACTTCCATGTCGATCATGCCGGCAACATCGGCAAGTTCCTCGACTCGACATTCGTATTCCAGCGCGACGAGATCAGGAACGCGTTCTGGCCGGCGCCGGGCTATGCGACGTTCTTCATCAGCGATGATTTTTCCATGCTGCGGAATAGCGTGGGTGGCGGCATGCCCAGCAAGTACAAGTCCATCGAGCTCGACGGCGACCTGGATCTGTTCGGCGACAATAGCATCTACATCCATCGAACCGTGTCGCACACGCCGGGGAGCCAGATCATGGTAGTGCGCTTGCCCAAGACCGGCACCGTGGTGCTCACCAGTGACGCTGTCTATCTCCAGGAGAATCTGGACAAGAACATCTTGCCGAGCGTCGGTAGCGTCTATGATCCGGTCGGCATGCTCGACGCGTACGCCTGGGTAAAGCGAGTCCGTGACGTCGAGGGAGCCGACATCATCTACGCGCATGACCCCGACACCTTCAAAGCACACAAGCACTCTCCTGAATATTACGAATGATCGCACAGCAAAGTTGATTGCTGCGATCGGGGCGGAATCCCGGGCTTCGGGCCCGGGAGTTCCAAGGCCCGCGCGATTGTTTCCGGCCGTGGCTTTTTGTGAGTCTTGATGTCTCCCGTTGTGCTGGCACAGCATGTAACCAAGTGGTACGGGCCGCGCCGCGCCGTGACCGACGTTTCTTTTGCTATCGAGCAGGGCGAAATCGTCGGCCTGCTCGGACCCAACGGTTCGGGCAAGAGCACGATCTTTCGAATGCTCACGGGCTATCTCGTGCCCACTTCCGGCAACATCGAAGTAGCCGGCCATGACGTCGTTGCCGATTCTCTCGCGGTCCGCCGCACGCTAAGCTATGTGCCCGAGGATGCGCCGCTGTACGACCACATGACGGTCGCCGAATTCCTGCGCTTCATGGCCAACATCAAAGGATTGCGCAGCGCTGCGGCGAAAAGCGCCGTGGACGCGGCTGCGGAGCGGCTCGATCTGACGCCCGTGATGACGCTGCTGACGGGCAAGCTGTCCCGCGGCTTCCGCCAGCGCGTCTCGATCGCGCAGGCTCTGTTGGGCGATCCCAAAGTTCTGGTGCTGGACGAACCGACCAGCGGGCTCGATCCGCATCAGGTGATCGCCGTTCGCGATCTGATTCGGTCGCTGGCCGGCCGGCATACCGTGGTGCTTGCGTCGCATATCCTTCCCGAGATCGAAAAGATCGCGTCGCGGGTGATGATCCTTCTAGACGGCGCCCTTTTAACCAACGATGCGATGAAGGACGCGGAGGGGCGCCTGTTGCTGCGGGTTTCGGCAGCCGCTTCGGAGGAAGCTGTCCGCGGCGCCGTCACGGCCGTCGCTGGAGTGCACAGTATCGCCGTCAACCCCGACAGCGGTGCGGAACCGGGGCATTATCTGATCGATGCCGAACGCCGGCCGTCCGTTGCCGCCGATATCGTGGTCGCGCTAGTCGCGGCCGGAATAGCCGTTTCCGAAGTGACGGAGCGCCGCCCGGATCTCGAATACGTTTTTCTTGAACTCACACGGCGACCGGCGAGGGCGGCAGCATGAGGAGCTTCGCGATTTTGTTGTTCAAGGAAGAGACGGCGCTGTTTTCCTCCCCCATTGCCTATGTGGTGATGACAGCTTTCCTTCTCATCATGGGCTACAGCTTCACGCTTACCTTGTTTCTCAGCCATCAGCCCAGCATGGTGCATGTCTTTTTCCAGATGTTCGTGCTGTTCATGCTGACGACGCCCTTGATTACCATGCGGCTTTTGGCCGAGGAACGTAAGCTGCGGACCCTAGAGGTGCTGCTCACGTCGCCGGTCTCCGAGATCGCGATCGTGTTGGCGAAATTCGTCGCCAGTATGAGCCTGATCGTCGTGATGCTGTTGCTATCGGGCTGCTACGCGGCGGCGCTGGCATTCTTCGGTGATCCAGATTTTGGCCCGATCTACAGCGGTTATTTTGGTTTGCTTCTGTTCGGTTCGGCGCTGGTCGGTACGGGACTCCTGGCCTCGGCGCTTACCACCAATCAGGTGATCGCAGCGTTGGTATCGCTCAGTGTCTTCCTGCTGCTCTGGATCATCGACAATTTCGGCTGGCTGTTGCCGAGCCCGGCGGACACGCTGGTAGTCAATCTTTCGCTCTCGGTGCATTTTCGGCCATTCGCTGTGGGCTCGATCTACCTGTCCGACGTAGGCTTCTTCCTCAGCACTACGCTGTTGATGCTGCTACTAGCCGTCCGGGCGCTCGCGCGACGGTAGAGAAAGTCACACATGCCGCGCTTCGGCCGATCTGACATTGCTGTTGCCGTGCTGGTCGTAGCCGCACTTGGGTTCGGCGTGCTCGGTTTTGCCGGCTTTGCCCACGAAATTTCGAACGGTCTGCTATTCGTGGCCTGGTCGCTGACGCTGCTAACGCTGTTCGTGCTCGCGATCCGCCTTCCACTGCGTGGCAGCGGGGCGCGCTTGTCAACCTGGGTGGCCAGCGCGCTTATCGCGTCCGCCGCGGTAGCCGCCGTGATTGCCGCCAACGTGGCGTTGTACCGGCACGACGTGCATTTCGATGTGAGCCGAGAAGGACGCAATACGCCTCCAACACAGCTTACTGACGCTATCGATCATCTGCATGCGCCGCTGTCATTGACCTACTTCTATAATGCGGGGGATGCGAACGCACTTGCCGTCCGGGACCTGATCACGATCGCAGCGCGAAACCAACCGTTTTTGGCGTTTCACCCCATCGATCTCGACAAGGAGCCGGGGCTGGCGCGCGATAACGGCGTGCATTCCTACAACACCGCAATGCTGCAAGCGGGTGAGCGCAAGGTGCTGGTCGAAAACCTTACGGATCCCGCTCGTTTGGGCTACGCGGTAGTGCGCGTCCTGCGGGAACGCCCCGAAACGATCTGCTTCATCACCGGGCACGGTGAAACATTTCGTCCGACGCCAGCCCATTTTCACTACAGTCACCTCGAGACGCTGAAGGGCCACGACACGCCGGGCGCCGGAGACGTCCTCGTTGCCGAGCCGGAGCAACTCGATCGGTTCCAGCTTGCGCTAAACGAGATCGGCTTCGATATGCGCGAGATCATCACGACAACCACGAACTCGCTTCCGTCTGATTGCACAGTCGTTGCCGTGATAGGTCCACGCACCGCATTTGCGCCCGGGGAGGCAGACCTGTTGGTCAAATATCTGGAAGGCGGCGGTCGCCTCCTGTTGTTGATCGATCCCCTGTCTTCGCTCGACCCTGATTTCGAAATCCGCCTACTCGGTGCGGTCGGACTATCGACCGAACCGGCCATCGTCATCGATCCAGTGAACCATTTCCGCACCGATCCGGACAAGGTGGCTGTTCCATATTACGCGCCGCATCCGATCACGAAGCGTCTCGCGCTTACGGTGTTTCCGCAGGTGAGGCCGATCCACGTCGGTCGGCCGCCAGACGGCGTAAACACCAGTGTGCTTGCTGCGAGCAGCCAGGATAGCTATCGAAGGCCGCCCTCCGCCGCGGGCGGATTGACAGCTGCGACGGATGGACAAGCGGCTCCTGAGGTCGACCGTGGTGCTCAGGCCCTCGTCGTTGCGCTCGAAGGAGCTTGGCCGGGAGCGCCGCCGGACAAGCGCTTTCGCCTGGTGATCGCCGGCACCAGCAAATTCGCCACCAACGAATATTTCCCGTATGTTTCAAATGGCGAGCTGTCGGTCGCGATGGTGCGCTGGCTTGCTGAGGATGAGGCTACGCCGAACGTCGCGCCGCAGACCTACAACCTCCCGGAAATCGTGCTCACCAGCCAACAGATGCGCGATACCTTCATAGTGCTGGAGGTGCTGTTGCCCCTGACCACTGTATTCTGCGGAGCGGTGATGTGGTGGAGACGGCGTTGAAGAGGGTAGTGGCCAAGCGCGGTGCCGTTCGATGGAAGACACCGATCGCGGCCACTCTGCTGGTGGCGCTTCTCGTTGCGCTCACGGCCACCGGCCAATGGCCGGAGCTGCGCAGCAAGGTGTCATTCTCTTCCAAGGGCCTCCTTACAATCGCGCCGGCTAAAATCTACCGTGTCGAGGTGCGCTCAGGTGCAGACAGCGTCGCGCTTCATCGCCAGCCAGGCGGGTGGTCGATCGACGGAATGCAAGGCGCCGTGCCGGCCGAGCTTGCGTCGCATCTCGATGCTGCGCTTCGGCTTGTGAATGTAAGCGAGGCGGCGCGCGAGATTCCTGCCAGCGAGCTCACTGCCGGGAGCTTCGCTGAATTCGGGCTCGATCCGCCGGCCAATGTTGCCGTGCTCGAAACCCGGGACGGCGTGGCGGCGACGGTGAACTTCGGCACCCTAAACCCGGCCGGCACGTCGCAATATGTCAGGCTGGGCGGTGCTCCAACGGTTTATCTCACGGCCCGCCATGTGGGCGTGGAATGGCGGGTGGTACTCGACATGGCGCGCCGGCTGCGGGGGCAGGCCGAATCTGCCGTCGCAAGCCGCGGAACGAGCCTGCTGCTCCCGGTTTCGATGGCGCAGGTGTGGGCGATCGAGATCGTGTTTGCGGGAAAACTCACCCGTTTCGAACGGGACGCCTCCGGAAATTGGTTCAGGCATACCGGCGAGCACGCCCATACGGCTGGCAACAACGTACATGTCGCCGATCCCGCGCAAGCGGGCACCATCGAAACCGCGCTCCGTGCATTCGACGCAGCCGTAGTCGAAACGCGCGTCGGGCCTGTCGATACGGCGCACCTGGCTCGATACGGGCTCACATTGCCGACGCTGATAGTGCTGTTCTACGCACGTGACAGCTCGACGCCGCTGGCCCGGCTCGAATTCGGCGCAGCGGCCGAGAGCCTCGATCGTTATGCGCGTCTCGCCTCGGATGGTGTGGTCGTGACAGTCGCGGAGTTCGAGGTCAGGCGCCTGACCGAGCTTCTCAAGGCCGTGGGAGCAGGCTGGTGAGGTCCCTGCGCGTGGTCCTGCTCGCCGGGATCACCCTCGGCTTCGGCGTGTCAGCGCATGCTCATCAGGTCAAACTCTCGACGGCGCGCGTCACGTTGGGCGGGGATCGTACCGTCAGCGTCGAGGTGGCGCTCAAGGGCAGCGACGCCGATCGGCTTGCCGGCACGAACGTTTTCGATGCGCAGCGGGACTCGGTTGATCCGACGCTGGTCGCTGCCTCCGCAGCACCAATTCTTGCCTATGTAAATGCGCATGTCGCGGTGACCGGTCTCGACGGCAAGGCATGCGTGGCTGGCGCCGCGGCGCTGGTACCCGACGGCGACGGCGTTATTTACCGCAACGCCTTTTCGTGCCGCAACGTCAGGGGCGACATCGTTTACCGTTCGACGGTGCTGACCGCAATCGACCCCAGCGCCCGCCAGATCGTATTGATCGGCGAGGGGGCGAACGTGCCGCAAGCGCTGCTCGACGCCAGTAATACGACGGTAACGCTCTCCGCGCCCGCGCCGTTGCTCTTGTCGACAATGCAGCGCTACCTCGTCACCGGCATCGAGCACATCTTCCTGGGCTACGACCACATCGCTTTCCTGGTCGGTGTCGTGCTGTGGGCGCGGCGGTTTGTTCCGGTGATCAAGATCGTTACAGCGTTTACGATTGCCCATTCGATCACACTCTCACTTGCTGCCCTGAACATCATTGTCCTTCCCGGCGCCGTCGTGGAGCCTGCGATCGCCGCGTCGATCGTTTTCGTTGCTATGGAGAACTTCTTCTCGCGCGACATCGACAGCCGCTGGCGGGTGACTTTTGCATTCGGGCTCATTCATGGCTTTGGCTTTGCCAGCGCCCTTCGGGAGTTTGGATTGCCGGCGAACGCGGTCGTCCCTGCGCTTGCCGCCTTCAACATCGGAGTCGAGGTCGGCCAAGTGGCAATCGTGTCGATTGTGGTTCCGGCGCTCATCGTCCTGGATCGGCTCATGGCCACCGACCGGGCGAAGCCGGTGAGGACCGCGTCGCTGGTCTACGCTCTTTCTCTGCTTATCAGTCTGCTCGGCAGCTACTGGCTCCTCACGCGCCTACTCGAAGCATAGCAGGGACGAAGTCGCAATAGCGGGTTGGAACTTTCTTGGTGCCCTGTGATCGCGCCGAATACGCCATGGAGATACTGGGGCCGACCAGCAAGCGTGACGGGATCGCGGCGACCCCGTCGCACGGCGACCAGAAACTGCTCGATCACGCTGGCGCTGGTGCTCGACGAGTCCACTGCCGGCATGGGTAGTTGGCGGATGACCGACAAGGTCCATGAACTCTGGGAGCGGGAGAAGATCACAGTGGTCGAGCGCGACATGGATCTTCAAAATTGCGCCGTTGATATTCGTCCTTTGTTATGGCCGCATTCTCGCGACCGCGACTATCGCGGATCTGAAAGTTAACGGTTACATTCGCCAGCGCTACCTCGCGCTTCAGGTCTCACGTCCGCGTGCGATTGTCACGGACTTGAGATGCCGTTGGTTGGGGCTCACTGACTGATCAAGAGAGCTAAAAAATGGATTTAGTCGCGACTGCTCAGCCAAGACAGAAAGGTTTAGCAGTCGTCGAGTGGCCGCTTGTGGCGCAAAGCGGCCTGTCCCTGTCGCAAACTCAATCTGACTAGCAGTTAATCGAGAATCGGGCGATGCTGTCACGGGATGAGAAATCTTGTCAGACTCGTTGTCTAGATGGTCGCAGATCTGTTTCGGTCGCGGGCAGCGCTCAAGGCTGAAATTCTGACGTTGCGGCAGCAGATAAACGTTCTGCGGCGAACCGCTCCTAAGAACAAACCTTTAGCGCCATCGACCGCTTGATTTTTGTTTGCCTCCATCGGCTTCGCCCGGGCGTTCGCGATGCGCTGGCGATTGTCAAGCCGGAGACCGTGATTAAATGGCACCGCGCCGGGTTCAGATCGTCCTGGCGGTGGAAATCGCGGCGCCGTGGGGGCCGACCAACTGTAGCGCCTGAGATACGCAAGCTTATCCGCGAGATGAGCATTGCCAATCCTCTGTGGGGAGCGCCGCGGATCCATGGAGAACTCCTCAAGCTCGGCATCGAGATCGGACAGACCAGCGCGGCCAAGTACATGGCCAAGCGAAGAGACCCGCCATCCCAAGGTTGGAGGACGTTCCTTCGCAATCATGCCGACGGCATCGCCGCGATGGATCTGTTCGTCGTGCCGACGATCTCCTTTCGTCTGCTCTACGGCTTGGTGATTGTCGGGCATGGTCGACGGCAGATCTTATGGTTTGGCGTCACAGCGCATCCGACCGCAGATTGGATCGCAAATCAGATCACGGAAGCCTGCGGCTGGGAGCTGGCTCCCCGCTATCTCATTCGTGACCGGGACGGGGCCTATGGTGAGGTCTTCATCCGAAGGCTTCGATCAATGGGCATTCGCGACCGACCGACATCGCCGCGCTCCCCTTGGCAAAATGGATATGCTGAACGGCTGATCGGTTCGATCCGCAGGGAATGCCTTGACCACGTCGTTGTGTTCAGCGAGCGCCACCTCCGTCACCTACTGCTGTCGTACATGAAATATTACAATGGGGCCCGCACGCATCTATCCCTGGAGAAAGATGCACCGGTCTCGCGCGCCGTCGATCGCGCCGGGCACATTCTTTGTCGCAAAATTCTCGGCGGGCTACACCACGAATATGTCCGGATTTGATTTACGACAGGCACAGGGGTTCGCACCCACTGGAAAGCGCCGCCTTGTCACGGCGCGCACCCAATTAGGACATCACAGCATGTGCGCTCTTTGGCTGTCTCTGGGAGACAGCGGACATTCGCTGACCAGCCCTGATGGCGTGGCGTAAGCAGATTTGCGCTCGCTTTGGAGATGGTCAATTCCGAACCGCCTTTGCCGAGCCGTTGCAGCGCGCTGCTAGGAGACCGCCGAGTTGGCTTCGAGCCAAGTGGCAATATTGACCGCAGCATCTGTATAGAAAGTGCGATAGAGGTCCTCGGTGACGTAGCCGATGTGAGGCGTCGCGAGGACGTTGTCCAGCTTCCGGAAGGGGTGATCGGGAGGCAACGGCTCCACGTCGAATACATCGACCGCTGCGCCTGCGATCCTGCGCGCCTGCAGCGCCTCGATCAGGGCCGCCTCATCGACGATTGGACCCCGTGATGTATTCACGAACCTGGCGTTCGGCTTCATCAGGGCGAACTCGGGTGCCCCGATCAGGCCTCTGGTACGGCCGCTCAGGACGAGATGGACCGTGACAACATCCGCCTCGCGGAACAGTGTCTGCTTGTCTACGAGAGTGGCGCCGGTAGCGCTCGCCTTCGCCTCGGTTAGGTTCTGGCTCCAGGCGATCACCTTCATCCCGAAGGCGAGACCGATGCGCGCGACCTCTCTTCCGATATTGCCCAGCCCGACGACCCCAAGGCTTTTGCCTCGCAGGTTTGAACCGAGGTCTCTCTGCCATCCGCCGACCCTCAGCGAGGCGGCCTCCCGGTCGATGCACCGCATGCTCGCTAGGATCAGCGACCAAGTGAACTCGATGGTAGGAGTGGAATCGTAACCCGTCGCGGTGACCGCGATGCCGAGATCGGCCGCGGTCTGGGTCTCGATAGATGCGTTTCGGGGTCCTGTCGAAGCTATTAGCTTGAGGTTCGGTAGCTGCTGCAGTATCTCCCTACTGAGCGGCGTGCGTTCGCGCATGACGCATACCGCGTCGAACGGCCGCAAACGCTCGACCACTGCCGAGGTGTCGGCAACGTGGTCGTTGAACACGGTGATCTCGGCGTGACGCCGGACGCCCGACCAGTCGGCGAGCCGCAGCGCGACGTTCTGGTAGTCGTCGAGGATTGCAACGTTCATCGGTACCCTCCGTTAGCGTTCGGCGACAAAGAACTTGGCCAGAGCTCCAGCTCCCGCTTTCGGGTCACTCTTCATCGGAATGTGGCCGGCCGACTTGATCCGAACCAGCACTGTTTCCGGGATCTCCCGCGCGTAGCGTTCGGCATAGTCGACCGTCTGAAATGGGGCATCCTCGCCCCACACCAAGAGCTTCGGCCTCCTGGATTGGACCAGGGCCCGGCAGCATCTCCTGAGTATAGCGGTTTTCCGCCACGCCCGCGAGCGTCAGCCAGGATCGAGCGACCCTGGGGTCGGTCCACGGATCGAGATATTCCCCAATCTCCGCCTCGCCCGGACGTCCGAGCGCCTTCACGGCGAACACGCGACGCGCGGCGAGAACATCGTCCCTCGTCGTCGCAGCGGCCAGGGCCGGATCTCGGAAGCGAGCGACGCCAAGTATACGCCACGAATCGTACATGATGCCGTTCACCGCGGCCAAGCCCGGTTTCAAGAGTCAGCGTGGGCGCAAGAAGCCTTCCTGTCTGCCCACAGACAGAATTGACCACGGCTATCCGATGAGCCATCGCCCTTTGTGAATATCGAACTTCACCGAACCTTCGCCTCGCATTTTTAACAGGAGCGATTGGCAAGATTCCTCATTCATGACATTGGCGCGTCTCATGATCTCGTAAACTTTAAGCGGCTTCTCGCGGAGCGCACTTAGGATATTTTCTCGGTCACCCATGACCCGTTACTCCCGTTTTTCTGTCAAACAGAACCGCCACTGTTACTTACGCCGGTAAAAGAAGATGACTATACTCTTGGGTTGAAGAGGTCGAACACCATGTGCGACTGGCTACGGCATTGAAATCAGGTCGGCTTTCGGGCGAATGCGGACTTGGAATGCGGATCGGCTGCGAGCGACCGGTCGCGAATAGCAAATTGCTACTTGAAAGAAATAAAGGCGGTGAATAACGACAAGAGATCAAACATACCGTGAAGTTCTTCCAAAGACGCTTTATGCGAACGTCCGATCGACGGAGGCGCGTTCCTGCCTCGGACCGCGACGCGGCGAGAAAGCTCGGGCGAGTCTCTCGAAATCCTCCGGCGGCAGGGGGCGGCCGAACAAATAGCCTTGGTAATTGAGCTGTCCGTGGCGCGCCAGGAAGGCATATTGCTCTTCCGTTTCGACGCCTTCGGCTATGACGGAAAGGCCAAGGCTCTTGCTAAGCGCGATTATCATCTGGGCTATGGCGGCGTCGTTAGGATCGACCAGAACATCTTTGACGAAGCTGCGATCAATCTTGAGCTGATCGAGCGGCAGACGCTTCAGGTATGAGAGGGATGAATAACCGGTTCCGAAGTCGTCGAGGCTAAAGCCGATGCCGATTGCTTTCAATTTGTCCATCTTGGCGATCACGTCGTCGACGTTGCTGACCAACGTGCTTTCCGTGAGTTCGATTTTGAGGCGATGGGGATTGGCGCCGGTTTGCTCGATGATCGCGCTGACCTGTTCGACAAAATTCTTCTGACGCATCTGCAGGGCGCTGACATTGATCGCGACAGTCAGGCGTTCGGTTGCCGGATCGGCCGACCAGCAGGCCAGTTGACGGCAGGCGATTTTCAGCATCAAGGCGCCGAGCGGGAGAATGAGACCTGTGCTTTCCGCGACGGGAATAAATTCGCTCGGAGAAACCATGCCTTTCTGCGCATGCGGCCAGCGCGCCAGCGCCTCCGCCCCCAGCAGCCTTCCTTCGTGATCTACCTGCGGCTGGTAATGCAGCAGGAGCCTTTCCTTTTTAAGATCTTCTCGCAGATCGGTCTCAAGGGCAGCGCGCGCCGAAATCATAGTCTGCATGACAGGGTCGAAGAACCGGAGGCCATTTCGGCCCGCGGTCTTTGCATCATACATCGCCAGATCGGCCCTCTTTAGCAATTCGTCAACATTTCGGTCATCGGGCGAAAACAAAGTCACGCCGACGCTGGGTGTACAGGGATATTCATACGGGTCGAGGCGAAAGCTCTCAGTGAAGGCGGCGAGAATCTTTTCTCCTATCGCCTCGGCCTGCAAAGCAGCGGTTTTTGCTTTCTGCGTACCGAGATTGGCGAGAAGAACGACAAATTCATCGCCGCCAAAGCGGGCAACCGTGTCATCCGCCCTGACACAACTGGAGATACGCTGAGCCGCCTTTTTCAGCAGCAGATCGCCCATGTCGTGACCAAGTGAGTCGTTCAGCGTCTTGAAATTGTCGAGATCGATGAAGAGCAGGGCGCCGAAGGATTTGTTGCGGGTATTGGCATTGAACGCCTGGCGTACGCGGTCGATCAGCAGGACGCGGTTCGGCAAGCCCGTGAGCTGGTCGAAAAAGGCCAATTCCCGGATCTTTTCCTCGGCGTGTTTGAGTTTGGAAATATCATAATAGGAGCCGATGTAGTTGGTGACTTCGCTGGCCTCGTTTTTCACGGCGGATATGGTCAGCCAGCGTGCGCAATGTTCTCCGCTCTTTGTCCTGAGACTCATATCGCCTTGCCAGCCGCCGGTACTATGAACGGAGTTCCACATGCTCTGGTAGAACTCGGCATCGCGGCGACGGGACCGGAACAGACTCGCCGTTTGTCCGACCAATTCTTCCATCGTATAACCGGTCAAGCTGACGAAGGCGCGGTTGGCACTCAGGATCACGCCTTTGGTATCGGTGACGATCATGCCTTCCTGAGCATTGAAGGCCGCGGCGGCTATGCGCAGTTCAGCATTAGTCTTGTCCAGCGCCGCGCTCTGCCGCTGCAGATCGGTTTCAATGGCTTCGCGACGCTCGATCTCTTGCGAGAGTGCGAGGTTATGTTCGGCCAGCTCCGCTCTATGGCGATTGGATTCGACGAATTTGTTTTGCAGCCGCGCTGCATTCTGACGCATTCGTTCGAAGCCGATGGCCAACACGAATAGAACGATAGCGAAGAGGCCAATATAAAACACGGAGAGGGGCGAAAGCGTATGGCCGTAAAGTTCATCCTCGCTCGCCAGCCGCAGGATGGAAAGCCGCGTGCCTCCGACCGGCGAGCGCAGGGCGAGATATCCCTTCAGTTCGGGCGCCTCGACATTTGACAGAGCTTGTATGCGGCCAGACGGAAGCGCGGCCAGCTCGCGGCCTTGGGTGACAATGGCTGAGTGCTCCCGCTTGATCGGGAGCAGCACCTCGCCGTCATCTCCAAGTAGGAATTCGCGCGGCTGTCCGAGATCGGTGGCAGACACCAGTGATGCAAGCAGATTGAGGCTGCTCACGGTCTCCACCGTTCCCCTCATCTTGCCCTTCTGCAACACCGCCGCGCCGGCCACAATTAGGCGGCGCTTCTCATCGATCTGAATGCTCGGCTCGGCCAGGTTCGTCGGCGAAGGAGTTGGCGCGGCGGACGCGCCGATGTCAACTTGCACCACGCCGTTGCGGTCGAAGAAAGCCAACCGCAGATAGGCGGGTTGGCCCTGATATTTCTCCTCGTCCATAGCCGCCTGAAAGCGGCGCTCGATCGCGGCCAGATTGGCGAAGAGGCCATATTTGACCGACATTCCCAGATCGAGATTGCTGAAATAATTGGAAATGTCCTCGCTGCCGGCGAGCCGCGCGGCGGCTTGCCGGCGTTCGATCAAAAAATCGCCGATCTCGGCGGCACGTGTTTCACCGATTGATATCAGACGCGCATCGGCGTTTTGCCGTAGTTCGACTTGCGACGAATAGAGATTTCCAATCAGGAAGAACATCGACAGCAGAAAGGCCACGGCTGCTATCAAGAGCCAACGCGGAGCCAGGGATCGACCAAAACTGATCAGCCAAGACTGCATCAATTCGTCTTCGCGAAAAATTCGGGGAAAAACCGGCGAATGCCCGGATAGTATTTGTCCACGAGCCGGTCATAGACGCCGGAGGCCTTGATGTCGCTCAGGTAGGCGTTGAACTCATCGCGCAAAGCTGGCGCGTCCTTCGGAAAGGCGGTTGCCAACGTCTGCCGGTCGGAGATCGGCCCCAAAACCTTGATCCTGCCCGCCCATTTGCGCAGATCGAGAATGGCGTCCGGTACGTCAAGCAGTGTCAGTTCGGCTTCCTTGTTGAGCATGGCCGGAACCATCTCATTCAGGTTGGCGCTCTTGTTGTAAGCCTTCAAGTCAATACCGACATTGACCAAGCCGTAATTGGTCGGATCCAGGCAGGTGCGCTCCATGACGAGCACGCTCCTGGATCCGATGGCCTTCCGTGTCTTGGCGATATCCGCCGCGAGATCGGCGCTGTCCATGATCGGTTGAAGATCAGACTCGGCTGGTGCCACTAACAGAACCTGGGACGGAAGAGTCGGCTCGGAATATAGAAGGATAGCCTCACGCCACGGCAGCACCGTGAAGCCGGTCGAAATCACATCGCCTTTGATTGGATAGTCACCTGTCAGTGTGATTTCGCCGTTTTTGCGCAGTACATCCTTGCCGAGCAAGTCGCGGATCACCGAATAAAAATCGGAATAGACAAGCTTGTACGACACGCCAATTCGCTTGGCGAAACCCTGCATCAGTTCGACGTCTAAACCGTCGCCCGCGCCGGTGACGAAATTGGCGTAGCGGATGCCGATATGGCGGATTTCGCCGCGCTGCTTGATCTCTGCAAGATCAGCTGCCCAGCTTGAGGTCACGAACAGAAAGGCCATGGCGCCGCTGAGCGACCCAAGGACGAAACGCTTCGATAACATGGAGGCGCACTTCACTTTATGTCAGCAGTAGCGCCTGCAACCTACAGATCTGAACTTAAGAAAGGATAGCGGAACACAATGAATTGGAAGCCAATTCCGGCAAAAGCCTGTTTAAGGGTAAAAAATTAGAGACCGGATGCTGAGTATAGCGAAAGTGTATTTGATCCGGACGAGCCTTTCAGCTGCTTGAGTTCTTTCAACGCCGACTTCCAGGGGCCCATCGCGCTCAACAGCGTGCTTAAGGTTAATATGATCAAGTATCCTGAAAATTGCCGCCAATGCGGAGTTTCACCGGACAAGAAGTGGTGCCCTTGCTGTCCTATTTGCGCATAAAACAGGATGAGTGGCGCACTGCCCAGCAAACTCGTCGTTAGGTACTGAAGGGGCGAGACATCAAAGACCGCGGCAAAGAAATTCACGACTGGCGCGGGCACGAGCGGCGAGAGGCGCAATCCGAGCAAGGTCAGCCAAACCTTCACGGCGGATTGTTGATTTATTGGAGCGCTGGGACGTTGAATGTGCTTCCGATAAAATAAAAACGCGCTCAAACCGCCAAGGGCGCTGCCGAGCAGCACAGTGGCACCTCCTTCAAATTCACCCATGTAAAAACCTGCCGCCATGCAAATCATTGGCATGGAGGGAAAGGCCAGAAATGCAAGGAGGGTGGATGTGACCAAAAACGTCAGCGCGGTGAAGAGTGGATTCGCGTGGGCCATAGATTCAAAGGCCGGAAACAGCTGCCAAACGGCCTCTCTCGAAATAGGCGATACAAAATACGCCAACGACAAAAATAGGACGGCCGCCATATAGAAAGTCAATGGTTTGTAACTACGCATCGGCTATCCCAAACTGGATTGAAGAGGCGGCATGTAGTCAAAGCTGTTGTAGGTATTCCAAAATAGGACCTTTTTATTTTTCAGCGCCCCCGTTTGAGACATGGTGAGCAACGATCGCCAGGCTTTTAAAGTAAACACTGGATCAAGGGTGAGCCCCGCCTCTTTCAACTCATTCGCCCGTTCACCGTCGGCAGGTTCGATCAAGCCGTAGCCAGGCTCCCAGCTGGTGGAGTCCGGTACGAAAGTCTCCTGTTGCATCACGCGAAGGACGTCTGGCGAAATACCCGGGAAGCGGATCTTTTGCAGCCATTCCACCGTGCTGCGCGCGAGTTGGGCAACATTCCCCTCCACAAAGGGCACGGAGGGCTGCCGGTTGAGCAACCATCGCGTTAGATAGGACTTGTCCTGATCGGCTACCCCCACCACCTTGGTGTTCCATCCCATCAGATGGACGCCCAAGAGCAGGCCCAAAACCGTCGAACCGCTGCCCATGGCGACAAAAATCACATCTGGCGGCGCTTTCCACGCCTGAGCGGCGTCGAGCAACTGAGCCAACTCGGCGATCGCATTCATATGTCCCAAAACGCTCACTTCGTTCGAGCCGCCCGGCGGAACGAGCGAATCCGTATCCGGATGAAGCCAGTGCTTCGCATATTCATAGCCAGCCTCGCCCACCAATTCGACGTCGTTACTGGCTATGGCAATGTGCTGAACCAGGCTCCGCAAAATCGCCAGCCGCGCCATGTCCGTGGCGGCTCCCGGGACCTCAAAAAGCACCAGGTCCAGGGCACAATTCAGCGGCTGTCCGTCGCCGGTCAAATCAGCCACGCGATTGGCCAGGGCAAACTGCAGCGCATGATTGCTGGAAACCGCGCCCATTGTCCCTAGACGCTGAGCGCCGGACCACTTCAGGTTCGGAAGCAGGAATTCGTATTTACGCGCCTTGTTGCCAAAGACGGGATAGTGCGCACTGCTCTCATTCATCACCAAAACTTCAGAGCAGTCGATTTGCCGGGTCACAGACGATGGCAACTGCAAAAGGTTGTTTTGCCGCACAAATATGGGTGCCCAGGGAATGGTGGCGCGGGCGTCGGCATGGCTCAGGAAAACGGAGTTTCCGGGTTCGCCCCGACGAATGTAACCGGCAAAAGAGTCTTTGCAGGAAAGCGTGTTGACGATGAAAGGGCCCTCCGTGGCGTCGGGATCTGCCAGGGAGGGAAAGAGTTTGCCAAGAGCCAAAGATTGCGAATTCAAGGCTGCTGAGGGCGGCGCCAGGCCTGAAACATCGGCTATCTGCGGAAACGGCGGTATCGGACGCCGGCTTTGAGTCATGCCGACTACGCTCAACGCGGCACCTCCCAGGAGGGCCCCCTGCATAAAGTTCCGTCGTGAGAGGTTCATTGCAAACTATCTAAATTACACTCGCTGTAATTGTAGATTAACTCTTTTTTTACCGTATTCCAATCCACACGAGTTCCTCAACGAAGAATACTTTAAGTTTTGCTTAACCAAGACCGATCTGAGGGGGTGCCAAGGATCCGATCTGGCTCGACCTGGTCTCTTTCGACTAAGATTTGTGAGAAATTGGGCTCGGAAAGGAGCTTTGGATAAGCCAAAATATCAGGGAGCGAACACCATGAAGGCGTCGACAAGCACTACGGGCGGAGCCCATGTTTGCAGGTATTCCAGATCCACCGGCGAAAGAGGACGGGCCTGCCGTTCAGCCTCCGCAGCCGTCTAGGCCGACTTTATTCGGCCTTTGCCCAAACAGCGCTTGCAGCGTGGCGGGTAGATCTTGCGTCCGGGCTGGGCGGGCTGCGCGACCGCCTGGAATCCGGTGCCGTCACAGGCGGAGCATTTGACTTCCGTCGACGCGTCTTTGGATTTCAGCTTCTTCACGGCGGTCATTTCTTCGATACAACGCCGACGCAAGCCATGTCATTGTGCAAGACGGTTTGCTGGCTCCGATTGTCCCATTTGACGGTGACCCCGGCCCAGTCCTTTTCAGTGACGGTGCCCAAGTCGTTGTTGTCGTCGCGCCAGCAGACGCGGGCGCCGACGTTCAACAATCTGGACTGGGAGCCGGTCATACCATTTCCGTTGCGATCTCATTGAGCGGGCTCACCATAGTCGCCCGGTCCAGCGATTGCCATCGCACCCACGGCTGCCAATGGGATGGACGGCGAGTTTCTCGCCGGTTTCCGCCTTGGTCAATCCCTGCAGTGCCTGACGGCATTGAAATACGAGCACGTGTGGACCGCCGCGGTCGATCACGGCAAGCTCGATCTCAGCATCAAAAGGCGCGGTGTGAATGGGCAGCCACATGGTCGGCCTTTGTAGCCGGCCGGCAGGCAGCGGCCTTGATTTAGCTCACGGCGGCCCCGAATGCCGCGGCCTCGCGATCTGGCCGCGTTGGGTGGCCATGGCGATCTCGAAACTGTCGGCAATCCGTCGGGCCTTCTGCAGGAAGACGGCCGCTGCGGCGAGCAGACGTCGGTCGTGGTCTGCTCGAACAATGACAGCCAACGGTCGAAGTGCTGCGGCTCGATCGACAACGGAAAATGGGCTTGCATCGGCTGACCGTGGTAGCGGCCGGACATCAGGACTCGCCGCACGACGGATGCGGATTCGCATTTTGTAGTCCCCGATATCGACACCTTCGCAAAGATACAAGGGGGGATGATTGCGGAGCCTCACCATCTCTCGATCGCGACTGATCAGCTTCGAAGTGAGTTCGTCCGGCGGAAACACGAAAGGACGAATAGCCTATTTGAGTGGCGCCCAGGCCGAGGGCCGCTGTTGGCGCAAAGCGGCCGTTCACACGTAAATCTGTGAACTCGCAACTTGGAAATTACCTCATCTTGGTCCGTGGGGTTTCACCACAACTGGATCCGTTCGACGCTGGTGGGCCGCAGTTTCGCGGTTTAAAATATTGACCGCCTAAATGCTAAAGATAGGACGCTGCGCACGAGAAATTCTTGATGTTTGCTTGTCCCGCCTCTGTATATTGCGGATCTTCCAGGCCGCCCGACAGGAACGTCCGTCCTCAACGCCACTATCATCTGAGGCAGGCCCCACCGATATTGCTCAATTTGAGACGCGTCTTCAGGGAAAGCATCTTGCGTATGGCGCGCCGAGTGATGAATTCGAGCGATCCGTTTGCCGGGCTTGAAGGGCTCGGACCAATAAGGTGGGAACTTGGCCCAGTGTGAAAGCAGGCATGGGAAACCGGGAAGCCCCGCATGGAAGCTTCCGAGCCCCAGATACTGGTCCAACATAATCACTTGTGCGTAAGGTTCGGAGGAATGAACATCGTGGCCAGGGCCGATGAATTTCATGTCGGGGACATCATCATCATCAGTGATGCAAAAAATCATCAGTGATGCATGCAAAAAGACTTTTGTAACGCAATCGGCACTTTTCGGACCTGGCGCGATGCAGGTTCCACCAGGTCCCCACTCCTGTGCGGCCTAGCCGCCGCGCCGACGAAATCCGTCGAGAATGCGTCGGGCCAGCGCGCCATAATCATGGTCAAAATGGTGGCCGCCAGGGACGCGAATGACCTCTGCCTTTCCCGTGAGGAGCGGGCATGCGCTGTCGTCTTCGTTGGCGCCGTAGAAACATTGAACCATCGTCGGGTCGATCGGCACGAGCGCTGGTTCGGTTGGCCGCGCGTCCTTGTCAGGGGCCGCGCCAAGCCAGCCGGAGACAGTGATTTCGAAATTGGCCGCCGGGGCGAATCCCAGGAGTGACAGCTGAACGACGCGAACCTTTGCCTCAGGCGACAGATGATCATAGGCGAAGGGTAGAACGTCGGCACCGAAGGAATAGCCGATGAGCGCAATCTTGGACGCACCCCAACGTGATGTGTACGTATCGATCACGGCACCGAGGTCGCGAGCCGTCTGCTCTGGCGATTTCTTACTCCAGAAGTAGCGCAAGCTGTCCCAGCCGACAACAGATACGCCGTCTGACTGCAGCTTCTGCGCGATGGCTCTGTCGACATCGCGCCAACCGCCGTCGCCGGAGAGAACGATCGCCAGGAGAGGTCCGCGAGGCTCCGCAGGCAGTTCGACAAGAGGAAGGTTGGCAATACCCGCCGTGGGCGCGATCGCGCCCGGCACGAGGAACGGGTGCAACAGCGCCGCGAGTGTTTCTGCGGCGCCGCCAGCAGCGTTCGAAACGTTGACTGGCGTTCCAGCTGCCTTCAACGCGGCGATGCGCTGACGCCCGGGAGTATCGCGACCGGCAGGAAACCCGACTATCCAGAAGCCGGGGAGCGACGGCCACGGTCCATACGCGAAGCCAGCCTCCGGCTCCGCCGAAGTGGCTGAGGTCGAGCATAGAGGGATGCGGGAGCGCACAGAGATGGTCGGGTCGTAGCTCACCGCACCGGCGATAGTCGCGGCGGGCGCCTGTGCGAGAATGATTGCCGCCAGCGCACCACCCTCGCCGATGCCGGCCACAATCGGCGTCCGATATGAAGTGCTGCCGCGCTCACGCTGGATCTGTCGACTGACCGACTCAATGTCGCCCACCACGCCATGACACCTTTCGCCCGTAAGGGTGTCCAGCCGTTGTAGATATGTGGGCAGATCCACGCCCACGACCAATGCGCCATCGCGCGCGAGTGCTGCGGCCGTATCATCCGATACCGAGCTCCAGCCGCGAGCATCTGAGAACAACACGACAAGGCCGCGCATCGCGCCGACAGGATTGATCTGACGCACATCGCCGAGATTTCCAGTTTCAATTGCCCACGCCGGTCGGCAAGGTATGAGCGTAGCGGTGGTAGTGATCGCAAGGAGGGCCGCGGCGACGTTGCGAATGCGCCGATTGTTCACGGTAGGGCGACGGATGGTAGCCCGCACCCCCCCTCCGATCAGCGCAGCAATATCGATGAGTGCAAGATAGGGGCCGAACCATCCCGAGGCGGCGAGATAGCGCGGTTCCCACGCCGGGTGGAATTTTGCCTTGAAAGTGCGCAGGCCTTGAAAATTATAGTAACGGCGTCCGAGCGACCAGATCACACGAGCCAAACGATGCCAGCTCGGCGCTAGGCGATGCGCAGAAAAGCCAGAGAGCGGCAACGTGCCGAGGCTGAATGTGTTGTAGCCTTGTTCGCGAAAATGCTGGATGAGACGAACAAAGAGATACTCCATCGCGAAGCGTGATGTCGGGCCGGGCTTAAGTCGCATCAAGCCGAGGGTCACCTCGTCTCTGAAATCAGTCGTCATAACAGTGGCGAATGCTATCGCTTCGCCGTTCTGCCGTAGCAACGCGACCGGCTGCGCGAGCACGTACTCGCGCTGGAAGGCGGCGACCGAAAAGCGCTTCTCACCTCCCGAGGCATGCTTGCTCAGCCAAGCATTCGAGACCTCGCCGATCTCGTTCATGATGGAGGCCACACACTCGGGCGGGATCATCTCGAATTGAAGCTGGTCGCGCTCGCCACGCTTCAAGGCATAGCGGAGATCGGCCCGAACGGAGCCTTCGAGGGTGAAGGAGGGCAGGGAAACACGCGCCTCTTCGCCGAGCTTCAGGATTTTGAGGCCGGCGTCGAGATAGAGCGGCAAGCTCGATGCCGGTATCTGATAGAAGGCGGCTCGACCACCATGGCTGTCGGCAAGTTCGATGAAACGCCACATGAGGTCCGGCCATTCCGCCGGAGGGCCGACTGGGTCGCCCAGCGCCGCCCAGGTTCGTCCGCGCGTCGCAAACATCAGAAAGCCGAGGCCCGAATCCGAGAAGAGGAAGCTCTTGTCGCCCATGAGCGCGAGCAGGGCGTCGGGGCGCGGCTGTCGGACAGCGATGCGCCTCGCCCGATCGATTTCCTCGGCGTTCGGCGGGCCGGGGCGCGCACCGGCGGGGCGGAGCAGCTGCGAGACACCGACCCCTAAGCCGAGCAACGCGACGCCAAGTACCGCACGCAACGCACGCGGCCCTGCGGCATCGAATTCGAATTGCCACCATAGCTCACGAGCATATTCAACATTTCGGAACGCAAAGAAGAGAATCCAGACCATAGCTGCAATGACGCAGCCGGTGGCGATAAGCCAGCCCAAAGACATCGGTTGGGAAAGCAGCGATGTCCGGCGCGAGAATTGGCCGCGCGCAGTGACCAGCCCGATTAGAAGGATGGCCAATACGCTGGGCGCGACGACAGCTAGGCCCTTGATCAAAGAAAAGGGGATGCCGAGCAGCGTCATGGACAGAGCCAGCCACCAAGCGCCATCGAGCCGGCGATATAGGCCAGGCGCGGCGAATAACAGGAAGAGACCGGCGACGCTGGCAAGGAAATGAGATATCTCGACCGCCCAGAGCGGAACGGCAATGTGGAGGATTTGAAGCCGATCGACGAAGGCCGGCATGGCGCCCGAAACCACAAGGATCGTGCCGACGGTAAAGGTGGTTGCGGCGAGAAAGAGGGGTGCAAGGTCGCTTGCTGCACGACCGATCCGCTGGCCCGTTGCCGTGCCGAGCGAGTTCCGCAGTTCGAAGTTGGTGAGGAGGAGGGTCGAGAGTAGCAGCGGGAGCAGGAAGTATATGCCGCGATAGGTCACCAAGGCTGCCGCCACGGCGTCCGCTGGCGCGCTGCTTCCAACCGCGTAAAGGATTGCGACTTCGAATACACCAAGCCCACCGGGAATGTGACTCAGTACGCCCAGCGCAAGCGCTGCGCAATAAATAGCGGCAAAGGCGAAAAAGCTAATTCCCAGTGAGGGCAGCAGCACCCAAAGCGTGGCCGCGGCGGCGAGCACGTCGATCGCCGTGAGAAGAACCTGGATCAGCACCAGCATTGCGCCCGGCGCATCGATGTCGATCGCGCCCCGTCGCCAGGGCGTTCGGCGCAGTGCACAAAAGATCAGAAATCCGCTGGCTATGGTCAGAATGATTGCCGCGATCGCACGCAGTGGCTGGGGTGAGACGCCGAGCAAGCGGCTCACCTCGCTGGCCTGCAGGATCATGCTTAGAGCAGCGATGGTACCGAGCCCTACTCCAAAGGCGATTGAAAGGAACAAGACCACGCGCGCAATTTGGCCCGGCGAGAGCCCTGCAGCTGTATAGAGTCGATAACGTACGGCCCCGCCTGAGAAGGCACCCAGGCCAACGGCATTTCCGATGGCGAAGCCGCTGAAGGAGGCGAGCAGAATCGTCCTCAACGGCGCATGCGCGCGTGCATAGCGTAATGCGGAGACGTCGTAACCGATAAGGGCGAGATAGCTGAGCGCCGTTGCAGCAAGTGCTGCGGCAAGGCTCGCTGCAGGTGTGGCCCGCAGCGCTGTAACCAACAATTGAAAGTCGATTTCAGCGGCTTCTCTTTCGATGCCCAAAAGCACGATGCCGATGAGCACCAGTGCGAGAAAAGCGACGAGTAATGGGCGCAGCGGGCCGCCCCTCCAGTTCCAGCCACGGACTTCGGCCGGATCGTAATCGATCGGGTAAGGGGTATCTCGGCCATAGCCGGGCGCGACATTTGGCGGAGCGGCCTTACGCATTGCCGTAGTACCGTGGTGCGCGCACGTCCGTATCGAACGGAACGAACGTTTTCCTCAACGAATTTCCGATCATGGCTCGGGTCAAGTCGAACATAAACCCTCCGCGCGCTGGGACACAGCGTCTTTAAGCTGCTCCACTGGCTAGTTCACCGATCTTGTTGGTGGTTTCGCTCCAGTGTCCGCGACCCCTCCGAGATGAGAAGCCCCAGTGCCTTGGAAGCCCCAGTGCCTTGTAGGTCGAAATTGTAGCTGGCGTCCGCGCAACGAAGACGTTGTCGCATCGCAACACCTCCGCCGCCGATCTCGTAGCTCGCGCGGCAGCGGTTACGTGCACTTTGCTCGTCGGACATTCTCCACCCGACCAAACTCTCACCTGTGCACGACTGGTCCGGGTTGGGCATCGGCGGAGGCGTCACCAGCCCGAGCGATGTTCCAGGCATCAAGGCTTTCGTTGTCGCTTTACTCCGCGGTTCCATCGCTCGGCTGCCTTAGTTGAGCGCCAAGCGCCGGCTTACGAAAGCCGTCGTCCGCTTCGAAGTCCCACTATCGCCGTCGACCGATTCAAATCAAAAGCTAAGCAATGGTTCGCATTAGCTAAAGCGCGAGTGCGACGAAACTGTGATTGCGCAAAGTAGAGTTCACCTTACCGGAAACTGACATGGGCAGAACTTGTGCTCTCGCGTGGTGTTGCCGTTATCGCAGTGACCTGCCGTCGGCAGACCCGAGTCGTGCTATTTGTGAGCGACGGCTTTTGGCGTAAAGCGGCCGTTCGCAGGTTCATAAAACGAGAAGATTTACAGCTCATCGGGTCCCAGGTTCGAGCCTTGGTGCGCCACCAAGCATTCCAAGAACTCGGCAATCTGGTCCAAGCGAAAACCAACCGCTCGCGGCTACGCGTCCATGTAGGATACATGCGCGGAAACGATGCGCCACGCGCCCGCGATCCTGGTCCAAGTCTGACTCTGCCGCCCCAGCCGGCTTTCGCTCCGATTGCGGAATTCAGCATTCGCGACTGCGAAATCCTGCCCGAATGTCGTGATGCGCACCGAGAGCAAATCCCGTGGACGAGGACCAGACGGCCGCGCCGCCCGAAATGCGTGGATTTGATCCGCGCCGTAAAGGTTCTCCGCCTCGCCATAACGGATGGTGGTCGGACTGTCCCAGAACAGCTCCTTCAGTAACGTTACGTCGTTGTTGGTCAAAGCGCGTTCATAGCGATCGAAAGCCGCCAAAACCTCGCTCATGACCTCCGGAGCGTCGATCTTCATGGCTAGGCCTTTTTACAGCGCATCGCGTTGAAGCCATTCGATATGGCGTTCGACGGACTTATCCATCGCCATCCCGGCATGCTGTGGGATCACACGGTCCCAGAACGCGCCATAGATCGCATCGTATTGGTAGGGCGCGACGGTCGCCGCGATCGCACGAATGGCCTTCTCGCCGAGCGGGATAAAATTGGGATAGCTGCGCATGAAGCCGAGGAACTTGCGGTCTGCCACCACCTGCAGCAGATCTCCGCTCAGGATGGCTCCCTTGCCGCCGGCGCCTTGCGCCCAATGCATCACGGCGCCGCCTTCATAATGGCCGCCGGTGCGAATCAGCGTCATGCCCGAAGCAATCTCCTTGCTCTCGCCGTCCCAGAGCTGGATGCAGGGATCGGAACGCATGATCCATTCGGAATCCGCTTTATGAAGGTAGACCGGAATGTCTCCGAACGCGCGGCTCCATTCCACGCAGGTCGTATAATAGTGGGGATGTGAAATGGCGATCGCCTTCAATCCGCCCAGCCCAATGATGATGTCGACCATGGTCGGGTCGATCAGGCTGATGCAGTCCCACAATACATTGCCGGCGGCGGCCCGCACCAACAAGGCGCGCTGCGCGATGCCGAAATTCGGCGACATCCCGATACCGATAAGGCCGCCGTCGTCGCGGAACGTCGCCATATGGATCTTGCGCAGCCGCCCCAGTGTGGTCCAAGCCTGTCCGGTCGGCAGGACGAATTGCCGCTCCTCCTCACAAATGGCGCACTGCGCCGGAGGTTTGTTCGATGGAGCAAATTGTGTCCCGCAGGTCGTGCAGATGAATGCGTCCATGGATCGTGCCTCCTGGAAAACGTTTGGTTTACGGTGCGGGTGCGGCAGCAGCGGGCGCAACCAGTGGAATCTGGCAAGCGTCGTATTTGAACAGCCAGTCCGGATCGACAGGCTGGCGCAGCCAGATGTTCTGCGAGGAGATATCCTGCACTTTATTGACACGCGGCATGCGGTTGGCCTCGTACCAGGCGAAGCTTTCAGCGGGCCCCCGGCGACCGATCTCGCCGATGCAGCGCGCCAGTACGGCCGCGTCCTCGATCGCCATCGCGGCGCCCGCGGCCATATAGGGCTTCATGGCATGGCAGGCATCGCCAAGCAGCACGATCCGATTCTTGTGCCAGCATGGGATCCGCTCGCGGGCAAATACCGGCCATTTCGTCACCTCAGGCGCGGCCTCGATCACTTGGCGCAATTCCGGGTGATAGCCGTCGAACACCGAGAGAAATTCGTCGCGATCGCACGGCACGAACGACGTCATCTCGCTCCACTCGGCCTGCGGCGCGCTACTGACGAGATAGACCTCTTCGCGGGTCTGGGTCATGTAATAGACGAGGATATGGTTCCCTTCGCCCCACCATTTGGTGCAAGCCCGGATCGGCAATCCATTCAGGAGAGCTGACGGGAAAACCGCGCGATGCGCGATCTGGCCGGTGTATTGCGGCCGGCCGGGACCGAGGACGAATTCGCGCACCTTCGAGTTGACGCCGTCGGCGCCGACGACGAGATCGGCTTCGGCCTGCGTTCCATCCTCGAATTCGAGCCGGATAACATCGCCTGTATCATCCAGCGCGCGCAGCCGCTTGTTGAACTGCAATGAACCGCGGGTGAGCGCGGTTTCCATCACCGCATGGAGGTCGCCGCGATGCACGTTGATATAGGCCGCGCCATAATGCGCTTCGCGGCCGGCATCGAGCGGCAATTCGAACAGGATCTCGCCGGTGTCCCACTTGCGGCTGACAAAGGCGTCGGGATGCAGCCCGATAGCGGACAACGCCTGCTCGATTCCAAGCCGGCGCATCACCAGCATGACGTTCGAGCTGAAATGGATCCCGGCGCCAATGCGCGAAAACGCTGCCGCCTGCTCATAGACGCTTACGGTAAAGCCCGCCGCCTGCAGCAGGCCGGCGGCGGTCATGCCGCCGAGGCCCGCGCCGACCACCGCTATTCTCGTCGTTCTGTCCATCGCGCTATCCCGACTACCGCAGCCGCCCGATCACAGTGAATTCGTCCCGCCCGATCGAGGTTTCAGGCCTGTTTCGACCGTCGCGCCGAGACCTCTCCGAGAAGCCGTCGTGACGTCGAACCAAGGATTGCTGCCAGATCGGAATTGGACATCTCCTTCATCGCCCGAACTCGCGACGGTCCGCTCTCGTCGAGCATTTCAAAAGGATAGTCGCTGCCATAAACCAGCCGATCCGCGCCGACCGTCGCGCACAGGTAATCGAGCGCGGCGGTATTATGCGTCAGCGTGTCGAAATAGAACGAGCGGAGAAAATCGAGCGGCGGTCGGGTGATCGTCTTCTTGCACGCGGGATGCGCGGCGAAACCGCGGTCAAACCGTCCGATCTGATAGGGAAGGAAGCCGCCGCCATGAGCCAGGCAAATTTTCAGCTCCGGCAGTTCCGCCATGATGCCACTGAAAACTAGACGGGCCGCCGCGATCGTGGTGTCGACCGGATAGGATATCAGGTTGTTGAGGAAATAGTCGCCGACCCGATCGAGACCGACCGGCTTGAACGGCGGATGGAGCAACACGAACACGTCCAGTTCGGCAAGACGCTTCCACAGCCGCCGGAAATCCGGGTGATCGAGCTCGCGGCCATTCGCATGCGTGCCCATCTCGATCGATCGCATGCCCAGTCGCTTGACGATGTGGTCAAGCTCGTTGATCGCACCTTCGACGGTCTGCATCGGAAGAGTGCCCATGGCCTCAAATCGGCCGCCTGGTGCCCCGGTGTCGGCCGCAAGCGTTTCATTCTGCAGCCGTGCCCAGCGCGCACCTTGCTCCGGCGACAGATCGTCGCCGCTCATGTCGGTCCAGGCCGACACCGCCTGGTGGTCCACATCCAACCCGTCGAGATAGGGAAGGCGGCCCGGGAGATCGCACAACTCGCCGAGAAAGGGCCGCAATGCCGCCCCGCTGTGCAGGAACGTCAGCCGATCCAGGCCGCCGTCGACAGTGTCGACGCTCACACCATAGGCCGCGCCGTTGTTGCGCGCCTCCGCGATCAGATCGGGTGAAACATAATGGGCATGGATGTCGACAATCATGCGTGATTCATTCTCGGATCATCTCGACTCGCGACGGCTGCGCGGCCCGCGATGGGTCCGCCGCAGCGGGTTCCCACTACGTATAAGAACCTGACGATCGACGGAAATCCCGACCGCGGACGATCGCGCTAATTCGTTCTCAATCGAATAATTCGATAGCGAACTATATCGAGATTAAGTATTTTGCGCTGCTGCTGTCAATTCCTATTTTTCCCGCCGAACCCGCGATCTCAGCGATCGCGGGGTTTCGTCAGCGCGTCGGTCAACTGGCGCATGGACTTGGTTAGAGAGGCTGTCTTTTCCGGGCCCAGCGTCGCGGCGATCTTCCACTGCGCGTCGACAATGGCGGGGACCACCTCATCGATCATGCGTACGCCCCGCGGCGTCAGCTGGATTTTTAGGCTGCGGCGGTCGGTCGGCTCGGGCAACCGGACGATCAATCGAAGCGACTCGAGGCGATCCAGCCGGCTGGTCATGCCCGCGCCGCTCAACATCAACGAGTCCGAGAGTTGCTTCGGCGTGAGGGTAAAGGGTGGCCCGGAGCGGCGAAGGGCAGCCAACACGTCGAAGCTGCCCCGCGACAGGTTCCATTGCTCGAGCAGTTCGTTGAAATACACGGTCGAAAGGAACTGCGCCCGCGCCACCAGACCGAACAGCTGCATCGGCGCCGGGTCGAGATCCGGCCGTTCGCGTTGCCATTGAGTCAGGATGGTCTCGACAGGATCTGCCTGCGGATCGGCTTTCGCCGGGACGCGGCGCGACGCGTCCGCCTTGCTATCTCTGAACTTCGCAGTCCGCTTGTTCGCCTTGCGCTTGATCACTGCTTCTGCCCATTGCCGCAAATTCGACCGATGCCCATCCGCAATAGCCGCTAAATCAACCCGCAGCAATTGCCGTGCGGCACGAACTGTTGACAACAACGGTTTGCGGGGTCACATTGTTTAGTATCAAACTATTCGCTATCGAACTAATTCGACGCCGGCTCGGACGCATGTTCTTCAGGAGATCGACATGACGGATATGACTCGCCGCAAATTGCTGTCGGCCGCCGGCAGCGCAGCCGGCGCGGCCATCTTCACTCCGGTCGTTGCAGTTTTAGAGCTCCGGGCGCAGGAAGCCTTGATCCGCTCCACCCATTTCGGAGGGCCGTACCAGGCCCTCAACGATATCGTGGGCAAACCGTTTACCCAGATGGGTTTCGGGCGCGTCGAATATGACGTTGAAGTTTCTCCCTCCGTCATAGCCAAGCTGCAGACCCAGCGTGGCAATCCGCCCTTTGACGTCGCGATGGTGTCGCGCTCGTTCGGATTGCGCGCGCTCAATGCCGGATTGTTGGAGAAGGTCAGCGCCGCGGATTTTCCCGAAGCCAAAGCCCTGATTCCCCAGGCCATCCCAGCTGCCGGCTGGGGTGTGGCGATGATTTCCGACACATTCGACATGATGATCGACACCAACCAGGTCAAGGAACCGGTGACGTCGTGGCTCGATCTGTGGAAGCCCGAATTCAACGGCAAAACGGCGCTGCCGTCGGCAGCCAATGGCGGCGCGACCTTCGCGTTCATCTCCTGCATCGTCCGCGCGGTGGGTGGCAAGGACCAGTCCGATGCCGCGGTCAATGAGGCCTTCGCCCGGCTCAAGGCGCTCAAGCCGAGCGTGCGGACCTTTTATCCGGACAGCATCCAGCCGACGCAGCTTATCGACCGCGGCGATATCTCGATCGCGCCGCAATTCGGTATCCGGATCGCAAATCAGTCCAAGGTGTCCCCGAATATCGTCAAGACCACGCCGAAGGAAGGTATCGCGGCCATTCCTTACGACCTCTGCATCACGCGCGGCTCGAAGAACGTCGAACTCGCCAGGAAATACATTAACCTGACGCTGACGAAGCCGGTGCAGGAACAATTAGTCGGGGCGTTGTACGGCACCCCGTCCCGCACCGATCTCACGCTCGCGCCCGAGCTGAAGAAACTGGTGTCGCTCGATCCGGCGCAACTGTTCTTCCAGGACGAGGAATACGCCGCATCGAAGCAGCGAGAGTGGCTGGACCGCTACACCCGTGAAGTCCAGAGCTGAGATGTCCGGCGCCGCGCGTGGCGCGCCGCCCACCCATGATGCCACAACCGTGGCTGAACTTGAGCTGGTCGATGTCGGCCGGTTCTTTGATGGCGTGGTGGCGATCGAGCGCTGCAACCTCGCCATCAACCGCGGCGAAATCGTTGCCCTGCTTGGCCCGAGCGGCTGTGGCAAGTCGACGCTACTCAATCTGATTGCCGGCTTCGAGGTACCGGACACAGGCACCATCCGTCTGCGTGGGCGGGTCTTGAACGGAGTTCCACCGCACCGTCGCAACACCGCGATGGTGTTTCAGCACTACGCATTATTTCCGCACCTGACGGTAGCCCGCAACATCGCTTATGGAATCGAAGCCCGCGGCCTCGATCCTGCCACGCGCGTCGCACGCGTCAATGACATGCTGGCCTTGCTCAAGCTCGACGGGCTTGGCGAGCGCTATCCGTCCCAGCTCAGCGGCGGCCAGCGCCAGCGCGTGGCCATCGCGCGCGCGCTGGCGGTGCAGCCGGACGTCCTGTTGCTCGACGAGGCGTTCAGCGCTCTCGACCGGAACCTGCGCGAGGACATGCAGGTGGAATTGTCTCTGCTGCTACGCAGGCTCAAAGTTACCACGATTCTCGTCACGCACGATCAGCGCGAGGCGTTCTCGCTGGCGGACCGGATTGCCGTCATGCAGGGCGGACGAATTGCCCAGATCGATACGCCGCGGATGATGTACGAGAGGCCATCCGACAGCTATGTCATGCGTTTTCTCGGCTCGATCAACACGATGAATGCCACCCTACAGACGGCGCCGGGCGGCAAGCCACGGCTCCGCCTCGGCGACGGACTGGAATTCGATGCACCCGAACTCCCGCGCGGGATCGACCAACCGGGCGATGTGCTGGTTTATATCCGCGCCGAAGACATCTCGATCGGCGAACGGCCGAGCGCCGTCCATATCGGCCGGCCGGCAACAGTCGCGCTTTCCACCTTCCTGGGCGCGCAGGAGCGGATCGTGCTGACATGCGGGGGCCAGCAGATCGTCGTCGACCGCCCGGTCAACGGGCGCGGCCAGATTGAGGCTACCGCCGGCCGTCCGGTGTACGTCGAATTCGATCCGGCCTGCTGTCGGCTCGCCCGCGTGGACTGACGCTCATGCAACGCAGCGCCTACGCTCCCTGGATCTGGCTGTTTCCCGCCGGCGCGCTGCTGCTACCGTTTTTCCTGCTGCCGCTCGCTATCGTCGTCCGCAACAGCGTCTACTTCGATGATCCCCAGGGCCTGACGGTGCCGGCCTTCACTACCGCGAACTACCTGAAAGTCCTGACCGACCCGTATTACGTCAAGGTTTTGTCCAACACCTTGCTGGTCGCGGCCATCTCGACGGTCGTGTCGCTGCTGGTGGCCTTTCCCTTCGCGCAGTTCGTGGTGAGAACATCCGACTCGGCGCGAAACCTGCTGCTGTGGTGCGTCTACGTTCCGCTTTACGTCAGCGTCATCATGCGGGCCTTCGGCTGGACCATCATCCTGGCGGATAGCGGCCTGATCAACCACCTTCTGCTGCGGCTTGGCCTGATCGATGCGCCGCTGCGCATGCTGTTCGAAGCCGAAGGCATGATGGTCGGCATGATTCACCGCTACCTGCCGCTGATGATCATCCCATTGATCACGGCGTTGCAGAAGATCGACGGCAATCTCTTGAAGGCGTCGGGCAATCTCGGAGCGTCAGGCGCGCGGACGTTTCTTCGCGTCACATTGCCGATGTCGGTGCCCGGCATGGTCGCCGGCGGCCAGCTCGTTTTCGCCGGCGTCCTGAGCGACTACGCGATGCCGGCGCTGATGGGATCGACCAAATTCCAGTTGATCGCGCCGGCCATCTACTACGAAGCCATCACCAACAGCAGTTGGGCGCTGGCCGGAGCGATGGCTACCGTGGTGCTTGGCCTCGTCGCATCGTTCCTCATTGCCGCCAATCTCCTGCTAAAGCGCCTGGCGCCGTGGGCCCTGACCCTATGAGTCAACCGGACGACACCCAACGCAACGGCACGGCGCTCCGCCTTTACGCGGCGGCAGTGGTGGTGTTCCTGCTGCTTCCTATCGCCGTCGCGGCGGCGGTTGCGTTCAATAACGGGGAACGGCCGGATTTCCCGCCGGCCCAAATGAGCCTGCGCTGGTTCGCCTCGGTGCTGCACTCGGACCTGTTGATGGATGGCCTTTGCAAGAGCGTCATCATTGCGGTCGCGAGCACCGTGTTGTCGGCGGTTGCCGGCAGCGCCGCCGCCATTGCCATCAACCATCATCGCTTCGCGGGGCGCACACTGATACAGACGTTTCTGATGCTCCCGATCGCGCTGCCCGCGATCGTGCTCGGCCTTGGGATGCTGTTCTCACTTCCCATGCTCGGCCTCAATGTCGGCCTGGTTGCCGCCACCCTGGGCCACGCCGTGCTCGGGATTCCCTACGTTATCGCGATGGTGCTGGCTTCGCTCGCCAATTTCGACCGGTCGCTCGAGCGCGCATCGCTCAACCTCGGCGTCGGGCCGGCCCGAACCTTCTTCCGGATTACGCTCCCGCACATCCGCCCGGGGGTGATTGCCGGCGCAATCGCCGCATTCCTGCTGTCAATGGATAACATCTCGCTGTCGCTGTTCATCACCCGCAATGATACCCTGCCGCTGCGCCTGATGCAGCACATGCTGTCCTATACCGACCCGAGCGTGGCGGCGATGTCGGTTATGCTGCTCCTGATCTCGCTCGTATTGCTTCCGTTCATCGCACGAACGCGGCTCGGCTAATGGCCTGTTCAAGGCTGCCAGTCCCAGGGGCCCGGCCTTTTGCGCAACAGGAAGCCCCTCCAAATCCCGCCTGCGTCAAGCATGCGGCTGTCAGATTTGACCGGAGCTGGTGGTGTGCAGGCGGAGCCGCAAATGCTGCCGTACGGTGCTGTCGGTCGACAGTCCAATGGCGACCCTCAACGCTTCGCGACCGGCTTCAATGTTGCTGGCGCGAAGGTTCGTGGCCAAGCGCTGCCAGTACGGCTGATAGCCAAGGATGCGCTTGTCCGTGGAAATTCCGGACAATTCCGCCAGGGCTACCGCCGCCTTGAAATAAGCACGAAGATCATCGGGCTTTGAAATCATGCCGGGGCTAAGAGTACCGAGTACCAGCGCATCATCCGTATACATGCGAACTATCTGTTCGACGTCGCCAGAGTTGAATGCCGCTGACCAACGTTCGACGGCGGCGTAGGCATCCTCTTGTTCATCAGCAAGTGCCGCAGGGATTATTACAGCGGCCGCGAACAACGCGGAAAGAAGAACTTTCATAATCATGCGACGCCGCTCATTGATCACGTTGGCCTTCTTCAAAACGTAACCGTCGGTCTTCTCCAAGGACCGCCGCGGGCCTCGATCTCCGTAGGCATGTCTCCGCACCAGGGAGGGTTAGAGGTCTCATACCGGCGATGGGCCTGACGTCACACTGCCAAGACCTCGCTCGCAGGAACGAATTTTTCGAAATGGACGTTTGCGGACGATATGCCGAGCTTCGCGACATGCTGGCGCCCGCTCTCGACCATCTCGGGCGGCCCGCACAGATATACGTCCACGTCGCCGTTAAGCGCACCGTCGGCAAAATGATCTGTGACATGGCCAGTCAGCGGATGCCGGCTTCCAGGGCCCGAACAGGTGGTGTGATAGGCGAACTTAGGGATACGCGCTGCGAGCGCCTCGATCCGTTCGACCTCGACCAGATCGGCGTCATCGCGCGCGCCGTAAACGAGTTGCACGGGCTGATCGTTAGCACCCCGCGCGGCCAGATGCTCGAGCATCGACAAGATCGGCCCGACGCCGGTCCCTCCGGCAAGGAACAGGATCGACCGTCGCGGCGCACGAAGGTAGAAACTACCGAACGGGCCGTTGAGAAGGAGCCTGTCACCGGCCTTGGCCTTCGCCTCGAGGTAGGCGCTCATCTTGCCGCCCGGCACGTTGCGGATCATGAAGGTCGCCACGTCGGCGCCCGGCGCAGAGGTGAGCGAATAGGGCCGCGTCACAGTCTCGTTCGAAGCGGTGACATTCACATATTGTCCCGGCAAGAACATCGGAAGCACACCATCTAGCGGCTTGGCCGACAGCCTTATGCGGTGGGCCGACAAGGCCTCGACCTTGACGATCTCGGCCATCGTGTTCTTGGGTTTCACTTTGCACGCACCGGAGGAGGCCAGGACGTCGATCACCATGTCGCTCTTCGCCTTCGCCTGGCAACAAAGGACATAGCCTTCGGCCGCTTCGGAATCGCTCAACGCATCCTCGATGTAAGATCCAGGGTTGAACGCACCCGATTGACAAAAAGCCTTGCAAGTGCCGCAAACGCCGTTGGTGCAGTCGAGCGGCACATTAATGCCCTGGCGATAAGCGGCGTCGGCGATGCTTTCGCTTTCGGCTGCATCGATGAACTTAGTGATTCCATCTTCAAAATTGAGAGCAATCTTGTGTAGCACGCCTGCCTGCCATCATCAGATGTGATAGATGTCGATGACGTGGTGGATGTAGTCGTTCTTCAGAACCACCTTTTTGGCTTTGATCAGAGGGCGTTCACCTGTAATTTCGAGGGTGTAGAAGGAAACTCCGAAATAGGTGTCGACGATTTTGTAACGATAGCTGAGCGTCAGCCAGTTGAAGCGGAGGTCGATTTTGCTGTCGTCCTGGGAGAGGATTTCGACATTTGAAATATTGTGCGACGTCCGCGGCTCGGGGGTGCTGGCGCTCGACCGTTCGGTCTTGATGCGGAAGACGCGATCTTCGAGGCCGCTGCGACGAACATAGTAGATCAGGGAAATCTCCGCATGAGGGTCTTCGACAAGTCTGTCGTTGTCGTCCCAGGCCGGCATCCAGAAGCTCGCGTCGGGCGCGTAGAAGGCCAGCCACGTGTCCCAGTCCCGATCGTCGAGGGCGCGGGCCTCGGCATAGAGAAACGCTTCGACCCCGGACAAGGGGATCGTGCTCATGCGCCATCTCCCTTGATCACGGCCGCGCGCAGCGCGTCGGACCAATAGCCGTGCTGAACAAGGAAAAGGCCTTCGTCCTCGATCTTTACTCCACTTCTCAGCGGACGTAAGTCGATCGCCTGCGCCTCCTCATCGGCCCCCTCGATCCAGTGCGTTGCGCCGCGCGACAAGTCATTCCAGCGCATCACCTTACCCATGTATGCCTGCTGACAGGCGCGGAATTCCTCTAGATCGTCGGGCGTCGCCATGCCGCTGGCATTGAAAAAATCTTCGTATTGGCGAATGCGGCGCGCCCGCTCCTCTGCCGGCTCATTCTTCGGCGCGATGCAGTAGATCGTCACCTCGGTCTTATCCACTGCCAGCGGGCGGGTCACGCGCAGCTGCGAACTCATCTGTCCATCAGATAGAGATTTGGATAGAGGCAGAGATTGCGCAGGTTCTCGACCATCCATTGAGCCTTGGCGCGGCCATGCTTTGCCGTGAGTTGGTCGAGGTGCGCGTAGGCGGGCCTAGTCGTTGGGTCGGCAAACCTGGACCAAACGACCATGTGCCCGTTTTCGAACGAATAGTAACCACCCTTCATCTTGCTGAGATCGGTCGCCTTGACGTCATCCGATTCCGCATTGCGGCGGCTCGTCGTGGCAATGTAGTTCCAATGCACCGACGACACATGGTAGCCGTCGGCACCGTTTTCAGCCTGCAGCTTCCAATTGCCGTCGTAGATGTAGCTGGACGAACTGCGCAAAACTTCGAGTCCGTCGGGGGCCTGGTCGACCATCAGGTCGATGATCTTCGTAGCCTCGCCGAGATGTTCGGCCAATGGCCTCACATGCTGGTTGAGGCTTCCGAACAGGAAGCCGCGATAGGCCTCGAACCTCGCTACCTTCTTCAAATCGTGCGAGCCTTTATTGTGGAATTGCTCGGGATAACCGGCGCCGTCAGGATCCTTCACCTTCAGCAACTTTCCGGAATTGCTGAATGTCCAACCATGGAACGGGCCGGTGAATGTCGACTTGCTGCCGCGCTTGTAACGGCAAAGCATTGCGCCACGGTGACTGCAGGCATTGATGAAGGCGTTAAGTTCGTTGTCCTTGCTGCGGGTGATAAAGGTGGGCTGTCGTCCCATCCAGGTCGTGAAGTAGTCATTCTTGTTCGCAATCTGACTCTCGTGCGCGAGATACACCCAGTTTCCCTCAAACAGGTGCTTCGTCTCCAACTCAAAGAACCCGACATCGGTAAATATCGCACGATTACAACGAAACAAACCATCGGCCGACTCCTCGACCAATGCTGTGTCGAGACGTTCAATGATGCTTGATGTCATGGCTTGTTTTCTCCGAAGTGTCGGTCAGTCTGTTAAGTGGGCGGCGATGCTCGCAACTATCGTCGAGACGATCGGAGCGTATCGCAACCTAGATAAACGTCATGAGACGATCGCGCCCTTTCTGCCTGTACAGATGCGCACCGGGCTAATGACCTCGAGTCCGTCCGCACCGGGTGAATTCTTTGTTCAGAAGTAGTTTAGTGAGTCGGAAAAAGCCGCAGGTCATTTTGGAAAGCTGGCTCGTTCCTACTCATGATCCACGCCAACGAAGCGAACATCCAGCTGTGTCCGCTCAAACCGATAGGCATTGCGATTGAGATCCATTGCCTCAGACCCGTACTGTAAAGTCTCAGAGGCGTGATCAATCGTGATTCAAAAGTGCGGTTAAATCGGTGTCATCGTGAATATGTCCTGCCACATGGGAAGAGCTCATCTCGGCGCCGCCGGTATGGAAGAAAAACTCCTTACCCCGAGTTCTCATCCCGAGAAGGTGCTCTGAGTTTGAGCGCACTTGATAGAGGCGATGATGCATTCAAGCGGCGATTTTCTCAGCACCCCAAACTTGGATTACGAAGCGTGGCGAGATGTGGTCCGCTCGATCTGTGGCCGGTACACGCCGGGTGGGATCGAACCCAAGATCTTCTTTGGCAGAGCGCGTGCCCGAAGCATTTGCGGATTGAAAGCAGTGGAGCTTAGTTCCAATGCTCATCGCCTCGAGCGCACGCGCCAGGACATCCGTGTTGATGCTAGGGATCACTACTACGCGATCTTTCAGATGACCGGTCAGTCGTCATCCAGAACGACCGGACTGTGGAACTTACAGTCGGTGATGTCGCTCTGGTCGACGCGGCGCGGCCCGTGACATACGTATCTGAGAAGGAGGGCGACCAGTGGTGGCGGTCTTTGCAACTGCCGCGCCGGTCCCTGGTGTCTCATCTGGGCTCGGAACCGCGGTGCCTTTCTCGACGTAGCGGAGCGGCCGCAGCGCGACCGCTCCGTCAACTCCTTCAGGATGGCGTTGAAGACCAGCAATCAATGTCCGTTTCGGCTAACGCCTACATGCGTCTCGCATTCTACGATTTATTGGGCGCATTATTCGCGCCGCCCGATCCAGAAGGTTCCTCTCTTCACACAGACAAGCTGTTCGCGCGTATCTGCGATATGATCAAGGATCACTTTGCCGATCCGGATTTCGGTCCTTGCGACGTGGCGGTCAAGGCGGGAATCTCGCTACGCTACCTTCAGAAGCTTTTTACGACCAGAAACTCCACCTGCAGTTATTTCATACAGTCGGTTCGTCTGGATCACGCCGCGCGTCTGTTAGAACGCCGGTCGTTTCTGAAAACAAGCCAGCCCATCAGCGAGATCGCCTACGCCAGCGGCTTTGGCGACTACACTAATTTCATTCGAAAATTTCGCCGTCGCTTCGGTCATACCCCAGGCTCCCATTCGGGAAATCATGCCGAGCCCGGGCGTATCAGCACCGCTGAAAGTGCGACATAGGCTCACGATGTCTGAGGCAGCAATTCGCACCGGACAAGCCAGCATAAGCAAATCGTACAGCAGCAGTCGCACCAATTAGACGCACGAATTGAAGTTGCCTATTCGCTCCGATGGGGCGTGCCACGCAATGGTGTGATGGTGAGGCTTGAGCTCATGACCCTGGCGTAGGTCAAGCCGATGAGCCTTGCGACGCTACCTCCAACGAACTCTCGGGCGCAACGCGCAGTGCGCGGCCGTACGAGCGAAAGGGCGCCGACAACCAATGACGCCGATGCTGGGCCGATCTAGGTTTGCAGGACACAATATCAAAGCAGGATAGAGGGATGGATCGGATCACGTGAGTCCGAAACGAGAGCTAATGGAGAGAGTCGGTATGTCCCATCCAATCGATCAAATCGACAATCCGCATACGAAGCCGCTCCAGATGGTGCATGACGGACAAATGAGTTCGGGCCGATCACAAAGTGATGTGCCCTTAGAAGGATTTCTACTAAGAGAAGGTCTCTCCGAGCGGCGCGGTGACCGCTATCGACGAAATCCACCGGCACGTGGTGTGAGGCCGCGATGACGCCCTATCCGGACCGCTTCGTCGGCAAGACTGCCGTAGTGACCGGGGCGGCGCAGGGCATCGGCCGTGAGGTCGCATTGCAACTTGCGCGGGAAGGGGCTCGCGTTATCCTCGTGGACCGCTCCGACCTCGTCGAGGAGGTGCGGCAAGAGGCGAGAGCCGAGGCGCTGACCGTCATCGCAGACCTGGAAGGCTTCGCCGGCGCAACGGCGGCGGCGGAACGGGCGCGGGCGCGCTTCGGCCGCATCGAAATCCTGGTGAATAACGTCGGTGGCACGATCTGGGCCAAGCCCTTTGCCCAATTTGAGGAAGCGCAGATCGAGGCAGAGATCCGCCGCTCGCTCTTCCCGACGCTCTGGTGCTGCCGGGCCGTGCTGCCGGTGATGCTGAAGGAGGGCGGCGGCGTTATCGTAAACATCTCGTCCGTGGCGACGCGGGGGGTGAACCGCGCTCCCTACGCGGCGGCTAAGGGCGGCGTGAACGCCATCACCGCCTGCCTCGCCTTCGAATACGCGGAGCACGGCGTCCGCGTCTGCGGCGTCGCCCCCGGCGCGACGGAGGCACCGCCGCGGCGCATTCAGCGCAACCCCGCCCCGCAGAAGGTCTGGTACCAGCAGATCGTAGATCAGGCCCTCTCCTCCAGCCCGATGAAACGCTTCGGCACGACCGCGGAGCAGGCGGCGGCAATCCTATTCCTGGCCTCGGACGAGGCCTCCTACACCACTGGCGTTACCTGCCCGTGGCAGGCGGCGACCTCGGCTGAGCGATGACCGTCGGACGCTTGCGATCAGGACTCCGCGACGGAGGAAAGCGCGATGAGCGACAGCCTGATGGAGACGGTTCTGGTGCAAATAGCCTGCGCGAGCAAGGACATCTTACTTCCATGAGCAATCGTAAAAGGCGGATATAATGAGCAGTGCCAGGTTTGAAACTGATCCCGAGCGGGACACTCAGACGGCAGGATTTGCCGAACGGGTACGTGCCAACCAAAAAAAGCTCACGGCTGAACTCAAGCTGCACTATGACTTCATAGTTTGCGGATCTGGCTCATCTGGTTCAGTGGTGGCGCGCCGATTGGCCGAGAACGCGGAGGTCAGCGTCCTCCTGCTGGAGGCCGGCGGCAGCGACGATATGCCAAGCATCAAGGAAGCCGGCCAATGGCCTCTGAACATTGGCGGCGAACATGACTGGGCTTTTATGGGCCAGCCGAACCCACACCTTAATGGGCGCTCCATTCCGCTGAATATGGGCAAGATACTTGGCGGTGGATCCAGCATCAACCTCATGGCCTGGGCGCGCGGGCACAAGAACGACTGGGATTTCTTCGCGGCCGAGGCTCGGGACGCCGCATGGAGCTACCAATCGGTACTGAACATCTATCGCCGCATCGAAGATTGGCACGGCGTGCCGGACCCAAGATGTCGCGGGACCGGAGGACCGGTTTTTGTTCAGCCCGCGCCGGACCCGAACCCGGTGGCCCCTGCCATGGTCGAAGGCGCACGCTCGGTTGGCATTCCGACCTTCCAAAGCCAGAACGGGCTGATGATGGAAGGTGATGGCGGTGCCTCTATCATCGACTTGCGAGTCCGCGACGGAATGCGGCAATCCGTATTCCGTTCCTATGCTTTTCCCTGCATGGACCGGCCGAACCTGACGGTGCTCTGCCAGGCACTGGTCACTCGACTTGTCATGAGCGGCAAGCGAGCCAGCGGCGTCGAGATCGTTCATGATGGAAAGGTTCAACGCATCGCTGCCGGAGTGGAGGTGGTATTATCGTTGGGCGCGATCCACACGCCAAAGGTGCTGATGTTGTCGGGAATCGGTGACCAAACCGAACTGAAGCGGCTGGGAATACCTTGCGTGCAGCACCTTCCAGGCGTTGGCGAAAACTTTCAGGACCATGTCGGTTTTGGGTGTGTTTGGGAGTATCCCCAGGCACTCCCTCCACGCAACAACATGTGTGAAGCGACGTACTTCTGGAAGAGCGATCCTGATCTCGATACCCCGGATCTGCAAACCTGCCAGGGTGAGGTGCCGTTCTGCAGTGCAGAGACAGCAGCCCAATTTAGTCCACCGCCGGGTTCCTGGTCATTGCTTGCAGGCGTCGTGCGGCCAAAGAGCCGGGGCCGCATCCGCCTGACGGGTGCCAATCCTCAGTCCCCGATCGAGATCGAGGCCAACACATTGGCGCACCCGGATGATATGAAGGCGGCGATAGCGTGCGTCGAGCTTTGCCGCGAAGTCGGCAACTCTGCTCCACTGAGCCCGTTCGTCAAGCGGGAGGTGATGCCAGGCATTCTCAAAGGCGCCGCACTCGAGAACTTCATCCGTGACGCAGCAAGCAGCTATTGGCATCAGACATGTACTGCTAAGATGGGACAGGATGCGATGTCGGTGGTGGACGGCTCTCTCAAGGTCCACGGAATCGATAATCTTCGTATCGCTGACGGTTCAATTATGCCGCGCATCACAACCGGCAACACCATGGCGCCATGCGTTATCATTGGCGAGCGCGCCGCAGAGATGCTGAAGATCGCCCACCGCACTTGAGGTCCTACAATCGCAGTGATACGCGCCCAGCGAGCCCGCCAGCGCTTACGTGAAAGAGAAAGGATCGGATTGCTCGATGGCAACTAAACGGTGGGCACACCACTCGGCTAATCCTATGTACGTAGACCGCACGCACTCTTTTGGGATCGCCAATGAGCTTTGATGTTCCTGCGACCCCTGTCGAGATAGTCAAAGTCGGCCATCCGGCGCTCCGTAACGGCACGCGGAGTGTACCGCAAGAACTGTTAGGGACACCCGCGCTTCACGAACTGATCGACGTCATGCGTGCCACGCTCGCGGGAAAAGGCGTAGGCCTCGCGGCGCCGCAAATTGCGGTGCCATTACGTCTGTTCGTCGTCGAAGACACTGAAGATCGGATGAGCCATCTGACTCCCGAACAGCAAAAGGCTCGGAATCGATATCCGTTCCCGTTTGAGGCAGTCATCAATCCGATTTGGTACGCGACTTCCCCGGAGATGGTGATCGAGACAGAGGGGTGTCTCAGCATTCCCGGTTTTAAGGCGGATGTTTACCGCTACTGGGCGATCCAGGTCGAAGGATTTCAGCCGAATGGCCAGCGGAAAACCTGGTCCCTCAAAGGATGGCCGGCACGCATCTTTCAACATGAAATCGATCACCTTGACGGACGGCTGCTTACCGATTGCATGCTTCCAAGAACGCTCACTTCGACCGAGCCGCACGGTACAGGTGCTTCGTCCGACCTACTCCAACGCCTCGCCATTTCGATCCAACCGCCCAAGGAAAAGTGAAGAAATCACTCGCGGTGATCACGACATGCGAAGTGGGTTTTGTGTGAATCGATGTGACCCCTCACTTGCCGCGAGACGCCGGTAGCCGCGCGACCATCCTGCGCAGCGGCCTTCGGCACTTCTCGGCTGGCGCCGATCTCGATATTTTCGATATGCACGCGGAGCAGGGGAGAGTCGATCTAGCCAGTGAAACCGGCGCTTGAACGGCGTCGAATATCTTCGTTTTATGGAATTGCTGCCGATCCCGTTGATCGCGAGCGTCCACGGACTTCAACCTGTTTGGCCTCACCTTGCTGGTGAATTTGAGTTTCGATTCCCTCCGGCTAAGTTTTGCGCATTGGCTATGTGTTCGCGCTGCCAGTCGAGCCATTCTAAAAATGATGAGAATGTGGCGCCGCGAAATTACGGCCGTAACCGTATTGTCCACGCCAGTGATGATCCCGTAACTGCCAGTGGTCAAAGCTCCGCGCCTGTTCAGGGAGAATCTTATGTTGCCAAAACGCCAATCCTCTTCGTCGCCTTCGTTGGTCGCCTATCAGCGAACTCCTTCGTTAACTGGGTCTGCGGGCAGTCTTCGGACGCTGCTCGCCGAGCATGGGCGCCGGGAGCGCGAGATCAAAAAGGCCGTCGCTGCCTTGGCGAAACTCGATGACCGGACATTGCGGGATATCGGCATTCCTCAGCGGTCGCAGATTGAGCAGGTCGTGAGGTACTGCCGTGATTGCTGATGTGGTCAGCTATGCAATCGCCGGAATTGGCTTCATCCATGCAGTGGGTCGCTCGTTCGTCCGCAAGGGCCAGCATGAACACTGCTATGACGCTCGCCTACCACAAAGTTCCGCACCTCTGGCGCTTCGTTTCGCACTTTTCACAGACTGCCTCCGACCAGCCATGAAAGTCATTCAGCGCGAGCGAGGGTTGAAGGGGTGATGCGCTTTCGCTGCTGCCTCGGCCGGATTGTCAAAGCGTTGAACCGCCACCAGCAAGGCCGCACATCCGTGGGCTGGAAGCTAATGACTCTAGGCATCTCACTTCTTGGTGACGCGAGGGGATCATGAACGCCGACCGGCTAATCGAAGAATGGAGGCGGCACGGCTGTGTTCTCGAGGTCGAGGGGACGAACACCGTTTTGTCGCGGATGGGCCAGGGAGAGACCGTTATTTGTGTTCATCCGGTTCCAACTTCTGGAATTTCTGGAAGTGGCACGAAACGGACCTGTCGGCCCGGTCTCACGATGTCCGTTCATCGGGGTAGTGCGGACTCGCCGCGAATGGCTCTCCACTTCCGAGTTTGACCCGAAGCGGTCCTTCCGGGCTCCGCTAACATACCTCCCGCGGTCCGGATGACAACGTCTGAAGGTTTATTTGATGGGCGTGGTCAGAGGGTCGTCATTGGTGTCGAGGACGAACACAGCGAGCAGCTTTGCCGGCTCGGTCTTGCTCGCGTTGCGGCTGATCGAATGGATAGCGCCCGGCGGTTCGGACCAGCTCTCGCCTGCCCGATAGATGCGCGTCTCGCCGTCATTCACCTTCGACTCGATAGCGCCCGAAATCACATAGGCATAGATGAAAGCCGACTTCGCGTGGGTGTGGGGCACGGAGGCCGCGCCGGGCGCGTAATCGACTTCCACGGCGATCAGCGACTTGCCAGGGATATTGGGAATGGCCGTCTCGAAGTTCTTCGTGACGGTTTGCGCTTCGCTATCATGGGCGTAGATGGGGCCGGCCATCGAGAAGGCGAGGGCGGCGCAGGTGGCGGCGATGATGGTTCGGATCTTCATGGGCTTTCTCCTTCTGCCTATAGGTTGGTCTTCGTTCTTCATTGTTTCCTCCCGGCCTTGCCGGCCTGCTGATTACGGACACCGAACGGGTCAGTCTCGCGGGATGAAGTCGACGTGGGGCCCCGGCTCGATAATGAACACCGCGAGCGTGGCGAGAACGCACGCGACCGCGGCGACAGCCATCGCCATGTGGAATCCTGAGAACAGCTGAGGACCGCCCTGCTGCAGGACGCCGCCCAGCAGGGCGATGGCGAAGAGGGACCCGGCGCGTGAGACCGCGCTGTTGACACCAGACGCTGTTCCGGCGCGATCGGACTCGACGGAGGTGAGGACGAGGGTCGTCAACGGTGCGATCGCCAGGCTCATGCCCAGCGACAGCAACAGGATGGGGGGGAAGATGTCCGCCCAATAGGTCGCGTTCGAACCGACACGGAGCGTCATGGCGCATCCCAAGGCGACGACGGCGCCGCCGGCGAACAATGGCAAGCGCCGGCCGAACCGGCGGCAGAGCATGCCGGCGAGCGGCGAGACGACCGTAATCAGCACTTGCAGGGGAATGAAGGCCAGGCCCGCCACCAGCGTCGGCAGGTGCGCGCCCCGGATCATCACGAACGGGATCAAGGTTAGCATGATCGTGAACGCTCCGTAGAGGAGCGCGGTGAACAGGTTCGCGCCGACGACCGACCGCGAGGCGAAGAGGGACGGGGGCAGCATGGCGTTGTCGCCTAATCGCCGTTCGGTCACGATGAGGCAGGCTAAGCCGCCCAGACCGACGATCAGGGTGACGAGCACCCAAAGGTTCAGACCGGAACCGTTGGTCAGGCTGGTCAGCCCCGCACCCAGCCCGCCGAGCCCGACTGTCGAAAAGACCGCGCCACCGACGTCGACCCGGGCGTGGCTCGTCGGGGAGTCTTTGGGTATCCACACGGTGCCGACGGCCAGCGCGCCGGCGACTACGGGCAGGAGCATCAGAAAGGTCGTCCGCCAGGACCCGTAATCGAGGATCGCGCCGGCGATCGCGGGCGCGACGCCGCTGGCGACAGCCGCGGCGCCGGACCAGATGCCGACCGCACGGGCTTTCTTGTCGGCGGGAAAGGCCTGCCCGAGCACGGAAAGGCCGTTGGGCAGGATCAAGGCTTCGCCCAAGCCTTGCAGGAACCGGCCGACGATGAGTGGGGCGAAACTCGGCGCGAAACCAATCGCGGTCGCGCCCAGGCCATAGAGAGCGATCCCCGCGAGGAAGATCCGCTTCTGTCCGAAGCGGTCACCCAGAGCGCCGGCGACCAAGGTCAGGGCCGCGAGCGGCAGCAAGTCGAGCGGCGACAGGCGCATCTCTCGGCCAATCGCCGCGAGCGCGACCGTGACGACGGCGCTGCTGACGAACACGAGGCAGCTGCCTAGGCTCGACGCGGCGAGCACCTTTGTGCTGTCCTGCGCGCCGACGGCCTTAGGCTCGGAGAGCGCCAGGCTGCGGTCGGTCAGGATCAGGGACGCGCTGCTCACGACCTAATCCCTCAGGAGCCGGGATGTCGCACCGCCGTGCCTTGATTATTGTCGATAATGTACCGCCAGAACCCATCCGCGCCGCGCCGCATGATGTCGCTCGCTGTGCCGTGCATGTGCACGACCTTGCCGTCAGGACCTGTTCCGTCAATTGACCAGTCCACCACAATCTGGGCGGTGTCGCCGCCGACGAACACATGGCGCACATTTGCCTTCAGCGGCAGGCCGAGCTTGATATCGTGCTCCAGTATGGCCGTGAACTCGGCGCGATCAGTGATTGTTCGCCCGTCGTTCGCGACGAATACCGCCTCCGGGGCGTACAAGGCCATCATTGCCTCGATCTTTCCGGAGTTAAATCGCTTGAGCAGAGACGGGATAACGCCTTCGGGTTTAGTTGGGAGTGGAAAGCTGTCGGACATTAGGGGGCTCCTGTTCGTGTTGGTTGAAATGGTTGCTCTCGGCGTTACTCGACGAACGACCCTCGACGAGGCCGTCGCCGCCTTCAGCCCGCTGTGCGCCTGTCCAATCCCAAACGCATCGCGACTGGCTGCTCAGGCGCGTTAAAGACTGACGTCGTGAGCAGGACAGCGGCAGCGAGAACCCAGTAGTACCAGGCGTCGAGCCCGAAGAATTTGAGGGCAAATGGGGCGATGACAAACACTACCCCGACGGCGATCGACCCACAGGTGCAGCCAGTAGGGAATGATGCGGACGAGCCCGGTGGGATGGTCGGTCAGGGCAGCCAAAAGTAGCGCCGCGACACCGACAGCAACCGAAAGCCACATTGCGACCGGTCCGCTCTGGCCGAGCTTCAGCGCGGACGGCGCTGCGATCAAGACGATCGCGACGGGATAATCGATTAGGTAGGCGTGGATAGACTTGGTGATGAAGCGAAACGACATCGGTGACTCCTACATGTTTGATTGATCGAGCGGGTCCTTGCGACACTCCCGGTATTTCTCTCTCGCGCTCGAGCGTGCGCAATGCGGTCGGCGACGGCGGCGCGGGTCTTCCTCGGGCAGTCCGGCCACCAGGCGCTTGTGCGTCGCTCACGGACGAACGCGGATGACCGTCTTCCCCGCGCGTCGCTCGGTCGCGTTGAAGGTGGCGACGGCATCGTCGAGGGCCGAGACGTTGCCGATGTTCGTCCGCAGTCGTCCGTCCCGCACCCGCTGGACGATCTCACTCAGTTGGGCACGATCGGACTCGACAACGAAGTCGACCGCGAGGCCATCGGCGGGCCGCGCCTCGGCCGGTCCGACGATGGACACCAGTGTTCCTCCGGCTCGAATCAGCCCCGCGGACCGCTTTCCGATGTCGCCGCCGATGACATCGAACACCAGATCGACTCTGCCGACGTCTTCCAGGGCGTCGTTGTCGAGGTCGACGAACTCTTGCGCGCCGAAGTCGAGCGTCTTCTGTCGGTCGGCGGCACGTCCGGTGCCGATGACGTAGGCGCCGGCCTCTCGTGCGAGTTGCGTCACCATCGACCCGACTGCGCCGGCCGCACCGTGCACGAGGACGCTCTGCCCCGCCTGAAGGCGGCCGTGCTCGAACAGTCCCTGCCACGCAGTCAGGTCCGAGATCGGCAGGCTCGCGCCCACCGTGAAGTCGACGTCGCCCGGCAGCGGCGCGAGGTTGCGTGCCTCGATGGCCACATACTCCGCCAGGGTGCCGTCGCGATACCAGTCCGTGAGGCCGAACACCCGCTGTCCCACCGACAGCCCCGTCGTGCCGTAGCCAAGGGCGGTGACCACTCCGGCCAGCTCGTGCCCAGGGATCGACGGTGTTCGATCACGGTCGAGGCGATCGGTCCAGGTCGAGGGCCACGCCAGCTCAGTCGGGACGAACCCCGACGCATGAACCTGAACGACGACGTCGTTTATCGCTGCCTGCGGCTCGGGCCGCTCCACCAGCTTCATCCCGGCCGTTCCCGCCGCCTGGTCCGTTACCACGATTGCCTTCATGATAATTTTCTCCTCGGTCATTTGTCTCTTTGCTGAATATGTTCCAGCGTTAAAAAGCCCGTTCGCGGCCGGCCAATCTGGACAGCTCCGGCCGGCTGCGTGCATCGATGGGCGCGTGTCGCTCACGGACGAACGCGGATGATCGTCTTCCCCTTGATCCGCTTGGTCGGGTTGAAGGCGGCGACGGCATCGTCGAGGGTCGAGACGTTGCCGATGTTCGTCCGCAACCGTCCGTCACGCACGCGCCGGACGATCTCACTCAGTTGGGCGCGATCGGACACGACAACGAAGTCTACCACCAAGCCGTTGGCGGGCCTTGCCTCGGTCGGGCCGGCGATGGTCACCAGCGTTCCTCTGGCTCGAATCAGGCCCGCGGACCGCTTCGCGATGTCGCCGCCGAAGACATCGAAAGCCAGATCGACTCCGCCGACGTCTTCCAGGGCGTCGTTCTCGAGGTCGACGAACTCCTGCGCGCCGAAGTCGAGCGCCTTCTGACGGTGAGCGGCGCGTCCGGTGCCGATGACGTAGCCGCCGGCTTCACGTGCGAGCTGGGTTACCATCGACCCGACTGCGCCGGCCGAGCCGTGCACGAGGACGCTCTGCCCCGCCTGAAGGCGGCCGTGCTCGAACAGTCCCTGCCACGCAGTCAGGCCCGGCATCGCCACGCTCGCGCCCACCGTGAAGTCGACGTCGCCCGGCAGCGGCGCGAGGTTGCGTGCCTCGATCGCCACGTACTCCGCCAGGGTGCCGCCGCGATACGAGTCCGTGAGTCCGAACACCCGCTGTCCCACGGACAAACCCGTCGTGCCGTAGCCGAGGGCGGTGACCACTCCGGCCAGCTCTTGCCCGGGAATCACCGGCGTCCGATCACGGCCGAGGCGATCGGTCCAGGTCGATGGCCACGTCAGCTCATCCCAGGTGAATCCCGACGCATGAACCTGAACGACGACGTCGTTCATCGCCGCCTGCGGCTCGGGCCGCTCCACCAGCTTCATCCCGGCCGTTCCCGCAGCCTGGTCCGTTACCACGATTGCCTTCATGGTAATTTTCTCCTCGGTCATTTGTCTCTTTGCTGGAAACGTTGCAGCGTTGAAAAGCCTGTTCGACATCTCATGCCAGGGGCCATGGGTAACTTCCGAAAGCGGAAGTGGAACAGCGCTTTTCATTGTCTCGATCCGATCTCGATGTGTTGATGGCAACCTTGGATGTCGACGTCATTGGACTCATCGAGTGTTTGGTCAGTCCAGGTTGGCGCCTGTCATTCGGGAGCGTGGACGCGCCGGCTATCCACAAAATGTCAGCCATTGTCGAACTCCTGTCTCCGTGTCTGCGATCTGCGCTGTCTGCATTGACCGGGGCTCCGGATCGGGATCGCTCCGGTCGCTGGTGTTGGCGAATAGATGCGTTGCGCCTGTTCTTAAAACAGTACCAAGATTGCCCATTTTGGCTGTACCATCTCGCGATGGCTGATCTCCCCATCCAACTCGATCGTGCCAGAAGGATCCCGCTCGCTGCCCAGATTTATTCGGCGATCCGAGAGGGCATCGAGAACGGGCGGCTCGTCTCGGGTGCGCGGTTACCCTCTTGGCAGGATCTGGCCGCTCAGCTCGGCGTCTCCCGCGGCACCGTGCGTGTAGCCTACGAACGTCTCATCGCGGAGGAGTTCGCGATTGGTCTCGGGCCGGCAGGAACTCGTGTGGCCGAGCGGCAGCCCCTATCCTCAACGCCTAACCGGTCGCCGGAAGCCCCACTCCTGCCGGATCTCTTCTACGAATTCGGAAGCGCGCCGCTGGCATTTCAGATGGGCGTGCCCGCTCAAGACGCCTTCCCGTTCAAGCTGTGGTCACGCATCCTGACTCGTGAGACCCGGCGGGCTGCGGCGGCGCCGGTGACGTACCCGGATCCGCGTGGCGATCCGGAGCTGCGAAAGGAGGTCGCGGCTTACTTAGGGCTGGCCCGCGGCCTTCGGTGCAGTCCTGCTCAGGTGCTCGTAACCGGCGGATTCTCCGGTGCGCTCGGTCTGGCGATCCGAGGGCTTCAGCTTGGAAGGATGGGAGCTTGGATTGAGGATCCAGGCTTTCCGCTCACACGCACCGCACTCGGCCTGGCTGGCATGGCTGTGACAGCTGTCCCGGTCGATGCGGAAGGACTAGATGTTGCCGATGGTGTCCAGACCGCCGCTGGAGCGAAATTGGCAGTTGTGACACCAGGCCAGCAGGCGCCGCTCGGGATGACGATGTCGCTGCCGCGGCGGCTTGCACTGCTCGCCTGGGCTCGGCGCAACGATGCCTGGATCATCGAGGACGATTACCTGAGCGAACTGCAGCTGAAAGGACGGGCGGCTCCGGCTCTTGCATCTCTCGATCCTGGAGGACGGGTGCTGCACATCGGCAGTTTCAGCAAAACGATCAGCCCGGCGCTGCGCCTGGGTTTCATGGTCGTACCGCCGGAACTGAGTCGTCGGTTCGCTGAGCTCGCTGCTTGCTTGGCGCCGGCGCCGGCTGCGGCCGTGCAGCGCGCCGTGGCGGAATTCCTGCGGGAAGGGCATTACATTCGCCATCTGCGCCGCATGAAGCAGCTTTACGCCGCTCGACGGGAGGCCCTGCTTCGTTGTCTGGGAGAGGTGGCATCAGACTCGATAAAGTTGCAAGCAACCGCCGGTCTGGCGGTGGCGATCTTGCTTCCCGAATCTGCGTCCGACGTGGACATCGCTTCGCGCGCCCTACAGTTCGGCCTGGCGCCGGCTCCCCTGTCGCCGTGGTACGGGCAGCCTCCCCGGCAGCAGGGACTGCTGCTCTGCGTGACCAACCTCAATGAACGGCGGCTGCCAGCGGACTGTCGTCGGCTGTTGGAATTGGCGCGATAGCACTCATGGAAGCAAGGCAGCTACGCATTATCGGTCCGTTTCGATGCTGCCCTCGGCGCGAGTATGCAGGCCGCAACGCGAGACTTAGTGAAGCCAACCGACATGGTCACGCCGCCTGCAATATGCGCGTATTGTGATCACAACCAGTCAATGAACCGACACTCGCGTTGATTGAATTGGACCGACGGCGAACAGGAATTTAGATTGCGAAGGCCGCTAGGCGTCATGTCCGCTGTTGGCGCGTAAGCGACCACCGTGGTCGACGATTAGAGTTCGATCTGCTCGGCTATATTTAGAGCGTCATCTACCTCAATCCCGAGATATCGGACGGTGCTCTCCAGCTTCGTATGGCCGAGGAGGAGTTGCACTGCTCGCAGGTTGCCGGTCTTACGATAAATCTGGGCGGCCTTCGTACGCCGCATCGAGTGTGTGCCATAAAAGGCCGGCTCTAAGGCGATGCTTTCAACCCAGCGATGCACCAGCCGAGCATATTGGCGGGTTGATATGTGAGGGCTGGCATGAAGTCGACTTGGGAAGAGATATCGGGAACCGGTAGCCCGGAGCATTGGCAGCCAGGCTTCAACTGAACTTCTCGACTGCTCCGTGAGCTCAAACTGGACCGGCCGACCTGTCTTCTTTTGTACGATTGTCGCTCGACGCCGGACATTTGTTCCCGAGTAAATGTTGTCCAGTCGCAGTTTGACCAGGTCGCAGGCGCGAAGTTTACTGTCGATTGCTAGGTTAAAGATCGCAAGATCACGCCTTGACCGCGCGATTTCCAGGCGAACTCGAATGGACCATACGTGCTTCGGTTCGAGAGGTTTCTTCTGACCGATGAGCAACCCTTTGTTCCAAGGTCGTTGGCATCGGTCGACAGGACGTGCAGGCATAAGGGATCCTCCGCCATCCCGCCCTCCGCGTCGCTCTATCGCGAACGTGTGACTTTATACCGCGTGAGCATTCTGGCTCTCCCTAGAAGGTACTCGCGACCGACTGCTTCTGGCGCAATGCGGACGTACGCGGATCAGCTAGGTCCGCTAATCGGCCAACATAGTGGGCGTTTAAACTAGAGGGCCGTTCTTCTGGTCCACGGTCGGAGCGTTGGGTTGCCCACGCAGCAAATTTAGTCCAGCACCACCTGATCGCCACAGCGCACCGGACCCGTGGCCAACACGGTTGCGTAGGCGCCAAGGCACGGGAAGGTTCCAGGCCCGAGCATCGGAAATTCGACCTGATTCAGTTTATTCACCCCGGCAACAGCCTCGCGACTGTATGGCAAGCTTCCATGGACGAGCATCGGCACCGCGCAGCGCGGCGTGGGAGCGATCACTTCAATTCTGACGGAATCGCCGATGCGGATTTGGCGACCGATCCAATGGTTTTCTGCAAAAGCCATCGAGGGCAGGGTCTCGATCACGAGATTGGGCCGATATCTGTCCGCCTCGATCGATGCATCCGGCGCGGCGGCGCGGATCACATCGAGCGAAGCCGTGGTCATCAGATGCAGAGGAGCAAAATCGAAAAATCCGCCTATCGGCGCAGCCCCCGCTATAGCGAGCACATCCTGGGTCACGGTCGCGTCCAGCCCCTGGGTCATGACTTCATCCGGCCTTGCACGATTGAGTTCAATCCCCGCGGGCCGAACATCGATCAACCTGACCTCTCGACCCAGCAATTTCGATAATTTCTCGCCGAAATCGGGATCCCCGTGCGGAATTTGGTTTCCTTCAGCATCCGAAATCACGATCGACAATGGCGCCGAGGTGGCGGTGCTGGCGGCGTACGCGAGCAAGTGACGCCACAGGTTGGGTTGCTTCGCGCTGGCGATTTTCCCGGTCAATGCATCGACCAAAGCGTGCGTGCGGTCGCCTTCGAGACCTTCCAGTGTTATCGCGCATTCATTCAGGGTTTCTCCCAGCAGCGACTTGACGGGAAATCGCATGATCGCCCCGATCGTGCCGACCATCGATGTCATTGACCGCCTCACGTTGCTTGGTCGCCGTTCGGCATGATCGCGCTCCATCGAACGATACTTGCAATCGGCATGCCGTGCCAGACCAGATCGTTGGCCAAATCGGTGGCAATAGTTCAAAAGTTCCCGACGTCGCGCAGGCGGTACCACCCCTCGACCAATGGCGCGGCTGCCTTGGCGAACATGTGTAATGGATGGCCAGGCAGTAGCATATCGTCGAACGCGGTGTTGCCTTCGGCATCGCCGAGGATCTTGAGCGCGATCTTCCGGCCGAAATAGGTGGAACGCGAAACCCCGGTTCCGCAATAGCCGAGCGCATAATGAGCGGTTGTGGACCGACCGCTTCTGGCGCAAAGCGGCCTTCAGGTAAAAATCGCCGCCGCGAGCCGACGCGACGCCGTCTTGTCCACAGTTCTCACATTGCAAGGAGGACCTTGAACCCGCCCCAAAACATCCGCTTGCCGTCGAACGGCATTGCCTGCGAATCCATTTCCAGGCGTGAGTCGCTCATGACGGCGGCATTGACGCGATCGCGATCCTCTCGCGACTGGTAGACAATCCATGAGAGCACCACGACTTCATCAGCCTCGAGCTTCACCGCTTGAGGAAACGATGTGACCTTGCCTGGTTTCACATCGTCGGCGACGCATTCTATGTATTCGAGAGCGCCATGCTCTTTCCAGATCGCGCCCGCTTTCGCGGAGAATTGCCTGTAGGCCTCGATGTTCTTGGCAGGAACGGGGATAATGAACCCGTCCACGCACTTGTCAGTCATGTTCATATGAGCTCCGTTTCAAGGGTTCCGGCAGTTCAGCTGTCCCAAGGACGTTTCGCACCGCTCCTTTCCGACAGCATCGCGTAAAAATTCTTTCGCCATTCCAGATGGCGATTTGGGTCTGGCCATGTGTCACGACGACAAAGAAATAGGTTAAGCCGCTGGAAGGACCGCTCTTGGCGCGAGAGCGGCATGGATACCGATGGTCGACGATTAGAGCTCTATCTGCTCGGCCATATTCAAAGCGTCATCCACCTCGACCCCGAGATATCGGACGGTACTTTCTAACTTGGTATGACCGAGGAGAAGTTGCACGGCGCGCAAGTTACCGGTCTTGCGATAAATCTGGGCAGCCTTCGTACACCGCATCGAGTGCGTGCCATAAGACGCCGACTCTAAGCCGATGCTTTTAACCCAGCGATGCACCAGCCGGGCATATTGGCGGGTTGATATATGAGGACTTGCATGAAGTCGACTCGGGAAGAGATATCGCGAACCCGTGGTCCGCAGCATTGGTAGCCACGCTTCAACTGAATTCCTCGACTGCTCCGAAATCTCGAACTGGACTGGTCGACTTGTCTTCTTTTGAACGATAGTCGCTCGACGCCGCACAATTGTTCCCGAGCAAATGTCGTCCAGTCGCAGTTTAATCAAGTCGCAGGCGCGAAGTTTACTGTCAATTGCAAGGTTGAAGATCGCAAGGTCACGCATTGATCGCGCGATTTCTAGGCGAACCCGAATAGACCATACGTGCTTGGGCTCAAGAGGTTTCTTCTGGCCGATGAGCAACCCCTTGTTCCAGGGTCGTTGACATCGGTCGACATGACGTACAGGCATACGGGATCCTCCGCCATCCCGCCCTCCGCGTCGCTCCATCGCGAGCGTATGACTTTATCCCGAATGCTCGCGACCGACCGCTTGTGGCGCAAAGCGGCCATTCGCAACTTTGGAGAACAACTAGGTGAGGCTTCGTTGGGATGAGATAACTACCCGACTTTCTTTTAGATTTAATTTTGTGGCCATACGGGACTACAGTGCGAACCTTTCAATCTCTTGATCTCGCTGGACCACAATGAACCGATAGATCGTCTTAGCGACGTGTCCGATCGGCATTCCGCGGGTAATCAACTTCACCTTGATCGAAGCACCAGTTCCTGAACGAACAGACGGGAATGTACTGATCGAGAATCATTTCCTCTCCGTTGAACCGGGCGATCCGCGGTTGGCTGGCGCATAAAAGCAACTATTCGAAACCAATAATGGTCGCGCGGTCAGCAGTCTGAATTCTTTATGGGATTCGACCGCAGCTCTATGTGTCCGACCCACCTGTACCAACAGGGTCAACGGGGCGTGATGTTACGATTGAAACGCGTTTTTCCGTATTGAAATGATGGCGTGACGCGACCATGCGCAAAACAACGCCGTGTGCCGAGATGGTCACCTACCTAGCGCGAAACTGCCGCCGGGAAGAAATGACGGAAGCCGTTTGAGATGAGCGGAAAGTCTCTGAGAGAACAGTTGGTTGGCGCGTGGGTTCTAACTAGCTGCGTCGAACGGGACGTCGAGACGGGCGTCGAAAATCATCCGCTGAGGATGTCGACACGGCGATCGCTCACGGCCCCGGCCTCCGTTGGGCGCTGCTCGGTCCGTTCCTCAACATGCATCTGTCCGGCGGCGCCGGCGGCATCGCCCATGTGCTGGAGCATCTGGGGCCGCCGCTCGAAGGCTGGTGGCGCGATTTGGGCAGCGTGACGCTCAACGGAAAGCTCAATGCAGCGGTTGGGGCGTGGCCGAGGAACTGGGCGGCGTCGATCCCGGCCGCGTCGCCGGTCGGCGGGACCAGTTGCTGCTGGCCCTTTTGCAGCTCAAGGCCGGCGGCGATCGACTGCCGTAAACGCCAAGGAGAAGTTTCGATGACGATGGCTGCGGACGGCGACGTCACCTACGAGTTGCGCGACGGCGTCGCCTGGCTCGGGCTCGATCGGCCGCACAAGCGCAACGCTATCGACGATGCGCTGCTGGCCGCGTTCGAGGCAGCGGTGCGCCGGGCTCAGGACGAGGCTCGCGCGCTGGTCATTTTCGGCCATGGCCCGTGCTTCTCTGCCGGTCTCGATCTGGCCGAGCAGGGCGCTCGGGAGCCGGTCGAGGTGTTCTACCACTCCCGTGCATGGCACGCGGCGTTTGGCGCGCTGCGCCAAGGTCGCGTTCCCGCGATCGCCGCGCTGCACAGCGCGACGATCGGCGGCGGGCTCGAACTGGCCGCCGCCTGCCACATCCGCGTCGCCGACGAGACGGCATTCTTCGCGTTGCCGGAGGGCACGCGCGGCATCTATGTGGGCGGCGGTGCCTCGGTCCACCTCGCGCGGCTGCTCGGCGCTTCGCGGATGGCGGACATGATGCTCACCGGCCGCGTGCTCGACGCCGCGGCGGCCGAGCGCGCCGGGCTGGTGCAATACCTAGTGCCGGACGGGCAGGCGAAGTCCAAGGCCGAGGAGCTGGCGGCAAAGGTGGCGGCGATGGCTCCGCTTACCGTTCTCGGCGTGCTGCACGCGCTGCCGCGCATCCAGGACATGAGCGAGTCGGACGGGCTGTTCGTCGAGAGCCTGATGGCCACGCTCTCCATGACCGGTCCGGAGGCCGCGGCGCGACTTGCGGAGTTCGTGGCGAAGCGGGCTGCCAAGGTGACGTCGCCCGACGCGGCGGCGGCAGATGCCGCGAAACGGCGGTAAACGTGGGAGACCGGACGATGAAGCATGATTTTTCGCTGCCCGGCGCCGATCAGCAAGAGGCGCCTGTCGCGACGCTCAGCACCCTGTTCGACCATGCGGTCGCGGCGGCGCCCGACAAGGTTGCACTGCGCCGGCTCGATGCCGTGCTGACATATCGCGAGTTGGGGCGCGCGGTGGAGGCTCTGGCCCGGCGCCTCGCCCGGCTAGTCGAGCCGGGCGACGTAGTGGCGCTGCTCCTGCCAAACTCCCTTGAATTCCCCATCGCCTACTTCGCCGCGCTGAAGGCGCTTGCGATCCCCGCCTTGCTCAATCCCCAATATCCGGCCGCGCAGCTCGCGCCGCTGCTGCGGGAGGCCACGGCGCGCGCCGTTATCTGCGCCCCGGCGATGCGGGACATGGTGACCGGCCTCGCCGGCGATCTGGGCATCCCCAGCGTTGTCTGCCCGGGGGACGATGTTATGGTCCCGGAGCTGGTCGCCGAGGCCGGGGCAGCGCTCGGCCTGCGGGCCGCCACGCCGTCCGACTCCGCCGCCCTGTTGTTCAGCGGCGGCACCACCGGACTTCCCAAGATCGTCGAGCACACGCATGGTCGTCTGGCGACCGGAGTGCATTGCATCGAGCACGCCTGGCCGATGCGCGGCCAGGGCGAAGTTTTCCTCCCGATCGCGCCATTTACCCACATCTACGGCTTCGCGACGGGCGTGCTCGTTCCGCTGTCTGTCCGCGGCGAGATCGTGATCCCGGAGCGCTTCCAGCCGGAGCTCGTCGTCGAGCTGCTTGTGCGCCACCGCGTGACCTTCTTCGGCGGCGGCCCGCCGGCGATTTATGCCGGGTTGCTGGCGGCCCGCAACCTGGGCAGCGCCGATCTTTCGGCCCTCCGGATGTGCCCCGCCGGCGGCGCACCGTTCCCGGTCGAGCTCATGGAACGCTGGCGGCACGCTACGGGGCTCGAGATCTATGAGGGCTACGGTATGTCGGAAATGGCTCCTATCAGCGCCGCAACCGCCCAGTCGGGCGTTCGGCCGGGCTCGGTCGGGAAGCCCATACCCGGCAGCGACGTGCAGGTCGTCGACCTGGAGACTGGGCTGCGCGTGCTGCCGCCGGGCGAGAAGGGCGAGTTGCGGGTTCGCGGCCCGCACATGATGACGGGATACCGCAATCGACCGGAGGAAACCGCGCAGACCATCCGCGACGGCTTCATCTACACGGGCGATATCGGCCATGTCGACGGGGACGGCTTCGTGTTCATCACCGACCGCAAGAAGGACGTGGTGTTCGTCAGCGGCTTCAACGTCTTCCCGCGCGAGGTGGAGGAGCTGATCCACACTCACCGCAGTGTCGCCATGGCCGGCGTCGTCGGCGTGCCGGACGCGCGTACCGGCGGCGAGCGCCTGGTCGCCTTCGTCGTCCCTCGAACGGGCGAGACGGTCGACCCTACCGAGATCTCGCGGTACTGCGCGGGCCGGCTGGTCAGCTACAAATGCCCGAGCGAGGTGCGGGTGGTCGAGCAACTGCCCATTACGGCCGCTCACAAGCTGGATCACGTCGCACTGCGTCGAGCCGCCCGTGGCGAGCAGGAGCTCTCTCAGCGGGAGCGAGGGTTGAAGGGGTGATGCGCTTTCGGCTGCTGCCTCGGCCGGACTGTCAAGGCGTCGACTCTTCCCCCGCGATTGCGTCCTCAATCGCCAGATTGATCAGGGCGCGTTGAACAGTTCTGGGAATAAGCTTGAGTTGTAGATTGGGATCGAAGGCTTCTACAATGAAAAACGTTTGCACTTGGCGATTGGCTATCGATCACCCGCAGACTTCGAACGCAGCCTGAAATCTGCATGAGTCTGATGTGCTTGGAATCGAGGCAGGGTCAAGTCGCCTCCGTTTAGAGAACAAGCATCAAACGAAGCGAGGAGTGTGATGAGGGTTGAACTCAACGTACCTGAGTCTGTCACAGAGCCGCGCATGTGGGTGCAAGATCAGCCGGTTCTCATCATGGCGTTGCGGACTGGTTCCGCTGAAGTTGGTTTGCGCCGTTCTGAGATGATGAGACTTATTTTTGGCGCGGGCGAAATGTGCCTGGTCCCTCGTCATTTTGAGACATGGGTTCGAACCAATGACTTGCACTATTTGTATTTGTCCGTCGGCATCTCGGACGCCGCCCTAGCGGCAGCCTGTGATGGAACAAGGGGCGACGTGGAATTGCGCAGAGTGGAAAGCCTGGTTGACGCACGAGTCGGTGCGCTGGCCGCGGCCGTGAATGCGGAGAGAGTTGCGGGCTTTCCGAGTGGGCGGCTATTTCTAGATTCCGTCGAGCAAGCGCTCGCCGTGGCGCTGGTCAACGGCTATGCAGTGCGGCACCGTTCCGTGCAGACGTACCGAGGCGGGCTAGGTTCCGGTCGTTTGCGCAGGATCAAAGAGTTCGTAGACGCGAAGATGGACGACGATTTGACCCTTTGCGAGATGGCGCAATCAGTGGAGTTGAGCACAGCTCATTTCTCGCGGATGTTTCGCAAGTCAACCGGCGAGACGCCGCATCAATTTCTCTTACGTCAGAGGGTAGAGCGTGCCAAAGAGATGTTGCGCTCCGCCGATGCGCGAGTAATGGATGTAGCCGTGGCCTGCGGCTTCAAAACCCAACAGCATTTTGCGCAGATCTTCCGTCGCGTGTGTGGAGCTAGTCCGACAGAATATCGCCAAGAATTTCTGGGCCGCGAAGCGACGTGCGGTAAACCTGCTCTCAAAATACGCCACGCTCACCCGGGTCTGCGGCGAAATTGTGCGTGAATTCATAGTTGGCCCTACATCGGCCGCCGTTCGTAGCTCGCTCTTTGCATCCGCATCTCTCTGTCACCCGTGCAAGTGGGAGGTGGCCGCCTGATTGAAACCTCTGCCACAGCCTTCGACAAGCATTGTCAGGTGCGGCGGCAATTCTGACAGACTCGCGCGCGGCTCACTCGAACTCTCGTCATTGTCTCCTTCATGGCACTCCGCCAGATGAACGCTGATCCGTTGGATTCCTGTCTCCGGCATCAAGGATTCAGCAAGATTCCGACCAGAGGAGCAGATACTCGCACAACTCCTTATTCGACATGCAGTTTACTGAGATCGCCAAGGCGAACAAGCCATGGCAGGCCCAGGAGAACTGAGATGAGCTCGAATAGTGAAAGACAATCAGCGGTAGATTTTGCGGAGCGCGTTCGTGAGAACCAGCGGAGGCGCAGGTCCAATCTAAAATCGCATTACGACTTCATCGTCTGTGGGTCAGGCTCCTCTGGCTCGGTGGTGGCGCGCCACCTGGCAGAGAATCCAGACGTTAGCGTGCTCTTGCTCGAAGCAGGCGACACCGACGATGTGCCAAGCGTGACAGAAGCGGCTCGCTGGTTTGAAAACCTCGGGAGCGAGCGCGATTGGAAGTTTGTGGCTCAACCCAATCCACACCTCAACGGACGTTCCATGCCGCTAAGTATGGGCAAGGTGCTCGGCGGAGGATCGAGCATCAATGTGATGGCTTGGGCACGCGGACATAAGAACGATTGGGATTTCTTCGCATCCGAGTCCGGCGACACGGCATGGAACTATGAGTCCGTACTCAATATCTATCGTCGGATTGAAGACTGGCGGGGCGCACCAGATCCCACGCGCCGCGGGACCGGCGGGTTGGTTTTCGTGCAGCCCGCGCCTGATCCGAATCCAATCGCTCCGGCCATGGTGGAAGGAGCGCGTTCCATTGGGATGCCGGCCTTTGATAGCAACAATGGCCATCTGATGGAAGGCGATGGCGGAGCGTCTGTCACCGATTTGCGTGTACGCGATGGGAAGCGCCTATCGGTCTTTCGTGCTTACGCCTTCCCCTACATGGACCGGCCAAACCTGACTGTGCTCACCCACGCATTGGTCACCAAGCTTACCTTAGAGGGAAAGCGAACCACCGGTGTGGAGATCGCTTTTGAAGGAAAAATCCAACGCATTACGGCTGGACTCGAGGTTGTTCTGTCGTTGGGCGCGATTCACACGCCGAAGGTGTTGATGCTTTCTGGCATTGGCGATGAGGCTGAGCTACGACGCCTCGGCTTACCGGTCATCCAGCATCTTCCAGGCGTCGGACAGAACTTTCAGGATCATTTTGGTGTTGGTTGTGTCTGGGAGTATCAGCAACCGCTCGCTCCTCGCAACAATGGAGGCGAGGCAACGTTCTTTTGGAAGAGCAATCTTGGTCTTGACACTCCGGATTTGCAGGCCTGCCAGGCTGAAGTACCCATCTGCAGTGCCGAGACTGGCGCCAAGTTCAATCCATCGCCGGCTTCTTGGTCATTATTCGGAGGTCTCGTACGCCCGAACAGCCGAGGTCAGATCCGCTTGACGGGACCCAACCCTGACGACCCTGTACAGATCGAGGCCAATACGCTCTCACACCCGGACGACCTGAAGGCCGCAGTAGCGTGCGTGGAACTTTGTCGCGAGATTGGCAATTCGGCCGCGCTTCGACCCTTTACAAAACGCGAAGTCATGCCTGGCAACCTGAGAGGAGCTGCACTAGAAGACTTCATTCGGGATGCGGCCTCCACTTACCACCATCAGACGTGTACCGCGAAAATGGGGCGCGATTCGATGTCGGTCGTAGACGGCCAACTTAAGGTCTATGGAATCGAAAACCTTCGCATCGCAGACGGCTCGATCATGCCGCGCGTGACCACCGGCAATACCATGGCTCCCTGCATCATCATCGGCGAGCGTGCCGCAGAAGCCTTGCGGAATGAGCACAGGTTAGAGACATCGTCCGCGGACGATATAACCATGACCGCCGCTGGGGCAAGCCAGAGTACTGCCCCACGGTACTGATAACGGTTTACGACAAGCAGTGATATTAGCGCCGCCTTACTGTAAGCGATCGCGAAGTCCAAGAGGGTATCAATCATGGAAATCACTACGAGAAGTAAAACACAACCCAAGGGAATTAACAGGGTCACTTACGTGCTTATACACGGCGGTTGGCATGGAAGCTGGTGTTGGAAGCGGATACGTAAGGCCCTCCAAGGTGCCGGCCATGAAGTCTTCACGCCTAGCCTTACGGGAGTTGGCGAGCGCTCTCATCTCAGCTCGGCCACGGTCATTCGACGGCACCTTTTGTGAACTGCTTCACTTACGCCGAGCGAGGGTTGATCTACCAAGCGCCGGTGTGCAACGGGCATTGGAGGTCGCAGAATGGATACTATTTTGAATTTTCTTTCCCGCGCGACAGGACGGAATGTCGGCTACGAAACGGTCCAAACCAACATCATTGCTTGCGGAATCGGATTGTTCCTTTTGTTACTCTTCCTTCTTCTTGGCTGAAATTCGCAGTTTAGGACGTCCGGGTTTCTCACCAATTGCGGCATGCAGACCGCCTGGGTCGCCGGCGACCCAAGGGGAACCACCCTGTTCCCGGCGCCGCTTTCATCGTCCGGATGATTGGTCATTGTTGCTCTAAAGTCAGTCAGATTCCGATTTTCGGTACCGCGCGAAATCCTTTTTGACTGTGCGACGTGAGATGTCGTTTTGTTCGAGGAGGGCGCAGCGTTCCGGAGAGCGGAAGGTGTACCATGTCGGATGTCTTTATCGCGGTAATCGCAGCCAGCTTCGTGCTGCTGCTTTGCTCGGGCTTGCTCGCTATCGCATTTATGCGGCCTGTGTGTACCGAAAACCTCATCCGAGTTGATGCCGTGACGGAATCGCCTAAGTTGGCGGAATGATCGGGCTGCTCAGTTTCGCTCTGGCCGTCCTAGCCTCGCCATTCAAGTCGAAGTTGCGGCTTGAGGCGGAGAATGCTGTGCTCCGACATCAGCTGATCGTCTTGCGGCGTAGGGTGAGGGGTCGAGCTCAGCCTACCAACAACGACCGCTGGTTCCTCGTCCAGATGTATCGATGGTTTCCATCGATCCTGAAGCTCGCTACAATTGTCGAACCTGAGACGTTGGTGCGGTGGCATCGGGCCGGCTTTCGCTGCTACTGGCGTTGGAAGTCGCGCCCACAGGGAGGGCGACCGCAGATCGACACGGAGCTGCGCGCGCTGATCCGGCAGATGAGCACGGAGAACCAGCTTTGGGGTGCGCCACGCATCCACGGCGAACTGCTCAATCTTGGGTTTGAGGTCGCGCAGTCGAGTGTTGCCAAGTACATGGTCAAACGGCGAGGGCCACCCAGCCAGGGATGGCGGACCTTCTTGCATAACCACGCGCCGGACACTGCCGCCATGGACCTATTAGTTGTTCCGACCATCGGTTTCGACCTGCTCTATGCTTTCGTCATCGTCCGGCTCGGCCGCAGAGAGCTCATCTGGATCAACGTCACGGCACATCCAACCGCCGAATGGGTCGCGCGTCAAATCACGGAGGCATTCCCCTGGAACGAGGCTCCGCGCTACATGATCCGGGACCGTCATCGCATCTACGGTGCGGTCGTCAGACGCCGACTGCGTGCCATGGGCATCCGGGACAAACCTTTTGCACCGGCCTCACCCTGGCAGAACGGCTTTGCCGAACGGTTGATCGGATCGATCCGGCGTGAGTGTTTGGACCACATCATTGTCTTAGGCGAGGCACATCTGCGCCGGCTTCTGAAATCTTACGCTCGCTACTATAATGAGACGCGCACGCACTTGGCCTTGGACAAGGATGCGCCCCTATCGCGCACCGTAAAGAGGGCAGGGCGTATTCTTTGCCGTCCAGTCCTCGGCGGATTGCATCACGAATATATCCGGATTTGATTTCCGATAGGCACAGGTGGTCGCCGTCGCCCGACGAGGTAGCTTCAGCGCCGCAGCGACAGAACTCGGGATGTCATCGACGGCGCTCAGCAATGCCGTGGCCGGCCTGGAAGCGCGCCTGGGCGTCCGGCTATTCAACCGGACCACCAGGAGCGTATCCCTCTCGGAAGCGGGCGAGCAGTTCGTCGGTAAAATTGCCCCAGCGCTCTCTGATATCCGCAGCGCGATGGAGACTGTGAATAGCCTTCGCAGCACGCCGACGGGAACGCTGCGTATCAACAGCGCCGTCGGCGGCGCACGGCAGATCCTCGTGCCGATCGTCCTCGAATATCTTCGCCGCTATCCGGAGATGAAGGTCGATCTCGTCATCGAGAGCCGCCAGATCGATATCGTCGCCGAGGGGTTTGACGCCGGTATTCGTAGTGGTGATGCCATTCCCGGAGACATGATCACCGTGCCCCTCGGCCGTGAATTGCGTTCTGCCGTCGTCGGATCGCCGGCCTATTTCCGTCAGATGCCGCGACCGCGCACGCCCGGAGATCTCACAGCCCATCGCTGCATTCGCGCTCGGTGGCCGAGCGGCGCCATCTATCGCTGGGAATTCGAGCGACGGGGGGAAGCGCTCACGATTGACGTCCCGGGCTCACTTACGATCGGCGATCCGATGCTGAGGCTCGAGGCGGCGTTAGCGGGTGCGGGCCTCGCCTATCTGGCGGATTGGTTCGTTGCCGCCGACATCAGGGCGGGGCGTCTGGTGCGGGTATTGGAGGACTGGACGCCGTCATCTGCGGGCTTCCGTCTCTATTATCCTAGCCGTCGGCATGTGCGCGTGGGGTTGCGCGCCTTCATCGATCTTATCCGTGAAGTCCGGGCAGGACCTGCAAGCCGTCCGGATGTTTGAGGACCGGCGGGTTGGACGACACCGCGGCGAAGCCTTTAGCTATGCGGACGTTCCACCTCCGGGACCGCATACCGCGCCGACGAAGCCTGCGATGTCGCCTCTTGGCACGAAACGGACCAGACCGGCTGGTCTGGCGATGTCTGTTATGGAGGGCAGAACGGACATGCCGTTCCAGCGCGGTCACTTCCGTTTTTGGACCCACAGCAGACGTCGGCTTCACTTCCTAGTCCCGGTATGTATGGTGCTTTGTTCACACTGGCTGCTTCAACGCGGTGGCGTCGACGGGCAGCTTTCGTAAGCGCTTGCCAGTTGCGGCAAAGATCGCATTGGCCACTGCGGGAACGATGGCCGACGTCCCGGCCTCGCCCATCCCGCCCGGCGGCTCCCGGCTCTGGACGATGTGGACCTCGATGGCCGGCGCCTCGTTTATGCGCAGGATTTGGTAGGTGTCGAAGTTGGTTTGCTCAACACGGCCGTCTTTGAGGGTGATCTCGCCATAGAGCGCCGCCGTTGTGCCGAACATGATCGCGCTCTGGATCTGCGCGCGCACGGTATCGGGATTGACGACGGCGCCGCAATCGACCGCGCAGACGACGCGCCGGACACGAGCCGCTCCGTCCCTCGACACTTCGACCTCGGCGATCTGCGCCATGTAGGTCGAGAAGGCGAACTGGATGGAGACGCCACGGCCGACCCTCTCAGGCAAGGGCTGTCCCCAGCCGGCCTTTTCCGCGGCAAGCGCGAGGACAGCCTTGGCGCGAGGCGTCTTGTCGAGGAGGGCCAGCCGATAGGCGACCGCGTCTTGTTTCGCCGCTGCCGCAAGTTCGTCCATGAAACTCTCGGTCACGAAGACATTGTGCGACGGCCCGACGCTGCGCCAGAAGGCCGTCGGAATGCCCGGAGGCTCCACCCGCAGATACTCGACGTGCATGTTCGGGAGGTCATAGACCAGATCGATCGCGCCTTCGGTCGTATCGGGATCGAGGCCGTTGTTGAATCCCGGAGGAAGCCATCTCGCGATGATCGAGGAGCCGGCGAAGCGATTACTCCAGGCGACCGGCATTCCTTTCTCATCGAGACCGGCGGATAGCCGGTCGAAGAAATAGGGCCGGTACATGTCGTGCTGGATATCTTCCTCGCGGGTCCACACGACCTTGACTGGGCCATCGACATGCTGCGCGATCTGAACAGCGCGGGTGACGCCGTCACTCTCGAGCCTGCGACCGAAGCCGCCGCCGATGAGGTGATTGTGAACAACGACCTTGTCCAACGGCAGTCCGGTGGTCTTTGCGGCAGCGGCCTGGACTCGCGCGAGGGCCTGGTTGCCGACCCAAACTTCGCAGCCGTCCTTGCGAACATGGATTGTGCAGTTCATCGGCTCCATGGTCGCGTGCGCGAGGAACGGAACCTGGTAGATCGCTTCGACCTTGGCGACGGCATTCGCCATGGCCTTATCGATATTGCCGATCGTCTGCGCGACCGCGCCCGGATTGAGCGTCGCCTTTTCGAGCTCGCGCGCGACCACTTGCGTGCTGAGCTTGGCGTGCGGCCCGTCGTCCCATTCAATCACCAGGGCCGCCAGCCCCTTCTTCGCCGCCCCCATATGGTCGGCCACAACGGCGACCGCGTCGTCGAGCCTTACGATCTGACGCACGCCCTTGACGGCCTTGGCCGCCGCATCATCGACACTCTTCACACGGCCGCCGAAGACGGGCGATTGCGCAAGGGTCGCGATCTTCACGCCCGGTGGCCGAACGTCGATGCCATAGACGGCCGTTCCGTTGACCTTCGCCGGAGTATCCAGACGCTTGGCCGGGGTGCCGATGAGCTTGAAATCCTCCGGCCGCTTGAGCACCACGGTGTCGGGGACAGGCATGCGGGCGGCGTCGGCGGCAAGTTCGCCATATTTGATGGTTCTGCCCGTCGGCGCGTGAAGCACTTCGCCGCTTTGCGCGCGGCAGGACGCCGGATCAACATTCCAGCGCTTTGCAGCCGCCGATACGAGCATGGTTCTGGCGGTGGCGCCGGCTTCACGCAGCGGCTTCCACGCGCCGCGTATCGCGTTCGAGTTGCCTGTTGCCTGCACTCCTAACAAGGGGTTGGCGTAGAGCTTTTCGTTCGGCGGAGCATGTTCGAGGCGCACCTGTTTCAGATCCACCTCCAGCTCTTCGGCGATCAGCATAGGGATCGACGTATAGGTGCCCTGGCCCATCTCGACATAGGGCATGGTCAGGACAATCTGCCCGTCGCCTCCGATGCGGACGAAGGCATTAGGCGCAAAGCCTTCGGCGTCGGCCGCTTCGGCAACGCCGTCTGCAAACGGCAGGCTCAGGCTCAGCATCAGGCCTCCGCCCGCGGCCGCTCCGGCCTGCAGGAACCTGCGCCGGGAAACACCGTTCGCTGGCGATCGAACTGAGCCGGTGGCTTTGGCGGTGAGGCGATCGAGACTCATTGTCAGCCTCCCTGTCCGCTCGATTGCGCGGCATGCTTGATCGCTTCCCGAATGCGGACATAGGTCCCACAGCGACAGATGTTGCCGGACATCGCGTCGTCGATATCGGAATCCGTCGGATGTGGATTGCTCGCAAGGAGCGCCGAAGCTGACATGATCTGGCCCGACTGGCAGTAGCCGCATTGAACGACCTCCCGGTCGAGCCAGGCCTTCTGGATCTCGGCGCCCGCCGCTGTCGCGCCGATGGCCTCGATCGTCGTGATCTCGGAGGTGCTGATGCTGTCGATCGGTGTGACACAGGAACGGGTGGGAGCGCCGTCAACATGCACCGTGCAGGCGCCGCAAAGCGCCATGCCGCATCCGAACTTCGTACCGGTCATGCCGAGCACGTCGCGCAACACCCACAAGAGAGGGGTGTCACTGTCAACATCGACCGTCCGATCGACGCCGTTGACCCTAATTGTGAGGGGCATAGCTACCTCCGTGTGCTTTCGGTGGCGCTCATGTCCCGCAATCTAGCTCCGGGCGCCTTTAGTTGCGCTCACTTTTCGCAGGCTAGGCTTGTGGCGGCATATCTCAAATGTCATAAAAGCGGCGTTTTAGGACACCATTTGGAGACGCCTCATGCGGGACATCCGTTTCCTTGTCTTGCCCGGCTTTCAGGTGATGAGCTTCGCCGCAGTCTCTGTCTTCGAATTCGCGAACAAGGAGACGGGTGAGCCGGTCTACGATGTGCGTCTGCTGTCCGAGACCGGGGGATCCATCCGCAGTTCGATCGGCGTCAGCGTCGCGACGGAGCCGTTCGACAATACGAATTTCGACACACTGATTGTCGGCGGCAGCGCCGTGGTCGGATCATTGACGCCGGGCGTGATCAAATTTCTGCACCAGGCTTTGGCGCGACACCGGCGGGTCGCCTCGACCTGCATAGGCGCATTCGTCCTGGCCGAAGCAGGTCTGCTCGACGGCAGACGCGCGACCACGCACTGGAACCGTGCGCGCGAATTGCAGGCTCGGTTCCCAAAAGTGAAGGTGGAGGAAGACCACATCTTCATCATCGACGGTGCGGTGTGGACCTCGGCCGGGATGACCGCGGGTATCGATCTCGCGCTGGCTATGATCGAAAAGGATCTCGGCGCGGACGTGGCCCGGGCCGTGGCCCGGAAGCTCGTGATCTATCACCGGCGAGCAGGTGGCCAGTCGCAGTTTTCCGCACTTCTGACGCTGGAACCCAAATCAGACCGTATCCAGAGCGCACTGGCATATGCGAAGCGTAATCTCGATATGCCGCTGACGGTTGCACATCTCGCCGAAGCGGCGCATCTCAGTCCGCGCCAGTTCAGCCGCGCGTTCCGTGCCGAGACCGGCCAATCGCCGGCCAAGGCGGTCGAGTACCTCCGAGTCGAGGCCGCCCGGCTGATGATGGAGCAGAGCCGCCATTCGATCGACGTCGTCGCCAGGCAAACCGGTTTTGCCGATCGCGACCGCATGCGCCGCGCCTTCCTGCGCAACTTCGGACAGCCGCCGCAGGTGATCCGGCGAAACGCGCGTGCAAAAGCAACGGCCTGAACGAGGGGGGATTGCGCTTAACGCCAATGGCCCGCACTGCGGCAAAATCCCGGTTCGGGCGAGGTTAATAGGGAACGACTTCGAGCTATGGATTCTGGGACATGTGCGTCATCGGGTCTGGTGTCAAATAGCGGCTTTCGATCATCAGCGTCGGGGTGGCATCTTCGCTGGCACTTCCGCTCCTGGCACGAAACGGACCAGTCGGCCCGGTCTGACGATGTCCGTTCATCGGGGTAGAGCAGACTCTCCGCGAGTGGCTCTCCGCTTCGCAAAATGGCCGTAGTTTTCAGCAATTGAAGGCGGTCATCGAATTCGACGGATTGGTCGAGGTGACAACGATGCGGAATTTGTCTTTCGGACTTCGGCGATTGTTGTCGCTGATCGTGGGCCTTACCCTCTGGGCGGCCGCTGCTTGGCCTGCTGCGGCCGAGCCCTCCGCGGCGGGCCTGTGGCAGAAGATCGAGAACGGCGAGCCCCGACTTTACGTGGTGGTCGTCGATCACAACGGCGTCTTCGAAGGCTTGATGGCGAAACTGTTCCCCAAGCCGGGCAGTACAGGCCCGCGGATCTGTTCGGAGTGCACCGACGACCGCAAGAACGCGCCCTGGCTCGGTATCTCCTTCGTCCGCGACATGAAGCGCAATGGTCTGAAATATGAGAACGGCAACGTGCTCGATCCCCGCGACGGCAAGATCTACAGCGCCAAGATGACCTTGAGCCCGGATGGGCAGACCTTGACGCTGCGCGGCTATATCGGCATCTCGCTGCTCGGCCGCGACGAGACCTGGACCCGCCTGCCCGATAGCGCCATCGCCCAAGTCGATCCCGCCATCGTTGCCAAATATCTCCCCGCGCAGGCCGCCGCGATGAAGCCGCCCGCCACGACACCGGGGATGCAGAGAAAGATGGCGCCAGCGCATTAGCCGTTTCTATCCTCCCTGGGATTGTGAAGAGGGTAAAAGGGGAGGAAATGGTCTCGTCATCAATAGGCGAAAATGGTCCGCGACTTGGATGCAGGGTGGGCGACGTACTCGTTGATGAAGCCGATGCTGGTCACCGCCATCGGATTCAGTCGGCTACCGAAAACATGAGGAGCCGCGTCTGATCAGGGCTGTCGCCGACGAGGTGATTGAGCAGGTCAGCTGATGGCACAAAGCTGACGTGGCTCAGCGGGTGAGCGATGTCCGCTTCTGGGTGAAAAGCAGACATCACCTCCATCTGATTTGCGAATGGCCGCTGTTGGCGCAAAGCGGACGTTGGCAAGTATCGGCGAAAGGTCGACCCCCGAGTGCCTTCGAAGTCTTGAGATTGATGATCAACTCAAGTTTGTTCGGAAATTCGACTGCCAGGTCACCCGGCTTGGCACCTTTGAGGATCTTCACGACGTAGGTAGTCGCGCGACAAAGGTTATCAGCGAGATTGACGCCATAGCTGATTAGACCGCCAGCATCGACATGTTCGCGAAAGCCATAGACGGCTGCCAGCTGCGCACTCGCAGCGAGTTGGGCGATGCGTTTCCTCTCCTGGAGGAACATGCCGTCTACAAGCAGGAAGACCGCCTGCACATTGCTCGTTCGACAATGCTTGCAAATACTCCGGCGGCAGAACGGATGAGCGCGAGATCGAAGTCACGTCGGTGGCGCAGCTGGGTAGCTTTTTTTGTTACGAAATGCCAGGATCAAGTTACATCTGCAACAGTGGAATCGCCTGAACATCGCTACGCGCGCAGCGCGTTTTCTGAATTTAAATTTAATCGGGCGTCTCTCGCGCGGAGTTGAGCAACAGTGATGTCGAAGCCAGTTGCGTTTCTCTGGAGCGACTGCCACGCTGCGATGCGTGTCGAGGTTGGGAGCGATAGTTCCTCAAGGAGGATGATCATATTGCGTAAGACAGCGATCGCGTTATTGGCCGTTGCATCTGTTGGCCTGGCTGTGCCAACGATGGCGTTGACTCGTGGCGGTGGCGTTATTTGAGTTTTGCTTGGAACCGTTGCAACGGTACCGCAGTTTTATAAAAACGCTCCGAAGCAATCCTACTGTTTGAATGTGGCTTTCAGGATCGAAACACTAGCTTGTCGCCAGAGAGAGGTTCGATGTCGTATCCTGCCGAGCACCGCCGCCTAACCAAACAGAAAATTGTTCGGAGCGCAGGGCGACTCTTCAACCGCCGTGGGTTCAATACCGTGTCAATCGACGACGTTATGGCTGATGCCGGGCTCACCCGGGGAAGTTTCTATAGTTATTTTGAGAGCAAGGGTGATCTTTACGCCCAAGCGGTCACCCAAATTTTGAATGAAAAGCAGCTTTTAAGCAGCGACGGAGTCAGCATCGATCCGCGTGCTTTTGACAGCGCGGCTCAATTCGTCCGCGACTATCTTTCGCGCGAGCATTTCGAGGATATCGACGGAACCTGCCCCCTGATCGCTTTTCCGACCGACTTTTTGCGCGAGGAGCACCGTGTTCGGCAAGCATTTGAAACCGTGCTCAGGGTTATGATCGATATTTTTGAGCAGGCAATGCAGCGTAATGGACAGGCGGCCCGATCCCGGGCTCGCGCGATTGCAACGCTATGCGTTGGCGGTATGGTGTTGGCGCGCTCGATCGAGGATCGCGGGCTCGCCGACGAAATACGCGAAGCCGCAATGGGCATCGCGCTGTCGCTCGGACAGTGGCCGCGCCGAACGTCCTGCCGCAGCTGAAGGCCAGCACTCCCCTTGAAGTGTTCGCCTGCGACCGCGCCGACGTCAAGATGCTCGCAACCGGCCGGGTGGCAGCGATGACAACCAGATCGATACCACCACCGGTACCGTGAAAGTGCGAGCGCAGTTCGACAATGCTGACAATGCGCTGTTTCCGAATCAATTCGTCAACGCGCAGCTTCTGGTGAAGACGCTGCATAATGTCGTCACGGTGCCGACCGCCGCCATCCAGCGCGGCGCACCGGGAAGTTACGTCTACGTCATCAAGGCCGACAACAGGGTGTCGGTCCGACCTGTCAATATCGGCCCGACCGATGGCCCAATGGCAGCGGTCAATTCCGGCGTGTCGGTCGGTGAGCGGGTTGTGGTCGACGGCACAGACCGCTTGCGCGACGGCGCGCGCGTGATCATGCCGGCCGCACCGAGCCGAGCGCCGGCGGCAGATGCCCCGTCGAACTCGCAAAATCCTCAGCCGCAAAATCCGACGCCGAATGCGCAGCCCCAAAAGCCCGGTCATTCGCAACATCAGCACAAATAGCGGCAGCAAATAGGGCATGATGCGGAAAGTGGACCGCGGCTCTCCGCCACGATCAGGCCCCGGTAAACGGTCGCCACGCAGGCGCAGGCGCGCGGCAGCAAAACGAAGCCATGACCGTCTCAGAGCCATTTATTCTGTATGAGTTTTAAGCGCACGCTCGCGCATCGCGACTGACGCGGTGGAATCAGGCGGCATCGGGATCATCGTTCCAATTTGGGGAACCACGTATTTCCGCTCGGGGCGCACCCCTGTCTTTGGATTTCCGCTGCTAGTACCCGTTGGCATACCATGCCCGTAGTATGGCGTTGAGCTTCTTCTGGTCGGCTCGGGGATCAAGCCCGAGATGCTTGGCGAGCGCCAACCCTACCCAATCCGGCGACCGCGGATCGTAGCCGTACTTCTGATGGCGTACTTCTTTACGCATCCAGCGCATGTCGTCGGGGTAACGTTGTCGGACGGCTGCGGGTAATCCCACGCTTCGCCGGCCTGGGTGACCGCATGCATTGCATTCACGCCCGAGCGAGGTCCAAAAGGTCTTCGCGCCGTTGGCGTGAGGTACGCCCTGAAGCGCCCGCCAGGACCGCAAGCTTGACGCTATCAGCCTAGCTGGCGGTTCGCGAGCCGACCGCGGACGCGGTCCGCTTGATAATTCCCTGCAATTCCGGAACGCAGGAGCCGCAATTGGTGCCGGCGCGAAGCGTTCGCCCGATATCGGCGACGTTTGCGGCACCCTCTTCAGCCACAGCGCGGCGGATGGCTTCAAGTCCGACACTATAACAGGCGCAGACGATCGGCCCGGTCTCGGCAACGCCCTCGGCGCTTTGGCCGGAAAGAAGAAGACGCCGGTCGCGCTCGGCCAAAATTCCCGAATTGAACAGCGCGCGCACGACCTCCCATCGCGGCGGATTTTGTGACGGCCCGGAGAAAATGCAGGCCTCGATCCTGCCGGCGCGCAACGCGGCGATGCGCACGATGCCACGCGGCAGATCGATATATTCCGCACGCTCCGGGTCGCCACATATCAGCTTTTCGGCCAGACCGTGCCATCGGGCGGGCAATTCGTTGGTCGCGAACAGAAGTCCGTGACCCCCGGCAACGGCGACGCGCGCGAACCACGTTCCGTCGGGGAGCGCGATCAAGTCGCGCGTGAGCGCAAAGCCGCGATAGGCAAACTCAAGAGGTTCGACGCGCGCTGGCGTGGCCTTGAGCTCGGGCTGGCCGGAAAACGGATCGTTTTCCGCCATCGCCAGCGCGCCGACGCACGCATCGGCCGCCGTCGAATAGCTCCAGTGAATCGGCGCGAAAATCGATCCGCGTTGCTGACCCGAACAAACGCAAACCCGAAACACGGCGCTGCCATGGGGCGTCGTGACCTTGGTGAAACCGCCATCGGTGATGCCCGTCCTACTCGCATCATCGGGGTGAATATCGACCATCGGTTCGGGTGAATGTGCGCCCAGCCGCGGACTCTTTCCGCTGCGCGTCATCGTGTGCCACTGATCGCGCAGGCGCCCGGTGTTGAGGCGCAGCGGAAAAGCGTCGCTCGTCGCCGCACGCACCCTCGGATGTTCCGGTGCAATGAAGCGGCCACGCCGATCGCTCGTGAAAAACGCTCCGGCGCTGAAGAAGCGCGCTTCGCCTGGTTCGACTCCGGCTTTCACGGGCCACATCACCGCGTCGAGCCGGTCATAGTCATCGTCGGCGAGCGTCGCGAGACCACCCAAGTCGAAGTCGCGCCGACCAGCATTCTCGAACGCCGACAGCGCCGCATGCTCGCGAAAAACATCGGCCGGCTTGCGGTAGGCAAACGCGCTTTCGAAGCCGAGGCGCTGGGCCACTTCGTTGACGATCCACCAATCGGGCTGCGCCTCGCCGGGGCGCGGCAGGAACGCTCGCTGGCGCGAAATACGCCGCTCCGAATTGGTGACGGTGCCGTCTTTCTCGCCCCAGGCGGCCGCAGGCAAGAGCACATGCGCGCCCGCCTCGACGGTGTCGGTGTGGAGCGTGGTCTCGGACACGATGAACAATTCGAGCTTTTTCAGCGCCACGCGAAAGGCGCCCGCGCGCGGCAGCGACACGGCCGGATTTGTCGCCATGACCCAGAGCGCCTTGATCGTTCCGCGTTCGATCGCTTCGAACATGTCGACGGCCTTGAGGCCTTCGCTCGCCGCCATCCGCGGCGCGTTCCAGAAGCGGCGGACGCGATCGGTTTCGCTGGGCGAAAAGCCCATATGGGCGGCGAGTTGATTGGCAAGCCCGCCGACTTCGCGGCCGCCCATGGCGTTGGGCTGGCCGGTCAGCGAGAACGGTCCCATGCCCGGCCGGCCGATGCGCCCGGTGGCGAGGTGAACATTGATGATCGCATTCACCTTGTCGGTGCCTTGCGCGGATTGATTGACCCCTTGCGAGTAGCAGGTGACGACGCGCTCGGTTCGCGCAAACAGCTCAAAGAAGCGGGCAACCTCACCGAGATCGAGCCCGCTCGCCCTGGCGGCCGCCGCCGCGTCGCCGGCGATCTCGCGGGCGCGCGCAAGCGCATCGGCGAAGCCGCACGTATATTCCGCTATATAGCTGTCGTTGAGGGCGCGCGTATCGGCGAGGTAGGTAAGCAGCCCGCAAAAAAGCGCGGTATCCATTCCGGATGCGATCGGCAAGAACAGATCCGCCGCGTCCGCCGTCGCGGTGCGCCGCGGATCGATAACGACCAATCTGGCGCCGCGCTCGTTTTTCGCGGCAATCATCCGCTGATAGAGTACCGGATGGCACCACGCCGCATTGGAGCCGACGAGCACGATCAGATCGGCCTCGTCGAGATCACGGTAAATGCCGGGCACCACGTCGGCGCCGAAGGCGCGGCGATGACCGGCAACGGAAGAGGCCATGCACAGCCGCGAATTGGTGTCGACGTTGGACGAGCCGAGAAAGCCTTTCATCAGCTTGTTGGCGACATAGTAATCCTCGGTGAGCAACTGGCCGGAAAGATAGAACGCAATCGCGTTCGGCCCGTCGCGATCGACGATCGTGCGCAGTCCGTTTGCGACCTTTGCCAGTGCGGTGTCCCAATCGGTACGTGCAAGAGAACCGTCAGCTTGACGAAACATGGGATGGAGCAAGCGCTGGTCGAGCGAAAGCGTTTCGCCGAGCGCCGAGCCTTTCGAGCACAGCCGCCCGAAATTGGCCGGATGCGCGGGATCGCCGGAAATAGTCGCATCGCCTTGCCGGTCCACGGCTGCGAGGATGCCGCAGCCGACGCCGCAATATGGACAGGTGGTGCGCACGGCGAGAGGATGCGGCGACAAAGTGTTCATGACCGGCTCACGACGCTCGTCGACCTGCCGCCATTTCCTGTTCGACTCAGCTGTTTCGTCGCGCGGCCGCCGGCCGCTCTAGGCCGCTTGCCCAATGCTCGACCGAAAATGAGATCCTCGCGGATGGAATCGATCGCGGCGCCGGAACGAATGCGATCGAGATACCAAAACGAGTCGGTCGTGTCGCCGTAGAGCACGGCGCCGACGACGCGGCCGCCGGCAATCACCAGCTTTCGGTAGGTGCCGAGACCCTGATCGCTGAGCACGACCGACTCGGTGCCGGGCGCGCCGAGAAAATCGCCGGCGGAGAACACATGAACGCCGGAGACCTTGAGATTGGTGGCGTTCACGCTGCCGAGATAGCGTGCATCGCGGCTGGCGAGGCGCTCGGCCAGCGCGCGCGCCTGCTCGTTGGCGGGCTCCACCAGACCGTAGCAGACGCCGCGATGCTCGGCGCATTCACCGATTGCGAAAACATCGGATGTGCTGGTGACGAGATGATCGTCGACGACGATGCCGCGATTGACCGCGATACCGGCGTGAGCGGCGACTTCGGCGTTCGGCTTGATGCCGACCGCAACAACGACCGTGTCGGCCGCAAGCACGCCGCCGTCCTTGAGCTCTACACCCTCGACGTGACCATTGCCGACGAATCTCGCCGTCGCGACGTCCAGCAGCACCCGGATTCCTTTCGCCTCGACCGCACGCTTGAGCAGCAACGCGGCGCGTGCGTCGAGCTGGCGCTCCATCAAGCGATCCATGAGATGAACCAGTGTCACCGATGCGCCGGCTTTGGCGAGACCGTAAGCCGCCTCAATGCCCAGGAGCCCGCCGCCGATCACGACAATGGGCGCACTCCGGCAGGCAGCCCGCGACATCGTCGCGACGTCGCTCATGTCGCGGAATGTGAGCACGCCGGGCAGATCGGCGCCGGCGATGCGCAAGCAGATCGGCCGCGAGCCGGTGGCGAATACGAGCTTGGCGAACCGCAACGCTTTGCCGTCGGACAGCGTCACGGTGCGTGCGGCAATATCCGCCGCCGTCACGCCGACGCCGTAGCACAAGGTGATGCCCCGATCTCTCCACCAGGCCGCCGGCTTCAGTGAAATGTCGCTCGCGCGCAATTCGCCAGCCAGCACCGACGAAAGCAGCACGCGATTATAGGCAAGCCGCGGCTCTTCACCAATCACCGCGACGGCATAACGGCCGAGCGCACGGTGGGCGAGCTCTTCGCACAAGCAGGCAGCCGCCATGCCGTTGCCAACGATGACGAGCGGTTCGCTCATCGCAATCCTAAATTCTGCTCCAGCGTCCACAGCAGCGCCGCGCCAACGGGCGTGTAATCGGCTGCCTTCACACCATAGTCGACGTGTCGCTTGGCAAGAGCGCTCGCCGCCGGCAACACGGCCTCGAGATTGTCCAGACTGTTGACCACAACGCCCAGCGTCGCCATCAGCTTGCAGCCTTGTTCCGTCATATCGCCGCGTAACAAGGGTTTGACCGCCGGCGCAATCTCGAACAGCCGCCCATAGAACAGGGCGGCGGCTTGCGATGTCGGTGCAACCAACTTAACGCGCAGCCATCCGCAGCGCGGACCACGCATGCCCTCTGCATCGCCATGCGCATACGCTTCGACAGTCAGTCCGCTGGTGAGAGCGGCAGCCTTAGCTAAGACGATCATGGTCTTGCGTAACATTGGAGGCACTCCTTTTGGGACGCGACGGCGTCCATTCGGCTGACAAAAAATTCACGATCGTTCGCCTGGATTGCGAAAATCAAATCCATGCTCCGCCGCCGCTGTAGAGCTGTGATGGACGAAGGATATGTTCAAGAACATATTTTGACTGGCGGTATTGTCGGGCCAGTTGGAGGCGCCTCGACGACTCATTCATGGCCGCTTACAGCCATTTCGCTCGGCGTTGTCGCGTCATACCCGACACATCTGCGGCGTGCTCCGCGCTCCGCGCATGCGTGGTCCGCGCTGCGGATGGCTGCGTGCATCGCGGCTGGCGAGGCGCTCGGCCAGCGCGCGCGCCTGCTCGTTGGCGGGCTCCACCAGACCGTAGCAGACGCCGCGATGCTCGGCGCATTCACCGATTGCGAAAACATCGGATGTGCTGGTGACGAGATGATCGTCGACGACGATGCCGCGATTGACCGCGATACCGGCGTGAGCGGCGACTTCGGCGTTCGGCTTGATGCCGACCGCAACAACGACCGTGTCGGCCGCAAGCACGCCGCCGTCCTTGAGCTCTTCACCCTCGACGTGACCATTGCCGACGAATCTCGCCGTCGGTAACAAGGGTTTGACCGCCGGCGCAATCTCGAACAGCCGCCCATAAGCTCGGCTTCGAGGTCGCCCAGTCGACGGTCGCTCGGTACATGTGCCGCCACTCGCGGCCACCGTCTCAGGGCTGGCGGACGTTTCTCAGCAATCACGTCGACGGCATCGCGGCGATCGACCTCTTTGTCCTGCCGACGATCGCATTCGAAATTCTGTTGTGGCGTGACGGCAAACCCAACCGCGGAGTGGATCTCGCGCCAAGTCACCGAGGCGTTCCCGTGGGACCACGCGCCGCGATATCTCATTCGGGATCGAGACACCTCGTATGGTCCAGTCTTCTTGCAGCGATCCGTGCAATGGGCATTCGGGACCATCCGATCGCACCCCGATCGCCCTGGCAAAATGCTTACGTTGAGAGACTCATCGGCTCGATCCGCCGTGAATGTCTCGACCACATGATCGTGTTTGGCGAAGCGCACCTGCGCCGGACCCTACGCGGATATGCCGCCTATTATAATGTGTCAAGGACCCATTGATCTCTGAACAAGGACGCCCCTCTCCATCGCGCGATTGAGCGCCTCGGCGCCGTCGTCTCACGACCTGTCCTTGGCGGCCTTCACCATCAATATTGCAGAATCTAATTTTCGGCACACACAGCGGCGACCGCGATCGGGCGCTGCCGACCATCCGGCTTGGGTATGTAAACGCGCCGCGACGGCAGTGCCCGATACGCTCCCCGATGGAGGCGGGCATGCAGGTCCTCGAGATTGCGCTCAAGGTGCTGCTCGTAGTCCCGACATGTCAGCCCATCCACCCGCGTGCAGCATTCTCCTTGAGTTCAAAGAATGCCTCCTCGAGGTGATCGACACTGACGTGGTGGAAGAGCGCGGTGAACTTCTCCTTCTTCCTTTGCCTTGCAGTTTGCCGTATGCGTTCCAGCGCCTGGGACACGCTCACCCGGTTCTGCGCCCGGCGCGTGCTTTGCTGGCCCGCATTTCCCTTGGCCTCCGCCCTGGGCTCCGCCGGCTCCGCAGCGGATCGCTCCGCCTTGTTCGTCGGCTTCCCAGCTACTATGGCGGAGTCTGACTCCCCGCGTCCGTTCATCATCGGCTACGGCTCCTCGCCTTCTCGATGCGGACCAGTCCGGCGAATGGCCGGTGGTCAGACGTGGGGTCTCCCGGTTCCCGCGCAAGGAGCGTCCGCACATGCCAGTGTCTAAGACCACGCCGGGCCGTCTGGGCACTCGCGATATCGCGCCCATCCGTATTGCCTTCCGTCACCGGAACGACGTCGGCACCCGGGAAGAGGGTACTTTCGCGGCTCAATGGCTGGCCTGTGCATTCCCCTGTCAACGCTTCGCTGATGCCCTCACGGGCAGCCGCGCATGACTCGGGGCCGATGCGGTTCGCTACTTCTTCATCGTGATGGACTTGCACCATCTACTCCTTGCCGGTCTCCCGGCGCACTCCGGGTTACCCCCGAAAGCGGACACCGCTCGATGCAGTTCGCATGTCGCAAACGTGCCAACTTCGGACGCTCTTCAAGAATGACGTCTGCGACGCCAGTCGCGAGCATCTCTCGTTACAGACGTAACGCGTTAATCCGGTACGGCAATCGCGCTGCAATATTCTCGGAGCTTGCTGAGCCTCGAAAGCCGGACGTGTGCGGTGGTGCGACCAGGCAATGCACGCCAATGGTCAAACGAACGCTAATGGAGGTTCGATATGTCTCGTCCAACGGATCAACTCGGCAATTCGCATACCAAGCCTCTCCAGATGGAGCAGCACGAACAAATTAGTTCGGACCGATCACAAACTGACGGGCGGCCGGAAAACTCAGAGAGCCAGGCAAGTCAGTTCCTGCCGAACAGCCTGATCGCGAGCCAGCGAAAAGCCCGGTCGAGCCTGGTGCGAAGACTCGTTCAGGCCCAAGATGATCCGGCGAGGCAACGCATACGGCGCTGGCTCAGCAAAATCAATAACGAGCAGCTTTTAAGCTTTGGCCTGACACTGGAAGACATTGCCCTCCTGCGCGGCTCATGCAGTGCTGGCAAATTCGTTTCGACGCTTTTGTCCGTACCTTCACCACCCGGATCATGGTTTTAGAGCATGCGACTAACGACACATACTCTATTACGTAATTCATAAATCTGGGAGGCCGCCTTGAAGCTCTCGCTGTTTTCCGTCCAGGACCATTATCCCGATGGCGCCCGCACCGTCCCCCAGCTCTACAAGCAAGTGATCGATCAAGCCGTCCTTGGAGAAGAACTGGGATATGCCGCGTTCTTTTCCGCGGAGCACCATTTTCATCCCTATGGCGTAGTTCCGAATCCCACCGCTTTGGTCTGCGCGATTGCCCAACGGACGACACGCATCAGACTCGGAACGGCAATCTCGATCCTTACGTTTCACAATCCGCGAACGGCGGCCGAGATTTTTGCGATGGCTATGTGTACCGAAAACCTTATCCGAGTTGATGACGCCCCGGAATCGCCTAAGCTGGCGGAATGATCGGGCTCTTCTATTTCGCTCTGGCCGCCCTGGCCTCGCCATTCAAATCGAAGCTGCGGCTTGAAGCTGAGAACGCGGTGCTTCGACATCAATTGATTGTCTTGAGGCGCAGGCGGCATGGTCGCGTCCGGCTTACGAACCACGATCGCTGGTTCCTGATCCAGCTGTATCGCTGGTTTCCGTCAATCCTGCAGGTTCTCACAATCATCCGGCCCGAGACGCTCGTGCGGTGGCACAGGGCCGGTTTTCGCTGCTACTGGCGTTGGACGTCGCGCCTATTGGGAGGGCGACCGCAGATCGACACGGAGCTACGCGCGTTGATCCGGCGGATGAGCATTGAGAATCCCCTTTGGGGCGCGCCACGTATCCACGGCGAACTGCTCAAGCTCGGGTTTGAAGTCGTGCAGTCGAGCGTCGCCAAGTACATGGTCAAACGACGGGGGCCACCCAGCCAGGGATGGCCAACCTTCTTGCGTAACCACGCGGCGGACATTGCCGCCATCGACCTGTTCGTTGTTCCAACTATCGGTTTCGACCTGCTCTATGCCTTCGTCATCGTCCGGCTCGGCCGCAGAGACCTCGTCTGGATCAACGTCACTCCAAATCCCACGGCCGAATGGGTTGCGCGCCAGATCACAGAAGCATTCCCGTGGAATGAAGCGCCGGGCTACCTGATCCGCGATCGCGACCGGATCTATGGCAGCGTCGTCATGCGCCGATTGCGCGCCATGGGTATCCGGGATAGGCCCATTACACCAGCGTCGCCCTGGCAGAATGCTTTTGTCGAACGGCTGATCGGATCGATCCCGCGTGAATGTGTGGACCACGTCATTGTCCTGGGCGAGGCGCATCTGCGCCGAATTCTGAAATCTTACTCCGCCTACTACAACAACATTAGAACCCATCGGTCATTGGATAAAGATGCACCGGTTTCTCGTCCGGTTGAGCGCATCGGAAGCATCAAATCACAGGCAGTCCTTGGCGGACTTCACCACCACTACGTCCGAGCTTAAGTTTTCGGCACACACAGGGACGCTCATGAGCAAAGTTAGCTCAGCAACCAGATTACTGCTGCAAGATTCAGGAGCGCGGTTCCGGCGGGACCGAAGGTCTTCATCCGATCCTTAATTACCACTCCTATTGCTGCGTCACAGAACTGAACGATGATCATGCTGCAAGCGATCGCCAATAGCCATGGAGTTGAGCCGGTCAGAAATGGGACCGCACTTACTATTACCAAGGCTACACTTCGCGCACAGGTGTATAGCGCCGTGTTGCGGACTTCGTTCCCAGTGTTGAAGGCCGCTGCAACAGAAAATCCGAGGCTAATAACCGCGCTCACAGTCGTGATAAACGCGCAGAAGAGGAACGGAATGTTCATTCAGGATGCCTATGATGCTGACGCGCGCCTTTAGTAGCACAAGCACGGCGATCTGCCTGACGAAAGAACTTGTTATGAATCTCAAAACTGCCAAGGCCATCAGGCTGAACATTCTGGAACCTTTTCGGTTGCGCGCTGACACCATCGTTGAATGACCGCTCTTGGCACGTTTGAGACATGCCGATGCCTCGTACCAGCTCACGGTCTTGCTGTTTGCGACGCGCGACACATCCGGCGCCTCCAATTTTCGAGCGTTCATCGATCTTCCTCCTCGATCAGGCAGACGGCCTGTGCCAGGCGCAGGGCGACCGTATCTGGACGCGCACCCCCATCGTTGACGGAGAGCCTCAAGCCGCCGGGTGAGCGACGCTCGACGAAGTCGGCAACGACCGCTTCCCACACCGCACCGAAGCCTTCAGCCGCGGTGTTGATGTCGACCTGGCATTCCGTATCGGGCAACACCCGCTCAACCAGGACTTCCAGATTTCCGGAGGCGACGACGCCGATGATGGCCAATGATTTGGAGCCAGAAACGCGCTCTTGCGCCTTGTGGCGATAGCTCAGGGTTTCCATCGCAGCTTCCTTCTCACCAGTTGCGGAATTTGGAGGACGGCGAATAGAGGCCACCGGACCATCGGATGAGATCCTTGATAGAACGCGCCGCGAACAAACTCCTGTCCGCATCGAGCGGATCGATGCCGAGGTCTTCCGGCCGACGGATGACGCCTCGCTCTCGCAGGCGCCGAACCATCTTCCCGTCCCGGCCGCGGCCGACATCGGTGTAGCCCGCCACGCCACGGATCGCCTGCTCGAGCTCGTCTTTGTCGCGGCATCTATATTGGAAAATTGAGCGAGATTGGCTCGTGCGCGCGACGCTAATTCAGGTTCAAACTCAATCCCCACGACCCGCCCGTTTTGACCCGCTAAGTTACTCATCACAGCAGTGTAGTATCCAGTTCCAGTGCCGATGTGCACCGCGCTCACGCCGTCCTGCAACTCCCCAAGAGACATAAGAGACGTCAGGAATGAGGGCTGGCCATTGTTGAGTCCCTTCTCAGACATTATGGCGACCGGCACATCTTGATAAAGATAGATCGCGTCGTCATTGGGGGTTATTTGGTAGCCGCCAGGAAAGCGCATCAATTGCCACGGCCCTGCGCTCAGAAAGTCCTCTCCGCGGGAGCTCGGCCAGCACTTTCTCAAGGCGAGGATCGCTCGCACGCGCGGCATGCACGATTTGCTTGGCATAGACGCGACGTTAACTTGAAGCTCGTTCTCTCGTATCATCGTTCCACACCTAGCGGAGCTGTTCGCGGAGAGTGCGACCGAAGAGCACGCGCTGCGCCCGGTGCGACGGCGGCGCTTGGATTCGATTCGTAGTCCGTCGGGCGCTAATGCTTTCCAGGAAAGCCGCCGAGGCCGTTAAAGGTCATATACAGCGAGTAGCCGCTGACCGCGATGGCGACGGCTATCTCGAACAGCAGGACGGCGACGCCGTATTTGTACCAAGGCTCGTGCGGCGCGACACGAATATCAACGTTGTTCATTGCATCTCCTGGAGAGTTTCACGACGGCTTCGGTGCAGAGCTTAGGAGCGTTGGCCGGCCAGAGCGCGGTCAAGCAGACCATGCTCCTGCGGGTGCCGCTCGTAACGCGCTGCCCAGAAGTAGAACAGGATGAACGGCGCGAACATGTAGAGCGCGACGTACAGATATCCTACGTGGGCCTTGACGCTGGCAAAGATCAGCGGATAGGCGATGCCGCCGACGGTTGAGATCCCGCCGATGAAGCCGGCGGCAATACCGGGGCGGTCCGGAAAGAGCAGCGGAACCAGGGCGAAAGTGCCGCCGGTGCCGAAAGATACAAAGATGCCGAGCGCCACCAGCACCGCGATCGACGAGGGCAGGAAGCCGTAAAGCCCCGCAACGGTCAGCCCGATCATCGACAGCATGATCAGGATGAGCGCGATTCCCAGCCAATGCAGGCGCGGCGCGTAGGGCAGTTCTTTGGCAATGAAAGGCAACGGCGTCCAACCCTTGCGCTGGAAGAGGTCGGACATGAAGCCGGCGAACGGCCGGAACAAAGACGCGTTGAACGATACCACGGCCGCGAACGTGCCGGCCGCGATCTGAATGCCGGCAACGCCGGTGAAGCCGAGCGCAAGAATCTCATCGTGAAAGCCGCGGGCGAAATAACCCGGCAGCCAGGCGTTCAACGCGATTTCCAGGCCGAACGACATCGCATAGGCCAGCATCAAAGCGATGGCGATATAGCGGGTCCACACGAACACCATTCCGCGCAGGTCGCCGCCGCGCCGCACCGCGTCGCGCCGCTCCATGGTCTTGGCGGCGCTACCGCGCCACAGATACCAGGCGGCGACGACGAGAGCGATCATGCCCAGCCAAAGAAATGCGCTCCGATAGTCGGTGCCGAAGATACGCGGCAGCAACAATGCGCCGACGCCGGCGCCGACATTGCCGGTGCCAGCGTAAAGTCCCTCGGCGGTGCCGATCTCGTGGGCGTCGAACCATTGCGCCACGTGCTGGACGCCGACGACGAAGGAGACGCCGGCAATGGCGACGACCACTCGCTCGGCGAAAAGCAGCTCGTAGCTGGAGGTGAAGGCCGACGCGATCGAAACCAGTCCGCAGCCGGCAAGGATCGCGGCGAACGTCCGCGGAGCGCCAAATCGATCGGACGCCCAGCCGGCGACGATGCGCCCGACCGGCACCATCCAGATGGCCGAACTGGCGAGCAGGCCAAGGTCCTTGATCGTGAGGTGATACGTCGCCGCGATGCTCGGGCTGAACGCAGCCGTGGAGAACCACATCAGGAAGCACCAAAAAAAGCCGACGGTCGCTATCCCAAGCTGTTCAACCTTGTGGTCCCGCATTAATGTTTGCTCCGCTGGACGATCTGGAGATCCGTCGCATCCAAGAAAAGAAAGAGAGCCCCAAGCGACCAATGTAGCTGACCGCGCCGCCGCCGACCGAGCCCCAGGTCCCGGTATGGCCGCGCGCCGTCTTTCACGCTTCCACCTCGAGATCGGAGAGGGCGACGCTGCAGCAGGCAAACGCGATTCCGTTCTCCTTGCGCCGGCGGTCCTTTTCAAACTCCGGTTTCTCGGAAAGCGTTCCGGTGAAGCTCACCTCGCATTCTGCGCAACTGCCGGTCCGGCAGGCGTAATCCATCTCGATTCCGTGGGCTTCCGCCAGTTCCAGGAGGGTCACTGTCTCGTCCGTCTCGACCGTCCTGTCGCTCTTGATGAAGTGGACACGGTGCCGCGGCTCCGACAGCGCCAGCGGCTTCGGCACACGCTTGCCTCCCCCCGCGACCCGGCTGGATCCGAAACTCTCACTGTGAAGCTTGGCCTGATCAAAGCCGAGCTCCTGGAGGATCCTCCTTACCTCCGCGGCGAAGGGCTCCGGCCCGCACAGGAAGACGTGCCGCTGATCGAGGTCGGGGACCAGCGCATGGATCATCGACTTGTCGAACCGCCCGGTGAGGCCGGTCCAGGATTCGCTTCGCCCGGGCCAAGCGGAGGTCAGGGTGACGGCAACGCGGAAACAGGCATGCCGGGCCGAGATGAGCTCGAGCTCCTTGCGGAAAATGATGTCCGCAGGCGATTTGAACGAGACCAGGAATTTCACATCCACATCGGTGGTTGTGTCGACGATCCAGCGGCTCATCGACATCATCGGCGTGATCCCGCTGCCGGCGCCGATGAACAGCATCTTTGACGCCGGACAATCGAAGCAGCTGAATTTTCCGGCCGGCCCCTTGATGGTCAGCCGCTCCCCCAGCATGACATGGTCGCACAGCCAGTTCGACACACGACCGCCGGGTACGCGTTTCACAGTCAATTCGAGAACATGCGGCCGGGAGGGGCTCGATGAGATGCTGTAGGACCGCTCGATATATTCGCCATCGATGGTTAGAAGGAGGGTCACGAACTGACCCGGTCGATAGGAGAACAGGAGCGGCTTTTCGCCGACGAGCCGAAAGGTCGTGGCGTCGGCGGTTTCCTCGATGATGTCCGCCACCTTCAAGCTCGTGACGCCGCCCGACCAGAGCGCGATGGCGGCGCGATCCTCGATGAGATTCGTCAGCACCGGGCTGGAAGGGGGCGGGGGCGGGACATAGAAATAGGAGGGAATTTCCGCCAATTTCTCGGCCTCGACGATCTCCTCCCCCGCGGTGGCCGGAGAATCGGCAAGGCGGATACGCAGTTGATAGCCCGGGATGTCGACCAGGGACCCATCCCGTAGCGGAACCGGCACGCCCGCCTTGATCTTTTTTCGATCGAGAAGCGTCCCGCATTCAAGATCGATCGCCCGGAGATAGAACCTGCCGTCCTTCTTGTGGAAGGCGGCGTGAAACAGGCCGAGCTTGTAGGCCTCGAGTTGTATATGGGCCCCGGGATGTCGTCCGACGACGGTCCAGCTGCCCAGCGGATCGATCGGCACATCCTCGATCTCGACGCCGTTCTGCAGGATGACGATCTTGTCGGGCGAGTTGGCATATGATTCCTCGCCCGCGAACAGCCGATCGACCCAAGTTTTGCGGCGACGTATGAGAGTTTCGGATTGCGGTGTCGACGATCCGCCGGGACCGTCCGCGACGATGACCGGCGCCGGCAGGCCGGCGAATAGCTGTCCCCAAAATGCCGGTTCCGGTGGGTCCGATCCTGCATTCCCATCGCCATCCCGTATGGTCATGGCGCGCTCCTCACCGCCAGCACTGGCGATCTAAGAGGTTCAGGATGGCTTCGCGCGTGGTCTCGATGACCTGCATCACCTCTTCGATCTCCGCGGCGCCGATCTTCAGCTCTTCCAGACTTTCCTTGAGGATCGCGGATACCCGGTCGAAATGCCGCGCCTCCAGCCCCATTTTGCTGACCAGCTCGACGCCGCTGTACTGGTACGGTCCGCCAAAGGCCATGGCGAGAAAGGATTTCTGCTTGAGCCGCTGAGCCGCCATATCGACATCATCGAAGAATCGCCCGACGAGGTCGTCCTCGAGGAGCTTGCGGTGGAACAGATCGACGGCGATGTTCATCGCCTGGTCGCCACCGATCCGGTCATAGAGCGGGATGTCTTTCAGCTGGAAATAATCCCCCTTCTTCGCGGCGACGCTGTCGGTTCCCCAATCGATCGGTCGCTCCAGCTTTTTTAGCAGCGGGATATGCTTGGAGCATTGGATGTAGGCCTCCTCGACCTCGACCATCACCCACCCATTCGGCCGTCTCTTGCCGTCCTTCGCCAACTCGGCCAGCACATCCTCGGGCAGCTTGTCGGCAAAGGCTGCGAGCTCGTCGCTCTGCGCGATGCGCGCCTTGCCATTGACATGCAAGCCGACGGAATCTCGATAGAAGTCGAGGATCAGCAGGGCGATGTGCGGATTTTCCGAAATGTTCCCCAGACTGGCAAATACGCCGTTGCCGCGGTATTCAGGGTAGAGGAGATGCTTGTTCCCCAGCACATGGATGAAGCCGGGCTCGCCGAATCTCGGGCTGCAATCGCATTCGCCGTGACGATCGGCGGTGCCGACGAACATGAACTCCTGCCGGGAGATGAATTCCCGCATTCGCGGGGCGAGAAAATTCAGGACCTGCCGGGCATAAAAGGTATTGGCCCGATCCTCGGAGGCATATTCCGCCTGCAGCGCGTGCTCGCCGTCGGAGCCGGGCAGGAGGCTCGGGGTTTTCAGCTTTACCGAACCACCGGGCTGGCCCGGCGGGTGGCCAACCCCCGAAGGCGGCGGATTACTTGCTGGGCTGTCAACCAAAGATACTCGATGCAGGTTCATATTTGTCCCACCTCGAACAGCCGCCCATAGAACAGGGCGGCGGCTTGCGATGTCGGTGCAACCAACTTAACGCGCAGCCATCCGCAGCGCGGACCACGCATGCCCTCTGCATCGCCATGCGCAAACGCTTCGACAGTCAGTCCGCTGGTGAGAGCGGCAGCCTTAGCTAAGACGATCATGGTCTTGCGTAACATTGGAGGCACTCCTTTTGGGACGCGACGGCGTCCATTCGGCTGACAAAAAATTCACGATCGTTCGCCTGAATTGCGAAAATCAAATCCATGCTCCGCCGCCGCTGTAGAGCTGTGATGGACGAAGGATATGTTCAAGAACATATTTTGACTGGCGGTATTGTCGGGCCAGTTGGAGGCGCCTCGACGACTCATTCATGGCCGCTTACAGCCATTTCGCTCGGCGTTGTCGCGTCATACCCGACACATCTGCGGCGTGCTCCGCGCTCCGCGCATGCGTGGTCCGCGCTGCGGATGGCTGCGCGTTAAGTTGGTTGCACCGACATCGCAAGCCGCCGCCCTAGCAACTCACCATGAATACGCGGCGCGCCCCAAAGTGTGTTCGCACGGCTCATCTCGCCAATGAGCGTGCGCAGCTCAGCCGAGACCTTCGGTCTGCCAACACGGTTGCGGGATCGCCAGCGCCAATACGTCCGAAACCCAGCACGGTGCCAGCGAATGATGGTCTCCGGCCTGACGATCGCAACCACCTCAAGGACGGACGGAAACCAGCGATAGAGCCAAACAAATAGAAAACGATCCGTATTGTTGAGGTGCTGTCGCTTCGGCGTTTCGCCGGCGAAGCACATTGACCGGTTGCCGCAGGACCAGGTTTTCCGCTTCCAGCGTTGCTCTCGCCTTGAAGCGCGAAGCCAGGATAACGAGTATCAGCCTGAACAGATCGGTCATCAGGATGCGAGCTTACGCCGTCCGCTTGCTGCGTCTACGCCGAATCGAATTTTCGGTACACACAGGTGTCCTTCGCAGTGGAATCGACGGATACTGGGAGCGCTGTATTGCATTGTGAGTTGTGGGTAGACGAAGCTGGAAAGCTTCGCCTTGAGCCTGTATGAGGTGACAATGACAAAAAGCCTCCGACACCAAGCGCCGCTTCGACCAACTCCTTCAGGCAATAGTCACTCAACCCGTACCTTCGGAAAAGCTTGCAAAAGAAGTTCCGCTTCGGCGGGGTCTTTTTTGATTCATTGGTCAACCGTTTCCATGATCGTCGGGATATCTCAATCATACCAATCCTTCCGGTCACGCGGTAGCGTCTTAGCTTCCTCAACCAGCTTTCCTCGCGCATAGCCCATCGAGGCCGCCGCCTTTAGTTTCTCCAGCTCAGTCTCCAGAAAATGGTTGGCGCCGATGAGCGCCTTGACAGCCTCGCGAGCATCACCGCCGCAGGCCGCGATAGCTTGATCCGCTGCCGCCTCTAGCTGGTCCGCGTCCGATTGCGGGTTGGGCGCTGACGACATGTGGAAACCCGTCCTTGTCGGAAACTCAATCCGGCTAGTAAGCGCAGTCGAATCGGGTGATGTTCTTGATTCATGAGAGATGCTTTTAGCCTGATTTGGTTGGCGCTGATCGGATTGTTCCGGTCGCGAGCGTCGCTGCAAGCAGAGATCTTGACGCTTCGTCATCAACTCAAGGTGCTGCGGCGTAAATCGCCGCAGCGACTAACCTTCACCAGCATCGACCATCTGGTATTTGCCGGGTTGTATCGGCTGGCACCTGGCGTGCTGGACGCTTTGAAGATCGTCAGGCCGGAGACCGTGATCCGCTGGCATCGTGCCGGCTTCAGAGCGTATTGGCGCTGGAAATCAAGACCGCGCAGCGGCCGTCCAACGACCCCGCTGGAGATCCGTCAGCTCATTCGCGAGATAAGTCTCGCCAACCCATTATGGGGCGCACCACGGATTCACGGCGAGCTTCTCAAGCTCGGCATCGATGTCGGACAAACCACCGTTGCAAAGTATATGGCGAGGGGAAGGCGACCGCCGTCCCAAGGGTGGAAGACGTTCCTTGATAATCACGCCGACGGCATCGCGTCGATGGACCTATTCGTGGTTCCGACAATCTCATTCCGACTGCTCTACGGGTTGCTGATACTGCAACACGATCGCCGCCAAATCCTGTGGCTGGGAGTGACTGCGCACCCGACGGCTGAATGGATTTCGCGCCAGCTCACCGAGGCCTATGGTTGGAACGCAGCACCGCGATACATCATTCGTGACCGCGACGCCGTCTACGGTGACGTCTTCATCCGCCGCCTTCGGGCGATGGACATTCGGGATAGGCCAACCGCGCCGCGATCGCCGTGGCAGAACGGGTACTGTGAAAGGGCGATCGGTTCGATCCGTCGGGAATGTCTTGACCACGTTGTCGTGTTCAGCGAGCGGCATCTTCGCCATCTGCTGCGATCTCACGCGACCTACTATAACGCGGCTCGCACGCACCTTGGGGGCGGGGTCGGTTCGTCGAACGGCCGTTTCCAGCCGCGCCGGGTTGCCATCGTGGGCGATCTCTAATTTGCCGTGTTACCGATTTTAGCCGGTGACTTTTTCGCGGGAGTCTTTGTCAGTGCTGCGCGCGTTGCCCCACGGGTCAGCAGGGGTTTTGGCGTCTGGAATCTTTTTCAGCGAATCCTTGTAGGCCCTGTCGGCGGCCTGTTCCTTTTCGATCTGCTCGGGTGTCTTTGCGTCCATCATTTCCTCAAGGGTCTTGGGGGTTTTGCATTGGGCGTAGGCCGGCCCGGCCAGCATCGCGATCATAGCCGCGGCGCAGATAACTCTCATGCGAATACTCCCCTCGATGCTTCCTGCGTTTCCAATCAGCCAGTAGCGTGTTGCCCCGGCGCCCCGACGGCATGTGCCATTGAAGCGCGGCCTAAGCCGGCAGGCAATCGCCATCCGGACGAGGAGAGGTGAGGGCAGCGTTTAATGTGTCCGAGCCGGTCCGTCGTTGCCCATGAAAATCGCGGGTAACTGGCCCTTTTCCATCATTCGGATAAGGGGATTGGTCCCTTTTGAAAAAGTGAAGTGGTCCCTTTTGAATTTAATCGACTACCGAACATAAATGGAATTCACTGCCCCATCACCGCGCCGCCTTCGGCTTTTATCGGTGACTGAGAGTGTTGCGCTCCCGACTAATACAAGGGAGCGGCACCATGCCAGAATATCGGGTCTATTTCGTACCTAAGGATCGTTTTGTTGGATACCGGGGCTTCGTTTGCCGAGACGACGGCGAAGCTATCGAACAAGCCAGCGGGCTTTTCGAAGGTCCCGCGATTGAGCTTTGGTGCGGCGCACGTCTCGTCACCCGTATCAGTCACAAGCCGGAGTAAGGCCGCCGTTGGGGGCCTCTTTCAATTTCCACTGCGCGCGCGAGCCATCACCAACCACTACCGCGCCGTCGCGCTTGCGCAGGCACCCCGGTATCGGCACCACCTGGACATCCCGACGATGAGAGGTGAGGGCGCTAGTTCACGCCGGGTGCTTGTCTGTCATTTGCCGGTCATAATCCGCAACATGCCTTCGTCGGTGATGATAAGGCCTCGAAAGTCGTCCGTAGCGTAGCCCATAGACAATAGCCGTTCCCGAATTTGAGTGGGAATAGTACGGCTCTCCCGCGCATCGCCAATTTGCTGCAGGGCGCTAAATTCTTCGTTAGTCAGGGTGTTAGGTCGGGTTTCGAACATTCCGCAAATATGCGCAGGGAACCGCCCGTTTTCCAGTGTGGAACTCTGCCACAACCTGCGCCCGCGCGGACGATGAGGGGTGATGGCGGCGGTTCACGCCCGGCGGGTTTTTCTCGCGACGGCGGAACCTTCGCGCCGCGCGCCGGTTTATGATGGCAGCGACGGAACTGGGAAACCGGCAGTCGCGTATGAGGCCGCACGGAGTCATGCCCGAGCGGCTTTTTATTTCCCAATTCGTCATCGATCCATCGCCAGCTTCCGGCGTCCCCAATGCGCGTCTTTGCGCAACGGATCGAACACGCGCTCAACGTGCCGGTTCAACGCCCTCGTGCGGCGTTGTGCTTTGAGGTCGTCAAATCCAGCTACGGCAATCACGCCTTACGTCTGGATGCATCCGAACGAGAAGAGGTAAGCTCAAGGCCTTTTCTTTTTGGGAGCGCCACGGAACGAACTCAACCTGGGACCCGTTTGGCTTCTGTTCACGGAAAAAGGGGAGGGTAAGCAATGGCTCAGAAAGCCAATCTCACCCCTGTCTCGACAAGTATGAGTCGGATCGCCGGGAGGCCGAGAGGCTCGACCTGGAGAAGCATGCGCGATTGGAAGCGGGTTTGATCGATCCGGTGGGCGCCATTCAGCCGGCGCCAACCGCTGAGCATCAACACCAGGAAGGCCTATCGTTCTGGCAGGCGGTCACGACGATGTTCAAGTAGACTCGCCCGGACGAGGAGAGGTGAGAAGCCAGTTGTTAGCAACCGCGGCAAATGCCCTTGCTCATGCGGTCGAGCTGCGCGTTCTCTCGGTTGATTGAATCGTTCGGATCATCCATCGGGTTTTTCTCCGAGGGCACTTGATCGGCGCGCGGCTGGCGGTGGCCGACCGGTGCGTCACCCGGGAGCAATTGCTGCCCCGAATTCGTCGATCGATGTGCGGCGGGGTTTCGCGAACCAGCCGTTTGCGCAATCGCCACGGAAGTGTCGACCAAGGCCAGCAACGCCATCGTCGTGATCAACTTTCGCATATTGGGTCTCCCAAGTTGGGCCCCCTCACGATCATGGTAACGGGAAGCTCGATCACAAGGTGCGGCAAGCCTCACGTTTTGTTCAGATGTTCCGAGCGCGCTGGCGCGCCTTGAGGGCTTGGCATCATCCAGACGACGAGAGGTGAGTCCGCCGGTTGGTGCGTTTTCTGCCACGAAGTTCGCATAGATTTGATTCGGCCGTTCCGAAGGCTTGTAGTCGCGGTTTGGTTGGGGAGCCCGACGTGTGTTGTCCGGAAATCGTCGCGCTCGGGCCGCTTCCTAGAGTGACGATGAGAGGTGAGGGCGCCGTTCACGCCCGGCGGTCTTGAACACGGTTTCTTTTTTGATCTGCGCGTTTGCGTTCCCATTCAAATCCCTGCACGGCCAGCATCATCGAAGCCAAGAAGGCGCGAATGGCTGCGGCTATGGGAAGGTTCGTATGTTGAGCCGTGGTTGTTCCGCGCCTGCATCAGGCAAGGCGGAAGACCGGGCGACTGTTCGGACGATGCGAACTCGCATCCATAAAAGTAAGGCCCCGGATTGCTCCGGGGCCTCTGCTCTCGAAGGTACATGCACCCCTCGAAAGAGTGTCAATACTTTTGGCCGCTTTTCGGAGTGGCCATGCTGTCGGGATCAACGTTGCCTTGACCCGATGGATTCGTCGCGTCGCCTTCGTTAGTACCGCGGCGCGTGCTCGAACCCGTGGTCATGCCTTTTTCATGTTTCGTTTTCTTGCCTGAGGTAGCGCCGGGACCGACGTTTCCTTCACTGGACGCGCCAGGCGCGGGTTGGCTCTGAGCAGAGGCAATAAGCGTTGAGCCGAAGAGCGACGTTGCGACAAGCGCAGTGATTGCAAGTTTGGATCGCATCAGAATATCTCCGTAGGTTACAGGATCACTCCAAACCTCGGGCAGGCGATTCAGTTCCGGCGCGTGGCAAAGATTGCTCAAATTTCATTTTGACTCGTTCGTGATCGCTGCGCAAACATACGTCACTTTCCAAACACAGCATTTGCGCAAAGCAATTCCAATGGTTGGCGCGCCTCGACAGAGACCAAACGTCAAGTATGCGCAGCCAATGGAAGCACGAAATGTTAACAGATCGGATCAATAGTCCCCAATGCCCCAAATGCGGAGCAATGATGTCATTGCAGATCATCGAGCCTGAAAGAGCGGGTTTCGATTCGCAGACTTTCGAATGCCCAAAATGCTACGACCTCAAAACCTTCGTGGCGTCGATCTCCTGCGAAACAGATGTCACTATTGCGCCAGCGTAACAGAGGCTCAGGCAGCTGGCGCCTTGGCTTCGGGCATCAACGGCAACACCGCCGCCTCGAGTCGCCAAGACCAATTCGTCCATCTCGCGCGGCAACTCGGTATCGGCACGATTTTTCACATTGGTCGACATTGAAAACCGCATACTCACGCATCATCGGGACTAAGCGCATTGCAGAGTTATCGTCCGATCCCTTATCGTGAACCTGGTGTTGCTTCACGAAATCCACCTTCGTGCCGTGCTCGCCCTTGCGCACGTTGCCGCCAAGCTCCAAAGCCTGTTTGAATGTCAGAAAGCGAGGCGTGCGATAGCCGGCCGTCTGTGCCATCCACAACAACAAGACGTTGCATCCTGAGTAAGGCCGATTGGTCACGGCGTTGCATGGCGTGTTCATGCCGGCCGTTGCCAACCATGGCTTAACCCAAGGGGCGGCGCCGGCTTCTAGCTCTGCAACAATGCGCGTCGATACTTCTGCGTAAAGATCACGTTTCCATAGCTCGCCTCGCTGTTATGTCACGCGACTACGATCGGCCGCATGTCGTAGCCGCGTTGGGGAAGGCTTCTCTCTACGGTCTCACAAATTAACCCCCGGCCCCCATGGCCAAGCCCCCGCCTTCAAAAATGAGGAAGCGTCCATCGAACGGCCGCTTTTGGCGCGAAGCGGACATTCGCGAAACACCGACGTCTGTTAAGTGCCAGAACGCGACATCACCAGAACAGCGGACTTCGGCCGCCAAGGACGAAGGTGCCACCAGGGGGTAGTGTGGCCGGTATCGCGCCGAATGCTCGAGTGCTCTGCCGTGACATCACGATGTAAGCGGAGCCCGTGTCAGGTTCATGGAATAGAACAGAAGCTCCGCTTCAAGCGCCTGGCGAAGATGCGCCGACTGACGAAATCCGTGCTTCTCGTCCTGGAATATAAGCAGACAGGTCGGGATATTTCGGCGTTGAAGCGCCGAATACATCCTTTGAGCCTGATCGATCGGCACGACCTGATCGTCCTTACCGTGGAGGAATATCACTGGAGCGGACAGCCTATCGGTGAAATTGATCGGCGAACGGTCGTAGTAAAGTGCGCTGTTCGGCCTAAACGGCTCGATAAGCCAGTCGGTGTAATGCAGCTCGAATTTATGAGTCTCGGTGGCGAGTGCGACCAGATCACTGATTCCGTAGTAGCTCGCACCGACAGCAAATTCGGTATGAAAAGTGAGCCCGCACAACGTCGTATAGCCGCCAGCGCTGCCGCCCGTGACCGCCAACCTTCCGCCGTCGACATCGCCACGAGCCGCAAGGAATTTCGCGCCCGAAATGCAATCCACGACGTCAATAACACCCCACTGACCGTAAAGCCTTTCCCGGTATTTCCTTCCATACCCGGTGCTTCCGCGATAATTCACGTCAAGAACACCGAATCCCCGACTGGTCCAGAATTGTACCGAAAAATTGAGCGCCGAATCGGTCGCGGTGGTCGGCCCGCCATGGCTCTTCACGAGCAAGGGAGGTCTTTCCGAAGCTGGCGCCTGCCAGTCCGGATTGTACGGACGATAATAAAAGGCGTGGGCCATGTCGCCGTTGCTAGTCGGAAATTCGATCGGTTGCGGCGTCGAAAAGTAGTTTTGGATTTTTTGCAAGCTGTCTGATGGAACCAAAAGCTTGATCGGCGAAACCGCTCCCGTGTTCACATCGACGGTCGCGATTGCCGGCGGCGAGGTCATTGTGGCACAACGCAGCACTACGGTTGTTGCCGACGCATGCACACCCGACAAGGAGGAAAATTCCATCGGATAGTCGTGAGCGATCAGTGTCGGTATTTCTAACCAGCCCAGGTGCCATGTACCGTTTTGGACAAACGAGTAGATCAGAATGTCTGGTGACGTAAACGCGTAGGTTGAAAGACCGAGTTGCCACTGAGGGACCCCGAATTCCGCGTCTCGAGCTAGGACCCGCTCCACGCCGGAGGCGTTCCAACGGTATAGGTTCCAGAAATCCGTGCGGTCGGAAATGAAGTAAAGCCTCCCGTCTGGCGACCATTGGGGTTGAAATAACGATTCGGAACCGCCTTGGACGATCTGTTGGTCTGTCAGCGTGCCCGCCTGATCGAGACCTGCTGCATTCAGACAAGTGGAAGTCCACGGCATGTTTGGATGTTGCCAGCTCAGCCACGCAAGTCTTGACCCATCCGCGTTGAGCGTCGGCGACGAGTAGAAGTCACATCCGCTATCGAGCGTTGCTTCGCGGCCCGTCGCGATGTCGATGGCGACCAGCGTATGGATCGCTTTGATGACGTTGCCGTTCGGATGCTCCTCCCTTATTGCGATCAGTCGATTTCGTGCGGCGTCGACGCAAATATCTGCAAACAAGCTTTTCGCACTAGACGTGATTTTCGTCGGCGCGCCGCCCGCGACCTGTTGGTAGATTTGATTGTCGCCGAAATTGACGAAATACACGACGTTGTTGCTGACGGCATAGGCGCCCCCACCGTAACTATAGACCTGCGATCTCACGTTGAAGGGGGACGGCGTAATGTCTCTGATCGTGCCGTCGGCGGCTCTGGCCACCACGACGTTGCGGCCCTTCTCGAGGGGTCTCCCCTCGATCCAGTAGATATTGTCGCCGTCAATCCGCGGCTCCGAGAGTGACCCGGTTTCGGCCACGGCCGCGTCGGCTGTGATGGGGGAGATCCATGATCCGAAACTCCCGGTCTGCTGACTCACCATGAATCTTCTCCGTCGGAGTTGGGTTCAAGAACACCCGAATACTCGCGCGCCCTAGGCCGCAAGACGGGCTGAATGACGACCGATTACATAGGCCGCGATCGGCGCCGTTCGACCTTTCAAGTCGAGTTGGCGCGTCTGCAGCCCCGCGGGATTGCAGCCTGCAGCGGCCAACGCGGCTGATCAGCGCCTCTGCTGGCGCCGCCATGCCGGAGAGGCGAGAAGCGGCAGTGACGTTGCCCCGAGCGGCCGCACGTCATGCTATCCGCCCTCAGCGCGAGCCACAAACCTGCAATATCAAACGCTCTTGCGCCTTCGCTCCCGCCACGGACGCCGAGTTGCCCACTGTCCCTGTCGTAAATTCAATCGTGCTGGCAGTTAACTGAGAATCGCGCGATGCTGGCACCGGATGCTAGATTTATGTCGATTGATCTTTGCGATTACCAGCGACCTGTTGCGGTCGCGGGTGGTCCCTGTCGGAAACTAATCCGGCTGGCAAGTGAGGCCGAATCGCGCAATGCTTCTGGCTTATGAGAGAAGCTTGCAACCTGGTCTGGTCGGTGCTGGTCCTATTGTTCCAGTCGCGGGCCTCGTTGGGAGCTGAGATCGTGGTCCTTCGTCATCAGCTTAACATCCAGCGACGGCACCTGCCAAAGAGACTGACTTTCAGTGCCATGGATCGCCTGATCTTTGTTGGGCTGTCTCGTTTGGCGCCAAGTACCCTCAATGCGCTGACGATTGTGAAGCCGGAGACTGTCGTCCGTTGGCATCGTGCCGGGTTCAGATCGTACTGGCGCTGGAAATCACGACCTCGTTCCGGCCGACCGACGGTTGCGGTCGAAATACGACGGCTGATCCGCGAGATGAGCATTGCCAATCCGCTGTGGGGAGCGCCTCGGATCCATGGCGAGTTGCTCAAGCTCGGCATCGAGATCGGCCAGACCAGCGTCGCCAAATGCATGGTCAGGCGAAGACACCCGCCGTCCCAAGGGTGGAGAACCTTTATCCGCAATCACGCTGATGGGATCGCTGCGATCGATATGTTCGTCGTGCCGACAATCTCGTTTCGCCTGCTCTATGGATTGCTGATCATGGGGCACCGCCGGCGACATATTCTGTGGTTTGGCGTCACAGCGCATCCAACTGCAGAATGGATCGCAAACCAGGTCACGCAAGCATGCGGTTGGGAACAGGCTCCCCGCTATCTCATTCGTGACCGAGACGGGGCCTATGGTGAGGTCTTTATCCGCAGGCTCCGATCGATAGGCATTCGCGACCGACCAACGTCGCCGCGCTCCCCTTGGCAAAATGGATATGCTGAAAGGCTGATCGGTTCGATCCGACGGGAATGCGTTGACCACGTCATTGTATTCAGCGAACGCCACCTCCGTCACCTGCTGCTCTCGTACATGAAATATTATAACGAGATGCGAACGCATCTATCCATGGAGAAGGATGCGCCAGTACCGCGCGCTGTTGAGAGGGCAGGGTATATCAATTGTCGACCTGTACTGGGCGGGTTGCATCATCAATATGTCCGGATTTGATTTACGACAGGCACAACTTCCCGGCGATCGTAGAGGCATGATCGTCTTGATGACTTTTTTCTGAAAATCATCAATTGGCATTGCTCAGAACTCCCCGGATCTTGGCAGCAAGACGCCATGCGCTCATGTCTCCGTAAGTCCGGAGCTGCTGACAAACCGCCTCTAGGCCATCTCGCGTTTTCGACGGATTGGAATTCCAAAAACATTGGGTCTTAAACCGCACAAGAGCTTCGTCGTGAAGAGCCATAGCCTCTGGCGATAATTCTTCTTTCCCTCGGGCTTTCGCGCGCAACTTCCGAGCCTCCTCCAAGATGACGGTCCGCCCTTCCGGCGGGACCAAAACTTCGACGCGCACCAATCCTGTGCCTGCCCCCATTGCCTTGTATCGATTTGTCCGTTCTTTTTGGCTCATAGGACCAGATATAGGCGTATCCCGGATACGCTTCAAGCCAATGATCGAGGGAAAGACGAGATCCGGCGGCGCGAAGGGTCATCCGATACCCGGCCCACGGAGTGGGCACCCAGCTTGCCTCAGCGCCCTCGATAGCCCCGTCCGCAGTGACGTTCGCTTCTGAATGCGTCGATATTGACCTCGGATACGATCGCCCAAGACTCTTTCTCGTCGGGCAGTCCGATGTTCCGCTTCGTCTGTAGGTCGCTTCACACCGAGTTGGTCTTTGTCGGGAGGATCCGTCTGGATGCAGATGATGGCGACGTCGTTCTTGCCGGCGACGTAGTCCGCGATCGAACGTTTCGACTCCTCGTCGACCACGGTGACGTTGGTGCTTCCTGCAGCGTCGCAACCAAGTACGCCCGGGTTCCAGAGAGGGCTACGCTTGATTAATTGCGACATGTGACACATATTAAGCGACACATGACGCGAGGGCTACTATGACTGCTGCAGCCGAGAAACCGGCTCCAAAGGGGCTAGGCAATGATCTGCAGAAGGTGGCCGATTTGCTCGGCGGGCCGCGCATCCTGTCGCGCCGCATCACAAGCACCCTCGACGCCCACGAACTGCTGCTGGACGGACTGCCGGGCTCCGCGCTGACCCACTTCGTCAGTCACCTCCTCTTCATTCAAACGGACTCGCTGGAAAAAGCCTTCGGAATGAGCCTTCGTACCTTTCAGCGACGCAAGGACGCCCCGGACAAGCCGCTCAGCCAGGAGCAAAGTGGGCGGACCTGGAAGTTTGCCGAAATCCTGGCCAAGTCCACGGACGTGTTCGGTTCGCAGGAAGAGGCAGAGCAGTGGCTCGAGCGTCCGGCCATCGGTCTTGACCAGCGCCGCCCGATCGACCTGCTTGCCACTCCGGCGGGCATCGAGCTCGTTGAACAGTACCTCACACGCCTCGCATATGGCGTCTATGCATGACGCCTTCTGTAGAGCCATTGGGAGGCGGCAAGCTCATCGCTTGGCGCCTCGATCAGGCGCGCTTTGCGTCGACCTGGGATAGTGGCGAAGGCGCATTCCAGGTCGGCGGCCGGTGGAACAGCAAAGGCGTTCGCGTCGTGTATTGCGCGCTTGATCCAGCGACCGCGATCCTCGAAGTGGCGGTTCACAAAGGCTTCAAAGCGCTCGACACTCTGCCGCACGTTCTGACCGCGCTTCATATCGCCGACGTGTCCGACGTTCAAATCGTTCGCGCTGCCGACGTTCCAAACGCCAATTGGCTGCGACCGGGAATCCCAGGCGCGGGCCAGCAGGCGTTCGGTGATGCGCTCTTGGCCAAGCACAAATTCGTCGTGATCCCAAGTGTGGTGTCTAATCACAGCTGGAATCTGATCTTCGACCCGATCAGAGCCAAAGGCGCGTACCAGCAGCACCTTCAGGAAGCGTTCGCGCTCGATACGCGCCTTCATCCTTCGACACCACCGCTCTAATATCTAATTCGGCCCCGTAGCAGCGACCGGCCGCGTGTGAAATATCGAAGAGGGGGCAGCTGAAGGTCTTTTGGTTCGGTGTCTGCACAGACCGCAGCGCAAAAACAGAACTTAGACGAATACATTTCCAGTCTAAGAACTTATGCCCAATCACATGTATCCGAGGCACAGGCTGCTGGGGTTCGGACACCAGACGAGGCCGCCAAGTACGATCTATGACCTTCCTCCTTGCCAATATGGGCACTATATTGTGCATAGTCACACGGAGGGTAACATGAGCAACGGAGCAACCAGCAGGCAGCCGCTTCCTCCGCCAAGCCGGAGCGAGGCAGTTCGCTTTTCGATTGCCTCCACGATCATGGAAGGGCAGTCGGTCAGCGAGGATATGGAGCGGTTGCTCCACCAGTGGAAGGAAGAAGCGATCGACGACGACGAACTGATGCGTCGCGCTTTAGAGCCCGAACCTGCACTGGCTGACGAACCCGTCTACACGCCAGGTGAGTGATCCATATGTCCTCCCGAACGGGACTCTGCGAAATCGGGCGGACTGGCGAAATCGGGCGATTGCCGGGCAAAGTACATCCCCTAATTCAAACCGCCCGCACGAAATCGGAAAGGACCGTTCGCCCTAAGGGGCAAGCGGCCGCCGGCGTCATCTTGACAGGCAAACATAAGACAATGTTATCAAGGACTTATTCGGTCCGCTGCGCCACGAGTTAACGCTGAAACGGGGGCGGCGGTTGAGGCTTTCTCCGAATGGCACCATATTGCGAGGATGTCGAAGAGTGCGTTCGAGAACCTGACTGCAGCCGTGACCACGATCAACACGCCGATGCCGTTCCGCATCGACGAAGGCACTTTGCTGGCATGTCTGAAAGGAGAAATTCTCGAGCGAAAATGGCGCGTGTACGTGCAAGCGTTGTTCGATGAGGTCGATATTTCCGTCATTCACAGTCTCATCGTTGATCATTTCGTGTCGTTCGACGATCTATTGAAGGCAATCGACACCTGGCAGGTCACGGAGTCCGAGAATGAAAGATGGATCAGGGAGATGGCTTCCTTCGAGTTGGGAAGATCTCATGCAGAAAGCGCTGATCGCACTCGATAGTTTGGAGGGCGGGCCCGGATCGTGGACGTTCGGTGGCGGCACTGCCTTGGCGCAGATCCTGGGTCATCGGATCAGCTACGACGTCGATATTTTCTTGGATTCAAGCACCGTCTTGAAGAACCTCGCGCCCAATATTAACCAGGTGACGAAGTCGCTTTGCGATACGTGGCAATGGCCGGGCAAGTACCTGAAACTCATCCTGCGCGACGTTGGTGAGATCGATTTTCTGAACGCCCCATCGTATATCGACAATCCAACGTATCAGATGAAATTTGGCGACCGCTCCATTGCTGCAGAGCGGTCTGCAGAAATCGCGACCAAAAAATTGGTCTATCGAGCATCGATATACACGGCGCGCGACACGTTCGATCTTGCCGCGATCTACTTGTATGATCGTTCGGCCCTAGGCGAGATTGCACAATGTCCGGCAATCACCGATCATGTCGTGTCGTCTGCTCTGAACCGGTTGAATCTTGCGAAGGACCAGTATCAATCGGAAATGAGAAAGCTGATTAACTCAACTCCGCGGGGTGAGGAATTCATCGACAAATCCTGCGAAATTGCGTTGGAATCCCTCGCGGAGATTCGGAATCTGATCCCCAAAAATGAGACCGAGCCAAGCAATGGGATGCAGTGTTCTTGAAATCGCGTTCCGAGGCGTCAGGTCAGCACGTCGACTAGGCTGCCCAGCTGGAAGTTAAAATCAGAAGGGCTCGCAGCGAACCTTGAGTTCTCCGCGAGCCCTTCTTTATTCATGTCCCTTGGGTGTGCGTCAGAGGGTCAAACCGGTGCGATCGACCCTCAACGGAACTCGGTAGTGATCAAGAACCCGACAAACGCTGTCGGGCACTTTCGTCGGCTTGCCCCAACAGATAAGGATACAGCAGCGTAGTGATCGGCCGCGCCGAATAAAATCCCGGCACTACCGATATTAGACCGGCCAAAATCGGCGCAACGTGCTGCTCAACGTCGCGACGGCCGAGTATCCGGTCGCAGCCTGCCAACCACCAAGCAGCAGCGCTCGAGAGCGCCCTCGTAGCAGACCTGGTGTAGGTCGAAGGTACGCAGTGGTAAGGCAGAATGGATGCTCATAACCTCCACCTCTTTTCAATCCGCGGCGCGACCGTAGCTGAATCAAAATGGCTCGCCGCTGACTGTTCGCGTCGAGCCATTTTGCTTTTCACTCACCCCCTACGAAAGTAGCGGGCGAACTATTAGGGGACGTACTTTGGTCGGCGCTGCAAGCAGCCCTTTTGGGGTGCGTTTGCGGCGCCGACCAAAGTACGTCCCCTAGCGCCCTTGTAAGTGATTGGAATCGCACGATCTGAATCCCGCCCATGCAGTGAAATCCGATAGTTTCGGGGCAAAGTACGTCCCCTAGCCCGACGAAACCCGGGGCACACGCAAAAAGCCCACAAAACCTGTCCGCCTAGAACAGGCGCGGATCGAGAACAAACGGTTCTACCGAGACGAGGGAGATGCGCGGCGCCGCGTTGTGATTGTGGTTGATCAGAATATTCACGTCGGGGGACTGATCGACAGGAACGATGGCGGAAGGAACGCGTAGCAAGGGCGTCGACAATGTCTCGTGCCACTGATCGCCCCGCTGCTGTGTCCAGCCTTCCTGCCGACGCCAATCAGCGGGCAGATCATTCAAGGCAAAGGGCTCAACGGCAAGATCGTCGGGCACGTCGTAACGCACCATCATCAGAGCCGGCAGAAGCGTTGGGTCCTCGATATGGACCAGCTTCTCCAGAACGCAAAGGGCAGGAGACGTGCTGCAGTACGTGATGGGGTGTCCCACCGTATTCCAGCGCCCATCAAAAAGAAGGCCGTAGCCACCATCGAATGCCCTTGCATGTGCCACCCCTGACAAGCGCCAAAGCAGCATCAGGCGGCGGCGCCCCACGCGATCTTGCCCAGAATGGTCTCGACAACGCGCGCACCGGCCTCGGTCTGTGCCACCGCCAGCGGCGGCTCGCCGTGAAGTTCTGCCAATGGCCGGCGAAGCCACGCATTTGCCTTAACGGCATCCTCAAAGGTTTCTTCGGCGAGTGTCTGCACGCGCAGAAGTCGGACAGCCCGGTCAGATTCTTCGACGGTGAGCGGTTGTTTTTTCTCGGCGCGATGACGGCGTGTGCGCTGGGGAATGACGAACTGTTCGATTTCTTGGTCGCTAAGTCCAGCCTTCGACAGTCCTTGTAGTGCGGTCAAAGGAAGTCGTTTTCGAACCGCCAGCGCAAGTTCTGCCTGGGAGCGAACGATTCCACCAAGGACCGAGCGTCCACCGAGTTTTCTTGCGACAATTTCGACTATCGACACAGGGGCCTCCTTGAGTGGCGGCAACATGCCGTATAAATAGCGGCAAACTGCCGGATTGCAAGAGCTCTGCGCAGGACCTAGAGCCGCCGAGCGACCCTGTGTGTACCGAAAGCGTTATCCGAGTTAATGACGTGATGGAATCGCCTAAACTGGCCGAATGATCGGGCTGTTCTGTTTCGTTCTGGCCGTCCTGGCCTCGCCATTCAAGTCGAAGTTGCGGCTTGAAGCGGAGAATGCGGTGCTCCGACATCAGCTGATCGTCTTGCGGCGCAGGGTGAGGGACCGAGCTCAGCCTACCAACAACGACCGCTGGTTCCTCGTCCAGATGTATCGATGGTTTCCATCGATTTTGAAGGTCGTAACGATCGTTCAGCCTGAGACGCTGGTGCGGTGGCATCGGGCTGGCTTTCGTCGCTACTGGCGTTGGAAATCGAGCTCGCGGGGAGGGCGCCCGCGAATTGAGATGGAATTGCGCGCGCTGATCCGGCGGATGAGCATGGAGAACCAGCTTTGGGGTGCGCCACGCATCCATGGCGAACTGCTCAAGCTTGGATTCAGCGTCGCTCAATCAACTGTCGCCAAGTACATGGTCAAGCGACGAGGATCTCCAAGTCAGGGATGGCGGATCTTTCTGCGAAACCACGCTCCGGACATTGCCGCCATGGATGTGTTCGTGGTCCCGACCATTGGCTTTAATCTGCTGTATGGCTTCGTGATTGTACGGATTGATCACAGAGAACTCGTCTGGATCAACGTCACAACCAATCCGACGGCGGAGTGGATCGCACGCCAGATCACCGAGGCTTTTCCTTGGGACGGTGCTCCGGGTTACATGATCCGTGATCGCGATCGGATCTATGGCAGCCTCGTGACGCGCCGATTGCGCGCCATGGGGATCCGGGACAAGCCTACCGCACCAGCCTCGCCTGGGCAGAATGGCTTCGTCGAACGGCTGATCGGATCGATCCGGCGTGAATGTGTGGACCACGTCATTGTCCTGGGCGAGGCACATCTGCGCCGGATTCTGAAATCTTATGCTCGCTACTATGATGAGACGCGGACACACTTGGCCTTGGATAAAGATGCGCCGGTTTCTCGCCCGGTTCAGCGAACCGGTGTGATCAGTTCACGCGCCATCCTGAGCGGACTTCATCACCACTACGCCCGTCTTTAAGTTTTAGGTACACACACACACGAGACCTTAATCTAAAGCGCGGCTGCTCGACCTCCCTGATCTTTGATTTTTTCGCTGAGACTTCCGGTGACTTGCCTGGCAGCGAGCAATACAGCACACGTGCGTCCATTAGACGGCGCATGTGACCCGGTCAGTTGAACATTCTGGATAAGAACGGGGCGTGGTCGGTCGTGCTCCCGTGGCGCGGACAGGCATCCGTTCACAACTCCAATTTGGCTCCCGGCGCCGGGCGGAGCGGTGGCCGAAACCCCCAGTTCGATCCGGCGATTGCCATTGTTTGCAGGTCGTATTTCGCATTCTGGATCTCGATCAAGGTCCATCGGGCCGGATCGTGTTCAGGCAGCTCCGGAGGCATGTCGTAGTAGTCGAATTCACCACGATTTCGCTGGGGTTCGAGCTTTGCGAGGAAACGTATGAGGGCGACGGTCAGATCGCTGGTGCACAGGCCAAGGATGCGCGCGGCGTTCGGACCGCGATTGAGGTTATGGGGGCCGACATGGTGGTAGAGCAGACGATAGCCTTCGCTTGCGTGGACATTGGAGGCGATCGTGCCGCGCACCCTCTCTTCGAGGTGGATCGGTCGAGGCGGCGGAGGCACCGCGGCGCGCGGCTCAGGGAAGCGCTCCGGCTCGAACGGGTCTTCGGCTTCGATCGGCGGCAAGAACTTGCTGATTTCAGCGTCAGGATCGGGTTTCATAACACGCTGATGCGGTAGAGCTCCCGGCAGGGATCGACGCGCGATGTCGATCAGTTCCTCGGTCGACCGGGCCAATGCCGGATCGACGTACAACTGCGCCTGCTCATGTCGCCTGGCGACGAGCAGCAGGGCGGCCCAGGTGCGCCGGTGATCGGTGAGTTCGACGGCGAGCCTCATATCCGCGGGGAGGCCGCAAGCCTCCCTGATCGTGATCGTGGCGGCCGATCTGATTGCCGCGAACGCCTCGAGATCAATCCGCTTGATCTTTCCGTCATGCATGATCCTGATCGTGCTGTTCGTCCGATCGATGGCGACGATCGGTGCGAACTGGCCGGCCGCGAGCAAAGGGTCCTCGCAGGCTTGCGTGGTCACGATCCATTCGCCGACCGACAAACCGAGCGTTCCACGCAGGGTCGTTAGCTGCTCCGGCGGCTCGAGAGCTTTTGCGCGCACGCGCTCTCTTTGGATCGTTTCGGCCAACGCGTTGATGCGGCGCCGGTCCTGGCACGTCACGAACTGCGAAGGATCGTCGGCGCCGCGGTCACGGAATTCACCGAACGACAGGAGCCCGCAATCGACCATTGCTTCGACTGCCAGGCGGACCAAACCAGCCCTGAGCAGGCGTTCGATGTCATTTCGGCCGTACCGCTCAGATGTTGCTCCCATCCGATCCGACGCATAGACGGCGAGGTGACGATCGACCACCCCATGTGCGCTGCTCTGGTCATGACCGAGGATAAGTTGAACTTTGCGTTTGTTCGCTTCCAGCAACAGGCGGGCCAGGCGCTGATCGTCGATCCGGTCGCAGCGGGGGACGATGACCAGCCGTCCCGGACGAAGGGCAAGGTCCCGCTCGCGACCGATCCCGAGCAAATCATCGGACCCGGTCACCGCCATGTCGATGGTGCCGAAGGCGGGTGCATCGGTGGCGAGTGCGACCGCAATATCCTGGCAATCGGAGAGCGCGTGGCCGAGGATCAGCGGTCCGCCAGGATGATTGCTGGCATGATAACGCTCCGCGATCCGACAGACGAGGGAAACGCGATCCGCAGCGGTGATTGTCGTGATCTGATCCTCGCTCGAATTGTCGATAAGTTCCGCAGCCTGCGTCGTCAGGGCATGGATTCGCCGCGTCGTCAGATAGCGGGGCTTTTCCGCGCCGTTGTCCGCGAGCGTCACGACGTCGTCGTCCATCAGGATGCGCTCGACATTGGCGGCCCTGTCCGCGGGATGGTCGAAGAATCGGGCGCAAAGCCGTTCGAGCTCCAGAGTGCGAAGGGTCGATCGACCCCGGAGCAGCGTTTCGACGAGCCGTGCCGGACTTTTCCGGATGGCTTCCACATTCGCCGCATGGGCCCTTTCGCGCGCGCGGGCCACTCGCTCCCTTGACCGTTCGTTGTGGATCGTTCCGTTCACGTACACTACAGGCGAGGAATGCTTGCCGGGGACCGGCGCGATCGGATCGACCACGAGATCGAGGCCGAGCTCCTCGAAAAGCGTCTGCTGAACTTCCCAGGTCAGCGAAGGCCAGTCCACACCCTCGACGATGTCGGCACCGGCGGCGGTGGATCGGTGGTGGACCATGAAGTCGCGGAGCTTGTGTCCCGCATTGCCCTCTGCGTCGAACGTCCGAAGCGCATACCAGGCGTGTCCGTGACGATTGATGATGGCCTCGTGGATCGCCCAGTGGATCGCGACTTCGTTCGATCTCGGGGGGGCGGTGACGATTCTCTGCATCAGCTCGGCGGCTTCGTGCAGCCACAGCTCGTCATCTGGAGGAAGCGCGACGACGAGCGATAGCCCGACCTGAGGCAGCCGTTCTCTCTCCTCCAGCGCGGTTCTGACTTTCGACCATTCAGCGGCGTCGAGGCTGGCGGCAAAAACGCTGAGCTTTTTGAAAGCGAGTGGATGCCCCTCGGGCACAATGATGTCGCCACATGCGTAGTCGCCATCAAGGTGCGAATAATCAAACAGGGTGTCGAGGTGTGGATCGTAGATCGCGGTGCGTGCGGTGTAGGCAAGCGGCCTTGCCGCTCCAGACAGCAGCGTCAGTCTCATCGACATCAATCGCGCAAACGTGATCGCCATCCGTGATCTCTATTTTCCATTTTGTATATTGAGCGCCGCCGGCCAGGTTGAGAGCCAGAACCGTACCGCCGAAGAAGCCCGTTTCAACTTTCCATCGTTCATGGTTTCGTACCAGTCGATGGAGGGACCCACATGACCACACCACACCGCAACCGCATCAAGCAACTCGAACGGATCGATGTCGAACTTGCTGTGCTGCGCGACCAGAGCGCCCGAATCAAGGCGAGGATCGTAGCTCTGGAAGCGGCGCGCAGGACGGGCATCCTGGAGGTCGCGAGCGAGACTGTCGGCCGGTTGGATCTTTCGCAAGTGCCCGTTTCGCAACTGCTCGCCCGCTTGATGATGTTGAATGAAGTCGAGCATGACGATGATGATAGCGCGGCGACGGAGGAAGCTGTCGATCGTCAGCGAGACGATAACATCAAGACTTTCGTTAAACTAAGCCGCAACACCACCGCCGAAAGGCGCGCCATACTCGAGGCGAGCGGGCTGCACTGGAACGGCCGGGCCGCCGGCTGGACCGGCAGCGTCGGGAGCGCGGAATTGGCGCGACTGCACCTCGTCTTCAAAAACAGGGTTACGCCGCAGCCGATGATCGATGCCGGAGATCCCCCCGCGCCTTCGCATGAAAGCGCTGCAGACCCCCTTCGCGTCGACGAGGGGCAAGATGCGGTTCAACCGTATGCACTCGAGACCAGGACGACCCGTGAGGGCGAGCCGGTTGAACAGGGCGTGGTGAGGCCGGCCATGACCACGCTCTTCCGCGGCCTGCCGTTGCGCCGTCCGCCGGCGAGCCCGCCGGAGCCCGAAAGCCCCGCGTGACCGCGACATGCCAAAACGGCGCGTGCCCGATGTCGTGAAGCCGGTGTTGTATGCGTCGGCGCGTCTTGCGATGATGGAAGTTACGTTTCCAGTTCGCTCGCGCGGGAGCAAGCGCGACGTTGCGTATGCCGCACCGGGCTGCTACACAACACCGAGCGTCGCTCGGATTTTCCGAGGTATTTCAGACGCATAAGCATGGCCTTGGTCTGGCTCAGTATCCTCCCGCCCCAGCCAGAAGCTCCTCTTACCCAGAAATTGCTGACGAAACCGGCCTAGCTGGGGAGCTGATGCACAGCTCTGCGACACATTCCTGCTGCACGGGATGTGCGTTTCAATGGCTGTCCACATCTTTCGCCGCGAGGCGACCTACTATTGGCGGCGTCGGACGCCCCGCGCCCTTGCCAAGGTTCTCAAGCGCCGGCATGTTTTTATGAGCCTGAGAACGACGAGCCCGGTACTGGCGCGTCGGCTGGCGGCCCAACTCGACGCCACTCTGGAAGACGCCGCGATGCTTGCCGAGAACACCGACCTGCATCTGTCACGGTCTCAAATCGAGACAATGCTCGGTGCTGTCGTGGAGCGGCATCTGACCAAGCTGGAGCGGGTGGCGCTCGTAGCCAAGAACGCGGCCGGCTTCGATCCGGGTCTGGCGCGCTCGGCCGACAAGCGGGCACTCTGGACCTACAGCCTGCTCGACGCCCAGGGCGCCGCCGCCGCCGTACGGCCGGAGGACCGCCTCCGCATGGCCTCCGACGGGCTCTCGGAAGCCGATGTCGAGGCGGTGCAGGATCATCTGGCCATGCTGCGGATCAACGAACTTGTGCCGACGAAGCACCACGTCCTCCGCCAACTGATCGAAGGAGTAGCTGCCACGCCGACCGCGGCGAACATCGACGTGGCGCAGGGAACTTATTTCCGCGGACTGAAGCTTGCACTCGCCGAAATCGACCGCCGTTATGGAGGGCAGCGCGTCGAGGATGGCGACTTCGTGGATCGCATCCTCCTTTCGAGGAGCGATCCACGGCTGCAGGTTTCATCGGTTGCGGTGGATCGCGAGGATCGCGATCGCGATCCCCCGACGGCCGATCTCGCGCCAAAGCCGGAAGCCGCTCCGATCGCGGACTTCTCAAAATTTGCCGAAGAACTCATCAAGCTGAATGCCAAAACGGTCGCTGGGACCAAAAGACCCAGCGGCAGGCGAGGAGCATCTCGAACCTTTTCGTCAAGTTTATGATTCAGGACCGGGACGTCCACGATCTGAATTCGTTGCGCCAGGCGCACGCGGGCAACGCACCAAGAGTGACAAGGATATCCGCGATCGCGACGAAAGGCCCAAGCTGCCCATCGATCGCGCCATGGCGATCTACCGGACGGCTCCGTTCAACAATTGCGCGAGTTGGGACGCGCTTGAAGAGCCAGGCGCGATTGGCGCTCAACAAATCTTCCACTGCGCGCTCTATTTCGTGCCGATCCTCATCTATTACACGGGCTGCCGCCGCGAGGAACTCTGTGGTGCGATGGTCGATGATGTGATCTTCGACAACGGCGAGATTCCCTATCTGCACATCGCCAAGAATGAAGGGAGGCGGATCAAGAACGCCCAGTCTCAGCGCAACATTCCGCTGCATCCGGAAGCGATCCGGCTGAACTTCCTAGCTTACGTGAAAGAGATTAAGGCGCTGGGGTACAAGTTGCTATTTCCCGATCTTTTCTCGCCGACCAGCAGCTCGTGTGCCGTGGAAAGGCACGGTTCTTGAGAGGGTGCAAGTCCCTCCCGGCAAGGGTCGCTCCAGCCGGTAGCAATCGGAGCAGGCGGGAAGGCGACGACCTGTCTGAAGCCTCCGGTGGAAAGGGTCATTTAGTGACTCCGCGAGTGTGCGGGCTGTAACTTGAGTAAACGCTGAGCAGGCCTCGAAAATAACAATCTGGAGGCTGACCTGACGACTTCACAGGGAAGGCTGCCTGTCCCTGTCGTAAATCAAATCCGGACATATTGGTGGTGGAGCCCTCCAAGAACTGGGCGACAAAGAATGCGTCCGGCCCGTTCCACAGCGCGCGAGATCGGCGCGTCCTTCTCCAAGGATAGATGCGTGCGTACCTCATTATAATATTTGAGGTAAGACAATAGTATATGACGGAGGTGCCGCTCTCCGAGCACGACGACGTGGTCAAGGCATTCCCGTCGGATCGAACCGATCAGTCGTTCGGCACATCCATTGTGCCACGGGGAGCGTGGTGACGTTGGTTGGTCGCGAATGCCCATCGATCGAAGGCGTCAGATGAAGACATTGCCATAGGCCCGATCGCGATCGCGGATCAGATAGCGGGGAGCTTTTTCCCAGCCGAAAGCTTCCGTAATCTGATTTGCAATCCATTCTGCGGTCGGATGCGCTGTGACGCCGAGCCATACGATCTGCCGCCGGCCATGCCCCATGATCAATAAACCGTAGAGCAAACGAAAGGAGATTGTCGGCACTACGAACATGTCCATCGCAGCGATCCCATCAGCGTGATTGCGGAGGAATGTCCTCCAGCCTTGGGACGGCGGATCTCGTCGCCTGACCATGTACTTGGCCACGCTGGTGTGTCGGATATCGACGCCGAGCTTAAGCAACTCTCCATGGATCCGAGGCGCTCCCCACAGCGGATTGGCAATGCTCATCTCGCGGATAAGCTTGCGCATCTCCACCGGAACTGTTGGCCTGCCGCCCCGCGCTTTCGATTTGCAGCGCCAATATAATCGGAAGCCAGCTCGGTGCCATTTAATCACGGTCTCCGGCTTCACGATCGCCAAGGCGCCGAGCACCTTCGGAGCCAAACGATACAAGCCGGCGAATACCAGACGGTCCAGCATCCCGAACGTCGGCCGTTTCGGCGATTTCCGCCGCAACACGTTAAGCTGATGACGCAAAATCGTGTTTTCAGCCTCAAGCGAGACCCGCGACCGGAACGCTCCGACCAACGCCAACCAAATTAGGCTACAGACCTCTCGCATAAGGCAGGAGCATCGCCCGATTCGATGGCAGTTGCCAGCAAGATTGAGTTTCCGACAGGGACAGGTTGTTGGAGCGGCCCCATCTCGCGCGGGTCCCCAGTTTGCATCGGCAGCCCAAGAACATTTGCGTCCCCGGCGTGTCCCCAGCACAAATCGAGTCACACGTCGTGCAGCCAAAAATGCCAGAGATACCTGATTTCAAATCTCAAGCAGAACGTTTCCGATCACCGATCCAGTTTCCACGGCCTCGTGCGCTTCGGCTACCTTGTCTAGGGAGAAGACGCGGCCAATGGCATGCACCATCTTTCCCTCGCTGCACCACTGGGTTATTCGCTTTGTTCCTTCTTCACGCAAAGATAGAGGCATCAGGCTGCATTGAACAAATCTGATATTCACATCCTTGAAGATGAAAGCAAGAAGTGGAAACCTCGGCTCATATTCCCCTTCGGAGCCATAGGCGCCGATTGAAGCGTTGTTGGCCATCACCTGGATAGTGGTTGCCAAATTGACGCCCAAGTCCACTTCTGAAATCCGGTCCACCCCATTTCCCGACGTCAGTTCCAGCACACGGGACGCGATGTCTTCGGTCTTATAGTTCAAGATGAAATCGGCGCCGGCGCCTTTGGCGTGCTCGGCCTTCGCCGCGCCGCTCACTGTGGTGAGGACTAGGCTTGCGCCGGCAAGCTTCGCCAGCTGGATTGCGTAATGTCCAACGGCGCCTGCGCCGCCAGTGACGAGTACGCGAAGGCCCTTGATGTCGCCGTCGGCAAATAACGATCCATACGCAGTCATACCAGGCACCCCGAGGCAGGCGCCTTGTTCGAGCGTGACATTGTCGGGGAGTTTGACCGCGTTGGCGCTGGCGATCGCGATGTACTCGGCTCCCGTACCGTGTGCGCGGTGCCGTTGACCGCTCCATATCCAAACACGTTCACCGACACGGTTGGGATCAACGCCGGGACCGGTCTTCTCAACCACTCCTGCGCCGTCATTGTGAGGGATGATGAGGGGATATCCTGGCCTGTCTCGTACTCCTTGGCGCCGCTTGCAGTCCGAAGGGTTAACTCCGGAGAAGCGCATTCGCACTAAAACCTCGCCGGCCTGTGGCTCGGGTGTCGGCAATTCGCCAACCCTGAGAACGTCCTTTGCGGCTCCGTAGTCGACGTAGTAAACGGCTTTCATTGCGTTTTCCCCAACGAGTTCGTCGTTTTCCAGCGGGATCAGCTCTCACAAGTTCAAAGAGTATATGCCGCCATGAGGCCGCTACCCCCCGAACGTTATTCATTGACGATCGAGGTGGCCTCAAGGTGCTTGAGGGCGGCGTCTCCGGCGTTGCGTACATAGATCATAAGGCTTTGTGCCGCACCTTCGGCATCTCGTCGTTCAATGGCGTCCATGACCACGGCGAGTTCGCGCGCGCTTTGCTGGAGCCGGCCAGGAAGAGAAATCGCAAAGACGCGCGAGACGCTGATCCGCGCGATGAGCTTTTGATGGATGTCGTTGATCAGTTCGTGATTGACGATTCCCATCATGTGCTCGCTGAACCGCCGCGTGGTGCTGACGATCGCCGCGACGTCTTCCTGTTCACGTACGATGCTCAACCTGTCATAGATGCGGCGCAGCTCGGCGATGTCTTCAGCGCTCGCCTCAAGCGCGAAGCGGCGCACCACAGCCGCTTCGAGCAGCGCGCGAACTTCGTAGATTTCCTTGACCTGCTTGGGACTGAGCCGCGCGACGATGGGGCCACGCCGCGGTTCGACCTCGATCAGTCGTTCCGCCTCGAGGCGCCTAAGGACCTCGCGAATGGATGTCCGGCTGACCCCCATGGCCTCGCACAGCTCGCGTTCGATCAAGCGCGCGCCGGGTGAGAAATGTCCGGTGATTATCGCGTCCCGCAGTCGCTCAAAGGCCTGATCGCGGCGGAGCGGGGGATGCTCCGTTAGTCGTAGAACATTGGTCATGGCCGCTCTCGTCCCTGTCATTTGACATGTTGTCATACAGCAGTTTATCGTACAGGAAGACTGAAAATGCGTAAAACCCGGGAAAACTGGAGGAATAATGTCCGATCCGGCTATTTTGAATGAAGTATCAGCGGACCGGATCCGCCATCACATCGAAAAGATTGTTCGTGAAATACCGCATCGCGCCGCGGGCAGCGCCAATGGCAAGCGGATGGCCGAGTACAGCCGCGATGCCATGAAGGAAAACGGACTCGCCGACACCGTCATTCATGAGCTCCCGGCGATCGTATCATTTCCAGAGCATGCGGAGTTTCGGGTCGAGGCTCCATCGGAGATTTCCATTCAGGCCAACACGCTGGGGCACAGCCTGAAAACAACCGACGATGGCATTCGGGCTGAGATCATCGACGTCGGCGGCGGCGCATTCTCCGACTACGCCGGCAAGGATGCCCGCGGCAAAATCATTCTGACTGAGTTGTCCTATTCACCTGCGCGTCACGAAAAGCAGCGGATCGCCGGTATGAAAGGCGCCATCGGAGCCGTCATGATGAACTGGGGGCAGCCTGAAAACGAAGCGGTACCGTTCGGTTCGGTGAAGCCGGTGTGGGGAAATCCGACCCCGGAAAACGCCAAAACCGAGATGCCCACCATTCCCTGCATCGGAATTGCGCGCACAGTGGGACTGAAGCTGCGCGAGATGGCGAAGAAGGGCCCCGTCAGCGTCTGGTTCCGCACCCATGTCGTGAACGGCTGGCGTCCCGTGCAGATCACGATCGCAAGAATGCCGCCTGCTTCGACTTCGCTCGAAAAAGACGACTTCGTGCTGGTCGGCGGCCATCAGGACAGCTGGCCAGGCGAAGCTGCGACCGACAATGCTGCGGGCAACGCGTGCAAGATGGAATTGGCGCGCGTGTTCATGAAGCATCGCGACAAACTCCGGCGCGGCCTGACCTTTGGTTTCTGGACGGCGCATGAGACCGGCACCATGGCGGGGTCCGCGTGGTACGCCGATCGAAATTGGGACGACCTGCGTAACCACTGCGTAGCTTATCTGCAGATCGATCAGCCTGCTTTCATCGGCACTACGGAATGGGCGACCCATTCGAACGCCGAGCTCAAAACGTTTCATACCGAAATCGAAACGCGGCTTCTGAGCAAGAAGATCAAGTGGAAGCGTTCGGTGAAGTCGGGAGACTCGAGCTTCTTCGGACTCGGCATTCCGATGTTCGCCGGGCAGGGTGCTTTTACCGACGCCGAGTTGAAAGCAACCGCCAATGCGACGCTCGGCTGGTGGCACCATTCGATCGAGAACCGGCTTGACAAGATGGACTGGGCGCTGATGCAGGAACATATTCGTATGTACGCTGCATATCTCTGGGAGCTCACGACCGCGCCGGTGCTGCCGTTCCGCTTTACGCCGGTTGCCGAGCAGGTCATCGCGCGGCTCGAGGAATTCATGGAGCCGGGACGGTCCGTGGGTCTCGATGGGGCGCAGGCAAGCGCACACAAATTTGCGGCCGCTGCCGCGAGTATCGACAAGGCTGCAGCCGCCGAGGCCGAGCGTTTCAAGAGCGGTCGTGGCTCCGAGCAGGCCGCGGTGCTGTTGAACGGAGCAATCAAGCGCCTGTCGCGTATCCTTGTGCCGCTGCAGTCGACCGCTATTGGCACCTATGGGCATGATCCATATGGCTACACGCCGCAAACGACGATGATTCCGTGCCTGTATGATCTCGGCGAGTTGTCCGGACTTGCCGACGGCGAGCAGCGCTGGATGCTCGAGACGAAGCTGGTGCGTGCCCGCAATCGCGTCGCCGATGCGCTTCAGGACTCTACGGCCATTATCGATGATGCGCTCGCGCAACTGAAATAGCAGGGTATGTCCATGGCAAGCCGTCGCCGCATTGTTTACCAGCTCGTCTCGCCAATGGAAAAAACACTGGGTCAGGCCGAGATCCTGCGGCGGCAGGACTATCTCCAGCGCCACGCCGCCGATAATACCGAGATCAAGGTGCAGAGCGTGCCGTCCGGCTATCCCTCGATCGAGAGTGAGCGGGATGTGGTCACGGTGGCTCCGCATCTGCTGCGTGGAATGCAGAAGGCTGAAGCCGAGGGCGCGAGTGCCGGTATCATCGGCTGCTTCTCGGATCCGGCACTGGATGCCATACGCGAGACGGTCAAGATGCCGGTGGTCGGCCCGGGGCAGTCGGCAATAGCGTTGGCCATGCAACTCGGCGAAAGCTATTCGATCCTGTCGCCGCTCGACAGCGGTGCCAAGCGCGCGCTGCCGCGACTCAGGGGACAAGGTCTCACGCAGCGGCTCGCGAGCATTCGCGGCGTCGGTGTCTCCGTCGTCGATCTGACCCATGGCGAGAATGCGGCCTGGGATCGGATCATCGAGACGGGGCGCCGCTGCATCGACGACGGTGCCGACGTTCTGGTGATGGGCTGCATGAGCATGGCGTTCATGGGTGTCGAACGCGAATTGTCGGACCGGCTGTCGGTGCCAGTCGTCAGTCCGGTGCTTGCCGCGCTGAAAACCACGGAAACCCTGCTCGATCTCAATCTTTCGCATTCCCGCACGGCATGGCCGTCTCCGCCTGACAAGGCTTATCTCGCGTGATTGCTGTCGTCCCGCGCGACTACGGCAGATGGAGGACTCTGATGAAGCGTAGAACGTTCTTGATGGGGACCGGCGCGACCGTGACGGCGGCCTTGGTCGGTGCCCGCGTTGCGCTGGCTCAGCACAGGCCCGATGAACTCGTTTGGGCCGACGACCTTCCCGGCAGTCTCGATCCGCACGCGTTGTCGGATGTGCCAATGCAGGGCTACATAATCAACGTTTACGATACGCTATACGTTAATCAGGACAATCCGCCCAAGCTCGTGCCCTGGCTCGCGACCGGGCACACCGTCAGCGACGACGGACTGATCGTAACGTTCAAGCTGCACGAGGGGGTCAAATTCCACGACGGCAGCCCGCTGACCTCCGAGGACGTGGTCTGGACCTTCCATCGTCTCCTAAACGTCAAGAAGGGACCTGCCGCGGCATTCCTCACCGTCCTCGACCCGAACGGCATCACGGCGCCCGATCCGACCACAGTGGTATTCAAGCTAAAGCGGCCTTATGCGCCGTTCCTGGCGGCGACGCCGCTGGTGGCCATCCTCAACCGCCGCGTGATCGAGCCGAAGGCCAAGGATAACGACTGGGGACAAGCCTGGCTCACATCGAACTCGGCCGGTTCCGGATCTTATATCCTCGATCCCACCACCTATCAGCCAGTGCAGCAGATCGACCTGAAGCGCAACCATGATCATTTCATGGGGTGGGGCCATAACAAGTCGCCCATTGAGATCGTGCGCCGGCGCAACATTCTGGAGACCACGACCCGCGTCAACGCGCTGATAAAGGGTGACGTCGACTGCACCGACAGCTACCTGCCGCCCGACCAGGTTGAGCGCGTGCTGGCGTCGAAGACCGCGACTGTTTCGAAAGACCAATCCATGCGTGTCATGGTGCTGCGCATGAACAACAAGAAGGCGCCGTTCGATAACCTGAATTTCCGCCTCGCGATGAGCCATGCGTTCAACTACAAGGGTTTTATCGATGGCGTGCTGAAAGGCTACGCTGTTCGAAACGCCGGCCCGATCCCGGTCAATCTGTGGGGCTCGCCAAAAGATTTGCCGCCCTACGACTTCAATCTCGACACCGCAAGAGAGTTTCTTGCGAAAGCCAAGGCGGAAGGCGCGCCAGTTGACCGGGAAATCGAGATCCACATTCAGCAGCATCTCGCCCAGACCACACAGGCCGCGCAAATTCTTCAGCAAGGATTGCGCAAGGTCGGCGTAAATCTCAGGATAGTTGCGAACCTTTGGCCTCAAATCGTTTCGTCGACGGCAAAAGTTGAAACTACACCCGATATGTGGGTGCATTGGGTTTCGTCCTATTTCATCGATCCGGAGAACTGGATAGGTCAGATGTACGACAGCCAGTTTCACGGTACCTGGAAAGCCTCGTGCTGGTACAAGAACGAAAAGGTCGACACTCTGCTCCGCGAGGCGCGGCGTCTCGACGATCAGAGCAAGCGGCGGGCGCTCTATGAAGAGGCTTCCCGCCTCGTCGTGGCGGATGCGGCCGACATCTGGATCTACAATGCGATCGAGTTGCGCGGTCTGAGTAACCGTTTGCGCGGCTTCCGGTTCACGCCGATCGGATCGGGCGCGGATTTCCGCATCATGTCGCTGACGAGTTGATGCGAGCCAGAAGGCGCGCTCAAGGGAAACCATGATCCGTTTCGTCCTGCATCGCCTGCTATTGACCATACCGGCGCTCTTTGGACTGCTTGTACTCACATTTATCATGCTGCGCGTGCTGCCGAACGATCCCTCGGCGGCACTCGCGGGTGAAAATGCGACGCCCGCTCAAATCGCTGCTGTGCGGAAGGCCTATGGCTTCGACGAACCCCTCTGGAAGCAGTTCGTCATTTATGTCGGGCAGGCCGGAAGCGGTGACCTCGGCAACTCGATCATCTCCAATCGGCCTGTCGTCCGGGATATCGCCGAACGCCTTCCTGCGACGATCGAGCTGACGTTCGTTTCATTGATCTTCGCGGCCTGCGTCGGCATTCCCCTCGGGACGATGGCGGCAGTCTGGCACAACTCGTTGTTCGACCACGCCATGCGCGTGGTCACCGTGGCGGGACTAGCGATCGCGTCGTTCTGGTTCGCGATCATCCTGCAGACAATCTTCTCCATGGAACTCGACTGGCTGCCGCTGCGCGGGCGCTTTCCGGTCGGGCTGCCGCCTCCCACTCACCTCACGGGTCTCTATCTGATCGATAGTCTGCTGACGCTGCGATTCGATTTGTTCGGTCAAGCGTGCACCCACATTCTGATGCCGGCGCTCACGCTGTCGCTGGGCGGGCTGGCATCGATCTCACGGTTCACGCGCGCGGGCGTGCTTGAAACCATGCAGAAGGAATTCGTCCACTATGCCGAGGCCGCCGGATATACCCGGCGTCGCATCATCTGGGTTTACGTTCTGCGCAATTCCGTGGTGGGAGCGACGACCCAGATCGGACTGCTGTTCGGTGGGTTGATTTCCAGCGCGGTGGCCGTGGAGTCGATTTTCGACTGGCCCGGAGTCGGTTCATATGCGGTGAACGCGATCCTGACTTCGGACTACAAGGCGGTTCTTGCGGTGACTTTGGTCGTCGGCCTGATTTATTCCATCGTCAACATCCTTGTCGACGTCGTGCATGCCTGGCTCGATCCTCGCGTGGTTGAAAAGCTCTAGGGAAGCGTCCGAGATGCTGATCCTAAGGAAGTTCCTGCGAGACGTACCCGCGGTTCTGGGACTCCTCATTATCGTGACCGTCTGCCTGGTTGCGATCTTTTCGCAGTTGATCGTGCCTAATCTCGACATGGTCTATGACGGCGATCTGATCTCGCGCCTGAAGCCGCCGTCCGCGGAGTTCTGGTTCGGAACCGACAGCCTCGGGCGCGACGTGTTCGCGCGCGTGATCATGGGCACGCACGGTGCGTTGGAAGTGGCGCTGACGGTTGTTGCGCTCGCCATCGGCATCGGCGTGCCTGCCGGACTTTATGCGGGCTATTCCGATGGCTGGGGAAGCCAGCTGCTGATGCGTTTGACGGACGTGTTCCTGGCCGTGCCGCAGCTCATCCTCGCACTTGCCGTCGCGCAACTCATGGGACGCGGACTGGAGAGCGCCATGGCGGCGCTGGCGCTGACCTACTGGCCGTTCTTCTGTCGTACCGTCTACGGCGAAGTCCGGCGTCTGCGAAGTGCGCTATTCATTGAAGCACAACGGGGATTGGGCGCTTCGACCTCCCGCATCCTTTTCGTGCACGTGCTGCCGAACGTCGCCTCGGCCGTGATTGTGCGGGCAACCATCGGCATGGGTTTTACGATCATGACGACGGCTGTTCTGGGTTTCCTCGGTATCGGTGCCACACAGCCGAGTCCCGATTGGGGTTTGGCTATTGCGGAAGGACGGGAATATCTGCCGCAATCATGGTGGGCAGTGACGTTTCCAGGTCTCGGCATTTTGATCACGGTTCTCGGGTTCAATCTTTTCGGCGACGGATTGCGCGATCTCGTCGATCCCCGGCTGAGGCGTTCGCGATGATGCAAAACACGGCGGCGCCCCTGCTCGAAGTTCGTAACCTCTCGGTGTCGGTCGGCACCGATGAGGGGGAGGCGAGGATTCTTGACCGGGCGAATCTGGCGCTGATGCCGGGCTCCATTCATGGCGTGGTGGGAGAGTCCGGTTGCGGGAAGTCGACACTGATGCGCGCAATCCTCGGCATCCTGCCCACGCGGGGGCGTGCCACCGATGGCAAGATCCTGCTGGGCGAACGCGATCTGCTCTCGCTGCCGGCGGTGACACTCCAGAGCGAGGTTCGCGGCGGTCAGATCGGATTCATTCCGCAGGATCCTTACCAGGCATTCAACCCGGTCTTCCGGGTCGGCACGCAACTGCTCGAAACGTCACGGTCGAAACCCGGCTCCGGGGGGCATGATGGCGACAAGGCCAATATCATCTCATTGCTGAAATCCGTGCAGCTCCCGGATCCCGAGCGCGCGCTCGATCGCTATCCGCATCAATTCTCCGGAGGTCAGCGCCAGAGGCTCCTGATCGCTGCCGCACTCGCATCATCGCCCGCCATCGTCCTCGCCGACGAACCGACCACCGCGCTCGACGTAACGACGCAAATGCAGATTCTCAAATTGTTGCGCGGGCTGACCGAGGAACGGGGGCTTTCCATGCTATTTGTGACGCACGACTTCGGCGTGGTCGCTCAGCTCTGCGATACGGTGACGGTGATGTATGCGGGCCAGACGGTCGAGTCGGGGTCGGTATCGCAAATACTTGCCGCACCGCTGCATCCGTACACCCGGATGCTGCTCGCCTGTCATCCCGACCGCGGGGCCGCGCTGGCCGGGATTCCCGGCGCGGTGTCCTCGCCGCTATGTCCACCGCCGGGATGCCGGTTTCATCCGCGCTGCCCGAGCGCGCGTGCCGAATGCAGCGTCACGCTTCCTCCGCGCACCGAACACCCCGGCAAACAGGATGTTCAATGCGTCCTGTATGGTGAGGAGGCCGCGGCATGACGGACGCGCGAGCGTTGCTTGAAATCGAGGACGTTGTCACCCTGTACGGAGGCGGCAAGCGGCTGCTTGGAAAGCCCCGGCCGGTGGTGCGGGGGGTCGACGGCGTGAGTCTGTCGCTCAAGGCCGGACAGGCGCTTGGCCTCGTCGGTGAATCCGGCTGCGGAAAAACCACGCTTGCCAAGACGATCCTTGGACTGGTCCGCGAGACGTCGGGAACGGTCCGGCTGGACGGACAGGTGGTGTCGGGCCTGTCAGTTCGGGAGGCGCGGGCTGCGCGAGCCACGATCCAGTACGTGCATCAGGATCCCGGCGCGGCGCTCGATCCGTGGTGGAGCATCGGACACGCGCTCGATGAAGCGCTGCGCATCCATGACGTGACCGATCGAGGCGAGCGGCGGCGACGCGTTGGTGAAATGCTGGAGGCGGTCGGGCTCGATTCGAGCTTCCGGAGTCGTTATCCGCATGAGCTTTCCGGCGGACAGCAGCGCCGGGTGGGGCTCGCGCGCATTCTCGTACTGAGCCCGCATATTGTCATTCTGGACGAGCCCACCTCGGGACTCGATCTTTCAGTTCAGGCAACGGTACTGGGCGTGCTTGACGGTCTTCGCAAACGGCTCGGACTCACTTACTTGTTCGTCAGCCACGATTTATCGGTGGTGAAGCGCATGTGCGAACGGGTGGCCATCATGTACCTCGGCCGCATTGTCGAGATGGGGCCGACCGAGGAAATCTTCGTGCGGCCGCAGCATCCGTACACGCGGGCGCTTTTGGCCGCGGTGCCGAAGCTGGAGCCGGGGTCGCTGCACGATGCGCCGGCGCTGCCAGGAGACCCGCCGTCTGCGACGACAGAAAGAACCGGCTGCGTCTTCCAGACGCGTTGCGCATTTGCGGTTTCGAAATGCGCGGAGGCAAGGCCAGCTCTGGCTTTCGTGAGCGACGAGCATATGGCCGCGTGTGTGCGGCTGAGCGAAATCGGAACCGTTGCATAAATCAGAGAACGGAGACTTGGCTATGGCGCGTATTGCGGTCGGCGGATTTCATCACGAAACTAATACCTTCGTTAAGACGCCAACCGATTTCGCTTACTTCTGCAGTCATCGTGATCGACCGCCATTGGTCCGGCGCGGTGACGTTCTGAAATGGCTCAGCGGAATCTCATTCGCGCTGTCGGGTTTCTTGCAAATCATGGCTAAAGATCACGACATCGTCCCGCTGCTATGGACGAGCGGCGGAGCCGGCGGAATGGTAACCAGAGATGCTTTCGAGCGCATCTCCGCGGAACTGATCGCGGAGCTTTCGCAGCAGATGCCCGTCGATGCGATCTATCTCGATCTGCATGGCGCCATGGTAACCGAGGACTTCGAAGACGGTGAAGGCGAATTGCTCAGGCGGATCCGGGCCTGTGTAGGACAAGACATGCCGATCACGATCAGCCTCGACTACCATGCCAATGTCACGCCAGAAATGACTGACTATACGGATGCCGTGTCGGCGTATCTGACCTATCCCCACGTGGACAGGCAAGAGACCGGCGTCCGCGCGGCGCGCACGATGCAGCATCTCCTCAAGTATGGACGAACGCCGGGACGGGCGTTGAGGAAGGTGCCGTTCCTCATCCCCCTGCACAGTCAGAGCAGCATGGTTCAACCGTCGCGTGGCATCATCGACCTTACCCAGTCGCTTGAGCGCTACGATGTTTTAACCGTCTCATATCTGGCTGGCTTTCCGCCATCGGACATATTTTATTGTGGCCCATCGGTGGTCGTTCATGCGGTGACCCAAGAGCTCGCCGATTGCGCGGCTGACGAAGTCGCGCGTTTCATTGCGCTGAAGGAAAGTGAATTTGCGATCCCGGTGCTTTCGCCGGCCGAAGCGGTTGCGCGCGCCAAGGCGATTGCAAGCAGGGCCGATCGGCCCGTGATCATCGCTGACACCCAGGACAATCCGGGGGCAGGGGGCACCGCCGATACGACAGGTCTGCTGTTCGCCTTGGTCGAAGGTGGCGCAGAGGGGGCGGCTTTGGGCTATCTATGCGATGAGCAAGCGGTGAAGGCTGCGCATAGCGCGGGCAAAGGCGCAAACATCACGATAGATCTCGGCGGGCGCAGCGGCCCCGAAGACGTCGTGCCGTTCCGCGGGACGTTCGAGGTCAAGGAGCTTGGTGATGGAAAAATCCGGACGACAGGTCCTGTGTCTGGCAACCGTGATATCGATCTTGGCCCGGTGGCGCTGCTTCAAGTCGGTAGCGTGAAAGTCGCAGTGACGTCGAAACGCATGCAAGCGCTCGATCAAGCACCTTTCCGCCATCTTGGCGTCGAGCCGATGGAGCAGAAGATTCTGGCCTTGAAAAGCACTGTTCATTTTCGGGGGGATTTTCAGGCGCTTGCGGAAGACATTTTGATCGCAATAGCCCCGGGTGGGCATCTCGCCGATTCTTCGAAATTTCCCTACCAACGACTTCGCGCCGGTTTGCGCCTGAGTCCGCTCGGTCCCGAATCGAAGCAAGTGTTCGATTGAGGGGGCGCGCCAACGGAGCACGAGCGTTCATGACCGAATGAGTAGAAAACCATCCAGCTGTGTGTACCGAAAACCTCATCCGAGTTGATGCCGTGACAGAATCGCCTAAGTTGGCGGAATGATCGGGCTGCTCAGTTTCGCTCTGGCCGTCCTGGCCTCGCCATTCAAGTCGAAGGTGCGGCTTGAAGCTGAGAACGCGGTGCTTCGACATCAATTGATTGTCTTGAACCGCAGGCAGCATGGTCGCGTCCGGCTTACGAACCATGATCGCTGGTTCCTTATCCAGCTGTATCGCTGGTTTCCACCAATCCTGCAGGTCCTCAGGATCATCCGGCCCGAGACGCTCGTGCGTTGGCATCGGGCCGGCTTTCGCGGCTATTGGCGTTGGAAGTCGCGCCCATTGGGAGGGCGACCGCAGATCGACACCGAGCTGCGCGCGCTGATCCGGCGGATGAGCATGGAGAATCCGCTTTGGGGCGCGCCACGCATCCACGGCGAACTGCTCAAGCTCGGGTTTGAGGTCGCGCAGTCGAGCGTCGCCAAGTACATGGTCAAACGGCGGGGGCCGCCCGGCCAGGGATGGCGAACCTTCTTGCGCAACCACGCGCCGGACCTTGCCGCCATCGACCTGTTCGTTGTTCCAACTATCGGTTTTCGACCTGCTCTATGCCTTCGTCATCGTCCGGCTCGGCCGCAGAGACCTCGCCTGGATCAACGTCACTCCAAATCCCACGGCCGAATGGGTTGCGCGTCAGATAACGGAGGCGTTTCCTTGGGATGAGGCTCCGCACTACCTCATCCGTGATCGCGACCGGATCTATGGCAGCGTCGTCACGCGCAGATTGCGCGCCATGGGCATCCGGGACAAGCCTACCGCACCAGCCTCGCCCTGGCAGAACGGCTTTGCCGAACGGCTGATCGGATCGATCCGGCGTGAATGTGCGGACCACGTCATTGCCTTGGGCGAGATGCATTTGCGCCGAATCCTGCGATCTTATGCGGACTATTACAACCGCGTCAGAACTCATCGATCCTTGAACAAGGATGCACCAGTCTCTCGCCCGGTTCAGCGAACCGGTGTGATCAGTTCACGCGCCATCCTTGGCGGACTTCACCACCGCTACGCCCGAGCTTAAGTTTTCGGTACACACACCCGTGGCAGCGTCCAATTCTTCCGCACCTATCCCGGCATGTATGTGCCCCGTGCGCTGCAGCTGCGGTGCCAGGCGCTGGTCAGCCACTCCAACACATTGCGGAGACGTTCAGGATCGGCGTCATCTCCGATACACACGGCCTGCTGAGACCGGAGGCCGAACGCCACCTGTCCGGCGTCGATCACATCGTCCACGGCGGCGATATCGGGAATCCCGACATCATCGCCGCGCTTCGACGGATCGCGCCAGTCACCGCGATCCGGGGCAATGTGGATACCGGCGATTGGGCCAACGAATATTCCGATACCGAACTTGTGCGACTCGCCGGGCGATCCATCTTCGTCCTGCACGATCTCAAGACCTTGCGAATCGATCCCGTTACGCGCGGCATCGACGCCGTCATCTCCGGACATTCCCATGCGCCGAAGATCGATGCGGTCGGCGGCGTGCTTTATTTGAATCCCGGAAGCGCGGGCCGGCGGCGTTTTAGGTTGCCGATCACGCTCGCGACGCTCGACATCACGCCCGACGGCCTACGACCGGTAATCCACGATCTCTGTGACGGCTGAACGGCGTCCGGGGGCGTCTAACTAATGAGCTGGTCGCAGGAATACGGGCCGAAGATGACGCATGCCGGACCACCGTTAACCGCCTTTTGGGTCGGCTCGCGCGGTTAACACATTGGTTATTTGTTTGCGGGCATTTTCGCATTTCCATTTTTGAAGGAGGCACCATGTCTGACGTCACCATTCCCGGCGGCAAAATTCGCGCGTTCGTCGAATGGATCGAAAATCTGGACACTGAAATGCTCGAATTGAGCGAGCAGAAGAAGGAAGTGTTCGCGGAGGCCAAGGGCGGCGGGTTCGACGTGAAGATTCTTAAGGAGATCATCAAGCTCCGAAAGCAGGATCAGGAAGAGCGCGACGAGCGCGAAAGCATGCTCGATCTCTACATGGCGCCATGGAGCAGGCAGGGTCGGAGAAGGTCGCCAGGGCCGCATGATAGAATAGGGGCGACGACGGCCGAACTCGCCTTCATCCGCCGTAGGTCGGCAATGAATCCGCTTAAAGCCGACGTGCCTGCCGCAGGGGCGATGTAGATCGCGTGTTATCGCGATCTACGCTCTGACGGAAAATCTGCTGAGTGCCGTCAAGGTCTGCAACCGCGGTTCCACTTCGGACCCCTAGTTTGGAATATCCGATTGGTATCACATCACGATACACGAGTCTTTGCGGGGGCGTTCATAGTCCCCAGCAATTCGGGCTAGAGCCAAATTGGCAGGGCATAAGCTGAAAGGGCACCAATCCGGCAGAATGAGCCTCTCCATGACCGACCTATGGGCAGTCTGCTGGACGATTTTAATGGATGGACGCCGTCTCTCGAGGGATCATCGCCTGGTTTTCCCGGCTTCTTCTGCTGCCCAGATTGCGACCTTTGCGACGAGCGCCCACACCGATGTTTTGCGATCGTGCTGAAAGACATGCCCGCGCTGCGACCAGGGTGGAACGTTGGTAACGGGATTGTACCCCTCGGAGACGCTCACCGCGTAGTCGCTCACCTCCGCGAGGTCGCTGAGGTTAGCGACGTTTGCGATCGCGACCGCATGGGCGCGCGTCTTGTCTCCGCCTGGCCAAATTTCAACGGTGACGCGCAGCATTCGTTTCTCCTCCTAAGCCTACTTGCGATGCGGATGGATCTTGTGGATCGACTTGCCTCCCCTCAGATCTCGATGACGAAGTTCGGATCGAAACGCGCGTTGTCCCAGGTCCCGCCAACCTTCCACGGACCATAGCCCTTAGCGTTCGAGTCCACGCGCGTGCAGCCAATCGTGACATCTTCGGACTCGTGGGTGTGCCCGAAAATCCAGAGATCGGCCGGCCGCAGCGAATTGCGCCTGCCTTCGATCGGAGCGGGCCACATCAGCGAGGTCAAATCGCTGCGATAGGCCGCGGTCAGAATCTCCTCATCGGACAACCGCTCGCTCCGATACCGAGGGAAGGAGCGGCCCGGATGCGGCGCGTGATGGGTGACCACCACCAGGGGGCCGCCCCTGGGCTTGCGCATCTCGGCCTCCAAGAACGCGCGCGACTCCATGTGGCGAGCAAGCGCGTGCCGCGGCCGGAAGCGGTCCTGGTACCGGCTGAGCCGGATCTTGCGGAAGTCATTCATCCTGTCGGCCGCCACCGCCATCGCGCGGCGCTGGTCGCCGAACAGCGCAAAGTTGGTCCATAGGGTCGCGCCCGCGAAGGTGACGTTACCAAGTCGGATCGCCTCATTCTGCAGGACGAACACCTTCGAGCCCGCGGCGGCCTCCTTCGCCTTTTCAATGGTGCGGTCGATGTCGCAGCCGTAGCCCTCATGATTGCCGGCGATGTAGATGACGGGCCGGTCCGGCACGCGCTCAAGCAGCCACTTCACCCCGCGCTCCATCCGCGGAATGAGGTCGCCGGCGACGACCAATATGTGGAAACGCGGGCGCGCATCCCCGGACGGCAGATCCCAGCCGCGGGTCAATTCGAGATGCAGATCGGAAAGGATCCAGAGCAGCACTTCGTCAGTCATCATTCTTCTCGCCGTCTTGCTCGGCCCGACGCTTCATCGCCTCGATAAGGGGATCGTCGTCCGGCAATTCCTCGATGCCGATCGCAAACTGCACGTCGATCGAATGGCAGATCGGACACGTGCAGCGCTCCGGGTCGTAGACGAAGGTGCCTTCCTTGCCGCACGTGCGGCAGCGAAACTTGGCCATGGCACTATCCTCCTTCGCCGATGATCAAAGAATCGACTTCGACGAAACTGTCCGTCTCCCGGATGTAGCGTCGGCGTTTGACAATGACGGCCTTGGTGCCGCGGGCGATTACATGCGAAATGGTGACGTTCTCCCAGCCGGGCTTTTCGGGGACGGGATGGCCCTGGCCGTGCGTCGCGCAACGCGTCATCAGCCAGCCGCCGGCGCGGTGCAGGCGGCCTTCCGCGCCGCAGACCTCGCATGTGCAGGCGCTGCGGGCCTCGGCCAGGTCGATGATTTCTTCGACCCGGGCGTCCGCTTCGGGAGAGAGCGCGCCTTCCCAGTACAGTCTGGCCGTCGCGTACTTCTCCTTGATCTGAGTGAACTTAAAGGTGCCGCCGTCAGCTTGCACCGCCGCCCGGATCCGGGCGCACGCGCGCTCCAGCAGGTCCTGCCATCCCGCGCCGCATTCCGGAGAGGCCTCAGCTACCCCCGTATTGTCCGGCAGCGGGTGAAAGAGGTCCGGGTAGGCCTCGATCAGATCGAACCGCCAATCACGCATGATACTCGCCATGCCGCTACTCCTCGATTCCGAGCGACTTCGGATCGACGTCGACGAAGCAATTGGTCTCGCGGATGTATCGGCGGCACGACACGATCGGAAACCGGCCGGCGCCGAAGGTCCGGACGATGTGGATGTTCTCGAATCCCGGCCTGATAGGCTTGAGTTCGCCATTGGCGTGTTCGGGGCACGCGGTCGCGAGCCAGCCGTTGCGGGTGTAGAGGCGGCCTTCCGCTCCGCAGATTTCGCAGGTGCAGGCCGAACGGGCGGCCGCCAAGGCGATTGCCTCGTCGACCTTGGCCTTGGCCGCGTCGGGCAGGCGGCCGCTCCAATAGAAGCGGAGCGCCCCGAACTTTTCCTTGATCTGCACGACTCTGAGGGTACCGCCCTCGGCCAGGGCGGTCTCGATCCTGACGCAGCACCGCTCCAGGAGATCTCGCCAGCCTTCATCGCAGTTGGGATAGCCCTGCGCAGCGTCCGGTCTCCCGAACGGAATCCCGAACAGGCGGGGATGGGCCTGCATCAACTTGACCCGCCAATCCTGCCCCGTACTCGTCATTACTTCCACCTCGCGCGACCCAGATGTACTGGCCTTGTCGCTTGACCTTTGAAGTCAGTCTGGTTCGCGAACCAATTCCAACTCGATGACCAAGCGGGGGTTAAATTGACCGCCTTCGACTGGGTTGGCGATTGCACGCGTGCGGCCGCACTGAACGTCGAATGCCGCATGCACATGACCAAAAACCCATAGGTCAGGGCGAATCTTCTCAGGCAAAAGGGGGAGTAGTTCTGAACTGTAGAAGGCCGGCGCCCACCACGGGATTCCTCGCCCGCGATAGACGTCAGCGCAATGCGCCAGTGGAGGGTGGTGTGTGACGACTACAGTCGGCCCGTCGTGGCCGCGCACGAGTTCATCAAGCAGTATCGCTCGTTCACGAGCATGCTCTGCAACGGCGTCGTAGGGCGTCCATGGGCCCCTCTCTGTTCTGATGGCTCGATACTCGCGCGCTCCGCTGCGAAAATGCCCGGCAAGAGAGCGGGCCATGGCAGCGGCCCGTTCCTGGGACTGAGGAATTTCCTGATCAGCGATCCAGCGGCCGGACTGCGCCCAATCCGTCCAAAGCGTAACTCCGATAAAGCGGACCTGCCCAAGTTCGCAGACCGGATCGTCTGCACTCAATACGGTGACTATATCTTGATGAGCCCGCGCATTCTGACGCTCGGCCTCGTCGCGGAAGAGCCGATCGAAATCGGAAATGGTGCGGCGATCCTCTGGACCTAACCTGTACACATCATGATTACCGCGAACCATGATTGAGGGTCTTCCTCGCGCGAGAGCGACCACGCTTTGAACGGCCTTCTCTGGCTGTCCCTCGCAATGGTCGCCGGCAGAGACCAGCAGGTCGAAGGATTGGTCGAACGCCGGGATTTCCTTCAGCTTGCGCCGCTCCAGGTGGAGATCCGAAATGGGAAGGATTCGAATTTTTCGCTGTGGCATGCGGGGGAGTCCTTGATGACCACGGGGCAAAACGGGGTGGACTTGCTCGGCAGCGCCGTCATCTGTGTTCTTCGACAAAGAGTATGTGAACAAAATCAATTGTAGCACTATTGTCCGTGGTTTAATAGGCCCACGAATGGTCGCTTGCGTCCATGAAAGCGCAAGCCGTGGTAGCTCGAAATATCCGACGGCTGCGCGTTGGCCGCCGGTTGTCTCAGGAGGCGCTGGCCGTCGACGCCGGTATTGATCGGACGTATGTCAGCCGGCTTGAACGGGGCAGGGAAAATCCGACCGTCGCGGTTCTCGAAAAGCTGGCGATCGCTCTTGATTCAGAGATATCTGAATTTTTTAAGATGCCGCTTCGTGGAGAGGCGGCGCCTCGGCCATTGCCGGCCGGAAGACGACCCGGAAAATAGGCCGGTCGCGTTGGAACAGTTGCTCTTGGCTCAAGTGCGGCGGTTGAATCGCCAGCGCCAGCCCGGATGACCGCGCGGCCGCTCGCTCGCTACGGCGCTATGGGGAAGCGCGCTTCGCGAGCGGCCTACTGAGAGACCTTCCAAGTCTGACCCCCGTCCTCTTCCAGCAAACCCTCGTCGCGGCCTAACTACCCGTTGTGCGCAGGCGTCTATCGGGAGATTTTAGCTACAAAGACCCGAAAGGTTCAAAAGGACGATATCCGCGACGTCTATGCCGAAGCCAAAGGCAACGGCCGACATATCGACCCCCTGTCCGAGACGACGCTGGCGTACCTGAAGGAATTCAAGCGGATGTGGAAATCGGGGCATCTCGATCCCCTTCAGGACCGCATCGCCCTTGATACCTACAATCACCGCCGTACGGCGCTGCATTTCGGTGGACGGCTGTTTCTGACGGGCCTGATTGGGAACTGCTTGTCCGCGCGCGAGCAAGGTGATCGCGACGCCGAGCAGCGGTGGGCGGAGCTGTTGCTCGATGTTGTCCAGCGGCTGGAGTTCATGTTCCTCCTGGAGCCGCCCGTGCCGGATAACGTGCTGCCCTGGGACCGGCCGCCGTCCCGCTGGCACAGGTCGGCAAATGCGGGGCGGGAGCGCGGCCAGAACAGCAAGAAGTGTGTGCTGCAGTACCTGCCCGACGACTGGGACACCCACCTGTGGGATGCGGCAGTTGCTAAGGAGTGGGAATATCTCGATGAGCTGGCGGTCCATCTGATCGTGCCGGTTCGCCCCGAAGAACTGATGGCGGGCCAGCGTCCGATTGGATGGTCGCCCGGAGTGCTGGTCGAGTGGCGCTCCGCCAGGTGCTTGTCGATCACCTTTGCTCCCGTCAAGAGCCACGCCGGGCTCTACGGTACCGAGCTCACCGAGATCTGCGTAGATCCGACCATCCTGGGTGGCCCCGCGGAATATCTGGCGAAGCGCTGCAATTCATCGGGCGGCAGCATTGTCGTCAGTAGCGAATCGAAGAACGCGGTACGCAAGGCGATGGCGAAATTTGGGGGCAAGGCGCTGCCTGAAATCGGGACATTGTTATCACGCCCTATGTTCTGCGGCACCAGTTGATATCAGACCTGAAGGCGACCTTCGGCGGGGGTGAAGAAGTAGCAGCCGCCGCCGGCCATTGCACGGATCGCACCCAGGCGCGGTACGGCCACATACAGCACGGGCGCAAGCGGAAGGGTTATCTGAGCATCAAGGCGGCGCGCCGGCCGCGATGCGGAAATGTTGAGCGAGCGAGTCGGCTCTCCGCGAGCAAAGGATTACGGAACAAGAAGTGAAGGCTCTGGGCCCATAGTTATGAAGGCCAAAGACAGCGCTGTTTTTGGTTACATTTTTAAGGACAAGCAGGAAGGGAAATCGACGATGTCACGCTCCGACAATATGATGCTGCGGGCAAAGCTCGGGGAACACGGGACCATTCTGGGGTTCGAACTGGGTAACTACTCCGGTGGTGGCTGTGTGTACCGAAAACCTTATCTGAGTTGAAGCCGTGATGGAATCGCTTAAGCTGGCGGAATGATCGGGCTGCTATGTTTCGTTCTGGCCGTCCTGGCCTCGCCATTCAAGTCGAAGTTGCGGCTTGAAGCTGAGAACGCGGTGCTTCAACATCAGTTGAATGTCGTGAGGCATAGGCTGCCTGGTCGCGTCCGGCTTACCAATAATGATCGCTGGTTCTTTATCCAGCTGTATCGCTGGTTTCCGTCAATCCTGCAGGTTCTCACAATCATCCGGCCCGAGACAATCGTGCGTTGGCACAGGTGTCCCTGTCGTAAATTCAATCGTGCTGGCAGTTGACTGAGAATCGCGCGATGCGGCACCGGATGCTAGATTTATGTCGATTGATCTTTGCGATTGCCAGCGACCTGTTGCCGTCGCGGGTGGCGCTTGAGGCAGAGATTCTCGTGCTAAGGCAGCAAATCAATGTGCTGCGACGCGCTAATCCTAGGAGGCTTCGATTTGTTTCGATTGACAGGTTGATATTGGGAGGCGTCTGCCGACTGTTGCCCAAGATGTATGGCGCACTTGCAATCGTCCGACCGGAGACCGTAATCCGTTGGCACCGTGCGGGATTTAGATCGTATTGGCGCTGGAAATCGAAGCGCCGCTGCGGACGACCGGCCGTGACGGTAGAAATACGCCAGCTTATCCGCCAGGTGAGCGGCGCCAATCAGTTGTGGGGAGCACCGAGGATCCATGGCGAGCTTCTCAAGCTTGGCATCGATGTCGGCCAGACCAGGGCGGCCAAATATATGGTGCGGAGGAGGGTTCCTCCCTCGCAGGGATGGAGGACGTTCCTTCGTAACCATGCTGATGGGATTGCCGCGATGGACCTGTTCGTGGTGCCGACGATCTCGTTTCGGCTGCTCTATGGCTTGCCGATCATCGGGCATGGCCGGCGGCAACTGCTGTGGGTCGGAGTTACTGCACATCCAACGGCCGAATGGATCGCCAATCAGCTCACCGAGGCTTGCGGCTGGGAGCAAATCCCTCGATACCTGATCCGGGATCGCGATGGCGCATACGGAGAAATATTTATCCGCCGCGTTCGACCGATCGGCATTCGAGACCGCCCGACGTCTCCGCGTTCACCCTGGCAAAACGAATACGCAGAACGGTTGATCGGTTCGATCCGCAGGGAATGCCTCGATCATATCGTGGTGTTCGGCGAACGCCACCTGCGCCATGTGCTGCTGTCCGACATGGACTACTATAATGGCACGCGCACTCACTTATCGTTGAACAAAGACGCGCCGATATCACGTGCTGTCGAGGCAGCTGGACGCATTCTGTGCCGTGCGATCCTCGGTGGACTGCACCACCAATATGTTCGGGCTTGATTTGCGGTAGGCACAGGGGATTCCGGTGGCTCGCTGTGAATACTCGTGTGCATACCTACTACCAATGCGCACACGAGGCTGCGGGTGCATCGGGCGCCTGGCATTCCCCACGCCCTCATCTTTTCAGGGCGGAAAATTCAAGCAAACCTCGGGCGCGTCGCGCTGCGGGAACGCGAAAGGGTGTTCGTCATTGCGCGCGAATGCGCGCCCGATGACAGCCTCCGCGATGAATCAATCCGCTCTCTCTTTTCGTTGCTCAATGGATTGCTTCGCGGAGCCTGTCATCGCGCAACGCCTCGCGCCGGCCCGTTGGCTCGCAATGACGGCCAGACGGAAGGAATCAAGCACTCCAGCCCGGGCTCGCGATTAACCGCCTGCGATCTCATGCGAAAGTCATAGTCGGGAAGGTGCGGACCGACTTGAACTCGTCTTCATTAGACCGCACAATGCCGGCAACAAAACATGCTTGGCATCGCCGGGCTTTACGATATGGGGAAGAAACACGTGCGAAATATCATGAAAGGCATGGCCGCATTAGCGGCGATGCTGGCGAGCGCGCCTGCGATCGCCGGCTGGGAGCCGACCAAGCCGGTTGAAATCGTGGTCGCGGCGGGGGCCGGGGGCGCCTCCGACCAGATGGCGCGGATGATGCAGGCCGCGATTCAGAAAAACAACCTGATGAAACAGCCGATGGTGGTGTCGCTCAAGGGCGGCGCGTCCGGCGCCGAGGCGCTGATGTACATGAAATCCAGCGAAGGCGATCCGAACAGGGTGCTGATTGCCTATTCGCTGATCTACATGCTGCCGCTGTCTGCGAAAATTCCGTTCAACTGGCGCGAGTTGACGCCGGTGGCGGTGGTCGCGCTGGACCAGTTCGTGCTGTGGGACAATGTCGCCGGGCCGAAGAGCGTGAAGGAATTCATCGAGGCCGCGAAATCAGCCAGTTCGCCTTTCAAGATGGGCGGCACCGGATCAAAGCGCGAGGATAACGTACTCACGGTGTTCGTCGAGCAGAAGACCGGCGCGAAATTCGCCTATCTGCCCTACAAGTCCGGCGGCGAAGCGGCGACCCAACTGGTCGGCAATCACACCGAAGCCAATACCAACAATCCCAGTGAAAATCTCGAGGTCTGGCGCGCCGGCCAGGTTCGCGCGCTCTGCGTGTTCGACAAGGAGCGGATCGCCTACAAGACCAAGGTGACCGATACGCAGTCGTGGAACGATATCCCGACCTGCAAGGAAGAGGGTCTCGACGTCCAATATCTGATGCTGCGCGCCATGTTCCTGCCGGGCAAGGTGACGCCGGAACAGCAGGCATTTTACGTCGATCTGTTCCAGAAGGTGACGCAAACCGCCGAGTACAAGGACTACATGGAGAAGCAGGCGCTGAAGCCGATCTTCCTCACCGGCAAGGACATGCTGCAATTCCTCGAAGAAGACGACGCGCTCAACAAGTCGCTGATGACGGAAGCGGGGTTTGTCGCGAAGTAGGCACGCACTGGCGCCGTGCCCCGCCAACAGGTCTCGCCTTCGGCGAGCCCGATGACAGGCCAAGGCGGGGCATCCAGTGCTCCGGGCTTTCGCGATCACAGTAACTGGTGATAGGGGATACCGGATCATCCGCCGGAGTTCGTCACCCGGCTCGCTGAAGGCGGGATTCGGTGGCGGATGATGACGATCGTTTTTGCAACCGCTGAACCAAACAGCGTCCGAAATCACAACGAAATGCGCAATGTCCAATTCCGAAATTGAGATTGTCGTCGAAGATCCGACCGCGCCGGTGGCCGACTCGCCGGCGATCACCAACGCCCGTGTCGTCGACATCACGGTTTCGCTGCTGCTGGTGGCGCTGGCGGCGGTGCTCGGCTACGACAACTGGCGCACCGGCATCGGCTGGGATTCGACCGGACCGCAGGCCGGCTATTTCCCGTTTTATTTGTCGGTGATCCTCGCCGGCGCCAGCCTGTACGGGATCGTCGCCGCCTTCCGGTCGCGCAAGGAGGCTTCGGAGACCTTCGTCACCCGGGCGCAGCTTCGCCGGGTCATGGCGGTGTTCGTTCCGACGCTGCTGTTCTGCCTCGCCACGCAATATCTCGGGCTCTATGTCGCCAGCTTTTTGCTGATCGCGGGCTTCATGCGATTGGTCGGGCGCATCGCGCTGTGGAAATCGCTGCTCACGGCCTTCATTTTCACCGCTGCGATGTTCGTGACCTTCGACATCGCTTTCGACGTCATCATGCCGAAGGGACCGCTCGAAGCGGCCTTCGGGTACTAGTTCGCCATGCCACAAGCCGTCATTGCGAGCCAACGGGTCGGCGCGAAGCGCCGCCCGATGATAAACTCCGCGAAGCAATCCATCGCGACACAAGACAAGAATGGATTGCTTCGTCGCGGAGCCTGTCATCGGGCGCACATTTCGCGCGACCCGTCTGCTCCTCGCAATGACGAAAGAATTGGGACGGTGTATTAATGGAAGCCTTCGGTCTGCTGCTGCACGGCTTCGCCGTGCTGATGACGTGGAAAATCCTCGCCCTAATGATGGTCGGGCTGGTGCTCGGCATCTTCGTCGGCGTGCTGCCGGGGCTCGGCGGCCCGAACGGGGTCGCCATCCTGCTGCCGCTGACGTTCACCATGGACCCGACCTCGGCCATCGTGATGCTGTCGTGCATCTATTGGGGCGCGCTGTTCGGCGGCGCCATCACCTCGATCCTGTTCAACATCCCCGGTGAAGCGTGGTCGGTGGCGACCACCTTCGACGGCTATCCGATGGCGCAGCAGGGCAGGGCGGCGGAAGCGCTGACCGCAGCCTTCACGTCGTCCTTCATCGGCTCGCTGGTCGCGGTGCTCCTGATCACCTTCCTGGCGCCGCTGATCTCGTCGTTCGCGCTCAAATTCGGGCCGCCGGAATTCTTCGCGGTCTATCTCCTGACGTTCTGCTCGTTCGTCGGCCTCGGCCGCGAGGAGAAGCACAAGACCCTGATCTCGATGTCGCTCGGCCTGCTGCTGGCCGGCGTCGGCATGGACACGGTTTCCGGCCAGCTACGCATGACCTTCGGCTCCGACGACCTGTTGCGCGGCATCAATTTCCTGGTTGCGGTGATCGGGTTGTTCGGCATCAGCGAAATCCTGCTGACGATGGAGGAGCGTCTGGCGCTGCGCGGCCATGCGGCCAAGATCAGCCTGCGCGTGGTGCTGGGCGTCTGGAAAGACCTGCCGAAATACTGGGTAACGCTGGTGCGCTCATCATTTATCGGCTGCTGGCTCGGCATTACCCCGGGCGGCGCGATCGCCGCCTCGTTCATGGGCTACAATCTCGCCAAGCGTTTTTCCAAGGATCCCGAGAGTTTTGGCAAGGGCCGCATCGAGGGGGTGTTTGCCCCGGAAACTGCGGCCCACGCCTCCGGCACCGCGGCGCTGCTGCCGATGCTGGCGCTCGGCATTCCCGGCTCTGGCACCGCGGCGATCCTGCTCGGCGGGCTGATGGTGTGGGGCCTCAATCCCGGTCCGCTATTGTTCGTCGAGCACAAGGATTTCGTCTGGGGCCTGATCGCCTCGATGTATCTCGGCAACGTGGTTGGCCTGGTGCTGGTGCTGACGACGGTGCCGATCTTTGCCTCGATCCTGCGGGTGCCCTTCGCCGCCGTGGCGCCGATGATCGTGGTGTCCTGCGCGATCGGCGCCTATGCGATCCAGAACGCGATGTTCGATATCTGGCTGATGCTGGGGTTCGGCGTGGTCGGATATGTCTTCAAGAAGATCAACATTCCCTTGGCGCCGTTCACGCTGGCGCTGGTGCTCGGCAGCCGCGCCGAAGACGCGTTCCGGCTGTCGATGATCGGCTCCGGCGGCGACATGATGGTGTTCTGGTCGAACGGTCTGGTCGGCTCGATCACAACCTTGGCGATCGCGCTATTGTTCTGGCCGCTGATCGACCGGGCGTTTGGCGGGCTGGCCAGGCTGTGGCGGCCGGCGAAGGTTGTGGGCTGATCTCGTTTGCTGCCGGAGCCGATGGCTTTCGAAAATTACCTTGTGCAACCAAGGCGTTAGCTTTTGGTTGGGGAAAACCCTGGGGCGCGATTGTTGCGCAATGTTGCCCAAATGGGACAGACACGCTCGTCCAGGTTGCCTAGATTGCAACCCAATACCTCCGTCAATTCGTTCATGGGGCAAGTCATATGGGGCACGTCATGAAGAAGATTTTATTTGGAATATTGGGAATTGCTTCGCTGGTTACCACGAGCGCCCTTGCCGCCGACCTGCCGGCACGGGTCTATACCAAGGCTCCTGTTTTCGTAGAGCCCGCTTTCAACTGGAGCGGATTTTATCTCGGCGTCAATGTTGGCTACAGCTGGGGCAGCTCAAGCAATTCAGAGGCAATCTCGAGATTTAGCAGCGGTGTGCCATTGTTTAGTTCTACGTCCCGCAATGACGTCAATGGCGTCATCGGCGGAGGCCAGGTCGGCTACAACTGGCAAGCCTCGAATTGGCTGTTCGGTCTCGAGGCGGACATCCAGGGAAGCGGCGAGCGCGGATCCTCGTTCTTCAACTGCGTGGCCTGCGATGACGACGGCACCAACATCACTTCGAACCTAACCCAGAAGCTGAACTGGTTCGGCACCGTGAGGGGCCGCGCCGGAATTCTCGTGTCTCCGACCGTGCTCTTGTATGGAACCGGCGGTCTGGCCTACGGCGAGGTGCAGACGGGTGGCACCGCCACCGGCGGATTCGTTCCGTTAACCGTGGTACTCCCGGGCACTTCATCCACTCGGGCGGGCTGGACTGCGGGCGGTGGCGTCGAAGGGCGGATCGGCGGAAACTGGACGGCGAAGCTTGAATATCTCTACATGGACCTCGGCTCCGTCAGCGCTGGTCCGATTGCGCTCACCGGAATTCTGGTGCCTGTCCGCACCACCGGCGGGTTGTCCTATTCGTCGCATTTCACCGACAATATTCTGCGCGTCGGCGTCAACTATCTGTTCAACGGTCCGGCGCTCGCGAAGTACTGAGTTTCACCTTCACGTCAGAAGAAACCTGAGCCCGGCCTGGTGCCGGGCTTTTGTTTGAGCAAGTCGGCGGATCGCAGCAGAGCAAGAAGAAGGCTTGCTGCGGTCACACCACCTTGTCGCGCCGCAGCGCCCCGATTTCGTCCGCGGTAAATCCGAACTCGGCCAGCACTTCTTCGGTCTGCTCGCCGAACTCCGGCGGCCGCGCCGCCATTTTGCTCGGCGTACGCGACAGCGTGACCGGCTGGCCGACCAGGCGGATGTGGCGATTCTCGGCGTTCGGCACATCTTGGGCGATGCCGAGATGCCTGACCTGATCGTCCTCGAACATCTGGTCGATCGAATAGATCGGGCCGCAGGGCACGCCGGCGGCGTTGAGTTCCTTCACCCAGGTCTCGGTGGGTTTCTTCTCGGTGAATTTGCCGATATCGGCGTTGAGCGCGTCGCGGTTTTTGGAGCGCGCCGGGGCGGTGGCGTAATCGGGGTTGGTCACAAGCTCAGGCGCGCCGATCGCCTGCGCGCAGCGTTCCCAGATCCGTCCACCCGTGGTGGCGATATTGATATAGCCGTCGGAAGTCTTGAACACGCCGGTCGGGATGCTGGTCGGATGGTTGTTGCCGGCTTGTTTCGCAACGTCCTTTTCCATCAGCCAGCGCGCGGCCTGGAAATCCAGCATGAAGATCTGCGCCTGCAGCAGCGAGGTCTGCACCCACTGGCCCTCGCCGGAGACGTCGCGCTCCAAGAGCGCCGTGAGGATGCCGATGGCGCAGAACAGCCCGGCCGTGAGGTCGGCGACGGGGATGCCGACCCGCATCGGACCCTGGCCCGGCGCGCCGGTGATCGACATCAGCCCGCCCATCCCCTGCGCGATCTGGTCGAAGCCTGGGCGCTTGTGATAGGGGCCGTCCTGGCCGAAGCCGGAGATGCTGCCATAGACGATTCGCGGATTGATCTTGCGAACGCTCGCATAGTCGATGCCGAGCTTGGTCTTCACATCGGGACGGAAATTTTCGACCACCACGTCGGCCTTCTCCACCAGACGCCGGAACACCTCAAGGCCTCCGGGGTCTTTGAGGTTGAGCGCCATCGCGCGTTTGTTGCGGTGCAAATTCTGAAAATCGGGGCCCCGGCGCGGACCACCCGGCTGCTCGCCGGCGGCGTCCTCCACCAGGGCGTCGATCTTGACGACATTGGCGCCCCAGTCCGCGAGCTGCCGCACGCAGGTCGGCCCGGAGCGGACGCGGGTGAGATCGAGCACGGTGAAGCGGGAGAGGGCTTGCGAGGCAGGCGGGAAGGGCATTCAGGGGACTCCGGTGTGGCTTGGGGCGCGTCGCGTTGGGGGCCGACACCATCGCCGGAAGCAGGGAGCTTGTCATGCTTTTGAACGCATCACTGCTTAGCGCTTTTGGACTATCCCCAACATCATTCGATTGTGGATGGCGCGGACGCCCCCGAGATCTAAGCCATTGCTAAAAGGCAATAAATTTGGGTTCGTTCTGCAGAAACGCACGCAGGCTCCGGTATTTAAACACCTATTTTTGTGAGACTGCCCCTGGCTCACAACGTTCTACTTCGAAATTGAAATCGAAAATCCTGGCACCCTAAAATTGCGTGTGCATTTCCGGGTCCGCGTCTTACTTTAAGGACGGCTCGAACAGAAATTTTCCACCAACCAAGTCACCAATCGATAGGACCATAGTTCTGCAGCGTGACAAGATCCCAGGCAACCATTCGCCGGGCGTAACCAATTGCATGCCGTTATTGCGCGGACTTTATCGACCGAACTGCCCCGGAAATTTTACGTCCTGCGTTTACCGAATATTAGCCTTTGCCCGCTTACTTGAGAATTGTCCCCCACACGATTTTCCCGTTCATCCGAGCGGGTTTCTTAGTCACGGCACCTCGTCGTGATGCAACGTGTATGAGGGGAATATTCATGGCAAACAAAACTCGCGAAGCTCGCGATCTTCTTTCCGAATTTAAGGTTCTGCGGACCGAGTCGAAAGCCGATGCGGTTAAGATACTAGCTGCTATCAGCCAAGATATCGGACCGATCGATTTCCTCGAGCGGATATGGGTGCAGGAGGCGGCTTTCTACACTTGGGACACCATGCGATATCGGCGCGTCAAGACTGGAATCCTCGACAACGCGTTGACCAAGGCACTGGAGCGGATTCTGAACCGGGTCAAATTTCCGGGCCCGCTCTCCATGAATGGGAAGTTGCATCTCGAAGACCGAAAGGCATCAGAAATTCTTGCGCACGAGTGGTTAAATGACCCAGAGGGCAGGCGCCGCGTATTATCGCTGCTAGAGGAAGCCGGATTTGACGAATCCGCAATCGAAGCCGAAGCCTACACGATGGTCGCAAAAGATCTCGAAAATGCAGATCGGATGTTGAAGGCAGCGCAGGAAGGTCGAGACAAAGCTCTTCGCTCATTAGCTAAGTATCGGAAAAGCCTTGCAGCTCATGTGCGGCGGAACTCCGATCGCGTGCTGGCCGCAGACGAAGCGCCTTCCATCGCCAACGTTCCGGTAAACTGAGCATGGCAAGCGAGCGGCAGATTGCAGCCAATCAACGCAACGCGCGGAAGAGCAACGGGCCGGAATCGGATTCGGGAAAGAAGCGATCCAGCAAGAATTCTTACCGTCATGGTCTTTCGGTGCCCATGTCAGTGCGATCTGAGGTGCAATTCAAGGATCTGTCGTGTCAATTCGCGGGAGATGATACCGATGCCGAAATCCTCGCCCTGGCAGACCGAGCAGCGGATGCTCATATTGAACTGGAGAGGGTCAAGAGAATGCAGGCCGCAATGCTCGAGCGCGCGCCTCTGCCCGGCGGCAATGAGGAAGAAGGACCGCGGTTCATTGATGCGGTCGGGCGCGCCCTCTCCGAGCTTGCCAAAACCATCCCTTACGAAAAGCGGGCGGCGGGGCGGCGAGATCGCGCGATTAGTAAGATCGTTTCGATCAAAACTGCGAAGAATAAGTAGCTTCAACTAGCCTCGCGGCCGTGTCCTAAGCCGTCTCTCGCTCTCGATCCGGCCGGTGCCGCTCAGAAGATACGACACAGAAGTAGGCGGCGATCGACTGCCGTTTGTACGGCAGCACGGTGCTGGGCGTTAGTTACGATCAGCGTCCCGAAAGGTGAGTTCAGTCAACTCTTTTTCGGTTTGGCTTTGCTTGGTTTTTGTAACCGCACCCCGGCGCCCCCGCCGTTTTCGTCGATGAAATCGACGCCGGCCTTCTCGAAAGCGCGGCGAACAGCCAGTTCATTGGCAGTCGTTAGTGAAGTTTGCCCCTCGGCAACTTCAGCTCTGCGAATGGTATTGGCACCCAAAGCCGCTTCCCGGGCGAGATCCGCTGCACTCCACCTTAGCAGGGCGCGAGCCGCTCTGATCTGAGCACTCGAAAGTGGGGCAGGTTTCATTTGACATTTACCCCATATGGGTTATTTTACCCCATATGGGGTATAATAATCAAAAGGAAGTTGAGAGATGCATAGTACGAAATCATCGGGAGAAACAGACATGCAGCGCCGATCGTTCATCGGTGGCTCTGATGCCCGAATCATCATGGGCAATGATGAAGCCGATCTCGTCCGCCTTTGGCGGGAAAAGCGAGGGGAGGTCGAGCCGGAAGATCTAACCGACGTCCTCATTGTTCAGCTCGGCACCGTCACCGAAGACCTCAACCGGCGCTGGTACGAGCGCAACACCGGACATGCCGTAAAGGACGTGCAGCGGCGGTTGCACCATCCCATTCACAAATGGATGGCAGCCACCCTGGACGGCCTCGTCGATCCCGGCGGCGCGGTGTTCGAAGCCAAATTCATGCTGCCCTGGACGTTCTCGGAAGAAGCTGCGGCCGAAAAGCATATGGCGCAGCTCCAGCACAACATGTGGGTCTCCGATGCCCGGTCGGCCGTGCTGTCGATCATCACGGGGGGAGGGAAGTGGGTGGAACTCACTGTCCATGCCGACCCGCTGTACCAGCACCTGTTGCTCACCGCAGAGAAGAAGTTCTGGCGCTGCGTCCAGGATGGCGAGACGCCCCGGCTGTTCGGGGTCGAGGCGCCACGGCCGCGGCTGGAAGCGGTCCGGATGGTTGATATGAGCGCCTCCAATTCCTGGGCGGAATTTGCCGCTACCTACCGCCGCTCCCGGTCAGCCCATCAGGAGCACGAGGGCGCCAAGGCCGATCTGAAAAAACTGGTGCCGGAAGACGCCAGGGAGGCCACGGGGCACGGTCTGCGGGCCAAGCGCTCCAAATCCGGCGCGATCAGTTTTGAGCTCCTGGAGGCCGCCGATGCACCGCTCCAGTGACACCATCGGCGCTATCGCCGCAGCCTTGGCCAAGGCCCAGGGTGAGCTCTTAAATCCGGAAAAGAACGTGATCGCCACCATCCGTTCGCCATTTCCCCGCGAAGAGAGCCGGACCTTCCGCTATGCCTCGCTCGCCAGCGGCCTTGAGATCGTGCGCAAGAGCCTAGGGGAGCACGAGATCGCGACGGTCCAGACCACGGCCATCGACCATGCCACTGGCCAGATCCAGCTGACGACGCTGCTTGCCCACGCCTCCGGAGAGTGGATCTCGTCGGACTGGCCGGTCTGCCCAATCACCGAAACCGCGAACCCACATCGGATGGGGGCGGCCCTGACCTATGCGCGGCGTTATGCGCTGTTCGCGCTGGTGGGGATTGCCGGCGACGACGATCTCGATGCGCCGGACCTCCTGGTCGAGCCATCCCCTACGGTTCAACCGCCTGAGGATCCACACCAAAACCGGCCAATTCCCCGCAAATCGAACGGATCCATCCACAAACCGCGACAGCCAAAGCCGGTGCTATCAGCTGAGCCTTCGGCCGTGCTGCGCGATCAGCTAGTTGCCGAAATCAAAGAGCTCAATGGCGCCGACGATCTGGCGCTATGGGCCCACCGGCGTCTGCCAACTAAGAACACTCTCACGGCCGAGGATGCCCGCATGGTTGAAACGGCCTATCAGGCCGCGGTCGGGCCGCTGCCGGGGCGGCTCGATGATCAGGTCACGCCGTTGCTCAAGACCGCGCAAAAGCGAAACAAGGCGCATCTGAGATTTGTCGCAGAGCAGCCCTGCCTAGTTTGCCAACGCACGCCTTGCGATGCCCATCACGTAAAATTCGCAGAACCCAGGGCGCTCGGCCGCAAGGTCAGCGATGAATTCACGGTACCGTTGTGTCGCGATCATCATCGGCAGCTGCATCACCATGGCAATGAAATTGCCTGGTGGGGGAATGTTCAGATCGCCCCGCTAGAGGCCGCCGAGAAGCTGTGGCAGGAAACATTGGCCGCACCTCGGCCTACCTTCCGCAGCGGCGTTCAGCATCATCCGCGGCCCAAGGCTGATGAGCGAGGCGCATCGTCTCGCGATTCCGGCTGAACTTGAGGGGTTCACACATGTCTAGAACCGGATCAATCGCCGCGCTGGCGGGTCTCTCTAGGATCCGCCCGCCGAAGCAAGTTTCAGTTCTCGCTGCGGATCGGTTCTCAGCGGCAGATCTTTGTCAGCATAACTGCCTACGGCAAGCTGCCAGGTCGTTTCGCCATCTTGAGAGTCCGTTTGGACGAAACCAAGCCTGCTGAAATGGTCGCGAACCAGGCCGTTTTTGGCGGTTGGAATATAGCGTCCAACGATCTCGGTTATCCCCCTCGAGCGCGCCTGCTCGACCAGGTGCTGAAGAATGGCTTCTTCCACACGTCTGCCAAGAACGCGGCAAGACATGATCCAGGTATCAACTTCCCAACGCCGGCCGGCCTGACGGCAAATGACGGCCGAGATCATTCCATTGTCGCCGAAGATGTCTTCGAGGCGTGCCTGCAATGTAAAAATATCGGCGTTAGATTGCATCGCCGCGATTTCAGCCTCGCTGTAGCGGCGAGTCGTCAAGTTGAACTGGTTTGATTTCGAGATCAGCTGGGTGATTCGCTTGCGGCCCGCGTTGTCGAAAGGCGCGATCGACAGCGTCATCCCGAGCGAGCGCAGATAATCGTCGTGATCGCCGATCCGCTCCATTTGAGCGGCACGCAGCGCGTTGGCTTTATAGAAACCGGCGCGGAGCCGGTCTTCCTTTGAAAAGCCGGCTTGCTCGAAATATCTCGCCGCCTGAAATACCGGCAGCCAGTCGCTCGGGTCTTCCGGCAATTCCGGAACGGCAACCGACGGCAGCGCATCGCGAACGCGTTTGCGTTCAGCCGGGTTGTCATCAAGGAACACGAAGGCGTCGAGACCGAGGTCAATCGCGTCGGCGATGGCCTTGATGTTGGCCGCCTTGTCATCCCAGTTGACCCGGAAGGCAACGATGTCGTCTTCCTTCAGGATCATCTCGGGGTGGTTGCGGAACGCGTCGAGCGCGATCGCCTCATCGTTCTTCGACGAAACACACAGAATGATTCCGCGCTCTTTCAGGGATAGCGCCATCCGCTGCAGCGCCGCATGGGCTTCGCCCAGTGCGCTGCCGTTGCCGAGTGCGAGACCTTCGATGCCGTCGTCGCCCACGATGCCGCCCCACATCGTATTGTCGAGATCCAGAACCAGGACGCGGCGCGAACGTCCCATCTGTGCCGCGAGAATTCGCATGACGTTGTCGGCGTAGAGCGGGATCATGCCGGTCGCGAATGGATATTTCGCGGCGTACCAATAGCGTCCGGCCGACCATGCGGATTGTCCGACCAGGCCAGCGAGCGCGTTGACATCAAGCACAAGCCGCGAATCCTGTCGCGCCTGCTGCACCAGGCGCCGGTTGAATTCATGAGTCAGAAAGCGCGGGCTGCCCGGCAGGCCGAGGTCCATGTTGAACTGAATGGCATCAGGATCGTCCGCGAGGGTCTGCAAAATGACGGGACGCCCCGTCGCCACGCCCGCCACTTCGGCGATTCGCGAAATCCGGGCGATCGCCGCCTCGACGGTTTGCGCGGCCTGGGTCTCATCGCCGAGCGGAGATGCAAGCTTCAGCATGCGGCTGTCGGAAGCCACGAGTACGAAGTCCGGCGGGTTTTCCTTCAGTTCGCGGCTGTTTCGTTCGAGCCAGGGCTCCGGCTCTTCGTATTCGGCGACTGTGACGTCGAGCAGAAATTTGAACCGGATGGCAGTACCGATCAGGGCGTCAGAGATATGTGAGGCCGTGCTGGCCGACAGTATCAGTATCCGGACCTGCGCCAGGCCATGCTTCCGGGTTTCGGCGGCAAAATTCGCCGGCGCCGATTTCAGAATCGCACTGATTTTGCGGCCGAGAAGACGAAGATCGGCTTCGCCCCAGGCGGCCTGCGCCAGCGACTGCAAAAACAGCAGCGCCTCCAGAGGCTCGGCCGGCAGTGATGCGATCCGGTCCCGGATCTTTCCGGCGGGGCGCGGAAGCCAGGGCAGGGCTTGCAAAGGTATCCTCGCAGCGTGGTTCGTCGACACCGGGGCACTCACCGGGAGCGTTCCTCAATCAGTTGAACGAACTGCCGTACCGACATGATTTGCTCGATCTCGGTGAGATTGAATTGAAAATCAAATTCGTTCTCGATGCCGCTCACCAGCCGGATATGCGCCAGGCTGTCCCAGGTCTTGAGATTTCGCTGGCTGGTGTCTGGCCCAATCACCAGTTCTTCATCGTCGAGCTCGGCGCGGAAAACATCCTGAACCCTGGCAAGGATGGCGCCAAATGAAGTCAGTTTTTCGGGCGCGTGCGCCATCAGGTCGTCGATCCCTTCGAAGAGACAAAAAGCTCCGGCCTTGGAACCGGCTGGATATACATCGTAATGCCGTTGCGACCAAGCGTGACGGCCCGCTCGATAAACGGCCTGGCGTCGGCGGCCAGTATCCTCAAGTTCGATATTTTCGCGTCGACGCAGATATCCGGGCCAAAATGGCGGCGCAGCCGCTGGGGCCTGATATCGCCCGTCCGTCGCCTGTATTCGTGCTCGCCGGTCTCGCCGCTGGCTGTTTTCCAGCGATATTTGATGGTGCCGTCAAACACCTGCCGAAAGAACGGGACCTCATCGAAAAGCAAACATTCCGCGGCATGCAGGGGCGTCATGAAATTGAAGCCGGCGCCGATTCCAAGCATTCGCGCGTCCATCTCGCCAAGGCGGCAGAACGGCGTATCCTGCCCCCAAGGCATGAGGGTGTGATGGTGGTCTTTCACCAGAAAATCTGCGTTGGGGCCCACCGCGCATACCGACGAGCTGAGATGTATGCTTCGGCGAACGTCCGGGGTGCGGCGAAAGACTTCGCACAGCAAGCCTGTGTAAACCGGTGCCCTGTCGACGAGAAAGAGCTTGTCGGGATTCGCATCGATCGGAAACGCCGGCATGGCCAGCGTTCCGCCGGGGCCGAGCAGATCGCGCATCAGCTCGATCATTTCGCTGGGGCGAAGAGGGACGTTATAGAACTCGTTCCATGACGACTGCACCCAGAGCGTCCTTCCAGGCGTCACTCCAAGATCGATCAATTGCTGACGGAACTCTGCGATCGAAACCGGGCGCCGATAGATTTTTTTCGAAAGCCACAGTTGTTGTTTGCGCGCGAAGCCGCGCACGTCGCTTTGTCCCACAAGCTTTTGGGCAAGGCGCTTGATGGTGCTGCGGACGACACGAGACATAATGGAAGCGCAATGTGTTTCGGAGCAGATACGTCGGGTCGGAGGTTGTCAGCCGCGCGGTGCCGGATCGGGCCGGGCCATCTGCTGCACGTCATATACAATAGGCAGCATCACGTCCAACGCGTTGTCGGCGCTGGCAACGCCGACCGTGGCGGTTTGATCGGTCAGGATTCGGGGCAGGCGGCGGCATATCACGTGGAGGCCGGGCATGAATTCGTTGACGTACTTCGCCAGGATTTCCCCGGCCGTCTTCGCCATGGCGTATTCTGCCGTCGTGCTGGCGGCCTCATCGATCGCGACGGTCGACGGATAAAACACGACCAATTTTCCGGCCGTGCCGTCAGCCAGCGCGGTGCAAAGGTCAAAGAAGCCGTCCGCATAGAAGCTCAGGAACGTGCGCAGCTTCTCCGGCTCGTACAAGCCCGACTTGCGCTGGAATATCTTCGGAGTCGCGAAGTAGTAGCAGCAGTCGATCGCGCCGAGTTTGTGCAGCTGCTCGTTCGCCGGCGAGGCGGCGTCGTAGCGCAGGATTTCGCATCGGCCGCCGGCGCCGACAATTTCGGTTGCGACCCGCTCGGCATCATGCGGGCTTTCGTGGTACGTGATAACGGCATGGCCGCCGCCGGCCGCGACGATTTTCGCTGTTACCTCGCCAAGACCGCGCGAGCCGCCGACGATGAGCGATCTCTGGCCGGCAAACGGAGCTCCGGCGACCCGCGGAGAAATTTCAACCATGGCGGCCTGGGACGGCGGTGCCGGGCGGGCAAACGCATCGAGCCGGCCCGCGATGCCGGAGCCCGACACGTCGATCTGCAGCGACCGAAATCGCGCGTCGACCTTGCGGACGGCATAGGCGAGAAAGCCCTCGCGATCGCCTTGCGGGTCGCAACTCACCTCGAGACCGGCAAACAGCGAGTGAAGTCCCGGGCACGCCATACCCACGATTTGCGAGGTCGCCAGCAGCGCTTTCACGGCGGGAAGGCCGATCGACTCGGTCAGCGCCGGGAACAGCGATTTGGCGTCGTCATCGCCGATCGTAACCGCGCCGGCACGATCGGCCAGTTGCTCAAATCGAAGATCGGCGGGCTGTGCAGGTTGGACGGTTTTCGACGCTGCCAGCCGCGCGTTTTCGGCCACGGATTTTCCAGGCACCGTCGACAGCTTGGCATGTGCAACCACCGTGTTGGCGGCAACGACCTCGAATTCGATTCGCGCATCCGTCCGCGCGCGAATGCTGATGGTCGCGCGTTCGTCGAGATAGAGTGGCTGCGGAAATCTGGCGCGGATGGTTGCAATCTTCAGGGGAAAGCGCGCCAGCAGCGTATTGGCTGCCCAGGCGAGCGTATGAATGCCGTGCACCACCGGCGCGCCGAACTGGGTGCGCCGTGCGAACGCCTGATCCAGATGCATCGGATTCCAGTCGGAAGAGAGCCGGGCGAAGGCGATTTGATCGTCCGGGCTGAAGCTGCGGCTCGCGAGCGGCGCGTCGGTCATCTGATGTCCTGCCGTCCCGTCATTGCACCGGCGAGGACGCCCGGGTCCATCACGCGCGTTTTTTCGCGCTGCAGATCCTCAAATGCGCTTTTGACGCATCCGGCGACAGCAGGGTCAATTCGATCGGATTTGAAGTCGCCAGACAGACCGAACAGAGCCTGAAAGCCCGCGACCTCATAGCCGCCTTCCGGTACCTGCGCCGCTGTGGGGAGATAGCCGAACAAGGCGCCCAAATATCCCGCATAAAGACGAATTCGCCCCGAGTCGACCGGAACAACCTCATCGAGAATGGGCTCCCATCCCACGGTTGCCTCGGCCGATAGCGACACGATTTCGAGTTCCTCTCCAATTCTGACGATCTGGGCCGCCAGCATCTTGTCGGGCATGGAGCCCTCAAAGAAGTCGCTGAGAGGTATTGCGGCCGACCCGGTGTGAAGCTGTGTCGGCGAGAACGTCCTGGCAGGACCGCCTTGTGCGATGTCGCCTATACGGGAGGCCAGACTTTGACTCCAGCCCGCGCAGTCCTCCGCCGAGGGCGATGCAAACATCGGACCCGACACGATCGTACGCAAGACCTTGCGAATGCGCTCGCGCATCCCGGTCCTGGGCGCAGAAACGGCTACATTTGGCCTGATATCGCCACAAAATCCCTGCGCAAAAACGCAGGGAATTTGACCAAAGCGCTCGCGCAGCACGCGGCGCACGGCGCCGGGATAGTCGGAGCTGATGACGCTGTCCGGAACGACAGCGGTTGGGTGACAGGTATAGTGCCAGATCGCGCCGAGCACGCCCCCGTCACTGGATTTCCGCAACAGGGCAATGGTCGCCTGCTCGTCCCGTGGACCCGACGGGTTCGGTGCTAAGCTGACGCTTCTCAACCTGAACCCGTAGGTTCGTCCGACGGTCGGAAACGGCCAATACCTGCGCCGGTTGATGGAGTGATTGAGGCTGCCCTGAAAAACATCCAGGCTGACCTCGAAGGGCTGCTGTCGTTGAATTTGGCGTACGAGATTTTCCGCGGCATTCGCCACGTCGTTGACGAATTCGACCTCCGGTATCCCCAGGCGCGCGCAAGCCTGGTCGGTCGCAGGTGCGTAGTGCGTGTGCGAGGCCAGCAGCAGGATTTCGCGGGGCTTGAACTCCAGTGGCTCGAGTTTGTTCAGAATGATATTCTGAAGCTCGGATCCCACGATCATGAGATCGAAGCTGATGATGAGGCAGCGCTGCCCCGAGCATTCCAGCAGGATGGCCGAAAGTTCGATCGGGTCGAGAACCGTCGACACGGGGGCCTTGCGCAAAGCATAGCCCGCCAGCCGGACCGGACGGTCTCGCGGGGTGACGTCGCATGAGGCTGCGCGCGCAAACAATCGCCGACGGATCCTGTGGAAGGTTAAGATGTGCCCTGGCCGGCAACCTGTCGTGTCTACGAAATTCCGCCTCCAAAATCGAGCCTCTTGTCTGAGCCGCCGCGGCACAATAGAGCTTTGGCCCGAGTGTTGGCGAAGACGGGTTTTTCCAGCAAGGTCCGGTATCTGGCGAAGGCGAACCAGGCCGAGGCGCCTTGGGAACGGTGTCGCCGTTTCGCTGGGCCGCGCGCGCGAAGGCCGATTGGTATTGGTCCGGGAACGCCTTATAATCCGGTCCTGCACGGCGCGGCCGATCCGGCGGCACGGTGCCGCTTTCCAGGCTGTTAGTTGAACGGGTCAGACAACGATGCGATTTGATCGCTGAAATGGCAGCTGGAAAAACTGGTTCTCATTTGCTGGGAAACTCGGCTTGGAATGCGAGCGCCTTTCTCATCAGCGTGGGACTGAACCTGCTCGTTCTTCCATTCGTCCTGTTTCGGCTGGGAGCTAGCGCTTTCGGCGTCGCCGGTCTGGTGACGGCGTGCGTTGCGCCCGCACTGGCGTTCGGCAACTCCCTCGCACTATCGACGACCCGGGAGTTGGCTTGCCGGCTGGCGCCAGGCGAGAAGGCTGAAGCGCGTCGTTTCTTTGCGACCGCTCTGCTGCTGGCGGGCGCTGCGGGAGTTCCGATCGCGGCGACGTTGTCGCTGGCCGGTCCACCGCTTGCCCGTCATGTGTTTCATCTCGAGGGCGCGGTCGCCAATGATCTGGGCCTTGCCTTTCTGCTCGGCGCGGGCGGCTGGTTATGCCAATGCATCTCTGGGGTGTTTCTGGCGCTTTTCACCGCGCGACAGGACTATCCGCGGCTGGCCTCGATCAGCATGGCGATCGCGGTCATCTCGACGTCGTCGATGCTGGTGCTGGTCCCGCGCTGGCCACAGGCTTCGACCTTTCTTGGCTGTCAGGCCCTCGGTTTTGCCGGGGGGCTGCTGGTTTCATGCGCAATCTCGCGCCGGGTAGCGGGCGAGTGGATGGCGGGCCCCGCGCTGCATCGCGGGCCGCTGGGCGGGCTTTTCAATGTGGGAGCATGGCAATTCGCCGCGCAGGGTAGTGGCGTGATCGCGGGCCAGGCAGATCGATATCTGCTTGGAGCGTTTCTGGCGCCCCAATTCGTGGGATATTACACCATCGCCCAGCGTCTCGAAGAGGCCATGTATATCGGCATTTTGAAGATCGGCGAAATCCTGTTTCCGTTTTTTAGTTCCCTGCAAAAGGAATCGAGCGATCGAATGGCCGACCTGCTGTTTCGCTCGTCCTGGGTGCTGAATGTCCTGGCGGCTACTGCCCTGGGCGCGCTGATCCCCATCGCAGGGCCTCTGCTTCAGGTCTGGACTGGAAGAGACGTTGCCATCGCGACCCAGGGGTTGCTGGTCGTGCTGGCCGCCGCCGGAATGCTGGGGTGTGCCTCCAATGTCTTCGCATACTATCTACTGGCCCAAGGTCGGTCACGCTCCACCGCCTTGATCGCGCTGACGACGGCTGTCGTTACGCTGGCTACAAGCGCCGTGGTGCTGCCTCACTTCGGATGGCAGGCGGCGGGTTGGAGCGCCTGTCTCGGCATGATTGCGCAGATCGTCATCACCATGTCCTTGCTGCGGCAGAGCTTCGGCATGCCAGGCATGTGGCCTCGGGTTGGCCACTTTGTCTTGCTGCCGCTGGGAACGGGTATCATCACGGCGACCTCCTTGCGCTATCTCGTGGGGGAACGATTATTCGACCAGGCGCCGCACTGGTGGCTGGTCGGGGCCTCCTATGGGGCGGCGGCGGGCATCATCTTCGTCGTTGTTGTCGCTGTTTCAGGAATTGGGCCCTACGGCGAGACGTGCTGGCGGGATATGCGTGCGATCGCCAGCCGTTTCTTGCCCGGGAAAGTCGTTTAGTCATGTGTGGAATTGCGGGCATCGTCAACGTCAGCGGCCAGGCCGTGGAGCCGGCTGAAATTGAACGTCTGACCGCCCTGGTGGCTCATCGCGGCCCGGACGGTGCCGGACACTGGTTCAGTGCGGAACGCAACGTAGCTCTCGGTCACCGGCGGCTGGCCATCATCGATCCCGGCCCGGGCGGTTACCAGCCCATGCTGTCGAGCGATGGCCGTTACGCGATCGTCTTCAACGGTGAGATCTACAACTTCCTCGAACTTCGCCGCGAACTGGAAGCACTGGGTGCGAACTTCCGGACCCAATCGGATACCGAGGTGATCCTTGCGGCGTGGCGAACGTGGCAGGAAGGGATGCTGACGCGCTTCAACGGAATGTGGGCGCTGGCGATATTTGACACCGAGACCAGGGAGTTGTTTCTCGCGCGGGATCGTTTCGGCATCAAGCCGCTGCTTTATGCGATGTCGCCGGATCGTCTCGTGTTTGCGTCGGAACAGCGGGCCCTGGTGCAAAGCGGACTGATTGCGCCTTCGATCGATATCGACGTGGCACGCAGGCTGATGCTCGATGCTTTCGGGGTCGAAGGCAGCGAACGCACGCTCTGCCGCGAGGTGCGCCGGCTGCAGGCGGGGCATTGCATGTGGTTGCGGGGCGGCCGACTGGAAATCCGGCGCTGGTGGTGTACCCTCGATCACCTGCCATCGGTTCCAGATACCGAGGCCGAAAGGGTCGAGCGCTTCGGTGAATTGTTCCGCGATGCGGTCGCGCTGCGAATGCGCAGCGACGTGCCGATCGGAACCTGCCTTTCCGGCGGCTTCGATTCATCCGCCGTCATCTGCGAAATGGCGGCGCACGCGAAAGCAGGGATGGGGCCGCGCGACAGCGCCGCCTGGCGCCACGCCTTTGTCGCAACGTTTCCGGGAGCATCGAACGATGAGCGACCGATGGCGGAACAAGCAGCTGCGTGGGCGGACGTCGACCCGACATTCGTGGAAATTGGCCGGAACGACGCGCTGACGGACCTCGACCGCATCCTCGACGACAATGACGATGTCTACATATCGCTGCCGAGCGCCGCCTGGCAGCTGTACCGCGAGCTCAGGCGCGCCAAGGTGCTGGTTTCGCTCGATGGCCACGGCGCCGACGAGTTGATGGGAGCCTATCTTCAGGAAGGGCAATCGGGAGCATTTCGTCTCAGAAATATCCTCGCGGGAGCGGCTTCCAATTCGCCGTTGGCGAGGCGATGCATCGACATACTGCGCGCCATAACGGTCAGAGCCGAAGGGCATTATTTTTTGCGCGGCGGGCTGCGCGGCATTCCGGCGGAATTGCCCCTTGTCGGCGATGGCGATGCGCTCCCGAGCGAATGGGGTGCGTTGAACCGGCGCCTCTATCGAATGTTTCACAGCACGGTGCTGCCGACCATCCTGCGCAACTTCGATCGCGTCTCGATGGCTCACGGCGTCGAAGTGCGGATGCCATTTATGGACTGGCGTCTCGTAACCTATACGATGGCGCTTCCGGAAGCGAGCAAGTCATCCGACGGCTATACCAAGATGCTCGCGCGACGGGCGATGGAAGGCCGGATGCCCGAGTCAATCCGCATGGGACGTCGCAAGGTAGGCCTCAATTCACCGATGCCGGAATGGTTGAATGGACCGCTTTCGGGTTGGGCGGCCGCTCTCCTCGACCGGAACGTCCCGGCCTTCTCCGAACTCGTCGATGAGGTGAGGCTGCGTAAGACGGTCGACCGCCTGACCGCAGCGAAGAAATGGGACTGGGAGTCGGTTGGGCGGATTTGGCCCTATCTGAATGCTAAATGGATGATGGCAAGGCTCTGACATGTTGAGGCGCTTCCTGGTAACGCTGATCGACTCCATGTTGGGATGGAAGGCCCGGCGTTCGGGCTCCGCCAAGATCGGCCGTGGGACGACCATCGCATGGCGAAGACTGAAGCGCGTCTCGGGAAACCTGCTATTGGTCGGGGAAGATTCAATCATCCATGCCGATATAAGTTTTGAGGAAAGGGGCGGAATAATCCAAATCGGTAGCCGTACTTTTGTGGGGCGTAGCGATTTCGTCTGCCACCGAAGTCTCGTTATCGGCGACGATGTCATTATGTCGTGGGGAATCACTATCGTGGACCACGATTCTCACAGCCTCGAATGGGCAAAGCGCAAGCATGACGTTCGTGACTGGGATAAAGGTCAAAAAGATTGGGAACACGTCCCGCATGCGCCGGTTGTCGTCGGCAACAAAGCCTGGGTGGGATTTAACGTAAGCATCTTAAAGGGCGTTACGATCGGCGAAGGAGCGGTTATCGGTGCGTGCTCTGTTGTCACGCGTGATATACCACCGTATTCGCTGGCGGTGGGCAATCCGGCCAGGGTCGTGCGGTCGTTGCGCGCTTCGCCAGATGCTGACCTAACAAGTTGATCTACAGGTGCGGGCATTCAAAAAAACGGCCTGTCGCGCGGTTTTCGTACTCATCGTTACGCTGATAGTGCGGGAGCGACATTAATAAGACGATTACCGCTTGCCAGCCGCTGTTTTGCTTGTATCAAGTATCGCGTTGCCTTGGTCTGGTAAATCCACCCGGTGGCAATCGTGATCCCGCCAACGAGCGCTTGGTTCAATTGACCTGTTCACGATTTTCGCGGGCGGCACCGAATGATCATCAAAACGGTGCGGTTCTAAGAAGACGGTTCGCAAATGCGTATGTTCCAAAACAGCGGGATTCACAGTTCGTACCTGCGCCGGTTGAACGAGTTGTCGGCAAAGGACAACAGCTTCGGGGCAAGGCGACGACAGCTCCTAAATGATCGATTTGGAGCCCTGCACTTTCTAAAACCCGTATTGGATGGCGATAGTGAAACGTTCTTCACGAACGGTGATGACAGGATATTGCAGCATGCGTGGGCGCGAGAGCACGACATGCGCCAAAGTGACCTCGCCGAAATTCTGCTTGCGCAGATCGAAGACCATCGCACGGAAGTTTTCTACAACACCGATCCGATGCGATATGACAGTTCATTCGTCCGGCGGCTTCCGGGCTGTGTCAAAAAGACGATCTGTTGGCGTGCAGCTCCGTCCGGCGGCGTAGACCTCTCGGCTTACGGCATGGTTGTTTGTAACTTTCCCTCGATTCTTGAGGACTGGCGTCTCAAAGGCTGCAAGGTTGGATATTTCTGTCCAGCCGTGGACCCCGAGATGGACGGTTACGGACACGCCGAAAGAGCGATAGATATTCTATTCGTGGGCGGCTACTCGCGGCACCACTCGACCCGCGTCAAAGTGCTGCAATCTATCGCCGCTCTAAGCCCGGATCGGAACGTGGTATATTGTCTGGATGCCTCCCGGATGACGCGGCTTGCGGAAAGCCTTCCTGGGCGGCTCCTTCCGCAGCTTCGAAATCTCCGGCGTCCGAAAGCCATCAAGGACATCGCCAGGGCGCCGGTTTTTGGTCGAGATCTGTATCAGTTGATCGGCAACGCGAAGATTGTGCTCAATGGGGCGATCGACATGGCGGGCCATGACCGTGGCAATATGCGATGTTTCGAGGCCATGGGATGTGGCGCGTTGCTGCTCTCCGACGACGGGATTTATCCTGACGGAATGAAGAATGGCGAGACGATGTTCACCTACAAAAGTCCGGATGAAGCAGTCGATCTGGCTGGTCAGATTTTATCGAACCGAGCAGATGGAAATCTTGTCGCCGCGCGAGGAAGGAAAATGGTTGGCGGTTTCTATAACAAGACGTTGCAGTGGCAGCGTTTCGTTGAAATCGTTTCTCTGATTTAGGAGTTGAAATCGTTTCGCTGATTTGGAAAGAGCGACATGCATACCGGCGCAATCGCATTCAAAATCAAATCCGCTATCGACGCAGCGGCCTTGCCGCTATATTGGCTGCGGGGACGCCCGCCCTGGAGTGCAGGTTACTACACAAGCAAACGGCAGGCGATTGAGGCGGCGATCGATCAGCGCGCCGTGAAGCCCGGAGCGGGCCTTCCGGCTGGATTCGGGGTCGCGATAGATGAACGGGTTGTCGAATACCCTTGGCTTTTTGGTCATCTGTCCGAGGCAGGAAAAACAAGGCCGCGGATACTCGACGCCGGATCGATCCTCAATCACGATTTCATTCTGAACAGAGCGCCGTTGAAGGGGAGCGATCTCACCATTATGACCCTGGCGCCGGAGAAATACTGCCAATGGTATGACGGCGTCTCTTATGTATATGGAGACTTGAGGGAGACGTTTTTCAACGATCAGACATTTGATATCGTGATTTGCATTTCAACGATCGAGCATGTCGGACTCGATAATACACTGCTCTACACCTCGGATCAGCAACGGGCCGAGCGCGATGATACGGGTTTTCTCGCCGCCGCCCGGGAATTCCGGCGGATTCTGAGGCCTGGGGGGACATGTTACGTCTCTTTTCCCTTCGGTTCGCGGCGAAACCTCGGTTGGTATCAGGTATTTGATGACGCGATGGTGAGGCAACTGGTAGACGCATTCGGGCCGGCCTCCTGTGAAATCGAATATTTTCGCTATTCGCAGGACGGCTGGCAACGGTCGGACGCGGAGGGTGTCAAGGACGCCGTCGTTTTTGACGTACACAGTGGACAGGGCAGGGGCAATGATCGCGCGGCGTCGTCGAGAGCCATTGCTTGTTTGCGTCTCATTGCTTAGCGAATAGTACCCGACGCAAGCTTTCCTGTGCGAGCCTGCAAATTGCGGTCAAGGCCTTGGGATGGAGATGGATCCAAAAATACTGTCCTGGGAAGACGCGGTGGTCTGGCTTCGCAACCAGCCGGCGCGGCGGCAACTCGTTGTTGACGCGTTTTACGACGACCCGCTGGTCGCGGCTGCCGAGCGCTATCGGGGCAGCGGCGAATGGCAGGCGGTTTCCCAACTGCTGCGCGGCCGGGGAGGCAAAGCGCTCGACGTCGGCGCCGGGCGCGGGATCGCGAGCTACGCGCTCGCGCGGGACGGATTCCAGGTCACGTCGCTCGAGCCGGATCCCAGCGCCATCGTCGGCGCCGGCGCGATCCGTGCGCTGGCGGCGGAAGCCGCGCTGCCGATCAGCGTAGTCGAGGAATTTTCCGAACGTCTGCCGTTTGCCGATGGTGCGTTCGGTGTTGTTTTTGCCCGGGCTGTCCTCCACCACACCCGCGATCTCGAGCTTGCGTGTTCCGAGATGTATCGCGTGCTGCGTCCGGGTGGAATCCTGATCGCCGCGCGTGAGCATGTGATCAGCAAAGAGACCGACCTCGGTCAATTCCTCGATGGACATCCCCTGCATCACCTCTACGGCGGCGAGCATGCGTTTCTTCTCGACCGCTATATAGGCGCGTTGAAAGCTGCGGGTTTTGGCCCCCTGCAGGTGCTGTCTCCGCTCAAGAGTCCGATCAATCTGTTCCCCTACACGATCGACAGCCTGCGCGATGCCGTCATAGACAAGGTTTCGCAAAAGATACCGGCAAGGCCGCTGTGGCGTGCGGCACTTGGTTCCAATCGGATTTTTCGAGCGCTGCTTTCGATCGCCGAGCGCTTCGACAACCGGCCGGGAAGGCTTTACTCGTTTGTCGGCCACAAGGCGGCGCCATGACCGTCTGGATCACCGGGGCCAATGGTTTCATCGGTCGTTACCTGGCCCGCGAATTGGCGGACGCCGGCTACGCCGTCCATGGCATCGGCCATGGCGCGCTTGAAGACCTCGAAAAACAACGTCTCGGCCTGCAGAGCTGGCTGAATGGCGAGATCGACGCGGCCAATCTGAATGCGCTCGCGGCCGGACACGGATTGCCGTCAACGGTTTTTCATCTTGCGGGCGGATCGTCGGTCGGATTGTCGATCGCGCAGCCTTTCGAGGATTTCTCCCGCACCGTCGCAAGCACGGCGCGATTGCTGGAGTGGCTTCGCGGCTCTGCACCGGAATGTCCGGTGATCGTCGCGTCAAGTGCGGCGGTCTACGGCGCGGACCACGGCGGCCCGATCTCCGAGGATGCGGTGCTGACTCCGATGTCGCCGTATGGTCAGCACAAGCTAATGATGGAGCAATTGTGCAGAAGCTACGCCATGAGCTTCGGCGTTCGCAGCACCGTGACGCGATTGTTCTCGGTTTACGGACCGCATCTTCGCAAGCAATTGCTGTGGGACATCTGTTCCCGGCTTGCGCAGGGCGAACGAACGCTGGTTCTGGGCGGAACCGGCGACGAAATACGCGACTGGACCGACGTGCGTGACGTCGTCCGGCTGCTGACCAGGATCGGCGAACTGCCGCAGCAGGAACCGTTTCGGGTTATCAATGGCGGATCGGGGCGTGGCACCAGCGTCGCCGGCATCGCGAGCATGCTGGTCAGGAATTGGGGCTCACCCATCGCCGTGCGCTATTCCGGCGTTGTCAGGGCAGGAGATCCTTTCAGCCTGCTGGCCGACGATGCCGGCTTGCGCCGCCTGCCATTCGACTGGCGCATCCCGATCGACCGCGGCCTTGCGGACTATGTGAACTGGTTCAAGGGTCAGGTCCGTTGAGCGGCTGTGCACCGCTTCGGGTCGCCTTCACGAATATCCCCCGCCGCCTTTGGGCCGGCGGTTACAACTACCAGCTCAACCTTTTTGATGCCCTGAGCCGCTATCGCCCCGGTGAAATCAGCCCCATTGTGTTCGCCGGGATGGATGACGATGCCGCCGAACTAGCGGCTCTCTCACAGATCCCCGCGGTCGAAGTCGTGCGATCGGCTGTCTTTGACCGTCGTCATTCAGGTCTTGCGCGTGCGCTCGCGTTTGGGGTCGACAGCTCGGCTGCGGCCGAATTTCAGGCCAAACGCATCGATCTTGTGTTCGAAAACGCCCGTTTTTTCGGCTGGCGTCTGCCTTTTCCGGCGATCGCGTGGTTTCCGGATTTTCAGCATCGCCGGCTGCCGCAGCTGTTTTCGCCGGCAGCACGGTGGCGTCGCGATCTTGGCTTTCGCGCCCAGGTGGCGTCCGGCCGGCGCATTATGCTGAGCAGCGAAAGCGCGCTGCGCGACTGCCGGAAATTTTATCCGGGTTTGACGAACGGCATCTCGGTGGTCCGGTTCGCGACGCAGCCCGCGCTTGCCCTGCTGACCGCCAAGCCGTCCGAAATCCTGGCGCAATATGGCTTGCCGCCAAAATATTTTTATCTGCCGAATCAGTTCTGGCGGCACAAGAACCATCAGGTCGTGGTCGACGCGCTGACCCTTCTGAAGAAGCGCGGGCCGGATGTCGTCGTCGCGGCCTCAGGCAGCCCGGATGATCCCCGTGAAGCAGACTATTTCGGCGGCCTGATGAGGCAGGTCAAGGATCGCGATCTCGAAACGAATTTTCGCTACCTCGGAATGATTCCGTTGGACCACGTGTACGCCCTGTTGCGGAGTTCGATGGCGCTCATCAACCCGTCTCGCTTCGAGGGCTGGAGCACGACCGTCGAGGAGGCCAAATCGTTCGGCGTGCCCTTGATCCTTTCCGACATCGATGTTCACCGCGAACAGACCGGCGGCACGGCGCGCTATTTCGGCATCGACGATCCCGGGATGCTGGCTGATCACCTCTCGAAGGTGTCGCAAACCGCGCAACCGTCAGTGGCCCGCGATCTGCTGCCGAGTCTCAATGAGCGGGTGGCGGCCTTTGCCGCGGATTTTGTACAGGTCGTACGGAGTGCGGTTCAATCGTCGCGGCGGTGATGTGATGGATCAAACCGGATTGCGCACCTCCACTGCGTTTCTGGCGGGTCGAGCTGGTGGGCAGCGCTCTGCGTGCCGGTTCCTGGCTCGAAAATTGTGCGGGGCGTCACGTACCATAAAAGGAACAGAAGTCCCGCACCGTGCGTGAGCAGAACCGTAGTGAGGGGCACATTGAGCAGAGCCTGGGGAATAATCGCTCCGGAGATCAGGACAAAGCCGGCCGGGAGTCCGGCGGACAAGCGATTGCCGAGCGCGATGACCAGCCCGCACATGAACACGGTAACAGGCGCGAACCACACCCCTACCGATGCGATGCCTTCGGTAGCGAACAGCGAACCGTTGAAATTGCCGAGCTGGTAAGCCTTCAGCATCACGATTCCCAATTGTTCCTGATAAGGGCAATGCATGATTGGTTTCAGGAACGATATCTGACAGAAGTAGGTGAGCTCATGCCTGGAAAAGAAGTCGTTGTAGACGTCCATCGCAATCGATGGAATTGCCCCAAGCCGAAGACTGACGATGGAAAAAAGCAATGACGTGGGTGCCCCAAACAGGATGACCAGGAAAAGCACCGAAGCAATCGGAACAAGCAACGACAGCACGACGGCGCTTCTGGCGTCGGCGAGCTTTGAAAGCAAAAATACTGCAATGAGCCAGAACGGAGTAAAAAGGGCGATCTTGGTGAGCGTAATCGGATAGAAGAAACACAGAAGAAGCAGGACAGCGCCGGCTCGCCAGTAGGCCTTGCGTGCCGCAAAGCCCGCAAAGGCAAACGGCAATAATGCGCTGTAAGTTGTTCCGATCAAATAATTCAGTATCGTCGGGGATACGATTTTATTCCGAAGGGCGGACATGTCGTCGATAGAAGCAAATTGGAAACTGTAGGCTGCGCCAATGGCGACCGTAGCGGCACCCAGCAACATGATAAACGTCAAAAGCCGGTCAAACGCCGATTCCGACAGCGCATATGCCTGCCGGATCGGTGATGAGATAAAGAGGGCGGGCAAGAGAAACGCAATAGCCGATGCTGCGGCGGAAACCCCCGCCAAACGATGGTCGTAGTGCAAATTTGTGAAACAGCTCAGCCAAAGATAGCTGAGAACCATCATGTAAAAATAGAACCCGACAAAGTAGCCGAAGCTGAAGCTTGCGAGTACGAAAAGAGGCGAGACAAGCGCAAAGGCCGCCACCACGGCAACCGCGACGTACCATCGCGAGGGATCATAGAAGATGTGAAACGTGGTGGGTTCGAAGGCGATCGGGAACCTGTTATCCGCAAGATAAATCAGAGATACGCAGGAAATGACGATGTGGATACAAATCAGCAGGCCAAGTCGGAGGCGCTCTCGATCGTGCGGATGATGATCGGCCATTCGTCGTTTGCCATCGTTTGCGGCGGGCGTTTCTCGCAGCGAGATAGCTTAATCGCCAAAGGCGCACAACCCGCAATTAGCCGGTCAAAGGCCGTCGCGTGGCCTCGCGAGCGCAGCTGGGATGCTCAGACGCAATGCCGAATTTTGTCGGGCCGGACAACGATCGCGGACAGTTCGAATAGCGCCCCTAAACGCCTTGATTTACAGTGGCTTTTATTAATATAGAACGGGGGTCTATACTGCACCTGCGTCCACCGCCTTTTCGATTTTCTTGCGAACCGGCGACCGCCGCAAAGGAAGTTGCAATGATTAGATTCGGCCTGCTCGGATGTGGACGCATTGCGAAGCGTCATTCCGAGTTGTTGGGCGGCGGTCATATCGACCGGGCCAGTCTCGTCGCCGTCTGCGATCCGATTCGCGCGCGCGCCGACGCCGTCGCATCGAAGTTCGGCGTTCCCGCGCTTTACGATATCGATGACTTTCTGGCGCGGAACGACATTGACGCGGTAGCGGTTCTGACGCCGAGCGGAATGCACCCTGAACATGTCATCGCCTGTGCCAGGGCAGGAAAACACGTCGTCGTCGAAAAACCAATGGCGTTGCGGCTTCAGGACGCCGATGACATGATCCGCGCCTGTGACGAAGCCGGCGTCAAGCTGTTTATCGTCAAGCAGAATCGCTTCAACGTCCCAGTCGTCAAGGCGCGCGAAGCCCTGCAAGCCGGACGGTTCGGGCGCCTGATTCTGGGTACCGTGCGCGTGCGCTGGTGCCGGGACCAGGCCTATTACGATCAGGACGAGTGGCGCGGCACGTGGGCCTATGATGGCGGCGTGCTTACCAACCAGGCCAGCCACCACGTCGACATGCTGGAGTGGTTTTTCGGCGATGTCGTGAGCGTTCATGCACGCGCGATCACCGCGCTTGCAAAAATCGAAACCGAGGACACCGCGGTCGCGACGCTGAAATTCCGCAACGGCGCGCTGGGAATTATCGAGGCGACCACTGCGGCGCGGCCGACGGACCTCGAAGGCTCGCTCTCGATCCTGGGCGCAGGGGGGACGGTTGAAATCGCGGGCTTCGCCGTCAACCAGATCAGGCACTGGCGGTTTGTGAACGAACTTGCGTCAGACAAGGACGTGGTCGAGAAATTTTCCGTCAATCCGCCGAACGTCTACGGCTTCGGCCATCAGGCCTATTATCAGCATGTGATCGACTGCCTGATCAATCAACGCGCGGCGCTGGTGGACGGTCTTGAGGGGCGCAAGAGTCTCGAGCTGATCTCCGCGCTTTATGAGTCGATCGAGACCGGCCAGGAAGTCGCGCTGCGCTTCACGCCGCGGCTGAGCCGGCTCGGTGTGGCGTCGTGAACCAGCCGGACGTGCATCAGATCGGCGTGCGCGACGTCGAATTCGGCGCCCGGGTCAGGATCGTGGAACCGTGCAACCTCTACGGCTGCAGGATCGGCGATGACTGTTTTGTCGGCCCTTTCACCGAGATCCAGAAGGGCGTCAGCATCGGTGCGCGTACCCGCGTGCAGTCGCATGCCTTTATCTGCGAACTGGTGACGGTCGGCGATGACTGCTTTGTCGGCCATGGCGTCATGTTCATCAATGACACCTTCTCGAGCGGCGGCCCATCCGGCGGACGTAAGGAACTGTGGCGCGAAACCGTGATAGGCAATCGGGTCTCGATCGGCTCCAATGCCACGATCATGCCGGTGCGCATCGCCGACGATGTCGTGATCGGGGCAGGGGCGGTTGTGACCGCTGACATAACCGCCGCCGGCACCTATGCGGGAAACCCCGCGCGCCGGCTTCCGCCGCGTAAATAAGAAAGACGATCAATGTCGGTACCGTTTGCGGATCTGCAGCTTCAGTATCAAAAGATCAAGGGCGAGATCGACGCCGCAATTGCCGCTGTCATCCGCGACAATGCGTTCATTCGCGGACCCTACGTCGATGCTTTCGAGCAGGAGTTCGCCGGCGCGGTGGATGCCGGGCATTGCGTCTCATGCGCCAATGGCACCGATGCGCTCTATCTGGCCATGGCCGCGCTGAAGGTTGAGCCGGGCGACGAAGTCATCACCACGGCGCATTCGTGGATCAGCACGTCCGCAATGATCACGCATGCCGGCGCTACGGTCGTGTTCTGCGACGCCGACGGCGCCACCTTTACGATCGATCCGACGGCGATTGAGGCGGCGATCACGCCGCGGACGGTCGGTATCATTCCGGTGCATCTGTACGGGCAGCCGGCGGATATGGCCGCGATCATGGCGATCGCGGCTAGGCACAATCTCTGGGTGATTGAAGATTGCGCGCAGGCGCATCTGGCGCGCTACAAGGGGCGGCAGATCGGCACGTTCGGCGCCGCCGCAACCTATTCGTTCTATCCGGGCAAGAATCTGGGGGCGATGGGCGATGCCGGCGCGGTCGTCACCAACGACAGCGAACTAGCCGAGCACATGACCATGCTCGCCCGACACGGTGGCGTGGTAAAACATCAGCATCGCATCGAGGGCATCAACAGCCGGCTCGACGGCATGCAGGCGGCGATCCTGTCGGCCAAATTGCCGCATTTGCCAGACTGGACCAAAGCGCGCCAGGATGCCGCGAAGATTTACGATGCCGGCCTCAATCAGATCGAAGGTGTCGTGATTCCCCAGGTCGGGGCGGATCGCACGCACGTCTATCATCTCTACACGATCAAACACCCGCGTCGCGATGCGCTCGCGGCGCACTTGAACGCCAACGGCGTGCAGACCGCCATCAACTATCCGACCGCGCTGCCGTTTCTCGCCGCCTACAGCCGCCTTGGGCACGTTCCCGAGCAGTTTCCGAATGCGTATCGCGACCAGGGCAGCATTTTGTCGCTGCCGATGTTCGCGGAGATCACGCGCGAGCAGCAGGACGAGGTGATTGATCTCGTTCGCCAGTTTTAGGCAGGCGATTTGGTCACGAGATCAGACCGGCTTGCGCTCGTCTGATATCACCTTGCCGTCGTTGGGCAGTTGTCCCGGCGCCACGAGATCGACGGCGCCTTGAAGCTTTGTCACGGTGCGCAGCGTCGCGGCGATTTCACCGCCAAGGCCTCCGGCCGGGGACGCGCATTCAGCCCTGAGCGTCATTACATCGGTCTCGCCCTCGCGACTGACGACGAGACGCAGCCGCCCGAGTTCGGGATGACGCCTGCCGATCTCCGCGATCTGCTCGGGACGCACGAACATGCCCTTGACCTTGGTGGTCTGGTCGGCGCGGCCCATCCAGCCCCTGATGCGCATGTTGGTGCGTCCGCAGGGGCTGTGGCCGGGCAGGGCGGCGGTCAGGTCGCCGAGCGCGAGGCGAATCCAGGGGTGATGCGGGTCGAGCGAGGTGACCACGATGTCGCCGACATCGCCCTCGGCCACGGGATCGCCGGTGCCGGGCTGCACGATTTCCAGGATCAGGTCCTCGTTGACGACCATGCCTTCGCGGGCCGGGGTTTCGAAGGCGATCAGGCCGAGATCGGCGGTCCCGAACGCCTGGTAGGCTTCCACCCCGCGGGATTTTATTTCCTCCTGCAGCGACTTCGGGAATGCGGCACCCGATACCAGTGCGCGCTTGATCGACGAGATGTCGCGTCCTGCGCTCAAGGCCGCGTCGAGCAGGATTTTGAGGAAATCAGGCGTGCCGCTGTAGCCGGCCGGGCGATACGCCTCGATCAGCTCGAACTGGGCTTCGGTGTTGCCGGGTCCGGCCGGGATGACCGCACAGCCGAGCGCGCGCGCGGAGGCATCGAAGATGAAGCCGCCGGGCGTCAGGTGATAGCTGAAGGTGTTCAGCACCACGTCGCCCGGCCGGAAGCCTGCCGCGAACAGCGCCCGCGCGCCGCGCCAGGGATCGGCATGCGCGGGTTCGGGCTCGAAGATCGGGCCCGGCGAGGTAAATAGCCGCCCAAACGAACCAGGGAGGCCCGGGACGAGGCCACCGAACGGCGGGGCGGCCTTGTGCAGGGCCGGGAGATCGGACTTGCGCAGCACCCGCAGCCCAGCCAGTGCGGCCCGGCTGGTGATATCGGCGGGATCGATGCCTTTGAGGCGCTCGGCATAGGCCGGCGCCGCCATCGCCTTCCGCAGTACGTCCGGCAGCGCGAAAACAGCTCCGCCTCGCGTTCCGCGGGCGGGCGGGTTTCAAGGGCGTCGTAGTGGTCGGTCATATGCAGTCTCGCTTATCTCGGTTACCTCGCCCCGCTTGCGGGGAGAGGTCGAAATTCGCAGAGCGAATTTCGGGTGAGGGGGACTCTCCGCGAGTCCGCCTGCTGAGAGAGCCCCTCACCCCGACCCTCTCCCCGCAAGAGCGGGGCGAGGGAGAAGAGGCGCTCACAGCCATCGCTTCCGTCGCTTGAAGCTCTTCAAATTCTTGAAACTCTTGCGCTGGTCGCCGGCGCCGCCGAGGTAGAATTCCTTGACGTCCTCGTTGTCGCGCAATTCGTCGGCGCTGCCGTCGAGCACCACCTTGCCCTGCTCCATGATGTAGCCGTGGCTCGCGACCGAAAGGGCGGCGCGCGCGTTCTGCTCCACCAGCAGGATGGTGACGCCGAGGTCGCGGTTGATCTTGCTGATGATCGCGAACACTTCCTTGACCAGCAGCGGCGACAGGCCCATCGACGGCTCGTCCATCAGGATCATCTTCGGGCGCGCCATGAGCGCGCGGCCGATCGCCAGCATCTGCTGCTCGCCGCCGGAGAGATAGCCGGCCAGGCCGGTGCGCTCCTTCAGCCGCGGGAAGTAGTTGAAGACCATGTCGATGTCAGCGCCGATCTCGTTGTCGCTGCGGGTGAAGGCGCCGAGCTTCAGGTTTTCCAGCGACGTCATGTCGGAGATGATGCGGCGGCCCTCCATTACCTGGAAGATGCCGCGCCGAACGATCTTGTCGGGATCGATTCCGTTGATACGTTCGCCGTTGAAGACGATTTCGCCGCGGGTGACTTCGCCGTCTTCGGTCTTGAGCAGTCCCGAGATCGCCTTCAGCGTTGTCGATTTGCCCGCGCCGTTGGCACCGAGCAGCGCCACGATCGCACCCTGCGGCACCTCGAGGCTCAGGCCCCGCAGCACCAGGATGACGTCGTCATAAACCACTTCGATGTTGCGCACGCTCAGTAGCGGGGCGGGCATGGTGACGGCGCTTGAAGCGCGGGCTAAATCGGCGGCTTCGGTCATTTGGGCTTCGTCACTTGTCAAGTTCGTCATGCCCGGGCTTGTCCCGGGCATCCACGTCTTCGCTGGCGGAAAGTAAGACGTGGATGGCCGGGACAAGCCCGGCCATGACGCCTTTGTAGTTCATCTCACCACCCAAACCATTCCGGCTTGCGCGGCAGTTCCACCGTCTTGACCTTCTCAAGCTTGATGGTGCCCTTGGCCATGAGATCATTGAGATCGCCGTCGGTCGGACCCGAGATTTTCGAGCGATAGAGATCGACCTTCATGGTCGGCCGGTGATCTTTCTCGGTCCAGGTCGAGGGATTGCAGACGCCCTCCATGCCTGCCGGCACCCAGTTGGCCTTCTGGTAGAACCCCTTGGCGACGTTCTCGCCGGTCGCGCCGCCGTTCTTGGCGGCCCAGTCGAGGGCTTCCTTCATGTACAGCGCGGTGCAGACAGCGGCGATATAGTGCACGGGCCGATAGACCTTGCCGGTCGGGTCCGACATCCCCGAGATTTCCATCACCGTCTTCATGCCGGGCGCGTTGCCGGCCCAGCCGACCGCCGTGCGCAGCGGGAAGATCACGCCATCGGCGGCGTCTCCGGCCGCCTTGGCGGCGTTCTCGTCCATGCCCCAGACGTTGCTGAGGAACTGGACGTCGACGCCGGCGGTCTTGCAGGCCTTCATGACCGAGATGTTGGAGGCCGCAGTGTTGCCGAGATAGGCGTAGTTGGCCCCGGCGCTCTTCAGGCTCAGGCACTGCGCGCTGTAGTCGCCGGGCGCCAGTGCGAACACCAGCGGCGGCAGCACCTCGAAGCCGAGTTCGGTGGCGAGCGCTTCGCCGGCCGCCTTTGGCGCATTGGGATAGGGATGGTTGGCGCCCATGTGGACGAATTTCGGCTTGCCCGGCTTGCCCTTGGCTTTCCAATCCTCGGCCGCCCAGGTCAGTTCGGCGCGCAACGCGTCCGAATAGCTCGGGCCGTAGAAAAAATTGTACGGCGCGGGTTTTGCCTTGCCGCTGCTGCCTTCCGGATCGGTCAGCGCCGCGGCATAGGAGCCGGAAATATCCGGGATCTTGTCCTGCGCCAGGAAGCCGGTCAGCGCCTCGGTATCCGCGGTGCCCCAGCCCATGATCGCCGCGACCTTGTCGCCGCCGGACCATTTCTTGTAGAGCGCGATCGCGCGCGGCACCTGGTAGCCGTAATCGTTGGTATCGACATTGAGCTGCTTGCCGCCGATGCCGCCGTTCTTGTTGACCCAGGCGAAAGTGTCCGCGACGCCCTGCCCATAGGGCGTGCCGACGTCCGAGGTGCCGCCGGAATAATCCGCGAGATGGCCGATCGCGATCTGGGCCTGCGCCGTCGCTGAGCCGCCGCCGAGCAGCAGCGCGAGCGAAACGGTGCCGAGTAGGGATTTCATGGTCATGGGCAATCTCCTCCGGTTTCTTTGTTGGGGTCTATTGTAGTCGGTCCCGTTCCAACCTCAATGCGAAAACGGGTAAAGCTTCCAGTAAGTCTTGATCTGCCGCCAGCGATGCGCGAGCCCGTCCGGCTCGAACATCAAGAACGCGATGATGATCAACCCGATCGCGATCTCGCGCAGGAAGGTGATGTTGTTGTTGAGCGACAGCGCCTTGTCGATGGCGCTGCCCTTGAGGCCCGCGCTGATCCACTCCATCGATTCCGGCAGCAGCACCACGAAAGCGGTGCCCATCAGCGTGCCCATGATCGAGCCGGTGCCGCCGATGATGACCATCGCCAGGAAGATGATCGAGCGTTCGATGCCGAAGCCCTCGTTCGACACCACCAGTTGATAGTGCGCATAGAGCGCGCCCGCGATGCCGGCGAAGAATGCCGCCAGCCCGAACGACAGCGTGCGGTATTTTGTCAGGTTGATGCCCATGATCTCCGCGGAAAGATAGTGGTCGCGGATCGCGACCAGCGCGCGGCCGTCGCGGGTGCGCATCAAATTGGTCACCAGGAGGTAGCTGACCACGAGATAGGCGAGCACCACGTAGAAATATTGCCGGTCGCCGCGAAAGGTGTAGCCGAAGATCGAGAACGGATTGGCGCTGGCCGGCACCGAGCCGCCAGAAAACCAGTCGGCGCGCGAGAAGAAATCGAGCAGGATGTATTGTGCCGCCAGCGTCGCGATGACGAGGTAGAGCCCCTTCAGCCTTGCTGCCGGTACGCCGAAGATCAGGCCGACCAGCGCGGTGACCACGCCCGCCAGCGGAATGGCGAAGAATACCGGGATCGGCAGCGTGTTCGAGATATAGGCCGAGGTGAAGGCGCCCAACAAAAAGAATGCGGCATGTCCAATCGAAATCTGCCCGGTAAAGCCGACCAGAATGTTCAGGCCGAGGGCTGCGATGGCAAAAATGCCGATCTGGATCAGGATGCTTAGCCAGTAGGCGCTGAGCACCAGCGGCGCAAAGCAAATCAGCACGATACCGGCGATCGCCGCGTTGCGGCTGGTGGTGGTCGGAAAGATCGTGGTGTCGGCCGCGTAAGTTGTGCGGAAGTCGCCGGAAGGAATGAGAGAGGGGCCTGCCATTTTGCCTACACCCGCTCGATGTCTTGGGTGCCGAACAGCCCGTAGGGCTTGATCATCAGGATGATGATCAGCACGTAGAATGGCGCGACTTCGTAGAGATTGCCCCAGTGCAGATATTCGCTGTCGATGTATTGCGCGATGTTTTCCAATAGCCCGATGATGATGCCGCCGAGCACCGCGCCGCCGATGGAGTCGAGTCCGCCGAGGATCGCCGCCGGAAACACCTTGATGCCATAGGCCGACAGGCCCGACGATACGCCGTTGACCACGGCGACCACGACGCCCGCTACCGCCGAGACGGTGGCCGAGATCGCCCAGGCCATCGCAAACACGCTTTTCACGGAAATGCCGAGCGACTGCGCCACCTGCTGGTTGAAGGCGGTGGCGCGCATGGCGAGGCCGTATTTCGACGCCCGGAAGAACCAGGCCATGCCCACCATCATCGCCACCGACACGACGAGGCTCATCACATAGACGGTCTGGATCTGCAGGCCGAGCAGATTCACGGACTGGCTGGTGAACACCTGCGGGAACGGCTGCGGGTTGACGCCGAAGATCCATTTCAGCGAAGCCTGAAACACCGTCGACAGTCCGATGGTGACCATGATCACCGATATGATCGGCTCGCCGATCATCGGCCGCAGGATCACAACCTGGATCGCGATCCCGAAGGCGAACATGAACACCAGCGTCAGCGGCATGCCGACCCAGAACGGTACCTGATATTTGGTCAGCAACGCCCAGCAGACCCATGCGCCGACCAACAGCAATTCGCCTTGCGCAAAGTTCACCACCTGCGTGGCCTTGTAGATCAGCACGAACGACATCGCCACCACGCCATAGAGCGTGCCGACCACGAGGCCGTTGACGAGGAGCTGGATCAGGAACTGCAGGTTCATGGCAGTTCGCCTATTTTACACATCGTCATTGCCGGGCTTGACCCACGGCTGTCCGGTTCAATTTTTGTGGACGAAGCGCATGGCATTGATTCTATTCGGTCCTGGACGTCTGCAAGCGATCCGGAACACGAATGGAGATCAACACCATGCGGCATGAGAATAGCGTATTTCATGGACTTCTGAAGCACGTTCCGTGGCATCAGTTCGACAGGCTTGTGGAAGACCATGATGCCGATGCGCGGGTGCGGCGACTTTCGACCAAGAGCCAGTTGGTGGCGTTGCTCTACGGCCAGTTTTCGGGTGCAGCGAGCTTGCGGGAGATCGTGACGGGGCTTTCGAGCCACGCCGTGCGGCTCTACCATGTGGGCGCCGGCCCGGTTCGGCGGTCGACCTTCTCGGATGCGAATGCACAGCGGCCTGCCGCCGTGTTCACCGAGCTGTTGGCGATCATGATGAAGCAGGCCCATCGCAGCCTGCGGCGCAAGCTCGCCGAGACCACCTATTTGATCGATGCCACGAGCGCACGCTTGAACGAGCGCAGCGCCGGCTGGGCTCGGTTCTCGGCCGGGGTCTGCGGGGCCAAAGTACACGTGATTTACGATGCCGACGCCGATCGCCCGATCTATGCCGCAGTCACCACGGCCAAGGTCAACGATATCACCGCGGCCAAGCAAATGCCGATCGAGCCGGGAGCCACCTATGTCTTCGACCTTGGCTATTACGATTATGCCTGGTGGGCTGAACTCGACGCCGTCGGCTGCCGGATCGTCACCCGTTTCAAGTCCAATACTCCGCTCGATCTGGTCGAAGAGCTGGCGGTCACGGCTGGCAGCAACATCCTCTCCGACCGCATCGGTTATCTCCCCGCCCGCCAAGCCAGAAGCCGTCGCAATCCCATCAAGGATGCGGTGCGCGAGGTGAGGGTCGTGACCGAGAGCGGAACCGAGCTCCGCATCTTGTCGAACGACCTCGATGCCAGCGCCCAGGAGATCGCCGATCTCTACCGCAGGCGCTGGGCCATCGAACTGTTCTTCCGCTGGATCAAGCAGACCCTCAAGATCACTCGCTTCGTAGGCACCTCCGAGAATGCCGTACGCATCCAGATCGCCGTTGCGCTCATCGCCTTCTTGCTGCTGCGCCTGGCCCAAGCCGCCCACAAGAATATTCCCAGTCCGATCGTCTTCACCAGACTGATCCGCGCCAACCTCATGCACCGCCGACCCATCGACAACCTGCTCCATCCATCGCCCTCGACCAGCCAAGATCAACGTCAGATGAGCCTCCAGCTATGCTAAATCTAAACCGGACAGCCGTGGGCTTGACCCGGCAATCCATCTTTCAAAGGAACTCTTTTTCGGAAGAGGATGGATGCGCGGGTCAAGCCCGCGCATGACGACCGGAGATGCCGGACTCTCATTCGTCATGCCCGGGCTAGTCCCGGGCATCCACGTCTTGCTTGATGACTCTAAAAAAGATGTGGATGGCCGGGACAAGCCCGGCCATGACGGTGGTGGGAAACGCCGATTTTGGTTCATTCCGCGGCCTCCGCCACCGCTCCATCGCGCGCGATATCCACCACCGCGAGCGTGGTGCGGATGCGCTGGGTGGTGCCGTCCTGGAAGCGGATCACGGTATCGATGGGAATGTCGCGCTTGCCGCCATAGATTGCGTCGATGATGTCAGCGTATTTCTCGTTGATGACGCTGCGGCGGACTTTTCGGGTGCGGGTCAGTTCGCCGTCATCGGCGTCGAGCTCCTTGTACAGCAGCAGAAACCTGGAAATGCGCTGCGCCGGCGGCAGCGTGGCATTGACGGTTTCGACCTCCTTGCGCAGCAGCGCGTAGACTTCCGGCCGCGAGGCGAGATCGGTGTAGGTGGTGAACGAGATCCGGTGTTTCTCCGCCCATTTCGAGATGATCGAGAAGCGGATGCAGATCATCGCCGCGAGCGCGTCGCGGCCGGCGCCCAGCACCACGGTTTCGGCGATGTAGGGCGAGAATTTCAGCTTGTTCTCGATGTATTGCGGCGAGAACCGTTCGCCGCGCGAGGTTTCGGCAAGGTCCTTGATGCGGTCGATCACCACGAGCTGCCGGTTGTCGTTGAAATAGCCGGCGTCGCCCGAGTGCATCCAGCCATCCTTCATGTCGGCGGCCGAGGCTTCCGGACTCTTGTAGTAGCCGAGGAACATGTTGGGGTGGCGGACCACGATCTCGCCGACGCCGTGGATATCCGGATTTTCGACCCGGATTTCGATGTTGCCGGCCATCGGCACGCCGGTGGTATCCGGATCGACCTCCCCGAGGGGATGCAGGGTATAGGCCCCGAGCAATTCGGTCTGGCCGTAGAGCGTGCGCAACGGCACGCCCATCGCCTGAAAGAATTTGAAGGTATCGGGACCGAGCGCGGCGCCTCCGGTCGCCGCCGAGCGCAGCCGGGTAAAGCCGAGGCGGTCGCGAAGGGCGCGAAACAGCAGCGCATCCGCGATCATCGAGTGTTTGCCCTGCGCCAGCGCCGCCAGTCCCGCCTTCATGCCGAGCTCGTAGAGCCTTTGTTTGAGCGGGGAGGAGTCCATCACGCCGGCGCGCACGTCGGCGGCGATCGATTCCCAGACCCTCGGTGCGAACAGCACGAAGGTCGGCGCGATTTCGCGAAGATCGTTCATCATGGTATCGGGCTGTTCGACGAAGTTGATCTTCATCCGGCACAGCAAGCCTTTGCCGAGCGCATAAACCTGTTCCATGATCCAGGGCAGCGGCAGCACCGACACGTATTCGTCGTCCGGTCCCTTCGGATCGAACGCGAGGTAGGTCGCGCAATGCCGCAGCACCCGTCCTGCCGCGAGCATCGCCAGCTTTGGATTGGCTGTGGTGCCGGAGGTGGTGCAGAGGATCGCGACGTCTTCACCCTAGGTCAGGTCGACCAGCCTGTCGTACAGACCGGGCTCGCGGGCGGCGCGGTCGCGTCCTAATGCGGCGAGCTTGTCGGCTTCCATCAGGCGGGGGTCGTCGTATTTCCGCATGCCGCGCGGGTCGGAATAGATGATGTGTCTGAGGTTCGGCACGCGACCCGCGAGCGCCAGCAGCTTATCGACCTGCTCTTCGTCCTCGGCGAATACCAGTTTGGCTTCGCCATAGCTGAGCAGATAGGCGGCTTCTTCATCCAGCACATCACGATAGAGGCCGAGCGACATGGCGCCGATCGCATGCGTCGCGATTTCGGCCGAGACCCAGTCCGGCCGGTTGTCGCCGATGATGCCGATGACGTCGCCGCTCCCAAGGCCGAGTTCGACCATGCCGAGCGCGAAGTCGTGCACCCGGGCTTGATAGTCGTTCCAGGTGAACCCCCGCCAGAGCCCGAGATCCTTTTCGCGCAGCGCGATCTCGCCGCCATGTTCTTTGGCGTTGAGGCGCAACAGTTTTGGATAGGTATCGGCCTGCGCGACCCGGCCGGCATAATCCATCATGCCGCGCTCTCCGCGGGCGCCGACGCATCGTCGGGATCGACCAGAACCTCGTCTTCCTCACCGAGATAGGCGCGCTTCACATGGGGATCGGCCAGCACCGCGGCCGGATCGCCTTCGGCGATCTTGCGGCCGAAATCCAGCACCATGACACGGTGGGAAATATCCATCACCACGCCCATGTCGTGCTCGATCATCATGACCGTCATGCCGAACTCCTCGTTGAGGTCGACGATGTAGCGCGCCATGTCCTCCTTTTCCTCGAAGTTCATGCCGGCCATCGGCTCGTCGAGCAGGATCAGTTGCGGCTCCAGCGCCATGGCGCGGGCGAGTTCGACCCGCTTGCGCAGGCCGTAGGGAAGGGTGCCCGCGGTGGCCTTGCGCACCGACTGCAGATCGAGGAAATCGATGATCTCCTCGACCTTGCGGCGATGCTCGAGTTCTTCGCGCCGCGCGCCGGTCAGCCAGTACAGCGATCCCGTGATGAAATTATTCTTCAGCAGGTGATGCCGCCCGACCATGATGTTGTCGAGCACGCTCATATGGTGAAACAGCGCGAGGTTCTGGAAGGTGCGCCCGATGCCGAGCCGGGGCCGCGCGTTCGGATTGAGCGAGGTGATGTCTTGCCCGCGATAGAACAACTGGCCTTCGGTCGGCCGGTAGCGGCCCGAGATGCAGTTGACGATCGAGGTCTTGCCGGCGCCGTTGGGGCCGATGATCGAGAACAGTTCGCCGTGGTTGACGCCGAAACTGACCTCGGTGAGCGCGCGCACGCCGCCAAAGCGCAGTGACACCCCGCGCACCTCCAAAGCGTGTTCCACGCATTCCCTCCCTCAGGGCGCATTCTGCAAGCCTGATCAGGCCGAATCCGGTTTTGCGATCAGAATAGGCGCAGTCGTTCCGGGGCGCTTGACGCGCTCTTTGTCCGGCGATTGACGAGATCAACCCGGTTCATCGCAGCTGGTCAACCTGTTTCACCCGCCCCACCGCGTCAACGGCTGCACTTGTCGCAGGTACCGGACTGCCCCGGGCCGATCGACTTTGGTATTAGACTTCACCGGGGTCGAATGCTATGGCCTGCGCCGCGATCTGAAGGCCGGTCCGCGGTCGATTTGGCCGGTCAAATGGGGACATGCTAGGGGTTGGCACGCCCGGTCTGCGGCAGCGGGCGCGGGCCGGTCCAGCGCGCAAGGTCTGTGGTTCGTCGGCGTTGAGCTGCGCTTGGGCGGTGCCGACGCCTGCTTGGAGTGAAAATGGCGGTTCAGGATTCGAAACGGCGCGTTGCGCTCCTCACCGGCGTTACCGGGCAAGACGGCGCCTATCTCGCCGAATATCTGCTCGGCCTTGGCTACACCGTCCATGGCGTCAAGCGGCGGTCATCCTCATTCAACACCGCGCGCGTCGATCACCTCTACGAGGACCCCCACGCCGGCAATGTGCCGTTCCTGCTGCATTACGGCGACATGACGGATTCGACCAACCTGATCCGGCTGATGCAGCAGATCAGGCCGACCGAGATCTACAACCTCGCGGCCCAGAGCCATGTCGGCGTCAGCTTCGAAAGCCCGGAATATACCGCCAATGCCGACGCGATCGGCGTGCTGCGGCTATTGGAGGCGATCCGGATCCTCGGCATGGAAAAGGAGACCCGGTTCTATCAGGCCTCCACCTCGGAACTCTACGGTCTGGTTCAGGAGGTCCCGCAAAAGGAGACCACGCCGTTCTATCCGCGCTCGCCCTATGGCGTCGCCAAGCTTTACGGCTACTGGATCACGGTCAACTACCGCGAGGCCTACGGCATGTATGCCTCGAACGGCATCCTGTTCAATCATGAAAGTCCGATCCGCGGCGAAACCTTCGTGACGCGCAAGATCACGCGCAGCATCGCCCGCATCGAGACCGGTCTCGAAGACACGCTTTATCTCGGAAACCTCAGCGCGAAACGCGACTGGGGTCACGCCAGGGACTATGTCGAAGGCATGCACATGATCTTGCAGGCCGACGAGCCCGACGATTTCGTACTGGCGACCGGCGAGACCCGTTCGGTGCGCGAATTCGTCGAACTTGCACTCGCCGAGGTCGGCCGCAGCATCGAGTGGCGCGGCAAGGGCATCGAGGAAACCGGCGTCGACAGGAAGTCCGGCAAGACGCTGGTTCGCATCGATCCCGTGTATTTCCGCCCCACCGAAGTCGATGAGCTGGTCGGCGACGCCAGCAAGGCGCGCCAGAAGCTCGGCTGGAAGCCGAAGACGAGTTTTGCGCAACTGGTCAAGGAAATGGTGGCGGGCGACCTTGCGATTGCCCGGCGGGAGGTCGCCAATGGCAAGAACCCCGTTTGAGCTGAAAGGCAAAACGGTCTTCGTTGCCGGACATCGCGGGATGGTCGGGGCTGCGCTGGTGCGCAGACTCGCCCGGGAAAATGTCGAGCTGCTGACGGCGGGACGCAGCGAGGTCGATTTGCGCGATCAGGCCGCGATGTTCGCCTGGTTTGCGAAAATGCGCCCGCAGGTCGTGTTTCTGGCGGCGGCAAAGGTCGGCGGCATCGTCGCCAACAACACCCTGCGCGCCGAATTCATCTACGACAATTTGATCATCGCAACCAATGCGATCCACGCCGCGCATGTCAATGGCGCCGAGAAGCTGATGTTTCTCGGCTCATCCTGCATCTACCCGAAGCTCGCGCCGCAGCCGTTGCGCGAGGACTCCATGTTGACCGGACCGCTGGAGCCGACCAACGAGCCCTATGCCATCGCCAAGATCGCCGGCATTAAAATGGTCGAAGCCTATCGCAGCCAGTATGGCTCCGACTTCGTCAATGTGATGCCGACCAATCTCTACGGGCCGGGCGACAATTATCACCCCGAATACAGCCACGTCGTCGCCGCGCTGATCCGCCGGTTTCATGAAGCGAAGCTTTCCGGGGCTTCGAACGTCACGGTCTGGGGCACCGGCATGCCGCGGCGGGAATTCCTCTATGTCGACGATATGGCGGACGCCTGCATCCATCTGATGAAGAATTATTCTAGTCCGGAGCTGATCAACATCGGTACCGGCGAGGACATAACGATTGCCGAATTCGCGCGCGTGGTGGCCGCGACCATCGGATATACCGGCGACATCAGCTTCGATACTTCGCGGCCCGACGGCACGCCGCGTAAATTGCTCGACGTCAGCCGTCTTGCCAAACTGGGCTGGCGCGCCCGCACCTCGCTCGAGGACGGGCTCAGGCTCGCCTATCAGGCGTACTTGAACGAATCAAAGTCATGAAGACTGTGCAGCGCCCCGGGGCGGGTTTTTCCCGAGCGCGGCCGCCATCGCCGATATCAGCGGCTTCATGAAAAAAGCGTCGCTGGCGGGATAGATGTCGGCGCGCAGGCCCTGTGATTTCAGTTCGTCCGAGACCACCGGCCCGACCGACGCGATCGGCGTGCGCTTAAGCCCCTCGCGCAACCTGTCTTCACATCGATGCGCCTGCGCCACCTCGATCAGGCGTCGGACCTGCCCCGAACTGGTCAGCGCAATGGCGTCGATGCGGCCCTGCGCCATCTCGTCGATCGCGGTGATGATGTTGGTCTCGGCCGCCTGCGCGTCGTAGACGTAAGGAAGCACGGTATCGACCCCGGCGCCTTGCGACGATATGGCGCCGATCAGGACGCCGTGATCCTTGTCGGGATAAAGCTGCAGGCCGACGCGACGGCCTTTCAGATCGACCCGCGCGAGCATCTCGGCGATGCCTTCGGAGGTCGGCTTCTCCGTCGTCACCTGCGGCTCCAGTCCGATCTCGCGCAGCGCCCGGCCGGGCTTCGGCCCGCGGGCAAACTTTCGCGCTCTGCCGACCGCGGCGATGAACTCCTGTTCCAGATTGATCCTCCGCGCGACCTTCATCAGGCGTCGCAGGCCTTCCCCGGTCATCAGCACCAGATCGTCGCACGGCTTTTCGATGAAACGCTGGATCCAGGCCTCGATCGGCGCGGAATCAGGGGCATCGCGGATAGTGAACATCGGGCATTGCAGCACATCCGCGCCCTGCTCGGTGAGCAGGCGGGAAAACAGCGCTTCCTCGCGCGTTTCCAGGATGAGAATCCGATAGCCGTTCAGTCTGTCAGCCATGATCTTGCTCTAACGCCGATCGCCTTTTGTTTGTTCATCCTGGCGCCGGGGCGGGGATTGGCGCAAGGGCGTGACGGGTGATAGAGCAGGGCCGCAAAATCCCGGTTCCATCCGTTTTTCGAATGATAGACAAGCGCCTCCATGCCCGACCATCAATACGTGTTGACACTGTCCTGTCCGGATCGCCCCGGCATCGTCTCGGCTGTTTCGACGTTCCTGGCCCATAATGGGCAGAACATTCTCGACGCCCAGCAGTTCAACGATGTCGAGACCGGTCACTTCTTCATGCGGGTCGTCTTCAACGCCGCCGATCTGGCGGTCAATCTGGCAACGCTGCAGACCGGGTTCACGGCGATCGCGGAGCGCTTCGGCATGGACTGGCAGATGCGCGACCGCGCCACCCGCCGCCGGGTGATGCTGCTGGTCTCCAAATCCGATCACTGCCTCGCCGATCTCCTGTATCGCTGGCGCACCGGCGAACTCGAGATGATTCCGACCGCCATCGTCTCCAATCACCCGCGCGAGACCTACAGCAATCTCGATTTCGGCGACATCCCGTTTCACTATTTGCCGGTGACGAAGGAGACCAGGCGCGAGCAGGAGACCGCGATCTGGGATTTGGCCGGGCAGACAAAAACCGATCTCGTCGTGCTTGCGCGCTACATGCAAATCCTCTCGGACGAGATGTCGGCGAAGCTTTCGGGGCGCTGCATCAACATCCATCACTCGTTCCTGCCGGGCTTCAAGGGCGCGCGGCCCTACCATCAGGCGCACGAGCGCGGCGTCAAACTGATCGGTGCCACCGCGCATTACGTCACCAGCGACCTCGATGAGGGCCCGATCATCGACCAGGACGTCGAGCGCATCAGCCATCGCGACACGCCCGACGATCTCGTCCGCAAGGGACGCGACATCGAACGCCGCGTGCTGGCGCGTGCGATACGCTATCACCTGGAGGACCGCGTGATCCTCAACGGCCGCAAGACCGTGGTGTTTATGGATTGACAGGCCAGGCAGGCCGGTGCCGAAGTTCGGGTTCGGGAGGCTACTCGAACACGGGATTGAATTTCCGTGGCTTCCAGCCGAAGTCCCGAACTGCAGGCGCGGAATCGAATGTCATGTCCTTCATCATACGAATACCCATCGCCACATTCGCACTGGGAAAAAGCGGCTTTGCTAGAACAAAGCCGGTTCTCCATAGAAAAGGGGGCGCCGAAATGGTGCGCCGTGGCAGCCGCAGTCCGTCGAATATTCGGCCAACCATCTCGCGGTAGGTGAGCGTTTCCCCACCCGGTAGCGAATAAATCTTGTTAACGGCGGCGGGACTCGATGCCGCGGCGACGGCTCCGATGGCCAGATCCTCCGCATGCACCGGTTGCCGCAAACCCGGTCCTCCCCCGACAAGCGGCATGAAACCGAAGCGGCGGATCAGCCGCGACAACGGTGTGATATTGGTGTCGCGACCCTCGGTGTAGATGAGCGTGGGGCGCAATATCGTCCAGCCTACATTGTGCTGTTCGCATGCCGCAGCGATCGTTCGCTCGGCGCCGGCGAGTTTTCTGATCGTCTCCCATTCGGCCGGGACTTCCGAATCCCGTTTCGTGATCACGCTGGTCGAACTGAAGGCGACGAGGCGCTGCAATGATGGGTTGAGGAGCCGGGGAAGGGCGTTTGCTAGGAGAATGGCGTCAGCGGTGCAATAGAGCGTCGCAAACGGCGGGAAATTCAACGTGTCAGGCTTCTCAAGATCGCCACGAAACCAATCGATGCTTGGCCTGCCCTGCTCCGATCTGGACAACGCAGAAGGACGCTCGCCACGGCGTACGAGGTGCTCGACGATGTAGCCGCCGACAAGTCCGGTGCCACCTATGACCAGGCTTTTCGATTGCGCGTTCCCGATTATAGCATCCACTTCGCCCACCCGCGCCCGGTAGCAAATCTCTAATCGCTCCATCAGGCATTGATATATACGATCGCACCGGGACCTGCACAACTGGTAAGCAGATCTTGGATTCATCATGTAGGAGGGGGGTGCCGATAGCGGTGCAGCGCGGTGAATGTACAGTTTCCGACAGTGAGGCGTTTGGAGTGCCGGTGTCATCCTTTGCTTGGAAGTTCCGGGCCGCTTCCTTTCCCGCTCCTTCATATAACTCGGTATTTCGCGGTGCCGGGGCCGCGGCGGCTCGTCGGTGGGCAAACCGCCAGCCTGCTCTGAGTCGACTTTCTTCGATGCGGGCGAAATACCTAACGGTTGTAGTAATAGAATACCTCAATCGACTAGCGACGAATCGAAGGGCATCTGATCTCCCGGAGACGGCCCGATGGCAGCCGGCACCTGTTGCAGTACGACGGGTTTCGCTTTCCCTGTCGCTTGTAGCTTAGGATATTTGCTTGGGGGGAAGCACAGTCCCGGTCCGGATCAGCTTTCTTAGGCTTCGCGGCCTCATCCCGCGACAACGAACCAGCGACGCTGTCGGAAGTTTCATCTCTGTCCAAGATCAAACCGAGACGCTTCTGAAGATTGACTTTCAAAAATCGAAACGATATTTGGCTTAACCGAACTCCGGAAGGTTGGCTGGATATTATCGCAGATTTAAATGGGATTGGTCGCAAGGTCGGTGTTGTTGGCCTTGGTTATGTTGGGCTGCCAGTAGCACTTGCCTTTGGGAAGGCGGGCCTCTTGGCCGTCGGCTTCGATATTGATCGCGGCCGAATCGATGAATTGCAGCGCTTTCACGACCGCACGCGAGAGACCACCGAAGATGAGTTGCGCAAGGCAAACATTCGGTTGAGTTCGGATCCCGCAGATTTGCGGGAGGCTGATTTCTTCATTGTTACCGTTCCTACCCCGATCGATGATACCAACCGACCGGATATGTCGATTGTTCTTGCCGCATCGCGGACGGTTGGGAAGGCTCTGAAGAAGGGTGACATTGTCGTTTATGAATCGACAGTTTATCCCGGCGCAACAGAGGAAGACTGCGTTCCGCTGCTCGAGCGCGAGTCGGGACTGAAAAACGGAATAGATTTTCGTGTTGGCTACAGCCCGGAACGTATCAATCCGGGGGACGCACAACGCCGCTTTGAAACCATTACGAAAGTTGTCTCAGGGCAGGATGCAGAGACTCTCGAAATTGTGGCTCAGGTTTACGGTGCTGTCGTTGCTGCCGGAATTCACAGGGCGCCGTCGATCAAGGTGGCCGAAGCCGCAAAGGTCATTGAGAATACCCAGCGCGACTTGAATATAGCGCTGATCAACGAACTGGCGCTGATTTTCAATTTGCTCGGTATCGATACGTCCGACGTTCTGGCCGCAGCGGGCACCAAGTGGAATTTTCTTAAATTTACACCCGGTCTTGTTGGAGGACATTGTATTGGCGTGGATCCATATTACCTGACCCATCGCGCGGAGCGCGCCGGGTATCATCCGCAGGTGATTCTTGCCGGCAGACGCGTAAACGATCAAATGGGCGCCTGGATAGCACGCGAGTGCGTCAAGAATCTGCTAAGCGGTGGCAGCGGCAAGACGGTGGTGATCCTTGGATTAACGTTCAAGGAAAATGTGCCGGATATCCGGAACTCCAAAGTGATCGACATTGTGACGGAGCTGCGCTCGTTCGGCGTGGACGTTCACGTTACCGATCCTCTCGCCAACCCGGCGGAGTGCCAACATGAATATGGCGTCACGCCCACGCCCCTTACCGATCTGCCGCCAGCCGACGCCGTCATTCTCGCGGTAAGACACGACGAATACAGGCAGGGCGGATGGCCGCTCATAACTGGACGGCTGAAGCCCGGCGGCGGCCTTGTGATGGATATCAAGGCACTCCTAGATCGTGCACACGCGCCGCCGAATGTCCGGTTCTGGCGAATGTGACGCGGTTCAGGCAGACGGCCTTCAGTTCTCATCCCAATGCGATGTGGCGGTGTTACGGTGCTGTCTCGGGCCTTCGGCCGCCGCACGACGTCACGGGACCGTACCTGTTGCATTCGACTTGCGAGTTGTCGCCTCACGGCTATTTAAGAACTCATGATGATCCAAATGGCTGACGGCTTACAACTACGAGCGCACTACAAGTCAGCGCTTTTGATCTGTCTCCACATCATCGTCTGCTGCGCCTCACTCATTCTCGTCACGAGATATGGTAGTTTGTTTGGCTTCGCTCCGCCGAAGTTTCACATCTTTTACGATCCGGCCCGACTGAATATCGCCATTGCAACAGTTGTGGCGTTCGCCTTCGTTTCATCTGTTTTTGTGTTCGCTCCCTTCAGTTTTGGTTATTTCGTAGGATTCTATTTCTACACGATGATCCTCGATTACCTCTGGTTGAACTCTTTCACCGACTTGAATTATGATCACCGGCTCGCCGGGATATCGGCGGCGGCTTCGGCAATTGCATTCCTGCTTCCCGCTCTCTTTGTATCATCGCCCATTGTTCAAAAATACACTCTGTCAGAACGAACATTTGACCAGGCACTGAAGCTCATTCTCTTACTTGCTGTCGCAACGATCGCTGTTGGCTCGTTCTACAATTTTCGAATCGTTTCGCTGGACGATATGTATTATTTCCGAGAAAGAATGCGTTCTCCGACTGGCGTAAACTACCTCGTGACGATTGTTTCGAGCGGATTGTTGCCGTTCGCGTTTGCCGGCTTTATCGCGCGAAAGGCGCCCTGGTGGGCTGCCGCCACTCTCCTCCTCCTCGCAATCTTCTACCCCATCACGCTAAGCAAGTTGGCCCTCCTCACTCCAGCATGGCTCATCGCCACGCTGCTGCTTTCCAGGATATTCGAGGCCCGCACCGCAGTAATACTTTCACTATTTGGGCCGATGGCGGCAGGGCTTGTTTTTCTCCTTCTTTTCAAAGGGAAGCTGGGATTCTTCTTCTATACGATCAATTTTCGAATGATCGCGATTCCATCGATTGCGATGGACGTCTACAATCACTTTTTCTCCCGGCATGATCTTACGTATTTCTGTCAGATCTCGGTTCTGAAGCTAATCATGCACTGTCCCTATCAAGATCAGCTATCTGTGATTATGAAACGAGAGTATGATCTGGGAAATTTCAACGCCTCGCTATTCGCAACGGAAGGAATTGCGTCGATCGGCACGCTGTTCGCGCCGGTTGCTGCATTCGCATGCGGGCTTGTCGTTGCTTTCAGCAACCGATTGTCAGCCGGGTTGCCACCTCACTTCGTTCTGATATCGGGTGCCATTCTTCCCCAGGTATTGCTAAATGTGCCCCTATCGACTGTGTTGATCACACACGGCGGAGCTCTTCTCCTTCTGCTTTGGTACATTACGCCGCGAACGATATTCGAGCAGACGTTGATCGAGAAAAGGCCTTGATCGGTCGCATGATGGCATGGCGCGGCCTGTATCCGGGCCATCCGCTGCAGGTGTTCATTATTGTCTGATTTTCGGCAAAGTGGTAGCGCTCTATCCCATATAGGCGTCTGAAGCTAACGACATCCAAATGCATAGTGTTCTGATCACCGGCGGCGCGGGATTTATCGGCCAGAACCTGGTACACGCGTGGCGCGCCGCTCGGCCGGTATGCGGCCAACATAACGCAGCCCTCGAGCCCCTGATCACCGATCGCCGCATCCAGTTCGTGAAGGGCGACATCGGCGACGCAGCGATCGGGTTTCGATCGGCTCCAACGCCACGATCATGCCAGTCAGGATCGTCGATGATGTCGTCATCGGGGCGGGATCGGTGATAACCTGGTACCTATGCCGGCAATCCGGCGCGCCGGCTGCTGGCGGACAAATAACAGGATTACGATCGATACCCGTGCCTTTTGCCGATCTGCAGTTGCATCCGCTGGTGGACGGGCTGGAAGGGCGCAAGAGCCTGGAATTGATCTCCGCGCTCTATGAATCGATCGAAACCGGCGAGGAGGTGGCGCTGCGCTTCACGCCGGACCTGAGCCGGCTGGGTGTCGCATCGTGAACCGACCGGAGGTGCATCAGGCCGGCGTTCGTGACGTCGAGTTCGGCGCGCGGGTCAAGATTGTCGAGCCGTGCAATCTTTATGGCTGCAAGATGCAAGATGAACATGCCGAGGGCGTTGGTTTGCAAGAAGGCGTCGGGATCCGGGATAGACCGGTCGACGTGCGATTCGGCTGCCAGGTGCGCGACGCGCGTGAAACTGTGCTCGTTGAACAGGCGCTGCACCAGCGCCGAGGAGAGATCGAACGAGATCACCGACGCGCCTGTACTGACCAAGACTTCGGTAAAGCGACCGGCTGACATCGTCCCGAGCAGTTTCCGAAAGCCCATCGCGATCAGAGCCGGATCCTGTCGCTGCAGATGTTCGCGGAGATCACCGCGAAGCAGCCGGACGAGGTGATCGATCTCGTTCGCAAATTCTAAGCAGGGCTAGCGCTCGTCTGCAATCACCTTGCCATCGTTCGGCAGCGTCCCGGCACCTACCAGCTCGACATTGCCGCTGAGTTTTGTCACCGCGCGCAGGTTTGCGGCCAGTTCGTCGTGAAGCGGCCCGGTCGGCGAGGCCGTTTCCGCCTTCAGCGTCTTCACGTCGCTCTCGCCCGCGCGAGTCACGACAAGACGCAGCCGTCCGAGTTCGGGATGGCGCCTGCCGATCTCGGCGATCTGCTCGGGGCGCGCGAACATGCCTTTGACCTTGGTGGTCGGTCGGCGCGGCCCATCCAGCCCCTTGATGCGCATGTTGGTACGCTTGCAGGGGCTCGCACCCGACAAGGCCGCCGTGAGGTCGCCGAGCGCAAGCCGGATCCAGGGATGATGCGGATCGAGTGAAGTGACGACGATCTCGCCAACGTCGCCGGGCGCCACGGGATCGCCGGTGCATCGAGCGTCGCGTGCTGGCGCGCGCGATGCGCTACCATCTCGACGATCGCGTCATCCTCAACGGCCGCAAGACCGTGGTGTTCATGGACTGAGGAAGAGCATTGCTGAGATCTGCTGGGGGTAGTCTCAGTATTTAGCGGCTTCTACTCGCGACGGCTGGAGAGCTGGGTGTCCAGGTACGCTGTTCCTTGGCCCATCGATTTCATGCTGAGCCAATAGACCCCTATCAGATTTATGATCGCTCCCACGACATGAGCGGTCACTGCCGCCAGTAGACCGTATTTGGTTGTAAATGCCGCGACGATAGCCAACATTGCCAAATCACGAGGCAAGAGTGTCGCGAAGATCGAGCCCCACATGCGGCTGGCCGCCTGAATCCTCATGTAGAGACTGACAGCAACCGCCTCTGCGATCGCTGCGACCATCATCAATTGCAGTTCAAAGCTCGCGACCGTAAAACTTCGTCCGAAGACGGCCATAACTTCCTTCGCGAAGACTGCAAAGAAGATTGCTGCTGCCGCGGCGATGGTAAACACCCCAAGCGTACTGGTTCGGAACACGCGCATCGCCAGATCGAACTGGCCCGATGCGTGCGCTCGCTCCGCCGAAGGTTGCAAGGCAAGAGAGACGACGGATGCAGGAATTACGATCAACGTCTTGATCATGATTATGACGCTGTACAGGGCAACGTCGGAAAAATTCTGCGTGTTTCGCGTCAAAATCGTGGGGATCAACCAGAGCGTCGGGAGCGTGACGAATCCCGCCAAACCAGCCGGGATTTGAAATTTGAAGATTTCGCGCGTTATCTCATTTGGCACTTTGCACCAGGAGAAACCTCGCCCAATCGCCCTTCCTTTCAAGGCGGCTAGCGTTGCGCAGCCGAGGATCACACTGCGCAGTGTTGAACCCGCAACCAGAGCCCAAATTGCTCTGGTCAGGTCACCGGTCCAGGCGCCGGCCGTCACGATTGCGATGAATAGTACGCCGGATACAATTGAGGATGCGGCGAGTGATCGAAAGTCGTGAAGTCCCTGCAGCAATCCTCCGAGGTACACCATGCCGATCAGGCTCGGCACGGCGAGAGACACGATCATCAGTGGCCTTGTCAGCGAGGGCTCGACAAAAGCACTGCGGGCCAGGACACCGGAAGACAAGGCAAGGATGCCGAACCCCAGTAGTCCGCTTGCGAACGTGAATGCTCCGCCAATCCAGACCACCGAGCGTATTCGGACAGGATCGTCTGCATAACGAGCCACAAATTTCGGAACTGTCGAGCCGACGGCAAACTGCAAGATGGTTGCCGCGTAGAACGCGGTCAGATTGATCAGTGAGTACTTTCCATAGGTCGCATGATCGAGCAGCTTAATCACAAGAAAGTTGCTGATAAAAGTCGAGCCTTGGTGGCTGAATGTTGCCACCGCGTTCCAAAATGAATGACGAAACAATGTTCTTAGCACCGGACCCACTTCAGCTCACGTCGGACGCGCGTCTTGTCTGATCTGGCTGACATATCACGTCGGCCGTGAGGGGGATGATAGCCGAATTCGTCGGCCTATACCTGAAAGTATTGGCGATACCACTCCACGAAGCGAGCAACTCCCACTCGGACAGGGGTGTTCGGACGATATGCGACTGCTTTCATCAGGGAACTCACGTCCGCGTAGGTGTTCGGCACGTCTCCGGGTTGCAGCGGAAGCAATTCCCTAATTGCCTTCTTGCCGAGCGCCTCCTCGATCGCCTCGACATATTCGGTGAGATGAACCGGTGAGCTGTTGCCTATGTTGAGCAGACGGAACGGCGCATTGCTGGTTGCCGGGTTCGGGTAGTCACTGGTCCAGTCGGGATCGGGACCGGCGATATCATCGCTTACCCGGACGACGCCCTCAACGATGTCGTCGACATACGTGAAGTCCCGCACGTGTTCACCATTGTTGAACAGTTTGATTGGCTTGCCCGCGAGAATATTCTTGGTAAACAGGGACAGAGCCATATCCGGCCGGCCCCATGGTCCGTACACCGTAAAGAAGCGCAATCCGCTCGTCGGCAACCTGAACAGATGGCTGTAGCTGTGCGCCATCAATTCGTTGGCGCGCTTGGTCGCCGCATAAAACTGCAAGGGGTGATCGACCCCCTGACTTTCGCTGAACGGCATGCTGGTGTTGGCGCCATAGACGCTGCTCGTGCTGGCGTAGGTCAGATGCTTCACGTTCGAATGTCGGCAGGCCTCGAGGATATTGGTGAAGGCAATGAGGTTGCTTTCAACATACGCCGCCGGATTTTCCAGGCTGTAACGCACGCCTGCCTGCGCCGCGAGGTGAATGACGCGGTCGAAGGGGCAATCCGAAAAGCAGGCTTTCACGCCTGCGGGATCGGCGAGATTTACTCGATGAAAGCGATATTCCCCTGAGCTCTGCAAGGCGCACTGTTCAAGCAGGGTCAGTCGCGACTCTTTGATCGCGGGTGAATAATAGTCGTTTACTACGTCGGCTCCGACGACCGAGTCGCCTCGTTGAAGCAGGTGAGCCGCAACGTGAAATCCGATGAAACCTGCATTGCCTGTCACCAAAATCCGCATTTCGTGATCAATCCCTTTGGTAGGTGTGCTGACGACAGCAGAACTTTACTCAGCGCGACGCTTCTGGTGTTCCCGCACTATGGCTTCCAGGAAGTCAAAAGTCTCTCCTGCACAACGGGACCAGGAGAATTTCGAGGCAGCCATTGATGCGGCCAAGGCTTTTTCAGCGCGCAATTCAGGGCTCCTAGCAAGCTGCCTCACTGCATCGGCAATGCTTACCGAATTCTCGGGGTCGAAATATACGCCGGCGTCACCGAGCATCTCCGGCATAGGGCCACGATCGGAGCAGGCGATTGGCAGGCCCGCGGCCATGCTCTCGATCAAAATGTTGGGCATGTTCTCGCAGCTGGACGCGAATACGCAGATGTCAGCCGCCTCATAGCACTTGTGGATTTCCTTGTAGTCCACCGCGCCCCAGTAGCGGATGAACTCCCCTTGGGCGTCTACCCTGCTCAGAGCCTCCGACAAGCGGGGCAGGGTGCTGGGCCTTGCGCCGCCGTAGAGATCCAGGCGGATCGGGATGCCCTCGTTGTGCAGGCGACCGATTCCCTCCACGACATGCCACTGATGCTTGAATTCGTCGACAGTGGAAACATACACAACGCGCAATGGATCCGATATCGTCAATTCGGCAGCCGTTCGCTGCGGGCGAGGGGGCATGCGAAATCGCGTGTCGACGCCGTGGGGAATGATCGACGTTTTCCCCTCCAGCGGTCCGGTTGTTTTCGTGACCGCGTCGTAGGCATATCGCGTGAGAAAAATGGTCCCATCCGCGCGTTTGAACGAAAAGCTCTGGTTGAACCGCAACAGCACCAGCTTCAGGGTGGTTACGGAAAAGCCAAATCGCTTCAGTTCGGGCCACTGAAAGGGCAGCATGTTGCGGCTCATCGTCGCCACCGGATGGAACCGGGGCACAATTGATCCGCCTGGTACCAACAGCAGGTCCGCTTTCGTTTCCCGCAGATGTCTCGGCAACACCCGGCGCTGCCAAATGATGCGCTTCAGAAGGTGCGCCTCAAGCGCGGCGTCGGTTCGTTTTTCAAGCCAGGGCCTGTCCTCGAGGCGAGCGAGCGTGGAGGCGCAGCCCCAGACAACGATTCGCTCGAAGCCGCGAGAAGTCGGGTCGGCCTCTCTCAAAAATTCGATGAGATGCGTGACGCCCCCTCCGACACGTATATTGGATGCGTCAATCGCAAGACAAATGGCGCGTCGGGCGGTATTTGTCTTTAACGGGACCATGTGATTTGCCCACCATCGACTACTGCCCAATTCTACTGTGGGTGCTTTTATTCTGCGGTAGCTCCGATTGTAAAGATTATTTACGGGCAACCGGTGGGACAGACTTCGAAAGCTCTATCTTCCTTGTTCCGATTAAAATTGACGCACGGGACCCTCAACGCTAGTACAAAAGACTTAGAATTTGCGGGCAATAGGAGCCAAATTGCGGCGTTTAAGCCGAAAAGTGGGGGTCGTAGGTCTCGGCTACGTTGGCCCACCGGTGGCGCTCGCGTTTGGCAAATTAGGCGCTCTCGCGGTCGGCTTCGATATCGATGTTAGCAGGGTCGAGGAACTCCCTCTTTATTTTGATCGTACGCTGGAGGCAACCGAAGCCGAGTTGCGCTCACTTGACATGAACGTCAGCGCTAACGCCGACGACTTGCGCGCCGCGGATTTTTTTATCGTGACCGTGCCGACGCCGATCGATGCTGCAAACCAACCGGATATGTCGACCGTTTTCGCGGCGTCGCGCACAGTGGGAAAAGCCCTCAAAAAGGGCGACATTGTCGTCTACGAGTCGACAGTCTATCCCGGCGCCACGGAGGAAGACTGTGTTCCGATCCTCGAACGCGAATCCGGTCTGAAGTGCGGCGTCGATATTTATGTTGGCTATAGTCCGGAGCGCATCAACCCTGGTGACCTCGAGCATCGCCTGGAAAGCATCAACAAGGTTGTCTCAGGCCAGGATGCAAGGACGCTCGAAATTGTAGCGGACGTGTATGGCGAGGTGGTCACCGCGGGAATTCACAAGGCGCCATCGATCAGGGTCGCCGAGGCCGCGAAGGTCATTGAGAATACCCAGCGCGACCTGAATATAGCGCTCATTAACGAACTGGCGCTGGTCTTCCGCCCGCTTGATATCGATACATCTGATGTCCTCGCCGCCGCAGGCACCAAATGGAATTTTCTCAAGTTCACCCCGGGCCTCGTGGGAGGGCACTGCATTGGCGTCGACCCATATTATTTGACGCATCGTGCGGAACGCGAGGGGTATCATCCGCAGGTGTTCCTGGCCGGCAGGCGCGTGAACGATCAAATGGGTGCCTGGGTCGCGCGCGAGTGCGTCAACCGCCCAGCCCGAGCGAGCGTTCCGGAAAGATAATCTTCATTGACAACAGCCCCAGTCCCGGGCGCAACATACAACCATCGCGGGCCGTGCGGCAAGAGCCAGCGCCTGCTTTAACTCTAATTGCGCGAGGCTAGACCGATGCTTTCCCATACGATCGACCAGCTTGACGCGATCAGGGTCGCCGAGTTGCGCCTGTTGATGCGAAGGTACGAGAGCCTGTTGTCCGGCGCTGACATTTTAGAGATTGGAACGGGAACGGGCGCCCAGTTACGCGAACTGTCAAAAGTCGCGGCCAGCTCCGTTGGAGTCGATCTTCGCTCGTCAGATTATCACCCCAGCTGCAACAATTTTACCTATTACGATGGGGTAAACCTTCCCTTCGCCGACCAATCATTCGACGTTATTTACTCCTCGAATACCATGGAGCACGTCGTGGATGAGCCTGCGCTCCACGCCGAATTGATGAGGGTCATGAAACCTGGGGCTGTTGCGATCCATATCGTACCGAGTTGTGCCTGGCGACTTTGGACGACTGCGGTTTCTTATTTAATGCTGCCGACAGTGGTCCTTGCCTTCTTGCGCAGAAGTTCGGAACCATCGTCGTCACATGGCGATAGTCTTCCAGCTTCACCGCCGCGAAATATGAAGGCAAGGGTCTTCGATTTGATTTGTCCCGCCAGACACGGCGAAAGAGGCAGTCGGTTTACCGAATGGTGGCACTTCCGGGCACGATCTTGGCGCAGAAGGTTCGGGGCATTGGGATGGACGGTCGAGCGCGTCGAGGGTGTCGGACTGTTCTATACCGGATATTTATTCGCTGATTCTTTAATGTCGATGAAACGGCGCGAACGGCTATCAAGTATTTTGGGAAGCGCTTGTCACATCGTCGTGCTTAGACCGAAAATGGATACCCATACCCGCGATTGACGCACGGCCTCGGTTGCCATTGAGGGTCGCAAGATTCTTTTGCCGCTATGTCCAGCCCGTCGAGCGAGAGTCTATCTAGGCAAATGATCGTGCACTCCCTCACCGTGGTCAAACCACAATGCTTGACTGTTCTTCATGTCATACCGACCCTCGAGGGCGGCGGGGCGGAGCGGCAACTGGCTATGCTGGCCACGGAGCAGGCGCGCCGCGGCTATGATGTTCACGTGGCCGTTCGACGGACCGGCGTGCACCTGCAGGTGATGCGAGGCGTGCAACTGCATGAATTAGGCAACGTGCGCAGCGTCGATCCAAGGCTGTTCGTTGCGATAAAGCGGGTCATAACGGCGGTTAAGCCCGGCATCGTACAAACCTGGCTGCCTCAGATGGACATTCTCGGTGGAGTGGGCGCTCTCGCAGGCCATATCCCCTGGATCGTTTCAGAGCGAACCTCAGGCGGCTACTATCGTAGCGAGATGCCCTCCTTCGCCCGGTTGCGGCTTTGGCTTGCAAAATATGCAGCGGCCGTTGTCGCCAACTCCCGGGCCGGCGCAAGATACTGGCAAGAGGATGGACGCCGGTCCCTCAAGCTGGCGACGATCCATAATGCGCTCGACTTCGAGCTAATTGGCGAAACCGTCCGCCGGGGGGTGCAAGACCCTTACGCCACTCCATTGATCTTGGTTGTCGGTCGGCTCGACCGCGAGAAGGCCGTGGACGTAATTCTTCAGGCCGTGGCCAATCTTCCTGTCGACCAAAGCGTTCACGTCCTGATAATCGGTACGGGAAGCGAACGGCCGGCGCTCGAGAGGGCCATTGAGGCAGCCTCGTTATCTGAACGAGTCACGCTCCTGGGCTATCAACCAGATTGGTGGAGGTGGCTCGGGGTTGCCGATGGCCTAATCAGTATGGGAAGATTTGAAGGAAACCCCAACGTTGCCCTGGAAGCAATGGCGGGTGGCTGCCCGGTAATCGTCAGTGATACGCCGGCGCATCGTGAGATAGCAGATGCTTCATCCGCGCTCTTGGTGCCGGTCGATGATGTGGGTGCCCTGTCGAACGCGATCGCGCAACTCGTTGGCGACCGGGAAGCTGCCCGACAGCGGGCAAAACGGGCATCCGAGCGAGTTAGATCGATGACGGTCGCCGCGATGGCGGATGCTTACGATGCCGTCTACCAGGAAGTGATAATGAACGGAAGAAATAACTGATGTGCGGAATCATCGGCGTTGCTTCGCGGCATCCACTCACAAATCGCAAGTGGCTCGACGACGGCTGCACGGCGATGGCGCATCGCGGTCCCGACGACAGCGGTTCCTGGTGGTCGGCGAATGGAAATGTCGGCCTGGCCCAGCGCCGGCTCGCCATCATCGATCTGTCGCCGGGTGGGCATCAGCCCATGCATCACGAAGCCAACCGCCTCAGCATCGTGTTCAATGGCGAGATTTATAACTATCTGGACCTTCGCGATCTGCTGAAAGCAAGGGGGCATAAGTTCGTCACCCAATCCGACACGGAGGTTATTCTCGCGGCCTACTCGGAATGGGGCACTGAATGCCTGGCGCATCTCAACGGCATGTTTGCCATCGCGCTCTACAACCACGAAAAGAAGCTTCTATTCCTCGCCCGTGACAGGGCGGGCGAAAAGCCGCTGTTCTATTCGGTGACGGGTGACGAGATACGCTTCGCCTCCGAATTGAAAGGGCTTATGGCCGATCCCGGCTTTAGTCGCACGATGGATCCGACAGCGCTCGATTGCTTCCTGATGATGGGCTATATCCCAGGCGGAGCTTGCATACTCCAAGGCGCCCGGAAGCTGCCGCCCGCGCACGCGCTTACGTTCGATGTCGAAAACGGGGAGACGAGAACCTGGCGCTATTGGAGCATGCCTGAACCGGCCGGTGTTGATAGCCACGACGACGAGGCGTTGGTCGAGGAACTGGAAGCGCTTCTGGCAGACTCGGTACGTCGCCAACTGATTGCGGACGTGCCTGTCGGTGTCTTGCTCAGCGGAGGCGTCGATTCCAGTCTTGTGACGGCGATGGCGGCGCGGTCCTCATCGCGCGTCAAGACATTTACGGTTGGGCTTCAGGGCCATGAGAAATATGATGAGGCCGCGTTTGCGCGGCTTGTCGCGAACCATTTTGGAACCGAACACATCGAACTACAGGCTGGCGATGCCAGTCCTGACATTTTGAACCTTCTTGCCCGGCAATACGACGAGCCGATATTTGACTCGTCAATGGTTCCGACCTTTCTGGTCAGTCGGCTGGTCCGGCAACACTGCACGGTCGCCCTGGGCGGGGATGCCGCCGACGAGATGTTCGGTGGCTATGAACAGCACAGACGGCTGCTTCTGCTGGAATCGCAGTTCGAGCGGGTTCCGCTGCCGGTCCGCAAGCTCGCGGCCGCAACTGGCGATTTCGTTCTGCCCACTGGCTTTCGCGGACGCAACTGGATCAGAGCGCTCGGCGTGGATTTCGACACCGAGCTTCCGCTGGTTGCCAGCCATTTTGTCGCAAGCGAGCGCCGCGCGCTTATGGGCTCGAATTGGCAGACGCCGGCTGAAGGCATTCTGAAGGCGCGTGTTCCGCCAGCGCAGGACCTGCTGCAGCGTGGCACGCGAATGGATTTCGAGAACTATCTGCCGGGAGACATTCTGGTGAAAGTCGACCGCGCCAGCATGCTGGCGTCACTTGAAATGAGGGCTCCGTTTCTGGACTTTCGAATTGCCGAGTTCGCCTTCGGAAAGGTACCGAGCAGGCTGAAGGCCAACTCGACCGAGCGCAAGATACTGCTCAAGCGCTTGTGCAAGAAGGTGCTGCCGCCTGAATTCAATGCGGATCGCAAACAGGGCTTTTCGCTTCCATTGCCCGCCTGGCTCAAAGCGGGCCCGTGGCGGAACTTTTTCTCAGACGTATTGCTTGATCCGGGCTGTCTCTTCGACAGGCGCGCCGTGAGCGATCTGATCAATGGCCATGGTGGGCGCCGGAACAACGCCGAACGGTTGTTTGGGTTGACGGTCTTCGAGCTGTGGCGTCGCGCTTACAGCAAATGATCGACTTTCATCGGTGTGCGCTTTCCCAGGCTCGCCTGTGCGCTTGACGCAACATCCCCGAAACAAGCGTCGGAGCAATTCCTCGGATGTGAAGGGCCTTGGATTGCCGCTTCAGGGTGTGGTAGGTCAAAACTATGAACCTTAAGGAACGTGGAACTCACTTTGAATTCGGAGCGAATTGGCAAGACTACGCCAAGACGGTCGACAAGACCCGGATTGATTCAGCGGTCGCCGGACTGAGGAAGCTGTTCCCTGAGGGTCTTGCGGGAAAGACCTTTCTGGATATCGGCTGCGGCTCCGGAGTGCACTCTTTGGCCGCACTTTCGCTCGACGCGGCGACGGTGCTGGCAACCGACATTGACGAAAATTCCGTTAGCGCGACGCATGACCTTTTGGAGAAGTATGCCCCCAGTGGGAAATGGGAAACGAGGATTGCCTCCGTGTTCGACGCGTCTCCCGGTGACCTGGGCACCTTCGACGCCGTGTACTCGTGGGGTGTGCTGCATCACACCGGAGATATGTGGAACGCTATCGAAAAGGCCACGACATTCGTGAAGCCCGGCGGGCAATTGGCGATTGCGATATACGCAAAAACGCCCCTCGATTTTGCGTGGAAAGTTGAAAAGCGCATCTACGCATATTCACCGGCCGCCGTGCAGTGGGTGCTGCGGCAGCTATTCGTTGCCGCGATGATGGCGGCAAAGATCGTGCGGGGCAGGAATCCCATGAGGGTATTTCGTGACCCGCTTACACGCGGTATGAATATCTCTCACGATGTGCACGACTGGCTCGGAGGCTACCCTTACGAAACCGCAACGGCCGACGAGCTTAATTCCAGAATATCCGCGCTCGGATTTACCGAGTTGCGGTCATTCCGCATCCCGGATTCTGTTGGGCTGTTGGGGTCCGGTTGCCACGAGCTCGTATTTCTCAAGCGGGCCTAGCAGGCAGTTGGACCGGTCCGCAGCGCCCAGCGGCAGCTTCGAGGGTGTTGCCGCCTGAATTCGACGCGGATCCCAAGCATGGATCTAGGCGCCGGCTGTTTTTCGTGATGGCTCGATCCCGACGGACTACGCCAATCCAATCGCGATCGCCGGCAATACAATTGGGTCCACCATGATGGTGTGGTAGAACATACAATGCCTGATCGCTAATTCTAGGATGTTCCCACTAGCCGGAGTAAAGCTCGTCATAGGTCGGGCTTTCATTGCCGATGCCGAGCAGCGAGCGGAATGCGTTGAAGGGGTAGAACCGGCGGTTAAAACGGAACGTGAATTCATTCAGATAGGCTTGAAGATGCTGCGGGCTGACGCCGTGATGGCATGCCGCCAGCCAGCTTTTCAGGTTAGAAAAGATAAGGTGAATGATGGGCAGGTATTCTTCCGCCACTTCCGGGTTGCCCGCTTCGACCACGGGCAGATGTTCAAATCCGCGCTTGGAGAGGGTCGCGTAACTCGGGCCGCGTCTGTCACGATCATCGCGCTGGGCGCAACAGCCGCCTCAACGAAACCGACCAAAGACTTAGCGGTCCGATCCGGCACCACTTCCATTCGCAATCGGCCGGCATAACGACCGGCGCGCCGCATCGGCTTGTCGCCCTTCTTAGCTGGGCGCGTCCGAACCTCAACGGCAGCAATAACGAGCGATTGATCCGGGTGAACGCCCTTGCTCTCACCACGGGTTGCTGCCCCGCCGATCCAATCCACGTCTCGTCAACCTCGACGTGATCTTTGATGCCGATCGCACCGCCGATCTTGCCCATCGCGGGGCGGGTAACGCGTTGGTGCTCGACGGCTTGGCAGCTCTGCCGGAGTTTGGCATCAGGCAGTTTAAGATGATCGGAAATCTGACCGTTCAAAGCAATAGTGCGGCACAGAATGTCATTGTCGTTCGATCTCTGCATGACGCGGATCTGGATTTGACATGCGGCGGCGGTTCCGCCAGCTATGCGGGCCTGCGTCTCGAGTTTGGCGTTGTCTCGCGCATTCGGTATTCGTGTTCATCTAACACACTCGATTCGAGCGGTCATCCGTGCTGGTCAGGTGGCGTTGCCCCGCAGTATGGTCTCTACGCGACTAAATTAGGATCGCCAGTGCTCGACGGTGGCGGCAATCCTATTCTTACTCAGAATAGTTATTGTACGCTGCGTCCTGTTATCGAAGACGTCCCGTATGGCATCTGGTTAGATCGGTGCCTTGGAATGCAAATTCGAGAAGGGACCGTCGAAGGATGCGGCACCACGGGTCTCACTATCGACGGTGGATCAAGCAAAATAATAGTCGTTGGTACAGATTTCGAGGCTAATCGGGGCCAGGATGTCCACTGCATCGGCAGCGATAACAACTTCGTCGGCATTGCTTGCGGGAAGGTGTTTACGTTCGGAACCAATGGACCATCTGCCGCATCGCGCAATCGCATCATTGGTGGTCAATGCAACAGCATCGTGTTTACAGCGACGACAGCCTATAACGTCGCTGAAACGACATTCAATATCACGGGCGCCGGCAACCTGACTGACTCCGGGACATATAACCGCACCAAGGGCTGTTTCGATGCTGGGAACGCGGCCTATTACTCTCGCCCTCGCTTCGGTCCAACTGTTTCCGGATCGCCATTTTCTTTCCAAAACACGAATGGAGACAATATGCAGGTCTCCGTAAGCGGGGGTACGGTCAGCGCAATCGATATTCAAACACCAGTGGGCGGTTTTTTCCCTTCCGGCGCCACGTCGGGCGTTTTCCAGTTGGCTCCGAAAGACATTATCAGGATTACCTATTCAGCAGCGCCGACCGTGAACGTATGGGGAGTCTAGACAGCCACGCCAGAAACCACGCGATTATAAATACGCCAGCCACTTGCCGCAGCATCACGAGCGTGACCTGAAGGTCATTGCGGTTGATGTAGAACGCTACGATGCAGCCGCCGAAAGCGATCGGTGGAATTGTTGTTGTGGAAGCTTTGGCCAGAAGCTTTGAAGCGCCGATCAAGGCTAAGATCATCAACGCGCCGAATATCGCGACTCCGACATAACCAAATCGGCACAGCATTTCGGCCCAGATGTTGCCGCCAGTGCCGTAGGTAATGCCAGGATACAAGATCGGCTGATATTCCTCGTAGAAGGTTGGCGGGAAGGGGTTTGGAACAAGCTTTATCATGACCGGTGGGATTAGGAGATAAAGCGACTTAAGAATGTTCGACGGGCTGCACGAAAGGCCACTCTGAACAGTTGCCGCTAGCGTGGCCTGAATTATGACTGGTTCAGAGCGCTGCAGCATGTTGAACGGCATCTGAAGCCATTTCGAGATTGTCGATTCATTCTGCTTCGGCGTTTCACCGGGGCCGATGGGCGCAATGGCTGCCTCTGCCGCTCTTTCAAATTGCAGGGTATCGCTGCGCATGTCCTGAGTGCGAACCACCCTTGGCGCGTTCTCAATTATCGCGATTTGATCGAAGATAGCGAAGCGAGCTGTATGAACGAACAGCATGCCGACAATGAGGACCGCCGCCGCGGCGCCATAGGTCGGTATTTTTGTGAATAGCCTGATACGCCCACTCTGCATCAGCAACACCAGCGCCACGCTGAGCGCAGTCAGTACCGCGTAGACCCGGAAGCCAATGAGAAGATCGATCGCCAGCAGCAATACGCCGCCAGCTAATATCCACCAGCGTCGCTCGATCGCAGCAGATACACAGGCGAGGCTGGCCGCGATCTCAAAACAGGTGAAGAGATAGCCGATTTGCGCCAGCGCCTTCACCTTGTCGGCATCGATGATTGCGCCCCTTGATGATGCAAGAGACCCGGCTAGCCCCGCAACGGCGAGGATCAGATACCACTCCGACAGGCCGCGCCCCGGCCGCAGTTTAGTTTCGCGCTGCGGCAACAACGCCGCCGCAGCCAGTGCAACAATATAGACAATCGCGATCAGATAGACTGGCGGCGGGATTGTGGAGTCGAAAGCGTCTGACGATTGCAGCACCTTTCCCCAAACGAGGGGGGAGAAATAAAACACTGCGCCGATATAGGCGACGGTGAGGAGATCAAATCGGCGTTTCGTGAAAAAGAAAAAGACGAAGGCCGCCAGTGAGGCGGTAATAAAAGCACTCCAAACCATCTCAAGCCTCGATGCGCTTTCGTTCTACAATCCTTTGTGGTGGGGCTATCCACCTAGCCTTTCGGTCGATAGAAATCCAACGATCTGCTTGCGTCAAAACCGATCGGAACGAGGTGCAACTCCCGTAACGCAGCTCGCATAGATCGAGCGCGCTAGAGAGTAGCAGCGGGCTCAAGGGAGATCAATGCGCCAAATACAAGCGCGTGCCATCTTGGTTGCATCAATCGGCCCTCCGTGGCTTTGGATACGAGTAGCGCTTGCCGCTACTGTTTGGATCGCTGTTGTCGGTCGCCGAGAAGTTCAGCGCTGGGCCTTTATCCGTCTGCCAGTGGGAATATCGGCCGCCTCCTAAATTTGCGATGTCGGCATTGAGGCTGTGCGCCGGGCCGATCGGCTTCTCGTCTTCGTAGAGTTGGAATGTCGATCGCGTCGGGTTGTCAGCGGAATCGGCGGCCCCGGTATTTTCCCGGGGCGGAAACGTTGCGGCATAGGAAGAGCCGCCCAGCTTATAAAACGGCCCGGATATGTAAACGCGCGGGAATGGGTCCGGCTGCGGAACATAGGTATATTTCAGATACCCCGCCACGGCAAAATAGAGCGCAAAGGCAATGAGCGCTGGCTTGATCGTCTTTGAGGGTGTCCACCAGTCCATCGGAAAGCACTATCCGAAACCGCTTGGCCGAGCAAATTGCGGCGCGGTTCCACCTGCTATGGCCGCCTGCAGGGGTCGCGGGTACGCGGTCGCTGCGGCTATCCAGAAGTGGGAATTTAGTCGCGCCAGCTGCACGGCGCGACGTTGGGTGATTTGAGTTGGTGCCAAAACGCTGGGTGATTAATCAATGGGGCGTTTGATTTCTAAAACCAACCATGGGCACAGCGCCTTAATCTCGAACGGCTGCAATAGAGCGACAGCGTTCAATACGTAACAGGCCACCAATCCGATCGGGCGAGGGATTTTGCCCCAAGGCAGCGGCCACGGCGAGAGGCGACCATACCGATATGACCGCGACCGCGAACCTTCCGGCGCGAGGGCGAGCATCCCGTTTTCGCTCATGATGTTCGCGTTATGGATATCATAGGCCTCCCGGTCCATCCGTTGGCAAAGCCAGCCATAGCCAGAATCAGCTCCAAAGTGAGGAACTGTTATGATCGCTGTGCCGCCGGGTTTGAGCATTTCAAAATGCTTTTTCACCATGGGGCGGGGATCGTCGAAGTGCTCGATGACGCCGAAGCTGTAAACCAGATCGAAGGAACGAGGTTCGAAGGTCGTCTGCATGAAATCTTCCTTGCGAATGTCAGCCGTAGCATTCGCGTCGGCAAAGAGCTGAACCGTCTTTTTGTGGCTGTTCTCTGCGTATTCGACGCCACAGGCCTTGGCCTCTCTGGCCAGAGCAAACCACAACAGGAACTTGCCGGGAGCGCATCCGACCTCAAGAACGCGACTACCCGGAACTAACAATGGATCAAGCAAGGCGAGCATATCTCCAACGGTAGCATTCAGTTTCGACGGCAAGCGCGGCCTCGCAGTTCCGTCGCGCTTGTCCCAATGAGCCTCACCCGCCAAATCCTGAACCATTGCGTAACTCCAAAAACGGTGCCGGAGGCTACCCCCCAATTTGTCCGCGAACAACCCAAAACAGGTGCGCTCTGGCGATGCCATAGAGACGAGTGCGGCCGCAAACAGCCGAATCGTCGCGTTGCTCTCGCTGCTTCAGTTTATTTAGCCAGAACCTCATACAGCGCGTATTGGCGATTTTGAAAGACCAGCCGCCAGTTCGGCGGGACAACCTTGGTCGCCGTTACTACGGCGTAAAATGAACCGTAGGTGCGCTTCGTCGGCACGCTACGTGGGGAGCGGCTTCCATCCAGCACCGTGCTGTTCATCGTCAGCACTTCGTTAAGTTTGTGTCGATCCTGCCTCAACTCCAAATTAGGAGGTCCCGCCGCGCGCCAGGATGAATAGAAACGGATCGAAGTTCGGAAGATAGAGCAGGGCAGCTCCAAGTGCGGGGTAGAGTAGGTTGAAGTAGCCGCGGCTTGCAGCATTTGCGTAGCCCGGGTCAAAGCTGGGATAGGGTTGGCTGGCGAGCGACGAACTGCTTCCGGCGTAGAAAGTCAGTCCCCCGACGGCGATCCTGCGAGAGTGTCTGTTGGCCCATGCCACAGCAGACCCAGCCATATTCCGAAAGCGATGGCGAAAGGGACGATGCCGAGCGCCGCCGTCAGGGCTGCAGCGACCTGTCGACCGGGTGGGCGCCAGCCCCGGAGGGGAATGAGGCACGCCAACCACAGGGCCAATGCAACAGACCGGCCCCAGGGAACGACCAGTGCGACGACGAGCAGCATGGCAAGCAACACGACGCCGGCAGGAAAGGCTGGGATCAGGACCTGTGCCGGGCTGCTGCGCGGGTCGCGCAGGATCAGCCGGGTAATGCCCGCGCCCGACGCCCAGATGCCGATCGATGTCAGGCAGCCAAGCAGCGCATGCTGCAGGGTTTGAAGGGCGAGTGCTCCATCCTTCGGCGGGCCGTTCTTCGCGACGACGATCGCGCCGAATAGGCCAAACGCCGACAGCGCCGCCAGCAGGACGAGCGAAACAGCCAGTCCTGCAAGGAGGAGTGCGCGCCGCGTCCGCAAGAGAAAAAGGACGTACTTTCGGAACAGGACCAGAAACGCAATATCCGCGAGCGTCAGAATGGCAGCCAGCAGAAGCTGCAGCTGCGGTTTCACCTCCGTTGATGCCCTGATTGAGTGGACCCGGCCGTTAGTGCGGGGGTCGGTTCCGTCGGGCGTCGAAAAAATGATGGTGTCGCCCCAATGGGAAAATCGTCCGCCACCTTGTTCTCGGATGTCCTTATGCAGGGTGGTGCGGGGGTCCAAGAGCACGACCGTCCTCGAACACCATCAACTTCGAGGATGAAGGCCCTTGGCCCGAATCGGTCGGCAGGCGATATCCCGTCTTTGGGCCAAAATTCACGGGGGCCTGGTAGGCCCCGCCTATCTCTGGTCGATGTCATTTTTGGCGATGACCTGCGAAAAGTCAGGTGTGAACTCGAAAAAACAGCCAAGCCCCAGGTTTGCCAAGATCAGGCCGATCAAAGCCATCCAGAAGCGGCGGTTTCGTGTAGATTTTGGCCAATATATCAACCCCGTGGCAACCGTCTGAGTGCGGTGACTTCCATCAGTCGCTGCCGCGCTAATATCACGGTTGTCGAAGCTTGCAATTTCGTTTGCAGCCTGCTTGATCAGGCAACCGGCAATATTTAGTACCGCAACGGTAATGACGAGTATGAACCCGCAGTCCGCAGTGGGAACGGCCTAAAGTGTTGAACGCGCGGAGTACGATCCGCTCCATCCATCAGTGGCGTTTTTGGCGAATAATGTGGTGAAGATTCTCGTTCTCGGCGCAACGGGACTGCTTGGCAATGCGGTGTTTCGATCGATGTCGAAAGCACCGGCTGCTCAGGTCGTCGGAACAATACGCCGGGAATCTTCCCGCGAGCTGTTCGCGCCCGAGCAGGCAGCGCAACTTGCCGTAGTCGCGGATATCGAGAAACCGGATGCTCTGGCCAGTTTATTCGCTACGGTCCGTCCAGACGCGGTCGTGAATTGCATTGCCGTCGGGCGGCCGGCCCCCGGCGATCCAATGCGATCAATCGCGGTTTATTCGGTGCTGCCGCGGCATCTCGCGCATTTCTGTCGGCTGTTCGGTTCCCGCCTGATCCAGATCAGTTCGGACGGCGTCTTTTCAGGGGCTCGTGGCGCCTACACCGAGGACGATCCTCCGGATGCGAACGATGTCTACGGAATATCGAAGCTATTGGGCGAAGTCACCGAGCCGCATGCGATCACGTTGCGGAGTTCGATTATCGGGCACGAATTGCAATCTAAGAGTGGACTGCTAGAGTGGTTTTTGTCGCAGCAGGGACGATGTAACTGCTACACACGGGCGATTTTCTCAGGATTTCCGACGATTGTGCTTGCTGACCTCATCAGGGATGTCGTGATCCCGCGCCCTGGTCTGCACGGCGTCTATCACGTGGCAACCCCGCCGATTTCGAAGTTCGATCTGCTGCGACTGGTGGCGAACCGCTACAGCAAGAAAATCGAACTGATCCCGGACGACCGCGCAAATCCCGATCGCACGCTCGTCGCTGCCCGGTTCGAGAAGGCAACCGGCTACGTCGCGCCCGACTGGCCGACGCTGGTCGACTTGATGTATTGCGACCGTTTTGGTTCGACGAGGACATGATGTTTACGGACAAAGTTATAGCGATCACGGGCGGAACAGGATCTTTCGGGCAGCACATCCTGAGAGGTTTTCTGGCAACCGACGTTGCCGAGATACGTATCTTCAGCCGCGACGAGAAGAAGCAGGAGGAGATGCGCTCGGCATTCAACAATACCAAGCTCAAGTTCTACATTGGCGACGTCCGCGCCTATGACAGCATCCACCAGGCGCTGAAGGGCGCGCATTACGTATTTCACGCCGCCGCGCTGAAGCAGGTGCCGTCGTGCGAGTTCTACCCGCTCGAGGCGGTTCGGACCAATATTCTGGGCACCGAGAACGTCATGAGCGCGGCGATATCCAATGGTGTCGAGAGGGTCGTCGTGCTCAGCACCGACAAGGCGGTCTATCCGATCAACGCCATGGGGCAGACCAAGGCGCTGATGGAAAAGGTCATGGTGGCGAAGTCGCGCAGCCTATCATCGACCGAAACGCTGCTGTGTGCGACGCGCTACGGCAACGTCATGGTTTCGCGAGGGTCGGTAATACCGCTGTTCGTGTCGCAGATCAAAGCCGGCAAGCCGCTCACGATCACCGACCCCAACATGACCCGCTTCCTGATGTCGCTCGACGACTCCGTGGACTTGGTGCTGCATGCCTATGGTCACGGGAAGCAGGGCGACATCTTCGTCCAGAAGGCTCCCGCTGCGACGATCGGCGATCTAGTGCAGGCGCTCAAGGAGATTTTCAACGCCGACAATCCGATCCAGATCGTCGGAACCCGCCACGGTGAGAAGCTGTACGAATCCCTGGTGTCGCGTGAGGAGATGGCGAGGGTCGAGGATATGAAACAATATTACCGTATCCCGGCTGATAACAGGGACCTCAATTACGCTATGTATTTTACCGACGGCGAAAAGCAGATATCAACGCTCGACGACTACACGTCGCATAACACCGAGCGTTTGAGCGTGGCCGGGGTGAAGGAACTGCTGCTCAAGCTTGATTTCATTCAGCGGCACCTGCGGGGACAGGACGCGGCTATCGCCGAAATATAGGGTCTTTTTCGACAATCGACCTGGCGGAGCGATTGTGGTAGTCGCCTCACGAGGACATCCGCGACGGATGCCGCCGGTTAGCGGCAAGAGATAGGAAATCTATACTATGGACCTGAGCGGTTCCAATCAGCCTGTCTGTGCCTTCTGCGACAGCAAACGGCTTGGGTTGGTGATGGATTTCGGCAAGGTCGGCCTCGCCGGCGCGTTCCTGAAGCCCGAGCAGTTCGCGACCGAGCGCACCTTTCCGATGCGGCTGCACTTCTGCAAGGATTGTTACGCCGTGCAGGTCACCGACAAGGTTCCGGCCGACGTGATGTTTCGGGACTACTTCTATTTCTCGTCGTCGATCGGCACTCTGCGCGACCACTTTAGGGAATACGCCGCCGAGGTAACGCGGCGTTTTCTCGACCCGGCCGGAGCCACCGTGCTCGAATTCGGCTGCAATGATGGCGTGCTGCTGCGTCCGTTGGCGGACGAGGGCATCCGGACCGTTATTGGTGTCGATCCTGCCTCAAACGTGGTCGCCACCATCGATGATTCCCGGGTCAAGGTGATCAATAATTATTTCACGGAAGAGGTCGCGCGCGCCGTTGTCGCCGAACATGGCAAGGTCGACCTGATTATGGCCAACAACGTCTACGCGCACATCCCGGACATTCAGGGGACGACCCGGGCAGTCGCCGAAGCGCTGCATCCAGAGGGCGTGTTTGCCTTTGAGGTTCATTACCTCGGCAAGGTGATCGACGAACTGCAATACGACATGATCTATCACGAGCACCTTTACTATTATTCGCTGCTGTCCGCGGTCAATCATCTCGCCCGGTATGACATGATGGTGTTCGACATAAAGCCGATACCGATCCATGCCGGTTCGATCAGGTTTTATGCGTGCAAGAAAGGCAGCAAGCACAGCGCTTCGGTATCGCCCGCGGTCGTCGCACTCGAGGCAGAGGAGCGAGCGCGGGGATTTGACCGGTACGAGACCTTCCTGGCGTTCTCTGATACTGTCGCCGCACACCGCGACGAACTGATTGGACTGCTCAGAGATCTGCGGGGGCAGGGCAAGCGAATATCCGGTTACGGCGCCTCGGGCCGTGCCAACACCATGATCCAGTATTGCGGCATCAACCATGATCATCTGGATTACATGATCGACGACGCGCCGGCGAAAGCTTCGTTCTACACGCCGAGATCGCATTTCGAGATATTTACAAGCTCGGTCCTCGGACGTGATGATCCACCGGACTATCTGCTGATTTTCGCTTGGAGTTTCTTTGATGAAATCCGTAAAAAGAATGCAAGCTATCTGGCCAGGGGCGGGCGGATGATTCTTCCGCTGCCCAAGGTCTCGATTTTTCCGCCCCCCGCACCGTAACGATAAACCGGCCTGACGCCGCGATTCAACCGACGCACGGAACACGCAAATGAAGGTTATGTCGATTTTCGGGACGCGCCCGGAAATGATCAAGATGTGGGCGACGCTGAAGAAGCTCGACGAGTTGAACTTCGACCACGTGATGGTTCATACCGGGCAGAATTTCACCCCCGAGCTTCGTGACTTTTTCTTCAAGGATTTGAAGCTGCGAAAGCCAGACTATGAGCTCGATATTGACACTTCCGGTTATGGACCAGAGGTGGCGGACGTGATTATCAAGTCGGACGCCTTGATGGAAAAGGTGAAGCCGGATGCGTTATTGATCCTCGGCGACACCTATAGCGGCCTCAGCGTGTTGCCAGCGGCGCATCGCGGTATCAAGATTTTCCACATGGAAGCCGGCCTTCGAGCGTGGGATCGCCGCATGCCGGAGCAACGCAATCGCATCTTGATTGATCACATCAGCAATATCCTGCTGCCGTACAACCGCTATCACCGTGAAAACCTGCTGCGCGAGGGCATTCATCCGTCCAAGATCATTGTGACCGGCAACACGACGTTTGAGGCCATGCGTGCCTTCGCGCCCGAGATAGAGAAAAGCGACATCCTGAAGCGGCTGAAGCTGGAGCCGAAGAACTACATTCTCGTCACGGCGCATCGCAGCGAGAACGTCGACAATCCCGAGAACCTCGGCAATATTTTCAAGGCGCTCGGCATACTAAACCAGCGGCTCAAGCGCGAAATTATCTTCCCGATGCATCCTCGCACCACCAGCAAGCTGAGCGGAATCGCGGTGCCGCCCAACATTCGAATCATGGCGCCCCTCGGATTTTACGACTTCAACCAGCTGCTCAAGCAAGCGTTCTGCGTGCTCTCCGACTCCGGTACCGCGGCCGAAGAGGGTCTGTTCTACAAAGTCCCCAATGTGAGTCTGCGCATGGCGACCGAACGCATGGAAACGCTCGAGAGCGGAGCCACGATCGTTTCGGGGATGGAAGCGGAAAATATCGTCGAGGCAGTGACGCTGGCGGTCAGCTTGCCGTGGGGCGCCAGGTACGAATTCGAAGAGGATTATTCGCCTTCGGCAGTGGTTGTGAACGCGATCCGGACCCAGATCACCAATTTCTTTTGACGTTCGCCTCTCGCGTCGCGGGCAACCGCCCCGCGTGTTGTTCGTTCCTTCGAAGTCACCGACATGAGCCGCAGCTTGCAGATTGCCCTAATCTCGACGGACTATCCGCCGCTGCGGACTTCGGCGGCGGTTCAATTGCGGGATCTGGCACAGCAATTCACGGCGCTCGGTCATCAGCCTGTAGTGATTGTGCCTTCGCTGACATCAGATGAACCCTGGAAGGTCGAACAGCTCGACGGCGTTAACGTGTTGCGTATCGCGGCCCCGCCGACGCGTGCCGCTACTCACTTCCGGCGGGCGATTGCGGAAATGTGGCTGCCATTCGCGATGCTGCGCAATGTGCACAGGAGTCCGTTTCGTTCAACGAAGTGGGACCTTATCGTGTGGTATTCGCCGCCGATCTTCTTCGGGCCGCTGATCTGGGCGTTACGCCGGGCATCCGAGGCGCGGACCTATCTCATCCTGCGCGACATCTTTCCCGAATGGGCGGTCGACCTGGGCATTATCAAGAAGGGGCCGGTCTACTTCCTGTTTAAGGCGGTCGCCGCGTTCCAGTATGCGGTCGCTGATACGATCGGAGTGCAAACCGAATCGAACCTAGCCTACTTGCCGAGCTGGACGAAATCCGCTCACCGGCGGATCGAAGTGCTGCACAACTGGCTGGCGACGACGCCAAACGTCGGGTGCAGCATCCAGATTGCCCGCACCTCGTTGGCCGGTCGCAAGATATTCGTCTATATCGGCAACATGGGCGTAGCCCAAGGCATTGAAATTTTTGTGGAGCTGATCCAAAGCCTGCGCCATCGCGGCGATATCGGGTTCCTCCTCGTGGGTCGCGGCTCCGAATTCTCGAAACTCGAGACGGAAAGAGTGTCACGGGATCTGAACAACGTGCTGTTTTTCGATGAGATCGACCCCTCCGAAATCCCCGGCCTGCTCGCACAATGCGAGGTTGGGCTGGTCGCGCTGCATCCGGATCACAAGACCCATAACGTTCCCGGGAAATTCGTCTCCTACATGCAGTACGGTCTGCCGGTGCTGGCGCGCGTCAACGCCGGGACGGACGTCCAGCGCCTGATCGAAGACAACGGCGTGGGGAGGGTCTATGTTGGTTACTTCGTCAACGAGTTGAAGCGGCTGGCCGAGGAACTGGCGGACGACGATGCCCTGCGCAAATCGATGGCCGAACGGGGAAAGCAACTCGGCCGCAGCATGTTCTCGCCCGAGATGGCCGCGAGGCAGATTCTGGTTCTGGCAGAACCCGGCCCCGCCCGCGGGGGCCAGGCCGGCAGCTAACCCAATCCGGGATATTTCATTAATGAACCGAAGATTTGTATGATCAGCCGCTCAGCCGTTGCTCGGTCGAGATCGTCGGCTTCGTGAAGCTTCAGTAGCAATTTGAATTCGCTCGAGGTCAGCGATGCCATTTTCGAATGATAGACAAGCTGCTCCATGCCCGACCATCGATACGTGTTGACGCTGTCCTGTCCGGATCGTCTCGGCTGTTTCAACTTTCCTGGCCCATAATGGGCAGAACATTCTCGACGCCCAGCAGTTCAACGATGTCGAGACCGGTCACTTCTTCATGCGGGTCGTCTTCAACGCCGCCGATCTGGCGGTCAATCTGGCAACGCTGCAGACCGGGTTCACGGCGATCGCGGAGCGCTTCGGCATGGACTGGCAGATGCGCGACCGCGCCACCCGCCGCCGGGTGATGCTGCTGGTCTCCAAATCCGATCACTGCCTCGCCGATCTCCTGTATCGCTGGCGCACCGGCGAACTCGAGATGATTCCGACCGCCATCGTCTCCAATCACCCGCGCGAGACCTACAGCAATCTCGATTTCGGCGACATCCCGTTTCACTATTTGCCGGTGACGAAGGAGACCAGGCGCGAGCAGGAGACCGCGATCTGGGATTTGGCCGGGCAGACAAAAACCGATCTCGTCGTGCTTGCGCGCTACATGCAAATCCTCTCGGACGAGATGTCGGCGAAGCTTTCGGGGCGCTGCATCAACATCCATCACTCGTTCCTGCCGGGCTTCAAGGGCGCGCGGCCCTACCATCAGGCGCACGAGCGCGGCGTCAAACTGATCGGTGCCACCGCGCATTACGTCACCAGCGACCTCGATGAGGGCCCGATCATCGACCAGGACGTCGAGCGCATCAGCCATCGCGACACGCCCGACGATCTCGTCCGCAAGGGACGCGACATCGAACGCCGCGTGCTGGCGCGTGCGATACGCTATCACCTGGAGGACCGCGTGATCCTCAACGGCGCAAGACCGTGGTGTTCGTGGATTGAGGAGCCCGGGGGCAACCTGTTCGCGGGAACTGCTGCTAGTCGAATACGGGTTTGAAATTCCGCGGGCTCCAGCCGAAGTCCCGAATTGCAGGTCCTGGATCGAATGCCATGTCTTTCATCATGCGGGTGCCCATCGCTACATTTGCGCTCGGAAAAAGCGGCTTCGCCAGAACAAAGCCGGCTCTCCAAAGAAAAGAGGGCACGGAGATAGTGCGCCTGGGCAATCGCAGTGCGTCAAAAATTCGGCCGATCATTTCCCGGTACGAGAGCGTTTCCCCGCCCGGCAGCGAATAGATCTTGTTGACGGCGGCGCGGCTCGATGCGGCGGCGAGGGCTCCGATTGCCAGATCTTCCGCGTGCACCGGCTGCCGCAAGCCGGATGCTTGCCCGACAAGCGGCATGAAACCGAATCGGCGGATAAGCCGCGACAACGGCGTGATATTGGTATCGCGACCCTCAGCGTAGATCAGGGTGGGGCGCAGTATCGTCCAGCTAACGTTCTGCTGCTCACATTCCGCCGCGATCCTTTGCTCTGCGTCGGCGAGTCGCTTGATCGTGGCCCGCTCGCTGGCAACTTCCGTGTCCTGTTTTGTCATGACGCTGGTCGAGCTGAATGCGACAACTCGCTTCAATGACAGATTTAAGAGCCGCGGAAGCGCGTTCGCCAGGAGAACGGCGTCAGCGGTACAATACAGGGTGGCAAACGGTGGGAAATTCAGCGTCTCTGGCTTCTCCAGATCTCCACGGAACCAATCAACCCCCGGCCCGCCCTGCGGCGACCTCGACAAGACGAACGGCCGCTGGTTGACACGCAGGAGGTGCTCGACGATATAGCCGCCGACCAGGCCGGTGCCACCTATGACCAGACTTTTCCCTTGCTCGGTCTGGGTTTTTGCGTCCACCTGCCCCTTGCCTCCCGTGCAAATTTGAATCGCTCCATCGAAGCGCTTCCCCACGATAGAGCATCGCTGACAATCCACACAATTGCCAAGCAGATCTTCGCGGTCCATTGTTGTTGATTGAGAAGGGTCAGCACACGCTAGTGCACTGGTTCCAATGATGACGAGTCTGACCTGGCCGCCTCATCCTTCGCCGCTGCAGGTTCCAGGCGCTTTTTTTCCCGCTCTCGCATGAACTCATCGTATTTCGCGGTGCCGGGGCGGGGCGGAGCGTCGGCAGGCAAACCACCGGCCCACAGGGGGACGTAATCTGCTAATCCGTCTGCGAGCTTTTCGTTGATGGTTCCGCAGCCGCCGAGGCCACACGCCAGGACCGCGAAGGCAGTGGCGATGACAAGATGGCGGGTGCTGATAGTCATTTTCAGAACGTCGCAACCTTGCTTGTGTGCCAATTGGACCGGATGCCGCAATCTCTTTGCCGGCCGAATTTTCGTATTTGCGACGCCTTGCCGCCGAATTAGCAAGCTTACCCCTAAAAGTGCAAACTTGGTTTATTCAGGAGATTTGGGGTATCTGAATACCAAGCAGCTTACAGGGTGAAGAACCTGCCCGCCGGCCAAGCAGACCGGCGATGAATTTACAGCCCACCACTCCGGCCGATTCACGCCCATCGTCGCGATTGACAATGCTCCGCCGCTGAGTCGCCATCCCGCCCCAAGACACGACCGAAAAATCCGGGTTATGGTGAGTAAGGGCCGGGGACTCGGTTCGAGGCACGAAACCGATCAGGGGAGAGCGTTCATGTTCATTGGCACTAAGACGTTGTCGCAGGCCGCAGCCGGCTTTGCGCTTGCGGGCGCGGTTGCGCTGGCGCCCGCCCAGGCGCAGGAGACCGTGAAGATCGGCCTGATTCTGCCGATGACCGGCGGCCAGGCGTCGACCGGCAAGCAGATCGACAATGCGGTCAAGCTGTACATGCAGCAGAACGGCGACACCGTCGCCGGCAAGAAGATCGAAGTCATCCTCAAGGACGACGCAGCACTCCCCGACAACACCAAGCGTCTCGCGCAGGAACTGATCGTCAACGACAAAGTCAGCTTCATCGCCGGCTTCGGCGTTACGCCCGCCGCGCTGGCGGCAGCACCGCTGGCGACGCAAGCGAAGATACCGGAAATCGTGATGGCGGCGGGCACCTCGATCATCACCGAGCGTTCCCTCTATATCGTGCGCACCAGCTTCACGCTGGCGCAGTCCTCCACCATCATCGGCGACTGGGCCGTCAAAAACGGTATCAAGAAGGTCGCGACGCTGACCTCCGACTATGCGCCCGGCAACGACGCGCTCAATTTCTTCAAGGAGCATTTCGTTGCCGGCGGCGGCCAGATCGTCGAAGAGGTCAAGGTACCGCTGGCCAACCCTGATTTCGCGCCGTTCCTGCAGCGGATGAAAGATGCCAAACCCGACGCCATGTTCGTGTTCGTGCCCGCAGGGCAGGGCGGCAACTTCATGAAGCAATATGCCGAGCGTGGGCTCGACAAGTCGGGCATCAAGGTGATCGGCCCCGGCGACGTCATGGACGACGATCTCCTGAACGGCATGGGCGACGCGGCGCTGGGCACCGTCACCGCGCATCTCTATTCCGCCGCGCATCCGTCCCCGGAGAACCACGACTTTGTCGCCGCCTACAAGAAAGCCTTCGGCAGCCGCCCGGGGTTCATGGCGGTGAGCGGCTATGACGGCATCCGTCTCATCTACGAGGCGCTGAAAAAGACCGGTGGCAAGACCGGTGGCGATGCGCTTGTCGAAGCCATGAAGGGGATGAAGTGGGAAAGCCCGCGCGGCCCGATCTCGATCGATCCGGAAACCCGCGACATCGTCCAAAACATCTACATCCGCAAGGTCGAGAAGGTCGACGGCGAACTCTACAACGTCGAATTTGCGACCTTCGAGGCCGTCAAGGACCCCGGCAAGACGAAGAAGTGACGCCGGTCACTCCGGGGCGCGAGCTGAGCTCGCGAACCCGGAATCTCGACGTTTATCGCGAAAGATTCCGGGTTCAGCGCTGCGCGCTGCCCCGGAATGACGAGTGCATCACAGGTTCTCCGGCACCATGACCTCGCTGTTCACCATCCTGTTCGACGGCGTCGCCTACGGCATGCTGCTGTTCGTGCTCGCCTGTGGCCTCGCGGTCACGCTCGGACTGATGAACTTCGTCAACCTTGCCCACGGCGCGTTTGCCATGGCGGGCGGCTATGTCTGCGCGGTTCTGGTCAATCAATCCGGCTGGCCGTTCTTCGCAGCATTGCCGATGGCGTTTATCGCCAGCGCCCTGATCGGCGCGGTGTTCGAACGCGCGCTCTATCGGCATCTCTACAACCGCAGCCACCTCGATCAGGTGCTGTTCAGCGTCGGCCTCGTCTTCATGTCGGTGGCGGCGGTCGATTACATCATGGGATCGTCGCGGGTTTTCATCAAGCTTCCGGCGGTGCTCGAAGGGCAAATCGATTTCGTCGGCGTCGGCATCGGCCGTTACCGGCTGATGATCATCGTGATCTGTGGCCTGCTGACCGCGGCGCTGCAGCTGGTATTGGCGCGCACGCGGTTTGGCAGCCGGCTGCGCGCGTCGGTGGACGATCCACGCGCCGCGAGCGGGCTCGGGATCAACGTGCCGCAGGTATTCGCATTCACCTTTGCCTTCGGCTGCGGTCTGGCCGGTCTCGGCGGCGCCCTGAGCGCGGAGGTTCTCGGGCTCGATCCGTATTTTCCGCTGAAATTCATGATCTACTTCCTGATCGTCGTGACCGTCGGCGGCTCCTCCAGCATCACCGGGCCGTTTTTGGCGTCGCTGCTGCTCGGCATCGGCGACGTCGCCGGAAAATATTACGTGCCGAAAATGGGACCGTTCGTGATCTACACCATCATGATCGTGATCCTGATCTGGCGTCCGAACGGCCTGTTCGGCCGCACTGCTGCCCGTTGAGCGCAGCCATGACCGCGCAAGCCGACGTCGGATACCACGCCAGGCAGCACGCACGCTGGCACTGGAGCGAGATCGCGTTCTGGATTCTCGTGCTTGGCTGCGGGTTCCTGTTCCCCTCCCGTTATCTGATCATGACGGAAGTCCTGCGACTGGCGTTATTTGCGCTGTCGCTCGATCTGATCCTGGGCTACGCCGGAATCGTCTCGCTCGGCCATGCGGCGTTCTTCGGCGTCGGCGCCTATTCCGCCGGGCTGCTCGCTTTGCACGGCATGATCACCGAGCCCGTGGTGGCGCTGGTCGTTGCCGGCCTGATCGCCATGGTGCTCGGCTTTCTCACCAGTTTCCTGGTGATCAGGGGCGCCGACCTGACCCGGCTGATGGTGACGCTGGGGATCGCGTTATTGCTGGAAGCGCTGGCCGAGCGTTTCTCGGACATCACCGGCGGCACCGACGGGCTGCAGGGCATCGAGATGCAGCCGATCCTCGGGCTGTTCGCTTTCGACATGTTCGGCAAGGTCGGCTTCTTCTACTCCCTTGGGGTGCTGTTCGCGTTGTTCCTCGTGGCGCGGCGGATCGTGCATTCGCCGTTCGGGCTGTCGCTGCGCGCCATCCGCAACAATCCGCTGCGCGCGGCGGCGATCGGCGTCCCCGTCAACCGCCGCCTGGTCGCGGTTTACACGCTGGCCGCGTTTTATGCAGGGATCGCAGGCGCGCTGTTCACCCAGACCACGGCGCTGGCCTCGCTCGACGTGTTCTCGTTCGAGCGTTCGGCCGACCTGATGCTGGTGCTGGTGATCGGCGGCACCGGCTATCTCTACGGCGGATTGATCGGCGCCGTGGTGTTTCGGATGCTGCAGGAATTGTTTTCCAGTCTCACGCCGCAATACTGGCAGTTCTGGATCGGCCTCGTGCTGGTCGTGATCGTGCTGGTCGGCCGGGCGCGCCTGCATCGCTGGGCGCTGTGGGTGCCGAATCTGATCATCCGGCAACTCGGCGGGCGAAAGACCATCATCGCCGTTCCCGAGGGCGACGCGCCATGACGCTCGCCCTGGAAACAAAAGCGCTGGAAAAGCAATTCGGCGGGCTGAGGGTCACCCGCGACCTCTCGCTCAGGGTCGAGCGGGGCGCCCGCCACGCCCTGATCGGGCCGAACGGCGCCGGCAAGACCACCGTCATTAACCTCCTGACCGGCGTGCTCAAGCCCAATGCCGGGCGCATTCTGCTCGAGGGAAACGACATCACGGACTTGCCGGTGCACACGCGCGTGCTGCGCGGGCTGTCGCGCACCTTCCAGATCAACCAGCTCTATGCCGACCTGACGCCGCTGGAGACCATTGGTCTGGCGGTATCCGAACGTCTCGGCCGCGGCGGCGACTGGTGGCGGCGGATGGGCGCGCGCGACGACGTCAACGCCGAGATCGCGGAAAATCTGGCGCGCTTCCATCTGCTCGACGTCATGAACGAACTGACGGCGACGTTGCCCTACGGCAAGCAGCGCCTGCTGGAGATCGCGGTCGCCATTGCCGCCAAGCCGCGCGTGCTGCTGCTCGACGAGCCGGCCGCCGGGGTTCCCGAAAGCGAGCGCCACGACATTCTGGCGGCCGTGGCAGCCCTGCCGCGCGACGTCACCGTGCTCCTGATCGAGCACGACATGGATCTGGTGTTCTCGTTCGCCGACCGCATTTCGGTGCTGGTCAACGGCGCGCTCCTGGTCGAAGGACCGCCCGGCGAGGTAGCGCGGGATCCCCGCGTCAAGGCGGTCTATCTCGGCGAGGCCGCCGATGCCTGAATTGTTGCGCATCGAGGGGCTTCGCGCCGGCTACGGCGAAGCCGTGGTATTGCCCGGCATGTCGCTGCGGCTCGCAGAAAGCCAGGTGCTGGCGTTGCTCGGCCGCAACGGCACCGGCAAGACCACGCTGATCAATTCGATCGTCGGAATCACCCGCCGCTTCGGCGGGACCATCAGCCTCGGCGGGCTGGACATCACGCCGATGCGCCCCGATCAAAGGGCGCGGGCGGGGATCGGCTGGGTGCCGCAGGAGCGCAACATCTTCCGTTCGCTGACGGTGGAAGAAAACATGACCGCGGTGGCGCAGCCGGGTCCGTGGACCGTGGCGAAGGTTTACGAGATGTTTCCGCGGCTGAAGGAACGCCGCAACAATTTCGGCAACCAGCTTTCCGGCGGCGAGCAGCAGATGCTGGCGATCGGCCGCGCGCTGACGCTCAATCCAAGGGTGCTCTTGCTGGATGAGCCGACCGAGGGGCTGGCCCCGATCATCGTGGAGGAACTGTTGAAGGCGCTCGGCACCATCACCCGCGCCGGCGGCACCTGCTCGATCATCGTCGAGCAGAATGCACAAAAGATTCTGGGGCTGGCCGACCGCGTTGTGATATTGGAGCGCGGCGCGATCGTCCACGACGCGGCGAGTGCCGCCCTGAAGGCCGATCCCGCGGTACTCGAACGCTTTCTCGGCGTCTCCGGTGCCGCGGCACATTAGAATTCTCGGGAGTGAAGACCATGCAGAGAACAAAAGCCCCCTTCCGCGCCGACGAGGTCGGCAGCCTGTTGCGGCCGCCCAAGATCAAGGAGGCGCGGGCCAGGCTCGAGAAGGGCGAGATAACGGCCGACGATCTGCGCAAGGTCGAGGACATGGAGATCGAAAAGGTCGTGCACAAGCAGGCGTCAATCGGCCTGAAGCTCGCGACCGACGGCGAATTCCGCCGCTCGTGGTGGCATTTCGACTTTCTCGCCAGGTTGACCGGCTGCGAACTGTTTCACCCCGACGAGGGTATCCAGTTCGCGGGCATCCAGACCCGGCACGACGCGGTGCGCGTGATCGGCAAGCTCGATTTCCCCGACGATCACCCGATGCTGGCGCATTTCAAGTTCCTGAAAAAGCAGTGCGAGATCGCGCATGTGATGCCGAAGATGACGATCCCCTCGCCGGCGGTGCTGCATTTCCGCGGCGGCCGCAAGTCGATCTCGAAGGAGATCTATCCCGACATCGAGGTGTTCTTCGAGGATCTGGCGAAAACCTACCGCAAGGCGGTGAAGGCGTTCTACGACGCCGGCTGCCGCTATCTGCAGCTCGACGACACGGTGTGGGCCTATCTCTGCTCCCAGGACGAACTCGCCAAGGTGCGCGCGCGGGGAGAGGGCGCCGATAATCTGCAGGAAATTTACGCCCGCATCATCAATTATGCGATCGCCGGGCGGCCGGCCGACATGACCATCACCACGCATGTCTGCCGCGGCAATTTCCGTTCCACCTGGATCTCATCGGGCGGCTACGAGCCAGTGGCGGAGACCATGCTGGCCGGCACCAATTACGACGGCTATTTCCTCGAATACGATTCCGAGCGCGCCGGCGGCTTCGAGCCGCTGCGCTACCTGCCGAAGGGCAACAAGATCGTGGTGGTCGGCGTCATCACCTCGAAAAGCGGCCAACTCGAGAGCAAGGACGGCATCAAGCGTCGGATCGAGGAAGCATCCAAATTCGTGCCGCTGGATCAGCTCGCCGTGTCCCCGCAATGCGGCTTCGCCTCGACCGAAGAGGGCAACATCCTCACCGAGGAAGAGCAGTGGGCGAAACTGAAGCTCGCGGTGGATGTCGCGAAGGAGGTGTGGGGGAAATAAATCCGGTCGCGAGGGGTAGGCCTGTTACCGGGCGACGATCCATCAGGCGCTCGATCATGACGAGACGTCCGCTGGAACCGCCTTTTGGCGTGGCATCACGTACCAAAGCAGGAACAGGAAAGCAGCGCCGTGTGACAGCAGTGTTGTCGTGAGCGGTACATTGAGGAGGATCTGCGGAAAGGCAGCTCCGGATAACAGAATGAAACGATCCGGCAGTCCTGCTGAAAGCCTGTTTGCCAAGCCAAGTATCAATCCGCATATCAGTATGGATATGGGAGCCAGTTGCGATCCCAGCGATGCGATGCCCTCTGTGGCAAGAAGGGAAGCGTTGAAGTTCCCCAATCGATAGGCGCGTTCCAGTACCACTGACAAATCGTCGCTATAGGGACAGCGGACGACTTCTTTCATGAACGACACCTGGCAAAAATACGTCAGCGGATGGGTCGAGAAAAAGTGGTGGTAATGATCGAGCGCGCTCGCCGGTATCGCGAACGCTCGAAAATTGACCGTGCCAAAATACATGATGGCATCGAGGCCCACCGCGTCGATCAGAATGAGCCCGATGAGCATCGGTATAAAAATGGAAAGCACAACAGCCGTTCTAGCCTCGAAAAATCTCGATAGCAGAACGATGGCGACAAGCCAGATTGGCAAGAACAAGGCAAGCTTGTTCAGGGTTATCGGATAAAAAAGCAGGGCAAACGCAAGCGCGACGCTTGCGAGCCAGATGTTGCGGCGCTCAACGAAGCAGGCAAATGCGAACGGCAGCAGCGCGCTTGAAAAAATCCCGATCAGATATTCGACCGTCTTTGGCTGGTGGATATCGCTGCGGAACGAATAGATGTCGGAAATTCCGACCAATCTAAAGTTATAGCCCGCGCCCACTGCAATTATTGCCGCAGTCAGAAAAAGTATCACGATGGGAAGGCGCTCGAACTGTCGCTCGGAAATCACGTAGATTTGCCGGATCGGCGACCTGATCATCAGGGCGGGCACGAGCAGCGCGACGATCGATAGAACAGCTGAAAGACGCGCTGTTTCCTGATCGTAGTTGAATGGCGTGAAGAAGCTGAGCCAAATGAAGCCAACGACAGCGGTGTAAAGGTAGAAGCCGACATAGTAGCCGAAGCTGAAGCGCGCGAGGGTAAAGAAGGGCGAGATCAACGCACACAGCGCGACAGCCGCGGCTGCCTGATAAACATGATTTTCGTCGAACGCGATATGAAATTCCCCATAAAAATGCGAGACGTAAACCAGCGAAACGCAGCAGAGCGCGATGTGGAAATAGATCAGGAAAGCTGGTCCCGGTCCTGGGTGCGGGGCGGCGACGATGGCGCCCACCTCGGTGCGGTCGGAAAAGCTGGTCATGGTTCAACCGGGTCGTGGAGAAAATTGACGCCTTGTTCTCGCGGCTCTGGTCTGCCTGAGCTTCTCGAGCGGTTGCTGCCTCGCCGGAAATCAGAGCCTCGAGGCGGATTGCGATCCGATACCTAGTATTTATGCAGAGGCGCAACCCTGTGGAACAGCAAGACTGTTCCAGCGGAAAGCAGAATGGAACCGATCAATGAAACGGTCAGCAGGTAAAACCTTCTTGGCCCCACCGGAGTGGACATCGCTGTCGGCGGAAGGATCACATGCGTGTCCTTCACCATCTTAAGGGTGCGTTCGTTGTTTGCCAGGGTTTCTGCCAGCCCGTCGTACAGGGATTTCGTCGTTAGGCCATCAAGCAGCACGCGGGTCCGGGCGGCGTTGAGATTACCTCTGTGTTCGCTGCTTTCGTTGATCTGCAGGTAAAGCAATCTGTCCGCTGTCTGGTCGGCTGTGCTTTCTCCGGCGGCTTGCGGAGTGGGCGTTTGCTTCTGTCTTAGGGTAAGTTCCTCGCGCAGTGCGGTTAATCTTGCCCGAGCTTCTTCGTCGCTCTTTTGCAGTCGATTGCTTTCGTCCTCGATGCCCTTGATGCCTTGGGCCAAGTCATCAAGGTTTTGGCGTTGTAACTTGATCTTGTGATTAAGCCCTTCGCGGATGGCGCGCGTGATGGCTGCGTGATCGCTCATCACGCGATCGATGATCCGTTGCTGCAGTTTCTTGTACGCAGTCTGGTCGCTCGCCTTGGTGGAGCCCTGAAAAACGATTGTGCGGCCAACCACCTCAGCTTTCATATTCTGCAAATTCGCCGCGCCGGCAGACGGCGAGCCGCTGTCGGTTAGCGCCGCGATCTCATCTGGCAAAAAAACCTCCTGAATTCGTTTGGCGGTTAGATCCGGCGGTTCAATAGGTTCTGGCCGGTCCACTCCGCTCGCGCCTTTAGGTTCCACGAGTGTGCCGACCTCGACGATGGAGCGTACGGTGTAGTTCTGCGGAAGCGTGAAGATCGTCAGGCTTGCAAGGATAAACAGGGCAAGCGCAATGACTGCGAACAGCCTCCAATATCGCAAGATGAGTTTAAGCGTAAACTCGTCCATGACCGGCTCTTTCGCAATCTCAAAAGAACGGTTTCCGACATATGGCTGGTGCGCCGACCTTACCCAGTGGTGGCGGACCCTGCATGATCGGGAGCTGGATTCGCTTAGGTCGTCGTGCACCCAGTCCGTAGTGTCGCCGCCGCCGCAATTTCCGAACTGATGCGGATGTTGGTGAGCGCCGGCCAATCCAAGCGGTGAAGCAACCCCAAAACACTTCGAAACTTAATTGCGAACAAATTTAGGCGCGAAATGGATGGACATACTGCTATGTCTGCGGGCCTAAACAAACCTGCATATGGCCACGCCGTAGTGGCCCTTTTTGTCGCAGCCGGCCGCGCGCCAGAAATGGATGGTCGCAAGTTGCTCGCCGGAGAAAGCTTTCTGCGCGATGATTTTGTTGCAGGCGTCGATCTCCGCGTCGGCGGCAGTGTCGCCGCTGGTGCAACGGGAGTTGCGCACATGATTGGGCGAGGGGGTGGGCTCATGGTTCGAGGCGCGCGCGAGGGCGCAATGCTCAGCATGAGGGGTTACCTCCGGTGGGCAGATGGTGGTAGGACAGCCGGGCGATCCCCCGCTGCCCACCCGTTGGTCCCAAATCCCGGCCCGATGAAAAACGACCAGATCCTGAGCCAGATCACCGAATTCTGCCGCCAGGCCGACATGGCGGAATCGACTTTCGGCCGCCGTGCCGTCAACGACGGCAAGCTGGTGCACAGGCTGCGCGAGGGCAAGCGCATCACCATCGACACCCTCGACCGCATCCAGGCCTATATCGCTGCCTCCATGCCGGGCGGGGTGCCGCCGCCGCGCGGCCTCGAGGTCCCGCACGAGAAGCGCGATCCCCGCGGCAATTTCCGGTTTTTCGAGAATCGGCAGAAATACCTGCTGTTCGTGCATACCTGCAGTGAAAAGCGGGTGATCGCCGAGCGGGTGGCGCTGGAACTGGGCAGCATCCATCCCCGTCCCCCCGCGCTGCGGGTATTCGACGCCGGCGTCGGCGACGGAACCGTGCTGGCCCGGGTCATGCGGTCGATGCATGGCCGCTTTCCCCATATGCCGCTCTATATCGCCGGCAAGGAGCTCAGCCTTGAGGATGTCCGGCTGACGCTGGACAAGGTACCGGACCGGCTGTTCGAGCATCCGGCGACGGTTTTTGTGCTGACAAACATGTATTACGCCGAGGCGCCCTGGCTGACGCCGGCCTCGCCGGCTGCGGCCGCGGGCATGATCTGGCATGAAGTCGCCCTGCGCGGGGCTTCTTCGGGCGAATTCGAGTCCCAGATCGCCGAACTTGGGCCGTTTCTGGAGCAGAACTGGCGCGCCAATGTCAGCCCGCGCTCCGGCATGCCGGTCTATGAGCGCCCGGTGGCGATCGTGCTGTACCGGGAAGACCACCGCTTTTTGCTGGACCAGATCATCCCCCGCGCCGGCCGTTCCGAGGCCAATTTCGACCTGATTATCGCTTCCCAGCCCTACCGGGCCAAATCCTCGGTCAATTTCCGCGCCAAACGCATCATCGCGCCCCTGGCGCGGGCATTGCGGGCGGGGGGCCGTTTGATCGGAATCCACTCCCACGGCCAGGACCCCGGGATTGAGATTATCCAGGCGGTCTGGCCCGGAGAAAATCCTTTCGCGGTGAGCCGTCATGAGCTATTGCGCGCGGTGAAATACGAGCTGGGATCGGCGGCCCGCGACCTCAACTTTAACGCCTATGCCGATAACCGCTCGATCTTCCGTTATGATATGGAAGCGCTGCCGAACGAGGTTACCGGGTCGATCGGAACCTCGACGGCCTTTGCAGCTTGGAACGCGGCGGTGTATGTCGCCCAGATCGAGGACGACCGGTTGACGGAAATGACTCAAAACGGCCGTACCCTCGATGCCGCCAGAGAGGTTCTGCGCAAGCATAACGGACTCTGGTTCTACGACGAATCCTACGTCATCTCGCGTCGTCGAGACTGACATTCCAGGACAACATAACGAAGGGACCGCCGAGGTCTGGCGGAAAAAGGGGTCGGTTGATGCGCGCGTCTTCTCTGTTCACCAGCGAGTCGGTTTCCGAAGGCCATCCGGACAAGGTCTCGGACCAGATCTCCGATGCGATCCTCGACGCCTTCATCGAGAAGGACGTCGAACTCGGCATCGCCGACGATAGTCTGGTCAATACAAGGCTTGGCTGCGAAACGCTGTGCACGACCAACAAGATCGTGATCGCGGGCGAAGGCCGCGGCCAGCTGTTTCGCATGATCCATGGCGTTTCGGTCGTCGACCGCGAATTGATCAGCGAGATCGCCCGCGGCGTGGTCAAGGATATCGGCTACGACCAGAACGGCTTCTCCTATCACGGCGCCGACATCGAGGTGCTGCTGCACGGCCAGTCGCCCGACATCGCCATGGGCGTCGATGCCAAGAAAAAGAAGAGCGGCGAGGAAGAAGGTGCCGGCGACCAGGGCATGATGTTCGGCTACGCCTGCACCGAGAGCGAAGTGTACGAAAAGGGCTCCTACATGCCCGCGCCGATTTTCTTCGCCCACAAGATTCTGAAGGTGCTGTCCGACAAGCGCCGCAACGGCCAGCTTTTCGACCTGCAGCCCGATGCCAAGAGCCAGGTGACCGTGAAATACGTCGACGGCAAGCCGACCGGCTGCACCAAGGTCGTGGTCTCGACGCAGCACAACGAGAAGAGCCGCAACGGCAAGAAATATTCACCCGGCCTGATCAAGGAGATGATCTCGAACGCGGTCGAGTCGGCGCTGCCGAAGGGCTGGATGCCGCAAAAGGCCTCCGACTTCCTGGTCAACCCAACCGGCAACTTCGTGGTCGGCGGACCGGACGGCGATTGCGGCCTCACCGGCCGCAAGATCATCGTCGATACCTATGGCGGTTACGCGCCGCATGGCGGCGGCGCCTTTTCGGGCAAGGATCCGACCAAGGTCGATCGCTCGGCGGCGTATGCCGCGCGCTATCTCGCCAAGAACGTGGTGGCGGCCGGCTTTGCCGAGCGTTGCACCATCCAGGTCGCCTACGCGATCGGCGTCGCCGATCCGATGTCGGTATTGGTGGATACCCACGGCACCGGCAAGGTCGACGAGAAAAAGCTCGAGAAGATGCTGCCGGAGATTTTCCGGCTGACGCCGACCAACATCCGCCGCTCGCTGAAGCTGAACCGGCCAATCTATCGTCGTACGGCAGCCTACGGTCATTTCGGCCGCGCGCCCGACAAGGACGGCGGCTTCTCTTGGGAAAAAACCGACCTTGCCGACGCGCTCAAGCGCGCGGTGTGATTTTTGCTTACCTCGCCCCGCTTGCGGGGAGAGGTCGGCGCTTTGCGCCGGGTGAGGAGGACTCTCCGCGAGTCCGCCTGTTGAGAAAGCCCTGACCCCAACCCTCTCCCCGCAAGGGCGGGGCGAGGGAGTAGAGCGCGCCACAAAGCGTCCAGTTTCGTTTCGTACCGATAAGTCCGAATTCATCCGTTCAGGAACCCATCATATGACCGCCACCGCCAAGAAGCCTGCCTTCACCGACTATATCGTCAAGGACATCTCGCTTGCCGAATTCGGCCGCAAGGAAATCTCGCTGGCCGAGACCGAGATGCCCGGCCTGATGGCGACACGCGAGGAATACGGCCCGACGCAGCCCCTGAAGGGCGCGCGCATCGCCGGCTCCCTGCACATGACGATCCAGACCGCGGTCCTGATCGAAACGCTGGCGGCGCTGGGGGCCGACATCCGCTGGGTCTCCTGCAACATCTATTCGACCCAGGATCACGCCGCCGCCGCGATCGCCGCGGCCGGCATTCCCGTGTTCGCGGTGAAGGGCGAGAGCCTCAGCGAATACTGGGACTACACCGCAAAGCTGTTCGACTGGCATGGCGGCGGCACGCCCAACTTGATCCTCGACGACGGCGGCGACGCCACCATGCTGGTGCACCATGGCCTGCGTGCCGAGAACGGCGACGTCAAGTTTCTCGACAAGCCGGAATCGGAAGAAGAGGAAGTCTTCTTCGCGCTGATCAAGAAGCTGCTGAAGGAAAAGCCCAAGGGCTGGTTCGCCGAGATCGCGAAGAACATCAAGGGCGTCTCGGAAGAGACGACCACGGGCGTGCACCGCCTCTACAACATGGAGAAGGAAGGCAAGCTGCTGTTCCCGGCGATCAACGTCAACGACAGCGTCACCAAGTCGAAGTTCGACAATCTCTATGGCTGCCGCGAATCGCTGGTCGACGGCATCCGCCGCGGCACCGACGTGATGATGTCCGGCAAGGTCGCGATGGTCGCGGGCTTCGGCGACGTCGGCAAGGGCTCGGCCGCCTCGCTGCGCCAGGCCGGCTGCCGCGTCATGGTGTCCGAGGTCGATCCGATCTGCGCGCTGCAGGCGGCAATGGAAGGCTATGAAGTCGTCACCATGGAAGAGGCAGCGCCCCGCGCCGACATCTTCGTCACCGCCACCGGCAACAAGGACATCATCACCATCGAGCACATGCGTGCGATGAAGGACCGCGCCATCGTCTGCAACATCGGCCATTTCGACAACGAGATCCAGATCGCGCATCTGCGCAACCTGAAATGGACCAACATCAAGCCGCAGGTCGACGAGATCGAGTTCGCCGACAAGCACCGCATCATCCTGCTGTCGGAAGGTCGCCTCGTGAACCTCGGCAACGCCATGGGCCATCCGTCCTTCGTGATGTCGGCCTCGTTCACCAACCAGACGCTGGCGCAGATCGAACTGTTCGCCAACAACAAGGACGGCAAGTACGAAAAGAAGGTCTACGTGCTGCCGAAGTCGCTCGACGAAAAGGTGGCGCGCCTGCATCTTTCCAAAATCGGCGTGAAGTTGACAACGCTGCGGCCCGATCAGGCCGAGTACATCGGCGTCAAGCCGGAAGGCCCGTTCAAGGCGGACCATTACCGGTATTGAGGGCCAACATTCATCATCGCCGGGCTCGACCGGCAATCCATCGGAGATGGATACGCGGGTCAAGCCCACGTAGGACCAGAGCGCTTTTTTCGTCGTGCCCGGCCTTGTGCCGGGCATCCACGTCTTTACAGTCGATGTAAAGCAAAGACGTGGATGGCCGGGACCTGGCCCGGCCATGACGGTGGCAAACCTGGGTGGCCCATGGAGATGACCGCAAGCGAACATCTCGACGTGCTGATCGTCGGCGCCGGGTTGTCCGGCATCGGCGCGGGATATCACCTGCAGCAAAAGTGTCCGGGGAAGCGCTACGCCATCCTCGAAGGCCGCGACTGCATCGGCGGCACCTGGGACCTGTTCCGCTATCCCGGCATCCGCTCCGACAGCGACATGTTCACGCTGGGCTATTCGTTCAAGCCGTGGACAGAGCCGAAGGCAATCGCCGATGGCCCGCGGATTCTGAACTATGTGCGGGAGACCGCGGCCGATAATGGCATCGACAAGAAGATTCGCTTTCATCACCGGGTCAGGCGGGCGTCGTGGTCGACTCAGGATGCGCGCTGGACCGTGGAGGCCGAACGCAACCTGGGCGAGGGCGGCACGGAGATCGTGCGCTTCACCTGCAATTTCCTGTTCATGTGCTCGGGCTATTACAAATACGAGGAAGGCTACACGCCAGAGTTTTCCGGCTCGAAAGATTTTACCGGCCGCATCATCCATCCGCAGAAATGGACCGACGATATCGACTACGCCGGCAAGCGGGTGGTGGTGATCGGCTCGGGCGCGACAGCCGTAACGCTGGTGCCGGAGATGGCGAAGGCGGCCGGTCATGTCACCATGCTGCAGCGCTCACCGACCTACGTGGTGTCGCGCCCGGCGCAGGACCCTGTCGCTAACAAGTTGCGGGCACGGCTGCCCGCAAAACTCGCCTATCATCTGATCCGCTGGCGCAACGTGCTGTGGGGCATGTATTTCTTCCAGCTCTCAAGGCGCAAGCCGGCGCGGGTCAAGCAGTTGATCCTCGGCGGCGTCAGGATGGCGCTCGGTCCGGACTACGACATCGCCACCCATTTCACGCCGCGCTACAATCCCTGGGACCAGCGGCTTTGCCTTGTGCCCGATGGCGATCTGTTCAAGGCGATCAAGGACAAGCGCGCTTCCGTCGTGACCTCTGAGATCGACACATTTACGAAGAACGGCATCCGGCTGAAGGACGGCAGCGAACTCGAAGCCGATATCATCGTCACCGCCACCGGTCTCAATCTGCAGGTGCTCGGCGGCATGGAGGTCAGCGTCGACGGCCGAGTCGTCGATTTCGCGAGGACGCTGAACTACAAGGGCATGATGTATTCGGACGTGCCCAACCTGGCGTCCGCGTTCGGCTATACCAATGCGTCGTGGACGCTGAAATGCGACCTGACCTGCGAATACGTCTGCCGCCTGATCAACTACATGGATCGGCGCGGCTACAAGCAATGCATGCCGCATAATGTCGATCCTGACATTACCGAACTGCCGTCGCTGAATTTCTCGTCAGGCTATGTGCAGCGCTCGGTCGCCAAGATGCCGAAGCAGGGCTCGAAGCGGCCGTGGCGGCTCTATCAGAATTACGCGCTCGACATCGTCAGCCTGCGCTTCGGCAAGGTCGATGACGGGGTGATGCGGTATTCTTGACGGCCGGGGCCCCGGGAGCGGTCGCTTCGGCCTGCGCCCCAACGCTGGTATCAGTTGTTTCACGTATACGCGCGATCTGGCGAATCGTTCATTTTTGCGAAACGGTTAACGCCGTATTAATCGGCGAGTCCTAAGCTTTAAGCGGCTGACGCCGCTGACAGCACGAGGAAACCATGGACGCCCAGAGAATTGCCGTCGATGCCGTGGTCGCACTGACGGATTGCGACCGCGACACGGTCGCTGCCTTCATCCGCAGGTTTTATCTGGCCGGCGTGAAGGACCCCAAGCGCCTGACCTTCAAGGGCCTGCAGGCGATGGCCCGGGGGTGAGGAAGGACGCTGCTTCACGCGCGGCGCTGAACAGGCTGGAGGCCGAAACCGCCTGTCCGGCGAAATACAGAGATCGCGTGTGCAAAAGCGCGTTTGGCAACGGCCCGTTCTTCGCCAGACGACGAAGCAGCCGCATCGGCCGGCGCGCTACGCCGCCGCAGCGATCGATTTGAGAAAGCCGTCGATTTCGGCCTGCAGGCTGGTGGTTGAATCCGACAATTGCTTGGCCGAGGACAATAGCTGGCTCGAGGCCGCGCCGGTCTGGTTGGCGCCATGACTGACCTCGGCGATGGTGCCGGCGACTTGCGAGGTGCCGTCGGCGGTTCGCTGGATATTGCCCGAGATTTCCTCGGTGGCGGCGCCCTGTTCCCCGATCGCCGCTGATATCGCGCTGGTGATCTCGGAAATCTTGCCGATGGTCGAACTGATCATCTTGATCGAGCCGACCGCTTCCTGGGTCGCGGTCTGCATGCCCGCGATCTGGATGCCGATTTCGTCGGTGGCCTTGGCGGTCTGGGCGGCGAGCGCCTTGACCTCCTGCGCGACCACGGCGAAGCCGCGGCCGGTTTCGCCGGCGCGGGCGGCTTCGATGGTCGCATTGAGAGCCAGCAAATTGGTCTGCTCCGCGACCGAGGTAATCAGCTTGATGACGTCGCCGATCCGGTTGGCGGCCTGCGACAGCGCGTTGATGCGCGAGTCGGTTTCATCGGCCTGCTTCACGGCGCTGGCGGCGATGCGGTTGGATTCCTGGACCTGTACGGAAATTTCGCGCACCGAACCGGCGAGTTCTTCGGTCGCCGACGCCACCGACTGCACATTGTTGGAGGCGTCCTCCGAGGCATTGGCGACCACGGTGGCAAGCAGGGTGGTGTTGCCCGCATTGTCGCTCAGCGCGCGTGCGGTGCTTTCCAGTTGGCTCGATGCCGACGACAGCGAGGTAATGATGGCGCGGAAGCGGTCGCTCGCTTCCGCAATGGCATCCTTGCGAAGCTGACGGTTGGAGCCGAAGTAGAATCCGACGACGTGTTCGGTGTCCAGCATGTTGGCCTTGGCGATCGCGTTCAGCATCGCGGCCTTCTTGTCGCGCGCGGCCTGCGCGGCGCTGCCGAAGCGCGGAATCTGTATCTCGGACTCGGCGGCCTTCATCAGTTGTTCGGCGACGAACATCAGGCGGCAGCCGATATACCATTGCGGCGCGACGCCGGCGCTCTGATTGAACTGACATATCCGCGCCACCGAATTGACATAGGCAAGCCCGAACTCGCCGCTGCCGATCAGGTCCCAATGCTGCAGCTGCAGGCGGACGGCTTCCTGCGTCGCGCCCTCCTTGAAGATCCCCGAGGCGGGATCGTATTGCCGGATCTTGTCGTAGAACCGCGCCAGAATGCCGGGCAGCGATTTGGCAAAAAACGGCCGTATCTCGCGCAACGTCGCTCGCATCGGCTGGTCGATCCCCAGTAAATCGAGGCGGATGGCGTTCCAGTCGGTGGTTATCGGCGGCTCCAGCGCAAGCGTCGTGGCGGTCCAGCTCATTTAATGTGGGCATGGTTAACGGACTGCGAATTTGTCCGTAGTTCCACGGAAGCCACGCAAGTTCAGACGAAAAAAAGGCCCCGGATGCGATCCGGAGCCTTTGTTTTCCCGCCTGGAGCGGAGAGGCAGCTATTCCGGCTTGCCGATCGTCACCTTCAGGGTGCCGACGCCGTCGACCCCGCATTCGATCTTGTCGCCGGGCGAGAGCGCCGCGACGCCGGCCGGCGTGCCCGTCATGATGATGTCGCCGGCGGCGAGCGAGACCTGCTCCGACAGCTTGGCGATGATCTCGGGCACGCTCCAGATCAGTTCGGTGAGGTCACCCTTCTGCCGTTCGGTGCCGTTGACCGACAGCCAGATCCTGCCCTTTGTTGGATGGCCGATTTTCGAGGCCGGCTGCAGCGCACCACAGGGCGCCGAATGGTCGAACGATTTGCCGACTTCCCACGGCCGCTCCTTCTTGCGCGCGGCCAGCTGCAGGTCGCGCCTTGTGAGGTCGATGCCGACGCCGTAGCCGTAGACGTGGTCGAGCGCCTTGTCGGCCGCGATGTTGAGGCCGCCGCTCTTCATCGCCACGATCAGTTCGACCTCGTGGTGCAGATCCTTGGTCAGCGGCGGGTAGGGGACGGTGGCGCCGTCCGGCTCCAGCATGTCGGGGTGCTTGGCGAAGAAAAACGGCGGCGCCCGCTCGTCATTGCCCATCTCGCGGATGTGCTCGAGATAATTGCGCCCGACGCACCAGATGCGGCGAACCGGAAAGGATTTGGTGTCGCCAGCGACGGCGATCGCGGCTTGCGGAGGGGCAGGAATGACGAAGGATGTGGCGCTCATGAACGGGCTCTCGACGGGTGAGGGGCGGAAAACTCGGCGACAGCTTTACGCGGTTGCGCTGATCGGCGCCAGAGTGAGAGGGCCGGCGTCGCGGTGCTGGATCCGGAAGAACGAGGCATAGCGGCCGCCACGGCGCAGCAGGTCGTCGTGCCGCCCGCGCTCGACGATCTCGCCGCCCTCGACCACCAGGATCGCGTCGGCATGCATGATGGTGTGCAGCCGATGGGCGATGACGATGGTGGTGCGGTTCTGGCAGAGGTGTTCGATCGCTTCCTGCACCTGCTGTTCGGATTCCGAATCCAGCGCCGCGGTGGCTTCGTCGAGCAGGATCACCGGCGCGTTCTTTACCAGCGCCCGGGCGACGGCGATGCGCTGACGCTGGCCGCCGGACAATTGCGTGCCGTGCTCGCCCACCGGCGTATCGTAGCCGAGCGGAAAGCCCATGATGAAGTCATGCGCGCAAGCCGCCTTTGCGGCGGCCACGATCTCGGCCTCCGTCGCGCCGACCTTGCCGAACGCGATGTTCTCGCGGATGGTGGCGCGGAACAGATAGACGTCCTGGCCGACATAGGCGGTCTGCTGGCGGAGCGACCGTCGCGACACGGTGGAAATCGACTGTCCATCGATCTGGATGTCGCCGTCGGTGACGTCGTAGAATCGCAGCAGCAGCGCCAGCAACGTCGACTTGCCGCCGCCGGAGGGACCGACCAGGGCGGTGACCTTTCCGGGTTCAGCGACGAAGCTCATGCGGCTGATCACCGGCTCGTTCGGACGGTAGGCAAAGGTCACGTCACGCAATTCGACCCGCGCCTCGGTCAGCTGCAATGCCGGCTTGTCGTCGTCGATGGGTTCGCTGGAAGGGCTGTCGACGATCTCCAGCAATTTGCGCGCGCCGATCAGATTGCTGTTCAATTCGATATTAAGGCGGGCCAGCCGCTTGGCCGGCTCGTAGGCCATCAGGAACGCGGTCAGGAACGAAAAGAACTGGCCCGGCGTCGCGCCCATCGCGACCACGCTGTAGCCGCCATACATCAGGCCGCCCGCGACCGCGAAACCGCCCAGCGTTTCCATCAGCGGGCTCGAACGATTGGAAACCCGCGCCATCTTGTTGGCGTTATACTCGACCGCGCTGATACTGGCGTCGATCCGCTCCCGCATGGTCTGTTCGAGCGTGAACGCCTTGACGGTGCGAATACCCTGCAGCGATTCCTGCATGGTTTCGAGAATGTCGGCGGTGCCGGTGAACTGGTTGTGCGCCAGGCCCTTGATCCGCTTCACCAGCTTGCGCAGCACCAGCATCGCCGGCGGCGCCACTGCGAATCCGAGCAGCGCCATGTACGGATCCTGCATCAGCATGACGGCGACGAGCCCGATCAGCAGCAACAGGTCGCGTCCGAGCGCATTGATCAGCAGGCTCAGCACTTGCGTGACCGAATATGCGCCTGACGTCAGGCGTGCCAGAAATTCCGATGAATGGCGCTCCGAGAAAAAGGCGACGCTTTCGTTCATCAGCTTGGCGAACAGCCTGCGCTGGTTGTTGGCGAGGATGGCGTTGCTGATTTTCGACAGGATCACCTGGTGACCGTAGGTCGCAGCCCCCTTGAGGATGAAGATCAGGACGGTAACCCCCGAAAGGATGGCGATGCCGCGCACGTCCTTGTCGACATAGGCCTTGTTGATAACTTGGCCGAGGACATAGGCCGAGGCGGCGGTCGCACCGGCCGACACCCCCATCAGCACGAATGCCAGCAGGTAGCGGCGCCAGTAGGCGGCTCCCTGTTCCGTGATCAGGCGGCGAATCAGGATCGCGGCGCCATAGGGATCGTCAGTGATTTTCCTTGGAAGTTCGGTCATCCGCGTTCCATTGACAGCGCTCGGCAGGCATCCGCCCGCGTGTCAGGGTTGGCTTGCGAAACGTCCGTCTCCTTGCCCGCTATATCACGGTTTTTCAAGCCAAATCAGGGCTTGCGCCGAATGAGGTTTTAGGCTGATACCGCGTGCTGCAGTTCGCCATGGCGCTCGCGGAACAGTTTCTCTTCCCACGCCAGCGCGTGGGCGGCGATGGTTTCGAGATCATCGTATTGCGGCGTCCAGTTCAGCGTCGCGCGGATCCGGCTGGTGTCCGCGATCATGGTCATGATATCGCCCGATCGGCGCGGGGCATATTGAACCGCAAAATTGCGCCCGGACACGCGCCGCACCGCCTCGATGGTTTCCAGCACGGAATAGCCGCGGCCGTAGCCGCAATTCAGCGTCACCGACGCCCCGCCGCTGCGCAGATAGGACAGCGCCGCGCGATGCGCCTGCGCCAGATCGCTGACGTGAATGAAATCCCGGATGCAGCTTCCATCCGGGGTCGGGTAGTCGGTTCCGAACACATCGATCTTGGCGCGCTGTCCGGTTGCCGCCTCGACCGCGATTTTCAGCAGATGGGTCGCGCCGACGGTCGCCAGTCCGATGCGCGCCAGCGGATCGGCGCCCGCGACGTTGAAGTAGCGCAGCACGACGTAGGTCATGCCGTGGGCGGAAGCGACGTCATGCAGCATGATTTCGGTCATCAGCTTCGAGGAGCCGTAAGGCGACAGCGGCCGCGTCGGCGCATTCTCGGGGACTGGTACCTGATCCGGATTGCCGTACACCGCCGCGGTCGATGAAAAGATGAAGCGGCTGACGCCGCACTTCACCGCCGCGTTCAAAAGGCTGCGCGTGGTCATGGTGTTGTTGCGGTAATAGGCGAGCGGATCGCGCATCGAATCCGGCACCACCACCGAACCCGCAAAATGAATGATGCTCTCGACACCATGCGCCGATATCACGCCTTCGACGAGATTCTCATCCGCGGCGTCGCCGATGAACAGCGGCACGCCTTCCGGCAGGAACGTGGAGAAGCCGGTGGACAGGTTGTCGATCACCACAACGCTTTCGCCGGCTTCCGCCAGCGCGTGAACCATGTGACTTCCGATATAACCGGCGCCGCCGGTGACAAGCACGGTCATGAACTCACCCATCTCCCAATTGCCGGCGGATGCTATCCGGGGCGCGGTGAAGAGTGGGTTTCGGCGCAGGCGAACTGGTCACTATGCTTAATGTTGCGTATAGGAAAAGCGCGAAACCGGAGCGTGATGTGCCGATCGAGAACAATTCCGCTGATCATCTGCAGTTGATCGTGCCCAATCTGCACAGGCGTTATTCCGGCGTCACTGCGACCAACCGGATGGTGGCGCCGAAACTGGCTCAGCTATTTCGTGCGGCCTGGCTTGGTCCCGATGCGCCCGAGGGCATCGCGCGGATCGGTATCGCGGACCTCCTGAAATTATGGCGTCGCCGCTCACCTCTGATCTGGCACGCGCGGCGCAACAACGAGATGATCGTCGGCGTCCTGTTGCAATCGCTCGGCTGGCCCCTGAAGCTGGTATTCACCTCGGCGGCGCAGCGGCACCATACCTGGATCACCCGCTGGCTGATCAGCCGGATGGATGCGATCATCGCCACCAGCGACATTTCGGCGTCGTTTCTCAAGCGCGAGGCGACGGTGATTCCGCACGGCGTCGACACCGATCTGTATGCACCGCCGGCCGACCGCGCGGCGGCGTTCGCGGAAGCTGGATTGCCGGGCCGCCATGCGATCGGCTGCTTCGGCCGGGTGCGCGCGCAAAAAGGCAGCGATGTTTTCGTGGATGCGATGTGCCGGCTGCTGCCGCGCTATCCCGATTTCACCGCCGTGTTGGTCGGCGCGATCACGCCCGAGCAGTCGGTCTTCGCGAACGATCTGAAAAAGCGGATCGAGGCCGCGGGTCTTGGGTCGCGCATCGTCATCACAGGTGAACTTCCGATCGAGGAGGTGCAGCGGTGGTACCAGCGGCTGACGATCTACGCGTTCACTTCCCGCAACGAAGGTTTTGGATTGACGCTGATTGAGGCTATGGCGGTAGGCGCAGCATTGGTGGCGTCGCGCGCGGGGGCCGCCGAGCTGGTGGTCGAGGATGGCGTGACAGGCGCGCTGACGCCGCCGGGCGATGTCGATGCGCTTGTCGCAGCCCTGGAGCCGCTGATGCGCGATCCGGCGTCAGCGGCGGCAATCGGTGAGCGGGCGCGGGCGCGGGTGTTGGCGAAATTCAGCCTCGATTCCGAAGCAAACGCGATCGCCGAAGTTTATCGCGCGCTCGTTTGAGCAATGACATCAGCCACAAACGCGTCGAGGTCGCCGCCGGCGAACAGGAAGCCAGGCAAGTCAGCGGCTTGCGCCGCCTCGATATCGCTATGCCGGTCGCCAATGACAAAACTGCCTTCGCGCCGCACCGGCCAGTGCGACATCAGATCGAGAATCATCCCGGGGCTCGGCTTCCGCCAATGGTGGTCTTCGAGATAGCCGGCGACCGACCCATCGGGATGATGCGGGCAATATCTGATGTCGTCGACCCGGGCGTCTTGAGCGGCGAGTTCGGCGCGCATCCAGTCATGCAGAACCCGCAGATCGTCTTCGGAGAAATAGCCGCGCGCGACGCCGGATTGATTGGTGAAGAGGAAGACAAAATACCCGGCCTCGTTGAGGCGGCGGATCGCCTTCGCCGCATTCGGCATCCAGCGAATCCGGTCCTGCGTCCCCATGAAGCCGTCGTCGTGGTTGATGACGCCGTCGCGATCGAGGAACGCGGCGGGCCGGGCCGCGCCGCGGGCGGAATCGATGCCGCTCATTTTTTCGCGGTCTCGCGCATTATGGCCTGCTCGACCTCGTCGCAGATCCCGTGCGCAACGGCGAGATGAATCTGCTGGACGATCGGCGTGTCGTCGCTGGGCGAGACGAACAGATGGTCGCAGAAGGCACCGAGTGTTTCGCCCTTGCGGCCGGTGAAGCCGACGGTGATGAGCCCGCGTTCCCGGGCGCTGCGCAGCGCCGCCAGAATGTTCGGCGAACGCCCCGAGGTGGAAAGCGCCAGCAGCACGTCGCCGCGCCGGCCGAGTCCTTCGACCTGGCGCGCGAACACCTGTTCAAAACCGTAATCGTTGCCGATCGAAGTCAAGGCCGAGGTGTCGGTGGTCAGCGCAATCGCGGTCCAGGCGGGCCGGTCCTGTTTGTAGCGGCCGACGATCTCCGCGGCGATATGCTGGGCGTCGGCGGCGCTGCCGCCATTGCCGGCGATCAGGAGCTTGTTGCCCGAGCGCAGCGCCGCGAGGATCACGGCCGCGATCTTTCGCGCGGTGGCGAGCAACGCGTCATCTTGCGTCGTCCGCTCGAGGGCGGCGAGCGATTGCGTTAGATGGGCTGCGATAAGATCTTGGCTCAAGACACACCGTCAGGGTTGCAGTTGGCTTCTTTGGTAATGACCGCGTAGCGGCTGCGCAAGCGCGCGAGGTCAATCCGCGACGCGGGCTTTGGCCTCGGCCAGCACGCGCATCGTGATATCAACCACGTCAGATGCCGGAATGTCCCGCATGCAGCGGTGGTCGTTCATGGTGCAGACTGGGCGGTGGCAGGGCTGGCACGGCACCACGGTTTTGGTCTGAACCGTCGCCGCGAGGCCATTAAGCGGCGCCCAGTGATAGGGGCTGGTGGGGCCAAAAATACCCATGGTCGGCGTCCCCAGCGCCGCCGCGATGTGCATCAGCCCGGAATCGTTGGATATTGCGACATTGGCCGCCGCCATCGCCAGGATACCGTTGCGCAGATCGGTTCCCGTCAGGTCGCGGACGCGAGGCCCGCCTGTGGCGACGATTTGCGCCGCCAAAGCCTTTTCGCCGGGGCCGCCGACCACCCAGACATCGAGCCCGCGTTCGGCCAGAAGCCGCGCGGCTTCCGGATAATAGGTCCAGCGCTTGGAGGCGCCGACCGAGCCGGGAGCCAGCGCCACCGCACGATTAGCGCCCAGACCGTGTGCTTGCCGCCAGCGGTCGGTTTCCCCGGCGGGGACAACAAGCTGCGGCACCGGCCATTCCGGTGGCAGCGGAGCCCCGTCCGGCAACGCCAGCGCGGCATTCTTGTCAATGAACCGGGGGAGGGCCTGCTCGCCCCAGCGCCATCGGTTGATCAGCCCGAACCTGGCCTCGCCGACGAAGCCGACCCGTTCGGGGATACCGGCCAGCGCAGGGGCAATCGCCGACTTCCAGGTGCGGGGCAGGACCAGCGCGGTGCCATAATCGCGGGAGCGCAGTTGCGCAGCCAATCCCCATTGCCTGGCGACCGCAAGCCGGCTTCGCGGCAGGTCCCAGACGATCCCGGAGCGGACGCCGGGCATGTAATCGACCAGCGGCGCGCACAGCGGGCTCACCAGCACGTCGACAGGCCGATTCGGCCAGCGCTGCCTGAGCACCCGCACGACCGAATGGCCGCGCACGAAGTCGCCGATCCACATATAGGGGACGATCAGGATCGGCCGTGCATCGGCCGCATCCCCGGTCTCCGCTTGATGTGTTGAATCTGTGTTCATATGATGAGATTAGCGCCGGTCCATGCTCTTCCTGTCGGTAACCGCTCCCTGCAGCCGGGTAAAGCCGCCAGACAGGGCCTCCCCGCCTTCACCACGCCGGGTAACCAAAGTTGCCTGCCGGGCAGGACTGGGGCAAAGCTGGCATCCCACATCAAGGGCAGGAATAGGCAATGTTGCTGGTGACCGGGGGTGCCGGTTTTATCGGATCGAACGTCGTGGCCGCGCTCAACGAGGCCGGCCGCGCCGATGTCGCCGTTTGCGATGTGCTCGGTCATGACGGCAAATGGCGCAATCTCGCCAAGCGCCAACTCGCGGATATCGTCCCGCCGGCGGAGCTGTCCCACTGGCTGAAAGGCCGGCAGCTCGATGCCGTCATCCATCTCGGCGCCATTTCGGAGACCACCGCAACCGACGGCGATCTCGTGATCGAGACCAATTTCCGGCTGTCGATGCGGCTGCTCGACTGGTGCACGGCCAATGCGACGCCGTTTATTTACGCCTCCTCGGCTTCGACCTATGGCGATGGCGCGCAGGGCTTTCGCGACGACCCCTCGATATCGGCGCTGAAGGCGCTACGGCCGATGAACTTGTACGGCTGGAGCAAGCATCTGTTCGACATGGCGGTTGCCGAGCGTGTCGCCCGAGGCGAAAAGCTGCCGCCGCAATGGGCCGGCCTGAAATTCTTCAATGTGTTCGGCCCCAATGAATATCACAAGGGCGCGATGATGAGCGTGCTGGCGCGGCGCTTCGACGATATCAAAGCGGGCCGCGCCGTGCAGCTGTTCAAATCCCATCGCGAAGGGATCGCCGACGGCGATCAGCGCCGCGATTTCATCTATGTCGACGACGCAGTGCGGGTGATGATGTGGTTGCTGGCGACGCCTGATGTCAGCGGCCTCTTCAACGTCGGGACCGGCAAGGCCCGCAGTTTCAAGGATGTGATGCTCTCGGCCTATGCGGCGCTCGGCACGGTTGCGAATATCGAGTATGTCGATATGCCCGAACAGATCCGCGGCAGCTACCAGTACTTCACCCAGAGCGACGTCGATCGGCTGCAGCGCGCCGGATATAACGGGGGCTTTACGGCGCTGGAAGATGCAGTCGACACGTACGTCCGGGGATTTCTCGATTCCGCCGACCGTTTCCGCTGACCGCGCAACAGATGACGAGAACAGATGTTCGATTTTGACGCCCTGTCGCACGCGATTGCCCGCCGAACGGTGCTCTGCGTCGGCGACCTCATGCTCGACGAATTCGTCTATGGCGAGGTGTCCCGGATTTCGCCGGAAGCGCCGGCGCCGGTGATCGCCGTCCAGCGCAGCGAGACCAATATCGGCGGCGCCGGCAACGTCGCGCGCAACGTCGCTTCGATCGGCGCGCGCTGCATCTTCGTCGGTCTGATCGGCGAGGACGATGCGGGCGCGAAACTGCAGGCCGCATTGGCAGGGGAAAGCCTGATCGAAAGCGTGCTGGTTTGCGATTCCGAGCGGCCGACGACGCGCAAGGTGCGCTTCGTGTCCGAACATTTCTCGACGCATATGCTGCGCGCGGATTGGGAATTGGCCGCGCCGGCAGCCGCTGATATCGAGCAGAGGCTGATCGACGCCATCCTGCCGCTGTTGCCGCGCGCCGATATCGTGTTGTTGTCCGACTACGCCAAGGGTGTGCTGACGGCGCGCGTGATACGCAACGTCATCGACGCCGCGCGCAAGCTCGGCAAGCCCGTCATCGTCGATCCCAAGAGCGCCAATTTTGCGATCTATCGCGGTGCGACCCTGCTGACCCCCAATCGGAAGGAGTTTGCGGAGGCGACCCGCAGCCGGGCCGACACCCAGGAGAGTATCGTCGATGCCGCACAAGACGCCATGCAGCTTGCCGACTGCGAAGCTATTTTGGTGACGCAAAGCGAGCACGGCATGACGCTGGCGCCGCGCAAGGGGGAGGCCATCCACGTCCCGGCGCATCCGGTCAGGGTGCGCGACGTCTCGGGCGCCGGCGACACCGTCGCCGCGGTGCTTGCGGCGACGCTTGCGGCGGGGGCTAACTGGGAGACTGCCGTGCGGATGGCGAATGCGGCGGCCGCGGTCGCGGTCGGCAAGAAAGGCACCGCGGTTGTGACACCGGCGGAGCTGCGGCGGAAAATTCTGCCGCATGCATTCCTCGCGGCTGAAGAGAAGATCGTCGCGACAAGCAGCGACCTCGACGCGCACCTTCTGGACTGGCGGAAGCAGGGCCTGAGGATCGGATTCACCAACGGCTGTTTCGATATTCTGCATCCCGGTCATGTCAAGGTCCTGACCGCGGCGCGCGGGGCTTGCGACCGGCTGATCGTCGGCCTGAACAGCGACGCATCGGTGAAGCGGCTAAAGGGCGAGGGCCGTCCGGTGCAGGACGAACTCGCACGCGCGGAGGTGCTGGCGGCGCTGGAGGCGGTCGATCTCGTCGTGATCTTCGAAGACGACACGCCGATCAGGTTGATCGGGCAGATCAGGCCGAGCGTGCTGGTGAAGGGCGGGGACTATACCCGCGACCAGGTCGTCGGCCACGAGATCGTCGAAGCCTGTGGCGGTAAAGTGCTGCTGGTCGACGTACTGCCGGGCTTCAGTACGACGTCGCTTGTTAATCGCGCACGTGGAGGCACGGCGTGAGCGCGGTGGCACGAGAGACCGTGGGAGCGTTGTTGGGCAGGCTGTGGCGGGATCCGGCCGCCTGGGCGACGACGGCCGATATTTTCGTTGTCCTAATCGCGCTTACGCTGCCCTGGTCGACGTCGCTGGTCGCGATCTTCGCGGTTGCACTGCTGGTCACGATGCTGCCTTTCCTCGACTTCGCGGCCTTCCTGCAATCGCTGAAACGTCCGATTTGTGCGCTGCCGATCGCGCTGTTCGCGCTGGCGGTCGCGGGAACGCTCTGGTCGGACGCGCCATGGGGGGCACGGCTCTACGCCGTCGGCCCGACCGTGAAACTACTCATGCTGCCGGCGCTATTCTATCATTTCGAGCGCTCGACGCGCGGCATGCAGGTGTTCATCGCCTTCCTGGTGTCCTCCGTTCTGTTGCTGGCGATGTCCTGGGTCGTGGCGTTCGCTCCAAGCCTCGCGCTCAAGTCAGGGGCCGAATACGGCGTTCCGGTCAAAAACTATATCGATCAAAGCCAGGAATTCGCGCTGTGTGCCGTGGCGCTCGCCTATCCCATCATCACGCTTCTGCGGGCGGGAAGAATTGTTCCGGCGTTGTTGCTGAGCGCCACCGCGCTCGGCTTCGTCGTCAACATGGCGTTCGTGATTGTTTCGCGAACGGCGCTGGTCACCATGCCGATCATGCTGGCGGTATTTGCGCTGCTCCATCTGAAATGGCGAACCAACGTCGTCATATTTTGCGCGGTAGTCGTGCTGGCAGCGCTGGCCTGGACGGCATCGCCGCACTTGCAATGGACGACCACGACCTTCCTCAGGGATTACCGATTGTACAAGGAGCGAAACATCCCGACGTCGATCGGCCTTCGGCTGGAATTTTGGGAGAAATCGCTGCGGTTTTTTTCTGAGGCTCCGGTCTTCGGGCACGGCACCGGATCGACACGCGGGCTGTTTGAGCAGGCCGCCGTCGGCCACGTCGGCGCCGGCGCCGAGGTTATCGGTAATCCGCACAACCAGACGCTGAACATCGCGGTCCAGTGGGGCGTGATCGGAATTGTCGTGCTATACGCGATGTGGCTGCTGCATTTGCAGCTGTTTCGCGGCGAAGGCCTGGCGACCTGGATCGGATTGCTCGTTGTCGTGCAAAATATTTTCACCTCGCTGTTCAATTCTCACATATTCGATTTCCACGAGGGATGGATGTATGTCGTGGGCGTGGGCGTCGCCGGTGGAATGGTGTTAAAGACAGGCTCGCGTGAAGCAGGACTGGTACCGCGAAATTCCGATAAGTCATGACGGCTGGCGTGCCCGCGCGGGATGAGCTATCAGCAGCCTCGCAACGGCGGCATCACCTGGATATTTCTTGTTACCGGTCAGCGAAATGACGCGTTTCCCACGATTTACATTGCGGAACTTCCTGATCGCCGCGCACGACGCGCTCGCGACGGCGCTCGCGCTGATTGCGAGTTTCTATCTGCGCTTCGAAGGTGAATCGTTCGTCGATCGTGTCCCGCTGCTGCTGAATATCCTGCCCTATTTCGTCGCGTTCAGTGTCGTCGTTTGCTACCTTTTCCATCTGACCACCACGAAATGGCGTTTCATTTCGTTGCCGGATGCGTTGAACATTCTGCGCGTGGCCACCGTGCTGACCGTCGCGCTCCTGGTAATGGATTATGTTTTCGTCGCGCCCAACGTTCACGGCACGCCGGTGGCGCCGAATGTTCAAGGCGCGTTCTTTCTCGGCAAAATCACCATCATCCTCTACTGGTTTCTCGAGGTGTTTTTTCTCAGCGCCTTGCGCTTCGCCTATCGTTATTTTCGCTACACGCGCGTTCGTCATCATGCGAAGGTGGAGGATGCGTCACCGACGCTGCTCATCGGCCGCGCCGCCGATGCTGAAATCCTCTTGCGTGGAATCGAAAGCGGCGCCGTCAAGCGGATCTGGCCGGTCGGCCTGTTGTCGCCGTCGGCGGCGGATCAAGGTCAGCTGATCCGCAATGTTCCTGTGCTCGGCGGAATCGACGATATCGAGGACGTGATTGGCGATTTCGCCAGGCGCAACAAGCCGATCGCGCGGGTGGTCATGACGCCTTCGGCGTTCGACCCCGAGGCGCGCCCCGAAGCCGTCCTGATGCGGGCGCGCCGGCTTGGGATGATCGTCAGCCGGCTGCCGTCGCTGGAGAGCGGGGAAACGCCGCGGCTGACGACGGTTGCCGTCGAGGACCTGCTGCTGCGTCCCAGCGAAAACATCGACTACGCGCGTCTTGAAGGCCTGGTGAAGAACAAGGCTGTAATCGTCACCGGGGGTGGCGGTTCGATCGGTTCGGAGATTTGCAGCCGTGTCGCGACATTCGGCGCCGCGCGATTGCTGGTGATCGAGAATTCGGAGCCGGCGCTTTATGCCGTCACCGAAGCCCTCGCGGCGCACGAGACCAGTGCGCTCATCGAGGGCCGGATTGCGGATATTCGCGATCGCGAGCGCATCCTGCGGCTGATGAATGAATTCAAGCCGGATATCGTGTTTCATGCCGCCGCCCTCAAGCATGTGCCGATCCTGGAGCGCGACTGGAGCGAAGGGGTCAAGACCAACATTTTCGGATCGGTGAATGTCGCTGATGCGGCGCTGGCGGCGGGCGCCGAGGCGATGGTGATGATCTCGACCGACAAGGCGATCGAGCCGGTCTCGATGCTGGGTCTGACCAAGCGGTTTGCCGAGATGTATTGCCAGGCGCTCGATCACGATCTGGCATCGCAGTTCGGCGGCAAGCCGCGGATGCGTCTGATCTCCGTGCGATTCGGCAATGTGCTGGCGTCGAACGGATCGGTGGTGCCCAAGTTCAAGGCCCAAATCGAGGCGGGCGGACCGGTGACGGTTACCCACCCGGAGATGGTCCGGTATTTCATGACGATCCGGGAAGCCTGCGATCTGGTGATCACGGCAGCCGCGCACGCGCTGGCGCCGGCGCGACCGGACGTTTCGGTCTACGTGCTCAACATGGGGCAACCCGTCAAGATCGTCGACCTGGCCGAGCGCATGATCAGGCTGTCCGGTTTGCAGCCGGGGCATGATATCGATGTGGTCTTTACCGGAATGCGGCCGGGCGAACGGCTGAACGAAATCCTGTTTGCGACCGAGGAGCCGACCATCGAGATTGGGGTTGCCGGCGTGATGGCGGCCAAGCCCAACGAGCCGCCCATGCTGGCGCTGCGGAAGTGGATTGCGGCGCTTGAGCACGCCATCGCCAGAGACGACCGCGCCACCATCAAGGCCGTCCTGAAGGATGCGGTGCCCGAATTCGGCTCAGCCATGCCATTAGAGCAGGCTACGCCATCCGGCCCGCTCTTACAGTCCTGAATTTCCGGATTTGAAAAATCCGCCTGAGGAAACGCAGGAAAAATGCGGCGTCGATGATGGGCGCGTTCAAATGCGCGCGCCGTGACCGCAAGCACTCCAGGTTTGCCCGGGCGGTGACGCGCCAGCCCCTGGTGCTGATACCGCCAATCTGAAAGTCTGCGAGGACCCGAGGAATGTAGCGCACTCGAAAATTATTCAACGCAAGGGCTCGAAGCATATAGTCGTAGTCCGCCGTGGTGATGTAGCTCAAGTCGTAGTCGCCGACCTTTTGGGCCACTTCCTTTCGCATGTAGAATGTGGGATGGGGAGGCACCCAGCCAAGCTGAAACGAATAGCGTTTGAATGCGCCGCCTCGCCACGAACGGACGAGACGCTTGGTGCGGTGATCGGTCACCATATTGAGATCGCCGTACACGATATCGGAGTTCTGCATTGCGGCGGCAATGTCCGCGAGCGCCCTGGAATCGTGGAACGTATCGTCGGAGTTCAGAAACCCCACGGCGTCGCCCTGAAACAAGTGAAAGCCCTTGTTCATGGCATCGTAGACGCCTTTATCCTTCTCCGAAAAAACCCGTATCGCTTCAGAACCGAATGACTCGACAAGCTTTAGCGTTGAATCGCTGGATGCCCCGTCAACCACCAGCATTTCCTTGTCGGGATGGCTTTGCCGAAGGAATGATTCAACGGTGAAGCCGATCGTCGCCTCGGAATTGTAGCTGGCTGTTATGACGCTGATTTTCATTGGCATCTCGCGACTGATGCACGTTACCGAGGCCGAATCAGCCTGTCAAAGAGCGTCCTTGCCGGGGATATCACCGGCGCGGCCGCACATTCGTCAAGTTACAGGAAAGCGCCGCAATAGTGCCTGTTATTCTCGCACCTCGATCGGTGCGGATCCCTGCGCCGCCTTTTCGGCGCTGAAAATCCACACCAGGCCGCCGAGTGCGCCGACCACGAAGGTGACTGCGCCAAACAGCAGGGAAACGTTGACGCCCTCGTTCGTCATCAGCCCGGCATAACCGAATGCCAGTCCCATGGTGGCTTCGCGCACGCCCCAGCCGGCAATCGAGATCGGCAGCATCGTGATCAGCATGACCGGCGGAACTAGCTGAAAAATCTCGCCAAAACCCACCGGTGCTGCAATCGACTGCACCACACACCAGGCGATGACGACGGCGAGAACATGAACAAGTATCGACAGCACCGCAATCGCTGGCCCATGCTTCCTGCTGAAAATCACCCGGTTCGCGATCACCGAACAGGCGTGAAGATGGTGCGTTCCCCACCAGCGCTTCAACCAGGGCCACGGCAACCTGCCGAGAACGAGAAAGCCCAGTCCGCCGGCGAGTGCGGCGAAATCGACGATCAGCAGCGCCGACCGGCCGGCGGGATCGCGGATAAGGCTGTAACTCCAGGGCAGGCTCGCAACGATGATGATGGCCAGCGCGATCAAGCCGATGGCGCGGTCGACGAAGATGGAATAGGTCGCCGCGCGCCATCCGGCGCCGCCGCGCGCGACCAGCCAAAGCCGCACGGCGTCGCCTCCGATAGAGGATGGAAGCGTCTGGTTGAAAAACGCTCCAATCATATTGAAGCGCATCGCTTGCGTGGTCCCGAGAGGCGCGCCACACTCCGTGCTGATCTCCCGCCATCGCAGCACGCCGACATAGATCTGCAGGAACGTCACCGCAATCGCCATGACGATCCAGCCCAGGCTCGCAACATTGTTGATGCGTGAGGCAAGCTCGGTGAGATTGACCTTGCGGAGCGTGAGATAAAGCAGCGCCGCGGAGATCAGTATTTTTACCGTCGAAAGCAGTATCCGGCGCATCTCGCCCGCGCGTTAGATTGAGAAGGTTGCCAAAACACGCGGTTCCGCGACCGCGCTTTGGACTTTGGATGGAGCACGCCTTGGTATGGTTTTGGCGCCGATCTGGCAATAGCGGGACAACCGGGTATTGCGGCACCCTCGACCCGACGGGTAAAGTGGTCCTGGAGCAGCCGATAGCCATAAGTTCGAGGAGCCAATGGGCGAGCAAATCATTCCCCTGATCATGTGTGGCGGCGCCGGAACGCGGCTATGGCCGGCTTCGCGCGAGGTCCGTCCGAAGCAGTTTTTGCCGCTGTTCGGGCCGCGCTCGACATTTCAGGATACTCTGTTGCGGGTTTCGGATGCGACACTGTTCGAGCGTCCGATCGTCATCACCAACACGGCGTATCGCTTTATGGTGCTGGAACAGCTTGCCGAACTCGGGCTTGAGGCCGATGTGCTGCTGGAGCCGATGCGGCGGGATTCCGGCCCAGCGATCGCGGCGGGCGCAGCCTTTGCGCAGATCCGCGACGACGGGGCGATCGTTCTGGCGCTTGCCGCCGATCACGTCGTCGGCGATACCGGCGCCTTTGTCGCCGCCTGTCGTCAGGGTCTGGTCGCGGCCGATGCAGGCCGCATCGTGACCTTCGGCGTAAAGCCCGAGCGTGCGGCCACCGAGTACGGCTATATCTGCCCGGGCGAAGTGGTTTCCGGCGAGGTCCGCGGCGTGGCGAAGTTCGTCGAGAAACCGGATCCGAGCACGGCTGCTGAATATATTAAGGCCGGCTATCTCTGGAACAGCGGCAACTTCATGTTTCGCGGCTCCGTCTTGCTCGATGAATACCGCAAGGTCGATGCCGAGAGCGTGCAGGCGGTCACCGATTCCGTGACCAAAGCTGGACGCGATCTCGGATTTGTGACGCTGGACGCGAGCGCATTCGGATCGGCCAAGGCCATCTCGATCGACTACGCGGTTATGGAAAAGACTTCGCGCGCCGCCGTGATTCCTGTTTCGTGCGGCTGGTCCGACGTCGGCTCCTGGCACGCGGTGTGGGAACTGTTGGACAAGGACCAATTGGGCAACGCCGCGCAGGGCGCCGCCGTATTCGAGGATTCCCGCAACTGCAATGTTTCGACCGACAAGGCGCTGGTCGCGCTGGAAGGGGTCGATGACCTCGTTGTGGTGGCGACCCAGGACGCCGTGCTGGTGTCGCGTCAGAAGGATGCCAACGGCCTGAAGCGGCTGGTCGCGAAGTTGAAGACGATCGCGCCGGAGGTTACTGAAGACCATATCAAGGTGCACCGGCCCTGGGGTTCGTATCAATCGGTCGACAATGGCGAGCGTCACCAGGTCAAGCGGATCGTGGTGAAGCCGGGGAGCCGGCTCTCACTGCAGAAACATCACCATCGATCCGAACACTGGATCGTGGTGCGCGGCGCCGCGCGCGTCACCGTCGACCAACTCGTCAAGATCGTGCACGAAAACGAATCGATCTACATCCCGATCGGCGCCGTCCACCGGCTGGAAAATCCCGGCAAGATTCTGCTGGAGCTGATCGAGGTCCAGACCGGCAGCTACCTCGGCGAAGATGATATCATTCGCATCGAGGACGATTACCAGCGCTCGTGAGCGATCGGGAGGGCCGGGGGCAGTACCTTGATGATCCTGCGATATGTTCCGAGGGAGCTCGTTGAGCGCCCGAAGATGGGTTTTGGCGTGCCCAATTGACAGCTGGCTTCGTGGAACTCTGCGCGACTGGGCAGAGGATATGTTGAGCGAAAGGCAGCTGAAAGCCGATGATTTCTTCGATCCCGCGCCGATTCGGCTCGCGTGGCAGGAACATCTGACAGGGCGGCGAAACCTTTGGGCGTGTCTTGATGTTCCAAGCGTGGCAGGTGACGCAAGAAGGCTATCAGCCAGCCCTTGCGGCATGATCGGAGGTCATGTCGTCGATGCGCCAACTCCCCCTTGCTCTGATTACGTGCATGTAGTTTTATTCCAGGCCACGCGGGGTTGAAACTATGATTTGGCGCAGTATTTTATTAATATTGTTGTCTGCATCATGGTAGATATCCAGCCGGTACCGGCTAGGTCACTCTTCTGGGGCATGATCGGTGGTAACGTTTTATAGAGCAGCGTTTGATCGGCGGGATGTTGGCGGGATAACTATTTCCCGCAACGGGGGAAAATGATCCTAGTAACGGGCGCGGGCGGCTTTATCGGGACGGCAGTAGTTTCCGAACTGGCTAAAAGAGGGATTTGCTGTCGCGCGGTCACGCGTGCGCGGCGCGTGGGCTATTTCGGAATCGGAAACATCGATGCCCGGACCGACTGGGCAGCGGCGCTTGATGGGGTCGACGTGATCCTTCATCTCGCATCGCGCGCGCACGTGATGAACGAGACGATTGCCGACCAGATCGCCCACGTCCCGGCCGCCGATGGCGACGCGACATTGAACCTGGCAAGGCAGGCCATCCGGGCCGGCGTCAAACGGTTCGTGTTCATCAGTTCAATCAAGGTGAACGGCGAAGCGACCGAGCCAGGTCGCCGGTTCAAGGCTGAAGACAAACCCAACCCCCAAAACCCCTATTCGAAATCCAAGCTCGAAGCCGAACGAGGCCTGTTCGCCCTATCCGCTGCATCCGAGCTTGAAGTGACCGTCATCCGTCCGCCGCTGGTTTATGGGCCTGGCGTGAAAGCCAATTTCGCTACGATGATGGATTGGGTCGATCGCGGAATTCCGTTGCCGTTTGGCTCGGTTCACAACAAGCGCTCGTTTGTTTTCGTCGATAATCTGGTTGACCTGATCATCCTGGCCGCCACCCACCCCAATGCGGCGGGACAGGTTTTCCTTGTTAGCGACGGGGAAGATATTTCGACGACGGATCTGTTCAGGAGGATGGCCGAAGCTCTCGGGCGGCCGTCGCGGGTAGTGCCGTTTCCGGCATCATTCCTTTCCATCGCCGCCGCGGCAATCGGGCAACGCGCAATAGCAAGCCGGTTGACCGATTCGCTGCAGGTTGACGTCACCAAGACCCGCGAACTCCTGGGTTGGGCACCGCGTCAAGATGTTAAGGAAGGTTTGCGGCAAACCGCACTTGCGTTTCGAAGACCTCACTCCGTTCTTGACCAGGCAGCTAGATCGGCATAGGCGGCTCGGTACAAACATCTCGTCAGCGGACAGCTGTATGGATGACCGAGATTTGGTTCATCACCGACCGGCTAGCAATGAAAAGAACGTTCGATGTTCTTGTTTCAGCTCTGGGGCTGATCTTCCTCATGCCCGTCATGATGTTGATTGCCCTTCTGGTATTAATATCATCCCGGGGCGGCGTTCTATTCGTGCAGGCCCGCATCGGCAAATCCGAAAAGCCGTTCCGATGTTATAAGTTTCGCACCATGACCTACGGTGCGCCTGTCGCCGGCTCGCATGAGGTTGCCGGAAGTTGGATCACGCCGATGGGCCGATGTTTGAGATCGGCAAAGCTTGATGAACTGCCCCAACTTTTCAACGTGCTGCGGGGAGACATGAGTCTCGTGGGCCCGCGGCCCTGTCTTCCCGTTCAGATCGATGTGATCACGGCGCGCCGCGCCCGCAACGTATTCAGCATCCGCCCCGGAATCACCGGCACTGCCCAGCTTGCTTCGATAGACATGTCGACGCCCGAAAAGCTCGCTCAGGCGGATAGCCAGTATATCCAGAGTCAAAATTTTATGGGCGATTTGCGGATTCTCGCTGCGACAATCGTGGGCGGCGGGTTTGGAGATGCAGTTAGCCGATGAGCGGCGTTGGGGCTTGAAACGCTGTCATGCTCGCCGACGACCTTCCTTCCAACCAAAAGACCCCAGGCGGGCAGAGAACGAATCTCCGGTTTCCCGGCCGAAAATTTGTCGAATTCCCCGTATTGTTTCCCGTAAGCGCGAAATTTCGATTCATTGAACTGAGCGGGCCGTTCCAGGGGCGGTCAGCCGAAGGGCTCGCGAGCGTGTAATTTTCTGACTCAAAACGTGTCCGGGATCGCCCCTCGGCATTCGCCACATGTGTGGCGGCATGCTAGGAGAAGCGCCGGGACGATTTGGGCCCGAGGCTCACCGAGGTCGATGATATGAGTTCCAAAGCATCCGCACAGGGCGTGAAAGCCGAGGTCAAGCGTTCGCTTCGCGTCGGTGTCGTCGGCGCTGGTGTCATGGGCACCAACCATGCCCGTGTGTTCGGCGGGTTGCCGAACACGACGATGGTCGGAATCGTTGATCCGTTGCCGGAACATCGCAGTCGCGCCACAGAGCTGGCGGGCTGCCGCGCGTTCGCGAATCTCGACGAATTGATCGCGGAAGGCGTCGATGCCGTCACCATCGCTGCGCCGACGCACCTTCATCACGAGATCGCGCTGGCCTGCATCGCCCGTGACATTCACATCCTCGTTGAAAAGCCGATCGCGCCGTCGGTCGAGGAGGGTCAGGACATCGTCGCCGCTGCCCGCCGGGCCGGCGTAACGCTGATGGTGGGGCATGTCGAACGGTTCAATCCGGCCGTCGCCGCCATCAAGCAGGCGATATCGGGCGAAGATATCCTTTCGATCGCCATCACGCGGGTGGGACCGTTCCCGCCGCGAATGTCGAACGTCGGCGTGGTCATCGATCTCGCCGTGCACGACATCGATCTGATCCGCTGGTTCACGGAATCCGACATCGTGGAAGTGCAGCCGCAGCTCTCCAGCGCGGTCGCCGAGCGCGAGGATATCGCGCTGCTGCAGTTCCGAACCGCCTCTGGCGTGCTTGCGCACATCAACACCAACTGGCTGACGCCGTTCAAGGCGCGCAACGTCACCGTCGCGACCCGCGGCAAATACGTCATGGGCGATCTGCTCACCCGTCAGGTCACCGAGTGCTTCGGCTTCCAGCCGGACGGCAGCTACTCGATGCGCCATCTGCCGGTCGGCCATGACGAGCCGCTGCGCGCCGAATTGATTGCGTTCCTCGATGCCGTGCGCACCGGCGGGGTTGCGGCGGTGACCGGCGACGAGGGTGTCGCCAGCCTTGAAATTGCGATCCGTTGCCTGGAAACCCCCGCCAGGCCCGCCGCGGCCTCCGCCGCCCGCAAGGGACCGCGCCGCGTCGCCGGCTAAACCCTGTCGTCCTCAATCCCAGAAGGCTCCATGAACAAGCACATGCCCGCAGAACCCGTGCCCTTTATCGATATCGGCGCGCAGCGCCGCAGGCTCGGCAAATCCATCGATGAGGCGGTCTCCCGTGTGCTCGCCCATTGCCAGTTCATCAACGGTCCGGAAGTGGCACAGCTCGAGGCTGCGCTCACCGACTTCAGCGGCGCAAAGCATGTGGTGAGCTGCGCGAGCGGCACCGACGCGCTGCTGATGGTGCTGATGGCGAAAGATGTCGGCCGCGGCGATGCGGTGCTCTGTCCGTCCTTTACATTTTGTGCGACCGGCGAGGCGGTGGCGCTGACCGGCGCGACGCCGGTGTTCGTCGACGTCGATGAAGCCACGTTCAACATCGACGCGGCTTCGCTGAAGCGCGGCATCGCCACCGCGAAGGGGCTCGGCCTCAAGCCGCGGGCGGTGATTCCGGTCGACCTGTTCGGGCAAAGCGCCGACCATGACGCCATCGGTGCGGTCGCCGAGGCCGAGGGCATGTTCGTGCTCGATGACGCCGCACAGGCATTCGGCGCAAGCTACAAGGGCCGCCGACTCGGCGCTTTCGGCCTCGCCACCGCGACCAGCTTTTTTCCGGCAAAGCCGCTCGGCTGCTTTGGCGACGGCGGAGCCATCTTCACCGACGACGCCGAACTCGCGGCGACGCTGCGCAGCGTCCGCGTCCACGGCCAGGGCTCGGACAAATACGACAATGTCCGGCTCGGGCTCACCGGGCGGCTCGACACCATGCAGGCGGCGATCCTGATCGAGAAGCTGAAAATCTTCGAGGACGAGATCGCTGAGCGCAACAAGGTCGCTGAGCGCTACGCGCAAGGGCTCGGCAATGTCGTGACCGTGCCGCAGGTCGCCGGCGGCGCCACCTCGGTCTGGGCGCAATATACCATCCGGCTGCCTCTCGGCTGTGATCGCGACAGCTTTGCGGCGGCGCTGAAGGCGCAGGGCATTCCGACCGCGATCTATTATCCGAAGTCGATGCATCAACAGACCGCCTATCGGGATTTCCCGGTGGCCGACGGCGGCCTGCCGGCAAGCGAACGCTTGTCCCGCGACGTCATCAGCCTGCCGATGCATGCCTATCTCGAGGAGTCGGCGCAGGAGCGCATCATCAAGGCTGTGCGCGGCGCGTTTTCAACTTGATTTCGTCGTTTTGAAGCACCGCCGCATGCTGTAGAAGCGGCGCATGCTCGGTCGTATTTTCACCGTCGGCGGCTATACGCTCCTTTCGCGGCTGACCGGCTTTGCGCGCGACATCATGCTGGCGGCTATTCTCGGCGCCGGGCCGGTGGCGGACGCGTTTTTCGTGGCGCTGCGGCTGCCGAACAATTTTCGGGCGATTTTCGCCGAGGGTGCTTTCAACACCGCCTTCATTCCGGCCTATGCCCACGTTCATGGCAAGGGTGGCGAGACCTCGGCGCGATTGTTCGCCGATCGCATCTTTACCCTGCTGTTTCTCTCGCAAGTGGTCCTGCTGGTCGTTGCGTGGCTGTTCATGCCGCAGGCCATGAGCATTCTTGCCCCGGGTTTCAGCCAGGATCCCGAACAGCGTCGCCTCGCGATCGAACTCACGCGGATCACTTTCCCCTATCTGCTGCTGATCACGATGGTGACGCTCTACGGCGGCATGCTCAACGTGATGCACCGTTTTGCCAGTGCAGCAGCGGCATCCATCTTTCTCAACATCTCGATGATGGCGACGCTGGCGCTGGCGGCCTTCTTTCCGACCGCCGGCCACGCCGCGGCCTGGGGTGTGCTGATCTCCGGCTTCCTGCAATATTTTCTGCTCGCCGGTGATCTCGCCCGCCACGGCGGGTTGCCGCGCTTCGCGCCGCTCAAGCTCGATGAGGATGTCCGCGCCTTCTTTCGTGCGGTTGGCCCCGCCACGCTGGGCTCGATGGGCACCCAGGTGGCCGTGTTCGCCGATACCATCATTGCCACCTTTTTGCCGGCAGGCGCGCTGTCGGCGCTGTATTACGCAGACCGGCTCAATCAGTTGCCGATCGGTGTGATCGGTATCGCCATCGGCACGGTACTGCTGCCGGAAATGTCGCGCCGGCTGACGTCGGGCGATCACGCCGGCGCGATGGCATCGCAGCGGCGCGCTTTCGAATTTACGCTGTTGTTTTCGGTACCGTTCGTCGCAGCTTTTCTCGCCGTGCCCGATGTCATCATGCGCGCAACGTTCGCGCGCGGCGCATTCACGGCAGCCGATGCCGCGGCGGCCGGCGCCACGCTCGCGGCCTATGCGATCGGCCTCATCCCGTTCGTGACGATCCGCAGTGCGGTCGCGACCTTCTACGCCCGCAAGGACACGGCGACACCCGTCAAGGCTTCGCTCACCGGGCTCTCGGCCAACGTCCTCCTGAAGGTTGTGCTGATGGGACCGCTGGCACAGGTCGGTCTCGCGCTGGCGACCGCGGTCGGCGCCTGGATCAATCTTTTGCTGGTGCTCGGGTTTGCGGTGCGGGCCGGTTATCTGGAATTCGAGCGCGCGTTCGTGCTGTCCCTGGCCAGATTTTTAGTGGCCGGTCTCGTATTGGCCGCGGCGCTGTGGCTTGCCGCACGCCTTGCTGCGGCGCAACTCGCGCATCTCACGACGCTGCGCGATGTGACGACGCTGGTTGTGCTGATTGCGATCGGCGCGGTCGTCTATGTCGGATCGATATGGCTGCTGTTCGGCTGGGGTTGGCTGCGGTCGCTGGTGCGCAGCTAAAGGCGTTTGCGCTGCCCGGCGATCCGCTGCAATATGGCTGCTATCAACAGGGCAAACGGAGATATGATGGCTCCCATCAAGTTCGGCGTCGGTCAAAGCGTCGTTCGCAAGGAAGACGACGCGCTCATTCGCGGCAAGGGCCGCTATACCGATGACCACGCACCGCAGCCTGCGATGCATGCGCTGGTGCTGCGCTCGCCGCATGCGCACGCCCAATTCACCATCAATGCCGCCCGCGCCCGCGGCCTGCCGGGGGTCGGCGCCATCCTGACCGGAGAGGACGTCAGGGATCTCGGCGGTCTGCCGTGCCTGTTCAATCTGGAAGTCGATCCGTTCACCGGGCCGCCCTATGCGATTCTGGCGCATGGCGTGGTGCGTCATGTCGGCGATGCCGTTGCGTTCGTGGTCGCGGAAACGATCGATCAGGCCCGCGATGCGATCGAGGCGATCGAGGTCAACTGGACGCCGCTGCCGGCCGTGGTCGGCGTCGCCAATGCGGTGAAGAAGGATGCGCCGCAGGTCTGGCCTGACCATCCCGGCAACGTGCTGTTCGACGTGCCGATCGGCGACAAGAAAGCCACCGAGGCGGCGTTCGCCAAAGCGCATGCGGTGGCCGAAGTCTCGATCGTCAACCCGCGGGTCGTCACCAACTTCATGGAAACGCGCGCCGCGGTCTGCGAATACGACGCTGGGCGGGATCATCTGACCCTGACGATCGGCAGCCAGGGCAGCCATCGCCTGCGCGAAATCCTGTGCCAGATGGTCCTGAAGATTCCGCTGGAAAAGATGCGGGTGATCTGCCCCGATGTCGGCGGCGGCTTCGGCACCAAGCTGTTTCCCTATCGCGAATACGCTCTGATCGCGGTCGCCTCGCGCAAGCTGCGCAAGACGGTCAAGTGGACCGCCGACCGCGCCGATCATTTCATCGGCGACGCGCAGGGGCGCGACAATGTCACGACGGCGCGGATGGCGCTCGCCGAGGACGGCAAGTTCCTCGCGATGGACGTCGATTTGATCAGTGACATGGGCGCGTATCTGTCGACATTCGGGCCCTACATACCCCACGGCGGCGCCGGCATGCTGCCCGGCCTCTACGATTTCCAGGCCTTTCACTGCCGCGTGCGCACCGTCTTCACCAACACCGTGCCGGTCGATGCCTATCGCGGCGCCGGACGCCCGGAAGCTGCCTATGTGGTCGAGCGGCTGGTCGACGCGGCGGCGCGTAAGCTCGGAATGGCGCCGGACGCGATCCGGCGCAAGAATTTTATCACGCCGCGGGCGATGCCTTACAAGACGGCGACCGGGAAGGTCTACGATTCCGGCGACTTCACCGCGCATATGAAGCGGGCGATGGAAATTGCCAACTGGAAGGAATTTCCCAGGCGCGCCAAGGCCGCGAAGAAGCAGGGTCTGGTGCGCGGAATCGGACTTGCGACCTATGTCGAAATCTGCGGCACCATGGGCGAGGAGACCGCCAACGTCCGGCTCGATCCCAGCGGCGACGTCACCATCCTGATCGGCACCCAGTCGACCGGGCAGGGCCATCAGACCGCTTACGCGCAACTCGTCGCCGAGCAGTTCGGGCTTGCGCCCGACCGCGTCCACATCATCCAGGGCGATACCGATCAGGTCGCCACGGGCCTCGGCACGGGCGGCTCGGCGTCGATTCCGACGGGCGGCGTCAGCGTCGAGCGCGCGACCCGCGAGCTCGGCAAGAATCTGCGGGAGATCGCCGCCGAGGCGCTGGAAACCAGCAGCGGCGACCTCGAGATCAGCGACGGCACGGTGCGAATCGCCGGCACCGATCGCTCGGTCAGTTTTGCCGACCTTGCCAGGCGGCCGGGCGTCGATCCCTCGAAGCTGAATGCCAGCGCGACCTTCACCAGCGCCGACGGCACCTACCCGAACGGCACCCATCTTGCCGAGGTCGAAATCGATCCCGCCACCGGCATCATCAAAATCGTCAATTACGTGATCGTCGACGATTTCGGTGTGACGCTGAATCCGCTGCTGCTGGCCGGCCAGGTTCACGGCGGCGCGATGCAGGGGATCGGCCAGGCGTTGATGGAGCAGGCGGTCTACAATCCCGGGGACGGCCAGCTCGTCACCGCGACGTTCATGGACTATGCGCTGCCGCGCGCGGCCGACGGTCCGCCATTCGTGTTCGAGACCCATAACGTGCCCTGCAAGACCAATCCACTGGGCGTCAAGGGCGCTGGGGAGGCGGGGGCAATCGGCTCCTGTCCGGCGATAGTCAACGCGATCATCGAGGGGCTCTGGCGCGAGTACAAGATCGATCATATCGATATGCCGGCGACCCCGGAGCGGGTCTGGATCGCGATCCGCGAGCACCAGCGCCAGCATACGCTGTGACACCTGCCGCGGGGGAATGAAACGCTGTCAGCGGGGTTGGAACGACCATAACGCAGCTCGCGGATGCGAGTTGATTGAGCGATGAAAAAACGAGGGAACAGACGAATGAAGCGAACTGTGGTAATTGTGGGGACGTTGTTGCTCTGCGTCGGTGCGGTGGCTGCGCAGCAGGATCAGGTCAAGCAGACCCAGACCATGATGAAGGGCAACGGAAAGAACGCGGGCGCGCTGGCGGCGATGGTCAAGGGCGAAAAGCCTTACGATCAGGCCACGGTCGACGCCGCGATGGCCCAGTTCGAGGACACCGTCAAGAAGTTCCCAACCCTGTTTCCCGACAGTATCAAGGGTAAGAAGCCGGAAGGCGATTACTACGCGTCGCCGAAAGTCTGGGAGGACAGGCCCGGCTTCCAGGAGCACATCGCAAGCTTCTCCAAGGTCGTGGCGGACGCCAAGGGCAAGATCAAGGATCTGGATACGCTGAAGGCGACGTTACCCGTCATCGGCAAGCAATGCGGTGGCTGCCACGAGACCTACCGCGTCAAGAACAGCTGACGTCAATCTGACCAACAAAGCGGGCGGACGCCTGATGCGTCCGCCCGCTTTTTATATTGGTCGGGTGCGGAGCTTACTTCGTCACCTGACCGCGAATTTCGCCGCCCGGATTGGCTGCGGTGTGGACATTGACATAGTACTTGCCGGCCGCCAGGTCGGCGGCCTGGGCGTCCGTCAGGGTGGCGCTGCCTTCGACGGGACTTGAAGTGGCATTGGGAATGGCGACGGCGACGCCGGCGTTCTTGCCGGGTTCAGCCGGCCCGTGGAAATGGGCAGCGGTCGCGGGGCCGGAAAGTCCCGAATAGGTCAGCTTCCAGCTCAGCTTCTTGGTGGCGGCATCATAGTCGATATCGGCGTTGCCCTTGGCGGCGCTGGCGTTCGGAGGCACTTCGGCTTTTCCGTCCAGCGTTGCTTTCATCTTCTCGGCAAAGGCGGGTCCGGCGAAGGCAATGGTTGCACCCAAAGCAAGCGTAGCAAGCGTAGTTCTGGTTTTCGACATGGTTTTCTCCCTGTTGGCGTCAAGTGAAGGCCAGTTTCAAAACAATAGGATTCCGGTTTTATTCCCGGAATGGACTCAAACGCCTCGAATTTTGCGGCAGCTTATGGCTGAAATAGCGGCCATACTAGCCAATAGATTGAGCTGGACAGTGACGGATCGATGAATGCCGCGACGAATTTTCCTTGTTGCCGTTCTGGCCGCCGTCGCTGCCTTTGGGGTGTACTGGTGGCTGACGGCGACCTCGTTTATCCCGGCGGTGACCGAGCCGGCCTATACGCCAAACCGCACGAACGGACTGACAACCTTCAACGCCGGAGGATGTTCCTCCTGCCATGCCGTGCCCGGCCAGCCCGATCGCTTTCGACTCGGCGGCGGGCTTGCCATCCCGTCGCCGTTCGGGACGTTTTATGCGCCCAATATCTCGCCCGATCCGGTCGACGGCATCGGGCGATGGACCGAGGCGGAATTCGTCCGCGCGGTGACGCAAGGAATCTCTCCGGCCGGATTTCATTATTTCCCGGCCTTTCCCTACACCTCTTACCAGCATGCCAAAATCGAAGACGTCCGCGATCTCTTCGCCTACCTGAAAACGCTTCCCGCGGTGTCCGGCAAGGGGCGCGATCATGATGTGCGGTTTCCGTTCAATATCAGGCGCAACATCGGGATCTGGAAATGGCTGTTCATGGACGGCAAGCCTTTCGTGCCCGACGCTGCGCGCTCCGCGTCGTGGAATCGCGGCGCCTATCTGGTCAACAGCCTCGGCCATTGCGCGGAGTGTCACAGTCCCCGAAATTTCCTTGGCGGCATCATCAGTTCGCAGCGCTTCGCCGGTGGACCGAATCCGGAAGGCGAGGGCTGGGTGCCGAACATCACGCAAAAAGGGCTCGACGACTGGAGCGCGAAGGACATCGCTTATTTCCTCGAAACCGGGCAGATGCCCGATGGCGACACCGTCGGTGGCTCGATGGCGCGCGTGCTCAGAAACATCTCGCAATTGTCGCCCGAGGACCGCGCTGCCATCGCGGAATACGTGAAATCGCTGCCGCCGGTGGAAGGGCCGCCGCGGCCACCACGCAAGAAGGAGAGCTAGTGGTCAAAATCTGACACTTGATACCCAAGAGCGAGAGGTTCGCTCGCGCTCAATTGCGGTCGTTCAAGACCGACCGACACTCATCGCAAAGCGCTCATTCCGAACCCGCTCATCAGCCAATAATCCGAGCCTCCTGCACATAGCCGAAGGCGCCCTTGCCCGACCAAGCTCGTCCGTCAGGATAGCGCAATTCTATTCCGGCGAGGTCCTTCTCATCCGCAAGGCGCACATTGACGCCTATCTGACTGTTCCCGAACTTTGATACGGCGCTTGCGGTCAAAATAAAATGTGTCGTTGAACCACAATTTGCACAGAAACGGATTTCTGCAGCCGGGTCTTCCTTGTCTTCCCGGCTATATCCATTCGTCGTCCCCACGACGCTGACTTCCGACGGATGGAAATAGGCCCAGCGGGCGCCCGACTTGCTACAAAGCGTGCAGTTGCACTCGTTGATGAAGTCCGGTCGCTTTGGGATTTCGATGCGGACTTGGCCGCAGAGGCAGGAGAGCTTCAACATTCCCAATGTCATATCAGCAGAGCCGCTCGCCTGGTAGAGGCAGTTCGATTTCCACATTCATACGTTTCCAGCTCGGCCGCGCCAGGGTACCAAGCGTCAGGTTTTCACCACTAGCGTCATGACCGTTGCCGAGGCACGTGAATGTGTTTCGGCCGATGGATGTTTTTCGACGCGAGGTCTTGAATGCGAGGCCGCTGCTGAGCTTAGATTGCGGCGGGCGGCGAGGCTACAGAAGGGAAAAAAGAGGACACCATGAGTTTCGGACGGGTCGCGGCATCGGCCGTAATCTTCACGTTCCTGTCGGCGGTTTGCGCAAGCGCCAAGCCGATTACCATAACGGCGGATACCAATCTGCGTAAATCACCCGGCACCGACAGCCCGGTTCTCACGCTGATTCCGAAGGGAACGACGGTCGAGGTCGGCAAGTGCACCAACGGTTGGTGCCAGACCTCGCTGAACGGCCAGGATGGTTATGCCATCGCCCAGAATCTCGGGATGGCGACGGCGCGGCGCGCACCGCGCGGGCCGATGGTCGCCGACGAAGAAGTGGACGAGTACGGGCCGCCCCCGGGCTATGGCCCCGGACCCGCCTACGTCGTTGGACCGCCGGTCTATTACGGCTACGGACCCTATTACGGAGGGTACTACGGAGGCTGGGGTTACAGGGGCGGCTGGGGACGGCGCTGGTGACTAGGCGGCGGTTTGCCCGCCAGGCGGCATCACCGCGCGAAACTCGACGCCGTGCAGATTGATCGTCGGCGACATTCCGAAATGGTTGCCGCCGAACACCTCGATTCGGCGCTGCAGTTCATCCTTCGGGATGTCGAGAGGAATATCGCACATCGTCCGATAGGCGCGGCGGGAATATTTCCTGCTGCTCCATTGGAGCGAGAGCGTTCGCGGCGGCTCCGGATCCGTGGCGAGCGATTTGGCCATGCGCCAGAATAATTGCGCGAGACGGGCATAAGCCATCCCCTCCAGCGCAAGCACGGAGGTCCCGGCTGGAACAGGAAACAGCGCGACGTCGATGATCGGACCTGCATCCACCTGTTCGGTCATGACATGCGCCGTCGCGCCGAATTCCGTTTCCCGATTGTAAAGCGCGAAGTGTGCCGGCGCCCATCCGGGGTAGCCGGGCGGACCTGGATGAAAATTGACGGCGCCGTAGCCGAGCCGGGTGAGGATGGTCTCGGGGACGATGACCGGCGTAACGAACCCGATCAGCCGGGCCCGGCGAAGCAGATCCGGGTTCAAGGCCTCAAGCTCGGCTGATGTGCCGACGGGTATCACCGACAGCAGCGGATTGTGTCCGCGAAACACGGCCGGAAACGTGGAATGCTCGGCGGCACCCGAAAGCAGAATGATGGTATCGAACATCGCGATCCACGGTCAGCCCCGATGTCGGTCAGCGCCAACAGGAGGAGCCGGCGCGCCGCAAGGCTCTTGCGAGCCAAGCGTAAGGTTAATGATCTTAACGAGATATTCTCGTGGCCACCCCGGCGCGTTGCGCTGTGTTACGAGGGCGATGTCAGAAATATTTTGAAACAAAATTCCTTCGCCGGGGAGCGAGGGGGTGCATTCCACCTGAGGCGCGGACTGATTGGCACGCGACCAAATGCGGATTGATGCGAACTTGATGAAGGCCAGATGGTTGGCCGCAAGCTGTTGTCGGGTCGCGACACGCCGATGTTGCTTGATCTTGTCAGATAACCGTTCGATCGAGTTGCGCGCGTGGTACAGATACGGCTAAAGCAGATAGGGTCTTTGCCGCTAAGAATAAGCGCCATCGCCAGGACCGCTACTTCCAAGTCTGGCGGGCAGGTAACCTTGCCCGTTCGTGATGCGCGTGCGCCAATTCGCGACCGAATCGTCTGACCGTCTGAATTTCGGCGTGGCGAGCGCGTCCGGGATGATTAGGGCCGCCCCAATAAACGGCCTCTTCCATATCAGGCCAATCGACCGGCAAAAAAATCAGACACCCTGTCGGACTCCCGTCCCCCCGTTCGTCCTTCGAGCGAGCCCACGCAAACGGAGTTCATGATGGCCAACGATTTTCCCTGATATCCGTCGCCCCATCTCGCCCGCGCCACCGCCTTCGAGACAAAGCCGACGGATACCCGCCCGTCTGAACCCAATCAACAAGGACATCCGTCATGACTTCGATCACGCCGTTCCTCTGGTTCGACAACAACGTCCCCGAGGCTGTCGCCTTCTACGAATCGGTGTTTCCCGATGCCAGGGTCGAAACCGTCAATGACTTCATGGCGACCTTCGAACTCGCGGGGCAGAAGTTCAACGCCCTCAATGGCGGCCCAAAATACAAGTTCAACGAGGCGATCTCCTTCTTCGTCAGCGTCGAGAGCCAGGAAGAGGTGGACTACTTCTGGAACAGACTGATCGCCGACGGCGGCAAGGAATCGAAATGCGGATGGCTCAAGGACAAGTTCGGTCTGTCCTGGCAGGTTGTGCCCACGGCCCTCGGCCGTTACCTGAGCGATCCCGATCGCAAAAAGGCCGATCGCGCCATGCAGGCCATGTTGAAGATGCAAAAGATCGTCATCGCCGACCTCGACAAGGCATATGCCGGCTGATCCCGAAAAGTCCTCACGGGAGATGCCGGCCGTCTCCCCGGAATTCGGATGGGGTAGAAACAACCTCCGGGCGGGGATCGAATCAGGATGCTGTTGGCTGCCGCATGGGTCTCTTGTTGAGGTTTTTCGGGCCTCACGCGATGTCCGGCTTGACTGCGGAATGCGCACCGAAGCGGCCGTCCAATCACTCTGAATTTATGGGTTCACGCCCTAGGCGAGTCTTGCAATTCCGAGTTCGTCGGCGACCTGGTCCAGCCCACGCATCAGCGCGGCGGCGATCGGAATTCCATCGCGGGTCCGCGCCGCCCGCGTGGCATGGCTATGCTCGCCGGGAACGAAAATCCGGTCGACGCCCGGCATCCGGCTGCTGTTGCGAAAATCGCGCACGAGGGTATCGACGCTCGCCTTGAACACGCCGACATCGCCGAATGCGGCGATGTTGATGGCCGCGATCGCCTGGCCGGTGTTGGTGACGCTGCTGTCATCGTGATTGAAATCGATCACCTCTTTGCCCATCGCAGCACCTCCGAGCGTGCCCGCGAGCAGGCCGATGATCATCGCAAGCCCGTAGCCCTTGTAGCCGGCCTCCATGCCGCCCAGCGGCAGCAGCATGCCTTCGTCGGCGCGTTTCGGATCGGTCAGGGGCTTGCCCTGCCGGTCGATCATCCAGCCCTCCGGCATGGTCTCGCCGCGCAGCGCCTTTGTCTTCACTTTTCCATAGGCCGCGACCGTCGTCGCCATATCGAGCACGATCGGCTTCTCGTCGCCGGCCGGAATCGCGGCGGCGATCGGGTTGGTCGATAGCAGCATGTCGAGGCCACCCCAGGGCGGAAGATGGTTGGCGTTCCCGACAGCGAAATAAAGTCCGATCATGTCGTGGGCGAGCGGCATGCTGGCGTAAAGCGACGCCGGCCCGGCATGGTTGCTGAATTGCGAGCTGACCCATGCAATGCCGGTGTTGCGCGCTTTTTCGATCGCGATCTCGGCGGCGCGCTTCATGACGAGGTGGCCCATGCCGTTGTCGCCATTCAAGAGCGCCGTGCCGGCTTGCTCGCGCACCACCTGGATGTTCGGCCGAACGTTGAAGCCGCCCGCCTTGATGCGACGGGCATATTGCGGCAGGCGGGTCACGCCGTGTCCGTCCGATCCCTGCAGGTCCGCTTGCGCCATCAGCGCGGCGACCGTTTGGGCGTCCGAATCCGGCAAGCCGAGCTTCGTCAGCGCTTCATGAATGAATGATTTCAGCCGGCCAAAGGTGACTGTCAATTCGGGTTGCAGGATCGGCACTCCAGGTTCGATGGCGGCGCGGCGCTACGACCAGCGCGCCCGGTGGCAGGGTTTCCAAGTATGGGAGTCCACGCCCCTAACCCGGGCCGAACGCCTTGAAGGTGATGATGGTGTGGGTGTCCTGAATGCCGGGAATGACCTGCACCTTTTCGTTGACGAAATGCCCGATATCGGTGTCGTTGTCGACGTAGAATTTCACCAGCAGATCGTAATCGCCCGCGGTGGAATAAATTTCGGAGGCGATCTCGGCCTCGGCAAGCGCGTTGGCGACGGCATAGGACTGCCCGAGCTTGCATTTGAACTGGACGAAAAAGGGAACCATCGCTGCTGTCTCCGAAAGGTTGGGCTCAATATAGCGCTCGGGAACTTGCTGGCAATAACACAGCGCGCTAGGACAGGACATGAGCTCCTCACGACAGCTGAAATCGCTGTGGGCCGAATGACGGCGATGCCCATAGCGCTCACCATCGCCGGCTCGGATTCGTCAGGCGGCGCCGGCATCCAGGCCGACCTGAAGACATTTGCCGCGCTCGGCGTCTACGGCGCTTCCGTCATCACGGCCCTGACCGCCCAGAACACGAGCGGCGTCAGCGGCATTCACGATGTGCCCGCCGATTTCGTGACCGCGCAAATCGATGCGGTGTTTGGCGATCTCGACGTCAAGGCCGTCAAGATCGGCATGCTGGCGCAGCTTCCGACCATTGACGCCGTCGTCGCGGCGCTCAAGCGCTGGTCGCCACAACATATCGTGCTCGATCCGGTGATGGTGGCGACGTCAGGGGATCGTCTGCTGGCGGCGGACGCCGTTGCAGGCTTGCGAACCCAGCTCATTCCACTGGCGTCGCTGATCACGCCGAACCTGCCGGAGGCCGCCGCCTTGCTGGACGAGCCGGTCGCGGTGGGCGAGGCTGCGATCGAGAGCCAGGGCAAGCGGCTGCTGGCGATGGGTTGTCCGGCGGTGCTGATCAAGGGCGGGCACGGGCAGGGCAGTGAGAGCATCGACTATCTCATCCGTGGCAGCGGTACCGTCGCGCTGTCGGCGCCGCGTATCGCGACCAAAAATACCCACGGCACCGGTTGCTCGCTGTCCTCGGCGATCGCTGCCGGGCTTGCCAAGGGTGAGGACATGGAAACCGCGGTTCGCGCCGCCAAGGCCTGGCTCAGCGCCGCGATCGCGGCAGCGGACCGCCTCGGTGTTGGGCGCGGCCATGGGCCGGTCCATCATTTTCATGGGTTTTATTAGCCTTTCCATTGCGCTATGGCGAGTTCTCACCCCTAGCCGAGCGACTGTTGGGTATGCTTCTATGGCCCGGGCTGAGTTCATAAAATTGGGGGGCTTTTTTGACCGGCAAACGCAGGAAACGGCGACCGGCGGCGGATGCCGCAGGCGATAGCCGTTTGATAGACCGCGAGGAAAAACGCGCGCAGGGCGGGCTGCAGACAGCCAGAAAAGCCCTCGCCGAATGACGACGCAACGCGATGCCCTCGAGTCTGATCCCAAGCGAGGGGTTGCCGAGCTTGAGCAGGAACTCAAGTCAAGTCTTGCCGAGCGCGACGGAATCGCGCGGGAGAACGCCCGGCTCGTTAGCGAGACCAAGGAGGCGTTGGCCAGGCAAACCGCGACTTCCGATATTCTGCGCGTCATCAGTCGATCGCCGACCGACGTGCAGCCGGTATTTGACTCCATCGTGCTCACCGCGGCGCGGCTGATCCGACGCGACAAGGCGTTCATCCTGCGTTGCGACGCCACCACCTACTGGCTTGTAGCAATGGCGGGGCCGGAAGGACCTCTTCCTGTCCCCGATCTTGCGCCCGTTGCGATCGACACAGACGCCAATTTCCCGTCGCGCGCCATCGTCACCAGGAAGAACCTGCATTTGCCGGACTGGTCGGCGGTCGAACTGCCCGAATATGAGCGCCACATCCGCGAAACTTTCGGCTTCAACTCGGCGCTTTACCTGCCACTCCTGCGCGAGGGGGAATGCATCGGCCTGCTGGGGATCGCCGGAACGCATGCCGGTAGATTTGGTGACAACGAAATCGCGCTGGCCGAGTCGTTCCGCGACCAGGCCCTGATCGCGATCGAAAACACGAGATTGTTCAACGAAACCAAAGAGGCGCTTGAGCGACAGACCGCAACAGCTGACGTCCTGAAGGTGATCGCCAGTTCGCCGTCGGACGTTCAGCCGGTATTCGACGCCATAGCGGAGAGATCGAACCGGCTGGTGGAAGCCCTGTCGACCGCGGTGTACAGCCTCGTCGAGGACACGTTGCACCTGATGGCCTTCACGCGAACCGACCCCGAGGCCGATAGGGCTCTGCAAGCGTCGTTCCCCAGACCGTTGTCCGCGCTTCCGCGGAGAGAACAACTCCGCAATGGCGAGATCGTCCACATTCCCGACGTTGAAATCGAATGGGCCAAAATACCCGATCTGCGGGAACTGGCGCGATTGCGAGGCTTTCGCAGCCAATTAATCGTGCCGCTGATGAGCAAGGGTAAAGTTATCGGTGCAATCAGCGTCACGCGCAAGGAGCCTGGTTCTTTTGCCGCCCATTACATCCAGCTTCTCGAAACCTTTGCTGATCAGGCCGTGATTGCCATCGAGAATGTACGCCTGTTCGACGAGGTCAAGGCGAAGACCGCCGATCTCTCCGAGGCGCTGGAACAGCAGACCGCGACCGCAGAAGTCCTCAAGGTCATCAGCCGCTCGGCTTTCGATCTGCAAACTGTTCTCGAGACCCTGATAACGTCCGCAGTCAAGTTGAGTGATGCCAACAGGGGGTCGATCTTCCTTCGCGAAGGCGACGTCTTTCCTTTGAAGGCGGCGTCCAGTACGACAGCCGAATTCCTGCAATATTGGGCAGCGAATCCGCCAAAGGCCGGCCGCGGTTCGGCCACCTCGCGCGTCATCGCATCGGGAAAGGTCGAAATCATTCCCGATGTTCTTGATGACCCGGAAATGGAAATGCCCACGGGTTCCCTGAGCAGAATTCGCGCGACGCTGGGCGTTCCAATGCTCAGGGACGACAGAGTCGAAGGCGTGCTGGTGCTGACACGGCCTGAACCCGGCACCTTCACCAAAAGCCAGATCGATCTGGTGCAAACCTTTGCCGACCAGGCGGTGATCGCGGTAGAGAACGTGCGGTTGTTTGAGGAAACCAAGGCACGCACCAAAGAACTCGCCGCCTCTCTTGAGGAACTGCGCGCCGCGCAAGACCGACTGGTGCAGACGGAGAAGCTCGCCTCGCTCGGCCAGCTTACCGCCGGTATCGCCCACGAGATCAAGAACCCGCTCAACTTCGTCAACAATTTCTCGGCGCTGTCGTCGGAACTGGTTGAAGAGATGAACGACCTGCTTGCGGGCGCCACGCTCGACACCAAGATACGCGGCGAACTGGACGAATTGGCGCAAACGCTGAAGAGCAACCTCGAAAAGGTCGTTCAGCACGGCAAGCGCGCCGACTCGATCGTGAAAAACATGCTGCAGCACTCCCGTGAAGGTTCCGGCGAGCATCGTCCGGCGGACATCAACGCGATCGTCGACGAGAGCATGAACCTCGCCTATCACGGTGCCCGGGCGGAAAGAACAGGGCTCAGTATCGCCCTTCAACGCGATCTCGATCCGTCCGTCGGCATGGCTGACGTCTATCCGCAAGAGATCACGCGAGTTCTACTCAATCTCATATCGAACGGGTTCTACGCCACGACAAAGCGCAAGGCGGAGGTCGGTGACGGCTTCGAGCCAATGCTTTCTGCTGCGACGAGGAACCTCGGAGACAGGATCGAAATCCGTATTCGCGACAACGGGACCGGCATCCCGGAAGAGGTAAAAGAGAAGATATTCAACCCGTTCTTCACGACCAAGCCGTCTGGCGAAGGGACCGGACTTGGCCTGTCGATGAGCCACGACATCATCGTCAAACAGCATGGCGGCAGCATCGATGTCGAGACGGAGCCCGGACTTTTCACCGAGTTCAAGATCGTATTGCCGCGGACGAGCCAAAGGTAATCGGCGAGTCCTGTTTCACCGACTGACGGCCAGTGCGTTTGCCGGATGGGGGGCTGCTTCGGTGCTTGGGAAGTATCGGGCTTATGCCATCATCCTGTGTTGTCCGGACTCTTGCGCGCAGGCTGCCGGCATTCAGCTTCTCGATTCCGATCCAAATCTGGCAGGCGCCATTTGGTATCCATGCGCAGCAGAGCCGCGGAGAGTGCCGCTCGGCAGTCTTGCGGTGCAATTTGTCGATTCGCTTCAGGGCGTAAAGGACTGTCCTGTCACGGGGACAAAGCTGCCGCTGGTCATTGTCTCGCACGGCCGCGGCGGCTGGTTCGGGGGCCACGATGACGTTGTGGAAGCACTGGCCGAGGCCGGCTTTGTCGTCGCCGCCATCAACCATCCCGGCGACAACGGCAGCGACTCATCGAAACGCGACAGCCTGTCCGTCCTTGCGTCACGTCCGGCGGATATGATCGGCTTGCTCGATTTCATGCTGAACGACTGGAAAGACCGAGCGGCTATCGATCACGCTAAAATCGGCTTCTTCGGCTTCTCCGCCGGTGCCTATACCGGCCTGGTGTTGGCGGGAGGCAATCCGGATTTTCGCAGGATCGCACCCTACTGCACGGAGTCGAATAAATCGCTAGGTTGCGAGCAGTTTCGCAGCGGCGACATTCCATCCAACCCGCCGCACGAGCCCCGAATCCGGGCGGCTGTGCTTGCCGACACTGCATTGAACTACATGTTCACGCCGGAAGCCTTGGCGGCGGTTGAAATCCCCCTGCTGATCTGGCGATCTGAATTGGGAGGCGGAGGCGTGGATCCGAAAAACTCCGCGCTCACCGCCAACAGCCTGCCCGGCAAGCCAGACATTCATGTCGTGCCTGCCGGCCACTTTGCTTTCCTGCCGCCGTGCTCGCCGCAGTTCGCAGCGAATTTGCCGCGCTTTTGCACCGATCCGCCCGGCTTCGACAGAACGGCCTTTCACTGTGACTTCGACGCGAGCGTCGTTGGATTCTTTCGCGACCATCTCGTTGGTGAGGGCGAGACACGCTGAGCTAAACCGACGGGCGGCCCGCCCGGAAAGTTAAGTGCAGACTGAGTAGCGGGCTTGCCGGAGTGACCGATGTTGGCACTTTTGAGACGCGCCGCCGGACTCCTAGAATGTAGCGGTAACAGGTTCTCTCTCATCGGATGTCTTGCTCAATTGTGTTAGGCCACCAGCAAAGAAAGGCGCGCCGTTTGATGCTGCCCATGGCTCATTGAATCGGGTGCCGAAACGAACGTTTTTCTGTATCAATGCGTGCTATCCAGCGAATGTCGGGATAAACTCTCGCTCCGTCAGTTCTCCAAAACTGCCGGTGAAGGCCATGCAGCAGATTGCCGACTGGCTCAAGAATCTCGGCATGTCCGAGTATGCGGAGCGTTTCGCAGAGGACCATATCGATCTCGCGGTTCTTCCCGATCTGACAGATCAGGATCTGGAAAAGCTGGGCGTTTTGCTGGGCGATCGCCGCAAGATGCTCCGCGCCATCCGTGAGCTTGGCTGTGAAACCTCAGCCACACCGCATCCTTCCGCGGTTTCTGTAGCGCAACCCAAAGACGCCGCCGAACGTCGTCAGCTCACGGTGATGTTCTGTGATCTGGTCGGCTCGACAGACCTCTCAGCCCGGTTCGATCCCGAGGACTTGCGCGCTATCATCGGTGCCTACCACCATTGTTGTGCGACCGCAGTCGAACGCAATGGAGGATTCGTTGCCAAGTACATGGGTGATGGGGTGCTTGCCTATTTCGGGTATCCGCAGGCCCACGAGCACGATGCCGAGCGTGCGGTGCGCGCCGGGCTCGCCCTGGGCCAGGCAGTCCCCATGCTGCGTACGCCGGCTGGCTCGCCTTTACACGTACGTATAGGGATCGCGACCGGGGTCGTGGTCGTCGGAGATCTTATTGGCGCGGGTGCAGCCCAGGAGCAGGCCGTCGTGGGCGAGACGCCAAATCTTGCCGCCCGCTTGCAGGCTATTGCTGAGTCGGATGCCGTGGTTATTGCGGAGAGCACCCGAAGGCTTCTCGGCAATATCTTCGAACTCCGGAATCTCGGGACCCTGAACCTCAAGGGCATTGCCGGACCTGCGAGAGCCTGGACCGCTCTGCGGAGGAGTTCTGTCGCGAGCCGCTTCGACGCCCTGCATACGTCCGGGCTGACTCCACTCGTCGGGCGGGAGGAAGAATCCGAATTGCTTCTTCGCCGCTGGTCCAGGGCAAGGGAAGGTGAGGGACAGGTCGTCCTGCTCTCGGGCGAAGCAGGTATCGGGAAATCGCGGCTCACGGCCGCGGTTCTGGAACATCTGGCCGCTGAACCCCATACGCGCTTGCGATATTACTGCTCCCCCCACCATGCAGACAGTGCGCTCTATCCGATCATTGGGCAGATGGAACGGGCTGCCGGCCTGTCGCACGACGATACGCCGGAAATGAAGCTCGACAAGCTCGATTCCGTGCTCGCTCAAGCGCCAACCTCTTCCCGGGATGCTGCCTTGCTTGCGGAAATGCTTTCGCTCCGAAACGATGGACGATATCCCGGGCTCGAGCTTGCCCCGGAACAACGCAGGCAAAGAACGCTGGAAGCGCTGATCTCGCAAGTCGTCGGGCTGGCGCACCACAATCCAGTGCTGATGATTTTCGAGGATGCGCATTGGATTGATCCGACCAGCCTGGAAGTGCTCGGTCGGACGGTAGATCGGATAGCGACCCTCAAGATACTGCTTATCGTAACTTTTCGCCCTGAGTTCGTAGCGCCGTGGGTAGGGCAGCCGCATGTGACAACCCTAACACTCAACCGGCTTGGGCAGCGTGAGGCGGCCGCGATCATCGCGCGGCTTGTCGAGAACAAGCAGCTATCGGCGGATGTGACGGCGGAGATAGTGGAGCGCACCGACGGTATTCCCTTGTTCGTGGAGGAGATGACGAAGGCGGTGTTGGAAGCGGAGAGCGAGGACGCGGCCCGGCGAACCACCGCTTCTGTTCCGTCGATGGCTCTCGCGGTCCCCGCCAGCCTGCACGCGTCGTTGATGGCGCGGCTCGACCGGCTCGGGCCGGCCAAGAAGCTGGCGCAAATCGGAGCAGCGATAGGGAGGGAGTTTTCGCACGCTTTGCTGGCTTCGGTTGCGCGCGAGACAGAGGCGGAACTCGAGCCGGCGCTAGACCGCCTCATTCAGGCCGGTTTGCTGTTTCGGCAAGGCAGGCCGCCGCATGCGAATTACCTGTTCAAGCACGCCCTGGTACAGGACGTCGCCTACGGGACGTTGCTCCGCGCAAAGCGATGCGAGTTACACGAACGCATCGCAAGCGCCCTTGAGCAGCAGTTCCTGGATGTTTGCGAGGCCCAACCTGAGGTTCTTGCTCGACATTACACTCAGGCAGGATTGGGTTCGCAGGCCATTCGTTATTGGCAGCGGGCAGGGAACAGGGCTGCAAGGCGGTCGGCCAACAAGGAGGCGGTCGCGCATTTTCGGAACGCGTTGGAACTGCTTGAAGCACTGCCGGACAAGGCGGCACACGCCGAGCAGGAATTGCAGCTGCTGATTGCTTTGGGACCGGCGTTGATGACGACGACGTCCTCGGCGGCCCCGGAGATTGGGCGCGTATACGCCAGGGCTCGCGAGTTGGCGGGTCACGCCCAGCGGGTCGCGGATCTGTTTCCAACCGTCTGGGGAGCATGGCTAATCGCCTACACGAGCGGTGATATTTTGACTTCCAGCCGCTTGTTGGACGAGCTGTTCAGCATGGCAAAGACGAGCGGCGATTCTGCGCTTGTGCTGCAGGCTCACCACGCAGCGTGGCCGATCTTCACAACAACTGGCGCCCTTGCCACGGCACGCAATCATATCGCGTCCGGGCTTGCTATTTACCGACGGGACAAACATGGGGATCAAGCCCTCCAATTCGGGGGCCATGACCCGGCTGTCTGCGGGTACGCGAGTGATGCCATCGTTGCGGCGGCGATGGGTTATCCCGACGAGGCCGTTCGGCAAATGCAAAAGGGTCTTGGGCTTGCGCGCGATCTTGATCATCCCGCCCACGCTTGCCCAGGCGCTGTGGTTTGCAGCCGAACTGCATCAGATTCGTCGCGAGCCACAGAGAGTACAGGACTTTGTAAGCGCCGTCCTCCCGATGGTCACAAAGCATGGATCCGCCGTTGGAGTCGCCAACGCAACGATGTTGCGCGGATGGGCAAACGTCGTGCAAGCGCACATTGAGGAGGGTCTGGCAATTATGCGCGAGGGTCTGGCCGCGTGGCGCGCAACAGGGTCGAAATTCCACGTACCGTACCGTCTCGCCCGAGCAGCGGAAGCCCATCTGATCGCAGGAGAGATTGAGGGTGGATTACGGCTGATAGGCGAAGCGGCCGACCAGACGGACGACTGCTGGTTCAGGCCTGAGGTACATCGATTGAAAGCAGAACTGCTTCTCAAGGCGGGCCGTCGAGGCGAGGCGAAAAAGTGTCTGGGCCAAGCTCTTGAAACGGCCCGAGAGCAGGGTGCTCGGCTCCTTGAGCTAAGAACCGCCATGAGCGTCAGCAGACTTCTGCGCGCTGAGGGCCGCCCTGATGAGGCCCACAGCCTGCTTGCGCCCCATTATGCTTGGTTCACCGAGGGCCTCGATACTCCAGATCTTGAGGAAGCTAAGGCCCTGCTGGAGTGAATTGAAGTTCCTCTGGCCAGCTCGAGCGCGGCCGGCTTATGAATTAAAAAATAGAAATCTCCTGGGGTCCCGGTCAGCATTGAAATGAACGGGGCGGCAGACAGTTTCATCTCAATCTGCTAATCTTAAGTCTTTCCAATTGAGGAGGTGGCAATGCGCAAGCTGATGTTAATCCTCGTGACGTTTCTGGTGAGCGGCGGAATGGGCTTTGCCCAGGACATGGCGAAGCCGGTCAATGCGACTGACATCAAGTGGGGGCCGGCCCCCAACGTCTTTCCGGCGGGCGCCCAGATGGCGGTCGTTTCAGGGGATCCTTCCAAAACTGGCCTGTATGCCGTTCGATTGAAGCTCCCTGCGGACTACAAGATTCCCGCTCACAATCACCCGACTTCCGAATATGTAACCGTTCTCTCTGGCGATTTTCACATCGGGATGGGTAATAAACTCGACCCGCAAAAAGGCGAACTACTAGGGGCAGGCGGTTTTGCTGAAGCGCCCGCCAAGATGAATCATTACGCTTGGACAACGAGCGAGGCTGTCGTTCAGGTTCACGGCGAAGGACCTTTTGCGATTACCTACGTCGATCCGGCGGACGATCCAAGCAAGAAATAGGACGTACGAGCTGCGAGGGCCAGAACACTGGCCGGTTCAGCGCGGCTCATGTGCCGGTTGTTGAACGGGATTATTGACGTCAGCCTTTAGCAATCTCCGGACGCAAGCGATCGAGCTGCCGATGTTGAGTTCACTGCAATAAGGCGGAAGCGACGCAGTGGGCCCTGAGGTCCGACGCTGCACGACGAATATTTGTTGCTACGATTATCGATATCCGTGCCGAAGCCGCAAGGAAATAGGGGCAGGGCGTATTGCTCCGATATCGTCCGCCTGGTTAAAGATTTCTCATGACTCCGAGAATGTCTGTTCGTCGAGGTAGACCGGAGGTGACTGGTGCGCGGTCAAACCGGTGCGATGACCCAAGCGGACGTTGACTTGCCCCGTGATCAACATCTGCTTCGAAACCTTCAGCGCGCCATGACCGGCTGACTAGCTCCGTCCCTTGTGTCGAGCGATGAGTTGATCGGCAATGTCGTTCAGGTCATCGCCGACGAACTGCGGCTGAGGACCGACTCCCAAAACATCGTTGCCGACGCGCTTGATCAGCGCGGCCTCCCAGCCCGCTGCGACGGCGCCGAGGGTGTCCCATGTGTGGCAGGCGATGAGACAGAGCTGGGAGGGCGCAACTCCAAGCTCTTTCTCGACATGAGCGTAAGCCTCGCGTGACGGCTTATGGTGCTTGACGCCATCAGCACTGAATCTTCGCTCAAACAAATCGACAATGCCGCCATGTTCAAGCTGGCGGGTTTGAACTTCAAGCAGATTGTCGGTGAGCGTGAAGAGCCGAAAACCCGCATCGCGCAGCTTGCGCAGTGCCGCTGGAACCTCGGGGTAGGGCGGCATCGTGGAAAACTTTTCCGTGAGCTCTTGCTTGTCGCTGTCGTCAATCCTGACGCCGCGCGTATCCGCCAGCATTTTCATGACGGCCGAACCGATATCGGTAAACGGAACGTAGCAGCCGGCCACAGTCAGGGCCGCGGAATACAGGATGAGGTCGGCGAACCATAGCCGCATGGCGCTCTTTTCGCCGAAGATGCGCTCGAAGGTCGGCTCCATCGTTTGGAGATCGAGCAGCGTCTCGTTGACATCGAAGACGATCAGGGGAAGGGCGGCCATGGTTGAGACTCCTGTTTGTTGGGCCTTGTTTGGAGTTCGTCAGCCCGTCAGTGCTTGTTCTTGAGCCGGCTGCGGTGCGCGGCCTGTTTGGCGCGATTGCCGCAGATGGCCATGCTGCACCATCTCCTTGCCCGCCTCCGGGTACGGTCGGCGAACACCAGGGTGCAGGCATGTCCGCTGCACGCCTTCACATTGGCGAAATCTTCTTCACACGCGAACTTCGCCAACGCTTCGCCGATCGGCAGCAGCAGGGACTCAGGCGATCGCCAGCGCCGCATCGCCAGCAGTTCCAGGCGATTGCCTTCGCCATGACGATTCCGGGATATCCGGCTGAACGCTTCGTCACGTGCCAGCAGCCTGTTCAAAGGATCCAGTTCGTGAAGCGCCCTGGGCGCAAGCGGCCGGCCCATATGTTTGCGAACGAAGCCTCTGAACCACTCGCGCAGCGCACGAGCCTGATCTGCAACCTCATCCAGTTCACCTGGCATCGCTCGCGCCTTCAGTTCGTCCAAAATATCCGCTGGAACAAGCTTGGCTTGAGCCAGCCACCTCAAGAGACCATCGCCGCTGTCCAGCCAGTCAATGGGTGTATCGACCGGCGTCGCGATGGAGTTCAGGAAATCGAGGCCGAGCGAGTCGGCAATAAAAATGGCAGGCAGTCTGTGCTGCACGATTGGCCCCCTTCGATGCAGGTTCCAACCGCATAACCTGTTAAACAGCCGTTGACAAGTTATGGCTCGCTATCCATAACCTGTCAATAGCTGTTTAGCAGGTTACAGGCCGCCCCCGATCTCAGGAGCAGCAGCATGGCGATCAAGGATGTGAGCGTGGTACTGGCCCACGGCGCGTGGGCGGATGGATCAAGCTGGGCCCGCGTCATAACGGCGCTGAAGGCGGAGGCTGTGAACGTGTCGGCGGCGCCGCTTCCGCTGACCTCTCTCGCCGGGGACGTCGCCGCGCTCAACCGCAGCCTGGACCGGACGGAAGGGCCGATCATATTGGCGGGACACGCCTATGCCGGTGCGGTGATAGCGCTGGCGCGGCCCGAACGCGTCAAGGCTCTGGTTTATGTGACGGCGCTTGCTCCCGACGAGGGCGAGAAGGTCGCAGACGTGTTCTATCGCCTCGAACCCCATCCCCAGGCGCCAAAGCTGGCACCCGACAGCAACGGCTTGATTTGGCTACCCGAAGCAGCCTTCGCGACGGCGTTCGCGCCACACGCATCCGCAGGAGATCGAGCCGTGCTCGCTGCCGTCCAGCGGCCGATTTCGCTGGACTGCATTACTGTCCCGGTCGGACGCCCGCTCTGGAAGGATGTTCCAAGCTGGTTTCTGGTTGCCGAAGACGACCGCATGATCGTGCCCGAAACGCAGCGCTACATGGCGGAGCGGATGAAGGCGAAGATCACGGCGCATGCGGTCGATCACACGCCCAGCGTCACCGCCCCGGGAGCGGTCGTCGATATGATCCGCGACGCGATCCGCTCCATCACCGGCAATTGAAGCAGGCCCGTGCAGGGCTGCAACCGGCGGCTGTCGCTCCCTCACACGATAACCGTTTTGATTTTCAGGTGAGGTTACAAGCAGAGGAGGGTTTGATGGCGCCTGTCAGGTACCGCACGGCCGATGTCGATGGTTTCAAGGTTTTCTATCGCGAGGCGGGGCCAGCCGATGCGCCGAAGCTGCTGCTGTTGCACGGCTTCCCGAGCGCGGGCCATATGTTCCGCGACCTGATCCCGCTCCTCGCCGACCGATTTCATATCGTTGCGCCTGATCTTCCCGGGTTCGGCCAGTCCGATATGCCGCCGCGAGAAAAATTCGATTACACGTTCGAAAACGTCGCCCGCGTGATCGACCGCTTTACCGAGGTCATCGGCCTCGATCGGTTCGCAGTGTACGCCTTCGACTACGGCGCGCCGACAGGTTTCCGGCTCGCCGTCCGCCACCCCGAGCGGATCACTGCCATCGTCTCGCAGAACGGCAACGCCTATGAGGAAGGCCTCAGCGAAGGCTGGACTCCGATCAAGGCCTACTGGGAAGACCCGTCGCAGGCAAACCGGAAGGCGCTTCGTGCCTTCCTGACGCCGGAGACAACCCGCTGGCAGTACACGCACGGCGCACCCGACCCAACGTTGGTGTCGCCGGATGGTCAAAACCTCGACAACTTTTATTTGGCCCGTCCCGGCGCGGACGAAGTGCAGCTCGACCTCTTCGGCGATTACAAGAGCAACGTCGTGCTGTATCCGTCCTTCCAGCAATACTTCCGCACTCACAAGCCGCCGCTTTTGGCGGTGTGGGGCAAGAACGACCCGTTCTTTGTGCCGGCGGGTGCCGAAGCGTTCAAGCGGGACAATCCTCGTGCAATTGTCCGCTTTCTCGACGCCGGCCACTTCGCCCTGGAAACGCATGCCCGCGAGATCGCTGAAAGCATTCGCGATTTTCTGAAGTGATCAGCTCGCAACGGCGCCGCGCCCTCGCTCAAATTCACCGAGGGGCGCGACCTCCAGGAAGGTTGGATTTGAAGAAGCGAAGCAGCAGTTCCTCCAGCAGTCCGGCATTGGCCGTTTCGATGATGCGGAGGAGATAGCGGACGTTATAGTGTTCGTCGTATCGCCGCCGGCACGGTGGATGACCGGCACGGTGCGTCGCGAGGTGAAGTCGGCCTGATGGTAGAGGAGCCGAACCCTCTGAGTTCGGCCGCACATCGAATCGTTCTCGACGTGGGAAAGGGGTGACCGCCGTGCCACATGTGAGAAGGACCCCGGAACGTCTGAGCGCATTCTCCGACGGCGTGTTCGCCGTCCTGATAACGGTGCTGGTTTTGGATCTGCGCCCGCCTGAACTACCCACCTTTAGGGCGCTGCTCTCCCTCTGGCCTACATGGCTCAGCTATGCGGTCAGTTATCTCTTCATCGCCATCGTCTGGTCCAATCACCATCATCTCATGCGTTACGCCACGGAGGCCACTCCTCGTCTCCTGTGGTTTAATTTCGCGCATCTGTTTTCTGTGTCGCTGCTTCCATTTTCCACCGCCTGGATGGCCGTGAGTGAGCTGGCGCCGCAGCCCGTTGCCTTTTATGCCGCGGTCTTCTTCCTCGTAAACGCGACGTACATGGCTTTGATTTGGGAGCTTTTTGAGCGAGATCCAGTCATGGACGTCCCGCCGAAGGAGCGCAGAATTATGCGCTTTCGGTCGATCGCAACTCTATGCATTTTTGCGGCGGCCGCGATTGTCGCTCTGAAATATCCACGGGTGGGACTTGGAATGTGTTGCTGTTGCCTGATCGTCTACCTGAAGCCTGAAGCACCAGGAGTCGAGAAGTAGCAAATCCGCCCGCCTTAACGACTATTGCCTGTTCGCTTTGCCGACGTGGAATATCTCGCGTGAGATATTCCGCGCGAGCGCACTCTGTCCTCCGTCATGCCCGGCCTTGTGCCCCAGTTTCTCAAAGAATTAACGATGCATGAAGAATTAACGATGCACGGCAATTTTCCATAAACTCTTTGAAGTTAGTCTGCACCGGCAAACCCCTTCGTGGGGTTTAATTTTGGAGGGTGACATGAAAGCGATCTCAGAAGTTTCCACGCCGGCCGTTTCCGAAACGCAAACCAACGTCAACGTCTACGCTTTGAATGTGATCGCTATAATTTGCGGTCTTGGCGTGGTCGTGTTCGCGTGCCTGGCAACTTCCGGCTTGGATATGAGCGTCGGCTTCTTCTAACGAACCGGCGTTTGCCGCACTTGGTGCCAAATCCGTTGACGTACCGATAGCAACCACAAAATTTGAACTCAATTTCAAGGCCGCGAAGGCGTTCCGGATTATACACACCAACCGCTTATTAACCTGATGGTAAAGGAAATCATTAAAGATAAGTCTTTACAAATAAAAGCCAAAAGTAAGTCTTCATTCATAAAAGCCGATTTTCTGGAGAACCCCCATGGCGTTCGGAGTTGAGGGAAGCAGCTTCGCTTTTTTGCGACTTAACCTGGGGCCAAAGGCAGTCCTGAGCGCAGCTCTCCTGATAGCCGTGAACACTGCGCTCGTGGTGGGTGCGGGCTATTGGTCGTTGACGCGCGACTTCGACACCCGCGCGAGGCGCGACATCGACGCCAATCTCCGCACTCTCAGTCTTGCATTCGGCGAGACTTTCCCTGGCGCGAAGATCGCAATTCGAGATGGCGTCGTTGAGCGTATAGAAATCCCGCAGATGCCGGAATTCAGCGATCACAAGATTGTGGATCGGGTAACCTCGTATGTCGGTGGCACCGCCACGCTATTCGTCTACGACGATGCGTCACAGCAGTTTGTTCGCCGGACGACGAATCTGAAGAAAGAAAATGGCGACCGGGCGGTTGACACGCAACTCGCGGCTGATCATCCGGCACAGGCCGTACTTCGCCGCGGCGAGGCCTACAAGGGCCCGGCGATATTGTTCGGGCGTCGTTTCTACACGGCCTATCAGCCGGTCTTCGGAGCCGCCGGCAAGGTGATCGGCATCGTCTATGTCGGTATTCCCACCGCCGAACTCGACGGCATGCTGTGGCAGGCTCTCTGGGCAATGACCATTGCCGCGGCCATCGCCGCGCTGCTGGTGCTCGGGATAACGATGCTGATTGTCCGCCGCGTCACCAAGCCATTGAGGTCCGTGACGGAAACGCTGACCGTTCTCGCCGAGGGAAGGGTGGACGTCGAACTTAAGCACGCCGATCGCCATGACGAAATCGGCGCGATTGCCCGCACCGTCGGCGTTTTCAAAAACAACCGCATCGAGCGCGGCCAACTTGAGGCCGAACGCATCAATACCGAGAAGCTTGCGATGGATCGGCGCAAAGCGGAACTCAATCAATTTGTCGAAGATTTCCGCACCAAGATAGGCGGAATCATCGAGCGGGTGCTGAATTCTTCGGGGCAATTCGAAAAGGATGCACAGCAGCTCTCCGTGACCGCGCAATCGACGGCGGAGATGTCGGGTCAATCCGCCGACGCCTCGAGACGCGCCTCTGAGCATGTCCGAAGTGCTGCGGCCGCCTCAAACGAGCTGTCGCAGTCGATCGTGGAAATCAGCCGCCGGGTTCAAGAGTCGAACAGTGTTACCGCCGATGCGGTCAAGCAAGCCGACGCCACTGATGAGCGAATGAGGGAGTTGTCGGCGGCGGGCGATCGGATCGGTAACGTGGTGAAGCTGATCACCTCGATTGCGGGACAAACCAATCTCCTCGCGCTCAACGCGACCATCGAGGCCGCACGCGCCGGCGAGGCAGGTCGCGGATTTGCCGTGGTCGCGCAAGAGGTAAAGAACCTGGCGGGCCAGACTGCAAAGGCGACCGACGAGATCAGCGCGCATATTGTCAACATGCAGCAGGCCACAGGAGAATCCGTCAGTGCGATCAAGGCCATCGCGCTGACGATCGAGCGTATCAGCGGGATCACCACTTCGATTTCCTCCGCGGTCGAGCAGCAGGGCACTGCGACCCAAAGCATCGCGGAGGGCGTCCAGGCCGCCGCCAGCGGCACCCTCGATGTCGCTGACAACATCGAGCGCGTCGCGAAAAATGCCCGCGAAACCGGAACGACATCGGGTTTGATGCTTACATCGGCCCAGGAACTCTCAGATGTGAGCAGTCACCTTAAGGACGAGGTCGAGAAGTTCCTGGATAGCGTCCGCGCAGCGTAATTGGCACGAAGCTGCCAATCCGGGGCGTCGGCTATACCTTCGCTTTCGCAGGGGAAAGCGGACGTCGCACGAATGTTGCGGTCCGAGGACCGAGTTTAAGGTTTTCGGACATGGGTGGTCACGCTGACGATGTCTGTTCTTGAAGGTAAAGCGGACGACCCAGTTGCGCGCCTGGACTTCCGAATTTGACCCTTCTCGGACTTCCCGGCATGTCCCCTTAATGTCCGCTGTCGGGAGAAACGAGAAGCGAAATGCTCGGCGTGAGCCCCTCAGCCAAGCGGTCACATTGGCACGGGCCGGAAAGGCAAGTTCGACTTTCGGACAAGTCACATCTTGACCGCATTCGCGAAGAGCGTGTCACCCCACTCGTACAAGGGCCGCATGAAGTCAGATTGGGTGTGGATTGCTCGACCTTTGCGATCGCGCCATTTTCGTCCGTAGGCATCGAACGGAAAGTGTCGCATGTAGTATTCGCAGGTCTCTTCCCAATGGTCGACCGACAGCGACTTACCATAGTGTTGGCAATAGAGACCGGTCCCCACGCGTTCTACGCCGCCCGGCTCTCGCGCATGGTGCTTCGCGAAAATGACCTCCAACCGGTTTCGCCACAACATCAGAATGTCTCGCCGTTCCGGGCCGAAGAAACGACGAAAGCCCAATAGTTCGCGATCGGCTTGATAGGGCGCATGATCGCCAGGGGTCATATAAGCGTCGAACAGTTGAACCCGCACGCCGTCGTAATCGCTAGAATGCGTTCCTTCTGTGAATCCGCGTAGATCTCCAGTAACGCGCTCATCCGCATCGAAGCAAAATATCCAGTCGAACTGCAACTGTTCGCGCGCCGTCTGCAGCAAAAGTCCGCGATGTCGACCCTCGGCAATCCGGCGTGCCCCGATGTCCGCTTCCCACGACCGATTTGTTACAACCAGAGCGACCTTTGGGTGTCCGCCAAGAATCTCCAGCGTTCGATCCGTACTCGCGTCATCATAGGCGACTATCGCATCGACGTGCTTACCAACGTAGTCCAGTGTGTCTCGCAGAATAAGCGCTTCGTTGCGAACGCGGGTGATTCCGATCAAAAAGTGCCTATGACCCAATAGGCTTGTATTGCAAGCAATGATTTGTTCGCCATCGCGGAGCTGCCAACTGCTCGTGCCCGGCATGGTCACCACCTGCCTGCGATAAAGAATTGGCACCAAAGATGGTGAGCGGGCGCAGCAACGGCAAGGTTAAGAATCGTAGGCTGATGTTGCGGTGGGACGCCGCTAACGAGAGATTGCAGAAAATTAACCCCGCGGCGCTGTGGGGCGAGGCGTCCAAAATGGAATGTCGCCTGCCGGCACCGAACGGACTCGCTCGCGCATTTCTCGAAGGTCGGTTGCTGAGGGTGGAGCGGAAGTGATTGCCAGCCGGTCAAAACGGCGCTTTTGGCACGAACCGGACCTCCAACGATGTCCGCAATTCGGTCGCTATCAGGGGTAGAACGGACATCGTGCGGACGGTCCAATTTGGTCGAGATTGACCCTGGCTGCGTGAAAACGAACTGTCTGCTATGATTCGCTTGGCGATTTGCCGGGGGCAATCATGAAACGCTTCGTTGAGGGTGCCGATCGCGGACAATCGACGTTGTTGCCGGAATGCCTCGATGAGTGGGTCGAGGAGAGCAATTGCGTTCGTGTGGTGGATTGCTTTGTCGACGGGCTCGATCTGGCCGATCTCGGTTTCGAAGGCGTCGAGCCTGCAGCGACAGGCCGGCCTGCCTACCACCCCTCGGTTCTTCTGAAGCTTTACATCTACGGCTATCTCAACCGAGTGCAGTCGAGCCGCCGGCTTGAGCGCGAAGCCGGCCGAAACCTGGAAGTCATATGGCTACTCGGTCGGCTCGTTCCCGATGACAAGGTGATTGCCGATTTCCGCAAGGACAATGGCCCGGCGATCCGCAGGGCATGCGCGAGCTTCGTCAATCTCTGTCGCCAGATGGGTCTGTTGGCGAAGGCGAGCGTCGCGATCGACGGCAGCAAGTTCAAAGCGGTCAATAATCGAGATCGCAATTTTACCCGGGGGAAGATCGATCGCCGGCGCGCGCAACTCGAGGAGAGTGTGGCGCGGTATCTCTCCCAGCTCGATACGGCGGATAGGCAGGAACCGTCCGAAGTGCTGGTGCTCAAGACGACGCGGCTCAAGGAGAAGCTCGACAAGCTGAAAGAGGAAATGGGCAAACTCGCAGCCTACGAGAAGCAAATGTTGGCCTCGCCGGATCACCAAATCTCGCTCACTGATCCCGATAGCCGCTCGATGGCAACAAGTGGGCGTGGCTCGGGCGTCGTCGGCTACAATGTGCAGGTCGCGGTCGACACCGTGAACCATCTGATCGTGACGCACGATGTGACGAATATCGGCTCGGATCGCTCACAACTGGCGAACGTGGCGCGGGAAGCCAAGGCCGTTCTGCAAGTCGATAAACTCGAAGCCGTCGCCGACCGCGGCTACTTCAATGGCGAAGAGATCCTGGCCTGCGAGCAGGCAGGCATTTGCGTGACGTTGCCCAAACCGATGACGTCGGGCGCGAAGTCGGAAGGCCGCTTCGGCAAGCAGGACTTCGTCTATGTGCCGGAGGAGGATGTCTATCGTTGCCCCGCCGGCGAGAAGCTCAAATTCCACTATGCCAATGAGGAACACGGGCAGAAGATGCGCCGGTACTGGACGAACGCCTGCAAGACCTGCGCAATCAAGGATCAGTGCACCACAGGCAAAGAACGCCGCATCACGCGATGGGAGCATGAGCACGTTCTCGAAATCGTGCAGCAGCGGCTGGATCAAGATCCCCAGGCCATGCGCCGCCGGCGCGAGACGGTTGAGCATCCCTTCGGCACGCTCAAGATGAGAATGGGCGCGACGCACTTCTTGATGAAGACGCTGCCGAAGGTCGCGAGCGAGATGGCGCTCAGCGTACTCGCCTACAATCTGACGCGGGTCATGAATATCGTCGGTACAAGGGCGTTGCTGGCAGCGATCAGAGCGTGAGTGTGGAGACCCCACTGCGTGCCGATACCGAGCCAGACCATGCCCAGCATTCCCCGCCACGACTCGGAGGCGGCCCCTGATCGCCCAACAGGAAAAAATTGCTCAGATCGGCCGTGTCGGACTACGCCGACCGGATCGTGGACGTTCCCGGCCCGCGTCAGCGCGTTATCACGCAACCAAGACCCATTTCAGACATCGGCGACTAGTGCCCAACAGTTCAGTTCGATAATGCAGGCCGGGCCCGGGCGCGGCTACTGTTGTGTTTTGCGTTGATCCACATCAAGCTGTTTCTGCCGTAAGTTATTAGGGAGTGATTTGCGGCTGGTTGACGTTTTGCCTTCCGTTATGCTGTCGGCGTCTTACGATTGGGTACGAAGTCACTACAGCAATCGAGGATTGGCGCTCGATGAATATTGGAAATTACGTCCAGAAATTCTGGCGCTACCTTTTGTTTGCCGCGACAGTGGCGATTTTGCTCGGCGCAGGGGTCTTCGTCTTTGAGTCGTTACCGCCACGCACGATAGTAATGGCTACTGGCGCCGAGGGTGGCGCCAACTACGAATTGGGTACCCGCTACCGTGAAATCTTGGCCAGAGAAGGTGTCGAGCTGCAGCCGACAACCGGCGGTCTCGAAAATCTGAGACGGCTACGCGATTCTAAGTCGGGGGTAAGCGTAGGTTTCACACAGGGTGGCACCACAACTAAGAAGGAATCGCCGGAACTAGAATCGCTTGGCACCATATTCTACGAGCCAATATGGCTTTTCCGCCGCGCTGAGATTGGCGAGGGCGCGCAGGGGTTGCGAGGCCGACGACTTTCGATTGGCTCCGAGGGAAGCGGCGGGCGAGCGTTGGCGCTGCAAATAATATCAAGGACCAAGCTCGATAGTATTATAGGCGAAGTATCGGGATTTGCACCGCAAGTTGCGGCTGAGAAACTGATCGCCGGCGAAATCGACGCGGCGTTCATTGTGACCGGCTGGGAGTCTCCCGTAATCCAGTCTCTCCTCAATGCCAAAGGCATCGAGGCTGATAGCTACCTGCACGCGGACGCTTTAATCGCTATCTATCCTTTTCTGCATAAATTGGTCCTGCCTGCCGGGGTCGTCGATTTGTCGACCAACCGCCCGCCAGCGGATGTCGTGCTGTTGGCGCCGAAGGCCAGTCTTGCCGTGCGCGCGGACCTGCATTCAGCCTTGCAGTACCTTTTGCTCGATGCAGCCGTCCAGATTCATTCGCAGCCTGGAATTTTCCAGAAGGCAGGACAATTCCCTGCTGCCGAATCAATCGATCTTCCGCTGAGTGGAGAAGCACAGCGTTTCTACAAATCCGGACAACCATTTCTGCAAGGATACCTTCCGTTCTGGATCGCAACATTGGTCGAAAAGACTCTTGTCGTACTGATCCCGTTGGCCGCGTTGCTATACCCAGTGTTCAAGTTGCTGCCGCAGATGTACGACTGGACGATGCAACTGAGGATCAGGCGTCTATATGACGAAATCAGGTCGATCGATAGCGATATGGAGGCTCAAGGACCACAGTTCGACGCTAACGCTTTGAATGCGAAACTGGATCAGATTGATCAGCGCGCGAACCATCTGCAGTTGCCAACTGTCTATGCAAGCAATTTGTATACGCTGCGAAGTCATATTGATCTTGTGCGTACTCGTCTGGCCAAAACTCCCGATGTAAATCCGCGATGAAGTTGCACGAGCCCATCATCAGTTGACCCTTGAGCTTTTGCGACGTGATCGAATAGAGATGCTGTTTGTTGCAGCGCATGAGTCTCCTTGTGGCAGGCACTTTTCGGACGTGCCGGGTCGGCCTGACGATGTCCGTCCCCGGGGGAAGACCGGAGTGCGCCGGGAGACCGGCAAGGAGTAGATGGTGCAAGTCCATCACGATGAAGAAGTAGCGAACCGCATCGGCCCCGAGTCATGCGCGGCTGCCCGTGAGGGCATCAGCGAAGCGTTGACAGGGGAATGCACAGGCCAGCCATTGAGCCGCGAAAGTACCCTCTTCCCGGGTGCCGACGTCGTTCCGGTGACGGAAGGCAATACGGATGGGCGCGATATCGCGAGTGCCCAGACGGCCCGGCGTGGTCTTAGACACTGGCATGTGCGGACGCTCCTTGCGCGGGAACCGGGAGACCCCACGTCTGACCACCGGCCATTCGCCGGACTGGTCCGCATCGGGAAGGCGAGGAGCCGTAGCCGATGATGAACGGACGCGGGGAGTCAGACTCCGCCATAGTAGCTGGGAAGCCGACGAACAAGGCGGAGCGATCCGCTGCGGAGCCGGCGGAGCCCAGGGCGGAGGCCAAGGGAAATGCGGGCCAGCAAAGCACGCGCCGGGCGCAGAACCGGGTGAGCGTGTCCCAGGCGCTGGAACGCATACGGCAAACTGCAAGGCAAAGGAAGAAGGAGAAGTTCACCGCGCTCTTCCACCACGTCAGTGTCGATCACCTCGAGGAGGCATTCTTTGAACTCAAGGAGAATGCTGCACGCGGGGTGGATGGGCTGACATGTCGGGACTACGAGCAGCACCTTGAGCGCAATCTCGAGGACCTGCATGCCCGCGTCCATCGGGGAGCGTATCGGGCACTGCCGTCGCGGCGCGTTTACATACCCAAGCCGGATGGTCGGCGGCGCCCGATCGCGGTCGCCGCCCTTGAGGACAAGATTGTGCAGAGGGCCACGGCTGCGGTGCTGAGCGCGATCTACGAGGAAGATTTCCTCGGGTTCTCATATGGGTTCCGGCGCGGACGCGGCACGCACGATGCGATGGATGCGCTCTTGGTCGGGATCACCAGCACAAAGGTGAACTGGATACTGGACGCCGACATCCGCTCGTTCTTCGACACGGTGAGCCAGGAGTGGCTCATCAAGTTTGTGGAACATCGCGTCGGCGACCGACGCATCATCCGCCTGATCCAGAAATGGCTCAAGGCAGGCGTCCTGGAAGACGGGATCGTGACGGTCAGTGACAAGGGGACCGGGCAGGGATCGGTAATCTCACCGCTTCTGGCCAACCTCTACTTGCACTACGTCCTCGACCTTTGGGCTGAGCGCTGGCGACGGCGCGAGGCTACGGGCGACATGATCATCGTGCGCTACGCCGACGACTTCATTGCCGGCTTCGAGCACGAGACCGACGCCCGGCGCTTCTGGAACGAGATGCGTGAGCGGTTACAGGAGTTTGCGCTGTCGCTTCATTCGGAGAAGACTCGGCTGATCAAGTTTGGACGCTTCGCGGCGGCAAACCGCAAGCGGCGCGGGCTCGGTAAACCGGAGACCTTCTCCTTCCTGGGCTTCACCTTTATCTGCAGTAAAACTCGCCGGGGCAAATTCCAAATCAAACGGAAGTCCCGGCGCGACCGCATGCGGGCAAAGCTGCAAGCCATCAAACAGGAACTGCGACGGAGCATGCATCAGCCGATTCCCCAGCAGGGAAGATGGTTGCAGCAGGTCGTCACCGGCTACTTCAATTACCACGCGGTGCCGACAAACGGTCCGACACTGACCGCGTTCCTCTTCCACGTCACCAATCTCTGGCGGCGCACGCTACGGCAGCGGAGCCAGAAAGACTGGACGACCTGGGAGCGCACCAAGCGGTTGGCCGACGACTGGCTCCCGAAACCGCGAATCCTTCATCCGTGGCCAGAGAGGCGCTTCGCCGTTAGACACCCGAGGTGGGAGCCGTATGCCCGAATTGGGCCCGTACGGATCTGTGCGGGGGGCGCGAGGTAACTCGCGTCCCTACCGCGATAGTGGTCTGCCGACGGCCAAAACGACGCGATTGACCCATTGCGGAAGTGGTCGGTTTTAAGGGCGCGCGCCGTAAGCCTTTGTATCGTTCCGGGGCCCCTTTGGATGCCCGACGATTACCTACGTTCAATTGAGCCGCTGATCGCGATCGTCCTAGGCTGCACGCATGGCGACGCGCCAGCGTCGTCTGGAGAAAATCACCTCTAACACGAATAGGAGTTTCCATGAAGATCCAAGTCCGCAGGCTCGCGATTGCACTCGCAATTGCTGGTCCTCTCGCAGTGGCCGCCACGGCCAATTCGTCTGCTGCACCGATCAATGGCGTGTCGTTCAAGGCGGCGGCACCGGCTGTGACGACCGACGTGCGCTATCGGGCGTATCGGGATTATCCCTACTCTTCGTACTCGGGCTATCCCACCTATTACTACTACTACGGATATCCCGCCTATTGGGCCTATTCACCGTATTATGTATATCCGCAGTACTACGGTTACGGCTGGTAGTGACGCCAGGCATCGGCAGCGGGCGGCTCCCTTCGAGCCGCCGCTAGCCAACATGCATTTGAGGGATACCGGCCATTCCGGGTCTACGTATTGGCACGAAACGGACAAAGCCGCGGCCGACGTTCAGAAGAGTTAGCCGCAACTGCTAATCGATTTTCCACTGGAATAAAGAGAGACCGCTGCAAGGCGGTCTCTCTTTCTTATTCAGTGGAACGGCGTGGGTGGCTGCTTTTGGCACCTTTGAGACATGACGAGTGCATCGAGCAATGTCCGCTTTCAGGGGTAACCCGGAAGACATTTGCTCAGGCTGAGTTCTTCTCAGTTTGACCCACAGCAGAACTCGCGGTCGGGTTGCCTGTTCTTTAGGACGGCTCACGAGTGCAGCATAACGACGCAGTGTTTGCGATCGCCGGTAGGGCGAATTGAAAGCTGGCGCCGCGGGGCAGGTTCGCGCTCGCCCACAATCGTCCGCTATGCGCTTCGATGATCGAACGACAGATCGACAGGCCCATCCCCAAACCGCCAGGCTTCGTCGTGTAGAAGGCGTCGAAAACGTGATCGAGAGTCTCCGGCGCCAGTCCCGGACCCGAATCTCGCACCCCTACGAGCACGCGGCCCGGCTCAGCCTTCCGGCTGCTGACGAGCAACTCTCGCGTCCCGTCGCTGGCGCCGCTCATAGCCTCGATGGCATTCACGATCAAATTGAGGATCACTTGTTGCAGCTGTACCCGGTCGCCCTCAATGAGCGGCAAGCCGTCCGCGAGGTCTGCCTGAATTGAGATGCCGTTCTTCACCAATTCGCCGCGGGTGAACTCAATCACCTCGCGGATACCCGCGTTGATGTCCAAGCACTCCTGCCGGGGCGGCGCCTTCTTGATGAGCCCGCGGATCCGGTCGACGACTTCGCCTGTTCGATGGCCCGCCTCAACGATCGCCTCGAGCGCCTCGCGCACCTCCTCCAGTTCGGGTGGTCGACGAGCCAGAAAGCGCAGAGCGGCCCGGGCGTATGTGACTGCCGTTGCGATAGGCTGTTTCACTTCATGGGTGATCGAGGCCGAGAGCTGACCGATGGTGGCGACGCGGTTGGCGTGCGCCAGCTCCATCTGCATGTCCCGCAGCGCCGCTTCCGCCCGCTTGCGCTCGGTGATGTCGCGGGCGATCTTGGAGGCGCCGATGATCCGGCCGGCCGCGTCCCTGAGCGGCGACACGGTCAGTGAGAGATCGAGCAGGCTGCCATCCTCGCGCATCCGCACCGTCTCATAGTGCTTGATGAGCTCGCCGCGCCCGATGCGCTTCAGAATTCCCAGCTCTTCGTCGTGGCGGTCCGGCGGGACGATGATCAGGATGGACTTGCCGATGACTTCGCTCGCCTGATAGCCAAAGAGCCGTTCGGCCGCGCCGTTCCAACTCTCGATGGTGCCATTGAGGTCCTTGCTGATGATGGCGTCCTCAGAGGAATCTACGATGGCCGCCAGCCGTTGTCCGACCACCTCGGCCCGCTTGCGCTCGGTGATGTCCATAGCGGCAGCGACGAATTCAACGACATCGCCGGATGCGTTGAAAACAGGATGACCTATTCCGAGAATGTACTTGAGGGTGCCGTCCGGAAGAACGGCTCGGAAAATCATCTCGTGATTCGCCCTTTCACGGATTGCTGTTTCCAAGTCGTCGACGAACCTGCCTCGATCCTCCGGATGAATGCGCTGCAGAAGTGCTTCAAATGGCGGTATACCCTCTTCGGGATCGAAGCCGTACAGCCGATAGGTCTCCTGCGACCAGTGGATGGTCTCTCTGGCGGCAATGTTCAACACCCAACTGCCCGTGTGGCTCAGACTCTGCGCTTCGGCCAAATAGCCCTCGCTCCGCTGTAAGCTGGCGGTTCGTTCCACCACTTTGGCCTCGAGCTCCTCGCGGGCCTGACGAAGCTCTTGCTCTGCCCGTCGTCGCACGTCGCTGACCCAGCCGACAGCCAAGGCGCAAATTGTGCAAAAGGTTAAATAAACGAGATCAGCATCGCTAATTGGGCTGAAGAAAAAAAAGGGACGTAGGAAGAAGTAATTAAGGCTGAGGACTGAAAGGACAATTGCGAGCACACCTGGCCCGGTTCCTGCGTACCAAACGGTCGCGGCGACTGCGAACAGGAACGGCGTCAACTTGATCTCGACATGTCGCTGCAGGAAGGAACCCAACCCGATTGCGATTGCTACGGACAGAACTGCAATGCCGTACCGGAGAATCGTCGGCATGGGTGTTGGCGATGAAGGGTCCCGATGCGCCATGGCTTGCCTCATTCGTGAGCCAGCCGACCAACGAGGAGCTATGCGGGAAAGTTGGGACGGCATGAGGGGATAAAAACTAAGTATCCGTGCCAAACCTACCCAATTAGGGTACCTCTGTACAGTTGGTCGGGCGACTTCACTTCCGGTTTTGGCCCGAATGCGAAATCCGAACCGGCTCGCACCTTGTCCGGTTGTCGGGGCAGACCAGGAGTGATTGGCGCAGTGGACTCCTGATCTTCGATAACTGCGGTGTAGTAGGACGCCCGCAGCAGTACTCCGCGGCTCTGAAATTCCTTGAGCAGGCGCCTGTAGTCGATATCGAAACCGAGCGCCTTGGCCGTAGCGTAGAGATTGGCCCCATCGATAAATAATGCGATCCGGCTGTCAGAGGACATCGTCTGAAATCTTTGATCCAAATTAATAAAGCGACCGGGGCGGCTCGCGATCATCAGAGTTCGCCGGCGCGAGCGACAGGACCGTATAGCGAAGGATCAAGATCAGTGCTTGTGATTGTAAGCCAATGATTTGGCTTTGTTGGCCACAACTTCACTTTTTAGGCCCGGCTTCTTGGGAAGCCTCAATTGGATAGGCGAACGCAGCGCGCGTCGACATTCTTTACCTCGCAGTTTGCGAGCAGCTAGCCCAAGCACCGTTCAGGCGGTTTCAATGTCCGTTCATGGCACTTTTCCGACATGACGAGGCGGTCTGACGATGTCCGTTGATAGGGGCTGACCGGATGTGGCTGGCAAAGAGCCAATACGGAGCGATTGACCCACAAGAGACATTCGGGTTGAGGCAAGCGGGATTGGCAATTCCGCCCTGTTGCACGATGAAGCGAGGACAAAGAATCCGGATAAGGCGCAGTTCGCCAAAGCCCCGCGCGATGGACCAACACCGCTTCGTCATCGATGGCGGAGTGGGTTCAACCCCCGCATCGGGATCAGGGGCTCCGTCTCAGCGGTGATTGCAGGTGACGACGAACGCAGCGCGGCTGCATTGCCACTCCGTTCCCAAGACGGGTTCGGAGATCGGGTGCGGTCGAGCCAAAGCTATAGCACCGGTGCCTGACACGATGACGACTGCAATTGCGATCATCCTCGATGGTTGCCAGATGGATCTCATTGGCTGATCTCCTTTTCCGCCGCTCGATCATTTTTGGTTGCAGGATGTGCCGCTAGGAGCTCACTGTATAACCGGTCGATCTCGCGCGCCTGATCCGGCGTAACATCCTGGAGATGCGAGGATCTCAGCTCATTCTCGGTCGGTTGGTAGTTGCGACCGTTGCGTATGGGCCATGGTCCTTTGTGAACTGGCGGAACTTGCTCTGCATATCCGACGTTTGCCAGCAACAACGACGACACAACCAATGCAGCGCCAAAGATCGTTTTTCTTGACATGGATCGCTCCCATTTCCTGCACCTTGCCTAGGGGCGAACGTGGGAGCAGTGCCAATGGCAAAGACCCTCGTTGCTGTCTCTCTCTTCAGAGATCGATTTTGTCGCGGTCTTAGTCCAACAACAGTATGTGATCGGCTTTTCCTTGGAAAACTTCGCGACGAAAATATTCAGGGAAAAGGGAATTTTTAGCCGGTAACAGCGATCAACTTATTAGGCCTCACTAGATGCGAGATTGCTGATTCCGCTCCCGGTCCGGCGGCGGGCGTCAACTGTACGTCCGCCAATCCGCGCGCGCGGTGCGAGCGACACAACGAAGGGGCAAGATGAGGATAGTTTTGGCATTAGCCGTTCTTGCAGCGTCGTCATCAGCATTTGCGGAACAATCGCCGCTAACGGGAGAGCCTTACCGGCTGCCATTGCTGTGCAATAAATCTGGAGAGAAAATCTCGGGACTAACCAAGATTTGCTACTATAGCTGCGCAAAATCGGAAGGTGCCATGACGGCGACGACGTACGAGGCTTGCCCGCGTTGGGCCACACGCTGGAAGTTGAACCGAAACGCGCAATTCGGCCCAAAGGAAAATTCACGGTAGTTGAGCACGCGATTGTTAACCCCACTCAAGACCGCCAAGATGGGTTTTGTCAGGTGACGGGATTGGCTTCTGGGCTTAAGGTCTCGAGCTTGGTAGCGGACATTGTTGAACGGCTGCCAGATGCTGCGCTTGACCCGGCAATCCTCTCTGAACAATCATAAATGCCCGGATCAGGTCCGGCATGACGACGCGGTGTGTTGAGAGATCATGAACGATAAATCCGGAAAGCAGGCTATCGAATACGGCATCGTACCCGTCGACGTGATGGCATCGATGTCGGGGCTCGATTTTGTCCGCGCGATCTTCGCGAGACGATTGCCGGAGCCGCCGATCATGCAGACGGTCGAGCCGTTCGACTGCACGGTCGAACCCGGGGCCGTCGTGATTCACAGCGTGCCGGGTCTGCGCCATTACAATCCGATCGGCTCGGTGCATGGAGGCTATGCCGCGATCCTCTTGGATTCCGCGATGGGGCTCGCGGTGCAGAGCACGCTGCCCGCGGGCACTGGCTACTCCACGCTGGAATTCAAGATCTCGTTCGTGCGCGGCATGAACGAGACGAGCGGCGTGATCCGCACCGAGGGCCGCGTGCTCAACGCCGGCCGCCGCGTCGCTACCGCCGAGGCGCGCATCACCGATGCAAAGGATCGGCTGCTTGCGCATGCGACGACGACGTGCCTTGTGTTCGAATTTCCGAAGGGGAACGCGAAAGGCTGACGTTGAATTAAAGGGCAGGCAAAGCGACTCTCATGCCGCTGGCGCCAAGCACGTCAGGGTTCTTGAAAATTAAGTGACCCTCAATGCGAGCCGTCACGGACATGCCGACAAATGTCTGCAACTTGGGAAGATGCTGCGGGAGAGTGAGTACGGACCTCATCCTGAGAGGGCGTGAAGCAATGTGCCTCGTGTCCCGGACGCGGTGCAGCGTTCTTCACGCTGCACCGCGTCCGGGACACACGGGTACGGGTCCATAATAGACCCCGGATCAGCAGCGCACCGCTTCGCGCTGCGTCCGGGGCACGCCAAACCCTCATCCTGAGAGGGCGTGAAGCAATGTGTCTCGTGTCCCGGACGCGGCGCAGCGTTCTTCACGCTGCTCCGCAGAGCCGGGACCCACGGGTACGGGTCCATCATGGACCCCGGATCAGCAGCGCACCGCTTCGCGCTGCGCAGCGTCCGGGGCACGCCAAACCCTCATCCTGAGAGGGCGTGAAGCAACGTGTCTCGTGTCCCGGACGCGGCGCAGCGTTCTTCACGCTGCTCCGCAGAGCCGGGACCCATGGGTACGGGTCCATAATAGACCCGGATCAGCAGCGCACCGCTTCGCGCTGCGCAGCGTCCGGGGCACGCCAAACCCTCATCCTGAGGAGCTTGCGAAGCAAGCGTCTCGAAGGATGGACGCAACATATTCGCAGCCATCCATCGAGACGCGCGCGGGGGGAGCGGATTTTTCGAAGATGCAGGACTAAGCACCGTCGTCGTCCCGGCGAACGCCGGGACCCATAACCACCGTCGGTGGTTTAGTAGCGAGACGTCTCAGCATCGTCTTTCAACCGCAACGGCACGGCGTATGGGTCCCGGCGTTCGCCGGGACGACATGTTGAGAGGTTGTCGCTGAAGTGTGACCCATCAATTTATGGCGCATCGCTGTTGTTCACTGATTTGCCCGACAGGCAATTTTTCAAACAGCGTGTCCAGCCCCTTTTGCAAAAATATTTCTGATTTTCAGAAGACCCAAATCAGTTGTATATTTCCTGCGTCCCGTCTCACTCAGAGGGGCGGCTCGCGACGTCACGGACGCGGGGCGGGATGCGGTGGACGCGGCGGCGCGCTTGACGGGCGTTGCTTGCAGCGGACGGCGAAGACGTGTGGTCCTGACGCCCCGACGCTGGCGTCAAGTTGGCGGAGCGATCCGCGTAACGACGGTGGCAAGAAAGCCGATCACCGGGGAGAGCACGGTATAAGCCGTAAACCATTGCGTGCGGGAATGTCGGGTGTTTTCCGATGGCTCGCTGTGAATACTCGTGTGCATACTTACTACCAATAGCGCACACGAGGCTGCGGGTGCATCGGGCGCCCGGCATTCCCCACGCCCTCTGATCAAGAGGGCGGAAGTTGATGGCAAACCTCGGGCGTATCAGGCCGCGAGATCGCGAAACTGTGCTTTCTAATGACCCAACTGCTGAAATTTGCATCTTTCTCGCCGCCACTGCCGGGCTGCTTTTTCGGTCACGCTCTGGGGATGGCGAGCCGTCCCGGCCGCTGGGCCGGCTGTCGCCTGATTGTCGCAGGCCGCTGCTATTCGCTCCCCCGAAAGCAGGTCACGTGATTCGCGTGGTCCCATCGGCGGCGCGAATCGTCATCACGTCGTCACGGGAATCGGTTAGCTGCTCGCGCATGGGAACTGACGCTATGAGTGAAGAGTGTCCCGAACGACGCTTTCGCACTTTGTTTATCTCCGACGTCCACCTCGGTGCCCGGGGCTCGCAAGCCGACCGATTGCTGGACTTTCTCCGCAGCCATGATGCCGATACGATCTACCTCGTCGGCGATATCGTCGATGGCTGGGCGTTGCGGTCGAACTGGTACTGGCCGCAATCGCACAACGACTTCGTGCAGAAAATGCTGCGCAAGGCGCGCAAGGGCGCCAAGATCGTTTACGTGCCCGGCAATCACGACGAGTTCCTGAGGAACTATTACGGCACGCATTTTGGCGGCATCGACGTCGTGGAAAATACCGTTCATGTCGGCGTCGATGGCCGGCGTTACCTGGTGATTCACGGCGATATTTTCGACCTCGTGGTGCAGAACGCGCGCTGGCTCGCCCATCTCGGCGACAAGGCCTACGATTTCGCGATCCAGATGAATCGCCTCGTCAACTTCTTTCGGCGCGCCTTCGGCGTGCCCTATTGGTCGCTGTCGCAATGGGCGAAACTGAAGGTCAAGAACGCCGTGAATTATATCGGCGCCTTCGAACACACGTTGGCGGCGGAGGCGAGGCGTCACGGTGCCGACGGAGTGATCTGTGGCCATATCCATTACGCCACGATCCGCGACGAACATGGCATCCGTTACATGAATTGCGGCGACTGGGTGGAAAGCTGCACGGCGCTTGCCGAACACGAAGACGGCCGGTTTGAAATCATCACCTGGACCGATCCGCTGCGACGGGCGGTTCCCGTTACTCCTGTCGCGGCGCGTGCCGCCTGATGCGTATTCTGGTCGCGACCGATGCGTGGCACCCGCAAGTCAACGGCGTGGTGCGGACGCTGACCATGATGGCGGAAGCGGCCAAGACGTTCGGTGTCGATGTCAGCTTTCTGACCCCGCAGTCGTTCCGCACCTTCGCCATGCCGAGCTATCGCGATCTGCGCGTGGCGTTGCCGTATCAGACCAAAATTGCGAGGCTGATCGCGGACGCACGGCCGGACAGCATTCACATCGCAACAGAAGGGCCGATCGGAATATCGGTGCGGCGGTGTTGCCGCCGACACGGAATGCAGTTCACCACGAGCTTTCATACCCGTTTTCCGGAATATATCTCGGCGCGCCTGCCGGTTCCCGAATCATGGATCTGGCGGGCACTGCGCGCCTTCCACGGCGCCAGCCAGGCGGTGATGGCGGCGACGCCGGCGCTGGCAAGCGAACTGCGCGCACGGGGCTTTCGCAACGTTGTGTTATGGCCGCGCGGCGTTGACACCGGCCAATTTCATCCCCGCGCCGTCGACCTTGGCCTGCCGCGCCCGGTATTCCTGTGCGTCGGCCGGGTGGCGGTCGAAAAGAATCTCGAGGCGTTTCTCGATCTCGATTTGCCCGGCAGCAAGGTCATCGTCGGCGACGGACCGGCGCGCACGGCTTTGGCCCGGAAATATCCGCAAGCCGTGTTTCTCGGCGCGCGGCAGGACGAAGCCCTGGCGGAGGCCTATGCCGCGGCCGACGTCTTCGTGTTTCCGAGCAAGACCGACACCTTTGGCCTGGTTCTGCTGGAAGCGCTGGCAAGCGGCTTGCCGGTGGCCGCCTTTCCGGTGACCGGTCCCCGCGATGTGATCGGCAACGCGCCGGTCGGGGCGCTGAACGACGATCTGCGGGCGGCATGCCTGTCCGCGCTGACAATTTCGCCGCAGGCCTGCCTCGAGTTTGCCGCTGGGCATACCTGGGAGGCCTCGGCCCGCGCCTTCATCGACAACATAGCCGGGGTTCCCGCGGTCGATTCGACGAGCGAGCTGGCGCCATTCACGCCGGAGTGTCCGCGCTTCGTCGCGTGATCCGCCGCAAGCACCTTGCCCGCCCATTGCGTGACGCGATACAAGTCAGGGATGACGGAACCCTTCGCAACCCTGCCGGTCAGTTCCACCGATATCGATGCGGCCGCGCGCGTGCTGGCGCCGTTCGCGGTGCGAACGCCGTTGCTGTCCCCGCCCGTGCTCAACGAACGCGTCGGAACCAGGGTTTTCCTCAAGCCGGAAATGCTGCAGCGGACCGGATCGTTCAAGTTTCGCGGCGCCTTCAACAAGCTGTCGTCGATCCCGATGGCGGCGCGCGGCGGCGGCGTGGTCGCGTTCTCCTCCGGCAACCACGCCCAGGGCGTGGCGGCGGCGGCGCAAATTCTCGACATGCAGGCGACCATCGTGATGCCCGCCGATGCGCCGCTCTCCAAACGCGAACGCACCAGGGCCTATGGCGCGGAAGTCGTGCTGTACGATCGCGACCGCGAGGATCGTGAGGCGATCGCCCGCGACATCGCCGGCAAACGCGGCGCCACGCTGGTGCGGCCCTATGACGATCCGTTTGTGATCGCCGGCCAGGGCACGGTGGGCCGCGAGATTGCCGAGGACATGGCAGCGCTCGGCCTGACGCCCGATATCGTGGTGGCGCCGGCTTCCGGCGGCGGCCTGATCGCGGGTGTCGCAACGGCGGTCAAGGCGCGCTATCCGCAGGCGATTCTGATGTCCGGCGAGCCGGAAGCATTCGACGATCATGCGCGCTCGCTGCGCGCCGGAAAACGCGAGCCGCATCACGCTCAGGGGCGGACCATCTGCGATGCGCTGATGGCCTCGATCCCCGGTGAAATCACTTTCGCCATCAACAGCCGGCTGCTTGCCCAGGGCATCACGGCGTCCGACGCGGAAGTCGGGACCGCGGTCGGGTTTGCGTTTCGGGAGCTGAAGCTGGTGGTCGAACCGGGCGGCGCGGTGGGTCTCGCCGCGCTTCTGGCCGGCCGCATCGATGCACGCGGCAAGAACGTCGTCATCGTCCTGTCGGGCGGCAATGTCGACGCGGATTTGTTCGCTCAATTGATCGCGTGATCATTCCGCTCGAGCGTCATCCGCAGGGACGAAGTCGGGCGCTGACGAAAAATTGAGTCAGTTTCGGGTAGCCCGGGAGACCGCAACCGCTCGACGCGTTCAGTTGGAACTTGATCCGAAAATGTTCGGCTCTGCGGATTCGCCTGTCAGATGGTTTTCGATGTTATCGGCGACCTCCTCGCAGACCGACGCCAGCTCAAGCAGCTCGTTCTTCACGAAGGGATCATCGGCCTCGTCCGCAAGTCTCCGATACATGGTCGCCTGGCCCCGCAGGGAGTCAGGCCAATCATGCATGCCGAACACAGAACCGTTAACTTTGGGATGATCACAATCCATAATAGGGCTCTCACTGGAACACCGAATATTACTGATGTAGGTTCGCAATCCGCCAACACCACTAAATAGAGTTTTAGTCCCGTTGCAGATCGCAGCTGAGCGTGCCGACGAACGCTCGCGTAAATTGCGAAGATCGGTCGAGCAGGGCGACTTGGTCGGCCTCGCGCCGATCAAATCAATTTTGGAAATGAAGTCTATCTAGACCCGCCCAAGGTCACGAGAAGAAGGCGATCTTCTCGGCCTGGCTCAGGCGCCGGATCGGCGCCAGCGGATCGGATGCCGATGCATGCGGCCTTCGCACGATCCCGCTGGCGATAAGCGACGAGCCGAGAGAAGGCTCAAGCGAAGGTTCAAGCGAAGGTTCGACCGACGGTTGAGGTGAAGGTTGCAGGGATGACTCGATCGTCGGCGGCCGCGCCGGCGCGGCCACGGGCTCAGCGGGGAGGGCTGCGATTTCGGGATTGGCAGGCGGGGATACCCGCGCGTGAATTTCGGTGGTTTCGATTTCGGAAATATCATCGTTATCGCCGGGGTCCGGCGCGGCCATTTCAAGCGCGACCATCTCCAGCACGGCATCCTGATCGGCATCGGCGGCTTGCGCCGTCAGTTCCCCTGTCTCGACCGTCACGCCCATTGAGTCAGCCACCACCTCCACGGCTTCAGACGTCACGTCGCCTGCCTCAGACATCACGTTTACCACTTCAGCTGTCGCATCGGCGGCATCAGTCGTGATGCCGGCGCCGTCGGCGGTCATGTCGACAGCCTCCGTCGTTGTCGTTGCAGCGACAGCCTCGGTCGGCATCACCGGGTTGCTGGTTGCGGCTTCGGCGTCGTCTGCGTCGGCCGCGGTTCGAACCTCCTCCACAACGGCGGCAAGCATTTCAACCGATGGCATCGGGGAGGCGGGTGAACGAACGGCTTCTTCGGTAGCCCGCGGCGGAACTCCTTCGCCGTCGCCGAACGCCGCGATCCGTTGTTCGAGCAGATCGAACGCAGCGCTCAATGCATCCCTGGGACTGCTCGATGAGATTTTTCTGCAAGCCCCCTCGATCGCGCCGACCTGTGAATCGAGCAGATCGCAGATCCGGCCATCGGCGCCGATTTCCCGCCACCGCCAGGCGATTTCCTTGATGACCCGGGCGCCTTTGCGTACCGGCGCCAGGCTTTCCTCCAGTGCGAGGCTGTCGAGCGCCGCCGCAGCGGTGGCTCTGGCCTCATCGAGCGCGCTGCCGATCGCGGCCAGGGCTTCCGCGAGCCCCGGTTCGGGCGGCGGTGGTTTCTGGGCGGCGATGGTTTCCTCGATCCGTGCCACCGCGTCGAGCACCATGCGGGTGTCGGCATTCCGGTTGCGCTTGGCATATTCGCCGAGAAACCAGCGGCCCCGCGAAGTCTCCATGAAGGCTTCGCGGATCGCATCATAGTCTTCCTCGCGCGGCTGCGTTGCGCGAGCGGCAATCGGTGATAGAGCAAATGCTTCGTCGGCCATGGCAAACTCATCGCGCAAATCATCGCGCCTTACGCTAACGATCACCACGATATCAGGCGAATCGCAATTGAATTGATGCAAAGCGAATCAAAAATCCCCGTCGCATCTCAACGGACCGGCCGGCGATTCGCGACGCGGCTGGCGCTGTTTTACGGCACGCTGTTCGGATTGAGCGGCACCCATCTGCCGTTTTTCCCGGTGTGGCTGAAGGCGGTCGGGATCGACGCCTCGTGGATCGGCATCATTACGGCCGTGCCATCCGTGACGCGGTTCACCATCCTGCCCCTGGTGACCGGGCTTGCCGAGAGGCGTCAGTCGCTGCGCGCGGCGTTGATCGTCACGGCGTTCGTGACCGTGCTCGGGCTTGCGGCCGTCGGCACCCAACACCGGCCGCTCCTGGTATTCCTGGTCTACGCCGTCACCGCCTGCATATGGACGCCGATGGTGCCGCTGACGGACGCCTACGCGCTGCGGGGCGTGGCGCGATATAGCCTCAGTTACGGCCCGCTGCGGCTATGGGGCTCGGCCGCGTTCGTCGTGGGGGCGCTGGTGTGCGGGCTACTGGTCGACGTCATTGCGGCGCGGCATCTGATCTGGGTCATTGTCGCGGTGGCCGGGCTCGGCAGCGTCGTCAGCCTCGGGCTGCAGCCGCTGGACCATCCGAAGTCCTCTCACGCGGCGCCTCACGGCGCGCGCGCCTTGCTGCGCGATCCCGGGTTCCTCGCCATCATCGTGGCGTCGGCGCTTATTCAAGGCAGCCATGCCGCCTACTACACCTTTGCCTCCATCACCTGGCAGGCGTCGGGCTTCAGCGGGCTGACGATTGCCGGGCTATGGGTACTGGGGGTGCTCGCCGAGATCGCGGTCTTCGCGCTGTCGTCGCGATTTACGCTGTCCCCGGCGGTGCTGGTGGTGATCGGCGCGCTCAGTGCGGTTGTGCGCTGGCTGATCACGGCACAGGAGCCCTCGGTCGCGGTGCTGTCGGTGGTCCAGTTGGCGCACGGGCTGAGCTATGGGCTGACCTTGCTCGGCACCATGGGATTGCTGGTGCGTCATGTGCCCGGCCACGTGATGGCGAGCGGGCAAGGCTATCTCGCGGCCTGCAGCGGCATCGTCACCTCAAGCGCATCGATCGTGTCGGGCGCGATCTATGCCGGTTACGGGCAGGGCGTCTATTACGTCATGGCGGCGATGGCGTTGACGGGCGGCACGGTGATGTGGCTGGCGCGGCACCGGCTCGCGGATCATCCCCACAACGCGGCTTCCGGCGGATAGACCACGCTGCCGTCGTAGCGCAACCCGCCGTCGCGGTCGCGCGCCAGCAGCAGGGGGCCATCGAGATCGACGTAGCGCGCCGCTTGCGCCAGCAGCATCGCTGGCGCCATCGCCAACGAAGTTGCGACCATGCAGCCGATCATGATTTCGAATCCGAGCGCATGGGCCGCCTCGGCCATCGCCAGCGCCTCGGTTAGTCCGCCCGTCTTGTCGAGCTTGATATTGACGGCATCGTAGCGTTCGCGCAGTCCCTCCAGCGAGGCCCGATCGTGCACGCTTTCGTCGGCGCAGACCGCAAGCGGCCGGCGGATGCGCGCCAGTGCCCCATCCTGGCCGGCGGGAAGCGGCTGCTCGACCAGGGTGACGCCGGCTTCGGCGCATGCGGCGAGGTTTTGCTCAAGATTGTCCGATGTCCATGCCTCGTTGGCATCGACGATCAGTTCGGATTCGGGCGCCGATTTGCGCACCGCAGCGATCCGTTTGCCGTCGCCGTCGCCGCCCAGCTTGATCTTGAGCAACGGCCGGTGCGCGGCCTTGGCGGTCGCTGCCGCCATCGCCTCCGGTGACGCAAGCGAGATAGTATAGGCGGTGATGCAGGGCGCCGGCGCGGGACGTCCGAGCAGGTTCCAGACCCGCTGACCGCTGGTTTTGGCCTCCAGGTCCAGCAGGGCGCAATCCAGCGCGTTGCGGGCGGCGCCCGGAGGCATCAACGCTTGCAGGCCTTTCCGGTCGAGCCCGCGCGACACCGGGTCTTGCATCGCCAGCAGGGCGGCCAGGGTAGCTTCCGGCGTCTCGCCATAGCGCGGATAGGGCACGCATTCGCCGCGCCCGGTCAGGCCGCCCCGGCTGACTTCGGCCACCACGGTCACCGCTTCGACCTTGGCGCCGCGGCTGATGGTGAAGCTGCCGGCGATCGGCCAGCGTTCGATTCTGGCTGCAAACCTTTGTGATTGGCTGGAAGTCATTTCAAAATCTGACAATTTCTGAACCGTAAGCTTGCCCGGCGCAACCAAGTATGGCTGGTTAGGGACATGTTCTACAAGGCAAAGGCGGCGTGTTGAATCCTTCCTTTTCCACGAATCGCGGAGAATCGGCACAGGAGGCCGCTACGTGAACGGCGACCCGACATTGGAACGGATTGCACAGGGCAACGGACTTGCGCTGTGCGCTGCGGGTACATGGACCGCCCGCTATGCGCCTGATCTCGAGCGGATGGTCGCCGATGCCGAAAAGCTGACCGGAAGCCGCCCCAATATCTTCATCGATGTGTCGCAGGTCTCCAAGCTCGACACATTCGGGGCCTGGCTGATCGAGCGGCTGCGCCGCAGCCTGACCCAGGGTGGCGTCGAGGCCAAGATCGCTGGGCTGTCGGCCAACTATTCCAGCCTGGTCGACGAGGTGCGCCGGGTGAAGGCGACCCCTGCGCTCGACACCACATCGGTGACGCTGACGGGGATACTGGATCAGCTCGGCCGCAGCGTCGCCGGCTACGGCACCACGGTGGTCGGCCTGATCGACATGCTCGGCGCCGTGCTGGCCGCGGCCGGAAGAGTGGTGATTCACCCCTCGGGCTTTCGCCTGACCTCGACCGTGCACCACCTCGAACAGGTATGCTTTCGCGCGGTGCCGATCGTCGCGCTCATTACGTTCCTGATTGGCTGCATCATCTCCCAGCAGGGCATCTTTCATTTCCGCAGATTCGGCGCGGATATCTTCGTGGTCGACATGCTCGGCGTGCTGGTGCTGCGCGAAATCGGCGTGCTGCTGGTCGCGATCATGGTGGCGGGCCGCTCGGGCAGCGCCTATACCGCCGAACTCGGTTCGATGAAAATGCGCGAGGAGATCGACGCGCTGCGTACCATGGGATTCGACCCGATCGAGGTTCTGGTATTGCCGCGGATGCTGGCGCTGATCATCGCGCTGCCGATCCTGGCCTTTCTCGGCGCCATGATGGCGCTGTGGGGCGGCGGGCTGGTGGCGTGGCTTTACGGCGGCGTCGATCCCGAGGCATTCCTGCTTCGGCTGCGCGACGCGATCTCGATCGATCACTTCATCGTCGGCATCATCAAGGCGCCGGTGATGGCGGCAGTGATCGGGATCGTCGCCTGCGTCGAGGGGCTGGCGGTCGAGGGCAGCGCCGAATCGCTCGGACAGCACACCACGTCCTCGGTGGTGCAGGGGATCTTCTTCGTCATCGTCATGGATGGCGTATTCGCGATCTTTTTCGCGTCGATCGGAATGTGACGATGGCGCCAGAAACGTCCGACGCCATTATCCGGGTTCGCGATATCTCGGTGCAGTTCGGCGCGACCAAGGTCCTCGACGGGCTCAATCTCGACGTCAAGCGCGGCGAAATCCTGGGTTTCGTGGGTCCTTCCGGCGCCGGCAAATCGGTGCTGACACGTACTATCATCGGCCTCGTGCCGAAGGTCTCGGGGCATATCGAGGTGTTCGGCATCGATCTCGACGCGGCCGACGCCAGGGCACGGCGCGGTGTCGAGCGGCGCTGGGGAATCCTGTTCCAGCAGGGCGCGCTGTTTTCCTCGCTCAGCGTGCGGCAAAACATCCAGTTTCCGGTGCGCGAATATCTCAACGTCTCGCAGCGGTTGCTGGACGAAATCACCATCGCCAAGCTCGGCATGGTGGGATTGCGTCCCGAAGTCGCCGACCGTTTTCCCTCGGAACTGTCCGGCGGCATGATCAAACGCGTGGCGCTGGCACGCGCGCTGGCGCTCGATCCCGAACTGGTGTTCCTCGACGAGCCGACCTCGGGCCTCGATCCGATCGGTGCCGGCGACTTTGACGAACTGGTTCGCACCTTGCAGCGCACTTTGGGGCTGACCGTTTTCATGGTAACCCACGATTTGGACAGTCTTTACACTGCTTGCGACCGCATTGCAGTTTTAGGGAACGGTAAGATCATTGCCGCGGGATCGATGGCCGACATGCAGGCCTCGCAGCATCCCTGGTTGAGGGCCTATTTCCACGGCAAGCGTGCCCGCGCAGTTATGGGCTAGAGCATGATCCTGATCCAGCGAAGCTGAATCGGGGCCTGGTATCGGAGTTGGGTTGATGGAAACGCGGGCGAACTTCGTCCTGATCGGATCATTCACGCTGGCGGTGATAGCCGCGGCGTTCGGGTTCGTTCTCTGGTTCCAGAGCCTGCACACCACCAAGGCGCGCAGCCCGCTCCGGATCGTGTTCGAAGGTCCGGCATCCGGCCTGCGTAACGGCGGTAGCGTGAACTTCAACGGCATTCGGGTGGGAGAGGTGGTCTCGGTTAAGCTGGATAACCCGCGTCGAGTTGTCGCACTGGCCATGATCGAGAACAATGCCCCGATCCGCAAGGACACGCTGGTCGGGCTGGAATTTCAGGGACTGACCGGGGTCGCGGCGATCTCTCTGAAGGGCGGCGAGGAGTCCGCGCCGAGCGTTCCCCTCGACGAGGATGGCATCCCGGTGCTGACCGCCGATCCGAACGCGCTGCAGGACGTCACCGAGGCAATCCGGGGCACGCTGCAGAACATCAACAAGGTGGTCTCCGACAATCAGGAGGCGGTGAAGAACTCGCTGCATAACCTGGAAACCTTCACCGCGTCGCTGGCGCGCAATTCCGAGAAGATCGACAACGTCATGCTCAAGGTCGACGGCGTGATGGGCAAGGCCGACAACCTCATGCTCGGCCTCAATGCGCTGGCCGGCGGCAAGGAGGGCGGTGAACTCTTCCAGACGGTAAAATCGATCCGCGAACTGGCCGAGGATTTCGACAAGCGATCTGGTGCCCTGATGACCGATGGCCGCCGCACGCTCGGCGATATCAGCCGCGCGGTAAACAATCTCGACCGCAACCCGACGCGGCTGTTGTTCGGCGCGGGCAACAGCAGTGCGCCGCCGCCAGCGCCCACGCCCACGGCGGCGACCGAGAGGAAGAGGCCGTAGCGTCCGGTTTCAGGCCGCACCCAAAATAAAAATGGAGGCATCGCTGCCTCCGTTTTTATTATTGTGCGATCAGCTTGAGCCTTAGACTAGCCGAGCCGTCCCGCCGCGTGGGCGAGCAGGGTATAGACCAGCCCGGTCTCCGAGGTGAGGTGGCTGCGCAGCACCGCCGGGCCCCGTTCTTCGCGCGCGACCTCGTCGAGCAATCGCTCGAATTCGGTGATGTAGCGGTCGACAGTCTGCTTGAAGTTGCGGTCGGCGCGATATTTGCGGGCGACTTCGTCGAAGGCCTTCTGGCCGGCCGGCGTATAGAGCCGCTTGCTGAAGGCCTTGCTCTCGCCGCGCTGATAGCGATCCCACATCTCGATGGCGAGATTGCGATCCATCAGGCGTCCGATGTCGAGCGACAACGAAGCCAGCGGGTTGTCACCGGCGGGCTGCTGGGTGGGGCGGGCGCGCGGGACCTCGCGATTGCCGGTGCCGGTGTCGGCGCGGTTCAGCAGGTCGGAAAGCCATCCGTCGCGGCCCTGATCGACGGCAGGGGAAACCGGCGGCGCTTCGGTGCGGCGCGAAGCCGGCCCGCCGAGGTCAGGCGGCGGCAAGGTCGATGCACTGCCGGCGTCGCGCATGCGCGGGGCGGCGGAACGTGATTGGGCTTCAGTGCTGCGGCCGCCGGCGGTTGCCAGCATCGGCTCTTCCTCGCGCTGCGAGTTCGATCGGCCGGAGGTTACCACGTCGAGCCCGCGGCCGTGACGTGCGACGATCCGGTTCAGTTCGGCCAAAGCCTCGATCTGATCGACGATGACCTTGCGCATCTGCGCGGTACTCTCGGCCGCTTCCTGCGGCATTTCCAGCACGCCGCGGCGAAGTTCGTTGCGCGTTGCCTCGAGTTCCTGCTGCATTTCCGCGGCCATCTGCTTCATGCTGGAGACCATGCCGGAGAACTTGTCGGCGGACTGCTTGAACATCGCTTCGGTTTCCTGCGTGCTCTGGTGATAGAGTTCGTTCATGGATTCCGCCGTCAGCCGGCGTTCCTCCTGAGCCGTAGCGCGAACCGCCTCGAACTGCCGGCTGATCGCGGCCGAACCGGCACCGGCGGTTTCCGCCACCACGCGTGCGATATCGCGGGCGCGCTCTTCCGCGGCCGCGAGCGATTCGTCCAGCAGGCCGGTGAAGCGCGACAGCCGCTGATCGAGGTCGGTGGTGCGCAGATCGATCGTGGTGACCAGCGATTCGAGTGCCGATTTGCGTTCGGCGACAGATGCGGTGGTGCTGCGGTTGCTTTGCTCGACCACGGCGGCGGCCTCGACCAGGGCCTGACCGTGATGTTCGAACTGGCTCGACAGCGAGCCGAGATCCTCCAGCGCCCTGGACGTCTTGGTATTGAAGACGGACAGCTGGTCTTCCAGCGTTTGCGTCGCCATGCCGTTGCGCGAGGTGACGTCGTTCATGGCCGACACGAAGTCCGCGACCCGCGTAACCAGCGCCCGCTCCAGCGAATTGAGGTTATCGTGCGCGCCGGTCAGCACTTCCTGCAGCAGAATATTGCCTTCGCGCAGCCGCTCGAACAGGGCGACCGTGTCGGTGCGCAGAATCTTGCTGGTTTCCTGCATTTCGGTGACCGCCGCGATCGAGACCTGACGCGACTGGTCGATGGCCGCCCGCGAGGACGCCTCCAGGTCCTTCAGCGACTTGTTCACCGCGCCCGTGGCCAGATCGCCGGCCGAAGTGATCGTCCGCGCGACGTCGGAGCCGTTGCTCAGGACCGATTGCGAGAAGGTCTGGCCGCGGGTTTCGATCGATTTCAGGGCATCGGATGTAACGCGGTCGATATCTACGGTGAGCTGGTTGGTCTTGGCGCCGATGGCCTCGACCAGCGATCCGCGCTTGCTGTCGATCATCTGTGCGAGGCGATCGGTTTGCTGCTGCACGTAGGTGACGATTTCGTCGGTCTTGCCGCTCATGGCGGAGCCGAAAGCGCCGCTGGCGGCGAGCACCGAGCGCTCGACCTCGGCCGAGGTCGACTTGACCTTGGAACTGACTTCGTTGGAGGCGGCCACCAACGCGCTTTGCGCGGTTTGGGCGCTGGTCGCAATATTCTCCGTGGTGTTGGCGGTGACCGTACTGAGCGAACGCTCGATATCGGTGGAGATCGCCCTGATCTGGCTGGCGGCTTCGGCGGAGGTTGCGTGCAGCGAGCTTTGTGCTTCGCGTGCGCTGCCCAGAATGGAAGCGGCGGTGTCCGCCCCGACCGCTGTCAGCGTGCGTTCGACGTCGATCGCCAGCGACTTGACGTGGTTGGCGGCCTCCGACGACGCGGCCACCAGCGTGCTTTGAGCCTCGCGCGCGCCCGCTGTAATCGATTCGGCGGTGGAAGTGCCGGCGATCGACAACGAGCGCTCGACGTCGATGGCCAGCGACTTGACATGGTTGGCGGCATCCGACGATGCGGTGACCAGCATGCTCTGCGCCTCTCGCGCGCCGGTCAGAATCGACGCCGCGGTGGCATTGCCGGCGGCCGAGAGCGTTCGTTCGACATCGGCTGCCAGCAACTTGACCTGGCCGGAGGCATCCGTGGATGCGGTGAGCAGTGTGTTTTGGGCCTCGCGGGCGCTGGCAACGATCGAATCGGCGGTGGAGGTCCCGGCGATCGACAACGACCGTTCGACATCGGCGGTCAGCGACTTGACGTGGCTGGCGGCGTCCGAGGAGGCGGTGACCAGTGTGGTTTGGACTTCGCGCGCGCCGGAGAGAATCGAGGCCGCGGTTGCCGCACCCGCAGCCGAGAGCGTGCGCTCGACGTCGGCGGACAGCGACTTGATCTGGGTCGCGGCATCGCTGGAGGCCGATACCAGGGTCGATTGCGCATCGCGCGCGCTGGTCAGGATAGAGCACGCAGCGCCGGTGCCGACGGCGGTGAGGGCGCGCTCGACTTCCGCCGAGGTAAGCTTCAGCTGCGCGCCGACATCGGCAGAAACCGAAAGCAGCGACTGTTGCGCGGCGCGCGTGCCGGTCTGGATGGTCTCGCTGGTGTTGACCACAAGGTTGGTCAACGAGCGTTCCGCGTCCTCGACATGGGACTTGATCCCAAGGGACAATTCCTCGGCACGTGCCATCAGACCGTCGCTGGCCTGGCGCCCGCTGCTCTCGATGCGGCCGGCCACGGCTTCGACGCGCGAACCCAGCAGGTCTTCGAACTGTGCGACACGTGTGTCGATATCGGTGGCAACCGCCCCGACCCGGGCCTCGATGCCCTGATGGATTTCCTGGAACCGGGCCGTGATGGTATCGGCCAGGTGCGCGCTGCGGCCGTCGATGGTTTCGCTCACATCGGTGATGCGCCGGTCGATCGCGTCGACCGCCTGGGCCGAGCCTGATGCCAGTGACATGGTGAGATGGGTGAGCCGCGAGTCGATCGACTGGATCGCCTGGGCGGTTCCGTCGGTCAGCGACGAGGTAAGTTGGGTCAGGCGCGAGTCGATCGAGTGGATCGCCTGCGCGGCGCCATCGGTCAGCGACGTCGACAGTGTGCCGAGACGACTATCGATGGTTTCGGTGACCGACTGCGCCCGCGTATCGAAAATCTGTTCGAGCGATTTCAGGCGGCCGTCGATGGATTCGTTCACCGATTCGGCCCGCGTGTCGAAGGTCTGTTCGAGCGATTTGAGGCGGCCGTCGATCGACTCGTCGAAGGATTTGATCCTGCCGTCGAGCGAGGTATCGAGGTCGGCCACGCGGCTTCCAAGCGTGGTTTCGAACTGCATCAGACGCTGGTCGAGCGAGGCGGTGATCTCGCCGCCGTTCGAGGTCAGGCGGGTATCGAAGGTGTCGACGTAGGTCTTCAGGGTTTCCGCAATGTCCTGCGTGCGCTGGCCCATGCGATCGACGATCTCGCCGCCGAAGGTTTTGACGGTGCGATCGAATTCCGAGATGTGACGGGTAATAAGCGCACCCAGCGTGCCGCTGTCGCGCGCGAATTTTTCCGCAAGCTCGCCTCCCTGGTTCTTCACCAGTTCGTCGAAGGCGCTCATTTGCAGGCTTAGCGAGTCGTGCGCGGTTTCGGTCTGGCTGACGACCTTCGCCACCAGCGAGTTCACAGTTACATCAAGCGCATCGCTGGCCTTGTCACCGCTGGAGAGGATCTGGGTCGCCAGGCGATTGCCGGCGTCGTCGATCTTGCTGACCAGATCGCCGCTGCGCAGCTCGAGCTCCAGCAGCAGGCTGTCGCTGGAATTCTTCAGCGAGTCGTGGACCTGTTCGGTGCGGTCGGAGATGCCGTCGACGATGGTGGAGGAGCGTTGCTCGAATTCGCTGGTGATGCGGTCGATCCGCTCGTTCAGCATCTCGTGGACGCGATCGGCCAGATCGACGAACTCGTCATGGACGTGACCGGTCTTGAAATTGAGGCTGGTGGTGAGGCGCTCGCTGGCGTCGAGCACCGCGCGCGTGGTCTCCGCGCTGGCTTCCTCGAGACGGTCGAGCAGATCGCCGCCGCGCTCGCCGAGGGCGAGGATCATATTGTCGCCGGCGTTGCTGAGCGCACTGGTGATGTGGGCGCCGCGTTCTTCCAGCGCGCCGGTGATGCTCTTGGCGACCTCGTCGACACGCGATGCAATCGCGTCCGAGATCAGCGCGATATCGTGGCGAAGGTCGATTTGCACGCCGGAGATGGCGCTGCGAACCTGCTCGGCCTGTCCGACCAGGTTGTCGCGCTGATGGGCAATATCCTGCAGCAAGGCGCGGATTCGCACCTCGTTGTCGCTGTAGGCGCGTTCGAGCGCCGAGACCTCGTTGGCAACCAGGGTTTCAAGTTCGCCGGCGCGCGCGATGGCGCGCTCGACACCGTCGCCCATGGCCGCGACTTCGCGCCGGATCGCCTGACCGACCGTCACCATCGAATCGCTGGCCGCGCCCTCGGGTTCCGAAAAGCGGATCGCAACCTGCGCCATCGACTGCGCGATCATCCGCAATTCCTGGCCGCGCCAGGAAAGGCTCGCCAGAAAATAAAACAGCAGCACCGGGGCAAAGAACAAAGCCGCCAGGCCGCCGAGCACCAGGGTGCCGCCGCTGCCCTGACCAATGGCCGCCTGCAATGAAGGCAGAAAGCTGACGGTCAATAGCGCAGCGCCGAGAATCCAGACTCCGGCGAACAGCGTGGCAAGCGTATAAACGTTGCGGGCGGGCCGGCCCTTCTGAATGGCCTGCAGAATCTGCCCGATGGTTTCACGGTCGTCATTGGCGGCGCGGCGGATCGTGCGCGGCTCGTCGATCGGTTCGAAGATCGGCCGATCGACACTCGGCCGGGTATCGAATGGGGCGTCGTCGTAGGGCGATGTCGATGACGAGTTCGGCGGTGTCACATCGCTGCGCAATGAATCGCGCGGGTCGTCAGCCACCGGCACGTCGTCGCTGATGTTCAAGGCTTCCTGAATGGCAGAAAGCGCGACTTCAGTGGGGTCTTTGACCTTCTTGGGAGTGTTCGCCATGTTCAGTCTGACCCCTCGTTTACTTTTTTCGCGTCCCGGAGAATCTTGCCTGAACGCCCCTGCAAGCTCGAACCCGGTGTCATGCCCTGCGCGGTGCGAAAGCGCGACGCTTGTCCGCTACATCCGCAAACATCCTATTGGCTAGGCGATACGAATGAAATGGCTGCGATTAATACAATCTTAATCATCGTTAACAGCAGGGCGCCGTAACGCCTTACAGGCCCTCGAAATTCTCGTCCGGGCGCGAGGATTGGGGCTACTCTTCGCCTAAAACAAGGCGAACTTGCGGCGAGTACGCGAAACGTTCCGTTAACCATTTCCGTGATTGGCTGTCGAAAACTCGGCTGCCGGACCGGCGGCGGGGAGATCCGAAGGGTTACCGTCGTGCCACCCTACCTGGAACGGATTGACTGGATGCCATCGCCGCCGCTCGCTCCCGATGACGGGCCGATCGATATCGACCATCTCCAGCGCATGACGCTGGGCGATGCCGGCCTCGAGCGCGAGGTGCTGGCGATGTTTTCGGCCCAGTCGGTCAGCCTGATCGGAGCCCTCGCCACCTTGTCCGCCGACACCGGCGCGCTGGCGCATACGCTGAAAGGTTCGGCGCGCGCGATCGGCGCATTTCGCGTTGCCGATGCCGCCGACTGTCTGGAAGCCGCGATCCGGAACGGCGACGATCCGGGCCAGGCGCTGATCGAACTCAATGACGCCGTTGCACAGGCCCGCGCGGCCATCGATGCGATGCTGCGCCGGTCCTGATCCCCGACCATAAATCCCGTCCCGCAAGACAGGGCCGCAGGTTTTCGTCCCGACCGCTGGCGCCAAGCGGATCGACCCGTTATAGGACTGCCCGGACCTCTCTTTTCCAAGTACGAGCAATCATGGCCAAAATACACTTTGTCGACCATAGCGGCGAAACCCGCACTATTGACGTCGAAAACGGCGCGACCGTGATGGAAGCGGCGATCCGCAACGCCATTCCGGGCATCGAAGCCGAATGCGGCGGCGCATGTGCCTGTGCGACCTGCCACGTCTATGTCGATGAGGCCTGGCGCGAGAAGGTCGGCGCTCCCACCCCGATGGAAGAGGACATGCTGGATTTCGGATTTGACGTGCGGCCGAATTCGCGGCTGTCGTGCCAGATCAAGGTGAGCGACGAGCTTGACGGACTGGTGGTGGCGACGCCGGAGCGGCAGGCTTAGAGCCTTATCCGGCTTCGCTGAATCAGACGCCTTTTCTCGTCGGGCATGACCTTCGGGCACCCCGTCCGTTACGCGCCGTCCGCCCCGCGCCGCAACCAGCGCTGAAAATTCGCGATGATCTCCTCGGTCAGTGGTGTCGGTTTGCGCATGGTCTCGTCGATCAGCACCGTCACCGATTGCGCCGACGCGACGCACTTTCCTTCCGAAAACACCACCTGATCGAAGGTGACGGAGGTTCGGCCGAACTTGGATACGCCGAGCCCCATCTCGATCGTGCCCGGCCAGCGCAGTTCGGCGCGGAAATGGATGTCGAGCCGCACCATGATCCAGGCCAGGCCCGGAGGCATCAGTCCGTAGCTGCGGTCCTTCATCAGCGTGACGCGGCCGGTTTCGAAATAGGTCGCATAAACCGCGTTGTTGACGTGCTGATTGGGGTCGAGATCGGCAAAGCGCACATTGTCGGTCAGCCGGTAGGGAAAATCTTCCAGGCGCGGCGTGGCCGCGGGGCGTACAGGGGCGTTCACAGTCTGATCTCCGGATTTTCATGCCGTTACAGCCCAGTTATCCAACTCCGGCAAGGGGTTGCCGGGGAGCCCGACGCCATATTTATGGCTTTCCTCATCCGGCTGTGTTGGCTAGACAGACGCAGCCAAAAGTGCCGGCCGGGTTCAATGGAAAACAACTGACATGAGCGAAGCGATCAAAACCGATGTGCTGATTATTGGCGCGGGTCCCTGCGGACTGTTTGCCGTTTTCGAACTGGGTCTGCTCGATATGAAGGCGCATCTTGTCGATATTCTCGACAAGATCGGCGGCCAGTGCGCCGAGCTCTATCCGGAAAAGCCGATCTACGACATTCCAGGCATCCCGTTCGTCACCGGCCACGGCCTCACCGAGGCGCTGATGGAGCAGATCAAGCCGTTCAATCCGACCTTCCATCTCAACGAAATGGTGGAATCGATCGAGAAGATCGGAGATCCCGGCTTTCGGGTCACGACCGATGCCGGCCAGGTATTCGAGTGCAAGGTGGTCGTGATTTCCGCCGGCGGCGGCTCGTTCCAGCCGAAACGTCCGCCGGTGCCCGGTATCGAGGCCTATGAAGGCTCCTCGGTATTTTACTCCGTGCGCAAGATGGAGCAGTTCCGCGACAAGGATCTGCTGATCGTCGGAGGCGGCGACTCGGCGCTGGACTGGACGCTCAACCTGCACCCGATCGCCAGGCGCGTGACCTTGCTGCACCGGCGCGACGATTTCCGCGCGGCACCTCACAGCGTCGAACAGATGCGCGGGCTGGTGGCTTCCGGGAAGCTGGATCTGAAGATCGGTCAGGTCACGGGACTTGAAGGCGAGGGCGGCATGCTCTCCGGCGCCACGGTCAAAGGCAATGACAATGCCATCTCGAAGGTCGCGTGCGACACCATGCTGCCGTTCTTCGGCCTGACCATGAAACTGGGACCGGTCGCGAACTGGGGCATTGCGCTGGAGAACAACCTGGTGCCGGTCGAGACCTCGGCGTTCGAAACCAGCGTGCCCGGCATTTTCGCCATCGGCGATATCAACACCTATCCCGGCAAGCTGAAGCTCATCCTGTGCGGCTTCCACGAAGGCGCCTTGATGGCGCAGAAGGCGCATCGTTATGTCTATCCGGACAAGCGGCTGGTGTTCCAGTACACGACGTCGTCCTCGAGCCTGCAGAAGAAGCTCGGGGTCAATTGACCTGACCGACCGCCTCCGAAAGCAGTCGATGTCGTGAGGCGGCGCTGGAACGATCAGCCAGGCCGGGCATTTTTCCCGGCAAGGCGGAGTCTGCTTTGTCGCAAGAAAACGCTTTACGTTCAAACTTTGCGCGCATTCCGGTCGCAAAATGGATATCCACTTCTGTGAAATACGCGTTACTCTGCGGCCCATTGCGATGACGGATTGGTCAGGTGACGACGATGCAGATTGCTCTTCGACTGGTTCTGCCGATCATGACCGGCCTCGTCATGTCGGTCGCCTCCGTGCTTCCGGGACAGGCAGCTGATCTCTCGGCCGCGGGCCTGTGGCAGAAGACCGAGGACGGCAGACCGGTGGTGTGGGTTCTCGTGGTCGATCACGACGGCATCTACGAAGGCGTCATCGCCAAGACGTTTCTGCTGCCCGGCGAAGATCCCAATGTGATCGATATCTGTTCGAAATGCACCGACGACCGCAAGAACGCGCCGGTGCTCGGAATTTCCTTTATCCGGGACATGAGGCGCGAGGGGCTGAAATATGAGGACGGCAACGTTCTCGATCCCCGTGACGGCAAGATCTACCATGCCAAGATGACGCTGAGCCCTGACGGCCAGTCGCTCACGATGCGCGGCTACATCGGAATTTCCCTGTTCGGAAAGGACGAGATCTGGTCCCGGCTGCCGGATACGGCGGTGGCCTCGCTCGATCCCGGTGTAGTGGCGAAATATCTGCCGGCACAGGCCGCGGCGCTCAAGCCGGCGGTCGGGGTGGTCAAGCCGGCGGCGGCCGCAAAGAAGAACGTGCCGGTGCAACCTTTGAGGTGATGCGCCGAGAGCGTTTCGCGCGCGCATTGGCTTTAACTCATATAGCTGCGTTTCCTGCCGGCACAGCTTTGCCATGCCGCGGCGCCAATGCGCCCGAGCTTTTGCAGGAATAGCCGCCCCCGGATTCGAGGGCGTGGGGAATGCCGGATGCCCGATGCACCCGCAGCCTCGTGTGCGCATATTGGTAGCAAGTATGCACACGAGTATTCACAGCGAGCCACCGGAATCACCCGGCATTCCCGCACGCAATGGTTTTAACAGCTTATTTCGCGCTCTCCCCGGTGATCGGCTTTCTTGTCACCGTCGCCCTGCGGAAGATGGCGCGTGCGCCCGGTCGGGCTCAACACACCTCCGCAAGACTTGACGCCGGCGTCGAGGCGTCAGGACCACACGACTTCACTGTCCGCATCAGCGCCGTTCGTCAGCACGCCGTTGATTGCTCACAGATGCATAAATGCACCCGCCCTGCCATCACGTGCATGCCTAACGCTGCCGCGTCCACCGCATCCCGCCCCAACGTTCGTGACGATGGCCAACGCCCCTCTCTCGGAGCAGGACGGGGTCAATATAGGGTGATTTGGGATTTCGGAAAAACAGAATATTTTTTCAGGCACGGATTGACACCACGGTTGCAAAACAGCCTGACGGGCAAATCAGTCGAGACGTGCGTGGGGCTCGCTATCGAAGAAGCACGGATTGAACTGGATGGCGAGCGGGCAAAATCAAATGCACCGTCACTGCAATTCCGTAATTGGACGCCCCGTACAATTTGTCGGGTTACCGCCGTCCGAACAGTCCGCCCATCATGCCGCCGATCAGGCCACCTGGACCGCGAACCCCACCACTGCGGTGATGGTGAGCACCACCCCAATTACGGTGACAGTGCACTTAATTGGCTCCAACTTGACGCGCGAGTTCTCAGATTAAGTGCACTGTCACCGTAATTCCCACCGTAATTCCGAGCCGCCGCAGGATGCGGCTGACCGTTGCCGGTGACAGATGCAGCTCGATGGCGATCTGTTGGCCGGGTCGGCGAAGAATCTCCACCTGCTCGACAACAGCTTGCGGGTTGGTCGGTAATGCATGCTTCACGACGACGCGAATGAGCTTGCTCGCATCGAACTGCTGAGTGTCTGTCCGGAGACTTCAGGCCGGATTGCAGAGTTTTCTGAGCATGAAGCGGATTGAGGCGAGTCGCAAGAACGCCAACGCCTTTCGGTTGAGGCACTCCCAATCCTTGGCCAGGCGGCGGCAGCGGTTGAGCCACGCAATGGTGCGCTCGACGATCCAGCGTTTGGGCAACACCACGAAGCTGCTGACCTGATCGGAACGTTTGACGATTTCGATCTCGATATGCGGTCGAAGTTTCGCAAGCGCATTGGCAAATTTCGGTCCTTTATATCCGCTATCGACGAACAGCTTCTTCAAAAACGGAAACATCCCGAACAATGTCGTCATGACGAGAGCGCCGCCATCGCGATCCTGGATGTCGGCCGGATGAACGACGGCGTGGAGCAGGAAACCTACTGTGTCGACAAGAATGTGCCGCTTCTTGCCCTTGATCTTCTTGCCCGCATCGTAGCCGTGCGGATCAATGAACGCCCCCCTTTTTCCGCGCTTTTCACGCTCTGGCTATCGATGATGGCGGCAGTCGGACTGGCTTTCCGCTGGGCTTGTTCTCGACACTGCTGATAGAGCGCATCGTGGATTCGTTCCAATGTGCCGTCATAGGTCCACAGGTCGAAGTAGTCGTGGACCGAGCTTTTCGGCGGCAGGTCCTTCGGGATCGCGCGCCACTGACAGCCGGTCGAGAGAATGTACATGAGGCCGTTCACCACCTCCCGCATGATCACCGTGCGCTTGCCACCGCCAGTCTTGCCCGGCGGGATCAGCGGTTCGACCAGTCTCCATTCGTCGTCGGTCAGATCGCTCGGATAAATAAACGATTCTGGGTTCGTTTAATCGTATGAAGGTGAGGGCCTAACGAATAGCCATCCAAGATAAATTACGGATAAATTACGGTGACAGTGCACTTAATTGACCCGCCGCGCCTTCGTGGGCATGATGCGGTATGGGTCGCCTCGCCCGTGTCGTCATCCGCGGTCATCCGCACCATGTCACCCAGCGTGGCAATGGCCGCGCGCGGACCTTCTTCGGCGAGGACGACTATGCGCTTTATCGCGATCTGCTGGCCGAAAACTGCCGCGCCGCCGGGGTCGAGGTGTGGGCCTGGTGCCTGATGCCGAACCACGTGCACCTGATCCTGGTGCCGTCCGATCCCGACGGGCTGCGCTCCGCGCTGGCGCGGGTGCATCGCCGCTATGCGGGCGTGATCCAGGCGCGCCGCAAACGCAGCGGTCATTTCTGGCAGGGCCGGTTCGGCGCCGTCGCCATGGACGAGGAGCATCTCGCCGCGGCGCTGCGCTACGTCTCGCTCAATCCGGTGCGGGCGCGGCTGGTGGCGCGGGCGCAGGATTGGCGCTGGTCGAGCACATCAGCCCATTTGCGCGGCAAGGCCGACGGCGTCACCGCGCTGCGGCCGGTCCGGGATCGCTTCCCCCGCTTCGCCGATCTCTTGGCCAGTGAGCCGGAAGCGGATCTGTTCGAGCGCCTGCGCGCCGCCGAGAGCATCGGACGGCCGCTCGGCAACGATCGCTTTCTCGCCGGCATCGAGCGCGCGACCGGGCGCGCGCTCAAACCCGCCAAGCGAGGGCCGAAGCCGGCAGCGCCGGAAAGCGCATTGCGAGGGTAATTAAGTGCACTGTCACCGTAATTGAAAACAGCCTGACGGGCAAATCAGTTGGGCCGCGCCGAGGGTAATTAAGTGCACTGTCACCGTAATTGGCTCGCCCAAATCAGTTGGGCCGCGCGGGCTCAACTCGCTATAGAAGAAGCACGAATTGAACTGCATGGCGAGCGCGCAAAATTAATGCACTATCACTGCAATTCCGTAATTGGACGCCCCGTACAATTTGTCGGGTTACCTGCGTCCGAACAGTCCGCCCATCATGCCGCCGATCAGGCCACCTGGACCGCGAACCCCACCACTGCGATGATGGTGAGCACCACCCCCGCCGCGACGACGAGCCACATGGTCGTCATCGAATTGGTCGCTGCTGCTGGAACTGGCGTACGCCGTTGAGACGCTTTCTGTCAGCAGCGCGTTATGCTGAAGCGTGTTGAGGAAGCCAGTCCTGGGATAGCCGCGCGCCCCCTGCCAGCGCGTGATGGCGGCGCGGGTCGACTCGTTGAACTTTCCATTGGCCTTGGTGTCGAACCCGAGAGCGGTCAGCCGCCGCTGCACGTCGCGACGCTTCCCCTTGTCGAGTCCGATCTGATCTTCGGTTTGGCGAGTTGCTTCGTCGGTAAAGGCCTCCGGATCGACGGATGCCGACAGGTTGCGGATGGTCGTGCTCGGACCCGCTTTGGCAGCATCCGCACTGACGAGAATGCCGAGAATGCCCAGGACTGACAATGCGAGGATCAAGACACGCATGGCGTATTCTTCCCTGATCTGTGGGGCTCTCAATGATTTCGGGAAAAACTACGGTTCAAATTACACCACCGGGAAACTCGAACTTCCGGGGCGTCTAAATCCATAGGTCAACTCCGGATTCCTCGCTGGGCAACTGTTATCCGGATCACTTGTTCCATAGCGCGCCTCGATTGTTACGCCGCATTGCACCAACGATGCCGGTAGCTACGACGGTGACAGCGCGCTTGGTATAGCGGACCAAATTCCGCAACGCGGCGAAAACGACGCTATGGGCCATTTTCGGAAGTCAGACGTCGAGAGTTATCCGTGACGAACAAAAAAACTGGACGTTGGCGCGAGTTTGGAGGCCGAGCGAAACTTGCTCATGGGACGACGCCGAGCGCCTTCAGTTCAGCATTGGCGGCATCCCACTCGTTGAAACTGTGCGGGCAATCGCTTGCCGCCAGACGGAAAAGGCGAGTTGCTTCATCTTTCAACCCCTTCGTCAACGAAAGCTCCCCACTGTAAAAATTCGCCTCGCAAACCTGGCCCTTCTTCTTGGTGGCGTCCGGATCGTCTGCGGCAGCAAGGACAGCAGCAGGCGTCATCTGGTCCATGAACAATCTGATGACAGGCGCCGGCCAGACGGTCATGTCGATCCGGGAACTGGTTTGCGCCAGACGGCCCGGGAGATTGTTCCGCCGACTGACGATATCGACCCACAGCGCCAGATAGGCATTTTCCGGTGCATGCGCACTTGCCTGGTTGACATCGGCCAGCGCCTTTTCGACCGAGCCGGCAAAGAGATAGGAACGCCCGCGAGCAAAGTAGACCAGGGAGGAATTCGGATTGAGCCGGATCGCCTCATTGTAGTCGGCGATGGCGCGGTCGTTGTCGCCTTTGTCGCTGTAGGCGTAACCTCGATGGTTGAAGGCCTTGGCGCGTTCGGGATCGAGCCGGATCGCCTCATTGTAATCGGCGATGGCGCGGTCGTTATCGCCCTTGTCGTGGTAGGCGCTACCTCGATTGTCGAAGGCCATGGCGGATTTGGGATCGAGCCGGATCGCCTCATTGAAGTCGGCGATGGCACGGTCGTTGTCGCCCTTGTAGCTGAAGGCGATACCTCGACCGAGGAAGGCCATGGCGTGTTTGGGATCGAGCCGGATCGCCTCGTTGTAATCGGCGATGGCGCGGTCGTTGTCGCCCTTGTCGTGGCAGGCGCTCCCTCGATTGTCGAAGGCCATGGCGGATTTGGGATCGAGGCGGATCGCCTCATTGTAATCGGCGATGGCGCGGTCGTTATCGCCCTTGTCGTGGTAGGCGCTCCCTCGATTGTCGAAGGCCATAGCGGATTTGGGATCGAGGCGGATCGTCTGATTGTAGTCGGCGATGGCGCGGTCATTGTCGCCCTTGTCGCTGTAGGCGTTACCTCGATTGCTGAAGGCCATGGCGAATTTTGGATCGATGCGGATCGCCTCATTGTAGTCGGCGATAGCGCGGTCGTTGTCGCCTTGTTCGTTATAAGCGGCACCTCGATTGTTGAAGGCCATGGCCAATTTGGGGTCGGGCTGGATCGCCTCATTTAAGTCGGCGATGGCGTGGTCCAGGTCGCCCTGTTCGTGATAAGCGGCAGCTCGATTGCTGTAGTAAGCCGCCAGATAGCGTCCTTTCCATTTCCCCGAATTGATGCTCTGGGTACAGTCAATGATCGCAGCCCCGGGGTCTTGCGGCGTATCACAGTCAGCGGCGGCTGAATAACTCAGGAATATCATGGCGGCAAAAAGCGCGCTCCAAAATCTCCAATCCGTGGGGCTCATGCAATCTCCTTGAGCGAGCCTTGGTATCCTGAAATGTGTGTCAGTATTTGTTGTTCTGGTTCACATTCAACCGGACGAGGTCACTTATCAAAATGTTCAGCCGGCGTCGCCATTGGTCATTCGCGACCGGGGCCAACCCCGTGGTACAGTGACGACTTCTTGCTGTGATGCACAACACGGCTACTCTCAATGTAATGATGTGGTAGGGTGTCGTTCTCGCCCCGGGGGAACGGCCCATGAGACGGCGGGAATGCATCACGTTGCTCGGTGGTGTGGCTCTGGCGTGGCCGCTCGCAGCCCACGCGCAACAACCGCCGATGCCGGTGATCGGGTTTCTTAGCAGCGCATCGCCTGACGGATATGCGATCCGTCTGCACGCGTTCCGCCAGGGACTGAAGGATACAGGATATGTCGAGGGCCAGAACGTGGCGATCGAATATCGCTGGGCGGAAGGCCAGTATGATCGATTGCCGGCATTGGCGGCCGAACTGGTTCACCGCGGGGTGGCTGTGCTTGCGGCGGGCGGCGGTACTCCTGCGGCACTGGCGGCAAAGGCGGCGACTGCGACTATTCCGATCGTCTTCGCGGTATCGGTCGACCCGGTCAAGACTGGGCTTGTCGCCAGCCTCAACCGGCCCGGCGGTAACCTGACCGGCATAACGAACTTGAACGTAAAGGTGGGGCCGAAGCGGTTGGAGCTGCTGCGCGAATTGATACCCACAGCGACCATCATTGCTCTGCTGGTCAATCCCACCAGTCCTAGTATTGCTGAGGGCTTTTTGCGAGCCTTGCAGCCGGCGGCGCGCGCCCTAGGACTGCAGCTCCATGTCCTAAATGCCAGCACCGATCGCGATTTCGATCCAGTCTTTGCAACCATGAACCAACTGCGAGCAGACGCGCTCGTGATCAGCCCTGATACATTCTTCAACACCCGGATCGAGCGGCTTGCCATGCTATCGCTTCACCATGCGGTGCCGGCAATCTACCAGTATCGCCCGTTTGTCGCGGCCGGCGGTGTAATCGGCTACGGAAGCGATGAAACGGAATATTATCGTCTGGTCGGCATCTACGCCGGGAAGGTTCTCGAGGGCGAGAAGCCGGCCGACCTGCCTGTCGTGCAATCTACGAAGGTCGAGCTGATTATAAACCTCAAGACCGCAAAGGCGCTCGGTCTCACCGTCCCACTCTCGCTGCTCGGCCGCGCCGACGAGGTAATCGAATGAAGCGGCGACTTCGGTTGCTGTGCAGGTTTTCGGACGTGGCGCGATGTTCGGCCTGAGTCCGTTATGCGAAGCAAAGCGGACGTTGGCCTACCCGGACACACGAAAAAAGCCCCGTCGGCCCTCGACGGGGTGCAGTTCGGGAGAGCGACGCGAGATCACATACGCGCCGCAAATCGAGTATGGCACGATGCACCTTAGAGACCAGTGGTCCGGTCAAGATGCGGCCCGTGGAACTCCTGGACAGTTGACCACAGCTTGCGGCGCTGCTTCGTCATCGGGCCGCGCTTGGCGCGGTCCGATGACGGTTTTCCCCACTGTCTGCGACGAGCCTACTGCGACAGTTTCACGAAATCCGGAAATTTCAATTTGCCCTCGGCGATCGCGGGTGGCCAGACCACGACCTGCTTGCCGTTCTGCCACTGGAACACGAGGCCCGTCACCGCGCCGGGGCCGGACTTGATGCCGTGGGTGAATTCATCGTTCCTGCCATAGAACTGGATGTGGCCGATCGTGCCTTCGAAGTTGGTCTTCTCGAGCTCAGTGACCATCTTGTCGGGGTCGGTGCCGCCCGCGCGCTGGATCGCCTCGGCGATGATGTAGACCTCGTCATAGGCGGTGTAGCCGGTGTAGGCCGGCGGCGTTCCGAATTTCGCCTTGAAGGCCTGCGCGAACGGTTTTGTCTTTGGTGTCACGGCTACGTCAGGCGTCGCCACCGCGAGCGAGGGGATGCCGTCGGCCGCGCCGTTGGTGTCGTTCCAGAACGTCGGGCTCAGCGCCTGCGCGCTGATGCCGAACATCGGGATCGGCACCTGCTGGTTCTTCCATTGCACCGTCGGCTGCACGCCGACATGCGAAATGCCGGTCACGATCGCATCCGGCTTCTTGGCCTCGATGTTGTTGAAGATCGGCGTGAAATCGGTGGTGTCGGGCGAAAAGCGGATGTGCTCGACGACCTTGAGCCCGGCCTTCGGGAAGCAGTCCTCGAAGCCGACGTCCAGCGGCTGGGTCCAGGCCGCGTCCTCGCTCATGATCGCGACCGTCTTGAATTTGAGGGCGTTGACCAGAAGGTCTTTCGCGGCGTCGCAAACCAGCTGCGCCTGTGCGGCCGACGTCAGATAGCCGTGAAAGGTGTATTTGTTCTTGTCGTAGTCGTTATGGATCGCCTTGGTGATCTCGTTGGAGGCCGCGCCGGGCGTGATCAGCGGCATCTTCAGCCGCGCCGCCCACGGCTCCAGCGCCAGCACGACTTCGCTGATGTAGCTGGCGATGACAGCGCTGACCTTGTCGTCGCTGACGGCGCGCTGGAAAGCGCGTACCGAATCCGCCGACGAACTCTTGTTGTCGTAGGTGACGATCTCGATCTTGCGGCCGAGCACGCCGCCCTTGGCGTTGATCTCATCGGCGGCGATCTGCGCGCCGCCGGGGGTCGCGGCGCCGGCGATCGACTGCACCTCGGCGATCACGCCGATCTTGATGGGGTCGCCCGATTGCGCAGAAGCGGGCGCGCCAAGACAGATGGCGGCGGTGGCAAGCAAGGCGCGGCCGACCCGCCCCGAAAGCGGAAGTCGTTTTGTCATTTGTTTCTCCCTTTGCGATTTTGCTTTTTGTTGTTGCACTGCGGCCATGGGACCGCGCGCCGGGAAGTCTATGCCCGGTTGACGCCGCTTGGAAAGCAGCTCATGCGCGCCGGAAGGCGAGCGGACCTATTGCGGAGCTATTGCTGCGGCGTTCCCGCCGGCGCCACGGGCTCGGCCGTTACCTCAGGTACGGCGACGTCGAGCTGAAGCACCGAAGCCACGGCCGGCAATGCGGCGTCCGCCATCGCGGCGTGGCCTTCGGCGGTGGGGTGCACCGCGCCGCCATACACGGCCGAAAGCACCCCCCAGGTGGCGTCGTGGATATCGGTGGGCTGACTGGAAGCCGGCAACGCCTGCGGATAGGTCATCGCTGCAAAGTAACTGTCGTTGGCGTCGCGGATCCAGCGCGCGCGCGGAAGATAGGCGCGATATTCTCCGGCGCTGCGGCCACAGAGCATCGGCTGGCTGGCCGCGGTGACGATGTCGGGATTGAAGCTTTCGCCCTTGGCTGAAAAACACTCCCGGTCGAATTCCGGATCGGTCGCGGCGCGCGCGCAGAATCCGTGATCGGCGAAAACAGCCTGATGGGCGTCGACGAAGGTCATGCGATCGGCGGCGGGATCGCGGCACAGCACGCCCGATTGGCACAGCGCGAGGGCCTTCAGCGCCGGCAGGAATTCGCTCTGCACATAATCGGAAACGGCGGCGAGCCGCTGCGGCTGCGCGTTGAACGAGGGATGTATATCGAAGCCTGCGCGCCCGCCGGGGCAGGGGGCGCCGGCGGCCAGGGTCGGGTTGGCATAGGACACGTACACCACGCGCGACAGATCGCCGCCGACCAGCGGCTTCAGCGCCTCTCTCAACTTGGCAAAACTTTGCGGCAGGTCGTGCGCCAGCGCGGCGCGCGAATCGTCCACCGATCCCATCACGCCGGTACGCTTGAACAGCACACGCTCGGTCGGCGTGTCGACGATCACATCCGCGACCAGCCCGGAAAAGTTGATGTCATTGGCGCCGATCGACAGCAGGATCAGATCGAGATTACGGTCGGGTTGACGTTTCTTCGCGGCGGCGACCGCCAGCCGCAATTCGGCCAATTGCGCGTTGACCGTACCCTGACAGGTGGCGGATTTCGTCGGCGGGCATTCCCGTGCGCGCTGCGTGCCGAACAGCCCGTCGGGGATGGTGGCGCCGGTGCATGCGAGCGGCAGATAGGTCACCGCGATGTGCGGATATTGCACGGCGAGCGCCAGCGCGGTGCGGGTCTGGTAGCTGTACAGCGAGCGGTGACAGGGGGAATTGAACCAAAGCGCGCTCTGGCGCTGCCATACCTGCAGCGAGTCGGGAGCCTCGCAGGCCCGTCCGCCCTTATAACCTGCGCGGCTCGGACGGTAGTATTGCGCACCCGCTGTCCCTAGATAGGAGCGGAAGCAAAACCCCTCGTCCGCCAGCGCGACCGCCCGGTCCGGATTGCCTTCGCCGGAAGCGATGCTGTCGCCGAGACCGGCGATGAAAATATCACGCACCATGATCTCGGTAGAGACACGCTGTGGCGCCTCGGGTCCGGAGGAGACGTCCACGGTGGCGACGGTGGGGCGGCCGTAGCGGGCCCGCAAGTTGATCGGCTCGGCGCAATCGAAGGTGGATTGCTGCGGACCATCGCCGTCGTCGAACGACCAGGCACAGGTGGCGCCGACGGGAACCTGGCCGGTCAGGCGAACGGTGATCGGATGATCCACCGGCGTCAGGTAGCTCTCCTTGACGTTGTCGCGGGTGCAGGGCTCGCTGATGCGACCCGACAGATCGATGCAGAGCCGGTTCACCGCATTGCGGGCCCAGCCGCGGCCATCGCTCTGCAGCTCCAGCGCCTGCTCTGACTCCAGAATGCTGCGGCCTCGCGCGCTCTCGGTATGGAGCAGGAAATCGCGTTCTTCGCGAAACAGCCGGAAGCGGTTGCGGACTTCCCATGAAATCTGCATCGGGGCGTCAGGCGCGCTTTGCGTCGCAGGCGTGTCCTGCGCTGCCGCCGGCACGCCCTGTGTCGCCAGGGGAGCGTTTTGCGCCGCCGCCCATTGTCCCGGCAGCGCCGCCAGCAGGGCAGATACGATGATCAATCGGAGGTGGATTCGGACCATGGCGCGTTTGACGTTACTGGTGGGGCGGAAATAAGAGAGCCGGTCCGAAAACCAGAAGCAGTCCGGCGGACGCGGCTCTCACCCGCGCGCCCGGCGCTTCACCGGCTGCGGGACCGCGGCGGGAGCAGGAGGCGGGGCCGGGGCCTCGTTCAGCCTGCGGCGTTCCTGCCATGGCCGCATGACGCTGAGCCAGAGCTCGCGGCCGCCCATGATAGAAACCGCGATGCCAAAGGGGATCATGAAATACAGGATCCGAAACACCACCAGCGTGGCCAGTAATTGCTCCCTGCCGAATTCGGGCAGCGCGACCAGCATGGCGGCGTCGAACACACCGAGGCTGCCCGGGGCATGACTGGCGAAGCCGAGCAGTGTCGCCAGGATGAACACCACCGCCAGCGAAATAAAGTCGATGCCCGGCTGCGCCGGCATCAGCAGATACATCGCCATCGCGCAAAAGCCGAGATCGACCACGCCGATCAGGACCTGCAGCAGCGTCAGCCGCGCCGAGGGCAGCACCACTTTCCAGCCGTTCTGCCCGAGCTCGCGGCGATCCTTGCCCATCGCGAGCCAGCTGAAATAGGCCGCGATGCCGGCGAGGCAGCCGACCGCGATCAGCCGGTTCATCGCCGGCGGCAAAAGGTCCATCGCGGACGCGGCCCAGGGGTGCCAGGCCATGGCGAACCCGAGCACGACCAGATTGCCGAGCCAGAAGGTGAGTCCGGAGAGAAAGCAGATCTTGGCGACGTCGATGGCGGTCAGTCCGTAGTCCGAATAGATCCGGAAGCGGATCGCGCCGCCGGTGAACACGGTGGCGCCGATATTGTGTCCGATGGTGTAGCTGGTGAAACTCGACAGCGCCGCGATGCGGTAGGGCACCTGTTTCTTGCCAAGCGTCCGCAGCGCGAAAAAATCATAGAAGGTCAGCGTGCAGAATGCCCCGACCACGCACAGCGCGGCGAGCGCGATGTGGCCAGGCGGCAAGTCCGTCAGCGCAGTCAGGATCACGCCGGTATCGACGCCCTTGAGGGTGCGGACCAGCGTCGTGATCGCGAAGGCGATGATGAGGATGCTCGCGGCGATCCCGAGCCTTTTCCAGCCGATCCGTTCCTTGAAGCCACGCCCCAGCGTGGTCAGCAGTCGATACATTCGTCCTCCCGGCGGGGCGGCAACAAGTTGAAGGCCTTTTCGAGCCGATGCTCGGCGGGCGGCGGCTAATCGCTCCATATGCGAAGACCCTTAAGGCAAAAACGTCTCGCTGTGCAGTCCTTGACAACGCCAGCCTCGGCGTTCGGGAGGTGGCTGCCATGCATTGTACATAGGCCGGAATCGGGGAGATTCGAGTCTTGATTTCCGCTGGCGCAGGCGTTCCTGCGCGTGATGTTCCACTGTTCCATCATGACGTTTCGCGCCGACAGGAACAACCACGGACTCTCCCCGTTAGCCGGGTGTACCAGCAATCGAACATTATCGGCGTGCCGCGACGAGCGGGCCGCGCAGCTGTGTTCCCCAAAACAAAAGGACGAAGCGATGGGACTATTTACCAAAGACATTAAAACCATGGACGACCTGTTCGTGCACCAGCTGCAGGACATTTATTATGCCGAGCAGCAGCTCGTGAAGGCACTTCCGAAAATGGCCGAAAAGGCGACCGACAAGCAGCTCAAACAAGGCTTTCTGACCCACCTCGATGAAACCAAAACCCACGTGCAGCGCCTTGAGCAGGTGTTCCAGATGCATGGCGCCGAAGTGAAAGCGGTCGATTGCCCGGCAATCGACGGCATCATCAAGGAAGCCAACCAGACCGCCGGTGAGGTCGCGGACAAATCGGTGCTGGATGCGGCTTTGATCAACGCCGCCCAGGCCGCCGAACATTACGAGATCGTGCGCTATGGCAGCCTGATCGCGTGGGCCAAGCAGCTTGGCCGCAACGATTGTGCCGCCCTGCTGCAGAAAACCCTCGACGAGGAAAAAGCAACCGACAAGAAGCTGAACGCGCTGGCGGAGAGCAAGATCAACCTTCGCGCCGCAAGCTGATTCTGTTTGCGAAGCAGGATTGAGGCAAAACGTCGCGCGGCGAGCCCGCGCGACGTTTTGCGTCGGCGACCGCCGCGTCGCACATCCCAACAATTAATGTTGTCTTCGCCCGTCATACGCAAAATTAATGTGGGATAGGACGAACACCGTGTACAAGGCTCACTCATTGAGTGTTGGGAAGGTTGATGGAGGAAGTTGGCCGCGGCGACGCGGATGTGGTAACCTATCAAACGCAATCCCTCGCTCGTCCGATCGCTGCAAGTCACAGACGGATCAATTGGCGCTACGCGTTCGCGGTCGGAAGCTATCACGTGCTCGCATTATTGGCGTTTCAACGCTGGTTCTTTAGCTGGACCGGCGTCGCGCTGGCGATCACCGGGGTCTATGTGTTCGGCGCTGCCGGCATCAACCTGTGTTATCACCGGCTGCTCAGCCACCGCAGTTTCAGCTGTCCGCTTTGGCTCGAGCACACCTTCGCAATGATCGCGGTCTGCTGTGTCCAGGATACGCCTGCCCGGTGGGTGGCCACCCATCGCCTGCACCATCACCACGCCGACGACCGGGCCGACCCGCACAGCCCGCTGGTCAGTTTGTTCTGGTCGTATATCGGCTGGCTGTTTATCGAGAATTCCGACGTTAATAACCGCGCGGTGGCGTATGACCGCTATGCGCGCGATATCGTTCGCGACAAATTCTATCGCTGGATCGAGCGCGCGGTGGTGTGGATCACCCTTGCTCAATCGCTGGTCTATTTTGCCGCCGGCGTTTTGATCAGGATATCGCTGGGAGGGACCATCAGCGAGGCGCTGCAGTTCGGCGCCAGCGTATGGCTCTGGGGCGTCATTATCAGAACCGTCCTGGTCTGGCATGTCACCTGGTGCGGAAATTCCTTTCCGCATCTGTTCGGCTACCGCAATTACGAGACCAACGACAACAGCCGCAACAACGCATGGGTGGCGATCATTACCAGTGGAGAAGGGTGGCACAACAACCACCACGCCGATCCGAACTCCGCCTCGAACCAGCGGCACCGGTGGGAAATCGATCTGACCTATCTGTTGCTGCGGTTGCTGGTTCTGCTCGGCCTCGCATGGAATGTTCAGTTGCCGAAACGCGCCATTCCGCCGGGCGCCTGACGCCGGGCGGGCCTGCGCCCTTCGCGGCGAAGGCTGACAACGATAGTTCGACCGCGGCCGAAGCGTTCAGCCTGAACAGAAACATTTTTTCCGGCGTTGGTTCCTCGAATTGAGGTGACCCATGCGCAATACTTCCCTGAAGTTCCAAACTGTTCCGGCGGCCGGGCCGAATTTTCATCCAGAGAAGTCGGCCGGTTCGAATCTCCCGACGTCGCTGACGCTTGCAGCCATGAGCCTCGGCTACGGCGTGGTGCAGCTCGACGTCACCATCGTCAATACCGCTCTCAATGCCATCGGCACCTCGCTGGGTGGCGGGGTCGCGGAGCTGCAATGGGTTGTCAGCGCCTATACGATCGCGTTTGCCGCTTTCATTCTCACGGCGGGCGCGCTGGGCGATCGCATCGGTGCGAAGCAGGTTTTCATGGCCGGTTTCGCCATTTTCACCGCGGCATCGGTCGCCTGTGCGCTGGCATCCAATGCGGCCATCCTGATCGCGGCAAGAAGCATGCAGGGGCTTGGCGCGGCGATCCTGGTTCCCAACTCGCTGGCCTTGCTCAGCCACGCTTATCCCGACGAGAAGCAGCGTGGCCGCGCGGTGGGAATCTGGGCGGCGGGCGCCAGCTTCGCGCTGATCTCCGGGCCGCTGCTTGGCGGCGCCCTCATCGCGCTGGTCGGCTGGCGCTCGATCTTTCTCGTCAACCTGCCGATCGGTCTCGCCGGCCTGTGGCTGAGCTGGCGCTATGCCAGCGAGACCACGCGGTCACCGCAGCGGGAAATCGACTTGCCGGGCCAGGTCGCGGCGATCGCGGCTCTCGGCTGTCTCGCCGGTGCGATCATCGAAGGCGGCACGCTCGGCTGGCGCCATCCGTTCGTAATTGCGGCCTTTGCTGCCTCCGCGGTGCTGGCGATGCTGTTCGTGTTGCGGGAGCGGCGCGCTCCGCAGCCGATGCTGCCGTTGTCGCTGTTCGGGCATCGGTTGTTCGCCCTGACGTCGCTGGTCGGTCTTCTCGTCAATGTTGCCTTCTACGGATTGATCTTCGTCTTCAGCCTGTATTTCCAGCACATCAACGGCCTGTCGCCGTTCGCGACCGGCCTTGCGTTTCTCCCGATGATGGGCGCGGTACTGCCGGTCAACCTCGTCGCCGCGCGTGTGGCCGAACGAATCGGCGCGCCGGCGACGATCGCGCTCGGCGCGGCACTGTCAGCGTTCGGGTGTCTGGCGCTGCTCGGAATCGAGCCCGGCACCAGCTACTGGGCCATCGGGGCGCAGCTCGCGATCATCGGTGGCGGTCTCGGCCTCTTGGTGCCGCCGCTCACCTCAACGCTGCTGGGAAGCGTCGAGAAGGCGCGCTCCGGCATCGCCGCCGGTGTGCTCAACGCGACCCGCCAGACCGGCAGCGTGCTGGGTGTCGCGCTGTTCGGCTCACTGGCCGGCCAGCCCGGCGCCTTCATGGCCGGCGCGCATGCGTCGCTGGTGATCTCCGCCTGCCTGCTGCTCGCCGCCGGCGCGGCGATCTGGCGCGGCGCTTCAACGCCAGAGGGCGGCACCGCCCGGCCCTAGCGGGGCGGGCTCAAGCCCTGCGCAGCGCAAAGTGCGCGCCGCAGAACGCCATCACGGCGCCGAGGCCCAGCGCCGCGAGACCCGCGAGCACGCCCGATATCGTCGGGATCGGGCTCGGCGCCGACGCCGCTTGCCCCGCGCCGACCAGCACGAGCACGCCGACCGCGATCAGGAACTGGCGCATCCGCTGCGGAATCTGTCCCGAGACCGCGCTATGCATCAGCGTCGCGGTGAAGTAGCCGCCGGAGAAGCCCACCATCGCGATCAGCCACCACGCCACGGCCGCGCCCGCGGGCATGAAGTCGCGGCTATCGGATCGCCACAGGCCGCCGAGGTCGAGCCCGAAGCTTACGCCGAGCATGTGCACGGCGAGTGCCAGCAGCACTCCAGAAATCATCGCGCCGGCGAGGATCAGGCGGCGCGGAAAATAGGTCGTTTCGGCCATGGCCCGGTTGTAAGATGAAGCCGGCGGCGCGCGCAAGCCGACACGGCGAATTCAATCGACGTTTTTCAAAAGAGGCCCGGGCCATGGCTTTCGGACATCTTGCATTGATCGCCGCGGCGATCTTCACCGGCGCGGCGCTTTACGTCAATGTCGCAGAGCAACCCGCGCGGCTGTTGCTGGACGATCGCGCGCTGCTTACCGAATGGAAGCCTTCCTACAAGCGCGGGGCCGCGATGCAAGCACCGCTCGCGCTGCTGGGCTGCCTCGTTGGATTGATCGCGTGGTGGCGGACCTCACATCCCGGATTTCTGATCGGTGCCGTTGCGATGATCGCGCCGTGGCCGTGGACGCTGATCGGTATCAAACCGACCAACGATGCGCTGCTGGCGACAGAGCCCGACAGAGCAGGGCCCCGAACGCGCGCGCTCGTCGTCAAATGGGGCGCACTCCACGGCGTGCGCACCGCCTTGGGCGCGCTCGCAACCGTTGCTTTTTTGTGGGCATGTATGCCGCGATAGGGCGGCTGCGGATTGCCGAACCCCCAAGTTTGGTCCAGTGAGATCACTCCATTGCCTGTGACGATCGATTTGCCGAATGCCGCTGGCCCGGGCGTCCGTTACGCCTACAAGGCGTCGCTGATCGGCTCTGCGCATCAGTTCGAATTGACCGACGGAGGCCTCTCGTGGCGCATCGGCGGCAAATCCGGGGCTTGGCCCTACGCGGATATCGCGGCGATCCGTCTGTCGTATCGCCCGGTGTCGATGCAGTCGCGCCGGTTTCGTGCCGACATCGAAAATGCCGATGGCGGGCGTCTCGCCGTTCTTTCCACGAGCTGGCAGACCGCGGCCCTGATGGCGCCGCAGGACCAGGACTATCGCGCCTTCATCATGCAATTGCATGCGCGCATGCAACAAGCCGGAAGCAACGCGGCACTGGTCGGCGGCCTGGGGCCGCGGGTCTATGCCGCCGCGATCGCCTTCCTGACGCTGGTCGCGGTCGCGATATCCGGTCTTTTGGTTCGCGCGCTCGCCACCGGAGAATGGGCGGGCGGGTTGTTCCTCGTGGGATTTGCCGCTTTATTCGGGTGGCAGATCGGCGGCTTCGTCGGGCGCAACAGGCCGCGGACCTACACGTTCGATCATTTGCCGGAGGCGTTGCTGCCTTGATCCTCGGTCCTGGGTTGTGCGGCTAAGTTGCGGTTTACCGGGGCACATTCACGCGGCCGCGAGCACGCCCCATGCGACCCCGGCGTCCAGGCCATCGTCGGATCGATCGGAAATGCGGGGTTTTGCTCTTCGCACAGGGCTGCGCCGCTCACGCAGCCGGTTGATCCGCGACACCGGCTGACTGATGGCGGCTGTCGCTACGCGCAGCACAAACCGGGCAAGCCGCGCCGCGATGCGCAGCATTTGCTGGAATACTTCCCTTCCGGCCGCGAGCCGGATGATGACCACGATCTCGAGATACATCAGCGCGTCGCCGGCAAACAGGATCGCCAGATCGATCGGAAAAGTCTGCGCAAACGCCATCGCCAGCATCGCGATCGCCACAAATTCCACGACGCGGCGGAGCGTCAAGCGGCCGAGAAAGTCAGCGAACTGCACGACCAACACTTCCCAAAGCGCGTCACCGAAGGCCAATGGGATTTCGTAGCTCCACTTCCGCCACCAGTTCTTCACGGGATCAGCTCCGTTCAATCCGTCAATGCCGCACCACCAGCACCGAGCATTTGGCGTAGCGCACCACATGGCCGGCGTTCGAGCCGAGAAAATAGGTCCGCATCGCCGGCCGGTGCGATGTCATGACGATCAGGTCGGCCTTGATCGCCGCAGCTTCTTCGAGAATCTCGTGATAGATGCCGCCCTGCCGCACCACGCTGGAAATACGCGACGCCTCGATGCCGGATTCCTGCGCCACGATGGCGAGCGCCTCCTCGGAACTCTGGCGCTGCTGGGTGTCGAAATCGGCCGGCACATATTCCGCCAGCATCACCGGCGTCATCTGCAACACGTTGAGAAGGCGCACCGTGCCGCCCCAGGTCTGCGACAGCGTCGCCGCGGTCGCAATCGCCGGTTTCGCCAGATCGGTATCGGAGAGATCGAGCGGGACGAGAATGGATTTGAACATCTGCGCCTCCGGTTCCGTGATCACCTTAGCATAGATCGAGGTCTGCCTCAGTCGCCTGACGTTTGCTTCAACAGCTTGGGGCTGACAAACAGCACCAGCCGCCCGCGACGGAATGCCACGTCGGCCCAGTCGCCGATCTCAAAGTCGAATACGGCAAGACCCGATGTCGGCAAATTGTCGGCGAGCCTCTTGCGTCCGGCGGCGTCGCCGCTGCCGGCAAGCGCGAGCGCCAGTTCGTGCATTCCGGGATTATGCCCGACCAGCATCAGCCGCCGCGGATCGGCGGCAGATGCCTCGCGTATGGTTTGCAGCAGATGGGAAGGGTCGGCGCCATAGAGTTCCGGCAGAAGCTCGACCTGTGGCCGCGGGACCCGGTCTTTCATCGCCTCCCAAGCGATTTCCCAGGTCTGGCGCGCCCGGATCGCGTGCGAAACCAGCACGGAATCGGGAAAAGGCGGGTGGCGGCCGATCCAGCCGCCGATCTCGGCGGCGTCGCTTCGGCCGCGGTCGTCGAGTCGGCGGTCCTGATCGCGGCCTGACGGCGCGTGGCTCTCGGTCTTGGCGTGACGCAGCAGCATCAAACGGCGCATGGGCGCAATCTCGATTGGTTTCAAGCCTGCAGATTAATGTACAAGGCGCCCTGCCAGACAAGGTGACAAGGGCCGGATCGGTCCGTAAGAAAACGCTATGAGCGAGATTTCTACAAGCGCAGCCATCGGACCCGACGCCCCGGCGATACCGGAGCGCTCGCGGCTTTCGTTCGATCTGGATGTGGATATCTGTGTCGTCGGCGCCGGGCTCGCCGGCCTCACGGTGGCGCTGGAGGCGGCGCGGCTCGGAGCCAGCGTCGCCGTTCTCGAAGGCCGGCATGTCGGCTGGAACGCGTCCGGCCATCAGCTCGGCACGGTCATGCCGGGCTACGGTCTTCCGATTGGCGACCTGATCGCGCGCATCGGCTTCGAAGACACCCGCGAACTCTGGTCGCTGTCGAAGCAAGGCGCCGATTTTGTCCGGGCCACCGCGTCGGAACAATTGATTCCCGGCATTGCGCTGAGCGAGGGGGCGCTGGAAGTCTCCAACGTCGATGTCGGCGATCAGCTCATCAGCCGGCTGCAAATGCTCGGCGAGGATTTCGGGACCGAAGTGGAGGGGTGGCAGGTCGACCGCGTGCGCGCCGAGCTCAAGACCGAGCGTTACTTCCACGGCGTTTACTATCCCAAGGCGTTTCAGATCGACGGCCGCAAATACGTCCACGGCCTTGCGGCGCTGGCGCGACGGGCCGGCGCACGGATCTTCGAGGACACCCCGGTGGTCAGCATCGATGCTTCCGGCATTCGCAAGCGCATCGTCACGCCGACGGCGCGTTTGCGTGCCTCGCACATCGTGCTCGCCGGCAATATCCATCTCGGCGCGCCGTTGCGGCGGCTGTCGGAAACGCTGCTGCCGGTTTGGCGTTACGCCGCCGTGACCGCGCCGCTCGGCGAGCGCCTGGCCGATGCCGTCGCCTTTCGGGGATCGGTGACCGACACCGATGGCATCGACCATTTCCGGATTGTGGATGGCGACCGCCTGATGTGGGCAAGTCCGGAAACCACCTGGGCGGCGCGGCCGGAGCGTTTTGCGCCCGCCATTGCGCGCCGAATCCGCACGATTTTTCCCCAGTTGGGAAGGCCTGAGATTGCCGAGGTTTGGGGTGGCGTCGTCGGACAGACCGTGCACGGCATGCCGCAGATCGGCCAGTTGCGTCGCGGGCTGTGGGTCGCGAGCGGCTTTGGCCGTCAGGGTTTGAACACGTCGGCGATGGCCGGGCAGCTGATTGCACGCAGCATCCTGTGGGGCGACGAGCGCTGGCGGCTGTTTTCTCCGTTCGAGCTGGTCTGGGCCGGGGGCCCGACCGGCCGCGCCGCGGGGTATGTCATCGGGATGTGGGCGCGCGGAAGTTCCGCCGCCGCCGGTGCGCTGGCCCGTTACCGGGAAAGAGCGCGGATCCGCGAGCGGGTTCGCGAAGCGCGTCTGGCCGAGGCCAACCGCCAGGCTGGAACCAGGCCGCCGCGGCGGCCGCCGCCGGGTCGACCTTTGCCACCGGGCCGCCCGCGTCCTCAGCGCCCCCCTCCGCCTGCTGCGACAGAGCAGGGCGATGGCGATGGTGGGGGCGTCTCGCAAGAAAGTGAGAAATTTCCACCGCATTCGGTGTAACTTACCCTCTTGCGCCCCGTATTTGAGAGCGAACCATTCGGATTTCGCTTCGCACGGAGACCACCATGATTGACCGTCGCATCCTGCTCGCATCCGTTGCCAGCCTGCTTGGCCTGGCCGCCTTCCGGTGGCTGCGAGCCTCCCCGGCCCAGGCCGCGGAGAAATTCGAGGTCGAAAAGACCGACGCGGAGTGGCGCGCACAGCTGACGCCGGAGCAATATGAAATCCTGCGCAAGGAAGGCACCGAGCGCCCGGGATCGAGCCCGCTGCTCAAGGAGCATCGCAAGGGCATCTTCGCCTGCGCCGGCTGTGACCTGCCGCTGTTCTCCTCGGAGACGAAATATGAAAGCGGCACCGGCTGGCCGAGTTTTTATCAGCCGCTCGAGAACGCCGTCGGCAAGACCGAAGACCGCACCTTTGGGATGGTGCGGACCGAAATCCACTGCCGCCGTTGCGGCGGTCATCTCGGTCACGTCTTCGACGATGGGCCGAAGCCGACCGGGCTCCGCTACTGCATGGACGGCTTCGCACTGGTGTTTCATCCGGCCGCGCCGTCGGCGACCTGAGCGCGTTTAGCTTTGCTTTGACGCGTTTTCTTTACGCGAACCGGAATCCACTTCGCGCGAAAAACGCTATATAGGCCCGGCAATTGTTGCCCGCCCGGCAATTGTGCCCCGGTCTTCGGACCGGGGCATTTCTATTCAAGTGTTTGATATCATGCGTTTTCTATTTTGGCATAGCGCTTGCGATGTCTCCTTCGATGACGGCCATGGCACGGCAATGCCGGCTGGCCGCCCGGCTCGAATGGAGACAATGTTATGGGTATCTTCGATGCACTGACTACCGCGGTTGGCGGCCTGCAGGCTCAATCCTTCTCGCTGCAGAATATTTCCGGCAACATCGCGAATGCCTCGACCGTCGGCTACAAGGGCATCAATACCAGTTTCGAGGATCTCATTCCGGACGCAACCACGCCCAGCCGGCAGGTGTCAGGTGGCGTCACCGCCTACGCGCAAGCGACGATCTCGACGTCAGGCACCGTCTCCGCATCGACCGTCGCCACCAACATGGCGATCAACGGTGACGGCTTCTTCTCGGTGCAGGCCTCCACCGGCACGGTGGACAATCAGCCGGTCTTCAGCGGCATCACCGACTATACCCGCGCCGGCGATTTTCAGGTCAATGCCAACGGCAATCTCGTCAACGGCGCGGGATATTATCTGATGGGTGTCACGGTCGATTCCAAGACCGGAAACCCAACCGGCAACGTTCCGCAGGTGCTTCAATTCCAGAATAACTTCGTTCCCGCGCAGGCCACCAGCTCCATTCAATATGCCGCGAACCTTCCGACGGTGCCGGCGACCACGGCAAGCACGACCGCGGCCGCGGGCACCATCACCGGGTACGGAGGGTTGAACACCGCCGACTTCACCCAGAATCCCCTGGTGTTGGGCACGCCGGCGACGCCTTTTGGCGACAACGCAGTCACCGGCTCCGCTGCCCTGAACCAGGCTGCAACGCCGGGCCCGATCACAGCCGCAACGCTGCTGTCCGGGACGGCCCCAAGCAACTCGCTGACGTCCAGCTTTGTGGCCGGCAATACCATCACGGTGGACGGCCAGGTTATCAACTTCGTGAACACCGGCTCCACGGCCGGCACCACTGCCGTCGGCGTTACTCCTATCAACATCGACATCTCTGACACCGTCGGGACACTCCTCGGGAAGATCGCCGCGATCACCGGCGTTGCACCGACCATCAACGCAAGCACCGGCGCGATTACGCTGCATACCGGCACGGCGGCCAATCTTAGCGTCGCCAGTAACAACGCGTCGGCGTTCGGCGCGCTGGGCTTCCCGACCACCATGACGGCAGCACGCACCGGCGGCGGCGGCATCGGCACCGGCTTCGTAATTGGAAACGACCTCACGGCTTTTAACAATGAATCCATCAGCGGCGGCGCGGTGACGGGCTACAACGCGGCGGGAACGCCGGTCAACGTGCAGCTGCGCTGGGTCAAGAGCGACAGCGCCGCGCTCGGCAGCCCGCATCAGGACACCTGGAATCTTTTCTATCAGACCGATCCTACCGCAACCGGCACGCAGGTCGGCTGGGTCAACGTTGGTCAAAACTTTACGTTCAACTCCAATGGATCTCTGTCGAGTCCGTCGGGTACCGCCATCACCATCCCGGGAGTGACCGTGAGCGGTCAATCCCTCGGAAACGTTTCGTTCAACCTCGGCTCCAACGGTTTGACGCAATTTGCCAGCACCGGCGGCACCGCGACCATCAACACCATCCAGCAAAACGGTTATGCCGCCGGCCAGCTTCAGTCGGTTGCCATCAACAATAACGGCCTCGTGGTCGGCACGTTTTCCAACGGTCAAAACCTCGATCTTGCCTCGGTGACGCTGTCGCACTTCAACGGTACGAATTACCTGCAGGCGCTCAACGGCGAAGCCTATGCTCCGACCGAACAGTCGGGAGCGGCCATCGCCGGCGCCTCCGGAACCATCAGCGGTTCGTCGCTCGAAGGATCGAACACCGACATCGCCGACCAGTTCACCAAGCTGATCGTCACTCAGCAGGCCTACTCGGCAAACACCAAGGTAATCACCACGGCCAACGACATGGTTCAGAGTTTGCTGGCCGTGCTGCGCTGATCGGTGCCGGCAGTAATCGGTATGACGTAATTCAAGGCGGGCCATAAAGATGGGTTTGAGTTCAGCCCTCGCCACTGCGATGTCCGGTCTGCGCGCCAACCAGGCCGCGCTTTCGGTTGTGTCGGGCAATGTCGCGAACGCGCAGACGCCCGGCTACGTCACCCAAACCGTCAACCAGATCGAAACGGCCAGCGGCGGCGCGGGCTCGGGCGTCCAGGTCACCGGCGTCAGCCGCCAGCTCGATCTGTACGTCCAGAGCCAATTGCGCACCGAAACCTCCGGCGGCGCCTATGCCGACCAGATGTCGAATATTCTGGGCCAGCTGCAAAGCGTCTACGGGACGCCTGGAAGCAGCAATACCCTCGAAACGGCGCTGAGCAATTTCACGACGGCGCTGCAGGGGCTGTCGGCGAATTCGGGCACCCAATCCGCTCAGGTCTCGGCGTTGTCGGCGGCGCAATCACTGGCGCAGCAACTGAATACAACGTCGCAAGGCATCCAGTCGCTGCGCTCGAACGTGAACCAGGATATCGGTACCGCTGTGGGCCAGGCCAACACGGATCTGACCCAGATCGCGACGATCAATACCCAGCTGCAGGGATTGAGTCCAACCGATCCCGCCGCCGCGACGCTGATGGATCAACGAGATACCGCGATCAATCAGCTGTCGACATTGATGGATGTGCGGGTCGTTACCGACGCTTCCAACCAGACCAGCGTGTTCACGAATTCCGGGATTCAGCTGGTAGCCGCCGGGCAGGCCTCCCAGATGGCGTTCAGCTCGCCGGGCGCGCTGACCGCCAACTCGCTGTACAATACCGATCCGAGCAAATCCGGCGTTGGTTCGCTCACGATCCAACTTCCGAATGGCGCTTCCTTTGACATGGTCGCGAACAATACGATCACTTCGGGGCAGATCGCCGCCGATCTGACACTGCGCGACCAGACTCTGGTCCAGGCGCAGACGCAGGTCGATCAGCTTGCGGCGTCGATGTCGAGCGCGCTGTCGGACCAGACCACCGCGGGTACTGCCGCCCCCGCCACGCTGGCGCCGAAGGCCGGATTCGATCTCAATCTGTCGAACATGCAGCCCGGCAATACGCTCAATTTCACCTATACCGACACTGCTACCGGCACCCAGCACAATGTCACGATCGTGGAGGTCAATGATCCGTCCGCGCTTCCGTTGTCGAATACCGGGGGCAATCCCAACAATCCGGTGATCGGCGTCAATTTCTCCGGCGGAATGGCATCCGTCGTCGCGCAAGTGACCGCGGCGCTCGGCAGCAGTTCCAATCTGCAATTCTCCAATCCCTCCGGCTCGACGCTGCGCGTGGTCGACAACGGCACCAATACGGCGACCGTCAACTCGGCCTCAGTCACGGCAACAGTTTCATCGCTTGCGGGCGGCAGCGCTCAGCTGCCATTGTTTACCGACGGCAGTTCGCTGTACACCGGCGCGATCACCGGCAGCGGCTCGCAAATGACCGGGCTTGCAGGGCGCATCCAGGTCAATCCGGCGCTGCTCAGCAATCCATCGAACATGACGGTGTACAGCACCTCGCCGGCGACACAGCCCGGCGACGCCACGCGTTCGAACTTTCTCTATACGCAGCTGACCTCGGGGACGTCCACCTATTCCCCGCAAACGGGACTCGGTTCGAGCGCGGCGCCGTTCACGGGGACGCTCACCGGCTACATGCAGCAATTTATCAGCCTGCAAGCCAATGCGGCCACGTCGGCGACGCAATTGCAGCAGGGCCAGGACGTTGTTGTCAACACGTTGCAGCAGAAATTCAATTCCACTGCCGGCGTCAGTATCGACACCGAAATGTCGAACCTGATCGCGCTCCAGAACGCCTACGCCGCCAATGCTCACGTGATGTCGGTCGTTCAAAGCATGATGAATACCCTGCTGCAGGCTCAATTGTAAGGCGATCCCGATGGCCATCAATAGCGTAAGTTATGCCAGCTCTGCCCTCGGACAGGCGGTGCTGAACATCAACAACCAGCTCACCAACCTGTCGACGCAGCTCGCCACCGGAGAGAAGTCGACCACCTATGCCGGCATGGGCGTCAACGAGGGATTCGCCATCGCGGCGCGGTCGCAACTGGCCAGCATTTCCGCATTCACCGACACGATGACCAACATCACGACCAACATCGGCGTTGCCAACACCGCGCTGCAGGCCCTGGTCAACATTGGAACCACGGTTCAAACGAGCGCGAACAGCGCATCGCAAACTCTCGGCAGCAACGGTCAGACCATCGGTCAGCAAACCGCCATGTCCCAGCTGTCTTCGATGCTGGGCATTCTCAATACCCAATCGGGCGACCGCTATCTGTTTTCGGGCAGCGCCATCAATACGCCGTCGGTGGCCTCGCTCGACACCATCCTCAATGGAACCAGCTCGCAGGCCGGATTGAAGCAGGTGACCGCCGAACGCCTGCAGGCCGATCTCGGTACCGGAACGCCGCCGACCGGGCGATTGGTTATTTCGACGCCACCGTCGACGCCGACCGCGGTGAACGTCGCCGAAGACGTCGCAGGCTCGCCGTTCGGTCTGAAGCTCAATTCGGTGTCGTCGACATTGACGGGCGCGACCGTCAGTGGCCCCGCCGGCTCGCCAGCGGCCATTTCGGTCGACCTTGGCGCCACCAATCCGAACCCGGGTGATCAGGTCAGCTTCACGTTCAATCTGCCCGACGGCACCACCCAATCGATTCAATTGACGGCCTCAAGCGCAAATCCGCCGCCGGCCGGAAGCTTCGCCATCGGCGCCAACTCGACGGCAACCGCCGCCAACCTGAACGCGGCGCTGACCACCGCGATCGGAACGGTGGCCAATACGTCGCTGGTGGCCGCGTCGGCGGTTGAGGCCGGAAATGATTTCTTCGGTTCAGACGGCGCAGCCACGGGAGCCGTGGTCAACAACCACGCTACTCCGCCCGCTCCGGTCACCGGCGCGACGGCGTTGTCCGGCGTCTCGGGCACGAACTCGCTGGCCAGCAGTTTTGCGGCTGGCGACACCATCACCGTCAACGGCACGCCCATCACTTTCGTCGCCTCCGGCGCGACCGGCAACGAGCTCAACGTCACCGACAGCGTCCAGACGTTGTTGACAAAAATCGACTCCATCAGCGGCACCACGACCCCGTCGACCATCAGCGGCGGCGTGGTCACGCTGCAGTCCAACGACGGCGCGCCCCTGACGGTCAGCAGTTCGAACTCCGCCGCGTTCGCGGCGCTCGGTTTCAGCGGCGGCACCGCGACGGCGACCCTGCCGCCGCTGCGGGTCAGCGGCTCCCCGCTGGGGTCTGCGACGTCGCTGGTCAGCGGCACGCCGGCGAACACGGTGTCCTGGTACACCGGCAATCCGGGACCGACCAGTTCGGCGCGCGCATCGTCGACCGCCCTGGTCGATCAGTCGGTGACCGTGCAATACGGGATACAGGCTGACGAACCGGCGATTCGTTCGCAGGTTCAAGCGCTGGCCGTTTATGCCGCGTTCACGGCCTCGCCGACAGGAACGAATTCGGCCGCGCAAATCTCGGCACTGAGCAGTCGGATAACACAAAATCTGACGCCGCAGCCGGGGCAGCAAACCATCCAGGATATTCAGACGGACATGGCAACCGCGCAGACGACGATACAGGATGCCGGAGCCCGCCAGGCCCAGTCCCAATCGATGCTGCAAAACATCGTCAACACGACCGAAACCGTTTCTACCGATCAGGTGGCCAGTGAGATCCTGGCGCTTCAGAACAGCCTGCAGGCGTCCTACCAGACCACCTCGATGCTCTCGCAGCTCACTCTGACCAAATATCTACCGGTCGGCTAACGGATAGTCTGCTTCCGGGAGCGGAACGCCCGGAGAAAATGCTAACTTGGAAGGCATTGGCTGATTCGAAATCGATCTGGCAGCTCTCCCAGTCTGGTCGAGGCTTCGGCTGCTTTCGAGATGGTGTATCCCCGGGAAAGACTGCCCTTTGTCGGCGAAGCGGAAAAATTCATCCGGGCATATGCCGAACCTGTCCCGCTTGCAGCGGCAGGCTTTCAGCTCCTTTCAGCAAGGCGATCTCGACAAGACGGAACGGCTGTGCACGGGAATTCTGGAACACCGGCCCCGGGACTTCGATGCATTGCACTTGCTTGGAATGCTCAACTTCCAGCGCCATCGCATGGTCGAGGCGCTCCACTTCCTCTCGGAAGCACTCAGGATTAATTCCAGCTCCGCGGATGCGATGTCGAATCTCGGGCTGGCGCTTCACACCACCGGACGCTACGACGAGGCCATTGCAAGTTTCCGCAACGCATTGCACCTTGCGCCGGATCATCCGGAAATTCTCTACAATCTCGGCAATGCCTGTCTCGCACTTGGCCACGTCGCCGAGGCGCTTTCGAATTTCGATGACGTGCTTACGCGCAAGCCGGGCCACGTCGGGGCTCTCGTAAACAGGGGCAATGCGCTGCTGCGACAGAACCAGCCCGTTGAAGCGATGGCGAGCTACGACAAGGCGCTTGCGGCGATGCCGGGTCATCCGCAGATCCTGACCAATCGGGGTCACGCGCTTCGCCGGCTTGACAGGCCCGTCGAAGCGCTCGCTCACTTCGAGGCTGCGCTCGCGACCGCGCCGGAGTTTGCTGAAGCCCATTTCGAGGCCGCCATGACGCGGCTGACCATGGGCGATTTCGAGGCCGGCTGGAAGGAATATGAATGGCGCTGGAAGACGGGCGCATTTGTCCGACACCGTCGCCAGTTTCAGGCGCCGTTGTGGCTGGGAGACCAGCCCATCTCCGGGAAAACCATTCTGCTCCACGCCGAGCAGGGGTTTGGCGATACGATCCAGTTCATTCGCTATGCCTCGCTGCTTGCCGGCCGGGATGCGAAAGTCATCTGTGAGGTTCAGCCGGAGTTGCAGCCGCTGTTGTCGCAGCTCGAGGGCATTACCGTCGTTGCTTCCGGTGCACCGCTTCCGGCGTTCGACTTGCACTGTCCTCTGCTCAGCCTTCCCCTCGCATCGGGAACCCGGTTAGAGACGATCCCGGCGGCCATTCCATATCTGGCTGCGCCCGCGGAGCGTGTCGCCTATTGGCGAGATCGTTTGCCGGCGGGAAGCCCGCGCGCCGGATTTGTCTGGTCCGGTCAGCCGTCGCACAAAAACGACAGTAACCGGTCGATAGCATTGGCGCGTCTCGCCGCGTTGTTTGAGAATCCGCCGGTCCAGTGTTTCAGCCTGCAGAGCGATCTGCGCAGCGCGGACGGCGAAGTCCTGCGTGGCCTGCCGAACCTTGTCCACCTTGGCGACGGATTGCGTGATTTCGCCGATACCGCCGCCGTCATCTCGTTGTTCGATGTCGTGGTGTCGGTCGATACCGCCGTCGCGCATCTGGCGGCAGCGCTGGGCAAGCCAGTCCTGATCCTGCTTCCCTACGCGGCGGATTTTCGCTGGATGAGGAATCGCGGGGACAGCCCGTGGTACCCGACGGCGGAGTTGTTCCGGCAACCGGCCTTTGGCGACTGGGAAAGCGTTATTACGCGTGTCGGCGAGCGACTGCGGCAATTGACCAGCCCGCCGTCGCCAGGCGTGGCGAACCTGCCGGCGTTAGGATTTCGTTAACCACGTCTATTTACTGTTTGGTGAGAAGTGCAGGCGGCGTCCGCCGCTTCGGAGCCGTTCATGACCGACCAAATTCACCTTGTGGTGGCCACGCCCTGCTTCGGCGGTCAGGTCTCCAGCATCTACGCCAGCTCGATTTTTCAATTGCAGCGGACCATCCAATCGAAATCCAACATCGATCTCAAGGTTCTGATGCGGGATGGCGATGCGCTGATCACCCGTGCGCGCGCCAACCTGGTGACGATATTCCTCGACGATCCCACCGCGACACATTTCCTTTTTGTGGACGCGGATATAGGCTTTACGCCCGAGCAGGTATTCCGGCTGATCGAATGCGGCGCGGACATGGTTGCCGGTGTCTATCCGATCAAGCGCGTCAACTGGGACAAGGCGAAGCGGGTGCTGATGTCGGACCGGCCGCAAGTGGCGTCGGCCGCGCTCGATTACGTGCTGGAGATCGAGGATCCGGATCATGTCGTCGTCGTCAATGGATTTACCCGCGTGCGCTATGCCGGAACCGGTTTCCTGATGATCAGGCGTCACGTTCTCGAAAAGATGTGCGCGCATCCGGCCTATGCATCGCTGCAGTTCTTGCGCGAACATTCTCTCGATGCCCTCGCGGGAAGTCTCAACCGGTTTGCATTGTTCGAGTGCATGATCGATCCAAAAACCGGGACTTATCTCAGCGAGGATTTTGCCTTCTGCAAACGCTGGACCGATATCGGCGGCGAAATCTGGGCTGATATCGAGAGCCGCCTCGATCATGTCGGCCCGTCGGTTTTTCACGGCGATGTCTCGTCGCAATTTGCCGTACCCGTCAGCGCGGCGGACGCTGCCTGAATACTCGCCTTCGGAGCCCTTACATGCAGCCTGATTTCGATCGGATCGCAGTTACCGAACCACTCTGCGCTGATCGGATCGGCATGGCCAGACTTGCGAAAATGGCGTTCGACGGCAAGGATCTTCGCCCGATGTGGCGAAACCTGATAGCCAAACTGCTCGACGGTACCGCCGAGGCAGGCGAGGGGCTCGATCTGTCGCTGATCGCGCAACTATTGGGTGACAAGCAGGCGGGTCTTGCGATCCAGCATGAGGTGCTTGCGTCCCATCAACTGTTCCGTTCGCCCTGTCCGGTGAGGCGTCCCCGGCTGCGCGTTCTTGCGCTGGCGGCTGCGACCGACATGGGCAGCAATACGCCGATCGAGTTTTTGCTGGAGGATTCCGGGATCGAACTGATGACGCTGTATGTCATCCCGGAAGTCGAATTGCCCGTGCCGCTGCCCGAGCATGACATCGCTATCGTGATCGCCTCCGATTCGGAGGATTGCCGGGATGCGCTGCGCAAGATCGACGGTGCGGTGTCGCGCTGGCCGCGGCCGCTTCTGAATCCGCCGGAGCTCATTGGCAATATGGATCGCGACAAGCTGCATCGCCTGTTGGATGGAATCGACGGTCTCGAGATTCCGGCGACGATCGCTATCGCACGTGAGCAGATGGCCGACGTGTCGAGTTCGGTCCTCGCCCTCGCAGAGATCGCAGCCGAACTTGCCTTTCCTGTTATCGTCAGGCCGCGCGGATCGCATGCCGGGGCAGGTCTCGCCAAGCTCGACGACCGCGCCGCGCTGGCGCGCTATCTTGAGCAACGGCAGGAACAGGAATTCTTCATCTCGCGGTTTGTCGATTACTCCGGCGCTGACGGCCTGTTTCGCAAGTACCGTGTCGTGTTCGTCGATGGTCGGCCCTACGCCTGCCACATGGCGATCGCCGAACGCTGGGACATCTGGTATCTCAACGCGGGAATGTCGGACAGTGCGGCCAAGCGTCTCGAAGAAGAGACCTTCATGCGGACGTTCGACATCGGCTTCGCGCGCCGCCACCAGACCGCGCTGACCGGCCTGGCCGATCGCGTCGGCCTTGATTATTTTATCGTGGACTGTGCGGAAACAAAGAGCGGATCGCTGCTGATCTTTGAGGCGGACAATACCGCCATTGTTCACAACATGGACCCGCCAGACGTCTTTCCGTACAAGCCGCCGCAGATGCGCAAGATATTCGATGCGTTCGCCGACATGCTCGACATCCGCGCCCGACTGGGCCGGGAGCGCGCGGCGTGACCAGCGTACTGCGCGAAGCACCGCTGCAATCCGAATCCAGCGAGACGCTCGATCCGAAAAACTGGGACGACATTCGTGCCCAGGGTCATCGCATGCTCGATGACATGTTCGACTACGTCGCCAACATCAGGGATCGCCCGGTCTGGACACCGATACCGGATGACGCCCGCGCCCGGTTTCGTGCTGAGTTACCAAGCCAGCCATCCGATCTCGGCGATGTCTATCGGGAATTCACCGACTTCATCGCTCCCTATGCGACCGGCAACGTCCATCCGGGCTTCATGGGATGGGTGCATGGCGGCGGCACCGCCGTCGGCATGCTGGCGGAGATGCTGGCGGCCGGACTGAACGCCAATCTCGGCGGCCGTGATCACATGCCGATCGAGGTTGAACGTCAGATCGTCGAATGGACGCGCTCGATGTTCGGTTTTCCGAGCGGGGCGAGCGGGATTTTCGTCACCGGCACGTCGATGGCGAATTTGATGGCGGTGCTGGTGGCGCGAACGACGCTGCTGGGAGCGTCGGTCCGGCAGTCCGGCGTCGGCGACGAAGGCGCCTCACTGCGGGCCTATACCTCGACGGCGGCGCATGGCTGCATCGCCCAGGCTATGGATCTCGCCGGGTTCGGCAGCGATGCGTTGCGCTGCATCGAGGCGGATCGATCCCACCGCATCGACGTGGCGGCGTTGCGCGAGCGGATTGCATCGGACCGCAGCGCCGGCCTGAGGCCTTTCCTCGTCGTCGGGTCGGCCGGCACGGTCGATATCGGTGCCATCGATGATCTCCTGGAGCTGAGTTCGCTGTGCCGGGAAGAGGGGCTCTGGTTTCACGTCGACGGTGCCTATGGTGCGCTCGGGATTCTCTCGCCGGTACTCGCGCCGCGGCTCGCCGGACTGGAAAACGCGGATTCGATTGCCTTCGATTTTCACAAATGGGGGCAGGTCCCCTATGACGCCGGCTTCCTGATCGTTCGCGACGGCGACCGCCATCGCCAGACGTTTGCCGCGCCGGCGGCGTATCTGCGCCGCGAGACAAGAGGGCTTGCCGCGGGCTCGGCGTGGCCTTGCGATCTCGGGCCCGATCTGTCGCGCGGCTTCCGGGCGCTCAAGACATGGTTCACCTTGAAGACCTACGGAACCGAAAAGCTGGGGGCGGTCATCACGCGCAGCTGTGCGCTCGCCGGATATCTGGAAGCCCGAATTCTGGCCGAGCCGCGGCTTGAGCTATTGGCGCCGGTGCAGCTCAATATCGTCTGCTTCCGCTATCGCTCCGCCGATGCCGACGAGGTAAACCGCAATATTGTCGTCGACATTCAGGAGTCCGGGATCGCGGCGCCGTCGACGACTGTTCTCGACGGCCAGCTCGCGATACGCGCGGCGATCGTCAATCACCGCACCGACACCTGCGATATCGACGCCCTGATCTCCGCGGTGCTGGCGTTCGGCGCACAACGATCGTCTTCCGACGACGGCCTCGTGCTGGATGTCGAGCGGTCCCCGCCGCTCGCGATGTAAGCGATCCGCTTGGGCTCAGGCGGAACGCTGCTCTTCCATGCCGGCTTCGCGGTTGTTCCGGGCTTTGTTGTGATCCAGCAGGGTCTTTTCGTAGGCAACGAGTTTCCTGGCTTCCTTCAGGGCCCGATAGAGATCGCCACTCAGGATATTGTTGTTGATGCCCTCGATGATAGGCCACGCGCTCGGCGCGGCGGTGACGATATCGCGCACGAGATTGAAGTAGGTGCCGTGATTGACCTGGGGATCCGGCGAAATATACATCAACTGCACCGCCAGATAGACCAGCTTGGCCGGCGTATTGGCGGTTTCCGGGGTCAGGATGTCCTTTTCGCGCAGAATCGGAACCTTGTCGCCTTCGATCAATAGCCGGGCGCGCTGATCCGTATTGGTGATCACGCAGGCGCCGATGATGATCCGTTCGTTTGGCTTGAGCTCGACTTTCAGGGCCATGGCTGTTCTCCGTTGCCGCTTCTCACGCAAGCCGTCGCTACAGCGAATTCGGATGAGTGCCGGCTATGGTTTGCACACGATACGTGCTGATGCCTTATCGCCGATGCGCAATCCTTTCCTATCGCGGTTAACGCCGCGTAAACAGCACAGGGAGCCGCGAGAATGTGCAATGATATCAGCGCTGTCTTCAAGCCGTGCGATCACGAAATCGCCGTTTGGCGCTTCGCCGGCGTGACCAGGAAAGCGGCAGGACGGTATCGATTCATGCTTTGTTAGAAACTTGGTTCCAACGTCGGCCAGTCGCCCGATCAAAAAAGATTGGGACTAGGCTCACTCCAGTTTCACACCAGAAAGGTATGAAAAATGTCCGGTATTGTTCTCTCTGCGTCGGTTCGCCAGAACCTGCTCTCGCTGCAGTCGACTGCTTCGCTGCTTGCCACCACCCAGAATGACCTCGCCACCGGCAACAAGGTCAACTCGGCCCTCGACAATCCCACCAACTTCTTCACCGCGCAGGGCCTCAACAACCGCGCCAGCGACATCAATAACCTGCTCGACAGCATCGGCAACGGCGTGCAGGTGCTGCAGGCCGCCAATACCGGCATCACCTCGCTGCAAGGTCTGGTCGCCAGCGCCCAGTCGATCGCCAACCAGGTGCTGCAGAGCCCGGTCGGCTATACGACCAAGTCCAATGTGACCTCGACCGCCATCACTGGCGCCACGGCGAACAACCTGCTCGGCCCGGGCACTGCTGGTTCGGTCACCGCCGGTGCCTTCACGACCGTCAATTTGGGTACGGGCTCCATAGCCTTCTCTGTCGCGGTCGATGGTGGTACGGCCAAGACCATCACGCTCAGCTCCGCAAATGTTACGGCGTACAACACGGCAAATGGTACTTCGCTCAACGCTAACAGCCTGAGCGCATCTGATGTCGCCAACCTCACCAACTACCAGTTCGGGTCCACCATTGCTTCGGTTTCAGGCGGCAAATTGGTGTTCACTTCGGGCACAACGGGTGCGAGCTCCAACGTCACAACCACCGCCGAGGTCGTGACTGGCGCGGCCACCGGCACGACCGGCGTCGCTGTGGGGAACACCAGCGGCACGAACCCCACGCTCTCCGGCGAGACGCTCACGATCGCCGCTACCGGCGGCGGCACGGCGACCAACATCACTTTCGGAACCGGCGCCGGGCAAATCTCGACGCTCAATGCGCTCAATACCGCGCTGGCGGCGAACAACCTGCAGGCCAGCATCAGCACGACCGGACAGATCAACATCGAGACCACCAACAACGCAGCTTCGTCGACGATCGGCACGATTGGCGGGTCGGCTACGGTGTTCACGGCCGGTGCGGGTCCAGCTGCGGTCGCTGATCCGAACTCGCAGGCCACACGCGCCAGCCTGGTCGCCCAGTACAACAACGTGCTGCAGCAGATCAACACCACGGCGCAGGACTCGTCCTTCAACGGCGTCAACCTGCTGAACGGCGATACCCTCAATCTGACGTTCGACGAGACCGGCGCTTCGAAGCTGGCGATTTCCGGCGTTACCTTCAACACCAGCGGCCTCAGTCTCTCGACGCTTACCGCGGGCACCGACTTCCTCGACAACAACTCGGCCAACAAAGCGTTGACCGCGTTGGGCAACGCCAGTACCACGCTGCGCTCGGAAGCATCCGCGTTGGGTTCGAACCTGTCGATCGTGCAGATCCGCCAGGACTTCAACAAGAACCTGATCAACGTGCTGCAGACCGGCTCGTCCAACCTGACGCTGGCCGACCCCAACCAGGAAGCGGCCAACAGCCAGGCGCTGTCGACCCGCCAGTCGATCGCGGTCTCGGCGCTGGCGCTCGCCAACCAGTCGCAGCAGAGCGTGCTTCAGCTCCTGCGCTGATCGCTCCGGCAAAAACGACATTGAAGCGGCGGGGGAAACCCCGCCGTTTTTCGCTTTGGAAAGCGTTAATCAAACCCCTTAAGCCGGCATTAACGTTAATTTAAAGGAGTCTCGGTAGAACTACGGACATGAACTAGGAAGGGTTTGACACATGTCCGGTATTGTTCTTTCGGCATCGGTTCGCCAGAACCTGCTCTCGCTGCAGTCGACCGCCGCCCTGCTCGCGACCACTCAAAACGATCTCGCCACGGGCAACAAGGTCAATACGGCGCTCGACAATCCCACCGAATATTTCACGGCGCAGGGCCTCAACAACCGCGCCAGCGATATCAATAACCTGCTGGACAGCATCGGCAACGGCGTGCAGGTGCTTCAGGCCGCCAACACCGGCATCACCTCGCTGCAGAGCCTGGTCGCCAGCGCCCAGTCGATCGCCAATCAGGTGCTGCAGAGCCCGGTCGGCTATACGACCAAGTCCAATGTGACCTCGACCGCCATCACTGGCGCCACGGCGAACAACCTGCTCGGCCCGGGCACTGCTGGTTCGGTCACCGCCGGTGCCTTCACGACCGTCAATTTGGGTACGGGCTCCATAGCCTTCTCTGTCGCGGTCGATGGTGGTACGGCCAAGACCATCACGCTCAGCTCCGCAAATGTTACGGCGTACAACACGGCAAATGGTACTTCGCTCAACGCTAACAGCCTGAGCGCATCTGATGTCGCCAACCTCACCAACTACCAGTTCGGGTCCACCGTCGCTTCGGTTTCGGGCGGCAAATTGGTGTTCACTTCGGGCACAACGGGTGCGAGCTCCAACGTCACAACCACCGCCGAGGTCGTGACTGGCGCGGCCACCGGCACGACCGGCGTCGCTGTGGGGAACACCAGCGGCACGAACCCCACGCTCTCCGGCGAGACGCTCACGATCGCCGCTACCGGCGGCGGCACGGCGACCAACATCACTTTCGGAACCGGCGCCGGGCAAATCTCGACGCTCAATGCGCTCAATACCGCGCTGGCGGCGAACAACCTGCAGGCCAGCATCAGCACGACCGGACAGATCAACATCGAGACCACCAACAACGCAGCTTCGTCGACGATCGGCACGATTGGCGGGTCGGCTACGGTGTTCACGGCCGGTGCGGGTCCAGCTCCGGTCGGTGATCCGAACTCGCTGGCCACACGCGCCAGCCTGGTCGCCCAGTACAACAACGTGCTGCAGCAGATCAACACCACCGCGCAGGACTCGTCCTTCAACGGCGTCAACCTGCTGAACGGCGATACCCTCAATCTGACGTTCGACGAGACCGGCGCTTCGAAGCTGGCGATTACCGGCGTCACCTTCAACACCGCCGGCCTCAATCTCTCGACGCTTACCGCAGGCACCGACTTCCTCGACAACAACTCGGCCAACAAAGCGTTGACCGCGCTGAGCAGCGCCAGCACCACGCTGCGCACGGAGGCATCGAGCCTTGGTTCGAACCTGTCGATCGTGGAAATCCGTCAGGACTTCAACAAGAACCTGATCAACGTGCTGCAGACCGGCGCATCGAACCTGACAGTCGCCGACCCCAACCAGGAAGCGGCCAACAGCCAGGCGCTGTCGACCCGCCAGTCGATCGCGGTCTCGGCGCTGGCGCTCGCCAACCAGTCGCAGCAGAGCGTGTTGCAGCTGCTGCGCTGATCTCGACCGCGAGAAACAAGATCGAACCGGCGAGGAAAACCTCGCCGTTTTTAGAGCCGATGCTAACCAATACTTTATAGGCATCGAAGTAAACCTTGGGCAATTCGGAAACCCACGTCCCGCATAAAACCGCCGTCGAGGTTATGAATGTCCCATGCTGCTAACGCCTACGCTCGCACCGCCCGAGAATCTTCTTCTCCTCGCGAAATCGAAGCGCAGACGCTGCTGATGGCGGCAAGAAAACTGGTCGAAGTTCAGACCAACTGGGCTGGCGCCGACAAACGGATGCACGCAGCACTTCTGTTCAACCGCCGGCTCTGGACCATTTTCATGAGCGCGGCGGAAAGCAATGATAATCCCCAGCCGGTTGAGGTTCGCCAAAACATCATGAACATCGCAGTTTTTGTGATGCAGCGAACCATTGAAATGCAAACCGATCCGAAGCCCGAAAAACTGCAGTCACTGATCGACATCAATTCCAATATCGCTGCGGGTCTGTCAGGAAGGCCGTAACGGCCCGGAACTCGCACCCCAACAGCCGCAATGTGGTCGCGCCGCACAGCATAACGCGATCCGGACCGCCGGCACCACCAACAGCGCCTGACCTCAGGCCGTGCGGTCGGTGGCGATCGAGCGTGCAGGATCGCCTTTGGTCAGGTCGAGCGTGTGGAAATAGGCGCGGCGGCGCAGCATCGCCTCGTCGGGATACTGCTGTACCACCGTGTCCGTTTTGGTATCGATGACCTGATAGACGATCGAGGCTGCGGCCTGATCGATAAACGCCTGATGCGATACGGAATCGCTTGCTACCGGCGAATAGCTGCCGGCGCCTGCGCTCGGGTCCGCAACCGTGACGCTTTGGCTCGCGGGCAGTTGGGTCTCGACTGCGTTGTTAGCCGCCTGGCTGACAGGCTGCACAACAGGCGTAGCCGCCGGTGCGCCCACCGGCCTGATGCTGAAATCCGTGCTCATGGCCGCCTCCTGGCTTCCGTCGAGTCAAATCCCAACCCCTTTCCCTATGCAACTATGACCTGCACCTCTCAACGTTCGGTTAGCGAATGCGCTGAATGCCGCGTTGAAGCCGGTGCGAAAAGTTGATGAAAACTGTTGCTATTTTTCGGGCGCGCAGCGTTCGCGCTCAGAGCGAGCGGCTGACCGCCAGCGGCGTGAGGTGCCGCGGTCCCGGTGCCGCGCGTCGTCCGGCCGCGGTATAGGTGTTGGGAATATTGCGGCGCTGAACCTCGGCGTTGACGCCGCGCACGATGCCTTCGGAGACCGCGTGCGCCGTCGCCAGCACCGTGAGGTTGATCTGCAGCATGGCGCGAAACACGTCGTGATGGCGATGCAGCGTGTTCAACAGCTCCGGCGCCGTCTGGTACAGATATTTCTGGCTGGCCTTCAGATGCGCGATCGCGCTGACGTAGCGGCGCGACAGCTCCGTCTTTCTCGGCTCGAACGCCATCGCCTCGCGCAGCTTGCCGGCGCGAACCAGTTCGGTTTCGCGTTCGATGACGCCGAGCAGCGCGCTCATGACATCCATCAGGTTCTCGGCGAGCTTGCGGGCTTCGGCCGGCGTCGCGGCCATCGGGATCGGCGTGGGGGCCTGCTGCCGCTGTGGTTGCTGATTCATGTCGGGCTCCCCTGGATCTAATTGGAACGGTTGGCTTGCTGGGCCTGGCTGGCTTGGTGCAGAATCAGCGTGCGATAGACCTCGTGGGAAATTCCGACGCCGCCGGCCTTGGCGAAGGATTTCGAATATTGTTCGGTCAGCATCGAGCGCCACACCCCGGTGCCCTGGGTATCGCCGAACGGGCCGTCGCCCTTGAGGCCGTTGGTCATCTGCGCAAACATCTGATTGAGAAACATCCCCTCGAAATCGGTCGCCGTCGCCTTGGCCTTGGCCTGCGCCTGCGGCGAGACCTTGGTCAGGGCATCGGCGAGCTGATAGTCCGGCCGGCCGTTGATGGAAGGAATCTTGGCTGTGGCGGCCGCGCCGCGGGGCAGGCTGTTGCTGAGGTTGATCTGCATCACATCACCTCGATGTCGGCTTCGATCGCGCCCGCGGCCTTGATCGCCTGCAGAATGCCGATCAGGTCGCGCGGGCCGATGCCGAGCCCGTTGAGGCCGTCGACCAGCTGCTGCAGCGACACGCCGTCTTTCATGACCGCCAGTTTCTTGCCGTCCTCGCTAACCGAGACGGTGCTGCGCGGGGTCACCACGCTCCGGCCGCGCGACAGCGGATTGGGCTGGCTGACCTGCGGGCTTTCGGAAATCGTCACGGTGAGATTGCCCTGCGCCACGGCGACGGTGGCGACGCGGACGTCGCGGCCCATCACGATGATCCCGGAGCGCTCGTCGATGATGATCTTGGCTGCGAGATCCGGGTCGACCTGCAGCTGTTCGATCTCGGTCAGGAAGGCGACCACGTTGCCCTTGAATTCGGGGGGGATGGTAAGCTGCACGGTCGAGGGATCGATCGGCTCGGCGGACTTGGCGCCGAGATAATCGTTGACCGCGGAGGCGATGCGCTTGGCGGTGGTGAAATCGGCATTGCGCAGCGCGAGCCGCACATTGGGCAGGCGGTTGAGCGCGAACTCGATCTCGCGTTCGATGATGGCGCCGTTAGCGATGCGGCCGACCGTCGGCACGCCGCGGACGATCTTGGCGGCGTCGCCTTCGGCCTGGAAACCCGAGATCGCGATCGAGCCCTGCGCCACCGCGTAGACGTTGCCGTCGGCGCCGAGCAGGGGGGTGACGAGCAGGGTGCCGCCCATCAGGTTTTTGGCATCGCCGAGCGAGGACACCGTGACGTCCATCCGGGTGCCCTGGGTGCCGAACGGGGGCAGATTGCCGGTGACCATCACGGCGGCGACGTTGCCGGTGCGGATGGTGGCGCCGCGGATGTTGACGCCCATCCGCTCCAGCATCGCCTGCAGCGATTGCTTGGTGAAGGGAATGTTGTTCAGCGTGTCGCCGCTGCCGTTGAGGCCGACGACGAGGCCATAGCCGATCAGCTGGTTCTGCCGCACGCCTTCGATATTGGCGAGATCCTTGATTCGCGAGGTCGCGCCGGCAGGCATAACGGATAGCGGCAGCGCGAGCGCCAGCAGCGCGGCGCAGGCCACCCGAAACACGTTTGCCGAATAGACGCTTGGCATCCTCTGCTCCCCGCTGAGGTCTGAACTTCGGACCTGCGCATCACTCCCATGACGGCGATCCGGCATTAACTATGCGAGCCCTGTGCCACACCTGTTTTTCGGACTAATTAATTGATATTGTTCAATAAAATGAGATAGAGCTGCCGCGGAACCGGGTTGCCGCAACGGCGAAACTGCCGCTCGGCGGCAGATTTTGCCGGGCTGTTTACGCCCCGTTAACCAAAGAAGGGCGAAGCTTCGCCTGAGCCACCGCGAGACCAGACCATGCGCATCAACGGACCGAACGGAACCACGCTGGGATCGCCCACGGCTAACACCAGGCGAACCAATTCGAGCGGCTTTGCGCTGCCGGACGCGACCCCGAGCGCCGAAGTCCGCCCCGCCGTGGCGCCCAAGGCGGCGGCCAATATCGATGCGCTGCTGGCCATGCAAGGCATCGAGGATCCGGTCGAGCGCCGCAAGCGTTCGGTGCAGCGCGGCAAGGGCGCGCTCGACGTGCTCGACGACCTCAAGATCGGGCTGTTGTCCGGCAATCTGAACGCTTCCACGGTAAGTCGGCTGCGCGACGCAGCCGCCAACCTCAAATCCACCTCCGGCGATCCCGGCCTGGACGCGGTATTGTCCGAGATCGAGCTGCGGGTCGAAGTCGAGCTCGCCAAAGCCGGTCAATTCTAGGCCCGGCAGCCCCCGGGGCTGACCCGGCGCACGGGTTCCATAGGGGAAACCCGGTCCTGCCCGGTTTCCCGCCGGCGGGCGATATTGTCTGTCACAAGACACCGCTATATAAGGCGCGCGCGGACGGACCATTTTCCGACCGCCTTGTACTGCAAGTGGGCTGGCCTTGGAAAAGTTGAAAAATTATCGACCCTCCGAAAAAGAGCCTTTCATGAACGATCGCCAGCGCGATTATTTCCGCGCCAAGCTGCTGGCCTGGAAGGACGAGATCCTGCGGGAATCGCGGATCACCCTGCAGACGCTCCAGGAAGAGAACGTCAATCATCCCGATCTCGCCGATCGCGCATCGTCCGAGACCGACCGCGCGATCGAACTGCGCGCCCGCGATCGCCAGCGCAAGCTGATCTCCAAGATCGACGCGGCGCTGCAGCGCATCGACGACAACACCTACGGCTATTGCGAGGAGACCGGCGAGCCGATCTCGCTGAAGCGGCTGGAAGCCCGCCCGATCGCGACGCTGTCGGTGGAGGCTCAGGAGCGCCACGAAAAACGCGAGAAGGTCTATCGCGACGAGTAGGTCCTGGCCGCCGCGTGCGGTTATTTTTTTGTTTAGTCCATATTGCACGCACGCCGGAAGCCGCCGATGAACGACACCCTCGCGGCCGCGCAAGCCATCGCCGCTGCCCGCCGCAGCCGCACGCCGCTCAAGCCGCTGGCCGCCGAACTCGCGCCGCGGACCGAAGCTGACGGCTACCGGATTCAGGAAGCGCTGCGCGATCTGCTGGCGGCCGATTTCGGCGCGCCGGTGGGTTACAAGATCGGCTGCACCAGTGCAGTGATGCAGCACTATCTCGACATCCCGCATCCCTGCGGCGGCAGCGTCTTCACAAAGGGCGTTCACGACAGCGGCGTGTCGCTGCGCCATTCCGATTTCGTCCGGGTCGGCGTCGAATGCGAAATCGCCGTGCGTCTTGGCCGCGATCTCGCGCCCTCGCAGGCGCCGTTCACCGCCGATGCGGTCGCCCACGCGATCGAATCCTATCTGCCGGCAATCGAGATCGTCGATGACCGCTACATGGACTGGCAGAGCATCGGCGCGCCGACATTGGTCGCGGACGATTTCTTTGCCGCCGCCTGCGTGCTCGGCAAACCCGTGGCGCGATCGGCCGCGCCCGATCTGCTCGAGGTCGCCGGCCGCGCCGTCATCAACGGCGTCGAAGTCGGCCGAGGCACCGGCGCCGATGTGCTCGGCCATCCCCACCACGCGCTCGCCTGGCTCGCCAATCATCTCGCCGCCCGTGGCAAAAGCCTGCGGGCAGGGGAGATCGTGCTGACCGGGAGTCTCGTCAAGACGATCTGGCTCACCGCGGGGGACACGGTGCTGATGGAACTGGCGGGATTGGGCAATGTAAGCGCGACGTTTTCGTGAGTTGTGCCGGCATCGCTCCCGCCGTCATTGCGATCCAACGGGTCGCGCGAATGCGCGCAGGTGACAGTGTCCGCGAAGCAATCCATGACTGAAACACCAGTGTTCCGGCAACGGCGGTGAGCTCCCTCTCCCCTTGTGGGAGAGGGTTGGGGTGAGGGGTTCAGGTCTATCGTCAGAGCGTAACCCCTCACCCGGATCGCATCTGACGATGCGATCCGACCTCTCCCACAAGGGGAGAGGTAACGCGCGTACGCGCGTGCGCAGATTTAATTTTCAAACAGCCAATCTCAGACACACCTTCGCGATCTCGCGGCGCGATGCGCCCGAGGTTTGCAATTAATCTCCGCCCTGAAAACAGAGGGCGTGGGGAATGCCGGGCGCCCGATGCACCCGCAGCCTCGTGTGCGCTATTGGTAGTAAGTATGCACACGAGTATTCACAGCGAGCCACCGGAAATCACCCGACATTCCCGCACGCAATGGTTTACGGCTTATACCGTGCTCTCCCCGGTGATCGGCTTTCTTGTCACCGTCGCTTGCAAAAGATTTGCAAACTTGATGCCGGCGTCGAGGCATCAGGACCACACGTCTTCGCCGTCCGCCGACAAACGCCTTCGTCACAAGCGCTATCAGCGTCCACCGCATCCCGCCCCGCGTTCGTGACGACCGCGAAGCGCCCCTCTGTGGGACGGGACGGCGAAAGATATAGACTGATTTGGGTCTTCGGAAAATCAGAATATTTTTTCAAAAGGGGCTGGACACGATATCGCGGAGTGAGCCTGTCGGGCAAATCACCGGACGCGGCGACGGCCGATTTCTTCGTCGTGAAGCCCGCCCGCCGGCATCCGCACCGATACGGTCCTCAGGAGTTCAACGGGATGAACTCGAGCGAGAAACAGGCGCCGGTGGGGTGGCGGGTTTTCAGGGTGATGGTCGCGGAATGCAGCTCGGCGATGCGCTGAACGATGGAAAGCCCAAGACCGGTGCTTCCTGCCTTCCTGCGATCGCGCCGCCAGAAGCGTTGAAAGATGAGTTTGCGCTCGCCTTCAGCGACGCCTGGTCCGTGGTCGAGAACGCTCACCATTCCCTTCTCTTCGACGACGAATTCAACGGTCGTTCCCGGGGCGGTGTGGTTGATGGCATTTTCCGCAAGGTTTCGGATCGCACGGCTCAGCATCTCCGGATTGCCTTTGACCCAGACCGGTTCTTTTGCGCCCAGCAAGGCGACGTCCTTTCCTTGCGCCAGCGCCAGCGGCGCGACAAACTCCGCGACCTCGGCGGCCACCGATCGAAGATCGGCTTTTTCGGAGGGATCGACGACGAACGCATCCAGCTCCGCGATGTCGAGCAGCTGACTGATGATATGCGCCATTCCGTCCACGTCCTGCCGCAGCGCCTGGCCCGTTTGCTCGTCTTTCAGAATATCCAGCCGCGTTCTCAGGATACTCAGGGGGGTGCGCAGTTCGTGCGCGGCGTCCGCGGTGAAATCGCGCTGAATCCGGAGACCCTCTTCAAGCCGGTCCAGGGCCTGGTTGACGGCAGACACCAGAGGACGCACCTCGCGTGGGATCTCTTCGGTCGGCAAGCGCAGGCCGGTGCGCGTCGGTCCGATGTTGCGGGCGATCTCCGAGGCCTGCCACAGCGGCCGCAGGGCACGGCGGAAGATGGCAATGTCCGCGATCAGCAGCACCAGCAGGATGGGCAGCGTGATCCATCCGACATTTTTATAGAAATCGGCGACGATATCGTCGATCAGCACGTCGCGGTTGGCCAGATCCTCACCGGTCTGGATCCAGACGGTGCGGTCGCCGACAGTCTTTTTGACGCTGGCGCCGGACACGGTGGCGTCGCCGCGCTTATGCTGCAAAAACTCGACATCGCTGGATTCTGTGTCCGCGGGAAACAGGGCGGTCTGATCCTTGAGGGAAGAAAACAGCACCCGGCCCTGATTGTCGATCACCGCATAGGAATAACGCCCGTACGCCTGCGAATAGAGCCCGAGCAAGTCGAGCGGAAGGTCCAGTTCGAGGCTGCCGTCCGCCTTCGCGCTTAGATGTTCGCCAACTGAAACGGCCTGTTCTTCCATCGCCTTGTTGTGAATGTTGTCTGTTGCATAGTTCAACAGCCACGACAGCGCCAGCGACATGAAGATGGAGGTAATAATAACGGCGACGACATGCAGGATCACGATGCGGGAAATGATCGACTTGAACCTGATCACGCTATTTTTCCTCTGCGATGAGGTATCCGACTCCGCGAATGGTATGAACCTGGACCTTGGCGCCTCGCTCCGAAAGCTGCTTGCGCAAACGATGAACGTAGACCTCGACGGCATTGGACGCGACGTCCCCCGAGTGTCCAAAGATGTGATCCTCGACCTGCTTCTTGGAAACCACACGGCCTTTGCTGCGCATCAACAGCTCCAGCACCGCGGTTTCGCGGGCCGACAGGAGCTGGGGCTGATCGTCGATGGAGGCCTGCCGGTTTCCGGTATCGAATTCGAGATTCGCGATGCGAAGAGAACTCCCGAGCAGGTGGCCGGGCCGTCGCAATTGAGCTTCCAGTCGCGCGACCAGCTCCTCCAGCGCGAACGGCTTCACCAGATAGTCGTCCGCCCCGCTGCGCAGGCCATGGACGCGATCATGAAGGCCGCCGCGTGCGGTAAGAACCAGAACGGGAATCGGATTGTTTCGATGCCGTATCTCGCGCAACAGCGCGAGGCCATCGCCGTCCGGCAATCCCAGGTCGAGGATGAGAGCGGCGTAGAACGTTGTGTGAAGGACGTTTGTTGCCTCCTCAACCGTGGACAATATGTCAGCCTCGTAGCCCGCCGTTTGCAAGCCCTTGGCCAGAAGCTCGGCGAGTTCCTGATTGTCCTCAACGATCAACAACCGCATGCGCGGCGCCCCATCAATTCAACGAGAGATCAGAACTAGCCATGAACCGAGTCAAGTTGGCAAACAAGAGCCGATCTCCCAGAGGGGAGGCGCTTGTAAGCCTGGTGTAAGGAAGGCCGGGAGCCGGTTTGTTTTGGCGATCACGGGTGCGGCGCTCGATCAGGCCGAGCTCAATATCGCGCCACCGTCATTACCGCATCCAGAGTGTCTGCGGTTTGAACCATGAACCATTTGAGGCTCGACACGACGGCTTTTGATGTCGACAATCGCCGTGCAAAACCAATCATTGCAAGGTGTGCATATGAGAAGTGCCTGGGCTTTGGTGACCGCGGCCGCTTTGGCGGCGATTCTCCCTTTACCTGAAATCGCCCGGGCTCACGAGCGTTGGCCCGATGTCCCTCCCGAGATCGGCGTATTCCCGGTCGGCCGCGCCGGCTGGGTCCCGTACCGTTGCACCGACGCGCCGGTCTACAACTTTTATCACGGCGCCTATTATCGCGAGCCGCCCGCGGTCTATCTCGGCTACGCCTATCGGCCGTATTATCGATACACCGCCTGGCGGGTCATTCCGAGAACGTACTTCTGTTCGGAGAGGTAGCGTCGATAGACGCGTCACCCAAAAGGACGAAATGATGCGATCTGCGGTGACTACCGCGCATCCTCACAGGCACCACTGAAAACGAATTTAATGGAATTGGCGAGCTGCCAATCTACATGAGGATTGTGCCGGTACGCGGCACCTTTCGAAATGGAGAGTGGACGTTCCAATGCAAGAGATCTATGCCACTGCCGCCGTTGGCGGCGCAATAATTGCGCTAATAGGGGCCCTTTCAATGTGGGCGCTGAGGGGACGCAAATGACCCCATCCGGCAGGCGCAGCACCAGCCAGGTTTTTATTCCGGAATAGGTTTGTGCGTGCCACGACCGAGGGCCTGGTGTGTCGTGAGTGAAAGACGGCGTGGCCAGCATTCTCCGGCATTATTTTACCAGACGCACAAAGCGAGATGAGGTTGCCCCGACAGAGCTTCCACGGATGGAGCCTAAAGTGCGAAAAGCAACCTTCACCATTTTCGCCGCGTTGCTGATTGCGGGATCCGCGGTTCAAATGGCGATTGCGTCAGAGCATCGCATGCGCATTGGTCAAGGCCATCGTCGGTGGGATCGACCCTATATTGCGGCCCCACAAAAGCTCGAGCTTGACAGCTACGGCAAGCCTCCGCCCAACGTGACCCAAACGTGCGATATCAAATGGTGCTACGCAGACTGATACGGGCGTTGCGCGCCAGTTCAGTCCGGGTCTGAACAAACTGACACGGACCTGGAAACCTTACCTCTCCCGTAGGGAGAGGTCGGCGCGTAGCGCCGGGTGAGGGGTTACGGTCTATCGTCGGTGCAGCACCCCTCACCCGATTTGCTGCGCAAATCGACCTCTCCCCGCTGGGGAGAGGTGAAGGGCACCGATTCAACTTAAAACCATCTTGCTCTAGTTGTTGAGCTTCGCATAAACAGTCGCGGCCTCCGCCAGGGGAGCTGGCGAAGGCCGCGTATTACATCGCGTCGCGCCTAGGTTCGCGACGCGATGTGGGAGCTCTTTAGAAGACTAGAACGGCAGCAGCACGTCCATCACCTGCTGGCCATAACGCGGCTGCTGCACGTCGGTGATCTGGCCGTGCCCGCCATAGGCGATGCGGGCCTGCGCGATCTTGCTGGAATCGATGGTGTTGTCGCTCTGGATGTCCTCCGGCCGCACGATGCCAGCGACGATCAGTTCGCGCATTTCGAAATTGACGCGGACTTCCTGCTTGCCTTCGACCACCATGTTGCCGTTCGGCAGCAACTGGGTGACGACGGCGGCGATGTTGGTCTGCAGGGTTTCCTGCCGCTGCACCGAACCCTTGCCGTCGGCGTTCGAGGTGGCGTCCGCGGTCAAGAGCCGTCCGGGCAGAGCGGTGGTCTTTCCGGCCAGCAGATTGCTTCCCAGGAACGCGGTAATGCCGGAGTCCTCGGTAACGGTGCGGCTGCGCTGGGTTTCGTTGGCGAAATTGGCCTGGTCGGTGATGTTGACCGTGACGGTCAGGAGGTCGCCGATCTGATGGGCGCGCTGGTCCTTGAAGAACGACCGCGAACCGTTGCGCCACAGCGAATTGGCGTTGTAGGACACCGCCTCGGGCTTCGGCATCGGCATCTGCACCGGCTTGTAGCCGGGCTGCGTCGTCGGATTGTCGATCGAGGACAGTTTCGGCTGTTCGCCGATCTGGGAAAGCCGGTCGATGGAGGAACAGCCGCCGGCGACGCTGACGATGCTCAGCATGGTGCCGGTCAGAACGATACGATTGATACTGGACGTCAACATGAACTTTACTCGGCTTTCGCTGCTGCTTGTGAATCATTGCCGGCGGCGAGCGCGACCGGTGCGGCCGGCGAGGCTGACCCGAGCGTGGTGGATGCGTCGGCGCGGGGCGTTGCGACCGAAATCGAGACCTGGCCGCGACCGATCACGACGCCGGACACCGTGCGCTTCGATTGCAGATTGATGACGCTGACCACGTCGCCCTCGGTGCCGCCCTCGAGCGCCTTGCCGCGAATGGTGAGATAGAGACCGGTGGATTGGTAGATCAGAGTAACGGTCTGGTCGCGCTGCACCAGATCGGGCTTGGCGAGATCGGCGACCCGCAATGCCTGACCGGCGCGAAGCTGCTTTCGCATCTGCATGCCGACCGCGCGATCGCGTATCGCCGCGTCGCCGCCGACCTCCACCTTCGGACGCCGCTCGGCGATCACGTCGGAGGATTTCAGGACTTCATTGCGTTCGACGTCACGCGCCAGCACCGCGGCTTCCACGGTCTCGACCGCGGTGCCGGTGAAGCGCAATTTGATCGGCGTCGTGCCGGCATCGTTGCCGATCTCGAAGCTGACATCGAAGCGGCCGTTGCGCGGGTCGAACCGGGACGAGACCGGCTGCATGGCGCCGGTATTCGACGCCTCCAGCCGGAGGTCCTGCACGTCGCGATCGAAGGTCAGCGTGAGGTTGGCGGCGTCGCCGAGGCCGTTACGGTGTTCCAGCGCGCGGGCGACCTGAAGCTGGATGTCCTTGCTTTCGAGCGTGCGGGCCAGCCGCGTTACCGAAATTTCCTTGAGATCCCGGGTGTCGACGCCGATCACCTGGTGCGCCCGCAGCGTGGTCAGCACCTGGGCCGTCGGGATCGAGCCGGTGGTGCCGAGATCGGGCGCGCGATAGATCGCGATCTGCGCTGCGGTGCCCGCGTTGTCGATGATGTCGCCGATCCGTACCACATCGCCGGCGACGGTGACGCTGGCGCGCAGCACCGGTGCTGCGATAACGTCTTCGCTCTCTTGCGCCGACGCGGCCGCGCCGGTGGCCGCGAGCAGGGCAGCGGCGAGGAGGATTGCACGCAACGTCATCATCAGCTCCCGTCAGCGGAACAGCGCGGAGGTGGTTTGCAGCATCTGGTCAGCGGCGCTGACCACCTTGGAGTTCATCTCATAGGCGCGCTGCGCGGCAATCATGTTGGACATCTCGGAGACGACGTCGACGTTGGACTGTTCGAGGCTGCCTTCCGTGATGGTGCCGTAGCCGTCGGCGTTGGCGAGGCCGTCCTGCGGCGCGCCGGAAGACGGCGTTTCGGTGAACTGGTTATTGCCGACCGGCTGCAGGCCGGCCTTGTTGATGAAGCGTGTCAGGCCGATCTGGCCGATGATCGTGGAGGTCGTCGATCCCGGCTGCGTCACGGAGACCTGGCCCTGGGCATTGACCGTCAGGCCCGAGGAGTTCTGCGGTATCGTGATCGTCGGCTGAACCGGGTTGCCCTGGGCGGTGACGATACGGCCGGTGTTGTCCATCTGGAAGGTGCCGTCGCGGGTGTATTGAAAGGTGCCGTCGGGCTGCAGGATCTTGAAGAATCCCTCGCCGGTGATCGCCAGATCGAGGTCGTTGCCGGTTTGCGAGAGCGTGCCTTGCGTCATCGAACGCGGCGTGCCGACGGTCTTGACGCCGCCGCCGATATCGATGCCGACCGGCAGGATGGTGCCCTGGTCCGAGGACTGCGCGCCGACCCGGCGGATATGCTCGTAGATCAGATCCTGAAATGCCGCGGTCTGCTTCTTGTAGCCGGTGGTCTGCAAGTTCGCGATGTTGTTAGCGATGACCTGGACGCTGAGTTCCTGGGCCGCCATTCCGGTCGCAGCGGTATGAAGTGCTTGCATCGGTGGTCTCCTGAATGGTCGTTAAGCCGGAACTTCGGCGAGTTGCTGGATGGCGGTCTTGTGCAGATCGCTCTGCTGCTGCAGCAGGGTCGAGATTTGCGTGTAGGCGCGGGTCACCTCGATCATGCGGCTCATCTCGGACACCGCGCTGACGTTGGATTTCTCGATGAAACCCTGCTGGACCACCGATGTGGCGTCGGGCTGGGCTGCGCCTTCGCCTGCGGAATACAGGTTGGCGCCCTCCTTCAGGAGCTTCTGCGCGTCGGCGAAACTGACGAGCCGGAGCTTGCCGCGGACCGAATCCACCGTGCTGTTGCCCGTCACCACGGTGATGGTGCCGTCGGGCGCGACGTTGATGTCGTGGTCGGTCGGCTGAAAGACGATCGGCCCGCTAGTGCCGAGCACCGGATTGCCCGCGACCGTCACCAGCTGGCCCTGGTTGTTGAGCTGCAGGCCGCCGTCGCGGGTGTAGCGCTCGCCGGCGGGCGTCTGCACCACCAGGAAGCCGCTGCCATCGATCGCGAGGTCGAGCGGATTTTTGGTTTGATCGGCCGCGCCTTGCGAGAAGTCGCGGTAGGTGGCGCGGTCCTGGACATAGCTGACGCGGCGGTCGGCTCCCACGAAGTTGTCTTCGTGCGCGCCCGATGTCAGAAATTCCTCGAACAGCGAGCTGTCGGCCTTGTAACCGGTCGTGTTGACGTTCGCGATGTTGTTGGCGACGACATCGAGCTGCCGTTCCAGTAGCGTCTGCCGCGAAAGTCCGACGAGAAGCGTATTCTCCATCGGTGGTTCTCCCCTCAAATGATCCGCGCCAGGCCCTCCCAGGCCGTGTTGCGGATCGTGCGAACCGCCTGGCTCTCCCAAGCCGCGGTTCAGCAAGACCCTGAGCGAAAGCCGTGCCAACTCGAAAAATGCCGATTCTATAACGGCTTAGATGTTTCGCAGGGGTGTCGCCGGGGCGGCAATAAGGTCTTGTTGACCATGTTTGCCCGGCAACTTTTTCCTAGTTGCGAGCCAATAGAAAGGTTCCATTAACCATTGTTACCTTAGCGTCACGGCGAGAGAGCGCATGTGCGCTGGCGGCATTTGTATCGCGTCATGGCCTGCTGAGCGTGTCGGGTTGATTCCCAAACCGGATCGGGGCGATGGCAGACAACGAGGCAGAAGGCAGCGCGGGGGAAACCCCTGAAGGCGCCGGGCCCAAGAGCAAACTCAAGCTGATAATCGCCGTGGTGGCCGTGCTGTTGATCGGCGGCGGCGGCGCGACCTGGTTCTTTTTCTTCCGGCATCACGGCGAGGAAGTGCACGCGGAGGCGCCGGTGGCGAAACCGCCGTCCTTCGTCGAGGTGCCGGACATGCTGATCAACCTGATCGGCGGCCCCGGCGAGCGCGTGCAGTATCTCAAGGTCAAGGTCGTGCTCGAGGTCAAGGAAGAGAAGCAGGCCGAGGCGATCAAGCCGTCGATGCCGCGCGTCACCGATATTTTTCAAACCTATCTGCGCGAACTGCGGCCGACCGATCTCAACGGTTCGGTCGGCCTGTTTCGCCTGAAGGAAGAGCTGACCCGGCGGGTCAATGCGGTGATCGCGCCAATCCAGGTCAACGCCGTGCTGTTCAAGGAAATCGTCGTTCAGTGACGAAATAGGTCTGAAATCATGGCGGGCAACGATCCAGTCGACCAGGATGCCATCGCAGCGCAATGGGAAGCGTCGCTGGATTCCGAGGATCCGGTAGAGGCGGCGGCGTCGGCCGCGGCCAATGAACTCTCCGGCACCATGGCGCTGCAATGGGCCGCCATGGTCGAAGACGGCAGCCGCGACTTCGGCGGCAAGAACAGCGGCGAGCGGGTACTGTCGCAGGAAGAAATCGACAATCTGCTCGGCTTCAACGTCGGCGACGTCAACCTCGACGACAATTCCGGCATCCGCGCCATTATCGATTCGGCGATGGTGTCCTACGAGCGTCTGCCGATGCTCGAAATCGTATTCGACCGGCTGGTGCGGCTGATGACCACCAGCTTGCGCAATTTCACCTCCGACAATGTCGAAGTGTCGCTTGATCGCATCACCTCGGTGCGGTTCGGCGACTACATGAATTCGATTCCGCTGCCGGCGGTGCTCAGCGTGTTCAAGGCCGAGGAATGGGACAATTTCGGCCTGGCGACGGTGGATTCCAGCCTGATCTATTCGATGATCGACGTTCTCCTCGGCGGCCGCCGCGGCCAGACTTCGCTGCGCATCGAGGGCCGGCCCTATACCACCATCGAAACCAATCTGGTGAAGCGGCTGGTAGAAGTCGTGCTGACCGATGCCGAGCAGGCCTTCAGGCCGCTGTCGCCGGTCACCTTCAGCATCGACCGGCTGGAAACCAATCCGCGCTTTGCCGCGATCAGCCGGCCCGCCAACGCCGCCATTCTGGTGCGGCTGCGCATCGACATGGAAGACCGCGGCGGCAACATCGAATTGCTGCTGCCCTATGCCACCATCGAGCCGATCCGCAGCGTGCTGCTGCAGATGTTCATGGGCGAGAAATTCGGCCGCGATCCGATCTGGGAGGGCCATTTCGCGACCGAGGTCGCGCAGGCCGAGATTTCGGTCGATGCCGTGCTCTATGAGGCCGAAATTCCGCTCAAGCAGCTGATGAAGCTGAAGGTCGGCGATACCTTACCGCTGGAAATGCGCGCCGACGCGCTGGTGGCGGTGCGCTGCGGCAGCGTGACCCTGACCGAGGGGCGGATGGGCCGGGTCGGCGACCGCGTCGCCATTCGCGTCACCAAGCAACTGCGCAAGCCGAATACCACCTTCGCGATGTTCGAAAAGGCCGATGAGCAAACCAAGTTGATGGAGGCACAATGAGTCATTCACTGGGAATTGCAATCGAGAGTCTGGTGGCGGTATTGCTGATGCTCACCATCGGCTACTGCATGCTGTTGAACAGCCGGCTGAAGCGCCTGAAGGCGGATGAGCATTCGCTGAAGGCGACGATCGGGGAACTGATCACGGCAACCGAAATCGCCGAGCGCGCCATCGGCGGGCTCAAACACACCGTTCGCGACGTCAACGAGAATCTGGGCAACCAGCTCACCTCGGCGGCGCAGATGTCGCAGCAGCTGAAGAACCAGCTCGCGGAAGGCGACAATGTCGTTCGGCGGCTGACCAGAATCGCGATCGCGGCAAGACCGGCGTCCGCACCGGAACCCGCGGCTCCCGCTGTGTCGGCGGCCAAGGCGGTTGCCGCGGCGGCCCAGGCGTTTTCCGACCGCAAAAGGTCCGATGGCCTCGCCGCATGAAATCTCTCCGTGACATTCGCGTGATTCCGGTGGTCGTGATCGCGGTCGCCGGCCTCGCCGTGCTCAAGATCGCCGGCCTCGTGATCGACGGCGGCTACGTGTTCGACTACCAGCCGCAATCGACCAAGCAATCCTGGGCGCAGGAGACCTTCAACTTTCCGGGGGGAAACAAACCCGATCCCGCCGACATCACCGGCTCGGTCGACAAGCCCAAGGAGGAAGCCGCCAAGCCCGCCGTGGCCACGCCGGAAGTCGCCAAAACCGACGGCACCGTGATCTATCCCGAGCAGGGCCAGCAGGTGTCGCCGTCCGAGCGCGCCGTCCTCGAGCGGCTGCAGGCGCGGCGGCAGGAAATCGAAGCGCGTGCGCGCGAGGTCGATATTCGCGAAAGCCTGCTCAAGGCCGCCGAAAAGCGAGTCGAATCGCGCGTCGAGGAGCTGAAGGCCGTGGAAGCGCGGATATCGGCGGCGACCGAACAGAAAACCGAAACCGATGCCGCACGCTTCAAGGGCATCGTCACCATGTATGAGAGCATGAAGCCGAAGGACGCCGCCAAGGTGTTCGACCGGCTCGAGATGCCCGTGCTGTTCGAAATCGCCTCGCAGATCGCGCCGCGGAAGATGTCCGATATCCTCGGCCTGATGTCGACGGACGCGGCCGAGCGGCTGACCGTCGAATTGGCCCGGCGGGCCGGGTCGGATCAATCCGCCTCCGCCTCCGACCTTCCCAAAATCGACGGCAAGGTGCTGCCGCAAAAGCCCAATTAACGGGAATATTTAATAGGTCCTTAAATCGCCAATTCTAGATTCGAAGGCGTCAGGACGCGCGAAGGCGCCACGCCGGAGAGCGGATCGTTGAACTGAAAGACTGGTTTGGAATGGCGCGAACGGCTGCCGCTGGATTTTGGTCGCAAGCCCGCGCCTGCGCGCGCACCGTCCGGCGTTGTCTTGGCGGAGCGTCGACGTTGCTGGCCGGGCTGGTCCTGGTCGGTTTGACAACTCCCGGCATCTGCCAGACCGAGGCGGTCAAGGGCGAGGCGACGTTTTCCGCGGCCGGCGGCTACGCGCGGCTGGTGCTGAAACTCGCCGAGGATGTCGACTCCGAAGTGACTACCGCGGGCTCGATCCTGGTGATCCGGTTCAAACGCCCGGTGGATATTCCGATCGACCGGCTGTCCGACGCGGTGCCCGACTATGTCGGCGCGGCGCGGCGCGATCCCGACGGTTCGGCGATCCGGCTGTCGCTGGCGCGCAAGGTGACCGTCAACACCATGACCGCCGGCGAACGCGTGTTCGTCGATCTGTTGCCCGATACATGGACCGGTCAACCTCCCGGCCTTCCTCCCGAGGTCGTGCGCGAACTTTCCGACCGCGCGCGGGCGGCGGAGCGCGCCTTGCGCCTGCAGCACGCGACGGCGGATGCGAAGAAGCGTGCGCCGATCCGGGTCCGCGCCCTGGTGCAGCCGACCTTCGTCCGCTTCGTGTTTGAAACGCCTGACGGGGTCGGCGTCTCCTCGGTGCTCAACGAGCGCAAGCTCTCGCTTTTGTTCAGCGCGCCGCTCAACTTCGATCTCGCGGACGCCAAGGTGGCGGCGCCATCGAACGTGGCCTCGATCGATCAGAGGATCGATGGCGACTCCTCGACCGTGGAAGTAGCCTTGATCGGCGATGTCGACGTCCACCCGTTCCGCGAGGACAAGAACTACATCGTCGACGTCGCCTTCCAGCCATCTGAAAAGCCGCCGGCATCGCCGCTGGTATCGGACGCCTCACACGCTCCTGCGCCAGCCGCTCCTGCGCCAGCCGCCCCGGTGCCGTCCGCCCGAGTGGCCGCCGCGCCTGCTGCAGTCGCGCCGGTTGCTGCGGCACCGGCAGCGTCAGAGAAGCCCGCCGCCGAGCCTCCGGCATCACGGCAATCCAGCGAGATCGTGCCGCCGACGCCGGAGACCTCAGCGAAAGAGGCCGGCGCCGAGATCAAACCCGAACAGGCCGCAAGCCCTGCGCCCGCGCCGGAAACGCCGAAGCCCGCGCGCGCACTGCAGGAGCCGCCGGCGCCTGCGGCGGAGATTCCGGCTGCCCCGGCGGAGATGCCGAAAAAAATGGCCGCCGCGGTGTCCGAGCCGGCTCCTGAAATCAAGCCCGCCGACAGCGGCGCAACCGTCGAAGCCACGCGCGACAGCGACGGCTTCCGCATGATGTTTTCCTTTGCCGCCGCCACGCCGGCGGCCCTGTTTCGCCGCGCCGATACGGTGTGGCTGGTGTTCGATTCCACCAAGCCGATCGATATCGATCCGATCCGCAGCAAGGGCGGCGCCGTCATCGCCGATGTCAGCCGGTTGCCGCTGGACAAGGGGCAGGCGATCCGGATCAGGCTCACCCGCCCGCAAATGCCTTCGCTGACCAGCGACGATCCGGGCGGCGCCCACTGGACGGTCACCTTTGCCGATACGATGCAGTCGCCGCAGCCGCTGATAGCGGTGCGAAACATCGCCGATCCCACGCTTGCCAACGTCACCGTGCCGCTGTCCCGGCCCGGCCTGCTGCATCGGCTCGTCGACCCGGACGCCGGCGATACGCTGCTGGTGGTCACGGCGCCGGCGCCGATCCGCGGCTTCCTCAAGCGGCAGGATTTTGTCGAGTTCTCGCTGCTCGAATCGGTCCACGGCGTCGCGGTGCATCCGAACTCCGATGATGTCACCGCCGAGGTCGCGGCCGACAAGGTCATACTCGGCCGGCCCGGCGGCCTGACGCTGTCGGCGGCCGACGTCACGGCAGAGCGCGCGCCGGCCATGATCCGGCCGGTTTTCGACCTTCCCGAGTGGCACAAGAACCAGCAAGGCAGCTTCATTGCGCGGGAGGACGCGCTTGTCGCGGCCGCCGGGGCGCTCGAGCCCGACCAGCGCACGCAGGCCAGACTCGATCTTGCGCGCTTCTATATGTCGCGCGGGATGTATCCGGAAGCCAAGGGGGTTGCCGAACTCGTGCTCGCCAGCTCCAAGCCGGGTCTTGAGGATCCCGCCGCGCTGATGGTTCATTCGGTCGCCAGCATCCTGATCGGCCGCCCCGACCAGGGGTTGAAGGATCTCGCCAATCCCTTGATCGGCAACAACTACGATTCGCAATTGTGGAAGGCGCTGGCCTACGCGCGCCAGCGCAAGTGGCCGGAGGCGCGCGAGAAATTCAAGAACGTCGAATTCGCCATCACCTCGCTGCCGATCGAACTGCAGCGCATCGTGATCACGGACGCGATGCATGCCGCGCTCGAGGTCAGGGACTATTCCGGCGCCGCGAAACGCAGCAGCGATCTGGATGTTATCGGTGTCCCGCCCGAGCAGGAACCGGCGATCTCGCTGTTGCGCGGCCGGCTGGCGGAAGGGCTCGGACACGAGAAGGACGCGCTCGACGACTACAGGATTGCCGTCGATTCCTCCGACCGTGCCGCGGCCGCCGAAGCCAAATTGTTCGAGATTGCGCTGCGGCAGAAGCGCAACGAGGTCAGCCGGGTGGACGCCTTGCGCGAGCTTGAGACGGATTCGGTGATGTGGCGCGGCGACGGGATCGAGGCGAGGGCGCTGCAGATGATGGCGCGGCTCTATTCCGATGCCGGACGCTACGCCGAGTCGCTCACGGCGGCGCGCGGCGCGACCCGGCTGGAGCCGAATTCGGAAGGCTCGCGGCAGGCCCAGGACGCGGCGGCGGCGCTATTCGCGGACCTTTTCCTGGGTCCAAAGGGCGACGATCTTCCGCCGGTCGACGCGCTCGGGATGTTTTACGAGTTTCGTGAATTGACGCCGATCGGGCGGCGCGGCGACGAAATGATCCGGCGTCTCGCCGACCGGCTGGTGGCGGTCGACCTGCTCGACCAGGCCAGCGAACTCCTGCAATATCAGGTCGACAAAAGGCTCGAGGGGGCGGCGCGGGCGCAGGTCGCGGCGCGTCTCGCCATGGTCTACCTGACCAATCGCAAGCCGGATCGCGCCATAGCGGCGCTCCGTACCACGCGCATTGCCGATCTCTCCGGCGAACTGCGTCAGCAACGGCTGTTGCTGGAGGGGCGCGCGCAAAGCGACGTCGGACGCCATGAACTGGCGCTCGACATCATCTCGAATATCTCCGGCCGCGAAGCGATCCGGCTGCGCTCCGACATTTACTGGGCGGCGCGGCAATGGCGCGAGTCCTCGGAACAGATCGAATTGTACTACGGCGATCGCTGGCGCAATTTCGAGCCGCTCAATCCGGCGGAGAAGGGCGACGTGATCCGCGCGGTGGTCGGATACGCGCTGGCCGAGGATGCCATCGGCCTGGCGCGATTCCGCGAAAAATATGCGCCATTGATGAGCGGCGAAGCTGACCGCGCCGCCTTCGAGACCGCGAGCAAGCCGGCCGCCTCCAACAGCGCCGAATTCGGCGAGATCGCCAAGATGGCGGCGAGCGTCGATACGCTCGACGGGTTCCTGCGCGAAATGAAGGCGCGATTCCCGGACGCGACTGCAAAGGCGCCGCTGCCGCCGGAGACCAAGGCCGATCCGGCCCCCACCGGCTCGCTGCCGAGGATCGTCGGATTGAGGCAGGTCGGTCCGGCCAGGTAAGCGCGTCGCACACCTGTTCTGCTGGTCACGCCCTCGACAGACGCTCGCCGAAACGGCAACCTGCGGCGATCTGGTGTCCCAGAGGAAGCCGCCTTCATGAGTAAGCCCACCAAGACCGAAGCGGAACTCGTTGCGATGGCAAGAGCGGAGCTGCAGGTCCACGCCGACTGTCCGGACGGAATCGCGATTGCAGTTTTGCCTGACGGGGACTCCTGGGAATTCCGCACCGAGGCCGATGCGCCGACCAAGGCCAAGCCCGGCTATCCCGAATGCGTCGCAATGATCGTGCAGATCGGCGACCACCTCAGCAAGCAGTATGATGTGAAGGGCTGAGGGTGGCTCAGTGCTTCGTCGTTGCAGGCCACAAGGCGACGAGGCAATCCAGGCCTGCCGTCGGGCACGCATTCCTGCCTTCGGATCGCAACGACGGAAAGCCAATTTGACGACCAATCCAGCGCCAGGCCGATTCGACAGCCAGCATCGGGCATCGTTGCCGGCGACTCTCGCCGCGAGTCCAGCGCCGCGGGCCGCTTCCGTCGACGTCATGTTCGGCCGTCTGCCCGAACCAAAAGGCGCGAGACAAAAATCCGCACTCGCCAACTCAAAAGGATCGGATAGATGAGGGGAAACGACATGGAAAACAATCGCAGCGAAGCATTCACGGACGAAATTTGCGCGATCCCGACGCGACGCCGCCTTTTGCAAGGTGCTGGCGGCCTCATCGCCGCCTCGGCACTTCAAACAAATGCCGCCGTCGGCGCAACTCTTCCCGCCGAAGAATCCCCGAAAGCAGTTTCGGCCGCTGCTCCCGATCTGACCGGGCGGCTTGCAAGCTATATGGTGGCGGCGCGGGAGCGCAGCCTGCCGCCCCAGGTACTGCTGGATGCCAAGCATCGCGTGCTGGATACGCTGGCGGCCATGGTGTCGGGAACGCGTCTCGATCCCGGCGTGCTGGCCATCCGATTCATGCGCGCGCAGGGCGGCACGCCAGAAGCGTCCCTTGTCGGAACCGATATCAAAACTTCCGCCATCAACGCTGCTTTGGCCAATGGGATGTTCGCGCACGCGGACGAAACGGATGACGTCGACCCGTTGACCAAGGCGCACCCGGGCGCCGGTGTCGTTCCCGCCGCCCTGGCGGTCGCGGAACGAGAGCAACGCTCGGGAATGGAACTGCTCCGGGCGGTGGCGCTCGGCTACGATGTCGGTTGCCGTTTTGTCGTCGCACTCGGTCCGGATCTGGTACGCGGCAGTCACCGCGGCGTCGAGGGGCCTTGCTCCACCATGGGCGCCCTGGCTGCTTCGGCCTCGCTCGCTCGCCTGGACGAAACCGGGATGCGATATGCGCTTTCCTACGCCGCGCAGCAGGTCTCCGGCCTCTGGAGCTGGGTCGAGGATCCCGACCACATTGAAAAGGCCTTTGACATTGGCGGGATGGGCGCCCGCAACGGCGTCACCGCGGTGACCATGGTGCAGGCAGGCTTTACCGGCGTGCGCGATGTGCTGAGCGGACGGCACAACGCACTGCAGGCGCTGTCATCCCAGCCGCACCCCGAGGCGATGGTGGCCGATCTGGGAAGCCGCTTTTTCGTCCAGGAGACGGGCATCAAAACGTATTCCGTGGGCTACCCCAACCAGGCTCCGCTGGATGCATTCCTTCAACTGCGCCGGGAGTTTGGCCTGCGCACCGACAATGTCGAGCGGATTGTCGTGGCGCTGCCGGAGGACGGTCCCGGCATTGTCAGCAACAGCCCGATGCCAAACGTCAACTGCCAGTACCTGCTCGCCACGGCCCTGGTCGATGGCGCCGTCTCGTTTGCGAACAGCCACTCCCGCGAACATATGAACGACCCCCAGATACGCGCCGCCATGCAACGCGTGCAGGTGGTGGGAGATCCCAAATTGAACGACCCCACTGCCCCCCGCAGCGGGCGGGTGGACGTTACCATGCGTGACGGCCGGACAGTCAGCCACTTCACCCGCTTTCCCCCCGGCACGAAAGAAAACCCGGCGAGTACGGAAGTCCTGAACGGGAAAGCGCGGGATTTGATGGCGCCCATATTGGGCGCTGAACGCACGGACAAGCTCATCCAGCGCATGAACGCCCTGGAACAGGTCGATGATATGCGTGAGCTCGTCCGTTCTCTTCTGACAGTCTAGGAGCGCTTTCCAGTTCGGTGGCATCATCCTTCGAGACGCATCGCTTCGCGATGCTCCTCAGGATGAGGTCTGAGACCCTCATGGTGAGGAGCGCGGCAACGCCGCGCGTCTCGAACCATCAGGCCCGTTGGGTGCCTGATTGTGGTTCGATACAACTGGAAAATGCGTTAGAAAAGACGGGCGCCTTCCGACATCACGATGGCGGCCGGGCAAAATCGGCCGCTATTTCCCGCAGGTTTGCAGTTCAAAAAGCAAACCCTTGGTTTTGAAAGACCACTGGTACCATTGGGTTATGTCCGACGCCGGACACAGGAACTAAGGTCCCAAACATGCATTGTCCGGTTTGAAAAAATCGGAGGTGTGTCATGAAGCCAATGCCCGACGCCCATGAAAATCGCCGCCTAGCCGACATTCAAACCGATAAGGCCGAGAAACTGCCGGCCGGGGGCGCGCGCGACGCCCATCTGAAAAATGCGCGCGACCTGGAGTCAAGCGCGCATTCAAATGACTGGCGTGACTCCAACCTGCACCCACCCAAGTAAGGCTCACGCGTCAGAGTTGTTGGCCCGCGGCTTCGTGCAGTAACTCGGACGATACCCAGGCCGCACCGCATCCGACATTCAAGCCGCATCCAATGCAAGGCTGGACGCCGGATTTCATCCCTAAACTGACCGACGATGCGGTTGCAACCATGCTTAAGGCTTTGCCGCGCCCTGAACGCCGACGTAGCACGCATACACGGAGGTACTCGCGCACATGTATAATCGATTGTGCCGTTCAACGCGGACGTCATCGAATGGACGGACCGCAGAATGGTGCGCTCACACGGAGCGCCGGCAAGAGTGCTGTATTCCACCAAATACTACGTTGAGTTGAAACGACGTCGTTCTGTTCGCAGTTGCAACAGAACTTGATGCACCTGACGCGCGACAAGGAACTGCCACGATCGAAGCGCACCAAGTAACCTTCAAGAAGACGCGCGGTCTGACGAAACAGGCAAACGGCGCTCGCGGGTGCAAGACCAAAAAACCGATATTTTTTCAATTAGCAACGAGCACAGAAACCGGCAATCAGGGAGGTCAGAAAAATGAGTGGTAGGAAGAACTTGATGACGACCACCGCGATGTTCATCGCCGCCGTCGCGATTGTGGGCGCTGGATGCGCGCCATCGTTGGCACAGGATGCGAATGCGCTCGATAACGCCGGCAAGAACGGCAAGGATTGGCTGAGCTACCACGGCAGTTACCAGTCTTGGCACTACAGCCCGCTCGATCAGATCGATACCAACAACGTCGGGAAAATGAAGGTAGCCTTCATCCATCAGGTCGGTCACTCGACCCGCGGCGTGCAGTCGATGCCGCTGGCAAAGGACGGCGTCGTCTACTACTCGGCGTCCTACGACAAAGTTTTCGCGCTCAAGGGCGACACCGGCGAAGTGCTGTGGTCGTTCGTTCCCAAGCTCGATGACGACCTGGTAGCCCGCCAGACTCACTCGCCCTACAATCGCGGAATGGCGATGGGAGACGGCAAACTCTACATCGGCACTGTCGACGGTCGGCTGTTCGCACTCGACATGAAAACCGGCAAGCCGGTCTGGGAGACCAAGTTGATCAATTCCCAGAAGCTCACCGTCGGCTTTACCGGTGCGCCGCTCGTCGTCAAGGACAAGGTGATCATTGGTGCCCAGGGCGGCGAGTGGCCGGGCCGTGGGCCGATTTTCGGCGTTGATGCCAAGACAGGTCAGAAAGTATGGGAATTCCTCACCGTCGCCGGCACACCGGACGCCGAGAAGACCTGGGGCAACGAGTCATGGCGCACCGGCGGTGGCGGTGGCTGGATGCCCGGCACCTACGACGCCGAGACCAATTCAGTGTGGTGGGGCACGGCCAACCCGGCGCCCCTCTACGACTGGGGCGGACCGGAATACAAGACCAGTGGCGCGCGGCCGGGCGACAACCTTTACACGACGTCGGTGATCGCGCTCGACCCCGACACCGGCAAGATCAAGTTCTTCCACCAGGAACTGCCGCATGACGCCTGGGATTTCGACAGTGCGGTCGGCGAATTCGTGCAAATCGACCGCGATGGCAAGAAGTATTACGTGCACCCGAATAAGAGCGGTTACATCTTCGTCTACGACCGCGCCAACGCCAAGGTCGAGAACGTTTACAACATCGTCAAAGCCAGCAATTTCGTGAAAAGCATCGACCCGAAAACAGGCGAGCTGATCGGTCGGCGTGACATGACGGCGGGCAAGCAGCAGGACCTTTGCCCGGCCATCGACGGCGGCATCAGTTGGAATGCCGGCAGCTATAATCCGCAGAGCGGGCTCTACTACAAGATAGCAAATGAATGGTGCATGGACCTCGAGATTACGAAGTCCCCGCAAGTAACGGAGCCGCAAGCGCAGCTCAATCTCGGCGCCACCTTCACGCTCAAGGATCCTCCCGGAGACAAGCAGCACGGTCACGTTGATGCCCGAGATCCGATCACCGGCAAGTTGGCGTGGTCGGTGGATTTCCCCGAACCGCCGACCGCGAGCCTGCTTTCGACCGCGGGCGGTCTTCTCTTCGTACCCGACGCACGCGGCTGGCTGCATGCGCTCGACGTCAAGACCGGCAAGGATCTCTGGCAGGGCAATGACGGCGCTACCCACAACGGCGGAATCATCAGCTACGAGGCTGGTGGGAAGCAATATATTGCGGTCGTCACGGGCGGTCAAAGCCTGGTCGGCGAAGGCTATGCCGAGCAGTTCGGCGGCCCCTACAAGTCCATGGAGAAGGACACCGGCTCCCTCGTCGTCTACGCACTCGAATAGTCTCACTGGTATCGCGTCGTGGTTCGCATCGTCGAAATTCATTTCGAACGGAACCACGACGCGATTGCTTTTCTTTGCGAAGGGGATCGGTGTTCGGGCAGCCTGAAGGGTTGCGTCCACCGGAACGCAAGCCAAACGCGCTGTTCCGATTGGTGAAAAGTATGAAACGACGGATCGGCTTTTGCCTTATGGCGGGCTTTGCTTCTTTCGTGGCTGCTTATGGTTGCATTTTGGTGCCTGCAAGCCGCGCCCAACAAACGTCGGCTCCAGCTGCTGGCGACAAGGCCGCGCAGATCGAGCGCGGCTCCCAGGCCTTCACCGGGAACGGTTGCGGGTTTTGCCACGAGAACGGTGGCCGTAAGGCGGGTCGCGGCCCGCAGCTTTTGGCTGACGCCCACGACGACGATTTTTTGATGTCCCGAATTGCAACGGGTTCGCCAGGTCATATGCCGGCGTTCGGCCAGGCGCTGCCGATTGAGGACATTCAAGCGATCATTGCATACATTCGAAACCTTCAGCCGTGATTTGAAGGCCCGTCATGACGCCACTTCAACGTATTGCTGGGCTCTGCCAGGGACTGATCGTCGCGGTATTTCTCGCCCACGCGGCGGCTCCCGACGTCGCGCGTGCTCGTCCGCTTGATTCAATCAGAAGCCGCGGCATTCTCATGGTCTGTGCCAATCCCAAAGCGCTGCCATTCTCCAGCAAGACCGGCGATCGTCGCGGCTTTGAGCTCGAACTCGGCGAGGCGCTGGCCAACCAGCTCGGTGTCAAGCTCGAGGTCGGCTGGGTGGTTTTTCCGTTCCAGGTGGGCCGTGTCGATTGCGATGTGGTCCTCGACGCGATCGTGGATCAAGCAAGCGCGCAAGAGCGCCACGTGCGGCTTTCCAAGCCTTACCAGGTGAGCGGCGTTGCCATCGCGCTTCGCCCGGGCTTCAGCGGCGTCACCGACTTCGCCGATCTCAAGAAGGGGCAGAGGGTCGGCGCGATGGTGGGGTCGCTCGCGAGCGTGACGTTGGGCCAGAAGGGCCTGCCGACAATCCCGTTCACATTCGAGGACGAAATGATCGAGGCGGTCGGCAAGGGCGAACTCGATGCGGCGCTCGCCACCCCCGCCAGCATCGGATATTACAATCTTCTCCACCGGGACGCGCCAGTGACGTTAGTGCGCGCCTATGAGAACCAGCCTGAGTTCCGCTGGGAGATCGCGGTCGGAATGCGCAAGTCCGACGACGCACTGGCGGCGGCGATCAACGAGGCGATCGATCGGCTGCTTGCAGATGGCACCGTCAATCGGATCTATGCAAGCTACGGGGTCGAACCGAGTTCACCCAGGGGGCAGTGACCAAACCGGCCGGTCGGGCGAATGACGGCACAAGTATAGAAAAGGGCGCCATCCCGCGACAATCGCCGCAATAAATGTGCCGCCGCGTCGGTTACCCGACAGACGCAATCCGGCGCGCCGTCATAATCGAGGCGATGAGTGCTGTGGCGTTTGAGGGTACAAACATGGTCACGATAGCAGCGATTTATCAGCCTGAGTTAATCGAATTGATGAAGTCCGTGCTCGATGAGGCCGCAACCATCCTGCCCAAGACCAGGCAAACGCCTGCGACAAAAGTAAAGCTGGCATCGCGCATCCTTGCAGCGGCAGCAAGGGGCGAACGCGATCCGATCCAGCTGAGAATCGCAGCACTTCTGGAACCCGTGGATGAGTGAAGCACCGTGAGGTGAACTGGATCACGATCCGGGCGGACTACGCCTAGTCTGGACGTAACCGCGCGTCGCGGCGCCGCCTCCCGGCGCTGCGCCGGGACGCGGGTGGCTTGTATGGCGGCTACCTGCCGCGAAGGCCCTGCGGCAGCAACAGCAATCTGCCCGCGATCGAGTTCGGCACTTCGTAAGGCGAGCCGACCGCCAACACGTGGCTCAACGCGATCAGCCTGTTCGCCAGCTTCGGCGGGGGCGGATTCTGGAAGGAATAGGACCCCGGATTGTGGCACATGAAGCAGTTCTGCACGCCGCTGATCGGAGTATTCTTGGCGTTTTGAACGAACGTCTCGGCTGTCACATTCGCCAGATTCACCGAACCGACCGCGCTGGTCTGGTCGCTGTTGAGGTTATAGGAATTGGGCAGCATCCACACGGTTCCGACTAGATTATAATTGGCGAATGTCGATTGCGGAGGCGTGAAGCTGGCGACGGATTTTTGGGCTGCCGTGTTGATGGCAATGATGTTGCCTGGTCCGTTCTGCTGGTTCTCGCCGCCGGTCTGATTTTCGAGCACGGCGTTGGTCACCGGCGTTAGCTTTTGGGACGCTGCGTCGAGCCGGAGGGTCGGCGGATCGATCGGGTTGTTTGCCTGTGAGAAGGGCGTGTTCGCCTTGTACAGCGTGAAGCTGTTCGGATCCTTGCCGGTCGGCGAGGGCGTGAAGGTGTTGTCCGGCGTCGCCGGGGAATTCATCTTGTGCTCGAACGTCCCCCACAGGAATTCGGGATGATTGACGGTCTGGCCGACCACATGCAGGCCCACGAGCGCGACGGTCACGGTCACGAACTTTCCGGGCACGGGCTGGATGGTGACGAGACCCGGGGTGACCTTGGTTTCCAGCACGGGGACCTGCGCCTGCGTCGTAAAGGCGCCAGCCGGCGGCTGCTGTCCCTGGTCGAGCCGCAGCCAGGTGGCTTTGAAGACGGCGGCACCGACGTCGAAGTAGGAGCCTGCCGGCTGATTCTGGTAGCCGCCGGTGGCGATCAGGTTTTTCCGCGCCGTATCGAAATACGACTTGTTCATGTGAACCGAGGCATAGACCGGGTAGCCGTTCTGGGCGACCAACATGTTGCCGTCGGCTTCGACGATGGCGCCCGCGCCTTCGCTGAATCCGGCGGCGCCGAGGAATGTCTCCGATCGCGCGGCGAGCGTCAGGGGACGCAGCTTGGGCTCGCCGGCGTTCTCGTCCTTGTTCAGCAGGTCGGCCGGCGTGGCCAAGGTCATGAATCGCGGCACCATGGTGCCCGACGCCGGGTCCTTGATCAGCGCGGTGGCCCAGACGAAAGCCTCCCACGACCATTGATGAAAATTGCAGTCGGGAGTTGGAATCGGTTTCGTGTCCGAAGTGGGAAACGGAAAATCCGGCGCCAGGAATCGTCCCAGTCCTTCCGACCAGCCAAACTGCGGACAGCCCTTGGCGGGCGGCGGCGGCGCGGCGCCGGCAACGTTGCTGAAGGTTGCGGCAAAGGCGATCGCGGCGACGGCCAGGGTGACGAAGCGTGCGTTTCGTAGTCTTTTTTTCATGTTCCGTTTCCGCCTTGCGTGTCCGGGCAAACCAGCCGCGTCGCGTCCATCGTTGCGCCACGCGTTGCCTGGCTTCCCGCTCCCAGGATGCGGCTCAAACCATATTAGTAATTCTTGTCAACGCAACTACAAATAGATGACGGGGAAAAGTGTCCATCCGTCGCTCTCCACACAGTTTCGCGATTCCATTTACGCGGCGATCGCTGCTGCGGAATGAGTCAAACGGCGGCTCGCGGCTGTCCAGACGCGACACGTGCGAGACGTCGCGGGCCGCTCAAACACAATATGTTTGGATGTTTGCAGATGTGTGGAGGTCGCCGACTGCAGCGATCGAGCAAAAACCTCAGGGCGAGGAGTCCTCTTTCGGCGATGTCGGCGTGGCCGATTTGCCCGGTCATCGACGCGTCGCGGCGAAGCGGCCGAGCTATCCCCCGTAGCTCTGCACCAGGCTGCCCGCCACCAGCGACCAGCCGTCGACCAGCACGAAGAAGATCAGCTTGAACGGCAGCGACACCACCACCGGCGGCAGCATCATCATGCCCATCGACATCAGCACCGAAGCCACCACGAGGTCGATGATCAGAAACGGCAGGAACAGCAGGAAGCCGATCTCGAAGGCGCGTTTCAGTTCGGAGATCATGAACGCCGGCACCAGGATCCGCAGCGACATGTCGTCCAGCGTCGCCGGCGGCGGCTCGCCCGACAGGTCCATGAACAGCTTGAGATCCTTTTCGCGCACGTTCTTCTGCATGAAGCCGCGCAACGGCACCGAGGCGCGCTGCAGCGCTTCCTCGACGCTGATCTGGTTGGCGACCAGGGGCTTGATGCCGTCGTCGTAGGATTTCTGCAGCACCGGGCCCATCACGAACGCGGTCAGGAACATGGCGAGCGCAATGATGACCGAGTTCGGCGGCGCGGTCGCGGTGCCCAAGGCGGTGCGCAACAGCGACAGCACGACGACGATCCGGGTGAACGACGTCATCATGATCAGGATCGACGGCGCGATCGACAGCACCGTCAGGAGCGCGATCAGCTGGATCGCGCGCTCGGTGACGCCGCCGTTGCCCTGGCCAAGATTGATGCTGATATCTTGCGCGAACGCCGGCTCGACCAGCGATCCGGCGGCTATCAGGGTGGCAAAAAATAAAACTCTACGCGGGAGGGGCGCGGACCTCACGAAGGGGGCTTCGGACGACCCAGCAATGACGCCATCTCGTCTTCGAGATTTTCAAAGCCGCTCTTCGGCGAAGGCGCCACCGGCGGTGCCGCCGATGGCTCGGGGCGGGGCGCGGGGCGGCTTGGCGGCGGTTCGGGCGCCACCGAAGGCGCGCCGACGCGCGGTTCGCCGCTGTCGCCGGCCGGCCGGCGTAAGGCGGCCTCCAGCCGTTGCGCCATCTCGGCGAGATTCTGGTCCGCCGTCGGCTGCGGAGGAGGGGGAGAAGGAGGTGGCGGCGGCGGCGGCGCGGCGGTGCGCTCGGGTGCGCGGACCGGCGGCACCTTCGGCGCTTCGCTCGGACGCTGCGGACGCGGCATGATCGGTTCGTTGCGCGATGTCACGCGCGACGGCATCGGCTCGCCGCGCAGTTCGGGGCGGGGCTCCGGACGGCCTCCAAGGGGACTGCCGATCGACTCCGGCGCGAAGCCTGCCAACGGATCGCTACGCAAGGGTTCGTTCCGCAAGGGTTCGCTGCGCTCGCGCCGCTCCAGCGGCGCCGGGCGGCGCAACTCGTCGGCAAAGGTGGGCCGGACCGGCCGCGGCGGCGGCTCGGGCATTTGCGGCTCGGCGTGATCGAACACATCGGACCGCGGATCTGATCTTGGTTCGGACCTTGGTTCGGATCTTGGGCCATCGCCGTCGCTCCAGCCGATGGCGTCGGGCAGCGGGACGATTCGGGGCTGCGGTTCGGCACCGACACCGGCCCGTTGCGCCATCTGATCCCGTCCCGGCATCGCCCGCACGATATTGGGTTCGACGACGATATCGGTCGGACCGCCGATCATCAGCAGGTGTTCGACATTGTCGCGCCGCACCAGCACCAGCCGCCTGCGGCCATCCACGGCTGCGGCATCGATCACCGCCAGTCGCGGCATCCGTCCGCGATTGGTGTTGGCACCGAGGCGATTGCCGGCGAATCGGCGAACCAGCCAGGCGGCAACGCCGATCAGCGCCAGCACGGCCACGAATGCGAAGAAGAATGTCAATGCCTGCATGCTTTGTCCCCGGCAAATAGCGCCTTATTCAGGTCTGTCGTTCGTCGAATGCGGATCGGAGGCGACGCAACAGACCCGAATCAAGCCTGACATTGGCCCTATTTCTTAATTCCCCGCGGCAGAAACTGCCGCCCGCACTCTTAATAACCTATGAATCGGCTGGGCCAAAATGACTTCTCGCGGTCGGAGGTGTCAGGAACCTGGCTGGTTAACGCAGCTTTCGTGGCGAAAATGCGCTCGACCCGGCGTCCGAGGCGAATCCGTTGGGGACGCATGCTGTCTGCCGCGGCGCATCTTAACCTGCTGTTAACCATGCACACGGCAAATTCTGCCCACCTCAGCGGCGCCGCGCCGCGCGGAAGAGGGGAGAGCGCCGATGTCCATCAACGATCTTCCGGGTTTGGCGGCGCTTCGCACCAGGATGCAATGGCATCAGGAGCGTCAGCGGGTGCTCTCCGAAAATGTCGCCAATTCCGATACGCCGAATTTCAGGCCGCGCGATCTGGTCGAACCGAAATTCGATCCCACCGGCGCCGCCGCTGCCGGATCGATGGGGCCGCTGGCGATGGTGCAGACCCGCACCGGGCATATCGCTCCGCTGGAGAGCGAACCAACCTTCGACCAGGATCGCAAGACCGGTTTCGAGACCAGGCCCACCGGCAATGCCGTCAATCTCGAGGACGAGATGCTCAAGGTCTCGTCCAACCAGATGGACTATGCGGCGGTCACCTCGCTCTACACCAGCAGGCTGCATCTTCTGAAGGTTGCGATCGGCAAGGCCTAAAGGCCAATCAGGGCCGGGAAAGGGACAAACATGGCAGACCGTCAGGTTATCGCAGATTTCGCCAGATCGATGGGCATCGCGACGTCAGGTCTGCGCGCGCAGGCGGGCCGAATGCGGGTCATCTCGGAAAATATCGCCAACGCGGATTCCACGGCGTCGACCGCCGGCGGCGATCCGTATCGGCGCAAGGTACCGACCTTTTCCTCCGAACTCGATCGCACGCTGGATGCGAACGTCGTGACGCTCGGCAAGATCCGGCCCGACACATCGGCGTTCCGCGTCAAGCACGAGCCCGGTAATCCGGCCGCGGACGCCGCCGGCAACGTCAAATATCCCAATGTCAATCCGCTGATCGAAATGACCGACATGCGCGACGCGCAGCGATCCTACGAGGCGAACCTCAACATCATCACCGCCACGCGCCGGATGGTCGCGCTCACGCTCAATATCCTCAAGTCCTGAACGGGAAACCTTAAATCATGGCCACACCGACAGTCGCTGCCAGCGCCTATGCCAATCTCGCCCGCATACTGGACACCGGCGGGGCGGGCAAAACCTCCGACGCCAGCGGCGGCGGCGGCGGCGGGGGCCCCTCGTTCGGCGACCTGCTCAAGGACGCGCTCGGAAGCGTCGTGGACGGCGGACGGAAAGCCGACGCGCAGTCGGTCGCGATGGCGTCGGGCAAGGCCAATGTCATGGACGTGGTCACCGCGGTGGCGGAGACCGACGTCAAGGTATCGACGCTGGTGTCGGTGCGCGACAAGGTGATCGCGGCCTACGAAGACATCATGAAGATGACGATCTGAGTTTCTTGATTCCCGTCGTTCCGGGGCGCGCGCAGCGCGAACCCGGAATCTCGAGATTCCCCGATGTGCAATTGCACATCTGAAGTCTGGTCCTTCGGACCATCCCGAAATGACGCGTAACCCGAATGGAACATATGTCATGACCGGTGCTGAAACTCTCGATGTGGCGCGCGATGCGATCTGGACCATTGTCGTGGTGTCGTCGCCGCTGATGATCGTCGGCCTCGTGGTCGGTGTGGTGGTGTCGCTGTTTCAGGCGCTGACGCAGATCCAGGAACAGACGCTGGTGTTCGTGCCGAAGATACTGGCGATCTTCGTCACGCTGCTGCTGGCGCTGCCGTTCATGGCGGACGCGCTGCACAGCCACATGATGCGGATATCGTCGCGAATCATAGGCGGCTGATGCACTATGCGTGAATCATGCACGTCGATATTTCACTGCTGCCCGCGCTTGCCGCCACCTTCATGCTGGTGTTCGCCCGCATCGGCGCCATGGTGATGCTGTTGCCGGGATTGGGTGAAACCAATATTCCGGTTCGCATCAAGCTCGCGATCGCGCTGCTGCTGACGCTGATCATCCTGCCGCTGCACCGCGCCGCCTATCACGTCGATATCCAGGCGTCGATGATGCCGCTGCTGGTGCTGATGATCCACGAGATCATCATCGGCGTCGTGCTCGGCGCCACCGCGCGGGTGACGCTTGCGGCGCTGCAGGTCGCAGGCTCGGTGATTGCCCAGCAAATGGGTCTCGGCTTCGTCACCGCCGTCGATCCGACCCAGGGCCAGCAGGGCCTGCTGATCGGAAATTTCCTCACGCTGCTCGGCATCACGCTGTTGTTTGCGACCGACAGCCATTATCTCGTCATCGCCGCGCTCAACGACAGCTACGCGATCTTTTCGCCCGGCGAGATGATGCCGAGCGGCGACGTCGCGGCACTCGCCACCCGCGCCTTCGCCGCCGCTTTCAGGATCGGCATGCAGCTGGCGGCGCCGTTCCTGGTGTTCGGCCTGGTTTTCAACATCGGGCTTGGCGTGCTGGCGCGGCTGATGCCACAGATGCAGGTCTATTTCGTCGGCGTGCCGCTGTCGATCCTTGCGGGCTTTCTGATCTTCTCCTTCATCATCGTGGCGATGATGGGAACTTTCCTCGATTATTACGTCGGCGTCATGCACGACCTGATACCGCCGAGCTGAAAGCCTCAACACCATGGCCGACGAAGACGACTCAGCAGACAAAACACAAGACCCTACGCAAAAACGTCTGGATGATGCCCACGACCGCGGCGATGTCGCGAAAAGCCAGGAAATCAACACCTGGTTCGTGATTGCCGGCGGGACGCTGGTGCTGTCGACGTTTTCCGGATCGATCGGCTCCGGGATCGAAGTGCCGATGCGCAACCTGATCGCCAATTCCTGGATGATCCACGCCGACGGGCCCGGCCTGCTGGCGCTGGCGCACAGCCTGGAATTTATCCTGATCGGGGTCCTCGGCGTACCGTTTCTGATGCTGGCGATCGCGGCGATCGCCGGCAACATGATACAGCACCGGCTGGTGTGGTCGGGCGAGTCGCTCAAGCCGAAATTCAGCAAGATCTCGCCCGCAGCCGGCGCCAAGCGGATTTTCGGCAAGCAGGCGGCGGCGAATTTCGGCAAAGGCCTTTTCAAGGTGATCGCGCTCGGCGCGGTAATGACGGCGATCCTGTGGCCGGAGCGCCTTCGCCTCGAATCGTTCATGCATTTCGACCCGGCCATGCTGCTGGGAGCTACCAGCAGCCTGACGGTCCATCTGCTGGGCGCGGTGGTGGCGATGCTCGCGGTTGTCGCGATCGCGGACTTTTTCTTCCAGTACCGGCAATGGTACGACCGGCAGAAGATGTCGCTGCAGGAAATGAAGGAAGAGTTCAAGCAATCCGAAGGCGACCCGCACGTCAAGAACCGGATCAGGCAGCTGCGGCATGCGCGGATGAAAAAGCGGATGATGGCCGCGGTTCCCAAGGCCTCGGTGATCATCACCAACCCGACCCATTACGCGGTGGCGCTGTCGTATGAGCGCGGCATGTCGGCGCCGCTGTGCGTGGCCAAGGGCGTCGATCTGGTCGCGCTGAAGATCAGGGAAATCGCCGGCGAACATGACATTCCCATCGTCGAGAATGTACCGCTGGCGAGGGCCCTGTATGCCACCGTGGAGATCGACGACGAGATCCCGGTGGAACATTATCACGCGGTCGCCGAAATTATCGGCTACGTGATGGGCCTCCGGCGCGGGCTTTCCGGCCGGCGGGCGTGAAGTCAGGACAGTTTTGCTCTGAAAACGTCCTTGGACGACGCGCAACCGACGAAATTGCGGCTCGACGGACTTGCGCTTGCGGGCCCGATTCAGGCACTCAGGAGTTAAGTTTCAGATTCATGTCGACAGGCTGCGTCCTTTTGTATGACCGCCGATACTGACCACGACCCACCGCGAGAGCGCGTCACCGCCCCCGAGCCGGCGCGGCGTAGCGGCAGCATCGTTCTGGTGCTGCTGGTGGCCTTCGGCATCGTCGCGGTGGCGGTCGCGCTGATGACCATCGGCCGCTCGCGGGCGGAGCCTTATATCCTCGGGCTGCTGGCGCTGCTGGCGATGGTCGGCCTGTTCAACCTGTTCGCGTTCGCGGCGGGGATTATTCGTTTCGCCGACCGTGCCGCCGATGATCCGGTGCTGGGCCGCATCGCCGATCAGGCTGACGACGGCCTCGCGGTCACCGACCCCCGCGGTCACGTGGTCTACTCCAACGCCGCCTATCTGGCGCTGACGGGAGCTGCGACCGCGCAGGAGGCGCGCCCGGTCGAGCGGGTTTTTATCGGCAACCCCGATGTGTCGGAGGCGGTGTTTCGCCTGCTCAAGGCGGCGCGCGAGGGCAAGCGGCAGCAGGAAGAAGTCCGCATCGCCGGTCACGACGGTAACCATGGCCGCTGGCTGCGGATGCGGGTTCGCCCGCTCAGCGACAGCAAACGCCGAGCCAAATACGCGGTGTGGTCGATCGCCGACATCACCCGCGACCGCGAACGGCAGGAAGATGTGTTCCAGGAACTGCAGCACGCGATCGAATATCTCGATCATGCGCCTTGCGGGTTCTTCTCGGTCAATGCCGCCGGCGACCTCGTCTATGTCAACGCCACGCTGGCGAACTGGCTCGATTACGATCTCGCCGAGATCGGATCGGGCGGCCTGAAGCTGACCGACATCGTTTCGGGCGACGGTGCGGCGCTGCTGACATCGATTCCGCCGGTGCCCGGCGAAGTCAAAACCGAGGTGTTCGACATCGATCTGCGGATGCGCGGCGGCAAGACCATGCCGGTGCGGCTCTATCACAAGCTGGCATTCGGCGCGGACGGCGTGCCAGGCGCGTCGCGCACGCTGGTGATCAGCCGTGCGCGCGACGAGCGCCCCGACCCGCAGCGCGCCGCCGAAGTCCGCTTCATGCGCTTCTTCGATCATACCCCGATGGCGATCGCGACCGTGGACCGCTCGGGCGCGGTGGTCCGCGCCAATGCCCGGTTCGCCAAGCTGGCGCAAGGACTGGGCCCCGATGGCGCGGCCGGCAAGTCGATCTTCAGAACGGTCAACCCGCGCGACCGCGGCCTGCTGATCGCGGCCATCAACCAGGCGGCGGAGGGGCAGGGCGACATTCCGCCGGTCGAGGCGATGCTCGACGGCGCCAAGGAGCGATGGGCGCAGTTCTTCGTCACCGCGGTCGAGGAAGATGAGCGCGAGACCGAGGCCGCCATCGTCTACATGCTGGAGACCACCGAGCGGCGGGCGCTGGAGAACCAGATCAACCAGTCGCAGAAGATGGACATGGTCGGCCAGCTCGCCGGCGGCATCGCGCACGATTTCAACAATGTGCTCTCCGCCATCATGATGGCGAACGACTTCCTGCTGAACGCGCACAAGCCGACCGATCCCTCGTTCCAGGACATCATGCAGATCAAGCAGAACGCGACCCGCGCGGCGACGCTGGTGCGGCAGTTGCTGGCGTTCTCGCGCCGCCAGACCCTGCGGCCGCAGGTGCTCGATCTCGGCGACGCCTTGAGTGATCTCACCATGCTGCTGCGCCGCCTGATCGGCGAGAAGGTCAAGCTCGATCTGGTGCACGGCCGCGATCTGTGGCCGGTGAAAGTCGACGTCTCGCAGTTCGAACAGGTGATCGTCAATCTGGCGGTCAACGCCCGCGACGCGATGTCCGAGGGCGGCAAATTGACGGTGCGAACCGCCAACGTGACCTCGGAGGAATCCGCCGATCTCGCCTACAAGGGCATGCCGGCGGCGGACTATGTGCGGATCGATGTCACCGATACCGGCACCGGCATTCCGCCCGATATCGTCGACAAGATCTTCGAGCCGTTTTTCTCGACCAAGGAAGTCGGTAAGGGCACCGGCCTCGGACTATCGACGGTGTACGGCATCGTCAAACAGACCGGCGGTTTCATCTATGTGGACTCCGAAGCCGGCAACGGCACCTCGTTCCACATCTTTCTGCCGCGGCATCATCTCGAGCAGGAGGCCCAGCCCGACGCCGCCGCCGCCAACGGCACCGCCAAAGAGCCGCCGGCGGAGACGAAGCCCCGTGCCGATCTGACCGGGCAGGGCACCATTCTGCTGGTTGAAGACGAGGAAGGCCTCCGCTCGCTGAATGCGCGCGGCTTGCGCTCGCGCGGCTACAGCGTGATCGAGGCGTCGAACGGCATCGAGGCGCTGGAAGCGCTGGAGCTTCAGAACGGCGCCGTCGATCTCGTCGTTTCCGACGTGGTGATGCCGGAGATGGATGGCCCGACCCTGCTCAAGACGATGCGCGGCCGCAATCCGGACCTCAAGATCATCTTCGTCTCGGGCTATGCCGAAGATGCCTTCGAGAAGAGCCTGCCGGAGAACCAGCAATTCGCCTTCCTGCCGAAGCCGTTCACGCTGAGCCAGTTGGTGGCCGCGGTGAAGGAAACCATGACGCCGTCGTGAGGCGGCGCCGGGGTGAAGCGCTCTGCCATGAGCCTTATTGACCCATCCCCGCGACCGAGGGCCGCAGCCGCTATATCCGATAGCGGCTTCACTTTTAGGCGGTGCTGCCCATCTTAGTGGCGCTTCCCCCTGCCGGGGACTAAGGAAACAGACATGACGTTCACGCAGCGCGCTCGCGGCGCCTTCCAGGCGATCGCCGTCGTTTTATCGCTCGCGTTACCCTTGATCTCGGCGATCTCGCCGGCCGACGCCCGGGTCGGCGGCGGCTTCAGCTCGGGTTCCCGCGGCTCGCGAACCTTTTCCGCGCCGCCGAGCACCTCCACGGCACCGGGTTCGGCGTCACCTTTCAACCGCACCATCACCCAGCCGGGCAGCCCGGGTGTGGGCGCGCCCGCGGGCGGCGGATTCTTCAACAGCCCGGGCAGGGGCATGCTCGGCGGCCTCGCCGCGGGCTTTCTCGGGGCCGGCCTGCTCGGCATGTTGTTCGGCGGCGGAATGTTCAGCGGCATCGGCGGATTGTCGTCGATCTTCGGGCTGATCCTGCAGATCGGTTTGATCGTCATCGTCATTCGGATGGCCATGTCGTGGTGGCAGCGCCGTCACGCCAACCCCGCTTATGCCGGCGCATCCCCCGCAAGCGCAGGCGCACAATCAAGCTTCCGCTCCGGCACGGGTTTCGGGCTGGGATCGACCAGCGCGCCGCTTGAGATTGTGCCGGCCGATTACGAGGCCTTCGAGCGCTTGCTGGGCGATATTCAAGCCGCCTGGTCGGACGAGGATGTCGCCAGACTGCATACGCTGGCGACGCCCGAAATGGTGTCTTACTTCACCGCCGATCTCCAACAGAACCGCGCCCGCAACGTCATCAACAAGGTCTCCAACCTGAAGCTGCTGCAGGGCGACCTCGCCGAAGCCTGGCGCGAGGGCGACACCGATTATGCCAGCGTGGCGATGCGCTACGCGCTGGTCGACAAGACCACCGACCGTACTACCGGCCGGCTGGTCGAGGGCAGCGACGCGCCGACCGAGGCCACCGAAGTCTGGACCTTCGTGCGGCCGCGCGGGGCCAACTGGGAACTGTCGGCGATCCAGCAGACCTGATCGTTCGGCGATATCACTCGAATGCGAGGCGCCGCGGAGCAATCCGCGGCGCCTTTTCGTTTGCCGGCCGGCGCCAGCGGCCTGCTATATTGTCTCGCGGCGAACCAAGGGCGCCGCCGGCGCGTTGCCGCTTCCGAAAGCCTCTGCCGCGCGTCCGATCGAGGGATTTTCCATGCGCTACGAACTCTATTACTGGCCGGGCATTCAGGGCCGCGGCGAATTTGTCCGCCTCGCGCTGGAAGAAGCGGGCGCCGACTATGCCGATGTCACGCGCGGCGAACGCGGCATGGCCGCGATGATGAAAATGATGGAGGCGCGCAGCGGCACGCCGCCGTTCGCGCCGCCGTTTCTGAAAGCCGAGAAGCTCCTGATCGGGCAGACCGCCAATATCCTGCTCTATCTCGGATCGCGCCATGGGCTGGCGCCGAAGGCGGAAGCAGGAAAGCTGTGGATACATCAGCTGCAACTCACGGTCACGGATCTGGTGCTGGAAATTCACGACACCCATCATCCGCTCGGCCCGTCGCTGTACTACGAGGACCAGCGTGGCCCGGCCAAAAAACGCAGCGAGGAATTCTGGAAGGAACGCTTGCCGAAATATCTTGGATATTTCGAGGGAATATTAAAGAGCAGCAGCGGCGCATGGCTGACCGGTCGCAGGCTGACCTACGCGGACTTGTCGCTGTTCCAGATCGTGGAGGGGCTGCGCTACGCATTCCCCAAGCGCATGAAGGCGTTCGAGCGCGGGATTCCCGGGCTGGTCGGCCTGCACGACCGCGTCGCCGCCAGGCCCAACATCAAGGCCTATCTCGCGAGCGACCGCCGCTTCGCCTTCAACGAGGACGGCATTTTCCGGCGCTACAAGGCGCTGGACGTTTAGGTGCACGAAGTGACTCGTCACCATCGCCGCAGCGGAAGTGCGCCCCCTCTCCCGTTGGGAGAGGGCTGGGGTGAGGGGTTACGGTCTATCGTGAGGCTGTAACCCCTCACCCGGATCGCAAGGGCGATCCGACCTCTCCCTTTGGGAGAGGTGAAACTGAACTCGCGGCAAGTCCATCGCCTGGCTAAAACTTCACCGGTTCCTTCCATCGACCGGCGTCATCGCCAGTTTTGCAAGCTCGATCCCGTCGATGCAGCTAACGTTGAGCGCCACCACTTCGGTGCCGTCGGGCTTGCTGCCGCGCGCGAACACGTCGACGCCGCAGTCGATGCAGAGCTGATGCCGGATGGCGTGCTTGTTGAACAGATATTCCCGCAAATTGTCCTCGCCGGCGCGCAGCACAAAACTCTTTGGCGCCAGGAATGCGAAATGCAGGCCTTTCTTGGTGCAGATCGAGCAATTGCAGGAGGTCACCATCGCAAGGTCGGTGGTGCATTCGAAGCGCACCATGCCGCAGTGGCAGCCGCCGGTATAGGTCCTGGTGTCGGGCATCGGTCCGCTCCCTGAGTGGCGCTTGCCGGCAGTATAAGCCTCACCAAAGTCCGGGCACCAGACGATAGCGCACCCGCCTGGTGTAGTCGGCATAGCCTGGCAGGCCCGCGATCAGCGCGCGTTCCTCGATGCCGGAGCGAACGGCAAACAGGAGGACGAACAGCGGCGATAGCGCCACGCCCCACCAGGAGCCCAGGAGCAGCGGCACGCCGACGAAAAACAATATGGTGCCGCTGTACATGGGATGCCGCACCCAGGCGTAAGGTCCAGTGCTGACCACGCGGTGACCGCGCTCGGTCTGCACCTTGACCACGGGGGCCGCGTATGAATTCTCGCGCATCACCCACATGATGAAGCCGGTGGTCAGCAGCAGCATCGCCAGTCCCAGCGCCTGCAGGGCGACAGGAATATCGGAAGCATGCATGCGCTTGTCGAATCCGATCGCAAGAAACCAGATCAGGGCGATAACGCCGAACACCAGCATGAATTTCTTGTCGGCGGCAGGCTGATTCTTCTGCATCATCGGGCGCATCCGCTCGGCGAGCAACGCCGGGTCGGTTTTGGCCAGCCACCAACCAAAGCCGATGCCGATGACCGCGCTGGTGGCCAGGAACACCCAGGCCGCCGGCCAGTGCAGCGTGCCCGCGGACACGAACAACAACGCGCCCAGCGCGACCACCCAGATCAGGTTCTGCAGCAGCCATTTTGCGATCATGCGGTGGTCCCATCGGGGTCGGGGTCAGCATGGTCGCGCCGTTTTCCGGCAAACTTGCGGCGGGGATTTTTCACCATGATCGTCACCGGGCTCGACCCGGCAATCCAGCTTCTTCGCAAAGGCGATTTCAACGAAGATGGATGGATACGCGCCTCAAGCCCGCGCAGGACGGTTGGTTGGTTGTCTCCGCCCTCTCACACCAACTGGTCGATCCGTGTTCCCTGTCCCGGCGGAAGCGGCTCCGGAGCCGGCTTTGGGGCCGCGCCGGCATCGTCGGCGGCATCGACATCGGGTTTCACGACGGGGGCGTTGGAGGCGCTGGCCTGCGGAATGCTGACCGGCGCCGGTGCTGAAACGGCGGAAACACTCATGGACAAATTCCTTGGACAAATTCCTCGCTGTGGTGCCCGACTGTGACGAGGTGGAGACGAATGCTTTATGAATCCAGGCCGCAGACCGCGCGCCAACGGGACCAATCCGGTCGGATGGTGAACAGTGGCTCCAATAATCCTGTAAAGTTCGATCTCGAATTTAAGCGATTGGGAAAGGTACGGATCGTGTCGCTCGTCACGTACCGGTTTCATGCCATGGCGTCCGATTGCGCCGTTCACGTGCAGGCGGACACCCCGGCGGCCTCGACCATGATTGCCCTTGCCGCGGAGGGTGAAGTGAGACGAATCGAGGCGCGCTATTCGCGCTACCGTGGCGACAGCGAGTTGGCGCGGATCAATCGCGTTGCGGCCGTGGGCGGCACCACCAATGTCGATGCGGAGACGGCGGGTCTCGTCGCCTACGCCAAGGCGTGCTTTGCGAGCAGCGAGGGCGCGTTCGACATCACGTCAGGGCTCCTGCGCCAGGCCTGGAATTTTTCGGGCTCGCGGCTGCCGGCGCAACAGGAAATAGACGCTCTGCTGCTGCGCATTGGGCTCGACAAGGTCACCTTGTCGGACGGCCGTCTCTCGTTCGCGCAAGCCGGCATGGAGCTCGATCTCGGCGGTCTCGGCAAGGAATACGCGGCCGATCGCGCGGCAGAAGTCTGTTGCGACCTCGGCGCGCGCCACGGCTTCGTCAATCTCGGCGGCGACATCCGCGTGATCGGTCCGCAGTTCGACGGTCAGCCATGGCGGGTTGGTATCCGCGATCCGCGCGATGGCGCCGCGGTGGTGGCGGAGGTCGAACTCCATGGCGGCGCGCTTGCAACCAGCGGCGACTATGAACGCTTCATCGAGGTGAAGGGACGGCGCTATTGTCACATCCTCGATCCCCGGACCGGATGGCCGGCGCAGGGGTTGTCATCGGTGACAGTCATTTCCGACCGTTGCCTGGTCGGGGGAACTCTTGCGACGTCGGCGATGTTGAGGGGCCGCAGTGGGGCTGCCTGGCTCGCAAGCCTCGGCGTTCGCCATATCGTCATCGACGATCTCAGGCGCTGCAGCGGCACCGAACCGCTTCAGATCATGCCTGGAGATTGATCAAGGAACCCGGCAACTGGGTCTGCTGCGGCGATGCCTTGCCGATCTGGTTGAGCGATTGCACACTCGCTGCCAGCGAGGCGGAGGGTTGCGATGATGGCGATGCGGTCTGCCCGGCATTATCGGCGCGCAGCGAGGCCATCAGCTTCGACATTCCCGAGACGAAATCCTGCTTGGAAACGCTGCCGGTGCCGCCGGGATCGAGAGCGGAGAAAATGGCGTCCGCGCGCTGGTTCTGGAAAACGGCCGGCGGGTTCTTGGTCTGAAAGGCCTGTTCGAACTGGCTCTGCGTGATGCTGCCAGAGCCGCTGGTGTCGATCGAGTCGTAAAGGCCTGACATTTTCTGTTGCGGCGGCCCGCTCGAGCTCGCGCCGGAAACCGCATGCATGGCGCCTGCCGCGCCCACGCCGGAGATATCCATGGAAACTTCTCCACCACACCGGTGCGAACCGGGGTCAACCGGCTGCGACAAAATGGCAGCGAGCGGTAAACAATTCGTTTACCAATGAACCAGAGGGCGTGGCTTCGGTGAAGCCGGCTGCAAACAGCGGCGCGCGCGACGATGGATGACGGCGCCGCCGCTTACTCGTCGGTGCCGCGCGAGATCGTGATCGAGGCTTCGGTTTTGGTCCTGACGCAGCGCATCTCGAGGCGGCGGTAGCGCGTCGTGACATCGTCGCCGTGGATGAACCCCATCCGCCTGATGCAGCGCGCCGCCCCGTTGCGCATGTCGTCTTTCGGCAGCGTGAAGATGATGGCGGCGGCGCTGGCGACGAGATCGAGAAAGGCCGGCTGCGGCTTGCGGCTGTCGGCCTTGGCGTACAATTGGTTCGAGTAGTTGCGGCCGGCGCAGCCGAGCGTGATTACCTTGGCCTGCGGGTGTGACAGATAGATCAAATTGGCCGCGGTCTTGCCGACGGCGAGGCCGTCGATCTGGCCTTTGAGCTGGCGTGCGAGATCGTCGCAGCGGTCGGCGCGTGCGGGCGACGGGCCCGATACGGTCAGCGCAGCAGCGGCCAGCACTGTTAGTGCCATGGCACGGCCCGCGGACCGCACGCCGGATATTGCGATCAGGTTTTTGAGCATGAGCACCCCCCGCGCCATTGAAGCCCGTGCGCGAGGTTCATGCAAGGCCGTGATCGCGGGTGCGATCGCGGCAGGTATCTCGATTGCGCCGAAAGGCCGGCCGCAACTCTATTTGCACCGCCCACTGTGGGCTTTGGAAACCATGGCTTGCTGGCGCTCGCAATCGTTGCCGCAGAGCGAAGATCATCAGCGCGAGCACGGCCGCGAGCAAAAGGTTTGATTAGAGGACAACCAAAGGTGATTTTTTTTGTAATAGACACGCAATGGCTGCTCAGGGGCGGGGCGGAAAGGGTTTGCTCGGGTGGATTTTTTTGTTTGAATAGCCACCATTGGTTGTCGGAATGGTCACACGATTATCGTCGATGCATTTGATCGGTCGGTACAATGTCCGCAAATCTCAAGAACATGGACCTCAACCTTCTCGTTATTTTCGAGGCGATCTATTCCAACAACAACATCAGCCGGGCCTCCGAGCGTCTCGGCATGAGCCAGCCCGCGGTATCGAACGCGCTGGCGCGGCTGCGTCACTCGTTAGACGACCAGCTGTTTATTCGCAGCCCGAAAGGCGTCGCGCCGACAACGAAGGCGAGGGAGCTGATTCATCCGGTTCGGGAAGCGCTTGGCCTGATCGGCCGTCATCTTCCCTCCGGCGCCAGCTTCGACCTCTTGAGCTACAAGCGGATATTCCGGGTGATCGTCGCCGAGCCGCTGGAACCCCTGATCATGCCGGCGCTGGTTCGCGCTGCCGTCACCGAGGCGCCGGGGATATCAGTCGAATGCATCCAGGCCCATCCCAAGCTGTTCGACGACCTGCGCACGGGGCTGTTGGACCTGGTCTGCTTTTCATTCCCTGTCGATATGACCGATATCGTTTACAAGCCGATCTGCCGCGCCGATCTCGTCGTCGTCAGCCGCCGCGACCATCCGCATATCGCCAAGCCTCTTGATCTCGCGACCTTCGGCAGACTGCGGCACATCACGCTCAACCGCGAGCTGCGCAGCCTGACCTTTGTCGACAAGAGCCTGGCGGTCACGTCGACCTCGCGCGAGGTGGCCTATATGGCATCGAAGATCTGGTCGATGCCGCCGATGATCGAACGCACCGACCTGATCGGCGTGCTGCCGCGATTCTTCGTCAATTCGATTTCCTCGAATTTCGACCTCGACGTGCATGAACTGCCGACGGAGATACCCGAACAGCACTTCTTCATGGCCTGGCATATCGGTGCCAACCTCGACCAGGGACACATCTGGCTGCGGGAGTCCCTGATGCAGGCCGCGCGCGAGGCGACGGGACGGAACGAGGGGTAGGGGAGGAGGGCACAAGTCCGGTGCCATTTTTTGAAGCATTGTGGCCCCGATGCGTTGCGCTCATCCCGACTATGCCGAAGCATCCAGAACCTTCCCTTTGTCCGGAAAGTGCTTAGAACGGTCCAATCGCCGGCGCGGCGTCTCAAAGCAGGCGCTTCCGGCTCCAAACCTGCGAGCAAGCCATGAACGCCCCGACCGCCTTCCCCGACCCGAAACCCGTTCCGCCCTACAAGCACACGCCGCTGTTTCCGCTCGGGCCGGACACCACGCCGTACAAGAAGATCACGACCGAGGGCGTGCGGGTCGAGAAGGTGCTGGGCAAGGACATGCTGGTGGTGTCGCGCGAGGCACTGCGGGCGCTGAGTGAGGCCGCGTTCGGCGACATCAATCATTATCTGCGGCCGGGGCACCTGAAGCAGTTGCGCAGCATCCTCGACGACAAGGAGGCCAGCGACAACGACAAGTTCGTCGCGTTCGATTTTTTGAAGAACGCCAACATCGCCGCCGGCGGCGTATTGCCGATGTGCCAGGACACCGGCACCGCCATCATCATGGGCAAGAAGGGTTTTCGCGTTATCACCGACGGCGACGACGAGGCGGCGCTCTCGGAAGGTGCGCGCGACGCTTACTTGCGCCGCAACCTGCGTTATTCGCAGGTGGCGCCGCTGTCGATGTATGAGGAGAAGAACACCGCCAACAACATGCCGGCGCAATGCGAGATCTATGCCGAAGGCGATGATGCCTACAAGTTCATGTTCATGGCCAAGGGCGGCGGCTCCGCCAACAAGAGCTTCCTGTTCCAGGCGACGCCCTCGGTGCTGACGCGGGACCGTATGCTGGCGTTCCTGAAAGAGAAGGTGCTGACGCTCGGCACCGCGGCGTGCCCGCCCTATCATCTGGCGATCGTGATCGGCGGCACCTCGGCCGAACTCTGCATGAAGACCGTAAAACTCGCCTCCGCGCGATATCTCGACGCGCTGCCGACCCACGGCTCGGCCGACGGCAACGCGTTCCGCGATCTCGAGATGGAGCAGGAAATCCTTGCCATGACGCAGTCGCTCGGCGTCGGCGCGCAGTTCGGCGGCAAATATTTTTGCCACGACGTGCGGGTGATCCGGCTGCCGCGCCACGGCGCCTCGCTGCCGATCGGACTTGGCGTATCCTGCTCGGCGGACCGCCAGGTGCTCGGCAAGATCACCAAAGACGGCGTCTATCTCGAAGAGCTTGAACACAACCCCGCGCAATACCTGCCGGCCGTGGAGCAGGCGCTCGGCGGCGAGGTGGTTAAAATCGATCTCAACCGGCCGATGAAGGAAATTCTCGCGACGCTTTCAAAATATCCGACCAAGACGCGGCTGTCGCTGACCGGCACCATGATCGTCGCGCGGGATTCGGCGCATGCCAAATTGCGTGAGCGGCTGGAGAAGGGCGAACCGCTGCCGGATTATTTCAAGAACCATCCGGTCTACTACGCGGGGCCCGCCAAGACGCCGGACGGCTACGCCTCCGGCGCGTTCGGCCCGACCACCGCGGGGCGGATGGATTCCTTCGTCGACCAGTTCCAGGCGGCGGGCGGATCGATGGTGATGGTGGCCAAGGGCAACCGCGCGGTCGCGGTGCGCGAGGCCTGCAAGAAGCACGGCGGATTTTATCTGGGCTCGATCGGCGGTGCCGCGGCCAACCTCGCCGAACACTGCATCAAGAAGGTCGAAGTGGTGGAATATCCCGAACTCGGCATGGAAGCGATCTGGCGCATCGAGGTCGAGGATTTCCCGGCCTTCATCATCATCGACGACAAGGGCAATGATTTCTTCAAGGAATTGAATCTGGGGTGACTCTTAACCTCGCCCCGCTTGCGGGGAGAGGTCGAAATTCGCGATAGCGAATTTCGGGTGAGGGGACCCTCCGCGAGTCGCGGCGGATGAGAGAGCCCCTCACCCCAACCCTCTCCCCGCGAAGTGCGGGGCGAGGGAGCGCAGCGCGACTCGTGCGCCTACGCCCTAACCCCCTTGAACGGAAAGCTGCCCATCGGGCCGATGCCCATTTCGCCGGACATGGTGTCGCCGGAAACCTTGCCGGTGAACGCCAGCGCCAGCGGCATCGGGTTGGTGATCGAGATTTTCCAGGCGACGTCGTCGCCGTTGGCGGTGCCGTCGAAGATCTCGCCCGAATTGCCGTCGGCGCCCTGCGTGCCCGTCAGCGTGCCGCCCGCGTTCTTCAGGGTCAGCGTGGCGTTGCGCTCGCCCATCGGCGTGCTCATGGTGATGTTCCAGTTTCCGTCCACGGCCATTTCAAAGTTCTCCTCAGCGTTTTTCTGGCAAATCCGGAATGATCCCGGGATCTGGGTGGCTTCCGGGGCGGTATAACGCATCTCGCGGCGCAAGCCCAATGGTGTGGCAGGGGCGCGAGCGTCAGGCGCGGGCGGCGCGAATCCGATTGGTGACCAGCATGCGAAACGCGACATATTGCACGGCGAAGGCCGCGACCTTCGCTCCTATCGCGACCACGGATACATAGATCGCCCACAGCTTCATGTCGCCGGTCAGGGCCACCGCGATGGTACCGAGGCCGAGCGCGAACATCAGCGCCGCCCAGGCGTAGCCGGCAATGGTGACGTATTCCGGGATGGTTTCGGCGACGATCGGCGGCATGTAGCGCAGCATCCAGCCGCGCTTGAGCATGATTGCGCCAATTGCAAAATGCGCGATCGCGGGTTTCGCCAGCACGAAGCGGGGGTCGCTGGTCAGAAGCGTCGCGCTGCCGAGCACGATCACCAGCGCCAGGCTGGCGTAGGTCATGAAACTGAGGGGCTGCCGCTTGGCTCTGCTGTAGATGACCTGAGCCACGGCGCCTGCGATCGCGACGCAGGTCGCCAGCACCACATTGCCTGACACCAGGTACAGCGTAAGGAACACGATGGTGGACAGGAAGTCGGTGGCGAGCTTGGCGAATACGTCCTTCATGGTCGTGTCCTCGGTGGCGCTTCCCGTCATTGCGAGCAGCAAAGCGACGAAGCCATCCAGTTTTCTTTGGCGTAAGCCGCACGATCTTTAGTGTGCGCCGGCCGACCCAGCCGGCGCCGCATATTTCGTTTGCCGGTATTGAGGGTACCACTTTGTGAAATAAGCCGCACTGTTACGGGCAGCGAAGGCGATTACAAGTCCCAACCACAGCGGCAGCCCCGGCACGTACATCGTCAGAGCGTTGGCGATCATCATCAGCAGAAACGCGCCGATCCACGCGGCGGTGATGATATAGTTCGCTTTCAGGAAGCCGGGCAAAGCGGCGGTTTCGGCGTCGACCATTTCGCGGGCATATTGCAGCGTGAACGGGAAGCGGGCCGCCAGCGACGCGAGTGAGATCGCGAATACACCGGCATCGACGGCCAGCCTCACGGCCGAGCTGCTCAAGCTCGAATCGACCAGCATGAGATAGAAGCCGACCGCGGCAAACAGGATCGCGGAGCCCGCGCCCAGGATCTTGATCGAACGGCCGCGCATAATGTCGGACCCGATGACGAGCAGGGAGATCACCGCTGCCGCAAACAGGCTCGCCGTGGCCGAGGTCAGCAGCATCAGCAGGCTAAATGCGCCATAGGGGGCAAGGATCAGGAATATCGTCATGGCAGCCTCGCGGGCTAATCTTTACATCGTAAAGATAGAATTAGAGGCGAAAGGAGCGGGCGTCAAGCGAAATCTTTACAGTGTAAAAATCGTACTGCCGTCATTCCGGGGCGTGAGTTCGCGACGAAATTGATGTTTTCGTCAATGTTGTGCTGAGCGAGCCCGGAATCCCGAGATCATCGGCGCGAGATTCCGGGTTCGCGCTTGCGTGCGCCCCGGAATGACGGTGATGGGGCCGAGAAGAAGCACTGCCATGAGGACATTGCCGGCGCCCGCGCCCCTGCGTACTTAGGCCGCACCCACCCAATTGCCATGAAAGCCATCGGGCACCCGATGCCCCAGCTGCACCAGCGCGACGGGACCGGCTTCGACATCGCCGGCGTTGAAGACCGCGAGATCGCTGCGGTTGTCGCGAGCACGCCAGACCGCGGCCAACAGCCAGCCGTCGCCCTCCGCGGCCTCATCGCCGCGCGCGACGAACACGGCTTCCGAAATCGAGTCGCCTGCGGGGAGCAGATATTGGCCAAGGCGCGATCCGCTGCCATCGACATGCACGATGCCGGAGAGAGCGCCGAACATCGGCAGGTCGGGATTGGCGCAGGCGTACCAGCCATGATTGCTTTGAAGCCCGGCGCGGCGCTCGTCGATGCGCGGGAATTCGCCCGTCATGTCGTCCAGATAGGTCTGCGTGAAGCGGTCGGTATTGGCAGACAGGTCGAAGCTCCAGCGGCACAGCCGCGCCCGCGATTTCTTGGGATCGGTCGGCGAGCCGTCGGGATGATTGAACAAGGGGGCTTCCTCGAACTGCATGACGTCGGCGACGATGCGGTCGCCTTCCTCCCATGCGTTCATCACATGAAACACGTAGCAGCTCTCGGCGCGAAACCAGACGATGTCGCTGGCTTTACCGTTGCGCTTCATGATGCCGACATAGGCGCCCTTGTCCGGCTCCCAGGCGTAAGGCGGCCGGCCGCGCATCGCGCGCTCCATGCTGCCGGTGACAGGGAGAATCGGAAACAGCAGATGATGTTCAGTGACGACGAAGTCGTGCACCATGCTGGCGTAGGGCGCCTCGAAGCGATCGAAGCGTGTCACCACCCCGGAAGCATTGACGGATCCGAAGGAGAGGGCGGGGGTGAGCGGGCCGGCGGCGTTATAGCCGAAGAACAGCATCTCGCCGGTGACGGGATCGATCTTGGGATGCGCGGTGAAGGGGCCGGCGATGCCGCCGCCATAGTTGCAATAGCCGCGGGTATGCAGCGTGCCGGGTTCGATCTCGGTCGGCAGATGCGCTTCCTCCAGCGCCAGCAGGCGCCCGGCGTGAAAGACGATATTGGTGTTGGCGACCCCGCCGTCCTGGGTCAACCCCGCCGGCGCATCCGGCAGCTTGCGGCCGAAGCCGCCGAACAGCGCGCGGCCGGCGTCGTGTTCGGCCTGCCATTTCGGGGTGCGGACCCAGCGGTTGCGATAACTGGCGCGGCCGTTCTCGAGATGGAAGGCGTGCAGCATGCCGTCGCCGACGAACCAGTGGGCATCGGGGGCATCGAACTGCGGATTGGGGCCGTTGCGATAGAGCGTGCCGTTGAGTTCGCGCGGCAATTCGCCGACGACCTTGAGATACGGCGCGTCGCATTCAAACGGAATCGGCGCCAGATTGGTTCGGACCGCGTTGGTCGCTGCGTTCTGCTGCATCGGATGCTCCCTCGACCTTATCTTTACACCGTAAAGATGGGTTACAGGGAAGCGCTTGAGCCGTCAAGCCAAATCTTTACAGTGTAAAAATCGTGATCTATAAGCCCGAAATGGCCAAAAAACCCGAAGCCGCCGGGACCCGCGTCCGGCGCGCGGCAAGCAACACGACGCCCGCGCGCGCCGGCGGCAAGCCGGGCGCGGCGCGCAGCGTCGGCGCCAACGCAGATTCCCCGTACCATCACGGCGCGCTGCGCGACGCTCTGCTCGAAGCGGCCGAACGCGTGCTCGAACGCGACGGGCTCGCCGGATTGACGCTGCGTGCGGTGGCGCGCGAGGCCGGCGTGTCGCATGCCGCGCCGACTCATCATTTCGGCGACCTCACCGGACTCGTCAGCGAACTCGCCGCAATCGGTTTCCGGCAATTCAATACCGCGATGGCGGCAGCCGGCGCGGCAGGCGCCTCGCCGGCCGAGAAGGCGATGGCGCGGGCCAAGGCCTATGTCGCCTACGCGGAGGCGCATCCCGGCATGTACGGGCTGATGTTCCGCACAGAGCGGCTCGATATGTCGCGGCCGTCGCTGCACGAGGCCGCCTGTGCGGCGTTCGCGGGATTGGCCGGCGCTGTCGGGGCCAACCGGCAGGAGCAGATCCACGAAGAAGCGCTGTCGCTCGAACAGGCCGCGGCGATCGCCCGCGCCTGGTCGCTGGTGCACGGCTTCACCATGCTGCTGCTCGATGATCGGCTATCCGATATCCTGCGACGGCTCCCCAAGGGTACTGACGCCGAAACCTTGCTGGAGGCCATGCTCAAGTCGACCATCGGCCGGCCACCGGGGCCTTATTAAGTCAGCGCCGAAGGGAACCGATATATCGACCCTGCCCTGCGCAATCTGGGGAAGGATCGCCGCGGATGCGCGAAACACCTGACATTGATCCGGAATCGTCTTAGAACAGCGGCTTCGCGACCCCTCGCATTCACTAGCGTGTCAGTTCCAATAGATCATGCCTGCCATATCGACGAAAAAACCTTATCGTATCGGCCGTTCCCGCACCGGACTTGGCCTCTTCGCCACCAAACCGATCAAGAAGGGCGCCAAAATCGTCCGTTATTTTGGTCCGCTGCTGGATTCCAGGAAGAAAAAAGACGACGCGATCGAGAACAAGTACCTGTTCGAGCTCAACGGCCGCTGGACCATCGACGGTTCGGTGCGCGAGAACATCGCCCGCTACATCAATCATGCCTGCAAGCCGAATGCGGAATCCGACGTCAGCGCGCGCAAGCGCAAGGTCGTGATCCGCGCCATCAAGAATATCGAGCCGGGCGACGAGATCAACTACGATTACGGCACCGATTATTTCAAGGCCTATCTGAAGCCGATCGGCTGCAAATGCGCGGCTTGCGAAAAGAAGCGCAAGAAGAAGCGCGCCGAGGCGCGGGCCGAGAAGGCGCGCCTGAAGGCCAAAGCCGAGAAGAAGGCGCTGAGGAAAGCCGAGAAGCAGGCGGCGAAGGCCAAAGAAAATACCAAGCAGAAGCTGAACGGCGCCAAGGCAAACGGCAAGCTCCTGAACGGCCACGCCGGAAAGTCCGCCACGCGCAAAACGACAGCCGCCAAGTCCGGGATATCAGCCAGGCCCAAGGATATGGCGGGGCGGGAAAACAGCGCTTCAGCCTAAGCGGCCCTGATGATGAAGCCGTCATGCCCGGCGTGCCGGGCATCCACGTCTTCCAGACTTTGCCGCAAGCAGGACGTGGATGGCCGGGACGAGCCCGCCGGCCATGGCGCGGAAGTGGATCATGCGCGCGCGCTCACGAACGCCAGATTGGTCCAGCTGATGCCGGCCAACCGATTTTGTTCCTGGGTGGATTCGGTCCGGACATTCAAAACCGGATGCAGGTCCTCCATCCGCGCCAGCTCAATCGTCTCCTCGGCCGATATCTCGAACATCCGCCGCCCCGCCGGGACCGGCCCGTGCCGGATCAGCATGATGACGGCGCCGCCCGTCCGCACCAGGGCAGCGAGGTTCGGCATCGCCTGCCGGCGCTGCTGCGCATCGAGATGCATCCAGACCGCAGTGAGCATGACGACGTCGAACCGCTCGCCGCGTGCGCGCAGCAGGGCCAGATCCGGCAGGCTGTCGTCGAGCCATTCGATACGCGGCGACGGATGCAGCGCCATGGCCGGCAAGCGCATCGCGTCGGTGGGCTCGACAGCGACCACGCGATGGCCCTGGGCTGCGAACCACGCCGCGTCGCGTCCGGTTCCCGAACCGATGTCGAGAATGCGGCTCGGCGCCGCCGGGATCAGATGCAGCACCGCGCGGTGCGCGTCGGCGGCCGGGAAAGCCTCGTAGAGCCTGAAAAGCTCCTCGGCCTCGTCGGCATAACCTTCGGTGCCACTGACCCGCACTGACGTCACCGGGCGCTTCCTGCGATCGGACCATGCTTTCGCGTAATCCAGCAACATATCACGTTCCGGATTGCTTCGCGGACCTTGTCATCGAAGCCACGACCGCAACTGACGCAGCAGGCGGACCGGGCACAGCGTCTTGCCGACGCGGCTCTCGACCGCGGCTACATGCGTGAACACGAAGACGCCGGTGTCGTGCACCAGCGGCTCCGGCATGTTGAGCATGCGCGCCAGCATGCGCGTGGCCAGATTGAGCATCCATTGCACCGTGCCGGTGACTGATGAGAGGGGGCTGAATCGGGAAGGCGTGCGCATGGTCATCTCCTGTGATCCCCAGGATGCCTCGGCCCGATCAGCAATTCGATTACGTCGGGGGTAATGGAAGGCATGAAATCCGCATGGTAGGTTTTGCCTCATGAACGCACAGACCGCCGCGGCGCAAGCCGACCGAACCAAACCCGCCCATGTCGGCGATCACCTGCGCGAATGGCGGCAGCGTCGCCATCTCAGCCAGCTCGATCTCGCCGGCGACGCCGAGATTTCCGCGCGCCATCTGAGCTTCGTGGAGACCGGCCGCGCCGCGCCGTCGCGCGACATGGTGCTGAGGCTCGCCGAGCGGCTCGACGTGCCCTTGCGCGACCGCAACGTGCTCCTGGTGGCGGCGGGATTTGCGCCGGCGTTTCCGCAGCGCTCGCTCGACGATCCCGCGCTGAAACCGGCGCGGGCGGCGATCGATCTCGTGCTCAAAGCGCATGAGCCCAATCCGGCTCTGGCGGTCGACCGGCACTGGAATCTGGTCTCGGCCAACCGCATGGTGATGCCGCTATTGCAGGGCATCCCGCCGCGCCTGCTCGGCCAGCCTTTCAACGTGCTGCGCCTGAGCTTTCATCCCGAGGCGCTGGCGGCGCGCACCGTCAATCTCGCCGAATGGTGCGGACATCTGCTGGAGCGGCTGCATCGTCAATGCGAGGCGACCGCCGATCCCGAGTTGATAAAACTCTATCACGACCTCAAGGCCTATCCGATCCCGGCGCGCTCCGCGCCGCTGTCATCAGACAACGTCGCGATCCCCTTCAAGATGCGACTCGGCGGCGATACTCTGAGCTTTTTCTCCACCACGATGATTTTCGGCACCCCGGTCGATATCACGCTGTCGGAACTGGCGGTGGAGACGTTCTTCCCGGCGGACGATCTGACCGCCGCGCGAATGCGAAGCATGGCGGCTAATCTCAAATAGCGCCTTGCCTGCGCTCTGGATGCTGCTTATTTCTTGGACTTCCCGAGGAGCAGGCACTGATGAGCCCCCTGAAACCGCTTCAGATCGATATCGTCTCCGACGTGGTGTGCCCGTGGTGCTATATCGGCAAGCGCCGCATCGAGAACGCGCTGGCGCTGACGCCGGATGTGCCGGTGGAGATTCACTGGCGGCCGTTCTTCCTCAATTCCTGGGTGCCGCGCGAGGGCATCAGCCGCGACGAATACCTCACGGCGAAATTCGGCTCGCCCGAGGCCTACAAGGGCATCGCCGGTCGCGTCGTCACGGCGGCCGGTGAAGAGGGGCTCCCCTACCGGCCGGACCTGGTCAAGCGCCAGCCCAACACGACAGATTGCCATCGCCTGATTCACTGGGCCGAGGCGCAAGGCAAGTCAGCCGACATGAAACAGCGGCTGATGGAATTGTATTTCAGGGACGGCGGCGATCTCACCGACACCGACGTGCTGGTGCAGGCGGCCGCCGATTGCGGGCTCGATGCCGACGAGTTGCGCCGGCGCCTTGCGACCGACGAGGACGTGGATCTGATCTCGGCCCAGGCGCAGGACGCCTCCGACAAGGGCATCTCCGGCGTGCCGACCTTCGTATTCGCCGGGAAATATGCCGTGTCCGGCGCCCAGCCGGCCGACCAACTCGCCCGCGCTATCCGCCAGGTGTCCGGGGAGATCAATGCGCAGGCGGCGGAGTAAGGCGGACGTTTCCGCGAACACGGCCGTCATCCTGAGGAGCGGCGCCTCACGCGCGCTTCAAATAATAATTCGCGCGTTTGCCGAGCGCTATTCTTCGCAGCACGCGGCGCAGTGTCAGCGAGGCGCGTAGCGGCCGGATCGCCGTGGTCACGCAGCGATAGAAGGCGAGCTTGAGCGCGTCGCGCACCGGCTGCACATCCGGCGGCGGCTGCGGCAGGCCGATGCCGCGCAGCATCGAATTGAAGAAATGCAGGTCGTTGCGGCGGCGCACCTCGCGCGTTTTCCAGGTGATCGCCAGCGAGATCGAATGGCTATCGGCGGTGCGCACCCAGTGCGGCCACTGGTACGGCACGAAGCAGCCGTCGCCGGCGAACAGATGAAATTCGATGCCGCGCGGCGCGAACCGCTCGTCGTATTTCAGGTTGCGGTGCCTGGTCATCGAGCGCTCTATTTCGTGGTCGCTGACGATTGAGCGGTCGGCATTGTCGAAAACGGTGAAGAACTTCTCGCCGTGGATATGCACGAAGAAATTGTCTTCGCTGTCGAGATGAAACGGCGTGGTCGAATTCGGCGAGGACACGAACAGAAATCCCTCGACTTGTTCGAACCCGGCGTCGAGCAGGCTGTTGAAGCCCCGCGCGCGCGCCACCGAGAGCAGGGTGTCTTCCAGGAGCCGCCGATACTCCGGCGAATTCTCCACCCGCTTGAGCACCATCCATGCCCCTGACGTCTCGATGCGCCGCACCACTTCGACCGGGTCGAGATCGACCGAGGGGATCGCGTCCGGGTCCTGGCTGATCGCGACCTTGCCGGAATTGTACTCGATCAAATCGCGCGGCAGCTCCGAGGCAAGCTGCGCGATGCGCGGCAGCGTCAGCAAGGGATGGCGGGCCAGCCTGTGGCGGATGGCGAACGGCTTTAACGGAAAGTCGCGCCTCAGCGCCGCATGGTCGGCCGTAATCACCGGCGCGATCTCGGTGACGGTATTCATCGCGATTGCTCCTGACGTTTGCGCAGGAAACGAACGGCGCGTTGCGCCGGTGCGCGGACCAGCCGGCGCAGCGTCATCGCCGCGTGGAGCAGCGAGACCACGGGATCGCGCCGCCGCAGCGGAATCAGGACGTCGCCGATCGCAAGGCGCCCGCGCCAGATCGGATTGATCATGGGGTGATCGGCATCAGCGGTGGAGTCGGCCAGCGCAATCGCAGGATCGGCGCACAGGTGCCGCGTCAGATCGAGCGTCAGTTGCACCCCCGGTGAAAGCTTCGCGAAGCGCTCGTCGACGCCGAGCTTGAAGTAGAAGGCGCTATCCTGGTGCCGAAGCACAATCGCGGCCGCAACCGGGCTTTCGCCGGCGCGCAGCGTCACGATCTCGCATTGGCCGTTTGCCGCGAGCGCGACAGCGGCGCGCCTGATGAAGCCGGCATCGCTGTCGTCCTGCAAAAGCGCAGTGCCGCGCCTGGCTTTCCAGCCGCTGGCCTCGAGCGCGAGGAATATTTCGAGCGCAGGCGCGACCTCTTCGCGCGTACGGGCCACCTCGAAGCCGACCGCGCCGTGCTCGGCGAGCCGGTTGCGCTGGCGGCGCAACTCTTTCAGCTTCTTGGGCCCTAGAGCATCGCGCAGCAATTCATCGGCATCGCGCGTGGCGTCGAGACAGGCGCGCAGATGCGATTGCAGCACCCGCGGGCGCAAGCCGTCGCGTTGCAATACCCGGTCGAAGGCCTTGATGGCGGCGCCGTCGAGCGATACGTCGCGCAGGATCAGGGCATGGGCGCCGGCTCGCCGCGCCTGGCGCATCAATTGCGCCGCCGCCTCGTCAGCCATGTCCCGGTCGAGCGGCGGCGTGCCCAGCGTGCCGTAGGGATCGGCGCTTACCAAAGCGGGCAGGGGAATCCTGTAGGCGCGCCACATCGAGATGACGGGTAGCAGGCCGATCAGGCGCGCCGCGCCGTCTTGCGCCGAGGAGGCATTGCCCCACGCACTCAGCGCGGCGACGTCGGTGCGACCGCGCGCGGAGGCGTTCACCGCCAATTCCCAGTCGGGCAGATAATAGCCGTTCGGATCATTGGCGCGTTCGGCCAATGCGCGCCATTGGCCCGCGCCGACAGCCGTGAGCGGCGCCAACGCGCCTCCTTCGGGCGAAATCGTGTCCGCCCCTGCGCGCTTGCTCGTGGTATTTTTTATGGATGCGCGAGCGACCACCGCTGAATTCGCAATCTCGACCACGTCCCCGTTCCCCGATCGGTCAGGACTCGCGGAGCCTCGCCGGGCCCGCTGTGTCCATCGCGTTATCGGGAAAACCCTAGCGGAAAGATTGGAAAATACCGTTGGTGCGGGGTTTCAATCCGAGCGGTAATGTTAACCGGGCGTTCATCATTGGGAAGGCGGGAGCCGGGTCTGCGCGCCCTCGATCGGCTGGTAGGTCTCGTTGGCGCAGGTGTCGTCGGCCTCGACGCGCAGCCGGTCCATGATCACGCCGCCGCTGATCGTGATGCGATAGGTTTGGGGACCCAGCGGTTTGCCCATCGAGGACGTCAGCTCAGCCCTGACGCACGCCGTCCAGCCCAAGCCGCGAAGGTTGTGACGCGGCGGTGAAACCCGCACCTGGCGCGGGTATGAACTGGCGACGAACACCGAATCCAGATTTTCGCGGACCAGCTTTCCGACATCCGGTTGCGGCTCGGGCGGCGGCGGTTCGCTGGGTTTGCCCCGCATGAACTCGGGCACCGGCGAACGGCTGTCGGCGATGCCGCAGCCTGCCAGCGCCAGTGCCCCGGCCGTCATCAACGCCACATGAACAACGATCCGCTGCATCTGCCGATTTTATCCGGTGCTGGTTAAAAATACCCGCGATCGCGCTCGGTTCGCGGGCTTTGGCCATCAACAATTGCTGAAACCTGCCACGGAACCGGCTAACGTGGGCCGCCATGCCGATCCATTGTTTGCCATCATCTGGCTGCAGACAGGATATCGGAGCGGGGATGGTGCGGGAGAAGAGGCAATGAAAATCCTGACGGTTTTGGTGGCGATGCTGGCGCTGATCACCGTGCCCGCGCATGCCCAGATGGGCGGCAAGCGGCATCAGAGCGACGATAAGAAAAATGATCAGCCGGAAAAGAAGGTCGATGACAAGGCCTACAAGGCCGCGCTCGAGAGAATACCCGAGCCCAAGGAAAAGTACGATCCCTGGGGTGTGGCGCGGCCCGCGGAGCCGGCCAAGGATACCGCAAAGAAACCGAAACCGTAGCTAGTCGAAGGCGACGCCGATCCGGTTGTCGTTGCTCCAGACCGGATGGCAGCGACGGATGAACTGGTCGGCCTCGATCACGAGCTTGAAGGATGGCGGCAGTCCGACCGGATTGACAATGTCGAGACGCGCGCCATTCGACGAAATGTTTCTGACCATGCAGTCGACGCCGCCGCCGCCGACAAAGGCGAGCGTCCCGCGCTTGAGCACCCTGTGTCGCGGCGCCGTCCTCTTCTCGATCGTGGACCCGTTCATCGTCGTTGTCCGCATGTTGCTGGCTACGACTCTAGCGGAAAGGAGTTGCGGACTAATCAATCCGCTCAATCCCAGCGAAGCCTGCAAATTTAGAATTGATTTACGATGATTCACTGCAAATCGCCGCAGTATTCGCTCACAGCATCGCAAAAGCGCTGCTCACCATCGCCACCGGCTTGTGGTCGGCGGCGCTCGACAAGGTGACGCGGCCGAAGCTCATGGTGCGCCCGAGCCGAACCACCCGCGCATCCGCCAGCACGTCCGACGAGGTGACGGCGCGCATGAAATGCGTGGTTTGATCGACCGTTGTCATCGGCCGGTATCCGCGGTTTGCCGTCAGGATCGCGATCACCATCGACGTGTCGGCGAGCGCCATCAGCGCCTGGCCGCAGACGATGCCGCCGTGCCGGCACAGCCGCTCGGAGAAGGCCATGCGCAGGATCGCACCCGGCTGCCAGTCCGCCGACGCACCGGGCGGCGCCGCGCACTCGATGCTGGCGATCAAGAGCCCGAGGTCCCGTACCCACGGTGCGAACACATCGCCCAGGACGCGCCGTGCTTCCTCGATGTCGAAATGCTCTGCTGTCGGTTGGTGCTGCATAAGCGCTGGTTCCTCGCCCGAATAGTCGTATTCTAGCGTGTATCCGGCGGAAATGGACACGCACTCCGCGCGGCTTGAAAATGCCCGACTTGAGGCCGTATGATAAGGGCTGGGGAGCGGGACCATCATGTTCAGGCGATTGGCATTGATTTTCAGCGTGATCGCCATGGGTATCGCGCTCAATGGCTGCACCAAATGCGGCCCGATCTGGGACGACTGGATGCAATCGCCCAAATCCTGCAAGTCGGACCATTTTTAGGCCGTATCCAAGCCGTGATCGGGGCGCGCTTGGCGCCGCGGTCGGCGCGGTGGTATGTTGCCCGCGAAGATGCAGGGAGCACTCCATGAAAGTTTTCCGCCTGGCGGCTGTCATCGCCTTGCTGACGGGGCCGGCCTACGCGCAGCAAATGCCCAACATCAATTTGATCCCGGAAACGACCTCCAAGACGCCGGAGCAACAGGAGCAGGAGGCGATCCAGCAAAAGGCCTACAAGGAATCGCTGAAGAAAATACCGGACGCCAAGGTCCCTTCCGATCCGTGGGGCACTGTGCGTAGCGGTGATACGCCCAAGACACCGGCTTCCGGCAAACCGCGAACCAGAACCGGCAGCACCGCCAACTAAAGCCGGAACAACGGCTTGTCGGGGGCCATCAGGCCAGCGTGGCGGACTGGTCCAGCAGGGTCTCGTAACACTCGCAGGACATCCGCATCAGCGCGGCGCGGTCCAGGATCCTGATCACGCCGCGCGAATAGGTGATCGCGCCCGAGTTTTGCACCTTGCTCGCGACTTCCGTCACCGAGGTGCGTCGCACCCCTAACATTTCGGCGAGAAATTCCTGCGTCAGCGTGACGGTGTCGCTTGCCGCGCGATCCGCGCTTTGCAGCAGCCAGCGGCAAAACCGCGCCTCGATCGAGTGCAAAGCGTTGCACGCAGCCGTCACCCGGGCCTGCGACAGCAGCACCTCGTTGTAGCGGATGCAGAGATTGCGAACGGGATCGCTGGCACCAGCGACCGTCCTGAAATGGGTGGCGGCGATCTTGCTGCAGGCCACCGGCATCTGCACCACGACGCGAACCAGCGACTTGTAGAGGCCAAGCCCGGCCATTGCCCCGACCACGCCTTCGCGGCCGACGGTGGCGGTCTCGATCGCCTTGCCGTCGCGCAGCACCGTCAGCAGCGACAGCATGCCGTAGTGCGGAAAGTAAACCTGGTCGACCTCGTCGCCGGATTCGTACAGCACGATGCCCTGTTGCAACAAGACCGTCGACAGATGCGGAAGCAGCCGGTCGAAGTGATCGCGTGGCAGCAGGGCGAGCAATTTATTGTCCAAGGGAAAACCGGTGTTTGAAATGTTTGAAATTTGTACTGACACTGCGATATCCCGCCCGATCGGTCGGGCCCATTTACCGCAGGGGTGAAAGGACGCTTCCGAGAGGCGATCCGCGGAAAGACTCATGTATAGGGACAAGAAGGGTGCGTTGTCGGTCCGGTAGCCGTCATAGCGCCAATTCCCTTTTGAGGCCTGAACCGCAGTGGCGCTGGCGCGGAGCGTTCTCTTTGGATTGAAACTAGTGTCGGAAAACGGACGTAAGGGACGTCGATGTCTCTGACCCCAGAGGTCTATCCGACCTCGCTGATCAATCGGTGCTTCTTGTCGGTCCTGGGCGCAACAGTCGTATCGCCCAGCAGCCGGTCAAATTCCAATTTCGAGATCTCGTAGCACTCGCAGGCGCGTTGCTGCAGGGCCTCGTGGTCGAGGATCGTGACGTGGCCGCGCCGATACCGGATCAGCCCCGCCTTTTGCAACCCCCCCATCACGTCGGTGACCGTGGTTCGCCGGACGCCGAGCATCATTCCCAGGAATTCCTGGGTCAGCAAAAAGTCGGCTGAAGGCATCCGTTCGCGCGTCATCAGCAGCCAGCGGCAACAGCGTTGCTCCACCCGGTGAAGATGAGCGCAGGCGGCCGATTGCGCGACCTGGTTGAAGAAAGCATGGGCATAGCGGAGCATGATCAGGTTCAACGTCGGGCTGCGGTCAAGTTCACCGCGGAACAGGCGGGCATCCATTTCAAGCGCCTTCCCAGGGACCTGAACGTAAACCGATGACGGCGAATCGCGGTCGCCCAGACAAATCGGCAATCCCACCATGCCTTCGCTGCCGATGGTGCCGACCTCCGCACTGGCGCCTTCGGCTGTGGTGACGACAAGCGAAGCAACGCCATCGACGGGGAAATACACACGTTCGATCAGACGCGACGCCTCATAGAGGCTTTTCCTGTAATCAAACACGACGGGCGACAAATGCGACCGCAACCGTTCGTAATCGTCATCCGACAACAGCGAGAGAAGGCGGTTAGTCCGTTGGTTCCGTTTAGGCATCAGCTGCTGTCTCTGCTGGAGTGCTGCAACCGAGCAGTCGATTTGCAGTGCAATCAGGCCGCGCCGTCGTCGTCCGAGCCCGCCCGCCAAACCGCCGTGTCGTCATTTTCCTGGGCGTTGGCGCGTGCGGTGTATTCCTCCGCAAGTCCGAGAACACTATCGCGCAAGTTGGAATCGCTGGAGTCGCGGGCGAGACGGCTGCAACGCTCGGCCTGGTCGCGAAGGTGGAAAGATTCTGCCATCGGACTCACTCGCTACGAGGCGGGAGTCCCCATTGGGGCTCTCAGTCGCCGGCGCCTGAACGTCGTTGCCGGCAATATTCATATCGTATCGGCTTTATGTCCGCTATGCGACTCAAATTCCTCGCTTCCGCAGGGGGCGGGACTCGGATTGGTTCCCACAAGCGCTATATTGGTTACGTCGTCAGATCTGTTGGAGTTGCGACATGGCCGCTCGCCCGCGCGATATCGCCGATCGGATGGCTGCCCGGCGCAAGCCGGATGATGGCTATCTGCGCGAGACGTTCACGCTGCCGCGCGACAAGGCGCGAAGCAAGGCGCGCGATTTCCTGACCCGCTATCCCAAGGCCGCCTATATGAGCGGGGTGGAGAGTTGGCGCGAACTGCCCGGTGGCGATATCGAATTCACCATGCGGCGGTTGCCAAGCGCCGATTGACCCTCTGCGTGTGCTCTTCGGAGCCCATTTATTTCGTTCCAACCCCATAGAATTGTTAACTTTTCTAGACAACAGATGTTCAAGGTATTTTCGCCTGGGCTTCGGCCTGCGGGGAAGTGATGGCGAAACGTCGCAAAGAGCTTGGTGCGCGCAAGCAGGTGCGGGTCGATATGAACAAGCCGGGATTTTTGATCCCGGCGCCGGACGCTCCGTGGATCGAGTGCACGATCCTCGAAGTTTCCGACGAGGGCGTCTGCCTGGATGTCGGCGCGCTGGCGGTGCCGGACCTTTTCGGCCTCGCCTTCACGGCCGGTGGCGAGGTTCTGCGGGTCTGTTCAATGGTCTGGCGCCAGGGCGAACTGATCGGGGCCCGCTTCGTCACTGCGAAGGAACTTCGGCAGGGCTTTACCGCGACAGACGAAGGGGATCCGGAGCCTCCGAAAGCGCGGGCCGGCTGAGGCCACGCCTTTAACTACGGCGGGTCCCTACGCCTGCTCCGAGACCGGCTGGTTCGTCGTCGAATTCGGATGGCATCTTGCGGTGAAGCCGGCCGCGCTTCTGGAGGGGGCGGCCTTACTCCGGCTCGCTTGCGAGCTTCGCTACCAGGCGGTCCAGTTGCCAAACCTCGACACCGTGGCCGTCAGCAAATTGCCTGGCGGACTCAATGGCTGCGGCGTCATCCGCACAATCCAGATTAATTGCTTCCACGAAATGGCCGTCGCGGCCAATGATGTAAGCTCGGTAGTGGGGCACAGCACCCTCGCTAAATCAGGCCAGAACGCGCGAACTCTCAGTCACCGGCTTCGCCCAACCTGAGTTCCCATCTCCAGCCACTTCCTTCAGTCAGTTGAACAGCCGAGTATTCCATCTCTTTGTATTCCATCAGTATTCTTCCGCAGACGAGCGGTGCGGACATACGCCAAAATGATGGCGTGGTATGTCCAATTGTGTACTTAACGATGGAGATAAGGCGGCGATGGAACAATTGCGCTGTGTTGCCCGGCAACCACAGACTCCCGTCCCACGCTCCGGTAAGGACCTTCACGATTTAAACCTTACTGGGAACGGGCGATGAACAGATTGAACAAAATTTTGGTGGCTTGCGCGGCGGCTACCGCGGGAGCGCTGAGTGCTTCCGCCTATGCGGCAGACCTGCCGATGAAGGCCATGCCGGCGCCGGAACAGATTTGGACCTGGACCGGGTTCTATATCGGCGCCCATGCGGGCGCTGGCTGGGGAACCACCGAGACCAACCTCGTTTCGGCTTCGGGCCCCGGAATTCCGACCACCCCCTTCAACCTTGCCTTGGCCCAGAACAGCCGCAGCGGCTTCCTGGGCGGCGGGCAGGTTGGGTATAATTATCAGTCCGGCTGGGCAGTGTTCGGCATCCAGGGCGATATCGCCGGAATGGACGTCAAGGGAACGACACCCTGCCTCGAGGTTATTGCGTGCACGTCGAAGAGTGATTGGCTGGCGACGGTTACGGGTCGGTTCGGCGGCGTCGTCGCAGACCGTACTCTGCTCTACATCAAGGGCGGCGGTGCGTGGATGCACAACGATCAGAGCGCAACCGTGTCTACTGCCCTGGTCGGCGGCGGCGGTGGCATCGTCGGTGCCGCAGGGGCGCTGACCAGCGCCTCCAGCACCTCAACCGGCTGGCTGCTCGGCATGGGCGCCGAGTACGCGTTCGCCAGGAATTGGACCGGCTTTCTCGAATACGACTACATAGAATTCCAGTCGAAGAACGTGGCGTTTTCGGTTTCTGCCGCGCCGGGCGACTTCCTCAATGCCTCCGTCGTGAACAAGCTCTCCATCGCGAAGGTCGGCGTGAACTACAAGTTCTAAACCGCCCTGCGGTCCTATTGTAATCCCGACAACGAAAAGCCCTGGCCTCGTCCGGGGCTTTTTTGTGCCCTTATTCGAAACAGGCTGGCTGACGATTCAATCAGGGCACAGCCTAACAGCGAATTTAATGGGATCGGCGGACCACGAAACCCATATCGGGGTTGTGCCGATATGCGGCACTCCTCCCTAATAACTTCGGCCCCAGTTGCGCGCCCGCGCTGGGGCCGTTTCTTTGGGGTGAACCTATTGGCCGCCCCCAGGCGTGATTTCGTGATTCTGGACGTGGGCCGTTGTTGATCCCAGAGCAAGGCCCAATCTCCGTAGAGCTGCGGAGATCGAGCATCCCGGTCCTAATCTGTTGTGATCAAATCAGGCCCTAACGAATTGAAATCTGGCGACCAGGCGTCGCAACAGCAACAGGCCAGTGGCTCATTGCTCGCATCTGAATTGCTCGAAGATCAGGGAGCGGGCGAAACGCGCAAATTCAAAATTACTGGCCGTCTATCTCGCGAAGCTTCTGCTCCAGTTCGGCAATCAATCCGTTGATGCGTTGCGTGGTCTCAACGTCGGGCGCTTGCCGCGCCAGGGCCCGGTACTTGATGATCTTGATTTCGAGTTCTACTCGCTCATTCCTTGAGGGCATTCGCGCCACCTCCCGTTCTTATATGACGGGGAAGCGGGGGAATTGTTCATTGTGACCGCGAGTTATCCCTGTGCCGCAGGGATAAGTTCGATTTCCGACATTACCCCGGTGCCCTAAGCCCGCTGTTCTGCCATCCCGGCTTGGCTGAAGTCATCGGGTCTTCGACCAGCTTTTTCTCGATATGCTCGCACTTCGGACACTCAAACGTCCGCAGGTCGGAATGGGCGGGGCCAGGTTCGATCCGGGCCAACATCATGCGGCCCTGACATTTGGGACAACGTGGCCGTTCGATCGGAAGTAGTGATGGTTCGGTGGAATGGGCTAATGGCATGGACGCATTCCCTGTGTTGGGCGGGAGCGTGCAGCACTCTCTGTCACCGATAATTGCCGAAGGCGGTGCGGTGATGGAATACTCTCTCACGTCGGCTAGCCGACGTGGTGGTCAAAATTGCTCACATCGCGAAATCGTTAACAGAGCAAATTAAGCCTGCGAAATTCAACTAGGCCACGAGGGGGCCAAAACAGGCCAGTACCCAGCACCAAAAAAGAACATATTGCGAACCTGGAACAAATAGGGTACGGTGTTCCCATCAATCATCGCTGCCGTCAATCGCTGCAGTCCCTAAATCGCCGCCCCGTTTGTCCCTCTAGCGAATCCCCGTCATAAGGAGCACGACCCAATGTCCGCCACCGCCCTGCGTATCGTCGAAGGATCCTCCATGGACAAGACCAAGGCCCTGTCCGCCGCGCTCTCCCAGATCGAGCGCCAGTTCGGCAAGGGCTCGGTGATGAAACTGGGCAAGAACGACCGCTCGATGGACGTCGAGACCATCTCCTCGGGCTCGCTCGGGCTCGACATCGCGCTCGGCGTTGGCGGCCTGCCGCGCGGCCGGGTGGTGGAAATTTACGGACCAGAATCCTCCGGCAAGACCACGCTGGCGCTGCATACCGTCGCCGAGGGCCAGAAGAAGGGCGGCATCTGCGCCTTCATCGACGCCGAACACGCGCTCGATCCGGTCTATGCCCGCAAGCTCGGCGTCAACATCGATGAACTCTTGATCTCGCAGCCCGACACCGGCGAGCAGGCGCTGGAAATCTGCGACACCCTGGTACGATCAGGCGCGGTCGACGTGCTGGTGATCGATTCGGTGGCGGCGCTGGTGCCGAAGGCTGAGCTCGAGGGCGAGATGGGCGATGCGCTGCCCGGCCTGCAGGCGCGGCTGATGAGCCAGGCGCTGCGCAAACTCACCGCATCGATCAACAAGTCCAACACCATGGTGATCTTCATCAACCAGATCCGGATGAAGATCGGCGTGATGTACGGCTCGCCGGAAACCACCACCGGCGGCAACGCGCTGAAATTCTACGCTTCGGTCCGCCTCGACATCCGCCGCATCGGCGCCATCAAGGAGCGCGACGAAGTGGTCGGCAACCAGACCCGCGTCAAGGTGGTGAAGAACAAGCTGGCGCCGCCGTTCAAGCAGGTCGAATTCGACATCATGTATGGCGAGGGCGTCTCCAAGATGGGCGAAATTCTCGATCTCGGCGTCAAGGCCGGCATCGTCGAGAAATCCGGCGCCTGGTTCTCCTATGACAGCCAGCGTCTCGGCCAGGGTCGCGAGAACTCGAAAGCGTTCCTGAAGGCCAACCCTGATATGACCGCCAAGATCGAGGCCGCGATCCGCCAGAACTCCGGCCTGATCGCCGAGCAGATTCTCGCCGGCTCGCCGGAGCGCGACGCCGACGGCGAAGAGCCGGCGGAGGATTGATTATTATTCGGGCTTGAGTCTGTGGGCTCAGGTTTCGACACGGACGGGCGCTGAGGACGTTGAGTTGCCGACGTTTTCAGGCGCCCGTTTTTGTTTCTGCGTAAGCGGGCGGGGCCATGAAGCGTCTGATTCTGACCGGCCAATACAGCCTCGAGCGTACGGACCTCGCCGACGTTGTGATTCCTTTCATCTGCTTTCGCTTCGTATGGGGGCCGCTGCCGTCTCCAGACGAACTTGCAAGCTATGTCGCCGCGCGTTCGGACACGCACGCCCCGGGCGCTCACTGGTCGGACTACGCTGGCAGGTGGCCTGATGCTATTGGAGCCCGCAAGGATCTGGGACTGCTCGAGTTCTGCCGGCACTGTGAGGCGGTCGAGCTATGGTTTGATCCGACCCCGAACGACCAATTGCAGCGGGTTTGGCTGCTCGACTATTTTCGTTCTTATCCGGAGATCGTCGCCCGGTTGAGACTGCGCCTCGTCGACTTCGATTTAAATGCGGCATCTGGCGAGGAGCTTGGCAGATGGCAGGTGCCGGCCGTTGCCGTCACCAGGGATGTGCTTGAGACCGCCAGCGCGACCTGGCAGGCCTATCGGATGACGACTCCGGAAGCCTGCTTCGATTTGCTCGGCAGGGATTTGAGCGCTTTGCCGCTGCTGAGGCCGGCCTTGTTTGACCTGCTCGAAGAGCTTCCCTCCGGCACGACGGGACTTGGCGCCACGGAAATGCGGATGCTCGAACTGATCGCGAGCGGGTATGAGCGGACGAATGCGCTTTTCCATCTTCGCAGCTTGCGACAGACGCGCATCTTCAACGAGTGGGAGCACGGCTATCTGCTTGATGGGCTTGCGCATGGTCCGATTCCTGCCGTGGCCGGTCTCGACGACGAGCTACGTACGATCGGGCGAGAAAACCTGGGGAAGCGTCTCCCTGCGTACCACCGAAGCCGGCTCTCGCTGACCGAATTCGGCAAGGCGATTGTCGCGCACAAGGAAGACTTCAGCCGGCACAACCCGATCGATCGCTGGTGGGGCGGCACCAGGCTGACCAACGATCGCCTGTGGCGGTGGAATCCGGTTCTGATGAAGCCGTAGGGTAGGGGATGAGCGCCATGCGTCTGATTCTGACAACCAGTGACAGTGGCGCGGGCGGCCCCAGGCAGACCGGTCTGGCCGACATCGTGATTCCCTTTGGCTTTCGCTTCGTCTGGGGGCCGCTGCCATCCGACGCAGACCTCGTCACATCGTTATCGCGGGGCTCCCCGCAACCTGACGGGACGGTCGATCTCTGGCTGAGGAATGCCTATCGGAAGCATCCCGGAGAATTCGCTGGGAACGAAATCGGATTGATTGATCTGTGCGAGCGGTGCGAGACGATCGAGTTATGGATCGATCCGGACCCGAATTCACAACTGACGTTGATTTGGCTGTTGGACTATTTGCGTCAGCACGCAAAGATTGCTCCGAAGCTGACATTGGTCCAGGCGGACGTGGCCATCGGCAATCACCTGCCGGACGAGGTGGCCACATGGCGGTTGCCGGCCATCACGATCCGGAACGATCATCTTGAAGCTGCCAGCATGGCCTGGCAGGCCTATCGCCGGCCGACGCCGCAGGACTGGTTCAACCTGCTCGGCGGGGACCTCAGCGTCCTGCCGCAGCTTCGGCACAGCGTGCTGGAACTGCTCGAAGAACTCCCCATGCCCGCGACGGGGCTTGGCGCGACGGAAATGCGGATGCTGGAGCTGATATCGGCAGGCAAGGCAGGCCCGTTCGATGTCTTTCCCGGCGACAAAAAGCGCAACGAACGGCGCGTGTTCGGCTACTGGGAAGTCGGCGCGTTAATGGGCGGGCTCGCTCATTGTCCGGTGCCGGCCGTATCCGGTCTCGATGAGGGCCCGTTCACGCCGGAGATGCACGAGGACCGCAATCGTCATGAGCGATACCAACAAAGCAAGCTGGAGCTCACCGCGTTCGGCAAGGGCATTCTGGCGCGGACCGAAGATTTCAGCCGGTGCAACCCGATCCATCGCTGGTGGGGCGGCACCGAATTGACCAACGATCGCCTTTGGCGGTGGGACCCGGCCACCCGCACTTTGATCGCGCCTTAGCCGTGCGCCGATTTTTATCTGGTCATTCCGGACAGCCCGCGCATGCGGACTGATCCGGAATCTCGAGAAGGCACCGAAACCTCGAGATTCCGGGCTCGATGCCTTGCATCGCCCCGGAATGACGGCCGTGTGGACAGCATCACTCCGCCGCCTGGGCGTAGTCCTCGATCGGTGGGCACGAGCAGACCAGGTTGCGGTCGCCGTAGACGTTGTCGACCCGCCCCACCGGACACCAGTATTTGTCCGTGCGCGAGGTGCCCGCGGGAAAACAGCCCTCGGCGCGGGAATAGGCCCGCGCCCAGGCGTCGTCGGCGATGTCGTGCACGGTGTGCGGCGCGTGGCGCAAGGGTGAGGCCTCGACCTTCCAGCGGCCGCTCTCGATCTCGGAGATCTCGCGGCGGATCGCGATCATGGCCTCGCAAAACCGATCGAGCTCGGCCTTCGATTCGGATTCGGTCGGCTCGATCATCAGCGTGCCCGGCACCGGAAAACTCATGGTCGGCGCGTGGAAACCGTAATCGATCAGCCGTTTGGCGATGTCGTCGACGGTGACGCCGCTGGATGTCTTCAGCGGGCGCGGATCGACGATGCATTCATGCGCGACGCGGCCTTTTGCATTCCGATACAGCACCGGAAAATGCGGATCGAGTCTGGCCGCAATGTAGTTGGCGTTGAGAATCGCGATCTCGGTGGCTCGGGTCAGGCCTTCGCCGCCCATCATCAGAATGTAGATGTAGGAAATGGTCAGGATCGACGCCGAGCCGAACGGCGCCGCCGACACCGGCCCGACGGGGCGTGGATCGGCGTCATCGGTGACGGGATGGCCCGGCAGGAACGGTGCAAGGTGAGCCCTGACGCCGATCGGTCCCATCCCGGGTCCGCCGCCGCCATGCGGAATGCAGAACGTCTTGTGCAGGTTGAGATGGCTGACATCGGCGCCGTAATCGCCGGGCCGGGACAAGCCGACCTGTGCATTCAGGTTGGCGCCGTCGAGATAGACCTGTCCGCCGTGGCCGTGCACGATGTCGCAGATCTCGCTTATATGTTCCTCGAACACGCCATGGGTGGAGGGATAGGTAATCATGATGGCGGCGAGATTTTTCGAATGTTTTTCCGCCTTGGCGCGCAAATCGTCCACATCGACGTCGCCCCTGATATCGCAGGCCACCACCACGACCTCCATCCCGGCCATGCTGGCGGACGCCGGATTGGTGCCGTGGGCGGAGGAGGGGATCAGGCACACCTTGCGATGCGGCTCGCCGCGGGCGGCGTGATAGCCGCGAATCGCCAGCAACCCGGCATATTCGCCCTGCGCGCCGGAATTCGGCTGCAGCGAGATCGCGTCATAGCCGGTGATGTCGCACATGCATTTCTCCAGCCGCGCAAACAGCGCGTGATAGCCCTTGGCCTGCTCGCGCGGCGCGAACGGATGCAAGCTGCCGAATTCGGGCCAGGTCAGCGGGATCATCTCGGAGGTGGCGTTGAGCTTCATCGTACATGAGCCCAGCGGAATCATCGCGCGGTCGAGTGCCAGATCGCGGTCGCTCAGTTTGCGCATGTAGCGCAACAGTTCGGTCTCGGAGCGGTGGGCGTGAAATACCGGGTGGGTCAGAAACGCGCTGTTGCGTTTCAATTCCGCAGGAAGCGCATCCCGCGCGCCCGCTTCGATATCGGCATAAGCCAGTTCGCCGCCGAAGGCGCGCCACACCGCCTCGACCACATCAGGCGTCGTGGTTTCGTCCAGCGCGATGCCGAGCGTACGCTGGCCAATTCGCAAATTGATCTTTTCAGCAAGCGCGCGGGCGACGATCTCGCTCTGCCTATCGACGGTATCCACTGTCACCGTGTCAAAGAACGCCTCGGATTGCGGCTTAAAGCCAAGCTTCCGCAACCCCGCCGCCAGCACGGCAGCGCGGCGATGCACGACGCGGGCGATGTCGGTCAGGCCTTCCGGGCCGTGATAGACCGCGTACATCGAGGCGATCACCGCCAGCAGCACCTGCGCGGTGCAGATGTTGGAGGTCGCCTTCTCGCGGCGGATGTGCTGCTCGCGGGTCTGCAGCGCCAGCCGATAGGCGGGTTGCCCCCGCGAATCGACCGACAGCCCGACGATGCGGCCGGGCAGTCCGCGCTTCAGCGCGTCGCGTACCGCCATGTAGGCGGCGTGGGGGCCGCCGTAGCCCATCGGTACCCCAAAACGCTGCGCCGATCCGATCGCGATATCGGCGCCGAGTTCGCCTGGCGAGGCCAATAGCGTCAGCGCCAGCAGATCGGCGGCGACGATCGCCAGCGCGCCCCTGGCGCGCAACGCGGCGATCGCCGGACGCAAATCGCGCACCGCGCCCGTCGTTCCCGGATACTGCAGCAGCGCCCCGAACACCTCGGCGTCAGCAAGATCGGTCGTGAGATCGCCTGTTATCAACGTCCACCCCAGCGGCTCGGCGCGGGTGCGTAGCACCGCCAGCGTCTGCGGATGCACCTCCGAATCGACGAAGAATGCCTTGGTCTTCGTCTGCGCGGACCGCTCCGCCAGTGCCATCGCTTCCGCCGCCGCGGTGGCTTCATCCAGCAGCGAGGCGTTGGCGACATCGAGCCCGGTGAGATCGCAGATCATGGTCTGGAAGTTGAACAAGGCTTCCAAGCGGCCCTGGCTGATCTCCGGCTGATACGGCGTATAGGCGGTGTACCAGGCGGGGTTTTCCAGGATGTTGCGCTGGATCACCGCCGGCAAAATCGTCCCCGCATAGCCCTGGCCGATCAGCGAAGTGAAGACCTGGTTCTGCGAGGCCAGTTCGCGCATATGCGAAAGCGATTCGGTCTCGCTCAGGGGAGAGCCGAGATCGAGCGGCGCCTTCTGCCGGATCGAAGACGGCAGGGTTTCGGCCATCAGCGCGCCGAGGCTTGTTGCGCCGACGGTCTCCAGCATCGCCGCGACATCGCGGGGCGAGGGGCCGATGTGGCGGCGCACGAAGGTGGCGGCGGGCTCGGCGGCGGGTTTGCGGTGCGCGGTCATGGGGTGTTCCTCATCGCGTCGAATTGCATCAACACGTCATGGCCGGGCTTGTCCCGGCCATCCACGTCTTTGACTGAAAAAAGGAAGACGTGGATGCCCGGCACAAGGCCGGGCATGACGATGGTAGAGTACGGACCGGATTCTTTCGAACGAACACAACGTGCTCCATTTCAGGCCGTATGTTTGGCGTACGCGGCCTCATCCATCAGGCCGTCGAGTTCGCTTCGGTCAGCGATTTTCAATTTGAAAAACCAGGCCTTGCCGGCGGCGTCGGAATTCACCAGCGCCGGCTCGGCTGACACGGCGTCGTTGACTTCCATTACTTCGCCCGAAATCGGCGCGTAGACGTCCGAGGCCGCCTTGACCGATTCGACCACGGCTGCGGCTTCGGCCTTTTTCAGGCTGCGGCCGACTTTGGGCAGTTCGACGAACACGACGTCACCGAGTTGCGACTGCGCATAGTCGGTGACGCCGATGGTGGCGACGTCGCCCTCGATGCGGAGCCACTCATGGTCTGGTGTGAACAGCGTCGTCATGAAAAATCCTCTGGCGTTTGCAAGTTTCAGCGTTTGCAAGTTCAACGTTTGCAAGTTCAACGTTTGTAGGTGTTGGGAACGAAGGGCATCGGCGCGATCCGCAGCGGCAGGCGCTGACCGCGCAACTCGGCGAACACCAGGCCGCCTGACGCGGCCTGCGTCGACGGCAGATAGCCCATCGCCACGGGAGCATTGACGCTGGGTCCAAAGCCGCCGGAGGTGACGGTGCCGATCGGTTCGGATGAAGTGGCATCCGCAAATAAAAGCGCGCCTTCGCGCACCGGGGCACGGCCCTCCGGCCTCAGGCCGACGCGGCGGCGCGGCGCGCCTTGTTCGAACTGCGGCAGGATCGCATCCGCGCCGGGAAAACCACCGGCACGCGTGCCGCCATGGCGGCGGCTTTTTTGAATCGACCATTCCAGTGCGCCCTCGACCGGCGTCGTCGTGGCGTCGATGTCATGGCCATACAGGCAAAGTCCGGCCTCGAGCCGCAGGCTGTCGCGCGCGCCAAGCCCGATCGGCAGCACGTCGCTGTTCGCCAGCAGCGCTTTCGCCAATTCCTCGGCCCGCTCAGCCGGGACCGAAATCTCAAAACCGTCCTCGCCGGTGTAGCCGGAGCGCGAGACGTAACATTCGATGCCGCCGACCCGGCGGGGCCCGGCGTCCATGAACCGCATGTCAGGCGCGTCCGCACAAAGCTTTGCCAGCACCGATTCCGCCTTCGGCCCCTGCAGCGCGATCAGCGCGCGATCGGCGAGCGGCTCGACCACGCACGCGTCCGACAGGTTGGCGCGCAAAAGCGCCTCGTCCTCGGCCTTGCAGGCGGCGTTGACCACCAGGAACAGATGGCTGCCGAAATTCGCCACCATCAGGTCGTCGAGAATGCCCCCCACAGCGTTGGTGAACTGCGCGTAACGCTGCCGGCTGGCCGGGATGGCAAGAATGTCCTGGGGCACCAGCCGCTCCAGCGCCAAAGCGGCGTCCTCGAGCTTGCCGGATTTCGGGCGCAGCGCGATCTGGCCCATATGCGAGACGTCGAACAGGCCGGCATTGGCGCGGGTATGAAGGTGTTCCCTGAGCACGCCGGTTGCATATTGCACCGGCATGTCATAGCCCGCGAACGGCACCATCTTGCCGCCGCTCGCGAGATGGACCGCGTGCAGAGGGGTACGTTTCAGCGGGGATTGTTCGTCGCGCGCAAGCATTACAGGGCCCTCGCGGTTCCCGAGGACGATTCCTCGAAAACCAGTCGAAGCCCCATCTGTCGCTGTGCCTGAGAGTATTATCCCGTCGGCGGACACGTCCGGGCTTGAACCCGTCGGCGTCTCTTTCCAGATGCTAGCAAGTCACGCGGTCCGTTTGCCTGAGAGTTTCCGGGGCGGTTGCTCCTTCGGCGCCGGCGTCGTAGCCGATCTCTCCCGACGTGACTATCTCTTACAGATAGGAAGAAAACACGGCTGCACCAAGGCTGTCAACGCAGCTGCAGCAACTATCAACGGGGTCTTGCGCTGATGCGGCAAGCCACTGATCCCCTGCACACTTTCTGGACACCGCCATCCCGCCCGGTCTAAAAGCGATGCGCCGGAACATCACGGCTGGTTTGCGGTCAGGCCCGGGCAATTTCGCGATTGGATGGATATGAGCGGCGTTAACGAGATCAGGTCGGCATTTCTGAATTTTTTCAAGGACAACGGCCACGAAATCGTGCCGTCGTCCCCGCTGGTGCCGCGCAACGACCCGACGCTGATGTTCACCAATGCCGGCATGGTACAATTCAAGAACGTCTTTACCGGCGTCGAGAAGCGGCCCTATCAGCGCGCCACCACCTCGCAGAAATGCGTCCGCGCCGGCGGCAAGCACAACGATCTCGACAATGTCGGCTATACCGCGCGGCATCATACGTTTTTCGAGATGCTCGGCAATTTCTCGTTCGGCGACTACTTCAAGGACCGCGCCATCGAGCTCGCCTGGAATCTGGTCACCAAAGAGTTCGGCCTGCCCAAGGACAAGCTGACGGCGACCGTCTACATCGACGACGACGAGGCCTTCAATCTCTGGAAGAAGATCGCTGGCCTGCCGGAGTCCCGCATCATCCGCATCGCTGGATCAGACAATTTCTGGCAGATGGGCGACACCGGCCCGTGCGGACCCTGTTCGGAAATCTTCTACGACCACGGCGACAAGATCTGGGGCGGGCCTCCGGGTTCGCCGGAAGCCGATGGCGATCGCTTCATCGAGATCTGGAATCTCGTGTTCATGCAGTTCGAGCAGCTCGAGGGCGGCGTGCGCAACCCGCTGCCGAAACCATCGATCGATACCGGCGCCGGCCTGGAACGGGTCGCGGCGGTGTTGCAGGGCAAGCACGACAATTACGACATCGATCTGTTCGTAGCTCTGATCCGCGCCATTGCTGATTTGACCGGTGCGAACCCGAAGGGCGAGCAGAAGGCGTCGCTGCGCGTCATCGCCGATCATCTGCGCGCCTCGTCGTTCCTGATCGCCGACGGCGTATTGCCCTCGAACGAAGGCCGCGGCTATGTGCTGCGCCGGATCATGCGTCGCGCCATGCGCCATGCCCAGTTGCTCGGTGCCAGGGATCCGCTGATGCATCGGCTGGTGTGGGCGCTGGTCCGCGAGATGGGCCAGGCCTATCCCGAACTGGTGCGCGCCGAAAACCTGATCGAGGAAACGCTGCGGCTGGAAGAGACGCGGTTTCGCAAGACGCTGGAACGCGGACTGTCGATCCTCGACGAGAAGAGCGCCACCTTGAAGGAAGGCGACATGTTCGACGGCGAGACCGCCTTTACGCTGTACGACACCTATGGCTTTCCGCTCGATCTCACCCAGGACGCGCTGCGCAACCGCGGCATCGGCGTCGACATCGCTTCCTTCACCGACGCGATGGATCGGCAGCGCGCCAAGGCCCGCGCGGCATGGGCGGGAAGCGGCGATACCGCCAGCGAGAACGTCTGGTTTCCGCTGCGCGAAAAACTCGGCGCCACCGAATTTCTGGGTTACGAGACCGAGACCGCCGAAGGCGTGGTGGGTGCTCTCGTGAGCGACGGCAGGGAGGTTGAAAACCTCAAGGCCGGCGAGTCCGGCGCCGTCGTTCTGAACCAGACGCCGTTCTATGCGGAGTCCGGCGGCCAGGTCGGCGATACCGGCATGATGACCGGCGATGGCGTGCGGTTTCGCGTCACCGACACCCAGAAGAAGGCCGGCGATCTCTTCGTGCATGTCGGCACGGTGGAACAGGGCACGCTGAAGCCGGGTACGGCGCTGCTACTCGAGGTCGATCATATCAGGCGCACCTCGATCCGCGCCAATCACTCGGCGACGCATCTGCTGCACGAAGCATTGCGGCAGGTGCTCGGCGACCATATCGCGCAGCGCGGTTCGCTGGTGGCGCCGGACCGGCTGCGCTTTGACTTCGTTCATCCAAAGCCGATCACGCCGGAAGAGTTGAGCCGGATCGAGGATATCGCCAACGATGTGGTGCTGGAAAACGACGAGGTCACCACGCGGCTGATGGCGGTGGACGACGCCCGCGACGCCGGCGCGCGCGCCCTGTTCGGCGAAAAATACGGCGACGAGGTGCGGGTGGTTTCAATGGGCAGCACCGCGCGCGAGCACGGCAGCAACGCGCTCGGCTGGTCGGTCGAACTGTGCGGCGGCACCCATGTGCGCCGGACCGGCGATATCGGCCTGATTTCGGTGACCGGCGAAAGCGCGGTGGCTTCCGGCGTTCGCCGTATCGAGGCGCTGACCGGGCGCCATGCGCGCAAACATGCCAACGACACCATGGCGCTCGCGAGGTCGGCAGCGGCGGAACTGCGCACCACGCCCGAGGAAGTGCCGGCCCGCATTGCGTCACTGGTGGAAGAGCGCAAGCGACTGGAGCGCGATCTGGCGGATGCACGCAAGAAGCTGGCGATGGGCGGCGGCGCCTCCGGATCCAACGGATCGGGAGCAGGTGCGGCCGGCGTCCGTGAGGTCGGCAACGTCAAGCTGATGGCACGCTCGGTCGAAGGCATCGAGATGAAGGATCTCAAGAGCCTCGCCGATGACGGCAAGAAACAGCTCGGATCCGGCGTGGTCGCCATTGTCGGCGTCACCGGGGACGGCAAGGCCGGCGTCGTCGTCGGCGTCACCAGCGATCTCACGTCCCGCTTCAACGCGGTCGATCTGGTGCGGGTCGCTTCCGAAGCGCTCGGCGGCAAGGGCGGCGGCGGGCGGCCTGACATGGCGCAGGCCGGCGGGCCCGACGGCGCCCAAGCGGGTGCGGCGCTCTCGGCCATCGAAAAGGCGATGGGCAACGCCTGACGCGGCTCTCGCTCCGTCGAGAGGGTCTGGCGACCAGCGCTTCGTTGGAAGGCCTAGCTATTTCGTCATGGCCGGGCTTGTCCCGGCCATCCACGCCTTCCTTGCTTTTGGGGCGGCAAAGACGTGGATGCCCGGGACAAGCCCGGGCGTGACGAATACCCCTTAGGCTGGCCGAAGCCCTTGAGGAGCATCAAATCGAGGGCAGCAACAGCGCCTATCTTCCTGTGTTCCTTTGATTCCAGAAGTTCGCATCAGAGGGGCACCGTACATCTGCGAACTTCGGAATTGGGATACCGGCCGTGGCGATCCTGGCGCGCAGACGGCGGCTGAACGACCCGGATTTGCGGGATCGGCTCTACGAACTGCTCGAGCACGATCATCTGCCCTATTCGGTCGGTTCGCGCTTCGTCCGGCTGATCATATCCATCATCATCCTGGACGTGCTGGCGATGGTCCTGGCGTCGGTTCCGGAGTTCGATGCACGTATCGGTTGGCTGTTCACCATCATCAAGATCGGCGCGGTGATCATTTTCGCGCTCGAATACGCCGCACGACTCTGGAGCGTGGTCGGCCACTCGCCGCGCAAACGGTCGCCGACGCAGGACCGCACGGAATATGCGCTTTCCAGCCTCGGTATCATCGATCTCCTGGCCTTTCTGCCGGCGTCGATCGCGCTGATCGCCGGCAGCCGTTCGACGCTGGTGCTGCTCGGCATGCTGCCGTTTTTCAAGCTGGTGCGGTATTCGCCGGCGATGCGCTCGCTGCTGGCAGCGCTGCATGCCGAGCGGCGAACGCTGATCGGGTGCCTCGTGATCCTCACCGGTGCGGTGCTGGTGTTTGCGTCGCTGCTCTACGCCATCGAGCACGAGGTTCAGCCCGACAAGTTCGGCACAATTCCGCAGGCGATGTGGTGGGCGATCGTGACGCTGGGCACGGTCGGCTATGGCGACGTCGTTCCGGTCACGCCGCTGGGCAAACTGGTGTCGGTGTTCACCATCGTCGGCGGCTTGACCATGATCGCGCTGCCGGTGGCGATCATTTCCACTGCGTTTGCCGACGAGGTTCGGCGGCGCGACTTCATCGTCACCTGGGGCATGCTGGCGCGGGTGCCGCTGTTCTCGCATCTGGCGGCCGCCGAAATCGCCGACATCATGCGGTTGTTGCGGGCGCAGACCATCGAGCCCGGCGAGATCCTGGTGCGGCGCGGCGATACGGCCTCCTCGATGTATTTCATCACCGCCGGCGAGGTCGAAATCGAATTGCCGAGCCGGCGGGTGCGGTTGCCCGACGGCACGTTTTTCGGCGAAATCGCGCTGTTGCGGCGGACCAAGCGCAGCGGCACCGTGACCGCGACGCGAAAGACCAAACTGCTGGCGCTCGATGCCCAGGATTTTCATGCGCTGATCGAGCGCGTGCCGGTGCTGGCCGCCCATGTGCGGAAGACGGCGAAGTCGCGGCTTGCGGACACCGGCGAGGCGCTCAGGGGCGATCTCGCGGACGATGAGATTGCGCAGGCCGCGCATGAGGACGGAGTTGCAGACAAGTAGCCCGGGCGGGCGGCCTGCTCAGCGGGATGGAGCGAGCCCGCCTGGTCAGAAACGGCCCCGGCGAGAGGGGGCCCGTCGGGACCATTGGATTGAATGGCGCAGGGCGGCCCGCGTCATCCGCAACTCGACTAAACAAGCATATCCCGCGCCGGCGAGCGTGGTCAGTTTTGACCAATTTCCTGAATTTCGTATCGGCACGGGAGCCCGGCGGCGCGACGGGCACAATCTGGCAGGCGCTCAGCCCTTGCGCAGGAACACATAGTCGGCGGAGTAGGGGACGCTGCTGAAGGCGCCGGTCCGGTCGCAGGTCCCTTCCAGCTTGCCGCCCCTGGTATTGATCCGCTGCACGGTCGTGACGCCGCTAAGGACGCCGCTGCCGCGCCGGGAAATCACGTCAAGCTTCAGCCAGGGAATATCGTTCGGCGTTGCGCCGGGGACGCTGCCGGCGGTTTTCCCGAGCACGGCGCTGCCATCGCTGTATTCCCAGTTCGGTCCGGCATAGTGACGGCCGACGGTTTTGCCATCGACCAGCAGTGTCGCGATCGGTTCGCGGAACGCCCAGGCCAGCTTGCCGTCGGTGCCGGCTTTGCATTCATATATCTGCGCGCCTTCGGCATGCGCGGTGAGCACGACGGTCTCTCCCGGCGCCGCGATGTCGGCGGGAAGGGGGGGCTCGGCGGCGCTCGGATGACCCAGCGAGCCCGACAGCAGCAACAACGCGAGCGCGGCTCGCTTGGGGAATGGCATGGTCGCCTTCTCCGTCTTTGTCGTCATTGCGTGCAGCCAACGGGTCGCGCGAATACGCGCCCGATGACAGGCGCCGCGACGAGGCAATCCCGAACCATTGCGTCGGTAAATGGATTGCTTCGCGCGCGCTCGCATGGGCGGTTCTCGCTTATGCCATCGCCTTGGTCAGGTTTTCCGCGACCTTGTCGAGGAAGCCGGTGGTGGACAGCCAGCGCTGGTCGGCGCCGACCAGCAGGGCGAGATCCTTGGTCATGAAGCCGGCTTCGACGGTATCGACGCAGACCTTCTCCAGCGTAGCCGCGAACTTGCCGAGCGCCTCGTTGTTGTCGAGCTTGGCGCGATGCGACAGCCCGCGGGTCCAGGCGAAGATCGAGGCGATCGAGTTGGTCGAGGTCTCCTTGCCCTTCTGATGCTCGCGGTAATGCCGCGTCACCGTGCCGTGGGCGGCCTCGGCCTCCACCGTCTTGCCATCCGGCGTCATCAGCACCGAGGTCATCAGGCCGAGCGAGCCGTACCCTTGCGCGATGGTGTCGGACTGCACGTCGCCGTCGTAGTTCTTGCAGGCCCAGACGTAACCGCCCGACCACTTCATGGCGGCGGCGACCATGTCGTCGATCAGGCGATGTTCGTAGGTGATCTTCTTCTCGTCGAATTTGGACTTGAACTCGGCGTCGAAGATCTCCTGGAAGATGTCCTTGAACCGCCCGTCATAGGTCTTGAGGATGGTGTTCTTGGTCGAGAGATAGACCGAATAACCCTTCGACAGGCCCTGGTTGAACGAGGCACGGGCGAAGTCGGCGATCGAATCGTCGAGATTGTACATCGCCAGCGCGATGCCGGCGCTCGGGGACTTGTAGACCTCGCGTTCGATCACCTTGCCGTCCTCGCCGACAAATTTCATCGTCAGCGTGCCCTTGCCGGGAAACTTGAAGTCGGTGGCACGGTACTGATCGCCGAAGGCGTGACGGCCGATGATGATCGGCTTGGTCCAGCCCGGCACCAGCCGCGGCACGTTCCTGCAGATGATGGGTTCGCGGAACACCACGCCGCCCAAAATGTTGCGGATGGTGCCGTTGGGCGACTTCCACATTTCCTTGAGGCCGAATTCCTTCACCCGGCCCTCGTCCGGGGTGATGGTGGCGCATTTGACGCCGACGCCGACCTTCTTGATGGCATTGGCGGCATCGATGGTGACCTGATCGTTGGTCTTGTCGCGGTATTCCATCCCGAGGTCGAAATACATCAGGTCGATATCGAGGAACGGGGTGATCAGCTTGTCCTTGATATATTGCCAGATGATCCGGGTCATCTCGTCGCCGTCGAGTTCGACGACGGGGTTGGTCACCTTGATTTTTGCCATGGAGATCGGGCCTTTTGGAGTAGCGCGTTTCGGGACGGATGGATGATGGATCGCGCTATAGCACTGCGGGCGCGCTGGCGAAAGCCAAGGCGTTATGCAGTTTCAGCCGATCTTTTGGCCTAGAACGCCGCCTGGGTAGCGGTGCCCGCCACCACGTACCAGGTGACGAACAGGCCGCAGATCAGCGCCCCCGGCAGGCTGGAGCCGGTGCGCCGCCAGGTAAAGGTCGCGATGATGGCGGCGATTGCCAATAGCGGCACGAACTGGATGGCGACGATGGTGGAGAGCGGCACGAAGCCGGGATCGGGCAGCGGATTGAACAACTTTCCGGTCAGCCACAGCAGGCCGTATTGCAGCCCGAGCAGCACGATGAAGCCCAGCGTCAGCGCCAGGATGTTGGTGAGGTAGAGTGCGCCGCGGCCGGTACCCATGGTCGAGAAATTCCGGTGCAGCACGTGCAGCGCGATCACGAAAAACGCCGTCAATGGCACAAGGTAGATCGGGAAGATCAGAAGTTGCTTTGTGCTCATCAGCTTGAGCGCGACAATCCAGAACCGGAAATCGATCTTGAACAGGAGGTCGGCCAGCCACAGCGCGGCGTAGCCGGCAATGACCGTCGCGATCGCGATCAGGATCGACGGCCCGACAATGCCGGCGCGGCTGGCGCGTTTGGGTGCAAGCGGCATCAGCGCCAGCGCAATCAGCGCGTTGATGAGGGCCCAGACCACGATCTGGTTGGTGATGCCCTGGGGCAGCCATGGCGACGGCGCTACGAAAGCGCCGGCCAGCGCAAACGCCGGATAGTAGGTCAGCGCCGGAATGAAGGCGGACAGCACGAACGCCGCGGTCCAGCGATGGCCGCCGGCCGCGACGTGCGCCGGCATGGTGCCGTCGGCGATCTCGGGCAATCTCAGATGCGAAAACACGGGGGATTCGAGCAGGCCGTCGAAGACCCCGATCAAAAGCGCCACAAAACCGATCAGCGCGATCAGGGTGCCGACCTCCTTGCGGAACCAGATCTGATCGTCCGAGGGACGCGGCGTGCCGCCCTGCAGGGTTTTGCCGAACCAGTCGAGGCTGTAGCCGATGGCTTCGTGCGAAATGTGCTCGGCCGGGTGCGTCATCGCCGGTGTGTAGAGTACCCGAGCGTTCCCCTGCGCGATATCGCCATAGACCTTGCCGGGCTCGACGGGTCCCTCGGTGCCGAACAAGGCCTGGAGTTTCGGGCTTTGGGTGACGTCGCGCGCCCGGTCGACGCCCCACATCAGGCTGGAGAATTCCTCATATTGCGCGAACACCAGCGCGAGGTTGCGCGGCCAGCCTGGAGTGCCGTCGTCGGCGAACGGCTTGCCGGTAGACGACCCCTCCAGCACCATCGCCTTGTAGTCGTTGGGCATCGCGGTCGCGGCGGCGAGTACGGTCCAGCCGCCCATCGAGTGGCCCTCGAGACCGATATTGTTCTTGTCGACGATGTCGAGGCTGCGCAGGTGCGCGAGGCCATCGGGCCCGCCGAAACCGTTGGCGAAGGCGGGCGGATCGCTGTAGCCGTGGCCGGTCTGGTCGATCGCCAGCACCACATAGCCGCGGCGGGCGAATTCGATGGCAAAGCCGTCCTGGGTCTCGCGCGAATTGATGTAGCCATGGACCGCGAGAATGCCGGGGGCGGGGGTCTGCGCGGTCGCGTTCGGCGGGATGTAGAGCAGGGCGCTCATGGTGTTGCCCTTGGCTCCCTTGAAACGCACATCCTCGATCCGGATGCCACCAGCGGTTTGGGTCAGATGGGCCAGCAATCCGCCGGCGAGAATCAGAATCAATCCGGCAATCGCCAGGGACCATCTGCGGCGCATGTAGCCTCCCCTATCCCCGAGCCGTTGAAGCCGGCTTTCAGGTTCGTTTTGTTAATGCTTGATATCGTAACCGAAAGGCGAATGCGGGCAAGTCGCCGGCTATGCGCAGCCGTATTGAGGTTTTGACCGAAAGTCAAAAACCTTCTCTAACCCGATTATATTGCTTGAGAAATGCTACCAGACAGGCAATCGAATAGCGGCCGTCGCTGAGGTGTTGGATGAAGCTGTTCGGAACGTGATTCAGAACCTTCAGATGTTGAATCAGAAAGTGAAGTGAGATGTCCGGTTCGGGCACCGACAAGACCAAATCAAGCGTTACGCTCGCCGGCCCCGTGGTGATTCTGGTCGAGCCGCAACTCGGCGAGAACATCGGCATGGCCGCGCGCGCGATGGGTAATTTCGGGCTGACGCGGCTTCGGATCGTCAACCCGCGCGACGGCTGGCCGAACGTGCACGCCCGGCGGGCGGCGTCCGGCGCCGATCATATCCTGGATGAGGTGATGCTCTTCGACACCGTCGAGCAGGCGGTCGCCGATTGTACGTTGTTGTTCGCCACCACCGCCCGCGCGCATGATCAGGCCAAGCCGGTGGTGGCGCCGGAGGCGGCCGCGCGCGAAATATCGGCCGAGCTCGCCGGCGGCACCACCGTCGGCATCCTGTTTGGCCGCGAGCGTTACGGGTTGCAGAACGAGGAGGTCGCGCTCGCCGATCGCATCATCACCTTTCCGGTCAATCCGGGGTTTGCCTCGCTCAACCTGGCGCAGGCGGTGCTCCTGATCGGCTATGAATGGTTCAAGCTTTCGACCGAAGGCGCGTTGCCGTTCGCGATGCCCGAGCGCTCCGAGCGCGCCTCGCAGCACCAGATGCAGGCCTTCTTCGACAATCTGGTGCGCGAACTCGACAAGGTCGAATTCCTGCGCCCGGCGGAGAAGCGCGAGACCATGCTGGTCAATTTGCGCAACATCTTCGCGCGGATGGAGCCGACCAAGCAGGACATGCACACGTTGCACGGCGTGGTCATGGCGATCGCCGAAGGACGCAAGGGTCCGGCCAAGGGCGGCGTACTCGACGGCGAACAGGCCACGCGCCTGCGCGCATTGCTCGCCGAGCACGGGCAGGGTGCGTTGCCGTCGGAAAGCGGCACGGTGCGCGGGCTGGCGCGGCTCTTGCGGCGAAATCCGACCGACGCCGAGCGCATCCTGTGGCAGGCCCTGACCACCGACCGCCGCTTCGCCGGACAATTCAAACGCCAGACGCCGGTCGGCCGGCACATTCCGGATTTTGTCTCGTTCGTGCACCGCGTGGCGATCGAACTGGTCAATCCCGAGGAGACCGACGTCATCGTGAGCGACCGCGCCGCGCGTCAGGCGTGGCTGGTCGCGCGGGGTTACAGGGTGATCGACATGCCCGCCGCAGGCATCGAGGGCGATCTGGCCGCCGAACTCGACCGGCTCGAATCCGGTCTGCCGGCGCGCCGCTAACCGTCGCGCAACTGCCTAAATTTACGGCAATCCTGTTGCTTTGGACCGCCTCGCACGGGTGGGTCTGTCCACGTCGAAAAGCATGCGCCGCCGGGATTTCCAAAGCGCTGACCAGCCACCGTTTTCCGCGCCAACCGCGGGCAACTCCACCGCCTCAGGCTTTCCCTCGACATCCCCGGTGATGGCACAGCGATTGCACTTTTTGCAGGCGTCGGTCCGGCGCCGCAAGGCAAATCGGCCAAGAGAGACGTGGATGCCCGGGACACGCCCGGACACGACGAGTGCAAGGGAGACGGCACATGAAGCGATCCGACCTCACCGAAAAGCTGCTCGACATCAAGCGCGAGAGCCGCTGGAGCTGGAAACACATCTGCGAAAAGATCGGCGGCACTTCCGAAGTGCTGATCGTCGGCGCCATTCTCGGCCAGATGAAGCTGACAAAACCGCAAGCCGCCAATGCCGGCGAGCTGTTCGGTCTGTCCAAATCCGAAACCGCGATGCTGAACGAGACGCCGATGCGCGGCATCGAAATGCCGCCGACCGATCCGCTGATCTATCGTTTCTACGAGCTGGTAATGGTCAACGGCCCGGCGTGGAAGGCGCTGATCGAGGAGGAATTTGGCGACGGCATCATGTCGGCGATCGATTTCGACGTGGTGCTGGAACGACTGCCCGATCCCAGGGGTGACCGGGTCAAGATCATGATGTCCGGCAAATTCCTGCCGTACAAATATTACGGCGCCAGCGGCAACGTACCGGAATACGGCTTCAAGGAAGAGTGAGGGTAGAGGCGAGTAGCGAATGGTGAGTGGCGAATGGCACCGTCCTTCATTCGCTATTCGCCACTCGCCATTCGCCCGCTTACGTCCCCGCCTTCACCTGCAGGATGGCCTGCGCCATCAGTTCGGCCATCTTGGCGCGGAGCTGTTCCTCCGTGACGGCAACGCCCGCGGCCTCGAGATCGGCCATCACCTTGCGAACCACATTGGCGTCGTGGCCCTCTCCGAATTCGGCCGCGACGACTTCCCTGGCGTAGGAATTGGCGGCGTCGCCGGAGATTCCGAGCTTTTCCGCCACCCACAATCCCAGCAGCCTGTTGCGGCGCGCCTCGGCCTTGAACTTCTGCTCCTCGTCGAGGGCGAACTTGTTCTCGAAACCTTCCTCACGCTTGTCGAAGATGGTCATGTCAAAGGTTCCGATCTCCATGCCGGATTGGTGACGGCGGCCTCGTTGCGGAACTCGCCTCAATGCCTAGATAACCAGCGAGAATGGTTAAGACAACAGCCTGAAAGCCGCAGGCAGGGCGGTAAAACTCGGCCCCCGGAGGACCGGATCGATTGTACTCGATAGGCCAATCGGATAGGTTGGACCTTGGGCCCGGTTCTCGTTCTGTTTCCCGTTCCTGGCCTTCACGGCAGCTCCGTCGTGGGTCGCATCCTCTTGTCATCCGGAGCACACCAATTTCATGGATTTCAACAACACACGGTACATCCCAATGAGCCGTCGACGCCGCATTTATGAAGGCAAGGCCAAGGTTCTCTATGAGGGACCGGAGCCGGGGACCCTGATCCAGCACTTCAAGGACGATGCGACCGCGTTCAATGCCAAGAAACACCAGGTGATCGAGGGCAAGGGCGTCCTCAACAACCGGATTTCGGAGTACCTTTTTCAGCACCTCAACGACATCGGGGTGCCTACCCATTTCATCCGCCGCCTCAACATGCGCGAGCAACTGATTCGCGAAGTCGAGATCGTGCCACTGGAAGTGGTGGTGCGGAATGTGGCGGCGGGATCGCTGTCGCAGCGGCTCGGCATCGAGGAAGGTACCCAGCTGCCGCGCTCGATCATCGAATTCTACTACAAGAACGACCAGCTCAACGACCCCATGGTCTCCGAGGAACACATCACGGCGTTCGGCTGGGCGACTCCGCAGGAAATCGACGACATCATGGCGCTGGCGATCCGCGTCAACGACTTTCTCACCGGGCTGTTTCTCGGAATCGGCATCCGCCTGGTCGATTTCAAGATGGAATGCGGCCGGCTGTTCGAGAACGAAATGATGCGAATCATCGTCGCCGACGAGATCTCGCCCGATTCGTGCCGGCTGTGGGATATCAAGTCGAACGAGAAGCTCGACAAGGACCGTTTCCGCCGGGATCTCGGTGGGCTGCTGGAAGCCTATACCGAGGTTGCGAAGCGTCTGGGCATCCTGATGGAGAACGAGCGGCCCGCCGGCTCCGGTCCGGTGCTGGTCAAGAGCTGAGATCTTCGCCTCCTGGTCCGAGACGCATCGCTGCGCGATGCTCCTCACCACGAGGCTCCCTCATCCTGAGGAGCGGGCGAAGCCCGCGTCTCGAAGGATCGGGGGAATTGTGAATGATATCGCTTCGCCCAAATGCGTGGCTAAAGAGGTCAGTGTCGAAAAATGAAAGCGCGCGTCACCGTCACGTTGAAATCCGGCATTCTCGATCCGCAGGGCAAGGCCATCGAAGGCGCGCTGAAATCGCTCGGTGTCGACGGCGTCGCCGGCGTGCGCCAGGGCAAGGTGTTCGATATCGAGCTGGCAGGGGCCGACAAGGCCAAGGCGGAGGCGGCGTTGAAGGACGCCGCCGACAAGCTGCTGGCCAACACGGTGATCGAGAATTACCGCGTTGAGGTTTTAGGCTAGGCAACGCGACCGATGAAATCCGCCATTCTCGTCTTTCCCGGAATCAATCGCGAGCGCGATATGGCGCGCGCGTTACGGCTGGCGTCGGGTCATGAACCCGCGATGGTCTGGCATGCCGAGACCTCGCTGCCCAAGGGTACCGATCTCGTGGTGGTGCCGGGCGGATTTTCCTATGGCGACTATCTGCGCTGCGGGGCGATCGCCGCGCGCGCGCCGGTCATGGACGCGGTGCGTGAATTCGCGGCCCAAGGCGGCCTCGTGCTCGGCGTCTGCAACGGCTTTCAGATCCTGTGCGAGGCCGGCCTGTTGCCCGGCGTGCTCATGCGCAACGCGCGGCTGAAATTCATCTGCCATGACGTGCATCTGCGGGTCGAGCGCTCCGATACGCCGTTCACCCGCGGCTACAATGCCGGCCAGATCATTCGCGTGCCGGTCGCTCATGGCGAGGGCAATTACGAGGCGGACGAAGAGACGCTGAAGCGGCTGGAAGGCGAGGGACGGGTGCTCTATCGCTATTGTTCGGCCGATGGCGTGGTCGACGAGCGCTCCAACATCAACGGCGCCGCGCAATCGATCGCCGGTATCGTCAACGCCGGCGGCAATGTGCTCGGCATGATGCCGCATCCGGAAAACCACGTCGAAGACATTATGGGTTGCACCGACGGTCGCGGCCTGTTCGCGGGGCTGGTCGCGCATCTGGCGCGCGCGGCGTAAAACTTTCGCGTGATTGCCGCGACGTTCGGTGTCCACTTTTGCGGGACACCTATTGTTCGACCCGGTACAGGCGCCATCGCTTCGGAACGCCTTTGAGTTGGTGAACGCCGCGATCCTTGAAGCGGATTCCGGACTGCGACATCAGATCCTTGACCGCGCTCGAGACCAGGACTTCGCCGGCACGCGCTTTCGCGGCGACACGCGCACCGATGTGAAACGCGAGACCGAACACCTCAGCCCCGCTCACTTTGTATTCGCCCGCGTGCATCCCCACCCTGATCTCCAGCCCCAGCGTGCGCACTGCCTCGCGGATGGCGGTCGCGCAACGGATCCCGGCAGCCGGCGCGCCGAACGTCGCCAGCAGTCCGTCCCCCGTCGTCACGACTTCTTTTCCGCGCAAAGTCTTCAGCTCTCTACGGACGGCGGCGTAATAGTGATTCATCACCTGTGTCCAACGCGAATCGCCCAGCCGCGCGGCTTTTTCGGTGGACCGGACGATATCGACAAACAGGATCGTGGCGAGCGCTTGTTCGAACTCGGCGCCACGATCGGCGGGTCGGCGCCGGATCGCAACATTTCCAGCCAGCGGTTCATAGCGATGGTTGCGTCGCCGCGCGATCGCGGTTTTTGTATAGTCTTTGGCACGCTGCACCGTGCCGCAGCGAACTGTTTTCGCCCTTGGGAGCGTCCAGTAAATCTTTCGCCCGTCTCCGGCGCCATGGACCTCGACGGCACCCCACTTCAGGAAAACCGTCGAGCCGACCCGGCGAACGCACCATGCCTTTGACGTGTATCCGGAAACGTTCGACTGATGGACTCCGATGCGAAGGAACTTGGCCATATGCGTGCGCCCGATCGAAAGACCGTTTTGGCTACCGGGGACAAAACGTAATTATACATTCCTGCGCTGGCAACAGCACTCTCAGTCGAAAATTTGCCCACGGCTCGCGTGTTAATTCGCGCTCGTAATCGACCCCCAGGGCCGTCAATTGAAACCCGCGCTCGCAAGCCCCACTTCATGCATCGGGAAGTCCGTCGCTCGCAAGCGGCTAACTGCTTCCAGCAGAATATGACGGGCAATTTTCCGTATTCTGCGCGAATTTCGTGGTGCCTTTAATAAAGGAGACCGGAAATGGCCAAAACGTCAAAGACTGTGATCGTGACTGGCGGTTCGCAAGGTATAGGCTGCGGCGCCGTACAGGCGTTTCTCGAGCGGGACTACAATGTTGTTGCAACTTCGCGCAATGCCACCAGGTCGAAAGACCTGCCTTCGTCGCCGAAGCTTACTTTGGTGGATGGCGATATCGGGGAAGCCGCTACTGCCACAAGAGTTGCGGAAATAGCCATCAGGACATTCGGCTCGATTGATGCATTGGTGAACAATGCGGGAATATTCTTCACGAAGCCCTTTACCGATTATACGGCTGAGGACTTCACACGGCTGGTTTCCACCAATCTTAACGGGTTCATCTACATGACCCAACTCGCGATCAAACAGATGCTGGCGCAAAAGTCTGGTGGGAGCATCGTCAGCATCACGGCCTCGCTGGCGGACAATCCGATTGCGGGCATAAATGCCTCGCTCCCAATGATTACGAAGGGCGGCATTAACGCGATTACGCGCGGCCTCGCCATCGAATATGCGAAGGACGGTATCCGTGTGAATGCGGTTGCACCTGGAGTGGTTGATACGCCGCTTCACAGCAATAATCCGAAGGACTTTCTGAAAACGCTATCCCCAATGGGAAGCATTTCGAACGTTCAAGAGATTGTGGATGCCGTGATTTATTTGACTGAGGCACCGCACGTTACCGGGGAGGTGCTGCACGTGGACGGCGGTGCGCACATTGGCAAATGGTAACCGGCGAACAGAGCGCAGCATGGAGGATTTCGTGTTGAAAACACGCATCACAGAGCAGTACGGACTAAAGGTTCCGTTCATCAACGCCGGCATGGCATTCATTGCCACCGCGCCTCTGGTGCGGGCGGTGTGCAAGGCGGGCGGCATGGGAATGCTGGGTGCTGCTGCAATGCCGCCCGACGTGCTGCAGGCGGCGATCCGCGATATCAAAGCAGCAGACCCCGCGTGCTTCGGGGTCGATATCATTGCACGGTTCAGCGGGATGGAGCACATTGAGGTGTGCGTCACGGAGAAGGTGCCGGTCGTAGTGTTCTTTTGGGATGACGCGCCGGACGAATGGCTTTCGCGTTTGCGGACGGCCGGCAGTCACATCTGGTTTCAAGTCGGCAGCGTGGACGAAGCGAAAGCCGCTCTCCGACGCGGGGCCCAGGGGCTCGTCGTGCAAGGCAGCGAGGCCGGCGGCCACAACCGCGCCACCGCGGCAACGTTCTCACTGCTCCCCGCAGTCATCGACGCTGTTCCTTCCGTGCCCGTCGTCGCTGCGGGCGGCATTGCCGATGGTCGGACCGTAGCCGCCGCGCTGGCACTCGGCGCCGACGCGGTCTGGGTGGGGACTCGCCTGGTCGCGAGCTTCGAAGCCTATGCCCATCCGCAGTACAAGGACCGGATCGTCGCTGCTGGCGTCGAGGATACTGCTCGCCATCTGATCTTCGGTCCGGAATTCCCCGATGCTTCGACCCGCGGGTTGCGCAACCGCATCGTGCGGGAATGGGAACGGCGTGACGATCCGCCGCCATACCTTTCCGTTCCGGATTCGGAGCTTCCGGTGATTGGCCAGGCCCGTCTTTATGGACAGGAGTTTCCCATGAAGCGGTTTTGCGGATTTCCGCCAACTCCAGAGTTCACAGGCGACCTCGAAGAGATGAGCCTGCTGGCCGGTGAATCGGTCGGTCAGACCACGCGACTGATGAACGCCGCCGGCATTATCGATGAGATGATAAGCGGTGCCGAAGCGGTGATCAGGAAGCGACTCGGACCGATGGTCGTTGACTAGTCAGGAACGAAGACGATGGGGCCTGGCTGGCGGCGATAACCGTGCGCCGACTTGGGGAAGTCCGTGTTGGGTCAATCGCGTCGTTTTGACTGTAGTCCGGCCACTTCCGGTCTACGCCAATCAACGGACATCGCCAGACCGGCCCGGCATGTCGGGTTGGTGCCAGGAGCCGACCTTCTGGCCGAGCGACTGGACTCAGGGTAGGTTGACCCCGACGATGATTCGGGGGGGCCGGATGGGCGTTCAAACCAACAGAGGTCATCAACCCACGCGGCGCGAGTTCCTCCTTCTCTCTGGGGCCGCTCTGGCGATGGCCCGGCCTGCATTCGCGGATCGACAGAAGCCGAAGATCGGCTATCTGAGCTGGTTTCCGGAATCGATGAAAGACGATCTGGACCGCTTCCGTGAAGGGATGGAAAAAGTCGGATACACCGAACCAGACTACGAGCTCGAAGCCTATTTCACCGGCGGAAACCCGCAATCGACCCGGGATATCGCTCGCAAGCTGATCGAGGAGCCGGTCGACGTTATCGTTGCCGTTGCAACTCCAGCGGTTCATATCGTCAAGGCAGCGACACAGACGATACCGATCGTGATGTTTAGCGCCAATGCGCTCGCCACCGGCCTCGTGCCGAGCCTATCGTATCCCGGTGGTAATCTGACGGGCGTCTCCCTGTTGCTGACCGACACGGCGGGAAAGCGGCTGGAATTTCTCCGCCAGATCGAGCCCGGTCTGCACACTGCTGCCTTTCTCGGCTCCACCAAGGACCCCAACACGGTCAATTTCGTAAAGCAAACCCAGATGGCGGCCGACGAGCTCGGCGTCAAGCTGGCGGTCAAGCTGGTCGACGGGCCGCAGGCGATCGGCCAACCGATATTCGAGGCAATGAAGGCCGACGGCAGTCAGGCCATCATCGCTCAGCCGATCTTCGTCGGATATCAGGACGAGATCGTCGCGATGGCGATGAAGGATCGGTTGCCGGTGATTTCGGACTGGGCGGCGTTTGCCAAGGCCGGTGCCTTGTTCACCTACGGCGCCCGACAAGCAGCGGGGATGCGGCGCACGGCATATTATGTCGATCGCATTCTCAAAGGTACGAAACCTGCCGATCTGCCGGTCGAGCAGCCGACGGAGTTCGAGCTGATCATCAATTTGAAGACCGCCAAGGCCCTAGGCCTGAACGTGCCACAATCGCTGCTCGTACGCGCCGACGACATTATCGAATAAGAGTAACTGAGCCATTGAGCCCGGTCACCTAGCCGCCAAGGCTCGGTCGTGCCCAGCGGCTGCTTCGGGGCTCGCGCCTCGCGAACGTCGCCTTCGGGTCCATTGCGTCGTTTCGACCGTGGTTCGGCCACTTCCGATCTGCCCCTATGAACGGACATAGTCAGACCGCCCCGGCATGTCGGAAAAGTGCCACAACCGGACTCTTGCGCCGCAGCAAACGGGCCTACTCAATCACCTCGTCGGCGCAAGCAATGACCAACGTTGGGATTGCGAGCCCAAGGGCTTTAGCGGCTCTGAGATTGATGACCAGCTCGAACTTCGTTGGCTGCTCAACCGGTAGATCGGCTGGTCTGGCACCTCCAGAAGCGGTGCTTATCGCAGACCGATCACGTCAGCCGTTGAACTCGTCAACGAGCCGGTTGAACTTCTCGGGGTTCTCCATGAACATGAAATGCGCACCGCCCTCATTCTCCTCGAAGATTTCGGTCTTCGCGCCCTTGATTTGTTTTCCGATCCAGACCTGAGACTTCCAAGGAACAAGGCTCGCTTTGCCGCCCACAACAAGAGTTGGGATGTTGATCGCTGGAATGAGGTCTCGCCAATCGTTGGTGGCATGATCGAACAGCAAGCGTGCCGCATATTCTCGTGGAAACTTTAAGTTCTCCTGGATTACCCAGTTTACTGCGTCCACGGGGTACTGCTTGGTGAACATGCCGCGGATGAACCCCTCCGTGGTCTTCACGCCGTCGGGCCCCGCGAGCGCATTGACATTATCAAATAGCGACTTGCCGTCAAAAATCGCGCCAGCGTCCTCCAACTCTTGTGGTGACCACCCGGGGTTACTCGTAATCATAGGCATCTGATCGACCAGAATGAGCTTCGACAGGCGGTCGCTGCCGTACTGTTCCCAATAGCCCCATATTACCGAGCACCCCATAGAGTGGCCCGCCAAGGTCACCCCGCCTAGATTGTTCGCCAATAGGAAGTCGTGGACGTCCGCTGACAATCGTTGAATGCGGTACCCATGGTTGGGCTTTGCGGACTCTCCATGACCACGCATGTCGAGGGCATAGACGTGGTATTTGTCGCTTAGGCCAGTCAGCTGATACTTGAACTCCATCGCCGACTGCGACCAACCCGGAATCATCACCAAGGGTTTGCCCGAGCCGGCCTCCAAATAGTGCAACTTGACGCCGTCATTAGTCGTGAACCATCCCTCCTTAAAGGTCGGTTCAGCGGCGATCGCTAGGCATGGTGCAACAATCAGTCCCAATAGCAGAATCGCTTGCGACACGGCTTTCATGCGCATGAACGATTCCTCCCTTGGTAGTTGGTCCGACTGGTCCGACTTCTCGAGCCGTCGACCTTGCGATGTGCTACACTTTATATCGACCACGTCACCGCTTTTAAGACTTGGAATTATTACACATTAAGCACTACGCCTCGTACCTGCGCTTGTGGCAGGTCATATTTGTGCTTCCTGGCCTTGCGCTCTTGCGCTGCCGCCCGATGCGATGCATCGCGACAGCACGAATGCAACACCTCCAATAACTCGCGCGCCCCGCCGAGATGCAATTGATATAGATCAAGCTTTTTGCCTTTCCCTCGAAGCTACTGAATGACCGCTCTGGGTCAGACTCAGACCTCGGGCCGCGTCTGAGCTAGGTCCGTTCATCCCCCAATAGCGGACATGCGGGCACTTCGGCAGCAGGACCGTTTCGTGCCAAAAACGGACTCGTGCACCGCAGCAAGTATCGTCGTTATTTCGATCACCTCGTCGGCGCGCCGGGCGTTCGAGACTGGCCTTTCGCCGCGCTTGCTTCAATCTCTCGGATAGCGGCGCTTAGGGCTTCACCCTCCGCTCCGGTCCCCGAGTTCAGCTCGATCTGATTCTTCTGCCGGCATGACCCGCGCGAGATGGACCGCTCTAACAACCGCTTCCACCGTTCGGGCTATCGTTTGTATTTGGCACACACGAAAGAGGCCGGGGACGCCCGGCCTCCAGTTTGGTGATCCTTTTCCGGATTAGGACTGGATCATGTCTTCTACCGTGCGACGGACGGCAAGCCTCGCCAGCGGGTCTAGTCCCGAGCTAGCTTCTTGTCTTCGTCGTGGTCGTGATCGTCGTCTCGGTCACGGACCTTGTGTTGATAGACAGCAACGCATCCGTTGCTGGTGCCGCAGATACCGGCACCCACGGTCGTCGTGTCGCCGCCGGAGCCGACCACCGCGACGGGCGCCACTTGGCCGACGAATATTCGATTGCGCCTGGAGTCGGCCGCCACCGAATGCGAGCCCACCGACTGCGGGATCTTCTCGATCAAGAGGTTCGTGTTGGCGTCGATGACGCCGAGCACGGGCGTCTGCTGATTCGCCGCCGGACAGGGCGTGCCCGGTATCGTGCAATCCCGGGCGGCCCCGACATAGTAGCGCTGATCGCCCTTGTTGAACCAGACCTCATCGGAGCCGGTGATGTGAATGACGGGGGTCTGCTCCTTGGTCTTGGCATTAATCACCAACGTCGTCGTGTCGCTCGGGCTGTTCTGCGGGGTGCAGCCCAGCAACAGATTGTCGTCCGGTCCGACCGTGGCGCCGTTTGGGTTGCAGGCGTGGAGCAGGACCACCCCGGTGTTGGTGGCCGGATTGAATGCCCCTTGGACCGCGGTTGGCGCGGTCGGATCGATCACAAGCAGACCGCCGTCGCAGGTGATCGGTCCAGCATTCCCGTTGAAATTGCAACCCTGCGGGTTGTTTTTGACGATCGGAAGCGACGTATAGAACCGCCTGGTCTTGCGATCCCAGGCCGGCTGTTCCATCGACAGCCCGAAGCCTGCAGGCAGGATCGTGGGATCAATCGCGGTCGTGATGATCTTGCTGGTATGGTCGGTGGCATCGTCGCCATTCACCGCAAACAGCGTTGCAAATGGAGGATCCTCCGCATTGTTGGCGGCAAGCAGCAGCTCGCCGTCCGTCGTCAATGCCATTTCGTCGACCCGCGTCGTACCGCCGGTGCTGATGGTCCGTTTTAGGGCGAGCGCAGGCGGCGCATCAAGGTCGAAGATCTTGAGGGTGCTGTTGCCGTCGCCCGCATAGAGCCACCTGCCGTGCGTGGCGACGCCGTCCGGTCCCGAGTGATTGCTGTCCACGTTGCCGTTCTTGAGCGCAACCCCGGAGAAACCGCCGAGGAACCTCTTAAATTTCAAAGTCTCCGTGTCGATGATATCGATTGCCGAGTTCGAACGATCGGCAAGATAGAATTCGGCTCGATCGGGATTGACGAAGCTGATGTCGAACGACCGCAGCGGGTTTCCGGGGATGGAAACGGCCGTCAGGCATCTGGTTTGGGTTGTGAGTGGTTGGGCAAAGGTGCAGTCCGCTGCCACGGCATCCGTCGGCGCCAGCGACACTGCTCCAAACAAGACAACCGGGATCGCGCCGGACAGACACATCAATAACCAGCTATAAGTCCTCATTGAGTTTCTCCTCTAGTTTTTTCAAATTCTTGTAGTGTTCAAATTTACATCCCGGTTTGCAACAAGCGTGCAACGTTCTTGAGACAGCCGGAGCGAAATTGCTGCGCGCGATCTGCGGATTTGGATGTTCGGCACAGAGCGACGATCCGAGATCATCTCCTCGCTCCTCGATAAATTATTGAGATTACAACGACAGCGGCCAATGTCCGGGTTGGGTCATTTTCGTACTTTAGCGCGGTCTGAAATGATGTCCGTTCTGCCCTGACAAGCCGACATTGCCGAACCCGAACAACCCCGCGGGTCGACCAGCGACAGCGTGCAGGATAATTGGAGCGACGTGCCCGCCGAACTCGCAGACCGAAGACGGAAGCGATACCCATCATGTTGTGGACGACCGCGACGGGTTTCGCGAAGCGCTCAACCATCCCGCGATCTGTTGCCTGACGGGCAAATCAGCGACCCGCCTGTCATTTGGATGTCCAGCCCCTTTTGCAAAAAAATTCGGCTTTTCCGAAGACACAAATCACCGCTATATCTGTCGTTGTCTCATCCCACATGAGGGGCGTATCGCGATCGTCACGGACGCGGGGTGAGATGCGGTGGACGCGGCAGCGTTAGGCGTGCGATGGGATCGCAGGGCGGATTGCTCTCCGTGAGCGATATCCGGCACGCAAGACGAACGACGCTGATGCGTACGGCGAAGGCGTGTGGTCCTGGCACCCGTTGCTGGTGTCAAGTCGGCGGAGGTTTTGCGAATCCAACCGGGTTCGACAACGCCTTAATCCGCCGATGACGGTGGCAAAAGGAACTCGTCACCGGGGAGAGCGCGTTATAAGCCGTAAAACCATTGCGTGCGGGAATGCCGGGTGATTTCCGGTGGCTCGCTGTGAATACTCGTGTGCATACTTGTTAACAATAGCGCACACGAGGCTGCGGGTGCATCGGGCGCCCGGCATTCCCCACGCCCTCTGTTTTCAGGGCGGAGATTTCCTGCAAACCTCGGGCGCATCGCGCCGCGAGAATGCAAAACTGCGTCGGCAACACTCCAAGTGTCATCGCCCGCCACCGGGTTGGCGCGCCGCGCTACCCGCCGCCGAAGGCGTCCGCCTCTTCACCCGCTTGATGGTGCCGGAGAACGTGAACAGCGACCGCTCTTCGGATTTCAGGATGCCGCGCAAAAAGATCATCGAGCCTCCCGCGCGGGTGATTTCGCCAAAACCCTCGATCAATTCGCCCTCGCGCGCGGCGTCGAGGAATTCGCAAGCAAACGAGACCGTCACGGCCGGCCCGCCGAGAATGGGCGCAGCGGTCGCGAACAGGCAATAGTCCGCGAACGACATGAAAGCGCCGCCATGGACATTGCTTGCGCCATTGAGATGTTTCTTCTCGACCCGGAAGGCGCAGCGAATCCGGCCGTCCCCCTCCATCCGGTGCCAGAACGGCCCGTTGTTGGTCTCGAAATTGTCGCGGCTCCAGGTCCGCCAGCCCCGAAATTCGCCTTCGGTGCCGACGTGCAGGTCAGGACGGTTGAGGAATGCACTTTTGGTCAGGTCGTCCACGCGGTTTGGCCCTTCTTTTCAGCTATTTTGACCTTAAATCCGATCCTCCGGCGAAGCGCAAACCGCTCTCACGCATCTTGCGCCCGCAAAGCTCTGGACAGCCCCGGATGACCCCGTAAAAGGCCTTTTCCAGCCGATCCGATCTCCCTAATAAGGGACCTCACGCGCATAAGCAGTCTCATGAACCAGCCGCAAATCACTCCCGAGCTCGTTGCCAGCCACGGCCTCAAGCCGGACGAATATGAGCGCATTCTCAAGCTGATCGGGAGGGTGCCGAGTTTCACGGAGCTCGGGATTTTTTCGGCGATGTGGAACGAGCACTGCTCGTACAAATCCTCGCGGCTGCATTTGCGGGGATTGCCGACCAAGGCGCCCTGGGTGATCCAGGGGCCGGGCGAGAATGCCGGCGTGATCGACATCGGAGACGGCCAGGCGGTCGTGTTCAAGATGGAGAGCCACAACCATCCGAGCTACATCGAGCCCTATCAGGGCGCGACCACCGGCGTCGGCGGCATTTTGCGCGATGTTTTTACCATGGGCGCGCGGCCGATTGCCTGCCTCAATGCGCTGAGCTTCGGGGCGCCGGAACATCCCAAAACCAGGCATCTCGTCTCGGGCGTCGTCGCCGGTGTCGGCGGCTACGGCAATTCGTTCGGCGTGCCGACGGTCGGCGGGCAGGTGCGCTTCCACAACCGCTATGACGGCAATATCCTGGTCAATGCGATGGCGGTCGGGCTGGCCGACACCGACAAGATCTTTTACGCCGCGGCCTCCGGCGTGAACATGCCGATCGTTTATCTCGGTTCCAAGACCGGCCGCGACGGCATTCACGGCGCCTCGATGGCGTCGGCCGAATTCGACGACGACTCGGCCGAGAAGCGGCCGACCGTGCAGGTCGGCGATCCCTTCGCGGAAAAGCTGCTGCTCGAAGCCTGCCTCGAAATCATGGAAGCTGATTGCGTGATCGCGATCCAGGACATGGGCGCGGCGGGGCTGACGTGCTCGGCGGTGGAGATGGGCGCCAAGGGCGATCTCGGCGTCGATCTCGATCTCGATGCGGTGCCGACGCGTGAAACCGGCATGAGCGCCTACGAGATGATGCTCTCGGAAAGCCAGGAGCGCATGCTCATGGTGCTCAAGCCCGAGAAGGAAAAAGAAGCCGAGGCGATCTTCCGGAAATGGGGGCTGGATTTTGCCGTGGTCGGCTACACCACGCCGAGCAAGCGTTTTGTCGTCAAGCATGGCGGCGACGTCATGGCCGATTTGCCGATCAAGGAACTGGGCGACGAGGCGCCGCTGTACGACCGGCCGCATGTGGCCTCGCCGCTGCTGCCGGTGATCCACGCGCGCGACATAAAGCCGCCGATCGGGATCATGCCGGCGCTGGAAAAGCTGATCGCGACGCCGGAGCTGTGCTCGAAGCGCTGGGTGTGGGAGCAATACGACCACGTCATCTTGGGCAATACCGTGCAGCGTCCCGGCGGCGACGCCGCCGTGGTGCGGGTGCAGGACGGCCCGAAGGGGCTGGCGCTGACGGTGGACGTGACGCCGCGTTATTGCGAGGCCGATCCTTATCAGGGCGGCATGCAGGCGGTGGCGGAAGCCTGGCGCAACATCACGGCCGTCGGCGGCCGGCCGCTGGCGATCACCGACAATCTCAATTTCGGCAATCCGGAGCGGCCGGAAATCATGGGCCAGTTCGTCGGCTGCCTGAAGGGCATCTCGGAGGCCTGTCGCGCGCTCGACTTCCCGGTCGTGTCCGGCAACGTCTCGCTCTACAACGAGACCAACGGCCGCGGCATCCTGCCGACGCCATCGATCGGCGGCGTCGGGCTGCTCGACGATTTCACCAAATCCGCGACATTGGCGTTCAAGGCCGAGGACGAGGCGATCCTGTTGATCGGCGAAACCCACGGCTGGCTCGGGCAGTCGGTCTATCTGCGCGACATCTGCGGCCGCGAAGAGGGCGCGCCGCCGCCGGTCGATCTCGCCGCCGAGAAGCGCAACGGCTGCGTGGTGCGCGGCATGATCCACGCCGGCACCGCGACATCAGCACATGACCTGTCCGACGGCGGCCTGTTGATCGCATTGGCCGAGATGGCGATCTCGGGCGGGATCGGCGCCCAGCTATTGGCGGCGCCGGGAGAGATCGTGCCGCACGCCTGGTGGTTCGGCGAGGACCAGGCGCGCTACATCGTGACGGTGCCCGCGGCCGAGTCCGGCCGGGTGCTGGCGAAAATGAGGGGTGCCGGCGTGCCCTGTGCCCGCATCGGCACCACCGGAGGGGATGCGATCAGGATTGCCGGACAGACTCCGGTGTCGATTACGTCGCTCAGGGCCGGCTTCGAGAGCTGGTTTCCCGAATACATGAGTGGTGGCGTTGCCTAAGAATCCGTCATTCCGGGATGGTGCGTTAGCACCAGACCCGGAATCTCGAGATTCCGGGTTCGATGCTTCGCATCGCCCCGGAATGACAACTTAATGCTCACAGCACATGCGTTGCGCCCGGAATCCGGCGCAACGCCGCCGTCACGGCCCAGCTCAACGCGACGGTCAGCACGAACGCGACCGCCGCCTTGACGATGGCGGGCACGTCGAAATCGAACAGCCAGTATTGCAGCCAGAGCACGATCGGATAATGCACCAGAAACATGCCGTAAGCGTCATTCTGCATCGGATCGAGTATGCTCCAGCCCGATTGTCTGAACCTGAGGAAAAATGCCAGGATCGCGAATAAGATGGCCGCGCTGAAGGCGACGAAGAAGACGCCGTAGCTTGCCTCGTACCAGTGCGGCAACACCGGGGGATTCCCCAATATTCCGCGCTTGATGTAGATCAGCACCCACATCAGGCAATACGGAACAAGCGTCGCGATCACCCAGCCCCAGCCGCTTTTCGCCAACCGTCCGTCCGCACTCAGAATTCCACGGTTGAAATGCGCCGCGCCCACACCGGCCCCGATGAAAAAGTAGGCCGCATACAACAGCACGCGGCTGGCCTGGACGGAGAACGGCCCGAATTCGAACCACTTGCTCGGTCCGAAGTAGACCCGCGCCGGAACATAGAGGAGGGCGGTGACCGCCACGAGAAACAGGTAGAACTCGGCCGGCCGGTCATAGCCTCGCAGCGACATGCGATTGATCGGATCGAGCAGCCGGGATGAGAGCCGATACAGCAGGCTGGCGGTAAGATCGAAAGCCAGCAACACCCAGACGAACCATATCGGGCCGCTTGGCCACGGTCCCACCGTGACCGTCTTCCACCAGAATGCGGCGAAGCTGACGTCGGGATGCTGGCGTAGCTCGATGGCGTAATAGGCAATCGGTATGATCGTGAGCGCCGCTATCGCGAAGGGCAGGCCGAGCCGGAGCAAGCGATCGCGAAGAAAGACCTGCGGCGACTTGCGAGCAAGGCTTGGCCAGACGAACAATCCGGACAGAAAAAAGAACATCGCCATGAAGAAGCTGTCGGTGGCGAGAACGACGCAGTCAAAGCCGATCCACGACTTGGGGTCGGTATGACCGTAGTAAGTGTAGGGAATGACGGCATGGTGGAGGAGAACCACCAGGGTCAGGAACGTGCGCGTGCGATCGAGCGCGGCGTTGCGCGTCTTGGCTTTTGGTACCGCCTGAATTGCGGCTGACGCCACTGAACTGGAAATTGACATTATACGCCGCCCGGCAGGCTGAAAGCCACGATGTTGCCGCCGCCAACCCGATTCAGCAAGGCCTAATGATCAAATCGCGTAACGCCGAACGCGATGCAGCATGCCAAGCGCGGGAACGGGGCGATTCGCCAAGCGTTGATGTGGCGCATTCAGTTTGGAGGCCATCATGCGGCGCAGACTGCAGCTTTCTGCGCTCGTCGCGATCTCCCTCATCGGCGCGAGCGCCTCCGCATTTGCCCAAGGGAATGGCGCGGCGATAGCTACTTCTCCCGGCGCCGTCCCTCCCCAAAATACCGGTTCGGCCAGCATTGTTTCCGCTCCCGGCGGATCGTCGACCACGACCACCGGCATGGGTAGCACTGCCGGCCCGCCCACCAATCCGAATACCGGCGTCCATCCACCGGATGCCCCCAGCACGTCTCCCGCGGACAATGTCGGGGCTGGATCGGTGCCGAGCGGCCTGCGGGACGATCCGGCCCATCCGGGTATCCCCACCATCGTCGGTCATTGATGGAAATCGTTCAACACCCGCCGGACGCCGGTCGGTCGGCCCTCCGGTCGCGCGGGAACCAGTTCCATCGCCCGCGGTTAGATCAGCGATTTCGCGAGGGCGATCGATCCCGCGGCGGGAAAATTGGAGGAACCGGCGAATGACAATCCTGAAATGGGCGCTGATTTTCTTTCTGGTATCGATCGTCGCCGGCATCCTCGGCTTCACCGGGATTTCGGCGGCGTCTGCTGACGTCGCGCGTTTCCTGTTTTACGTTTTCGTCGTGATCTTCCTGGTCCTGCTGATCCTGGGACTGACGATTTTCAGGGTGTAGGGCGCAACCAGACCCTTCCTCCATTGCATAGCGAGAAGCAATCCAGCCTTCCTTTGTGGTTCTGGATTGCTTCGGTTGCGCGGGCAACACGTAATCAGCCCACTTCCTCGATCTTCACCTTGTCCGGGTAGAACGCCAGATGGCCGGAGATTTCCGCCATCGCCGGAAACGGCGTCTCATAGGTCCAGATCGAATTTTCGATGGTCTTGCCGTCGGCGAGGATGCTGAAATAATTTGCATCGCCCTTGTAGGGGCAGTGCGTGACCCGGCCGGTACGCGCTAGCAGCGCCATATTGGCGTCCTGGCGCGGCACATATTGCACGGCCGGGTAGCTCGCTTCCTTCAGGGTCAAGGCGTGCGTGGTGTCGGCGATGACGACGCCGTCAGCGGAAACACGGATGCGTTTCGGGTTCGCGGTAATGGTGATCGGGTGGTCGGGACCGGGGAGTTTCATGGTCAGCCCTCGTTTGGGTCAGCCCGTTGTGATCGTGAGATTCGATCCAGCGGCTTTGCAGGGATTGGGCGGCAAATATAGTGCGACAAGGCGTGACGTAGAAGGGTCCGCGCGCTAAGTTCGGGGGGCTGCCGCTGGTTGAGCCGGCGGCGGCTCGAACCGCCGGATTGGAGAAATACTGGATGCCGATGGACGCCCACGATATCGAATCGATGATCAAGGCAGCCATTCCCGACGCCGAGGTGACGATCCGCGATCTCGCCGGGGACGGCGACCACTATGCGGCGACCGTGATCTCGGAGTCGTTCCGCGGCAAATCCCGGGTTCAGCAGCACCAGATCGTCTATCAATCGCTGCAGGGACAGATGGGCGGGGTGCTTCACGCGCTGGCGCTGCAGACCGGGGTGCCTGGCGGACCTGGGGCGCCGGGGCGCTGACGAGGATCCGGCGGGGCAAGGGGCGCCATGGCGGCGGACAATCAACGCGGCGCGCTGTTTCGCCCCTTGGTGCCGAACCAGCACAGCCGCGTCACCTACGCGGAGTTGTTTTTCGATCTGGTGTTCGTTTTCGCGGTCACCCAGATATCGCACACGCTGCTCGGCCGCTTCACCCCGCTGGAGGCGTTGCAGACGACTCTGTTGTTTCTGGCTGTGTGGTGGGTGTGGGTCTACACCGCCTGGATCACCAACTGGCTCAATCCCGAACTCACGCCGGTGCGCGTGCTGCTGTTTTCGCTGATGCTCGGCGGGCTCGTGCTCTCGACCTCGATTCCAAAAGCCTTCGAATCGAGGGGACTGTGGTTCGCACTTGCCTACGCCGCGATGCAGGTCGGGCGGACCACCTTTCTGCTGGCGTCGGTCCCGCGAACGCAGCCTCCGATCCGGATGAATGCGATTCGCATTTTGATCTGGCTGTCCACGTCGGCGGTGTTTTGGATATTAGGCGGCCTTGCGGAAGGCCATTCGCGGCTGGCCTTTTGGGCGGTGGCGCTGGCCATCGAATATCTCTCGCCGGCGGCGCGGTTCTGGATACCGAAATATGGCGCGTCTTCGATCGAAGACTGGGCGGTCGAAGGCGGTCATATGGCGGAGCGCTGTGCCGGGTTCATCATTATCGCGCTCGGCGAATCCATCGTCGTGACCGGTGCGACCTTTGCCGATCTGGCCTGGACCACCGAAACGGTCAGCGCGTTCGTGTCGGCCTTTGTCGCCGCGATCGCGATGTGGTGGATCTATTTCCACAAGGGCGCCGAAGCGGGCTCCGAGCAGATTTCAAGATCCACCGAACCGGGGCGGCTGGCGAGGCTGGCCTATACCTACCTGCATCTGCCGATCGTCGCCGGCATCATTCTCTCGGCGGTCGCCGATGAATTGGTGCTGACACATCCAGCCGACCATTCCGACCTGAAGACGGTCTTGAGTGCGATCGGCGGGCCCCTGCTGTTTCTGGTCGGAACCATCCTGTTCAAGCACACCATCCGGGGCTGGCTTCAACTTTCCCACTGCGCCGGCATTGTCGTGCTTGCCATTCTGGCCTGGTTCGCCGCCGAGTTGTCGCCCTTGATGCTGTCGATCCTGACCACCGCGATCATGATCATGGTCGCGGCGTGGGAATCGATTTCGCTGCGATCCGCCGCAGCCGCGCCTCAGTCCGAGGCCACCAGCGCGTGAACCGAGAACATGCCGGCGGCGTCCGTCCACGACTTCAGCGGCTTCCAGCCTGAACCGCGCGCCAGCGCCGTGAAGCGATCGAGGCTGTATTTATAGCTGCACTCGGTGTGAATGCTTTCGCCGGCGCGGAATGAGAAGCTCCGGGCCAGCACGCGCACGCTCTGCGCCTTGCGGCTGATCAGGTGCATTTCGATGCGGTGGCGCTCGCGATTGTAGATCGCGCGATGGGTGAACGCGCTCAAGTCGAAATTGCCGCCCAGTTCGCGGTTGATGCGATGGAGCACATTGAGGTTGAAGCGCGCGGTGACACCGGCGGCATCATTATAAGCCTCGTATAGTACGCGCTCGTCTTTTTCGAGGTCGACCCCGATCACCATCAGCGCGCCCTGGCCCAGGATATCGCGGGCGCTGCGCAGGAAAGCGCAGGCTTCGTGCGGCTCGAAATTGCCGAGCGTCGATCCCGGGAAAAATCCGACCTTCGGCATGGCGGCAATGGCCTCGGGCAGCGCGAACGGCGCGGTGAAATCCGCCGTGACGGGGTAGACGTCGAGACCCGGAAAATCCCGGCGCAGCGCCTCGGCCTGCCCCTTGAGGAAATCACCGGAAATATCGACGGGAATGTAGGCACTGAGCGCGCATTCGTTCAGCAGCAGGCGGACTTTTGTGGTGGCGCCGGCGCCGAATTCCACAAGGGCTGCGCCTTTCGGGACGATCACCGATATTTCGCGGCCCCGATCGCGCAGGATGCCGAGTTCGGTGCGCGTCGGGTAATACTCCGGCAGCAGCGTGATCTGTTCGAACAGTTCTGACCCGGCAGCGTCGTAAAAATACTTCGGCGCCAGCCGTTTCGGATGCTGCGCCAAACCATCCAGCACGTCGCCGGCAAATGCCGTGGTTTGTTCATCGAAACGTTGCGCCTTACCCAACGCGGCGGCGTGCACATTCATGATAGTCTCCTGAGCGCGCTTTCCGGCGCGCTTGAATTCGAGAAAAAATCAGGTGGCGTAGTCGGCGAGGCGCAGTCCCGTGAATTGCCAGCGATGGTGTGGATAAAAGAAGTTGCGATAGGTGATACGGCTATGCCCGTCGGGAGTTGCAAGCGAGGAGCCGCGCAGCACCAACTGGTTGACCATGAACTTGCCGTTGTATTCGCCGAGCGCGCCCTCGATCGCGCGGTAGCCGGGGTAGGGGGCGTAGGCGCTCCGGGTCCACTGCCACACGATCCCGAACGCATCGTTGAGATGGCCGGCGCGGGCGGCGACTTCCCATTCCATTTCGGTCGGCAAATGCTTGCCGCTCCAGCGCGCGAAGGCGTCGGCCTCATAATAGCTGACGTGACAAACCGCGGCTGATGGATCAACCGGCTTCAATCCGCCCAGCGTCATGACCTGCCACTCGCCATCGACCTCACGCCAGTGGCCGGGCGCCTGCCATTGTTCGTTGCCGACCACCGCGAAGCCGTCCATGAGCCAGAGCGTGGGGCTGCGGTAGCCGCCGTCGGCCATGAACGCCAGCCATTCGGCGTTGGTGACGAGGTTGCGCGCCAGCCTGACCGGTCCCACCAGCGCGCGGTGCGCCGGCTTCTCGTTGTCGAAATGGAAAGTTTCGCTGGCATGTCCGATGCTGTGGATGCCCTCGTTGAGCGTGACCCACGCCTCGCCGGTTCGCGTCGCAGCGGGAAATTTCCACCTGGGATCGTAGGCCGGTGCAATCGGGTTTTGCGCAAAGGCATGCAGGATGTCGGTCAGCATCAATTCCTGATGCTGCTGTTCGTGATTGAGACCGACTTCGACCAGCGGCGCGATCGCCGCCAGTTCGTCCTCATCCGCCTCATGAAAGAATTTCACGATCGCCGAGTCGACGTGCCGGCGATAGGCGGTAACCTCATCGGCGCCAGGACGGGTCAGGTGGCCGCGCTGGTGGCGGGCGTGCCGCGGTCCGGCGCTGACGTAGTAGGAATTGAACAGATATGCGTAATCCGGGTGAAAGGGCTTGTAGCCTTCGCAGTGTTCGCCGAGCAGGAATTGCTCGAAGAACCAGGTGGTATGGGCGCGGTGCCATTTCGCCGGGCTTGCGTCCGGCATCGACTGGATCAACTGGTCCTCTGATGTCAGGGGGGCGGCGCGGCTTTCGGTCTCATTTCGGACCGTCAGGAAGGCTTCCACCAAATTCTGGGCCAGACTGCCGGAATCGGAAAATAATGACGGGCAAGGGGCGGCGAGCGTGGCCGCAGCGGATGCTGGTTTCGTCACGGTGATCTCCGGTTCGGGAGAGAACGTTGCTCTGCCGTACCGGTTCCCCCGGAATGGCCTGTCCTAGATAAGGGCTTCCGTCAGGGATAAAAGCCTCCCGAGCCTATCATGATACTGCCCGCCGGCTATGGTCGCCCCTCCGACATCCGGACCGATTCAGGCCGGCGCATGCCAGTTCCCCGCCATTTTACTTTGGATGCACAACGGTTTGGGCTACATATATGGGTGTCGGGGTTAACGGGCTGACGGCGGCCCGAAAGGCTTTGCCGCAGAAGGACGCGAAATATGAGCATCGAGCAATTTATCGACAACGAAGTGAAGTCGAACGACGTCGTGCTGTTCATGAAGGGCACGCCGCAGTTTCCGCAGTGTGGTTTTTCCGGTCAGGTGGTGCAGATCCTGGATCACGTCGGGGTCGGCTATAAGGGTCTGAACGTGCTGGAATCGGCCGACCTGCGCAACGGCATCAAGACCTATTCCAACTGGCCGACCATCCCGCAGCTCTACGTCAAGGGCGAGTTCGTCGGCGGCTGCGACATCATTCGCGAGATGTTCCAGGCCGGCGAACTGCAGCAGCTGCTTGCCGACAAGGGCATTGCGGTCACCGCGGCGGCATCCGCCTGAGCCTGGCGGCGCGCCAACTCGGCTCGGTGCGGCTCGAAGTCATCGTCGCCGACATCACCAGCCTGAGCGTTGACGCCATCGTCAACGCCGCGAACACCTCGTTGCTAGGCGGTGGCGGCGTGGACGGCGCGATCCATCGCGCCGCAGGAGCGGACCTGCTGGCCGAATGCCGCACACTGCATGGCTGCGCGACCGGCGACGCCAAAATCACCAGGGGTTATCGGCTGCCGGCGTCGCATGTGATTCATGCCGTCGGCCCGGTTTGGGCTGGCGGAAACCAGGGTGAGGATGAGGCGCTGGCATCGTGCTATCGCCGCGCGCTTGAGCTGTGCCAGAGCCACAGCCTCGACTCGGTTGCGTTTCCGGCGATTTCCACCGGGGTCTATCGTTTTCCCGCCGATCGCGCGGCGCGCATCGCGGTCTCGGCCACGGTTGATGCGCTGGCGGCGGCGCGAGCGGTCACCAGCGTCATTTTCTGCTGTTTTTCCAACGACAGCGCGCTGTTGCACGCGGCGCGGGTGGCGGAATTTGGCAGCCCTTGTGCCGATTGGGCCGCCCGCTACACTCAGCGGAACAATTTCCGGGAGGGGACATGAATTCACGCCATGCGTTGCGATCGCTGATCTTTGCGGCGGTGTTGACGATCGCGGCTGCGCCGTCCCTGAGTGCGGAAGGTACCTTCGACATTCCGCCCGGGGCGCATTTCAACCCGGAGAAACTCGCGCGCGTCGGCGACTATCTGCGCGATCAGGTTGCGCAGGGCAAGATTCCCGGGGCAATCCTGCTGATCCAGCAGCACGGCAAACCGGTCTATCACGAATTCTTCGGCGTGCGCGACGTCGCGACCAAGGCGCCGATGACCGATGATACCATCTTCCGCCTGTTCTCGATGACCAAGCCGATCACCAGCGTGGTGGCGATGCAATTGATCGAAGAGGGCAAGCTCAGGCTCGACGATCCCGTCGCCAAATACATTCCGTCATTCGCCAACGCCAAGGTCGGCGTCGAAAAGAAAGCCGAGAACGGCGAGAAGGCGCTCGAACTCGTGCCGTTGAACCGGCCGATCACGATTCTGGACCTGATGACGCAGACATCCGGGATCACTTACGGTTTCTACGGCAACAGCATGGTCCGAAAGGCCTATGCCAACGCGAAGATTTATGACGGCGACTTCGACAATGCTGGGTTTGCCGAACGCATCGCGCAGCTTCCGCTGGCGGAACAGCCGGGGACGCTGTGGGACTACGGCCACTCGACCGACATCCTTGGGCGGATCATGGAAGTGGTGACAGGGAAATCCCTGCTTGGAATCGAGAAGGAAAAGCTGCTCGACCCGCTCGGCATGACCGGCACCGGCTTTTACGTCACCGATCCTGAACAGCAAAAGCTGATCGCCAAGCCGATGCCTAACGACAGCGACTTCCGGGTTGGTTTCGTGAGCAGCCCGGATGTCCCGATGAAGTGGGAATCCGGCGGCGGCGGGATGAATTCGACGCTAGCCGATCTCGCCCGCTTTTCGCAGATGCTGCTCGATGGCGGTAAATTCGGCGGCAAGCAATATCTCAATCCCAAAACGTTCGAACTGATGACCTCTGACCATATCGGGCCGAACTCGGGCGTCGGACGCGATTATTTCTATTTCCCGGGAGATGGCTTCGGCTTCGGCCTCGGTTTCGGCGTGCGGACCGATCCCGGCAATGCCAAGCCGCCGCCGGCGGGATCGCTCGGCGAGATAAAATGGGACGGCGCCAGCGGCTGCTATTTCGCGATCGACCGCAAGCAGGACATGTTTTTCGTGTTACTGGAGCAGACGCCCTCGCAGCGCCAGATTATCCAGCCCGCGGTAAAGAAACTGATCTATGAAGCGATGGAGAACTGACGGCACCACCCGCCGCGTTGCGGCGGCGCTTGCGTTTCTCGTTCTCGCGATCGTTGCCGGACGGCCAGGTGCGGTCTGCGCCGAATCGACGTTTTCCGTTTCGGCAAGCTTTTCGCCGGCGAAGCTCGAACGGGTCGGCGATTTTATCCGGCAGGAGATTGCGACCGGCAAGATCCCGGGCGCCGTGGTCCTGATTCAGCAGCACGGTCATCCCATCTATTTCGAAAGTTTCGGCGTGCGCGACGTCGAAAGCCGGCGCCCGATGACCGCGGACAGCATCTTTCGGCTTTATTCGATGTCGAAGCCGATCACATCGGTCGCCGCGATGATGCTGGTCGAGGACGGCAAGCTTTCGCTCGGCGATCCCCTTTCGAAATATATTCCGGCGTTCGCTAAAGTGAAAGTCGGTGTCGAGAAACACGATGCGAACGGAAAGCCGGACCTTGCGCTCGAACCGCTCGTGCGTCCGATCACGATCGAAGACCTGCTGCGCCACACCTCGGGCCTTACCTATGGCTTCTACGGCGACAATCCGGTGCGAAAACTCTATGCGAATTCGAATTTATTCGAGGGCGATTTCGACAACGCCCAATTCGTCGAACGCCTGGCGAAACTGCCGCTCGCCGAACAGCCGGGGACGCTGTGGGATTATGGCCACTCGACCGATGTCCTGGGCCGTGTCATCGAAGTGGTGTCGGGCCAGTCGCTGTTCGCCTTCGAGAAGCAGCGGCTGCTCGATCCCCTGGGGATGACCGACACCGCCTTCTTCGTCGCCGATCCATCGAAGCGGCCGTTGATCGCCGAGCCCTTGCCCGATGACCGCTTTGGGCGGCCGGTGGCTGGAATCAAAGACCCGACATTGCCGGGCGCTTGGGAATCCGGCGGGGCAGGGATGGTCGGTACCATCGGCGATTACGCGCGTTTTGCGCAGATGCTGCTGAACGGCGGCACCCTGGATGGCCGCCGCTACCTCAAGCCCGAGACTGTCGCCCTGATGACGTCGGATCACATCGGGCCCGAGACTAAAATCGCGCGCGACCAGTTTTATTTTCCCGGCGCCAATAGTGGCTTCGGCCTAGGTTTTGCCGTGCGCACCTCGAACGCGACAAACCCGGCATGGCCACTGGGCGAATACCGCTGGGACGGCGTCGGCGGCACCTTCTTCTTTATCGACCCGCGGGACGATATGTTCACCATCTGCATGATGCGGTCGCCGTCGCAGCGCGGACCGATCCAACAGGAGTTGAAGACGCTGATCTATGAGGCGATCGAGAGGAAAGATAGATCGTAGCGTCGATGAGCGAGATTCCGGGAATAACACACCGGGCCTTCGCTCATCCACGCTACTCGCTGATTTATCTACACGCCCCGCACAATCTCGCGCACCAGCCCGACCGTCTCCTCGATCATGTCGGCGGTGACATCGAGATGGGTGCAGGCCCTGATCCGGCCGTCCATCATGGCGAGCAGCACGCCGCGCTGACGCAAGGCATCGACCATCTTGTCGCCGGTGACTCCGGCGCCATCGGGATTAAAGAAAACGAGATTGGTTTCAGGCTGCTGCACGTCCATGCCGGAAATTTGCGATAGCCCCCGCGCCAGCGCCCGCGCGTTGGCGTGATCGTCGGCAAGGCGGTCGACATGGTGGTCAAGCGCGTAGACGCAGGCCGCAGCGCAAATGCCGGCCTGGCGCATCGAGCCGCCCAACCGCTGCTTCCAGCGCCAGATCTCGTCGATGAATTCGCGCGAGCCGGCAATCACGGCGCCGATGGGCGCGCCCAGCCCCTTGGAAAAATCGAGCCAGGCCGAATCCCATCCATCTGCCATGTCGCTTGCGCTGACGCCGGTAGCGACGCAGGCATTGAGCAGCCGCGCGCCATCCATGTGGGTGGCAAGCCCGTTCGATTTCGCGATCTGCACGATCGCATCGAGATCGGCTTTTTTCCAGATCGTGCCGCCGCCGATATTGGCTGTTTGTTCGACGCTGACCACGGTCTGCGGCGGCTGGTAGCGGGTGCGCGGGTGTAGTGCGGCGCGAAAGGTGTCGGGCGTGAATTTGCCGTCAGTGCCCGAGAGCGGAGTGATTTGAAACCCGCCGAGCGCGGCATGGGCGCCGCCTTCGCGCGCGATGATGTGTGCCGTCTCGTGCGCCAGGATTTCGTCGCCGGGCCGGCAGTGGACCAGCGTCGCCGCGACGTTGCACATGGTGCCGGAGGGCATGAACACGGCGGCCTGCTTGCCGAGCAACTCGGCCACCCGTTCGCACAGCACATTCACGGTCGGATCGTCGCCGATCTGCTCGTCGCCGACCTCGGCTCGCGCAATCGCCTCGCGCATGGCAGGCGTCGGGCGGGTCTGCGTATCCGACAACAGGTTGATGCGGACCGGCGGCTGCTTTGGGTCACGCGGAGCGGGGGTGTAGGTCATGGCGAGTCCTTTGGATTCGTCATTCCGGGATGGTCCGCAGGACCAGACCCGGAATCTCGAGATTTCCGATGTGCAATAGCACATCTGAGGTTCGTGCTTCGCACGCCCCGGAATGACATCATTTCAAACCGACATGGTGATAATCGAGCAGATCGGTCAATCCTACCCAGCAAAAAGGCCCCGGCAAAACCGGGGCCTTCGCATTCGAAAAGCGCCGCTGACAAGAATCAGCGCGAATAGAATTCGACGATCAGATGCGGCTCCATCTGCACGGCGAACGGCACGTCGGACAGAGCGGGGATCCGGGCGTACTTCGCCGTCATCTTGGAGTGATCGACTTCGAGGAAGTCGGGCACGTCTCGCTCCGAGAGCTGAATGGCTTCCAGCACCACCGTGAGTTGCTTGGAGGATTCCTTGACCTCGATGACGTCGCCGACCTTCACCTTGAAGCTCGCGATGTTGACGCGGCGGCCGTTCACCTTGATGTGGCCGTGGTTGATGAACTGGCGCGCGGCGAACATGGTGGCCACGAACTTGGCGCGATACACCACCGTGTCGAGGCGCCGCTCGAGCAGGCCGATCAGGTTTTCACCGGTATCGCCCTTCATCCGGCCGGCTTCGACGTAGATGCCGTGAAACTGGCGTTCGCTGATGTTGGCGTAGTAGCCCTTCAGCTTCTGCTTGGCGCGCAGCTGCACGCCGAAGTCGGAAAGCTTGCCTTTGCGGCGCTGACCGTGCTGACCGGGGCCGTATTCTCTGCGGTTCACGGGGCTCTTCGGGCGGCCCCAGATATTCTGGCCCATACGGCGATCGATCTTGTATTTCGCCTCACTGCGCTTAGTCATCGCGTCCTCTTTGCAAAGTTTGAGTTTTGAGGAAACGCGCCCTCCTGTGCGCCGGGAAATTCCCGGAGCCGACAGGCCCAACCCCTTAAGCTTGAAGGGACCGGACCACGGGTCGCGAAACGCATCGCGGGCCGAAATCGGCCCGCGAGCAGGCGGTTTCTAGGGACTATCGGTCCGGCTGTCAAATCGGCCGTCGGACCGGTAAAAGCAGGTCCGGCGAGCCGCGGGAGGCCGCCGGCGTCGGGGAAATCGGGTCGTTTCATGCAGCCAGCCGTCGTCGTCACAGGGGCATCTTCCGGCCTTGGGGTGGAATTCGCCAAATTGGCGGCAGCGGAAGGGGCCAGGGTGGTCCTGATCGCGCGTTCCAGGCCCGAACTGGACGCGCTGGCAGCCAGTATCGACCCTTCCGGGCGATTGACGGTGGTCTTAAGTCTCGATCTGAGCTCACCCGACGCCGGCGAGGTGATCGTGCGCGAGCTCGAGGCACTCGATCTATACTGTCACATCCTGATCAATAACGCCGGTTTTGGGCTGTTCGGCGACGCGGTCGAACTGGACCGCCAGCAGCAACTGGGGATCATCGATGTCAACGTGCGCGCGGCGACCGACCTGATGCTGCGCTTCCTGCCCGGAATGGTCGCACGCCGGAGCGGCGCCGTCCTCAACGTCGGATCGGTGGCGGGATTCGCTCCCGGACCGCGCATGGCGGTCTACTTTGCCAGCAAGGCGTATCTGATTTCCATCTCGCAGGGGCTGAGGCAGGAGGTCAGGGGCGCCGGCGTCACGGTGACATGTCTGTGTCCGGGCCCTGTCCGTACGCCGTTCCTGGCGCGCGCAGGCGCGGACAGGGTTGCGCTGTTCAAACTATTGCCGAAGCTCGATGCGGCCGATGTGGCCCGCGCCGGCTGGAACGCCATGAGGGCGGGACACGCGCTCTGCGTTCCCGGCATCAGCAACAAAGTCAGCATCGCCCTGACGCGGATGATGCCGCGCTCACTTGTGCTCGCGCTCGTCGGCTACCTGCAACGGGCCCGCCGGCGCCTCGCTTGATCTCTGCGCCAATCGGTTGGTGTCATTGTCCGGGAGGATCGGGCCGCGCGAGCGCCACCCTTCGCGATTGAGAAAATCGACCAGGCCCGGAAGAAAGCGGTTGAGCCGCCACATCGCGTGCGCGAAAGCGGTGATGACCACCAGTCCCTTATCGCGCTTGATCGCTCGAATCGTTACTTGTGCGATGTGTTCCGGGGTCGTGCACAGCCATGCGGGGATTTTGGGGCCCCAGGCCGGCGTTTCGGATTGGCCGGTTTGTGCCAGCATGGGCGTCTTCACGAAGCCCGGACAGACGACGCTGACGCCGAAGTTTTTGCGGTGATAGTCATTCCGCAGCGCCAGCGTAAATCCGACAAGGCCGTATTTGCTGGCCTGATAGGCCGCGAGCCGCCGGGTGGGAACCAGTCCCAAAAAGCTCGCCATGTTGACAATGTGGGCTTCATCGACGTGCGACAACGCAGGTATCAGCCTGGTCGTGATCTGCATCGGCGCCATCAGATTGACCGCAATGATATTGCGCCAGTCGGCGTCGCTCATGCTGCGCTGCTGTCCGTAAAAGGCCAGGCCTGCGCAATTGACGAGGATGTGCAGCGGACCATCCAAAACCACACGGTCGAGCATCTCTGCAATAAGCTCGGACTGGCCGAGGTCGCAAGTGATGCTGCGGACGCGGACGCCTTCATGCTCCGCCTCCTGCCGAGTCAGCACCAGGCCCTCGGCATCCCGATCGGTGATGACGAGATTGACTCCCTCGCGCGCGAGGGCCGTCGCGATCGCGCGACCGATACCGGAGGCTGCGCCTGTGACGAATGCTGTGCGTCCGCGTAAGATTTTCATCGGTCGGCGATTCGGCCCATTGTTACGTCTCCGTCAAATTATTCGCTGACGGCCGGTCAGGGTATGCTGGTGAATTCTCGGGAAATTTTACCGCTGCGGCCGGGGCTATTCCCTTCAGTAAGGGCAGCGGCTACACCCCGCTCCGTCGCGGCGAGCGCCAGTATCTCATCGGCAATCTGATGGTTCAGGATCTGCTCGAGCCGCGAAAGCTCCGCTCCGATAAAAGCGGCGTCGGTGATCCGGTGATCCCAACGGATCATGACATCGATGGTGCCATCATCAGACATCCTGTCATAGCTGAATATGAAGGGTTGCGGGCCCAGCGCCTCCACTTCACCGCCGCCGAAAGCTGCGACCGACGTGACCAGGAGCGTGCCCAGATAGTTGCCGCGCTGACGGCCGAAATTAAGGCCGATCGACCAGGCCAGCCATCGCAGCGGCTGCGGCAAACGGGTAACCATCATCGTCTTGCGGAAAAAAGGCGTGGCTTCGATCGGCTGGGTTTTGGCGTTCTGGATCCATCCGTGGGCTTCGGCGAGGGAAGTGCGATCGGGAGCCTTGACGGGAAACAGCAGCACGCCGTCCGGCGTCGCGTCCGGCGCCACGACGATCATCGCGACGGTTTGTGGAAATTCGTAGAGATGCGGCCAGGGCCATTTGAGATAGACCCTGCGCAGGATTGGTTGCTCGCTGGCCAGTATCGCGAACGCCTTGGCAAAGATCACCGCCCAGGCCGGCCGGGTGCCGAGACCTTTTCGCGCGGAGGCGAGCCGTTCGATCGAGAGGGTGCGGCGCACGGCGACGAACGGCATGTCTGCCGACGCCCGCATGAGGTCGATGATTACGCGGCGCGGCAGTGAAATCTTTCGAACCGTACCGCGCATCGTTCCACTCAGGTTCCCACAGCAGCAAGCCGGCTGACCGGGTTACCCCTTCGCCGGCTTCTGATCTAGCACGAACCGGCGGACCTGACGCCAGATGGTTCTGCGTCTATGGCGCGGGCGAGGCGAGTGGCTTGGTTTTGTCCGCTACGTAAATTACTAGCATTTTCAGTAGCTTATTTCCCGTCCTGGCATCATGGACGGCGCCGGCCGGAATTTAATAGGAGTCGCCGACCTCCGGCTTGAGCGGCGGCCTGCCATCGGCCACCTTCCCCCCAGCACGTAGCCAGTCTCGATACCCGGATGGGTATCGCGGCCGGCGGCACCGCCTGCGGGAACCTGCTGTGGCGAGAGACTCAGGCGTGCAAGAGAAGCGCGAGCGCATCTGTCGGCCATCCGGCCCAGCGGCGCTTCAGCGCTTGATCCCGTCAAAACTCGCCGCGATACCGCGGGCAAACAGCGACCAGTCGAAGCCGAGCGCCAGCGCCAGATAGCCGCGGTCGATCATCCGGTTGGCTTGTTCGGCCGTGCGCGCCACGCCCCCGATCGGGACGCCGCTTTTGAGGATGCCGGCTTCGGCGCGCGCCATCAACGCGAGCACTTCGGGATCATCGGCGCGCCCATGTTTGTCGATGCTGGTGGCGAGGTCGCCGGGGCCGATCACGGCGACGTCGATGCCGGGCACAGCCATGATCTCGTCGATATGGTTGACCGCCTCGACGTGCTCGATGGTGATCATGCAGATCATGTCATCATCCGCGGTCGCCATATAGTCCGGCATTGAGACGCCCCAGCGGAACGGCGCGTGAAACGGTCCCCAGAGCCGGTCCCCGCGCGGCGGATAGCGCACGCTGCGGACCGCCTTTTCGGCATCCGCGCGGCTGCAGATCATTGGAAAATTGATGCCCAGCGCGCCAATATCCATCGGCGCTTTCGCCAGCCAGGGCTCGTTGGCGGCGATTCGCGCCAGCGGCACGCAAGGCGTGCCTGACGTCGCGACGATCATCCCGTGCGCGGAACCGAGATCGATCGGACCGTGTTCGAGGTCGACGATGATCCAGTCGAATCCCGAACGGGCCATGATCTGTACGGTCTGAATGCTGGGAATCGTCGCAATTGCGCCAAATGTGGGGCGGCCCTCACGCCATTGCTTGCGAAGACGGTTGAGCGGCGCAGGCGTCACGGGCGTCAAATCCAAAACTCCGTTTGGCTGAGGCTTAAGCAATGGCGGTCGCGCAAAGGCTAGCAGCGCGGCAAGTTGTCGAAAAGACCAGTATCTGCCTATGCCGGAACCCGGCCGCCGAAAAATGGCATCAATGCCCGGTTCAGCGTGTGCGGCCGTCCGGATGTGAAAATCATTTCGGCGCCGGCATGATCGGCTTCGCCGCCGGGTCGCCCGAGCAAATCCGCAACCCGCCGGGCAATCGCGGGCGCGGGATCGATCCAGTCTACCGGCCACGGTGCCAGCCTGACCAGCCGGTCCATCAGCAGCGGGTAATGGGTGCAGGCCAGCACGACGGTGTCGGTGCGCGACAAACCGTCCGCGCCATCCCCGACAAAACAGGGCGCGAGCTCGGCCGATACCTGCCGATCGCTCACATCGCCGCCGCTCAATGCTGCCTCGGCCAGCGAAGCAAGTTCCGCGGAACCTACCAGCGTCACTTCGCAGCCTTGCGCGAAATCGCGGATCAGCGCTCTCGTGTATTCGCGTTTCACCGTGCCCTTGGTGCCGAGCACCGAGACACGTTTGGTTTGGGAACTCGCACAGGCCGGCTTGATGGCCGGCACGGTTCCGACAAAGGGAACTTGGTATCGCTCACGCAGGTGCGACATCACCAGCGTCGAGGCGGTATTGCACGCGATCACCACAAGATCGGGGGCATGCGCGGCGATCAACTCGCCGATCAGCGGCACCACGCGCGCGATGATCTGTTCCTCGCTGTGATGGCCGTAGGGAAAGAACGCATCATCCGCGACATAAACATAATGCGCGTCAGGCCGGGTGCCCACGATTTCACGCAGTACCGTGAGCCCGCCCAGCCCGGAATCGAAAACCAGAATCGTCGGAGGTACTGACACGGCGCGATCCTAGCCGATCCCGGGTTACCATTCAGTTGTTATTGCGGGCGAGGGCGTCGAAGCGGGTCCGGACCTGATATTCCCAAGCGGCGGATGTCGGTGCGTCACACCGGCAGCAGCGGTTTTGGCGGCCCCTGGCCGGCGTGCAGGCTGACCGCAACGTCGCTGCCATGTGCGATCCGCTCGAACTAGCTTTCGCCGAACACGCGCTTGAAGATCGTATCGACGTGCTTGAAATGATAGCCGAGATCGAACTGCTCGGATATCTCGGCATCGCTGAGATACTTCTTCACGTCGGCGTCTTTTTTCAGCAGCGCCTGGAAGTCGCCTTCGCCGCGCCACACCGGCATCGCGTTGCGCTGCACCAGCTTGTAGGCGTCCTCGCGGCTGCAGCCTTTTTGCGTCAACGCAATCAGAAGCCGCTGCGAATGAATGAGGCCGCCGAGGCGGTCGAGATTCTTCTGCATATTCGCAGGATAGATCAGCAATTTGTCGATCAGGCCCGCGAGGCGATTGAGAGCAAAATCCAGCGTCACCGTGGCGTCGGGAGCGATCATGCGCTCGGCGGAGGAGTGCGAGATGTCGCGCTCGTGCCACAGCACGACATTCTCCATCGCCGGCGTCACATAGGCGCGCACCATGCGCGACAGCCCGGTGAGGTTCTCCGACAGCACCGGGTTGCGCTTGTGCGGCATCGCCGAGGAGCCCTTCTGGCCCTCGGAGAAGAATTCCTCCGCTTCCAGCACCTCGGTACGCTGCAAATGCCGGATCTCGGTGGCAAGGCGTTCGACCGAGGACGCGATCACGCCCAGCGTTGCAAAATACATCGCGTGGCGGTCGCGCGGGATCACCTGGGTCGAGATCGGCTCCGGAATTAGCCCCATCGCCTTGGCGACGTGTTCTTCGACCCGCGGATCGATCTGCGCGAAGGTGCCGACCGCGCCCGAGATCGCGCAGGTCGCGACCTCCTTGCGGGCGGCCAGGAGCCGCTCGCGGGCGCGGCTGAATTCCGCATAGGCGTAGGCGAGCTTCAGCCCGAACGTGACGGGTTCGGCATGAATGCCGTGGGAGCGCCCGATGGTCGGCGTCATCTTGTGCTCGAAGGCACGCTTCTTCAGCGCCGCCAGCACCTTGTCGACGTCCTCGACCAGCAAGTCCGCGGCGCGGGTCAGCTGCACGTTGAGGCAGGTGTCGAGCACATCAGACGAAGTCATGCCCTGATGCACGAAGCGGGCCTTGGGGCCGACAATTTCCGCCAGATGGGTGAGGAAGGCGATGACGTCGTGCTTGGTCTCGCGTTCGATCTCGTCGATCCGCGCGACATCGAAAATGACGCCGCGGGCCTTGTCCCAGACCGCTTTCGCGGCCTCCTTGGGGATCACGCCGAGTTCCGCCAGCGCATCGGCCGCATGCGCCTCGATCTCGAACCATATCTTGAAGCGCGTCTGCGCCTCCCAGATGGCGGCCATTTCCGGGCGGGTATAGCGGGAAATCATCGAAGACTCGGGGCTCACAGGGATCAGGTCGCGCTTTAGCAGAGGCGCTGTGGGGAGACAAACCTCGGATTATCCGGCGGACGGCCCCGGCGCCATGCGGCCGGTTCCGCCCTCCCACTCACGAAACATTGAATGACAGATACTGAAATCTGTCAGCGGGACATGCTATATCAGCGTTCGACACCATTAAGAAAGTGTCACCTGGGCTTTGACGAACAATCAGCGAGCCCGGGAGTTAAATAGGACGACTGCCATGACTATCGAAATCTTTTATCTGACCGCACAAATTCAGGGTTGGCTCAATGCTCGCGTGGCCCGTCACCTTGCCGCCCAGGCCGAGAGACTGGCCCGCTAACGGCGAGGGCGATGACCACCCGCCAGATCGCTTTGCGAAAGCTTGGAAGGCAGACGGTGCGCGCATGAACGAAACACTGGTTTTGACCCCGGAGCGAATTCTCGAGGTCACGGAAGAGGTGTTGCGACGCTACGGACTGGCGAAGGCCACGGTGGTGGACGTTGCCCGTGCGCTCGATGTGAGCCACGGCAGCGTCTATCGTCATTTTCCGAGCAAGGCTTCACTGCGCGAAGCGGTGGCAAAACGCTGGCTCGACCGTGTCAACGCGCCCCTCCAGGAGATTGCCCAGGGTTCGGAGTCGCCGCCCGTCCGGCTGGAGCACTGGCTTCGCACGATGATTGCGATCAAGCACAAGAAGGTTTGCGATGATCCCGAGATGTTCGCGACCTATTTGGCGCTGGCGCAAGAGGCGTGCAAGGTGGTGAAGGCGCACAAGGATGGTCTGGTCGACCAGATCGCGCATATCATATCCGACGGCGTTAAACAGGGGGACTTTGAGGCCGCGGATGCCAAGGCTTCGGCGCGCGCGCTCTTCGATGCCACCATCCGCTTCCATCACCCTGCTCATGCCGAGGAATGGAGCGATCCGGCGCAGGCGGCGCGGATTGATGCCTTGCTGGCGCTGTTGCTCAGGGGCCTCGAAGCGCCGTGTAAGCACTAAATCATTCCTCGGCACGCTGTCGCGGCCGTCGGTCGCGGAAGGTCTTCAAGATCGCCGCCTTACCCCATCTCAGCCTCTCATCGTGATTGCGCGCCGCCAGCGTCCTGTTGTTTGATATCGCTCAAAGCCGGCACAAGCCCGGCCGACAGGATTGCTGCGGAGGAAAATGTGCGGCTCGCCGTCTTTACGGACATCCATGCCAACCGGCAGGCGTTCAGCGCATGTCTCGATTTTGCGCAAGCGCGCGGCGCCGAGCGGATGATTTTGCTCGGCGATTACGTCGGATATGGCGCCGATCCGGAATGGACGGTTGAGACGGTGATGCGCCTCGTCGAGCGCGGCGCCATGGCCGTGCGCGGCAACCACGACAGCGCCGTCGGCACGACAACGGAATCGATGAACGCCGAAGCGCAGGCCGCGATCGAATGGACGCGCGGCAGGCTTAGCGGCGCGCAGCGGCGCTTTCTGGCTGAGCTGCCGCTGGCGCTGCGGGAGGAGGATCGGCTCTACGTTCATTCCGAAGCCAGCAGCCCGGCGAGGTGGCACTATGTTCAAACCACCGCCGATGCCGCGCGCAGCATCGTGGCGACCGAATCCCACATCACATTCTGCGGCCACATCCATCGGCCGGCGCTCTACTCGATGTCTTCGGCCGCGAAGATGACGAGTTTCGTTCCGACCTCAGGCGTTCCCGTGCAATTGCTTGGCGGCAGGCGCTGGCTCGCCGTTCTCGGTTCGGTGGGGCAGCCCCGCGACGGCGATCCGGCGGCCTCGTTTGCGATGTTCGACACTATCTCCCGGCAAATCACCTATTGCCGCGTGCCCTACGATGCCGGGGCGGCGGCTACGCGGATTCGCGAAAACGGCCTGCCGTTCTGGCTGGCCGATCGGCTTTTGGTCGGGAGGTGAACATTGGCGAGGCTCACGGTTGCACCGGGCGCCGTCATTGACGGCTTCAAGGTCGGAGAATGCGTCCATCGTGGCGGGATGGCGACGCTCTGGAGCGTGACCCGGCCCGACGTCGATCTGCCGCTGTTGATGAAAATCCCACGGGTGTCCGAGGGGGAGGATCCCGCGGCCATAGTCAGTTTCGAAATGGAGCAGATGATCCTGCCGCGGTTGTCCGGGCCCCACGTGCCCGCCTGTTTCGGCGCCGGCGATTTCGCTCGGCAAGCCTATGTCGTGATCGAGCGTATCCCGGGCAGCACGCTCTACAGCCGACTCGGCGATCTGCCGCTCCCTTACGAAGAGGCTGGCGGCATCGCGCAGAAAATTGCGCTGGCGCTTGCCGACCTGCACCGGCAGAACGTCATTCATCACGACATCAAGCCGAGCAGCGTCATGTTTCGCGCCTCCGGCGAAGCCGTGCTGATCGATTTCGGACTGTCGCACCACAATCAGCTGCCCGATTTGCTGCAGGAAGAGTTTCGCTTGCCCTACGGCACCGCCCCGTACATGGCGCCGGAGCGCTTGCTCGGGGTGCGCGACGATCCGCGCAGCGATCTTTTTTCGCTGGGCGTACTGTTGTATTTCTTCACGACGGGGGTGCGGCCGTTCGGCGAGACCGAGACCATGCGCGGAATGCGGCGGCGGCTGTGGCGCGATCCGGTTCCGCCGCGCAAGCTGAGGGCCGACTATCCTGCTTGGCTCCAGGAAGTCGTGCTGCGCTGCCTGGAGATCGAGCCGGTGTGGCGTCACCCCACCGCATCGCAATTGGCATTCGAGCTCGGCAATCCCGACCAGATCAAACTGACTGCGCGATCGGAACGGGTGAGGCGCGATCCCATCAGCACCGTACTGCGCCGCCGCTTCAATCGCGGCCTGACGCAGCCGAATCCGAAATCCGACCTTGCCGCGCAAATGGCATCAGGTCCGATCGTGGCCGTCGCTCTCGAAATCGCTGAAGAAACCGATGCCTTGAACGGGGCCTTGCGCGTGACCGCGCAACGAATCCTGGCGACGCTGCCGTCGGCGAGGCTCGCATGCATCAACGTCTTGAAGCTCGGCCGCATCACCATCGACAGGACGCTCGACGAGAAGGGCAACAACAAGCACATCGACCGGCTGGTCGCGCTGCGGCATTGGGCGCAGCCGCTCAAGCTCGACGAGAGCAGGCTTTCGGTCCACGTGCTGGAGGCCGTCGATCCCGCCTCCGCCATCCTGGAATTCGCGCACGCCAATCGCGTCGATCATATCGTCATCGGTGCGCGGCAGAATTCGCTGGCGCGCGCCCTGCTGGGCAGCGTCTCCGCCAAAGTGGCGGCGGAAGCAGCCTGCACCGTTACCGTGGTGCGGCCGCCCCGGCCGGCCGCGCTGCAGGGGCAGAGCGGTGCAAACGAGAAGGCGGAAGAAGCGAAAGCTTAGATCGCTTCTCCGCGCGCCAGCGCCGCAGCATTGCGGATCGCGGAAATGTTCGCCTTGTAGGCTTCCATGGTGCCGCCCTTGAACACGGCGGAGCCCGCGACGAAGGCATTGGCGCCGGCGGCGGCGAGCTGGCCGGAAACATCCGGCCCGACGCCGCCATCGACCTCGATATCGATCGGGCGTCCCGCGGTCATGGCTCTGAGGTCGCCGACCTTGCCGAGCGCCGAATGAATAAACGCCTGACCGCCGAAACCGGGGTTGACCGACATCACCAGTACCAGATCGATCATGTCGATGACGTATTCGATGGCGCTGATCGGAGTGCCCGGATTGAGCGAGACGCCGGCCTTTTTGCCGAGCGCGCGGATCGCCTGCAGCGAGCGATGCAGATGCGGGCCGGCTTCGGCGTGCACGGTGATGTGATCGCAGCCGGCCTTGGCGAAGGCCTCGAGATAGGGATCGGCGGGCGAAATCATCAGATGCGCGTCGAAGATCTTGCTGGTGTGCGGGCGCATCGCCTTGATGACGTCGGGGCCGTAGGAAATGTTGGGAACGAAGTGCCCGTCCATCACGTCGAGGTGGATCCAGTCGGCACCGGCGGCATCGACAGCTCGGACCTCTTCGCCCAGTTTGGCGAAATCGGACGCCAGGATCGACGGTGCGATGACGAGGGGGCGTGACGCAAATTGCTGAGACATGCGCGTTTTCCCGATTTGCGAGGTGTGCGGAACGGTTTCGCGTAACATGTGCAAAGCCTGGGGGCAATGCGGGCAGGGCCCCGCGAGCGGGCGGAAAATTCTGCCGCGGCGGCATCAATTGCCGGGGGAGCCCGACGGTTTCGGAACCAGAAAACCCCTATTTTGTTGGATTTTTCGCGATGGCACGGCGCTTGCTGAGGTTTGCGCTGCGAACGTAAATGGCCGCGCGATGCGGCATCTGCCGGAGTTTTGCCATGCTGTTTGCCCTTGGCGCCGCGTCGTCTGCACTGAATGCCATCCAGTCGCTGACCTCGTCGATATCGTCATCCCCGCAGGCGACCGGTTTCAGCGAGGCCTCGACGGATCCTTTCAAAATCCCCAGCAGCGCTTCGACTGCGACAAGTTCGACCCCCGCGGCCGGAGCCACCGGATTTTCGCAGATATCGCCGGCCACCATGAGCGCGCTGCTGGCGGCGCAAGGCCAGTCATCGGCGGCAACAACCACATCGGCATCGACCAGCCCGTCCGCCGCGCTGCAGGACCTGTTCTCGCAGATCGATGCCAACGGAAACGGCGAGATCACCAAATCCGAATTTGAAAACGCCCTCGGCGCCGGCGGCACCAACCTCGCGCAGGCCGATGACGTTTTCAACAAATTGGACACGAACGGCGATGGCTCGGTCAGCATGAGCGAATTGTCGTCGGCGCTGAAGGGCGCCGGCGGCAAGGGTGGTCATCACCACGCGCATGTGGGCGGGTCCGGCGGCTCCGGCGACAGCACGGGCGGTTCCAGTGGTACCAGCGGAGCAAGCTCCAATCCACTGCTGCAGGGCTTGCAGGGCGCGTCCGGCATTTCGTTCATGAAGAGTAACGGCTTCCTATAATTTAATGCGGCAGCTGACCCAGCGCGAGGCGAATGCGATTTCGTCCTCGCCGAGATCGCTGTCATTCAACGCCTGAAACAGGTCCAGCGGCTGCCCGGCCGTAGCGACCTAGCCAAACCGATCTTGCCACGCCGGCAACGCGCCCGGGAAGGGCAGTGCGGTCGCCGCGAAGACACCGCGCGCGATAGCGCGGGCCACGACATTGGCTGCGACCATGCCGAGTTCGGTGAGGCCGGCCAACGGATCGACCGGCTTCTCGCCGGTTGCGGCCGCGAACAGCACGTCGCCGTCGAGCGGCGCGTGCACCGGGTAGATCGCGCGGGCAAATCCGGTCTGCGCGATCATCGCGAGCCGCTTGGCCTGGGGTTTCGTCAGGATCGCATCGGTCACGACCACCGCGAGTGTCGTGTTCTCCACGGCCGTTGCGGCAGCGCCGCCCTTGATGCGCATCGCCAGCATGTCCGGCGTGAATGCCGGTGGCAATCCGCGTCCGCCATATTCACCGTCGATTTCAAACGGCGCCGCCCAGAACCACGGTCCACCTCCGACCGTGACGATGCCGACGGCATTGACCACCGCGAGTGCCGCGACCCGGACGCCGCTCTGTGTCGCGGCCGAGGCCGAGCCGAGGCCGCCCTTGAAATTGGCCGTAGTGGCGCCGAGACCGGCGCCGACGCTGCCGAGCATGAAATCTGCGCTGGCCGCCGCGGCTGCGGCGTAACCAAGTTCGCGGTAGGGTGCGAAGCGGCCCCAGGCCTTGTGGCCGCCGTTCAAGAGATCGAACATGATTGCGCCGGCCACGATCGGAATCACCGCGCCGCGCACGGCAAAGCCGCGGCCTTGCCCGGCGAGCCAGGCCTGCACCCCGCCGCCGGCCTCAAGCCCGAACGCCGAGCCGCCTGCGAGCGCGATGGCATCGATCCGCTCGACGGTATTGGCGACGTCGAGCAATGCGCCCTCGCGGGTGCCGGGTCCGCCGCCGCGCACGTCGATTGCGGCCACCACGGGACTATCGAACATCACCGCCGTGACACCGGACGCCAGCGCTTTATCATCGGCGTGACCGACGCGAACGCCGGCGATGTCGGTGAGGAGGTTTTTCATTGCAGCATGCTCCGAGCGGCGGCAGATGAGCGCACGGCCGAGTTCTGGTCAACCTCGTCGAGACGGATGCGATGCTCCCAGCAGCATGCGACAGGCAAAAACGCCCCGGCGAACCGGGGCGTTTGAACGTCACAATTGAATTTATACGGGCTTATGACCCCTTGGGATTGATCTCGGTGTAGTTGCCCTTGTCGTCCCACTTGTAGACGACATAGTCGATTTGCTTGATGTCGCCCTTGGCATCGAACTCCATCTTGCCGATCACCGTATCCCACGCACCGGCCTTGATCGTATCCATGACTTTCTTTGGATCGGTTGTGCCGGCCTTCGCCACCGCCTGCGACCAGACCTGCATCGCGGCATAGGTGTAAAGCGTGTAGCCTTCCGGATCGATATTTCCGGCCTTGAACTTCTCGACGATGGCCTTGGCGGTCGGCTTGTTACGGGGGTCGGGACCGAACGTGAACAGCGTGCCTTCGCCGGCGGGCCCGGTGATCGACGCGAACTCCTTGTCGGCCAATGCGTCACCGGCCATCAGCACGGTCTGCAGGCCCTGATCGCGCATCTGGCGCAGGATCAGGCCGGCTTCCTGATGATAGCCGCCGACATAGACGAGGTCGATGTTGTCGCGTTTCAGGCGCGAGACGATGGCATTAAAGTCCTTGTCGCCCTTGTTGTAGGACTCGAACATCTTCTCGGTGAAGCCGGCCTTGTTCAGCGCCTTCTTGGTTTCGTCGGCGAGGCCTTTGCCGTAGGTGGTCTTGTCGTTGAGGATGGCGACGTTCTTGCCCTTGTAGAATTTGGCGATGTAATCGGCGGCGACCAGGCCCTGCTGATCGTCGCGGCCGCAGACCCGCGCCACGTTCCAGAGCTTGCGCTCGGTGTACAGCGGATTGGTCGAGGCCGGCGTAATCTGCAGCACGTTGCCGTCGGCATAGGCTTCCGATGCCGGGATCGACGACGACGAACAATAGTGCCCCGCCACGAACGGGATTTTCGCACTGGCGATTTTTTCCGCCACCGAACGCGCCTGCTTGGGATCGCAGGCATCGTCCTCGACGTCCAGCGCCAGCTTCTTGCCGAGCACGCCGCCGGCGGCGTTGAGGTCCTTGACCGCCTGTTCGGCGCCATTTTTCATCTGCCGGCCGAATGCGGATTCGCCGCCCGTCATCGGGCCGGCCACGGCTACGGTGATGTCCTGCGCAAGCGCAGTTGTCGACAGCGCCAACGACGCGCCCACTGCCAGGCCGATCAGGTTTAATGATTTCATGAGGAGTCCTCGCGGGGTAAGTCGCTACGGGAAGTACCGGCGACGCCGCCGGGGCTCGAAAATCACGGCTATTGTCGGCTGATTTTGTCGTGAAGTCATTGGCAATTTTCGGGCATTCGCCGGGACCGCTCGCGGAGGTACCGCGAACTCAAGTCCGCCGGCCGCCCTCCAGATAGGCCGCGCGGATTTCGGGGCGCTGCAGCAGCTCGCTGCCGGTTCCGCTGAGCGTAATCAGGCCGTTGACCATGACGTAGCCGCGATGGGCGAGCCGCAGCGCATGATTGGCGTTCTGCTCGACGATCAGCACCGCGAGGCCATCCTGCCGATTCAGAGTCCGGATTGCGTCGAAAATCTGGCGAGCGATCAACGGGGCCAGGCCCAGCGACGGCTCATCCAGCATCAACAGGCGCGGGCGGCTCATCAACGCGCGGCCGATCGCCAGCATCTGCTGTTCGCCGCCGGACAAGGTGCCGCCGCGCTGGGTCATGCGCTCCTTGAGTCGCGGAAACAGCGTGAACACCCGTTCCAGCCCGGCGGTGCGGCCGGCCTCGTCGCATTCGGTGGCGTCGGCGCCCATCTGCAGGTTTTCGGCGACGCTCATGCGCGGAAAAATCCGGCGGCCTTCCGGCGATTGCGCAATGTGCAGCCTGGCGATCTCGTGGGTCGGCACATCAGTGATATCGCGGCCGTCGAACAGGATTTGGCCGGCGCGGGCGCGCGGCTTGCCGAAGATCGTCATCATCAACGTCGACTTGCCGGCGCCATTGGCGCCGATCAGGGCAACGATCTCGCCTGGGTTGATATCGAGATCGACGCCTTTCAGCGCTTCGATCTTGCCGTAGGCGGCGCGCAAGCCGCGGATCGCGAGCAGGGGCGGGGCAGATGGTGCAGTCACGCTCCGCTCTCCATCACCGCGATCGCTTCTTCTTCGTCGGCGCCGAGATAGGCCGCGATCACCTTGGGATCGTCGCGGACCTGCTGCGGGGTGCCTTCGGCGATTTTCAAGCCATAGTCCATCACCACGACGTGGTCGGAAATTTCCATCACCACCGACATGTCATGCTCGATCAGCAGGATCGAGGTGCCGTGGTCGTCGCGGATCGAGAGCAATAACTGGCTCAAGCCGGCGCTTTCACGCGCGTTCAGTCCGGCGGCCGGTTCGTCGAGGCACAGCAAGGCGGGCTCGGTGCACATCGCGCGCGCGATTTCGAGGCGGCGCTGATCGCCGTAAGGCAGGTTGCCGGCGGCATCGTCGGCGCGGTCGAGCAGCCCGATGCGGTCGAGCCAGCGCGTGGCCTGATCGATCGCGCGCCTTTCCGCTGACCGCCAGGACGGCGCGCCGATCAGCCCGAGAAAGGTCAGGCCGGAGGCAAGCATCAGCGCGTTATGCTGGGCGACCATCAGGTTTTCGAGCGCGGTCATGCCGGGAAACAGCCGGATATTCTGGAAGGTGCGCGCGACCCTGGCCTGCTTGGCAATGCGGAAATCGTTCAGCCGCTCGAGCTGGATTTCCTTGCCGGTATCATGCGTCAACCGCATGGCGCCGCCGGTCGGCTTGTAGAAGCCGGTGATGCAGTTGAATACGGTGGTCTTGCCGGCGCCGTTCGGCCCGATCAGCGCGGTGATCCTGCGCCGTTCGGCGCCAAATGACAGATCGTTGACGGCGACGATGCCGCCGAAGCGCATCGACAGATGGTCGACGGTGAGAATGCAATCGGCGCTCATCCGTGTCCCTCCTTGACGAGGTCGGACGAGATGGCGTGGCTGTGCCGCAGGAAGACGGTGGGCGCGCGGTGGCCGATCAGTCCGCGCGGCCGCCAGATCATCAACATCACCATCGCGACACCGAATACCAGCATGCGATACTGCTCGAGGCCGCGAAACAGCTCGAAGCCGCCGATCATGGTAAGCGCCGCGAGTGCGACGCCGAGTTGCGAACCCATGCCGCCGAGCACGACGATCGCCAGCACCAGTGCGGATTCCTGGAAGGTGAAGGATTCCGGGCTGATGAAGCCCTGCCGGGTGGCGAAGAACGCGCCGGCGAAACCGCCGAACATGGCGCCGGTCGCGAATGCTGTCAGTTTGGTCGTGGTGGTGTTGATGCCGAGGGCGCGGCAGGCAACCTCGTCCTCGCGCAGCGCTTCCCAGGCGCGGCCGATCGGTAAACGTCGCAGCCGGATCGTCACCCAGTTGGTGAGCAGGGCGAGCGCCAGGATCAAATAGAACAGAAACACGATGCGATGGGTCGGCGAAAACTCGATACCGAGCCTGGCGGCAAGCCCGTCATCGCCCGGTGTCAGCGGAATGCCGAACAAGGTCGGCCGAGGGATCCCGCTGACGCCGTTCGGACCGCCGGTCAGGCTTTGCCAGTTGATAATGACGAGACGGATGATCTCGCCGAACGCCAGTGTCACGATGGCGAGATAGTCGCCGCGCAGCCGCAGCACCGGGAAGCCGAGCATCACGCCCCACAACGCCGCGAGAATGCCGGCCAGCGGCAGGCAGATCCAGAACGACAGCCCGAAATTGGTCGCCAGCAGCGCGTAGGAGTAGGCGCCGACGGCGTAAAACGCGACATAGCCGAGGTCGAGCAGTCCGGCGAGGCCAACCACGACATTCAGTCCCCATCCCAGCATCACATAGGTCAGCACCAGGATGCCGAGATCGAGAATGTAGCGCTGATCGTAGAAAATCACCGGCACCAGAAACGTGAAGACCAGCAGCACCGGTGCGATGGCGCGCCGCGCGACCGCAAGCGCGCTTTGCACGGAGGGCGGAACGACCATGACGGTGCCGACCGGCCCCCACCACTGCCGCAGCAATTCCGCAGCGATGCTGCCGGCGAACACGACACCGACCATGGCGGCAAGATCGCCGAATCGTGTCCAGTAGATCAACTGCCCGGTGGGTCCGGCTTCGGTGCGGATCCCGATCATCAGCGAAAACAGTACCAGCGCGACAAGCGCGCTGATCAAGGCTTTCTTGAAGATGAAGGCGACGCCGGGGGCGCGCGAAGCGAGCGTTGTCTCGGGCGCGGGTTTTGTCACGCGTCGCCTGTCAAACTTTTTCGACTTCGGGCCGGCCCAGCAGGCCGGTCGGAAGGAAAATCAGCACGATGATCAGAATCGAGAACGCGGCGACGTCCTTGTATTCGACCGAAAAATACGCCGACCACATCGTCTCGATCAGCCCGATCGCAAGCCCGCCCAGCATCGCGCCCGGCAGCGAACCGATGCCGCCGAGCACCGCCGCGGTGAACGCCTTGATGCCGGCGACGAAGCCCATGAAGAAATCCACCAGGCCGTAATACAAAAGGTACATCATGCCGGCGACCGCGGCGAGCGCAGCCCCGATCACGAAGGTCATGGAGATGGTGCGGTCGACGTCGACCCCGAGCAGCGCCGCCATGGTCTGGTCCTGCTCGCAGGCCCGCATGTCGCGGCCGAGTCGGGTCCGCGATACCAGCCAGGTGAAGATCGCGAGCAGCACGATCGTGGTGACGACGACAACTATCTGGACATTGGACAGCCGCACCGCGAAACCGTCGCCCTCGAACAGAGTGTAGCCGCCGGTGATGATCGGCGGCACCGGCTTGACCCGCGCGCCCTGGGCCACCTGCGAATAATTCGACAACACGAACGACATGCCGATCGCCGACAGCATCGGGGCGAGGCGGAACGAGTGCCGCAGCGGCCGGTAGGCGATGCGCTCCACGGTCCAGCCATAGAGCGCGGTAATCGCCATCGATACCAGCAGCACGATCAGCAGGATCACGGGAACCACGGTGAGGCCGATCGAGACCAGGATCAGGAAAGAGATCAGTGCGATAAAGCCGCCGATCATGAATATGTCGCCATGAGCAAAATTGATCATGCCGACGATGCCGTAGACCATGGTGTAACCGATGGCGATCAGGCCATAGATCGAGCCGAGTACGATGCCGTTGATGAGTTGCTGGGCGAAATAATCCATGAGCTGCCGTTGTTTGGAGCATTTTCCGGCAAAGGGGTCCCGGTTTGCCGTCGAGGAATGCTCACTTCAACAAATTCCGCGGCGATGGCTCCCGGCAGCCGGAACGACGCGTCGTTTCATTTTCTAACAGTGGGAACCCGGGGCGGCAACAGCGCGGGGTGCCGCTCAAAGGGCTTGTACAGAGGTAGTTTAGGCGGCGGGTTCCCTTTGCCACAGTGGCGGCAAACTATCGCCTCGCATTAATCCCGGCGGAACCGGATTCCCTGAAACCAATTCCGGTTTTTCGGGTTGTTACCTCCCGTTACATTCAAGACGGACGTAGCGTTCAGCAAGGGAGATCCCGATGGCGAACCAGAATCAGAATCCGGGCCAGCAAAACCAGAACCCGGGTCAGCAGAACCAAAACCCGGGTCAGAAACCCGGCCAGCAGGGCGGCGGCCAGAAGCCCGGACAACAGCAGCAGGATCCGAACCGTCAGGGCCAGAAGCCCGATCAGCAGGGCAAGGGCGGTCGCTAGCTCGGAATTGAAGGAAGCGAGAGCAGAAAGTCCCGCGGAAAGGCGGGACTTTTCCTTTTGGAAGATCGGGGCGTCTTTTCGGCCGTCCCCTGATATTAAGGTAAACAAACGGTTTAAATTGCCCCTCGCTGTTTAAGCGCGTTACCTCGCCCGCAAAGCCGCCGCTCCCATTCGGGCCCTGCGGACAAGCGGGAAGCGACATGTCCACAAACTGGCGGATCAGTTCATTCAACGGCGCGCTGCTGGCGGCCTATTTCATTCCGACCTGGACCATCGTCGCTTTCAAGATCATCATTTCGCCGATCCACGGCCTCTATGAGCGGCCGAATATATCGGTCGCGCTGTTCATCAGCGATCATCTGCAGCTGACAGCGATGACCACGATCCGTTTTGCCTGGCTATTGGCACTGGGGAAGCTCACCGTCGTCGCGTTTTTCGCGATCTTCCTGGTTTTCATTGCCCGCGCCTCGATCCGCAAGGCCGGCGGCTGCGACGAAGCGCTGGCGATGGCCCTTGCGATCGGCAGCGTGATCAGTTTCGCCAGCATGGTGATGGCATCGCAGGTCGGCGAGACCCAGGCGCTCAGGCTGCATGCGACCGAATTATTGCTTCTGCTCGGTACCGCCGTAGTGCTGCTGGTCGAACGTCCGGCTCAGCCGCAGATCGATCGCCGCGTGACATTGGATGATCTATCCCTTCAGCAGTCCCAGCTCCCCTATAATCGCTGACGCCTCCTTGACGGCGTGATTGGCCGCGGGCACGCCGCAATAGATCGCCTGCTGCAGCAGGATTTCCCTGATATCGTCGACCGTGAAGCCGCCCTCCGTGAGCGCCGCGCGCACGTGCAGGCGGAATTCATCCCATTGGCCGAGCGCAACCATGGTGCCGATCACCAGTACGCGCCGGGTGCGCTGGTCGAAATGCGGCCGGGTCCAGATCTCGCCCCACGCATGACGCGTGATCAGGTCGATAAAGTCGGCGTTGAAGGAATTTTTGTTCGCGATCGATTTATCGACCCAGGCATCGCCGAGCACCTTGCGGCGCTGGACCATGCCGTCGTCGCGGCGTTGCTGATCGTCCATTGAATTTCTCCCCTTGTCATTGCGAGGAGCGAAGCGACGAAGCAATCCAGCTTTCGTTTCCAATCAAAATGGATTGCCTCGCTCCGCTCGCAGTGACGGTTGCGTTAGCGTTGCGTCAGGAAACCGACCACGGCGTCGGTGAAGGCGTGCGGCTGCTCGACATTGGAAATATGCGCGGCATCGAGAATCGTTAAGGCCGCGCCGGGAATCTGGCTGCGGATGTATTCGCCGGCCGCGACCGGCGTCGCCATGTCCTGGCGTCCGGCGATCACCAGCGTCGGACTTTTGATCCTGGGCAGCAGATCGCGCTGATCAAGCGTGCTCAGGGCTTCGCAGCAGGCGAGATAGCCCTGCACCGGCGTTGCGACCAGCATGGCCTTCATGTTCGCCGTGATCTGCGGTTCGCGGTCACGGAAGTCCGCCGTCAGCCAGCCGGCGATGACGGCGTCGGCGACCGCCGCGATGCCGCCTTCCTTGACCGCCTTGATGCGGTTGAGCCAGTTGGTCGGATCGGGATAGTAGCAACTGGTATTGGACAGAACGATCCTGCCGAGCCGCTCCGGTGCGTTGGCGCCCAGCCACTGTCCGACCATGCCGCCCATCGACAGCCCGCACCAGTGCACCTTCTCGATGTTGAGGTCGTCGAGGATCGCCAGCACGTCGCGGCCGAAGCGCTCCATGGAATAGGGGCCGGGCGGCACGCCGGATTTGCCGTGGCCGCGCCGGTCATAGCGGATCACGCGAAAAAGCTGCGTCAGCGCCTTCATCTGCGGCTCCCACATCTGCAAGCTGCAGCCGAGCGAATTCGACAGCATCAGGGTCGGCCCGCCGTCGCGGCCTTCGACTGTAACGTTGAGCAGGCAACCGTCGGCATCGATCATCGGCATCGGATGTTCCTCGTCACGCGCGGACTTGATCCGCGCATCCATCTAACAAGAGAAAAATCTATCGAAGAGGATGGATTGCCGGGTCAAGCCCGGCAACGACATTCTGCGAAGACCCTTCAATTTTATTTGTCATCGAGCGAAGCGAGCAGGCGCTCGATCAGGGCTTGCGAGACGCCCTGATAGGCCATCGGCTCGAACAGTTGTGTCAGTTTGTCTGCGCCGAGATGGGCGGTGATCTTGCTATCTCCGGCCAGCACGTCGCGCAGGTGTTTTTTGTCCGCGACGGCCTTTTTGCTGGCGGCCTCGACCAGATGATGGGCTTCGCTCTTGCCGATCTTTTCGGCCAGCGCGAACGTCACCGCCTCCGCCATGATCAGCCCGTGGGTAGCGTCGAGGTTGAGGCGCATCCGCGCGGCATCGACTTCCAGCCCTTCGGCGATATCGACGGTCGCCGCGAGCGCACCCGAGGTGACCAGCAGCAGCATCGGCAAGGTCGGCCATTCCGCATGCCAGGGCCCGGCGCTGCGCTCGTGGTCCTGCACCTGCGCCGCGAAGATCGTCGCCGCCAGGTTCGGCGCCATGGTGGCCGCGGCCAGTGCGCTCGCGGCAGCAACAGGATTGCGTTTGTGCGGCATGGTCGACGAACCGCCGCGACCTTCGCCTGAGGGCTCGAACGCTTCGGCGACATCGGTCTGCATCATCAGTTGGACATCGCGGGCGATCTTGCCGCAGGTGCCCGCAACAATCGCAAACGCGGAAGCCGCCTCCGCGATGCGGTCGCGATGGGTGTGCCACGGCGCCTCCGGCAGCGGCAGCTCGAGCTCCTGCGCCAGCCGCTCCGCAACCAGCATTCCCCTGTCGCCGAGCGCGGCCAGGGTCCCTGCGGCGCCGCCGAACTGTAGCGCCAGTCCCTCGCTGCGCAATCGCCGCAGCCGCCTGCGCGAGCGATGCAATGCCGCGGCATATTCGGCGAGTTTCAGGCCGAACGGCATCGGCAATGCATGCTGCAGCCAGGTGCGCGCCACCACCGCGGTGTCGCGATGTTGTTTGGCCAGCCCGGCAAAGCCGGCAATGGCGCGGTCGATACCCCCCAGCAGCGCCTCGATGCCGGCGCGCAAGGTCAGCATGATGGCGGTATCGATCACGTCCTGGCTGGTGGCGCCCCAGTGTACATAGCGTGCGGCGTCGGCATCGGCCCTGGCGACGCCGGCGGTGAGCGCCTTGACCAGGGGAATGGCGAGATTGCCGGACCGTGTCGCGGCCTCGGCGAGTGCGGCGAGATCGAACGAACCGGCCGTGCAGGCTTGTTCAATGGGGCCGGCCGCGCTCGCCGGGATGACGCCGGTCGCCGCCTCGGCGCGCGCCAGCGCGGCCTCGAAATCGAGCATGTGCTGCAGGCATGCCACATCGTCGCAGACGGCGCGCATCGCCGCGCTCGACAGCATGGGGGCGAGCAGGGGGGAGAGGGAGGTGCTCATGATGTGGGCGACCTAACCACCCCGGCCTGCCTCTGCCAATCCCCAAGCCTTCGCACAAAGTTGTTGCGTTGCGAATATGCATCGCTCTTCGTCCTCCCGCCCCCTTCCTTTTGGTGCGGCCGTGCTTTACTTGGGGGAAAGACCAGCGAACCGGGAGGCTGCCCATGGCCATGACGATGAACGGCGAAGTCCAGCTTGCGGCGCCGCGCGAGGCTGTGTGGACCAAACTGAACGATCCCGCCGTACTCAAGGCTTGCATCCCCGGCTGCGAGGAACTGGAAAAAACCGAGGACAATGGTTTCCGCGCGGTCGCCAAGATGAAGGTCGGACCGGTATCGGCTCGCTTCAAGGGCCGGGTCACGCTGAGCGATCTCGATCCGCCGAACGGCTACAAGATCTCGGGCGAAGGCGAGGGCGGAGTCGCAGGGTTCGCCAAGGGCGGCGCAACGGTGGCCCTGGCCGAAAAGGATGGCGGCACGTTGCTCACTTACGACGTCGAGGCGCAGATCGGCGGCAAGCTGGCCCAGCTCGGTCAGCGGCTGATCAACGGATCGGCCAAGAAACTGGCCGACGACTTTTTCGCGAATTTCGCCAAGGCGGTGCAGGGATAGGTCAAGACCAAGTCAGCTTCGAATTCGGGACATCAGTCATGAGGTTGCTCATTGCCGGGATGGCCCATAATATGGCTTTGCAATGGTTTTAATGACTGTGCTGCCGTGCAATGCGGCAGTGCAGATGAAGAGAGTGCTGAATGGCCAAGATTTCCTTGATCGTGAACGGTAATCCCGTCAACGCCAATGTCGACCCCCGCACCCTGCTGGTGCAGTTTCTGCGCGAGGATCTGCGGCTGACCGGCACCCACGTCGGCTGCGACACCTCGCAATGCGGCGCCTGCGTCGTGCATCTCGACGGAAAGGCCGTCAAATCCTGCACCACGCTCGTGGTCATGGCCGACGGGCACGAGGTCAAGACCATCGAGGGCCTCGCCGCCGACGGTGCGCCGCTGCATCCGATGCAGGAGGCGTTCCGCGAGCATCACGGCCTGCAATGCGGTTTCTGCACGCCCGGCATGATCATGACCGCGGTCGACCTTGTGCACCGCAAGGGCCACGATCTCAGCGACCATACCATCCGCGAAGAACTCGAAGGCAATCTCTGCCGCTGCACCGGCTATCAGAACATCGTTCAATCGATCGCGGCGGGCGCCAAGGCGATGGCGAACTCCGATCTGGCGTAACTGAAGTCAACGCACGGCGATTAGGAATCCCCCATGTACGAATTCAAATATCATCGTCCGGCGACCGTGCGGCAGGCCGCCAATCTCCTGATCAAGAACGAAGACGCCAAGGTGATCGCCGGCGGCCATACCCTGTTGCCGGTCATGAAGCAGCGGCTCGCCAGCCCTCCGCATCTGGTCGACCTCTCCCACATCGAGGGGCTCGACGGCATCGAGATGAAGGGCCGTTCGCTGGTGATCGGCGCCACCGCAAAACACGCCGACGTCGCGGCTTCGGCTGTTGTCGGCGAGGCGATCCCGGCGCTGGCCGAACTGGCCGGGCTGATCGGCGATCCCGCGGTGCGCCACAAGGGCACCATCGGCGGCTCGCTCGCCAATAACGATCCCACCGCCGACTATCCCGCGGCCTGCCTTGCACTCGGCGCCACCATCGTCACCAACAAGCGCCGGCTGAAGCCCGAAGAATTCTTCCAGGGGCTGTTCACGACGACGCTCGAGAGCGACGAGATCATCACCAAGGTGATGTTTCCGGTGCCGAAAAAGGCCGCCTACATCAAATTCCGCAACCAGGCCTCGCGCTATGCGCTGGTCGGGGTGTTCGTCGCCAAGCGTCCGTCGGATGTGCGGGTCGCCGTCACCGGCGCCGGCTCCGAAGGCGTGTTCCGTGTCACTGCGTTCGAGGAGGCATTGAAGAAGCGCTTCTCCCACAAGGTGCTCGATGGCTTGACGGTTCCGGCGGAAGGGCTGAACAGCGACCTGCACGGCAGCGCCGAATATCGTGCGCATCTGATCGCAGTGCTGGCGCGCCGTGCGGTCGAAGCCGCCAACGGCAAAGCGTGACGTTGCCAATTCCTGACGCATCAAGACTGGCTCTCCCATGACTGCATCGGCGCTGCCCACTTCCGTCGATGCGATGCTCGGACTCCTGACCTCGCGCGGCTATCTGGCGGAGCGGTCGCTGGCGACGGTGACATACCTTTCGCTGCGCATGGGCCGGCCGCTCTTTCTGGAAGGCGAGGCCGGCGTCGGCAAGACCGAAATCGCCAAGGTGCTTTCGGCCGCGCTGGGGCGAAAGCTGATACGGCTGCAGTGCTATGAAGGGCTGGACGTCGCTTCCGCTGTCTATGAGTGGAACAGCGCGGCGCAAATGATCGCGATCCGGCTAGCCGAAGCCGCCGGCGATACCGACCGCGACCAGTTGTCGTCAGACATCTTTGCTGAACGTTATCTGATCAAACGGCCGCTGCTGCAGGCGCTGGAGCCGGACGTGGCCGGCGCCCCGGTGCTTTTGATCGACGAACTCGACCGCGCCGACGAGGCGTTCGAGGCTTACCTCCTGGAAATTCTCAGCGACTTCCAGGTGACCATCCCTGAGTTCGGCACCGTCAAGGCGCCGCATCCGCCGATCGTCATCGTCACCTCGAACCGCACCCGGGAAATTCACGACGCCCTCAAACGCCGCTGTCTCTATCACTGGGTGGATTATCCCAGTGCCGAGCGCGAACTGGCGATCGTCAAATCGCGCGTGCCGAACATTTCCGCCAAACTGTCGCAGCAGGTCGTCGCCTTCGTGCAGGCGTTGCGCGAGCAGGATTTCTACAAATCGCCGGGCGTTGCCGAGACCATCGACTGGGCCACCGCGCTGACCGAACTCGACGCCCGCTCGCTAACCCCGCAGGTGGTGGGCGATACGCTCGGCGCGCTGTTGAAATACCAGGACGACATCGCGCGGATGCAGGGCGACACGCTGCAGAAGGTTTTGAAAGAGGCGACGAGCGACTAGCCGTAATTCCGGGGCACGCGAAGCGTGAACCCGGAATCTCACGCTACAATCTCGGGATTCCGGGTCCGCGCGAAGGGGCGCGTCCCGGAATGACGGGGGTTTGAGATACGCACATGACCACACCGGCTAACCCACCAGTCACCGGCCTGATCGCCGACAACGTCGTCGGCTTTGCCCGCGCGCTGCGCGCCGCCGGGATTCCGGTCGGGCCTGGCGCAGTCATCGATGCGCTGAATGCGCTGCAGGTGATCGAGATCGGCAACCGCGCCGACGTCTTCACCACGCTCGAGGCGATCTTCGTCAAACGTCACGAGCATGCGCTGATCTTCACGCAGGCGTTCGACCTGTTTTTCCGCGCCGCCGAGGACTGGAAGCACATGCTGGATTCGGTGCCGCTGCCGGATCATGCCAGAAAAAAGCCGCCCCCGGCCTCGCGCCGTGTCCAGGAGGCGTTTGCCCAGCCTTCGATGAGCGAAACCCCGCAGGCCCAGGAGCAGGAACTGCGGCTCTCGGTGTCCGATAAGGAAATATTGCAAAAGAAGGATTTCGCGCAGATGAGTGCTGCCGAAATCGCGCAGGTCACCCGTGCGATTGCGCAGATGAAACTGCCGCAGGCCGAATTGCGCACCCGCCGCTATCAGCCGGATTCGCGGGGCCTGCGGCTCGACATGCGCCGCACCCTGCGCGGCAGTCTGCGCACCGGCGGCGATATCATCGATATCCATCGGCTGGGGCGGATCGACAAGCCGGCGCCGATCGTGGCGCTGCTCGATATCTCCGGTTCGATGAGCGAATACACCCGGTTGTTTCTGCATTTCCTGCATGCCATCACCGACGCCCGCAAGCGTGTCTCGGTGTTTCTGTTCGGCACAAGGCTCACCAACGTGACCCGGGCGCTGCGGGCACGGGATCCCGACCAGGCCTTGGCAAGCTGTTCATCGACGGTGGAGGACTGGGCCGGCGGTACCCGCATCGGCACCTCGCTGCACACCTTCAACAAATTGTGGGGCCGGCGCGTGCTCGGGCAGGGCGCGATCGTGCTTCTGATCTCCGACGGGCTGGAGCGCGAGGCCGACGCCAGGCTGGCGTTCGAGATGGACCGGCTGCACCGATCCTGCCGCCGCCTGATCTGGCTCAATCCGCTGCTGCGCTATGGCGGCTTCGAGGCCAAGGCGCAGGGCATCAAAATGATGCTGCCGCACGTTGACGAATTCCGCCCCGTACATAATTTGAGTTCAATCGAGGGGCTGATCGCAGCCCTGTCGTCGGCTTCCCCGCCGCATCACCGCAGCCTGATTCGGTCCGCAGCTTGAAAGAGGCCCCCATGCTCAATCGCGACGAAGACATTCTCAAGGCGGCTGAGGACTGGCAGAAGGCCGGCCATGGCGTTGCCCTCGCCACCGTGGTGGAGACCTGGGGCTCGGCGCCGCGGCCGGCGGGATCGAGCCTCGTGATCAACGACGACGGCACGTTTCTGGGCTCGGTCTCCGGTGGCTGTGTCGAAGGCGCCGTTGTTACCGAGGCGCTCGACGTGATCGCCAGCGGCCAGCCGAAAATGCTCGAATTCGGCGTCGCCGACGAGACCGCGTGGAATGTCGGCCTGTCCTGTGGCGGCACCATCCGGGTGTTCGTCGAGAAAGTCGGCCAATCGTGAAACTTGCAACACTTCACCAGCTCAATGCCGAGCGCGCCGCGCGGCGGCCGGTAATCATCGTTACCGATACCGCCAATGGCGAGCAGCGGCTGGTCAAGGCTGCCGAGTTCGCCGCCGATCCGCTGCGTGCCGATCTCGCCAAGCAGTTGCGGATGGGCAAGAGCGGCATGATCGAGGCCGACGGCAAGAAGCTGTTTCTCAATGTTTATGCACCGACGGCCAAGCTCGTCATCGTCGGGGCGGTTCATATCAGCCAGGCGCTCGCGCCGCTGGCGCGTTCGCTCGACTATGATGTGACGGTGGTCGATCCGCGCACCGCGTTTGCCAGTCCCGAGCGATTTCCGGATGTCCCGCTGATCGCCGAATGGCCCGACGTAGCGCTGCCGCCGCTCAATGTCGATCACTATACGGCCTTCGTGGCGCTGACCCACGATCCCAAGATCGACGATCCGGCGCTGCTGCACGCGTTCCAGCGCGACTGCTTCTATATCGGCGCGCTGGGCTCGCGAAAGACCCACGCCAAGCGCGGCGACCGCCTCAAGGCGCAAGGTGCGCGGGATATCGATATTGCGCGCATCCACGCACCGATCGGTCTGCCGATCGGCGCGGTCTCGCCGTCCGAGATCGCTGTGGCGATCATGGCCGAGATCACCGCGCAACTGCGGTTGCCGAAAGAAAAAGAAGCCGCGGCATGAAATTTGGTCCTGCCAGTCCGGCCGACGCGGTCGGCGGCGTCACCGTCCACACCCTGCGCCAGGGGTCGCTGGTGCTCAAGAAAGGCACCACGATCGGCCCTGCCGAGGTCGACGCACTCAACCGCGCGGGCGTCAAGGAAATCGTCGTGGTACGGCTCGAAGACGGTGACGTCTCCGAGGACGTCGCAGCGGCCGGCATCGCCCAGGCTGTCGCCGGCCAAGGTATTCACGTTGAACGCGCCTTCACCGGCCGCGCCAACCTGTTCGCGGACAGGGCCGGCGTGCTGGTAGTGGACCGGGCTGCCGTGGACCGCATCAACGGCGTCGATGAGGCCATCACCTTCGCGACGCTGGCCGCCTACAAGCCGGTGGTCGAAGGCGAGATGGTCGCAACCGTCAAGCTCATCCCTTTTGGGGTGGAGGCGAAGCTGCGCGACGCCGCGGTGAAGGCGGCGAGCGGCGGCGCGCTGCAGATCGCGCCCTACACCATCACGCGCGTCGGCGTAGTCTCGACTTTGCTGCCGGGGCTGGCGCCAAAGGTGGTGGAGAAGACCTTGCGGGTGACGGCGGAGCGGCTGGCGCCAGCCGGGGCCACCATCATCGCCGAGCGCCGCGTGCCGCACGATGAAGCCGCGCTGTCGGCAGCGATCAAGGAATTGCTCGCTCTCGACGCGGAACTGGTGATCGTATTCGGTGCCTCCGCGATCGCTGACCGGCGCGACGTGATTCCGGCGGCAATCACGGAGATCGGCGGCGCCATCGAGCATTTCGGCATGCCGGTCGATCCGGGAAACCTGCTGCTGATCGGCAGTGCCGGCGGCGTGCCGGTGCTGGGCGCGCCCGGCTGCGCGCGCTCCCCGGTCGAGAACGGTTTTGACTGGGTGCTGATGCGCCTGCTCGCGGGCCTCAAGGTCACGCGCGCCGAACTCACCGGCATGGGAGTCGGCGGGCTGTTGATGGAAATCGTGACGCGGCCGCAGCCGCGCGAAAAACCCGGCACCGACGGCAACCGCAATGTGGCCGCGATCATCCTGGCGGCCGGGCGTTCCACCCGGATGGGCGGCCCGAACAAGCTTTTGGCCGAACTGGGTGGCAAGACGCTGGTCCGGATCGTGGCCGAGCAGGCACTGGCCTCGAAAGCACAAGGCGTGATCGTCGTCACCGGCCATCAGGCCGAGCAGGTCGAGAAAGCGTTAAAAGGTCTCAAGGTGAAATTCGTGCGCAACCCGGATTTCGCCGAGGGGCTGGCGAGTTCGGTGAAGGCCGGCGTCGCGGCGGTGCCTGAAAATGCCGACGGCGCGGTGATCTGCCTTGGCGATATGCCGCTGATTGACGCGCGCCTGATCGACCGGCTGATCGAAGCGTTCGCGCCGGATCGAGGCAATCTGATCGCGGTGCCCGTCAGCGATAACAGGCGCGGCAATCCGGTGCTGTGGTCGCGCCGGTTCTTCAACGAATTGATGACGCTGGACGGCGATATCGGTGCCCGCCATTTGATCGCCAGGCATGCCGAGGCGGTGGCGGAAGTACCGGTCGACGGCCACGGCGCGTTTTTGGATATCGACACGCCGCAGGCGCTCGAGGCCGCGCAGCGGGGATAACTCCGTTCACTGGTAAAGCTTCACTTTCAACCTCTCGTTCACCAAGTTGAAACGTCCCCCGAGATAGATTCTCGCCGCACGACCTCGGGGGAGGGGATTTTGATCGTTTCGACCACCGTTGCGCAACGCCGCGCGATGTTTGTTTTTGCGCTCACACTGGCCTTGGCCGGATTACGATTCGCGACGGAATCGTGGGCGGCGGGTGCGTTCGCGATCGGCAAATGCGGCGCCTACGGCCAGGCCTACGATTATGCCGCCGAGAACGCGGCGCGCGCCGCGGCCGCCAAGCAATGCAAGGGCGGCTGCACCACGACGGTGACCATGAAGCGCGCCTGCGCGGCGTTGTCGATCGACATGGCCAATCCCTGCGGGCCTCACGGCTACGCGGTCAAACCTCACATTTCCAGTACGCTGAACGAAGCAACCCGCAAATGCTATGAATTCGGCGGCAGGGAATGCGTGATCCGCGCCTGGGCCTGCGACGCCAAGGGGTAGTATTAGCACCGTCGTTCCGGGATGGTCCGAAGGACCAGACCTCAGATGTGCAATTGCACATCGGGGAATCTCGAGATTCCGGGTTCGATGCGTTGCATCGCCCCGGAATGACAACGGAAACATCGCATGCAGTTCGATACCAAGATCGCGGTGATCATCCGGACCGACCTTGAAGCGTGGCAGAAGCTGAACGTGGCTTCGTTTCTGGCCGGCGGTATTGCGGCTGCGTTCCCGGAGTGCATCGGTGAACCCTACGAAGACGGCTCCGGCACCCGATATCTGTCGCTGATTTGCCAGCCGATTCTGATCTACGGCGCCGACCGGCCGGCGCTGACCCGGGCGCTGGAGCGCGCACTTTCTCGCAACGTGAAGCCTGCGGTTTATACCGAGGACATGTTCAAGACCACGCACGATGCCGCCAACCGCGAAGTGGTGAGGGCCGTGATCCGCGCCGATCTCAATCTGGTCGGTCTCGCCATGCGCGCCGAGCGCAAGGTGATCGACAAGATCGTCGATGGCTTGAAGTTTCACAGCTAGCGTCGGCAAAGCGGGGGGACATGGTTGGATGCCCGCTTGGGCGTTTGAATCATGCCCCGCGTGAGGCCTGTCACCTATGCCACGGAATTATTGGCAGCGATCCGTTCCGTTGGTTGTTTCGATGATGTGCCAAGACGCCGCATCCCAAAGAAAAATACAGCCGGGACAAATGTCGGTTTCGCCTGGACCAAAGATCAGGCGGTACACGCTGCGCCATAATCAGAAATGATTGGAAATGGCTGGCGCCACTATTTGGTCGCTCTGAATAGCCAAATCGTAGGTTCAACACGCCGCAGATAGAGTCCGGGGCGCAGCTTGTGACGGAGCATTCGATGGATTCGAAAAATCGGTTGACGCTCTTGAGGTCATGCGTCGGGAGGTCAATTCCGAACATGCATGACGTGCATTGCGTTGAAGATGTCGGCTTTCTATCGAAGCGTCCGCGCCGACATGCGCCTCTTCGGCCGGCCCATTGGATATGCGCTGGTGTACTCGGTTCAGTCCTTGCCGGCCCCGCCTGCGCGCAAGAGGCCTGGAACCCGTTCAGTCGAGCGCCCCGCGATCCGATCGAGCAAGGCAGGATCGACAGCGCCAACGACCCGGGGGAAGCGATCAACCGCGAGATCTTCAAAGCAAACAAATTTTTGGACGACATCATCTTGAAGCCGGTCGCGCGCGCTTATGTCGAGGGTGTGTCCCCGGAGCTGCGTCAGGGCATTCACAATTTTACCAACAATGTCGGAGAGCCCGTCGTTTTCGCCAACGATGTCCTGCAGGGCAATGTCAAACGCGCCTGGAATACGACGCAGCGCTTCGCCGTCAACACGACGATCGGCATCGTCGGTTTCGTCGATGTCGCCGACACGTGGGGCCGGCCGCATCACTACGCGGATCTCGGGCAGACTTTGGGCGTATGGGGAATCGCGCCTGGACCGGCCGTACAAATTCCCGTTCTCGGTCCATCCAACCTTCGCGATGCGTTCGGGCTGGCGACGACGAGCCTCGCCGGTACCTTCGCTCTTCAGGGCACGATCGGGAACGTTGTCTCCTACACTGAGCTCGGCGCGACCGGCGTGGATGACATCGACTACCGTTCGAAATTGCTGCCGAACACGGACGCGCTGGAAAAGACTTCGAAAGACCTTTATGCGTCGATCCGTCTCGTCAAGGCGCAGTTGCGCGCGAAGTTCGTCGAGGAAGCCAAGGCCGGGCGTGTATCAGGCGACGAGGGCGGCAGTGACGAAGCTGCGCGCCATTGAAAGAGACTGCGCAAGCCTCTTCCGGGATTGCGACGCGAGATAGGGAAAAAGGGATGTCACGGTTATTTCCGCAATGGAGCATCTTCCGGGTGCAGCGAATTGCGCTGGCGATCGGCCTGTTTCTCTTGCCGGTCGCTACGTCCGCACAACAACGCGAAGGCGGCGCTTTTTCCCGATTTGCCGGCAATTGGTCCGGCGAAGGCACCGTCAAGACGTCGGCAGGGAATGAGCGGATCCGCTGCAAGGCGCATTACGACGTGACATCGGACGGCGCGTCGCTCGAGCAGAGCCTGCTTTGTGCGAGCGACAGCTACAAGCTCGAAGTCAGAAGCAAGGTCGCCGCGACGGGAACCCGGTTCGCCGGCAAATGGAATGAGGTCACGCGCGATGCGATCGGCAATATCTCCGGGACGATCACCGGCGCGGGAATTCGCGGCAAGATTGACGGCATCGGGTTCACAGCGGATCTGGCGATATCGACCCAGGCTAACCGCCAATCGGTCACGATCGAGCCCACCGGAGCCACCGACATTTCGCAGGTCGCGATCACGTTGACGCGAATCTAGCCAGTGCCTTAACTTCCGATTCGGCGAGCGATTCGGACCAGCCGCATGAAGCGTGCGATGCAATGTCTGCTGGCCGAAGCGCCCTTTGGCATTGATGCCCGAGGTCATCGGCCTCGGCAGATAGACCGTGATGCCGGCTTCGACGTAGAGCCCGATTGAGGTATCGAATGACAGATCAGCGATTTTATCTGTTGCTGACTTTGCTGATTTTGGCGCTCGCCTGTGGCGAGATTGTCTACGCAGTGTTGGGGCCCTTCTCGGCGCCGACGCACACGATCGATGAATTCAGCAGCCGCAATCGCGTGCGGTGATGCTGCCGCGCAGAAGTCTGGAGAACCGTCGACGAGATCAAGTCGTTTAGTCTATCGCTTACAGGACGCCAGGTTTCAGAAGATGCTTCTCGCATCGTCCGCGCCATCATGGTGAAGGGCGCGACGCTGCAAAATCTGCAATACGAGGCAATTGCGCTGCTCGGCTTGATGTTGCTGGCTATGACGATCGCAGTGACACGCTTCCGCCGCACGCTGGATTGAGGCAGAATGGGCATCGGGGGGCCACGATGCCGGCGTTATGGCACAGCCATGAAGAGAAGCAACGGTCTGCGGCATCCGCCGAGTTCGACCATGCATTGACGCGCGAAGTGCTGCGCACCGAGCTGGTGCGGGTCAGGGCCCTCATCGCCACCGCCGCGTGTCTCCTCGTCATTTTCTGGACCGTCGACCTGATGGCGCCCGAAGCGCTGAACCATATCTGGCGCGGCCAGTTCCGGCCGAGTTACCTCAACGTGATCCTGGCGCCGTTCATCCTGTTCGAGCTTTGGGTGCATGCGATGCTCAGGCGGCACCTGAAGCTTGACCGCGACGTTCCCGTGATCAGGCGATACCTCGGCGCGCTGATCGAAACCTCGTTGCCCACGATCGCGCTGGCCGTGCATATCCAGAACATGGGCGAGGTACAGGCGCTCGGCTTCGTGATGCCGTTTGCCTATTTCATCTTCATCATTCTCTCGACGCTGCGGCTCGACTTCTGGCTGTCGACCTTCACCGGTTTCGTCGCGGCGGCCGAATTGCTGGCCATGGCGATGTTTTATCATCCGCTAGCCACAACCGGACCCAAACCCGACATCACCTATCACGGCGCGCGCAGCCTGATCATCCTGATATCGGGGATTCTCGCGGGCGCGGTCGGTGTTCAGCTGCGCCGCCAGTTCGCGGCGAGCATCCGGGCCGCCACCGCGCGCGATCGCGTCACCAATCTGTTTGGTCAGCACGTATCTCCCCAGGTGGTCGAACGGCTGCTGGCCGAAGGCGCGGAAGCGGCCAGCGATATCAGGCGGGTCGCGGTCATGTTCGTCGACTTCCGCAGTTTCACCGCGGGTGCCCGTTCGCGCTCCCCCCAGGAGGTGGTCGAACGGCTCGACGGTGCGTTCGCCGTACTGGTGGAAATCCTCGATCGTCACGGCGGTATCGTCAACAAATTCCTCGGCGATGGATTTTTGGCGCTGTTCGGCGTGCCCTTCGAGACGGCCGAAGCGGCGCAGCACGCTGTCGCCGCCGCGCGCGAAATGCTGGTGGCGATGGACGGCATCAACATGGCCGATAGCTGGAAGCTGCGGATCGGCATCGGCATCCATTTCGGCGAAGTCGTCGCGGGCAATATAGGTTCGCCCCGACGCAAGGAATACACCGTGATCGGCGACACCGTGAACTTTGCGGCCCGGCTTGAGTCGCTTAACAAGGAATTCAATTCGCAACTGCTGATTTCGGCTGCGGTTCGCGACGCACTGGATCAGGACGGTTGCGACGCGGTTTCGCTTGGAGAGGTCGCGATCAAGGGATATGACCGGCCGATGGCCGTATGGCAATTGGGCTAGATTCTGGAGGAATCGATGCTGCGGCGCTATGTCACCGTGGATGTCTTCACCGATCGCGCCTTCGGCGGCAATCCGCTGGCGGTGGTGCTGGACGCCGGCGGGCTCTCGACCGTGCAGATGCAGGCCATTGCCTGCGAGTTCAACTACGTCGAGACGACCTTTGTCCTGCCGCCGCGCGATCCCGCGCATGATGCGCAGGTGCGCATCTTTACCGTCAACAGCGAACTCCCGTTTGCCGGTCATCCCAATGTCGGCACCGCCTTCGTGCTGGCGACGCAAGCCAAAAAGCCCCCTGAGCGGCTGAAGTTCGAGGAAGGCGCGGGCCTTGTGCCCGTCGAAATCCTGACCGAGGAGGGCAGGGTGGTCGGCGCCGAACTCACGGCGCCGCAACCCCTGAGCAAGCTCACGATGGTCAGTGCCGAGCAGGCGGCGGCCTGTGCGTCGCTGTCGGCGGCCGATATCCGAACCGACCGGCATCAGCCCGGAATATTCTCGGTCGGCCTGCCGTTCCTGATCGCAGAGCTTGCCTCGCGCGAGGCGCTGCGGCGAGCCAGGCCCGACGCATCGGCGTTTGCCCGCATGCTTCCGTGCGATGGTAGTGACGCGATCTACATCTACACCCGCGATGTGCCGCCGGCCGAGTTGCCGTGCGACCTGCAGGCGCGAATGTTTCTTCCGGGGACAAGCGGCCTCACCGAGGATCCCGCCACCGGCAGTGCTACCGCGGCCGCCGCGGCGCTGCTCGCCGACCTCGCGAGCCAACGCGACGGCGAATTGAAGCTGCGCGTCGGCCAGGGCTTCGACATGGGCCGGCCGAGCCTGTTGCTGACGCGGGTCCGCAAAGCGAACGGCGTTGTCGCGTCCACGCATGTCGGAGGCCGCTGCGTCCAGATGATGGAAGGCTCGTTTCGGCTGGCGGGAGACTAATCGGCCAATGCCGCTGGCTTCACTTTGGCGGTTCCACGATGGTTTTTGACGAATCGTCGGGGGCGGCCTGCATGCCGGGCGGAGACTGTCCCTGCGGGCTTGCCGCCGATGTACCGCCGGTGCCGGTGGTTATCGGACCGGTCCAGCCCTGCGGCTGCAATTGTCCCTTATTGTCATCAGGCAATACGGTGCGCCCGGTGCTGTACTGAGAATCGCCCGGCTTCTTGTCTTCGCTTTGGGCTTGAGCCGTCGCGACCGATGCGCAGGCGACGAAACAGAACGTAAGGAGCGCAACGCGCATGGCATTCTCCCTGGCAGGATAAATATTTCAAATCGACGGCCTTGCATTGGTTCCGCGTGCGCGAGGAAAAAAGGAGGTGGAACTAGCGCGACCGTCGGAAAGGCGTCCCGGCCCCCTACGTCCAATTCACAGCTGCGGTGCGACCAGATTCTCGACTGTCACCCCGTCGCGGTCCTCGATGATCTCCGCGATCCACTGCCGATGGCAGTGCAAATGATCGCGCTCGTAACAGAGTATGCACACCGGTCCGGATTTTTTCACCAGCGCCGACAGTTCGTCGAGTTCTTCCCTGGCCTGCGGCGTCTTCAGATGCGCCGCATAAATTTTGTGTAGCGCGTCGAACTTGCCGCCGCGCGCGGCGTCACGGCCATCCTTTGGCGTGCCGAGCCCGCGCAGATGCAGGTATGAAATGCCGCGCTCGTCGAGCCCGGCGGCAAGCTGGTTCTTGGAAAAACCGGGCCGGCGGGACGCCGCCACCGCGCGCACGTCCACCAGCAGCTTCACCCCGGCCTGCTCGAGCTCGTCGAGCACGGATTTGACGGGCGTCTGTTCATAGCCGATGGTGAAGAGCTTCTTGGCTTTGGCCATTGAAACCAGCTTATTTCACGCGTTCGATCAGTTCCATCGCGCCGGCGGGCGCGCGCACCTTGCCTTCATGGATCACATAGGCGAACACGTCGCGCGGCACCTTTTTCGGCTCGGCAGGGTCGACGCGCGGCAGATCGTCCGGCTCGCCGCCGCCGGCCCACACTTGCAGCCGCTTCGCCCAGGCATCGAGTTGCTTCGGCGGATAGCAGGTCTTGATGTCGTCATTGCCCTTCTGCAGCCGCGCGTAAACGAAATCGCCGGCGATGTCGGCAATGGCGGGATAGCTGCCGTGCTCGGCAAACACCACGGGCGTTTCGAATTTACGCAACAGCGCGATGAAATCGGCCGCGCAAAAACTGGCGTGACGCACCTCGACCACATGGCGCAGCGCGCGTCCCTCGAGCTTGCGCGGCAGCAGTTCGAGAAACTTGCCGAAATCGGATTCGTCGAATTTCTTGGTCGGCGCGAATTGCCAGAGCACCGGCCCGAGCCGGTCGCCGAGTTCCAGCACGCCGGAATCGTAGAATCTCTTGATGGAATCGCCGGCCTCCGCCAGCACCCGGCGATTGGTGGCAAAACGCGGTCCCTTCACCGAAAACACAAAACCGTCCGGCACCTCGCGCGCCCATTTGCGAAAGCTCTCCGGCTTCTGCGAGCCGTAATAGGTGCCGTTGATCTCGATCGAGGTCAGTTTAGATGCCGCGTATTCCAATTCCTTCGCCTGTGTCAGTTTCTCTGGATAAAACACCCCGCGCCAGGGCGCGAAGGTCCAGCCGCCGACGCCGATGTAGATCTGGCCAGATTTTTTTGAAGCGGTCTGCGGGGGCTTGCTCACCGGCGGGTCTCATATTGTGGAGGGACCAAGGGATGGTCGAGCCTAATCAAATCAATCAGGATTGGCCAGTTCGCTGAAACGATGCACCCGCGGCGTTCCGGCGGCTGCCGTTGATTTTTGAGTCTTTGTTCCCGCAACAAAACGGTTACGATGGCAAAAAAAGAGAGAACAAGATGCGGATGATCCTTGTGGCAGCTCTGGCAATGACGGCTTCGGTGGCGATGGCCGACGATCTCGACGACGCGCACCGGCAGGCGGTGTCGGGACGCGACTCCTACTGGAATTGCCTCGCCCGGGAGTATTCGCGGGACAACAATAACGGCCTTTCGGCACAGGATTTCACCTCTCTCATCGCGAGCGCGTGTCCTTCCGAGCGGCAGAATTTTCGGGTGACGCTTGTCGATTTCCTCTCGATGCAATTCCCCGATGTCGATGCTGGCGCGCATATGACGACGGCCAACAATGCCATCGCATCGGCGCAAAAGGACATCGTGACCGCCTTCATCAAGCACAAGGTAACGCCGAAGTAGCCGTCCCGGTGTCCGGCAACGGACCAGCGCGCCTCCCGATCGGCGGCCGGAACAACTTTCAAAACCTCGAATCAGCCTGAGTAAAGTTTGGCTCCGTCAAACGTGATGGGTCGCGGCACCCTGGTGACCGCAACCAAACCGTGTCGCACGTATTGTTCCGGCATCCTGGCAACTCTGGTTGCTCTCAGCCGAACGGTCACGTGCATGATTAGCGATATCCATAACCTTCAGCTGCCCCTGCTGTGCCAGCTCTCGAAGTCGACGCCCAATATTCTCTGGAGTGTCGGAAGTTCGCTGCATAACCAGTTTTTGCAGGTCGGCAGGGGCAACCCGGCGCTGATGGTCGCGAGGATGTCTTTGAACTCTGTTCTTGAGCGTCATGCCGGAAAGACGCCGCGCGCCGCCGCCAGCGGCGCTTCGCCAGCCCGCGGCCTTTCGGGAACAGCGGTCAGGAAAGAAACGGCAGCGCGTGTTTGATATGGGCGACGGGGTCGCCGGCCAGTCCGAACGCGTGAAAGATCATGGCGATCGAAAAGCCCAGGCAAACGGCCTTGCCGCAAACGATCAGGCAAAACCCGATCGGGTTGTCGTCGATCGTGCAGGTCCAGCCGCGGCTGCTGGCCGTCCCCGAACTGATGTTCTGCCGGATGCCCCAGATCGCCGCCAGGGCTAAAATCCCGAATATGATTGCCGTGTAGGCCGGCGCCATGGCGGAAGTCCGATGGTATCATCGGATATCAGCACATGCTGATTAAAGCCTTCTGAACCGCCACCCACGTTAACTTTGCGATTTTCCGTGGTATCAGGTCTTAAACGTGACCGGGGAATATCGCGATGAATTCGGAAAAGGTAGCAGGCATTTTAGGTGCAATTATCGCGTCGGCCATTCTGGTGATTGCGATCGCGTACGGGCCGATCGGGCAAATCGGAAAGCCGGCAGAAGTTCAAAAGACCGAACAGCCGGCACCGCCGGTTGCCGCGGCGCCGCCCGTCAGGGGACCAGTGGTGCGAGAAGTGCCGCAGTAACCGAGCGAGCGGCCCGGGCGGCATCCCCTTGCGGAACCCTCTGATCGTCCCCATCTGCTTTTGAACGGCGACGTCGATGCTTGATAGCTCCGGCGCCGGACGACCACTGAATAGCTCGGCTGCGCCGGATGTACGCGCGCCCTCTGTTCGTGGTCGTTGGCATTTTTGGACCCCTTTTGGTCCTTTTCAGGCTCCTTCCGCCCCGGTTTTGGAACTCCGCCTTGGCTTCCCCTGAGCCTGCGGATATACGCTGGCGGCATGAATGAAGCCATCAGACCGGGCCCCGAAACCCCGCCGCAGGCCGCTGGTTTGCCTCAGCTTTCGGTCATCGTCCCCACCTTCAATGAACGCGACAACGTCACCACGCTGTTGCGGCAGCTGGAGACCGCGCTGACAGGGGTGCTGTGGGAAGTCATCTTCGTCGATGACAATTCCCCCGACGGCACCTGGGAGGTCGTGCGGGCGCTGGCGCGGCAGGATTCCCGGGTCCGCTGTATCAGGCGGATCGGTCGGCGCGGCCTGTCCGGTGCCTGCATCGAGGGCATTCTGGCGTCCAGCGCGCCGTGCGCGGCCGTGATCGATGCCGACCTGCAGCATGACGAGACCCAGCTGCCGAAAATGCTGGCGCTGCTGCAGGGCGGCCAAGCTGATCTGGTGGTCGGCAGCCGCTACATCGAAGGCGGCAGCGCCGACAGTTTCAACAAGCAGCGCGCCGGCGCCAGCGCGCTTGCCACCGGCGTCGCCAAGCGCGTGCTGCGGGTCAAGATCGCCGATCCCATGAGCGGCTTCTTCATGATCCGCCGCGACCGCTTCGAGCAACTGGCGCCGCAGCTCTCGACCCAGGGCTTCAAGATCCTGCTCGATATCGTCGCCACCGCGCGCGGCAAACTGCGGATCAAGGAAATTCCCTTCACCTTCGGCTCGCGGCTGCACGGCGAGAGCAAGCTCGATTCCATGGTGGCACTGGATTTCCTCGGGCTGGTGCTTGCAAAACTGACCGGCGACGTGGTGTCGCTGCGGTTTTTGATGTTTGCGATGGTCGGATCGCTCGGCCTGTTCGTGCATCTGGCCGTGCTGTTCGTCGTGCTTAAAATATTCGATGTGCGGTTTCCGGAAGCGCAGGCCTGCGGCGCGGTGCTGGCGATGACCAGCAATTTCATCCTGAATAATTTTCTCACCTATCGCGACCAGCGGCTGAAGGGATTTGCGATCCTGCGCGGCCTGCTGTTGTTTTACCTGGTTTGCAGCGTCGGCTTGTTCGCCAATGTCGGTGTCGCGTTCTCGGTCTACGATCAGGAACCGGTCTGGTGGCTGGCGGGGGCGGCGGGCGCGCTGATGGGCGTGGTATGGAATTACGCGATGTCCGGGCTGTTCGTCTGGCGCAAGCGATGAACCTGCAATGAGCCCTACCGAGGCGCGGCTCGTCCGCAACACGGCGGTCACGGTCCTGGCGCTGGTGGCGTTGCGGCTGGTCGCGGCCGCCTGGACGCCGCTGACCTTTGACGAAGCCTATTACTGGATGTGGTCGAAGCATCTGGCCGGTGGCTATTACGACCACCCGCCTGGCGTCGCGCTGGTGATTCGCTTGGGCACCATGATTGCGGGGGATACCGAGCTCGGGGTGCGGCTGGTGTCGATCCTGCTGGCGCTGCCGATGAGCTGGGCGGTGTATCGCACCGCCACCATCCTGTTCGGCGGCCGGCGCGTGGCGCCGACCGCGACCATCCTGCTCAACGTCACGCTGATGGCCGCGGTCGGCACCATGATCGTCACGCCGGACGCGCCGCTGCTGGTGGCCTCGAGCTTTGTTCTGTTTTATCTCGCGAAAGTATTGGAAACCGGGCGCGGCGCGTGGTGGCTTGCGGTCGGCGCCGCGGTCGGAGCCGCCTTGTTGTCGAAATACACCGCGCTGTTTTTCGGCCCGGCGATTCTGATCTGGCTGGTGAGCGTGCCGAAACTGCGGCGCTGGCTGATCTCGCCCTGGCCGTATCTCGGCGGCCTGGTTTCGCTGGCGTTGTTTTCACCGGTCATTTTCTGGAACGCCGATCACCACTGGGTCTCCTTCATCAAGCAGATCGGGCGCGCCAGAATCGAGGATTTGCGTCTGGCATTCATCGGCGAATTGATTCCGACCCAGTTCGCCTTCGCAACGCCCCTGGTGTTTATTTTGGGCGCCATGGGGCTTTATGCGCTGCTGAGGCGCAGAGACGGCGCGTCGGCCGCGCGGATGCTGATCAATACGACGTTCTGGACCATCGTCGCGTATTTCATCTGGCATTCGCTGCACGCCCGGGTCGAGGCCAATTGGTTCGGGCCGGTCTATCCCGCCTTCGCAATCGCAGCCGCGGTCGCCGCCAACCTCACGGCATGGGACGCGCGCCAGCAGCGCGTGGTCGATTTTTGCCTGCGCTGGGCATCTCCGGTCGGCATCCTGATGTTTGCGCTGTTGATCGTGCAGGCCAACACCGGTGTGCTGACCGGCTATCGCCGCGACGCCACCGTGCGCAGCGTTGGCGTCGGCTGGCGCGAACTCGCGGGCGAGATCGAGGCGGTTCGCGCGCGCGTTGGCGCGACCTGCGTGCTGGCGCCGGATTACGGCACCACCAGCTGGCTCGCCTTCTATCTGCCTGCCGGCACCTGCGTGGTGCAGCCGACGCAGCGCATCCGCTGGGTCAACATGCCCGAGCCGGATCCTGCGCTGCTTGCCGGCAAGCTGTTATTTGTCGACGAGGTGCGACCCGGTGGGCACCCGTATCTCAACGAGAACTTTGCGCGGGTCGAGCGGGTTGCGGAACTCAGGCGCATGCGCGGTCCGCTCACCATCGAAACCTACGGGCTCGACCTGCTCGAAAATCCCAAAGGCGCGGTGCTCGACGATTCGGCGGCGCCGGAACTGGAGTAGGGGCTCGTACGCGGGAAGCCATCGGGGCACGCTCCAAATCAATTCGTCGGTCAAGCCGGGCGATGGCACCGAATGGGATGACGAATAAAATCGTTTCGCGACGCTGTCGGATCGACGCGTCCCCGAACGTCGTAGCACCAAGGCCTATTGTATTTCACAACGCCGAGGTCGTGCCATGAGCAGTTCCATCCTGAAACCCGCCACCGAACTGGCGCGCGCGAGTGACGTTCGCTTTCCCAACGAGAGCACCGAATACCGGCGCGCCCGCGAGGCGCTGCTGGCCGAAGAGATCGAGCTTCGCCGCCACATCGAGCGCGTCGCGGAGCAGCGCCGCAGCCTGCCGCCGGGCGGCGAAGTCAAAAAGGATTATGCCTTCGAGGGCGAGAGCGGACCTGCGTCTTTCGCCGACCTGTTCGGCGACAAGACCACGCTTGTGGTTTACAGCTACATGTTCGGCCCGCAGCGCGAGCGGCCGTGTCCGATGTGCACGTCGCTCCTGAGTGCGTGGGACGGCGAGGTGCCGGATATCCAGCAGCGCGTCGCGCTCGCCATCGTCGCGCGCTCGCCGATCGAGCGGCTCAAGGCGTTCAAGCGCGAACGCGGCTGGCATTATCTGCCACTGTATCAGGATATCTCCGGCGAATTCAGCCGCGACTATCATGCGCTGACCAAGGACGGCGGCGACGACGCGGCGTTCAACGTATTCATGCGGCGCCATGATGGTAGCCGTCAGACAATCAGGCATTTCTGGGGCGGTGAGATGAATGGCGCATCGGCCGATCCCGGACAGGACCCACGCGGCGCCCCCGACCTGATGCCGATCTGGACCATCCTGGACGCGACTCCGGAGGGCCGGGGCACGGACTGGTATCCGAAACTCAGCTATTGAGGAAACCGAATGCGGCCCGCTCCGTAAATGCACGGGCAATTCTCGGGCATGGGTGTACGAAATTGGGACTGCCCAACATCGGCCCGCACTTAATCCGCATTTAACTAAAAGTCGCCTTAATGACGCTCCGCGCCTCTGCGAGATGCTCTGTCGGAACTTATGGTGCCGCGGAGCCAAGAGGAACAAAGTGGAACCGTTCTGGATGCAAGGCGAATGAGTACGAGTACAGTTGCGTTAGGCCTCGCGGCACCGCGCCACAGAAATCCATCCAGGAAAGCCATCCCCTATAACCTCTTCGGCGGCGCCGCGGTTGGCTGTCTCGTGCTCGGTTGCGCCTGGGCCGTGTATTCAAATATTTTCGCAGCCAGTGTCTATCCGCAACTGGGCAGCACCAATTTTGATACCCCCATCGTCAGGCATTCTTCCGTTGTTGCCGTTACGAAAGCGCCGCCCGCTGCGCACAACACCGAGGTTGCGCTGCTCGAATCCGCGCCGATGATTTCGGAGCCCGCAACGGTCCCGTCGGATCCGTCGCTTTCGTTCGATGAGCGGTTCGCGGCGGCGGCACCGCAATCCGTGGAGCCGGCGCCAGAGCCCGAAGCGCCGAAGCTTGCCGATGCGTCAAAGCCCGCGGCGGCGCCGAAGTTGGCGGAAGCATCGAAGCGGAAAACAGTTGCGCCGCTTCAGATCGCAGCCATCCCTCCAGAGCCGGCGTCGCGTCATCCCGAGGTTCGCCCGGCGAATAGCGCAGGCGCCGCCGTTCGCGACATGGCGCAGCGCGCCAAGGCGGCGGTGATGTCGATCGCGTCCGCCGGAGACAGGCCCTCGATCGTCGAAAAATTGTGGGGCAAACCGCAGCCGCATGCCGGCCTGCTGGCTTTCGCCTCCGCCGACGCCAGCGTCACCGGCAGCCTCGGATCAAGCCAGAACCCCGCGCTCGGCGGCTCGCAACCGCTCTACGATCGCTCCACGGCCGTCTACGATATCTCCGCGCACATGGTTTACCTGCCCGACGGCACCAAGCTGGAAGCGCATTCGGGGCTCGGCTCCGAACTCGACGATCCGCGTTCCGCCCGCATCAGAATGCGAGGCGTGACGCCGCCGCATCTCTATGATCTGACCCCGCGCGAGTCGCTGTTTCACGGCGTGCCGGCGTTGCGGCTAAATCCGGTCGGCGGCGAGGAGGCGATCTACGGACGTTCCGGCCTGCTCGCGCACAGCTTCATGCTCGGCCCCAACGGCGATTCCAACGGTTGCGTGTCGTTTCGGGATTACAACGCGTTCCTGAACGCCTACCGCAACCAGGGCATCAAGCGGCTCGCGGTGGTGGCACGGATCGACTGAGCGGCGAGGCCGCTTGGTCAGGCCGCCGTGCGCGGCACGATCTTCCTGTAGCTGTGGGCGTTCTCCGCCTTGGAGAGATCGTATGCGGCTTGCAGGTTGAGCCAGAAGCGCGGATCGGTGCGGAAATAGCGGCCGAGCCGGATCGCGGTATCCGCCGACACGTCGCGGGTGCCGCGCATGATCTCGGTCAGCCGGTTGGCGGGGACGTCGAGTTCCTTCGCCAGCGCGCGCGCGGACAGGCCGAGCGGCATCAGATATTCTTCCCGCAACACTTCTCCCGGATGGGTACGCAGCCGCGCCATCGCTATCTCCTTAATGATAGTCCACAATCTCTACCGCCTCGGGACCGTCCGCTGTCCAGCGGAAACAAACGCGCCATTGCCGGTTGATACGAATGGAATGCTGCCCGCGACGATTCCCTTTCAAAGTCTCCAGCCGGTTGCCCGGCGGGGAGAGCAAGTCGTCCAGACGGGTTGCCGCGTCCACCATATCGAGCTTGCGTAGCGCGACTGCTTCGATGTTCCGCCAGCGTGCCGGACAGACGCCATCGCGAAACAGTCGCTCAGTGGCCTTGTCGGCAAAATTGCGGATCACGAGCCTTAGTATGTGATACGTACCGCATAACAGTCAAGGGGTTGACGATGCGGCTCGCCGCCTCGGAACGGCTCTCAGTCATTGCGGGCTCCGCGATCTCCGAAACAAAAACCCCGGCATCGCTGCCGGGGTTTTGCATTTTTGCTGAACGAGGTTCCGGCTCTGCGGTGCACCGCTTCGCGCTGCACCGCGTCCGGGACAGGCTGGATCAGAAATCCATGCCGCCCATGCCGCCGCCGGGGGGCATGCCACCGCCGCCGCCGCCGGCGTTCTTCTTCGGCAGTTCGGCCACCATGGCTTCGGTGGTGATCAGCAGCGCCGCGACCGAGGCCGCGTTCTGGATCGCCGCGCGAACCACCTTGGTCGGGTCGATGATGCCCTTCGAGATCAGGTTGACGTACTCGCCCGACTGCGAATCGAAGCCGTAGGAGTACTGATCCTTCTCGAGGATCTTGCCGACGATGACGGAACCGTCTTCGCCCGCATTGATCGCGATCTGGCGCGCTGGCCAGGAGAGCGCCTTGCGGACGATCTCGACACCGGTCTTCTGGTCGTCGTTCTGGGTCTTGATGCGCTTGAGCTGCTCGGAAGCACGCAGCAGGGCGACGCCGCCGCCCGGCACGATGCCTTCTTCAACCGCCGCACGGGTCGCATGCATCGCGTCATCAACGCGATCCTTGCGCTCCTTCACTTCGACCTCGGTCGCGCCGCCGACGCGGATCACCGCGACGCCGCCCGCAAGCTTGGCCAGACGCTCCTGCAGCTTCTCTCGGTCGTAGTCCGAGGTGGTTTCCTCGATCTGCGCCTTGATCTGCGTCACCCGCGCCTCGATGTCGGCCTTCTTGCCGGCGCCGTTGACGATGGTGGTGTTCTCCTTGTCGATCATCACCTTCTTGGCGCGACCGAGCATGGCGAGCGTGACGTTCTCCATCTTGATGCCGAGATCTTCCGAGATCGCCTGACCGCCGGTCAGGACCGCGATGTCCTGCAGCATCGCCTTGCGGCGATCGCCGAAGCCCGGAGCCTTGACGGCGGCAACCTTCAGGCCACCGCGCAGACGGTTCACGACCAGCGTGGCCAAAGCCTCGCCTTCGACGTCTTCCGCGACGATGACAAGCGGCTTGCCGGTCTGCACCACGGCTTCCAGCAGCGGAAGCAGTTCGTTCAGGTTGGAGAGCTTCTTCTCGTTGATCAGGATGTAGGCGTCATCGAATTCGACGCGCATCTTGTCGGCGTTGGTGACGAAGTAGGGCGAGATGTAGCCGCGGTCGAACTGCATGCCTTCGACGACGTCGAGTTCGGTCTCGAGCGACTTGGCTTCTTCAACCGTGATGACGCCCTCGTTACCGACCTTCTTCATGGCGTCGGCGAGGAACTTGCCGATCTCGGCGTCGCCGTTGGCGGAAATGGTGCCGACCTGGGCGATTTCCTCGTTCGAGGTGACCTTCTTGGAGTTCTTGACGAGGTCGGCGACCACGGCTTCCACAGCCAGGTCGATACCACGCTTCAGATCCATCGGGTTCATGCCGGCGGCAACCGCCTTGGCGCCTTCACGGACGATCGCCGCGGCCAGCACGGTCGCGGTGGTGGTGCCGTCGCCGGCCGCATCGGCCGACTTGGAGGCGACTTCGCGCACCATCTGGGCGCCCATGTTCTCGAACTTGTCCTCAAGCTCGATTTCCTTGGCGACGGTGACGCCGTCCTTGGTGATGCGGGGCGCGCCGAACGACTTGTCGAGCACGACGTTGCGGCCCTTGGGGCCGAGCGTCACCTTGACGGCATTGGCGAGAATATCGACGCCGCGCAGCATGCGATCGCGGGCATCGACGCCGAATTTGACTTCCTTAGCTGACATATTTGTTTTCCCTGAGTTGATCTTTGCTCCTCATCCTGAGGAACGGACACTTGTCCGCGTCTCGAAGGATGAGGCCGATGGCTTTTCTCTCACCCTTCGAGACGCGCCCTGCGGGCGCTCCTCAGGGTGAGGGCGTGGGCAGGTGCTTAAGCGGCCTTCTTCTTGGTGGCCGGCAGATCGGTGAGAACGCCCATGATGTCGCTCTCCTTCATGATCAGCAGCTCCTCGCCATCGAGCTTGACCTCGGTGCCCGACCATTTGCCGAACAACACGCGGTCGCCGACCTTGAGATCGATCGGGATCAGCTTGCCGGCTTCGTCACGGCCACCCGGACCGACCGCGGTGATTTCGCCCTGCGAGGGCTTTTCCTTGGCACTGTCCGGGATGATGATGCCGCCAGCTGACTTTTCTTCGGCCTCGATGCGCTTGACCACAACGCGGTCGTGGAGCGGACGGAATTTCATGCAGTCCTCCTAAGCTTTTGAAGATGTTGTCTAATTTACGCAAATTAGCAGTCTCCGCCGGCGAGTGCCAGCGTGACCGCTGTGGAGATAATCCAGACTTCTGTTGGGAACAAGGCCTTCTACCAGAAAAATTGGCACTCAAATATGACGCCTGCCAGTTTCATTCGTCATGCTTAACCCGCCGGACGGTCGGCCAAATCCTATATTAGCACGTGCGGTAAGCTGCTGCTAACGCAACAAATTTCAATGGATAGTTAAACATTTAGGCTTGTGATGAGTTGGTGTCCTGCGTCACATTTCTCTCATGTGAGCGCATCTCCACCGGGTGGCTCCCGGTCGGCGGCCACTTCGGAAAATGCGCTCCAGCAATGGAGGTTGGCATGGTCTCGCGGGTCGGGGTTTCCGAGGATTTCCGGAAGCAAGTGCTGGGTTACGGGCTGACGACGGCGCAAATTCTGTACCGCATGCCTGATCATCCCTCGTTGCTGCAAACCTACGTCTGGCAGAATTACGATCTGTTTCCGAATTTCCCGGCCTTGAAGGATTTTCTCTCGTTCTGGCAACAGAAGCTCGAGGGCCCGCTTTTTGCCGTCACGGTTGCGCATTCCAAGCTGATCAAGCCCGCCGAACTGCGCGCCGTCGACGGCGTGTTCCGGCTGCATTGAAAGCACGGGATTTCGCGGGGTGGGCAAAACGAAGCGTACCTGCCACGATCCACCCCCGATGACGTTGGTGGGCTCGGTTGCCCTTTTTCCAACCTGCGAAGCGCGGTCCGTGCGACGACGCGCGATCCGTGTTAACGTTTTCCCGCAACGCCGAAAGGGAGGACGTCCATGGCCACGCAGAAGCCGACATCGCGGACCGCGGCCCGCGCCGCCGCGCAGAAGAAATCGCCTGCGCGCAAGGCGGCCGCCGGGAAGACCGCCGTCAAATCCGTGGCGCGAAAATCGATCAAGGCTAAGGATCGCAAGACCAAGGATCGCAAGACCAAGGCCCGCGCGCAGCCCGCCGCCAGGCGCGTCCGCCCGAAACAGCGCATCGCCATCAGTCATTACCGCGACGAGGATTTCAAAGCCGATGGCTTGCGCGCCTACGCGCACTACCGCGATCTCGGCGTTGCCGAGGCGAGCGGCGGTCTGGCCCGGGCGCATGTGATCCGCCTGATCGGTCCGTGCAATCCGGCGGAGGTTTCAAAGCTGCATTTCCACGACGTCGAATTTCAGATGGTCTATGTCCTGAAAGGCTGGGTCAAAACCTACATGGAAGGGCAGGGCGAGACCCTGATGAAGCAGGGCAGTGCATGGACCCAGCCGCCGCGGCTCAAGCACCTGATCCTGGATTATTCCGATGACGTCGAACTGCTCGAAGTGATCCTGCCCGCGGAGTTCAAGACGGTCGAACTCGCGACATGATGCGCGTGCACCTCACCGCATGCTTATCGTGCAGCCAGGAAAAGGCGGCATAGCGACTGTGAGGCGCGCCTATCGCGAAGACATCGACTGGCTGCGCGCCATCGCCGTGCTGGCGGTGGTCGCGTTCCATTTCGAGGCGCCGGCGGTGTTCGGCGGCTTCGTCGGCGTCGATATCTTCTTTGTGATCTCAGGCTACCTGATCACCGGAATCATCCGGTCGGAACTCGAAAGCGGCACCTTCTCCTTTACGCAATTCTACGAGCGGCGGGTGCGGCGGCTGTTGCCCGCGCTTTACGCGATGGTGGCGCTGACGGCTATTCCGTCATTCCATTTTCTCCTGACCTCCGAGCGACAGGAGTTTTTTCGTTCGGTCGCGGCGGTCGTGACCTTCACCTCGAATTTCTTCTTCTGGTTCCAGACCGGCTATTTCGACCACGCGGCGGTGGAGAAGCCGCTGCTGCACACCTGGTCGCTGGCGGTCGAGGAGCAGTTTTATCTGGCGCTGCCGCTACTGTTGTGGGCGCTCGCGCGCGCCGCGCGCGGCAGGCGCATCGTGCTGCCGACAGCGCTCGGCGCGCTAGCGCTGGCATCGTTTGCGCTTTGCGTCTGGCTGATGAACACTGATCGTTCCGCCAATGCCTTTTTCATGAGCCCGCCGCGGGCGTGGGAATTCCTGATCGGCGGCATCATTGCGATCCCGGGCTTTCCGGTGCTGCGCAATGCGCTGGCGCAGCAAATCGCGCGCGGCGTCGCGCTGGTACTGATCGCAATCCCGATATTTTCGCTGCGGCAGGGGCCGGGCTTTCCCGGTTTCAACGCGCTCACGCCGTGCGTCGGTGCGGCCATGTTCCTCTGGAGCGGCATCGGCGTGCCCACGCTGAAGCGAGGGCCATATTCGCCGCTCCATGTCGCAAGGTTCTTTGGGCAGATTTCCTATTCGCTGTATCTCTGGCACTGGCCGCTGTTCACCTTTGCGCGGTTCTCGAAAAGCAGCCTGGTGCTCGACGCCGGCGACAAGATCGCGCTGTTCGCGCTGACGGTGGTGATCTCCTATCTGTCGTGGCGATTTGTCGAACAGCCGTTCCGCCAGAAATCGCTGGCGCCGACGCGCCGCGCCGCATTCCGCTTCGCCGGAATCGCAAGCGTAGTCCTGCTGGCCGGCAGCGCCGGCGGAATCGTCTTGAGCCGGACGCCGTCGGATGCCGACCGCGTGGCGCTGCAGCTTGAATCCTACAATACCTACAATTATCAGCCGCTCTATCGTTATGGCAGTTGCTTCGCACCTCGCAGCGGCGTGTTCGACGACGCCTGCCTCGCGCTGGCAGCAGGCAAAACCAACGTGCTGTTGTGGGGCGACAGCCTCGCGGCGCATTATTTCCATGGCCTGCGCGAGACGACCGATCCGCAACGCGTGAACATCCTGCAGGCGACGCAGGCGGCCTGCATGCCGACATTGAACGCGGCGGCGCAAGGCAACTCCTCATGCCGCGACTTTGCGACGCAAATGGAAGCATTTCTTGGGGATCGCAAGCCCGACCTCGTTATCCTCTCAGCGGACTGGCTGGAATATTCCCGCCCGCCGCGGTTCGACGGCATGATCGCCGACCTCCGGCAGACCATCTCAAGGCTCAATGGTCTGGGTATCTCCGTGGTGCTGCTCGGGCCGGCCGTGCAGTTCAAGGCAAGGCTGCCGTCGATGCTGATGCGCGCGCATCTGCGGCAGGTCGATCCGCGTCCCGAGGATTTCGTGCTGGCCGATATTTTCTCGCTCGACCAGCAGATGAAAGCAGCACTCCCGGCGCACGAGAAATTCTCCTACATTTCGGTGGTCGATGCGGTCTGCCCGGAATGGCAATGCCCGCTCACCATCGACGGCGGCATTCCGCTGGCATGGGATCACGCCCATCTCACCGCGGAGGGGTCGGTGTATGTGATGACGAGAGTGGAGCCGATGCTGGGGCTGGGGAAGTAGCGTTCGTCATGCCCGGCCTTGTGCCGGGCATCCACGTCTTACTTCCTTGCGAGACAAAGACGTGGATGGCCGGGACAAGCCCGGCCATGACGGTTCACCATGGTCAACTCAACACCCCCACGATCGCGCCCATCAGGCAGGTCGTCAGCGTGCCCGAGACGATCGATTTCAATCCGAGCGAATTGATCTCGTCGCGGCGCTCCGGCGCCATGGTGCCGAGGCCGCCGATCATGATGCCGAGGCTGCCGAAATTGGCGAAGCCGCACAGCGCGTAGAGCATGATCAGCCTCGAGCGGGAATCGAGCGCGCCCGGCGCGAGTTTTGACAGATCGACATAGGCGATCAGCTCATTCAGCACGGTCTTGGTGCCCATCAGGCTGCCGGCCGTGACCGCCTGCGGCCACGGCAGGCCCATCAGCCAGCACACCGGCGCCATCGCGTAACCCAGCATCCGCTGCAGGGAAATCCCGGAGCCGCCGACCTCAGGCAACAGTCCGAGGATAGCGTTGGCGAGATATACAAGCGCCACCAGCACAATCAGCATCGCGACGATGTTGAGCAACAGTTCGAGCCCGGCTGAGGTGCCCTTGACGATGGCGTCCATGGTGGACGAGGCGTGCATGTCCGGATCGCCAAGCGCGCCGCCGGTCCTGGTCTCGCTGGTCTCGGGCACCATGATCAGGCTGATCAGGATGGCCGCGGGCGCGCCAAGTACCGAGGCGATGACGAAATGCGCCGCGGCGTCTGGTATCAGCGGCGCCAGCAACGTGGCGTAGAGCACCAGCACGGTGCCGGCGATCCCGGCCATGCCGCCGGTCATCACCAGGAACAATTCGCTGCGCGTCAGCTGCTTGAGGTAAGGCCGGATGAACAGCGGCGCTTCCACCATGCCGAGAAAGATATTGGCCGCGGTCGACAGCCCGACCGCGCCGCCGACGCCGAGCGTGCGTTCCAACAGCCATGCCATGCCGCGAACCACCGGCGGCAGCACCCGCCAATAGAACAGCAGCGTGGTGAGCACGCTCATGACAAGTACGACCGGCAGCGCCTGAAACGCCAGAATGAAATCAGCGCCGGGCGCCTTCAAATCGAACGGCAGCGCGCCGCCGCCGAGATAGCCGAACACGAACGAGGTGCCGGCGCGCGAGGCCGACGCAATCGCGCCGACGGCATCGTTGATGACGCCGAAGGCGCGCGGGACGAAGGGCAGTTTTATCAGCGCCACCGCGGTGAGGAGGGTGACGAGAAGGCCGACCGTGGTTTGCCGCGGCGAGACCGCGCGGCGGTTCTCGCCAAACGCCCACGCGATCGCCAGCAACGCCAACACCCCGAACGCCGATTGCAGTTGAAGCATCAACACCCCGATCCCCTGACAATTATGGCAGCGACACGCGCCAAAGTGCAATGCCGCGCGCGGGTTTTCCCGGAAACGGTCGACGCCGGCATTGACAATAGGGCAACGGTCAGCCACGGCCTCACGGGAGACTTGGAGTGGGCGACTGCTCACCATTCGCAGTGAGGCAGAAACCGTTGCAACGATGTCGTCCTTGATACCAGTGGGCTCCCGCGCCCTGCTCAAACACCGCTCGTTTCTACTGTTTCTGCTGTCGCGAAGTTTCTCGCGTTTCTCCAGCCAGATCGGCGCCGTGGCAATCGGCTGGCAGATCTATGACCTGACCGGCAGTGCGTTCGACCTTGGTATGGTGGGACTGGTGCAGTTCCTGCCAACGGCCTTGCTGGTGTTCGTGGCGGGACACGCGGCCGACCGCTATGAGCGCAAGCGGGTGGTGCAGATTTGCCAGCTCGCCGAAGCGCTGACGGCGCTGTTTCTGGCATGGGGCGCCTATGCCGGCTGGTTGACGGTGCTGCAGATTTTCATCGCAACGGCCGTGCTCGGAACGGCCGGCGCGTTCGAGAGTCCGGCGACGGCCGCGCTGCTGCCGCTGATCGCTCCGCAAGGCTCGCTGCAGCGCGCGACCGCGATATCGAGCGGCGCCGCTCAAATCGCCACCATTACCGGACCCGCCATCGGCGGCCTGGCCTTTGCCGTTGCTCCCGGCATGCCCTACGGCCTGATGGTCTTGTTCTGGCTATCGGGAGCGATACTGACCGGTGCAATCCATCTGGCGCAACCGGCCGTCGTCAGGGATTCCGCAACCCCCGCCGACCTGTTCGCCGGCGTCAGGTTCGTCCGCAGCAATGCCGCCATCCTGGGGACGATCTCGCTCGACCTGTTCGCGGTTTTGCTCGGGGGAGCGACCGCCCTGCTGCCGATCTACGCGCGCGATATCTTGCAGACCGGTCCGTGGGGACTCGGCATTCTGCGCGCCGCTCCGGCGGTCGGCGCTTTGCTGATGACGGCCGTGCTGGCGCGCCATACCATCAGCCGCCGCGTCGGCATGCGGATGTTTCAGGCCGTGATCGTGTTCGGTGCCGCGACGGTCGTATTTGCCGTTTCCCATTTGATGTGGCTGTCGCTTCTGGCGCTGGCGATCCTGGGAGCGGCCGATACCGTCAGCGTGGTGATCCGCTTTTCGCTGGTCCAACTCTCCACGCCGAACGAAATGCGGGGCCGGGTCGGCGCCGTGAACTTCCTGTTCATCAATGCCTCGAACCAACTCGGCCAGTTCGAGAGCGGCGTGACCGCCGCTCTTCTCGGCGCGGTGCCGGCAGCCGTGCTGGGCGGCCTCGGAACCATCGCGATCGCGTTGTTGTGGATGAAGCTGTTTCCAACGCTGCGCGACGTGGAGCGGCTGGAGTAGGGGGCGTGACGCCGGAATCCGGCCACAGCCTGGGCCACGATCTCAACTTGTCCCGGACGCGGTGCAGCGTCCTTCACGCTGCTCCGCAGAGCCGGGACCCACACAAAGCGTGCGGGCTCGATGGGCCCCGGCTCGGCAGTGCGGCACTTCGTGCCGCGCTGCGTCCGGGGCACGCAGCGTCTTACCCCCGTCCGACGAACGGCATCTTCGAAGCCATCACCGTCATGAACAGCACGTTGGCGTCGAGCGGCAGGCTCGCCATGTAGGCGACGGCGTCGCCGACCGCCTTGGCGTCCATCCGCGGCTCCGGCATCTTGCGGCCGTCGGGCTGCAGCACGCCGTCGACCATGCGATCGGTCATCGGGGTCGCGGCATTGCCGATGTCGACCTGGCCTACCGCGATGTCGTAGGCGCGGCCGTCGAGGTTGGTCGCCTTGGTCAGGCCGGTGATGGCGTGCTTGGTGGAGGTGTAGGCCGAAGAGAACGGCCGCGGCGCGTGCGCGGAGATCGAGCCGTTGTTGATGATGCGGCCGCCGCGCGGGGTCTGGTCCTTCATAATGCGGAAGGCGTGCTGGCTGCACAGAAACGGCGCGGTGAGGTTGGTCGACACCACCGCCTGCCATTGCGCGAGACTGAGATCCTCGAACGGCACCGGCGGCGCGCCCATGCCGGCATTGTTGAAGAGCACGTCGAGCCGGCCGTAGACGTCCATCACCTTGGCGAACAGGGCGGCGATCGAACCGGGATCTGCCATATCGGCGGGAACCGGCAGGCTCTTGCCGACGTTCTCGCCGAGCTTCTGGGTCTCCTGCAGCATCTCCAGGCGGCGCCCGGCCAACACGACCGTGAAGCCGGCGCCCATCAGCGCCAGCGATGCGGCTCGTCCGACGCCGGTACCCGCGCCGGTTACGACAGCGATCTTGTTTTTTCCTGCCTCAGTCATTTGCTTCCTGCCTTGTTGTGTTCTTGGTTATGATTCTGTTTTGTAGGGTGGTCTTGGAATATTCTGATGCGCCGCGCGCAGCGCCGCCGACCAGCGCGAACGCAGATCGTGAAAATACGGCTCGCCCGCCTCGATGCGATGATTGAGATCGGCATCGCAGACGTCGTTGCGCACCACCAGCACGTCGATCGGCAGGCCGACACCGATATTGGATCGCATCGTCGAATCCATCGAGATCAGGCTGGTCTTGAGCGCTTCATACAGTTCGACGTCGTAATGCATGGCGCGGTCGAGCACCGGCTTGCCGTATTTATGCTCGCCGATCTGCAGGTACGGCGTGTCGGTGGTGCATTCGATGAAATTGCCGGCCGGGTAGACCATGAACAGCCGCATCCGCGCGCCCTTGATCTGGCCGCCGAACAGGAACGACACGTCGAAATTGATGTCCTCGGACTGCAGCGCGGTGCCTTCGGTGGCGTGGACCGCCCGGATCGCCCGGCCGATGCGCTGCGCCGCCTGGAACATGGTCGGCGCGTTCAGAAGCGTTTCGATCTCGCCGGAATGCGGGTCTTCCAGTCCCTCGGTCAGGGTCGACAGCACCGACTGGCTGATCGCCAGATTGCCGGCGCTGGCGATCGCCATGATGCGATCGCCCGGCTTTGAGAAGACGTGCAGCTTGCGAAAGGTCGAGACATTATCGAGGCCGGCATTGGTTCGGGTGTCCGCGATCATGACCAGCCCGTCCCGCACCAGCACTCCGCAACAATACGTCATTCCCGGTCCTCGAACGCATCAGACGGCGAGAATTACTAGCCAATTTCGCTGATGTCTCCAACCCTATTTCCTCTCGTCATTGCGAGCGAAGCGAAGCAATCCATAGCCGCTCCGTGGATAGATGGATTGCTTCGTCGCTGACGCTCCTCGCAATGACGCTGGAAGTCCCGGAATTAAGGCGGATCCTTAGAACTGGCTCTGCGATTGCCCCTGCCGTCCGGCCTGATCGACCTTGACCGCCACCGTCAGGGTTTCCATGCCGCCGCCATAGCGGGTTCCCCGCACCGGCGCCGCGCCGAGGTAGTCGAGCCCGATGGCAACGCGGGCATGCGCGTCGGTGGTGCAGATGGCGTTGGCCGGATCGAATCCGACCCAGCCGAGATCCGGCACGAAAGCCTCCGCCCAGGCGTGGCCGGCCTGCTGGTTGACCATCCCGTCGGAGCGCAGGAAATGCCCGGCAACGAAGCGCGCGGGAATGCCGGCAGAGCGCGCGCAGGCGATGAAGATATGCGCATAGTCCTGACATACCCCGCGCTTCAATCCGAAGGCTTCCACCGCCGAGGTCCCGCTGTTGGTGGGGTCTTCGTCGAACGTCATGTGCTCGTTGATCTGCATCATCAGCGCGTGCAGAAACCCGAGCACATCGTCTTCCGATTCCAGGCGCAATTCGCGCGAAAAGCTCGCCATCGCCGGATTGACCTCGGTCAGCGGCGTCGAACGCAGGAACAGGCTGGGCGGAAAGCGTTCATCGGTGCCGCGGAGCACCCCGCCGGTGTCGTGGGTCTCGATCAGACCTTCGACCGTGATGGTGAGGTCGGCGATCGGCCCGTGGGTCAGCACATGCGTGACATTGCCGAACGCATCCTGATGCACATCGAGCCGCGAATCGGTGGAGACGTCGATCTGCCATTCCGCGACGTACTGCCCGTCATGGCTGCCCGGCGTCATCCGCAGGATTTGAATGACGCCGGTGGCCGGCGGCTCGTAGCGGTAGCTGGTGGAATGGGCAATTCGCAGGCGCATGACAGGCAGTCCGGTGAGCCAAAAGTGTTGCGGCAAATGGGGTGAGCTCCCTCTCCCGTAGGGAGAGGGCGGGGGTGAGGGGTTACGGTCTATCGTTGGGCCGTAACCCCTCACCCGGATCGCACCGGACGATGCTTCGCATCGCCTGTCCGATCCGACCTCTCCCCACGGGAGAGGTGAGACGTAGCTCGCTGATAGCTATGATTCCACATTGAGCATTCCAACCTCAAATCAAATACTGTTTGGTGATGATTTCGCCGAGCCTTGCGTTGTCAGCAATGAATTCCTGGATGAACTCATGCACGCCGTGCTGGAAAATGTCGTCCATGTGGCTGTGCTCCAGGCGATTGCGGACGCCGCGCGCATGGCGCTGCGAGGCGCCCTGGCGGCCATAGGCGACGCCGATCTGGTCGAGGTTGCGCACCAGATTGCCGTAACAGCTGGCCAGCGAACGCGGCAGTGAATCGTTCAGGATCAAGAGATCCGCGATCAGCCATGGTTTAAGGGTTTCGCGATAGACCCAGTGATAGGCGGTCAGTGCCGAAACCGAGCGCAGGATCGAGGTCCACTGATAGTAGTCGAGCGGTCCGCCAACGTGTTCCTCCTCGGGCAAAAGCACGTGGTACTTCACGTCGAGGATGCGGGCGGTATTGTCGGCGCGCTCAAGATGCAGTCCCAGCCGGGAGAACCAGTAGGCGTCGTTACGCAGCATGGTCCGATAGGCCGAACCGTCGAACCGCAGCGAGGTTTCCTGCACGAAGCGCAAGAATTTCGTCAGTTCTTCGCGGGTCTTGGTGCCTTTGCCCCAGACTTCCTGAAGATCGATCCAGGCGCCGTTGATGGTGTCCCACATCTCGCTGGTCAGCGCGGTTCGTACCGAGCGCGAATTGAGCCGGGCGTTTTCGATACAGCTGCGGATCGATGACGGATTGCTCGGCGAGAACGACAGATAATCGACGACGCTGTGCTCGTCGGCCTGCTCGTGAATTTCGTAAAAACTCGCGCTGACGCCCGCGGTCAGCAGTGCCGAGTCCCACTCGTTGGTCTTGCCGATATAGGTGTTCGGCAGCGCGGTGACGCGCAGCGTCGCCTCGATCGTGCGCGCGAGATATTCCGCGCGTTCGACGTAGCGGGCGAGCCAGTACAGGTTTTCGGCGGTGCGCGACAGCATGCGGGGGCGTCAGTTTTTTCTCCTTTCCCCTTGCGGGGAAAGGTCGTGAAGGGGGGACGTAAGCTCGCTCAAATCCAGCATATCATTCATCCAGGATCCACGTGTCCTTGGTGCCGCCGCCCTGGCTCGAATTCACCACCAGCGAACCCTCCTTCAGCGCCACCCGCGTCAGCCCGCCCGGGACGATGGTGACGTGATTGCTGCCGGTCAGCACGAACGGCCGCAGGTCGACATGGCGCGGCGCGAGGCCGGAGTCGGTGCAGGTCGGGCAGGTCGATAGCGCCAGCGTCGGCTGGGCGATGAACCCCTCGGGATCGCGCTTGAGCTTGTCGCGGAAGGCTTCGATCGTCGCCTTGGTCGCGGCCGGTCCGATCAGCATGCCGTAGCCGCCGGAGCCGTGGACTTCCTTCACCACGAGTTCGCTGAGATTATCGAGCACGTAAGCCAGGTCCCTGGGCTCGCGGCAGCGCCAGGTCGGCACGTTCTTCAGGATCGGTTCTTCGCCGAGATAGAATCTCACGATCTCGGGCATGTAGGAGTAAACCGCCTTGTCGTCGGCGATCCCGGTCCCGACCGCATTGGCCAGTGTGATATTGCCGGCCGCATAGGCGGACATCAGCCCGGGCACACCGAGCGCGGAATCCGGGCGGAAGCTGAGGGGATCGAGGAAGTCGTCATCGACCCGGCGGTAGATGACATCGACGCGCTTGAGCCCCTCGGTGGTGCGCATGAACACCTCATCGTTCTTGACGATGAGGTCGCGGCCCTCGACCAGCTCGATGCCGAGCTTGTCGGCCAGGAACGAATGCTCGTAATAGGCGGAGTTGTAGACGCCGGGCGTCATCAGCGCCACCGTGGGCTCGGCCGACGCGCCGAGCGGCGCCACCGACCGCAGCGCCGCCAACAGTTCGTCCGGATACTTTTCCACAGGCGCGACGCGGTGGCGGGCGAACAGGTCCGGAAACAGCCGCATCATGATTTCGCGGTTTTCCAGCATGTAGGACACCCCGGAGGGGGTGCGGGCATTGTCCTCCAGCACGTAGAAGTTTTCCGGGTCGACGCGGACGATGTCGATGCCGGCGATGTGGACGTAGACGTCGTGCGGCACGTTCTGGCCGTTCATCTCCGGCCGGAACACCGGATTCTGGAAGATCAGGTCGTCGGGAATGATATTGGCGCGGAGGATATCGCGGCCATGATAGATGTCGCGCAGGAACATGTTGAGCGCGCGGACCCGCTGTTTCAGGCCCTTTTCGAGGATCGCCCACTCCTTTGCCGACATGATCCGCGGGATCACATCGAAGGGAATCAGCCGTTCCTGGGCTTCGGCATCGCCATAGACGGCAAAAGTGATCCCGATCCGGCGGAACAGCAATTCCGCTTCCTGCCGACGATATTCCAGCGCGTCCGGCGGCGTCTCCTTGAGCCAGCGGGAGAGCTCCCGGTAGGCCGGACGGAGGTCGCCGGCGGCCCCATTCATCTCATCGAACGCAACTGCCATCTTCCCGACTGTTCCCCCCAGGCCACGTAGGACAGTGCATGACTGAAAGGGATGGTAGCAAGGCCCGGGCCAGCGCGATATGCATTCGGTGGGGCCATTTGGTATGGATGGTTCCGCGAGTGCCCGAAAATATGGCTGGCCGGTGCTTATTTCGGTAGCAAAACACGGTGCTTAGATGCGGTGCTCGAAGTCACGATGCAGGGTGAGGAGAGGTCATGAGCGATATCGTCACCGCGGGAATTCTGGTGATCGGCGACGAGATCCTGTCCGGGCGGACCAAGGACAAGAACATCGGCTTTATCGCGGAATACCTGACCAATATCGGGATCGACCTCAAGGAGGTGCGGGTCGTCGCCGACGAGGAGCCCGAGATCATCGCGGCGCTGGACGCGCTGCGCCATCGCTACACCTATGTCTTTACCACCGGCGGCATCGGGCCGACCCATGACGACATCACCGCCGACAGCGTCGCCAAGGCGTTCGGCGTCGGCATCGACCATCACCCGGAGGTGGTGGCGCGGTTTCGCGAGCGCTTCCAGGGCGCCGGCGAGCTTAACGAGGCGCGGCTGCGCATGGCACGGATTCCCGACGGCGCCGAACTGATCCAGAGCGCGACCATCCTGGCGCCCGGCTTCAAGATCGGCAACGTCATCGTCATGGCCGGTGTGCCGTCGATCATGCAGGCGATGATGGACATTGTCGCGCCGAAGCTGAAATCGGGGGTGCGGATGCTGTCGGAATCGGTGCGCGCCAACGCGCGGGAAGGCGATATCGGTGGTCCCTTGCGCGATATCGCCAAGGCCCATCCCGACACGATGATCGGCAGTTACCCGTTTCAGGACGAAGACAAGAAGCCCAACACCAACCTCGTCGTCCGCTCGCGCGATCCCGAAAAGCTCACCGCCGCGATGGCGGCTGTGAAGGAGATGCTGGCGGGATTGAACGTGATCCGCTAGCGGACCGATCATTCGAAGCAACAGCGAGAGCGGCATCGTGGACAAGAGTTCGTTTTTCTGGAAGATGGCCGACGGGCGAATTCCGCCGCCGCCTTGCGCGAAAACCCTTGGTCTTGCGTTTGTCGAGATCGACGGCGAGCGCGGCACGATTGAAACCAAATTCGAGGCAAGGGCGGAATTTCTGAATCCGGCCGGAAACGTGCAGGGCGGATTTCTCGCGGCGATGCTCGACGACACCATGGGCACCGCGCTGTCGGCGACGCTCGACCTCGCGCAATTTGCGCCGACCGTAAACCTCAATGTGCAATTTCACCGGCCGGCCCGGCTGGGTCCATTGAAGGGTCTTGGCCGCGTCCTGCTCCGGGGCCGTGAGACCTGTCACGCGAGTGCGGAGCTTTGGCAGAGCGACAAGATCGTCGCGACTGCTACCGGCACTTTCGTCATTCGCAAGATGCAGGGAGAACCATGATGGCGGAGCATCCGGAGCTGAGTGCGCAGGAGCGGGCGGGCAAGGCCTTTCCGGTGTCATGGGACCAGTTTCACAGGGATTGCCGGGCCCTGACCTGGCGGCTGAACGAAGTGGGACCGTTTCATGCTGTGATCGCGATCACCCGCGGCGGGCTGGTGCCGGCGGCGATCGTCGCGCGCGAGCTTGGGGTTCGCGTGATCGATACCGTCTGCATCGCCAGCTACGATCACACCAGGCAGAGCGACCTCAGGGTTCTCAAGGGTATTTCAGCCGACACCGCGAAACTCGGCGGCGGCACCGGCAAGGGGCTGCTGATCGTCGACGATCTCGTGGACACCGGCAAGACCGCGCGCCTCGTGCGCGACATGATCCCCGATGCGCATTTCGCCACCGTGTATGCAAAACCGATGGGCCGGCCGCTGGTCGACACGTTCATCACCGAGGTGTCGCAGGACACCTGGATTTTCTTTCCGTGGGATACCGCGCTGTCGTTCCAGCCGCCGATCCGCGACGGCGCCGCGTGACAGGCCGTCATTCCGGGGCGATGCTTCGTAGCATCGAACCCGGAATCCAAGGATTCCCCGATGTGCAATTGCACATGTGAGGTCTGGTGCTAACGCACCATCCCGGAATGACAGCCTGAATCCCCTTGTCGCTTCGCTTCCTGTAAGGACGGCCATGGTCTAATCGTCGAGCTGCCCATGCCGCTGCAAAACCGCGTCACACCCTCCGGCGACATCGTCGCCACGCCTCATCGCGGCATGTTCACCGGCAATCGCGGCATCATCCATGATCCCGCCACGAAAACTCTGACGCGGCGCTGGGCCGGCAAGGCATGGCTCACCTGCGTCTGCGAGTTCAGGGGCCGGCGGCGCGAGGTGATGGGCGGGCGCAGCTGGACCGAATTGTTCTTTCTCGACGAGGCGACCGCATTGGCGGCCGGGCATCGCCCGTGCTTCTTCTGCCGTCGCGACGAGGCGCAGCGCTTTCGCTCGGCGTGGGAAGAAGGCAACGGCGTCGCGCATGCGCGCGCGGCTGAGATCGATGCGGTGCTGCACGGCGAGCGGTTGGATGGCCGCAACAAGCGTCTGCATGCACTGCCGATGCCGTGGCGGCAACTGCCCGACGGCGCGATACTTCAACAGGCAGCCAAGAGTTTTTTGACTGTGCGGGGAAAGGCAATGGAGTGGTCGCCGGCCGGCTATCGCGAGGCGCCAAATCCGCTCGAAGATGCGATGCTGCTGACGCCGCCCTCGACGCTGCGGGCGCTCTCGGCGGGCTATCGACCGCTGCTGCATCCGACCGCGATGGAGCCAACGGAATAGCACTCAAAACATCGAAAATTTTTCGGCCGCGCAGGAGCAAGCTTGCGGAATTTGAATTGGCGTCCCGCTTTAGAAGTTCAGCAGGTTTTGGAAGTTCAACAGGTTTGGCCCCAAAAGAGGGCGCAAACCGGCCATTTTTTGGTCACATTCTAAAAATCGTCAGTTGTATTTAAGGCACAGAATATTCGGGCTAAATCGCGTAGCATTCAGGCGGAATTTCAAATCAAGCGCAGCTCTACAACATTATCGGCAGTCGCGAGTGCATCTATCGCTTCAGGTAGATCAAGAGGCGACGGAAATGGGGAAAAGCGATGAAGAAATTTTTGCTGGCTACAGTTGGTTTACTAGCATTGGGCATAGCCGTTCCCGCGTCGGCCGCTGATATTGCCCCTTACACCAAGGCGCCGCCACCACCCCCGCCGCTTCCTGTTTACGATTGGACCGGCTTCTACATCGGCGGCAACGGCGGCGGCGGTTTTGACCACAACTGCTGGACTGTCACGAACTTCCTTGGACCTCGCGCCCCCTTCAGTGAAGGTTGTCACGACGCGACCGGCGGAGTGGCTGGCGGTCAGATTGGATACCGTTGGGAGACCGCCGGTTGGGTGTGGGGTCTGGAAGCGCAGGGCGACTGGGCTGATTTGACGGGATCCAATGTCAGCTCTTTCATTCCCGCCTGGACTAACAATTCCAAGGTCGAAGCGTTCGGCCTGTTCACCGGCCAAATCGGCTATGCCTGGAACAACGTCCTTTGGTATGTGAAGGGCGGCGGGGCCGTAACCGAGGACAAATTCCGAGGTACGGTGACCACCACAGGCGCGCTGTTCGATGCGGCGAATCAAACACGCTGGGGTGGTACCGTCGGAACGGGCGTCGAAGTCGGATTCGCACCGAATTGGTCGGTTGCGTTCGAGTACGATCACCTTTTCATGAGTAACCAAGGCGTCGGCACCACATCGGCAGGCGTTTTGGCTGGCATCCCGGTCGGCAGCCCATTCCGTACCGACACGATCCGTCAGGACATTGATATCGTCACTGCGCGCATCAACTACCGGTTCAACTGGGGTGGCCAGTACACCGGGAGGTACTGATCTAGTTCCCTATCTCCGGCAAACTTTAGGCCCCGGCATCGTCCGGGGCCTTCTTGTGCCCGCCTTGGCGGAATTATGATCGCGCGGCTGTCGCAGTTGGGTCAATCTCGTCGTTATTGATGAAAATCGAAACGATCTCACCCGAATTTCTGCCGCGCCAGCTTTGCGCCCGCGCCGAGCGCCATCAATTTCGCTTCCGCGATATCGCGATGCATCGGCGCCATGCCGCAATTGGTGGTGGCGACGATGTTGCTCTTCGGCACGAATTTCGAGACGGCGTCGATCACGTCGGCGACATCCTCGGCGGTCTCGACGGTGTCGCTGGCGACATCGATCACGCCGGCCTGAACCACCTTGCCGGTGAGCAGGCCAAGCAAATCGAGCGGCACCCGCGAATTGCGGCATTCGATTGCGACCTGCTGGATCGGGCTGTTGGCGATCGCCGGAAAGATTTTTTCGTACTGGCGCCACTCGCTGCCCAGCGTTTCCTTCCAGTCGGTGTTGGCCTTGATGCCATAGCCGTAGCAGATGTGCACCGCAGTGGCGCAGGTCAGTCCTTCGGCGGCGCGTTCCAGCGCCTTGATGCCCCAGTCCGAGACCTCGTCCATGTAGACGTTGAAGGCGGGCTCGTCGAACTGGATCACGTCGACGCCGTCGGCCTGCAAGGCCCTGGCTTCCTCGTTGAGCAGTTCGGCAAAGGCGAAGGCCATCTTGACGCGGTCGCCGTAATATTGGTCGGCGATGGTGTCGATGATGGTCATCGGGCCGGGCAGGGTGAATTTCAGCTGGCGCGTGGTGTGGGTGCGGGCGACACGGGCCTCGTCGGCATGGACGCGGCCTTTCAGGCGCAACGGCGCCACCACCTGCGGCACCATCGCCTTGTAGCGGTCCTTGCGGATTCCCATTTCGACCTTGTGGGCGAAATCGATGCCCTCGATCTTCTCCAGAAAACCATGGACGAAATGCTGGCGGGCCTGCTCGCCCTCGGTGACGATATCGACGCCGGCATCTTCCTGCAGTTTGATCGCCAGCAAAGTGGCGTCGCGCTTGGCGCGCGCCAGTTCATCACCTGACGACTTCCAGGGTGCCCACAGTTTGTTGGGCTCGGCCAGCCATTCCGGTTTCGGCAAAGAGCCGGCGATCGTGGTTGGAAACAGCATATGGGCCTCCTCGTCGGTTCTGATGGAGCGCCTGTGTGCCATGTTAGGCATGCGCCCCACAAGACCGCATGCCGGCTGGAACAGGGGGGCGTCGCAGGCTAGGATGCGGCGGCCATCTTCAGGACGACCGCATGATCGACCTCCATTACGCGCCGACGCCGAACGGCTGGAAAATCTCGATCATGCTGGAGGAATTGGGGCTGCCCTATACGGTCGTTCCCGTGAATATTCGCGCCGGCGAACAATTCAGGCCGGAGTTTCTGGCCATCAGCCCCAACAATCGGATACCGGCAATCGTCGATCGTGCGGCGGTCGAAGGAGCCGTTCGACGAGGAGGCGCGCAAGAACATGTTCGGGCAGGCGGCGAAGGAGATGGTGGGGAGGAAATGACAGCCAGAGCCCTCATGGTGAGGAGGCGCCCTTGCGCCGTCTCGAACCATGAGGTTCCGACAGTGCCACTCATCCTTCGAGACGCGCGCGAAGAGCGCGCTCCTCCAGCGACAACGGCGAAGCCGTTGCGCGGGGATGAGGATCGAGAATCAAACCAAGAACAAAAGGAAACGCCATGATCGAATTCTTCTTCGACTGCTCCAGCCCCTGGACCTATCTCGCCTTCCACAACATCCAGCCGCTGGCGAAGGAATTCAATGCCGAGATTTCGTGGCGGCCGATTCTGGTCGGCGGCATCTTCAACACCATCAATCCGAGCGTCTATGCGTCGCGGGAGAAGCCGGTGCAGGCCAAGGTCGATTACCAGAAGAAAGACATGGCGGACTGGGCACGTTCGGCGGGACTTGCGATCAAGATGCGGCCGACGGTGTTTCCGGTCAACAGCGTGAAAGCGATGCGCGGCTGCATCTGGCTCGGCAAGGACATGGTGCCGTTTGCGCGCGCGGTGTTCGAGACCTATTGGGGCGGCGACAAGGATATCTCCAGGGATGACGTGCTGACGGAAGTCTGCAGCAGCGTCGGTGTCGATCCCACGAAATTCCTCGCAGGGATTGGCGAGCAGGCGATCAAGGATCAGCTCAAGGCCAATACCGATGAAGTGATGGCGCGCGGCGGCTTCGGCTCGCCAACGATTTTTCTCGACAAGACCGATATGTATTTCGGCAATGACCGCTTGCCGCTGGTTTGCGAGGCGCTGCAACGGCGCAAAGCGAGCGCGGCCTGATGTCGAAGGCGGTCGTCTGCCGCGAACTTGGCCCGCCCGAGCGCTTGCGTCTCGAGACGTTTGCCTCGGCGCCGCTAGCGCCGGGTGAGGTGCGCATCGCCGTGCATGCCGCCGGGATCAATTTTCCAGACATTTTGATGGCGGCCGGCGAGTACCAGCTCAAGCCGGAATTGCCGTTCACGCCCGGGGTGGAAGCGGCCGGCGAGGTGACCGAGGCCAAAGGTGCCGATGGCATTGCGGTCGGCGATCGAGTGATCGTCAGGATGCGGCACGGCGCCTATTCCGATGAGGCCGTGGTGTTGCCGTCGCAGCTGACACCGTTGCCATCGACCTTCGACTACGGCGAGGGCGCGACCTTTCTCGCCGCCCACGGCACCGCGTATCACGCGCTGATCGATCGCGGGCAGGTTCAATCAGGCGAAGTGCTGCTGGTGCACGGCGCCGGCGGCGGGGTCGGCCTTGCCGCGGTCGAGATCGGCAAGTTGCTCGGCGCCACCGTGATCGCGGCGGCGTCATCGGAGGACAAGCTCGCGGTCGCTCAGGCCAAAGGCGCCGATCACCTCGTGCTGTACGGACGCGAGCCGTTCCGCGACGCCGTCAAGCGCATCACCGATGGCCGCGGCGCCGACGTGGTGTTCGATCCCGTCGGCGGCGAGGTCTTCGAAAACAGCCTGCGCTGCATCGCCTGGGGCGCCCGCATTCTCGTCATCGGATTCACCGGCGGCATCGGGCTTGCCCGCACCAACCTGGTGCTGATCAAAGGCGCCAGCGTGCTCGGCGTCCGCGCCGGCGAGGCGGTACGGAAAAATCCCGCGCTGGGTGAGGTACGATTGAAGGCGCTGACGGCGTGGGCGGAAGCCGGAAAAATCCGCCCCCACATTTCGCATCGATTGCCGCTGGAAGATTACGCGCAGGCGATGCGGTTGCTGATCGAACGCAAGGCGATCGGGCGGGTAGCGCTGATGATGCGGTGATTTCGTCATTGCGAGCGAAGCGAAGCAATCCATAACCGCGCGCAGAAAGAAAGCTGGATTGCTTCGTCGCTTCGCTCCTCGCGATGGCGGCTCATAAATCTTGTCGTCATGGCCGGGCTTGTCCCGGCCATCCACGTCTTTAGACCCTCGAGTTAAGAAAGACGTGGATGCCCGGCGCAAGGCCGGGCATGACGAACACAAGCATCCCGCTACTCATACTCCCGCTCGTCCCACCACGGAAAATAATCCGGCATGTCCGACGAGACCTTGTTCCTGAACTGCGCCGGGCGCTTCTCCAGAAACGACACCACGCCCTCTTTCACGTCCTCCGAGCGGCCGCGGGTGTAGATGCCGCGGCTGTCGACCTTGTGCGCTTCCATCGGATCGTCGGCACCCAGCATGCGCCACATCATCTGCCGGATCAGCGCCACCGAGACCGGCGCGGTCTTCGCGGCGATTTCGCGGGCGAGCGCGCGGGCGGTCGGCAGCAATTCGTCGGGCGCTACCACCTTGCTGACGAGGCGGCCGGCCAGCGCCTCCTGCGCCGGAAACACCCGGCCGGTGTAACACCACTCCAGCGCCTGCGCGATGCCGACGATGCGCGGCAGAAACCAGCTCGAGGCAGCCTCGGGCACGATGCCGCGCTGGGAAAAGACAAAACCGAAGCGTGCGTTCTCGGAGGCGATGCGGATATCCATCGCGAGCTGCATGGTGACGCCGATGCCGACCGCCGGTCCGTTCACCGCGGCGATCACGGGTTTCAGGCATTTGAAGATGCGCAGCGTGACCTGTCCGCCGCCGTCGCGCACGTTGGGATCGCTGTAATCGACCTTGCCGTCGGCGAGGCGTTTCACCGGCCCCCGCCGCGCGTCGCGATCGAACGTGTCGGCACCGGAAGAAAGATCGGCCCCGGCGCAGAATCCGCGGCCGGCGCCGGTGACGATGATCGCCCGGATATTGTCGTCCCTGTCGGCCGCATCGAAGGCCTCGATCAATTCCTTCTGCATGGTGGCGTTGAAGGCATTGAGCTTGTCGGGCCGGTTCAGCGTGATGGTGAGGATCTGCTCGGCGACCTCGTAGGTGATCGTCTCGTAGGCCATCAGGAGTTTCCTCTATGTTGTTGTTTCGAAGTTTTCTAGACCGTCATTCCGGGACACGCGCCTGCGCGTGGACCCGGAATCTCGATCGATTTACCGCCTGAGATTCCGGGTTCGTCGCTTTCGCGACGCCCCGGAATGACGAAAGAGGTTACTTCACTGGCGGCTTCGGCCACAGCTTTTGCGCGCCGCGCAACCCCTCGAAGGCCTTCGCCATTCCGAGCACGCCAATGTCGTCGAAGCGGCGGCCGATGATCTGCACGCCGATCGGAAAACCTTGTTTGTCATAGCCGCCGTTGATCGAGACCGCCGGATTTTCCGCCATGTTCCACGGCACGGTGTAGCAGATGTGCTCGAACGGTTTTGCTGGATCGTTGAGCGGGGCGGCGAGTTCAGCCGCAAAATTCACCACCGGCGATACCGGCGAGATCACATAGTCGAGATCCCAGAACAGTTTTGCCGCCGCAGCCCGGATCGCCATGGTGGCGTTGAACCCCCTGACCACCTCGACACCCGACAGCTTCGCGCCGGCTTCCGCCCATGTGAGAATATAGGGCAGCGCCTTGGCGCGCTCGGCCGGCGTCAACTTCGAAAGGTCGTCCCACATCCGTGCGCGCCAGAAATTGTCGAGCCCGTCGAGCATCTCGCGCGTTAGCACGCCCGCCACTTCGGTGACGACGGCGCCCGCCGTCTCGAACGCCTTCGCGGCTTTGACGGCGACATCGCGCACGTCCTGCTCCAGCGCCTGGCCGACGCCGAGGTCGAGCATCAGGCCGATGCGCTGTTTGCGCAGCGGTTTGTCGAGCGCCTTCCAGTTGATGCTGTCAGGCGGCAGGCTCATGCCGTCGCGGCGATCGGGCCGCGACAGCACGCTCATCATCAATGCGGCGTCATCGACAATGCGGGTCATCGGTCCGGCAACACGGCCGACATAGGGCGGATCGATCGGTATCCGCCCGAGGCTCGGTTTCAGCGCGACCAGCCCGCACCAGCAGGCCGGCAGCCGCACCGAGCCGCCGATGTCGGTGCCGAGATGCAGCGGGCCGTAACCGGCCGCCGCCGCGGCGCCCCCGCCGGAACTGGAACCGCCGGGATTCTTGCTGAGGTCCCAGGGATTGCGGGTGAGGGGATGGAAGCTCGACAGGCCCGACGACAGCATGCCGTAGTCCGGCATCGTGGTCTTGGAAAAAATCACCGCACCGGCTTCCCGCAAGCGCGCCGCCGGCGGCGCATCTACGGCGGCCGGTACCAACGTGGTGGTCGCGGCACCCAAAGGCACCGGCACGCCCTTGGTGGCGATATTGTCCTTGATCGTCGCCGGCACGCCATCGAGCACACCGATCGGCTGGCCGTTCTGCCAGCGTTCGGTCGATGCCCTGGCGGTGGCGCGCGCGCCTTCGGGATCAAAGGCGTACAGCGCCTTGATGTGCGGCTCCCACACCGCGACATGGGCCAGCACGTCCTCCAGCACTTCCGACGGCGAAAACTGCCTGGCCCGAAAGCCTGCGATCAGGTCGACGGCGCTGAGATCGTGCAGCGACGTGACAGCTTCCTGCGATGCCTGTTCATGCATGGGCGCCTACCGGTAACCGAGCCTCAACGATGCGCGCAAACATGCTGGCGCCGATTGGCAAAATCTTGTCGTCGAGGATATAGCCGGGGTTGTGGACCGGCACCGAGCCCTCATGGCCGACCCAGAAATAGGCGCCGGGTACCGCGTGCAGCATGTCGGCAAAATCCTCGCTGCCCATCTTCGGCTCCGACCGGGTGATGACCTTGGCGGGATCGACCACGCTTCGCGCGGCTTCCGCGACCACTTTGGACTGTTCTTCCTGGTTCACCAACACGCTGAAAGTATCGCGGATATCGACCGATATCTCGACCTGGAACGCGCTGGCGATGCCGGCGCAGATTGCGCGCATCCGCTCGCGGATCAGCGCGCGCACCTCGTCCGAGAATGCCCGGACGGTCCCGCAGAGCTTCGCCTCGCCGGGAATCACGTTGTAGGCCGAGCCGGCGTGGATCTGCGTGATCGACAGCACCGCGGGCTCATGGGGATTGACGTTGCGGCTGACGATGGTTTGCAGCGCCTGGCCGAGCGACATCGCAATCACGACGGGGTCTTTGGAATAATTCGGCATGGCGCCGTGCGCACCGTAACCGTTGATGGTGATGTCGAAGAAATCAGCGCCGGCCATCGCGGGTCCAGGAAGGATCGCAATCTCGCCATGGTTCAAATCGGGCGCATTGTGCAGCCCGTAGATCTCATCGCAGGGAAATTTCGCGAACAAGCCGTCCTTGATCATGGCCCGCGCGCCGCCGAGGCCTTCTTCGGCCGGCTGGAAGATGAAATGCACGGTGCCGTCGAAATTCCGGGTCTCGGCGAGGTAGCGCGCGGTGCCGAGCAGCATGGTGGTATGGCCGTCATGGCCGCAGCCATGAAAGCGGCCGGGGATGGTCGAGCGCCATTTCAGGTTGGTATTCTCTTCCATCGGCAACGCGTCCATGTCGGCGCGCAGCCCGATGCGCTTGCCGCCGGTGCCTTTGCCCTTGAGCACACCGACCACACCGGTGCCGCCGAGGCCGCGATGTACTTCGATGCCCCATTGCGTCAGTTTGTCGGCGACGATGCCCGAGGTCCGGACTTCCTCGAAGCCGATCTCGGGATGCGCGTGCAGATCCCTGCGGATCGCGGTGAGGTCGTCGGCAAAGCCTTCGATGCGGTCGATATTGGGCATTTCTGTTATCCGATGGCGGGAGAGCGGGAAGGTAAATGGGTGGCGGCAGCGAAGGCGGGGCCGTTCGGCCTGAGACGCATGCCCGGACGCAGCCGCGTCCACGGCAAGGCGGCGGTGTCGGCCGGCATCGCGCCAGGCGCGGCGCAGATCAGGAGCTTTTCGGCGATCGGCTCGAAATCGGCGCGGAAATGCACCGAGCTTTTGTTGACAAGGACCGATTGCTCCATCGGCTCGATGCCGACATAGCGATACATCGACTGATCGGCGAGCTGCGCCTTGTGCGAACTCACGACCACCCTGACATCGCCGATCCGCAAACACGCCGACGGCCCCATGTCCATGTCACGGCCGCCGTAATAGGGACCCGGGGCTACGAATTTTCCGTCGGACAATTGTTCGACGACAAAGGTCTCCTGATACGGCGCATCGCCGGGGATACCCGACTTGCCGCCGAGCGCGAGGGTGACGGTGGCGCCGACGCCCGCGGCATGCGCTGAACTCGCCGAGGCGGGATCATAGATCACGCCGATCGCGGTTCTCTGCGCCTTGTTGCGGACCAGCGCCCGCAGCATGCCGGTGGTGTCGGAATCGCCGCCGGCGCCAGGATTGTCCTGGGTATCGGCGATAACGATGGGCCTGCTGGCGGTTTTCGCCAGTTCCATGGCGTAGCGCACGCCCTCGTCGGGCGTGTAGATGCGGCCGTCGAAATCATCTTCGTGACCGATGATGAGTTTCGTCATTGCGTCAGCCGCGGCGTCGGCGTCGGCTTGCGTCCTGCCATAGGCGAACACGCTGGGTCCGCAATGAGGAAAATCCGCCGCCGGAAAACCGGGCGCGAACGACAGCGTCGGTACCGCCTCGCTCTGCAGCGCCGCCAGCTTCTGGTAAATCCCCTTGGTGGGCTGGTCGTTGGTGCATTGCCAGCTGATCGGGATCAGGAACGGTAATTGCCGGAATGCCTTCGCGAATTTTTGCTGGCCGCGCAGCAGCAGCGCTAGATGCTTTGCAGCGGCGCGGCCGGTATCGGCCATATCGATATGCGGATAGGTACGATAGGCGATCAGCGCGTCCGCATGCTCCACCATTTGCGGCGTCACGTTGGCGTGCAGGTCGAGGCTGACCACCAGCGGCAGATCCTTGCCGATGACTTTTCGCACCCGCGCGAGGATTTCACCTTCGCCGTCGTCGAGATGTTCGGTGACCATGGCGCCGTGCAGGTCGAGATAGACGGCATCGAGCGGTCCTGCCGCCTTGATGCCGTCGACCATCACCTTGACGATACGTTCAAAGGCATCCCGGGTCACATGCGCCGAGGGGCTGGCGGCGCAGGAAATCGTCGGCACCATCTCCCAGCCATTGGCTTCCGCCGCTTCGACAAATCCCGCCAACCCGACATTGATGTGGCGCATCACCTTGAGCACGTTGGTGCCTTCAGCCATCGCCGGCCAGCCGCCGCCATGCACGAAATCGTCATAAGTCGCCTTCGTCGGGGCAAAGGTATTGGTTTCGTGCAGGAAGCCGCCAACGGCGATGCGGGTCATCAATTCTGTCTCAGGCGATGGTTCATGGGCGGGACGTTAGACTCGTCGTTACGAGGAGCGCAAGCGACGAAGCAATCCAGTTTTGCATGCCGCGTGGGCGTCCAAACGGAGTTGCCATAGCGAAGCGGTCATTGCGAGCGACGCTAAGCAATCCAGCACTCGGTCATTCCGGGATGGTCCGAAGGACCAGACCTCAGATGTGCAATTGCACATCGGGGAATCCTTGGATTCCGGGTTCGATGCGGAGCCTGTCATCGGGCCGGCCGCAGGCCGGACCCGTTGGCATCGCCCCGGAATGACGGCGGACTTATATGGCTGCTGCACCAGCCGCCTCGACCGGCCCAAAATTCGCGAAATCCCACCCCCGTCCGGGCGCGGCGTCAAGCAGTTGTCGTGTATACGCCTGTTGCGGATTTGTCAGGACCTGCGCCGCCGGTCCTTGTTCGACGATGCGGCCGCGCTGCATGACCGCGACATCGTCGCAGATTTGCGCGGCGACGCGCAGGTCGTGGGTAATGAACAACAGCGCGATGCCGAGCCGGGTCTGGATTTCGTCGAGCAGTTCGAGCACCTGCGCCTGCACGGAGACGTCGAGCGCCGAGACCGCCTCATCCGCCACCAGTACGTCGGGATCGAGCGCCAGCGCCCGCGCGATGGCGATACGCTGGCGCTGGCCGCCGGAGAATTGGTGCGGATAGCGCGAGATCGCATCGACCGGCAGATCGACCAGTTCGAGCAGTTCACGCGCCTTCGCCATCGCGTCGCGATGCGGCATGCCGTAATTGATCGGGCCTTCAGCGATGGTTTCGCCGACGGATATGCGCGGATTGAGCGAGCGATAGGGGTCCTGGAAAATGATCTGGATGCGCTTGCGGTGCGGTTGCAGCAGCCGGCGCGACAGTTCGGAGATTTCTCGCCCGGCAAGGCGGATGCCGCCGGAGGTCGGATCGATCAGCCGCACGATGCAGCGCGCCACCGTCGATTTACCGGAGCCGCTTTCGCCGACAATGCCGAGCGTGCGGCCCTTGCGCAGCGTCAGCGTCACATCTTGCGCCGCCGCCACTTCGCGGACGCCACCGAAGAACGAGCGCTCGCGATAGACCTTGCCGAGGTCGTTGGCCTCCAGCACCACCGGTTCGGTGGATTCGGGTCGCGGCGCCCGCGGCACCAGGCTCGGCACCGCCGAGAGCAGGTTGCGGGTGTACTCCATGGCGGGCGCACGCAGGATGGTGTCGAGCGCGCCGGTCTCGACCAGCTGGCCGTGGCGCATGACAGCGACGCGGTCGGCGATCTCCGCGACCACGCCCATGTCATGGGTGATGAAGAGCACGGCGGTGCCGTGATCCCTCTGCAGGTCGCGGATCAGCGTCAAAATCTGCTTTTGCGTGGTGACATCGAGTGCCGTGGTCGGCTCGTCCGCGATCAGCAGTTTCGGCTCCAGCACCAGCGCCATCGCGATCATGATGCGCTGGCGCTGGCCGCCCGAAAGTCGGTGCGGATAGGAGGCAAAAATGCGTTCGACTTCCGGCAGCCGGACCTGCTCCATCATCGCCAGGATACGCTTGCGCCGGGCGCGGGCGTCGAGGTCGGTATGGACGCGAAGCACCTCGTCGATCTGGCGCCCGACCGGCACCACCGGATTGAGCGCCGTCATCGGCTCCTGAAAAATCATCGCCATGGTGGTGGCGCGCAACTGCCGCAGCCGGCGGTCGCTGGCGGTGAGAAGTTCTTCGCCGACCAGTTTGACGCTGCCGCCGGTCGGTACCAGCGAGCCCTTTTGCAACAGACCCATCACCGTCAGCGATGTCACGGATTTCCCCGATCCGCTTTCGCCGACCAGGCACAGCGTCTCGCCTTCGTGAACCTGCAGGGAGACGCCGTCGATGATGCGTTCGTTGCGCGGGTTCTTGCCGAGGCTGACGACGAGGTTGTCGATATCGAGAACGATATTGGTCATCGTTGATTTCCGCCGTCATTCCGGGATGGTGCGTTAGCACCAGACCTCAGATGTGCATTGCACATCGGGGAATCCTTGGATTCCGGGTTCGATGCCATCGGGCCGGCCGTAGGCCGGACCCGTCGGCATCGCCCCGGAATGACGGCCTCTGAGTCGCTTCGCTCCTCGCAACGACGTTGTGCCATCACTTCCCGCCCTCCCGCTGTTTCATGCGGGGATCGAGCGCATCGCGCGCGGCATCGCCGATCAGGTTGACGCTGAGAATCGTGATCGAGAGCAGCAATCCCGGCCAGAAGATCAGCGACGGCTTGACCTGAAAATAAGCGCGGCCCTCGGCCATGATGTTGCCCCAGGTCGGCGTCTCCGGGCTGATGCCGGCGCCCAAAAACGACAGGATCGCTTCGGTGAGAATGGCTGAGGCGCAGACATAGGTGCCTTGCACGATCAGGGGCGCAATCGTGTTCGGCATCAAATGCCGCCACATGATCTTCGGCAGGCTGGAGCCGACCGAGATCGCGGCCTCGACATAGGGTTCCTCGCGCGCGGAGAGCACCACCGCGCGCACCAGCCGCGCCACGCGCGGAATTTCCGGGATGGTGATCGCGACCAGCACCGTCGACACGCTCGCGCCCGACAGCGAGACCACGGCAATGGCGAGCAGGATGCTCGGGATCGCCATCAGCCCGTCCATCACCCGCATCATGATGGCGTCGATCCATTTGAAGAAACCGGAGACGAGCCCGATCACAAGGCCGATGCCGATGCTGAAGACGGCGGCGCCAACGCCGATCAGCAGCGAGATCCGTCCGCCATAGAGAATGCGCGACAGCACGTCGCGGCCATAGCCGTCGGTGCCGAGCAGGAACTCGGCGCTGGCGGGCTTCAGCCGCTGGGCCGGTGCCAGCAGCAAGGGATCGTGCGGCGACAGCCATGGCGCCAGGATCGCGGACAGGATTACCAGCGCGAGACAGATGGTGGCGGCGGCGATGATCGGCGTCGCCGTGAGAAATCCGAGCCCCGGCCGGAACGGCGTGGTGATCGGGATCGACGATTCGGGAAGGGTTTCGATCGCCATTCGGACCTCAGTAGCGAATTCTGGGATCGAGCAGGGTGTAGGCGACGTCGATCAGGAGATTGACCGCGACATAGATGCCCGAGGTCAGAAGGATCATCGCCTGAATGACCGGATAATCGCGCGCCAGCACGGCATCGACCGTGAGGCGTCCGATGCCGGGCAGGTTGAACACGCTCTCGGTGACGACGACGCCCGATATCAGCAGCGCAAAGCCGGAACCGATCACGGTGATCACGGGCACGGCGGCGTTGCGCAGCGCGTGGCGCAGCAGCACGGCGGTCTCGCTGATGCCCTTGGCGCGTGCGGTGCGGACATAGTCCTCGCCGAGCACGTCCAGCATCGCCGCGCGGGTCATGCGCGCGATCAACGCGATATAGATGAAGGACAGCGTAATGGTCGGCAGGATGATGCGCTCGAGAAACGGCCCGAGGCCCGCGGTGATGCTCTTAAAACCCTGCACCGGCAGCCAGCGCAGATCGATGGCGAAGACCTGGATCAGCACATAGCCGATTACGAACACCGGAACCGAGAAGCCAAGCACCGACAATCCCATCACGAAGCGGTCGATCCAGGTGCCGTGTTTCCACGCCGCGATCACGCCAAGCGGCACCGCGACCACGATGGAAAGGATGATGGTCGATACCGCGATCGAGATCGACGGCTCGACGCGCTGGCCGATCATTTTCAGCACCGGCACATTCGAGATCAGCGACACCCCGAGATCGCCATGCAGCAGCCGGCCGATCCAGGTGACGAATTGAATATAGAGCGGTTCGTTCAGGCCGAGCGAGGTGCGGATGCGCTCGAGGCGCTCGGGCGTGGCATTGTCACCGGCCAGAATGGCGGCGGGATCGCCCGGCGTCAGCCGCAGCAGCAGGAACACGAACAAGGCCACCACGCCCATGACGGGAATGGCGGCAAGAACACGGCGAAGCAGGTATCCGAGCATCGTTATCCATCATGCCATGCGCCAACCGGCACTCGGTTGTCGCGGATTTAGTTCCCGCCCGTACGCATCAGGCGAGCAAATCCCGTGCCATTGCGCGTATCTTGGGCCGAAGCAAACGATCCGTCAAAGCGGTCGCGCACAGCTCTAAATTCGTCATGCCCGGCCTTGTGCCGGGCATCCACGTCTTTCTTGGAAATTCGATGCAAGAAGAATTCGATGCAAGAAGACATGGATAGCTGGGACAAAGCCTGGCCATGACACACAGTGAGTTCGTCAAACTACTCAATCCAGCGTCGCGAGCAATCCGGCCATCAGGCGGCCTCGTTCCGCCAGGCTATCGACCTCGATATGCTCGTTGAGCGTATGCGCGTCGGCGCCGCGAACGCCGAGCCCGTCGAGGGTCGGGATTCCCATCGCGCCGGTAAAATTGCCATCGGAACCACCGCCGGCGCTGCCGTGCGGAAGCTCGACTCCGATCGCTTTCGCCACGCCGCGCGCTTTCTCATACAGCGCCATGGTGCCGGCGTTGGGCTCCCACACCGGCCGCGTCACGCCGCGCGTCACCTTGAACGTCACGTCATTGGCGGTGCCGGAAAGCGCCAGCATCCGCTCGACGCCGCGATCGAGATCGCCCTGGCGCTTGGCCATGCTCAGCGCTTCGCCGCTGCAGGTGGTGGCGACGCAATTGACCCATTGGCCGCCATGCACGATGCCGACGCTAAAGGTGCAGTCGTCCGTCGTCATGCCGTCGATTGCGATGATCTGGCGCGCCATCTCGCGGATCGCGGAACGGCCCGACGACAGCGTGGCGCCGGCATGGCTCGGTTTGCCTGTCGCTTCCAGATTGAACCGCGCGATCGCATAACGCCCGGTGACGACGCCGTTGTTGGGCCGGCCCGGTTCGGGCACCAGCACGTATTTGTTGCGCGCGGCCTCGGCTTCGATGATGTCACGCGTCGAGGGCGTGCCGACTTCCTCGTCCGGGGTAAACAATACCGTGACCGGCAGCGGCGTCGTGAAGGAGGCGCGGGCCAATTGCCGGATCGCTTCCAGCGCCAGGTAATTGCCGCCCTTCATGTCGAAGATCCCGGGCCCGAAACATTTGTTGCCGTCGCGCCGCCATTTGAGTTTTTCCAGCGTGCCGACGGGATGAACCGTATCGAGATGTCCCGCGATCAGAATCCCCGGCTCGCCCTGCTTCGGATGCGGAAAGCGCGCGCGGACGCAGCCGCCAAATCCCTGCGTTCCGGCGATGCGTTCGATCGTGGCGCCCATGATCGCCATGTCGCGCGCGGCGATGTCGAGCATGCGGTTCACAGCGCTCGCGTCCCAGGTCGGACTTTCGCATTCCACCCAGCCGCGCAGGCCCTGCAGCATAGCTTCGGAGTCAAAGGGAAGGTTGGCGGGGTTCATGGCAAGCTCTCGGTTTCGAATGTTTCGGCGCGTGCGCGCGTCGCTTACGAGAATGATCGGCGATGAATTTGTAAAGTGAAACATCTGCGAGCGGTCGCATTGATCCGCAGCCGCGACCACGCGCCAAAACACGATTGACGCGCCACGCGCTTGGTGCAAGTCTCGAATATCTTGGAGTTACAGCGTGTTAGAGCGCCTAAATAACGGCCCGCATGCACAGCAAATCATCGGCCTTTGGCCAGTTTCACGTCAGGAGATAAACGAATGTTTCGCATCTCGCGCTGGAAACGTCCCACGATCGCGTCGAATGCTATCCTGTCGGCGCTGGCGCTCTCGGCCACGCTGGCCATGTCCGGGCCCTCGGACGCCAAGACCATCACCGCGGTAATGCATGCCGATCTGCGCACTCCGGGCATGACGACGACAGCGTATATCGTCCGCGATTTCGGCTATATGATCTATGACACGCTGCTGGCGGAGGACTCCAGCTTCAAGATCCAGCCGCAGATGGCCGACTGGAAAGTTTCCGACGACAAGCTCACCTACACCTTCACCCTGCGCGACGGCCTGAAATGGCACGACGGCACGCCGGTCACGGCGGAAGACTGCGTGGCCTCGCTCAGGCGCTGGGGCAAGGCCGATGGCATGGGCCAGAAGCTGATGGCATTCACCGCCAGCCTGGAGGCGACCGATGCCAAAACCATCACGTTGAAGCTGAAAGAGCCCTACGGCCTGGTGCTGGAGTCGATCGGAAAACCGTCATCGCTGGTGCCGTTCATGATGCCGAAGCGGCTGGCGGAAACGCCGCCCGACAAGCCGGTTCCGGAATTGATCGGCTCCGGTCCGTTCAAGTTCGTGCCGGCGGAATTTCAGCCCGGCGTGAAGGCGGTGTTCGAGAAGAACAGGGATTATGTGCCGCGCAAGGAGCCGCCGAGCTGGACCTCCGGCGGCAAGGTGGTGAAGGTCGATCGCGTCGAATGGATCACGATTGCGGACGCGCAGACCGCGGCCAATGCGCTGCAGTCCGGCGACATCGATTTCATGGAAATTCCATCCTACGATATTCTGCCGGTGCTGGCAGCCGACAAGAATATCAAGGTCGAAACCTCCAACCAGCTCGGCTTTCAGACGGTCGGGCGTATGAATTTTCTTTGGCCGCCGTTCGACAATGTCAAGGTGCGCCGCGCGGCCTTGTTGGCGATGAACCAGAAGGACGTGCTGGACGCGCTGATCGGTAATCCCGAATATTACAAGGTCTGCGGCGCGTTGTTCGTTTGCGGCACGCCGCTGGCGACGGATGTCGGCTCGGAATCGGTCGTGAAGGGCAACGGCATGGCGGAAGCGAAGAAACTGCTCGCCGAGTCCGGCTATGACGGCACCCCCATCGTGATCATGGCGCCCGGCGACGTCGTGACATTGAAGGCCCAACCGATCGTCGCGGCGCAGCTGTTGCGCGAGGCCGGCTTCAAGGTGGATGTGCAGGCCACCGACTGGCAGACCGTGGTCAGCCGCCGCACCAGCCAGAAGTCGCCGAAGGAGGGCGGCTGGAACATGTTCTTCACCAATTGGGCCGCGGCCGACTTGATGAATCCCATCGTCAACTTCGCCATCGGCGGCCAAGGCAAGAGCGGCGGCTGGTTCGGCTGGGCCGAAGACGCCAAAATCGAGCAGTTGAAAGACGCCTTCGTGCGAGCGTCTTCCGCCGAGGAGCAAAAGAAGATCGCCGCCGACATCCAGAAGGAAGCCTATGACCAGGTGATCTATATCCCGCTCGGGCAATTCACCCAGCCAAGCGCGTGGCGCAAATCGCTCACTGGCGTGCTCGACGGTCCGGCCACGCCGGTCTTTTGGAATATCGACAAGTCGGAGTAGGGGCGACGACGCGATCAGCAGTGGCCGCTGCGTAGCGATTCCAGTCCGTCGTTCAGAACCGGCGGACCTGGCGGCGGAGAGGGCCGGGCGGTTGAACGCGAGTCCTTGACTTGATCGCGCCCGGGTGCCGCACGCTGATCCCCGCGATTGTCGTTGGCCATGCCGTCTTGCTCCATTTGCTGCAGGACAACAATTTTGAGGCGGCGAAGTTCCACAGGCCTTCGTGAGTTCGACTCGCTAGGCCGGATAGGCCGCGAGCTGTTGAAGCAACAGCTCGCTGACGCGATCGGGCACTTGATCCGCCGCGAAATGGCCGACGTCGGGCAGCACTTCGAAGGTAAAGGGTGCGGCGATGAAATCTTCGGTGCCTTCGGCGGCCGACCGCCCCACGGTGTCGTCGGCGTCGCCCCAGATATAGAGCGTCGGCACCCGGATCGGGCCGAGTGGCGAACGGATCGCGCCGCGCGCGCGATACCAGGCGAGCGCGGCTTCCATCGCCGCCTTGTTGCCGAGCACGCCAAGATGCGCCTCGACGGCGGCTGAGGGAACGCCGGCCGCAGCCAGCCGCTCACGCAGTTGTTTTGCTTTGTCGGCCAGCAGCAGATCGGCGGCATCAGGCTCGAGAAAGGCAGTATGGTGCCGCGAGCGGTGCGCCTGATCGCCGTCTTCCATTTGTAACGCGCGATTGAAGGCGTTCGGGTGCGGCCGCGACAGCACGGTGAGCGACGCCAGCCGCTCCCGAAAGCGATCGGCGAGCGCCCAGGCGATGCTGCCGCCCCAATCGTGGCCGACGAGATGGAAACGGCGCTCGCCATAACCGGCGGCGGCGGCGATCGCCATCGCATCGTCCATCAATCGGTTGATGTGATAATTCAAAGGCTCGCCCGTATCCGGCCGCGCGCCGGGCGAATAGCCGCGCTGGCTGGGCGCCACCGCGCGATAACCGGCCGCCGCAAGCACGTTCACCTGCGCCCGCCAGCAATGCATGGATTCCGCAAAGCCGTGCAGCAGCAGCACCAGCGGCGCACCGGCGTCGCCGGCGACGAGAGCGTCGAAGGTCAGGCCCGGGGCGATCGTGATCTGTTCGAACTGGGTCATCGATCGCATCCTAGCATTGAAACAGGCCGTCTTGACATGCCTGTAAGTTCAGGCTTACCGTTAGCCATGGCTTACGGAAATGCCCTCATGGTGCTGGCGGACCCGACACGGCGGAAGGTGTTCGAACGCCTGCGCGCCGGGCCGCGTGCAGTGAACCTGCTGGCCGCCGGGATGCCGGTCTCCCGGCCGGCGGTGTCGCAACACCTGAAGGTGCTGAAAGACGCTGGTCTGGTCGAAGAGCACAGCGAAGGCGTGCGCCGGATCTATTCGCTCCGGCGTGAAGGTCTGGTGGAATTGCGCGCCTGGCTGGACAGTTTCTGGGGCGACGCGCTGGAGGCTTTCAAACTGGAAGCCGAAAAATCCTACAAGGCTTCAAGGAGCAAATGAATGAACGAGGTCGTTGTCATCGCGCCCGTGCGCAAAACCGTACACGTCAAGGCGCCGATCGCCCACGCGTTCGACGTCTTCACCAGCGGTCTGACGCGCTGGTGGCCGTACGACCACGGCGTCGGCAAGATGCCGATTCAAAAGGTACTGATGGAGCCGCGCCTTGGCGGCCGCTGGCTCGAGATATCCGAAGACGGCACCGAGACCGCCGTCGCCACCATCACCCATTGGGAGCCGCCGCATCGGCTGGTGATGATCTGGCAGATCAACGCGCAGTGGAAGCCGGACCCCGCCATGAAATCCGAAGTCGATGTGCGCTTCGCCGCCGACGGGCCGGACGCCACGCGGGTCGAACTGCTGCACCACAAGTTCGAGACCATGGGTGCGGAGGCCGGCGCCTCGATGCGCAAAGACGTCGATGGCGGCTGGCCGGGCCTGATCGAGCGCTTTGTGCGCGAAGCCGAGCAGAGCAACAACTGACCTCAACTAGAAAATACTGACCTAAGCTAAAATCAACACAGCGAGTGAGGAGATCGTCATGCAGGAATTCATCGTCCATTCCATTCCCGGCAGTCCGTTCGGACGCACCGTACTGGCGATGCTGGAAGAGAAGGGCGCGTCCTATCGGCTTTCGCCGGTGGCGCCGGGCACGTTCCGCTCGCCGCAACATCTGGCGCGCCATCCCTTCGGCCGGGTGCCGGTGCTCGAACACAACGGCTTCAGCCTGTACGAGACCCAGGCCATCCTGCGCTACCTCGACCGCGTGCTGCCGGCGCCGGCGCTGACGCCCGCCGATCCCAGGCGCGCGTCGCGTATGGATCAGGTGATGAATGTCAACGACTGGTATCTGTTCCAGGGCGTCGGCAACGTCATCGGCTTCCAGCGCGTGATCGGGCCGATGCTGATGGGGCTGACGCCGGACGAAGCGGTGATCGCAGCGGCGATGCCGCAGGCCCGCGCGGTGTTCGCCGAACTGGCACGGCTTCTCGGCGGGCAGCCCTATTTCGCCGGCGACGCCGTATCGCTGGCGGACCTGCTGGTCGCGCCGCAGATCGGCTTTTTCACCCAGACCCCGGAATGGTCCGAACTCGGAACGCCGCACGCCAATCTCGTGGCGTGGCTGGCGCGGATGGAAGCCCGGCCGAGCATGAAGGCCACGACCTGGGAGCGGGTGTCGGAGATGGCCAAGGCGGCGTAAGCGGAACGATCGAGCCAGCGCGGTGACGTCTCGCGCTGACTTCTTGGGGTGTGTCGGTCACGCCGCCGCGGTCTTGCCGCGCCGCTTGGTCTGACGCACCTCGAACCCCTCGAATTGCGGATGTCCGAGATAGAGCGGCTTGTTGTCGCCGGCGTTGTGATGCGCGGCGCGGAACGCCTCCGATTTGGTCCACGCCTCAAACACCGCGCGGTTTTCCCAGATCGTGTGCGAGGCATAAAGCGTGTGATCCTCGGCCTCGGGACCCCTGAGCAGATGAAACTCGATAAAGCCCGGCACCTTGTCGAGATGACTGTCGCGGGACGCCCAGACATTCTCGAAGGCCGCCTCCGAGCCTTTCGCAACCTGAAACCGGTTCATCGCGATAAACATGGATTGCCTCCGGGGTGGTTTGATCAAAACATAACGCGCCGTAGTTTGGCGAGAGTATGATGTCTCTGGACCGGGGGCGGGCAAAAAGCTTTCCGTCCAACGCCGGAAAATTGAAATTCTTCAGATGGACCTGAGAAATTTAATGCCCGAAGCGTATCAGGGCTCCTTGACCAACGAATAGCTTGTGCTTCGGCCGCCTCCGGGGTCCTTCGTGAGTATCCCACGCTCGACCAGATCGACAATGTCGCGTAGCGCGGTATCAGGCGAGCATTTTTCAATCAGGGCCCATTTTGACGAGGTAAGCTTGCCCTCGAAACCATCCAGCAAACGATTGAGAATGTCGCGCTGACGCTCATTGAGCGTCGCCGCCGCGTGTTTCTTCCAAAAGTCCGCCTTCTTGAAAACAACGGCGAGAGTGTCCTCGGTACCATCGAAGGCGCGGTCGAGGCAGCCCAGGAACCATTCCATCCAGGGCGTTATGTCGAGATCGCCCTTCTGCGTCGATTCCAATATGTCGTAATACGCGTTGCGTTCGATCCGGATTTGAGCGGACATGCTGTAGAAGCGCTGCGTACTCTCCTCCGAGCGCGCGAGGGACATATCGGCAATGGCGCGCGCGATGCGTCCGTTGCCGTCCTCGAAGGGATGGATGGTGACGAACCACAGATGTGCGAGCGCGGCCCTGAGTACCGGATCGGTATCATTCGTCCCATTAAACCATTTGAGGAAAGCTTGCGTCTCGGTGTCGAGCCGTCCGGCGACGGGTGCTTCATAGTGAACGCGCTCGCGGCCTTCAGGGCCCGAGACAACCTGCATGGGTCCTGACTTTTTGTCGCGCCATGCGCCGACCATGATTTTTCGCATGCCGCTTCGTCCCGTCGGGAAGAGCGACGCGTGCCAACCGAACAGACGGTCCTGGGTGAGTTCTTCTTTGTACTTCTGCGTGGCGTCGAGCATCATTTCGACGACACCTTCGACGTTGCGGTCGGCGGACGGCAGCGCCGCCGCGTCCATTCCGAGACGGCGCGCGATCGAGGATCGCACTTGATCCTTGTCGAGGATTTCGCCTTCGATCTCGCTGGACTTGACTACGTCTTCGGTCAGGGTCTGGAGGACGGCTTCCTCGCGAAGGCGAAAACCAAGCGCCTGCATGCGGCCAATGAGGCGGCCCTGGCGATGCCGGACAGCCGCTAGTTGCTTGGTGAGGCCGCGCTGATCCCATTCAAATTTGGGCCAATTCGGTAGTTCGTGGATATATTCGGTCATTCTCCGCGCCTATTGCGGAGATTATGGCGGCTATTCCCCGCGGACGCAAGGCTAATCACCGCATATAGTGCGGAGATTAGGAGCGCTAATCTGCGCATGCCGGAGCGTCTACTCTCAAACCAACGATGTTCGGCTTTTGGGTCCGGTGCATCCGCGAGGCGCAACCCATGTCTCAGGAAGCTTTGCCGGCATCATCCGGAGTCGATATTAGACAATTCAGTGAATGGAAGCGGGGAAGGCCGTAAGCATCACAACGCGGCGCTGCCTCGCCCGGGCGTTCGGTGTGAGAAGCTTGATACTTTTGACGATCTCGAATGCGCCCTCGAAGTCCATCCATTTTTCGTAACAGTGCGCGCGAACAAGCGCGAGGCTATTTGAAAAGCAGCACCCCGGTCGAATCCTATTGAAGGCAGCGCGTGCGCTGAACGATGAAGCAACTCGCGCGTAGCGAGCCAAGCGCGCAATACTAAAAGATCGCGCAACGCTAAAAGGTTGACATCCGTCTGCGCGCTAAAGAAATCCTGAAGGTCCGCTCGGGTATCGCGTGCATTATGCAACCCAGCAGTCCTTCCGTCGAACGGGATGCGCTGGCTGATTGGTGCGGGCGGTGGGACTCGAACCCACACGACGTTGCCATCGAGGGATTTTAAGTCCCTTGCGTCTACCAGTTCCGCCACGTCCGCCCTATTGATTCCCATAGCCTTTTTGCCTTTCAGCAGCAAATGTTTTGCAGCCAGGTCCGATTGTTTTGCAAAACAGGTTCTTGCATTGTCCCGGAAGGAGACGGGGGCTTTTCTGCAATGTCGCTAGGTGACTCAGAAACAGGCCGCCCATGCGTTGGCGGTTCTTCCGCACTCGGGCGGCGCCGGAACCTCCGGACGAATTGACGGCGCCCCGCAGGCAATTTAACCGGCTATCGGATTCTCAGTGCCGCGCCCGTTGCGGATTGCCAAGCCTCCGGGGGCGGCTTTCGTGTGTGCAGTATTGATTTCGCGCGCCGGTTGCGCTTGGATGGACGCCGGTCGGGGGATCATCACGCCGGCGTAAGCATGCCCTTCAAGCCGTGGGTAAGAAACATCTCGCCGCTCGCCTGGGTCCTTGGCGTATCAGCAGTCGCCAACGTCGTCACGATGATGGCGGTCCTCTACCTCGCGTTCGGGACGCCGAAGGTCTATGTCCGCGATGGTTCGAACAGCGCAGGTTCGCCGGCCCGTGTGCCAGTCATTCCTCGATAAACTGCGAGACCGCGGCGAACGGCCCCATCATCTCTCCCTGGTCCGGGTGATTCGATGGTTCTGCTTATCAACACCCCCGATCGGCAGTGGCGCCGACCCGTTCCCCACTCAACCCATGGCGTGATTTGCCTGCCGGCTCGGGTCGGCGCTTCAATAGCGCATGCCCAAAGATCCCTTCATTCGCGAGAAGTTCACTAGGGAGCGCTCGGCCGCCAGAAAGTTCGCCCAAGAATATTTCGAGCGCTACCCCAAGGATCGATATCAGACCGAAGTCGAAAGCTGGCGCAATCTGCAGTCGGCGAATATCGAGTTCACGATGAAGCGGCTACGCGAGCCGATTGAGGCGGATCCCGAGTCATGAAATGCTCCCGTTGCGAGGACTGCGGCTGGGTCTGCGAAAATCATCCTGAGCGGCCCTGGGAAGGCGAGCACGCCTGTACCTGCGGCGGCGCCGGCATGCCCTGCCCGCGGTGCAATGAGCCCCAAGGGAACGAGACGCCGCGGCTGCCGGCGGGCTTCAAAACTGAGTTCGACAAAAAGGGCTGGCGCCATTAGCGATCGGGGATGGGGCCGCGCGTCCGATGATCCGATAGCCGTGCCGGACGGCCGCAAGCTTGTCACCCTGCGCGACGCGGCGACCTACATCACCAAGCTTCCCAAGGCCGAACACGCGGCCCCGGAATGGCAGGCCGCAATGGAAGCGCTTCTGCTCGTCGCTGATCTCGGCGGCCCGACGATGTTCGCGCGCATCGGCGTCATGCGGGCGATCAATCGCCACGTCGCGCGCGTGTTCAATCCGGATCGCAAAGACACGCATTGGGGCCGCCGCAAGCTGGCGCGCGATCGGTAGCCCCAGATCGTGGCTCAGGGCATCTTGCGCGGTCTGCTCAGCCACAACGGCAAGGGCGTCCAGAACGTGGCTGAGGGGAAGCCAGCGAAGTGGCGGCTTTCGGGGGTTTGAAACTAGGGCTCAGTTTCATCCTGCTTTTGACCGGAAAATCTGCGCTCAATCATGGTGAGCCAGCGGCCGAGATTTTCCACGACCCAAGGAAATTCAAGCCAGTTGGCGAGGCCAATAAGAATTATGATAGAGGCAACGATAAGCGTAGCAAAAACCGAAGATGGAGCAGACCAGCCGATGCAAACGTCAACAAGGGTGACGATTGTGAAAATGTATACGAAGCGCTCTTTGTTGAAGTTTGCCCTGCACTCAAGAAGCTGATTTTCAAGAACGGCAGCCTTGTCGTCTATTTTGCTTACGCCTCTTCCGGCATCAGCCGTTAATTCGTTCCCAGAGATCTGAGTGCCGCTCTCTGTTGCGGATTTCGTATTTGATGTCGTCGTCGGTGATTGGGATCCCTCGGAAATTTGGTTCATATTTTTTCGCCCACGCACCAAAATCCCAATGGCTTATCTCGACCAACTCACCGGGACGCTTACCGAGATATTTTTTACAAATACGTTTCAACGTTCGACGACGCTCATCATCCTCGCGAAAGTTTCTGGCGTCGTAGAATACGTCGCGCACAGGCCGCGCCCCGAAGATTTTTACCTTATGGTATAAATCGGGGGAAACGGGTCCCAAATCCCATGCCTCAAATGTAGTATCAATTAGAGGCAACCCGAAACGGGCAAAATGGTCAACCTGCGCAAGGTAGGCAAGTTTTTGCAGCGCGAGATTGGACACGCGCCATCCGCTTTCCTCACATATATACTTGGCGACACTGTCTAGGCGCGCTGTCATTTGGCTATCGCTGGCTTGGAATCGTTGTACGTCCTCGCTGGGGAATGTAGCAACTACTCGTTACAACTTCAAGAATCGTCGGTAAAATCAATGGCTTTGGGCAATATGCCGCTGCCAATAGCCGGTAAAATCGACCGATTTGCCTCGGTTCATTGCCAATGCGGCAATTCGACTCACCTGATCGCCATTCGAGACGCGGCGGTTATCTTAGACGGGCGCGCCGCTGCGGAGACCTGCGACTCGAAATCCATTCTCTTCGACCTTGAAATGGATGTGGCAAAGGGAGCCACCGCCGCGCCGCGACTCAAGTTCTGCATCCAACCGGCGCAATCACGCGCTTTGTGGAGCGGAAAAAATGGAAACTTGCATCCAATGCCCCCATCCCAACGACTGCCTGAAGGTCGGAAACTGCCTTGATGATCTCAACGGCGCCTATACCGCAAGAGGGATGACTCCAAGACTTATGACGCCAGATCAGGCTAACGCCGCCATGGCGGCAATGGTCGGCGGACAGTCAAAGCGTCAGTTCACGCAAGGAAAGTCGCTAATTGTCACCGGGCGCAAACTCCGCAAGCACTGTGCCAGCTATCCGACTTACGGAGCCGAGATAGCGCGGCTTTCCGAGAAAAACATTGTCAACGTAAACGCAAGGAAGAGCGCCAACCAGCACATGAAGCTATTGACTGCGGAGTTCTGTTCTAAGCGGTTACATCGAATGACCCCGGACAACGCCTTCCGGTATCAATCCGGCGGCCGCTCGCGACGGCAATGCGCAGCGTGCCATTACATCGCGCGGACACAACCACCTTTGAAGTCGATCATTCCCAAGATCGAAGCAATCAAGAGCGCAATACTGAATGGCACCTCGATCTCTGAAATCATCCATGGGAGGCCCACAGGCGGCGGCAAGATTGTTGCCGGGTTAGCCATGGTGACGCCGAACGTCTTCCACCGCTTGCGCGAAGTAAATCCCGAGTTTGATCGTTTCATGCGCGAGAACTACGTCCATAATCAAAGCACAGCGCAAAAGATTAGCTGGGTTCGCCGGCGAGCCCGAATCAGAACGGCAAAAGCCCGCGAGGAGGCGAACGACTTCTATAAAATTCTGGCAATGGTGCCGGAATACATGCCCGAGAGGCGCGCGATCGTCGGTCACATATTCGAGGACGTGTTGAGCGGGGCACTGATGCGCGCGGACGTCCCGACCCGGGTTCGGAAGTACATAGCCGAGTTCAACCGCGAGTTTCCGACCAAATATCGCAAGTTCGGCGACGCGGATCTGTTGTCGCTGGATGAGGTTATGTTCGAGGACGGTACGGCAACCAGGGGCGACACGATCAGCTGTGGGCTTTGGGACTGAGGTACGGGGCGCCACGGGAACGAATCCTCGCCCGCTCTAGGATCAAACGAAAACCGCCCGGGCGCATTGCTGCACTCGGGCGGGCTAAATGGTGGTTTAGGTTTTGGCCGCTTAGGCCAATGCGAACGGCATAGCCGACAACGGCCACTCGGGATTGGCAACAAAGAACGCCGCATGATTGCGAATCAGTCCGGAGAGGTTCGGCAGCAGCCCCTTTAAGGCAACAAGCGCCATTGCCATGGTACCGCAATAACCGTTGCCGCTGGCGGTGGCGTCTTGCTGGCAATCGTTGGTCAGGCCCATCATCAGCCGGGCCGCAACAATGTTCGGCGCCCCATCATCGCATTCGTGGAAATAGTCTTCGGCGCCTCTGATCGCGTCAGCGGTGGACTCAATCTGCCGGTTCAATTCGGTCAGGCCCAATTTGTCGCGCAAGCGCTCACGCTCACGAAGGCGGTCAACGATGCCCCGCATTCTGGCCCGCATTGCCGCTCTCGCTTTTTTCCGCCCCGCCGAATTGAGCGCGAAAACGCGGGCTGCAAAATCGAAGTCTTCGCGACAACGCCAAAGCGACGGGCGCACAATCCGGCAGCCAAGCGGCGGCGGCGTTATGCTGGTATCAAGAGGCCAGCTAACAAGATCGCCGCAAGGGTTTCCGTCTTGGTCGATCCGGTCAAGGCCGGGTTGCGCCCATGCGGGCATCTTGGCGTTGGCTTCGGTGTGTGCCGCTGAAAGATCGCGGAGGCGTTTAACGTGGGTTTGCCTATCGGCCCAAAGGGCGTTTGCCTTGTCTGCGGGGACCGGCAGCGCGATTGCTGGCGCGGCGGTGAAGGCGGCAAGGGCGCCGAGCGCGCCCCGCCGTGAGAGGTTGGCGGCGGTCATGCTGACACCATGCCGGGCAGGACTTCCGCGAGGGCCTCGATCAGGAAATAATGCCATGATCGAGCTTTGGTGCCGTCATCGGATTGCAGATCGCGGGGCCATGCTTCCCCGTCCGTGTCGGCAGCGTTGGCGTATTGCAGTAGGGCAAGCACTCCCGCAATTGTCGTAGGGCGAACGGAAACCAGAGCGCAGGCGGCATCCGTTTCTGCGTCGAAAGACCTCATAACGTCGCGCTCGCTTTCGATCCAGCGTGGGTCATCGGTGGCAACGAGTGTTTCCCCGAATGCGGTGGCGCGGGAGCGGCACTTGTCGGCGGGGAGCTCGTGGTCAAGCGCCGAATGCACATCGAGCGTTTTGCGCGTGGTGACGCAGGCCGCCTTGTGCGCCTCGATCGCCGCGAAGATGGGATCAGGGCCAAGGGCAACGGCAGCGGCGGGGCGAGCGATCGACGCGGCCACGGTCACGGCGGCGACGCTTGCAGCGTTCGAAAGAAATGCGCGGCGCCCCGCGTTTGTGCTATTCTTTGATTTGGTCATTTTCGGATTTCTCGCTTTCAGGGCTTGAGGGGTTCGGAATGATCGAGGGCCGGGCGAGTGTTGACGCATTCGTCCGGCCCGCTTCGCGGTTGATGGCGGCGGCCTCCTTTCAGACGGTTGACGGTTGAGGGGAGCCGAACGCCACGACGTTTGAAGGCCTGTCCGTGTCGGCAGTGTCGGTCATGAACGTATCCAGCAGCTCGGTAACGGCTTGGATGACCAAGCGAGCGTCTGCCGAGTTTTCCGGTAACTGGCTTGCCAGCATGAGCGCGTGGCGACGGTGCCATGACAAAAGAACAGCCATTGAAAGCTCCTAGGCGGTGAGTTGGCGGATTTCGTCGCGGTGGGCGCTGACAGCCGCTTTCCACTGCGGGCCGCTATCGATGAAGCCCGCATGGGCGATCAGGGTTTGCAGGGTTTCAATCCGTTCGACCTTGTCGGCGGCGGACAGGGCAGCAAGGCGGGCGGCCTCGCGGGCTTCAACCCATGCCTGCCGCAAGGCCCATGCGAAGCACTTGCGGCCAATGTCGGAAAACTTGATGGCGGGGAAATTGTAGGTTTGGCGGAAGATCGCCCAGGCCCGGCGCATTGCATCCGCCTGAATTGACTGTTTCATATCGGCTGCACCCAATTTGATCTTGGGTTAACCATAAATCATATTGGGGCCTTGCGGTCAACGGGTCTACCCAATATATTTTCGGGTATCATAGTTTAGATAATGGGTGTCACTAATATGCTTACGACCGGAAACCAATTGAAGGCGGCTAGAGCCCTCGCGGGGCTTAGCCAAACCCAGCTCGCCAAAGCTGCCAAGATCAACGTCACGACGATTTCAGCAATGGAGGGCAAGGAATCGGCAACGCTCGGAAGCGGGCTCGATACCATCAAGGCGGTAATGGACGCGCTGGACGCGGCGGGCGTAGAGATTTTGAACCACGGGCAACCGGGCGTCCGGCTCAAAGCAAAATGAAGCCGATTGCGTTCGCTGTACTGCTCGTTCTGACCTCGCCCGCGGCGGCCCAGGACATCATCGGACAAGCGAGCGTCATCGATGGCGACACCATCGAGATCCACGGCCAGCGCATTCGACTTTGGGGAATTGACGCACCCGAAAGTGCGCAACTCTGCCGCGGTGCGGACAGCCTGTTATTCCGGTGCGGGTCAGCGGCAGCGAACGGCCTTGCCGACTACATCGGCGGGCGTGCTGTAACGTGCTCGCCACGGGCCACAGATCGCTATCGGCGCGTTGTGGCGGTGTGCTCAGTGTCAGATGTTGATCTGGCGCGGTGGCTTGTAGGGGGCGGGCTGGCGCTGGATTGGCCTAAGTATTCGCGCGGGACTTATGCGGCGGATCAGGTAAAGGCAGCGGGGAAGGGCGCCGGCATGTTCGCCGGAAGCTATATCGAGCCTTGGGCTTATCGCGCTTGCATTCGATCCGGTGGCCGCCCGCAGGCGTGCAGCGACGGTGATTAGACGCTATTCCGATAGCTCGCTAACGTGACATCACGATATCCTTGATTTCCCAGCACAGTGCGATTACATTGTCCCCACTAGCTGATTTGCCCGCATGTCGGGGCGACCGCAGCAAGTCTTACCCCTTTCGCGGTTTGGGTTCCGCGCGGTTCGACTTCGCGGAGCTAGCAAATGGGCATCGCCCTTCGAAAGCCTGAAAATCATTTCACCGGCAATCTGCAAATCCGGTGCCCCAAAACCCTCCCCGTAGCGATCGAGAAGGCCGCGGCACAAAGCTTGATGACTGCAAGCGAGTATGTGCGCCGCAGCGTCATCGAACGCCTCAAGGCGGACGGCATTGATCCGGCCTGCCCAGAACTAACGGCCACTGTTGCAACTGCCGGAGGTTCGCATGGCTCCGGAGACTGATCGGAATTTGACGATTGCAAGCGTGACGCCGTTAAGAGCTGCTTTTGCGGACGACAGGAAGATCCTCTCACCCTTCGATAAGCGGGAATGCATCAGCCTGAAAACGGCTGCCACCATTGCCGGCAAATCGGAAACGACGCTTCGTGCCTGGTGTGAAGTCCACGGGCTCGGCCGGAGGGTTGGCGGCGGGACGTGGTCCGTCAGCAAGGTAGCTCTCGCCATGTTTCTGGATGGCGATACGAAGGCCTTGCGGGCTTATCACGCCGGAGATCGGGAGAGCGAGTTGGTTACGCTGTATTTCAGGCGGGCTGCGCTGGGATTCGCGGCCATCACCAAGTCCGCAGGCTAGCGACCCCTTCTTATGGTTGAGCGAAGCCAATCCCGGCGCGACAATCGCCGCCGCGCGAAATATGCTGCCTTTACTCTCTGAAAGCCGTACAGCTACCCCTTCCTAGTTCTGGTCAGAGCTATATTTTAATGCACCAATTCAATTGGAGTCCAGGAATCGGGGATCCATCCCTAGGAGGTTGGGTAACGGTGTTTCTCTATATCCTAGCAGTGGTGAGTACGTCGAAGACTGCGAATATTGTGCGCGTAAAAGAGGGATTTGTAGTTAGCGAAAAATACGCATGGCGCGCGATCTCGTTTCTGTTTGTCGCTCTCGGAATCAACAAACAGCTTGACCTTCAAACGGCACTGACCGAGTTCGGTCGCGTCGTCGCGGACCATCAAGGCTGGTACAACGAGCGTCGGATAGTCCAAGTTTGGTTCATTATGGGCGTGGCCGCAGCCTGTATTTTGATAATCTGCGTGTTGCTAACCTTCGCCAGGAAATCTCCCGCGCCAACATGGCTCGCTCTCGTTGGCACAACAACGATTCTGGCGTTCGTCTTGATCCGGGCGGCATCGTTTCACCATATCGACAGGTTTATCGGTGAGACAGTTCTGGGACTGCGTTGGAATTGGGTTTTAGAAATGGGCGGCATCAGCACCGTCATTGTCGCAAGCGAGTGGCGCCGAAGGAAATTCAAGACTCTATCCTCTGACCGTGGCACTCCCGCGCGAAAGATAGAGGGTTGACTCTTGGTCCATTGATTGCGCTCGGCGCCGGAACTTCCGCCCGATGTGCCCGTTTCTGCGAAGGGCCAGCGGAGCACAAACATGAACAAAGTGACGCTAGCGTTTCTAATTTTCGTGGGATCGTCCATGCCGGTTTCGGCTCAAAGCGTTGGTCGTCAGCAGGACGGCTTCTATTCTGGGCAGTACAGCGGTCAATATAGCGGCCAATACAACGGGCAAAGCAATCCGCGAGTTGACGGGCGCGGCAGCCACAATGAAGGTTTTCCGCCGAGCGCGGCAGACAAGGACAATAGATATTTCGACAATCCTATTCCCCTAAGCGATTGCACCGAAGTTGATGCTTTCGCGCCGGATGCGCGGCCTGGATGGCAAGCCAGAGTGCGGGCGTGGTGTCAGTAAAAAAAAGACCGCCCGAAGGCGGTCTCTGTATCGTTTTCTTTGCCGGCCGCAAGTCTAAACGTGCATCGGCGGCGGTACAGCGCGGCGACCAAAAGTAAAACCCATGTTCCCAACGGCCCGTCCCTTGCCAATGCCAAAAGCAGAAGCGGACCTAGTCGCCGCGGGGAACTCGATTTGCGAATCTAGATCACCAACGACGGCTTCCATAGCCGCAATTGCCTGCTGAAGCGCAGCAATCTCCGCAATCTCAAGATTCGATATCGGATCCTTCCGTCCTATTAGTGCCGCAACCAATTCGCGACGCTGTTCTTTTAGTCGAACGAGCGGCAATCCGTGATCTTCGTAGCAGTTCATGGTTGGACCTCCCAATACGTAATCAGCATTGCAGGAATCATCTGAAACTGAATTACAAAAAAGACTAAAAATTTAACGGTTCAACCGTGACCCATAACCAAAGGGGCTTGGCTTCTCGAGGAGGTCGCATCGTTGTCCCTCGGCAGAAACATATCCAAGCTCAACCTGCGGTCGGCCCGCAAGGAGGGACGCGCGAAAGCCGCCCCCGGAGGGCGTGGCAAATCAGGCTTTGGGTGCCGACTGCTTTCAGGGTTTTTTTAAAAAGGAAAATTCGCGATTGGATGGCTCCGATGGAGTGTTTCATCTTTTGAGCAATCAGCCGTTGATTCATTCCCGAAGCCTTTAGCTTGCGCAACATATTGTCGTCGGTAAGCGTCCAAGGGCGGCCCGCTGGACTTGGGCTCGTCATTTCCCCTTCGCCTTGGGCTTAGCTTTCGTCTCCGCGCCCGTTGCCTCCCGCGCCAGCCGTTCGGCCTTGAGCCTCTCTCGGTTGTTGGCAAATGCTTTCTGCGCGATCTCGTGCTCAGTCATCGCTTTCTCGGCATCGACCCGGCGAAATGCCTTACGCGCTTCGCGCTCGGCCGAGGTTATCGGCTTGGACGGTTCAATTTCGCCCGGTATCTTCGTCATTTCTTCACCTTCAGCCCCAGCTCTAAGCCGTCGCCGATCTCTACCCACTCAATAGGCGCGTGATGTAATCGCCGTTTAATTATTTCTTCGCGCAAAGCCGCTGCGTTCTGTTTCACAGAAGATCCGGTCATGAATTTGTGTCGGAAGTTCCGGTCAGCTTCGACTTGTTCGCGGATGCCGTCATAAAAGCGCAGAAGATTTTCGTCTCTTAAATTTTCGATTGCCATAAACGCTCTCCAAGAAACGCCACTATCTATATTTTCACTCCACCTTCAGGCCTAGCTCTACAAGCCCGGTGGGTTGCTTCTGGGCGCCAGGGCAAATCATTCCTATTGTCTTCGTATCCCATAGATGCATATTTAATCAATGAAATATGTCGCCCTTCACGGTACCGCATTTATCGGCGCAGCCCTCATCGCCTTCGTGGGCGCCTATCTGGCGCATGTCGTGCTGGGTGTGCCGCGCCACGCTATCCAGATTGACGCGTTGGGAATGGCTGCCTGTTTAGCAGGATTCATCGGCGCCGCAATGTTCGCTCAACGGCGCGGCTAGCTGGCGCGCGGGCGTTATCCAAACGATGAAGGCCGGCTCTCGACCGCCTCAACAATCTTCGCAACTTCAACAATCTCCGCAACATCCGCAGCCGTGATATAGCGGCTATTCAACGATGCTTCCATGATGCCCGCATTGTTCGCCCGGAAAGCGAGCGACGCGGATGCCCCAAATTCTCAATCCATGGCGTCCGGCGATCTTTGATCACCCTTTGCCGCGTCGGGTCTTTCCGGGCCGGACGTCATGGATCCCATTCATGTCGAAACTGTATATCTCGGAATACAATACGGTCGGTAACGCCCACGGCACTACGGCACAGATAGCTAATGAGCCAGTTATTGTTGATCAGGCACCCGTGGACTTTAGCAGCGGCGTAGCCTCCTCCGCGACGCTCAATGCAGGAACCATATTTGTTCGCGTTATCAGCGATGTGCAGTGCTCAATCAAATTTGGCACCAATCCAACTGCGACAAATGCCAACAAGATGTTGCCAGCGCTTACGCCGGAATATTTCGGCGTTGTTGAAAACAGCGGCCTGAAAATCTCCGTCATCTCGAATCCCTGATCATGGCATTCGGAAAATTAGGATCTGGGTTTAGCCGCGCTGGCTCGATCGGCGGTGGGGGGCCGCGCATTTCCCTGTCGTCATCCACCGTTTCTAGCGCAGCTACGATTGGCACCACAGTCGGTACGCTTTCGGTCCTTCATGGTACTGGGACTTATACCTTCACACTCGCAAGCAATCCTGGCGGCCTATTCGCCATTTCCGGTTCTAATTTGAACGTAGCTGCGGCCTTGAGCGCAGGTTCGGATGCCATTTCCATCAACGCCAATAATGGCGCCGGATCTTCCATAACGCAGCCATTCCTTATCACGGTAACGCCAACAGGTGGCCCCGTCGCGCTCGCAATGGATATGTCTGACTTCCGTAACACTTACATTCTCGGACTTTGAGGGCTAGAACATGACACTGCACAATGTTGCCGTCGCAGCGAAAGACGGAGCGGGCACGACGATCCCAGGCGGCATTCGCCAGAACGATACGAGCGGAACGGGCGCGGGACCAAATGTCCCTGAACAGACCCTTGTTGACAGCACCGGGGCCGAAGTCCTGGGAACCACGGCGGATGCTGCGGTCGTCACCGATGCCGCGGGCTCTGTTACCGCCTTCCTGCGAGGCTTGGTGAAGCTGCTCGCGGCCGGCATCAATGTCGTTATCACAAACGCGAACGCGAACGGTCAAGCCGTGATGGCGGCGAGTGCGCCGGTAGCCTTCGCGAGCGATCAGAGCGCGTTGACTACACAACTCGCGGCGGCTGCAAACCTCGTGCAGGGCGCGATTACGACCGCGATGACGGGCACGACATCTACGTCTCTACTCGCCGCGCCAGGCGCCGGCTTGCACAACATGATCACGCAAGTGACGGCTTCCAACGCCCACGCCACGCAGGGCACTGACATCGTTCTTCAGGACGGATCGGGCGGGACGGCGTTTTACACCATCCCGGCCGCGGCGAACTACGGCGGCGCGACGATCACATTCAATCCGCCGCTGCGGCAACCGACAGCAAACACGGCGCTGTTTTGCGCTAACGTAACGACCGGAGCGAACACCAAGGCGTCCGCTAACGGCTTTAAGGCTGCTTAATATGCCGCTTTTAACGACAGGCGCGGGAGCGTATGCGGCGGCGGGACTGCCCGGTCCTCCAGTTCTGACATTTCTTCAATGGACGGCCGGAACTAATTCCACCAACACTTCGACGTTCACCAGCATGAACATCGGGCCAGCGTCCGGGTTTACGACGCGCCGAATTATCATGGCTATACTTGTGAGCGGGAATACGTTCACTGGCGGCCTGACTAGCGTCGTTATCAACGGCACTATTACTGCAACGATTCATGTGCTCGAAAATACAAACGAAGGTGTAGCCATTGCTTCGGCAGACGTGCCAACCGGGACCACAGCAGATGTCGTCGTCACAGCAGCGGGTACATTCTTTGCTACGGTTGTGATCTCCGCTTACACGGTAGATGATGCACTACTTGTCTCCACGACTCCATCCACGGCTCAAGGTACGACGGCAAGCGGTGCCTCGATCACGACCGGATCATTTACGGAGACCGCAGGAGGCTTTGTTATTGCGACAAATAGTCTAGCGGGGGCTGCTGGCGGTTCTGGCACCGCGATTTCCGGGTTTACGACGGATGCGTTGGGAGGCTCTGGCAACAAGGAATATTCAGGCCATCTCTCACCGATCGTTTCAACGGCGACTGGACCAGTGACATCGAACTGGACAACGCTTCAGGCGGGTGGCTTGGCTGTTGCGGCTTGGCGATAATATGACGATCGGGCTTCTTTCATTCGCGTCGTTTGCGTCGCTCGGCAACAACAACCGCGTCACGATCAACGCTCTAACCGGCAGCGGATGGGCTAATCTCGCCAAGGGCTTTTCATTCAACGTACCGGCTAGTATCGCCGATTCAAATGGCTATCCAACCTCAACACCATCCTCCGCGATATCAGCACAGGGGTCGTTTCCCGCTGCATATTACGGGCAGTTTGTCTGGAGTTATTCTGGCGCGGCTGACACCCAATGGGGTGGAATGCCCGCGATCATCTATAGCGGAGCGCAATTCGTCGCGGGCTCTGGTAACGTTGGCGGCAAGGGTAGCACCACAACCAATACAACGATTCAGGCGGCCCTCGGAACAAACCCACGCGTCGTCTTCAAGTTTGGTGCGCTCGTTGCATCCGTCAGTGGTGGCAACGGCTCACTCGTAACGATCACGACAACCCTAAATATTGCATTCGGTTCGGGCTTAGACACCGGATCGCAAGTATCGTTTTCGGTTGGATGCAGCTCTAATCTCGTCAACGGTCCAAACTCGGACGGATCATGGACGATTACGAACGTCAGCGGCACGCAATTCACGCTCAACGGATCGACAGGCGTAGTCAACCCGACCGTGACGGGGACAGGAGGCCCCAGTGTACAGACAGAAGCGGCCCTTTTAAACACGGGGCCAACGCTTTCTATTCTGAATACCGGAACGCTTTCGGGATTCACCAATCTGGTGGTCTGCACGGCGGCGAACGAGACGGCTGTTCTTGCCGGTCAGATCAATGATCCGACGTTGCGGGACCAGTACAAATATCTGATGAATCACGCGAGCGCGCCAATGTCGCAGCGCGGCTGGCTGCGTTTCATGGATACGAGCGGCGTGCAGGGCAGCTATGAGTGTGACTTCGCCAACCGCATGCCAGCGAGCTATATATGTTACAACACCACCAATTATTTCCCGCTGGCTTATCAGGTAGGCACGATCACTAACACCAGCGATGCGCTGACGTGCGCCGACACAAGCCCCGTATCGGTTCTGAGCAGTGGCGCTTACGTTGACAGCGCCATCGTGCAGGGGACCGTTAGTGCAGTCAATGCTACGGCCAATCCAACGCTTGCGGTTGGCACAGGGCCTGCGGCCCCTATTTTCGACTTCACGTCGAACCCAAATCTGCTGATTATCTCAGCACCAGCGGCGTCTGCCGGCCTGACCATGCAATGGACGTTCAGCGCGTCGGGATGGACGTTGCCGCAGCTTTTTGGTGGATCGACTTACACTTTCAGCTACACCACCTCTACGAACGGTCCGGCAGGCAAGGACGATACCGTTTCTGCCGCCAACCTATGCGCCAATCTGATTGTCGCATTGAGTGCCGACGCCACGCTGGCCGCTGCCAAGATTGGTTTCGGTAACTCAGGGCCAGCAATACAGGTCTATCCTCGCACCGCGCAGGCTGGGGCGCTCACAATAGCCTATGTTCCCGGTCCTGCGATCTGCACGGTGGGCCGGATTGCTCCAGGTGTGCCCGTGACTTCCGCCACCTATACAAGCGCGACCGGACACCTTGTCCTTAATTTCTCGGTCGGCTCTTTGCTATGGAATATCCAAAATGCTAACCCGCTTCAAGTTTCCGGTCTGACCGGAACTGGCTCGGTGAGTAGCCTTAACTCCCAATTGAATGTGATCAGCACCACAAGCAATTCGGTTACATTGCAGGCTCCTAGTAGTCTCGGCACGATTACGATCAACAACAATTCTGGCGTTATCGGAGACGGCGTTACCACGCTCACTTCTGGAACCGCCGCAACCTTCATCTACAATAAGATACTCGGTGGTTGGATTTATAAAGCCGGCGGCATGGTCGTCAGCATTCCATTCGAGGCCATCGCCGAGCTTTGCAATCAGGTCGGCGCTCATTGCTGGTACAACTGGCCGGTCTATACGAAGGCGGCGTTTATCACTTCAGTTACAAATTTTTTTGGGGATGCAACAACCGGCCTGACTTCCGGCCTCAGATTTGGCACAGAAGTCGGCAACGAGCTTTGGAACTTCTCGCAAGGGCCATTTGCTAAATGCTTGTATCTCGGTTTTGGAATCGGAATTTATACGCCGGTAGCGGGGAATAGCGAGGCCCAGCAATGGAGCTGGGGCGCGCTGCGGACTATCCAATATGGCAATTTGTCAAAGACAGCATGGACTGGAAAGGGCCGCTCGCTATCCGATCACTACATACTTCAAATGGGAGCGCAAAAGGAGGCGTTCACTGGTAGCCAGAATTTCACCGTTAACGGACTACAGGGCGCGGTACTCACTACCTCTAACCCAATCTACAATTCATGGAGCGCATTTGCTGGCGGTCTCGGCGTTGCGGATTATTCCACCGTTGGCAATCGTCCAATCGATGGCAAGGACAGCAACGGCGCATATGTCACGGCGACAGGACATGCTGATTACTGGTATTCAGACTATCTCAGAGAGACGGCAGATAACAACCAAAACACCACTATTTTTGGCACCGTCAGCGACAACGCGACATGGCTACAGGCGAGCCTCGATTATACCAACGGAAACACCGCATCGGCCTTCTCGGCTATGGCCGCGATGTTCTCCACTCAGCGTGGAAGCGCGTCAATCGTTTCCGGAAGTTGTTCCACGAACGGCAAACTGACCCTTACGCTCTCGGGCCCGATCAACATCACCACGCAGCCGACTGTCGGTGATGTCGTTTATCTGTTCCAACTAACTGGCACCGGGCTTTCAAACGTCAACACGCAGGGCGGCTTCACGACGATCTCACCGACCAGCGGAACGACGGCGACATTGAACGTGCCCGGATTGGTTTCGGGGTCGATAAACATCACGGGCGGCGCGATGGTCGATTGGACGGCTTCGACCATCAATCCTCTACAAAATGCAAATTGGGTGGCGTTTCAGTTCTTCTGGGCTAATTTCGAGTCAGTTGTCGGTAGCTTCGATGGTGCGCGAACTTCCAATGGCCTATCGGTTGCTGGCATCATGCACTACGAAGGTGCGCCGCAATGGTCGGTTTCGAACAGTGCAATCAACGGCACCAATTCAACGACAGCGACGAGCGACCTCGTTACGCAAATGACAAATCTCGGGTGGAACGTAAGCGCTTACGGCGCGAGCGTAGCCGTGGTGGCTCAACAGGTTCTAAACCTGATCCAAGGCTGGAAACTCGACACAACCAATGCCGGTGCGGCGGCCAACACCGGCAGCTATAAGAACATGATAAAGACAAATTATTATTCCGCTCTCGTAGCAGCGAGCGCGGGAAAAGGGCGTGAGGTCAAGCCCGCTCAGTACGGATACGAGGCCAATATTTGGGGACTGTTCCCCGGAGTTTATTCGTTAGGCGGCCAGTACACGAATTATGACGCTATTCACGAGTGGAATCAGTAAGCTAAAATCAGCGCCCGATAACCTTCTTGATGCCGTCCTTTAATTTGCGAATACCCACATCAATTCTGTCTCTTGTGGCCTCCGCAGGCATCAGCAAAAGCGCCTTCGCCTTTTCGTCGGGCCGAGCTTTGAAAACAGTGCTGTGACTGACGCCATTCCAGTGAGTGGGGGCTTCCTTCGTATAGTAGTAGGTCGCAAATGATTTTCTTGGCAATGGTGCTTCCGGCGAGACCGGCACGACGCCGTGAAAACTTGTTTCGTTAGTCTCGAATATGACGCACCGATTGAAGATCGGATCGAATGTTTCGATGCAATGTTTGACCTCTTTGTCCCAAAGTTGGAATTGACCACCCCAGCGAGGGTCCCACGGCGAGTTCAAATAGAGAAGAAGGTTTAGACGGCGATGAAGTTGGCGGTCTTCGATGTAGTTGAAATCAACATGCACATCCAGGCGACCGCCCGGCCCCGTCATATGAATCCCGCCGCCAAGCAGCAGTTCATCGGCGAGGACGTTGGGCATTCCCGTGATGTAAGAGAGGTCCGATAAGAACTCGGGTGATGCCAGCAGCTTGTTCAAGCGAGACACGGGCGCTGAAAACAATTTGGCATTCGTGACCTGAACCTTGCGACGTTCGTTGACGCTGGAAAATGTTCTTCCCTGCTCCAGCGCCCTCTCGAATGGGGGGTAGGACGCTGCAATCTCTGCGGCAGCTTCAGGAACTAGAAAGTTGTCAATCTTGACGAAAGGAATCGGCTTGGCGGTTGCGAACGCCGTCTTCAGGGCGTCGCGATCCCATGACTGCAACATTTAAAATACCCTCGGTTCATTTATCCCCCCACGCTACCCCACGTTGCGACTGGCGTCTAGACGACGTTTTTTGGGGCTTGGCGAAAGATTTAATACTCGTTTTGAAGTATCCGCAGCGGGATTTTCTTCTCCTTTAAGCGCAGGAACGGCGCTTCCAGGAAGCGAAAGCTGATCTCGGATATAATCAGAACAGCAGAACAGTAGAGAAAAAAGATCGCCGCTCTCGAAATTAGCAATGAGTTTGCCACCAACAGAATCGGCAGATGATAAACATAGATTCCGTAGGAGATAGTGCCGACGCGAACGAGCGGCGGGGATTCCAAAAGCCGCAGCGCCAGCAATCGCTGCAAAGCACAGATGATGAGAGCGACTGATAATAAATTGAGCAACGAATAGCCCCACACGAAACCGCTGGCCGGCATTAAGAACATCGAATAGCCGAACGTCCATTTCATCGCCGCCCTGTAGACTAAATGTTCGTGAACCAGCACCGCGGCTCCGCATATCGCGGTCACAAGTAGCGCAAAGGCGAGTAAACGGGGCGCGCACTTCAATTCTTGTAGCCGCCACAGGACGATTGCTGCACCCGCAGCGAAGGCATCGAATTGCGAGATCGGCAGGCAATAGATGTTGCGCCCGATCCAGTCGGCGTCTTGGCCCCGGAAAGCGAAGTAGAGGCCAAGTCTAGCGAGTGGCGACAGAAACAATAGAGCAACGACGATGCGCTTGAACGTCACCAAGGGCAGCAAATAAACGAGCAGCGGCCAGAGCAGATAAAACTGTTCTTCTATCGCCAGTGACCACAGATGGACGAAAGTCGGGCCAACATCCGTTGATCGAAGCCGCCCAAAATTCGTGGTGTAGGTTAGCAGATATGGCCAATCGACGTCGAAAGATCTAGGTTTACCGGCCTCCGAATAGACGATGGCAGCGACCGCCAGAAACACGAAATATAACGGGAAGATGCGGAGTGATCGGCGCCAGTAAAAGCGACCCAGATATTCGCCCAGCGGCCTTTCTTTTGCGCGCAACAAAATGCTGGTGATCAGATAGCCGGATAGTACGAAGAAAATCTGCACCCCGATCCAGCCAGATGGCAAAATGCCGAAGTGGAAGAGAACAACGAGCGAGACGGCCAAGCCGCGGATGCCATCTAGAGATTTGACGTGCTGCATTAGCCAAAACTACCCCACGTTGCTACCCCCGCCTAGCCCGAAAAGCTCAGCCGCTTTCGGTTTTGCAACGACAGAAAGCCAATCCCAGCGAACCCGATCAGCAGCATCGCCCATGTCGAGGGTTCGGGAACGGCCGCTAGTCCTTCTTCCGTCCAAACGCCGCCGCCGTCGTTACTCGCACCCCAACTCCCGCCGAAAGCATTTGATGCTTGTTGAAACGCCGAACTCTGATCGCTAGTCGGTGTCGTGCCTACGCTTGAACTCCCACTTTCGCAGCCCGGACCGCCACCGCATCCTACAAGGTGGGTATCGCCACCTAAAGCCCACGACGTAATTGAGCCATTTACCAGAGTGAAATTTCCAGAAAGTTCCGAAACAAAGCTTATTTGTTGGGGATTAAACAAAATCGTCGAAGAAGGAAAAACAGGAACAAGAGGCCCAAGAGGAGACGTTGGGTTTATGCCCTCCGTAAGGAACGCGGTGTCGCCAGAAGATAGGATTAGATTTCCAGTAAAATGGGAAGTGTCGAAATTGAACGTGACGGAGCCTATGATGTTTGAGCAGGGCGAAGGAACGGTAGTGCAACCACCTGTAAAGCTCGTGAATGGTTGTCCGACGTAGTCATACGTGGTCGCCTCAGCTTGAAGGGCACCACTGAACGTCAACACCAAACAAAAGATGACCCTGCGCATGTTCAGCTCCCCACTGAAATGACGGCCTATCCGACGCTCACGCCGCAGTTGAGTCAATGGAGTACTGTCTCGACCACTTGCTCCCTCCGACGATAAGCCATGAAGCCGAGGCCCGCGAAGCCGAGGATCATCATCGCCCATGTTGAGGGTTCGGGGACGGTGGGCGCGAAACTTTCACTGAATGACAATGTCAAAAATTGTCCCTGAGCGTCGCCGAAGGAAAAAGTGTCGAACGCGGTGCCGGTCCGCCAATCGCCAGTTCCGAACAAATCACCAAATATTGCGGGCCCAGGTTCTTCTACGCCCGAAGAAATGCTGCCTTGAGGGTCGGAAATGAATTGAGCAAATCGCGCGTCTGGCGCTGGAATCCCATTAAAATCTCCAACGCCGCCTCCCGGATTTATCGACAGGCCAACAGTCCCGGCCACGACAACACTGTTTGAGTCAATCGTCAGCACCGCCGTTCCCGGTCCTATAAAGGATGGTCCGGGCCCCGGGTAGTAAGCTATGCCGGGTCCGGGCGGAATATTCGTTGGGATGTTCGCCGGGGTTAGGACGCCTTGCGAGGTGTCCACAGTGTAGACCAGGCTGACCGGAATGATGGAGTCTGGTTGGATTGCGAAATCTCTACCTGGTACGCCAAAGACCCCAGAGGGATCTTGTCCGCTGAAAGTCTCACCAAAATACGAGATTGTGAGGACGTCGGCGTTGGCTGTCCCCGCCGCAAACACGTTGCTGATTGTCGCGATGACCAGCGCGACGGTTTTCGCTCGCATCTTCAGCCCCCACCGAAATGAAGGCTTATCCCACTCTCCCGCCACGGTTGAGTCAATCACTCCCGCACCAAAGATAGAGGATTGACTTTGGGGGAGGTGGCGCAAAGACGAACAAAGCCGCCAAGCGGAGTATGATCGCCGGCGGCTTTGCCCGTGGGTCCGGACTGTTTGGGGAAATTGTCCGGTGCGGGAGTGATAGCGTGTCGGGATGACGCCGCAACCAGAGTCGCTTGTTAAGCTGAATATCGACGCCACGGGTTAATTCTGAACCTACCGCTGGTACGCGTGCGGATTGCGCGAGCGGCAAAGATTCCGAGCGCGCCCCCGACTATCTTTTCGAATGCATCAATCAGTGTGCCATGGCGATCGGGCGTAAAGGTCTGTAAGTATTCTAGAATGACGGCGCTCAAAAAGACGACGCAGCAAACGAAAATGATGCGCTTGGGGTACGCGAAAGCGAAAATTCCTCCGAAAATCATAAATGCAATGACGTGTTCGAAATGCGCGTAGGTTCTCATGTCTGCCTGCAGCAAGAATGGTGCGAGCTTAAAATATATGGAGTACACAAATCCGACGTGCGCCAGGGTGGCATAGGCGAGAACTGCAACAGACGCCCAAGCGGCGATAGCGATGAATTTGAAGTCCGCGACTCGCCAAAGGAATTTCTGAACGCGCTGGTGCATTGCAGTGTCGTACCGCCCGCTGGCGCCGTTAGCACTCACCATCGCATTTTAAGGTTATTAGGCGGCCGATGCCCCGGGCGGCGCTGTGGATGCATTCTGCAGTCGGCCGGGCATTTGGGGCAGCCCGAGACCCGCAAGCTCGCCCGTGTACGGGTCGACAAATAGTCGGCCAAACAAAAAGACCGCCCGAAGGCGGTCTCTCTGCAGCTCTGATCGGGGCTGGTGATCAGGCTACGCTAAACGCCGGTCCGTTCTGCTTCCGCCGATACGCCATGAAGCCGATGCCAGCAAAGCCCAGGATCATCATGGCCCAGGTCGAGGGTTCGGGGACGGCCTCCGAAATTGTAAAAACCTCAAGTTGACCTACGCTGAAGAAAGTTTGGCCGGACAGCCCTAAGATATTCCCATTGGCCTCACAATCGTTAACGCATCCCGACCCGTAAGAATATGCAAAGGCATATCCATTGTTCAGACTGCCATTATAAAGACCAATATCGTATCCCCCACCAAACGCCGGGCCATAGCCACTATAATTCGAGGTTTGATAGGCGCCAGAAGCAGCGCTTGTTTCGGGTTGCAACAGGCCGGTTGTTAAGTTGTAGATAAAAGCTGTTCTTTGCGCTGGATCGGAAACCATGTTGTAACCTGTGGAAGAACTCCAGCTTTGCGGATCGAAGCCGCCAATGACCGCGGTTTGGTTCCCAAAGGTTACCGACATGAGCGTGATTGTTGGCCCTTTTCCATCGACCGCGCTGTGAAACGTCGTCGGGGTGTCTCCTGCAGATTCTTCATAGATGTTTGTGAACTGCAGAGAGCCTGAGTAAAGGCCGGTTGCATCCAACCACGTCTGGATCTCACTCCCATCCGGTGCGGTTAGCAAAGTAGCAGACCGCGCGGAGCAGTCCCAAGTCAGTACCCAAACGGTTGCGAGCAGAAGGGATTTAATATTCACTGCGGCCTCACTTAATTAATAAGTAAATCATACCGCAAGGCTCTCCTGACAGGCAAATTTTGTCAAGTGATTTCCGTCCACACCCACCAGTGCATGAGCAAAAAGCCGCGCGATATTTTTTGCGATCCAATCCTTTATGTTTGGCGGACGAGTCAGTTGCCGTAGCAGTTCATGGCGGTTTCGTGCGTCCGCTATTGCCTTCGACCTCCGGTTGCGGTTGGATGGGTGGCGTCGAGTTTTCAATTCCCTCCATGGCGGAGTGGCGGTCACGTACTGTGTCCCCCGAACGGAATGGGAGTTCTGAGCATGAATGTAGGATTATTCTTGGACGTAGACGGAGTCCTGACCGACAAGGCAATCAACTTGCAGTACGCTCAGTTCCTCAAGGTCGAGGACAAGCTCGTTAAACTTGAGAAGCTCTACGCGAATAGGAAGATTACTAACCAGCAGTTTAATGCTGGCTTTGTTCCTCTTTTCCGTGGGGCTGGATTTACTCGCAACTTCGCTCGCAAACATTTTGGCAAAATACAAATGCGAACCAACGCGAGCGATCTCATTTCTGCGACCCCAAATACGTTTCTGGTCTCTAGTGGGCCAAGTTTTTTTATTGATACGCTCGCGGAGCGCCACAAGCTGCCGAAAGACCGTGTTCTGTGCTCGCAATACGTATTCGATCGCGAGGGATCGCTCAAGGAGTGCATCAAGCCAGTGAACAGTGCGATGAAGGCTAATTTTGTGAAAGAGCACGCGAAGAGGTTCGAAGTTTCGATTGGCGTCGGGGACACCGAACAGGACATTGAGTTCCTAGGTCATTGCAACATGCGCATCTTGATGGCCGGAAATCGTCTCGAATATTTCAGCGTGCGGGAACTACAACCGATCATAGACGTCATTGGCAAATTACAGACAGGCGGCAGTAGGGTACCCGCCGACTATCTTATTCGGGACACGGTGTTGTTAAAAAGATGCGAGGACATTTTACACGCGTCGTCTAGCTTTGACCGGCCGATTACCGTTGCCACGCAGATTTTGGAGGTTCGGATAAGAAATAAGGTGGGAGCGCCAAAAGAACTCGTTGGCGAAAATTTGGTTTGCTTCGCATTCAATGAGGAATTATCAAAGACCAAACTTCGAGTAGCTAGCGACGACCCAGGCGATCAGCGTGGCTTCACTCAAATCTTGAGAGGTTTCGTCCCGGCGTTTCGTAACAAGACGCATCACCACATCACAGACGGTATCTCCCAAGAAGAAGCAATGCGCATTGTTGGCTTTATCGACGTACTATTGCGGGTGGTCGACGATTCCGTAAAGGTAAAATAATTGGTCGCAGTCTTTTGGTGAGTGCTGATGACTGTGCTGATGGGATAAACTTACCTCTTTTACGTGTGTGGCAACACAGGGATCGGCGTTCGTGTAGCGCACGATGAATTAGAAGCCACCCCTTCGCGACGCGCCCCTTATCGAAAAATTTTCCGCGGTTGTTTGGCGACATACTAGCCCTCAACAAACTTCGCTATCTCAGCAAACTCCGCAAGATCAACAGCCTTGATGTTCTGATCCGCCGGTTCAGTCGGTAATGATGTCTGCATGCATCACGCAGGCTCAATTACCCGGTGACCGATGAACCAACTAACCCGCTGCGACCGATTGATCCAAATCCGAGCGCCTGAATTTCTGACAAAAGCGCTGGATCGCGCCGCCAATCAACAGCTCACGTCTCGCTCAGATTACATCAGAGTCGCGATGCTCAATCGGCTTAAGGGTGACGGCATCGATCCTGCTGCGATCGTGTCGAAGGGGGATTGAGCGATGCCCTTCAACGGCGCCGGCCAGTTTAACCGTACTTTTTCTTGGACCGCAGATAAGGCCGCCGGGCTGGATATCTCGTCTTCACGTATGGACACCGACACGGACGACATAGCCGCTAATGGGCTCAGTAATTGCGTCACCCGCGACGGTCAGGGCTCTCCATCTGCCAATTTGCCCATGAACGGTTTCCGGGTAACGAACCTGGGAAATGCGGTCGCGCGGTCCGATGCTCCAACTCTTGGTCAAGTCCAAGACGATTTGCTGAACTGGACGATTGCGGGCGGAACGTCTGACGCGATAACCGCGACCTATACGCCAGCCCTTACGACCCTGAACGACGGCCAGATTTGCTATGTTCGGGCAACGGCAGCGAATGCAACGACGACGCCAACGTTTGCCCCGAATGGGTTGACACCTGAAGTGATCACCAAGCTCGGGGGCTCGGCGCTGGGGGTTGCTGACATTGCTGGCGCGCTGGCTGAAATCGTCCTCCGGTATAATTTCGCCAATACGCGATGGGAGCTTTTGAATCCGAGCAATATCTCGCTGAACACTGGCATCCTGACCACGGGCGCCGTTGTCTTTACGCTGGCCTCGTCCGCACCGGCCGGCTGGCTAATGTTCAATGACGGCACCATGGGCAGCGCGTCGTCCGGCGCATCTTATTTTTCTGTCGCGAATTTAGCCCTATTCAATATTTTGTTCGCCAGTCCGTTCACTGACGCGACGTGCCCGATGTTTACGAGCACGGGTAGCGCTACGACGCGCGCTGCGCAGGGATCTGCGGCGGCGGCATGGGCGGCAAATTGTCGGATGTCTTTGCCAAAGACACTAGGCAGGGCTCTTGCGGTTGCTGGCTCCGGCAGCGGGCTTACTGCTAGGACGCCAGGGCAAACCATCGGCACTGAAACCGCTGCGCTTAATACCGCAAATCTACCGCCCTATACGCCAGCCGGCACAATCACGAACGGCGCTATCACCGGCACCGCTCCGGGGGCTTTATACAATGCTACCTCGGGCAGCGGGGGCGGAAATGCGGGCTCCGCCACAACAGTAAATATAAGCGCATCCCAAGCCGCATCAACTTTCACCGGCACAGCGCAGGGCGGTACGAGCACGGCATTTTCTATCATGCAGCCCGAAACCTTCATGAACGCGATTGTGAAAATTTAGCTCATCGCTCGATTTCGGCGGTAACACCCTTGCAACTCATGGCGCCCTCAATCCCATCGACAATGGCCTTATTCCAAAGCGGATATGTCGCGGCGGTTGGGTGTATCCCGTCATGAGTTTTAAGCCCAACTATTTTGCCAAGGTCGATCAGCGGAGCCTTCCGTGTCGCTGCCATATCTCGGATTGCTTGGTCTACGGAACTCAAGGCAGATGGGTTTCGTCTGATTGCGTCTGGCGCGCTTCTATCGTTGGGCGGCAACGTTGCAAGCGCAATGGGGCTGTGCGGCAGGCTGTCAATCAGCAACTTATAGGCCGATGCAAAATTAGTTCGATAGTCCAATACCGTGTCATTCGTTCCAAGGGCGAGCACGACAAGGAACGGCGAAATATTCCGGGCTTCCATCTCTTCCGCGAAGGGAATGAAGGTAGACGCGCGGCTTCCGCCAACGCCCGCGTTAATAAGGGGCATTCCGCAAATCGAATCCGGCAATCGAGCGTTTTGGGTGATGCTGTCGCCAAGAATAACAACAAACGGGGTGCGGATATCGCTCATCCTTGTAAGGGCATTCAGCATATCGCGCTGAGGATCAACCTTCGGAGGCGCGTTCTTTTTAACGACATAACCCGTCGCGACGTTGCTTACGATCAATACGAATAGAATTAATGACCACCGGCTCATTTTCATAGCCAAATCCTACCACCACAACCAAATGGCGAGCAACAAAATGATAGAGATCAACAACAGTCCTCCCCCCTCAAACAGAGAAGCGGACACGACCAACGAGGCCTGCGCTAACGGCGGCTCGTCTTGGGATCGCGTTCGTTGGGATGAAGTCAAGTGGCCGGATGAGCCGGCAACGCCGAGCCAGAGCTGATAACGACCGCCATGGCGAATGACACTCCCCCTGCACCTATCGGAGTCCACGCACCAAGCGAGGGCGATCTTCCCCCGCGATTTCGCGCGGATTGGGACGGATCGGACGCTGCAAAATCGTTGGGCGCCGGCCTGGTCAACGGCGCCGGAATGCTTGTTGGTCTGCCCGGCGATCTGAGGCAGATGATCTCAGATGTGCACGACCAATATGTGAGGCCGATCGAGCAGAAACTTGGCTATCAAGGCCCGTCGCCCGAATTGCTAAAGCAAATCGAGGATCAGCGGCCGACACTGACTCCGACCTCGGGACAGGTATCGAAGCTGGCCCAAACGTTAGTTGGCGCGCCATATCAACCGCAAACGGACTTCGGGAAACTCGCTTACACCCTCGGGCAGAAGATCCCCGGCTTGCCGTTCTTTGCGCTTACCAGGGGGCAATAAATGATCGTTGAAGCAAATTCCGCCACTGGCGCAATTATGTCATGCCCTAAAGGGCCGGCTATCGACGTGTACGCAATTCGCCTAAGCGCCGGGAAAATCGGAGCGACGCAAGACAGTTTTGCAAATGCGATTGGGGTTCCGGTAAAGACCCTGCGGAATTGGGAACAGCGCCGACGAAAACCGACAGGTGCAGCGCTCACCCTTCTGTTGCTGATCCAGAAAAATCCGCGCGCTGTTCTCGATGCGATGACTAATTTCCCCACTGGCGCAATTACATGAAAACAATCAAGACTAATCAAATTCCCTAAGAGTGACGCCAGCGGGATAGTTTCGCCCCCAATACGCGCGCGCGAGACCAAAGCATTTCAAAGCGCCTGCGGGGCAGACCCGCGCTCGCTAGTTGATTGTGCCCATTCCCGAAATTCGATCTTTGGCGCATCTATTGAAAATACAGGAATTTACAGGGGCCTGTCATTTTCGGATCAACAAATGTGAACATTTCGCGCTGCTGCGGGGGCGCCTTTTGCGCACAGGTCAGTTATCAAAACTCAAATCCGGTCAACCCGTTGGCTATTGATAGCAACGGCTTTTTGGTAGTGTCTCAGTTTGATTGTGGCGGCGATTTAGCAACGAACAAGTAGACGGCGGCGATCAGCAAGAGAATTATGAACATAATCAAATATGAAAGACCCAAATCCTGGGTAAGAAGTCCGATTAGCAATCCGAGAGAAAAAATAACCAAGGTGAAGACAGCGTATTTGCGGTTTTTCGAAAGTGTTTGCCATTGTGATTGAGCTGATTTTCTAAAGGTCACAGTCAACGTCACCGCGCCGCCGATAATCGCTGCAACAATTGTAGCAGTAGCTCCACTGTCCATAACACTACCTTTCCAGAGCGATGCAACATCAATGGGATGGGGAATAAAATATTCGGTCTGCTGAAACCGGCACGCCCCCAGCTAATCCAAAAGCGGATTCTCCACCGACTGCCGTTTCCCGTGCTTTTTCAGCAGATCATTGAAGGCCTCGACTGCCAGCGCATTTAGCGTTGCCTCTCGCTCGACCGCCAAAACCTTCAGGGCGCGCCAACCCTCGATATTTACGCGGACCAGGACAGATTTGAACGCCCCAGGATCGCGGGCGGTTGGTCCGGTGGTCTTTGGCTTGCGGCCCATGCGATTCCCCTTATTTCGGGTAGGCGTCTCAGTTTGAAATTTTCCGCGGCTGACCAAACCAAAGCCTGAGACAAGCAAAAGCGAACACGCCGACGAAGAACCCCGGGATAGTGTCGTCGCTGTAACCGGATTCGATCCGAGAGCCGATAAGGCCGCCCAAAGTGCCGCACGCCAGCAGCCCAAAGACCCAAATTCCAAAAGTTCTCATTGGTCCCCCCTCGATTGCCCAGGGCGAGCTTATGCGGGGAGGGCGGCTGAATCAAATTTGCAACACGATGGCCCGAAAGCGGCCTTTCCTCATTTCGTGCTTGCACGTTATCAGGATATTGGTATAGCTTCCGATAAGCTTATTTCTCGGAAGTAAAGGAAGCCCAGCATATGTCAACAGCCCTGACCATTGTTTCGGACGGCTCGAATCTGCCGGCGGTGCTTGGCCCGGACCTTGCTAGGGCGATCGACCTCGCCAAAGCAGAGAAGGCCCTAAGCACTCGGAAGGCCTACGGGACGGACTTCCGCTTGTTCAAGGTCTATTGCGACGCCAAGGGTGTTAGGGCGCTCCCGGCAACCACTGAGACGGTGGCCGCCTATATCGCGGCAGAGGCTAAGACTGCGAAACCCTCGACCATCGGCCGGCGCGTCGCTGCGATCCGGTACGCGCACAAGCTGGCGGGGCTCGAAACCCCTACGGACGCGGAAGGGGTTAAGGCCACGATGCGCGGAATCCGCCGGACATTCGGCGGCGCCAGGAACAAGAAGGCCCCGGCGGTGGCCGCCAAGATGCACAGCATGGTTGCCACGGCCCCGGATGGCCTTGCAGGGCTGCGGGACCGAGCTTTGCTCTTGCTCGGGTTCGCTGGCGCGTTCCGCCGTTCCGAGCTGGTGGCGTTGGACGTGGCCGATATCGAGGAAACCGAAACCGGCCTGTTAGTCAGGATCCGGGGCAGCAAGACCGATCAGGAACGGCAAGGCGTCACTATCGCGATAGCCCGGGGTGACATTGCCTGCCCCGTGAAGGCGCTGCGGGCGTGGCTGGATACGGCCGGTATCGACTCCGGCCCGATCTTCCGGCCGATCGATAAGGCTGGCACGGTGCGGCCCTCGCGGCTTACTTGCCGATCGGTGGCGAACATCGTCAAGGCGTATGCCGGGCGGGCGGGTTTCGACTCCAGCACGTTTTCCGGCCACTCGCTGCGATCGGGCTTCCTGACCTCTGCGGCTGGCAAGGGCGCGTCGATCTTCAAGATGATGGACGTATCCCGGCATAAATCGGTCGAAACCCTGCGGGGCTACGTTCGCGACGCGGAACTGTTCAAGGATCATGCAGGCGCCGGGTTGCTGTAATATCGATTCGTCTGATCTCGAATCGGCGCGGCTAGGGTAGCTCCCGAAAAGCTGGTCCGCACCAGCCTGCCGCGTCGTCCTCATGCGGAAGCACCAGCGGAGGTGCGCGATGGCAGCGGGGCTAGACCACGACCATGGCGGGCTATTCGAGAGAAGCCGCGCGATCGTCAAGAGGTGGACAGACAAGGGCGGTTTGGGCTTTGTCCGTAGCGCCGCAGCTTGCCAGTCATTCGATGAATTTTTGCGCGCCTCCCAAGTCATGCCCAGTGAAACGCTTGTGGCCCTTCTGATTCTCGCGGGGCGAGCTGATGAGCATTTCGGCGATATCGCTAGCTACGTCGATTTGCCGGCATATAAAAAAATGCGGCTCCTAAAGTTATTGCTCCGTGCGAAGCGCCGCTATGATCTTCTAGAAAGTTATACCAAAATCCCGCGCGGCTCGGGGGCAAAGCCCTTGCAACGACTCGCTCAGGGCATGAGTAAGATAACAGCGTTTGCCGATGCGCTGAGAAAAGCCGATCTCCAGGCGGTGAAAGCGTTTCAGTTGCTAGAAGACGCTGGCGAGCGTTGGGCGGATGAGCAACCGAAGGCATGCAAGCCCGGAGGATTGCCGATAGGCTTTCCCTTGCCCTTGCCGATAGAGGGCGTTTCCTATGGAGCGGCAGCATTTATTGAGAACTTTTTAGAGTCCGCCCGCATTATGGGGGGCTGGATTGCCGAGGCTCAATTGCCCCTGCCAAAGCGCCAGGAATGGCCGGCCACTATTGAAAGCAGTCCAACGCGGTGGCTTTGCGGTGAAAAGCTACCTCAGATTTACGAACGGGTTTTCCGGCGGGAGTTCAAGGCAACCATTTGGGAGGGCAAGGCGTCGCGGGCCAGTGAAGGCGCTCTATTTGCGCAAGCTGCCATAGCCGCGTTGGGAATGGAGCCGGTGACACTCGAAAATATCAGCGCCCATTGGCACAATGCGCAGAAGAAGGCTCCCTAACTAAAGCGGCGGCCAAAATAGTCGCCCCGTTTTGTTAGAGACCCCCCGAGGAAGCGAATAAACCCATCCTCAGTTTCAACGTGTTCGCGCGAAACCGGGCGAACAAACTGAGGGTGAGAACGATGAGCATTCAAGACGGCGCTAACGACGCGGGCGACGCGGGCGATTTGGCGAACAACGTGAAGATGTGGCTGGAGGCCGGCATTCCGGCAGTGATCCCCGGCTCTCAATTCCGCGACTTATGCCCGATGGGCACCACCTTTTTTTATGACGAGATTAACAGCGGCCGGCTTCGCGCCGTGAAGCACGCCGGCAAGGCCTGCATCCCGATTGAGGAAGCGGTCCGCTACAAAAACAGCCTCCCGCCCCTTGAGCCGGCCATCGCCGCTTAATCCCTGAAACCAGAACTCCCCGTCGAATGCGGTCATAAAAAATGGCCGCCCAACGGAGAGCGGCCATTTCGCGATTTCTAATTCTGACTGATCCGATCGCCTGCCAGCGATCAAACCAAAGGAACATCTGCAAGTGCATAATCTATCGAACAAACCCGTAAAGGGCAAGGCCAATAATAATTGGGCGCCGCCACCTGAGCAGGTCGCCAAGCCATTTACCAGGACCGGCGCGTATCTGCCGATCAACAAACGCGAGGGTTTCAAGGGCGAGTTGGAGGACCGGGCCGGAAAATCCCTTGTTCGCATTGCTCGATTGAAGCCGGACGCCTCTGGCATCGCGCGCCCTGCGGGGGCGTCCCTTGTGTTCGCTGCGAAGCATCTGCCCGGCATGATCGCAATGTTGCAGGCGTTGCAGGCTCGCGAGGACTCATAATGGGCAGCCTCGCAGATATCGAACTACAGCGCAGAGAGCCCCCGCACATATCCAACCCGCCCGCCACGATGGCCGGGGTGTATCTGTGCCGGCGTTCCTGCATCAATCCGGTTATTGCCGATGTTGTCGCTTCTCTCGCGGGCCTTGGCCCTAATCAGAGGGCCGCGTGATGCAGGCAACCGAAACCCTCTGGAACAACTTTTGCCGGCTGCGCTTGCAGTCGCGCGCCTATCGAGCGGTTGACGACCCGATAGTGGCTCAGGCTCATGCCGATTGGCTCGCCAGCTATTTGGCAGAAAGTGAAGCGCCGCAGGCCTCAAACGTTCTGCCGTTTCGCAAGCCGCGGGGGCGCGCATGACCGCTCCCGCAAACATCGATGGCGCGACGCTTCACAGTATCGAGCTTGAGCAAGCGATTTTGGGCGCAGTGCTGGTCAACAATAGCGTGTTTGACATTATCGAGAGCAAGCTAACCGCCTCTGACTTTTTCGAGCCCCTTCATTGCGAAATCTTTGACGCAATCGCCAAGGTCCGCGCCTCGCATGGCGTTGTGACGCCGGCTCTTATCATTGCTTCGATCGGCGGTGACGCCAATCAAGTCATTGTTGAGGGGATGACGCGGCGCCGGTATATTGCGCGCCTCGCGGCTGAAGCCTCGGTTCCCCGCAACGCTCTCGCGTATGCGAAGCAAATCCGAGAATTTGCCGATCGGCGGAAGATCCTCGCAACGGTTGAAACTATGTCGTTCGGCATTCAGGGCAACCAGCCTGCGGCCGATATCGCAGGCGCCGGGATTGAACTGTTAGACGAAATCGCCATGCAAGCCTCCGCGGGATCGACGCCGCAAGTAAGCTTGCGAGAGGCTAACGATAAATCGCTGGCGCGAATGCAGCACGGGATGCAGAACCCCGGCAAGCTGGCGGGCATGAGCTGCGGGCTTAGAGGGCTCGATAGCAAAACCGGCGGCCTCAAGCGCGGGGAACTATTCATCCTTGCCGGCCGTCCGGGCATGGGCAAAACAGCGCTGGGGCTTTGCATCGCCCGAGCGACGGCAGAGGCCGGCGAACCTACCTTTTTTTCGTCGCTGGAAATGGGGGACGTGAGCCTTTCGGATCGAAGTTTAGCCGATTGCGCTTTTGAGCGTAACAGGCCGATCCCGTACTATGACATTGCGAACGGCACTCTAAACGACGCGCAAGCGCAGCGCGTCATTGAAGCCGCACGGCAGCAACGCGATTGGCCGCTAAAGATCGACCCGGCGCCGGGACTGACCGTTTCGCAGATCGCGGCTCGGGCTCGCAGGCATAAGCAAACCCTGGAACGTCAAGGGCTGCGGCTCGGGCCGGTTATTGTCGATCACATGCACATTGTCAGGCCGTCCAATCGCTATTCCGGCGCCCGCGTCAATGAGGTTGGCGAAATTTCCGCCGCATTGAAGGGGCTCGCGAAAGAGCTGGATGTTCCCGTTATCGCGCTGGCGCAACTGTCCCGCGCCCTCGAAAGCCGCGACGATAAGCGGCCAACGATGGCGGATTTGCGTGACTCTGGAACCATCGAGCAAGACGCGGACGCAATCATTTTTGTGTACCGCGAGGCCTATTATCTTGAGCGATCGACCGGCGCGAATGCGGAGCAAGAGGCCGCCCGGGTTGACCGTCTGATAGACGCCAAAGACCAGCTAGAGGCCATCGTTGCCAAGCAACGCAACGGCCCAACGGGCACGGTGCATCTGTTCTGCAACATCGCTTGCAATGCCGTCCGCGATCAGGAGGGCATTTGATGCGCGCTGTAACCGGACATATCAACGTCGCCCGCTCGATTTTCGATCATCCGATGTTTGATGATGGCCGCCCCCTGTCTCCCCGCGAGGCTTGGCTTTGGCTGATATCAAACGCGGCATGGCGACCCATGCAAGTCATGGTCCGCAACGGGCGATCACAGCAGCTTGTCAGCCTGGAACGCGGGCAGCTCACTTATTCGCGGTCTTTCCTGCGCGTGGCGTGGTCATGGAAGTCGGATAAATCGGTTCGAACTTTTCTGGCTAAATTGCGGCAAGAGCAAATGATAGACCTTCAAACGGGCCAGCTTCAAACCGTCATTTCTATCTGCAATTACGGGGTTTTTCAGCATGGCGGCAGCCCGGCAGGGCCAGCAAACGGGCCACTGGAAGGCCAGCAAAGGGCCAGCAATGGGCCAGAAGAAAACATTATAAGCATTAAAGAGAAGATGCTCCCGCCGCCAAGCCCTTCGGGCTTTGATGAGTGGTACTCGGTCTATCCGAAAAAGAAACAGCCTCAAGCTGCCAAGCGAGCCTTTGCCAAGGCCATCGGATCGGGAGCGATAACCCTTGACGCCTTGATGGCGAAAACCAAGGCGTTCGCCGTCGAGACTAATTGGCCGGCCCTCTCAAAGCGGGATCGGCAATTCATTCCGTACCCGGCGAGCTGGCTTAACGCTGGCGCCTATCATGATGAGCCGGAAGGCGGTGGCGGCGAGCCCGTGCCGGTTGCCCGCGATCCGCGATCCTTTACGGACGGCGATTGGCAAAAGCGGCTGACCTATTTCCAAGACAGCCAAACATGGCTTGAGGTGTGGGGGGCAAAACCCGGCGAACCTGGCTGCCTTGTCCCCTCGCATTTGCTTCTAACTCCCGTTTCAAGCGCAAAAGGTGCGGCATGAGCAGAATGTCGGAACTGATTTATCCTGACGCGCCCGGCTTCAAGGTCTCGGGGCCTTCCGAACAAGCCGCGGAAGCCATGGGCAGCACAGCCAACAAAAGGCGGGCTGCTGTGCTTGCGCAGATCGCTCAATATCCCGGCGGTGCGACCGCGGACGAAGTTGCAAAGGATCTCAACCTTTCGGTTTTGAGCGTTCGGCCGCGCGTTAGTGAGTTGAAGCGCTTTGGCAAGATTAAGCAGACTGGTGGCCGGCGGAAAAATGAAAGCGGGATGACCGCAACCGTTTGGCGGATCGCGGGGGCTCTCCGATGACGGATGCGCCTTATTGGCCCGCTGCACTTCGGCTGGATCAGGCGGCCGAATACTCTGGCCTATGCGTCGATACATTCAAAAAGAAATGTCCGGTAAAGCCCATCGAGTTCACGCAATCCACAAGGGGCCATAGATATTTGAGGGCTGGCCTTGACGCTTGGCTTTCATCTCTGGACCCGAACGCGCAACCATCCCCGGCCGGCAGGCGCCTTGGGGAGCGAGTACATGGTGGTCAAAGTGCGTCTTGAGGGACTCAATATCGTCAAGTCGCGGGGGCGATGGTACGTCTATCGCCGGTCCAACGGTGAAGTCCTCATGAAAGGTTTCGAGGGGACGCGCGAAGCGCTATTGCAGCAATTGGGCGAGCCCGCCTTCATGCAGGCCTACAATCGGCCTCGGACCCGCGCGCGGGCCGCCAGCACGTTTGCCGCCGACACTCTGGGCGGCCTGGTGCATTGGTTCACGAACGGAGATATCGACCGCAAGGATGCGGCAAAGGCAGAAACTGGCGGTGACGCTGGCGATGCAAAGGCCGGTTATCCGAAGTGGAAGAAATTGGCGCAAGCCACACGCAAGGATTACCTAGCCGCGTTCGAATACCTTCGAGATGAATTTGATGTGCTGCTGTCCGGGATCACGACAACCGACCTTTATGAGCTCCGCGACGAATGCGCGCAAAGGAAATGGCCGCGCTTTGCTGACAAGATGATATCGGCCCTCTCGTCAATGTTCTCGCAGGGCGTGAAGCGCCGCGGCAGGGGCCTGACCAGCAACCCATGCCTTGGCATGGACAAGGCTCACGACGCTGACCCCAACGCCAACCGGGAGTGGTTTGCCGACGAACTGCCGGCGGCACTGGCTCACGCTCCGATGGAGGTAAAGATCCCGCTGATGCTGGCCCGGTACGGCGGCCTCCGGGGCCAAAGCATCGTGGTCGCCGGCTGGAAACAATATAAGCCGGACGAATTGACCGGCATGGCCTTCCGTTTCATGACCCGGAAGAACAAGCAGAGCGTCTACAGCCCGGCGATGCAGGAGTTGCAGGACTTCCTTGCCGGCGTCAGCCGGTCATCCCCTCTGATCGCCGTGCGCGATGACGGGACGGTATGGGCGAGCGAGAAAGAGATGCAGACCCGTGTCAGCCACTTTTTGCGCGACTTGGAGCGAGAGGGCCTGATAGGCGCCGGAACAACCTTGCACGGCCTTCGCGTCTCCTATGCGGCATGGTGGAAGCGAACCGGCGGCGCGACCAATTCGGAGATCGCCGATCTACTGGGCGATAAGTCGGAAAGGATGGGGGCTCACTATACGCGCCACGTCGAGGCCGAGGCCAATGTCATCCGAGCATTTCAGAGGGTGAAGCGGGAAGCCTGATGCCCGATTCAGATGTTTTGCAAACCTCGTCTCGTTCCATCGGTTTTGGTCGTCGCTACGACCGCGGTTTTGCAGAAAACATGAGTATTTTCAAAGGCAGCAAAGAATTTTAAGTCCCTTGCGTCTACCAGTTCCGCCACGTCCGCGCCGTTGTTTCATAACGTTTTTTCGGCTTCGGGCAACGGCTGTTTTCCAAAACTCGGTGGGCGTTTTCCAAACCGGTGCGAAATCTGTTCACGAGGCGTCCTTCAAGCACCGTACCGCGTTCCGCGATGCGGGGCGGCGTGGTGTAGCGCGGATGGGATGACTGCAGGCGATATTTTAATTTTTCGGACGGGTTTGTTCGTCTCGCGTGTCGTGAGTGGAAGACGGCGTGGCGGAACCGAGTACCCTCAGAGATCGGCGACAAGGTGTCGCGTGGAAAGGTGTCGCGTGGATAGGACGATAAGATAGGACGATAAGGTTGATAGGACGATAAGCAAGAATGGAGTGACTCTGCCAAAACGTGAAGGGCGAGCATCTAAGCATAACCAGCGACAGCATTCTCCAATGTTATTTGTCGAGAGACCCGACGCACAACGCGGGCCCTGTCGCCTCGCCGGAGTGTCCACTAACGGAGACTAGGATGCGAAAAGCAGCTTTCACTATTCTCGGTGCATTGCTGATTGCCGGATCGGCGGTGCAAATGGCGACAGCATCAGAGCATCAGATGCGCACTGGTCGAGGCCATCACCGTTGGGATCGAGCCTATGATCAGTTGAGGGAGCCCTCCTATGCAGCCCCGCGAATGCGCGACGGCTACAGTAAAGGTGGCGGGCCATCCAACCCTGCGGCTAAGCTGTCCAACCCTGCGGCTAATGAGACTAGAAGCTGCGATACAATCTGGTGCTACCCAGACTGATACAGGGCGTCGCGCGCTGGTTTAGCCCGGTCGGCAGCCTGTCCGACAACAACGGTACAGGATGCTGTAGAGTCATCCGGTAACTCTCTACGCGCGCGCGGTGCGCATGGCCGCAAGCAGCGTGTCAAATGTGAGGGCCATCAGAGGCCCCCAAAAATGTTTTCCAAATCTCGCTTCTTCCGGCAGGTTGATGCCGAAAGCGAGATCGCGTTTTCCAAAAAAGATGAGACCTTTCAGGGGGCGCAAGGCAATTTAAGTCCGTTGCGTCTACCAGTTTCGCCACGCCCGCTTTGGTCACGAGATCAGATACTTAGCGCGTTTTCCGGCCAAGTGGAATTAGCCTGGCCTTAAAGAAAACGCACCTCTTCATTAGGCGAGCAAGCTGCTTAAGGCAAAGCCTCAATGCCGACATCTGCGCCTGCTTTACGCAACCTCAAGAGTTGTCGGTTTACCAAGGTCACATGATCGTCCGAGCCAGCCATACCCTGCACTTGTCGCGCGGCGCCGCCGTGGCGGCGCTGCTGGCGCTCGCCATCGGGCTCGCCGGCTGCGCGGATATGGGAGACAGCTTTGTCGCCGGCGCCTTCGCCGATCCCGCCAAATACGATTTTTACGATTGCAAGCAACTGGAGGCCGAACGCAAGGCCCTCGCCGCCCGCGGGGCGGAGTTGCAGGGGCTGATGGCCAAGGCCGACACCGGCGTTGCCGGTCCTGTCGTGGCCGAGCTCGCCTATCGCAACGATTATATCGCCGTCCGTGCGCAAAGCCGGCTTCTCGAAGAGAACTGGCGCCGCAACAAATGCCAAGATTCTCCGCCGGGAACGGCTCTGGCGGCGCCACCCGCCCCACCCAAAAAAGACAAACGCGAGCAGATGCGCTCCGGCAACGCGGTGTATTGAGGCAAGCCGCGGGCACGCTTGCGGGATCGCGCGCGCGTCAAACCCGCCAGTCGTAAATCCAGTCCTGCCGCGCCAGCATGCGCCTCGCGCCCATCGCCTTGATCGCGAGATCGCGCGCGAGCGCGGCCGGGCCGGTGAGGTGATAGATCCAGCCGTTCCGCCGCGCGACGCGCTGCACCCGCGCGACGCGTCCGCGGCGCTGTCGTGCGTAGCGTTGCATCGCGACGGCCATCGTTGGCCCGCCTTCGTGCTGGGTTTCGCTGACGCATTTCGCCAGCACCGCGGCATCCTCGATCGCCATTCCCGCGCCTTGCGCGGCAAACGGCAGCATGGCGTGGGCGGCGTCGCCCAACAGCGCGATCGCGCCCTGGGTCCATTCGCCGCCGTCGGGCACCGTGAACAGCGCCCATTTGCGCCAGCCGTCGACGGCGCCGATCATCATCCGCGCGTTGCCCGGCCAGTGCGACGATGCGAACGTGCTCTTGAGTTCATTGCCGTCGCCGGGCGCGCTCCAGCCCGGCCTGTTCCACGTCCCCGGCACCGCGGCGACAATATTGATCTGGCGCCCGCCCGAAATCGGATAGGCGACAAGATGCGCGTTCGGTCCCATCCAGAGCTGAACCCGCGGCGAGGTATATTCGCGCGGCAATTGCGTGGCCTCGAGCGTCCCGCGCCACGCGATCAGCCCGGAGAATTGCGGCTGCACATCCGGAAACAAATGATGCCGGACCGTGGACCAGATGCCGTCGGCGCCGACCAGCGCCAGCGCCAGATCCTGCTGGCGCGTCATGCCGCTGCGCTGAACCACGGTCAGCCCCTTGGCGTGGGGCACGACGTCCTCGAACTGACAGCCGAGCCGCAATTCGATGTCGGGATGGTCGTTGACCTCGGCCTGCAGCGCCGCCTGCAGGTCGGCGCGATGCACCACCCAATAGGGAGCGCCGGCGCGCGCCGTGGCGGCTTCGCCGAGCGGCAGGCGGATGATTTCACCGCCGCTTCGCGCGCTCATCAGGCCGATGGCCTCGGGGATGACGGCGCGGGCCGCAAGCCGCGGCTGCAATCCCAGCCCGGCCAGCACGCGGCTGGCGTTGGGCGATAGCTGCAGCCCGGCGCCGGCTTCCTCGAGCCGCTCGGCCTTCTCGAGAATGACGACGCGAAAACCGCGCGCCGCGAGCGCCAGCGAGACCGTCAATCCTCCGATCCCGGCCCCGGCGACGAAGACGGTGCGCGACGCCGCCACCGGCCGATCAGGCGGCCTTGTCCTTCACGACGCATTCGGGCGGCCGGGCCTGGCCGGGCGCGAGGTCGGCGGCGTAACGAAACAGGGTCGAGCAATAGGGACAGATAATCTCGTTGTCGTTGCCGAGATCGAGGAAAACGTGCGGGTGATCGAAAGGCGGGTTGGCGCCCACGCACATGAATTCCTGCGAGCCGATCTCAATGACCGAAACGCCGGCATCGTTGTGAAAGTGCGGAACGACATGATCGGACATTGTATTCACCTTGAGTGGCAATGGAGGCAGTCGCAATCAACCTGACGCAGCACCGTTGAAATGCCGCGCACCATATCGGCGGGTATCGTTGATTCCCAGAGCCCGGACTGCTGATTTGTTCATGCAAATTCGACACAATCTTGTCGTCCAGAGAAGCCCTTCTTTCGTCGGGGCTGTTGTGTCTTAAAAGCGGCACGCCATATTGTGGGAAATTGTAGGAAACGAAAACACCGGATTTCGGATGAAACGGTTGGGGATCGGTTCGGCATTGGCTGGCACCGCGGTGTGCGCACTGGGGTGCGCGCTGCTGTGGCCGCACGCGCGCGACGCCGGTGCCATCCTGGCGGCGCAGGATGATCCGGCCGAACTCTCCGATCTCGAGCTCAATTCTGCCCTGCGGAACAATGCCGCCGTCATCGCCGGGAATATCGAGGCCGCGCTGACCGCCGGCGACGCCGATCTCGCCGATAGCTTTGTCGACCTCGCCAGGGAGAAAAACATTTCCCTGAGCGACGATCTTTCGCGGCGTGTGAGCGATGCGGTCGCGGAAGAAAATTCGGCGTCGCATCGTGCCAAACGCTTTGCCACCGGTCTTGTGACCGGAAACGCCGACGATGTCGCGAGCCTGTCGGGCACGGTCGCCGGCGATCTCTTTGTGCTCGGCGACATCAGGGATGTGGTGCGCGAAGGCAAGCATCTGGCGATGGGTGAGGACACCGATCGTCTGGTGCTGGGCCTCGCTGCCGTGGGTCTTGTGGTGACGGCGGCGACCTATGTTTCCGTTGGCGGCGCGGCGCCGGTGCGCGCCGGCCTCACCATGGTCAAGGATGCCCGCAAGGTCGGGCGGCTGGGCGAGGGACTCACGGAATGGGCCGGCCGGTCGGCGCGCGACATGGTTGATGTGCCGGTGCTGCAGAACGCGGTCGCGTCCGGCTCGGTGATGCGGCCGGGGCAGACCGTCACTGCGATCAGGGCCGCGTTCTCTGCCGAGAAGGCCGGCGCGCTGGTCCGTCTTGCAAAGGACGTCGGTCGCGTCGGCGAAAGGGCGGGGTTTCGCGCCGCGCAGGATACCCTGAAAGTCGCGGAAGGACCGGAAGACCTCGCGCGCGCCGCGCGGCTGGCGGAATCCAGGGGCGGCCAGACCCGCGCGATCCTCAAACTGCTCGGCCGCGGCGCATTGCTGCTGGCGGCCGGCGCGTTCAATCTGACGCTATGGGTGTTCGGCGCGCTGCTGGCGCTGTTCGGCTTCCTGTCCTCGATCAAGGCCACCACCGAACGCCTGACCCAATCGTGGCTCATTCGCAAGAAAGCGCGGCGGTTGCGAAAGCAGATGGCGGCCGCGGCTCAGCCGGCTATGGCGACGGCCATGGTGCACGGGTAATTTGGTCCATGAATTTTAGTTTTGATCTTCGCGCGAGTTCAGCCTTACCTCTCCCATCGGGAGAGGTCGCGAGCATCTTGCGAGCGGGTGAGGGGTTAAGGTCTAACGATAGGCCGTAACCCCTCACCCCAACCCTCTCCCAACGGGAGAGGGGGCTCACTTCCGCCGGAGCAACCATCTCCCACAACAATGGAATGACCGATGCCGAGTTTTCTCAACGGCGATGTTGAAATTGCCTATCTCGACGAAGGCGAGGGCGATCCCATCCTGCTCGTGCATGGCTTTGCGTCGACCAAGAACGTGAACTGGGTCTATCCGGCCTGGGTTTCGGAACTGAGGAAAAACGGCCGCCGCGTCGTGGCACTCGACAATCGCGGCCATGGCGACTCTGCCAAACTCTATGACGCGGAATCGTATCACATCCCGATCATGGCCGCCGATGTCACGGCGCTGATGGATCACCTGAATATCGAGCGCGCCGACATCATGGGCTACTCGCTGGGCGCGCGGATGACGGCCTGGCTGGCGCTGAGCCAGCCGCACCGGCTGCGTTCGGCGATCTTCGGCGGCATCGGGATCGGACTGATCGAGGGCGGCGGCCCCGGCGAAAACGTCGCGGCGGCGCTGGAGGCGGACTCGTTCGAGGTGGTGACCGATCCGGTGGGGCGGACGTTCCGCGCCTTTGCGGACCAGACCCGCTCCGATCGCCGCGCGCTGGCAGCCTGCCTGCGCGGCTCGCGGCGCCTGATGACTTCGGGGGAAGCCGCGGAAATCACCGTACCGGTGCTGATCGCGGTCGGCACCGCGGACGAAATCGCAGGCTCGGCACCGGCGCTCGGCAAGATCATCCGGGGCTCGCAGGTGCTCGACATTCCCAACCGCGACCATATGCGGGCGGTCGGCGACAAGGTCTACAAGTCGGGCGTGCTGGATTTTCTGTCAAAACGACAGTGAATCCTCGTCCGTCTCGTCGTCATCGGCGAAGTGCCGGATCGCGGCGAGCAGCACCACGAAGGTTGCGATCCAGACCAAGCGGGCGCCGTAGCGATCATGCGGTCCCGATATCACGCCGCAAATAAACGCGTTGCCGAGCATGGCCAGCGAGACCGTCGCGGCAAGCAGCGCGAGATCGTCGGGCCGCCGGCGCCAGATGGCGCGGCCCGAAATCGCGAAGACCAGCAGCAGCGAGAGCAGCGCGACCGGAACGTGGATCCAGTTGATCGCGGCAAAATCGATGTCCCAATGTTGCTGTCGCGCCGCGCGCATCGGCGCCAGTTGTTTCGGCACATAGCGCTCGATGATGCCGTAGGTGTGGGGGAGCCAGCCAATGGTGCCTTCGCCGGTCGCGACATGAACCAGTTGCTGCGCGGTGGCGGTGATCGCGGCCTCGGCTTGCCAGAGCGGATATTCGGCGAGCGAATGCAACGCGATATATCCCATCTCCTCGTTCATGCCATTGAAGCGGCCGAGCGTGTCGAACATGCTATGGCCCCACAGAAAATCATCGGCGGTGGCAGGAAGTTCGTCGCGATAGGGACAGAGCTTGAAGTGCTGCCGCGGACAGTGATCCCGCAGGTAGCGCGCGACGATGCCATCCTGCAGCATGCGGCCGAACGCGACGCCGCTGCCTCCCGGCGTCCATGCCATTTGTCCGGACAGCGCGAAATTGGCTGCCAGCAGCATGGCGGCGCCGGCGACGATGGTCAGGCTGCCCTGCGCCAGTCCCGCGATGGCGATTCGCTCGCGCAGCAGGGGACGCACGATCCAGCCGGCGCAGCACAGGCCGAAAAGCACCCCGAGCGTGGCGCTGTGGGTCCCCGCCGCGAACGCCGTAAACGCGAACAGCAAACATTTTTCGACTGTGGAAATCTTGTCGCCGTGCAGCACCAGGATAAACAGCGACAGCACCGACAATCCGGCGAAGATGTCGGTCAGCAGCATGCTGGCGAGCCACGGCAGCGCCGTGGTCAGGATCAGGGCGACGCTCAACGCGATCAACCGCGCCGGCCGCGCCATATTGAACACGCGCAACGTCAGTTGCAGGATCCACAGCGTCGCCAGCGCCTGAATCCCGAGATTGAGCCAGAATCCGGAATCCTCGCCGTAATGCAGGTAGAGACCGAACACGGTGGAGCGGCTGGGGACCAGATAGCCTTCGTACCACCGGGCCAGGTAGCCCCCGGTGTCCCATTGCAGCAGCGGAAACCCATTCCATAGCGCCGGCGCGAGCAGCATCAGGGGGATGGCGATGGCCGCGGTCCAGACCCGAGCCGAGTCGGTGACGCGCGCGCGTAAGATCTGCGTATTAATTGCTGTTGCCCCCCAATGTCCGGCCACCATGCCCGGATCATCTGGGCAGCGGAAATCCGCAAATAGTTGCAGGCTTGGTCGGTATTATGGCGCCAATGCCGCCCCGGGCGATGACATGAACCGGGGCGATTGTCCGCTACCCCGAAGATTCAGAAAATTCCGCATGGTGGCGCCGCTATAGTCGGCGATCACGTTTGCTTGGCGCGCATTTCGAAGCGCGCCACATGCCCTTGGCGCAGAAGATGGTTCGAACTTGTCATCAATGTGAAGGCTGCGAAGGCGATTGACCTCGCAGTGCCCTCGACCTTACTCGCCCGCGCACAAGTCTGCCGATTTGCCGGTGATGCAGCCGACCAGGTTCGAACTCGCGATCAATCTCAAGACGGCGAGGTCGCTTGGCCTCGCTGTGCCGCCGACACTGCTGGCCCAGGCCGATGAGGTGATCGAATAAGTGCGCCTTACAGCGCCGGACGCTCGGACACAGCATCCCCTGCGGTATGGTCTGCCGCCAGCAGCAACGATTCAATCGCTATCTGCCACGCGGTGGTCTCGTGCTCTGAGTGGGGGAGGGTTATAATATACCGTCTGGCGTCCTCGAGAGTCCGCAGCGTCTTGCCGTTGGGCAAAATAATCGGTCGATCAAAGCGTCGCTCCCAAGACACAAAAAAACTCCCCCAGAGAAAAACTTCCATGGAACCTCGATACAAGGTTGGGGCGCAACGTTCGTTCCAGTCAGGCTCTGCGGTGTAATGCCTCACAGCCGGCGCCAGGGGCAGGCCGCCCGCGTGACGTGGAAGATGCCGTTGATGGTCTCGCGCGTCGGCCACTCGCGCGGCCTGCCTGTCGCGCCGGGCTTTCCGCAAGTGCGGCGCAATCACGCGTCACTCCCGCATCGGTCAGATCGGTCTGGTATCGGGTTACAATGCGGCTATGCTGTCGTCGAATAGCCGGCGTCCACACGGCGAATCCAGTTTGGTTCAGCACCCCCTGGAATCACGGCGGACGCCAGTGACACGCCCCTTTTTCAAGAACTGCCTTTTTCAAGAACTGCCTCTGACAACGGCCTGGGGGGATTGAAATTGGACATCGACGGATGGCTCCGCGGGATCGGCTTCGCGCAGTACGCGGAGATGTTCCGCGCCAACGACATCGACATCGAGCTACTGGGCCGGCTGACCAACGACGACCTCAAGGACATCGGCGTCGTGTCGTTGGGCCATCGCAAGAAGCTGCTGGAGGCGATCGCTGATATGGGCCGTGCGCCCGCGGCGGCTCCCGCGCCGCCGCCGGTTGTGCCCGCGCCGATCCCGGCGAGTGTTGTGCCGCCACCGATCTCCGCCGCGGTCGAAGCCGCCGGCGAGCGCCGGCACCTCACCGTGATGTTTTGCGATCTGGTGGGTTCGACCGGCATTTCCGCGCAGCTCGATGCCGAGGAGTGGCGCGACCTGGTCGGCGCCTACATCGACGCGGCTTCGGCGGCGGTGGTGGAAATGGGCGGCCATGTCGCCAAGAAGCTGGGCGACGGGCTGATGTCGCTGTTTGGCTATCCGGTGGCGCAGGAAAACGATTCGGAGCGCGCCGTGCGGGCGGCGCTCGCGATCCAGCGCGCGCTTGCCGAGTTGAACCGCAAGAATTCCGGTTCGGCGAGGCCATCGCTCGCGGCCCGCATCGGCCTCGAAACGGGTCCGGTGGTTGTGGACGCGACGGGCGAAATCTTCGGCGACGTCCCCAACATCGCAGCGCGAGTGCAGGCGCTCGCCGAGCCGGGCGCGGTCGTGGTCACGGCGCGGGTGCAGCGCCAGGTCGCCGGCCTGTTCGTCGCCGAGGAACGCGGCAGTCACATGCTGAAAGGCGTGCCCGAGCCGGTGACACTATTCCGGTTGGTTCGGGCGAGCGGTGGTGGACGGCGTTCCGGCGCGCGCAATCTCACGCCGCTCGTCGGCCGCGGCGAGGAAACGGCAATGCTGATGCGGCGCTGGGAGCGGGCGCGGCAGGGCGACGGACAGCTGGTGCTGATCGTCGGCGAGCCGGGACTCGGTAAATCCCGCCTGATCGAGGAATTTCATAACCGGCTGCGCGACACGCCGCACACCTGGCTCGAATGGAGCTGCTCACAGCTCCTGCAAAACACGCCGCTTCATCCGATCGCCGAATGGGGCCGCCTGCGCTTCGGCGGCGCCGATGTACCCGCCGAGCAGCGTCTTGCGGATTTGGAGAGTTCGCTGGCGCAGGTCAGGTTCGATCCGGCGGAGAACGTCGCATTGCTCGCGCCGCTCTTGGACATTCCGCCGCCGCAGGAACGCGCGTCGACGTTGGCGCCCGAGGAGCTGCGGCGCCGGCAATTGGCGGCGCTGACTGGCTGGGTGATGGCGGGTGCGCGGGTTCAGCCGGTGGTACTGGCGTTCGAGGATCTGCATTGGGCCGATCCGACCACCCTCGACGTGCTGGGCGGCATGGCCGAGCGCGGCGCGCTGGCGCCTTTGTTCATCGTGGCGACGACGCGGCCCGAGTTCCGGCCACCATGGGGCATGCGCTCGAATCACGGCACGATCTCCCTGGCGCCACTCGATCGCCTGCAGGTGCGGGAGATGGTGGCGGAGCTCTCGGCGCGGCACGCGCTGCCGCGCGAGGTGGCGGAGGGCGTGGCCGCGCGCACCGGCGGCGTGCCGCTATTCGTCGAGGAAGTGACGCGGCTGTTGTTGGAGCGCGGTGAGCAGGGCGGCATCCAGGCCATCCCGCCGACGCTGCAACAATCGCTGATGGCGCGGCTCGACCGGCTCGGCCCGGCGCGCGAGGTGGCGCAGGTCGGATCGGTGATTGGACGGCGCTTCTCCTATGGCCTGCTGCGCGCGGTGTCCGCCATGGAGGACGGGCCGCTGCAGATGGCGCTGCAAAGACTCGCGGAAGCCGACATCCTGCTGGTCGAGGGCCTGCCGCCCGAATCCGGTTATCGTTTCAAGCACGCGCTGATCCAGGACGCGGCTTATGAGAATTTGCTCAAGAGCCGGCGCCAGGTTTTGCACCGCCGCGTCGGCGAGGCGTTGCTCGACAATCTCGCCGCCACGGCGGCGGCCGAGCCCGAGTTGATGGCGCATCACTTCACCCAGGCGGGCCTTACCGAGGCCGCGATCGAATGGTGGGGCAAAGCGGGACAGCGGTCGCTGGAGAGCTCGGCGCTGGTTGAAGCGGTAGAGCAGCTCAAGCGTGCCATTACCCAGATCGCGACCTTGCCGGCCACTGCCGCCTTGCGCCGCGAAGAGATCAAACTGCAGGTCGCGCTCATAAGCCCTCTTATGCATCTCAAAGGCTATGCCGCGGAACAAACCAAGGCGGCTGCGGAGCGGGCGCGCCTGCTGATCGAACAGGCTGAAGCGCTTGGAGAGCCTCCCGGGGACCCGCTACTGTTGTTCTCCGTCCTCTTCGGCGTCTGGGTCGCGAGCTACGTGGCGTTCAACGGTGAGGTGATGCGGAGCCTTGCGGCGCAGTTTCTGGCGCTTGCCGGGAAACAAGGGACGACAGCCCCGCTTATGGTCGGCAATCGCATGATGGGCACGTCCCTGCTGTTGACGGGGGACATCGCGGAAGCCCGGGCGCATCTCGATCGGGCGATCGCGCTGTATGATCCTGTCCAGCATCGGCCGCTGGCAACGCGATTGGGCCAAGACGTCCGGGTGTCGATCTTGTCTTATCGCTCGTTTGCCTTGTGGTCGCTTGGCTATCCCGCGGCCGCGCTCGCGGACGCCGACCACGCGCTCAAGGATGCGCGCGAGACCGGTCACGCCGCCAGTTTGATGTTTGCCCTGGCCGTCACATCGTGGACTCATATCCAGCGCGCAAACTACGCGACTGCGAATGTCCAATTGGATGAAGTTGTCGGTTTGGCGGGCGAAAAAGGCGCCTTGTACTGGAAGGCGCAAGGAATGTTGGAGCAAGGTTGGCTTTTTGCCCTGACCGGCAAAGCCTCGGACGCTGTCGACAGGATCATCGCCGGACTCACCGAATGGCGGTCAACCGGATCAACACTGCTGATGCCGTTTAACTTATCCTGTTTGGCGAGAGCCTATGCGGAACTCGGTAAATTCGATGACGCCTGGCGCTGCATCGGCGAGGCGACAACGACGATGGAGACAACCCGGGAAAGATTGTGGCAGGCCGAGATCCATCGGATGGCCGGCGAAATCGCGCTGCTGGAGCCGGACGCGGCGAAAGCGGAAGCGCATTTCGAGCGCGCGCTCGCGGTTGCGCGTGGGCAGCAGGCAAAATCCTGGGAACTGCGCGCGGCGATGAGGATGGCGCGGCTGTGGTGCGATCAGGGCAAGCGCGATGAGGCCCGCGACCTTCTCGCTCCGATCTACGGCTGGTTCACCGAGGGCTTCGATACCCTCGACTTGAAGGAGGCCAAGGCTCTGCTCGGCGAGCTGCACGCCTGACAACCAATTTCGAAACGGGCTCTCAAAGTCGGGCCGGGCATTTGGCCCGCTGGCATTTGCGCCATAATACCGCGCCGGCCCGCTTGATTTCCTGAAATTCCCGACCACCTTGAGCCGACGCTTTCACAGAAGGTGGATTTCGGCCGGCGCGGGAAAATGTGCTGCTTCAATGCATTAGCGCACAAGTCAAGCCAAAGCTGACGTTCGCCTTGGCCCAAGGCGCGCCTTGAGACGGCCGTCCGTCCGTCGTACAATGCCGGACGAGACAATCGCACGTGCGGGAGCAATACATGGCCATGCATCAGATCAATCCGCAGGGCGCCAAACTGGCGGCGCTCGATCCGATCTGGGATCGGGTCCGGACCGAGGCGGAAGACATCGTGCGCCGCGAGCCCGAACTGGCCTCCTTCATCTATTCGACCGTGCTGCATCACGAACGGCTGGAGGATTCGGTGGTGCATCGCATCGCCGAGCGGCTCGACCATTCGGCGCTGTCGGGCGATCTGATCCGCCAGGCCTTTGACGAGGCGCTGCGCGACGATCCCGATCTCGGCAACGCCTTCCGCGCCGATATGGTCGCGGTGTACGACCGCGATCCCGCGACCTCGCGGTTCATCGATCCCTTGCTCTACTTCAAGGGTTTTCATGCGCTGCAGACCCATCGTCTGGCGCATTGGCTCTATCAAAAGGGCCGCAAGGATTTCGCGTTTTATCTGCAGAGCCGCTCGTCGGCGGTATTCCAGACCGACATCAATCCGGCAGCCCGGATCGGCCGCGGCGTCTTCCTGGATCACGCCACCGGGTTCGTGTGCGGCGAGACCGCTGTTATCGAGGACGACGTCTCGATCCTGCACGGCGTCACGCTCGGCGGCACCGGCAAGGAGAACGAGGACCGCCATCCCAAGATCCGCCATGGCGTATTGATCGGGGCGGGGGCGAAGATTCTCGGCAATATCGAGGTCGGCCATTGCGCCCGCATCGCCGCCGGCTCCGTCGTGGTGAAGCCGGTGCCGCACAACGTCACGGTGGCCGGAGTTCCCGCCAAGATCGTCGGCGAGGCCGGCTGCGCCGAGCCGTCACGCACCATGGACCAAATGATCAACGCGATCGGACTTTGACGTCGTGGCGCGTATTCCGCAAAAGCGGGGAGCGGTTTTGCGACCGGAATACGCGCAAGTTACAAGCCGTCTGGATTGCATGCACGATATCTGCAAGTTGGGCTAGCCCTTCGCATCGTCTCATCCTAAAACTTCCCGAAACCTAAAATCGTATTGGAGACTGCCGTGGACGTTCAGGAAGTCAGGAAACTCGACGCCTATCTCAAGCGCCTGTTCGGCAACCAGAAGATCCGCGTGGTGCCACGGCCGAAGAAAGACGATTCCGCCGAGGTCTATATCGGCGAGGAATTCATCGGCGTGCTGTTCGTCGACGACGAAGACGACGACCGCTCGTTCCAGTTCCAGATGGCGATCCTCGAGGACGATCTGGTCGAGTGAGGCCGGCGGCGGCGCAGGATACAAGCGCGCCGGCGGTTTGATTTCTCAGAGTCTCACTCGAAATCCCGCCATTGGAAGCGTGGGCTTATCGTAGAATTCGTCATGCCCGGGCAAAGCGCGAAGCGCATCTTTGCGCTGGATCCCCCGGGCATTCTCGTCTTTTGGCGGCGGCGAAAAGGCGTGGACGGCCGGGACAGCACCCCGGCCATGACGAAAAGTGGATCGTTTTCAATCGCTTGGAAGAAGCCTCAAAATGATGCTGGCTGCTTTTCGGTCAGACCCTCGGGGCGCTGCTTTGCGCGGCGCCGGTTCACGTCAAAGCCATCTCGCGTCGGCGCCCTGAAATTTCTGAATTTCAGAAACATCGCTTGCCGCCTGACCCAAATCAGTAATATATCCTCGCCGTCCCGTCCCGAAAGAGGGGCGCTCGCGCGATCGTCACGGACGCGGGGCGGGATGCGGTGGACGCGGAATGCGCTGCAGACGACAGGCGCATGCGCGGACGGCGAAGTCGTGTGGTCCTGATGCCTCGACGCCGGCATCAAGTTTGCAAATCTTTGGCAAGCGACGGTGACAAGAAAGCCGATCACCGGGGAGAGCACGTATAAGCCGTAAACCATTGCGTGCGGGAATGTCGGGTGATTTCCGATGGCTCGCTGTGAATACTCGTGTGCATACTTGCTACCAATAGCGCACACGAGGCTGCGGGTGCATCGGGCGCCCGGCATTCCCCACGCCCTCTGTTTTCAGGGCGGATGTTTTTAGCAAACCTCGGACGCATCGCGTCGCGAGATCGCGAAAGTGTGGCTGTATTCGCCGTCATTGCGAGGAGCGAAAGCGACGAAGCAATCCAGTTTTCTTTCTCGCTGATCCATGGATTGCTTCGCTTCGCTCGCAATGACGGTAGACGCCAGTGATGGATCCGAGAGGCCGCAGCGTACTGGACACCCCGCATGCGCGGCGCATGACGACTGTCATTCCGCGTTGGCAGCACGAGACCTCATCCTCCCGTTCCGTGCATCTGCGCCGTCAACCGGTCCATCGCATTGGCGACGTCGCGCCATTGCGCGAGCCAGCTGCGCGGAAAGCGAAACGTCAGATCGGCGCCGTCGATGCGGCGCTCGCTCAGGCACATTCCGGGGGTGGTGCTGTCGCGGCTGCAGCGCGCGGTGAGATCAGGCGTGTTGGCAAAGAACAGGTCTTCATGGCCGTACGGCGTGCCATCCCGGAACGCGCGCCTGGTCAATCCGTCCTGCCCGGGCGTCGAAGCCTGCTCCAGATAGCGCGGATAGATGGTGCGCACGCGGGCGTCGGGCGCCAGGCTGTCATGGTGCGCCGCTATCGACAGAAAAATCCGGTCGATCGGCTGGATGGTTTCCTCCACGGTGTCGGCGCTGACATGTTTCGGGGAATCGGAAGCTTCCAGCGAAGGATAGGCGAAGCTGAGATCGACGCGTTCCTGCGGTCCCGAGTGGCGCTGGATTTTCATCCGGATCGCCGCGGTCGGCACGTTGAAGATGGTCGCGCCGACGCTCACCGGCAAACGCGCCGGAGCGCTGGAGCCGTCCGCTTCCCAGGTCGGCCACAGCAAATAGGCGATCAGGGCCATCGCGCCCGCGGTGATCGCGCCTCCCAGCAGGATCGGAATCAGGTGGCTGCCGCGTTGCTCGCGCGAACCGCGCGCGATCTGCTGGGCCGTCGAGTAGAATGTCATGAACGAAGCATGGTGGGTGGGATGTCCAGGGCGAATGCCGAATCACCGGCGAATATGCCATGCGCGATGGGATTTCCGCACGGTCTCGCGAGATCGAGGGTTCCGCGAGCCATGCGCGGATCGCGGTTCCAGCCTGTCGCCGTTAACCTTTCTTTAAGGATGATGTGGCGGCCGGCGGCCAATTTTGCGAAGCAAGGCAGGTTCTGTGGCCAGTAGAAGAGCATGCGATGTCGGCAGATGCGTTGAATTCCCTGTTCTCGCTTTGCATCGGCTTCGCGCTGGCGGGCGCACTCTCCAGCGGATATCAGGCGCTGGTGCAGCGTCCCGCGGGATTCGGGCTGCTGCAGGAGGGCGCGGTGCCGAAGGCTTTCGCCGCGGTGCCATTCCTGGTGTTCGCCGCTCCCTTCATCATCATGCGCAATACGCTACGCGGGGCGCCGATCGAGCGCCGCCGCTTCGAATTCGTGATGATGGCGACCGTGCTTGCCGGGTTCTGGAGCCTGATGTCCGGCACGTTTTTCCTGATGACGCTGCGCGCCGCCGGATTGCTGGCCTGAACGCGAAGGCTATGCCAAAGTCTCCGCGAACAGGAGACCATCAAGGCTATGGCTATCTACGAACTCGACGGGCAGGCGCCCGAACTTCCCAGCGACGGCAATTATTTCATCGCCGACACCGCCACGGTGATCGGCAAGGTTCGCCTGCACAGTTCAGCGAGCGTGTGGTTCGGCGCGGTGTTGCGCGGCGATAATGAGTGGATCGAGATCGGCGAAGGCTCCAATGTCCAGGACAACTCGACCTGTCATACCGACATGGGCTTTCCGCTGACGATCGGAAAGAATTGCACGGTGGGCCACAACGTCATCCTGCACGGCTGCACGCTGGAGGATGGCTCGCTGGTCGGGATGGGTTCGATCGTCATGAACGGCGCCAGGATCGGTCGCGGCAGCATCGTCGGTGCGGGTTCGGTGATCACGGAAGGAAAACAGTTTCCCGAGCATTCGCTGATCATCGGCGCGCCGGCGCGGGTGATCCGCACGCTCGAGCCTGCGCAGCTCGCCAAGATGGGAAGTGCCGCGAAGTTCTACGCCGGCAACGGACCGCGGTTCAAGAAAGGCCTGAAGAAGATCGGCTGAGGGCGGCGCTTCAGGTGCCCTCGGCTTCATCGGCCTCGGCCTCGCCGGCGACCTGCTCGTGGCCGGCCGCCCACAGCGAATGTTCGTCGCTGCCGTCGCGATAGGGATTGCCTTCCGCCGGAATGTTCTTTCGCGCGGCGCGCTGGCCTTCCTCGAACGGGTCAGGATCGGTCGTCATGATTTTCGCTTCCCTTGATGGTTTCGATGTTGCATTCTTTTTCGCGGGCGCCTCCGCGGGCGATGCGCTCCTGGCGCTCTTGCGAAGCGCGTCCTTGAGGTCGAGGGGAATGCCGTGTTTCCTCAGCACGTCGGCGAACGCCTCGTCCGCGAGCTCCTGAATGGTCGCCATCCGGTCGCGGCCGAGCTGCTTCAGTTTATCGAAGGTTTCGTCATCGAAGGCGATCAGCTTACGCACCCGTCGTCACTCCTGCGACAGCTGGAGGCTCGCCAATTCAAGCGGCGCGCTGACGAATGGTTCCCAAAGGCTCGGCAACGCGTCGTGGCGACCGCAACCGCGTCAGCGCAGTGACGCTGTTTTTACCGTCGCCATCCTCTCGGCCGCAAGCGCTGCGAGTCTAAACTCGAATTTAAAGACGCTCCTGGCGTTGCCTATCAATTTCCCCTGAAGCCGAAACTATATGTTCGCGCGTGCGTCTGGTTGCTGGGAGCGAATTATCGACGGAGTAGAAAGATGTTACGCAAAACGATGATAGCCTTGCTCGCAGCCGCCGTAGTCGGCATCGCTGCGCCTGGTGCCGCGTTGGCCCGGGGCGGCGGTGGTGGTGGCCACGGCGGCGGTGGCGGCGGTTTCGGTGGAGGCGGCGGCCACGGGTTTGGCGGTGGTGGGTTCGGCGGCGGCGGCGGTTTCCACGGCGGTGGGTTCGGCGGAGGTGGTTTCCACGGTGGTAGTTTCGGCGGCGGCGGTTTTGGTGGCCGCGGTTTTGCCGGCGCACGCGGCGGAGCCTTCGCGGCTAATGCCGCGATCGGCGGCGATGCCGTTCGCGGCGGAGGCTTAGGAGCCGGTCGCGGGTTCCGCGGCGGCGACCATGGGTTCCACGGGCGCGGATTCCGCGGGCGTGGATTCGGCCGTGGCTTCGGCTTCGGCTACGGGCTCGGCTATGACGACTATTGGGATTATCCGGACTACGCCTACGACGACTATTATAATTACCCGGACTACGCCTACGGCTACGGTTACCCGGATTACGCCTACAACGATTCCTACTATAACAATGGCGGCTGTTACGTCGTACAGCGGCGGATCCACACCAAAGCCGGCTGGCGCGTTCGACCTGTCCAGGTTTGCGGCTGATCCCGCTGGCCTCCGGCGGCGCCGGGTAAGCACCTTGCCGCCTGAGCAATAATACGATGGCGCGCGGCCAGCGGGCTGCGCGCCATCGGCGATGCCGTACTCGTCAGCCCAGCACCTTGTATTTCTTGAACCAGGCCTGCATCCGGCTCCATGCATCCTCGGCGGCTTCCCGGCGGTAGCTGGCGCGATAGTCGGCGTGAAAACCGTGCGGCGCGCCCGGATAGGTCTTGAACTCAGCGGTCTTGTCGGCGGCCGCCAGCGCGGCCTTCAGCGCCTCGATCTGTGCCACCGGAATCCCGGTATCGGCTTCCCCATACAGGCCCAGCACCGGCGCCTTCATCTCGGGCGCGAGTTGAGTAGGGCTCTTCGGCCATAGCGGATTCGGCGGATCGACCGGCGGGCCATAAAACGCGACGCCGGCCTTGAGGGTGCCGGAGTGGGCGGCATATTCCCACACCGTCCGTCCGCCGCGGCAGAAACCGACGATACCGAGCCGGTTAGTGTCGCCGCCCTGCGACTTGGCCCAAGCCACCGTGCTGTCGAGATCGGAAAGCAATTCCGCGTCGGGCTTGGAATTCACGATCGGCAGCAGTTGCTGGATGTCTGATATCCTGAGGAGATCGACACGCTTGCGGAAATAATAGTCCGGCGCGACGGCGAACGCGCCGAGCTTGGCGAGACGCCGTGTGACGTCCTTGATGTATTCGTGCAAGCCGAAAATTTCCATTGCGACCAGCACGACCGGCGGATTGCTCACGCCCTTCGGCCGCGCGAAATAGCCGGGCATTTCGCCATCGGCCACTTTTATCTTTGCATCGCCCGCGGTGAGGCCATCGGTGTCGGTCTTGATGACGTCGGCGCGAACGGGTCCTGCGGCCAGCGTATAGCCGGCTGTGACGGCGGCAGAAGCGGTCAGGAAGCCGCGGCGCGAAAACGGCGCGACTTTTGTCAGCCCGATGACATCGGACGTGAGAACAGGTTCGGCGCTCATGATGGATTTCCTACGGTCTAATCTGGGAAGCGCATTCAGCAAGCGATCGCAGCGCAACGCAAATCACCAGCCTGCGAGCATCCATCCGCTCGACGTCGGTGGCCGACACGGCGCTGGTTCGGACGAATCGGGGGGGGGGCAAAAACAGGGCACAAAGAACAAGGCCGTCGGCGCAGTATAACGCTAACGGCCTTGCCAGCCCCGGACATTGAAATCGGCTTGCGCCGCCCGGTAAGCCGCACGATGACCCGGATTCGTACGGGCGAATGTGATCCATTTCACAACTTGCGCAAAAAAGTTGCGACCGGTCGGCTCCTGCACATTGCTGCGGGTCAGCCCGGCGGTTTGGCGCGCCTGCGATGGCTGGCTGCTGCGCGGGGTTTTGGCTCGGCCGAGTGGCTAACCGAAGGCGGATTGGATGCTTCGGAAGGCGGGGCGCTCGCGAAAGCCTGTCGGAGGCCGTCGATCGCGGTCGCGAGACCGGCAACCTGCTCGGACAGCCGCTTTGCATCGGCTTGTTGCGCAGCGAGAAGGCGCTTTACTGTCTGCAATTGGTCCTGAACGACTTGCAACTGATCGATCGCTTCCTGTTGCGAGATCTCCAGGGCGTTCGTTTTCACGACAAGCTGCTCGGAGGCCTGGGCGTTGCGCGCCTGCAACTGGCGGGCGGACGCGGTGCGGTCTTGCTCGGGGTAAGCGCCGGTATAAGCGCGCCATAGGGCGACCGATCCGGCTCCGATCAGGATGACGACGAGGGCGGCGGCGGTGAGCAGGATCGGCTGCGCGCCGATACGCGCCATGCCGCCGGAGTTCGCATCGTCGGGCCTGACTTCGGTCATGAAACTGCAAAGCCGCTCGGGAGGTGAAAGTTCCCGGCCTGCGGGAGCGGCATTTTCAACTGGTGAAATCTCAACAAAACCGAGGTTTACGCGCGCCCCCAAAAAAGTTGCGGCCAGCTCTTGGGGGAGAGCTGGCCGCGCGCGATCCGGTCTGGGACGGGGAGGGGTGGGGATGTGACCGGGTCGCGTGTCCTGTTGTCTCTATGCCTTAGTGGGCGCTGGCTGTGGCGACCGCCGGGCGGCTATCGCCGAGCGAGACCCATACATTCGGATCGCTCTGCGATTGACGCTTGACGAAGCGGTAGCCGGTCTCGGTCCAGGCCACGACGTTCTCATTCTGGTTGTCGAGAATGAACTCGCCCTTGTCGGTTTTTACCGTCAGCACCGCGTGGCCTTCGCCCTTCTTGTCACGCACCACCGTGATCAGCAGCGCCTCGCGCGGCCAACCGGCGTCGATCAGCATCTTGCGCTTCAACAGCACGTAGTCCTCGCAGTCGCCGTAGCCGTCCGTCGGCAACGACCATTTCTCGATCACGCCCCAATGATCCATATCGGTCATCGGCTTGACGTTTTCGTTGACCCAGTGGTTAACCCGCAGCAGATCCCGCCACGCCGTCTGCGACATTACGATATCGCGGGGCTGTGACGCGCCGCCGCCGCACTCGCCGGGACTGTCGGCACAGAACTCAACCCAGCCGATCGGCGCGCGCGTGGTGTCGCCAAGGCTCGCATACAAACTTCGCTCGTCGCCGGCGTGCGCCGGCACACTCAACCCCAGCAGGATGACGGCAATCGCCAATCCCTTCCCCTGTCCCCTGAACCCAAACATTGTGGCCCCCGTTTCTTGTTGGGACCATGTTTGGCACAAAGGCTTTGCGCTGCGGCTAAGTGCGCCAAGTAGATTTGAGCCTAATACAAGTAAAGATCGCGGATAACTCGACCTATACTTGACTAAAATTAGCTTATAATTTTAAACAACTGCCATTGATTCAAATTTTACGAATTAAGATCTCGCGGGCCGCCGATACAGCGGTTGCGACGACAAAAGCGTGCCGTGTTAACCTGCGAGGTGCCGACGCCAAAGCTGCCAAGGCTGCCTCCGCCAAATGGATGGCGCCTTCGGCTCCCGGGAAATCCGGGGAATCATGCGACGCGGCGCTTTACCGTGCGGTAACGCTGTTTCGGTGATGTCAGGAGAACTTGGCAAGCGCGATGTCCGCGCATCGATGCCGAACGATAGCGAGGTGGTCATGAAATCTGTTTTCCGGAGCTTTCCGACAATCCTGTGCCTCACGGTCGGCGCGCCGGCGCTGGCTCAGACTCCCGCCCGGATCAATCCCACCGATCCTCAACCGACTTGCACCATGTGTCCCGGGACCTACATTCCGGCCTCCGAACTCGAAGGCTATGCCAGGAAAGCGCTCGCGGAGAAGCTGCTCGACCAGCAGGTGCGGGATATCGACATCGGCAAGGCGCAGATCGGAATCGGCATGGTCCATCGCGGCAGACTGGACAAGCCCAACCCGGATTCGGTCGCCGAACATGACCAGATCAGCGAAGTCTACCATGTGCTGTCGGGCGCGGCCACGCTGGTGCTGGGCCCCGATATCGTCAACCGGCAGCGGCGCCCGGCGACGATGCGCACGGTGGTCGAATTCAACGGCCCCGGAAATAACGGTTCCAAGGTTCGCGATGGTATCGCTTATGAGATCAAGGCCGGTGACGTCGTGGTGATTCCGGCCGGTACCGGGCACTGGTTCACCCGGATCGAGGATCACATCGACTATCTCATGGTGCGGATCGACCCTGACAAAGTGACGCCGCTCAAAAGCGAGGCGCAATCGCAGGAATATTTGTCGAAGCCGGCGCGCCGCGGCGAATGAAGTACAGGGTGGTGCGCTTTACCTTGCGGTAACGGCTTCTTCGACGGTTTCCGCCAACTGCTCGTGGACGAACTCGAGCGCAAAACCTTCTTCGAGGTTTCGAACCACCCGGGACTGGACCTTGCCGAGCAGGACCAGCGATTTCAGGGGCGGGCGGTTTTCCGCGGCGATGGCGGCACCGGACATCGACATGTCGATGATCCGGCAGGTCATCTGGCTGCCGTCTTCGAGCGTAAGCAGCGAGATCGGATTGCGCGGCACGATACGGTCGTGGCGACGGTCTTCCGGCAGGTTGAGAATGTCGCGGTTGGCGAGCCAGGTCAGTTGCGCCGCGAGCTTGTCACGTTTGCGCGCGGTCGCGCCGACGGTCATGGCAAAACCGTTGTCGATGATGCGGGTGATCTTGCCCTCGACCCGGCCGATATGGTCGAGATAGGCGATCACGCGGTCGCCGACATTGCCAATTCCGGGCGCGAGCAAGGCTAGTCCCCCAGGGGACATATTGACGATCTGGCAGGGAAACTCGCGCCGGTCCGGCAGCATGTAGCGGCCGAGCAGGTGAACCCTCACCCGCTGAAAACGTCGGCGCTCTTCGGCGGCCGGAAGGAGTGATTTTTTGCTCGCCAACGCCATTTCGCCACCCGACGACCGGTTTTTCGGTGTCGCCTGACCCTACGGCCGACAGGGTTAATGAGGGGTTAGCGGGGGTTGCATGACGAGCTGATTACGCCATTTTCAGTCTCGCCGCCGGAATCCGATTAAATCCCCAGAGCAGCACCGGACACGCCAGAATCATCGCAGCCCCGAAATCGAATGCCGCCGAAGCACTGCCGGCCCATTTGGCGCAGGCGCCGCCGACGACAGGACCTAACATCATGGTGGCATAATACAGGGTGTAGAATACGCCCATGCCGAGCGCACGCGTCGCCGGCTGCAGCACGCGCGCGGGCAGGCTCATGATCGGCCCGGCGCCCTGGCCGCTGATCAGCCCGAGCGCCGTGATCGTTAAAATCACCGCGCCACTGCGCGGCAGCGCCACCATCAGTATCGCGAACAGGATGCAGCCGATGACCAGAACCAATTCAGGTCGTCCGGAGCGATCCGCCACAAATCCGCCGGCGGGAACGGAGATCACCGCCAGCCACAACACGATGCTGACCGCCGATCCTGCCGCCGTAATCGACCAGCCGCGTTCGACCAGCATCGCAGGCCCGAAGCTGAAGATCACCGCGAAGCCGACATTGTAGAGGCCCCAGATCAAACCCGCCACGATCACGGCGCCCAAGGCGTTGCGGTCGAGGCGCCCGGAGGTCGCAGCCATCGTCGCCGCATTCCCCGGAGGCTGATAGGCCGCAGCCAGCAGAACGAACGCTGCGCCAATCAGTGCGGCCACCGCGAGATAGACCGCGCCGACGCCATAGGCGGTGCCGATCAGGGGCAGCGTCAGCAGCCCGAGCGCGACGCCGGCTGGCCAGGAATTGACGAAAATCGCCATTGCGGTTGCGATTTCCTTGCCGGCAAACCAGTCGGCCACCATTTTTGTCATCACAACATTGAGCAGCACGCCGCCGGCGCCGGCGACCAACCGTCCTGCGATCTGGCCGCTCCAGGAAGCAGAAAGCGCCATCACGAGGCCGCCGATCAGCATCAGCAGCAGGGCGCCGAGTACGGTGTTCTTGTCGCCGAATCTTTGCCCGATGGCGCCGCCCGGCACCGCCAGTGCAATGCCAGGGGTGAAATACAGGCCGATCAGGATCCCGATGTCGGCCAATCCAACGCTGAACTCTTGGCCGAGCAGCGGCGCAACCGCTGCGACGCTTTGAAACTGGAAGGCCATGGTGAGGCGAACCACGAACAGGACGGCAAGAATAAACCAGCGATTGCGCAACGCCTCACCCCCTCTTGAAGTTGGCGTGCAGCCTGATGCGCTGCGATGCGGCTGTCAATCGCACGGCAAGTCCGATCGTACCGGCCGTGCATTGGCATCGCCGCCGGGTTCACATAGGCTTGCTTCGCCCACGCCACTCAAATCAACAATAGCCGAAGGGCCGGAGGAAACTTCATGGAACAGATTCGCGTATGCACCTATGACGGTCCCGGTGCGCAGCCGGTCATTCGCGCGGTGCCGTGGCCGAAAATTCCGAAAAAGGCGGCGCTGATAAAAGTCGGCGCGTGCGGTGTCTGCGGCACTGATCTGCATATCCTGAAAGGCCACTGGCCGAAGCAACTGCCGTGGCCGTTCACGCTCGGCCACGAGATCGGCGGCGTGCTGGTCGAGGTCGGCGCGGAATTTTCGGAAGATTTCATGAGCAAGCCGCTTAAAGTGGGATCGAAGGTAATGATCCCGCCGCTGATGCCGTGCGGGCATTGCTACTACTGCATCCACTATCCCGAAAGCGCCAACAAATGCCTGACGCCAGTGTATTACGGCCGCTATCTCGGCTTCGACAAGGCGCCGCATCTGTGGGGCGGGTGGGCCGAATATGTCTATGTCGATCTCGACATGCTGCCGGGCACCAAGATCTACAAGCTGCCCGACGACATGCCGCTACGGCTCGGCGCCTTGTCGGAACCTTTGACCTCCTGCATCCGCGCCTTCAATCGCGCCGCCCGATCGGGCGGATTCAAATGGGGCGACACCGTCGTGATCCAGGGCTCCGGCCCGATCGGGATTTTGGCGGTGGCTGCTGCACAGGAGATGGGCGCGGGCCGCGTGATCTGCGTCGGCGCGCCGGAGAACCCGCGGCTCAAGCTGGCGCGCAAGTTCGGCGCGGAAGCGACCGTCGATATCGAGCAGATCACGACGCCGGAAGCGCGCATCAGAGCCGTGCGCGACATCGTCGGCGGTTTTGGCGCCGACCTGGTGATGGATTGCTCGGGCCATCCGAGCGCCGGCCCCGAGGGCATCGAAATGCTGCGTGACGGCGGCACCTATGTCGAGATGGGGCAGTTCACCGATGCCGGTTCGATTGAGACGTCATGGCATCGCATCTGCACCAAGGATCTCAACGTGCTGGGATCGTGGGGCTTCACCGGCAACGATCTGCCGCTCGGCGTCGATATGCTTTATCGCACGCGCGCCAAATATCCCTGGCTCGAGATGCAGACGCTGTATCCGTTTTCCGAGGAAGGCATCGGCCGCGCGGTAGCGGATGCGATGGCGATGAAGACGGTGAAATCGACCATCGTGCCGTGGCCGGAACTGGCGGAATGATTTAGCGCAGTCCTTCATAGACCATGAGGCCGCGGGCGACCGCCAGTTTGCGCAAGGCGCGGGGCACGAAACGTTGCGGAGGATGGGCGAGATAGCGCCACGATGTCAGTTTGAAATCTGAAAGCAGGCCACGGTTGCTTTCGAACGGGGCCAGCAGTCCGGTCAGACTGATCGGAGTGTGGGCGCGGGTGTTGAACGGCAGCAGCAATAATTCCAGATGCACCGGCGCGCCATGTTGCGACGTCGCGGTAATACCGGCGACAGCGGCCAATGTCTCTTCGGCGACCACGGCGACGATCTCCTCGATCTCGCGGCGGCCGTCGGGTGCGAACAGCGCGGAAAAGCTTTGATCTTTCAGGTCGCAGCCGAGCAGGGCGCAGACCCGCGTTCCGGCGACCCGAAACGGATAGCCGGCGGCCGCGTCATAGGACAGCACGAAGATATCGCCGAGCAGTTCGCGCACCGCGCCGGGCTCGATCTCGCTACGGTCCGGCGCTCGCGCGCCGCCACGCTTCTCGTCCCAATATGCGAAAAACTCACGGTTTGACGGATGTTTCATTGCCGGCCTTTGCCCCGGGGCGCGGGTCGGCGGGACACCTCTGTCCCGCTTTCGCGCACGCCCGCTTCCCTGGTTGTTTTGCAAGACTGGCTTTGCAGCGTCCATGCCGGAGGGGCTGCCGGCGACGGGTTTGCGCCGTTAACGTTAAATTAACTATGCGGTTGGGGATCGGCGCGGGCCTGCTAAGGTCCTGTTCTCGCCGGTTTTCTCCAAGGGCCGGCGAGGCAGTTACACAGGGTAAGGTCAGACAGTTTGGTCGTCGCGCGGGGAGGGGTGGGGATGTCGCCCGGTTTGCCTCGCGCGTAAGGTCAGCACGGATGAGGGAGGGTTTCTCAGGCCCTCCCTTTTTCTATTCCGCGGCTTCGCGCAAATCCTTTGGTGGCTCCCGATGGACTGTCAGCTGCCGCGGCTGCCCCATCAGGACCGGCTGGAACAGCACGGCGGCAAACATCGTGCACAGCAGCGAGAGCGCCATCAGCTTGCCCATGCTCGACATGCCCGGATACTTCGAGGCCCACATGCTCCCGAACGCGACCGCCGTGGTCATGGCGCTGAATACGACCGCCCGGGTCAGCGTCGATTGCAGCAGGCCGGTTTTTCCAGCGCGCCACGCCATGATGTAATAGATCTTGAACGCGACGCCGACGCCGAGAAGCAGTGGCAGGGCGATGATGTTTGCAAAATTGAGGGTGAGGCCGGCCAGCACGCTGATCTGAAGCGTGAGGGCGCCGGCGAGCAGGAGAGGGACGAGCGTCAGCAGCACGTCCGTCAGACGCCGCAACGCGATAAGCAGCAGAATGGCGATTGCGGCGAGAGCCAGGACGCCCGCTTCGACAAAGGCCGACGTGACCGTTTTCGCGGCTTCGTAGTAACTGATCGCCGCTCCGGTGGCCGACGGCTCGGCACGCAGCACCGCGGTCGCGAATGTTCGCAGCACGTCTGTGTTGTTCGGATCGCCCTTCGGCAAAGCCTGGACGCGGGCTCTGCCGTCGGGCAATAACCAATCGCGGACGAGGTTCGGCGGCAGCGTCTTGATCGTAACCGGTTCGGGGGCGAGGCTCTTGCGAAGCTGGTTGAGATCAAAAACCAGCGGTGGCACGATTGCGGCTTGCGCCCTGGCCCTGACACCAGCGTCCGCCGCGGCAAGACGCTTCAGCAAATCGGCGACGTGGCGGGCCGAGTCTGCCACCTCGCCGGTTGCATTGCCTGCGGCCTTGGAAAGGTCGTCAGCTGCGGCTTGAATCGCGCTGATATTATCTTGATCGCTCGGTGCGGGATCCACGTCCTGAGGATTGAGGGTGGCGTCAAGGAGCTGCGACGCGCCCTTCAAGGCCGCGATCTTCTGGTCCTGATCGGCGGGAATGAAGCTGTTTAGCGTCAAGGTGCGTGAGACTTCGGGCAGTGCAGCGAGGCGTTTAGCGATGGCGTCGGCCCGTTCGAGCGACGGCGCCAATATTTCGGCGTCGTTGCCGCTGGTCTCCGGATCACTCTGCAGTTCGCGATAAATCACCACGGACGGCGAGTCCGGACTTTGCAGGTCGACCGGGTTGAAGTCGAAACGTAAATGGAACAACAGCGGCGTCCCCGCCAGAACGACGAGAAGCGTGCCGGCGATCACGGCAATGCGATGCTGTTGAAGGAAATGGTCCAGCGGCGCAAGTCTGCGAAAGCCGACCGCGGCGGGTTCGCCCGCAGGATTGAGCAACGCCAGCATCGCCGGTACGAACGTGATGCTGCAGAGGAAGGCGACCAGCATGCCGCAACCGGCAATGAGCCCGAGCTCCGAAAGGCCGCGATAGCTGGTGGGCAGAAACGCAAAAAATCCCACGGCGGTGGCCGCGGCGGCCAGGGCGAGCGGATCGCCCACCTTGCAGGCGGCCCATCGCAGGGCCTCTCGCAAGTCATGATGTTCATGCCGCTCGGTACGATAGCGCACGCCGAATTGAATGCCGAAGTCGACCCCGAGACCCACAAACAGCACAAAGAATGCGATCGAGATCAGATTGAATGAGCCGACCATGGCGAGGCCGATCGCGGCCGTCATCGCAAGCCCAACCATCAGGCTGAAAAAGACCGCGGCGATGATTTTCCAGGAGTGCAGCGCCAGCCACAAGATGATTAGCACGCCGAACACCGCCGTCAGGGTGTCGCGCAAGGCGCTGGTTTGGATCACCGAAAACTGGTCGTCATTCATCGGCACCTGACCGGTCAGACCGATCGTCGCGCCGAATTTATTTTGCAAATCTAAATCGGCCGCCGCCTGACGTATCCCTTGTTCCGCCCTGAGTCCCGGCTGCAGCTGGGCAAAATCGAGCACGGGCTGAACTTCGATGAAGTGCCGTAGCTGGTTGGCCGGCAGTGGGTGGCCTTGCAGCAGCTGCTGCCAGGAAAATGCTGCCGGTTTTCCGGACAGGACGTCACTCAGTGTGCGATCGGCCAGGGAGAGGGGCCAGGCAAGCTGGTCCAGCTTGATCTTGTGTGCCTCGACGCCCTCGGCTCCCATCGAGAGCGCTGACATGGCGCCGCGGAGGCTCGGATCGCCAGCGAGCGTCGAGAGGAGAGGCTCGGCCGCCGCCAATCCATCTGCTGCCTTTTTGACATCGGTCGGAGACTCGAACAACAACCCGTTGCGCTCGAAGAAATCGCCGCTCTCGGGTTGTCCGACCGTCGGAAACAGCTCCGGTTTCTTTGCGAGGCTCTGCGCCAGTTGGTTGGTTGCCAATTCCGCATTTTCCGCGGTCGGAGCCTTGACGACGACTGCAATGCCCTTTTGCGGAAACGCCTTCGACAATTCCAGTTGACGCCGATGCCAGGGGATATTTTCAGAAATCAATCCCTCTACATCCGTATTGATGGAGAATTTGGCGGCAGCGAAGGTGCCGGCGCCGATTGTCAGGAGTATGCCGACAATAACGACCGTCCAACGGTGGCGGGCGCAAAAGCAGACCAGTCGGACAATCGCTGGATTGATCATGGCAAGCGCAGCCTTGGCCCGCTCGCAAAATCGCGAAGCGGTGCAACAACGCGTTGGCCGGCAAAATCGTTCAACTTCCTGGTCACAATTCCTTGAACGGCAACAAGGGCCTGTCTCAAGACAGTTTTCGACGAGCAGCCCCAAGTAAAAACGCAAGGCAGCGAAATGTTTCGCCATGGCGGTCTCGGCGGGGTAATTAATTTTCATCAGGTCCCGCAACGACCGCTCACGAACTTTTTACCCGATGGACTGGACGGCCCGGCGGAAAGTTTTCTTCGCGGCCTTGCCGGCCGTGTCCGTGGGACTGCAACGAATTCGCCGGTCGATGGCATCGTCGGGCTCATCTTGAATGTTCGACAGCCACGCGCGCGGTTCGCCGTCCTCGTTCTTTCGAAAGATTAATCCGACGAACAGGATCTCGTAATGTGTGCTCTCCATGTTTGAGGCACGGATTTCCCTCACTCAATTTGGAGATGTTGATCATGGATGATCAATCGAACACCTCACATCGCGCGCCACGAAAATTCCTCGAGCCGCGCCGCCTCGCGTTGCTGGCTTCGGTTGCTGGCCTCAGCATGGCCGTCCTCGTAATAGGGCCGGGCGCTTACCGGCCTCTCAACCTGCCGGCATGGACCGCGTCGGCACAGGCGGCCGAAACGGCTCAAACTCCTCAGGGCTTCGGCGACCTCGTCGCGAAGGTCAAACCGGCGGTCATATCGGTCCGTGTCAAAATCGATGACGATGGCCAGAATACAGCAGTTTCCGAGCGCGACAGCCAGGGGTCCGATCCAGATCAATCCGGCTCGCCGTTCGACCAGTTTTCACGACAATTCGGCTTCGGCGTCCCGAACGGCATGCCGCATCGCCATCAGATTATCACCGGCGAAGGGTCAGGCTTCTTCATCTCGCCGGATGGCTACGCCGTGACCAATTATCATGTGGTCGATCACGCCGAGTCTGTGCAGGTCACCGCCGACGACGGCACGATCTACACCGCCAAGGTCGTCGGCACCGACCCGAAGACCGATCTGGCGCTGATCAAGGTCGATGGCAAGAAAGACTTCTCTTACGTCAAATTCGCAGACCAGCCGCCGCGCATCGGTGACTGGGTGGTCGCCGTCGGCAATCCCTTTGGTCTTGGCGGCACCGTCACGGCCGGAATCGTTTCCGCGCGCGGCCGCGATATCGGCGACGGACCGTACGACGACTACGTCCAGATTGACGCGCCCATCAACAAGGGTAATTCCGGCGGTCCGGCTTTCGACATGAACGGCAATGTGATCGGCGTCAACACCGCGATCTTCTCGCCGTCGGGCGGCTCGGTCGGTATCGGCTTCGACATTCCTGCCGCCACGGCGAAACTCGTCGTCGCTCAGCTCAAGGACAAGGGCTACATCACGCGCGGCTGGCTCGGCGTTCAGGTGCAGCCGGTCACGGCCGACATCGCCGACAGCCTCGGCATGAAGCAGGCCAGAGGCGCGATGGTGGACAATCCGCAGGATGGCAGCCCGGCGGCCAAGGCCGGGATCGAGGCGGGTGACGTCATCACATCCGTCAACGGTACGGCCGTAAAGGACTCGCGCGATCTGGCCCGCACCATCAGCATGATGGCGCCGGGAACTCAGGTGAAGCTCGACGTTCTGCACAAGGGAGAAGCCAAGCCGGTAACGCTGACGCTCGGCGAAATGCCGAATGACCATCAGGCGAATGCTGGCGAGACGCAGCAGAAGTCCTCGGCAGGCACCCATTTGGGCCTCAGCCTTGCGCCCGCGGGCGATGTCGAAGGCGCAGGCCAGAAGGGTGTCGTGGTGACGTCAGTCGATCCGGAAGGTCCGGCCGCGGATCACGGCTTTCAGACCGGGGACGTCATCCTCAATATCGGCGGCAAAGCGGTCGCCAACGTCGACGACGTGCGCTCGGCGCTGACGGAGGCCAATGCTGCGGGCAAGCATAGCGTTCTGATGCAAGTGAAGACCGCGGATGCGACGAGGTTCGTCGCGATGCCGCTGGCGAAGGGCTGACCTTCGCCGCCAAAAAGGGAGGCGGTCGCGCCCGCTCGTTCAATTCATCTCATCGGATTGTTCGAGCGGGAGTGCCGTCCCTCATTGGCATGGCGTTTCAGCAATTCCATCACTCCGCCGAGAAATGCTCCAATTAGTCGCTCGCCTTTTCTCTCTTCGAGACAGACAACGTGCGCGTAATTGAATACATCGACATCCGCGAACGGCAACATGCGTAAGGCGCGGATCCGGGATGAACTCGGCGGTGGACACGGTACCGATGCCGATGCCGCGTGCGACGGCTTCGCGGACCGCTTCGCGGCTTCCGATTTCCATCATGACCTTCGGCTTGACCTGGGTCTTCTGCAACATTTCCTCGATCGCTCGCCGCGTATTCGAGCCGCGTTCGCGCATGACCATGAGTTGTCCCGAGAGATCGCGCGCCCTGATCGATCGCCGGCCCTTTGCCAGCGGATGGTCTTTGTGAGCGAAGGCGGCGATCTTGTCCTTGCTGTACTGCCAGGCCAATAATTTTGGATCGTTGTCGACATAAGCGAGCACGGCGATATCGGTGCGGAATTCCATCAGACTGCGTACGGTCTCGCGCGAGTTGCCGATCGAGACGGACACCTCGATTCCCGGATAACGCTCGTTGAAGGCGACCAGCATCTCGGTGACGTGGAACGGTCCGACTGCTCCGACGCGCAGATGTCCGGTGCGCAGTTCCTTGCTCTCCCTCAAATACAGCTCGGCTTCCTTCTCCTGAGCGAACAGCCGGTTGGTGATCTGCAGAAGGTCCCGTCCAGTATCGGTCAGTTCGAGGCCGGTGCTTCGTCTCAGGAACAATTCGACCTGGTAGTCGGCTTCCATCGCTCGCACTTGCGTCGTCAGCGTCGGCTGACTGACGTGGAGCTGCGCTGCGGCCTTGGTAAAACTGCCTGCCATGGCAACGGCATGGAACGAGCGAAGCTGGGTATACCTCATAGATTTTTTATATAGGACCCCCCTTGGAAAATGAATTGGAAAAATGACCCCACCCCGCCGAGTGTTTCCGTTAAGAAGAACTCAGGGAGTAGTATCCAAATGGGCAACCAAGCGGACCGCGCGTGGTCTTACAGCAACCCGGTGCAAGTCGTTTTCGGCGAAAACGCGTTCGCATCGTTGACCGACAAGATCGCAGGGCGGCCTTATTGCCTGGTGACTTACAGCGACGCTGCTATCTTTGCCCAACTCGAAGAGAGCCTGGCCAAGACCGCGGGACCTGCTGCCGTCGTGATTCGAAACGTCGAGCCCAATCCAAGCTACCCTGCGTTGGACGCCGCATGTCGGCTATTCGGCGAGGCGCCGGTATCTCCGGCTGTCATCGTCGCCCTGGGAGGCGGCTCGGTGATGGACACGGCCAAGGTTCTGGCCACGGCCGGCGACGACTTTTCCCGCGTGCAGGATTATGTCGAGGGCCGTCGCGGCTTCGACGTCTTGCGGCACCTGCCGATCATTGCCGTGCCCACGACGGCCGGCACCGGCAGCGAAGTGACTTCCTGGGCGACGGTTTGGGACACCGAAAACAAGAAGAAATATTCGTTGGCGCGGCCGAACCTCTACCCCGAATCCGCCATCATCGATCCACGGCTCATGCTCGGCGTGCCCAGGGGATTGACCGTCAGCACCGGCCTGGACGCGCTTTCGCACGCGCTGGAAAGCATCTGGAACGTCAACTCCAATCCGGTGTCCACAAACCACGCAGTATTCGCCGCCCGCGAGGTTATCGAATGTCTGCCGCGGCTGTCGCGGGATCTCGACAACGTCGTGCTGCGGTCGCGCATGGCGCGAGCCAGCCTGTTTGCCGGGCTGGCGTTTTCCAACACCAAGACCGCACTGGCCCATTCGCTCTCATATCATCTGACCCTGCATCACGGCATCGTTCATGGTATCGCCTGTTCCTTCAGTCTGCCCGCAGTGATGCGCAGCGTGATCGGCCGGAGCGCGGACTGCGATGCCGCGCTGTCGCGGATCTTCGGCTCCGACCTTGAAGCGAGCGTCGACCGGTTGGCTGCCACGTTGACGCAACTCGGCGTTTCGACGCGAGCCACCGATTACGGCCTCGCCCATGAGGAGTGGCTGAACGTCATCGACGAAGCTTTGCTGGGCGAGCGCGGTCGGAATTTCATCGGGACGCGCGACGCCGTCGTCGCCGCCGTAGCCTGAGTGGTCCAAAGGAAAAAGTAATGGAATCTTCTGGAAGAACAATCGTCGTCAACGGCCGCAACTATCGCGCGCCGACCCGTCCCACGGTCGTGATTTGCCTCGACGGTTCGGAGCCCGGGTATATCGAGGAAGCCATCAAGGCCGGCGTCGCGCCGACATTCGCGCGATTTATGAAAGACGGCGCGCATGTCCACGCCGACAGCGTGATCCCGAGCTTCACCAATCCGAACAACCTCTCGATCATCACCGGCCGGCCGCCCTCGGTGCATGGCATCGCCGGAAATTATTTTTACGACGCGGCCAACGATCGCGAAGTGATGATGAACGATCCGCAGTTTCTTCGCTCCCCGACCATTTTGGCCGGCATGTACGAGGCTGGATTCAAGGTTGCGGCGGTCACGGCCAAGGACAAGCTGCGTTCGCTACTGGCGCACGGGCTCGACTACTCCGACGGCCGCGCCATCGCATTCTCGTCGGAAAAAGCCGACCAGGCCACGAAGCAGGCCAACGGAATCGACGATCTTCTCAACTTTGTCGGACTGCCGCTTCCCGAAGTCTACTCCGCCGGCTTGTCGGAATTCGTGTTCGCCGCCGGCGTCAGGTTGGTGCAGCGCCATCGCCCCGATCTGATGTATCTCTCGACCACGGATTACATCCAGCACAAGGTCGGTCCCGGCAACAAGATCGCCAACGACTTCTACGCCATGATCGATCGCTATCTGGCGGAACTCGATGCGCTGGGCTGCAACGTGGTTGCGACCGCGGACCACGGCATGAACGACAAGTACACGGGCGACGGCAAGCCCGACGTGCTTTACCTGCAGGATCTGTTCGATCAATGGGTCGGCGCGGGGCAGGCACGGGTCATCCTGCCGATTACCGATCCCTACGTTGCCCATCACGGATCGCTGGGCTCATTCGCGACGATCTACACGCCGGCCGGGCATAACGCCGGCGAAATGATCAAGAGGCTCCAGGACATCGCGGGCGTTGAGCTGGCTCTGACCCGCAACGCAGCCTGCAATCGCTTCGAGCTGCCGACCGACCGCGTTGGCGACATCGTCGTGATCTCCGCCAGGCACAAAGTGCTGGGCACCAGCCGCGCCCGCCACGACTTGTCCGGCCTGACCGAGCCGCTCAGATCGCACGGTGGGCTCACCGAGCAACGGGTGCCGCTCATTGCAAACCGCAAGATCGTTGTTCCGTCCGGGCACGTGCTGAGAAACTTCGACGTCTTCGACGTCGCTCTCAATCGTATCCAGTAGTCGAAGCGACGTCCGAACAGGAGAGTTCAATGAATATTCAAACACCAGCCGTCCGTCATGAGCAAATGCGGATCGCAGGCGTGCGTGTCGATACCGACGAGCGGGTCGAAGTCTATAACCCCTACACCAACAAGGTCGTCGGAACCGTTCCCGCCGCACGACCCGAGCATGTGCGGAATGCCTTCGCCAAAGCCAAGGCTTTCAAATCCAAGCTCACGCGCTATGAACGCCAGCAAATACTGCTGCGAACCGCAGAGATTCTTGCGGCGCGCAAGGAAGATTTCGCAAGGCTGATTACCGCGGAATCAGGGTTGTGCTGGAAGGATTCACTTTACGAGGCCGGCCGCGCCTACGACGTCTATTCCTTCGCGGGCCAATTGACCATCAAGGACGACAGCGAAGTCTTTTCTTGCGACATCAGTCCTCAGGGAAAAGCACGCAAGATCTTCACGATGCGCACGCCGCTGCTTGGGACGATTTCCGCAATTACCCCGTTCAATCATCCCCTCAACATGGTCAGCCACAAGATTGCACCCGCGATCGCCACCAACAACCGCATCGTGTTGAAGCCGACCGAACTCACGCCATTGACTGCGCTGGCCCTAGCCGACGTGCTCTACGAGGCCGGTCTGCCGCCGGAGATGCTGTCGGTCGTGACCGGAAATCCCGGTTCCATGGGGGATGCCATGATCACCGATCCCGATGCGGATCTGATTACCTTCACGGGTTCGGTCAGGGTGGGCAAGCACATCGCTGCAAACGCCGGATACAAGCGCCTGGTTCTCGAACTCGGCGGCAACGATCCGCTGATCGTCATGGAGGACGCCGACCTGGAAAAGGCAGCGGAGCTGGCGGTGCTGGGTGCCACCAAGAATTCCGGCCAGCGTTGCACGGCCGTCAAGCGCATCCTGTGCGTGGAAGCGGTTGCCGGCGAATTTGCCGATCTCGTGCTCGAACGTGCGAAAAAGCTGAAATGCGGAGATCCGATGGACCCCGCGATGGATGTCGGAACCGTCATTCAAGAACGTGCCGCAAAGGAGTTCGAACGCCGAGTCGAGGATGCCGTCCACCACGGGGCCCGGCTGCTTCACGGCAACGATCGCAAGGGCGCGCTGTATCCTCCGACCGTGGTCGATCATGTTCCCTATACCTGCGAACTGGTGATGGAAGAAACCTTCGGCCCGGTGATCCCGATCATCAGGGTGCCGAACGATATCGAGAGCGTCATCAGGATTTCCAACGCCACCGCATTTGGCTTGTCCTCCGGCGTCTGCACCAACCGCCTCGATTACATCACCCGTTTTGTCAACGAACTGGACGTAGGCACGGTGAACGTTTGGGAAGTTCCGGGATATCGCATCGAGATGTCGCCGTTCGGCGGCATCAAGGATTCCGGGCTTGGCTACAAGGAGGGCGTGCAGGAGGCGATCAAGAGTTTCACGAACGTAAAAACCTATTCGCTGCCCTGGCCCGGCTAGGCCGCACGGCGTCCGTCATCACGGCCGGCCCTGTGACCGGCCGCACCGCCGCCCGGCGCATTGTCTCGGCGCCGACTGGAGCAAGGTGGGGCGCCGGTGCAATCGATCCTCGCTGGATCAGCATCGCGCTTCCGAGCGCAGTGTATCAGGGCCCAGGCGCATTGTTCGACATCCAATGGCGATCCAGCGCTTGCGCTGCAGCGCCAAGCCGCCTAATTGGGCGCAATCGGTCGCGTGAGCCGCCCGCCTTAGGTCTTGAGCCCTTGGAATCCCAGCCAGAATCCCCGCCGGCATTGCCGCAGGACACCCCGCGCGAGCCGATCCTGACGCTGCCCGGCGCGCTGACCGCCTATGTCCTGCTGCTGGCGGTCATTCACCTGCGCGTGCTGCTGCCGCCGGAACTGGAAAACTGGACCATCGACGTGTTCGGCTTCATTCCGAAGCGCTACGATTCGACGCTGCTGGCGATACCTTTTCCCGGGGGCGCCGGCGCCAAGGTCTGGACCTTCGTGACCTATTCGCTGCTGCACGCCAATCTCAGCCATATCGGGTTCAACGTGCTTTGGCTGTTGCCGTTCGGCAGCGCGCTGGCGCGCCGGTTTGGCGCGGTCAGGTTTTTCACGTTCATGGCAGTGACGGCCGCGGCCGGCGCGCTGGCGCATCTCGTTACCCACGAGCACGCGGTGGCGCCGATGATCGGCGCCTCGGCGTCGGTGTCCGGCACCATGGCGGCCGCAATCCGCTTTGCCTTCGTGCAGGGCAGCTTCCTGTCGTTCAGCCGCGGCGACGCCGATGCCGCGGCGCGGGTGCCGGCGCTGTCGCTGATGCACGCGTTACGGAACCCGCGCGTGCTGGGTTTCCTTGCGGTCTGGTTCGGCGTCAACATCATCTTCGGCGTCGGATCGATCGCGATCGGCGCCGACGGCGCCAGTGTCGCCTGGCAGGCGCATATCGGCGGATTTCTTGCCGGGCTGATGTTGTTTTCGCTGTTCGATCCGGTGCCGCGCCTCACCGCCGATGTTGCAGATGCGTCGTGATCTGACGCGTCGCACCGTGGCTGATCGTCGCTTGCGGCGCACCGCAATTTAATCCATCATCGTCGACCTGTGAGGCAAGGGCGTAAGCCCGCGAACGGGCTTAAACCTGTGCTTGCCCGATGCGCCTGCAACGAAATCGGCGCTGAACTGTTGATTGAAAACTCGAAGAAACAATAAAGACCGCGCTCGCTTAAGGGCGCGATCGGCTTCAAGGAGACGGCAATGACGGTACGTGCAATTCTCGATTCCAAGGGCCATCAGATTCAGAGCGTGGAGCCGGAGGCAAAGCTCTCGGCCGCGATCAAGATTCTGGGAGAACGGAAGATCGGCGCCGTGCTGGTAGTGAGTAATGGCCACATCGAAGGCATCCTGTCGGAGCGCGACATCGTGCGCGTGCTCGCCGAACGCGGTGCGGCCGTGCTCGAGGAACCCGTCAGCGCGGTGATGACGCGCAAGGTCATCAGCTGCAAACAGAGCGACACCGTCAGCGCGATCATGGAAATGATGACGCTTGGAAAATTCCGGCATCTGCCGGTGGTCGAGGACGGCCGGGTGGTCGGCCTGATTTCCATCGGCGACATCGTCAAGTGGCGGGTCAGGGAATACGAGGCCGAACAGGAAGCCTTGCGCGAGTACATCAAGACCGCCTGATCGAAAGCGATCACGGCGCCTTCTCGATGGTTGCTCCGGCCTTGTCAGACGCCGGCGCGAGGATGTGGATCGCTTCCTGGATGGAGTCGATGGCGCGTTCGGCGGCCCGCACGCCGTGGGCGATCAGATCGTCGGCGCGGTGGAAATCGAACCAGCCGATTTCGCCGACGCGGGGCGAGATCAGCAAGTCGGGCGGATCGCCGGCAAGGCGCGCACGGGTGATGCGGTCCTGCATGATGTTGAAGGCATCGACCATGACGGAGGAGATGCCCGGCCTTCCGCCGCTGCCGAAAAATTCGCGCTTCATCGTGCGCTCGGGCGAAAAAAACTTTCCGAAGCCGCGCTTGGGCGGGGGAGGCTCGACCACGGGATCGGGCGCCATTGCCACCGTTACCTCGCCGGACGGGCCGTGCGAATGGATCGTGGTGCCGTGCGCAAACACGTCGCTCGACAGATTGGCGGCGATCACGATTTCCGCGCCAAAGGCGCGCGCCGCCGACACTGGCACCGGATCGACCAGCGCGCCATCGACCAGCCAGCGGTCGCCGACCAGGACTGGCGAGAATATCCCGGGCAACGCATAAGAGGCGCGCATCGCGTCAACGACGCGGCCGTGGGTCAGCCAGATCTCGTGGCCGGTACGGACTTCGGTCGCCACGGTCGCAAATTTCAGCGGCAAGTCTTCGATGAGGACGTGTCCGAAGGCGGCCTCGAGCTGGGCAGCCAGCTTGTGGCCGCCGATCAGGCCTGAGCCGTTGAGGCGGATATCGAGATAGCCCAGAATATTTCGCGGCTGCAGGCTGCGCGCCCATTCTTCCAGCGTATCGAGATGCCCCGCCGCATAGGCGCCGCCGACCACCGCGCCGATCGAGGTGCCGACCACGACATTGGGAACGATGCCGTGGGCAACCAAGGTGCGGACGATGCCGATATGGGCAAATCCGCGTGCCGCGCCGCCGCCCAGCGCAAGTCCAATCACCGGCCGCCGGATGCTGCCGAGGCCAACCTTGTCGTGGCCGTCGGAGCCTTTTTGGCCGCGCCCCATCCAACTATCCAGCACCGATAACTCCTCCTTGGCGTACTAACTATTCGCTGCGGCCTGGCTCTGCCAGTCTGTCGCGCAAGCATGGTTTATGCCGCGTTCGGGACCGGCCGGGCAGGCCGCGGCCGGCAGAGTAACATTTGGGCACTTTGCCGGTTCCGCGGCCCTGTCCGCCCAATCGCCTCAGGCTTGAATTTGCCGCGTTTTCGGTCAAAAGCATGTGACATGACTTTCGGGGGATACGGCATCGGCGATTCAGGGTGCGGCAAACGCCTGCGATTGGCAGTCGCGCTTGCGGCGATGCTGATTTTGGCGCTTGCCGCCCCGGCCGGGGCTCAGATGTTCACCGATCAGCCGCCGCCGGTGCCGCCGGCATCGGTTCCCGAACCGGCACCCGCCGTGAATCTGGCCCCCCCCTCCGGTCCGACGTCGATTCCGAACCTGTCTGCGCCATTGACGCAGCCTTCCATCGCCGCCGTGCCGCCGGTTGCTCCGCCGCCGGGCGCATCGACCGCCGGCCAGGCCGTGCTGTCGCTGACGGCGCGTTACGGCAAGGACCTGCCGGTCATCAACGGCGCGCTGGTGTGGCGGGTTTTTTCCGACCGGCCGGACGAGACCGGCACTTTCAAATTGGTCCGCGAGGAGCACGGCGCGACGCCCAACATCGTGCTGCCGCCGGGCAGCTATGTCATTCATGTCGCGCTTGGACTGGTCAGCGCGGTGCGGGCGGTGACGCTGAAATCCGAAACCGACCGCGAATCCTTCGTGCTTCCGGCGGGCGGCCTGCGCATCGAAGGCCGCGTCGGCACCTCGAAGATTCCGCAAAACCAGATTGCGTTCTCGATCTACAAGGGCAGCCAGTTTGACGTCGGCGAACGCGCCCCGCTGGTGCCGAACGTCTCCGCCGGCGATGTCGTGCTGCTGCCGGAGGGGACCTACTACATCATTTCCAATTACGGCGACGCCAATTCCGTGGTGCGCTCGGATATCCGGGTCCAGGCCGCCAAGCTGACCGACGTGATCATCTCCCATCGCGCCGCCGTGATCACGCTCAAACTGGTCAGCGACAAGGGCGGCGAGGCATTGGCGAACACCGCGTGGTCGGTGATCACGCCGGGCGGCGACGTCATCAAGGAATCGATCGGCGCGTTCCCCCGCGTCGTGCTGTCCGAAGGCGAATATCGCGCCATCGCCAAGAACGAAGGCAAGGTGTACGAGCGTCCCTTCAACGTCGTTACCGGCGTTGACGGCGAGGTCGAGGTCATCGCGCACTAGCGCAGGGCGTACGAATAGATCCTTTCGACTGTCATAGTCGCTAACGCGCACTAACCATCGGATGACTTAAAACCGTCATAATCGCTGGTTCGTGGCTACCGTCCGTTAAATTTTATAACGCATTAAGCCGGCCTGGCATTGGATGCCGCGGGACAAATGTTCGCGTTGTGGGGAAGTTCATGATTGCCGCCAAAAGGTCATCCGGAAAATTCAGCGCGGAAATGTTCGACGACGTCCCCATTCTGCAGCGCAAGTGGCAAGCCGCACTTCGGCCGGGCGAAGGGCTGCCGCGTTATGAAGACGTGATGCTGGGCAGCCTCGGCCGGCTGGCGGATCATATCGCCCTGCTGAAGCACAATAATGAAGCGCTCGAAGTATCGCGCACCGGCCGCTATATCCAGAAATGGCTGGACGACGACCGCTGGGACATTCCCCTGAGCGCGCTGTCGCCGGACTGCGCCACCGCGCTTGGCGAGGCCGCGGCCAACGCGCTGGCGAACAGCCGTCCCTATCTCGCGGTCGCGCATTGCGTGCGCGACGGTCTGGTGCGGACCTACGATATCCTTGCGCTCCCGACGTCCTCGCGCTGGGGCGGCACGCTGATCGGGACTTACGTCAACGAGCGCGCTGGACAGTACAATCTGCTGGACGCGATCTTCTCCACCACCGACGAGGGCGTGCTGTCGCTGGCGACGATACGCGACGCCGGCGGCAATGCTTTCGATTTCCAGATCGTTCACCATAACCAGGGCGCGTCGCGGCTGCTCAAGCTGCCGGCAACCGAACTGCAGTGGCGCCGGCTCAGCGCCGGAGGGAATCTGCTGTGCTTGCCCGAGGTCGTCGAACGCCTGCTCGGTGTTGTCAGGAGCGGCAGCCGCGACCAGTTCGAAATCGACAGCGATCAGCGCAACCTGAAGCTCGGCGCGACCGCGTTCGGCGACATTCTCTCGCTCACGATTTCGGATGTCACCGCGCTGAAGCGGCGCGAAGCGTCGTTTCGCCTGCTGTTCGACAACAATCCGATGCCGATGTGGGTGTTCGACGCCGAGACCACCGAATTCCTTGGCGTCAATGATGCCGCCGTGCAGCATTATGGATACACCCGGGCGACGTTTCTGCGCATGAAGCTGCAGCAGATCTGGCCGCGGGATGAATGGGTGACCCACACCGAGGCGCTGCAGCAGATCGGCGATGCCTATCAGTCCACCCGCAACTGGCGCCATCTCAGGGCCGACGGCAGCGAGATCGAGGTGCTGACATTCGGGCGACGCGTCAGCTTCGAGGGCCGCGACGGCTTTCTCGTCGCCGTCGTCGACATAACCGAACGGCGCAAGGCCGAAGCCCGGATCGCGCATATGGCCCACCATGATGGCCTGACCAATCTGCCGAACCGGGAGCTCTACCAGGATCGCCTCAAGCAGGCGCTGGAGCAGAGTCAGCCCGGCAACACCCATGTGGCGGTGCTGTGCGTCGATCTCGATCTGTTCAAGAACGTCAACGATTCCTTCGGTCACCCGATGGGCGACCGCCTGTTGAAGCTGGTGGCCGACCGCCTGAGGTCGCAGGTTCGCGGCAACAATCTGGTCGCCCGTCTCGGCGGCGACGAGTTTGCGGTGATCCTTGCCGCCGATGTCTCGCCCAACGACGCCAGCGATTTTGCGACCCGGCTGATCCAGGTATTGAGTGACAGCTACGACATCGATGGCGTCGAGGTCGTCATTGGCGCCAGCATCGGGATCGCGCTCTCGCCCGGCGACGGAGACACCAGCGAGGAACTGATGCGCAATGCCGACATGGCGCTGTACCGGGCGAAGTCGGACGGCGGCGGCGTTCATCGGTTCTTCGAGCGGGAGATGGACCGCCAGGCGCAAAAGCGCCGCGACATGGAGCTCGACCTGCGCCGCGCCTTCGCCAATGGCGAATTCGAATTGCATTATCAGCCGCTGGTGGACATCGCCGCGGACCGCATCTCCGGCTTTGAATCGCTGCTGCGCTGGCGGCATCCCGAGAAGGGCATGATCTCGCCGGCCGACTTCATCCCGGTCGCCGAAGACATCGGCCTGATCGTAGCACTTGGCGAGTGGGTGCTGCGGGAAGCCTGCGCCGAGGCGGTGAAATGGCCCGCCGATATCAAGGTCGCGGTCAATCTGTCGCCGGTGCAGTTTCGCAGCCGCAACCTGGTTCAGGTGGTGATCTCCGCGCTGGCGCAATCCGGTCTGTCGCCGAGGCGGCTCGAGCTCGAGATTACCGAGTCGCTTTTCCTGGCGGAAACCGAAACCAATCTTGCGATCCTGCATCAATTGCGCGAACTCGGCGTCAGTATTTCGATGGACGATTTCGGCACCGGATATTCCAGCCTCAGCTATCTCCGGAGCTTTCCGTTCGACAAGATCAAGATCGATCGCTCGTTCGTGAAGGATCTGGCGCAGCGTTCCGATTGCGTCGCGATCGTGCGGGCGATCTCCGGCCTCGGCCGCAGCCTCAACATCACCACGACGGCCGAAGGCGTCGAAACCATCGACCAGCTCGACTGGCTGCGCGCCGAAGGCTGCAACGAGGTGCAGGGTTTCCTGTTCAGCGCGGCGCGGCCACCAGCCGAGGTCGCAGCGCTGCTGTCGAAATTCGGCCGCCGCGCGTCGCAGGCGGCCTGAGGGCGCCGGACGGTGGGGTAGGGTGGACAAAGCGCGAGCGCGCCGATCTTGAGTTGCAGCGACGCGGGCACGGCGCAGGTGCGCCTTTGCCTGCCTTGCGGATTCGATACACGTCATAGCAAGCCATGGGTCGGCACGAATGTCGACAAGTCGTCATTGCCGGGCTTGACCCGGCAATCCATCTTCGAAAGAAACTTCTTGCGAAGATGGATGCCCGGATCAAGTCCGGGCATGACGAGTGTGTTTTGCGTGCACGCCAATCTTAATTTCAAACAGCAAACGTTATTCGCAAACACACCTCCGCGATCTCGCCGCATGAGTTGCGCGAGGTTTGGCCTGCTCGTTTCGCCCTCTGCAATCAGAGGGCGCAGGGAATGCCGGGCGCCCGATGCGCCCGAGAGCCGCGTGTGCAGGGGTAGCGGTAGAACGCACACGCGTAGTCAGGTCACACCGGAATCACCCGGCATTCCCCGCGCAATGGTTTACGGCTTATACCGTGCTCTCCCCGGTGATCGGCTTTCTTGCCACCGTCGCCGGCGGAGTTGCCTCCACCGACTTGACACCAGCGTCGGGGTGTCAGGACCACACGTCTTCGCCGTCCGCCTCAGGCACCCTCGTCAGGAGCACCATCCGCGTCCACCGCATCCCGTCCCGCGCTGGTGACGTTGCGCAACGCCCCTCTGAGTGGGACTGGACGGCGAACATATAGAACTGATTTGGGTCTTCGGAAAATCAGAATATTTTTGCAAAAGGGGCTGGACACGAATTGTCGGAGAGAGCCTGTCGGGCAAATCAGTATGCAGGGTTTTAGCCGCAAGGCGCGCCGGCCGAGGAAGGATGGCGGATTACGCTGTCGCTAATCCGCCCTTGTAGCGGCTGTATTTCTGTTCTTTCCCTGACCGCTTCAACGAGTTGTTTTAAGACATGACGCGGACAAATCGACGCAAGTGACGTTTCACAGACATGCGCTACAGTGCGCGAAACCGCCTGCATTTTGCCTTGCAAAAAGGATAAGCAATCCATCCTGCCGCTGCTGGGTAAAGGGCCTGTAAACCGGAGGCGATGTGCCGGAGATTGCCGACTGGCTTGGGCGACTTGGTCTCGGACAATACGCGCAGCGTTTTGCCGACAATGAAATTGATGTCTCCGTACTCCCCCATCTGACCGACCAGGACCTGAAGGATATCGGTATTCCGCTCGGGCACCGGCGGAAACTCCTTGCAGCCATCAGCGAGCCGACGGCCGCGGCGCAGGCCGCAGCCGAACCCTCCGCTGCTTCGACGGCGCCGAAGGCCCTGGACGCCGCGGAGCGCCGTCAGGTCACCGTTATGTTCGCCGACCTGGTCGGCTCGACGGAACTATCGGCACGTATGGACCCTGAGGATTTACGAGACATCATTTCAACTTACCAGAAGTGTGTCACAGACACGGTGCGGCGCTTCGACGGGTTCGTGGCAAAATATATGGGCGACGGCGTGCTCGCCTATTTCGGCTATCCACAGGCGCACGAGGATGATGCAGAACGCGCGGTACGGGCTGGATTGGACCTGGTCGCGGGGCTCGCCGCGCTTAGGGAGCCCGTTGTTCTGCAAGTACGTGTGGGCATAGCGACCGGTCTGGTGGTGGTCGGCGATCTCATCGGGGCAGGCGAGGCGCAGGAACATGGCATTGTCGGCGAGACTCCGAATCTGGCTGCACGGTTACAGAATATCGCGGGGCCCAACATGGTGGTCATCGCCGAGGGCACGCGGAGACTTCTCGGAAATCTGTTCGAACTGCAGGACCTTGGGGCCATAGACCTCAAGGGAATCACCGGGCCGGTGCGCGCATGGACGGCGGTGCGGCCCAGCTCGGTCGAAAGCCGGTTCGAGGCGCTGCGTGAGGGGACCCTGATCTCCCTGGTCGGGCGGGAGGAAGAACTTGAGTTGCTGCTTCGGCGGTGGTCGCGGGCCAGGATCGGCGAAGGCCAGGTGGTGCTGCTTTCCGGTGAGGCGGGGATCGGCAAATCACGGCTCATCGTCGCGCTGTTGGAACAGCTTGCTCGCGAGCCGCATATGCGCCTGCGGTGCTTCTGCTCGCCGCAGCACACCGACAGCGCGCTCTATCCGGTCATCGGCGAGATGATGCGCGCCGCCGGCTTTGCTCACGATGACAGCCCGCAAGCGAAAGAGGACAAGCTTGACGCGCTGCTGGCGCAAAGCTCGACGCCGCCCCAAGATGCGGCGCTGTTTGCCGAACTGCTGTCGCTGCCCAACGATGGACGCTACCCTCCGGTTGAGGTTGAGCCGCAGCTCCGTCGTCAGAAAACGCTGAAAGCTCTTGGTTCGCGCATCGAGGCGCTGGCGCGGATCAATCCGGTGCTGATGACTTTCGAAGATGCGCATTGGACCGATCCGACCAGCCTCGAATTGTTCGCTCGGGCGGTGGACCTGGCCGTGAGCCACCGGCTCTTGATACTTGTTACTTTCAGGCCGGAATTCAGCCCGCCCTGGATCGGACGGCCGCACGTGACTGCGCTGACCCTCAATCGGCTGGCGCGGCGCGACATCGATTCCCTGATCGAGGGAATCGCCGGCAACCGATCGTTACCGGCGGACATCCGCCAGGACATCATCGAGCGCACCGATGGCATTCCACTGTTCGTCGAGGAGATGACCAAGGCGGTGCTGGATGCGGAGGGTGAAAGTGAAGCGCTGCGGGCCTTCGCAGGGGCGCCAACGCCGGTGGTGGCGGTTCCGGCAAGCCTGCAGGCTTCGCTGATGTCGCGACTCGACCGGCTCGGCCGGGCGAAGGACGTGGCACAGGTCGGCGCGGCGATCGGCCGGGAATTTCCCCATATGTTGCTGGCAGCGCTCGTGCAAAAGCCGGAGGCGGAATTGAACTCTGACCTCGACCGGCTGATTGCGGCGGGTTTGTTGTTTCGACAGGGCACCCCGCCGTATGCGAGCTACCTGTTCAAGCATGCGCTGGTGCAGGACGCGGCCTACGGCACGCTGCTGCGGGAGCCAAGGCGCGTGCTGCATGCGCGCATCGCCGAAATCCTCGAAAGTGAGTTCGCAGAAATCGCCGAGAGCCAGCCCGAGCTGCTGGCGCGTCACTACACAAAGGCCGACCTGATTGAGAAGTCGGCGCGCCTGTGGGGCAAGGCGGGACAGCGGTCACAGGAGCGCTCGGCGCTGGTCGAAGCCGCAGAACAACTGAGCCACGCTCTTGCGCAAATCGCAACCTTGCCCAGCAGCCCCGACCTGCGGCGCGAGCAGATCGTTTTACAAGTCGCGCTCTTGAACACGCTCATGCATGTCAAGGGATATGGCGCGCCCGAAACCAAGGCTGCCGTGGCTCAGGTGAGAGCGTTGATCGAGCAAGCGGAACGGCTCGGAGAACCTCCCGATGACCCTTCGTTGCTGCTCTCAGCCCTGTTTGGCCAGTGGATCGTCAATTTCATAAGCTTCAATGGTGACGTTGCGCGAGAGCTCGCAGCACGGTTTCTGTCCTTTGGCGAGAAGGAGGGAACGGCGGCACCGCTCATGATCGGACACCGCACCATGGCGAGCACGCTCGCGTTTATGGGAGACCTCGTTGAGGCCAGAGCGCACTACAACGACGCGCTCGCCCTTTACCGCGCCGCCGAGCACCGGCGATTGATGACGCGATTTGGCCAGGACCTCCGGGTGACGTGCCTGGGCTTTCGTGGAATGCTCCTGTGGCTGCTCGGTTATCCCGAGGCTGCGCTCAAAGATGCGGACTGCGCGCTCATGGAAGCGCGCCAGATCGAACATGCCGCGACTCTGATGTTCACGCTGAATTTTCCTATTCTTATCAATACCTATTGCGGGAATTACGATGCGGCAAACGAGCATATCAAAGAACTCGTCATGCTGGCGGAGGAGAAAGGCGCGCCGTTCCGAAAGGCGGAAGGGGTGTTGCGGCAGGGCTATGTCCTGACCCTCACGGGGAAAGGCACGAAGGCAGTCGAGATGGTCACGTCCGGCATTGAGTTGTGGCGGTCGACCGGATCGACAATATTTACGCCGGAGCATGAGTTCATGCTGGCCATCGCCCACGCAGATTTAGGCCAATTCGATGATGCCTGGCGCTGCATCGGCAGGGCAATGACGGCGATGCAAGCAACCAGGGAAAGGTGGTGCGAGGCCGAGGCTCATCGCGTTGCCGGTGAAATCGCGCTCAAGTCGCCGCGGCGGGACGTGACGAAAGCGCAAGCATATTTCGAGCATTCCCTGGCCGTTGCGCGAGCACAGCAGGCAAAGTCGTGGGAATTGCGCGCGGCCATGAGCCTGGCGCGGCTCCTGAGCGATCAGGGAAAGCGGCAAGCGGCACGAGACCTTCTCGCCCCCGTCTACGATTGGTTCACCGAAGGCTTTGACACAAGCGACCTGCGAAAGGCCAAGGCCTTGCTCGGCGAGCTTCATTGATGAGGCGTCCGCCGCTATTGAGACATCTGCCGGATACCAGAACAACGTTCCTCTGAGGCACAGTACGGCTCACCCGCCTCTAAAACCGAGTCACGATATCGGCAAGCGCCGGGCGCGGGCGGTCTTCGCTGGGTTTTGAGGGCGTGCCGATGTGAATCAAACCGGCGAGCTTTTCGTCGGCCTTCAATCCGAGCCCGTCGAGCACGTCGCGATCGAATGCGAACCAGCCGGTCAGCCAGCACGCGCCGTAGCCGAGCGCGGTCGCGGCGGTGACGATGTTCATCGCGCTGGCGCCGGCGGATAATTCCTGCTCCCACGGCGGCACCTTGGGATGCGGCCGGGTAAAGCTGACCACGCCGATCACCAGCGGCGCATCGGTCAGCCGCCGCTTCTCGACATCGATCTCGGCTGGCGCGGCTTGCGGATTTTTCCGCGCAAATACCTGCGCGATCACCTCGCCGGCACGGACGCGCGCGTCGCCTTCGAACACGATAAAGCGCCACGGCGTCAGCTTGCCGTGATCGGGCACCCGCGCGCCGATGGTCAGGATGGTCTCAATCTCGGCGGGCGAGGGGCCGGGTCCGGTCATCTCGCGCGGTTTGACGGAGCGGCGGATTTTCAGGAGTTCAAGGGCGTCGGGCACTGCGGTTCTTTCAAATGGGGATCATCCGGGGGATCGCATAGCACGCGATCCGCCCAGCCACGAGACGGTAAAGGCGGCTTTAGACCGATTGTGATCGGGGGTTATTTCCTGCCCGGCGCCGGCCCGGGCGGGGCTGACAGCGCGCCGAGGACGGCCTGCGCGCGAGCGACGAGGCCCTCAGGCGAGCCGCAGCGCTGGCGGGTTGATGTCGCTACGCTCGTATTCGCCTCCCAGCGGACCCACGAACTGGCGCTCGGCAGCGCATCTATTCTCCTCGTCGATCAGGGCTACCGAGCGCCCGCACAATAAAACGCTTGGTCCCAAAATGGGACTATGCTATGATCGACTGGGTGAGAGTGATAGCGCTCAGCACGATCAAGGCCTTTCTTAACCGAAGCGCGGGCGTTGCTGACGCCCGCGAGCCGGTTATGGCCTGGTTTCGGCAGGTGAGGCAGGCCGACTGGGCGAAGCCGGCGGACGTCAAACGTGATATCCGCAGCGCCAGTGTTCTCAAGGACGGCCGCGTGGTCTTCAACATCGCCGGCAACAAGTATCGCATCGTGGTCTGGATCAACTATCCTTATCGCGTCGTCTACATCCGCTTCATTGGTACTCATCGGCAATACGACGCTATCGACGCACAGAGCATCTAAGGCTTCAGTCATGGACATCGCACCGATCAAATCCCATCGTGACTATCGCCGCGTTCTCAGGGAGATCGAGGGATTAATGAATGCCAGGCGCAATTCGCCCGAGGGCGATCGGCTTGATGTTCTGGTGACGCTGGTGGAAGCATGGGAACGGAAGCACTATCCGCTCGATTTGCCGGACCCGGTGGAGGCGATCAAATACCACATGGAGCAGAGCGGGCTGCAGCCGCGCGATCTCATCCCCTTCATCGGCAGCCGCAATCGTGTGCACGAAGTACTAAATCGCCGGCGTGAGCTTACGCTCAATATGATCAGGCGATTGCACACGGGGCTTGGCATTCCCGCCGAATCGTTGATCAAGATCGGGCAACACAAGGCTGCCTAATCGGCTGCTCGCGCCCGCTTCACGTCCGGCGGTGTCGCTTCATCGACCAGTGCCGCGATCGCTTCGTCGGTCGGCATCACCGTTTGTCCGTCGCTGCCGAGCCGGCGGATCGAGACCGAATGGGTCTCGGCTTCCTTCTTGCCGACCACGAGAAGTGCCGGGATTTTCGCCAGCGAATGCTCGCGGACCTTGTAGTTGATCTTTTCGTTGCGCAGGTCGAGTTCGACACGCAAGCCCGCGCGGCGCGCGGCCGCGGCAACCACCTCAGCGTATTCGTCGCCTTCCGAGGTAATGGTGGTGACGACGGCCTGGATCGGCGCCAGCCAGAGCGGAAAGTTACCCGCATAATGCTCGATCAGGATGCCGATAAAGCGCTCCATCGAACCGCAGATCGCGCGGTGCACCATGACCGGCGTTTTCTTCGAACCGTCGGCATCGATATAGAACGCGCCGAATCTTTCGGGCAGGTTGAAGTCGACCTGCGTGGTGCCGCACTGCCAGTCGCGGCCGATGGCGTCGCGCAGCACATATTCGAACTTCGGGCCGTAGAACGCGCCTTCGCCGGGATTGATCGCGGTCTTAATCTGCTGATTATGGCCCTTGGCCGCGATCTCCGAGAGCACGGTCGCCATCACGCGCTCGGCGTGATCCCACATCTCGTCGGTACCGACGCGCTTGTCGGGGCGGGTCGAGAGCTTGACCGTCAGTTCGCCTTCGAAGCCGAAATCGGCATAGGTCGACAGAATGAGATCGTTGATCTTCAGGCACTCGTCGGCGAGCTGCGCTTCGGTGCAGAACACATGCGCATCGTCCTGGGTGAATCCGCGCACCCGCATCAGGCCATGCATTGCACCCGACGGCTCGTAGCGATGTACCACGCCGAATTCGGCCAAGCGCAAAGGCAGGTCGCGGTAGCTCTTCAGGCCGTGCTTGAAGATCTGCACGTGGCCGGGACAGTTCATCGGTTTCAGGGCAAACCAGCGCTTGTCTTCGGCCTCGTCGCCGGCGGATTGCGCCGCGAACATGTTCTCGCGGTACCAGTCCCAGTGGCCGGAGGTTTCCCACAGCGACTTGTCGAGAATCTGCGGCGCGTTGACCTCGCTGTAATCACCGGTCAGCCGGCGGCGCATATAGGCAATCAGCGCCTGGAAGATGGTCCAGCCCTTGGGGTGCCAGAACACCACGCCGGGGCCTTCCTCCTGGAAATGAAACAGGTCGAGTTCGCGCCCGAGCTTGCGGTGGTCGCGCTTCTCGGCTTCCTCGATCTGCTTGAGGTAAGCGTCGAGCTCTTCCTGTTTTGCAAATGCGGTGCCGTAAATGCGCGTCAGCATCGGATTGTTGGAGTCGCCGCGCCAATAGGCGCCAGCCACCTTCATCAGCTTGAACGCATTGCCGATCTTGCCGGTGGACGTCATATGCGGTCCGCGGCACAGGTCGAACCAGTCGCCCTGCTTGTAGATCTTGATGGTCTGGTCGGCCGGAATGGCGTCGACCAGTTCGACCTTGAACATCTCGCCGTTGTCGCGGAACACCTGCTTGGTCTGCTCGCGGCTCCAGATTTCCTTCGTAAAAGGTTTGTCGCGGGCGATGATCTCGCGCATCTTCTTTTCGATCGCGGCAAAATCTTCCGGCGTGAACGGCTCGTTGCGGAAGAAGTCGTAATAGAAGCCGTTCTCGATTACCGGGCCGATCGTCACCTGCGTGCCCGGCCACAGCGACTGCACCGCTTCGGCCAGCACGTGGGCGGCGTCATGCCGGATCAGTTCCAGCGCACGCGCATCGTCGCGGGCGATGAATTCGATTTTCGCATCATGCTCGATCGGGTCGGCGAGATCGACCACCACGCCGTCGAGGGCCATCGCCACGGTCCGCTTGGCCAGCGACGGCGAGATGCCCTTGGCGATATCGAGCCCGGTGATGTTTTTGGGGAATTCGCGCTGCGCGCCGTCGGGGAAGGTGAGGGCGATCTTGTGCACGGGTTCGACCGGTTTCAGATTCGTGAGGCTGTACTGGAATCCTGACGCGGGCGTATTCTTGTCTGGCATTGCAGTCTCCTTATGCTCACTCCTGCGAACGAGCGCAGGTAAGCGGGATTCGAGCAGGCTTTTAGCGTAAGGAGAGCGGGAAGGGAACCGGAGTCGCGAGATTATTCCGCGGGGGGCTTTTCCTGGGCGGCGGTGGATGAAGGCATCTTATTTGCCCTGGCGACGGCATCGCGCAGGCTTTGCTTTGTTGGCTCATCCAAATCCCTGGTCGCTGCACAATCTTCTCCATCTTCGCCGAGCAGACCACGGGCAATAGTGGCATTGAACGTGATACGATCCGGAGCCTGCAAGACCCAGTTGCGAACAATGCCTTCGGCCACGGCCTTACGATCGTCGCGAGTATTGCATGAGAGATTGCGCAAGAAATGGGCGAGTTGGTCATCCAGTTCCGATCGAGATCTGGTCTTGGTCGCCGCCTCGCAATCACTCCAGATTTTCCTGATCTGCGCGGCATCGTTGGCGGCACGTGTAACCTTGAGGCCGGCCAGCATTTGCGCCCGGGTTTCTTCCTTTTTGCTCGCGTCAAGAATACCCGCGACCGAGCGCTCGATGTATTTCGCGATTGCATCAGGTGTCGCGGGGACTTGTTCGTCCGTACCCCCGTTCGAAACGACCGTGGCATCCTGTACGCTGACATCGGCGTCGCCGCAACCTTTCGCAACCATCGCGCCCCACACATACACGCGGGACAGGCGGCTGTATCTCATCGGGCTATCCGTGAGGTTGGTGCCCTGAAGCTGGCTGCCTTCGAAGTATGCGCCCCGAAGCTGGGTGGATACGATGGTGGCGCCCTGAAGCTTGCTGCCAATCAGCGATGCGCCCTGAAGGTCGGCGTCTTCCAGCGATGCCCCCTGAAGCTGTGCTCTATCAAGCGATGCGGCCTGTAGCCGAGCCCCGAAAAGCGATGCGCCTTGAAGTTCGGCGCCGTCGAGCGATGCGCCCTGAAGCTGGGCGCTATCGAGCGATGCGCCCCGCAGATCTGCGTTCGAGAGCCATGCGTTTTGAAGCCAGGTTTCTTTGAGAGACGCTCCCTGAAGCTGCGCGAAATCGAGGTGAGCGCCCTGCAGATGGGCCGAATCGAGCAGCGCACCGTCAAGAGCAGACGAATTCAAGTTCGCATCCAATAAAAAAGCTCCGGTCAGATCGACACGTCGAAGGTCTGCGCCATAGATGTCGGCGCAATTGAAATCACGGTCTCGAAAATTTTGGGTCCGTTTGCCTTGGCTTTGCGCCAGTTTTCGCTCGGATGCGTGCTTTGCAATATTGGCGAGCTTGTCGTCGTCGACGACATCTACCTGCGGCAGAACGAGACGATCGAACCGCAGGTCGATCGAAATTTGAGCGAGGTTGAATTGTTGTTGAATCCACCGCGTGCATTGCACGGAAAGCAGCGGCTGTCGGGTCAACAGGTTGACGTGCGGCTCACCCGGGAATGTCGCCAGCGACAGAGAAACCGGAATGAAAACAGCGGCAGCCGACAGTGGAATCGCTTGCTCGCGAAGCCGCGACCACGACGTTCCGTCGGGCCGCCTCAATCCGGATAGCTGAAGGGGTATCCAGATCAAGTGTTTGAGGCCGGCCTCAACCGTTGGCCATTGAAGATCTTTCCGCGCATCGAGAGCGAGCGGCCAGATCAGAAAAAACGCCGCCAGCTCAACCAATATCAGCAGGCGATGGGTCCAGGTCGCGATATGGCTGTGATAGGCGAGAAAGCTGAACTGGAACGCCAACAGAATCAGGATCGGCCCGATTGCCAGTGTGATCCAGACGATCGCCCTCAACAGCAAGCCAACAAAACCTTCGCGCTCGCGCGGCGAACCCGCAAAAATCTGTGCGAACAGGGTATTTGCGAGACGCTGCCGCAACGAGGCGTTCTCTTCGGGTGAAAGATCGGTTCGGGCGACGGCCGTATTATAGGCTGCGGTCGTGCGTCCGAGCAGAAGGACCTGCAGCAGCACGTAGATATGAAGAATCACAAACAGGATCGGCGCGAGAAAGAAAAAGCCCCACAACGGCAGAGCGATGTTCAAGACCGGAAGCTGGACCGGCGCGGCGAGCAGAAGCTGGCGCTGCGTGACCGTCGTAGCGGCGATCAGAAGGTAAAGCGAGAAAACGAGAAAGCTGATCCAGATGGCGGACACGCGCGTGGCCGAGTCATTAACCGCGCGCTCCAGCGCTTCGACGTCGAATGGGTCCACTTTCCTGGCGTCCGGCAAGACAATTCACCCCGCCCGCAGAGGTTGAGATAGTTGCAGGTGACATGCCGTTGTGCAAGTTTCCGCCGTCGCGGGGAGTTGCGGTTCAAAGGCTGGCCGAAAATCGCCGGTCGCCGAAAGTGGTGCTGCGTTTCTCCGGCGGTGCGCCGACCCCGCAGGCACGGGCTGCGGCGACCGAACGAAGCCTCGCGCGGATCGATCGCTTGCGAGCCTGCTCGCAACCTGTCCGCCGCGAAAAGACGGCGGCCCCGTGCCAACGAACGTGTCGCAGGACCGCGCGGCGAAATAGCCCGTCTTGTGCTGGCCGGTGCCGGTCCACCAGGCCTCGACAAACCTCGACGTTACCGACATAAGCGAGCCGTTCCGAAGCGGAACCCGTCGACAAGCCTTGTGTCGTGTGCTTGGTCCGCCGCGGGAATTTTCGATTCGATCGAGCCGCCCGGCTCGATACAAGATTGCATCGACAGGCAAAACCGAAGGTAAAGTGACATGGGAAGAATACTTGCGCTGGTCGTGATGTTCTATTCAGCGGCCGCCATGGCTCAGAGCAGCCCTCCGACCGTCGGGGATAAGCCGCTGGTCCAAGTCAAGCCGGTCCAGGCCAAGCCGCCCGCCGCGGCGTCGAAGCACCTATCGATCGCCAAGCGGCTGCAGGCCTGTCTGGAAATCGACGACGGAACCAAGGGGCGGCTGGATTGCTACGACGCCGTGATTCCGCCGAAACCGAACCCCAAGGCGCCCGCCGCGAAGGGCGTGGCGGATTGCCGTTTCAGCAAGGAAGAAGACGCGCGGCTGGCCTGCTTCAACGGCTTCGCGGAGAGCATCCCGAAATTCTAGAGCGCTCGGTCAGTCGCCGATACGCGTCAGCACCGCCTTGAAGGCCACGCCGGGCAGTTGCAGGGCGCTGCCTTCGAAATCGACCATGTCGCCATTCGCCGTTCCCTTCAGCGTGAGGGTGATCATGTCGGTACCGAACAGCGGCTTCAGTTCGGGGTCGGCGTTATGGCGCAGGGTCGAGACCTTGACGTGGATTTCGTCGCCTTTGCGGGTGTAGTTGCCAATAAAGGCAAAGCCGGAATTACCGCCGCGGAGTTTGCCCGACGTGGCGTAGAGCACGCCGTTGCCGGTGCCGTGAACGGTATGAAATTCAACCTTGTAGAGGCCTTCCTGCAAGTTTAGCCCCCGCTTGGTTGCAGATGTAAGCGCGCGGCACCCTAGGGCCCCGGCCTGCGCCGAACAATCCCGCGGAACGGAAATCGCCCGGGCATCAACATCACATTTCGACGACGGTATGATGGGAAACTTGCGGCGGTGCGACGGCGCGCAAGCGCGTCAGGTTATCGGCGAGCGGGCGAGGGGGTGCCTGTCGTCGCGACCCGCGTCAGCGCCGGCGTTGCCGCCATTTTGGCCAGCACTTCCTTGACCGGATTTTCAGTCCAGGCGTGCGTGACGTAATTGCGATGGGTCACGCCCTCGGGTGTCTCGACGAATACCACGCTGCCGGGACGCAATGGAGCGTCCATATCGCGGGTGACGGTGATGCCTTTTGCTTTCAGCATCTGGATCAGATCGCGGTCGTGCCGCTCGGTATAATGCGTATATGAACTGACGAAAAAGCCGGACCGGTTATTCTCGATCCAGGATGCGAACTTGTCCAGTTCGCCGTAAACCGCGTCGAGCAGGAACACCCCGCGCACGCGATCGCCGAGGCCGCCCACCTCCAGGCTCCAGGCCGTCGGCACGAAGCCGCCGCTGTAGCCGACGATGACGACCGGCATGTTGGCAAACGCCTTGGCGGCGGCTGGATCGCCGTAGAGCGCGGCGAGGTGATCGGCCGACTCCGCGACAAAGCGCTTGAGGCCGCCCGGCTGCCAGAATTTGCCCGCGCTGGAATCGGCGGCGTCGACCGCAAGCTGCGGCGCCAGCAGCACGGCATTGACGCCGGATTCCGAAATCTGCTGCGGCACGCGCTGCCGGTCGCGTACGTCGCGCTCCAGCGTTGCGCCGTTGCCGTGGAAGAACACGACGATGACGCCCGGTTTGCGGACATCGAAATTCTCCGGGACATGCATCAGGACGCGGCTGTCGTTGAAGGTCTCGTCCTGCCAGTAAACCCGGCCACTGTAGCTGCGATGGCCGCGGCGCCCGTCCCTGGAAACGTTCAGGAACGGCTCGTCGGTGTGCGGATTGTTGCCGAGATAGGGAAATGCCGAGGATTTCAGGCTGACCAGCGTGGTCTGATCCTCTCGGGCCGGGCGCTGGTAGGGCACCGTCGGCGCCAGCGAAGCGACCCGGTATGGCGCGGGTGCTGCCTGCGCCGTGCGCTTGACGGGCACGTCGTCGGCCTGGCGCTGCTCCAGGCTCTCGCTCGCCGTCGGGAAGCGATCCCTGAACTGGGGTTTCGGGAAGCGGTCGTCGAAGGTGTCCCCGATCGAGGCCTGTGAATTGGCTGCCAGCGTGCCGGCGTTCGGCGCCTGTCCGCATTGAACGAGAACAAACGACAGCGGGACGAACGCGCATAGAAGGCCGATCCAGCGCCATCGCTCCGACCCGGAGTGATGTTGAGGAGCCTGCATACGCTGACGCGCGCGCGGTGACATCACCCGGACGGCACGATCATGCATCTGCGATTGCGGACTCGCCCCGGCCATCCACCTACTGCCCCAAGATCCACCGGCTATTCGCGTATTTCAGCTCGGCGGCGTTTAGGTGACGTTAAGCTTCCGGGAAAACTCCCCACCCGGACAGCGTACCGGAACACGCAATCGTGTCGTGATTGTGGGGCGGCTTTCCATGATGCCGTCGAGGCCCGGTGCGTCGCCGGTACAGGGGTACCAAATCGGGTCACGATTTAAATCATTGTTAACATTGCTTGAATTGAACGGGGTCAGCCTGCACGATGAAAAATGACGGGCGTGACGCCGAAGGGGACTCTATGGCGGCATCAGGAACGGAAAGCGCGGCGTGGGCCGGCCGGCTCCCGGGTGGCGGGTCGACTGTTTCAGTCATCGTGGCCACCGCCATCGTCGTGGCCGACATGATCGGCGTCGGCGTCTTCACCAGCCTTGGCTTTCAGGTCAAGGACATCCCGTCGGGGTTTTCGATTCTGTTGCTGTGGACCGTGGGAGGGATCGTCGCGCTGTGCGGCGTCTTTTCCTACAGCGAACTCGGCGCGATGTTTCCGCGCTCCAGCGGTGAATATAACTTCCTGACCCGCGCCTTTCATCCGGCCTTCGGATTTCTGGCGGGCTGGGTGTCGGCGACGGTTGGCTTTGCGGCACCGGTGGCATTGGCCGCGATGGCGTTCGGGGAATACGGCAAATCGGTTTTCCCCGGTGCCCCGCCGCTGGCGCTGGCCATAGGCGTCGTTTGGCTGGTGTCGATCGTACAGCTCAGCGGCGTCAGGCACTCCAGCACCTTTCAATTGGTCTCGACCGTCTTGAAGGTCGTGCTGATCGTCGCGTTCCTGATTGCCGGATTTGTCGTCGGCACGCCGCAACCGATTTCCTTCGCGCCCGATGCGGCCGACTTCACCCATGTCACCAGCGCGCCATTCGCGATCGGGCTCGTCTTCGTGATGTATTCATTCTCCGGGTGGAACGCGGCCACCTACATCATCGGCGAGATGCGCACGCCGCAGCAAAACCTGCCGCGCGCGCTGCTGGCGGGGACGCTGATCGTGCTTGTGCTGTATGTCGCGCTCAACGCGGTGTTCCTATACACCACACCGATCGACAAGCTCTCCGGGCAGCTCGATGTCGCGCGCATCGCCGGCAGCCACATCTTCGGCGACATCGGCGGCCGCATCGTCGGCACCATGATCTGTGTCGGACTGATATCGTCCATCAGCGCGATGATGTGGATCGGGCCCCGCGTGATGATGACCATGGGCGAGGACATCCCGGCCTTGCGGCTGTTTGCTGGTAAATCGAGCCGGGGCGCGCCGGCCTACGCCATCCTTTTCCAGCTCGCGGTCGCCAGCCTGATGCTGTTCACCCGCAGTTTCGAGGCCGTGCTCGATTTCATCCAGTCCGCGCTGCTGTTCTGCTCGTTCTTCACCGTACTCGGCGTCATCAAGCTGCGCGTCACCCATCCCGACCTGCCGCGGCCCTATCGCGCCTGGGGATACCCGATAACCCCGCTGGTTTTCCTGCTCGTGACCGCATTCATGATGTACTATCTTTTGACGGAGCGGCCGTTGCAGTCGTTTTTCGGTATATTGATCATGGTTTCGGGCCTTTTGATTTATGCCTTTTTTCGCAAGCGGACCGATCGAGGTCCCGCGACCGCATCTCCGGACCGCGACTAGTGATGCTCCAACGCGCGAAAATTGCGGCTGTCGCCGTAACCATGTTCCTCGCGGTTGCCGGACCGGCCCGCGCCGCCGACATTGTGACCGCAGACGACACCGCGCGTTTCCTTGCGGGGATGCCGCCCTCGGCCGAATCGCCGCTGACGCCGCTGACCAAGGATCCGGCATGGCAGCGGCACGCAAAATTCTTCGATAACGCGTTCGGGCAGCTCGAGCAGCGCCAGCTTTCGAAAATCCGGGCCTGGGCGGCCACCAATCTGGCCGCGCCGCGGCCGACGATGTTCTACATGTTCAGCGGTCCGGACTTTCTCTACGCCGACGCGTTTTACGCGAAGGCGACGACCTACGTGCTGAGCGCGCTCGAACCGGTCGGGTCGGTGCCGGATCTCACGAGATTGCCGTACGGCGGTATCGGGCCCGCGCTTTACGATGTCGAGCGTTCGCTGAGCTCGGTCCTGAGTTTCAGCTTCTTCATCACCAAGCATATGAAAACCGATCTGCACGCCGGACAGCTGAGCGGCACCTTGCCGATCCTCTATGTGTTCCTGGCGCGCTCCGGAAAGACCATCCGCGACGTCAGCTTGATCGCGCTCGACGCCAAGGGCGCGGCCTATTTCGCCAACGAGAATCCCGGCAGGAACGCCACGCGCGGCGTCCGGATCGTGTTTGCGGGCAGCGATGGCGAGGAAAAGACGCTGTATTTTTTTTCCACCGATCTTTCCAATGGCGGCGTCAGAAGTTCGGGCTTCCTGAAGTTTTGCGCGACGCTCGCGCCCGGCAACAGCCTGATCAAGAGCGCCTCCTATCTGATGCATTCCGGCAGTTTTTCCACTGTGCGCAATTTTCTTCTCGCCAACAGCGCCACCATCATCCAGGACGATTCAGGGATTCCGCTCGCGGACTACGATCCGAAGCAATGGCAATTTTTTCCGTTCGGCCGCTACGCCGGTCCGATTGCCGAGTTTCCCGGGAAATATCAGGAACAATATGCCGAGCTGTTCAAGCGCAGCCAGCCGATGGATTTCGGCATTGGCTACCGCTGGCGTTCGTTTGAATCGAACCTGCTGCTGTCCGTCAAGTTGCCCTCAGGCGATTCCGGGCGCGTTGACGCGACGTCGTCGGCCGAACCGCCGCGACAGACGCAACCGCGCCCGCGGCGGCCACGTCAGCCGGACGTTGTTCAGCCGAGAGGTTTCCCATGGTTCTCAGCATGGCCGTGGCGCTAGAGCATGATCCGGAAAAGTGGAAGCCGGTTTTCCGAAAAGATCATGTTCTGGCGTCATCGATGCGTGCCCTGACGTCCAAAGCGCGCCGTTCGGCCGCGCTTTGATTTACCACCGCACGCTTTGGCTCGGCACGATGAAGGCCGTCGCGCGCGCGGCCTCAGGGCTGTGGGTGAAATACCGGTAAGCCGCGACGATAATAATGAGAAGCGCGAGTACGGCGAGAAGGTCGATCTGTCGGGGATCGTGACCGTGGTGGCTGATTTTCCAGCGCATTGTTTGTGTCCTGCCTGCGGAAGCATCAAATCAATTCGGCTGTGAGGTCGCGGTTCCCCGCACGGCAGAGATGCGTCTTTGGCTTGAAAGCAGTGCACCAAACTATTCAGGGCGCGTTGACGCCGCGCCATCGCCCGAACCGCCACGGCAAATACCAGCGCGCGCCAGGCGGCCTTGTCAGCGGCACGTTGTCGATTCCCGACGTGCCCCATGGCTGGCAGCGTAACAGCCGCGCCAGCGTCATCCAGCCTCCGCCCCACAGCCCGAAACGCTCGATCGCCTCGTCGCCATAGACCGAGCAGGTTGGCAAATGGCGGCAGTTGTAACCGACCAGCGGCGACAGGGTGTGCCGGTAAATCCAGATCATGGCGCGCCCGGCGTTGCGCGGCAGGCGCTGCACCACGCCACCGCAGTCGGGGCATAATGAGGAATGGGGCGATGAATGCTTCATGGGCGGCATGCCGCAATCATGTGCGCGGTTTGCGCGGTTCCCGAGCATGGAACCGGCGGGCGCAGATATTTGTGCCACATTTTTAAAAATATAACATTTCTGAAGAGCAGTGCAGCAAAGTTTAATGGACGGCAAGGATTCTCACGGTTACCTTTTTCATAACGCCTGTATGCGGAATCATCGGGCGTTGAACTGGGGCCATTGCCATTGCTCTTCGGGGCTTGCGGGGGAACCAAATTGAGGTTTGTGAAGTCGCTCGGTTATCGCGGTTGGGGGCTGCTCGGCGCCACCGCCATTTGCATTGCATTGCCCGGTATCCCCGCTGCGCCTGCCGGTTCGGCACATGCCAGCGTCACCCTCGAAGAACGCAAATTGCCGATGCGGTTCGACTGGGTCGCGTGCGGGCCGAATTGCCGGGGCTGGGTCAGCGCGGTCGGCATCGTGACCGCGGATAGTCCAAAAGATTTCGATGATTTCGCGCGGGGACGCCAGCTCGGCGGCGCCACCATCGTGCTGGATTCCAGCGGCGGTTCGGTCAACGACTCCATCGCGCTGGGACGGCGCTGGCGCAACCTCGGTGCGCTGACCACCGTCGGCATCAGCGTCCAGACCCACACTGCGCAGGGCGAGCGTGCCAGCGTGGTGCCGGAAGCCTATTGCGAGTCGATGTGCGTGTTCCTGCTGCTGTCCGGCAAGACGCGTTACGTGCCTGCGGCCGCGCATGTCCGGGTGCATCAGATCTGGATGGGCGACCGCGCCGACGACGCCAAGGCCGCCAGTTACACCGCGCAGGACATGATGATTGTGGAGCGCGACATCGGGCGCCTCGCCAAATACACCTTCGACATGGGCGGCGCGGGCGATCTGTTGTCGCTGTCGCTGAACGTGCCGCCGTGGGAAGATCTGCACGAACTGTCGGCGCCGGAGTTGCGGCTGACCAATCTGGTGACCACCGATGCGGTTGCCGACGTGCTGCCGCAGACCGGCAGCGCCAACGCCCCGGTGGCCGAACTGACCGCCAAACCCGTGCAGGATCGCTTCGTCAGCACCGCGGCGGAGACCGGGACAAATCCGCAAGCTGCGAAATCCACCAAGACCGCCGAAGCGATGGTTCCGACTGGCGGCGTGGCCGTGACGGCACCGGCCAAGTAGCTGCGGTAAATCCGAAGGATGAACCTGTCATTCCGGGATGGTGCGTTAGCACCAGACCTCAGATGTGCCATTGCACATCGGGGAATCTCGAGATTCCGGGTTCGATGCTTCGCATCGCCCCGGAATGACGCAATCTCACCCCTGCGCCGGGGCCGCCTCTTTGGCCTTCGCTTCGATCTGGCCGATCGCGTCGACGACAGCATCGAAGGTCAGCATGGTCGAGGCATGCCGCGCCTTGTAATCGCGCACCGGCTCGAGCAGCGCGATGTCGGCCCACTTGCCTTGTGGAGGGCTGCCGTTTTCCTTCAGCATCCTGCGGACGGTCTCGCGCAAGTCGCGCAGTTCGCTCGCGGTCGAGCCGACGACGTGCCTCGCCATGATCGAGGACGAAGCCTGGCCCAGCGCACAGGCCTTTACGTCATGGGCAAAGTCGGTGACCACAGGTCCGTCCATTGTGAGGTCGATCTTGACGGTCGAGCCGCACAGCTTGGAATGCGCCGTGGCGCTGGCGTCTGGTGCGGCCAGTCTTCCGAGCCTGGGTATATTGCCGGCCAATTCGATGATCCGTTTGTTGTAAATGTCGTTCAGCATAAGATAGGGGTCTCGGGCTTGCCGGCGCGAACGCCCTTGGCGACCGCGGTCCATGGTCCTATATATGGGTGGAAATGGCGGAAATACAGTCCGTCCGTTTGCCCCAAGCGGCCTGAAATGAAAAACCAATTCAGTCGCAGGGATGTTAAGAATGGTGGGACTCAGGCGTCCGGCGGCAAGCCGCCCCGTCTGCCGGTGACACTCCGGTCTCCCGTGAGACCGGTCGAACGGAGTTGACATGGACGCTTTGATCAAATCCCTCCGCCCAGGCAAGCCTTCCGACGTCAAGCCTTCCGACGTCAAGCCCTCAGACGTAAAGTCTGCCGACGGCAAGATTCCGGAGACGAAAATTCCGGATCCCCGTCCAGCCGAGCTGGATCCTTCCGAATTTCTGGCCGCGGCCGTACGTGCCGACCAGCCGCGTCCGTCGCGTGCGGAAGCCGAGGAGGCGGTGCAGACCCTGCTTGGCTATATCGGCGAAAACCCCGGCCGCGAGGGCCTGCTGGATACGCCGCGCCGGGTGGTCGAAGCCTATGACGAACTCTATCAGGGCTATCATCAATGCCCGGCCGAGGTGCTCAACCGCACTTTCGGCGAGACCGCGGGCTACGACGACTTCGTGCTGATCCGCGATATCGAATTCACCTCGCAGTGCGAGCATCACATGATGCCGTTCTATGGCAAGGCGCATATCGCCTATACGCCGGTCGAGCGGGTGGTGGGTCTGTCGAAGCTGGCGCGCCTCACCGATATCTTTGCGCGCCGCCTGCAGACCCAGGAGCATCTGACCGCCCAGATCGCGGCCGCGATCGACGAAATTCTCAAGCCCCGCGGCGTTGCGGTGATGATCGAGGCGGAGCATACCTGCATGTCGGTCCGCGGCGTCGCCAAGCATGGCGCGATGACGTTCACCAGCCGCTATACCGGCATGTTCCGCGACAATCCTGCGGAGCAGGCGCGTTTCCTGTCCATGGTGCGAGGGCCGCAGCGCTAACCCTCGCCGAGAATCTGCGAGGACTGCCCGTGTCGACATCCGCAGCTATCAACGACTTTGAGGAAGGGCTGGCGTTTCAGCCCAAATTCGACGCGTCCGGCCTCGTGACCTGCGTGGCGACCGACGCCGGCACCGGCGACGTGCTGATGGTCGCGCATATGAACGACGAGGCCCTCCGCAAGACCATCGCCAGCGGAGAGGCCTGGTACTTCAGCCGCTCCCGCAACGCGCTCTGGCGCAAGGGCGAAACCTCCGGCCAGGTCCAGCGCGTGGTCGAGATGCGGCTCGACTGCGACCAGGACGCGGTCTGGATCCGGGTCGAGCAGACGGGCGCCGCCTGCCACACCGGCCGCCGCTCCTGCTTCTACCGCAAGGTCGATGCCGGCGAGGGCGGGGCGCAGTTGTCGTTCGTCGATGCGGACCGGCTGTTCGATCCCAAGGCGGTCTATCGGAAATGATTTCGCGTGCCGTCATTCCGGGGCGCCGCAGGCGAACCACAGATGTGCAATTGCACATTCGGGAATCTCGAGATTCCGGCTCTGGTCCTCCGGACCATCCCGGAATGACGGAGGATGAAATTTAACCCGGCATTAACCATAATCACCGCAGTGTGACCGCGGCTTGAGCGTTAGTGGGAGCTCTCGAACAGGCCCGGGGGTCATTTCGCGGGGAGCGAGGACCAAACATGTCGGTCGACACGTCAAACGCCACGGCGACGGCAGGTGTCGACCCGTCGCGCGCGCGGATAGCCGGGGCAATCAAGCAGGCCGCCAACGCCACCGGCTCCAGCTTCGAATACCTGCTCGCCACCGCGAAGATGGAATCCGATTTCAATCCGACGGCGGGCGCCCCGACCTCGTCGGCGCACGGGCTTTTTCAATTCATCGACCAGACCTGGCTCGGCACCGTGAAGGAAGCGGGTCCGCAGCTCGGCTATGGCAAGTACGCCGACGCCATCACCAAATCCTCGTCGGGCACCTATTCGGTCAGCGATCCCGGCGCCCGAAGTGCGATCCTGAAGCTGCGCGACGATCCGGCCGCCAGCTCTGCGATGGCGGGCGTTCTGACCCAGTCCAACAGTTTCAAGCTCACCGGCCAGATCGGCCGCCGCCCGACCGACGCCGAACTCTATATGGCGCATTTCATGGGCGTTGGGGGCGCCGCCAAGCTGATCTCGAACGCCGAGGATAATCCGCAGGCTTCCGGCGCGCGGCTGTTTCCGAACGCCGCCGCGGCGAACCATTCGATTTTCTACGACCGCTCCGGTCGCGCCCGCAGCGTTTCGGAAGTCCATTCGGTGCTGACCTCGCGCTACGCCAGTGCCGCCAATTCACAGGCGACGCGCAGCGCGATGGCGTCGGTCGGCGATATCCCGGCAACCATGTCGGTCGCCAGCGCGGCGGCGACTGCGCCGATCGCCAATGCAGCCTACCTGTCGAGTTTTCCGGATGCCCGCTCGGTCACGCCGGTCACGATGGCATCCGCATCGACGGCGGCCAACACTTCGCCGCCGACCGATCCGGTATTCCGTTCGCTGTTTCAGGCCGGCGATCGCGCCCAGCCGGTCTCGCCTGCAGTTCGTGAATTGTGGGGCAGCTCGTCGTCGCTGACCTCGGTCGCATCAGCGACTTCGGTCGCGCCAGCGACCTCGGCCGCGCCTGCGGCAAGTCCGGTTGCGAGCTCAGCCGCGACGGCGACACCCAACGTTCAGGCGCCGCATGGGCTCGATCTCTTCAGCGATCGCTACGGTACATTCAGCTAGCCAACGACAGTCGATGCCGCGCCATCCTGCAGCTTTGTCGCCGCAAGCTGTGGATGCGGGCTTGTACGATTTCAGGTAGAGTACTAGCCTCGGTTGACGGGTGGTTTCATCCGCTGGAGGATATTCTATGTCCATTGATGTAAAAATTTATGACAACGGTGATCATACGGCGCTGGTGTGGCTGCCGGCCAATCTCAATCCGATCAAGGGATGTCGCGGCTTTACGATCCGCCGCGTGGTGCAAGGCAGTCCCGACGTCTATTTGCACGGTTTCGTCGGATTCGCCGACGACGACAAGCTCGATCCCACGGCGCCCTGGAAGCATCCCGTTCAGCGCTTCATGTGGTGGGACTATGGCGTGAAGCCGGGTCAGGTCGTGCAATATTCCGTGGTGCCGGTGATCGGCGACAAGGACCACCTTCAGCTTGCGACCGACCAGGCCAGCCCGCTGACGCCGCCGATGACGATCACGGGTCAGGTGTCGCCGAATATCTCGGCATACTTCAACAAGGGCATCGTCGCCGCGCAGTGGGTAACGCGCGTGCTCAGCAGCCTTGGCAACCCGCCGCCCAAGATGGCCGATTTGATCGCCGCGACGCAGCCTCCGAAGAACGCGTTGAGGAATGAGTTGAGCGGTTTGCTGCGGCCGCAGATTCTGGACCTGCTCGCCGACGTCAAGGCGAACAACGGTCAGGTTTATGCAGCGTTGTACGAGCTTAACGATCCGGAACTCAAGGCAGCCCTCAAGGCGTTAGGCAAGAAATGCCACTTGATCCTGGCCAATGGCGCCTTCAGCAAGAAAAACGACAACGACGAGAACAAGGCGGTGCGCGCGGAAATGCGCGGCGTCGTGGATCTGTACAACCGCCTCGTTCCCCAGGGACACTTCGCGCACAATAAATTCCTGGTGTGTTGCGATTCTGCCGGCAAACCTCAACGCGTGCTCTCAGGCAGCACGAACTGGACGATGACCGGGCTGTGCACGCAGGCCAATAACGGCATCATCGTCAACGACGCGAAACTTGCGCAGTATTTCCTCGACGAATGGAATCTTCTGAAGAACGCCAAAGACGCCTATCCGCCCAGCCTGGCCAAGACCAACGGAGAGACCACCGCCAATGTCTTCAACGTCGATGGCGGCACGATCACGCAATGGTTTGCGCCGACCGACAAGGAGCAGGATCTCGACTTTGCGCGCAAACTCATCAACGCCGCCAAGCAAGGCATCTTGTTCCTGTTCTTCAATCCGGGGGCGTTCGTCGCCGACGATCAGCCGGCGAATAAATGGACGCTGCTGCAAAATATCCTGTTCCGGCACCACGAGGGCACACCCAACTACGATGGGGATCTCTATCTCCGCGGTGTGGTGAATCAGGAGATCCCCGGTCTCACCACGGAGTCGACCGGGGGTACGCCGGCCAAACCTTCCGCCCATGCAGCTCTCGATCCGTCGGCGGCCACTCCCGTCACGCTGTTCAACGGCGGCACGCAGCCGCCGCAGCACCTCGGCTACGAGTCGATGGTGCCCAAGAACATCAAGGATACCTTTCATGACTGGGCGACCGAAATCCTCGGGCAGGGTGTTCATATTCACAGCAAGGTCATCGTGCTCGATCCTTTCGGCGACAATCCCGTGGTCATGACCGGATCGCATAATTTGGGGTTCAAGGCGTCGAGCAAGAACGACGACAACCTGATGATCATCCAGGGCAACCGGCCGCTGGCCGTCGCTTATGCTGCCAACATCATCGCAATCTATCAGTCCTATCGCTGGAACGCCTATGTTGAGGAACATCGGCAGGACCCGAAGGTCTGGCACGGCCTTGTTGACGCAGACGACTGGCAGAACGGCCATCTCGCCGGCGACGAACTGGCCGAACTTACGTTCTGGATGGGATCGTATCAGCCGGCCGCGACGGCTGCCGCAGCGGCGACGGCGCCATCTGCGCACGTGCCGCCAGCCAATGGCTCCACGCCGAAACGCACGAAACGCGGTTCGAAAAAGGTGACCCCTACGAAGATCGCGGCGGCGAGAAAGAAGAAGTCGACGAAGACGTCTGCAGCCAAGAAAAGAAAGGCTGAAGCCAAGAGGCCGGCCAAGACAAAAACGCCGAAAAAATCCAGGAAAGGATCGTGACGCCGACCGGCTAATCGCGTTCCTCCTTCAACCTCCGGCTTAACAGGCGGCGCGTCCGTTGGCGGCGCTGTGCGAACCGCAGCGCGGGCCGGGGGACGCGACCTTTCTCTCTTAACAAAACGTCAATAAAACCAGCCGTTTATGGTGAACGCTTTGTTAAGCGTCGTGGTTTATTTTGTCTTGCAGTGGCACCGCGTCACGGTGTCGTTCTGGGTTGCGTAAGCCGGCAGGGCAATGATCGTTCGGCAGTTCATCAGTTGGATACGCACCGCTCCGGCAGGCGAGCGGGCAGAGGCAACGCGATCGCTGGCGCGAGCCTGGCTGATTTCCGATCTCACTGAAGACGATCGCGCCGCCGCCGAAGGCGCACTGCTGATGCTGCTCGATGACGCATCGCCCCTGGTACGCCAGGCCATGGCCGAAGTATTTGCGCGCAGCGTGGAAGCGCCTGCCGCCATCGTGCAGGCGCTGTCGCTCGACCAGGCCTCGGTCGCGCTTCCGGTGCTCGAACATTCTCCGCTGCTGATCGATGCCGACCTCGTCGACATCATCGCGACAGGCAATTGCGAGATGCAATGCGCCGTCGCCCGCCGAGTCAATCTGCCGGCCTCGGTTTGCGCCGCGATCGCCGAAGTTGGCGCGCCCGCAGCGGCGCTGGAGCTGATCGAAAACGCCTATGCCGAACTGGCGCCGTTTTCGTGGGACCGCATCGTCGAGCGTCACGGCCATCTCGCAGCGATCCGGGAATCGATGCTGGTGTTGGAAGATCTGCCCGCGGCGACGAGGGTGGCGCTGGTCGCCAAACTGTCGGACACGCTGGCGCAATTCGTCGTCGCCCGCAACTGGCTGAGTGCGGACCGGGCGGTGCGGATCGCGAGCGAGGCGCGCGATCGCTCCACCGTAAATATCGCGGCGCGTTCGCGCGGCGACGACATGCGCGGCCTGGTCCGGCATCTGCGCGCCACCGGCCAACTCACCGCCGGACTGATCCTGCGGGCATTGCTGTCGGGCAATCTCGAACTGTTCGATTCCGCGCTGTCGGAATTGTCCGGTCTGCCGCAGGCCCGGGTCTCGGCGCTGCTCCACGACCGCGGCGGCGCCAGCCTGCAGGCGCTGCTGAAGCGCGCCGGATTGCCGGAATCGACATTCGCGGCGTTCAGGGTAGCGCTCGAAGTCACCCATGAAACCGGATATGTCGACAGCGTCGGGGGCGCGGCAAGGTTGCGGCGCCGGATGGTCGAACGCGTGCTGACGCATTGCGAACACGACCGCCAGGCCGCCGAGCCGCTGTTGATCCTGCTGCGGCGCTTTGCGACCGAGTCGGCTCGCGAGGAGGCCCGCATGTTCTGCGACGAACTGATTGTGGAGGAGACCATGGCCCCGATCCTGCACGAGCTGATCGCGGCGTGATTCGGTGTCGTCCCTGCGAACCCAAGGGACCCATAACCACCGGCCTTGATTGTTTGAGAAAGCATCTACGACATCGCGCAGCTGATAAGCTGCGGCGTATAGGTCCCTGCGTTCGCAGGGACGACGAAACTAGAATGCGGTGAGTTCAATCCGCCGGTGCGATGCTCGGCGCCAGGATCGCCTCGAGGTGCTCGGGACGATCGCGATTGGCGTGCATGAGGTATTCGTCGGCGACACCGCGCAGCTGCCGGCTCAATTCGCTGGCCATGCTGATGGTGTCGAGTTTGGTGCGCCCGCGCACGATGGCCTGAATGGCGTTGATGTGATGCGCGATCAGGTCGGGCGGTACCTCGTCGAGCTTGGGCGCGTGTTCGATGATCCGGCACAGGCTGTCGGCGGCGGCGCCGGCGGAAGGGTAACCGAAAGTGGCGGCATCGCCCTTGATGTCATGGGCGGCACGAAACAATTCCTGGCGCGTGATGTCGGTAAAACCGACCTTGAGGATGGCGGCGTGGGCCGCCGCGAGCCGGTCGGTTTCGATTACCATCCAGTCCTTGAACTCGCCCGACAGGTCGGCCAAGGCCTTTTCCGCCCGCGCAACGGGATCGTCGAGATCCTTTTCGCCGACGCGCCGCAACATCTTGCGCAACGGATTGGGTTGCGTGATCACGTGATGATCGGCGAAGGTCTTGATCTGCAGCGTTGCGGGCTTTTCTTTCGCCATCATCATTTCCCTTGCGCGTATCGCGCGCTAGACGGTGGACCGCGCCTTGTCGAGCAGCGACGGCTGTTGCAGGATTTCCACTTCGCCGCCGATACGGCGCTCGGGGCCGATATAGGCGTTATTGGTATTGCGCCGGCGGTCCGGGCCGAAATAGGTCTTGGTCTTGATGAACGGGCGCGGATTGGCGACCACGTTGAGAATGCGCTGATAGAGCGCCTTGGCCGAGATCGGCTTGGCGAGGAACTCGGTCACGCCGGCGTCGCGCGCCACCGTCACGCGCCGCTTCTCGGAATGGCCGGTCAGCATGATGACGGGGGCGTAGGGATTGCCCTTCGATTCGGGCTGCCGGATCATCTGCGCAAGTTCGAGGCCATCGAAAATCGGCATCGACCAGTCGGTAATGACGATGTCGGGGACGTAGTGGCTGTACATTTCCAGCGCGGTCGCGCCGTCCTCGGATTCATAGACCTCGCGGGCGCCGAACGAATGCAGCAGCGTCCGCAAAATCCGGCGCATGTGCGGATTGTCGTCGCACACAAGAAATCGCAGCTTGTTGAAATCGATGCGAAACATGGCCCGGCCCTGGGGGGCGTACCGCTCAACGGTATACCTGGCGTTAACCATATCGCGGGCCGGTTAACGAATGGTTGCGAGGCTTCCCGACGGCGGGGGCGGAAAGGCGCTAATACCCGAATTGCTCGCTCAGAATGCGTTCTTCCAGGCTGTGGCCGGGGTCGAACAGCATCCGCATCGAGATGGTCTTGTCGGAAAGCACCTCGACGCGGCGGACGTCGCGCACCTCGTCGTGATCGGCGACCGCCGCCACGGGGCGTTTCTCGCCCTCGAGCACCTCGATCACCACATAGGCGGTATTGGGGAGAAGGGCGCCGCGCCAGCGCCGCGGACGGAATGCGCTGATCGGGGTCAAGGCCAGCAACGCCGCGTTGATCGGAATGATCGGCCCCTGCGCCGAGAGATTGTAGGCGGTCGATCCCGCCGGCGTCGCCACCAGGATGCCGTCGGCGATCAGCTCGGCCATGCGCTCGCGTTCGTCGATCAGGATCCTCAGGCGCGCCGCCTGGTGGGTCTGGCGAAACAGCGCGACTTCATTGATGGCGTGATAGAGGTGCACGACGCCATGGACGTCGGTGGCGCGCATCAGGAGCGGATGGATCACGGATTCCCGCGCGGCGGCGAGACGCGCATGCAGATCGCGCGGGCTGTACTCGTTCATCAGAAAACCAATGGTGCCGCGATGCATGCCGTAGATCGGCTTGCCCGAATGCATATGCGCGTGCAACGTTTGCAGCATCAATCCGTCGCCGCCGAGCGCTACCACGACGTCGGCGTCCGCAGGCTCGTGATTGCCGTAGAGCTCCACCAGTTGCGCCAGCGCCTGCTGGGCCTCCGGGCCGGGGCTCGCGACGAAGGCGATCCGGTCATATCGCTGTTGGCTGGTCATGGGATCGCGGGCTCGTCATTGGCGCTGATGGATCGGGTGCGCCAAGGTCGTCTATACGACCTTGGCCGGGCTTGTCGAGATAAGCTAGCCCCCAAAGGGTGTCACCGGATCGTGCAATCAGCATGAGTGCCGCGCGCGCTATGTCTGCGCGGGCTTGCGAACAATGCCCGCCTGTCGCAGTTTGAGCAAGAAAACCTGCCTCTATCCGGAAAACGTCGTTTCGCGCGGTGTATGCGGTGGCTCCGGGTGGATCGCGGGAAGCAGGGAGTAGAAAACGAATGGTCTTGCCGTTCCGGGCATCGCGCCGTGCGCCAATCGTTCTTGCGCTTTTCGCGTCCTGCGTGCTGACCGTCGTCCGCGCCCAGGATGCGCCGCGGCCGCCTCAGGAGCAGCCTGCGGCCACGCCGTCGGGTCAAAAATCGGGAGCAGGGGGCGGGCGGGCTGGCATTCCGGGTTCGCCGGCTGCCGCCGAGGAACATGGTCTGCCCCCGGATTCCACAACCAAACAAACGCTGGCGCTGCCCGGGCGCACGCTCGCCTTCACGGCCACGGCGGGTTCGATCCGGCTGTTCAACGACAAGCGGGAGCCGCAGGCCGATATCGCCTACACCGCCTATCAATTGGATGGCCAGGATTCGCGGACCCGTCCCGTGACCTTCGTTTTCAACGGCGGCCCGGGTGCGTCCTCGGCCTGGCTGCAATTCGGCAACCTCGGGCCCTGGCGGCTCTCCATCAGCGGAGACGCGGCGGTTTCCTCGGCGTCGCCCGACCTTGAGCCCAACGCCGATACCTGGCTGGACTTTACCGACCTCGTCTTCATCGATCCGGTCGGCACCGGCTACAGCCGCTTCGTCGCGACCGGCGAGGACGTGCGCAAGCGGTTCTACTCGGTCGACGGCGACGTAAGTTCGATCGCGCTGACGATCCGCCGCTGGCTGGAAAAATCCGACCGGTTGCTGTCGCCCAAATTTGTCGTCGGCGAGAGCTATGGCGGCATCCGCGGACCGAAGATCGTTCACGAACTGCAGGTCCCGCAGGGCGTCGGCGTGAGGGGCCTCATCCTGATCTCGCCGCTGCTGGACTTCCGCGAATTTTCCGGCTCGAGCCTCCTGCAATATGTCGTGAGCCTTCCCACCATGGCGGCCGTGGCGCGCGAGGCGAAAGGCGCCGTCGCCCGCGCCGACATGGCCGACGTCGAGCGCTATGCGCGGGGCGATTTCCTCGGCGACCTGATCAAGGGACAGGCGGACAGCGAGGCTACCACGCGCCTTGCCGACAGGGTGGCTGCCTTGACGGGGATCGATCAGGCCGTGAGCCGCCGGCTGGCCGGGCGTTTCGGCATCGGCGAGTTCCGCCGGGAATTCGACCGGCGCGACGGCAAGGTAACGGGGCGATTCGACGCGACCGTGTCGGGCTTCGATCCCTATCCGGACTCGAGCTCCTCGCATTTCGGCGACCCGTCCCTCGATCCCCTGATCGCACCGCTGACCAGCGCCGCGGTCGACCTCACCACCCGCAAGCTCAACTGGCGGCCGGACGGTTCCTATCAGGTGCTCAATGGCGCGGTCGAGCGGGCCTGGGATTTCGGCCACGGCCTCAATCCCCCCGAGTCGATCTCCCAGCTGCGCCAGATTCTCGCGGTCGATCCAAAACTGAAGCTCCTGGTGGGGCACGGCCTGTTCGATCTCGCCACCCCGTATTTCGGCTCGAAGATCCTGCTCGACCAGCTGCCGGCCTACGCTTCTCCCGAGCGCGTGAAGCTCGTGGTCTATCCGGGTGGACACATGTTCTATTCGCGCGACGCTTCGCGCCAGGCCTTCCGCGCTGAGGCGCAGGCGATGATGAAGTAAGACGCGTCAAAGCAAAGCCGGCGCAAACCTGAAAGTTTGCGCCGGCCCGATGGTTGATACAAAAACTCAGTAAACCAGCCCGGTGCCGGGCGGCTTTTCAAGCGCCGCGGCCAGCGAGCGGTATTCCTCGCTGTCGGTGCCGACCAAGGCGGCGATCCGGCTCAGGTGATATTGCGCCTGGTCGCGGTTGCCCTGTTCGACCTGCCACAGCCCGTAATACTGCCAGGTCTTGACGTGGTTCGGGTCGGCTTTCAGCGCGCGCTCGTACCAGATCTGCGAGAGCCTGTAGTCGCCGAGCTTGCGGTAGGAGTAGCCGATCAGATTGGCCACCGCGGCGATGTCGTCGTGACCGAGCGCCTTCAGTTGCCCGATCGCGGTGGCATAGTCGTTGCGGTCATAGATGGTGGCATAAGCCGCGTGATATCCCTTGGCGAATGCCGCATCCTCGATGCTGGGACGGACTTCACTGGTCTTCTTCTTTGCCTTGGTGGACTTCGTCGAGGAGGGCGGCGGTGCGTCGGTGTCGGACGAGGCGTAAGCCCTGGTCACCAGGGGTGCGGCGACCAGCGCCGCCACGAACATTGCCAGCGTCAAAAGCCTGATCGCAAATTTCTTGCTCATGCATTTCTCCTATTGCCGGTGTGAAGATCAATCAATCTGACTTCGTGAAGATCAGAAAGCCTGACTTCGCGAACGTCAGTAAACGAGGCCGGTGCCCGGCGGCTTTTCCAGTGCCGCTGCAAGCGACCGATATTCCGCGCAGCCGGTGCCGCAGATCTGGCCGATCCGGTCCAGATGGTATTGCGCCTGATCGCGGTTACCCTGTTCGAGCTGCCACAGTCCGTAATACTGCCAGGTTCGCACATGGTTGGGATCGGCCTTCAGCGCGCGCTCGTACCAGATCTGCGAGACCTTGTAGTCGCCGAGCTTGCGATAGGAGTAGCCGATCAGGTTGGCGACATCGGCGCGGTCGTCATGGCCAAGCGCCTTCAACTGCGCAATCGCGGAAGTGTAGTCGTTGCGGTCGTAGATCGTGGCGTAGGCGGTGCGATAGCCCTCGATGAATTTGGGGTCGTCGATGCCGGATCTCTTGCCGCCCTTCTTCTTTGCCTTGCTGGAGTCCGTTGCCGGAGGCGATGGGTTGTCGCCGCCCGCGGCATGGGCTGCCGTCAGCAGCGGCACCGCGATTAGCGCCATCGAGAACATCGCCAAAGTCAGCAGCCTGATCGCAAATTTTGTCACGCGTCTCTCCTGATTTCCAGTGAGGCAATCCTACACCCAAGCATGGTGATTTGAACACCGGCCGCTTTCGATCATTCCCGCGCCCAATCGCCTCATTTGACGGATTTTGGCGCCGCACTGCAGGGTGGAACATAACACAGGTGTCATCCAGATGAACGAAGTCCATCGCTGCGCTTCACGCTGGGTTCAGCGCGCGGCAGCTAACGTCGTCCCATGATCGACGAAACCGGCCATCCGACCGGCAACCTCGTGATCCCCGTTGAATGAGGAGACGACTATGTTGAAAACAATTTCCGCAGCCTTGCTCGCTGTTTCCGTTCTCGCCGCGCCCGCGTTTGCGGCCGATGCGGGCAAGACCTCGCCCGCGCCGGCTGTCAAAACCGTGCAGGGGAAGCCGAGCGTGCTCAACGCCAATGCCAAAATGGGCGACCATCACAGGCATTACCGCCATCATGGCTTCCACAAGCGGATGGGCGCGCTCAAGACGCACCGGTTCTCGAAGGTCGCGATCAAGCACGTTAAGCCCGCCGCCAAGCACGGCTGACACTGATCCGCGGGCGCGGCTGATCCACATTGCCCCGCCGCTCCCAGCGGATATCAGGCCCGGCCCGCGCCATTGCTTCCCCAATGGTGGCGGGCTGGTGCTGCGTTGTTGCGATCTTCGCACGCGCCTGAAACCATGAGCCTCAAATGCAGATTCCCTTTCATTCACGGACGGTCTAGAACAGGCCGGACGTCGGATGAGTGACAAGGTTGCACTTGGGGATATCAGCAAAGCGTGCGGCGATCCTGCTGCTGCCGGTCGTGCTCGCGGCCTGCGCGGGGAGTGATGACGGTAGAAGCATCACTTTTACCGACGATCGCGGCGTCGCCGAGCAGCCGTATCCGAACAACTATCGCGCCGAATTGCTGGCGTTCATGAGAACCTATCTCAACAATCCGGTCGATGTGCACGACGCCGCCATGGCCGAGCCGGTACAGCGCACGGTCGGCGGGCGGCTGCGTTACGTCAGCTGCCTGCGTTTTACCCCGCGCGAATCCGACGGCAGTTATCGCGAGGTGCGCGAGCGCGCCATTCTCTACGTCGATGGCCGGCTCGACCGCGTGGCCGAAAATGCAACCGAGGCTTGCGCCGGTGCGGTCTACACAGCTTTTCCTGAGCTTGAAAAGCTGACCCGCTAGCGGTTGGAACCTTGCTCTGGTTCCAAAGTCGAACACCGGACAGACAACTTCGGGCCGACGGGCGTAGCTTTCGACTTTCATGACGCGCGAATCGAAAGACCCGCGGCCCAGGCTCGACCTGGAAGCCCAAGCGTTGGCCGCTCTGGAAACGGCGCGCACGATGCCGCCCGGTCCCGAGCGAAATGAGGCGATGAAAAAAGCCGGTATTCTCCAAAATGCGGCTGACTTGCAGGGCATATTTTTTGCCAAGCGCGGAAGACCCGCGAAAAAAACTTGAGCGGCTGTGCAAGGCGGGGCGAAGTCCGGCACCGCGACCCCGCGGCAAGAGGGAGACGACGCATGATCGCGGAAAGCTTCAACTCCCGCACTCTGGCCAATATGGAGGTCGCCCTCGATCGGGCCTGCAAGGCCCTGCCGGCCGGAGCCGAGGAACACTGGGCTCGGCGCCACATCGCCAGCAAAATCCTCGAATGCGCGGAGCGTGGCGACAAAACGCTGGACGGCCTGACCAATGCCGGGCGTGTTGCCGTGAGCGAGCTCAGCTCGGCACATGGTCTCTGACGTCAGCGGGCGTTAGCCGCCTCACTCACGAGACCGTGTAACATATCGCACTTGCGAGGATGTTTGGCGGCGACGACGTCAGGAACCAACATGCCTGATTGCGCTTAATGCCTCTGGCGGATTCGGCAACGGTTCACCGTGCTCGAACGCGCGCCGCGATGACGCGTGTCGAACCGGTCGCCGCGCCGCGCCGATATCTGCAGCGCAGAATATCATGGCGCTGCGATTCGTTTAGAGCGGCTCGTATGGAGCGGCACGAACATTGCTTAACACAAACGGGGACTGGGCTTTGACATTCAGGAGCGTGGCAAATGAAACGCATCGTGTTTGGTCTGGCGGTTGGTGTGACAGGTGCTTGCCTCGTTGGCGGCGTGACGGCTCGCGACCTTGATGGCCGCTACGCCGATTCGCCGCTTAAGCCGTGGTTCGATCATCTGGCGAGCGGCAAGGGACTTTGCTGCTCGGTGGCGGACGGCGAAAGCGTCGCCGACCCCGACTGGGAATCCAAAGACGGCCACTATCGGGTTCGCCTCGAGAACAACTGGATCGACGTTCCCGACGATGCCGTGGTCACCGAACCGAACCGGGCAGGACGCACGATCGTTTGGCCGATGCGGTTTGACAATCAGATCTCGATCCGATGTTTCATGCCGGGCAGCATGACTTAGAAACCTTCCGCGCGGGCCCGTGAGGGGGAAGGTCCGTCTTCGAGGGGCAGGCGGCTTACCTGCTGGCCGAGATTTTTTGGCGGGACCGTTGACGTCATGCTCGCAATTCTGCGGTCGTGTTTCTGACGCTTCAAAAGTCCCAAGCCAGTCTTGGCTTTGCTGCTCCGGGGATCAGTCATCCTCCGTCATCATGAAGACGGCCCTCGTCAAGGCCGCACCGATGCCGAAGGTCAGCATGAGAGTGCCGATACCCACCGCGGCGACCTGATTTCCCTCTTGCTGGACAAGGGTTGCGATTCCCGAGGGGTCCATGACCATCAAGATCAGCGCGAAGGCCAGGCCCATCGCGACGCCCATGGCCGCGTGCACTACCAATTTCAGCAGCCCCGACGGGGTCACCAACCCTGATGGCTTTTTCTTCGTTTGCACTGGCTGCTCCGGGGATTAGCCACGGAAACGCTTGGGGGAGACGCCCGGTTCCCTTGCCGTTCAAGGATAGCCCATCGGGCAGGTGAACATCAGCCGAAGGCGGCTTTCATGCGCTGTTCAGCCACGCCGGGCGATGATGGTGCGCATCCAGTAAGGGAGTTGAGCCGTGAGCAATCTGCTGTTCCTCCGTCGATCCTTTGCCTATCGCAGCGCCGCAGCGGAGATGTTGCGCAAGGCGCGCGCAATGCCGCCGGGGTCAGAGCGCCGTGCCGCGCGTCAGCTTGCGGGGGCGCTGAGGGATCTGGCCAAAACCGAAGCGTGGCTGGAGGGACAAGCGCCTCGCCGGCGATCCGTGGCTCACAGCCCGGAACATCGGCGCAGCGGCGCGAGCTTTAGAGGCTGACATGTCAACTCGCCGAGCATGCACAAATCAAGGCCGGACGTTCGATGTCGAAAACTTTACCCGGTGCCCACTCTGCCAACGGTGGTTCGATCGAAGCGACCCGCGCATTGTGGCTGAACATCGGGGGCCGTTGCCTCATCCCGTGCAAAATCCCAGAACCGCATGGGCAGATGAGGACGATGAAGGTCTGGACTAAACAACGGCGGTTATCTCTTCAAATTGTTTGGTTTTTGACCGCTCACGGTTCGTGGAACTGCGATCACTTTTCAGCGAGGTCCGAACCTGAGCCTATCTTCGGCCGACGCAGCACATAGCTGCGGAGCGCACGGAACCGCCAAAAAGTAGTGTCAGCCGGGAACAAAAGGGCTTTGTTGCCGCGCTGTCACAGTCAGGAACCATCCGGCGCTTCGCGCCTGCCGCGAAGCAACCAAATTGAGGCCACGTTGTTTGATGAGGGTCGACAGCGACAATAACGGGGTACAATCATGAAAAGACTATTGCTCGGCGCAGCCGCCTTCATCGCTTTCGCGGCTCCCGCCGTGGCGGCCGATTTGCCGGCCCGCACCTACACAAAGGCTCCGGCCTACACGGCGCCGGAAGTTGTCTATAACTGGACCGGATTCTACATCGGCGGCAACATTGGCGGTGCGTTCTCCGGCAATAACAGCCTGGAGGGCAGCGGCGGCCGGTTTATGGGCGGCGTACAGGGTGGCGTCGATTACCAGTTCGCAACCAACTGGGTCATCGGTGCCGAAGCCCAGTACGACTGGCTCAGCAGCAACAATAATGGCGTGCTGTTTCCGGGTGGCACGCTGGTCACCTCCAACAACGACCAGCTTGGCTCGGTCACCGGCCGGCTCGGCTACACTTGGGGCCCGGCGTTGCTCTACGCCAAGGGCGGTTACGCCTGGCGCGATAACAACAATATCGGCGCTAGTGTGGGCGGTGCACCCGTGGCCTTCACGACCGATGGAAGCCACCGGGATGGCTATACCGTCGGCGCCGGTCTGGAATACATGTTCGCGCCAAGCTGGTCCGCCAAGGTCGAATACCAGTATTACAATTTCGGCAACACCACCTTCACCAGTGGTCCCGCCGACATCGTCGGCTCCCGGTTCCGGGACGACGAGCATACGGTCAAGGTCGGCGTGAACTATCGCTTCGGCTGGGGCGGCCCGGTCGCCACGCGCTACTGAGCGGGTTTGTTTCGATAGAGAAAGAAAAGGCCGGCTCACGCCGGCCTTTTTGTTTGGCGGCCGCTTTTGGCCATCCTTCGGCCTTCAGGGATCGCTCGTCGGCTGCTACAAGACCGGAATTCGGTACGGGAAAATACAGCGCGACCATGACTTTAGGCCGGTAATATGCGCTAGATCGGGAGGTTGCCGGGGGAGCACAACTTGCCGTTCGTTCGGTCCGGGCGCGAAAACGACAAACTTGCGTATCGCGCCGACATCGACGGTCTGCGAGCGGTCTCCATTCTGTTGGTGATCGGATATCACGCGCGGCTGGTTCCCGGCGGGTTTATCGGCGTCGACATCTTTTTCGTTATTTCCGGCTTCCTGATCACCCGCATCATTCTCAACGAGGCCGGAGCCGGCACCTTCTCGCCGGCGGAATTCTACGCTCGACGGATTCGCCGGATATTTCCGGCGCTTATCGTCGTGCTGGCCGTTAGCTGGCTGGTCGGCTGGTTTGTCCTGCTGCCGGACCAGTTTTCCTTGCTTGGCAAGGGCATCGCCGCCGGCGTGGCTTTTGTGTCCAACCTGTTTCAGCTCTCGCAGGCCGGCTATTTTGCGCCCGAGGCGGCCGACAATCCGCTCCTCCACCTTTGGTCGTTAGGTATCGAGGAGCAGTTCTACATTTTCTGGCCGCTAGTTCTGTTGATGCTGTTCGGATCGAAGCGGCGCCGGTTCCGGATGGCAGCGATCGCGGTTGCGTCGTTCGCGGTCGGCCTCTTGATTTTCTTCGGCTACAAGGAGTGGTCGTTCTACTCGCCGATATCGAGGGGGTGGGAGCTGCTGGCCGGCGCCATCCTGGCAAACCAGGACTTTGAGCGTCCCAAACGCGAAGCTGGCGGCTTTGCCAACTTTGACGACTTGCGGGCGGCAATCGGCATAGCGGCGATCCTCGGTGCCGCGATCTGGTTCAACACCAACAGTTTGTTTCCGGGTGTAGACGCGTTGCTTCCGGTGCTCGGCGCCGTGCTGATTATCCTGTCGCCGAATTCGTCGATAAACCGGATTTTACTGTCGAACCGACCGATGGTGCTGATCGGGTTGATCAGCTATCCGCTCTATCTTTGGCACTGGCCGCTGTTGTCCTATCTCGGGATTGTACGAAATGGGAACGCGAACACGGTGGAAATCTGGGCAGCCATCCTCGTTGCTTTTATTCTGGCGTGGCTGACATTCCGTTTCGTCGAGATCCCGCTTCGCCGACAGCAAAACGCCGTGCCGAGATTGTCTTTCGGACTGATTGCGGTCGGCGTAGCCGGAATTTTAACGGTCAATGCGTCCGGCTTTGGCTTTCGCTTCCCCCCGGAGATTCGCGACATCGCGCAGATTCAGCAGCAGAACAATGCCGGACTGCGCAATGAATGTTTTTCGGAGGCGGCTGGAGCTCGGCTCGGCCCGAACTGCATCGAGAAGGGCGACAAGCCTCTTTTATTTGTTTGGGGAGATTCCACCGCGGCAGCGCTCTATCCGGGATTAAAAAAAGCCGAGGAAACCGTTCCGTTTCGCCTGGCTCACTTTGCCGCCCCGGGGTGCGCGCCGATTTTGGCGGCCGGAGGATCGCCTTGTGATGTGACCAACGATCGCGTGTTTGGTTTTATAAAATCGTCCGCCCCGCAGATCGTGCTGCTTCACGCGATGTGGGACAAGCACAACGATCTGGGCAAACTCATGGAGACCATCGGCAAACTGAGGGCCATCAACGTCCCGCGAATTGTCATTTTGGGGCCGGTGCCGGTATGGAAACGCACACTGCCGCATTCGCTGGTGAATTTTTACCGAATGCGGCACACCATCGTCGACAGGATCGCGGCAGGCGTGTCCGGGCCGGAGAACGACGAACGAATGGAAGGCTTCAGCAGGGCCGCCGGCGTGGAATATATCTCGGCATGGCATATCCTCTGCGATCAGGAGGGATGCCTGACCCGCATCGGCCCCACGGCAAACGACGTAGTAACCACCGATATCGTGCATTTGTCGGACGCCGGCTCAAGCTTCCTGATCGACGCGATCGGAGGGAGTCTGTTCTCGCCGCAATGAATGCTGTCGGAACAGGGCGCGCGGCCGCCTCGATCCCGGACTTCCGGGACCACGAACCTTCAAATTGGTGGCAATTTGGCGCTTCGGTTGGGGTTGCCATTCCTTGGACCGGGCTTTTTGAAGACGTCGGTCGCCACAGTCTGATCTCGCCAGCGGCAAAAATAATTTTTGCCGTTTCCGGAACTTCGGCTCGCGATCGGTTATTGTGCCTTGCCGGTTAGTGGACAATAAAAATGCGTGCACTGTTGTTAGGTTTGATTTTATCCGCGGCTTCTCTGCCGTGCCTTGCCCAGACCGTCCTGAAATCCGAACCCCTTGTGCTTGCGCCCTATGAAATCGCCTTGGTGCAGGATGCCTCGTGTCCCGCCGGCAAAGTGCTCAAGGTCACCGGCGCAATAAGGGGCCTGCATCGCAGAAAGGCCTGTGTCTCGCTGGCCGCCGAGCGGGCGTCGCTCGCGGCGGTGGCACCTTAGGCTGACATTTCTCATTCATTGTTGCGGGATGGGCCTCTCGAGGCCGTCGACAGCCGACTTGGAGTGGGGCAATCGCATCTGGAAATGTCGAGATTCCGCGCTTCGCGCGCCCCGGAATGACGGCGAGAACTCACGAACTCAATTGAAAATCCAGCGGGGTTTCGCGCTCGGCCTCGGCCTGGTTTTCCGCGGGATCTTCCTGCGGGTCCGGCCGGCAGGGCTTGATTTCATAATCGTTATCCAGCACCGGCTGCAGCCCCGGCTTTCCCGCCCTGGACACCACGTCGACCACCAGCCCGCTTTGCCGGGCGTGCTTCCAGACATCAGCCTCGGTCGGATAGGCCTTGCTCAACTTGGCGTCATTGCTGAACAGCGCATAGGGCATCGGATGCCTCCGCTAAACCATCCCAACGCACCTGATGGGGTTTCGGTCCGGCGGGGGCCGGCGCTTCACGCACCGGTGAGAATCGGGTCCTGGATTGAGGCCGTTTCGGCCCTGAATCCCGGAGTCCCTGAGTCGTAAACGAGTCCTGAATCCCCGGAAAAATATCGTGCGAGACTCCCGGACCAGAATCGCCCGATGTTTTCGTCGTCATGAGAACGACCTTCGATACCTCCGTCGAGCGGGTGCACATCGCGCTCACCGTTGCCCTGTTGGCGGCATGCGCCGCCAACCTCGCGCTGGTGTGCTCCTGGCTTTAGCGCCTGGTCCGCCAAAACTTGCCCTGGGCTTGCCCCGAGCCTGTAAGCGGTTTGGCGATGAGATCATGCGTTCGTTCAAATAGTGGCGATTGACGCCGCTTCTATTCCTCCCATCATGCGAGCAGGCGGCAAAAGCCGCTGGGAACGGCGGTTTGCCGGATTTGCAAAGGGGAGGCGGAGATGATCGAGGCGCTCAAGGCCCGGGTCAATGCCGATGAGGCGCTGGTCAGGCGCGGGCAGTTCCTATCGACTACGTTCCTGCTGGAAGTCGGCCAGACCGCGTGGCTGATTTCAATCTTCGAAGGGCGGGTCGCCTCGGTGACCCGAGGGCCGTTCGTGATGCCGTCGTCGTCATTTGCGCTGCGCGCCCCGGAAGCGGAATGGGAAAAATTCTGGAGCCGGCGGCCGCCGCCCGGCTCCAACGATTTGATGGCGCTGATCAAGCGGCGTGTCCTGAGGGCGGAAGGCAACCTGCAGATATTCATGGCCAATCTTCGCTACTTCAAGGAGGCGCTTGCCAAGCTGCGCCCGGCGGGAGCCGACGCATGAGCGCGCAATTCGAGCCGGTGCTCGGCCGCTACATGCATCTCGAGCTGTTTGGATTGAAACACCGCATTTATGTCGAGGAGGCCGGCGAGGGCACGCCTCTGTTGTGTCTCCACACGGCCGGCTCGGATGGACGGCAATACCGCGCGCTGATGAACGATGCCCGCATCACGCGCCACCACCGCGTCATCGCCTTCGACATGCCCTGGCACGGCAAGTCGTCGCCGCCTTCGGGTTGGCACAACCGGGAATACCAGCTTACCTCCGCGCAATACACGGCGATGATCCTCGAGATCATGGCCGCTCTCGAACTGGACCGGCCGATCCTGATTGGATGTTCGATCGGCGGACGCATCGCGCTGCATCTCGCAATCGAACACCCCGAACGCTTCCGCGCCATCATCGGCCTGCAGGCCGGGGCGCATGTCGATCCCTACTACGATCTGAATTTCCTGCACCGCTCCGATGTCCATGGCGGCGAGGTCTGCGCCGCCATCGTCTCCGGGCTGGTCGGGCCCGACGCGCCCGACGACGAGCGCTGGGAGACGCTGTGGCACTACATGCAGGGCGGTCCGGGCGTTTTCAAAGGCGACCTCTATTTCTACAAGCTCGACGGCGACATCCGCGACCGCGTCGCCCAAATCGACACGCGCCGCTGCCCGCTGTTTTTGCTGTCCGGCGAATACGATTATTCCTGCACGCCGGAAGAGACGCTCGGCGTCGCCAACAGCATTCCCGGCAGCGAGGTCACCATCATGAAGGGGCTCGGCCATTTTCCGATGAGCGAGAATCCGACCGAGTTTTTAAAACATCTGCTGCCGGTGCTGGAGAAGATCAAAGGCCGATGATTTGCCGGAGACGCTCGCGGATCGGCTTCGGCCCTATTTACGCAGCGGAGCCGACGCGTCGTTCGCGATCGCGGCGCGGGCCTTCGCCAGGGTGGCGCTGAAGTACGCCTCGCGCTCCCTGTGAAAGCGCTCCTGGTGGGCGCGAAAGTTGGCGACCCGCGCCTGCATCTCGCTCCGGAAGTCGATCGAGACATTCGCCTGCGAAACCCCGATGCTGTTGGGCGGCTCGGCGGCTTTTATCTTGTGTTCGATGGTTTGCTTTTCTTCGGCCTTGTTGATCGCTGCGGCCTCAATCGCCTCAACGCTCGGCTCCGCCTCCGGCTTCTTGCCGGTGACCGATTGAACGAACGCCAAAGTTTGCGCGATTAGAGCATCGCGCTCCTTTACCCACGTCATCACACACCTCAGCCCAAATATTTCAGCAAAAAGCGCTGGCGGAAACAAGAGGGCATTTCCGTGTGTTCGCTAACCGACTCTGGCCTCCGCTCCGACCGCTTTGCCCAGCTTCAGACGCTGCTCGCCGATCGCGAACGGTACGTTGCGATCGACGATAGCGATGCGACCTCCTGGCTTCGGCGGCTCCACCAGTACCTTCCGCAACGCAATTCCTGGCCGGAATGGAAGTCGCGTCGATGTCGCGCGACGGGGTGCGGGTGAGGTTAAAGCCGCCAAGCGCCCGAGTTGCTGTCGTTGCCTGGCACCCGATGAGCCATGGCGACGGCAGCCGAGTTGCAGAGTTGCAAATGAGGTTGTTTAATACTTGTGCAACAACTGGGGCGGCGATGAGTGAAATATCCTATGCGGGCGCGGCAGCACTGCTGGCCGTTCCGCTCACAGCTTATTCCACTGCGGCCATCCTTGCTCGAAAATTTGCCCCATCGAAAATTGAGGAAGGCTCGCGCGTCAACTGCATAGATGGCCTGAGAGGGTATTTGGCGATCAGCGTCTTGGCCTTCCACTTCATCATGAACTGGAACCTGATCAGGCTTGGCCGGTGGGAAGACCCAACATGGTCAGTCGTCTTGACGAACATCGGGCCGGTCCCGGTAAGACTTTTCTTTATGATCACCGCATTTCTCTTCTACGGCAAGCTTGTTCGATCGCGCGGCATGATAGATTGGTCGAGTCTGTATATCGGGCGAGTTTTCAGGCTGACGCCGATGTACTGGATCGTCGTTGCTCTCATGGCGCTGGTTGCATTTTGGCACATGAACTTCACGCTGACCGTGAGCCTGTTCGATGTTTGCAAGTCGCTCGCTTCATGGCTTGCCTTTACCTTGTTTGGCGAGCCGCTCATCGACGGTTACAATCAGACGAGCTACATTCCGGCGGGCGCAATCTGGACGCTACGGTATGAGTGGGCGTTCTACTTCCTGCTGCCGACTATCGCGCTTGTCATCCGTCAGTATGGCGGCCTCCAAAGGAGCCGCATCGCGGCGATCCTTGTTGCTATTTTAGCCAGCAAATTCGTGCGCAACTATAGCATTTGGGGTTTCTGGCTGAATTTAGGATCTCCCTTCCTGCTCGGAATGCTTTGCTACGAGCTGACGCTGATCCCACCGCTAACAAAGCTGGCAAGGAGTAGCGCAGCGAGCGCGCTGGTTCTCGGGTCTGGGGTCGGCCTCTTGATCACGCCCTATCTATCCCAGTGGTCGTTATTCAATTTGCTGCTTTTCACGGCGTTCTTTCCGATCTCAGCAGGCAATACCGTCTTCGGCATTCTAACGCTTTGGGGCAGCAAGGTGCTTGGTAACGCGAGTTACAGCATCTACATCCTGCACGGGACTGTCTTGCATGTGCTGTTCCAAAACATGCCGGGAGCCGCGAGCGACGAGCTAGGCTGGCTCTGGCTACTATTGCCCGCGGTCACCGCTGCCGTGACGGCAATTTCCATCCTCCTGTACCACGCAATCGAATTGCCATTCATTCAATTCGGGAAGCGGGCAACAGAAAAAGCTCCCCTGGCGGAACCAGTGGAGACTCGTTTTTAGGTACCGACAGAAGAGGGCAGATATCGGGGCCCTTCTAAATTTATCCCGTTGTCTAACGAGGAGGCTTACCCGCACGTTGCAGCAGCCTTTGTTGCCCGAATAGTCGACTTTAAGAAATTGCCGACCAAAACAAACGCCTCACGATGGTAACACATTTTCGACTGGCAGGATGGCATCAGAGATCAACGATGTATCGTAGCTCGTGTAACGTTCGAGAAAGCCCTTCCAATAACCGGCACTTGCCAACTTCATCGGGTTGTCTCGAATGAGCTGTCGCTTGATAAACGGGCAACGCAAGCGGGCGATCAGCTGATCCCAGTAAAAATGGGTCGCATTGCACTGGCGGAAACTTCTGAATTTCCGTAGTCTGTCAAACGGACAGACCGCGTTGCCGCGAAACCCCGAGCGCAGGAGCGACTGCGAGAGTGAAATCTCGCCGCTGCGGATAATCGATCGTTTTGTCAATCTTGCGAAATCCACCGCAAAGACTTTGCGAAAAGCTTCGCTGCGTGCCACGTCGCCACGAAGGCAAAGAAAGTATGATTGCAGATGCCAGGCCACTTCATAGGAGTCGGTAATCCCCCAGAAGTCCCAGTTCTCGGCAAATTGTGAACGGAATACAGGTTCAAGATCAAAAATCGGACCAAACACGCTGTCGTTTGCCAGCAATAGCCAATCCACCTCTGCCAATGGGACAACGTGATGCAATGCCCATTGCCACGAAGCGAAATCCATTCCAGCGTTCTCACGGCAATGCACCCGAACGCCCGCACGTTCTGCTTTGCGTCGATCGGAAGTGCTCAGATTGGGAGATGTGCTCACCAAGTGCACCTCGAAACCGCATCGGCCGAGTTCGGACAGGTATCGCTGCACATAAGGCAGTATCCGGCCGGCGGCATCGAAATGGCTGAATACGCAGACAAGTCGCAGGTTTCCGGAGCTCTTGGGTCGGGAAGTCGGCTCGTGCCGGGGGTCTCGCCCTTCTCGTGCGCCGAGTAGCGCGAAGTGTTCGAGCGCGGTCAATCCGCTCGCCTGCGCGTCGGGGTAGCGACGGAAATAATCTGCGCTGCTAAAATCCGGGTTAGGATCGAGCCCTTCACCGGCGCCTCGGGCAAGATAGTGGAGAAGCGGAACGTTGCCGCGGTCTGCTGCTTCCGGCCGTTTCGCGACATACCATTCGGTGTCGAAGAGCGGATTGGGGTCACGCAGACGCCCCAACGAGACGTGGTGCCAAGCCGGATCCATGCGTCGAGCGAACGGCCATACGTATGCGGGCCTGAACGAATCCGAGTTGTTGAGCCGGTACCAAACGGAATCGAACAAGCCTGACTGCGTCAGTTCCTCGTACCGGCGCCTCACGGATGCGAAGGGTAGGGAAGCCGCTAGCCCCATTGCGTTTCTATCGCTAGCTCGGATTTTTCGGCCTTGTGCCTGGACTGGGATCATCGGATGCAATGTAAGTGAAAATTTGATATTACGCAGCGATAGGTTCTCTGTCACTCCGGTTTTCGGCTTGCGACGACCGCTCCTGTGCAATTGCATTCTAGACGAGGCTGAACAATACGTAGCCAAGTTCTGCCCACGGAGGAGTTCTTGTTGAACGTCTGCTTTAAACCGTTGAGCTGACATTGAACTCACGACGTCCCATGTCCCCTAAGGGCAACCACCTTCAGTCGGCAAATCGATGCGTAGCCGTCTCGTCTGCTGGCGTGACGGCTGACGGCTTGCCAAGTCAAATCGGCTGATGCATAGTTCGATGGGGTTAGGAACGGGGATTCGTCATGAGCGACGATCATGAGCCTGGGGCGGATGACGACACCGCGGAGCAATCGCAAGGGCCGACGCGACGCGAAGCGTTGGGTCGCTTTGCGAAATATACGGCGCCAATAATGCTGGCTATGCTGTTGAGCGAACAGGCGGCCGCCATAAGCGGACAATAGCGGTTAAGCGCGACCTTGATGCATCCACGATCGGCTAGCCGAGTGACGATGGCAGGGGCGACGTGGGCGCAATCCCAAGTGACGTTTTCATGCGATTTGACATTTTGCGGCCGAGACCCCGGCCGTGATGCTTCGAGCGAATCCGCAGGATCCGATCGGTTGCAACCGAAATCCACTTGGCTCCTCCAGGGAACGCTAGGCGGAAACCAAGGGCGTTGAGGAACGCCCAACGGAGCGCTCATCAAATTGAATGACGACATCCGACCGTCAGTGTGGGTACGCAAGTTTCCGATCGACGGCGGCCTGCTGCTTCTCGACGTCAGTTCCAATTGCCTCTTCGCTTACAATGACACGGCGCGCTTCGCGTGGGAGTTGATCGAGGCCGGCCGGCCTGTGGAGGATTTGGAGGCGGAGTTCGAACGGACGTGGGGCATCCCACGGTCGCGCGCACGAGCAGACCTTCGATCGATCCTTGGGCAATGGCGCGCGCAGGGCCTCATCGCCGGAGCCGAGAGCGGACCGGCTGCAGCCGAAATTGAGTCTAGCGTCACCGTCGATGGATATCGCGCTGCGCCGGCTAGATGGGCCGCGGAATGGATCTGCACTATCGGCGGAATAGCGATGGGATTCGCGGTCGAGACCGATCTGCCTTCGGTCCGGCTGTTTCTCAGCCATCTGGAGACTCCAGACGCGTGGCCGCAGACAAGAATCGAAATTAGGGGCAGCGTATCCACTGAGGCCGTACTCATCCGTGACGGATTGGAACGGATGCGCACCAGCGATCCGGGCCTGCTCGTCGGCGGCCTGTGGCACTCCGTCCTCGAATGTATCCACCCGAATGTGCATTGGCGCGCGCTCATTCATGGCGCGGCCCTCGCGCGCAACGGTATTGGTCTCGCGCTTGCCGGGCCGTCCGGAAGCGGCAAAACGACGCTGGCGGCCGGTCTCGTCAGCCGGGGTTTCGACTATCTCAGCGACGACGCGGTGCCCGTATCCGAACCCGATGGCGAGATCGTGCCGTGGCCGCTGCCGCTCAGCATAAAGCCCGGCAGTATGGAAATTCTGAAATCGCGATTTCCGGAATTGGGGAACGCTCCGGCTTATTCTACAAAGGGCACCGAGGCGCGGCTCCTGGTCCCTGCGGCCAAAGTGTGGGACGCAACGACGGTGAAATTGCGAACTCTGATATTTCCGCGGTTTATCGAAGACGCCGCGCCGAACCAGCGGAGACTCTCACAATTTGAAGCGATCCAAAACCTGCTGACCGATCGGGTGTGGCTTGGCTATCCGATCACCGAGGCAAGGGTGAAATCCTTCCTTGACTGGCTCGATGACACGCCCGCCTATGCGATCTTTTACGGCACACTCGATGATGCCGTACAGCTTGTCGAACGAGCGATCGCATGACGCGTTGGGAAGCCTTCACAACTGTTTGCTCTTACCTCCGCGCCGGGCTTCTTGGTGGCGAGCATACGCACCAGGCCGAAGTAACCTGGGAGTTGATTATCGAAGTAGCGAGCTTCCATTACGCGACCACCACGCTAGCGGCATGTTTCGATCCAGACATTGATGTTCCCAGCGATGTTCGTAATTATTTCGAGTCCGCGCTTGCGCTAAACAAGAAACGCAACGAGCAAATTCTTTCGACCTTGGCACGCGTTGCCGGCCTGCTCAATGCCATCGATATCGAGCCAGTGCTTTTGAAGGGCGCCGCTCTTCTTGTTGAAGGAATCTATCCGCAGCCGTCCATGCGAATCCTGGGCGACATCGACATTTTGATTCCGAAAAATCGATCGGCTGAGGCTTGCGCCGCATTGAAAGCTGTCGGATTCGACACGAAGTGGTCGGCCGTATCGCCGCCAACGCACCACCATCTGCCCATGCTGCTGGATCCCGAAACCGGGACCGGCGTGGAATTGCATACCGACGTTATCAGCCGGTCCGCCGATGCCGTGATCGCAACGGACTGGTTTTGCGAGATGGTTCGACCGGTTCTATTTCGCGGTCAGCGCATGTTGCTGCCAGAGCCGACGCGGAACGTCGGTCACATCATCTTTCACAGCGAGATTTTCCACGAATTATACACCCTGAACAAGGTGCAGCTTCGCCATGTTATTGATCTGGCGCTGCTCCGGGCACGCCATGAGAAGGCAATCAACTGGGAAGAACTCGATCGTCGATTCTCCGCCGCCGGTGTAGGCGAAGTGCTCGCGACGTATCTTCACCTGGCCAGCGAATTGCTCGGCCAGGCCGCGCCTCAACTGAGCCACGCGCCACGGAGGGACGCCATGACAGAGTTGCGCAGCACGGAATCGCGCGATGGCTTTCATTTTCAAATCGAGCGCTTGCAATCCACATGTGACAGACTGTTGACGCATTCGAGTTTCCTTCAGTCAGAACTTGAAAACACCAGAAGCGCACTGGCTGCAATTTCGACGTCGCGGTCGTGGGGGCTTGCGGCTCCTTTGCGCGGGATCGCCAATGTATCCCGGACCCTGTGGCGCGGCTTGTCCCGCTAGGGTTCGGACTCAATTACGGTTACGACCATGAGGGCTGCCGCCAGGAAGTTTCGCGCGAGCAATGGGGACTGGGCACGGCAAGCCGCAGGCTTTGTGCTGGTCGTCAGCCGTTCATGCGGTGCAACCACGAAACCTAGCCCGACATGAGGCGAGTACGCCGCGAATGACGCTGATAAAGACAGCGCACACGAATGACAGTGACGTAGCAGCTGCTACCAAAGCCAGCTTGAACCCCGGCGGTTCATACGTGAATCTGACCTGCGCGTCCCCTGCCGGCAAATCAATGGTTTGGAAGACCCCGTCCGAAATGACGATAGGAGCCGGCTCGCCGTTAACGGTCGCCGACCACCCCTGCATAAACAGCTCGAGACGGATCAATTTGCTCGATCTAGTGCATGAAGCGTTGACGCGGTCGTGGGACAAGGGGAGGAACGTGCAGGACGGCGCGGAAAAGTAGTCACGAGTGTTGGGCAACTCGTAAATGCTCATCGAACGACCCCGATACACCAGATTCTCTTCGGAGCCGGACAAAAATCGGAGGTCCGGAAGATATTTGTCCCTTGGGGTGGTTGGGGTCCCAACAATTTCGATTCCAGTATTCGCAGAGGCGAGCGGAAACATCCAGAGCGCGACATACTTGTCACCATCGAGCTTTTCGATGCTGATGGTGTACTTCGTGCCGACCTCCATCACGATGGGATGGTCAAGCGCAATCCGCAGTGGCTTGTTGTCCTCTGCCGAGCCGAGGTCGGAAAGACCCTCGGCGCAGGTGGCATAAGCGCAAAGTGTCACCTTCAAATGGCCGGTTGAGATGTTGTTGTAGGTGCCGACCAGAAGGGAAACGGCAGTAACACTCAACGGATTGGTGGACGTCGCCTGGGCGGAAATCTTAACCCGAGCGCCGGCACCGAGTGGATAGGCATACTTGCCGGCAGGCAAGATAGAAAAAGCCGGAGTAAAGCCGAAGTCCGTTCCAACGAGCACGTATTTAACTCCGGCCTGGGCGTATTGAGAAAGTCGCTCCTTGAAAACTGCGGCGCGATCGGCATTTTGTACCGGCCAGTCGGGTATGAAATTGTTTTTGTCAGCATAGGGATCAAGAGTCGCCTTGATATATTTCGCAGTGGCTTTTGGAGCGGGCAGGTCATTATAATTTAGTTGCGGAATACCATAGTAGGAGCCGTAATTGGGAGATAGCCCGGCTTCGGTTGTGTTGAGAATCCGCTGATATCCAATGTTTGCACGCAAGAAGGAAATGGCATCATTGTCGATGCCTGCTTCGCGCGGATAGGAAAAATAAGGCAAGAGAAACCAAGCCATCGCCTCCGCAACCAGAATGCCGGACACAACCGTAGCCGTTGCCCCAGTGCTGCCCAGACAGGCAGCACCCACGATACAGAACGACAAAGCGGCAACGCTCAGCAGTGCGCCGACAATGAAAGAGCGATGGCAAAGAGAGCTTTCTCTCCACAATTCAAGTACCAGCGGCCACGCCCCGACCGCCGCCGCGACGATGGAAAGCAGACCGCACGCCACCGCTCCGATCAATATCCACCGCGACATTGGCTGCGGAACCGCGGGAAGCCTGTCAATGAACAGGGCGCACAAAAAGATGACGCAGAAAATCCAACTGGTGTTCAGATAACGATAGGAGGCTGCGAGCTTGACGAGAGGCAGTGTCATAAACGCCTGATAAATCCCCGGCATGCCGTGGGTGACACTCAGGGCTATGAAAACCCACCCAACCAGAAAAATTTTGACAGCGCGCCGACCGGGGGTGAAAAGTCCGGCGAGAGCAATGACGACAGGTGCAAATCCGATATACCCGCCGTATTCCCCCAAATGCCGCTGACGGTTTGATTGGTTGATGCAAAAATGGGCCCAAATATGTAGGGGATAATATACTGGATGATCGCCCCGGAATTGAGCCAGGCGCCATAGAAGCCGTTACCGCCATGGCCTCCCAATGCCGCCTCGCCCAGGAAATCGACGAAGGCGACCAAGAGAGGTGCACTCAAGGCAAGGGCGATCAGGCCGGTCAGCAGTAGGTCGCTGACAAAGATGAGAGCCTGCCGGACAGACAGCTCAGTCATGCGCAACGCTACCCAACCCATCAACAAAAGGGAGTAGAAATACACTTCCTCGGGGAAGCCGGCATAAAGGGCCAGGGCCGCCATGGCGGCACCCACGCAAATCAGGGGCAATCGCTGCCGAAGCGGCCGTTCGGCCATGGCGGTGGCATGCATGCCCTCCACCGCAAAAAGAAGCCAGGGAAGGAATGCCGCCGGATTGAAAATCGCGTTACGCAGCCAGGCGAACACGCCGTTGACTTCAAATAGCAGGCTTCCGGAGATCGCCGCCTTTGCCCCCAGACCAAATTTTCTAAAAAAAAGAAAAGACCCCACACCAGCCACAAGTTGCAGGAACGCCTGTTCAAGCGCCTGTCCATGCGGAAAAGCGAGCAACAACGTCGGCGGGAACAAGGCAGCCGACTGCATCTCGCCCAGTAACGGAGTTCCCAGTCCCTCATAGTGATTCCACAGAGGCAGGTGACCGGATAACAGGTCCAATGCTGCGCGCGCGCCCAATGCAAATGACGTGAACCCTGCATTCGGATCGATTGTCGGGAAACCAGCCAGCCCACTTGCCTGCACGTTGACGGCGACGCCGCTGTAAAGATAGACGGTATCAGTCAGGAACGGGCCGAAGATGCTGAACAGGGCAATGAAACAAGGAATTGCGGAGAGCACGCAGATCCTGAGTATCCTCCGTTCAAACAGTTTGGCGGACACTCGCAAAGATAACCCCCAAGTTGGCGTGTAGCCGGCTCGCTGCTCTCTGCTCAGCGATGGAATCCTAGAAAGAAGCGGGCGTGATTATAAGCGCGGACGCGGTGATCGAATGTTCATGATGGCAAAGCTGCGCTTTCGCTTCATCGGCTTACTCGCCATGTCTACCGGCGTCTCTCCGCTCGCGACGAGATACGAAGAAATTCGCAACATTCCATAGTGGCCAGCTTGGCCTTCGCTGTCAGCGTCAAGGCAGCACCATCCGCGCCTGGTTTGCCGGCACCGGCGGCAACCGGCGCGCTTCCGAAAGCGTATTTAGGAACGCGGAGAACCAGTTTTGCAGCGAGCTGCGCTTCAATTTTGTTACCATTTGCTGCCAGCGTTCGCGGCGTTCTTCGATGGTCATAGCGAGCGCCTTGGCAATCTGCAGCGCCATACTGTCGACGTCGTGCGGATCGACCAGAAGCGCTGCGTCGAGTTCTTCGGCTGCGCCGGCGAATGTCGACAGTATCAGAACGCCGGGATCGACGGGGTTTTGCGCGGCGACGAATTCCTTTGCCACCAGGTTCATGCCGTCGCGAAAAGGCGTCACCAACCCGACCTGCGCGGTCCGATAAAGCCCCGCCAGCGTCAACTGTGAAAATTCCTGGTTGAGGTAGCGGATTGGCGTCCAGTCGGATTGACGATGTCGGCAGTTGATCTCCGTCGCCAAAGCTTCAAGATCGGCTTTCAGTTCGCGATAGGCCCGAATGTTGCCGCGCGACGGGGCTGCGACTTGTAGAAACGAGACCACGCGCATCAAGCCCGGCTCGATCTCCAACATCCGGCCGAATGCGCGGAAACGGTTAGCCAGGCCTTTCGAATAATCGAGCCGGTCGACGCCGAGCACGAACTTTGGGCCTTTCAGGCTCGCGCGCAACCGCAACACGTCCGACTGCTCGATGGCGACGGTCGCGCGCGCGGCGAATTCGTCGACGTCGATACCGATTGGGAAGGTCGCGAGCTGCGTGCAGCCCCATTCGCCAGCGATCGTGTCATTCTTAAGGGTCATGCCCAGTTCGTACCGCAGGTAATCCTCGAAGTTCTGGCGGGCCTCAATGGTCTGGAAGCCCACGAGATCGTAGGCCAGCATTTCCTGCACAATATCGCGATGATGTGGCACTGCGGCCATGCAGTGGCGGTCCGGCCACGGCGTGTGCAAAAAGAATCCGATCGGACGTTTGATTCCAAGCCGACGCATTTCGGCGCCAAGCGGGAGAAAATGATAATCGTGGATCCAGAAAATGGAGTCCGGCTTGTCAAAGCGCATTAGCGCCCGCGCCATGAAAGCGTTGACTTCGCGATAGGACGCGTAGTGATCGGCCGTAACGCGGATGAGATCGACACGCGAATGCAGTGCCGGCCAGAGAGCAGAATTAGCGAAACCCTCATAGTAGTTGATATAGTGCTGTATTGGCGGTTCGACGACGACGGTCGTGCCAGTGCCGAGGGCCGGGATACTTACAAAGGCGTCTCTCGCCCGACACGCGCCGCCCACGTCACCGCTCAAACCGACCCAGATCGCACCGTACCTGCTGACCATCGGGATCAGCGCCGCCGCCAATCCTCCCGAGATTGGTTCACCGGCTTTTGCCCCTGCCACCCGATTGGAAACGACGACCAGGGTCACGACAGCCTCCCGAGATGGCAGTTGAACCCGAGTATCGACGTTCTTGTCTTTTTACAAGGCAGACCAGACCAAACTTTGAGAGCGGCAGCCCATGGGCAGGCCAGAGTTGCAAGCTCGCACAGAAAAATTCCTGACTAAGCGTGTGCAGCAGTGATAGGAGCTAGTGAATAGGCAAGGAGGGGTGGGGGACCGTGGACAAGGCAAGCGTGACTCCGGTCGCCGTCATCGGGATGGCGTGCCGGCTGCCGGGGGCCATCAACTCCCCTGATCTCTTTTGGGAAGCGCTGCTGCGAGGTGACGACCTCGTCACGGAGATTCCCGCCGACCGCTGGGACGTTGACTACTACTACGATCCCGAGCCGGGGGTGCCGGGCCGCTCGGTATGCAAGTGGGGCTCTTTCCTGGACCGCGTCGGCGACTTCGACCCGGATTTCTTCGGCATCACGGAAAGAGAAGCGACGGCGATGGATCCTCAGCATCGGTTGCTGATGGAAACCGCGTGGGAAGCCATGGAACACGCCGGCCTCACCAAGCGCACGATCGCCGCTGAAACAGGAGTCTTCGTCGGATTGAACTACGGCGACTACCAATTCGTGCACATCGCCACCGACGCCTTCGACGGACCGTATGGAAATCCCGGCACCATTTCCTGCATGGCATCCGGGCGGATTGCTTACGCGCTCGGGCTGCACGGACCCGCGGTCACAGTAGACACCGCATGCTCGTCTGGCCTCTTCGCGATCCATCAGGCCTGCCGCAGCCTGAACGACGGAGAGAGCAAGCTCGCATTCGCGGGCGGCGTCAACGTGATGATGGAGCCGCGCAGGTCCGCATCGGCGTCGGCGGGGGGTATGCTGTCGGGCACCGGGCACTGCCATGCGTTCGACGTCAAAGCAGACGGCTTCGTATCTGGCGAGGGTTGCGTCGTCCTGTTGCTCAAGCGCCTGCCCGACGCGCAGCGGGATGGCGACCGGATTCTGGGTGTGATCCGTAGCACGGCCGCCAACCATAACGGCCACACCATAAGCGTCGCGACGCCCTCCGGCGAGGCGCAGACCGCGGTGTACCGCGCGGCTCTTGCCGCAGCGGGCGTGGACGCCGGCACCGTCGGCATGGTCGAGGCGCACGGCACGGGTACTCCCGTCGGTGACCCAATCGAGTATACTAGCCTTTCCGAGGTCTACGGCCTCGGCAGCCCCTGCGTGCTCGGCGCCTCGAAGACCAATTTCGGGCACACTCAGGCGGCCGCTGGTGCGCTGGGGATGATGAAAGCGCTCCTTTCCGTCCGGCACGGCGTAGTCCCCAAGAACCTGCACTTCGAAGCCTTGCCTGATGAACTGGCCCGGATCGACACTGGACTGTTTGTGCCGAAAGAGAATACGCCGTGGCCGCTGGATGACGGACAGCCGCGACGTGCGGCGGTGTCGGCGTACGGGATCTCCGGAACGAATGTGCACGCGATCGTCGAGGAGGCTCCCAAACCGCTTTCCGGCAACGGCGCGGCAATCAGACCGGGCCGCGACGGCCCACTGCTGTTCCCGCTGACATCCTCGTCGGCCGCGGGACTGCAGGAAGCCGCCGGGCGGCTTGCCGACTGGGTCGAGGCGCAACCGTCGGAGTTGGCGACGCCGGATCTGGCCTACACGCTTGCTCGCCGGCGTGATCACCGCTCAGTGCGGACAGCCGTGCTTGCCAGCACCAACGCGGAGCTGGTAGCGGCGCTGCGGGAGGTCGCCAAAGGTGATGCTATTTGCCAGGAAGTGGTGGGTCAGGACGAACGCGGTCCGGTCTGGGTGTTCTCCGGCCAGGGATCGCAGTGGGCCGCAATGGGCGCGGACCTGCTGGCGAACGAGCCAGCATTCGCGGCGGCCATCGCCGAAATCGAGCCACTGATCGCTGCCGAATCCAGCTTCTCGGTGACCAACGCGCTGACCGCACCCGAGAAGGTGACCGGCATCGATCGGATCCAGCCAGCGATCTTCGCCATGCAGGTCGCACTGGCGGCCACGATGCAATCTTATGGAGTCCGGCCCGGCGCGGTCATTGGCCATTCGATGGGCGAGTCCGCGGCCGCTGTCGTCGCGGGAGCGCTGTCGCTGGAAGACGGTGCGCGGATCATCTGCCGGCGCTCGCGACTGATGACCAAGATCGCCGGTTCGGGTGCGATGGCGTCGGTAGAGCTGCCTGCCCAGCAAGTACTTTCGGAGCTCATGGCGCGCGGCGTCAATGACGCCGTGGTGGCGGTGGTGGCCTCTCCGCAATCCACCGTTATTGGCGGCGCAACCGAGACGGTCCGCAAGTTGGTCGCGTCGTGGGAGAAGCGCGATGTGATGGCCCGCGAGGTTGCTGTCGACGTGGCATCGCATTCGCCGCAAGTCGATCCGATCCTCGACGAACTCTACGACGTTCTGGCGGAGATCGAGCCGTTGACGCCTAAGGTTCGGTACTACTCTGCCACCTCGTTCGACCCTCGCGAGGAGCCGTACTGCGACGCCAACTACTGGGTCGACAACCTGCGCCACACGGTGCGTTTCTCGGCGGCGGTGCAGGCGGCTCTAGAGGACGGCTTCCGGATCTTCGGTGAATTATCACCCCACCCGCTGCTGACCCACGCGATCGATCAGACCGCCCGCAGCCTCGACATGACAGTAGCTGCGCTTGCCGCGATGCGGAAGGATCAGCCGCTACCCCACGGGCTGCGCGGATTGTTGGGCGACTTTTTCGCCATCGGTGCCACGGTCGACTTCTCCCTGTTCTACCCTGGTGGACAGCTAATGGATGCCCCGCTGCCGGCGTGGACACACCGGAGCTTATTATTAAGCCGCGAGGGTCACAGCTCTCGCGCGTTGCGTTCGAGCGTTGCGGTTCACCCGTTGATGGGTCAGCACGTACGGCTGCCCCAGCAACCCGAGCGCCACGTTTGGCAGGCAGAAATCGGTACCGCGACGCTGCCCTGGCTGGGTGACCATCAGGTCCACGGCACCGCCGCCCTGCCGGGTGCGGCGTACTGCGAGATGGCGCTCGCCGCGTCCCGCACCATCTTCGGCGAGGCATCTGGGGTTAGCGATGTCCGCTTCGAGCAGATGCTGCTCCTCGATGAGCAAAGGCAAATTAGCCTTAGCGCAACCGCGGAGGTGTCCGGCACCCTCGCGTTCGTGGTGGAGACCAATGAAGACGGGATGCAAGCGCGGCGCGCTTCCGCAGTATTGCACAAGGTCGATGATAAGGAGCGGCCCGCCGCCGAGGACATTGACGGGTTGCTGGCCGCGCACCCGAATCGCCTGGAAGGCGCTAACCTCCGGGACGCCATCGACCTCCGCGGCATTCAGTATGGTCCGGCATTCGCCGGTCTCGCCGCCGTTCACACTACTGAGGGAAACGGCACCACGGTGTTGGCCGAGATCGGTCTGCCCAGCGTCATCCGGACACAACAGAGCAGTTACGGCGTGCATCCGGCACTGCTCGATGCCTGCTTTCAGTCGGTCGCCGCCCACCCTAGTGTTACGAACGCCAGCCTCAGCGGCCTGCTGCTGCCGCTCGGCGTCCGGCAGCTGCGGGTTCACGGCCCCATCAGCACGGCCCGCTACTGCTACTCGAGGGTGACGGCGGCGACCGGCGGCGCCGTCGAGGCCGACCTCGACATCCTGGACAAGCACGGCAATGTCCTGCTGACGGTGCGCGGACTGCAAATGAGCACAGGGGTCTCGCCGAGCGCCGCGCAGGCCCGGATGATGGCCGAGCGGTTGCTGACCGTGGAATGGCAGCAACGCGCCCTGCCGGAGGCGGGCACCACCGAGACTGGAGCATGGCTTCTGGTCAATACGTCCGATGCCGCCGATCTCATGGCGATGGCGCTCGCCGATGCGATGAAGCCGCGCGAGGCAGAATGCACCACGCTGTCTTGGCACCGAGGGGCTGACCATCGGGCGATGGCCGAGCGGCTGCGCCGTGAGATCGAAAAAGGCGGCTACATCGGGGTGGTTGTGATCACCGAGCCGAAGAACGGTAATGCGGTCGGAGAAAGCGCCGCGCGTGGCAGTGAGTACGTCCGCCACGTGGTGCGCATCGCCCGCGAACTGCCAAACATTGAGGGCCCGTCGCCTCGGCTTTACGTCATCACCAGGAACGCTCAGAAGGTGCTGTCGGACGACGCTCCCAATCTGGAGCAGGGCGGACTGCGCGGCCTGCTCCGTGTGATCGGCGTCGAGCATCCGCACCTGCACACCACCCACATCGATCTTGATGAGCACACCAAGGCCGATCAGGTGGTCCGCCAGTTGTTGCTGATGGCGCCGGGGGAAGACGAAACGGCCTGGCGTAACGACGAGTGGTACACGGCGCGCCTGTGCCCCGCTCCGCTGCGCCACGACGAACGCCAAACCACCGTCGCGGAACACGAACGCGACGGCATGCGCATGCACATCCGAACCCCGGGTGACCTGCAAACGATGGAGTTCGCCGCGTTCGAGCGCATTCCGCCGGGTCCCGGGCAGATCGAGGTCGCGGTCACCGCATCGAGTATTAACTTCGCCGATGTTCTCAACGCGTTCGGCGTTCTCAACTCGTTCGGCCTCTATCAAAGCTTCGACGGAATCTTGCCCCGGCTGGGCACGGATTTCGCGGGCGTGGTGACGGCCGTCGGATCCGACGTCACCAACCACAAGATCGGCGATCACGTCGGCGGCATGTCCGTCAACGGCTGCTGGGCCACGTTCGTCGCCTGTGATGCGCGTCTGGCCACCAAGCTGCCGGAGGGCATGACCGACGCCCAGGCAGCCGCGGTAACCACTGCCCACGCGACCGCATGGTACGGCCTGAACGGCCTGGCCCGCATCAAGGCTGGCGACAAGGTGCTGATCCACTCCGGAACCGGTGGCGTGGGACAGGCTGCGATCGCGATCGCGCGCGCGGCGGGTGCCGAGATCTTTGCCACCGCGGGCAGCGAGCAGCGTCGACAGCTATTGCGCGACATGGGAATCGACCATGTCTACGACTCGCGCAGCGTCGAGTTCGCCGATCAGATCCGTCGCGACACCGACGGGTACGGCGTGGACGTCGTGCTCAACTCGGTGACGGGCGCCGCGCAGTTGGCCGGGCTCAATCTGCTCGCGCTGGGCGGACGGTTCGTCGAGATCGGCAAGCGCGACATCTACGGGGACACCAAGCTAGGCCTCTCCCCGTTCCGTCGCAACCTCGCGTTCTGGGGCGTCGACCTGGGACTGATGTCGGTCAGCCATCCACAGCAGGTCAGCGAGATCCTGAGCACCGTCTACCGGTTGATTGCCGAGGGCGGGCTGCCAATGCCCGAGAGCACGCACTATCCGCTCGCCGATGCGGTAACGGCGATTCGTGCGATGAGCGCGGCCGAACACACCGGCAAGCTCATCCTCGGCATCCCGCAGGCCGGACGCAGCAGCGTGGTGCTGCCGCCCGAGCAGGTTCCGGCTTTCCGGCGCGACGCCTCCTACATTATCACCGGCGGTTTGGGCGGCCTCGGACTGTTCCTGGCCGAGAAGATGGCCGCCGCAGGCGCCGGACGGATCGTGCTCAACTCTCGTTCCGAGCCTACGGCAAAGGTGCTCGAGACAATCGAACGCGTCCGTTCGATGGGGTCTGATGTGTTGGTGGAGCGCGGTGACATCGCTCAGGCTGACACCGCGGGGCGCTTGCTGGCGACGGCGACCGCCACCGGACTTCCGCTGCGTGGTGTGCTGCACGCGGCTGCGGTGGTCGAGAATGCCACGTTGACGAACATCACCGACGAACTGATCGACCGTGACTGGGCGCCCAAGGTGTACGGCGCGTGGAGGCTGCACGAGGCTACCGCAGCCGCGGACCTGGACTGGTTCTGTTTGTTCTCGTCGGCGGCCGCGCTGCTGGGATCGCCGGGCCAGGGTGCTTACGCGGCCGCCAATAGCTGGTTGGACGCATTCGCCCACTGGCGGCGCGCACAGGGCCTGCCGGCCATGGCAATTGCCTGGGGCGCCTGGGGGGAGATCGGCCGCGGTGCAGAGTTTGCGGAAGGCAGCGGCGCCGCGATCACTCCGGACGAGGGCGCGTATGCGTTCGAGGAGCTGCTGCGCCACGACCGTGGGTATACCGGCTACAACCCGCTCATCAGAACACCGTGGATCACGTCCGTCGCAGAACGCAGCAAGTTCTTCGAAATGTTCAAAGCCGAGGGGCAAAAGCGCTCAGGCTCAAGCAAACTGCGCGCTGAACTCGCCGAGTTGCCGCTCGACGAGTGGCCCGCTCGGCTGCGACGTCTGCTCTCGGAGCAGATCGGTCTGAGCCTGCGTCGGAACGTCAACCCGGACCACCCGCTTTCCGAGTACGGCCTCGACTCGCTGGGCAACCTCGAACTGCGCATTCATATCGAGGGCGAGACGGGAGTTCGCATCACCTCTTCCGACATCACAACCGTTCGAGGTTTGGCGGATCACCTATTCCAGAAGCTGGCGCCCACGAAAGAGAACGCTACGACACACGCGTGAGATAGGTCCTTCGTCAAAGTCGACTGCCCTGCTTTAGGATATTAGGAAAGGGAAAACGTGTTCATAGGTGGAGGCTCTGATCACGACAGGCTGCGGGTTGGCAGCGCCTACGACTGGGATCCGGGCCCAGGATCAGTCGTTACTTGGCAGCCGACACCCGGCAGCATTGCAAACGCTCGGTCGGCGCCAATAAGTCCAGTGCCTCCCAGCTCCATGCAGGCGGGCCATCTTCGCGGCTACGTCGAGTTCCGGGAGCGGGGCCTCGATTATTCACGCACGGTCATGGGCTCTTGGGACGTACCCGGCCGCTGCGATATCCGCGCCATGACCTACGTCATCAATGCGCACCTTCGACGCCACGCGACGTACCACAGCTGGTTTGAATACAACGAAGCGAAGCATATCGTCCGGCACACCATCAAGGATCCCCGCGACATTCAATTTGTCGCCAAAGAGTACGGCGTGATGACGCAACTCGAATGGCGAGATCACGTGTTGGCCACGCCCGACCCACTGCAATGGGATTGCTTCAGGTTCGGCATCATCCAGGACGAGCACCGGTTCGCGTTATACGCGGTCGTCGACCATCTCCACTGCGACCCGATGCTGATTGCCGGTTTTTATGCAGAGATCCTTATGAACTACAGCGCCCTCCGAGAGGGCAAGGCGCCCATCGCGCTGCCACCGGCGGCCAGTTATGACGATTTCTGCATGCGGGAAAGCCAATGTGTGTCCGGAATGACCTTGGAATCCCCCGAGGTGCGCAAGTGGATCGAGTTCGCGGGAGCCAACGGCGGAACGCTGCCGGATTTCCCGCTGCCTCTCGGCGACCAATCGATACCGTGCGGCGGGGGTGTCCACGTGAGGCGGCTGTTGGGCCCGGAGCAGACGGCTCAGTTCGAAGTCATCTGCCAACAGGCGGGTGTGAGGTTCAGCGGTGGCTTGTTCGCCTGCGTGGCCCTGACCCAGTACGAGTTAAGCGGTGCGGAAACGTATTACGGACTCACCCCCATCGATATGCGGAAGAGTCCGGCAGATTTCATGACGGTGGGATGGTTTACTGGTGTGGTGCCGTTCACCGTTCCCGTCGACCCGAACTCGTTCGAAGAAACCGCCCGCGCGGCCCAAGCGTCGTTCGACGCTAATATGGACCTCGCGAACGTGCCGTACGACCGGGTGCTGGAATTGGCTCCCTGGCTGCGCAGACCTGGACCTCAGTTCACCATGATGAACTACATGGACGCGGGTCTTCCGCCGCTTTCCGCCATCGTCGCAAGCGCACTGAATGGTGTGAATGCGGCCCTACTCACCGACGGCAGGAACCCGGCGTTCATCTACTCCACGGTTTTCCGCCTGTTCGACGAGGTCTCGATAATGGTGTCCTACCCGAACAACCCGATTGCCCGGGAATCCGCGAGGCGCTACACGGAGGCGATGAAGTCGGTGCTCCACCGCGTTGTCGCCGGCAGCCTAACCGAGGTGCGGGTTCGCGTAGCCAGTTAGACATCGAACACTTGGCCTACGCGTCTGGCAGCTGAAAGTTGCGCCGGTGAAGTTTGTTTTGGCGGCCCATGGGACTCGCGGCGATGTCGAACCCTGCGCCGCGGTCGGTGTGGAGCTGCGACGCCGCGGGCACGAAGTTCGAATGGCGGTCCCGCCCAACCTGGTTGACTTCGTCGAGTTAGCTGGCCTGTCCGCTACCTCCTATGGGCCGGACTCGCGAGAGCAAATAGTTGCCGTCGCGGATTTCACCCATAACGCTTTCAAGATCCAGAACCCGGTCATCTTCCTGCGTGCCGGCAAGGAGCTCTTCGTCAAGGGTTGGGCCGAGATGAGCCGGACGCTAACCTCGCTAGCCGACGGGGCCGACCTGCTGTTGACGGGCCAGACCTACCACGGGCTAGTTGCGAATGTCGCTGAGTACTACGACATCCCGGTGGCGGCCCTGCATCATTTCCCCGTGCGGGTTAACGGACAGGTCGGCCTTCCCTTCCTGCCGTCGCCGGGACCGTTGGTCCGCACGACAATGAAGGCGGGCTGGTGGCTCTATTCGCACATCATCACCAAGGCGGATGAGGAGGCGCAACGCCGTGAACTGAGCCTGCCGCCCGCGTTATTCCCTGCAAGCCAACGGATGGCAGAAGGCGAAACGCTTGAAATCCAGGCCTACGATCAGGCGGTTTTTCCCGGGCTTGCGGCGGAATGGAACGGCCGGCGCCCCTTCGTCGGCGCGCTGACCTTGGATTTGACCGCCGATACCGATGATGAGGTCGCGTCCTGGATCGCCGCGGGAAAAACGCCGATCTATTTCGGTTTTGGCAGCACGCCAGTCCAATCCCCTGCCGAGACGGTGGCCGTGATTGCAGGCGCCTGCGCCGAACTGGGCGAGCGGGCGTTGATCTATTCCGGCACCGGCGGCTCCGAACACCCTTCACATCCCGACCATGTGAAGCTCGTCGGCCAAGTCAACTACACCAAGATCTTGCCCATGTGCCGCGCCGCCGTCCACCATGGCGGCGCCGGGACCACCGCCGCCGGCCTGCGGGCCGGACTCCCGACGTTGATCCTGTGGGACGTGGCCGATCAGTTCATCTGGGCGACCCAGGTCAAACGACTGAAGGTCGGCTCCGCCAAGCGTCTTTGGAACGTGAGCCGGAAATCCCTCGTCAAGCAGCTCCGCAAAATTCTTGCACCCGATTGCAAGGCGCGAGCTCGAGAGATCGCCCCGCGGATGACCAAACCCACCGTTGGTGTCGCCACCGCCGCCGATCTGTTGGAACAGACCGTCCACGCGAGATCAATCCTTGACGAAACAATAGACCCGGTAAGAAAACCCTCCGGCGCGGCGCAGATCCCAGTCCAAAACACCCATGCCATAACGGATTAACGAGTTCATGAACGCCGGCAAGCGGTGACCGAGCTTTTCCTGGGTGCGCCGCGCATTTGCCGCCAGGCCGCGTTTGCACTCTTCGTCGATGGCCCTTTCCGAAATCTTCCGCAACGGCGCGTCGGCTAGCGCAGCTTCCCACTCGGCGACAACCGGAGCCCGGCGCGAATCGGAGTACATGAAATGCCCTCCTGTGCGGAGCACGCGTGCCACCTCGTCAAGAAAGCGAGGAAAGTCGCGGTACTGGTGGGAGGCTTCGACGTTGATCACCGCGTCGAAGGTTTCGTCCGGAAAAGGGAGGCTCTGGGAATCGCCCTGCAAGAAGTCCAAGCCCGGCAGCTGATGCCTTTCCCGGCACATGTCGATGCTGGCCGGGTTTAGGTCCAGCCCCGTGTAGGAGGCCGGCCCCAGGTTACGCATAATATATGACGCTCCCCCGCCGGCGCCACAGCTCACCTCCAGCAACCTTTTGCCGGTGAGATCAACCCGCGAGGCCGTCACGTGGTAGAGCTGAATGCAGTATCGATTGGGCTCGTCGGATGACGCCAAGGGTAAGCCCATCGGCGGGTCCTCCTCATAGCCGAAGTTGAAGAACACCACGTCGTCGCCGATCTGGCGGGTGCCGAGGGGCAGCAAATACTTGGTGGTGAACTTTCCGACAAGGGGGTTGGATTGCAGGCGATATCCGAAGGCCATGGGATCTCAGGCATACCACAACGCGACACTAGGCATCTAATCTTGTGAACTTATCCTGCCGATACAGCTCGACACATTGAGATCGCCTGATCTTGCCGCTGGTGGTGATGGGAATCGAGCCGGGCGAAACCAGAACCAGATCCGCCACACTCAGCCCCCGAGACTTTGAAATCGCCGACGTGACTTCGCGTTTCACACTGCGCAGCCGGTCCGCCGCCTCCTCGTCGGAGTCGCCCCGCTTCTTGAGTTCGATGATCACGACCAGCTTTTCGATGCCCTTGTCGGGAACCGCTATCGCTGCGCAGCGGCCAGCGGTGATGTCCCGGATCGTCGTCTCGACGTCGTCGGGAGAGTGGTTGCGCCCGTAGACAATCAGCAGGTCCTTGATGCGGCCGATGATGAACAGCTCTCCATCGGAGAAGAAGGCCGAGTCCCCGGTTCTCAGCCAGGGAGCTTCCGGGGTCTCCTGCGACGGGTCGGCAATACTTGCCCCGAACGTGCGCTGGCTCTCTTCTGGCTTCTGCCAATACCCGCCAGCGACGTTGTCGCCGTGCACCCAGATCTCTCCGACCGTTCCATCCGGGCATTCGCGACTCGTATTCGGATCGACGATGCGGACCAGCATCGATTCCGGAGTACCGTAACTGACTAGCGGCGTGCCGCTTCCGGTTTCGCACCGGTTCGCTTGGCCGGCAGCCAATTTCTCGGCGTCGAAGTGAGGGATTTCGGGTGATTTACCCACGTGACGCGTTGCTACGTAAACTGTTGCTTCCGCCATGCCATATGACGGCCGCAGTGCCCTGGGGTTAAAATTGAAGGGCGCGAACCGGTCAGCGAATCGCTTGAGCGTCGCGGGCTGCACCCGTTCGCTGCCGTTGAGAATCGTGTGGACGCCCCCGAGATCAAGCCCAGCCATGTCGTCATCGGACGTCTTGCGCACCGCGAGCTCGAAAGCGAAATTCGGTCCCGCCGAAATCGTGCAACCGTTGCGCCCCAACAATTGCACCCAGCGGGCAGGTCGCCGCAAGAATCCCATCGGGCTGGTGAGCAGCGTCGGCGTGCCCGCCAGGATCGGCATGATGATCCCCAATTGGAGACCCATATCGTGGTAGAGCGGCAGCCAGGATACCACTGTGATGTCCCCAGGGGGAATCCCCCCCTCGGGCGCAAAGAAGTCGGCCATGATCTGCTTGAAGTTGGCGAAGACGTTCTTGTTGGAGACCATGACACCCGCGGGAGTCCGGGTGGACCCGGATGTGTACTGCAAATAGATGAAATCCGCCCGGTCATTCGCGCCGGCGCGAGCTCTCGGGCCCGGTGCTCGCTGGCGAAAATCGAGATCCAGCAAATCGACTTCGATGATCGAGGGCGCGAATTGCCCCTGGTGCGGCTGCAGCGACGCGCTGACATTGTCGATGACCGCGGACGTGGTAAGGACGACCGAAGGCGACGCATCGGCCAGCACCGAAATTATGCGTTCGTGGTTGGCGCGGCTATTGGGAAGCGGGAGCGGAACCGCGACAAGTCCGGCCTGCAACGCACCCAAAAAGCTAACGATATAGTCCAGGCCCTGCGGAGCCAGTATGAGCGCACGATCGCCGGTCGACCCGCGAAGCTTGAGCTGCTCACCAAGATTCGCCACGCGCCGATACAACTGCGACCAGGACAAGATCAGCGGCACGCCTTTCCAATCCTGGTCGTAATCAACGTATGTGAACGCCGTTTCGTTGGGCTGGAGGCTGGCGCGCTCGCGCAGCACGGCGGGTATCGAAGACTGAACCACGGACAACAGATTACCTTCGCCTACACACACCGCCTTGTGCACCTCGCCGCAAATAAACTACCGTGGACGCGATGGACAATCGACTCGCACACATGGACCAAGCCTCCTTTCTCGCTCTGCGGGCGCTTGGCCACGGGACGCTTCTGCAGTCCAATTGGATATATAACCGGCCGTTAAATGTCGATGGGTTGCGCCGTTTCCACCGAGGTCTTGGATACGGGTTGTTGGGACGACGGGTCGAGCGGTCTCCGTTGCCTTTCGCGCGGGATCGATGGGTCGCCTATCGCGGGCCTGGAGACATCGAGATCGCAGAAACACCGCGTCCGCGTGTCGATCTGAACGCATGGCTATTCGAGCGCGCGTGCCTGCCGCTGGATCCGGAATACGGACCCTGCTGGCACGTCGGAGTGCTTCCGTTCGAGGACGGCGGGACCGCGGTTTGTCTGACAGCTTCGCATACCCTCGTGGATGGACGTGGGATTATCCAGGCGCTGGCCGATGCGGCCGGCGGGAGGCCCCGCAACCTGGGTTATCCGGATCCGGGTTCGCGTACACGTCGCCGGGCGTTGCTTGAGGATGCGCGGCAAACCATTGCGTCGGCACCGGAGCTAGCGCGGGCGGTGGCGGCTGCGGTGCGCATCGGCCGGCGCCAGCGTAAGGAGGTCGCCGCGTCGATCGCATCGGCACCACCATCCCCGCGAACAGGCGGCAACGATCAACCAGTAGTAGTGCCTTCCCTGACCGCTTATGTCGATCTGGCGGAATGGGAAGAGCGCGCGAAAGGCCTCGGCGGAAACAGCCTTTTCCTGCTCGCAGGATTCGCCGGCAGACTAGGCGTTCGTATGGGGCGCGTTCGCGACGACGGATTGGTCACCCTATCGTTCCCGATGAGCGATCGCGCCGAAAACGACACCCGCGGCAACGCATTGGCGTTTCTCGTCGTTTCGGTCGATCCGACCCACTTATCGTCGGACCTCCGGGAGATTCGCGTCAAGATCAGGCGAGCCCTTGCCGACTTGTCGGAGACTTCCGCGGAGATGTTGGGGCCGTTGCCACTGACGTCGTTCACTCCGAAGTGGGTGGCGCGCAGGGCGGTGGGAATGGCATTGGGTGCCGCCAGCCTTCCGATCGGCTGCTCTTACGTCGGCGACTTGCATCCTCAAGCGAACCGCCCCGATGGCACCGACGCTGACTACGTGCATGGGCGTTTGATCGAACCCGGCATCAGCCAGCGCACCCTCGAACGCATGGGCGGCCAGCTGTTTGTGGCTTCGGGACGGGTCCATGGGAAGGTCTGGATCGTGGTCAACGCATATCTGAGCGGCCGGACAAACTCCCAGGATGCCCTGCGGGAGGACCTAGCTCGGACATTCGCCGAATTCAACGTGACCGCTGAGATACAGGGCTAGTTGCGGCTCGAAGATTGTAGTTGATAGCGACCTGGGTGGCGTGGTGCGCTACCTTTTCGCTCGATCGGGAATGGCAGTGATGGGCACCGACGATGCCGACGACCTGGCGGTGAACCCGACGATCTCGGTATGCGTGCCGACGTACAACAACAGCGTCACAGTCGCGCGTTGTCTGCGCAGTATTCTCGATCAGGATGGCGTCGATTTCGAGATTGTGGTCGTTGACGACGACTCTTCAGATGGCTGTGCGGCCATCGCGGCAACGATGCTGCGACCTGGCGACCGTTTGATCCGCAATGAATCTCGGCTGGGTCTCAACGCAAACCACAACAAGTGCATCGAACTCGCGCGGGGCACCCGCATCCAATTCGTGCACGCGGACGACTGGTTGCTCCCTGGAGCCTTGCAGCGACTCGCAGCATGCTTTGATAACCCGGCTGTCGGGCTGGCATTCGCGCCCCGGCGTGTCGTGCAGGAGGATATCCCATGGTGGTGGCGAACGGTGAGCAGGCCACATAGGTTCTTTCCGACGCTTAGCGAACACAACGAGGGAAGGTCATTGGTCGCACAGATGATGTTGATGGGCGGCGGCAGCAATTGGATAGGCGAACCAACCTCCGTGATGTTTCGGCGCCAGTTGGCGCTCGCCGTGGGGGGCTTGCGCGACGACATCTACCAGCTCGTCGACGTGGACTTCTGGTTTCGCTTGATGCTGCGATCGGCGGTGTGCTTTGTCCCGCACGAACTGTCGGTACGCACACAATCGGCCGGCACTGAATCGGTACGTAACGCGAAGACCGGCCGAAGCTGGCTCGACCGTCTGCGCATTCTCACCTGGCTGATGGTGGACCCGGCGTCGACCAGGGCAATTCGGGTGTTCGCCGCGACGTGGTGGTCACTCGTCTGGCTAGCGCTGCACTTGCAGGTCGCCCTGTTCGGGCCGCAGCGATGGTCGCGTCTGAAGACGTTGGCGCGGGCGCCCGTTCAAGAGTTCGTCCATGCGCGCCAGTTGGCGGTGAGGCTTTCACGGCGTTAGCGATTTCGAAGTGCCACTCAGGGAAGCGTTCGATGCGGCTGTCGGACAGGGACCGTTTGGAGACGCATCGGTTGGATCTTGAATGATCAAATCGACGATATCCGCTCTTTCAACACCAAGCGATTGCCTCGGCTGCAAGCTCTCTGTCGCCGGCTAATGTGAGGTATAGGAATTCATTGAAAACGCAGATTTTACATTACCCAATGGACGAAATAGGTTGCACAGTATTCTGGTGATTGTGGATAAGCCTTGTTTCTATGACGATACAGCGACATATGTTCGTCCAATTGCTTGTGGCGTTGCTCGTCGTAACGGGTGCCCTGTCGGGCATACTAACTCTTGTCGTTCTATTTGCGAGTGCCCCCTCTTCAGTTCTTTATTCCAAGGCCGTACTTCAGATTGCCCTGGGAGCACTTCCAATCAATTTTTGCAACGTTTTGCCTATCGGCATAGCAGTCGCAGCGGCATGGTATTACACTGACCTTATCGATGATCATGCAATTGACGCGCTCTACGCGACGGGTTTCTCTTATTTTTCAGTCATTGTGCCCGCACTCCTGTTAGCTTTTTTAGCCGCTGCTTTTGGATTTTATCTCTCCCTCGTCGAAGTCCCGCGTGGTTGGAGCCGCGTTCTGGACGCAATATATATTGGGACTCATGACGTCGACCCTTCAACACTCGAACCGCAGCATTTCTATACTCTAAATGATAATAGCCGCACGTTCTACTTCGGTCGTCGGCTGCCCGACGATGAGATTGCTGAAGTATTCATGCAAGAACGCACCGATGACGGCGGCGAAAGATCAATCAGCTCTCCGATCGGAAGCTTTGTCAAAACTCCAAGGACAACCTTACTTTATCTCGCTGATGCCGTCATACAAACACGGAAAGCCGGTGAGCGAGCGCCCACCATTGTCAGCGTCAACAGGCTGTGGATCGATTCGGGTATGCGAGGCAGCGCAACACCTGAGCGAAACTCAACGTATCTGGCTGAACTAGGATCTGTTGCTTTTGCTGCCGCGTACAATCAGGGCGACGCGCATTATCAGCGTGAATGGATAGACGAAGCATTCAAGCGAACGATCCCGCCAATCTTGACCGTAACCTATCTGTTATTCGGCGTGCGTCTCGCGCTACTCGGTCTCGGTGGCAGGCAGGAAAGACCTTGGAAGTTATACGCCATTTGTGTGGGGGTGATCGTCCACCATGCGGTCTTTCTTCTAGCCATAGATGCGCTGATTAGTCTGGACAGACGAATGGCCTGGGCTATTGCCGCCTTTATTGTGATCGAGATCTGTACGGGCATCGTGGTAAATTTCGTGCCTCCCGCGGCCGTCCGGGACGCTCTCGCGCCATCATCGTGTCCGCCGATTTCCTGATGTCACTCAAGATATTTTACATAGTTTAGGAAAAATCCGGCATCAGCGTCTTTATGCAGGGCAAGCCCCATCTGGCCGGTTCGGCGCAGAGTCGCGTCACCTGGGAGATCGTCAATCGTTTGCTGCACGTTCTTTGTCGTCGCGACGTGGGTGCCTTCTTTCGCTGCGCGAACCCGTTCGCGCGTGGCAGCACAATAATGTCACCCGGTAACAACGGTTTCCATCGAAGACGTGCAGGCGCGGCAGCGTGATGGGTTTGAGTGTTTGCTATTCGTGGTGGGAAGGTCGTCGTCCGTCGGTGATGGGGGTGCCGCAGAAGCAGCGTCCGCCCTCGCAAGTCCTGCTCATGTCATCGGGAGACCTCCCTCCGACCGCGAACAAGCCGAGAACAAAAGAGCCTGTTTTTGTGCCTGTCGAAACCGCTGCTGTTCGCCGTTTGGGCCGCTTACGCCGATGGCCTGAAATCGCGAAAAGTCCAATAAAACAGCGGGTTTCGCTGGTGCCGGTTGAGAGGATTGAACTCCCGACCTTCGGTTTACAAAACCCATGAAATCGATCTAATAGATTGATTTTACTGTATATTTTGGTTTTTATCGTTGGCACATGTGCCATTCATTCCCGATACCTTCCCGAGCCTGTGGGTTCGGAAAAAAGAGAGACACCCGCAACGCGAATGTCGCCGGTGTCTCTACTTGTTGGTGCCGGGTGCAGGATTTGAACCCGCGACCTTTCGCTTACAAAGCGACTGCACTACCGCTGTGCTAACCCGGCTTTTTTCTACCCCGAGGCGAGTGTCATCGCGCATCGGGCGACTTTGTGCCAAACCCCTATTTCTGTAGGGGTTAAGCCATTGATTGCTATGCCGAATCCCCGTTTACAAAACCGCTGCTCTACCGCTGAGCTAAACCGGCTAGTCAAATAAAATCAATTAGTTACGATATCGGCATAAGGTTTTGTCTCCTTTCTGTCTCGGGACGCCAAGGTGGCTGGGGAGCCGCGCGGTCGAATATCAGAGTTGTACAGGAAGGGCTACACCGGCATTTGACCTGATGAAAGCTAGGTCGGCCCATCGGAATAAGTGGATCGTACTTTCGGGGTCGCTTTCCGATGACTCTCAAGGATCGGGTCGCAGGTTCGAGCCGTGGTGCGCCCACCAAGCTTTTCAAGAAGTTAGCTCAATTTTCTAAATAGTCGTTTTTGAGCGTGGCACCGATTCGGCACCGCACACGCGCGGTGTCAGGCATGGAAGGCAGGATTGATGAGCCGACTTAAGAAGAGGGACCCTGGAAGTGCCCGTGCCCTACGTGCCTGCCAGATATGAGCAGCTTTGGCGCCCCCGGCGGCGTATTCTTGTGGTCAGGCGCATTGGAATCTGACAACCTTGAATTATGCGAAAGGACTACCGCCTCTATGAGTTGAATAACGACGAGTTTGAAGCTCTCGTCGTTCGTATTTCTGTGGAGTGGTTTGGCGCAGGCGTGACACCGTTCGCCACAGGGCGAGACGGCGGCCGCGACGGAAAATTTCATGGAACTGCCAGTAAATTTCCGAGTGCAGCGGCTCCGCTAGTAGGGCATTGTGTGCTGCAGGCGAAGCATGTCAACGAACCTAATAAATCGTGTTCTGAGCGCGATTTTGAGCGCCTTCTCAAGAAAGAGCACGCGAAGGTGAAGCGGCTCATTAAGCTAGGAATCTGTGACCACTACATAGTTTTCACCAACAGAAAATTGACAGCAGGCGCCGACCAAAAGCTTATCGCTGCACTTGTCGCGCTGGGTCTAAAAAGCGGGCACATTATAGGGAACGAGCGGCTTCATCTGGCCCTCGATGAATATCGTGACATTCGCCGTGATCTACCAAACGCCAATGACTCTGCGCCATTTCGCTTTGAACCAGATGATCTTGTTGAGGTGATTGGGGCCTTACACACTTTCGTCGGGTCGGGCGGGAGTTCGGGGTTCAACAGCGCGCGCGACTTTACCGCCATCAAGATCAAAGCGGAAAAGAACAAAATAAACGGGATCGGGCACGAATATTATGAGCAGATTATCGTGAACGACTCGATGCCCCATTTCTCTCGCATAGAAGAGTTTCTAAAAAATCCACGAAACGAGGAGTTCGCCGCCCTCTATCATGATGCCGCTGACGAACTAAAACAAAAGATACTGGTTAATCGAGACAAGTTTGGTGCGTTCGACGAAATCTTTGCTTTTCTTAATCAAGAGATACAAAAGCAAAGAGCCGCGTTGCGCGGACGCCGTCGTCTTGTGAACGTTCTGCTCCACTACATGTACTTCAACTGCGACATAGGATCGAAGAAGTCCGTCTCCCTTAAGTTTGGCGTCGATGCTAACGCCTAGGAAGCATCTAAATCTGGATGTGTCAGTCCTTAGGATCTCGTCGATTAGATGCGCCGGCCCAAGGTAGGTTCGCTGCGCGGGTGTTTATTCCGCCGAGCCTTCAGGCGTGGTTTGAAGAACGAAGCGCGTCCATCGCATCCTTTCGTATGGAGACGCAGCATCCGATTCCTTCGGGCCGTATCGACTTGGTGTTGTATGCGGATACGAAACCACTAGTGGCGATTGAGAATAAGATTGGCGCGCCCGTAGGCGACGATCAGCTCGCGCTGTACGGACGCTGGATAAGAGCAACAGCAGCTCCGAACGATCCGGCGGTGGTCTGTTTGCTAAGCCATCTGACACGGCCACCTGACGGTTTTAGAGGTGGTGGGGAAGGCAGCGGAAGAGCGATCCCTCATGTTGCGAAATGGCAAGCAGTCTGCAGCTTATTCCATGAACTAGCCGATACTGAAGGTCTTAAGAGTGATGTTAGAATGCTGGCCCGTGAGCTAGCGACGTTCCTGGGAGAGAGCGAAATGAGCGGAGAGTACGCGGGACGCGACGAGTTTGCGGCAGCCTTGGTCTATTTGCGAGCTGGATCACGGATGGATCATACGTTTAGCTCAATCTATTCGCATATCAAGTCGCTGGAGGGCTGCTTCAAGAAATCAGAGTCGGTTCGCGAATACAGCTTGAAGTTCGATACCGAGTTCAAACTTATTTGGGGTTGGACATATTTGGCGCATCCGACGCTGACCGGTTTGTTCATTGGGTATGGGATGGCGCTCGAACCAGACACAATCTTTAGGCAGGCAGCAATCCCGGATGCGGATTCAGCGTTTATTTGTCTTGGGGCAGATGACAGGCGAAGCATCCAGGCAGTTCGCGCAGCTAAAGACGAACCGCAAAAACGATGGACCTTTGCAGAGATAAACGATTGGGTGACTGTGATCTCATTTAAGCCGCTGCACAATTTCCTTGCGGATCCGGAGGCCTTTGCTCCCAAGATGATCGCCTGGATTGATGAAGAGGCCGCCGATGTCGATGCTTTCGTCGCAAAGTTAAGATAGGTACACGCGACGCCAGAACTCAGCAAATGGGTAGGAGCCGGTTCCCTGGTCTATTTCGGCTTTTAAAGCTCGGGCTCGTCGGCAACACGGCTCACGCGCCCAGGCGGGGTCCAGAGGGAGCAATCCGGACCCCTGACAGAAACCGAAACGACCCCCCGTTCCGGTTCGCCGCACGGTAAATGTTCTACCGACGATAGTCGTCAAATCGCACTGCACATGATGGTGGTCATCAATGTCACCCACCGAGGCGGTCTAACGGATTGAAGGTCTCGGCGGTTATTCGGAAGAGATGGCCGACGGCGCTCGACTCGTCCGCGACTTCCAGCCGCCATTCGCGGCAGTCTCTAAGTCTCGCGATGGTGTCGCGGATCATATCGGAACATGTCGCTGCTGCTTCATCCCAAGCCGCATCGACCGGTGCGTCGCTTGAATGAATGTGTAATGGGCGATGCCGGGATTATACAACCCACGCTTGTGAATGTCGGCACGGCGCCGGACAAACGCCTAATAAACCCAGCTAAATGCTGGGACTTATTTTGGCGGCCTGAGTTCGCCGTTGAACCAGCCCACCGCTTCCGACTTCATTGGGTCCGCTTGGGCTTGAGCGTCTTGGATAAGGCCGCACTTTATGCATCTCAACGTCCAGTGTTCGAAGCCGAGTCGCCCCGGCGCAACGTGCTGGACCTCCATGCGGCCTCGACATTGTGGACAGCGGGGTCGCACCGTATCGCGAGGCGATAGCCTATCAGTGATTTGCGCGTCAGGCATGGCGCACTCCTCTTTAATCAGGCGGGAGCGCAACACTCTCAGTCACCGACAATAGCCAAAGGCGGAACGGTGATGGGGCCATTAAATTCCCTTTATGTTTGGGAGTCGACATAAGAAACATTAATTCGGAAGGCCCTTGAACGTGGCTGGCCGCGAGCATTTGAACGTTTCTGCGGTCAGTAGGAAGGAGGGCAGCGCCGGACGATGAGAGGGTGAGGGCGCTCAGTCCGGTGAGCCTGCCGTATCCTGTGATCGAGCTTGTGATTACCGTGATCGTGAACAAGCTGGCTCAACGATGTTTCGTTCAAATGCTCCAGCACGTCGCTCAGCCTGGTTGTTGCCGGTTGCGAACGTTGAACCGAAAATCTTGCGCAGCGTGCCGACCAGCGTGTTGCCGTGTTTCTTGCCGATCTCGCCGAAGGGGTAATTCGCGTATCCGGACCCGGGGGTCACCGCACCGATCCGGTCGGCGGATCGCTGGTCGAATGCGCGGGATCGATGGGCGTCCGCTCGATGGCCGTCGAGGGAAGCCGCGCTCGCGCCATGTCGATGAGGCAGGCATCCTGCGATCTTGAAATCGTCCCGTCGCTGCAGGTGAAGCCGGCAGGGGCTGCGTCGGCGACCGGCGCAGGCTTGTCCGGCGCCGCGGCTTGCTGGGGCGCGGCCTGCTCCGCAGCCGGCTGCTGGAAACGCGCGCAGTCGGCGCAGCAAAGCGAGATCAATAGAACCACAACGCCTAACCGCATCTCGTAGCCTCCGGCAACTACTCCAGCGGCCGATATGATTGGCTCGTCTCTCGCCAATCCAGTGGCCTGCGGCATCGTCAGCATACAACGACCAGGCATGATTCGGACACGGTCCGGCAGGGCCGATAATTGCGATAATTTGCCGGGTATTCCGGCATATCAGGCCGCGGCGAAATCGGATCATGGCTCCGCTCGGCATCGCCGCCGGAGATGGTTAACCGGTGATTAATTTGAATATGCCAGTGATGCTTCGGGCCCGCCATCACGGGGGCGAACGGAGGTTTCCAATGGCCGATATCATGAGCATCCTGCAGTCGAGCTACTCAACAGCGTCAGCTTCGCAGAGCCTCCTCTCGCCGGGAGACAAATTCGCCCCCGTCGATCCGACAAAATATCAGGGCACCTGGACCGGCAAGGATTATAAAAATCAGCCATTCACGATTACGATTTCGAAGGTCAGCGGCTACCGCGCCAACGTGACGTATGAAAGCTCCGCCGGCCTTCAGTATCAAAGAGCGTTCATCACCACCAAGGGCACGTTTCGGATCGGCGATTCCCAGTTCATGCTGACGGGCACCGGTGTCGCGCAGCTAAACACGATTGCGACCGATCCGACCACGGGCATCCAGACCGACCAGCAGGCTGTCGCGACTCTCAAAACCTGACCGCGCCGTTTGAGCAATCGGCGCGCCCGATTTCTCGCCGCTGCGAAAGCCCGTTCCGACAGCCTTATGGGAAGCTAGTGGCCGAATGTTACACTGGTTCCCGGGAATCAAAGTGCGGCTGGGGAGAAACATCATGGCTAACAGACTGCGGTTGACCGTTGCTTTTGTGGTATGGGCATTTCTCATCTCGGGACTGACTGTCGCTCACGCGGCGGATCCCGGCTTTTGCAAACAATACGCTAAGGCAGCGCTCAATCAGGTGCGTGGCGGATTGGGCAATCCGCGCTGCGCCGGCGGCCTGCAGGGCGCCCGATGGTCGACGGATTTTGCGGTTCATTATGAGTGGTGTCTCGGCGCTTCCTTTGGCGCCGCGGGCACCGAGCGGGATGCACGCACGCAGTATCTGAGAGGCTGCAGCGGCCGTTAGAACGGCGCACGACCTGGCCGCTTCAATTGATTGCTGCGCCGGAAAAAGGGCGGCCCGAAGCCGCCCTTAGCGATAGCGATAATCGCCCGCCCAGGGGTGATGTCGAGCGTAAGCGCCGGGCTCCTGCATCGCTTCCTGCGCTGACGCGGGCGTAGTGATCGCCGCCATGAGAATGCCTGCAGCGCCGAGCAGTTTCGATTTCGTCATCGCCGATTTCTCCCAAAATGATTGTGGGAGAAGACCGCCCCCTCGCGCCCGATGTTCCGAAGCCGGCTTGTGCAGCTTTCAAACAGATGTGAAGTTCCGGTTCCACTATCCCCGGGAGTGAGGTGCGCGCCGATGGAAACGCAGGACATCGACTACCGCGCCGAAGCGGTCAATTTGGGCGGTTATCTCGCCTTTGACGAGACGGCAGCCGGGCGGCGCCCGGGTGTGCTGGTCTTCCACGAGGGATTGGGATTGGGCGAGTTCGCGATGGCGCGCGCGCGTATGCTCGCGGAACTTGGTTACGTGGCGCTCGCCGCCGACATGTTCGGCGATCGCCGGCAGGCGCGCAATCTGCAGGAGGTGGTCAAACTGGTCGGCGACCTCCGCAACGAACCGGAAAAGCTTCGCGCCCGCGGCAGCGCGGCGCTGACGACGATCGCCGCGCTCCCGCAGGTCGACGCCAACAGAATAGGCGCCATCGGTTTCTGCTTCGGCGGCTCGGTGGTGCTTGAGCTGGCGCGCGATGGCGCCGATCTCAAGGCCGCCGTCAGTTTTCACGGCGTCCTCGCAACCAGGATGCCAGCGGCGTCCGGCAAGGTGAAGGCGAGCGTACTGGTTTGTACCGGCGCCGACGATCCGCTCGCGCCGCCGGAACAGGTCAAGGCCTTCGAGGATGAGATGCGAGGAGCCGGGGTTCGGGACTGGCAGGTCATCAGTTACGGCAACACCCTGCATGGTTTCACCAACCCGGCGGCCGATGGTTCGATGATGCGCAGCGCGCTCTACAGCGCGCAGGCCGATCGCCGCTCGTGGGCGTCGATGCGAAGCCTGTTTGAGGAAGTGCTGTAAACGGGTAGCCCGCGCGGCGTTAACATTTCCCTGCCGCGATGATCGGCAGTTGAGCGAGCGCGAACGCCCACGCGTTAGGCTTACCGCCAATTTGGCCGGCGGCTTTAACCCTTGGCGCATGGCATTCGTTTAGAGTGCCGTCAGCAATCGGGATTCCAAGCAATGCGCGCTGGGCTGGCGTTGGCCATTTTGATCGGAACGACGTGGACGGCTTCGGCTGGCGACGGCTTCGATATCGTGATTCCAGGCCGGCCGGGCGTGCCCGTTATTATCAATGGCATCGATGCATCCTACGCGGTGGTCGAGGGCGACTGGGGTCTCGCCAAGGGCATCCATGTCCAGCCCACGGTCTATGGCGGGCGCTACGTCGATGTCGTGCCGAACGTCGGTCACTACTATCCAAGCGCCGGTCAGATGCCCGGCTACGGGCGTCTCGAGATCGAGCCGCCGGCCAACCGCCGGCTGCCGCAGCCCGCGGAGAGCTGGCATCAATCATGGTCCGCGCAATCCGCCCCGCAGCCGGCGCAGCCCGCGGTACCGCTTTATCCGCCACCGGTGATCTCGGCGCCGCAAAACGGTGACGCGGGCATGTCGCAGGATTTTTCCAACCCGCCGCAGGAGATGCGGCATCGAAGACCCCGGAAGCTTCCATAATAAATCTACACCATCAAAAAATAGACCCGCAAAAAATAGACCCACAGGAGAGAATAATGCGTCGGACGATTTCAGGATTGGTAGCGGCCATCGCCGTGATGAGCGCGGCGCCCGCAATGGCGTGCGGAGGATTGTTCGGGGCCTATGCCAGCCCGTGTGCGCAGCCGGAAGTGTACGTTGCGCCGGTCGCGCCGGCCTACACCGGCTGCGGCGCCTGCGGCGGCTGGAGTTATGAGCGGCTGTCCGATCCGGCGCCATATTATCCCGCGCGCGTGCACCAGTATTACTACGTCAATCAGGGCCCGACCTATACCGGTCCCGGCGATTTCGCGCCTTATCCGACCTATCGGGAAGGCGGCTACCGCATCCACCCGCATTTCCGCGCCTGGCGGCACACCCGCTATCGCTACGGCTACGCGATCCATCACGGCTACGCGACCCATCATGGCTATGCGCCGCGCGCCTACAGCTATCACGAGCACATGATGCACGAGCACATGATGCGCCGTTACAACTGATCGCGCATTTGATCTGAAGACATCGGCGCCCGTTCGCATTCAGCGAGCGGGCGTTTTTCTATCCTCCGCCCATCAGGCCGAGCCTGCTGGCGCCGATATAGAGTGCCAGCACCGCGGCGTTCGAGACGTTGAGGCTTTTGATTTCGCCGGGCATGTCGAGCCGCGCCACCACGCCGCAGGTCTCGCGCGTCAGCTGCCGCAGGCCCTTGCCTTCGGCGCCGAGCACCAGCGCCAGCGGCTGCCGCAAGGCGACGCTGCCGAGATTTTCGCTGCCCTGGCTGTCGAGCCCGACGGTCAAAAAACCCTGGTCGTTCATTTCGGCGAGCGCGCGGGCGAGGTTTTGCACCGTCACCAATGGCACGAGCTCGAGCGCGCCGGAGGCGGATTTCGCCAGCACGCCGGTCGCTTCGGGGCTGTGACGGGCCGTGGTGACGATGGCCTTGACCGCGAACGCCGCCGCCGAGCGCAGGATCGCGCCGACATTGTGCGGATCGGTGATCTGGTCGAGCACCAGCACGATGCCGTCCTGCGGCAGCGTATCGATGTCAGGCGAGGGCAGGGGATCGGCTTCCGCCAGCAGGCCCTGATGCACGGCGTCGGGGCCGAGCCGCTGGTCGATCAGCGACGGCCGCACGATTTCCGGTGTCACCCTGGTGTCGATTTTTTCGTCCGAAAGGCGCCGCGCGGCGTTTTCCGAAAGGTACAGCTTGCGGATCCGGCGCTGCGGATTGGCCAGGGCCGCCGCCACCGTGTGCCAGCCGTACAGAATGACCGGACCGTCGGGACTGGCCTCGCGGTCGCGCCAGGGCGGCCGGCGACCGGATTCGCGGCCTTTATCAGGGGCTTTGCCGCCGCCGCGCCGGAACCCGGGCTTTCGATCGCGCTCACTCATGGCAGGCTTGTGTCACGGGTTCCGAATAATGGCAATTTGGGCTGTCGTGCGGCGGATTAGCCGCCGGCGTTGGTTGACTTTGCCGGGGTGCTTCCGTCATAAACGCGCCCAACCGGGAGCCCTTCATCGGGTCCGGTTTTAACGTCATCAAGGGCCTTCTTGCCGCCATCTCGACGGGTGGGCTTGCGATGTTGTTGAGCGGGGGAGTGTCCCGAGTGGCAAAGGGAGCTGACTGTAAATCAGCCGTCTTATGACTTCGAAGGTTCGAGTCCTTCTTCCCCCACCACGCTTCGCCCTGACGGGCTCCGCGTGGCGCAGCCAGGCTGAGATCGTCAGGGCGAAGCGTGTCCGGCGTAGCTGGAGCGAAGCGCAAGCGTAGACGGACCGGCGTGTCTGTCATGGCGAAGCAACGCGAAGGCTGCTGCGCCGAAGCCATGGGCAGAGGCGGCCGATGGACACCAGCGTCAATTTTCAAATCCGGCATCCTTCATCCTTGCAGATACAGTTTCGCGATCTCGCCGCATGTTGTGCGCGAGGGTTGGCCTGCTCGTTCCGCCCTCTCAATTCAGAGGGCGCGGGAAATGCCGGGCGCCCGATGCACCCGCAGCCTCGTGTGCGCTAGGGTAGTAAGTATGCACACGAGTATTCACAGCGAGTCACCGGAAACATCCGGCATTCCCCGCGCAATGGTTTACGGCTTATACCGTGCTCTCCCCGGTGATCGGCTTTCTTGCCACCGTCGCCGGCGGAGTTGCCTCCACCGACTTGACACCAGCGTCGGGGTGTCAGGACCACACGTCTTCGCCGTCCGCGTTGGCAACGCCCGTCAAGCGCGCCGCCGCGTCCACCGCCCCCCGCCCCGCGTTCGTGACGTTCGCGAAACGCCCCTCTGAGTGGAACAGGATGGCCGGGGATATAGAAGTGATTTGGGTCAGGCGTCAAGAATAGTTTCTGATAATCAGAAACGGATCGGAGGGGCAGCGGGGCGGGTTGACCGGCGCCTTGTGACGGAAAGCGACAACGCAGCCCCCGTCATTCCGGGGCGATGCGCAGCATCGAACCCGGAATCTCGAGATTCCCCGATGTGCAATGGCACATCTGAGGTCTGGTGCTAACGCACCATCCCGGAATGACGGAGTCCTCAAGTGATTTGGGTCATGCGTCAAGCGCAATTTCTGCAAATCAGAAATAAATCGGAGGGGCAGCGGGGCGGATTGACCAGCGCCTTGCCGGTGACGGCGAAGCGCCAATGCAGCCCCGGTCATTCCGGGGCGATGCGAAGCATCGAACCCGGAATCCAAGGATTCCCCGATGTGCAATGGCACATCTGAGGTTCGCGCTAACGCGCGCCCCGGAATGACGGAGTCCTTTAATGCCGTCGGCGCGGGGTGGCTCCGCTCCCGAGGGCAGGGAGAGCGCGAAAATTTCAAATTCGCCGTTCCCGGATGGCCCGCGAACAGACCTCGGATGAACAATGGGCGCATCCGAATTCCACTATTTCGGAGTCGCGCCGCAGCGCGCGTGGAATCAGGCGCTTCCCAAAAAAAAGACGCGACGGGATGGCTCCCGTCGCGCCCCAACTTTCATAACTCGCTGGTCCAGGCGCTGAGACGCCCAGTTGCGAAGCTTTGAGAGCTTAGCGGGCGATCCCAGCGAGGTGACAGCGCTTGGTGTAAGACACTGGATCACCTCCTTTCATTGTTGATGGAAAGCCGAATATAGGCTTGGATTCGCCGCCTGTTAAGAGGCGACCCAGCCCGAAGCGGCTGATGGAACAGGGTTTTCCGCAGAAATCGACGTGGGCCCCCGCGCCGCATCAGCGGTTGAGGCCGCCTGCCTGGCGTGATAGGTGATCGCCTGCGCGGGTGTAGCTCAATGGTAGAGCAGCAGCCTTCCAAGCTGAATACGAGGGTTCGATTCCCTTCACCCGCTCCATCTCACTGCTGTCCGGCCCCGGACCGATAGGTAACACTGCGTACCTAAGTGTCTGTCCGGAGAGTTCTTGAATCATATGAATCATCTGTGATTCAAGAGTGGTGGCCTGATTCGAGGAGGGGTCACCGATGTGGACGAGCAAGAATCGCGCCCGATACGACCGCAGCATGTTGCGCTATCCGAGCGATCTGACCGACGACGAATGGAGACTGGTCGAACCGCTGATCCCGCCGGGCAAGACTGGCGGTGGCAAGCGCACGGTGATCATGCGGGAGGTGGTGAACGGCCTCATGTACATTCTCTCGACCGGCTGTCAGTGGCGCGCGATCCCGAAGGACCTGCCGCCGAAAAGCTCGGTCCACGACTACTTCGACCTGTGGACCTATGACGGCACATTGGAACGAATCCACGATGCGCTCTATCAGCAGTGTCGAGAACAAGCCCAGCGGAAAGCCAGTCCGACTGCCGCCATCATCGATAGCCAGAGCGTGAAAAGCGCGGAAAAAGGGGGGCGTTCATTGATCCGCACGGCTACGATGCGGGCAAGAAGATCAAGGGCAAGAAGCGGCACATTCTTGTCGACACAGTAGGTCTCCTGCTCCACGCCGTCGTTCATCCGGCCGACATCCAGGATCGCGATGGCGGCGCTCTCGTCATGACGACATTGTTCGGGATGTTTCCGTTTTTGAAGAAGCTGTTCGTCGATAGCGGATATAAAGGACCGAAATTTGCCAATGCGCTTGCGAAACTTCGACCGCATATCGAGATCGAAATCGTCAAACGTTCCGATCAGGTCAGCAGCTTCGTGGTGTTGCCCAAACGCTGGATCGTCGAGCGCACCATTGCGTGGCTCAACCGCTGCCGCCGCCTGGCCAAGGATTGGGAGTGCCTCAACCGAAAGGCGTTGGCGTTCTTGCGACTCGCCTCAATCCGCTTCATGCTCAGAAAACTCTGCAATCCGGCCTGAAGTCTCCGGACAGACACTAAGACACGTGATTCCGTTTTGCATGCCTCTCCACAGTTCGGAAGGGCTGCTTCACCGAAGCTCATTCAAAGTAGTGCTCCAGCGATCAGTCGAGCCGCAGCGGCTCAGCAAGTTCGAAGTTCTCAAAGTATGATGGCGAATATTTTATCTAAGAAAGATTTTTGTTCGCAGGTTCTTGGTGATCCTAACTTGCAAATCGACGACAAGAATTCGCAGTACGTAAAGACTACCGCTGCTTCCGTTGTTTCACCGGGCCTGGGCTACCAGGCTATCGTCGTGCCTTCCTCCCGTTAGAGCGGCCTCGTACACGGCGAATTTGCTCTAGAAACTTCGAGGCGGAAGTTTCCGGTTCGATCATCTTACCTGGAGTAAGGCATACTTGATCAAAGAGCGCGTCTCCTTGCACGGCCATCGCTTCCCTTCGATCGTCCTTGGTGACGTGACTGGCGGGAAGCGAAGAATGAATGGGAGTGGTCGGTAAATGAACAATCTCAATTGCCCCGGAGGGGTTTGGATAGAAGCGAGCACTCGCTGTGCCGGTTCGCTTGGTGAGGTCGTACTTGAATTCCGCCAACTGTATCGAGTAGACGTCTCCGTTGAAATGGTAGCTTACGAAGACTTCGTCGGCGCCTGCGGCTGCAGGGCTGATACCTTTGAAGTGTCCTGCGGCCGGATCCTCTTCGATCAATATCGGGTTGAGAGACATAAACTTCAGCGTTCCAAAGTCCAAACACCCCATAGTCGGGGCCTGAGGGCACGTATACCTTCCGACGCCGATTGTTGAAAAATCTATGCATGCTCTCGATTGCGCGAATGCGGACGTCGTTGGTATCGAAAGCAGGCTGTAAAGCGTTATGATAAAGGCGGCTCACCGCCACAGCGAAATCGAGGATCCTGACAGGGTGGCCTTCGCGATATCCAGCCATTGCAATGGCCGACTGGGCGGTGGACCCCCGCCTCGCTTTGGCGTTGGCCGCGCCGCTCGCCGCTTTTCGTAATCGTTGCACCGCAGCAAAGCTGATGTATCTGGATTTATAATGGTTTCTTTGATCGCCCGTCGATTCCCCTACGGAGCGCCAACGGGCTGCTCCAAACCCATCAAAATACGATTGGCGGTGGGACGCACAGGTGGTATCAACCGAGGCGGCAGGCGTTCAAGTTATTCAATGAATATGGGGGTTTCTGTTGGCAGGCAGGTCCTCTCTTCGGGCGCGCCATGCTAGCGCCTCCAGCTTCCCTGATCACGTTTGTAGTCTTCGCGGCTGCCAAAGCTGTCTTTGACGAATTTGCGTTTCTCGCCATCGGGGTCTGAGGAGGCACAACCCACGCATAGGCGTGTACCTGGCATTGCTCTAAGCCGTTCCTCAGAGAGCAGCTCCGGGCATCGGGCGCATTTTAATCCTATCGATTGTTGTTGTTCTTGCATTGGGGTGTACGCAACCACCCGACCGTTGCCCTTACACCGACCGCATTTGAACCCTGAGCCGGCACGCCGCTTTCGCAACTGTTCCTCAGTTAACTCAAACTCCGCTGTGTGACCGCACCTGTCGCACACTACGGTCGCGATGCTCCCGACTGACATTTGCTTTCACCACTTGCGCGAGAGCGACAGCATCTATCAGTGCTCGGCCCTTGTGAAGCCGTGTTAGGCCCGAGAAGCACTGGCGAGCGCTACAAAGCCGTGCTACAAACGGAGATCAATCGCGAGCAAATAAGCTAATCATTTCAACGTTTGGGCGGTGACCGCGTAGTTTCCCTTCACCCGCTCCAGTTCCTGCAGTGTCCGGCCCGGACAGACGGGTAACACCCCGTACCGTGGTCCGGTACGAAATGTCACCTATGTCTCGGGCCGCTCACACTGCTTGTCGGCCCAACTTTGAAGTGAGTCGATTTGACCCCGGAAAATAGACTTTCGGTCGGTCTGAGTCGATTCGGTATCAGCTGCCACCAGGATTGAGTTTCCGACAGGGACAGCCATTAAAAAATGGGTCGTTCATCAAGCGTTTGCGCGGTGGATGTCTGGTCGTGGCACGAAACGGACCAGACCGGCTGGTCTGGCGATGTCCGTTGATCGGGGTAGGCCGGAAGTGGCTGGTCGATGGTCAAAACGACGCGATTGACCCAACTCGGACATCGCCCCGTCGGGTCGGCACCATTTCTTCCTCGCTGTCCGGTCGCAATTTTGCTGAGTTTCCTCATTTGCTTTGCTTGAGCATCGCTTCGAGTTCTTCTTCGAGCGATCGCGGCGAAATGCCGAGCACGCGAAACCCCGGCAAGTTGTCCGAGGCTGTGGTGTCGATCTGCATGAGCTCGACCTGATTGCGGGTGAGGGGCGGGTGCGGCAAGATTTGAGCGACACCGGCAAGTACATCCCACAAGGCAAACGGCATTCGCATCAGCACCGGCCGCAAACCTGCGGTACGGGCAATGGTCCGCAACAACTCCTCGTATGAATAGACGCGTGGGCCGGCCAGCTCGTAGATAGGATACGGCTTTTTGCTCTGCCGCAGAACTTGTGTAATCGCCGCAGCAACGTCATCCGCGTACGCCGGCTGGAGCCTCGTCCTGCCGTCGCCGAATATCGGATAAGCCGGCAGGACCCGAAGCAACCTGAGAATTGTCGTGAGAAAGCCGTCGTCCGACGCAAACATCACCGCTGGGCGTATGGTAACCGCGCCGGGGAATGCGGCCTGCACGGCCGCCTCGCCTTCGCCGCGACTGCGAATATAGGGCGAAGGCGAGGCCGCGTCGGCGCCGATTCCTGATAGGTGAACTAGCCGCTTGGCCCCGACCCGCCGCGCTACGCTCGCGATCCTGGCGGCCGCTTCGACGTGTACCGAATGGAATGTATCGCTTCCGTGCTCGACGCACAGGCTGATGGCGTTGACCACGCCATCGGCGCCCGCAACGGCGGCCTCTACGGAGCGCTCGTCGTGTGCGTCGGCGGCGATCTGTTTGATGTCGTCGCCCTCAGCCAGCATGGGATGCCGCGAGGCGACGCGCACCGTGGCGCCGGACTCGTGCAAGTAGCGCACGACGCGACGGCCGACAAAGCCAGTTCCCCCAAACACGGTTACGCAGCTCATTCGCTGATCGATCCAATGATCCTGGGCGACGCTCTTGATTGAGCCGTTAAGCGCCGTGCGCACTGCCTCAGCGGCCTCCGCCGGCGAACTACCTTTGTTGACATGATGCCCGATAACATCGATCAAAATTTGCGCCGCGGGGCCGACAGTCTGCAACTCTTTCATTGCTTCATCGATCAGCGGCTCAGCTTCCACGTACAGCTTGTGCGCCTGTTCGATGATCGGCTGCGCCCTAATGAGAAGATCGATCAGCGCCTTGCTCGCCGGCAACGATTTCTCAATCTGCCGAAGTTGTGCATCGCTGAGACCGGAAACGTGACCAATGAGGTCAATGAGCCAGTGCTTCAACATAGTCTACCTTGCTAGTGGTCCAAGGTTCCCGCGCCCAAATAAACCAGGCCGTTCATTGCCGTGTATTTTGACGTGATCGCCTGATCGAACGGTCGCTCAAGAAGATCCTTGATGAGTGGCATATGTAACTCCCGCTAGTGAAGTTGCTGGTCCAGTACAAAACGTACCGTTCACGATTGGGATCGGGCTTTTTGGCAATTCAAAATTACTGCCAACCTTGTTGGCGCGCTATGCGATTCCGGTCCGGTTTATGGACTAAGCGAAATCGTGTGCATCAATGATGACGGCCGGTTCAGGAGAACGCGCGCGTAACTGATGGTAGTCGCAGAGCTTCCGAAGGCGCCGCAATCACTGGGAGCGATGCCATCTTTGCGCGGAGCGTCGGACAATCGGCGCCTTTCCAAAATCGCCGCCCGCGTTCGAAAAAATGCCGGAACTGCATAGTCCGCGCCGAGCGCTTCCCTCACACTGCGCGTCATCCTAAGCCGGTGGACACCTCGACCAGCCATGTGGGGTTCCGCTGCATCGTCAGGCAGGCGGGAGCCGCGCCATGAGCGCCACTTCGCAGGAACTGGGCGTCCTGGCCAAGCTGGTCATCGTGCTCGCTATCGTGCTGATCGTCGCCGGCGTGGTGTGGCACGGCGTTACGGGCGATGCCTTCCGACGATTCTGGCACGATCTGGTCGAACGGCCGGACGAGCCGATGAGGTTCCGCTTCATCCTGCAGCCGTTGATGGCTGCGCTCGCCGCCATCCACGACGGACGCGAGGACGCGCGGGCCGGCCGCTCTGCGTATTTCGTGACGGTGCTGCGCAATCCGCAGCAACGCGTTGGATTGCTGCGCGAGGGATTGAACGCGACCGCCAGGATCATCCTTCTGGGGCTGGCGATGGACGTGATCTATCAGCTCATCGTGCTCAAGACATTCTATCCGAATGAGGCACTCGTCATCGCGTTGCTGCTCGCATTTGTACCGTACCTGATCATCCGAGGGCTCGTTTTTCGCGTCGCGCGGTCGCGCATCCGCGGATCGCGCGGTGAGGGCACCGACATGAATCGTCAGCAATAAGGGAGCCCGGCATGGCAGATCCAGACTCCGCCCCAAGCGCTGATAGGTTCGAGGTAAGAGTAACCGCAGACAGCCACTTTAGCTGGATCCGCACCCGCCTGAGCCTCGAGCGCACGATGATGTCGTGGATACGGACGGCAGTCTCGCTGATCGGCTTCGGCTTCGCAATCGTCCAGTTCTTCGCACGCTTCGAACAGATGCCCGGCGCCCGACCTGCCGATTATCCAAACGCGCCGCGGGACCTCGGGCTGTCACTGATTTCATGCGGCGTGTTGGCGCTGCTCATCGCGATTTGGCAGTACTTGTGGAGCATTCGTTACCTTTGGGGCGGAACGTTCGTCCCAATTGCCGGACTGAGAAGGGAGGGAATGCATACGCCGGTTATCGCCATCGCCGTCCTCCTCATTTGCATAGGGATGTTTGCCTTCTTTGCCGTGCTGCTGCGCCTCGTGTAGCCGCCGGAGGAAACTGCGAGTGAAAGGGGGTCCGCAATGACCAACTCAAGCCCGACCATCGTTAGCATGAGCATGAAAGCGAAGCTCTTAACGATCGTAAGCAAACAAGGGAGGCACAAATGAATCGCAGGCTCGAGATCATCATCGTTGCGCTGGGCGCCGCCGTGGTGGGCGCCGGGATCACCTCCTCGCTTGCGGACGAGGCCGGAGTCGAGGTGGGCCTCGGCGAGTTGCGCGGCGCAATTCTGTCGCTCTTTGCGCCTCCAGGTGCCATAGCCACGGAAACGAACCCAAATTACAAGGGCGCTGCGGCGCCCGCGCCTGCGGCACCACCTTCGTCGGCCGCCGCGGACTGGCCGAGCTACAACAAAACGCTGACTTCCGAGCGCTTCTCCGACCTCGGCCAGATCAACACGAAGAACGTCGCCAAGCTCAAGGTCTTATGTACCTTCGACACCGGGCGATTGACGGCCTTCGAGACCGGCCTGATCATGGTGAACGGCGCGCTCATCGGTACGACCGAATTCGATATTTTCTCGATCGACCCCTCGACCTGCGCCGAGAACTGGCGGACGCACGAGGAATATCCATCCTACCTTATACCGACGAATCGAGGCGCGGTGTACCTCGATGACATGCTGTTTCGCGGGACCGAGGACGGGCGGGTGCTGGCCTACGATTTCAAGACCGGCAAGCGCCTGTGGGAAACGACGATCGCGGATGTGAAGAAGAGCGAAGCCGTGCCGGCGGCGCCGATCGCCTGGCAGGGCCTCGTCTTCGTCGGCAATGCCGGCGGCGACTTCAAGGGCGGGAAGGGGCGCATGTACGCGCTCGACGCCAAGACCGGCAAGATTGTGTGGGAATTCTTCCTCGTGCCCAAGGCCGAGGGCGATACTGTTCGCGGGCCCCAGGGCGCATCGCCGCTCGACAATTCGACTTGGAAAAACGTGCCTGGCGCTCCGATCGGCGGCGGGGGAACCTGGACTTCCGCGACCTTGGACCCGGCGACGGGGCTCTTGTATGTGCCCGTGGGGAATCCGGCGCCCGACTTCGACATCGGCGTGCGCGAGGGCGAGAACCTCTTTACCGACTCGGTCGTCGTCCTCGACGCCAAGACCGGCGCCTACAAGAATCATTACAAGATCGTGCGCAGGGATTGGCACGATTGGGACGTCTCCAACCCGCCCGCTCTCTTTCAGACGACGGGCGGCAAGAAATTGATGGCGGTGTCGCCGAAGGACGGTTTCCTCTACGGATTCGATCGCGCCGACAACACGCTCTTGTACCGGACGCCGGTGACGAGAATCGAGAATGCGGAAGAGCCCTTCGCTGTCGACAAAGACGTCCATTTTTGTCCGGGCGCCGCGGGCGGGGGGGAATGGAACAGCCCGGCCTACGATCCTCTGACCAATCTCATCTTCACTGGCGAGGTCGACTGGTGCGTGACGGTGAGGTTGCAGAGGAGGGAAGAAGTTGTGGCGACCTCGGTCGGACAACTATGGACGGGAGAGAAGTCTTTCAATCCGGCCGACGTGTTCGGAAAGTTCACGCGTCCCGACGGCGTCTGGGCGGGATGGCTTCACGCCATCGACGCCGACACGGGGGTATGGAAGTGGAGGCTGAAGTCCAATTATCCGATCACGGGCGCCGTGACGCCGACCGCGGGGGGCCTTGTGTTCTTTGGCGACATGGGCGGCAATTTCTATGCGCTTGACGCGGCGACCGGCCAGAAGCTGTGGGGCAAGAAGATCGGCGGCGCGATCGGCGGCGGGGTGATCACTTACGCGGTGAACGGCGCCCAAAAAGTCGCGGTGGCAACCGGCTACGTATCTCCCGCCTTTCCTGCGGAAATCAGGAGAGCGAAGATCGCGATCGTGGGCGTCGAGGGCAACTGAAGCAGCCAACGGCGGCTCCGGCCGCCGCGCGCGCCAATGAGGAGCCTGGTCATGGAGCTTGATCCCGTTCTGCTGTCGCGGGTGCAGTTCGCCTTCGTCATCAGCTTCCATATCATCTTCCCGGCCTTCACCATTGGGCTCGCCGCATGGCTTGCAACTCTCGAAGGCGCGCGGTTGTTGACCGGCAACCAGCTCTATCGGCGGGTCTTCGACTTCTGGCTCAAGATATTTGCTCTGTCGTTCGGCATGGGCGTGGTCAGCGGCATCGTGATGGCCTTCCAGTTCGGCACCAACTGGAGCGTAATGGCCGAGCGCACGGGATCGATCCAGGGGCCGTTGCTGGGCTATGAGGCCTTCACCGCCTTCATGTTGGAAGCGACATTCTTCGGCGTCGTGCTGCTCGGTCGCGACCGCGTGTCGCCCTGGTTCTACTTTCTCTCCTGTTGCATGGTCTCGCTCGGCACCATGTTCTCGTCCTTCTGGATCCTCGCCAACAACAGTTGGATGCAGGTGCCGCTCGGCCATGTCATGGTCAACGGCAGGATCGAGCCGGGCGACTGGTGGGCCATCACCACCGGGCCCATCATGCGGATTCGATGGCCGCACATGCTGCTGGCCGCCTTCCTGACCACCGGCATGTGCGTGGCGGCTACCGGCGCCTGGTACCTGCTGCGTGACAAGGACGTGCCGGAGTCGCGCACCATGCTGCGCTGGGGACTCGGGCTCGTTGCCGTGATGATCCCGATCCAACTGTTCTTCGGCCACTTGACGGGCCTCTACGTGCTTCAGCATCAGCCTGCGAAGTTCGCTGCGATCGAGGCGCGCTGGAAGACCCAGCAGCCGGCAAGCGAGGTGCTGATGGCTTTGCCCGATCCGTTCGAGGAGCGGAATCTCTTTCCGATCGAAATCCCCAAGCTCGGCAGCTTCATCGCCTCCGGCAATTGGACCGCGCGCGAGATTGGGTTGGAGACCTTCCCGCTCGAAGACCGTCCACCGGTGATCATTCCCTTTTTCGCGTTCCGCATCATGGTGGGAATGGGCCTGATCATGCTCGCGGTATCTTGGTTTGGAAACTTTCTGCGCTGGCGCGGCCACCTGGAAAGCACTCGCTGGTTTCTGTGGGTGGCGTTCCTATCCTTCCCCAGCGGCTTCATCGCCGTGCTGGCGGGATGGTTTACCGCCGAAGTCGGCCGCCAGCCCTGGGTAGTCTACGGCCTTCTGCGCACGAAGGATGCCGTGACACCGTCCTTGACAACGCGTGACGTGCTGTTTTCGCTGGCGTGCTACGTCATCGCCTACGCTACAATATTCGGCTTTGGTCTATTTTTCATTCACCGACTTTTGCGGGATGGCCCTGGGCGCGATGCGTCGGACCGGGCGAAAATGACTCCGGCTCGGCCGCTGGCTGTTGCAATGCAATCCTCCACGGAGGAACCCCGATGAGTGCGACGGACCCCTCAGCACTAGCCCTGTTCTGGCTCGCCGTGATCGGCGTGGCGATTCTCGCCTATGTCGTCCTGGACGGCTTTGACCTGGGCGTCGGGATCCTTTTTGGCGCCACCAAAGACGCGGCTCTGCGGGACGAAATGATCGCCTCGATTTCTCCATTCTGGGACGGCAACGAGACTTGGCTGATCGTGGTGGGCGCAACGTTGTTCGCAGCCTTCCCCGTCGTTTACGCAGTGTTCCTGGGGGCCTTTTACATCCCGGTGCTGCTGCTCCTCTTGGCACTGATATTCCGCGGCGTCGCGTTCGAATTCCGCGCCCGGGGCGCTGCACAAGGATTCTGGGATCGCAGCTTCGCTGTCGGCTCGCTCGTTGCGGCCTTTGTCCAGGGCGCCGCGGTCGGAGCCATGATCCGCGGAATACCGGTCGTGAACGGCCAATTTTCCGGAGGCTCGTTCGACTGGGTCGCGGGGCTTCCGTTCCTGTGCGGGATCGGCCTCGTGCTTGGTTATGCCCTGCTGGGCGCGGGCTGGTTGGTCCTTAAGTCCGAAGATCCGCTACGCAGCTGGGCGCGCAGTCGCATACCGGTGCTTGCCGGTGCGGTTGTTGCGGTCCTGTTCGCTGCCGTCGTGAATGCGTTCATCGATCGGGCCCGCATGACTGGAAGCCTTTTCCTCGACCGTTCCTGGGGCTTTGTCTTTCCGCTGATCGGCATCATCGCGATCGTTGGCATCTTTTCGGGTGTGCGTCAGCGTCGCGACTCATGGCCGTTCGCCATGACGGTCTTGCTCTTCGTGGCCGCCTTTCTCTCGCTCGCGGTGATGTTCTGGCCGTACATGATCCCCTACAGCGTCACGGTGGCCGCGGCGGCAGCGCCTCAGGCTTCCTTATCTTTCCTGTTTTGGGGTGCCGGACTGTTCGTGCTGCCGGTGATCGGCGCTTACACCGCGGTCGTCTACTGGATGTTTCGCGGCAAGCAGCGCAAAGGCTACACGCCGGCGAGCGCGCCGCCCTCTACCGTGAAGCGATCATAATACGCGGAGTCATGTCCCTCTACGAAAACCAACAGGAGGAGATTGAAATGGCCAAAACTGATAAACCGAACATCCTCGTGATTTGGGGCGACGACATCGGCATCTCAAATCTGAGTTGCTTTTCGCACGGCCTCATGGGTTACCAGACGCCCAACATCGACCGCATCGCCGACGAAGGCATGATGTTCACCGATTGCTACGGCGAGCAGTCGTGCACGGCGGGACGCTCCTCCTTCATCACGGGGCAGAGCGTCTATCGCACCGGCCTCTCCAAGGTCGGCATCCCGGGCGCGCCGGTCGGCATGTCTGAGAAGCTCGCGACCATCGCCGCCTGCCTCAAGAACCAGGGTTACGCAACCGCCCAGTTCGGCAAGAACCACCTCGGCGATCTCAACCACATGCTGCCGACCAACCATGGCTTCGACGAGTTTTTCGGCAACCTCTATCACCTCAACGCCGAAGAAGAGCCGGAAATGGAGGACTACCCGAGCGAGAAGGATTTCCCGAACTTCCGCAATAGGTTTGGACCGCGCGGCGTGATCCATTCCTGGGCAACCGACAAGGACGACCCGACCGATGAGCCGCGTTGGGGCAAGGTCGGAAAACAGAGAGTGACCGACACCGGCCCGCTCACCAAGAAGCGCATGGAAACCTGCGACGACGAATTTGTTGCGGCGGCCAAGGATTTCATGAAGCGCCAGAACGACGCCGGCAAGCCGTTCTTCGTCTGGCTGAACATGACCCATATGCATCTCTACACCCATCCCAAGCCGGAGAACAAAGGACAGGCGGGACGCTGGCAGTCCCCCTACCACGACACAATGATCGACCATGACAAGAATGTCGGCCAGGTGCTCGATTATCTCGACCAACTCGGCATCGCGGACGACACTTTCGTCATGTATTCGACCGACAACGGCCCCCACATGAACTCGTGGCCGGACGGCGGCATGACGCCGTTCCGCAGCGAGAAGAACACCAACTGGGAGGGCGCCTTCCGCGTCCCGATGGTGGTGCGCTGGCCGGGCAAGATCAAGCCGGGCCAAGTCGCGAACGGGATTGTCCAGCACCACGACTGGTTCCCGACCTTCCTCGCCATGGCCGGCGATCCGAATGTCGTTGAGAAGCTGAAGAGCGGCTATCAGGCGATCGGCCGCACCTACAAGAACCATATCGACGGCTACAATCTGCTGCCTTACTTGACCGGCGAGACGAAGCAGAGCCCGCGCGAGTTTTTCATGTATTTGAGCGACGACGGCGACGTGCTGGGCTTGCGCTACGACAATTGGAAAATGGCGTTCATGGAGCAGCGCTGCCACGGCTCGCTACAGATCTGGGCCGAGCCGTTCACCCGGCTCAGAATACCGAAGATCTTCAATCTTCGCACCGACCCTTACGAGCGGGCGGATCAGACGTCCAACACCTACTGGGAGTGGTACATTCACCACATCTACCTGTTGTACGGAGCGCAGGCGGTGGCAGGCCAATGGGCGGCGACCTTCAAGGACTTTCCGCCGATTCAGAAGCCCAACACCTTCACCCTCGACGACGCATTGAGGATGATGCACGAAACCGCCTCGGGAATGCACTGAGCGCCGGCGTTCCGCATCGGGCGGTAGGCATTTGGCTTGCCGCCCGTTGCGTCCGAGGTTGACGCTTTCACCGCCAATCTTCGGTCTCGACGGTCTCTTGCAAGACTAGCTGCGGGCAGACGCTCGGCGGATGTTTCGCGGCAGGCAGCGCAAAGGCTACACCCCGGCGGGCGCGCCGCCCTCTACCGTAAAGCGATCATAATGCCCGGAGTCATGTCCCTCTACTAGACCCGAAACTGCAATGCCGACAGGAGGAGATCAAATGGCTAAGACTGATAAGCCGAACATCCTCATTATCTGGGGCGATGATATCGGCTGGTTCAACATCAGCGGCTACAATCACGGCATCATGGGGTATCGCACCCCGAACATCGATCGGATCGCCAAGGAAGGGGCGATGTACACCGACTGGTACGGGCAACAGAGCTGCACCGCCGGCCGCGCCGCGTTCATCACCGGGCAGTCGCCGATCCGGACCGGTCTGACCAAAGTCGGTTTGCCGGGCGCGAAGCTAGGTCTACAACCGGAGGACCCGACCATTGCCGAATTGCTCAAACCGCAAGGCTACGTCTGCGGCCAGTTCGGCAAGAATCACCTCGGCGACCGCGACGAGTTCCTGCCGACGGCGCACGGCTTCGACGAGTTCTTCGGAAACCTCTATCACCTGAACGCTGAGCAAGAGCCGGAAAATGAAGATTATCCGAAGATCCCCGAATTCAAGAAGAAGTTCGGGCCCCGGGGCGTGCTTCATTCCTGGGCCAACCCCGATGGAACACAGAAAATCGAAGATACCGGGTCTTTGACGATCAAGCGCATGGAGACCGTGGACGGCGAGTTTCTTGACGCCAGCCTGAAGTTCATGGACGCCGCCGTGAAGGACGACAAGCCGTTCTTCTGCTGGTTCAATTCGACTCGGATGCACATTTTCACGCATCTCAAGAAGGAGTCGCGGGGTGTTACGGGTCTCGGCGTGTATCCCGACGGGATGGTGGAGCACGACGGCCACGTCGGACAACTCCTCAAGAAACTCGATGATCTTGGGATCGCCGAAAATACCATCGTCATGTACGCTACCGACAATGGAGCGGAGGAATTCAGCTGGCCTGACGGTGGGACCACGCCGTTTCGAGGCGAGAAAGACACGAACTGGGAGGGTGCTTGGCGAGTGCCCTGCATGATCCGCTGGCCGGGTGTGATCAAGCCGGGTACTGTCAGCAACGACATCTTCTCCCATCAGGACATGCTGCCCACGCTCGTGGCTGCGGCCGGGGAGCCGGACATTGCGGCGAAGCTCAAGCAGGGATACACGGCCGGGAAGAAAACCTTCAAGGTCTATATCGACGGGTTCAATCTGCTCCCCTATTGGAAGGGCGAAGTGAAAGAGAACCCACGCCCAGGCTTCTTGTACTGGAGTGACGACGGCGACCTGATGGCGCTTCGCTACGGCAACTGGAAGGTCCATTTCGCCGAGCAACGCGCTGAAGGGTTCGACACCTGGGAGGAACCCTTTGTGCATCTGAGAGTCCCGAAGCTCTTCAACCTGCGGAGCGACCCGTTCGAGAACGCGTCGGTTGCCGGCGACCTTTCGTACAAGCAATGGCGGGTAGATCGGGTCTTTTTACTAGTGCCAGCCGCTGCGCTCGTCACCCAGTATATGCAGACTCTGGTGGAATTCCCACCCAGGCAGCGGCCCGATAGTTTTACCGTCGGCAACGTAATGGAGAAACTCGAGGCCCACAGGAAGGCGCTGGAAGTAGGCTCGGGCGGCGCGGTGAAATAACAAAGTCTCCCGAGATGGTGCAACCGCTGGGCGCAATCGGCAATCTCGATTGCGCCCGCCGTCTGCAAAGACGCTTGCTAGGAAAATCGAAGTGACCCGGAGCGATCTGTGCGAGGGGCCGGCGACCTCTGCCTTGCAGGAGGTCCGCGACTTCTACGAAAAGATGCCCTACCCGGCGCCGGTCGACAATCTGGACCGGGAGAGGGATTTATATGCGAATCCGCAGCGTCGCCGCGCGCAGTTCCACCTGACGTGGCCGAACGAGCGCCCGCGCGCAAATCAGGAAATTCTAGTGGCCGGCTGCGGCACGTCGCAGGCAGCCAGGTATGCGCTCCGCGAGCCTGATGCGCGGGTCACCGCGATCGACGTAAGCAAAACGAGCCTGCGTCACACGCTTGACCTTCAGCGCAAATACAATCTGAACAACCTCGAACTCCATCATCTCCCGATCGAGGATGTCCGCAAACTGGCGCGCTCCTTCGACTTGGTCGTCTGCACCGGTGTGCTCCATCACATGCCCGACCCGGACCATGGCCTGCGCGCCCTTCGCGATGTCCTCCGTCCGCAAGGCGCGATGCGGCTAATGGTCTATGCACGCTACGGCCGGGCCGGGGTCTACATGATGCAGGAGTATTGCCGGCTGCTCGGGATTCGCGCCTCAGAGGACGATCTGCGAGGTCTTGCCGCCGTGCTTGCGGCACTATCGGCGGATCACCCAATCTCGGGTGTGCTGCGCCGGGCGAAGGACTTCCGGCAGCCGGAAGCTATGGCCGACGCACTCCTTCATCCCCAAGATCGCGCATACTCCGTCCCGGTACTGTATGCATGGCTCGATCGGTGCGGCATGTCCTTCGGCCGCTGGATCGAGCAGGCTCCCTACTTGGCCCAATGCGGGATGGTGGCGCGCAGCCCGCACGCCGCGCGTCTGGCCTCGCTACCCTCCCGGCTGCAGCACGCCGCCGTCGAAATCTTCCGCGGAACAATGGTCTCGCACGACTTCATCGCCTACCGCGACGATCGCTCCGAGGTGAGCCAGCCGATCACCTTCGCCGGCGATAGCTGGCGCGACTACATTCCCATTGCACTGCCGGGGACGGTGTGCGTTCGGGAACGTCTGCCTCCTGGTAGCGTCGCGGTGCTGATTAACCGGTCGCACAAATTTACTGATCTCGTTTGCACCGTCGACTCTTTCGAGGATCGGCTGCTCGGCGCCATCGACGGAAACCGAACCCTGGCCGAAATTCTGCAATTTACAGCGCAGGACGGCGACGGCGATTGCCGAGCCCTGAGGTTCTTCGAGCGCCTTTGGCAATACGACCAGGTGGTCTTTGACGCATCACGCGCCGTCGCCGAACCATCGGGACCGTGAGAAGGAGAGACAATGATTACTTCAGGCCAAGGGGCTCCGGCCAAGGTCGTCGACGGAAAGATCTTGGTGGCCATCTCTGAGTTCTCGCTTGTCCCCAATGTGAAATGCAAATGACCCCCGGGCAGAACCTTGCGAGCGAGCGAGATGGCGACCATGGCAGCATGCTGGTACTTGCTGTTTTGGCGCTTATCGTTGGCGCATTTTCGGGTTTCGTAGGAGCGCTCTTCCTGCTCTTGCTTGAACGGGCGGACAGGTTTCGCGATGCCCTCATCGTCTGGACGCATTCGAAAGCTTTCGCCGGCTTTTTGGTCGTCAGCATCGCTTGTGCCGCCGGGGCGGCGGTAGCGGCTTGGCTGGTTCGCCGCTACTCGCCTCACGCGTCAGGAAGCGGCATCCCACACGTCGAGGCCGTGCTGAACGAGGAACTGCCGCAGGCGCCGTTTCGCATCATACCGGTGAAATTCATTGCAGGTGTGCTGGCGATCGGCTCGGGGCTGGCGCTCGGCCGTGAAGGCCCAAGTGTTCAGATGGCGGCGACCATTGGGCATCTAATCGGCAAGGAATTTCGACGCGGCTGGCCCGACTGCAGAGTGTTGCTTGCCGCAGGCGCCGGGGCAGGCCTGGCCACTGCTTTCAACGCTCCGATCGCCGGCGCCATTTTCGTCCTGGAGGAATTGGTGCGGCGATTCGAGCTACGCGTTGCGATAGCGGCGCTTGGCGCGTCGGCGACGGCCATCTCCGTGTCACGTGTGATCCTCGGCGACGCAGCAGATTTCCATGTTGGGGCGTTGGCCTACCCTGGTGCAGCAACGAGGCCGCTCTACTTTGTCCTTGGGGCGGTCGCCGGGCTTACGGCGATTGTTTATAATCGCTTGCTGCTCGGAACGATTGCGACGATCCGTCAACTCGACCGGTGGCCCGTCGAGCTGCGTGCGGGTCTTATCGGCGGGGCAGTCGGGATGCTCGCTTGGTTCGTGCCCGACCTTGTAGGCGGCGGCGATCCGATTACGCAGCGCACTCTGGTCGGGGCGGAGACGCTTGGCCTGCTTCCGCTCGTTTTCCTGCTCAGGCTCGGGCTCGGCGCCATATCGTATGCGGCGGGGACACCGGGGGGCCTGTTTGCCCCCATGCTTGTACTGGGAGCCCAACTGGGACTGTTCTTCGGTCAGCTGTGCCAGCTTGTATTTCCGGATCTGAACATTCAACCCGAGGGATTCGCCGTTGTCGGGATGGCCGCTTTTTTCACCGGTGTCGTCCGCGCCCCGCTGACCGGCATCGTCCTTGTCGTCGAGATGACGGCAAACGTCACGATGCTCTTACCGATGTTGGGGGCCTGTTTCATGGCGATGCTGGTGCCGACTCTGATGCACGACCCGCCAATCTACGATTCGTTGCGGGAGCTCACTCTGGAGCGCGAAAGAACACGCCTCAAGCAGGCGCAAACCTAGAGATGCGTCGAAACCAAATGATGCCAATAGTTCAGCGCTTCAATTTTGCCGCCGAACGACCCTTGCCGGAATTGCATAGTCCGGACGAAGGCCATCCGGTGCTGGCCCGCGGGTCGAGACGACTGGTTTGAAGATGTTGCGAGGTGCTCACGATGCATGAATGGCTCGTTGCAATCACCAACGGCACGGTGCTGGTCATCGATGCGATGGTATTGGTCATCATTGCGATCGGGACGATCCAAGCCTTTGTCCGGGGTTTGCGGGTTATGCTCTTGTCATCTGCGACCGGACATGAAAGGCGAGACGTGTGGCTGCACTATGCGCGATGGCTGGTCGCCGGCCTTACCTTCCAGCTCGCCGCCGATAGCCTTGCGACCTCAATCGCTCCGAGCTGGTGCGCCTCGCGACGGTCGCAGTGATTCGAACTTTGCTCAACTTCTTCCTTGAGAGAGATCTCTCCGAGGTTCGCAGACGGCAATTCGAGCCTTAGACAGCAAGTCTACTTCCGAATGATGCAGAGCCAGAGCGGACCTCAGCGCTGTTGATCTTGCTTCGCGTCGCCGTTCAGGAGGCGCTGTGCGAGGCAGCCGCAAGCCTTCTGCTGCGGGTCAGGAAATGATCGGCATTGCGCGCGTGGGGTCTGCGTAGCATCCCTTTTCGGATCGTCGCCTGCGAATGGTTGTCCGCCTCGCGATTGGCGCCGGTGCCTGAGCAGGCACAATACAATTGTAGCCGGATCCATGCTGACGGCTTTATTTCCGGCCACTGCCTGAGAACTGTAAACCGGCCATAGCTTCAGCAAACGTTTGCACGTGGTTCCACCTATTCCGGTACGTATTCCCAATGATGGTCAGACCCCATTTCTTTTTCTAGCGTCACTTTGCGATCCCGGAATGGAGGCTAGTCATGAAGATTAGTAAACGGATGGGAAGCGGCCGACGTCACTATGCGATCGTCGCGCGGCTCGCGGAATTCCTGGAAGCGAATCTCGACCGGCCGCTCTATCTGGCTGAAATTTGCCCCGCAATCGGCGTGGGGGAGCGAACACTGCGCCTCGCCTGCGAGGAGCATCTGGGAATGGGTCCGATCCGCTACTTCTCCTTGCGAAGAATGCACCTTGTCCGTTGCGCACTCCTGTGCGCCGATCCATCTACGGCCACCGTCACTCGAATTGCTACTGATCACGGCTTCTGGGAATTAGGGCGCTTCTCGGTCACCTATCGGTCATTATTCGGCGAGACACCATCGGAAACGCTCCGAAGGCCCGACTGGCCTATGCCTCTAAATCGCTCATCGACGCTCGAGAGTCTGGTTATGCAATAGTTGAAGGGCGAAGCTTCGATTGTGCAGCCGCCTCCCATCCTGCGCGTTTAGCGATTGTGAACGGCAGCGCAAAACGGACTTAACGACCATCAGCAGTAGTACGGCTCCGCGTGCAGAAGCGCCCGCCACACGAGATCCATCCGTCGCAAGGTGAGATAGCAGATGGGCGCGTGCTAATGACGATTTGGACGGCCAGCCAGTTTTCTGCCGCAGATACGTAACCACTGCCTGAACCACTTATTAAGAAACGTCAGGCGGTGCTCGCCGAGCGCGAGTGCCACCGGTGTGGTGACAATCTTCGTACGCGACCATCCGCTTTATCGGTGACTAAGAGGTTTCCTCCCGCCTGAATCCAAGGAGCATCACATGTTTCAAACTCATTCCCCTGAGTCGTCGCTTACCATGATCGAGCGGCCTCGCTGCCCCAAGTGCCGGATTCGAATGATGCTGGCCGGTATCGAGCCCAGCTTTGCTGGTCCCGATTTGTGGACATTTGAATGTCCTAAGTGCGAACTCGCTTACAAGGTGCTGGCAGAGGACCCGATGAATTCAAACAACGCCACTGGCTGGCTCAAGAGCGAACTAAGGCCGCCAGAGTAAAGCTGCCTCAGTTGGCTCTAACTCCCCAATGGATGCCGCGCGGCCTGCTTGAGAGGGTTGAATGCGGCAGCTACGCTTACAGCCCGGTATGGCTCATGGAGCTATCACTATGAAAGTCACAGCCTTAATGCGCTTCGCTTCAGCGGCGACGCTACTTGCTTTGATGGGTTCGGCGACCGCCTTTGCGCAACAAAGCAATAAGCCCAACGTTGTTTTTATTCTCGCCGACAACGTCGGCTACGGCGACCTTGGGTCATATGGCGGCGGCGAGTTGCGCGGGGCTCCGACGCCGCGCCTCGATGCACTGGCTCAAGAGGGATTGCGTCTCACGCAATTCCTAGTGGAACCAGCGTGCACCCCCTCCCGTGCGGCGCTTATGACCGGACAATACTCGATCCGCAACGGTCTGTCGCTGATCGCCATTGAGGGCAGCCCCTATACACTTCCCGCTAACGCCTTCACCATCGGTGAGTTGTTCAAGAGTGTGGGCTATGCCACCGCGATTTTTGGAAAGTGGCACCTTGGAAGTGCGCCGCAGAGCTTGCCGACCGCGCACGGCTTTGATGAGTTCTACGGCATCCCGCCGGACATTAGCTGGGATGCAGCAACATATGTGGTGACAATCGCCCTCACGCACTCGATCAATGAGCCGTACGAAACACTGCTAAAGACTGGGCCGCAGATCGTTGAGGCGAAGGCCGGTGGGCCGTTGCAGACGGTGAAGCCATATACCGAGGAGGTGCGTGCCAATATCGACGATGAGTTGGTCGACAAATCAATTGACTTCATGCGGCGTCAAACGGCCGCTGGGAAGCCCTTCTTCCTCTACCTGCCGTTCTCGATGGGGCACTTCCCGAACCTGCCTTCGCAGCAGTTCAAGGGCAAGTCGCGGATCGGCAACTACGGCGACAAGCTGATGGAGGGGGACTACCATGTCGGCCAGATCCTCGACACGCTGAAACAACTTGGCATCGACGACAACACCATCGTCGTCTTTGCCTCCGACAATGGGCCGCAGGGGGAAACCGCACGCGAACACGGTAACCAAGGGACGCCGGACATGGGCAATTCCGGTCCGTTCCGTGGAGAGTTAGGCGAAGTGACAGAGGGCGCGATACGGACAGCGGCAATGATCCGTTGGCCCGGCAAGGTCAAGCCGAACACAACCACCTACGCCATGTTCTCGATCATGGACTTCATGCCGACCTTCGCCCACATCGTCGGCGGCAAGATGCCAACGGACCGACCGATTGACGGCATCGATCAAATCGACCTCTTGCTCGGAAGCACAGCCACAGGACATCGCGAAAGCCTCTTGAGCTTTATCGGTGCAGACCTCGTCGCGGCGCGTTGGAAGCAGTGGCGCATTTACTTCACCGACGTTCATCCGACCGGCATTGGACCGCAGCGGCAGCCCGGTATGTTCTCCGCCAGCGCTCCGATGGCCGGCTACCCGAAGATTTACAACATTGAAATGGATCCGCACGAGGATCTGATTGTAGCGGCAATGTTTGGCTGGGTATCGGGGCCTGCGCTCAAAACTGTCGATGAGTACTTGGCAACGCTTAAGCGATATCCAAATCCGCCCTCGCCGAACATCACGCAATTTCGCAGCGGTGGCTAACTGATATCCGCGTCGCTTCGCCGTAGCGAAATGTCCGCGTCTGGCAGGTTTGAGACATGCCGATGGACGGTGAGCATGTCTGTTAGCTGGGGGTGACCGGTTGTGGCTGGTCCGTGGCCAAAACGGCGCGAATGACCCACAAGAGACATCGTCGTTTTCGGTAGGAGAAAGGAAAAGTCTCACCGTTAGATGTTTTGAGCGTATATCAATTTGCCTCCCTTTTCCATGAATCGGCGGACCTGATGTTGATGCGAGCACCCCCGCGCGAAGGAGCAGTCGCCATTCGTTTCGCCGTGATCCTGGCGGTTCTAGCTCTAATCGGCATCGCTGGTGTCTGGCTGTTTGCCGGGCGGCAGCTCGTGCTCTTGCTCGACTGCATCGCTACCGGACCCGCGGAGGCGCTGCCCGTTGGCGCCTATGTCTACTGGCCGCCCAGCCTGAAAATCGGCGATGCGAAGATGTATCTGTCCGGCCTCGATGGCAACCCGGTCAATATACGATACGACGTCGACGCCGCTGGTCGGTTGACCTTGCGCGCCTTGGGCCACGCTTTTCCGCTCGGTACGCGGATCGGCCGGCCCCCCGTCGATGGCCGTCCCGATATCCCCTTTGCCGCGGATGATGGGGACGACGTGGTGTTCAGTCGAGACCGCAGCCTGATCGCCTGGCCGACGCCGTTCGAGATGAACTGGATGACCGGCCATTCGCCAAGTTGGCGGCGCAACCTTTATTACCGGCTCCACTGGCACAAAAGATCGGGCGAGTCCTTCGACCTAGTTTGGCGCCTCGAAGAGGGCCTGTATCGGGACGATGGCTGGAGCGAGGCATCGGGCCTCGGCACGACCGGCCTGATCGATTACTCCATCATCGGCCCGGCGGACAGTTCCGTGGAAAGTGTCGAGCAGTATCTCCGGCGCACCAAGGGCTGGTTCGACGGAGATTTTCGGTTGGAACCGGCCGGGGTCAGTCCCGATGGCTGCTGCGACGTGGTGCGCGCCATCCATCGCTTCGACGAGGCGGGCGTGCAACCGGGGGGCGGCCTGTCGGTCGAACTTTTGCTCGATCGACGGACCCACGGGATCAAGCAGGAGCGCGCGATGCAGTAAGCGGCGGCCCATAAAAAACCGCCGCTCTCACGCCACGCGGCGTATGTCGGCTTTCAGGGAAAACCGGAAGTGGCGGCCTCCGCATCGGCGAACTGGGCGGGATCGAATTGGCAACCGGTGAACGAGATCGTCTTGGTGCTGGCCGAGATCGCGCCGTCAGGTCGGAGGCGACGATAAGGCCCGGTGATTGAGGCGCGTCTCGGCCAGGGCCGCTGACATCGCTCCGACAATCACGGAGCTACAAGCGGCTGCGGTCGCCAAAGTAAGCCACCTCAGTTGGCGGCCTCTTTCACGTCAGGCTCGGCATCGCGTCGCGTGTCCCATCATCGCCTCGACGCCTAGGGCGCTGCGTTGCTCGGTTCATCCGCGATACGCACAAAAACGGCCTCGAAGGCTAAGCCAGGCGCTTGTTTGGTAGTTCCGGTGCAGGCTGCCGTCGTCGGCGTAGACGTACCGGTCACGGTCAAGTCTACGTTGTCGATGTCGAACACGGATGGTTGCCCCTGCGTGTGTCGCCGCGTCGTAAGGGAAGCCGAAAATTCATCGCCGTTTTGAAAGTATGATCCAGAGTAGGCGAACACTGGGTCGCCGCCACTCACTTTGCCGTCGTTAAGCTCTACGATGCCGGTTCCCTCTCTCAACGAGGTTCTGAACCAAGCAGAATAACTGCCGTTTCGCAGCATGCGCCACCTAAAGTCCTGTGCGGGCTATCGCGACGTGGTAGCATCCATGGGTTGGCGGATGGTTTACCGTGGGCTTTGCTTTTAACTCTAATGCAACGAGCCTTGCGGCCCCAGATTCTGGCATATTTCAATCCCCGCGTCGTGAACATGCGCCGGCATTTGGGCTAGATCGCGCATGCGAGCAACGCTCCGCAGACCGGGCATTTGTTGAGATGATCGGCCTCGGTTCGATCTCGCAGCCCACCGGGCTCAAGCGCATCGACCTGGAGCTTAGGAAGCGGCACCGCCTAGGGGAACAGCCCGTGCCGTGCCCCCGCCTTGCGGAGCGCGCCCGAACGCGCACTGACTGTTGACCACATTGCGTTGGGCTCTATTATTTGGAGCACACTGGGGGGCCGTGCGATGCCAAAAACTAGCAAAGCGGTCACACGCGTCGATCTGTACGAGGCGGTCTACCAGAAGGTAGGACTGTCCCGAACTGAATCATCCGCTTTTGTTGAACTGGTCTTGCAAGAGATCACCGACTGCCTGGAGAAGGGCGAGACGGTGAAGCTGTCTTCGTTCGGGTCATTCATGGTACGCGAAAAAGGCGGACGTCTCGGGCGCAATCCCAAGACCGGCATCGAGGTGCCGATCTCTCCGCGACGCGTGGTGGTGTTCAAGCCCTCAGCTATTATGAAACAGCAGATCAACAGCCAGCCACCCGGTAGCGGCGCGGTCGCGGGCGCGGAAACCCGGTCGTCCTTGGCGGGCGGCTGAAACTGCTGCGCAGTTCAGGGACGGAAACGAGCCGGTCGGGTCATCCTTCGGGGACCGCAGCAAACATTCCATGGCAGTGGATAGGCGGGCGGATCGAAGGTTCAGAGCAATATTCCATAACCTTCGATCGACGCATTTCTGCTTTTGCGCGACATGGGCAGGCGATCCTGGCTGGAACCAGCACGTCAAAGTCGAGTCTCTCGGGGACTAAGAGCCGAGGTAAAAATCCTTCCATTTGCCAAGGATCTCCTCGGCGTCTTCCCATTCGCCGACGTTTTCCACTCCCCGGTACATGGCAAATGGCCTCACCTCGGTGACGTAATGCTCGATCATTGCGTCTGGCCTGAGTTTTTCTGCCTCGTATCGATTCCAGTGAACGATCTTCTCGAGCGACCTTCGATAGCGCCGACCGACATTCTTTTCTGGATAGCCGACAGGAACAGTCCCGATCGCGCTGAGGAATGGCGGATATCCAAGGACCGCCGCCAGCTCTTCGTTGGTTTTGTCCTCGCCGCCTCCAGACAGCCACGCTGACGTCAAGCCACAAGCGGTGACGGCGAGCTGAATGTTTTGGATCGCGGCGCCAAGCGAAGCCAGAAAAATACGCTCATTGTTCTCGCTATATTCGCGCTGCCATTCCGGGCTGGTCCCCTGCGGGAAACAGGCCTTGAAGCGCGGATCACCCAGCACAACAAAAATTGCGACCGTGTTTGCAAGATAGGTTTTCTTGACGGCGGGGAAACCCTTTGCGTGATCGACCAGCCTCTGCGATTGACGCAAGAAGACATCGAGCACCGCCTGCTTGGTATCGGCGTCGTCGACGACGATTAGGTCCCAGCATTGCGCATTGGCGCCTGTCGGGGCCCACCGACCCGCTTCGGCGATTTTCAGCAGGATTTCACGCTCGACCTTCTTCCCTTTTTCGAATCGCCGGACGCTCCGGCGTTTTTTGACGACCTCGATGAACTCTTGATAGCCGGTGTCGTGATCCGAATGTCCGCAACCCATTTCTATCCTCCCGAAGTACGTGCTTCAGCTATCGGCCAGCCGGCCCAGCAGGTCGTAGAGAAGTGTTTTTTCGTTCGCGTTGAACTTGGCCAGAGTGCGTGCCGTGCACTCAATCTCGATCGGCAGCAGTTCCTCAACAAGAGACGTGCCGGAAGCTGTCAGGCTGAGCAGGATCAGCCGTCCATCGTCTGGGTCGCGCCTAGTCGTAACCAGGCGGCGCTTTTTCAACCGCAAAACGACATCCCTGATGTTGGCGGGCTCCATGGCGACGAGGCGGCCGAGAAGGTTCTGTGAGAGTGTCCCGCGTTCGTAGAGCCGGGCCAGCGTGGCAAACTGCGGCGTCGTCAAATCGTAAGGACCGATGCGGTCGATTAGATTTGAGGACGCGCGCTGATAGGCGCGTCGCAGCAGGAACCCAACCTGATCCTCAAGGCTGTAAGCGGGCTTGGCGCGCGCGGCCGCCGCCGCGGCGGCCTTAGTCGACGTTCTCTGCATCCCGATACATCACCTTGTGCCGGGTGGTTGCCACCCAATTGTCGATCTGCGCGTCCGTCATGAAGTGGGACGCATCGAACCTGTTCCAGTTGCTGATATCTGTCAGACTTTTCTTCCAGCGCTTGTACGGCGGCTTGGCGGGCGGGCCAAAACACATGATATCAAGGACAGACAGCTCGGCGGGAATGCCGAGCAGAGGCTTCATGGCCTGCTGCGCCTTCTCCTGGCCGATCGCTGTCACCCACCAAACATTATATCCAAGGGCGGCGGCGGCGAGATGCGCCGACATGGTCGCCGCCGCCACGCTTTGGAGTAGGATCCGCTCGGCGTTCTCCTTGTACATCTTGTCGAGTTCGGAGCCGTCGTTCAGGACCGGAAATGCCTTGACCCAGCGAAAGTCACTAGCAACGACGATAAAGCCGGGAGCAGACGCCAAGCCGCGGTAGTCGGGCGTTGGGAATTTCATTTTCAGCTTGGCCCGCATGACCTGTTCTTCCCGAAAATATTCCGTGATCTTGTTCTTCAAGTTCTGATCGGTGACGGCAATGAAGTGCCAGGGCTGAGCGTTCGCCCCCGACGGAGCATGTCGCGCGGCCTCCAAAATCATTTCATAATGCTCTGACGGCATGACGTAGCCGGAATCGAATGCCCGCGTCGTCAGACGGTTCCTCACGACCTCCATGAGCGCATCGTATTTTGTGCGATCGGTGAAATCATGGGTGAGCTTGCTGGCGCTTTCAGTCATACGATCCTCCCATGGGTATATCGTTATGATCATAACGATATACCCCGAAACGTCAATGCGGGGGATCGATGCAAATCAGTCTGAAAAATCAGGCTAGGAGCGACTGATGCTCCGTCCACGGCAGAGGAAGCAGCTTAGGGATCGGTGTCAGCGAGAGGTCCGCCGGCTGCCTGTGTGCGTTCCGAAAACTTAAGCTCGGGCGTGGTGGTGGTGAAGTCCGCCAAGGACGGCCTGTGAATTGATGCTTCCGATGCCCATTGCGCGCAATCGGCGCATGACGACTTCACAAAATCAGCGGTGCCGTTCGTTCGTCTCAAATTGTCCGGCTTGGCACGCGCACGCCGCTCGCATGGTCGTCGCGATTAGCATCGATATAGCTCGCGGGCGCGGCTTCGTTGGGTCTTGCTTGCGGCTTTTTGCGCTGGATTTTTCTGACGACCGTATAGAACGCGGGCGTGAACAGGAGGCCGAAGGCGGTCACGCCCAGCATGCCGGCGAAGACCGCCGTGCCCAGCGATTGACGCATCTCCGAGCCTGCACCCGTAGCGACCACGAGCGGCGCCACGCCGAAGATGAAGGCCAGCGACGTCATCAGGATCGGCCGCAGCCGCGTGCGCGCCGCGGTCACGGCCGCTTCGCCCGGCGTCGCGCCGGCTTCCTCGGTCTGGCGCGCAAATTCCACGATCAGGATAGCATTCTTGGCGGCGAGACCAACCAGCACGACGAAGCCGATCTGCGCCAGCACGTCGATCGCCATCCCCCGCCACAACAGCCCCGTCACGGAGGCGAGCAGGCACATCGGCACGATCATCACGACCGCGAGCGGCAGATTCCAGCTCTCATACTGCGCGGCAAGCACCAGGAACACGAACAGGGCGGCCGCGCCGAACACCAGGAGCGACGAGGTGCCCGGCTGTTGCTGCTGAAACGCAAGCTCGGTCCATTCGAAGCCGATGCCGGGCGGCAGCATATCGTGCGCAAGCTCTTCCATGCGGTGCAGCGCGGTGCCGGTCGCGACCCCCGGTGCTGCGACGCCCATCACTTCGGCGGCGGGGAACAGATCGTAACGCGGTACGCGGTAGGCTGCGTTTTCGGATTTCAACCGCGCCACCGTGCCGACCGGCACCATCTCGCCGGACGCGTTGCGAGCCTTCAGCCGCGCGATGTCCTGCGGATCCTGGCGGAAAGAGCCATCGGCCTGCGCGATAACCTGGTAGGTCCGGCCGAGATAGTTGAAGTCGTTGACATATTGCGAGCCGAGATAGACCTGCAGGGTGTTGAAGACGTCGGTGGGCGTCAGCCCGACCTTCTCGGCCTTCTCGCGATCGATATCGGCGTAGACCGACGGCGAGCGCGTGCCGAACAGGGTGAAGACACCGGCGTAGCTCGGATCCTTGTTGGCGGCGGCGACCAGCGCCTGCGCCGCTTTCGAGAGCGCCTCCGAGCCGAGCCCGGCGCGATCCTGCAGCATCATCTTGAATCCGCCGGCATTGCCGATGCCCTGCACCGGCGGCGGCGGAATCGTCAGCACATAGGCTTCCTGAATCACCGACAGGCGCTTGCGCAGGTCGGCCAGCACGCTGGTCGCCGTCAGGCCCTTGACCTCGTGATTGTAGAGCGAGGGCAGGCCGGAAAAGATCGTTCCGGCGTTGGAGGCGATGGTGAAAGTGGTCGCGTCCAGCCCCGCGAACGGCGCGACATGCTCGACGCCGGGCGTGGACATGATGATGTCGATCGCCTTCTTGACCACAGCCTCCGTGCGGTCGAGCGTGGCGCCGGGCGGCAGTTGTACGACGGTGATGAGATAGCCCTGGTCCTGCTCCGGAATGAAGCCGGTCGGTGCGCGGGCGAACTGGAAGCCGGCGACGCCGATCAGCGCCGCATACACCACGAGCACCACGCCGGTGATCTGCACCAGCCGTCGCGTCAGCCGTCCATAGCTCGTCGACAGCCACTCGAAGCCATGATTGAAGCGGGTAAATCCGGCTTGCACCAGCCGCACGATCCACGAGCCGCGCGCCTTGTGGCCCGGCTCATGCGCCTTGAACAAAACCGCGCACAGGGCGGGGCTCAGGGTCAGCGAGACGAAGCATGAGATCAATGTCGAAACCGCGATCGTCACCGCGAACTGGCGGAAGAACTGCCCGGTGATACCAGACAGGAACGCCGACGGCACGAACACCGCGCACAAGGTCAGCGCGATCGAGATCAGCGCGCCGCCGACCTCGTTCATCGTGACGTAGGCGGCCTCTGCCGGGGTCATGCCGCGCTCGAGGTTGCGCTCGACATTCTCCACCACGACGATGGCATCATCGACGACGATGCCGACCGCGAGCACGAGGCCGAACAGCGACAGATTGTTCAGCGATATTCCGAGCACATAGAGGAAGGTGAAGGTGCCGACCAGCGACACCGGGATCGCGATCACCGGAATGATCGCGGCGCGCCAGCTCTGCAGGAACAGGAACACGACGCCGACCACGAGCAGGATCGCGACGAAGATCGTCTTGATCACCTCGTCGACCGATTTGCCGACAAAGATGGTGGGATCATAGATGACCTTGTAGCTGAGGCCGGGCGGGAAGTCCTTGACCAGCGTCTCCATCGTGTCGAGCACTTCGTGTTCGACGGCCAGCGAGTTCGCACCCGGCTGGGCAAAGATAAGGAGCGGCATGCCGGGTCCGTGGTCCATGAACGCCGTCGAGCCGTAGTCGGCGGCGCCGATCTCGACGCGGCCGACGTCGCTCAGCCGCGTCACGCGGCCCTCGCTGTCCGATTTCAGGACGATGGAGGCGAACTGTTCGGGCGTCGAGAGCCGCCCGAGCGTCTGCACGTTGATCTGATAGGCCTGCCTTGAGGCGACCGGCGGCTGATTCAGTACGCCCGCCGAGACCTGGACGTTCTGGGCGCGCAGCGCGGTGAGGACTTCGCTCGCGTTCAGGTTATGGGCTGCCACCTTGTCGGGATCGAGCCAGATGCGCATGGCGTATTCGCGGCCGGCAAAGATCTGCACGTCGCCGACGCCGGGCAGGCGCGCCAGCACGTCCTTCACATGCAGCGTCGCATAGTTCGAGATGTAGAGCGTGTCGCGCGAACTGTCGGGCGAGTAGAGGTGCACCGCGAGCAGGATGTTGGGCGTCGCTTTGCGCACCTGCACGCCGAGCCGCTGCACGTCCTCGGGCAGCCGGGGCAGCGCGTCTTGTACGCGGTTCTGCGTCAGCATCTGCGCGACGTTGAGGTCGGTCCCGATCCGGAACGTGACGGTGACGGTGAGCTTGCCGTCGCCGGTCGATTGGCTTGACATGTAGATCATGTTCTCGACGCCGTTGATCTGCTGCTCGAGCGGCGTTGCGACCGTGCGCGACACCGTCTCGGCGGATGCGCCGGGATAGGTCGTGGTGATCTGGACCGTGGGCGGCACGATCTCCGGGTATTGCGAGATCGGCAGAATGGCGAGCGCGCCGAGGCCAATCAGCGTCAGGAAGACGGAGAGGACGGTCGCAAAAATCGGCCGGTCGATGAAGCTGTGGGTCACGGGAAGCTCCTGTTCAGCCTTTTATTTCAGCCCTGGTCGGCGGTCGGGTCGTAGTGGATGGTGCCGTCCTGCGGCGCGACCTTGGTGCCGGGAATGGCGCGGACCAGGCCGTCGATGATGACGCGGTCGCTCGGCTCGAGGCCGGACTGGATCACCCGCAATCCGCCGCGCAGTTCGCCGGTCGTCACGATCTTCGGTTTGACGGTCGCATCACTGCCGACCGTCATCACCAGGCGCTGCGACTGGTCGAGCACGACCGCGGCGTCCGGCAGTAGATAGACCGGCGTTGGCGACGCAATCGCGACGCGCAGCCGGGCGAACTGGCCCGGCGCCAGGAACAGGTCCTCATTTCGCACCGTGGCGCGCGCATGAATGGTGCCACTGGAGCGATCGAGCGCATTGTCGATGAAGTCGAGCGTGCCCTCGCGGCTGAAATTGTTCTCGTCGCTAAGCGCGATCATGACCTTGTTGGCAAGCGGACCGCCGATGCGGGCGCGCTCGCGCGAGAAGGTCAGGAAATCGGATTCGCTCATATCGAAATCGAGATAGAGCGGATCGAGCGAGACCAGCGTCGCCAGCAGCGTGGTCGGGCTGGTCGCCGCGCGGCTTCCCGCGACCAAGCTTCCGAGCGAGACCTGACGCGCGCCGATGCGCCCCGGAAAGGGCGCCCGCACGCGGCAATATTCGAGATCGAGCTCGGCATCCCGCACCCGCGCCTTAGCGTCTTCGACCGCGGCTTGCGAAGCATCCTGGTCGTTGGTGCGCTGATCGACCGTCTCCTGGGTTGCGAACTCGTTGTGCTTGAGCGATTGCGCCCGAAAGAGCTGGTTGTTGGCGAGCGCCACACGGGCAGTCGCGGTCTGCAGCGCCGCCTGCGCCTGCGCCAGCTTGATTTCATAGGGCCGCGGATCGATGACGAACAGAAGATCGCCCTTGTGCACGATCTGCCCGTCCTTGAAATGGATTTCCGTGAGCGTGCCGCCGACCTGGGCGCGCAGCTCGACGCGATCGATAGCGGAGAACTGGCCGAGGAAACCAGCCCTGACATCGAGCTCGCGCTGCAAGGGCCGGCTAACCGTCACGACCGAGGTGGGCGTCGGCGCCGCCGCAGCCCGGTTGCCCCGGTGGGGCGCTAGGCCGAGCCAGGCGAAGGTAAGGCCAAGCGCTACTGCTGCGCCCAGCGCCGTCAGCTTCCATCGCCATCGGCGCGGCCGTGCCGCCGGTTCGTCCAGCCGTTCTCGTTCAAGTGTCGAAGGGTCGCTGATCTGATCCATGAGACTGTCCATAAGTCCTTGCTATGCCGTCCGGAATTCGGTCGCGCCGGCGCCGGGAACCGCGCGCGCCGGCGGCGCCGGGGTGTCGAGGGGTGAAGCCAGGTGGTTGTCATTCAAGTGGTGGAAAAGCTGCGCACGGGATTGATATCTGGAGGAACCACTCCAATATCGTGCGCGGGAGATAAATTCGGGGAGGCGCCGTTCAAGGGTTTTTGGAGCGATGACACCAAAAATAATTACAGGGAAGAAAGGTGAGGGGGGCAAGCGTGGCCGGGGACGGCCGGCGGCGTTCGACCGCGCCGTCGCACTGCAGGCGGCGATGAAGCTATTCTGGGAGCGCGGCTATGAGGGCACGTCGTTCGACGAACTGATCGCCGCGATGGGGGTCAGTGCGTCGAGTTTCTACAATTCCTTCGGCAGCAAGGAAGCGCTTTATTGCGAGGCTACGCGGTCTTACCTCGAATGGTCGGGTCAATGGTTCTTCGCCATTCTCAATGACCCTTCGATCGATACCAAGACGGCCTTCGCGCGGCTGTTCGAGGCGACCGCGGAAGAGTTCACCCGCGGCGATCACCCGCTCGGCTGCATGATTTCGCTGGCGGGCACGCATTGCCCGCCGGGCATGAGCAACATACGCGACATGATGGCCGAGCATCGCGCCTTTTCGGAAAGCGCGATGGCGGCACGCATCCGAAAGGGTGTGGCAAATGGCGAGGTGCCTGAAGACGCCGATTGCGACATGCTGGCTGCCTATTGCAGCGCCGTGGCGCGCGGGCTTGCGGTCCAGGCGCGCGACGGCGCCTCTCGCGAGAAGCTGGCCCAGATCGGTCGTCTCGCCATGAGCGCGTGGCCGGCAGGGAAGAGTGGGCGATCAAGGCTCAGCGGCAATGCTTTCTCGGATGGCGCCTGAACCGCTCACCGGTGTGCGCCGAAAACCCTATCCGAGTTGATGACGCGATGGAATCGCCCAAGCTGGCGGGATATCGGGCTGATCTGTTTCTTTCCGGCCGTCCTAGCCTCGCCATCAAGTCGAAGCTGCGGCTTGAGGCTAAGAACGCAGTGCCTCGACATCAGCTGCTGGTTTTGATCCGCAAGCTGCCGGTCGTGTCCGGCTCACGAGCCATGATCGCTGGTTCCTGATCCAGCTTATCGCCGGTGCCTATCCAGGATAGGAGGCCGCGATCATTCGACCGCCCTGACCCGCAATTTCTGCGCATAGACGTTGATGACGAGCGCAGCGAGCAGAATCAGACCGCGGATTAGTATCTTCAGGAAACTGTCGATGTTGACGTGGTCGAGCCCATTGTTGAGCACGCCGAGCACGAACAGGCCGACGATGGTATTGCCGATGCCGCCACGGCCGCCGAAAAGGCTGGTGCCGCCGACAACCACAGCGGCGATCGAATCGAGCAGATAGGTGTCGAACTCGTTCTGTTGCGCGCTGCCGAAGTGTGCGACGCCCAACATGCCACCGATGCCCGAGCAAATCGCCGAGATGACCATGACGCTGCCGAGGATCAGATTGACGTTGAGCCCGGAATTTTCTGCCGCCTCGCGATTGCCGCCGACCATGTAAACGTAGCGGCCAAAGCGCGTATAGGTCAGCACCAGATGGCCGCTCAGCAGCATCAATGCCGCAACGATCACGATCCAGGGAACGCCGCCCACCGACGATGATCCGAGCGTTGCAACGAGGTCGGGCACCCTGTACGCAATCTGCCCGCGCACCAGTAGCGCCGATATACCGGCTGCGATCTGCATCATCGCCAGCGTCATGATAAAGGAGGGGATCCCGATGATCGTGAGCCCGAGCGCGTTGATGAGACCGAGCATCGCGCAAAACGCCAGCGCCAGCCCGATCGCAGCCCACCCGGGCATTGGCACGTTGGCTATGTTCACATAGGATTCCTGCGCGGTGAAATAGGCGACCGCAATGCCGGTTGCGTTGGCGATGCTCGCGATCGACAGATCGATCTCAGCGCAGAGGATCACGAAGGTTAGGCCGACGGCGATGATGCCCGTGACCGAAACCTGGGTAAGGATGTTGCCGACATTGTCGATCGTCGCAAATGAAGGGCTCGCAACCGCGAAGAAGCCGCTGAGGCAGATCAGCGTCAGGAAGGGCGCAATATTGCGCATTTGCGAGCGAAACCATGCAGCAATACTGCGCGGCGGCTTCCGATCCGCCGCGGAGACTGTCACATTGTCACCGGCCACCATACGTGTCTCCTCACGCCGCTTCCAAGAGACGGTCCTTGCTGATCTGTTCGTTGCTGAATTCGCGCACTACCGCGCCGCGCTTCAGCACAATGACGCGATCGGAAAGCGACAGAACTGTTTCTGGCTCGGTCGAGAGGACGATGATGGCTAGTCCCCGCGCGCGCAGATCGCGAATAATGTGGATTACGTCGTTCTTGGCCCCGACATCCATGCCGCGCGTCGGTTCGCACAGCACCAGGACACGCGGCGGGTAGCTGAGCCACTTCGCAAGCGCGACTTTCTGTTGATTGCCCCCTGATAGCATCCCGAGGTCGAGTTCGACGGCCGCAGGCCTGATCTGCAATTGCTCGACCTGCCTGGTGGCGATCGTGCGCTCGCGGGACGGCTTGAGAAACAGCGACGAAATACGATCGAGGATGCTGATCGAGATATTTTTGTAGACGGGCTCCTGGTGGAACAGCATGGCGCGGCGGCTCTCGGGAACGAAGGCTATCCCCGCACGCCGTGCATCGGCTGTGCTGCCAAAGGCTTTTTGGCGGCCCGTCACGGCAAGCGCGCCACTGTCGGGCCTAAGCTTGCCGAAGAGAATCCGCGCCAGTTCGAGTTGGCCGCACCCCATGAAGCCGTAGATGCCAAGGACTTCGCCGGAGCGGACCTCAAACGAGACATCCTGGAGCCTACGGGCAAACGACAGCCGGGTCGCGGTCAGAACCACGGGCCGATCGCTGGGCGGCGGTAGCATCACATCATGCGTGTAGGTCTCCTCGAGCGCTTCGCGCCCCTTGCCGATCATCGCTTCGATCAAGGCGGCCTTGCTGGTCGCGGTTGGCCGCGCCTCGGCGACCTTCCTGCCGTTGCGGAACACTGTCACCGTGTCCGAAATGCGCAGGATGTCCTCAATGAAATGCGAAATGAAGACGATGCCGGTGCCTTCGTCGCGCAACCGTTGCAAGGTCACGAACAGACGCTCCACCTCCGGCGGCGAGAGCGCGGAGGTCGGCTCATCGAGGATGATAATGCGGGCGCCAGAGAACAGGACGCGGGCGATCTCGATCAGCTGCTGCAGGCCGATCGGCAGGTCGCCGAGCCGCGAAAGCGGATCGATGTCGATGCCGAACCTTTTTAGTTGCTCGCCCGCGTCGCGCGCCATGCGCCGCCACTGCACCAGACCGAAGCGATTGCTCGGCTGGGCGCCGAGAAACACGTTTTCGGCCACCGACAGATCGGGCGCGACGCTAAGCTCTTGGTGGACCATGGCAATGCCGGCCGCATGCGCGTCCCGCGCCGATCGAAAGCGGATTTCCCTCCCATCCAGCACGAAACGGCCGGAGAAATCGGCATGCACGCCGGCGATAATTTTCATCAGCGTGCTCTTCCCCGCGCCGTTTTCGCCGACGAGACCATGGATCTCGCCGGCGGAAAGCGCGAAGTCGACTCCACGGAGCGCCTCGACGCCGCCGAAGGACTTCGTGATCCGTTGCAGTTCCAGAATGGGTGACCGGCGTTGCGGCATATCGGCTCAGATCAGGAAATGGTCCTCCATCCACTGCATCCCTGCCGCGTTGGCTTTCGTTACCACCGGACCGTCGGTGACGACACTCTTCGGGATACCCTGTCCGCTCTTCTCTCCTGCGGTCACGGCGGCGACGCCAGCGACGATGGCTCCGCCGTGAATGCGGCAGGAAGGATTGCGGACGGTTGCGAACATGCGGCCCTCGCTCACCGCCTGGATCGCTGGCGGCATGGCGTCTACCCCACCGATGAGGATGTTGGTGCGGTTGTGCGCCTTCATGATGTTGTAGGCAGCAAGCGCCATGTCGTCATTGTGGAAGAAGGCGGCGTCGATCTGCGGATATTTGGTGAGATAGGTTTCCCATAGCCGCGCCGTCTTCGATACGTCCCAATCCGCCGGCTGGGTATCGAGCACCTCGATGTCGGGGAACTGCTTGACAACGGCATTAAAACCCTTTGCGCGGCCCTGTGCGCCGGTATGACCGAGCGCGCCTTGTGTCATGATGACCTTGCCCTTGCCACCGAGGGCGTTGACAAGCGCCTGCGTCACCGAGGCGCCCATGAATTCGTTGTCGGGTGCGAGAAACGAATGAACCTTGATCTGCTCGAGTGGCGCGATCAGGGTATCCATGTCGATGACCGGTGTGCCGGCATCGATCATTTTCTGCACGGGTTGGGTCAGCGTGCCGATACCGAACGCCTGGATGGCGACGAAGTCCCATTTCTGCGATGCCATATTGTCGATGGCGGCGCGCTGCTTGACGGCGTCGAGCTGGCCGTCGAACCAGGTGACCTCGACGTTGAACAGCTTGCCCCACCATTCGGCCGCTTGCTTGCCCTGGGCGCACCAGGTCGCCTGCAGGCCTGCGTTGGAGAATGCGGCCTTCAGCGGCTTTTCCGAGCGTCCCATTTCCGCTGAGAGCGCCGGGCTCACGCCCAATCTACCGAGCAAGGCGGCCGCCGCACCTGCGGTCGTCGCCGCCTGAAGAACATCACGCCTGGTCGTTGAGGATTTGTCGGTCCCGAACATTCGCTTGCTCCCTCGTTGTCTTTGTCTTATTGCCCGGGGCGTCGATTGCACGCGCCACGGAAGGAAGCAGTCTCTCACAATCGGCGCGTTTGCGCCACATGCGACCCGAGCCGCTTGAAGTGGAACCATCTCAGTCTGGCAAGCGACTACGTGAAGATGCATGGTCACTTATGGCCACACTTCGTTCAGAACGCATTCGGAAGAGAGGCCGTAAGAGAGATATTGTTCGTTATCCGGAGCCTAAGGCTTAGATTCCATTGTCTTCTGCGAGCGGTCTCTTGTGCAACGCACCTAGCGACACTGCTCTATCGGGCCAGCGAGCTCGACTGAGATACCTGCCAACTCATGCACCCAAAGCCGCGTGATCCAGATTTGATTTTCCTACGACAACGCCGTGTCCGTTTTCGCCTGTTCCGTTGCACTGATTTCAACGGTCGTCTCGATGCTCTTTTCCCGTCGGGCAAAAATCACGATGAAAGCAACCGCGAGGAGCAGCATGACGAGGCTGATCGGGCTCGTTAGGAAAATACCGGCATGGCCTCGCGACATCAGCAGAGCGCGCCGCATGTTTTCCTCCAGCGTAGGGCCGAGGATCATGCCGAGGACGAGTGGCCCAGGCGGACAATCGAGCCGCTTGAAGACGAAGCCGAGCGCGCCGAACCCGGCGGCCAGAAAGATATCGAAAACCTGGCTGTTGACGCTGTAAACCCCGATACAACAGAACAGCAGGATCGCCGGATAGAGCAGGCGGTAGGGAACCCTCAACAGGCGGATCCAAAGGCCGACCATCGGCAGATTGAGGATCAGCAACATCACGTTGCCGATCAGCATGCTGGCGACGACGCCCCAGAAAAGATCGGGGTGACCGCTCATCACCTGCGGGCCGGGTGTGATGCCCTGGATCATCAGGGCACCGAGCATCAGCGCCATGGCGGCGCCGGCTGGAATGCCGAGACCCAGCATCGGAATGAAGTGCGTGATCGCGGCGGCATTGTTCGAGGCTTCCGGCGCTGCCACGCCCTCGATAGCGCCCTTGCCGAAGCGCGAGGGATCCTTGGCGATCTGTTTTTCCACCGCATAGGACACGAAGGAGCAGACCAGCGGGCCAGTGCCCGGCAGAATCCCGAAAATCGCGCCGAGGCCGGTGCCGCGCAAAATAGGCCTCCAGGCGGCGCGCATGTCCTCTCGCGTGGGGATGAGCGAATTGATCGCAGTAGGTTCTGCGCGCGGCTCCGGCTTGGCGATATGGTGGAGCACCTCGGCGAAAGCGAAGAGGCCGGTCGCGACCGCAACAAAGCTGACCCCGTCGGTGAGATAATGGCTGCCGAAGGTAAATCGCCATGCTCCGGTGCTGACGTCCGTGCCGACCGTACCGATGAGAACGCCGAGCGCCGACATTGCGATGGTTGTCAGCGGCGAATTCGACACCACGACGGCCGAACTGACCAACGCCATGATGATCATAGAAGTATATTCGGTGGGCCCGATCAGCAGCGAGCTCTCGGATAGAAAAGGCGCCAGCGTTGCGATGATGACGACGCCGACACAGCCGGCAAAGAACGATCCAACGGCAGAGATGAACAGCGCGACCCCGGCGCGTCCCTGCCGCGCCATGGGATGGCCGTCCAGACATATGACGATGGACGATGGTTCGCCCGGCATGTTCAGCATGATCGCCGTGGTCGAACCGGCATGATGCGCCCCATAATAGATGCCGGCGAGCATGATCAGCGATGCCACCGCCGGCATCTTGAAGGTGAAAGGCAGCAGCATGGCGATCGTCGTGACCGGCCCGATTCCTGGCAAGACACCCACAAGGGTGCCGAGAAACGCGCCGACGAGACAATAGAAGAAATTGATTGGCGTGAAGGCGACATCGAAGCCCAGCCGGAGATGATCGAGGATTTCCATGTCGCTCTGCCCCGGCGTCAGTAAAGGTCGACAGGCATGCCGAGCCCGGAGACGAAGATGCCCGCCACAAGGGCGATCAGCGCGACGGTCAGCAGCAATGTCTCACCCGGTCGCGCTTGCAATCGCGACCAGCAGCTCAGCAGGATCAAGACAGCTGCGGCGGCGATCAGTCCGGCCGATTCGAGCAGCAGACCGAATCCGACGACGCCGCCCAGCACAAACACGAAGGCAGCCAACGGCCAGGGATCAAGAACATCCGCGTCTGCGATCGTCACCGAGCGGACCACCGAAGCGATGCCCAATCCGGCGAGGATCAGCGAGACGGCCATCGGGAAATAGCCCGGTCCCATCGCCGTTGCCGAGCCGATCCGATGATCGAGCGAGCCGGCGAGCCAGACCGAACCGATGCAGAAGAAGATGAGGCCGGCGGTAAACTCCCGCTGGCTGCGAACCCTGAACTTCATCTGTACCCCCGGCGCCGGACGCAGCGAGTCGCGTATGTTCGAATGGTCGGCCTCATTCGGGCTTCACGCCGGTTTCCCTGACGATCTTCTGCCATTTGCCGAGTTCGGATTCCACGAACTCGCCGAACTGCTCCGGCGTGTCCGAGTCCGCTTCAAAGCCGATCGATTGGATTTTTTCCTTCACCTTCGGATCGGCGAGCGCTTTTACCAGTTCGGCGTTCAACCGGTCGATGATCGGCTGCGGTGTCCCCTTTGGTGCATCGAGTCCATACCATGTGGTGTATTCGAGTTGCGGCAGTCCGGCTTCGACGGTGGTCGGAAGCTGCGGAGCATTGGGAACCCGTTTCGGTCCGGTAACGGCGAGCGCAACAAGCTTTCCGCTGGTGACAAAGGGCATGCTGACAAGGAAGCCGAACAGCAATTGTGTCCGCCCGGCCAGTATATCGACCAGCGCCGGGCCCATTCCGTTATAGGGCACGTGGACGATATCCACACCGCCATACAGGCGCAGCATCTCGCATCCGAGATGCGCCTGCGTGCCGGGGCCGGTGGATCCGCAATTGAGCTCTCCGGGTCTTTCCTTTGCGAGTTTCAGAAGGTCCGCCAGGGTTTTCACGCCGAGGGATGATTGGGCATACAGAACGGCGGGTCCTTCGCCGATCTTGCCGACCGGAGCGAAGTCGCGCGCCAGGTTGAAGGTGGTATCCGGCCGGTACGCCTGCAGCGCGACATAGGTCGCGGTGCTGAAGAGCAGCGTGTAGCCGTCGGGTCGTGACTTCAAGACCGTTTGGCCTGCGATGAGACCGCCTGCGCCGGGCAATTGCTCCACGACGACCTGTTGCCCCAACGCTTCCGTGAATTTCTGGCCGATAATCCGCGCGACAAAGTCAGGGCCCGCGCCGACGAAAATGCGAATCGGCTTTGTCGGATAGTTCTGCGCGCAGACGCCCCCGGCGGCGGCTATCATGAGAGCAAGGCAGGCGAGGATTGCGACAGCACAACGACGCAAGACCATGCCGTCTCCCTGGACCCGCATCTTTCCAGCCGGGCGGCTTTCCGTCGGTTGTGCACAGCGCGTTGGGCGGGGTGCCGGCGACGACACCGGAAGGGTGAAGGTGCACGATTCTACCGCTCGCCTTTTCCGACCGCAGAACGACCTCAATGCTGCGCGAACCGGTCCGGTCATCCTCTCTCAACGCTCCATTAGCCGGCGGCATCGATTAGCGTGAATGCGATCACGCAAGGCTCCGACGAACGGTTGCTCCAGGCGTGATTGGCGCCGCGCTGGACAACGGTGTCGCCGGCTTCCAGATCCACTTCCTGCGTGTCGAGAACGAGGGTGATCCTGCCTTCCAGGATCAGGCAGAAGTCGAGTGTCCGCGTCTTCTGCATGTAGGGATGCGGCGCCTTGGGCGAGTAGGTCGAGGCATGTGGCGACCCCGCCGTGGCAAAGAAGGCCGCGACTTCGGCGGTGCCGACCTTTCCGGCGTAAACCGCATCCGGTGGAAAGGTGATGACGCGGCAGACCGAGCCTTTCGACGGCGGTTCGATGGCGGGATGAGTCCGGGCCCTCTGAACATCGGCAGCGCGAGAATTGGTTCCCGCGGCCCAGATGTGGCTGGACGCATAGCCAGGCCGCGCAGGATCGCGGCTGACGTCGAGGACCGGTCCGATCAACAGCGGTTTCGATCGGCCCTCGGCGTCGTCAATGGTCACAATGCGCCTGACCGGCTTGTCGAGCATGGTCATGAGCTTTCCTCTTCGGCGCCCATCATGACGAAAGCCATGAGACTGCCGCTATCGGGATTGGTCCAGCCGTGCCAGTTGCCGAGCTGCACCACGACGTCGCCTTTCTGCAGCGGATACGCGCCGTCGTCGAGCAGCAGGGTTCGCTGTCCGTCGAGCAGGATGCCGTAATCGACGGTCGTCGACTTGTGGTAGGGTGAGCTGTAGACATTTTGACCGCCGCGATACAATGTCCCATTGGCGGCGCGGACCGTCTCGTGTCGTTCCTTCCTCTGCGCATCGGTCGAAGCGTCGTAATTGGCGGGACGCCCCATGCTCTCGACGACGCGAAGATGTCCTCCCTGATGCGGCGGTTCGAAGCTGAAGGGCAGATTGCCGTCATCGCGGGTGCCCGAGATCGGCGCCGGCACTTGATCATAGACCCATAGATCGGTCATTCGCGCGGAGACATGTGTGTTCACATTCGGCGCGGGTCCGTCGTACAGAACGCGGGAGCGGCCCTGATCGTCGGTTCCTGTTACAACCCGCCGTATCGGTCTCGCCTGAAAGGGCATGCTTGCCTCCGGATCGACGCAGAAAATGTATCATGCGGCAGGCTTGCCGGCGCTGAGCCCGACCCGGCCCGTCTGCCGGGCGCGCCAGAGATGGCCGGTTCCGCTGGTGACGTAGAGTTCGTCCAGACCTTTGCCGCCGAATGTGCACCGCATCGGACAATTATCCGGGAATGCCTGTGTTTCCAGGATCCGGCCTGCCGGTGACACGATGTAGATCAGCGACCCCGGTCCGGCCTGGTCGGATCCGGCGCAGACGATGATGTTGCCGTCGGCATCGAGGCAGAGGCCTTCCGCGCCACGCTGTGTCCCGCGGTGGTCGCGGCCGAAACTATGCAGGAGCCGCGGGCTGCCGAGACGACCGGTCGCATCGACGGGATAGGCGCGCAATTCACGCGCTTCACTCAAGGCATCGCCTTCGCCGACATAGAGCGTCCGCTCATCGGCAGAGAGCGCGAGGCAGCGCGGCGCCGCCGTGTCGAAGGTCAGGCGCTCGATGATCCAGTCATGGGTCACGTGATGACGGGAAAGCCGCAGCACCGAGGCGTGCGGCAAATTTGGGAATATCTGCGGCCCATGGGATGGCAGGTGATGGTAGGGATCGGTGAACCAGATACGGCTAGTGCGGTCGACCGTCAGATCGCTCGGAAAATTGATACGCTGCCCGTCAAGCGTGGCTCCAAGCGGCGCCGCGGATCCATCGGCATTCATCTCGATGATCCGGCGGCTGCCTTCCTGGCAGCCGTAGAAACGACCGTCGGGCGTCAGCGCTAGTCCGTTGATGCGGTTGGTGAAGCGCCGGATTTCCTCGACGCCGCCACCGCCGGGATCGTAACGCAGCAGACGGCTTTCGAGAACCGCAGCAAAGACGATGGTCTTCCCGTCCCAGACGAGGCCGCCGGTCGGGCCGTTGAAGGGGCCGGCGACGCGTTCGAATTCCCACGCCATTAAACCGCTCCTACGGGAATGCCAGGGATCTTCAGCCGGGTGCGGAACACGCAATTGCGCGTGGTGATGTAGAGCGTGCGCCAATCATCGTCGCCCCAGGCCATGTTGGTGCACACGCCTGGCACGTGCATGCGCCCCAGCAAGGTGCCGTCGGGCGCAATCACGTGTACGCCGACCGGACCGGTGCAATAGACGTTTCCCTGAGCATCGACCTTCATGCCGTCGGCATGGCCCGGCTCGTCGCCCTGCAGCGTATAGAACAGGCGGCCTTCGCCGAACGAGCCGTCCGATCTCATGTCGAAGACACGAATATGGGCCCGCGGCGTGTCGTTGACATACATGCGTTTCTCGTCCGGCGAGAAAGCCAGGCCGTTCGAGCCGGCAAAATCGGTGACCATCGGGGTCAACGCGCCATCCGCGGTCATGCGAAACACGCCCTGCCAGTCGAGGTAGCGCTGACAATCGTTGCCCTCCATGCCGGGGATCAGCAAGCCGTTCTGCATTTCGGTCCAGTAGATCGTGCCGTCCGACTTCACGACGATGTCGTTCGGCGAACTGATCTTCTTGCCTTCATAGTGCGAGGCGAGGGAGACGAGGGAGCCGTCCTCTTCAAGCCGCCAGACATTGCGTGACGACCAGCCGGCAATGATCAGCCGCCCCTGATGATCGAGTGTCATCCCGTTGAGGTGCCCGGACGGCGCCAGCACGGTTTCGACGCCGATGCCCGGTATCCATTTCAGGACTTTGTCGCCGATGATGTCGACGAAATACAGCCACTTTTGGTTGCGGTCCCAGACCGGTCCTTCTCCGAAGATCAAGCCGCGGACGATCTCGATCAAAGGAGGATCGGGATCGGCGACGTCACGCATGCCGGGTGCCAGAAATTCGACCTGCATCTTCAATAAGCTCCCTTGGGGCGGCCCCAGGCTGGGCGAGCCAGCGCATTCACGTCGGTGGTCGCGTCGATGACGACGGGCCGGTTCAGGGTGAGGGCATGACGTAACGCGCCATCGAGGTCTTGAGGGCGGTTCACCCGAATGCCGGCGCAATCGAAAGATTCCGCGATCTTGGCAAAATCGAGCGGGCGGAAACGCCACATCTCGCCGGCGCGCCCGCGCTGGGTGCCGCCATAGGCTTTGTCAAAAAGCGGAATTTCCTGGTTGAGGGCGGCGTTGTTGTTGACGACGACGACGAGGTTGAGACCGAAGCGCGCCGCGGTCTCGAGTTCGGCGATATGATAGTAGAAGGCGCCGTCGCCGCAGAAGCAGACGACCGGCGTGTCGGGCAAGGCGCATTTGGCGCCGATAGCCGCGGGAAAGCTCCAGCCGAGCGAGCCGGCGCAGCGCAAAAAACGCTGATTGGGCCGGTTGAGATCGATCATGGTCCCTGACCAGATGCCGGAATGGCCGGTATCGACCACGACCGTTCCGTTCTCGGGCAACGCATCCGAGATCGCCTGGCAGAGCCGTTCCGGTCGCATCGGCTCGGCCGACGAGGTCAGCAACGGGGTCTCGAGCGCGCGCCATTCCTCGACGAGAGCGCCGATGCGCGTCAACCAGGCGCACCGTTCAGTCGCGCTCTTTGAAACAGCCGCATCCAGCAGCATTCGCAGGCCGATCCTGGCATCGCTCAGCAGCGAGACGCTATTGGGATAGTTGCGGCCTAGCTCTTCGCCGTCGATGTCGAGTTGGATGACGGCCGTACCGGGCGCCGGAATGGTCCAATTGGTCGTGACCTGGCTACCGGTCCGGCTGCCGACGAAAAACACGAGATCGGCTTCCGCGACCGCGCGATTGGCGCACGCCCGTGAATAGGTCCCGCAGACGCCGACGGAGAGAGGATGGTTGTCGGCGATCGAGCCTTTGGCGTTAAGCGAAGTCGCCACCGGAATATTGAGTCGTTCCGCCAGAGCGCGCAGTTCGGCTTCCGCCGCCGATATCGTCACTCCGCCGCCTGCCACGATGATCGGGCGGGTCGCTTTGGCGATCATATCGAGCGCGCGTTTGATGTCCCCGCCATCCGGTGCCGGCCGATAGGCGGGAACCCGGCTGTGAGTCTCTTCCACGACGAGCGTGTAGTCGCCTTCCGCTTCGAGGCTATCGCCCAGCGCCCCGCGCAATTGCAGGTGTGTCGGTCCCGGCGAGCCCGATGTTGCGGTTCGAAAGGCCTGCCGCAGCAGATCCTGCAACCGCTCCGGATCCTCGACCCTCGCATTGAACTTGGTGACAGGATCGAATTGCGTGAAGTCTTCGATTTCTTGGTAGAAATTACGGTAGTGCGAACGCGGCGTTGGGCCTCCGGTCAGCGCAATCACCGGCGAGCGGGCCATATACGCATCACGCAAACCGGCGGCGAGGTTCGAAGCGCCGATATTCTGGGCCAGACAGATGCCCGGCCTGCGGCTCGCCCGCGCAAAACCATCGGCCATATAGGCTGCAGCTTTTTCGCCATGGGTCATGACGCGGCGGATGCCGAAATCCTCCATTTCCGCCATCGCTTGAAGAACAACCGCCGGAACAAAGAAGACATGGCTGACGCCATAAGCGTGCAGCGACTCGGCGAGATAGCGAGAGCCCGTCATTTTCGGCAAACAGAACACCTCCCCGAGCGGCCGGCATTTTGGAGTCGGCTTGAAACATCCCGAGTTGTAACCGTAAGCCCGTATGCTACAAACGGAAAAAACTGGAATAGGTGCATTCCAGATGGGAATAGTCAAAAATGAAGATCGAGCAATTGCGCGCTCTATGCGAGGTCGTCGATCAAGGTTTCTCGATGTCCCGGGCGGCCAATGCCCTGGACACTTCGCAGCCAAATATCAGCAAGCAGGTGCGTCTTCTCGAACAGCACCTGGCTGTCGACGTCCTGCTCCGGCGCGGCGGCCGCATCATCGGCATGACAGAACCAGGACAAGAGGTTCTGAAAGTCGCGCGGCGTATCGTATTGGACGCCGGCAATCTGAAAAGTATCGGAGAGGACTACAGGCGCGGCGATCGGGGGCACCTGACTATCGCCACCACACATTTCATCGCGCGCTATCTGCTGACCGATTGTATCGAGCAGTTTCACAAGCGATTTCCCAAGGTGCAGATTACCCTGCACGAGACCACGCAACGACATGCGCTCGACATGCTGCAATCGACCGAGGCTGATGTGGGTATTTTAAGCGAGCCGCCGCGCGGCGGTGTCGGCGTGGTGCAGCTCTTGAGCCAGCGCAAGATTGCCCTGAGCCTGGTAACGCCGCCCGAGCACCCCTTGCTGGTGCGACGGTTGGTCACGCTCGACATGATCGCCCGTTATCCGGTGGTACAACTCGATCCAACCCTGTCCGGCGGCTGGAACGTCAAACGCGCCTTTGAAAGAGCGGGGCTCAGTCCGAATGTCGTGATGACCGCCGGCAATATCGAAGTCGTCAAAGCTTACGTCGCGCGCGGCCTGGGCGTGGCCATTCTGCCGTCGCTCTGCGTCGAGGCTGAACACGATCCGGATCTCGACAAACTCGACGCTGGTCATCTCATTCCGCCGATGCCGCCTTTCATCGGACTGCATCCGGAATCGTTTGTGCGTGGGTATGTCTACGACTTCATCGAGACATTCTCGCCGGAATGGACGAAAAGGCGGGTAAGCCGCCGAATGCGCCAGAACCCGGATTAGGTCACCTCAGAGCAGGGCTACAACAGACTTCCGGCGAAGGGTTGCCCGTCGATGCAACAAATTTGCAACACGCTAGACTTAAGCTATTAACATTGTTGAGTTGGGCGGATTGGAGAAGAAGGAATTCTTCCTCGGCGTGGCGAACGCTCAGTGGCTTGCGGCTTTTAATCAACGTTGCGAAACCTCTGGCACCAAAGAGATCTTCATCGTCACCTCCAAAGTGTGTGCGGTAACGGTTGCCTTGGGCGTGCATTTCTCGGATTCTAACCGCCCGGCGATAGCCTTCGACTCCGCTGCGCTCAAATTAGTCAATCTGGATCAGTCAGCGCAGCAAAAACACATTCTTCAACTGCACCAAGAATGTCACCAGCCACGCGCACGCAAACATGCCCGCGAAACCAAGCGTCGTTCTGCGATCAATCAATGACAGATTTGTCCACCACCATATCCGGTAAAGCCATGTTCCTGTCGTGGCTACGCCAAGCAGGCAGACCAGCATTTTGAGAAAGGACGAGTTCGCGACACCTAAAGCGCCAAACAAAAGCGTTGCCGGAACGAGAAACATCGTGCAGGCGGATATCAAAGTCTCGTTCATGGGTCCTCAAGACATCTACGAATCGCGGGCTACATATGCAGTTTGCAACAACCCGTAGCCTTTCGGAAGGCACACCGGTGCGACTTACACTTGGCTTACGCCGCCCACGATGCGTTCGTTCGTCCTATCGGCTCTGGATGAGGATCGCGGTCGCCGCGCCTCCAAGTCTGCGGTCGTCGAATTCACCTTCAGCTTCGGCTTCTGATACTCGAGAAACCTATGGGTGAGAGCCTTCCAAGTCCACGTGATTCCGGTATCCCCGATGCGCTTTCGGTACGCGAGTAACGAAGTTTCATCCGCGAACCGGTCCGCGATCTCGAGATGACCCTGCCGATCCCCGTAGCGGGCGCTGTAAGTTTCTAACCTTACCAGGTCTCAACAACACGGAGATCGCGTTTGCGGTTCGCCGCCGCGCTTGACCAAGCCATGGCGATCAAGGACCGCATGGATGGTGCTTTTGGCCGGAACCCGAACATCGCCGTCGAGTCTCCTGACCAGCAGTTCCCGGATCTTGCGCGCACCCCAGTGCGGCTTCTCGGCCTTGAGACGGACAATCAGGCCCTCGATCACTTCCGGCTCGCGAACTGGACGAATGTCAGCTTGCGCACGAATATATGATTGCCACTAGAAATATACATTTCTGGATGGCAATCGAGCCCGCTTTCCGGCTTGGTCTGCGGCGGGCGACTAGATAAAGTCAGCTTGACATCACTTTTGGGGGTCAGATTCAGATCCGACAGTTTGAGACTGGAATGGTCATGAAGAGCCTCCCAACGTTACTCGCGACGACTACCCTGCTCGCGGGAATTGGAGCAAGCGACGCGGCGGTTCGGATTGTGGAGGACCCTGGCGGCCGGATCGGAACATACGTCGATAAATATAAGGGCGTACGTAGCTCGGGCGAGATGGTGATCATCGACGGTTTTTGTGCCTCGGCCTGCACCATCGTTCTCGGAACGGTTCCTCATGACAAGATATGCGTGACCACCCGCGCCAAGCTTGGATTTCACGCCGCCTGGGATCCCGGTTCCAGCGGTCGCAAAACCACCAATCCCGGAGCAACGCAGACCCTGTATTCCATGTATCCATTTGAGGTGCGGCGCTGGATCGACCAACGCGGAGGGCTCACCCCGCGCATGATTTTCCTGAGCGGCCGCCAGCTCGCGGCCATGTACCGCCCCTGCTATCTGGATTCACGGGCCTCTTCGCACTGAATCAGTTGTCACAAGCAAGACGCTTCCTGATCTCATCAAGCCGTCTGTCAAGCGCGTCAAATCTGGTATGAAGGCTTTTGTCGTGAAGATGAAATATATAGCCAATCACGAGAACCCCAAAAAACCAGTGGTGACGCTCTAAGTACCCCAGAACATGCTCGGTCGCACTGCCAGCGAGCGCAACGAATCCCAACAAGGAACTCATTTCAGGCTATCCCCGATGAGAGTGGAACTTGGACCGTTGCACATGAGCGCCCTTCGATGGAAAGACTCTCCTTCGAGCGCTGATATTCCGAACATCTAATTCTGTTAACGTTTGAGCGGCGAGATATTAGCCAAGACCTCGAGACTTAGTGCAATGGTGGTTTGAAGGGGCGGTCAGTTGGCGTTCGTTTGCAGGCTCGCAATAGTCGTGCTGGCCTTGGCTGTTTGTCTCAGCACAATTACAAGGGCGGACGGTTGTCCAAGCACCAAGGACGAGATCACCACCGATCGACCTGACGTCACGAATTCCAGCCTTGTTGTGCCTGCGGGCAGTCTGCAGATCGAAAACGGCGTCAATTTCAGCACGCGGGACGGCGATCGATTTGTGGACGGCACAAATACACGTTTGCGCGCTGGAATTGCGAACTGTCTCGAATTTCTTGTGGACACGCCGACGTACTTTGCAAATGTTCAAGGTCCCAAAAATTCCGGGTTTTCCGATGTCGCGCCAGCGCTGAAGTGGCAGATCAGCCCAGCCCCCGGAAAGGTCGATCTCTCGGCGGTGTTTGGCGTGGCGTTGCCGACCGGATCAGCCAGCATAGCCGGTCGCGGCTCGCAGCCCTATTTTCAATTCCCGTGGTCGTGGGAATTGGACCGCGGGTGGGGATTGAGTGGAATGTTTGACCGAGTTCTTTCGTCCCTCGGACCCGACCAGCAAGCTGATTACAGAAGCCACATTTGTCATCGAAAAGAATGTGACCGAGAGGGCGAGCCTATTTGTGGAGTACGTGGGTGATTACCCGGAGAATGGGAGTCCCGCCCAACTCCTGAATTCGGGTGGTCTGTATCGTCTCAGTCCAAATCAGCAGGTGGATTTCCACATAGCCGTGGGGCTCAATCACAACGCGCCCAGTTACATTGTCGGTATCGGTTATTCGGTGCGCTTCGACGAGCTGTTCTCGGCCAAGCGAAGTGCCTCCATCGCCCCGCGCAATTAGCAAAGCCTTCGACGTGCCAACGGACTAGCAGGTGGATGACAGCTGGGATTTATAAGTAACGATTGTGGGGAAGGTGATGCCCCCACACCCCGATAGGCATGAATATGATCTGGAAGTTGTCGGCGGATAGAGTTGCAGCCTCTCAAGCCAGATTGACTGTCCTGTTATGCGAACGTCGCGGTGCTTTCAATTCGCCAGGGGCGCCTGTGAATTGTCCAAGGCGCGCGGCGGTGCCAGCGGCAAGCTGCAGCAGCACGCCGATCATCCACCAGAAAACGATCCCGACATTCCAAACGACGGGCGGAGCCTCATCAAGCACGATCATACATACCGACACGAGCGCTGCAAAGGCGGCGAGGAATGTGCTGGCGCCGCTCGCCAGCGCAATCGCAAACGCCGTCGGACTCGAACCGCCGTGTGATAGGGAGCGGTCGGAGGCGCCGGCAGGCAGTGAAGGAATGTTGGTTCTCAAATAGAAGCCGACAGAGCGGTAGAGGACCGCTGAGAAGAGAGCTCCAATAGAATTGATCGGTTCGATATTTGCTTTAGCCACAAGCGCGGCAACGAAAAGTCCGCACTGTGCGCCCATAATTGCAGGACCAAGTCTCTCTATGACTTGAGCAAATCCATTCGGGTGAGAATGGGTGACTGTTGAGGTATCTATTCTATTCAGCATGATCGGCTTCCTTCCTCGTTTGGTTGGACTGGATCATTTCCTGCGCGCGGATTTGCATGGCGTTTCGCAAAACGCCCCGGCACCCGGGCTGCGCTGAGGTAGGTCCGGTCGTAACCAATAGGTTGCGGGCTTAGCGTCCGGCGAACCCTGCGGATTGCCGAGCCATAGGGTTCGATGAGACCGCATTGCTATTCCGCGTCACTCAGGAGACTGGACAGGCGATCGGTTTATTCCGGCGAACTTCGCTTGCTGGGATACGCGTCGGCGAACTGGAAATTTAAATAGACGTCGTGATCGACCCGGGCCCAATACCTTCAGGAACGAAAACTCGGCTCCAATGGTCAGGTGCCGTCATCGAAATGAGCAATTGGAGCGAGGAAAGGCACTGACCGAGAAATTGTATTTTTGGGAATAAAGCCCGAAAAGACCATGTCTCCTGTTTAGCGGCGCAATTTGGCGCCAGTTGGAGCCCTCTGGCTCCCGCAGGGAGATGTGACATGTCCAAAAAAGGCTTTGACGATCGCGGACAGGGATTAGGCCGCCGGGAAGTGCTCGAATGCATGGTGTGGGCGGGGACCGGGGTGCTTTGGACTGTGAGCGGCGGCGTTCCCCACTCGGTGGGGATGATCGGCGATGCTCTCGCCGCCGAGCCCGAGAGCTTCACGTTTCTGCAGATGAGCGATAGCCATATCGGCTTCGACAAGGCGGCGAACCCGGATGCGCTCGGCACGCTGCGTGAGGCCGTCGCCATAGTGAAGGCGATGCCGGTCAAGCCGTCCTTTATCATTCACACCGGCGACATCACTCATCTTTCCAAACCGGCACAATTTGACAATGCCGACAAGGTGTTCAGCGAGACCGGTGTACAGCTTCATTATGTGCCTGGCGAACACGACATTATCGACGAAGAAAACGGCAAGGCCTATCTGGAGCGTTACGGCAAAGGCACGAAGGGCGCGGGCTGGTACAGCTTCGACGATCACGGCGTCCACTTCATCGGTCTTGTCAATGTCGTCGATCTGAAGGGCGGCGGACTAGGCAACCTCGGTGCCGAGCAGCTCGCCTGGCTCGAGGCCGACCTGAAGGAAAAGTCCGGCAGCACGCCGATCGTCGTGTTTGCGCATATCCCGCTACAGGTGCTCTACAGGGAATGGGGTTGGGGCACCGAAGACGGTACGCGGGCGCTTGCGTTGCTCAAGCGTTTTGGCTCGGTCACCGTTCTAAACGGGCACATTCACCAATTGGCGCAGAAGGTGGAGGGCAACATCACCTTCCACACCGCGTTGTCGACGGCGTTTCCGCAGCCGGCCCCCGGGACTGCACCAGCGCCAGGTCCGATGCTCGTCCCCGCCGACAAGCTTCGCACGTTCCTGGGCTTATCCAGCATCACCATGGTCCAGGGTAACAAGCCGCTCGCGATCGTCGACAAGACATTAGCCGGTTGATGGAGGATCCAACATGCGAATACTGATCAGCAAGTTCCGGTCCGCCGCGGCCCGGTTTGCTGTTAGCCGCGCCCTGGTCGTTGCAATCCTCTTGGGCCCAGTCGTTGGCGCGATGACGGCGGTTGGTGCGGTAGCAGCGCAGGATGCCACGAACGTGATTACCATCGACAATTTCACCTTCACGCCCCCGGAATTAACGGTTGCCGTGGGAACGACGGTGAAGTGGGTCAACCATGACGATATCCCGCATTTAGTGGTCAACAAGGACAAAGCATTCCGGTCGAAGGCGCTCGATACTGACGATTCGTTTTCCTATACGTTCGCCAGCGCCGGCACCTTCGACTACTTCTGCGGTCTGCATCCGCATATGGTCGGAAAAGTCATCGTGAAGTGACCGAACCCAAAGCACCGAAAACCTTAGCGTGCTGAACATGACGACACCCTTATCGGTACATCGGTCGAATTTCTGGCGTGCCGGGCTTAAAGAAGTCTTGTCAGGAAAACGGCCGGAAGGCTCAGATCGTTTGTCCGGCGAGCAGCAGGCATCGATCCCGGTTGTGCAGAACAAAGACGAACGCGCAGTGTTCGATGAAGTCTTTCTGCCACACATGGCCGAAGCCTATCGTCTCGCGCAATGGCTCACCGGCAATGCCTACGACGCCGAAGACGTTGTGCAGGATGCCGCGTTGCGCGCGTTTCGCGGCATCAAGGGTTTCGGTGCCGTCAACGCTCGCGCGTGGTCCCTGACGATCGTGCGCAACACCGCCTATAGCTGGTTGGCGAAGAACAGACCCAAGGCGGTGGTTTTCACGGACGATCTAAGTGCTGCGGAGCAACAGGAACTTGAGCAGGAAGGCCCGCATCGAACGAGGGTAGAGACACCAGAGGAGATTGCTCTTTTCAAAGCGGATGCCGAAGACGCTCAGCGCGCCCTGGCGCAGCTGCCGGCGCAGTTTCGCGAAGTGATTGTCTTGCGGGAAATCAATCAATTGAACTATCGCGATATCGCGGAGATCACCAATGTTCCAATCGGCACGGTAATGTCGCGCCTGTCCCGGGGCAGGCAACTTCTAATCGCTCTTCTGAGAGACTGAGAGTAAATAAATGATGATTGCATCGATAAAAGAGAACGACGAACTGCAGATGAACGCCTATTGCGACGACGAACTCGATCCGTCTTCCGCGATTGAGTTCGAGCGACGGCTGGCTGACGATGAATCTTTGAAGGCCCGATATAACCGGCTGCTGTCGTTGGGCCGCGCCGTTCGTAAGCTTTCGCAATATGAGCTGCCTCCAGGCCTGCAGGCCCGCATCCAATCGGCATTGGATGCAGATGGTCCTGGTCAGATGAATCTTCCGGGCCATGTGGTACGTCTGGGGCAGGTGCGACGTCCGCGCCAGCGAAACTGGTCGTTTCAAGCGTTGGCGGCGGCAGCGGTGTTTGGCGCGGTGATCTCGAGTTCCGTCATGCTGACGATCGAGCGCGACAATCTCCATGAGGATGTTGCCCGCGAGGTCGTCGCAGGCCATATCCGGGGTCTGTTGGCACCACAGCCTTTCGACGTTGCGTCTTCCGATCGCCATACGGTCAAGCCTTGGTTCACATCGCGCCTGCCTGAGTCGCCCCAGGTGCCCGACCTCGCGGCGCAGGGCTTCGTGCTGGTGGGCGGCCGCGTGGACGTCGTTGGCCACGATCCGGTTGCGACGATCGTCTACAAGCACGCCAAGCATACAGTCAGCCTGACGACCTTGCCGCCCGGTCAATCCGTCTCTGACCAAGCGATTGCAGGGTACAACGTCCGAAGCTGGAACGATCCCGAATTCACCTACATTGCAGTTTCAGACTTGCCCAGCGCAGATCTTGCATCATTCGAGCGCGCATTCTCCGCGGGATCGCCGGCGCCGGAAACCAAATAGGCGAGTGAAATCGTCTAGTCCTCTGCAGGGACGTCCTGACCCGTACGCCCCAATGGGCTGTCTGGTGGACGCGTCATCATGCTGATCAAAAATGCTGAAAAACCGCGTAAAACAACCCTACGCGAACGGATCTATGAAGAGGTCGTGCACCTGATCTTATCCGGCGAATTGCCGCGTGGCGGATGGGTCGACGAGAAGCAGGTGACCGACAAGCTGCGGGTGAGTCGAACTCCGTTCCGCGAGGCGATCTCAATACTTGCAAAGGGTGGGCTGATCGAGATCAAACCCTATCGCGGCTTCTATGTGCGCAGCTTTTCTCACAGCGAGACAGCGGACCTTTACGAATTCTACAAGCGGCTTGAATGTTTCGCGGTCGAACTAGCTGTCCCTCGAACGAGCGACTGCGACATCCGACGGATTGAAAACATACTTATTGAAGCCGTGGTTGCCTTGCAGCGTGGCGACGTCGAAAGATATGCCGTCCGCGATCGGGAATTCTACGAAGCTATCGCGGGGCAATCCGGAAATTGGGCGCTCGTCGAGGCGCTGGCGCAGTTGACGTTGCAAATCCAGCTCTGTGGCACCATCACAAACGTAAGCCCGCAGTTCGCCGAGCGCGCTGCGCACGGATTCGACGACCTCATACAAGCGTTCAGGGCGCGGGACACTGCGCGCGCTGCCTTTCTGGTATGTGCCCAAATCAGCCGAACGCAGGAGGTGATTCTTGCGCGGGTCGCCAAAGAAGCAGCATCTGGTTGACGGCAGGCGAGGGTCACCTTTGTATCGGCGGGCCCTCGTCAGTGGTCATCAGAGGCGTTTGATACGTACAGCTGAGATGTGCGGCGTTTAGCACCCTCGGCAAACGTTTCTGATTATGCGGTCAACGTTCGCATCTTCTTGATCAAGGCTCTGCTGAGATGGAGTCGTCCTTGTAGGAACATCGTCTGCACGCGGCTGGCGGTGGCCTACCGGCGCTGTCCAGGGCCTGGTTGTGGTTTCATATCCGGCCATTGATGGACGGAAGGACGGTGCTAAAGCCATAGCGTCGGCAGTTCCGCGACCAACAACAGCTTCTTCTCGTCGCCGAGGTGGCGCGGATGCAATCCTTAAATCCCCGTTCGGGCGGTAAAAAGCGGATGCGCCGGGTTCTTGGATAACTGCTTGTGCGAGTCCCGGAGTTGTGATCGCCGTTGACAGAATCGCGACCACGCCAAGAATTGTGCGTTTGGTCATCGAGTGTCTCCATCTAGCTCCTATCGGGCATAAGCGCTCTGATAACCAGACCGTCTCTGGAGTCCTGATATTCCCGAACATCCGAATATTGAGAACCAAGCCCTCACGAAAGACGTTCTGTCTTCCGTGCGCTCACGTGGAAGACATGTTGATCGTCTGACGTCTTAGGTCGGCAAGCATCATTCATGCGCGGAAATGAAACCCGCAACACTCTCTTGAGAGTTAAAAAAGCAAAAAGTCGGAAATATCGATACCGGAATGTGAGTCTCATTATTGGAGGCAGCTTGGCCGTGTTTAAGAAAGCAATTCGCCGGTGCTGTGGCCGGCGAAGCCTCCTGAGCGTCCCGGCCGTCGCCCCTGGCTGGGACGCTTTTTTGTTCAATCATTGTTGGCGCGTTAAGCGATGACTTTGGCGCTAAGGGCTTACTGTCCAGAAACGAAAGTGAGTGTTCGCATGGAGATCGCCATCAATAAAAAAACAGCACAAGCATAAAGGTCAGCTGGGTGGCGGGGCCGCCAACTCAGCTCGGGCAGGCCCGAGAGTTTTGAGTGATTGAACAGGGCATTTGGACTGGCAAAGGGCACTCCGCGGTCGGAGCGGATGGCGAACGGCAAGCCGCGCTCGCGAAACAGCCGTTCGAAGGCCGTGTAAGCGGTGTCTTCGCGGGCCGACTCCAGCGCTTCGTACAACCGCAGGAAGCGCGAAGCGTGGTCGGTACTTATCGCACACGCTGATTTCCATTTTGACAAGTGGGCTGTTTTCATTCTGACAAAGGTTCACTTTTTGGCTCGTTTTACTTACACCAGCGCCTTCCAATATTCGCTCACGTCATACCTCCGCACCTCCTCCACGCAGGTCGTCGCCAGGCCTTGCCGCGGAATTAGCCGGTTATAGAAGTCGGGAATGTCTTCGCGTTGATAGAGAATGCCGCAGGCGATGCGATCCTGAACCTGGGTAGCGAGTGCCTTCGCCTGCTGCAGATTGCTTGGGTCGTGACCGCCGGCATTTGCATCGAAGTACCTGTCCAGCAGATATTCGTGCGTCGCGAAATGATTGTATGTCGGACAGGCCTGCAGCATATCGACAAAGGCAAAGCCGCGGTGTTGGATGGCAGCCTTGAGTATGCGGGTCATCAGTTTGATGTCGCCGCTGAAGCCGCGCGCAACGAAGGTGGGCTTCAGCGAGAAGATGAAGTCCATGCTCGCCAAAGTGTGCTCAGGAATGCCGTTGGGGCTCGTATTCATCGGCTGGTCCTGCCACGTGAGCGAACTCGCCTGACCCGTCGTTAGTCCGTAGTTCGCATTGTTGTGCAGAACGAACGTGATGGGATAATTGCTCCTCAGGCCATGTACCAAGTGTCCTATTCCCTCCGAGAAGGTCGCGCCATCCCCGCCGAAAGCGATCACCGGGACATTCATATTTGCAAGCTTCGCGCCCGCCGCGAATGGGATGACACGACCGTGGAGCCCGTGGAAGCGGTAGCCCTGGATCTTGTCCGAACCGTTACCGTGGCAGCCAACGTCGTAGCAGAGGCATACTTGCCACGGGTGCAAGTTCAGTTCCACGAGCGCATACTTCACGGCCGTCCAGATACCGTAATTGCCGCAGCCGTCGCACCAACTACATTTGGTTTCCGAGTAGTACTCGGAAGGAGCGGGCGGGTGGGTCTCCAGAGCGATATTCATGATGTGTCACCCTGCAAGTTCAACGCCGTGAGAATTCTCCTGACTTGCCGAGGCGCATCTCTCCACCACCGACGAGAGAAGTTCATCGTAGAAGAACGGTCGGCCGTCGTACTTCAGAATTTTGTCCGCGATGTCCAATCCGCACTCCATCCTGATGAGCATACCCAACTGCCCCTGATAGTTCTGCTCCACCAGGACAACGCGTTTCGACCGCTTTGCCAATTTCTGAAGCTCCTGGGTGCGGAGCGGCCAGAGATATGTGTAGTGCAAGTACGCGATCTTCCGCTCTCGCAGTTCGTCGCTGCACATAACTTCTCGAAATACATCACCGCTACTTCCCCAGCCGATCGCGAGCAACTCGATTTCGCTGCCTTCATCCAGCCAGTCGGTTGTCTTCTCACTGCGACCGGCCACGCTCAAATGGGGCTCGGGAAGGCGTGCCTTTAACCCATGGAACTTTCGCAGCCGCTTTTCCATCTGCAACTTGGTATTGACGCTGGACTCATCCGTGGTGCCCGAGGAGTTGTGTTCATCGGCCTGGGCGCAGTAGGTTGCGGCCTTGCTACCGGGAAGCCATCGCGATGAAATGCCGCCCTCGGCATTGGGATCGTATCGATCGGAAGATTTCAACGCATTCAGCTTCTCGGGATCGACGACGAGCCTGCCGCGATCGATATCGGCCTTTTCCAGGTCGTAAGGGTGTTGCGTGTAGAGCGCCTCGGCGATCTGCTTGTCGGTGAGGATAATGACACTGATTTGATACTGCTCTGCCAGATTGAATGCGACCGGCATCAAATCGAAGGCATCCTGGCTGTTGCTGACCGAGATCACGCAGCGCGTGAATTCACCGGCAGAGCAGTTCGCGGCCTGTAAGAGACCGCCCTGAGCCGTCCAGGTCGGCAGGCCGGTCGCCGGACCGGGGCGTTGCGCCAGCACAAACACCGTCGGGTTCTCGATCATAGCATTCAGAGACAGTGTCTCGCTCATGAGATCGAATCCCACACCTGACGTGGCGGTGAGCGCGCGGGTTCCCATATACATCGCCCCGCTCACGATCTGCGCGGCGGTGATTTCGTCTTCCGCCTGTTTAATCACCATGTGAGTCTTGTTTTCGAGCCCGGCAATGAATGAAAGCAGCGGGCTGGAGGGCGTCATCGGGTAGCCGGCATAGAGCCGCACCCCCGCATGCACCGCGCCAAGTCCCATCGCTTGACTGCCGGTAATCAAAAGGTGGCTGGCAAAACCCTTGTCAGGCGGCGGCAACGCGACGGAGATCCTCCCTTGCTCCGGGTCGACAAAGGAATATCCCTCATCGATGCATCGCATGTTGAGTTCGAGCAGAGCTTTCTTCTTCGCAAAGGTCTCTCCGACGAGGGACTTGAGAGCATCGATATCCTGGTCAAGCATGGACCAGACAAAGGCGGTCAGCAGCACGTTCGACAGAATTGCCCTCGCGCCGAGGCGGTTGAGAATGTCATCAACCGGGAAATAGATGACGCGAAGGCTTCGCTCCGCGATCAGCTTCTGATGATGCTCCGGAAACTGCCACCCGGGCGTCACGTGCAGCACGATCCCTCCCTGTTTCAGTTCCTCCATATTCAACTCGAGCCCGTGATGGTTGAGCGCGACAAGCACGTTCACCTTCGTTTCGGTGCTGCGGATGGGTTGATTCGAGATATCCAGCTGATAGCTGGCATGGCCGCCCTTGATGAGCGAGGGATACTCGCGGTAGCCGAACACGCAATATCCGGATCTCTTGAGACCTTTGGCGACAATCGCGCCAATGGAGTTTATTCCCTGTCCGGAAGCGCCGACTATTTTGAGAGATTTGCGGGGCATCGCCTAACACCGATCTGCCGGCTTGGAAGCATCCACCAACTGTTTGCCCCAAACCCTTAATGCCTCCTCCTGGCCGTAGGGTTCGTCTATGATCTTGAGCACTGGAACAATCAGCCGGCCATGATGGGCCGTAACGTAGTGCTGCAAATGATCCGCCGCTCGCGCGGTGTAGAAGTATCGATGGTCCCCGAGCCCGATGCACGCACACGGTTTGCCGGCCAAGTCCAGAGTCTTCGCCTTGTCATGGAGCAGCACCCACATGTGTGGATTCAATTGCCCCTCGATACTTCCGGTATTCCAGGTCGCGGAGGCGAGCAGGAGAACATCTCCGCTTAGCAAATCCTGTGGCTGGGTTTTCTCGGCCATCGTTTCCTTGATTTCCCAGCCTTGGGCAATGCTCTTCAAAGAATCGATCAGTGCATCCACCACGTACTCCGTGTGACCGCTAGTCGAGGCAAAGACGATATGGAGGAATCGACGCTGGTTCATTTACCGCGCTCCTCGCTCAACGGTTCCCGGCTGACCTACCTTGACGCGGCCACGTAATTTCATTCGGTCGTTTTCGAGCGAACCCACCGCATACACATCATCATGGCAGATACACGCTTGTCGGGGCTCGCGCTTGTAGCGAAGGGTCGCCGTTTGTAGCTTCATGTCCCCGGGAAACGAATCCCGCGATACCTTCGGCGACGCGCTGACTGCTTAATGCCTGGCCAGGGAGTGGGGTTGAAGTGCGGACATGGCTTTCCGCTCCACCACATCGCGCTTCCCCCTCCGCACTTCGAATGCCGTCTCCTTGCCATCACGCCAAAATCGGATATCGAATCGTTGCCGCCCCAGGCGAAGATCGGTCAACGTCACGTTCGGCAGCCAATCCGGCAGCGCGGGATCGACATATAGCTTTCCGCGCGGGGCATCCAGCTGAAGCCCGAGCATCGCTTGGAGTAATACGAACGGCGTCCCTGCTGCCCAGGCCTGCGGCACGTTGGCGCCGAGATACTGCACCGGGAAACCTGTCGGATCGCGCTGCAAGCCGGCATAGAGTTCGGGCAATTGGTTTAGCAGAAAATGGCTTGCGGCACCGCTGATGTCGCGCGCTACCGCTGCCGCTTCTGCGTCAAAGCCGTAACGCCGCATGCCCAGCGCAATCAGCGCGTTGTCATGCGGCCATACCGCGCCGGTTTGATAATTGTACGGGTTGAACGAAGGATGGTCCGATGACAGCGTGCGGATTCCCCAGCCGCTCCACATGTCCTTTTGCATCAGCCGTTTTACCACGGTGGCTGCACGTTCCGGTGCGATGATGCCGGACCAGAGGCAGTGCCCGACATTGGAAACGACGGATAACACCTTTTTCTTGTCGCCATCCAATGCATAGGCATAGAAGCCCGATCTTTCATCCCAGAATGCTTCGTTGAATTTCTTGAACAGGATTGCGGCTTTCTTTCGCAGCCTGTTGGCGCGTCGTTTGTCGTCGAGCTCATCGTAGATCTCGGCCATGCGCAACCATGCGTCATAGACGTAGCCCTGCAGTTCGCACAGAGCTTTAGGGCCGCGCACGAGCGTACCGTCAGGATACATTACGGAATCTCCGGAATCCTTCCACGCCACGTTCTCGTAGCCGGCCTTCGAGCGCGTTTGATATTCCTGAAATCCGTCGCCGTCGCGATCGCCGTATTTGTCGATCCAGATCAGGCACGCTTCGGCATTCGGCAAATACCGCTCGATCAGGGCTTGATCGCCAGTTGCCTTCCAGGCCGCATGCAGCGCGATCAGATAGAGGGGCGTCGCGTCCGCCGTGCCGTAATATGGCGTGTGGGGGATCAGCTTGAAATGCGCCAGCTCGCCGTAACGAAGCTCGTGCAGGATCTTGCCCGGCTCGGCGTCACGGTAGTCGTCGCGCTCCGTTGCTTGATACTGCGCCAAAACCTCCAGCGTGCCCGCAGCGAATTCCGGATAAACAATCATCGTTTGCAACGAGACGACCAGGGCATCGCGGCCAAACAGCGCTACGAACCACGGCAATCCGGCGGCCGGCACGAACACCATGTGATCCGTACCCTGTAACGGAAGCCGCAAGGCCGCCATGTCCTGCACTCCCTGATTATAGCAACGATAGAATTCCTCGTTGCTGGTCTCGATTTTCAGGACCGTTCGCTGCCATTCGTTTATATTGCGAGAGTGGCCCGATGTGACGCTGGAATGAATACATTCCTTCGATGCCCGAAAGCGTTTCGAACCGTCCACAAGGTCGTAGATCAGGCAGCGGTGCCAGGCCCGCCCGGGCTTCAGCACAATGTCGAAACTCAAGCGTCCGTTGGCGTATACCGTCGGCCTGCCGTCGCCCTTGCCGGTATGGACGATTACTTCACGGCCAAAATCCCTGTTGCGATAAGTCACGCGGAGTGTTTCCCGCTTGGCCGACCACGAGGTGACGATGTGGCCACGCCGCACGATGTTGTCGCCCTTCACCTCGAAAATGTCGGCGAAATCGGCGCGCATCGCGACCTCCAGGTTGAAACGAACCGGCTTTTGGCTGTTGTTGGTGATCTCGATGTCTTCGTGCAGGCCGCGATCGACTTGACGGCCGATCACCAAGCCCAGGGTGCGCGCCGCGACCGGCCCGTCTTCGGTTTCGAAAGCGCGGTTTGTCAGGAAGATGCGAGCCGCGTGGGGAGCAACGGCGCCACCATTTAGCAGATCCCACAGTTCGCCGTTGGCATAAATTGCCCAAGCGCTGATCACCCTGGTATCGCGGAAATAAAGTCCGCCTTTGCTCGGCCAGTTCACCTGCCCGTCGGTTTCGGTGAGCAACACCGTCTGCCCCTGATGAATGGCGATCTTTGCTGGCCCGACCTGAACCTTGAATGACATGCGCAAGTCCTTCATCGAAAATGGCTGTAATACCAATAAAACGAGGTTGTCCGCCGTCCAAGGGGTGAGCGGTCAGAGATGCTAGCTCCTATTTGACGGATGGGTCTCAGGCATGAGCCACCACAGGAGAAAAAGGGCGGCCAGGGCCACTGCTGCGATGCAGAGAAACCCTGCCGCTGGGCCGAAGCTCCCGGCAACGAGACCTATGAGTGTGGTACTGAGCGAAGCGCCGATCCCGGATATCGTTCCGAGGAAACCCTGCGCGAGATTGAATCGGCCGGTACCAGCTGTGAGGTCGGCGACTGTCAGCGCCGTGAGCACGCCCAGCACCGCTCCGCTGACTCCGTCCAGCAATTGAGCGGCGATGAGAATCGTTGGATTGGTCGTCCAGGCAAACACCAGCGCACGGATCGGCAATGCCGCGAATCCGACGAGCAGCAGCGGCCGGCGGCCTCGCATATTCGCCTGGCGACCGGTCCACGGCGCCATTATCGCCACGACGACCTGGGGCACCATGATGAGCGCGGAGAAGATGAGTGAGGAAAGCGCTTCCTTGCTGTACGCGAATGCTTCGCCGGCAAGTGGCAGCAACGATGCGTTGGCCATCTGGAATAAGAACACGCAGCCGGCGAATATCAGCAGGCCGGGAGTCTTCCAAAGGCTTCGGAGCCGGACTCTCGGAGGCGCGCTCGGCCCTTCGTGATCCGGAAAGCAGCAGGCGCGGCCGAAATGGATATCCGAGGGGTGGATGCGGCCGAGAGCAAGGAGCAGCGGAAGCACCAGCGCAGCAGCGGCGATGAATATCGCGCGATACGACAGGAAATAGGCGATGAAGCCCATGAGGCCGGCCGCGAATACTCCTCCCGTCGAGGCGAAGCGCTGATTGCGTCCGAGCCGCTCGGCGAGCGCGGCGTGGCCAACCAGGCCGAGGCTGATGGTGGCGATCGCCAGCCCCAGGAAGCCGCCAGTGATCCCTTGCAGCACCAGCGCGACCAACACCAATGGGAAACTCGGCCAAGCTGCCATAATCAGCGCGCCTGCTGCAATCATACCCGCACCTAGCGCGACCGCGGTTCGCTTCGATCGGATAGCGTCAAGCAATGCCCCGCCGGGTAGTTGACTTAGCAATCCGGCGAAACCACCCACCGTCAGCACAAAGCCGATGCGCTGTTGAGTCCAATTTTGCTCGGCTAGAAAGGCAGCGACGTAGGGGCCGAAGCCCGACAAAGCTGCAGCGAGCAGCAAGTTAACGCCATCGAGACCCCGCAAGCTGGCGCCAGATGGGGATGGTTCACTTGCGACCGCTGCTGCTGCAGAATCCGCAGTAATGACCATTTTCCTTCGACTCCGCCTATTCGTGCCGCTGGCTCCGTAAGCCCGCGGCAAGCGTCACGACACCGACTGGGATCGTATGTTGTCGGCCAGCTGGTCGAGGCCGGTGGCTCCCAAGGCTGTTGCAATCATAATCGGTCTATTTGACGTTACCGCGGCAGACATAGTCCGGAAACCGAAAGCGCTCGTTCATCCTTGCCCATCGCGGTCAGGTGGAGTTGATCGACGTGCCGGATTTCCGCCGTGCCGTTGATCAAAGCAACCATCGCTCCGAAATGGCATCTTACAGGCCTGCCGTCACAGAAGCAGGAGCCCAAGTTTGATTCCTATGGCCACAGCATCTGTCCGATTGCGGGCCGCCAATTTTGTGAGCAGGGAGCTAACGTGAAACTTGGCGGTCGCGAGGGAGATTTCGAGATCCCTGGCGATCACCTTGTTGGACGCGCCCGCAGCGAGCTTTTCGAGGACTTGGCGCTCGCGCTCCGTGAGCATCTTATCACCCTCGGGGGTCAAATCGTCGGTTTCCCAGCGATGACGCTCGACCAATGGAACGCTTATCCGGTAACCGTGGACGACGAGCCGAATTGCCGCTTCGAGAACGCAGATGCTGGCGTCCTTGTCGACGCCGTTAATTGTGGATTGCAATGAAGCGGGGTCTCCCAGAACCAAATGGGGGCCAGCAGGCACGTTATCGGAGTCGGTCAAGATGACATCAGCATCGTCGGCGTCGGCTACCTCGACAGCTGCCATTTGAGAAATCATTGACACCACGCGCAGCCTGACTGTTCGGTCGGATAAAGCTAATCCAACCGAAATCGCGTCCGGTGCACTAGATGCTAAAATCTGATCTCTGCCTTCAATCTTTTCGTGGTCTCCCATTCCGTCTATCTATGTGGCCGCTCGCCGACAACAACATCGATCTTGGACTGCTGACCGCCCCTCAAAATGCCGAGGGCGATCTTGGTACCGACGCTGTCGGGGCCCAAATGCCGGAAGATCTGCCTGGCGCCCGTCACGTCTTCACCGTTCCAACTGATGATGCAGTCGCCCAGGATGAGGCCGGCTGTGGCACCTGGTCCGTCCTTGTCGAGATGAACGATGACGGCACCGGTGCCTTGCTGTCCGTCCCGCAATGGATGCAACTGAACGCCGAGGTAACCGCGGGAGATCGTGCCGGACTTTGCCAACCTGTGAGCGATCCGTTCAACGGTCGGAGACGGAATGACTATCGCTCTGCGTCTTGGCCCAAATGCAGCCAGGCCGACCAGCCGTCCGGCCGTATCGACGACTGCGCCGCCGTGCGCACGGCGGTCTATCCTGAAGCCCAGTCGAATTTTTCGGTCAATCTTTCCGCCAAACGAGCTTTGCCATTCACCTCCCGTTTCGGCAATGAAGCCCGCAGCTACCAGTTCAGATGTCGACCCGCGTCCGACCGCGACTGCAAAGTCTCCAGGCTGAACTTCTCCTGATGCTTGGAAGGGATCCTGGTCGATATCTGCCTTGAAGAGAGCGATGTCGGTAGATGGGTCTCGACCAGCGAGTTCGGCCGTCAGGACAGTGCCATCGCTCGTAATCAGTTTAACGCTATCTCCCGCGGCTTCGTCTGTAGTAGCTACATATCCCTTGCGCCAGGCTATACCGCTCGCCGTCGAGCCATCTTCATTCTGAAGGACCACCACGCGCTCGGCCACCTCTTTCACAATCTGCCGAATGCCTTTTGACCAATCTTGAATCTGATCCATCGATTCCTCCCATTAATTTCCTGGGATCGAATGTCGCTGTCTGCGTCCCCGATTTCTACTGGCCTGATGGCTAGGAAAGGGTGCCTCGGGCAAGATTGCGGTTTCCCTGATGGCGGGCGCCCGACGAAACTTAAAAACGTAAGAACGGTGGCGGCAGCGCAAATCCGCCGTCAGTGTCATGCCTTCCGGGACTTTCGCCGCTTGGACGCGTCGGGATTCCGGAGCGCCGGCGAGATCGGCTTGGCGTTGGTCTCGGCCAGATAACGCTGTAGTGCGATCGCGCGGTCGCTCGTTTCGACGAGACGCTGCACCATGTCGAGCAACTGCTGGAATTCCCGTGCGCTCAGGCAGCCGAACTGCACATCGTTGATCTGCATCTGGGTCGGCGCCAGGCGTTCAAGCAATTCTGCGCCGCGCGGCGTGACCGTGAGCGACAGTCGCCTGCGGTCGACCGGATGCGCCGCTTTTTCGATCAAATCCTTGCTTTCAAGCTTGTTGGTTACGGTGGTGACGAACGCCCCGCTGAGGTGCAGATGATCGGCGACAGCCTTGACGTGAACGTCCCCAAGCGCGGCCAGATGCCGGATCGAAATCAGCGTGGTGTATTCGATTCCGGGCAGGCCGATGACGGCGGCATGCCCTTCGCGCAGCGTTTGATGCCGGACCAGAAACCCGAACAAGCTGTGGACGAGGCGGCGGAATTGCTGGTCGGAGCCGTCAACCAGTAGTTCGGGCCGAGACGTGGTGAGCGCGGCCCGAGGGGCGGGACGTCCGACGGCAAGCTTGGTGGTCTTGACGCGCGCTGCTGATTTTACCACGTGATCATCCCTGTATGACGGTTGCGCAAGATTGGACGCTGCGCATCCCAAAAGCAAATGTTTGTGCCCTGCATGCGCACAGAGTCGCATAGCCGTCTTGGTATTCACTCCGCAATAGCTTTGGATATAAGCTATCTAATCTGGTCTGGCGACACTGTTGCGGCGGATGCGGTGGAGTGGAACCGCGGTTTCCGGACGGGGCGGGCGATGACCATGGCGTTACCCGAGGCAGCTCCGCCTTGCTTGACAGCGCCGGTTTTAGCTCGATAATATAGCTTTGTAGTGAAGCTAATGTGGGTCCCGTGAGAAATCGATGGGTGCAGCCTCGGACTTGAATGCTCGCGCCTTCCGCCGTGCGCTAGGGCAATTTGCTACCGGTGTTGCCGTCATCACGGCACAGGCCACGGACGGCAACGCGATCGGGCTGACCATGAGTTCGTTCAATTCGGTCTCGGTCGATCCCCCGCTGATCTTGTTCTCGATCGACCGCAAGGCGTTTAGCCTGGCTGCGATGACCAAAGCCAAGGGTTACGCCGTCAACATCCTCGGCCGGGACCAGGAGCATCTCTCCGACCGGTTCGCCCGCTCGCTCGCCGACAAATGGGAGGCGGTGGAACACACCTTGGGCCTCACGGCGGCGCCGCTGATCGCCGGGGCGATAGCGCATTTCGAGTGCCAGCCGCATGCGCAATATGACGGTGGCGACCATGTGATTTTCGTCGGCCGGGTGGTGCGGTTCTCGGCTCATCCTGCTAAGGAACCGCTGATATTCTTTCGCGGGGCCTATCGCAGCCTTGCCAGGAGCGAACGCAGTCCGGAATGGCCGCTACCAATGCATTATTAGGTCCACTTGATTAGATCCACTTGACCGATAACCGAGGCCTTCATGATCAAGACCGGCATACAGCACATTGCGAGCCTGCGCGACGGCCGCGAGGTTTATCTCGACGGCGAACTGGTTGCTGATGTCACCACACATCCGGCGTTTCGCGGCGCGGTGGCCTCGATCGGCCGTATGTTCGATTTTCATAGCGCGCCGGAAAACCGCGAGCTGATGACCTTCGAGACCGACACCGGCACCCGGGCCAACCGGATCTGGGAATTGCCGGGGAGCTATCAGGCGCTGGTCACGCGCCGTAGGGCTCTCGAGGTCTGGACCGAACTGCATGCGGGCTTCATGGGGCGCGCGCCCGATCACGTCGCGTCGTGCATCGCCGGCATGTATATGGGTCGCGAGGTGTTCGAGGCTTATGATGCCGAGCGCGCCAAGGCGCTTTCGGACTATTACCGCTATGCGCGCGACAACGATCTTTATCTCACCTACGTCATCATCAATCCCCAGGCCGACCGCTCGAAGAGTGCCGCCGAGCAGGCCGATCCCTTCCTCACGGCGGGCGTGGTGTCCCGCGACGCCGATGGCATCACAGTGCGGGGCGCCAAAATGCTGGCGACCGGCGGCATCATGGCCAACGAGGTGTTCGTCACCTGCATCCAGCCGTTGCAGCCGGGCGACGAGAAATACGCGGTCTCGTTTGCAATCCCGATGAATACCAAGGGCCTGAAAATCCTGTCGCGCAAATCCTACGAGGCCGCGGCAGGATCGGTGTTTGACAATCCGCTTGCCAGCCGCTTCGACGAGAACGATGCGGTGCTGTATTTCGATGACGTCAAGGTGCCGTGGAACCGGGTGTTCATCGTCGAGGACATCGCGATGTGCCAGAAGCAGTTTCACGCCACCCCGGCGCATGTCTACCAGAACTACCAGGCCATGATCCGGCTATCGGTCAAGGTGCGCTTCCTGGCCGGCATCGCCCATCGCATCGCCGATACCAACGGCATCGCCGGCTTCCCGCAGGTCAGGGAGATGCTGGGCCAACTCGCCGCCGAGGTCAGCATGGTGGAAGCCTTCGTGGTCGCGATGGAGACCAAGGGCCAGCCGCGCGGCGCCTATTTCGTGCCCGACCGGCAAATGCTCTATGCGGCCCAGACCCTGACGCAGCAGCTCTATGCCAAGATCATCAACGCCTTGCGCGAACTGGCCGGAGGCGGGATGATCATGTTGCCGTCCTCGGTAAAGGACTTCAACAACCCGGAGCTCGCAAGGTTGATCGGCAAGACCCAGCAATCGCCCGCCGCCGGTGCGGTCGACAAAGTGAAATTCTACAAGCTTGCTTGGGACGCGGTCGGTTCCGAATTCGCCTCGCGCCATTCGCAATACGAGATGTTCTTCGCCGGCGCGACCTTTGTCACCAAGGGACACGCCTACCGCACCTATGACTGGAAGAATGCGGCGGCGCTGCTCGACAAGATGCTGTCGAGCTACGAACTGGCCGATGAACTGACCAATACGAGCAATCCGGATTCACCCCGCGCTGTCGCCTGATCTCTAGGAAACTTGAAAATGGCAATCAACAAACTCCACGACGAATTTCGCACCATCGACATGTCCACCGGCTGGGAAACCCCTGCGGGCTACCCGGCCGGCATCCAGCAGAAGATCCTTTCCGGCGCCCTCGACGAGGTGAACAAGCGCGGCAGCCGCACCCGTCTTCTGCGGTTTGAGCCGGGCGTTTACACCACCAAGCCGTTCGTTCATGAATATTGGGAAGAGGTTTTCCTGTTTTCCGGCGATCTGATCGTCGGCAACGACGAACAGGGCAATGGCGGTGAATCGTTCAAGCCGAACACCTACGCCTGCCGTCCGCCCGGTGCGTTTCACGGCCCGTTCAAATCGGTGGCGGGCTGCATGTTGATGGAGATTCACTATTTCGACCCCGCCTGAGATCGAACCGAAGCGTCTGATCGTCGGCATCACCGGAGCGTCGGGCGCCATCTATGGCGTTCGGCTGCTGCGGCTGCTGCAGCCGACGGCGATCGAGACCCATCTGGTCATGAGCCGGTCGGCGAAGATCACGCTGTCGCAGGAACTGGACATCAAGGTCCCTGACGTCGCGGCATTGGCGGATGTGGTCCACCAGGTCGATAATGTCGGCGCGACGATCTCCAGCGGCTCCTTCAGGACGCTTGGCATGGTGATTGCGCCGTGCTCGATGCGAAGCCTGGCCGAGATCGCCGGCGGCGTCACGTCGTCGCTGGTGACGCGCGCCGCGGACGTGGTTTTGAAAGAACGCCGCCGGCTGGTGCTGATGGTGCGCGAAGCACCGCTGCATCTCGGCCATCTCAGGTCGATGGCGGCGGCGACCGAAATCGGCGCCATCATCTATCCGCCGGTGCCGGCGTTCTACGCCCGCCCGAACAGCCTCGAGCAAATGGTCGACCATACCCTCGGCCGGGTCCTCGATCTGTTCGATATCGCCACCGGCGCGGTCAGCCGCTGGGAGGGCCTTGGCTCGACCAGGGCAAAGGAGCTGCCTTGAGCGACATGGCTCCAAGCCACCAAGGCTGCGAGCGCCGGAAATGGCGGCACGCCTGACATGGCAGATCCCGGCCAGGCCATTGATTCGGAGAGCTGGGACTTCGCGCTCAAGCTCTATGCCGAGCCCGGCATTGCCGATGCCTGTCTGCGGCTGCAGGCCGAATGCAGCGTCGACGTGATGATGTTGCTGATGGCGACCTTCGCGGCGGTCCGGCGAGGGGTTGTTCTGACGCCATCCGAGATTGCAGACATGGATGCGGCCTGCCGCCCTTGGCGAGAGCAGATCGTGCTGCCGTTGCGGGCCTTGCGCACCAGGCTCAAAGCCGGACCTGCGCCAGCGCCGAGCGAGGGCACAGAGAAGCTGCGATCAAGCATCAAGGCCGCCGAGCTCTCCGCCGAACGGCTGCAGAATGTGGTGCTGGCCCATTGGCTGGAGAACAAATCGCCGGCCTCGCGCGCCGTGGAACGCGCGGACCTTGTTGCCGTGCTGCTCGCGCTCGTTAGGTTTGCATCGCAGAGCCATCGCGGCGCCCCGATCGACGCGCAGCTGCCTGCGACCATCGTCGACGCGGCACTCAGGCTCTCGGGCTGATCGCGCAAGCGCATATGTTGGCCAAGCCGTGCCCAGCAAGCAGGCTTGACTAGCTTCATAGCGAAGCTATTCTTGTTTAGTAATTGAAATTGGTGCGCCGATGTCGCAGCCTCAGATCCTTGATACGCGCTTCCGGTCCGCGCTGGCGCGTTTGGCGCAGAGCGACCGCATCCTGACCTATGAGAAGCCCGCCGATCCGCATCTCGAAATCGCTGCGATTCTCAAGAAGCACGATGGCCGCCAGGCGCTTCTGTTTCCGTCGGTCAAGGGCGCGGACATTCCGGTCATCGGAAATCTGCTGAGTTCGAAGGAAAATTGCGAGGCGGCCTTTGGCCTGGATTTCCGGGGCATTCGCGGCCTGGTGCAGCGCGCCCTGGGCGGCCCGCTTCCGCCGCAGCTCGTCACCGATGTTCCGGTGCAGGAAGTCGTGCTGCGAATCGGATTTGACGTCACCAGATTATTTCCGGCACTGTTTCATGCGCCGGGCGACGCCGGCCGCTACGTCACCGCGGGAATCGTCGTGGTGAAGGATCCGGTCACCGGAATTTACAACGCCTCCTATCACCGCCTGCAACTGCTGGCGCCCGACCGGGTCGCGATCAAGCTCGATTTCGGCCGCCATCTGCGGCTTGCGTTCGAGCGGGCCAAGGCGCGCGGCCGGTCATTGCCGGTGGCGGTCTGCATCGGGAGCGACCTGGCGCTGCATTTCACGGCAGCGACCATGGGTTCGCAGATGCCGGAAAGCGCCGACGAACTTGCCGTCGCGGGCGGGTTGGCGGGCAGACCGCTAACCGTGGGCAAGGCCGTGTCGCAGGACATCCTGGTGCCTGCGGAGAGCGAGTTCGTTCTGGAAGGCGAAATCCTGGTCGACGAAGTCGCGCCGGAAGGGCCATTCGGCGAATTCATCGGCTTCGCCGCGCCGGCCGCCGACGCGCCGGTTCTGAAGATCACCGCCGTCACTCACCGGCTGCGGCCGATCTACCACGTCATCAACGGCTTCGGACGCGAAACCATCATTTTGCGCAAGTACGTGCTGGAAGCCAGTCTGCTGAAGGTGCTGCAATCGGCGATTCCGATCGTCACCGATGTCGAGATGACCTCGGGCGGACTGCATCGCTTCCACGCGGTGATCCAGGTCCAGAAGCTGAGCCGGCAGCACAACGGGTTGCAGCGCAATGCAATATTGGCGGCGTTCGGTGCCTTGAAAGACCTCGATCTCATCACGGTGGTCGATCACGACATCGATATCCGCGATCCCATCGACGTCGAATACGCGGTCGCGACGCGGATGGAAGCGTCGGCCGATCTCATTCTCATTCCCGGCGCGCGGGGCCATGAATATGTCCGCGTCAGCAAAGAGGGGGTGCGGACCAAGCTCGGCATCGACGCCACCGTGCCATTCGAGGATCAGGACAAGTTTCGCCGCGTCGAGTTCGCAGCGACCACCGTCGAACTCAGCGCATTCACCCCGGGTGAATCCGTTGCCGCGCGTGCCCTGCGCCTCACGGGGGCGAACAATGCCTGATCTCCAAAGCGCCCGTTAAGCCGTTCTCGTTCACGCGGAAGGAACATGACATTGAAGCGACTTGTGATGGCTGCCCTGTCAGTGGGGATGGCATTGAGCGTCACGGCGGCGTCAGCCCAGGAGTGGCCCACCAAGACGATCAAGCTCGTGGTGCCCTACGCGCCCGGCGGCTATACCGATGCGGTCGGACGCATTACCGCGCAATATCTCGAAAAGGCGTTGGGCCAGACGGTGATCGTCGACAATCGCGCCGGAGGCGGCGGCATCGTCGGCGCCGACCTGGTGTCGAAGTCGCCCGGTGACGGCTACACGCTCTGCATCTGCAGTGTCGGCGCGATTTCGATCGCTCCAGTGGCGCAGACCACCTCTTACGATCCGCTAGTCAGCTTCAAGACCGTCAGCATCGTCAGCACCATTCCGCAGACGGTAATCGTCAACCCGAAGCTGCCAATCAACTCGATGCAGGACCTGGTGGCTTATGCCAAGGCCAATCCGGGCAAGCTGAGCTACGGCTCCAGCGGCGCCGGCGGCCTGATGTATTTCTCGGTGGCGCTGTTTGACGCGAACAACGGCACCCGAATGACCCATGTTCCGTTCAAGGGTGGATCGCCGGCCACCGCCGCCGTGGTGTCGGGCGAGGTCGACCTTGCCTTCACCAATATGACCGACGCGCTGCCACAAATGGAAGCCAATACGGTTCGCGCGCTGGCGGTGACATCGGCCAAGCGCAGCGAGTTCGCGCCTGATCTGCCGACCGTGGCGGAGACAGTCACACCGGGCTACAGCGTCGAATCCTGGAACGGCATCATGGTCCCCGCCAGCACCCCCGACGCCATCGTCACCAAGCTGTCCGACGTGCTCAAGAAGATGGCGGCCGACCCCGACGTGCAGAAGAGAATGGCGGTCGCGGGCGCCTCGACCGTGTTCACCACGCCTGCGGAATACAAGGCGCAGATTGCCGGCGAGGTCGAGCAGTGGCGCAAGCTGCTCAAGGAAATCAACGAGAAGAAGACCTGAGCCCGTTCCGGGGGTGGGTGACAGTAAAGTAACGGCGGGACACCATCATGCGATCACCCACCTGGCGCGGTAACAACAACGACTTCTATTCCGGCTTGCTGCTCGTCACGGTCGCGACCGTGGCGCTTCTCTATATCCGCACCCTGGCGATCGGCACCGTGCTGCAGATGGGGCCGGGCTATTTCCCGCTTGGCCTGGCGCTCGTCCTGCTCGGCATGGGGCTTTGCCTGGTGGTCAAGGGCCTCTTGACCGGCGAAAAGCCGGTTGGCGCGTTCCATCTGCGGCCGTTGTTTTTCATCCTGCTGTCGTTTGTCGCCTTCGGCGTGCTGGTCGAGCGCGCCGGGCTCATTCTCGCCATCCTGGCCCAGGTCGCGACCGCGCATTTCGCTTCGGTTGAAACGAAGTGGCAGCAAAGCCTGGTCACCGGCATCCTGTTGGCGGCGGCGTCGGCGGTGATATTTGTGTGGCTTCTCAGGATCCCGGTGAGCCTGCTGCCATGATGGACGTCTTCGCCCTGCTTGGCCACGGCTTTGCCGTCGCTGCGACGCCGACCAACCTGTTGTTCTGCCTGGTCGGCACGGTGTGCGGCACCCTGATCGGTGTGCTGCCCGGCCTGGGCCCGGTCGCGACCATCTCGCTGCTGCTTCCCGCCACCTATGCGCTCGATCCGGTGGCGGCGATCATCATGCTGTCCGGCATCTATTACGGCGCGCAATATGGCGGCTCGACCACGGCGATCCTGGTCAATATCCCCGGCGAGTCCACTTCCGTCGTCACGGCGATCGACGGCTACAAGATGGCGCAGCAGGGCAGGGCGGGCGAGGCGCTCGCGATTGCCGCCATCGGATCGTTTATCGCCGGCTGCATCGGCACCCTGGTGATCGCGCTGCTCGGGCCACCGCTGGCCTTGATGACCCAGAAGTTCGCCTCGCCGGATTATTTTTCGTTGATGGTGCTGGGGCTGGTCTCGGCCGTGGTGCTGGCCAATGGATCCGCGTTTCGCGCCATCGCGATGATCTTTCTCGGCTTGCTGCTCGGCATGGTGGGCATGGACCTCAACACGGGCGAAGCCCGCATGACGTTCGGACTGATTGAACTGTCCGACGGCATCAATTTCGTCGCCCTGGTGATGGGATTTTTCGGTGTCGCGGAAGTCATCTCGAATCTCGAAGACGCTTCGGTCCGCATCATCAATCACACGAAGATTCACAGCATCTGGCCGTCCTTCAAGGTGTTGCGGGGGGCCTGGGGCGCGGTGATGCGCGGCACCCTGGTCGGAACGGTTTTCGGCATCCTGCCGGGCGGCGGCGCCACCATCGCGTCATTCTCCTCCTATGCGCTCGAGAAGCGCGTCGCCAGGGATCCTTCGCGTTTCGGAAACGGCGCCATCGAGGGCGTTGCGGGACCGGAATCCGCCAACAACGCCGCCGCGCAGACCTCTTTCGTGCCCTTGCTGACCATGGGGATTCCCACCAGCGCCACCATGGCGCTGATGGTCGGCGCGCTCACCCTGCACGGCATCGCGCCCGGTCCCATGATCATCTCGCGGCAGCCCGATCTGTTCTGGGGGTTGATCGCGAGCATGTTCATCGGCAATGTGATGCTCGTCATCATCAATTTGCCGATGATCGGGATCTGGGTCCGGCTGCTCGGGGTGCCTTATCGCATTCTTTATCTGCTTATCGTGGTGATCTGCGCCATCGGCGTATACTCGGTGAACAATTCGAGCTTCGACGTCTATATGACGGTCGGCTTCTCCTTGCTGGGCTACGTGCTGCGCAAACTCGATGCGGAGCCGGCGCCGTTGCTGATGGGCTTTGTGTTGGGCCCGATGGTGGAGGAGAATTTCCGGCGCAGCATGATCACCTCGCATGGCGATCCGATGGTGTTTCTGCAGCGCCCGATCAGCCTGGTGCTGCTGCTGGTCTCCGCCGCGCTGCTGATCTCCATCATGATGCCGACGATCCGCCAGCGCCGCGTCGAGGTGTTCCAGGAATGAGCACGGAGGCCGTGCGACCCTCAGAATCCGCAGGAGTAGGACCTTGAACAGACATGATCCGGTGCGGCCGGCCAACGCCGCGGCTGTCTTGCGCAGCGGCGGCGAGATATTGGTCTCCGGCTTGCGGCTCAACGGCGCCGACAGGATGTTCGGCGTCCCCGGCGAAAGTGCGCTGCCGATCTTCGATGCGCTGGTTAGCGCCGGCCCCGGCATCCGCTTTATCGCATGCCGTCACGAGGCCACGGCTTCACACATGGCCGAAGCCGACGGCAAGATTTCCGGCAGCCCCGGCATTTGCGTCGTCAGCCGCGGTCCTGGTGCGATGCATGCCGCGATCGGGCTGCATACCGCCTGGCAGGATTCGACGCCGATGATCATGATCATCGGTCAGGTGCCGCGCCGCCATCGCGGCCGCGAAGCATTTCAGGAAATCAACTACACGCGTACCTTCGACGACATGACAAAGTGGGTCGGCGAGGTCGAGTCGCCCGATCAGATTCCCGAGTTTGTCAGCCGCGCCTTCCATCTCGCCATGCAGGGGCGCCCAGGTCCGGTGGTGCTCTCGTTTCCCGAGGACGTGCTCAGCGCCACGAGTGACGTCGCCGATGCGGCACCGGCACAAATTGCGCAGACCGGGCCTTCCGATGCCCAGATGTTGCAACTCGAAGGGCTGCTGCGCCGGGCGCAACGCCCGATGATCATCGTCGGCAATCTCGGCTGGACGCCAGCTGCAGCGGAACAATTCAACGCGTTCGTCGCGCACAACGACATCCCGGTTATCGCCGGATTCCGCTCGCAGGATGTGCTGGACAACAGAAGCCCTCAGTATGTCGGCGACCTCAGCCTCGGCTGCAGCCGTGCGCTGATGGAGCGCGTCAAGGCCGCTGACCTGCTTCTGGTAATCGGCGATCGGCTTGGCGATGTCACCACCAATCACTTTTCGCTGCTCGAGGTGCCGACACCGAAGCAGGTTCTGGTTCATGTGTTTCCCGGTGCCGAAGAGCTTGGCAGGGTCTATATCCCGACGCTGGCCATCCAGTCGAAATCCTCCAGCTTCGTCGACGCGCTCGCTACGTTACCGACGCTCGATTCAAAACCCTGGGCGGCGTGGCGCGAAGAGTCGCGCCACGCGCTGGTCGCCTATCAGGCGCGGCGCGCTGATGCCGCGGGCTTTGATCTGTCCGAGGTCATCGCGCATCTTGACGACCAGCTGGCCGACGACGCCATCGTCACCAACGGCGCCGGCAACTATACGATCTGGCTGCATCGATTCTATCGTTATCGGCGGCTCGGCACCCAGATTGCGCCGAAGTCCGGCTCCATGGGCTACGGCCTGCCGGCCGCGATCGCGGCAAAGCTTCGCTACCCTGACCGCACGGTGGTCTGTCTGGCCGGTGATGGTTGCTTCATGATGGCGTCCCAGGAGTTTGCCACCGCCGTCCAGCACCAACTGCCGATCGTTGTCATCATCGTCAACAACGGAATGTATGGCTCGATCCGGATGCATCAGGAGATCAATTTTCCCAATCGTCCGAGTGGAACGGATCTCTTCAATCCGGATTTTGCGGCGCTGGCGAGGTCTTACGGCGCTTACGGCGAAGCGGTCGACCACCACGACAAATTTCCCGAAGCCCTTGCTCGGGCCATGAAGGCTGATCGACCCGCGATCATCGAACTGCGAGTCAACCGGAACCAATTGACGCCGGACCGAAGTTTGTGAGGGGCGGGAGAACCCGAACTCGGTTGAACCTCTCGTGAACAGAACCGGCGGCTTGGGCCGCCGGAATGGAAGCTCCACACCGCCAAACAGATCTATTCCTGAGGAAATCGACATGAGCACCGGGATCGCATTTACCCTGGCCGCAAACGGCACCACGACCCCACTGCGAGTGCCGATCACGCAGGCTGTGATCGCCGGCTGGACCGGTCGCGATCCGGTTGCTCGCGACAAGCACATTGCCGAGCTGGCGGCGATCGGAATCGCGCCGCCGGCCTCGACGCCGATCTATTATCGTTGCGCCGCGCGGCGGCTGACCACTGCCGACAGCATTGAATGCACCGGCACCGACTCCAGCGGCGAGGTCGAGTTCGTGCTGTTGGGATCGAACGGTCGCACCTTCGTCGGTGTTGGCTCCGACCATACCGACCGCAAGGTCGAGACCTACAACATCACGGTCTCGAAGCAGATGTGCGACAAACCAATGGCGCCGATGCTGTGGGACCTCGCAGAAATCGAGGGCCACTGGGACCAGATCATCCTGCGATCCTGGGCGACGATTGACGGTGACCGCGTGCTTTATCAGGAAGGCGCGCTGAGCGGGATGCTGCCCGTCACCGATCTGATCCAGCGCGGCTTTGGCAGGACGGCGTTGCCCGATGGCTGCGCGATGTTTGGCGGCACCTTCGCTGCCAAAGGCGGCATCCGTCCCGCAGCTCTTTTCGACTACCAGATCGAGGATCCGGTCCTGAAGCGCAGCATCAGCCACGGCTACAACATCATAACGCTACCTGTGCTGGGCTGAAGCATGCCAGACCAGCCGCCTGTCCATTGTCGCAAACCTCCAGGCCGGCGGTTGATCGAGAATCGGGCGATGGAGTAAGCGATCTAAAAAAGCGATGTACCTTAACATTTTAGATGACGATGAGAGGCGATCTTGACCACCATCACCCGCGGCGACCCTCCTGGTTTTACCAACGTGCGTAAGACCATCTATCATCACTTCATTCGCGTCGATCAGCCCCAGTCCCTGATCTTTTTGTCGGGGCAACTTTCGAGGGATGAGAACGGACAGCTGGTAGGGCCGGGAGACATGGCCGAGCAAGTCAGGCAGGCCATCCGAAATATGGCGACGGTCATGGAGAGTGCGGGCGGCACGCTCGCCAACATCGTTTCCCTCGTCGTCTACACAACGGATATTAGGCAGTTCAAGGAGATTGTGTCTGCCAGAATGGAGTTCTTTAAAGACAACCTTCCGACCAGCACGATCGTGGAAGTGAATCATCTCGCTGATCCCGGGTTGCTGATTGAATTCCAGGCAACGGCGGTGTTGTGAGTGTCGTAGCCATCGATAACCACGGGTATGCCGTTAACTCTTCGGGCGGCAACGAACGGATGCGGATGGGATCGTTGAAGTCGCGGTCCACCAAGGGGGCCAGAATAAATACTTCGAGAACGAGCGGCGAAAACAAGCTAATTGACAAAGCTTAATGACATAGTTACTTTTTAAACAATCAAATTGTCGTTTCTTTCCTGTGATCTGCTCGTGATTGCGTTGTGCGAGTGAGGTTGCGCCCCGGCAGGTCTTGCGATTGCTGATACGAGTGGGTTCTCTGGCGAGAGTCGAAAGATACTCAGATCATGGTAGCCCCCGCAGCGCAGGGCCTTCGGCTCGGCAATTCGCAAATCGAACGCCATGGAAGTTTCGTTGAACTTTCCGTTGATGGAAAGCCCGTCGCGGCGATTGCCGGAGAGACCGTGGCCGCGGCGGTTACCGCACACGCGACCACCGCGCTCAGGGTAACGAACGAGGGCGCTTCGCGCGGCATCTATTGCGGCATGGGGGTGTGCTTCGATTGCCGCGTGACGATCAACGGTGTGGCCGGCCAAAGATCTTGCCTGACGCTGGTGCAGCCGGGGATGGAGATTGTCACCGGGGAGGCCGCCCGTCGTCCAGACGGTCCCAACCTGTCAGCGCCCGGCGAACGCGAAGAAAGCTGCGATATTCTCATTATCGGCGCCGGACCGGCCGGGCTGGCCGCGGCAGAAGCCGCGGCAAAGAGTGGCGCGGCCGTCATGATCCTCGACGAGCGTCCCTCGTCGGGTGGTCAGTATTTCAAGCCACTCGCCAACAGTCATCGCTTCAGGGGCGGTCGGCCGGCTGATCGGCAATTCAAAAGAGGCGCCGAACTCGTCGGCAGGGTTGCGGGCCTCGCGGTCCGGATATTCAATCAGGCACTTGTCTGGGACGCGCAGGTCGAGGCCAATGGCGGGCTCGTCGTCAGGGCGCAGGACAAGTCAGGCGCGATCAATTGCCGGGCGCGGAAGTTGATCGTTGCGACGGGTGCCTACGAGCGCTCGTGGCCGGTTCCGGGTTGGACGCTGCCTGGCGTCATGACGACCGGTGCGGCCCAGACACTGGCGCGTTCCTACCGTGTCGCGCCGGGCAGCCGCGTGCTAATTGCCGGCAATGGTCCGCTGAATCTGCAGGTGGCCGCGGCGCTTACTGCCGACGGCGTCCAGGTGGCGGCGGTTGTTGAGGGCGCAGCAGGGCCGTCGCAATGCATCGGCGACCTGTCGCGCATGGCACTGACACGTCCCGATCTGCTCCTGCAGGGCGCCTCGTATCTTGCAACATTGCGCCGTCACAGGGTGCCCTTGCTGTACAGCCATGTCCTCACACGCGTGGACGGCGTTGATCGGGCCCAGCGTGCTGCCGTTGCCGCGATCGATGCCGACGGCACGTTGGTTCCGGGGACGGAATGCAGTTTCGAGATCGACGCCGTCTGCACCGGTTATGGATTTTCCCCGTCGTCCGAGCTCACCCGACTGCTCGGTTGCGACCACCGGATCGATCCGCGAACGGGCGTTACCTTGATTGCCGACCGCGACGGCAATGGCCGCACCTCCCTCGCCGATGTTTTTGTCGCCGGCGATGCCGGCGGATCGTGGGGCGCTCACAGCGCGCTTGCGCAGGGGACACTCGCGGGCCTCGCCGCCGCGAATGATCTCAACTTCACCGGTGCACGATCGGTACAGGCAGCTATTGCCGCAAAGGCGCGGCGTTCGCTCGAGCGGGAGAAACGATTTCAGCAAGCGTTGTGGCGTGTCTATGCGATGCCAGTCGTGGGCGATCGCCTGGCCAGCGATGATACGATCGTCTGCCGTTGTGAAAGTGTAACCTTCGGCCGCGTCCGACAGGAAATCAAACGCGGAGCACGTGATCTCCCCACCATCAAGCGCGCCACCCGGTGCGGCATGGGACATTGTCAGGGACGCTATTGTTCCCCGACTGTCGCCGGCGTGTTGCAAGCGAATGCCGGCGTCACCGTCGATGAGACGACATTCTTCCGGGTGCAGGTGCCGGTGCGGCCGGTAGCAATGCGGTCGGTCGCCCGCCCGCACGCGGGAATTTTGGCGGCCCCAGCTCTCCTGGAGAGCCCGTCCGGTGCGGCCGAACCGCCGAAAGCCGTGATCGCGAATGTCGATATCCTGATCATCGGCGCCGGGGCCATCGGTCTTTGTAGCGCGCTGGAGCTGGCGCGGGCCGGTGCCGATGTTCTGGTCGTCGATCGCAACGAGCCGCATGCCGAGGCGTCCGGTGCGAATGCCGGCAGTCTCCACGTGCAGTTTCAGGCATTCGGATTTCCGGACATGGGCGCCGAGAACACGCTGGTCGCGGCTTCCACGCTGTCGTTACAGCGCGACTCCGTCCACATGTGGAACGCCTTGAGCCAGGAACTGAAAACCGATTTCGAAGTCGCGATTGAGGGTGGCCTGACGGTTGCGGATGACGAGGCAAGCCTCGTCCATCTCAGGCAGAAGGTCGAGCTGGAGCGCGCGGCGGGACTCGAGATCGATCTCATCAGCGGAGCCGAGGCCCGCCGACTTGAACCTTATCTCTCGCCAAAGATCATCGCGGCCTCGCTCTCGCGCGACGAGGGCAAGCTCAATCCGCTGAAGGCTTCTCCAGCCGTGCGGGCAGCCGCTGAACGCGCGGGCGCAAAGATTCGTTGCCAAATCCGGGTGCTTGCGATCCAGCGCGCCGAAAAAGGATTTCTGGTCCAGACCGACCGCGGGCTAATTGCGGCGCGCCGCATCCTCAACTCGGCGGGGGCGTGGTCCGGAGCGATTGCCGCCTCCGTGGGCGATACCATTCCGATCCGCGCCAATCCGATCCAGATGATCGTGACCGAAACGATGCCGCAAGGCGTCAACTATCATCTGGCCCATGCGTTGCAACGGTTGACATTGAAGCAAGCGGCCAGCGGCAACCTCGTTATCGGCGGCGGTTGGCGCGCTCTGTTTGCCCCGAGCCTGAAGCGAACGCGGCCCTCGGTCGAAGGGTTCGGCGGAAATCTCGCTGTCGTTCTTGAGATGCTGCCCGCGCTGGGCGCGCTTCAGATTATTCGCTCGTGGACCGGCACAGCCTTCACGACTGCGCCGACGATCGGGGGATCGCCGAGCATGCCGGGGCTGTTTCATGCGGTGACCCAGAATGGAATGACGCTTGCTCCCGCGGTTGGAAAGATCAATGCCGATCTGCTTCTGGACCGGCGACCAAACTACGATATCCGGCGGTTCGCGCCCAAACGATCGAACTCTTAGCTGATCGGGCCGATGTCGCTTCTCTGGTCACACGAATTTTCACCGGGCCTTTCAGGAATGACCGTGCCCGACAGCTAAATCAACAGATGGGGTCCCAATCATGAAGCAACGCATTGTTTGCACGGTCATCGCCGCGCTCCTCGTAATGCTCGCTCCTGCGGTGCGGGCGCAGGACGCATATCCAGCGCGCCCGGTAACGATTGTGGTGCCGTTTCCGCCCGCCGGCGGTGCTGACATCCTGGCGCGCCTCATCGGCCTGAAACTCAACGAGAAATGGGGGCAGCCGATTATCGTGGACAACAAGCCGGGCGCCGCGGGCGTCATCGGCGCAAGCAGCGTAGGGAGGGCAAATCCGGACGGCTACACGCTGCTGATGGCCGCGAGCGGCGCCGTGGTGCCTGACAATATCAAGTCGCTTGCTGCGGTGACGTTGGTCACGGCGCCCCCTTATCTGCTCCTGGTCCACAAGTCCGTTCCGGTGTCGTCAACCGAGGAACTTGTCGATTATCTGAAGGCGCATCCGGGCGAGTTGAATTTCGCCTCATCGGGCTTCGGCTCCGCATCGCATCTTTTAGCGGAGCTGTTCATGCAGATGACCGGCACGAAGATGATCCACGTGCCCTACAAAGGCATTGGACAGGCGGTGACCGATCTGATTGCCGGCAGGGTTTCGGTGTTGTTCGGTCCACCGACGATCGTTTCCTACGTTGAGTCCGGAGAGCTGAAGGCATTGGCGGTCACGAGCCACACGCGTTCACCGTTGTTCCCGAAGATTCCAACCGTCGAAGAGGGCGGCGTTCCGGGTTACGACGCGACTGGCTGGTATGGTCTGCTGGCGCCGGCCAATACGCCGAAGGAGATCGTCGACAAGATCGGGAAAGACGTCGCTGAAGCCATGACGGTCCCGCTTGTTCAGGAACGTCTCGCCAGCATGGGCGCCGTCCCGAGTCCAACATCGCCGGCGGAGTTCAAAAGCTTCATCGAGGGCGACACCAAGAAGTGGGACGATCTGGTGACAAGCACCCAGCGGTGATCGCCGCCGCCTTCGAATTCGCTGTTGTTACTGCCTCCACGTTCAGGGACGATCGAAGCCGACCCGCGCACCGAATTGTCCGTGGTTCTAACGCGGCCGCGCTGCCATTCTCCCGATCGTTTGCCAGATTACCGGCAACACAAGCAGGGCCGCGCCGACCAAAACCAGCGTTGTCACCAGCGTATTGCTGAAGAATATCGAAAGCGAACCCCTCGACATCAGCATGGATTGGCGGAATGCATCTTCCGCCTTGTCGCCGATCACGATCGCCAGCACCATCGGTGCGAGCGGATAATGCAGCTTCTTGAACAGATATCCCAACACGCCGAATCCCATCATCATGACGACGTCGAGATAGGAATTGGAAACCGAATAGGCGCCGACCGTACAGATGATGACGATCAAGGGCGCGATGATGAAGAACGGCACGCGCATCAGCGCGGCGAAGATAGGCACGGTAAGCAGCACCAGGATCACCGCGACGACGTTGCCGAGATACATCGAGGCGATCAAGCCCCAGACAAAATCCTTTTGCTCGATGAACAGCATCGGCCCGGGATTGAGGCCCCAGATCATCAGCCCGCCCATCATCACCGCCGCGGTGGCGGAGCCGGGAATGCCGAGCGACAGCATCGGCAGCAGCGCGCTGGTGCCGGCGGCGTGATCGGCGGTCTCCGGCGCGATGATGCCTTCCGGCTCGCCCTTGCCGAAATTGGCGCGCCGCGACGACAGCCGCTTGGCGATGCCATAGCTCATGAACGACGCCGCGGTCGGACCGCCCGGCGTAATTCCCATCCAGCAGCCGATAGCGGCGCTGCGCAACAGCACCCAGCCGTAGCGAGGCAGACCGATGAGGGTGCGGAACACCTCGCGCCACTCCACCTTGGAGGATATCGCCTTGGCGTGAAATTCGTCCTCCACCGCGATCAGCAATTCGCCGATGCCGAACAGGCCCATGACCGCGACCACGAAGTTGATGCCCTTGACCAGTTCATCGATGCCCATGGTGAGCCGCACGCTGCCGGAGACGGTGTCGATCCCGACCGCGGCGAGCGCAAAGCCGATCGCCAGCGACACCAAGGTCTTGATCGGCGGCGAGCCGCCCATGCCGACGAAGCTGGCAAACGCCAGGAAGTAGACCGCGAAATATTCAGGCGGCCCGAAAGCCAGCGCGACTTTCGCGACCCAGGACGCCGACAGCGTAATGAGAACGACCCCGGCCAGCGCGCCAAAGGCGGCCGAGCCGAACGCCGTCGCCAGAGCCGTGGTCGGCCTGCCGTCGCGCGCCATGGGATAACCGTCGAACGTGGTGGCGACCGAGGAGGGTTCGCCGGGGATATTGAACAGGATCGAAGTAACCGAGCCGCCGAACAGGGCGCCCCAGTACATGCACGAGAGCAGGATGATGGCTGACACCGGCTGCATGCCGAAGGTCAGCGGCAGCAGCAGCGATACGCCGTTGGGCGCCCCGAGGCCGGGCAGCACGCCGACCAGAATGCCGAGCAGGACGCCGATCAGCATCAGGAAAATATGATTGCCGGATAGCGCGATGCCAAAACCGTGCATCAGGGCTTCGAGATTTTCCAACGACGCCCCCTCAAAAACCAAGCGCGTCGCCGAGCGCGCCGCGCGGCAACGAAATCTGGAACGTCAACTCGAAGATCAGGTAGAGCGCCAGCGCCGTGGCGATCGCCGAGATGCCCGCAAACAGGAGCGCGCCCCGCTTGTGCCAGGTGAGTGCTCCGAACACATAGAGGGCCGAGGCCACATACATTCCGATCAGCGGAATCACCCCGACATAGATGACCGCAGGGACGAAAAGTGCTGCCAGCCGCTTCAGTTCGCTCGGCCGCAGGATGACGTCGCGCGCCTGCAGCCATCCCTGCACGAGGTTGAATATGCTTCCGCTCAGGATGATGAGGCCGACGATGAACGGAAAGGTGCCGGCATCGACGCCGGCGGCGGACCAGCCGATGCCGTTGTCGAGGCTGGAGATGACGACGGCGGCACCAAACGCGCCGGTGATCAAGGCCGTGCCGGCTTCCAGACTGCGTCCCGAGATCATCAGCCGCACTCTAGTTGGAGACCAGCCAACCTTCGTCGGCGGCAATCTTGTGAGTGCGCTCGATGTCCTCCTTGATGAATTTGCCGAACGAATCGCCGGTCAGGAACGTACTGACCTGCGAGCTCCGCTCGATATATTCCTTCCATTCCGGGGTGTCCTGAACCTTCTTCATCAGATCGACGTAGAACGCGGCCTGTTCCGCGCTGACTTTTCCCGGCAGCCAAACCGTGCGCGGCTGTTCGAACTGCGGAATGTCGAGACCGGATTCGACGCAGGTCGGGATGTCGTGCCAGTTCTGCGTTTCGGTTACCTTCGGGCCGTCCGGAAGACGCTTCGGGCTGAAGGCGCAAAGCGGGCGCTGGGTGCTGCCCTTCCACTGCCCGATGCTTTCGCTGGGATTGTTGACATGGGAGTCGATGTGGCCGCCGGCCAGCTGCACCGCCGCTTCGGCGCCGCTCTTGAACGGGATGTAGGTAAACTTCACCTTCGCCGCCTTGTCGATCATGCGGGTCAGGGTTTCGTCAGTGTCCTTTGACTGCGCGCCACCCATCTTGAAATCGCCCGGCGCCTTGGCGGCGACGGCCTTGAGGAAATCCGTCACGTTCTGGTAGGGCGCATCCTGCTTGACCCACAGCAGGAACTCGTCCTGCACCATGGCGGCGATCGGCGTCAGATCGGTGTAGTTATAGGCGACCTTCGACACCATCGGCTGGGTCCAGGCGTTGGAGGTCCCGAACACGATCTTGTAGGGATCGCCGGCCATGGCCTTGGTGTAGGTGTAACCTTCGGCCCCGCTGCCGCCGCCCTTGTTAGTGACGACGATCGGCTGCTCGATCAACTTGTGTTTGGTGATGATGCTCTGGACGGCGCGCGCGAAATTATCGGTGCCGCCGCCCGGGCCAGCGGTGGCGATGAATTCGATCGGCTTGACCGGCTGCCACGCGGCGTTTGCGGCGCCCGACACGCAGGTTGCGAGACCAAAGGCGATCGCGGCAAGTTTCGGTGTTGCAGTCATCTTGTCCTCCCCATTGATTTTTGTTTTGGTCGCGTGGTCTTGTCGTTGGCTTTGTGCGCTAACTGACCTCGTCCTTGATCGGGCCTGCCGCAGCGATCGCTCCCTCTTGCTGGAGCGCCGCAATCTCATCGGCGTCAAAACCGTAGGCGCTCAAGATCGCGCCGGTGTGCTCGCCATAGCGCGGCGCGCCTGACCGTACTTTGCCGGGGGTCGCCGAGAATTTGATCGGCAATCCCATCGTTTTGACGTTGCCCAGCGATGAATGCTCGACTTCAACCACCATTTCGCGGGCGATCGTCTGGGGGTCGGCAAGCGCCTGGAGCATGTCGTTGACGGGGCCGCAGGGGACGCCCACTTCCTCGAGCGCATCCAGCCAGTAGGCGGCGGGCTGGGTGCGAAAGCGCGCAGACAGCAGGGCTTCCAGCTCCTTCAGATGTGCCATCCGGTCGCCGCCGGTCGCAAAGCGCGGATCCCGCGAAAGTTCGGTCGCGCCCAATACTTCGAGCGTGCGCAGCCAGTGTTTTTGATTGGCGCCACCGACCACGATCCACTTATCGGAGGCCTCGAAAGCCTGGTAGGGAGCGTTGAGCGGGTGGGCCGAGCCCATCGCTTTCGGCGCCACGCCGGTCGCGAGCGCAATCGCTGCTTGCCAATAGGTCTGAACGAGGGCTGCCTCGAACAGGGAGGTTTCCACCCATTGGCCCTTGCCGGTTTTCAGCCGGTGGGTATAGGCGGCGAGAATGCCCAGGGCGGCGAGAATGCCCGCTGTGATGTCGGACAGCGGCGCGCCGCATTTGACCGGCGGTCCGTCGGGCTTTTCGCCGGTAAAGCTCATGATGCCGCTCATCGCCTGCGCCACTAGATCAAAGCCGCGGCGATGCTTGTAGGGGCCGGTGCGTCCGAAGCCGGACAGCGAGCAGTAAATCAATGCCGGATGTTCCTTGGCTATTTCCGCATAACCGAAACCAAGCCGGTCCATCACGCCGGGGCCGAAGTTTTCCACCAGCACGTCCGCCGAACCGATCAGCCTCCGCAAGACCTTGGCGCCGCCCGCGGTCTTCAGGTCCAGCGCAATACCCTTCTTGTTGCGGTTCATCATCAGGAACGATGCCGCCTCGTCGCCGATCCTAGGAGGCACCATGTAGCGGGTGTCGTCGCCTGCCGGGATTTTTTCGATCTTGATGACCTCGGCGCCCATGTCGGCGAGCATCAGCGTACAGGTCGGGCCCGCCATCACATGCGTCAGGTCGACGACCTTCAATCCGGTCAGGGGGCCCATGGTTTCTCCCGAGATAGTGTTGGTTGCTTGCGATTACTCGCCGGTCCATTGCGGCTTCCGTTTGTTGAGAAAGGCATCCATGCCTTCGCGGAAATCCCGGCTCTGATAGCACATCAGAATCAGCTCCTCGTCTTCCTGGACTTTCAGCTGCAGACGGAGCAGGGCCTGCTTGGTGGAACGCAGTGTCAGCGGCGCATGGCTTGCGACAAGGCGCGCCAGTTCATCGGCCCGCCGATCGAGGGCGGGGCGGTCCTCCACCACTTCATTCAGGAGGCCAAGGCCAGACGCTTCGGCGGCTTCGATCAGGCGCGCGGTAAAAATGATTTCCTTCAGCCGCGCCGCCCCGATCAGTGCCGAGAGCCGGGCGAGATTGGACATCGACAGACAGTTGCCGAGCGTGCGAGCGATCGGAAATCCGAATTTCGCGGTCTTGACGCCGATGCGGATGTCGCAGCACGCCGCAATTCCGGCGCCGCCCCCGGCGCAAACCCCATTGATCGCGGCGATGATCGGGACCTGGCATTGCTCGAGCGTGCCCAGCAAGTGATCGATGCCGGTTTCATAATCGATGGCATCCTGCGGGGTCTTGAACGCGCGAAACTGATTGATGTCGGTGCCTGACGCGAAGGCCTTGTCACCCGCGCCGGTCAGGATCAGCACCTTGAGAGCACGGTCCTTGCCCGCGCCGGTACAGATCTCTGCCAGCCGCCGATACATGTCGAATGTCAGCGCATTTCTCGCCTGCGGCCGGTTGAAGGTAATCCGGCCGATGCCGTCGCGGACCTCGTAAAGGAGGTCGGCTTCCAGAGTCCTTGTTTCGTTCATTTGCTTGCCGATTGCGGGGTAAGGATTTCCGTATGACCCGGATCCAACTTATGCGTCAATTCTGAATGCAAAAACTGGCTTTTGCAATGGTGTTTCGCTAGTCTCGTCGGATTATGAGCCGTTTTGCATTCAAAGTTGGTTGAAGCGGGCGGTCAGAGGGACAGCGTCATGTTGCACGACGAGGTGATTTCCCGCCTCAGACACATTTTGACGGAAGGCGAGATTGCGCCGGGCGCGAAAATACCGGAGCGGGAATTGTGTGCTTCGCTGGGCATATCGCGTACGCCGCTTCGCGAGGCCCTGAAGGTGCTGGCCGCCGAAGGGCTTGTCGTGTTGTTGCCCAACCGCGGATCGCGCGCCGCGAAGCTGACGCAAAAGGACGTCAAGGAACTGTTCGAAGTCTGCGAAGCCCTGGAAGCGACCGCCGGTGAATTGGCCTGCCCGCGTATTTCGGACGAGCAGCTTCGCGAAATCGGTGTGTTGCAGGTCAGCATGGTCGAGCACTATCGCGCCCGCGACCTGTTGTCGTATTATCGCTGCAACCGGCTGATCCACGAGAGCATCGTTCGCGCCGCCGATAACGCCGTACTCGCCGGATTTTACGAATCGGTATCGGCGCGGATACGCCGGGCGCGGTTCATCACGCCGATGTCCCCCGAACACTGGGCTCTTGCGGTTCAGGAGCACGAGGGAATCCTGAACGCGCTGCAGCGACGTGATGCGAGCGGACTTGCGCATATTTTGCGAACCCACCTTCGGCGGAAGCGTGAGGAAGTCGTGCAGGCCGGGTTCGCCGAAGCGAGGCATTATTGAAGTTCAGGTGCAGGCGGTTAGGTTTCTTGCTGGGGAGCGCGTGCTTCCGGCGCAAAGCGGCCGTTCACACGCCTCGTGGTCGACAACGAATGAGTGGAAAATTATCCAGGTTCCAAGCGGCACGAACCCACAAAAGAAGAAGCCGCCTCGCTCTTCATTCAACCTGAGATCGTGCATCAGGCCGGCCATCAATGCCGGCTTTGCGGTGACTAACCATTATTAGCATTTGTGCCGGGCCGCAAATCCCGACATCATCGTAACGGGGGTGCCGTGCCGCGAGAGGCAGCACAATGACCAAGCTTGCTTCAGAAGCATCCGACATCGCAATGATGCGCCGCTGCGTAGCTCTGGCACAAACCGCGGGTTCAAGGGGAGAATACCCGTTTGCGGCTGTCATCGGGCGACGGGGCGAATTCATTAGCGAATCCATCAATATGGTCAGAAATGAAGGAGACGTCACGCGACACGCCGAGATGCTCGCGATTTCTTCGGCTCAGAAAAAGATGCGGTCCACCAGCCTTCATGAGTGCACGATCTATTCAACGATTGAGCCCTGCGCGATGTGTTCTTACGCCATCCGGGAAAGCAGGATCGGCAGAGTGATATTCGGCCTGCGATCGCCGGTCATGGGAGGTGACTCGCGATGGAATATTCTAACGGATGCCGGTTTGTCCTCGGCATTAGCGGAGGTATTTGGTCCCCCGCCTGAAATCCTGGCGGGATGTTTGCATCTTGAAGTTCAGAAGGTTTTTCAGCAACGAAACCCGCTGATTTGGAAATTTATGAAAGCTCGAAAAATATTCGTGGACGGCACAGGCGATAGCACTGGGGCTTTAAACGCTAACACGCGGGCTGGGCTTCGGCCGCGCCTTGCAAACTGGGCCCGGGTTTCGGTTTTTGATCGCCTTTGGCGAGGCTAGAACCCGTCTCAACTCGGCAGGCGGGCATTTGCGCATGGAGCAATAGCGGTTTGGTTCGGTTGGCTCGGCGTCAAGTCCTCAAAAGCGCGATGTTCGAATTTGAAAGGCGGTGCTTTGAGTTGCGCCATCCGATACGTATCCAATATCGGCGCTGCCTTCCGCTCCCGCCTCCGTTGGCATTCCGTCTGAATTCGAGTTAGTTATTGAGAGGACGACGCGTCACTGTCGCGTTGTCTGGCGCAAGCACAGTGGGATGAGTGTTACTTTCGAGGCCTCGGCGTCAATCGCTCGTTGAGGACCGCTGCATTTAGATGATCACTGAGGGCAAATATTCCATTTGGTTTAGAACGCCGATCGGCGTCGGCTCTGGGATAGTTGAGTTTGGCCCCAATGGCGAGCTTGGCGGGGGTGATACGACGTTTTGCTACATCGGAAATTGGGAGCAAGATGGCGAGCGGTTCAAGGCCGCCATATCCGCCAAGCGAATGGCGCCCGGGCCGCCCGGCGTGTTTGGAATGGATGACATCGATATCATCGTGACGGGTCACTCCGATGGCGCAGGGTCCGCCTCATGTACCGGCTTTGCAAAGCAAACGCCGGGTTTGAGGCTGGAGGTCATGCTGATCCGCATGCGCGACGAACGACGGCCGTAAATCTCGATGATACCAACGGAGTGATCTTCACAAAGTTTCTTCCGTCCCGAACCCTCGACATGGGCCATGATCTCAGGCTTTTTTGGGGTGGCTTTTTCCGCATGCGAGCCATCAACTCATTGGTTCGTTACCACCACTTTCCCTTTGGCGCGTCCGCTTTCGACGTAGTCCAGAGCTTCGGTAATTTTCGCAAACGGATACGTTCTGTCGACGATGACCTTCAGTTTTCCCTGCTCGACGAGTTCGGCAAGCAGAGCGAGGTCGCTGCCGCTTGGATGCATAAAGAGATAGCGATAGCTGATGCCTGCGCGTCGAGCCCGAGATCTGATCCCGTAGCTGATGAGCCAGAAGATGGCGGAAAGAGCTCGGCGGCCGCCTAAATCCCTGATCGCAGTTTGCGGTTCCGGAATAGCGGCTACTGAAACGATCCTGGTTCCAGGCTTCATGACTTCGAACATTTGATCCAGGGTTTTGCCGCCAATCAGGTCAAATCCCGCATCAAATTGGCCTTCCCCGTTGGATATATCCTCGACCGTATAATCAATCACCTCATTACAGCCGAGCGAGCGCACCAAGGCTTCACCTCTCTTGGAAGCCGTTGTCGTCACGTGTGCGCCAAGCCATTTGGCGATCTGAATTGCAAAGGTACCGACCCCGCCGGCACCGCCTGAAATGAGCACTTTCTGTCCTGGCTTGACGTGGAGCTCGTCCCTTAATGCCTGCAGAGCAGTCAGCCCCGCCAGGGGTATGGCGGCTGCGGCGGTGAAATCCAGATTCCGGGGCATGTGCGCGGCGTCATCCTCGTCGACGCATGCTTGCTCGGCGAATGCGCCAGCGCGATCCTTCGCGACCCGGGCAAACACACGGTCACCCGCGCGGAAGCGTTTGACGTCACGACCAACGGCAATAACTTCACCAGCGAGTTCGTTGCCGAGCACGAACGGAAGCTTTGGCCGCAGGATTGCGCGCAGCTTCCCCTGTCGGAACTTGAAATCCACCGGGTTCAGACCCGCAGCCCGTACTGCGACGAGAATATCGCGCGGCCTCGGCGCAGGTGCCGGGACATCCATCAACAGGGAGCCTTCAGGACCACCGTAATGCTTGAGAACGTATGCGCGCATGGGTCTCCAGGCTCAGGAAGGGTATCGCCACATCGCCGACCGAACGCGAACGAAAACGCAATCAGGCCGTGTCCCCGCACGGTCGTTTCACATTAGTTACTTTTTGGTCGCTTGGGTCAATCACCCGGTTTGGCTATGTTCGAGCCGCTTCCGCTTTGCCCCCGAAAGCGGCACAGCAGCAGACGTCACGGCATGTCTCAAACGTGCCATAACCAGAAGTTCGCAACGGCCATCAGTTCATCTCAGTTCGTTCAAGCCCCGCAAACTGAGCGGCCAAAAGAAAACCCGCCTCAATCTACTCAGGCCGTTTCTCGAGCATGGAAAGCGTCGAGCAAAAAAAGAGCGGCTTGAGCCGCTCTTTTTTGCTTTCATCGGCAAGGATGCCACTCACCATCGTCGCCCATATATTTCCCGGACGCCGGATTGTAGTACGCCCAACGCTGGCGGCAATAGGAAGCATCAGCGGCGCTCGCGCCCACGGAGCCGATACTTGATTGAGCACCGCGGAACCCGCCGTTGCCGACGTGCACCACACTGCCGCCGCGCGGATTTCCCCAAGACCGTGAATAGGTCGAATAGTCGAGGTATCCGTAGTGATATCCGTAGTTGTTATAGGTAGGATAGCCCCAGTCCGAAGGGTAGGGATTATCCCGATACGCCCGATAGCGCACGTCGGTCGTTGCAGCCGGTACCGCCGCCTTGATCGACGGGCCATTGATCGGTGCACCAGACGATTTGGCCGTGGCGGCTACTGCGAGAGGGCCAGCAATTGCGAGTGCGATCGCGAGCCTGCGGACTTGGATCTTCACGGAAACTCCTATTCGTGTTCGAGGTGGCTGTTCTCCAGATGCTGCGCGTCGGATGGCCATGCATGCTAACTCAACGCTCGACTGCGATTGTGCCGCGAATGCCGATCGCTATCTTGGATGAAACTTTCGTTGCTGGCACGGTTGTGCTTCTTTCTCCACGGTGGATCACTACGCGATTTCGACCTGGTCTGATGTCGGCTCAGGGTCGGTCACTAGCGTCGCTTCCACGGCGTCGGCCGTGAGTCCGCTCTACCCTTAAGAACCGACATCGTCAGGCGACCTAAAATCCAAGCGACTTCCCTTGGGCTTTTCCTGGCCGATGTGCTGACGAAATGTGTGGTGGCGGGTCCGTCGGCATGTCTCAAACGTGCCAGTCCCGCACATCACATACTTCGAGGCCGCCAACTGTGAGGCGACCTGATGCCCTTAACGGTGGATCAGGATCGACCGCTATGGCTATCGCCCGCCTTGGGAGTTTTCCTGGTCAAAGACGATCTGCGCCAGCACCGATTGGGTGATGTCGGCGCCGGTCTTTGAGTCGTAGACGAGAAAGTTCTTGCCCCGCTTCATCATTGCCGCGAGCTCATCGAGCGTCACAAAGGTGAAGGTGCCAGCATTATAGAGGCGCCGGTTCGCGTATTTCTCGATGATGATGGGGCGGTCGGAATTTTCCATCGGCTCACACCCGGAAACCCGTCGGCATTGCCGAGGGGCTTTGGAGCAATTTATCTCACTAAAGGTAAGCATTCAACGCGATTTCAAAGTCCCCGATTTGACCCATGTCCGTTCAGGGTCAATCTCGCCGTTCTGGGACAGGGCGCCATTCACTTCCGATCCTATCCGATTAGCGGACAGATCCCGAGCCGATCCTGTGTGCCTCAAAGGTGCTGAAAAGCGGTATCTCCCCTCGGCGCAAGCGATGCAGTAAGTAACATTGTCGCAACATTTGGGAAGGAATCAAAATGTCTCATGGAAGGCTGGTCAGCCGTCGAGCGATGCTGGCAACGACCGTTGCAATGGCTGCCGCGCCGGCTCTGGCTGAAGGCTGTCAGGTTGGTCCACCGCAGCATCACAAGGGCCCGCTCGTATACATGGATTACGATCAACTCGAACTCGATGCCTCATACGATCAGGTGTACTACGAACCGCTCATCGCGCAGGACTCTGATCGACTCGCCAGCAACAGTGAGTCCATGCGGGCCCGCATCGGCGCGCCTCAGCGTGTCGCATACGGACCAACCGAGATTGAAAAGCTCGATATTTATCGGACCAACCGCGCCAATGCGCCGATCTTCATCTTCATCCATGGCGGGAACTGGCTCGTGGGCTCCGCGAAACAGTACGGCTATCCCGCCGAGATGTTCATCAATGCCGGGGCGCATTACGTCGCGTTGGACTTCATTTCGGTGAAGGAGGCGGGCGGGGACCTCAGCGTGATGGCGGCACAAATACGCGGCGGTATCGCCTGGGTCTACAAGAACGCCGCGAGCTTCGGAGGCGATCCCGACCGAATCTACATAGGCGGTCATTCATCGGGGGGACACCTCTGCGGCGTTGCGCTCGTGACCGATTGGCAGAAAGAATTCGATCTGCCCCCGACCATCGTAAAGGGCGGGTTGTGCATGAGCGGCATGTACGAGATGGCGCCGGTGTGGCGTTCGTTTCGACGCACCTACGTGAACTTCACCGATGCGATGGCCGATGCGATGAGTTCACAGCGCCATATCGACAGGCTCAATGCGCCGATCATCGTCACCTATGGCACCTTGGAAACGCCGGACTTCCAGCGGCAGGGTCGCGACTTCGCCGGGGCGGTCAAAACCGCGGGCAAGCCGGTGCACCTCGTCGAGGCGCCGAACTACCGTCACCTTGAGATGGCTGAATCGCTCGGCAATCCATACGGCCCGAACGGCCGTGCGGCGCTCGCGTTGATGAAGCTTGCGCCGACGTAAGTGTGAAGACGACACTTGAGGGAGCGAAGGCCGCCAGAACTTCGCTGCCTTCTCGCCCTTCGGGACCGTGACGAAATCCAGGTCCTGCCGGGTTCGGTTGCAACCATCGAATTCCGCCGGGAAGATCCGGCGGTTTCGGTGTGCTTCCGCAGGGCAAAGCGGCGTCTTGCCCGGCTTGGTGGCCGTTGAACTCGAAAACCATGCCTACGGGGAATATGCCTTTCGCATTGGTTTGAGAACCGCCAACGCCAGCACGCCGGTCAGGATATCCAGCGCGATAATGATACCGAACACCGGCAGCCAGCTTCCCGTCGCGTCATGCAGCAGAGCGGCAAGCGGCCCCCCGAGCACGGAGCCGATTCCCTGCGCCATATACAAAAATCCGTAATTTGTAGTGGCGTATTGGGTGCCGAAGGTGTCGGTCAGCGTCGACGGGAAAAGCGAGAAGATCTCACCCCAACCGAAAAACACCACGGCCGACAGGCACACAAAGACGAGCGCATTGTCCCGGAACAGGATCATGATGGTGACGGCCGCCGCCTCCATCAGAAACGCGATCGCCATGGTGTTTTCGCGTCCGATCCGGTCGGATACCCAGCCGAAGAACGGTCGCGTCAGGCCGTTGGTGATGCGATCCACCGTCAGCGCCAACGGCAATGCGGCAAGCCCGAACACCATCACCGACGCCACGCCAAAATCCCGCGAGAAGGCCGCAAATTGCGAAATGATCATCAGCCCTCCGGTCGACATCATCGTCATCATGACGAACATCAGCCAGAACACCTTGCTGCGCAGCATCGCTTTTGGAGCAACGTCCCTGGTGCTGGCCATGGCCGGCGCTGGCGGAAGGGCATCTGCCGGGCCGGGCATGCGCAGGAAAAGAGCGGCTGCCGCACCGACAATGCCCAGAATGACGCCGAACACCACCAGCGTGTGCTGATAGCCTTCACTCCTGAGCATCGTATCGATGGGGAATGTGGTGGCGATGGCGCCGAAGCCGTAGCCGGCCGCCACCATGCCGGTGGCGAAGCCGCGCCGGTCGGGAAACCACCGTACCATCAGTCCGATGATGCCGATGTAGACGATACCGGTACCGACGCCGCAGAACAGTCCATAAGTGAAATACAGACCAGCCAGGTTCGTCACATACGCCGATGTCACCCAGCCGAGGCCGGACATCAGGCAACCGATTGCGATCAGCAGCCGGGGCCCGAACTTGTCGACGAGATAACCCTGCAGCGGCGACAACCAGGTCTGCAACACAATCACAATGGAAAATGTGATCTGGATCGCCGCAAGATTGGTATGCAGGTTGTCCTGAAACGACTTGGTGAATAGCGTCCAGACGTATTGCGGGCTGGAGATGGACATCATCGCGATCAAACCCAGCACAAGCTGGGTCCAGCGCGTAGACAACGTGGCCTGGGTCATTGAAGTCGAGACTGGTGTAACCGCAACCGGCATATTCCGCTCCCCTGGGTAAAAGACGGCTCAATATCCCGCGAGAACAGTGATGATAGCAATAGGCAGAACGGTTCGACGTGACCGCGCGTGCGCGCCTCGCGACGAAATGCTGCCTGAACCGAAGGCACCGAAGCCCGTTTTGGGTGCAAACTCGGCGCTGAGAGTTAGCCTTCCGGACGTCCCACTTTCACCTCAACAGCAGACATCGAGCGCGCAAATTACAAATTAGAAGCCTGTCGTTATCATTTTCTTCTTCGGCCTGCTGCATTGATGCTTGCTGTTATGCGCTATACAGGCTGGCGTTCTCTGGCGCAGGGTTGCGCGCGGGCACCTTCCAACCTTATACCGCATGTCTTGCACGACAGGCTATTGTGCGTGCTCAGTCATTCAAGTCGACGGCGGAAGGCATCTCCGATGGCACACCAACCTCCCCAGAAGGTCATCATCACCTGCGCGATCACGGGAAACCTGACCCGGCCGGAGCAGTCGCCCTATCTCCCGATTACCCCGCAACAGATCGCCGACAGCGCGCTCGAGGCGGCGGAGGCGGGCGCTGCGATCGCGCATATTCACGTGCGCGATCCCGAGACCGGCCGGCCGTCAATGTCGATCGAGCTGTATCGCGACGTGATGGACCGCATCCGCTCCCGCAATTCGAAGCTGATCATCAATCTGACGACAGGCCCGGGCGGCCGCTTTGTTCCGTCGGAAGAGGACCCCAAGGTGGCCGGTCCGGGTACGACCCTGATGGCGCCGGAGCGCCGGGTCGAGCATGTCGAAATCCTGCGGCCCGAGATCTGTACGCTCGATCTCAACACCATGAACTCAGGCGGCCAGGTCGTGATCAACACGCCCGGCAATGTCAGAAAGATGGCCGCGCTGATCAGGGCGGCCGGCGTGTTGCCGGAACTGGAATTGTTCGACTCGGGCGACTGCCACCTGGCGCGCGACCTGATCGCCGAGGGGGTGCTGCAGGGACCGCCGCTGTGCACGCTCGTGCTCGGCGTCAAATACGGTTTTGATGCCTCGCCCGAAACCATGCTCTATGCGCGCGACTTGCTGCCGCCGGGCTCGACCTGGACCGGCTTCGGCATCGGCCGCTCCGAGTTTCCGATGGTCGCGCAGGCCTGGTTACTCGGCGGCCATGTGCGGGTGGGGATGGAGGACAACCTCTATATGTCGAAAGGCGTTCTCGCCAAGACCAATGCCGAACTGGTGACGCATGCCGCCGGTATTTTGAAAAGCCTCGGTGCCGCGATTGCATCGTCGAGCGAGGCGCGGGAATTGCTCAAGCTGTCGTAGCTCTCATCGGTGCGACGGAGCGGCCCGCCGTGCTGCCTCGGGAGACCTGGCCTCCATCTCGCTCCCCGTCAGCGCCCTGACCGACACCGCGACAATGCGGTCGATGATCCCCTGGACATCGTTGAGATCGCACGATCCCTCCGATAGTTTTGTCAGCCGCTCGCTGTCGCGGATGGTCTGGTGCGCCATCGCGAGGGCGAAATGCAGGCCCCAATAGAGATCGACGTCGCTGACAGCGGGCAGCGAGCGCCGCATCGCGGCGGCGAATTTCCGCAGATGATCGATCTCGCGATTCTTGATGCGGCGGATCGGCGGCACCGATTCGATCGAGGCCCGGATCATGAAGCGTGCCGCAGTGGAGCGCTCGCGGTCGGGGCCGAGGCAGCCGCGCAAGGTCGGGCCGACCAGCGCGCGCAAAATGGAATCGATGCCGGCGCGGCCGCCGCCTTTTTCCTCCGCGAGCTTCAGCTCGTTGAGCCGCTCGCGGTTGGTGGCGAGGCTGCGGGTGACGAACAGTTCGGCGATCAATTCGTCCTTGGAGCCGAAATGATAGTTCACCGCGGCGAGGTTGACGCCGGCGGCGGCGACGATGTCGCGCAGCGTGACATCCGCAAAACCGCGATCGGCATACAGCCGCTCGGCGGCCTCGAGGATTGAACTACGGGTCTGGTCTGACGGCATGACATGGCTCGGTGCAACGGCAGAGTTGCAATTCAAACAGTTGTATGAAACTATCGTTTGAGACCGGGGAATGTCAATGCGCGTCTCGCGCGGGGCGGTACTCGGCCACGGCCATGCCGGCCATCGTCGCGAGCCGTTGATTTAGCCTTGCGGACGAGGGACGGCGGGGAGACAGTGCCGCCAACAATTTTCAAGCAGCGAATGTGAGGAACGCCCATGGATTTCAACATGTCAGACCGTCAGCGCGCATGGCTTAACCGCGTGCAGTCGTTCATGCACAAGCATGTCCGGCCCGCGGTGCCGATCTACCGGCAGCAGGACGAGGCCGGCGAGCGCTGGAAGGTGATCCCGATCGTCGAGGAATTGAAGAAGAAGGCGAAGGCCGAGGGCCTTTGGAACATGTTCATGCCGCCGTCGTCACATGAGGACGAGGAATTCCGCGGCGCGGGATTGACCAATCTGGAATATGCGCCGCTGGCCGAAGAGATGGGCCACATCGGTTGGGCATCCGAGGTGTTCAACTGTTCGGCGCCGGATACCGGCAACATGGAAGTGCTGATGCGCTATGGTTCCAAGGAGCACAAGCGGCAGTGGCTGCGACCGCTGATGAACGGCGAAATCCGCTCCGCCTTCCTGATGACCGAGCCCGCGGTGGCGTCGTCCGATGCCACCAATATCGAAACCAGCATCGTGCGCGACGGTGATCATTATGTCATCAACGGCCGCAAATGGTGGTCGTCGGGCGTCGGCGATCCCCGCTGCAAGATTGCGATCGTGATGGGCAAGACCGATCCGAAGGCGCCGCGACATCAGCAGCAGTCGCAGATCCTGGTGCCGCTCGATTCCAAGGGCATCACGGTCGAAAAACTGCTGCCCGTGTTCGGCTTCGACGACGCGCCGCACGGCCACGCCCAGGTGCTGATGGAGAACGTCCGCGTTCCCGCCAGCAATATCTTGCTGGGTGAGGGCAGGGGGTTTGAGATCGCGCAGGGGCGTCTCGGTCCCGGCCGCATCCATCACTGCATGCGCACCATCGGCAAGGCCGAGGAGGCGCTGGAGAAAATGGTGAAGCGGCTCTCGTCGCGCACCGCGTTCGGCAAGAAGATCATCGAATATTCGATCTGGGAACAGCGCATCGCCGAAGCCCGCACCGACATCGAGATGAACCGGCTGTTGTGTCTGAAGGCCGCCGACATGATGGACAAGGTCGGCAACAAGACCGCGCAGCTCGAGATCGCCATGATCAAGGTGGCGGCGCCCAACATGGCGCTGAAGATCATCGATAACGCCATCCAGGCCTACGGCGCCGCCGGCGTTTCCGACGATGCCGGTTTGGCGCGGGACTATGCCTCGATGCGTACCATGCGGCTGGCCGACGGTCCGGACGAGGTGCATAACCGCGCCATTGCCAGACTTGAACTTCGGAAGTATGCCAACGCTCCCACATCGCATTGAAGGGAACGTCCGGAACGGCGCTCCCTCAGGAAATTCGAGGGAGCGTCATCGTGGCCGAGGGCGTCAGAAAAGACGAGGAATTCTCCGGCACCAAGCCGGTCGAGGAGCGGCATCGGATCGACGAGATCCGCCTCGACGGCTGGATGCGCGACAACGTCGAGGGATATCAGGGACCGCTGACCGTCCTGCAGTTCAAGGGCGGCCAGTCCAATCCGACCTACCGGCTCGATACCCCCGGCCGTTCCTACGTGATGCGCCGCAAGCCTTTCGGGAAACTGCTGCCGTCGGCGCACGCGGTCGACCGTGAGTTCAAGGTCATTGCCGCGCTGAGCAGGCAGGGTTTTCCGGTCGCGAAGGCCTATGCGCTGTGCACCGACGACGCGGTGATCGGGGCTGCGTTCTACATCATGTCGATGGAAGAGGGTCGGGTATTCTGGGATCCGACGCTTCCGAGCCAGACGCGAGAGGCGCGGCACGCGATTTTCACCAGCAAGATCGAGACGCTTGCGAAACTGCATACCTACGATCCGCAGGCGATCGGACTCGGCGACTTCGGCAAGCCCGGCAACTATTTCGCGCGCCAGGTCGATCGCTGGACCAAGCAGTATCGCGCCTCCGAGACCGAGCATATTCCCGAAGTCGAAAAGCTGATCGAGTGGCTGCCGCGCACCGTGCCGCAACAGGAGCGGGTCTCGATCGTGCACGGCGACTATCGGCTCGACAACATGATCTTTCACCCCACTGAGCCGCGGGTGCAGGCGGTGCTGGACTGGGAGCTGTCGACGCTGGGCGACCCGATGGCGGACTTCACCTATCTCTTGATGCAGTGGACCATGCCCGGCCTCGCCAATGCCGATCTGAAAGCCTTGAACATTCCGAGCATGGAACAGGCCGCGCAAATCTATTGCGCCGTCACCGGCAGCGCGGTGCCCGACCTGAACTGGTATTTCTCCTACAATTTGTTCCGGCTCGCCGGCATCACGCAAGGAATCGCCGGCCGCATCCGCGACGGCACCGCGGCGAGCGCGAAAGCCATGGAGTCCGCCAAGCGCACGGTGCCGCTGGCGAAGGCGTCTTGGGAATACGCGCAGAAGGCAGGGGCGAAGTGACACGTGCTGTCATCGCCCGGCTTGACCGGGCGACCCAGTATTCCAGAGGCGCCTGTAGTTTAACCGAGAAGCCGCGGCGTACTGGATGCCCCGCCTCCGCGGGGCATGACGACTTTTGTGAAGTGCGGCGCGCTGCGCAGCATCCGGGGCACGAGACCTCTCTGTTAAATCGGCTTCCCCGCATACGGCATTGACGCGGTGAGGCCGCCATCCACCGGGATCGCCTGGCCGTTGACATAGGACGCTTCATCGCTGGCGAGAAACAACCCCATCGCCGCCAGCTCATGCGGCTGGCCGGCGCGCTTGAGCGGATTGAGCTGGCCGATCTTGCCGTCGGTGCCGCGTTCCCTGGCATTGTCGAAGATCGGTTTGGTCATCCCGGTTTCGATCAGGCCGGGGCAGACCGCATTGATGCGTACGCCGGTGCCGGACAGCGAATAGGCCGTGGTCTGCACCAGGCTGATGACGCCGGCCTTGCTCGCCGCGTAGGGATGACCGCTGGCGCCGGATTTCAGACCCGCGACCGAGGCAGTGCAGACGATCGCACCGGATTTCTGTTTGATCATGTGCGGCATCGCATATTTGATCGCCAAAAACGGACCGATCAGATTGATGCGCAGGATCTCCTGCCAGTGTTCCACGGTCTGCTCGGCGAGCGGCACCAGCCCGCCGCTGATACCGGCATTGGCCCAGATCGCGTCGAGCTTTCCGTAGGCCGAGATCGCCTTGTCGATGAAGGCGATGACGTCCTTTTCCGAACCCGCGTCCGCCATCACGGCCTCGGCCGTGCCGCCGGCCTTGCGCACCTGCTCGACGGTTTCCTTGACGCCCTCGGTGCGGTCGACCGCGATCAGTCTGGCGCCTTCCTTGGTGAACAACAAGGACGCGGCGCGGCCGATGCCGCTGCCGGCGCCGGTGATGATGACGGATTTGCCTTCGAGGCGGCCCATGAGTTTCTCCCTGACTAATTTTGACACTTGCCGCCTTACGGAATTCAAACAGGATTTCAAACGCCGAAGTCACTTGAGGCGGTGTGCGCTCTGACGTAGGACAACAGAACAGTATTGAAGGGGCCCCGTGATGTCCAATGCAGACAAGCCATCCCGCGCTATTGCAACGACGCGATGGTGGTGGGTGCGGCATGCGCCGGTTCGCGAGGACAATGGCTGCATCTACGGGCAAAAGGACTTGGGCTGCGACACCAGCGATCGCGTGGTCTTCGAGGCGGTGGGCAAAATTCTGCCGCGCGGCGCGGTCTGGTATGCGAGCAATCTGAAGCGGACCCATCAGACCGCGGATGCGATCTGGTCCGCTGGATTTCCCAAACCCGCAACGATGCAGCACGAGGCCGCCCTGGCCGAGCAGCATCTCGGCCAATGGCAGGGGATGAACCGCGCGGCATTTCACGCCAGCCGGCCGGTCGGCAGCCACTGGTTCGCCGTTATCGACGAGCCAGCGCCTGGCGGCGAAAGTTTCATGGATCTCTACACCCGGGTGCGCGGTGTGATCGAGCGGATCAACGCCGAACATGCCGGCAGGGACGTGATCGCGGTGGCGCATGGCGGCACGATCAAGGCGGCGATCGGGCTCGCGCTCGGCGAGCAGCCGGAAAAAGGCCTCGCCTTCGACATCGACAATTGTTCGGTGACGCGGCTCGATTATCTCGCCTTCGCCGGACGTGGCAGCTGGCGGCTGCCGATGGTCAACCAGCAGCCGTGGATCGCGGACGCCTCGCACAACGCCATGCATCAGCCGGCGGGACCGGAAATCGCGACGGCGACGAAGCTGGCGTAAACCTGCCGTTCCGGTTGTCCGACAGCTCGAACGCTGCTTAGCTTGCCAAAGCAATGAAAACCGGTGCATCCGCCGCCGGGACAATATCGGGGAGAGTGAGATATGAACTTGTTCGATATGTCGGGAAAAGTCGCCGTCATCACCGGCTCTTCGCGCGGCATCGGCCGCGCCATTGCCGAGCGGATGGCCGAGCATGGCGCCAGGGTGGTGATCTCGTCGCGCAAGCAGCAGGTTTGCGACGAGGTGGCCAAGGCGATCAACGACAAGGCCGGCAAGCAGGTCGCGCTGGCGGTGGCCGCCAACATCTCGACCAAGGACGATCTGAAACATCTGGTCGAGGAGACCAACCGCGTGTTCGGCACCATCGATACGCTGGTCTGCAACGCCGCGTCCAATCCCTATTACGGTCCGCAGGCCGGAATTTCCGATGACCAGTTTCGCAAGATCCTGGACAACAACATCGTCGCCAATCACTGGCTGATCGCGCTGGTGGTGCCGCAGATGATCGCGCGCAAGGACGGCTCGATCACCATCATCTCGTCGATCGGCGGCCTGAAGGGCTCGACGGTGCTCGGCGCCTACGCGATTTCGAAAGCCGCCGACATGCAGCTCGCCCGCAACCTCGCCTGCGAATACGGCAAGCACAACATCCGCGTGAACTGCATCGCGCCGGGCCTGATCAAGACCGATTTTGCGAAAGCGCTGTGGGACAATCCGGACACGCTGAAGGCCTCCACCGCGCGCTCGCCGCTGCTGCGGATCGGCGAGCCCGATGAAATCGCCGGCGCCGCGGTGTTCCTCGGCTCCCCCGCCGGCACCTTCATGACCGGGCAGACCATCGTGATCGACGGCGGCGCGACGATCAGCTGAGGCGAGTGGCTGACAGGATCAGCGTCATCGTCCGCGAAGGCGGACGATCCAGTAATCGCAGCCATCCCGATTCTCACTGATGTTACGGCGTACTGGATGCCCCGCTTTCGCGGAGCATGACGGCAGAGGGCGTCGCGCGACGCTTATTGAAACGCCCTCTCGTCATTCCGGGGCAGCCCGCAGGGCTGAACCCGGAATCTAGGGTGATCAGCGCGAGATTCCGGGTTCGCGCTTGCGCGCGCCCCGGAACGACATTTACTCCACCGCCGCGTAAACCAGACTCCGCAGCAGCGTGCGGAAATATTCGCGCTGGCCGGGGCCCTGCGACATGAACACCGCGAACAAATCCTCCTTCGGGTCGATCCAGAAGAACGTTCCGGCCATCCCGCTCCAGAAGAACTGGCCGAGCGAGCCCGCGAACGGCGCCATGCCCTCTTGGGTCCGCACCGCGAAGCCGAGTCCAAAACTGTGGCCCGGCGGCACCAGCGTGCCCTGAACCCTGACGTTCGGGCCGAGATGGTCCGACGCCATCAGTTGCAGCGTCTTGCGGCCGATAATCCTGACGCCGTCGAGCACGCCGCCGTTGAGCAGCATCTGGCAGAACCGCGCATAATCCATCGTGGTCGAGACCAGCCCGCCGCCGCCGGATTCCATGACGGGCTTTTCCAGCATGTTGAACAACTGCACCTTGTCGCCGCTCCAGGGATCGGCCGCAAACGGCTCGGCGAGACGGTCGGCGTTTTCGGCGCCGGTGTGAAACGCGGTTTCGGCCATCTGCAGCGGCGCCAGAATGCGCTCGGTCAAGAACGCGCTCAGGCTCTTGCCGGAGACGACCTCGATGATGCGGCCGAGAATGTCGGTGGAGCGGCTGTAATTCCACTCGGCTCCGGGCTGGCACAACAGCGGCAGGCCTGCGACGAGAGTGGCATGCTCGGCGTTGCTGATCTTGCGGCTGCGCAGCCGCGACTGCTGATAGAGCTGCTGCACCAGACTATTGCCGGTATGATCGTAAGTGATGCCCGAAGTGTGCCGCAGCAGATCCTGGATCGTGATCGGCCGCGCCAGCGGCACCAGATCGAGCTTGCCGTTGTTCTCGACGCCGACCTTCTGGTCGGCAAATTCCGGAATGAATTTCGAGATCGCGTCGTTGAGCAGGAAATGACCTTCCTCCAGCAGCATCATGATGCCGATCGAGACGATCGGTTTGGTCATGGAGAAGATACGGAAGATCGAATTTTGGGCCATCGGCGCGGAAGCCGCGGGGCTCTGCTTGCCCAGCGCGTCGAACCAACCGATCTGGCCGCGCCGCGCCACCATTACGGTCACCCCGGGGATGGTCCCCTTGTCGATGTCGCGCTTGAATGCATCCGACATCCGCTGCAACCGGACCGACGAGAGGCCGAGCGATTCAGGTTTGGCCTGAGGGAGTGGCGGGGTCTGAGGGACGGGCGCGTGCTTGGCGGCGGTTTGCAGGGTCATGGTCTCTCCCGTTTGCTCTTGTTGCTTTGCCGGATGGGATCGTTGGCCGAGTCTGGCGCAGAACCGCCGGGTTGAACAGGGCGTTTGCCGCAGGGCATCGGGCGGTTGCCGCAGAGGTGAGAACTACCGCGACTGGCTGTTACGCCAAACATAGTTACATGGTGCCCCGGTTAACCGCTTCGCCCTTGCAATCCAGGCGCTCCCTATGCTTGAAACGGCACGGATCGGCGGCGACGCAGGTTCCCTGTAGGGGTGTAGCTCAGTTGGTAGAGTACCGGTCTCCAAAACCGGTTGTCGCAGGTTCGAGCCCTGCCGCCCCTGCCAGCTAAGTCCCGATTTTGACCGATCAGGTCCGGGCGTGTTCGAGTACTTTCTCAACCGCGGTTCCCGCTTGCCTTGACCTTTGTCCGCGTCCGCAGTACATACCCGCCACCTGCTGCCGGCCCGCTTAGACGGATATCCGGCGCGGCTTTGAAATCCCCCGAACAATCGAGCCCGCTTGCCGGCTCATCCTTCAGAAGAGGGCTGGGCGCTAGAGGGCTGTTCGGATTCCTTAAAACTGTAAATCGTCTTACACGCGGATCACCCCAACGATGGCTTTCAGCCCGTTCAAATTCCTGCAGGAAGTGCGCTCGGAGACCAACAAGGTCACCTGGCCGACCCGCCGCGAGACGACCATCACCACCATCATGGTGTTCGTGATGGTGGCGCTGGCTTCGATCTTCTTTTTCGCCGCGGATCAGATCATCCGCTATCTCGTCACCTTTTTGCTCGGGATACATTGATGGCAAGCGCCGGAACTCAAATGATGGACAAGCGCTGGTATATCGTCCACGCCTATTCGAACTTCGAAAAGAAGGTCGCCGAATCGATCCGCGAACAATCCAAGCAGCGCGGGCTTGAAGAGTTGTTCGAGCAGGTGCTGGTGCCGACCGAAAAGGTCACCGAGGTGCGCCGCGGCCGCAAGGTCGACGCCGAGCGCAAGTTTTTCCCGGGCTATGTCCTGGTCAAGATGAAGCTGACCGACGAAGCCTTTCATCTGATCAAGAACACCCCGAAGGTGACGGGCTTTCTCGGCGCGGAAAACAAGCCGATGCCGATTTCGGAGGCCGAGGCCATGCGGATCCTGCACCAGGTGCAGGAAGGCGTCGAACGGCCGAAGGCGTCGGTGTCGTTCGAGATCGGCGAGAATGTGCGCGTGGCCGATGGGCCGTTCGCCTCGTTCTCCGGCGTGGTCGAGGAAATCGACGAGGCGCGCTCGCGCGTGAAGGTCGCGGTGTCGATCTTCGGCCGTGCCACGCCAGTTGAACTGGAATTCGGTCAGGTCGAGAAGGTCTGATCGTTATCGTCATTGCCGGGCTTGACCCGGCAATCCATCTGCCTCGTAACAATGTATTTTTTACGAAGACGGATGGATGCCCGGATCAAGTCCGGGCATGACGAAAATGGAAGCGGCGACGTTTCCGAAGAACCGTGGAAGGGGACTGACGGTCGCCAGCCGTCATGCGAACCGCACCACGGTCCTGTGAAGTTTCCGGAATGGTCCGGAAACAGCATGAGGAGTGACAAATGGCAAAGAAAGTGACCGGATACCTGAAATTGCAGGTGCCGGCCGGTGCGGCGAACCCTTCGCCCCCGATCGGACCCGCGCTTGGTCAGCGCGGCCTCAACATCATGGAATTCTGCAAGGCGTTCAACGCGCAGACCCAGAAGGAAGAGAAGAATACCCCTATCCCGGTGGTGATCACGATCTACGCCGATCGTTCCTTCACCTTCGAGATGAAGACCCCCCCGATGTCCTTCTTTCTCAAGCAGGCCGCCAAAATCCAGTCCGGGTCGAAAGCTCCGGGCCGCGACAAGGCCGGCGCGGTGACCAAAGCGCAGGTGCGCGAGATCGCCGAGAAGAAGATGAAGGATCTCAATTGCGATACCATCGAGTCGGCCATGAAGATGGTCGAGGGCTCCGCCCGTTCGATGGGTCTTGAAGTTGCGGGGTAACGGATCATGGCAATCGGAAAACGTTTGAAGAAGGCCCGCGAGGGTGTTGATCGCGAAAAGCTTTATCCGCTCGCGGATGCCATCAAGATGGTCAAGGAGCGCGCCAAGTCGAAGTTCGACGAGACGGTCGAGATCGCGATCAATCTCGGGGTCGATCCGCGCCACGCCGATCAGATGGTGCGCGGCGTGGTGACCCTGCCGAACGGCACCGGCCGCACCTTGCGGGTCGGCGTGTTCGCGCGCGGCGCCAAGGCCGAAGAGGCCAAGGCGGCGGGTGCCGACGTGGTCGGCGCCGAGGACCTCGTGGAAAAAGTGCAGGGCGGCCAGATCGATTTCGACCGCTGTATCGCGACCCCCGACATGATGCCGCTGGTCGGTCGGCTCGGTAAGGTGCTCGGCCCGCGCGGCATGATGCCGAACCCGAAGATCGGTACCGTCACCATGGACGTCGCCACTGCAGTCAAGGGCGCCAAGGGCGGTTCGGTCGAGTTCCGCGTCGAGAAGGCGGGAATCGTGCAGGCCGGCATCGGGAAGGCGTCGTTCTCGGAAGAGAAGCTGGTGCAGAACGTCAAGGCGCTCGCGGATGCGGTCGCCAAGGCCAAGCCCGCCGGCGCCAAGGGCACCTACATCCAGCGCGTCGCGGTTTCCTCAACCATGGGACCGGGCGTCAAGGTTGAGCCGGGCACGGTGCTCGGCTAGACTGCCGGGAGCAGCTTGAGACAATAGAGGGCGGAATTGGGCAACCGATTCCGCCCCTTCGTTTTTGACACCAGGAATTCAGCCCATGCCGTTCAAAGTTCTGGTCTATTCACGCTTTCCCAAGGCCATGACGGTGCGCATCGGTGAGCGCTTTGAACTGATGGACGCGGCGGGCCGGCCGCCGGGCGAAGTATTTACGGCGGAACAGCTCTCCGGCATCCGGGCGATGATCACGGCTGGCGGCACGCCGCTGGGCGCTGCCATGATGGATATGATGCCGAAACTCGGCGCGATCGTCTGCTACGGCACCGGTTATGACGGCGTCGATCTTGCCGCGGCCGCGCAGCGCAAAATCGCGGTCGGCCACAGCCCGGCGGCGAATGCGTCCGCAGTGGCCGATCTGGCGGTCACGCTGATGCTGGCGGTGACCCGGCGGTTGCTGCCGGCGGACAATTATGTGCGAAGCGGCAACTGGTCGGCGGCAAAACCGTCGCCGCTGATGCGTCCGCAGCCCGGTAACCCCGGCCGCCGGGTCGGCGTCTACGGCATGGGCGAGATCGGCCGCAAGATCGCTTCGCGCCTGGCGGCCTTCGAGACCGAAGTGGCCTATTTCAGCCGCAGCAAACATGACCTGCCCTATCAATATCTGCCGAGCCTCGAGGCGCTGGCGGAATGGTGCAATGTCCTCATGATCGCGGTGCGCGCCGGCGTGGATACCCATCACGCCGTGGATGCCGGCATCCTGCAAAAACTCGGCAAGGACGGCTATATCGTCAACATTTCGCGCGGTTCGGTGATCGACCAGGCGGCGCTGGTAGTCGCGCTCGCAGGCGAACAGATCGCCGGGGCCGGCCTCGACGTCTACGAGAAAGAGCCGCACGCGCCGGACGCGCTGACCGCGTTTCCGAACGTCGTGCTGACCCCGCATGTCGGCGGCCATACCATCGAATCGCATACGGGGATGCAGAGCTGCGTGATTGCCAATCTGGAGGCGTTTTTCGCGGGCCAGCCGCTGCCTCACGCGGTTCGGGGCGCCTGAACCCCTCATTTTGGGTCCGGATCGGGCAGAACCGGGCAGAAAAGCGGCCGACGAATTGCCGTGAATTAGCACTTGGCAAGCCGGAAAAGACTCGTTAGACAATCCCTTCCGGGTGTGCTGGCCGTTGCTGGCACGTCCGTGCTCGCATTCCGAAAACCCGGTACGATAGGAGATCATTCCTTTCAGGACATCCGTATGGATTGCTCGAAAGGAAGGGAACCCGTCGCTTTGGGGAACGGAGTAGAGCAGGGGTCTTTCGGCTTGCCGGATGGCCTCGATCCTGTCCAAGACTGCAGGCGCCCGCGGGGAAACCTCAGGTTTCTTCAACGGCTTAATCGCATGGCCTGCATAGACGGGTGAAAACCGGATTTCGCTTTACGTCGCTGCAGAGCGACGGGCAGCGGATATGGTTCGAACCTCGACACCCCGCGCCCCTGGGCACGGGAGGGCAGGCTTTTCAAATGTCGTCTTGCCCGACGTGTCCTGAGACTGAATGTCTCGAGGTCAGGTTTTGGGCGGGACAATGGGTGCAACCCGGCGGTCCTGCCCTTGGGCTAGAGACCGCCAACCGGAGAGAGCTTGCTGTGGAAAAAGCGGCAAAAAAGGACGCGGTTGAGGCGCTGAACGGTCTGTTCAAGACCACCAGCGTTGCGGTCGTCGCCCATTATTCCGGCCTCACCGTGGCCCAGATGCAGAAGCTGCGCATGCAGATGAAGCAGGCGGGCGCGTCGGTGAAGGTCTCGAAGAACCGTCTTGCCAAAATTGCTCTTGAAGGCACGGACGTCATTGCCATCGGTTCCCTGCTGAAGGGGCCGACCGTGATCGCGACTTCAAACGATCCGGTGGCGGCGCCCAAGGTTGCCATCGAATTCGCCAAGACGAACGAGCAGTTCGTCATTCTCGGCGGATCAATGGGTAAAACCGTCCTGGACGTTAACGGTGTCAAGGCGCTTGCCGCCCTGCCGTCGCTCGATGAGTTGCGCGGAAAGATCGTCGGCCTCCTGGTGGCGCCGGCGACCAAGATCGCTCAGCTCACCACTGCGCCCGCGGCCAAGCTCGCGCGCGTCGTTCAGGCCTATGCCTCAAAGAGCGAAGCGGCCTGACGCCCTTCGCAAATCAAACCTGGTTCGAACCGATACGCTTAAGGAAACAGATCAATGGCTGACTTACAGAAGATTGTTGACGACCTCTCGAGCCTCACTGTGCTCGAGGCTGCCGAACTCGCGAAGCTGCTGGAAGAAAAGTGGGGCGTTTCCGCCGCTGCCGCCGTTGCGGTGGCCGGCCCGGCCGCTGCCGCCGCTGCCCCGGCTGAAGAAAAGACCGAATTCTCGGTCATTCTGCTCGCCGCCGGCGAGAAGAAGATTGAAGTCATCAAGGAAGTCCGTGCCATCACCGGCCTCGGCCTCAAGGAAGCCAAGGACTTGGTCGAGGGCGCGCCGAAGCCTGTGAAGGAAGGCGTCAACAAGGACGAATCCGAGAAGATCAAGGCTCAGCTCGAGAAGGCTGGCGCCAAGGTTGAACTCAAGTAAGCGCAGCTTGCTTGAGTGAAATCCCCGGGCGAGCAACGCGAAACCCGGGGATCAGCCGCCGAAGACGTGGATGGCCGGGTCAAGCCCGGCCATGACGGAAGCGGCAGGACGGACGAGATTCAGCGTGGGACGGGGCAACCCGCCGCAAGTTGTACACAGGAATGTGTGGGAATTCGCTGGCTTACCCCTCGAATCTCCACGATTGCCATCCCATATCGGGACGGCAGCACGAAAGCACGGTTGGCGGCGGGAACGGCAGCGTATCTGCGCAAACCGTTGGGAGACAGGCAATTTCGGGCTTTTTCAGTCCGTGACGCGGCAGGTTTAGACGGGCGGGTGCGGTCAAGCGCCCCGCGCGTCGTTTTGCGTTTTGAAGGTCTGGCACTTTGATTCAGGACTAAATCCTGACTTTTAGGTTCAGATTTAGAAACGAATCGAAATTCAACCCGGGGGCGATGCCAATCGCGCTTCGGAAGGTTCGCCCCTGACGGGCGACGAAATGAGAGGCCACGATGGCGCAGCAGACATTCACCGGTCGGAAACGCGTTCGCAAGTTCTTCGGACATATCAAGGAAGTCGCAGAGATGCCGAACCTCATCGAGGTTCAGAAGGCGTCCTATGACCAGTTCTTGATGGTTGACGAGCCCACAGGCGGGCGGCTGGACGAAGGCTTGCAGGCCGTGTTCCGGTCGGTGTTTCCGATCTCGGATTTCTCCGGCACCTCGATGCTGGAATTCGTCCGCTACGAGTTCGAGCCGCCGAAATATGACGTCGACGAGTGCCGCCAGCGCGGCATGACCTATGCTGCGCCGCTGAAGGTGACGCTGCGCCTGATCGTGTTCGATATCGACGAGGAAACGGGCGCCAAGTCGGTGAAGGACATCAAGGAGCAGGACGTCTACATGGGTGATATCCCGCTCATGACCATGAACGGCACCTTCGTCGTCAACGGCACCGAGCGCGTCATCGTCTCCCAGATGCATCGTTCGCCCGGCGTGTTCTTCGATCACGACAAGGGCAAAACCCATTCGTCGGGCAAACTGCTGTTTGCCGCGCGCGTGATTCCCTATCGCGGCTCCTGGCTCGACATCGAATTCGACGCCAAGGACATCGTGTTCGCGCGCATCGACCGCCGCCGCAAGATTCCGGTGACCTCGCTGATGTTCGCGCTCGGTCTCGACGGCGAGACCATCCTGAGCACGTTCTACAAGAAGATCATCTACAAGCGCACTAAGGACGGCTGGCGCGTGCCGTTCGACGCCACCCGTTTCCGCGGCTACAGCACGATCAACGACCTGATCGATGCCGACAGCGGCAAGGTGGTGCTCGAGGCCGGCAAGAAGCTGACCGTGCGCGCTGCGCGCCAGCTGCAGGAAAAGGGCCTCAAGGCGCTGCGGCTGTCGGATGAGGAGTTGGTCGGTAACTACCTGGCCGAAGATCTCGTCAATCCGAAGACCGGTGAAATCTATGCCGAGGCCGGCGAGGAAATCACCGAGAAGTCGCTGAAGGCGCTCAACGAGCACGGCTACAAGGAATTGCCGCTGCTCGACATCGACCATGTCAATGTCGGCGCCTACATCCGCAACACGCTGCACGCCGACAAGAACATGACGCGTGAAGACGCGCTGTTCGACATCTATCGTGTGATGCGTCCCGGCGAGCCGCCGACCATCGACTCGGCCCAGAGCATGTTCCAGTCGCTGTTCTTCGACAGCGAGCGCTATGACCTGTCCGCGGTCGGCCGCGTCAAGATGAACATGCGCCTCGAGCTCGATGCGCCCGACACCCATCGCACGCTGCGCAAGGAAGACATTCTCGCCGTCATCAAGACGCTGGTCGATCTGCGCGACGGCAAGGGCGAGATCGACGACATCGACCATCTCGGCAACCGGCGCGTGCGCTCGGTCGGCGAGTTGATGGAGAACCAGTACCGTATCGGCCTGCTCCGCATGGAGCGTGCGATCAAGGAGCGCATGTCCAGTGTCGATATCGACACTGTGATGCCGCAGGACCTGATCAACGCCAAGCCGGCGGCCGCCGCGGTGCGCGAGTTCTTCGGCTCGTCGCAATTGTCGCAGTTCATGGACCAGACCAATCCGCTGTCGGAAATCACCCACAAGCGCCGTCTCTCGGCGCTTGGCCCGGGCGGTCTGACCCGCGAGCGCGCCGGCTTCGAGGTGCGCGACGTGCATCCGACGCATTACGGCCGGATCTGCCCGATCGAAACGCCGGAAGGCCCGAACATCGGCCTGATCAATTCGCTCGCGACCTTTGCGCGCGTCAACAAATACGGCTTCGTCGAGACCCCCTATCGCAAGGTCAAGGACGGCCGCGTCACCGACGAGGTGATCTATCTCTCGGCGATGGAGGAAGGCCGCTATCACGTTGCGCAGGCCAATGTGGCGCTCGACAACAAGGGCCGCTTCACCGACGACCTCGTGGTCTGCCGCCATTCCGGCGACGTGCTGATGATCACGCCGGACAAGGTCGACTACATGGACGTGTCGCCGAAGCAGTTGGTTTCGGTGGCGGCGGCGTTGATTCCGTTCCTCGAGAACGACGACGCCAACCGCGCGCTGATGGGCTCGAACATGCAGCGTCAGGCCGTGCCTTTGGTGCGCGCCGAGGCACCGTTCGTCGGCACCGGCATGGAAGGCGTGGTCGCGCGCGACTCGGGAGCCGCGATCGCGGCACGCCGCTCGGGCGTGATCGACCAGATCGACGCCACCCGTATCGTGATCCGCGCCACCGAGGATCTCGACCCCACCAAGTCGGGCGTCGATATCTACCGGCTGATGAAGTACCAGCGCTCGAACCAGTCGACCTGCATCAACCAGCGTCCGCTGGTGAAGGTCGGCGACCTCGTGCGCAAGGGCGACATCATCGCCGACGGTCCCTCGACCGATCTCGGCGAACTCGCGCTCGGCCGCAACGTGCTGGTCGCGTTCATGCCGTGGAATGGCTACAACTTCGAAGACTCGATCCTGCTCTCCGAGCGGATCGTGAAGGACGACGTCTTCACCTCGATCCACATCGAGGAATTCGAAGTGATGGCCCGCGATACCAAGCTCGGGCCTGAGGAAATCACCCGCGACATTCCGAACGTTTCGGAAGAAGCGCTGAAGAACCTCGACGAAGCCGGTATCGTCTATATCGGCGCGGAAGTGCGCGCCGGCGACATCCTGGTCGGCAAGATCACGCCGAAGGGCGAAAGTCCGATGACGCCGGAAGAAAAGCTTCTGCGCGCCATCTTCGGTGAAAAGGCCTCCGACGTTCGCGACACCTCGCTCCGCGTGCCCCCGGGCGTGCAGGGCACTATCGTCGAAGTCCGCGTCTTCAACCGGCATGGCGTCGACAAGGACGAGCGCGCCCTGGCGATCGAGCGGGAAGAGATCGAGCGTCTGGCCAAGGACCGCGACGACGAGCAGGCGATTCTCGACCGTAACGTCTACGGCCGTCTGGCGGAGCTTCTGGAAAACCGCCAGGGCATCGCCGGTCCGAAGGGCTTCAAGAAGGATACCAAGATCACGCGCGCGGTGCTCGACGAGCATCCGCGTTCGCAATGGTGGATGTTTGCCTCGCCCAACGACAAGCTGATGGCCGAAATCGAGGCGATGCGGAAGCAGTACGACGAATCGAAGAAGGGCCTTGAACAGCGCTTCCTCGATAAGGTCGAGAAGCTGCAGCGTGGCGATGAATTGCCGCCCGGCGTGATGAAGATGGTCAAGGTCTTCGTCGCGGTGAAGCGCAAGATTCAGCCCGGCGACAAGATGGCGGGCCGTCACGGCAACAAGGGCGTCGTATCCAAGATCGTTCCGATCGAGGACATGCCGTTCCTTGAGGACGGGACGCATGCCGACATCGTGCTCAATCCGTTGGGCGTGCCGAGCCGGATGAACGTCGGGCAGATCCTCGAAACCCATCTGGGCTGGGCCTGCGCGGGCCTCGGCAGGCGGATCGGGCAGGCGGTCGACGCCTACCTGGCATCCGCCAAGCAGGACACCAAGCCGCTGAAGGAGACCTTGAAAAAGATCTACGGCGACGAGGAAACCATCAAGTCGCTCAACGACACGGAATTGATGGAGCTTAGCGGCAACCTGCGACACGGCGTGCCGATCGCAACGCCGGTGTTCGACGGTGCCAAGGAAGCCGACATCGAGGAGATGCTGAAGCTCGCGGGTCTCGACGCTTCCGGACAATCGACCGTCTATGACGGCCGGACCGGCGACGCGTTCGATCGCAAGGTGACGGTTGGGTACATCTACATGCTCAAGCTGCACCACCTTGTGGACGACAAGATCCACGCCCGTTCGATCGGGCCGTACTCGCTCGTGACCCAGCAGCCGCTGGGTGGCAAGGCGCAGTTCGGCGGCCAGCGTTTCGGCGAAATGGAAGTGTGGGCGCTCGAGGCTTATGGCGCGGCGTACACGCTCCAGGAAATGCTGACCGTGAAGTCGGACGACGTCGCCGGCCGTACCAAGGTGTACGAGGCGATCGTCCGCGGCGACGACACGTTCGAGGCCGGTATCCCGGAATCGTTCAACGTGCTGGTCAAGGAAATGCGCTCGCTCGGCCTCAACGTCGATCTGCACAATTCCAAGGTCGGCGGCACCACGTCGGAAGCGGCGGAGTAACTAGACAAAAGCGTCATGCCCGGCCTTGTGCCGGGCATCCGCGCCTTGCCCGGACGTTGAGCGGGGCGTGTGGCTACCAAAGAATTTCGAATTTGCTGCCGGTGACGATCGGCACGCGAGGAGAAGACCATGAATCAAGAAATTATGAATCTCTTTAATCCGACGACGCCGGCTCAGGTCTTCGACCAGATCCGGATCTCGATCGCGTCCCCGGAGAAGATTCTGTCGTGGTCCTACGGCGAGATCAAGAAGCCGGAGACCATCAACTACCGCACCTTCAAGCCCGAGCGTGACGGCTTGTTCTGCGCGCGCATTTTTGGACCGATCAAGGACTACGAGTGCTTGTGCGGCAAGTACAAGCGCATGAAGTACAAGGGTATCATCTGCGAAAAGTGCTCGGTCGAAGTGACGCTATCGCGGGTCCGGCGCGAGCGCATGGGCCATATCGAGCTGGCCGCCCCGGTTGCACATATCTGGTTTTTGAAGTCGCTGCCCTCCCGCATCGGCCTTCTGCTCGACATGACGCTGAAGGATCTCGAGCGGATTCTGTATTTCGAATACTACGTCGTTCTCGAGCCCGGCCTCACCGCGCTCAAGGACCGTCAGCTGCTGTCGGAAGACGAGTATCTGAAGGCGCAGGACGAATACGGCCAGGACAGCTTCACCGCCATGATCGGCGCCGAGGCGATCCGTGAATTGCTGAAGGGACTTGAGCTCGAAAAGCTCGAGGCCTCCTTGCGCGTCGAGATGCAGGAAACCGAATCCGACATCAAGCACAAGAAGCTCGCCAAGCGTCTCAAAATCGTCGAGGCGTTCCGCTATTCCGGCAACAAGCCGGAGTGGATGATCCTTACCGTGGTGCCGGTGATTCCGCCGGACCTGCGTCCGCTGGTGCCGCTCGACGGCGGCCGCTTCGCGACCTCGGATCTCAACGATCTCTATCGCCGCGTCATCAACCGCAACAACCGGCTGAAGCGGCTGATGGAGCTGCGCGCGCCTGACATCATCATCCGCAACGAAAAGCGCATGCTGCAGGAGGCCGTCGACGCCCTGTTCGACAACGGCCGTCGCGGCCGCGTCATCACCGGCGCCAACAAGCGTCCGCTGAAGTCGCTGGCCGACATGCTCAAGGGCAAGCAGGGCCGGTTCCGGCAGAACCTGCTCGGCAAGCGCGTCGACTATTCCGGCCGTTCGGTGATCGTGGTCGGTCCCGAACTGCGGCTGCATCAGTGCGGCCTGCCGAAGAAGATGGCGCTGGAGCTGTTCAAGCCGTTCATCTATTCGCGGCTCGACGCCAAGGGTCTGTCCACCACGGTGAAGCAGGCCAAGAAGCTGGTCGAAAAAGAGCGTCCCGAGGTCTGGGATATTCTCGACGAGGTGATCCGCGAGCATCCCGTGCTGCTGAACCGCGCGCCGACGCTGCATCGTCTCGGCATCCAGGCGTTCGAGCCGGTGCTGATCGAGGGCAAGGCGATCCAGCTGCATCCCCTGGTGTGCGCTGCGTTCAACGCCGACTTCGACGGCGACCAGATGGCCGTGCACGTTCCGCTGTCGCTGGAAGCGCAGCTGGAAGCGCGCGTGCTGATGATGTCGACCAACAACATCCTGCATCCGGCCAATGGTCAGCCGATCATCGTGCCGTCGCAGGATATCGTGCTCGGCCTGTACTATCTTTCGATCCTGCGCGAAGGCCTCCCGGGCGAAGGCAAGCTGTACGGCGAGATGGCGGAGATCGAGCATGCCTTGCACTCCAAGGTCATCCATCTCCACACCAAGATCAAATACCGCTGGCAGGGCGTCGACGAGAACGGCAAGGCGGTCACCCGCTGGTACGAAACCACGGCCGGCCGCGCCATGCTCGGCCAGGTGCTGCCGAAATCGCCGAAGATGCAGTTCGACGTCATCAACAAGCTGATGACCAAGAAGGAAATCTCCGGCGTGATCGACCAGGTCTATCGCCACTGCGGCCAGAAGGAGACGGTGATCTTCTGCGACCGCATCATGGCGCTCGGCTTCTACAATGCGTTCAAGGCCGGCATTTCCTTCGGCAAGGACGACATGGTGGTGCCGGCGTCGAAGTGGAAGATCGTCGAGGACACCCGTACGCTGGCGAAGGAATTCGAGCAGCAGTACAATGACGGCCTGATCACCCACGGCGAGAAATACAACAAGGTCGTGGATGCCTGGTCGAAGTGCACCAAGAAGATCTCCGAAGACATGATGACGGAAATCTCCGCCGTTAAGAAGAATCCGAAAGGCGGCGAGGCCCAGATCAACTCGATCTTCATGATGTCGAACTCCGGCGCCCGCGGTTCGCAGGACCAGATGCGTCAGCTTGCCGGCATGCGCGGCCTGATGGCGAAGCCGTCGGGCGAGATCATCGAGACGCCGATCATTTCCAACTTCAAGGAAGGCCTCTCGGTGCTTGAATACTTCAACTCGACCCACGGCGCCCGCAAGGGTCTCGCGGATACCGCGTTGAAGACGGCGAACTCCGGTTACCTGACGCGTCGTCTCGTCGACGTGGCGCAGGACTGCATCATCACCGCCGACGATTGCGGCACCAAGCTCGGCATCAAGATGCGCGCCATCATCGATGCCGGCACGGTGGTCGCGTCGCTGGCGTCGCGCATCCTCGGCCGCACCAACGGCGAGGATCTGCGCGATCCCGCGACCAACAAGGTCGTGGTCAAGCGCGGCACGCTGATGGAGGAGGCCCACGTCGACGCCATCCAGCAGGCCGGCATCCAGGAAGTGAAGATCCGCTCGGCGCTGACCTGCGAACTCGTCAACGGCATCTGCGGCAAGTGCTACGGGCGCGACCTCGCCCGCGGCACGCCGGTCAACCACGGCGAGGCGGTCGGCGTCATCGCCGCCCAGTCGATCGGCGAACCCGGCACCCAGCTGACGATGCGTACGTTCCACATCGGCGGAGCGGCGCAGATCAACGAGCAGTCGTTCATCGAGTCGAATTTCGACGGCAAGGTGACGATCAAGAACAAGGCGATCGCCAAGAACGGCGAAGGCCATCTGGTTGCGATGGTGCGCAACATGGTGGTCGCGGTGACCGACGCCGACGGCACCGAGCGGGCGACCCACCGCATTCAGTACGGTGCGCGGATGCGGGTCGACGAAGGCGATATGGTCAAGCGCGGCCAGCGCATCGCCGAATGGGATCCCTACACCCGGCCGGTTCTGACCGAGGTCGAGGGCACCATCGGGTTCGAGGATCTGGTCGAGGGCCAGTCGATCTCGGAGACGCTCGACGAATCCACCGGTATCGCCAAGCGCGTCGTCATCGATTGGCGCACGACGCGGGGCGGGACGGATCTGCGTCCGGCCATCGTCATCAAGGGCAAGGATGGAAAGATCCTCAAGCTCGCGCGTGGCGGTGAGGCCCGCTACATGCTGTCGGTCGACGCGATTCTGTCGGTCGACGTTGGAGCCAAGGTGAAGACCGGCGATATTCTGGCGCGTATCTCCACCGAGAGCGCCAAGACCCGCGACATCACCGGCGGTCTGCCGCGGGTCGCCGAACTGTTCGAGGCTCGCAAGCCGAAGGACGCGGCGATCATCGCGGAAATCGCAGGCACCATCCGGTTCGGCCGCGACTACAAGAACAAGCGGCGGATCTCGATCGAGCCGATGGACAAGAACGAGGAGACTCGCGAGTACCTCATTCCAAAGGGCAAGCACATCCATCTGCAGGACGGCGACATCGTCGAAAAGGGCGACTTCATCGTCGAAGGCAATCCGGCGCCGCACGACATTCTGGCGATCAAGGGCATCGAGGAACTCGCGGCCTATCTGGTCAACGAAATCCAGGAGGTCTACCGGCTGCAGGGCGTGCTGATCAACGACAAGCACATCGAAGTGATTGTCCGTCAGATGCTGCAGAAGGTGGAGATCACCGACCAGGGCGAGACCGACATGATCTCGGGCGAACAGATCGACAAGATCGAGTTCGACCAGCTCAACGCCAAGGCCAAGGAAGAGGGTAAGAAGCCCGCCACGGGAACCCCGGTGCTGCTCGGCATTACCAAGGCGAGCCTGCAGACTCGCTCGTTCTTCTCGGCGGCCTCGTTCCAGGAGACCACCCGCGTGCTCACCGAAGCCGCCGTCAACGGCAAGGTGGACCCGCTGGAAGGCCTCAAGGAGAACGTCATTGTCGGCCGGCTGATCCCGGCAGGCACCGGCGCCTCGATGGCCAAGATCCGCGAAGTCGCCGTCAAGCGCGACAAGCTGATCCTCGACGAACGCGAGAAGCAGGCGACGATTGTGCCTGCGGCTCCCGAAGTCGAACCGCTGGCGTTGCCGCCAGCGGAATAAACGAGAGTTTTCAATATGTTATAAAAAGGCCGGCGCAAGCCGGCCTTTTTAGTTTGTGCGTTGCGGCGCGCAGGGGGCGTCTGTTCATCTTTCCTTCAGGCAAAAAAGCGCTTTTGCTAAGGTAACTTAGAGCGACTTCAGAACCGGATGCGCCCGCGAGGGCGACGGCGGGGTATCACGGACAACACATGCTGGATCTTGCAATCGTCGGCGGCGGCCCGGGCGGGCTGATGAGCGCCTGGTATCTCAAAAAGAAGCTGGGCGAGCTTTGCCGCGTCACCATTTACGAGGCCTCCGACCGCGTCGGCGGCAAGGTCCTGACGCGCAAATTCGATTCGGCGCCCGCGATGTACGAAGCCGGCGTCGCCGAGATCTACGATTACTCGATGACCGGCCCCGATCCGTTGCGCGAACTGATCCAGCATTTTGGCCTGCAGACCATCCCGATGGATGCCGAGCAAATCCAGCTCGACGGCGAACTGCTGCAGGACGTGCCGGGCATGCGCCGCAAATACGGCGCCAAGACCGCGGAGGCGATCGAAACGTTCCGCAAACGCTGCGCCGAAATGGTTTCGCCGGCCGAATATTACGAAGGCGTCGGCGCGCACGACAACGAGCATCCATGGGCCTACATCAGTTGCGAGGCGCTGCTCGACCGGGAAGTGCAAGACGAGACCGCCAAGCGCTTCTTCAAGGTGATGGCGCGCTCCGATCTCGCCACCGAGAGCCACAACACCAACGGGCTGAATGCGCTGAAGAACTTCGTGATGGATGTGGACGGCTATCTCGGCCTGTATTCGATCCAGAACGGAAACGAGCAGTTGATCGACTGCCTGCAGTCCGAAGTCGCCGCCGACATCCAGCTTAATCACCGGGTTCTCAAGGTCGGCAAGACCGATTCCGGCCGCTATCAGCTCAACATGATGAACGGCAAGGGACCGGAGACGCGGGATTTCGATCTGGTCCTGATGTGCCTGCCGCACTCCTGGCTCTCGACCATGCGCTGGGACGGCGAGCAGCTGCGCCAGTCGATGGTCAAGCACATCGCTTATTTCGACCGCCCCGCGCATTATCTGCGGGTCTCGATCCTGTTCGACGAGCCGTTCTGGGGCGAGAAGATCCCCGGCGCCTGGTTCATGTCGGAAGCGTTCGGCGGCTGCTGCGTTTACAACGAAGGCGCGCGTCACGACGTCGGCGAGCATGGTGTGCTGAACTGGCTGATCGCCGGTTCCGACGCACTGGCTTTCGCCAATCTCAGCGATCAGGAACTGATCGACGCCGCATTGAAGTCGCTGCCGGCCTCGCTCGGCCACGCCCGCGCGCATTTCATGGAAGGCAAGATCCACCGCTGGCTGTCGTCGGTGAATGCGCTTCCGGGCGGCATGCCGGCGCGCGACGTCATGACGAATCACCGTCCCGATCCGAAGCAGCACCCCGGCCTGGTCGTGGTCGGCGACTATCTGTTCGACTCGACGCTGAACGGCCTGCTCGATTCCTCCGATGCCGCCACCGACATCGTCGTCACCGAGACGATGCGGTTGCGCCGGGCCCGCGGCGAGGGAGCGAGGCCAGCATCCGACAAGATCGACCGCGGGTACTTCGAGAATTATCGGGAATTGGGACCCTATCACGAGGTCTGGAGCCGATTCACCGATCCAGCCTACCTGACGGATCTGATCAAGATCGTCTGGAGCAGGGTCAAGGGCTACAAGCTGCTGGTGGCCGGGTCCGCCAGCGGCGAACTGGTGGGAGCGCTGCGCGCCCGCGGCATCGACGCATGGGGCATCGAGAACAACCGTGCGATTCATGCCCGGACGCCGAAGGCGCTGAAGAAATTCAACAGACTTGGATCGATCGTCGATATGCCGTTCAAGGACGGCGAATTCGATATCGTATTCGAGACCAGCCTGTGCCACGTCGCTGAAAAGCAGGTCGCCCGCGCCGTTCGCGAACTGAACCGCGTCGTGAAAACCGGCGTCGTATTCGGATCGGTGACATCGGACATGGCGCCGGCGCTGATCGATCAATACGACCTCTTGCGCGGCGTGAAGAAGCTCGGGACCTGGTGGGAATGGTCGGAGTTGTTTTTCAACAACGGGTTCGACCTGTCGATGCACCGCCGCGACTGCACCGACGCGCTGTGGGCTGCAACGCTCGCCGCCAACAAAGGGCCCGGGCACTGGTATGCGGACTCCGACAGCGTACGTTACTCGTTCTTTGACAAGATCGCTGCCGACGATTGAGTTGGCACGTCGTGCCGGCGAACGCCTCGAACGACATGCGGAGATGCTTTGCCGACTGCGTTCTGATCGCATAGGCTTGATCCCGCGGTTCAAGACTACGGGTTGATTTTGCGGTCATGCTGGCCGTGCAGCATCGGTTGGTTTCATGGCGCATAAGCCTCCATCGTCGGTTGAGCTGATACCCGCTTCCGCGGATGATGCCGTTGCGCTGGAGCCCGACAAGAAGCTTGCGGTGGACGCCGGCGCCGCAGACCGCGTGATCGGCAGCAAGACGGCCGCGTCGTCTCCGCCCGATGACGAAGACGAAGACGATGATGACGAGCTGGATCTCGACGGCGACGAGGACGACGAAGATCTCGTGGTCTTTACCGCGAAGGAAGCCGCCGGCGCGCTGGCGACGGTCTATGCGTTCGTCAAACCCTTCCTGAAGCACTACAAGAAGATCCTGGCATTCGTCGCCCTCGGCGTCGTGGTCGAGACGCTGTTCAACGTCATCATGCCGCTGAGCCTGAAGTTCCTGATCGACGATGCGCTCGGCGAGGAAGATTTCGGGGCGCTGGTCAAGATTCTCTCGGTGCTGGGGGCGGCGGGAATCTTCACCTCGATCGTCGCGGTCTGGTACGAGCGGTGGGACGCCAAGCTCGCGGCCGCGCTGATTTCGGACGTCCGCGCGCGGCTATTCGAGCACGTGCAAAATCTGCCGTCGGCCTATTTTGCGCGCACCAGGCGCGGCGAGATTCTCTCGCGCTTCTCCATCGATCTCTCGGCCTTCGAAGGCTCGATCAAGAGCTTTGCCAACAGCGCGGCGTTGCCGCTCTTCGAACTGATCGCCGGCATCATCCTGATGTTGTTCCTGAACTGGCAGCTCGCCGCCGTGTCGCTGCTGGTATTTCCGATCACGCTGATCGGCCCGCGGATCCTGACGCCGAAAGCGGTGCAGGCGAATTACGAACAGAAGCTCAATGAATCCGCGCTGCTCGGCATGGTGCAGGAAAACGTCGCGGCCCAGGCGGTGGTCAAGGCGTTCAGCCTGCAGCGCAGGACGCTGGGCTGGTTCACACTGCGCAACAACGACGCGCGCGGCAGGATAGCGTCCGCGGCGTTCCTGTCGACCATGGTCGAGCGCACCGTCACCATCTCCGTATTGTTGCTGCACCTCGTGGTGCTCGCGATCGGCGCCTATCTCGCCACCAAGGGCCAGATCACCATCGGGACCTTCGTGACGTTCGAGAGTGCGTTCTGGGAGGTGTCCTACAACATTGCCCACATCATGCATTTCATCCCGGTGTCGATCCAGTCGGCGGCGGCGGTTCGCCACATGCAGGAACTGCTGGACGAACCGAGCCCCGGCGCGGATCGTCCGGGCGCACCCGACCTGCCGCGCATCACCAACGACATCACCTTCGAGCATGTCACGTTTCAGTACGAAGGCAGCCAAACGCCGGTTCTCGACAACCTCAGCCTCAAGCTCAAGGTCGGCAAGACCATCGCCATCGTCGGCCCGAGCGGCTCCGGCAAGAGCACGCTGCTCAATCTGATACTTCGCCTCTATGTGCCGGACGAAGGGCACGTGACCATCGACGGCGTCGACATCCGCAGGGTGACCCGCGAATCCCTGCGCCGGAGCATGGCGGTGGTGTTCCAGGAAAACATGCTGTTCAACATGTCGATTCGGGAAAACATCCGGCTCGGCAAGGAAGGCGCGACCGATCAGGAGGTCGAGCAGGCGGCGCGCAAGGCCGAGATCCACCGCTACATCATGAGCCTTCCGCAAAAATACGACACCCCGGTCGGCGAACGCGGCGATACGCTGTCAGGCGGCCAGCGCCAGCGCATCGCGATCGCGCGCGCGATCGTCCGCAATCCCTCGATCCTGCTGCTCGACGAGGCGACCTCGGCGCTCGACCAGACCACCGAAGCCGCGATCAACAAGACATTGCTGAAGCTCGCGAAGGGTCGCACCATGATTTTCTCGACCCACCGCCTGACATCGGTGGTGGAGATGGACGAGATCATCGTGATATCGGGCGGCAAGGCGATCGAGCGCGGATCGCATGCCGAGCTGCTCGCCGCCAATGGCATCTACCGGAAGCTCTGGGACGATCAGAGCCACGTCCCGCATCAGGCGGCCGATCAGGCTGACGACGATGACGACGAAGATTGAGACGGCTGGTGTCCTGCCGTCAGGCGCCCGCAATATCGGTCGATCGGTTGCGCCAGCGTTCCATGTCCCGGGTCTCGGCCAGGTTTCGTGGAACCGATCCGACCGAAACCCGCTTGCGCAGAGATCGCCAGGTGCCCTGAGCCAGGCGCACGATGAAACGCGCCCAGCGCTGCGCCCGCCATGACAGCCCGCTGTCCGTGGATAGCGAACGAAGGTGGTAGGCCTTGGCGCGACTGTACGCCTCGCACGCCGTCTTCTCCGGGGCGTTGTAGAATTCCGCGATCTTTTGGGCGTCCATGCCTTCGGTCGCCAGCCACGCCGGAATGTAAACGTTGCAGAGCCGCTCGACGTCGGTGAACACTTTGGTGGTGCCGGTTCCTGCGGCGGGGCAGGAGGTCGAGAAGGCATCGCCGACCAGGACGATTCCCGGCTGGATATGGCCTTCGGTGACGCATAGATCGGCCGGTCGGATCTTGACGGGCCCGTTCACCATGAATTCGCCCATCATGCGCTGCAGGCCGGGCATCATCGCGCGCATGGATTGCTCGGGGGCCTGCCGAAAGCCCGACAGCCACGGATCGGCCATCTCGCGGTAAACCATCAGATTGGCGCGCATCGCCTTGCCGATCGGAAAAATCGACAGGTAAGCCATGCGAGCGTCCGTTCGCTTCGGCCAATAGGTGAGGGCCGGGAAATCAAACGCCGCGCGCCCGACCGGGGCGACATCGAAGCCGAGCGTGACCGAATGGCATGCGCTGATGACGTGACGCTCGATACCGAGCGTATGGCGAAGGCCGACGTTCAGGCCGTTGGCCAGCACGACCAGCCGCGCCGAGATTGCCTCGCCATTCGACAAGACGATCTTCTGCCGCTCCGGGCTGTTGGAAATGGCAGAAGCCTTGGCGTGGATCGTCCCGGCCTCCGGCGGAATTTGCGCGCGCACGGTGTTGACCAGAGTGTCGTACATCACGCCGTGCTGATCGCTGTTTTTCTTGGCGACGACATATCCGAAACGCGCTTCCCACACCTCGCCGTCGAGGGTGGTGGCGCGCAAGGTCGCCTCGGCAAGGCCGGTTTTGCGCAACAGCTCGAGCTGGTTTCCGCCCAGTTTCTCGCAGCGCAGTTCGGGCGGATAACTGGGGTGAGGGTCGATCAATAGTGTTGAGATGCCGGCGCGTCCCAGCATCGCCGCGGCGGTCGAGCCGGCGAGGCCGCCGCCGACGATTGCAACATCCGTGTACCGCATGCACCTGCCTCCGGAGACGCTATCATTGCGCCGGAAAAGGCAAACAAACCTTGAAAGAAACGCCCTGAATACGACCGGTGCCGGTTGCCGACTTAACCGAAAAGCAATGTCGGACGAACAAGATGCCGCCGCGCCGCAATCACTCAAGGCACTGGTCCGATGATTTCGGTAACAATTGATTCACCTAACCCGGACATCGGCCCGCAATGGGACGACCTAATCCGGCGTGCCACGTCGAACGTATTCATGAACCCCGCCGCGCTGCGGGCGGCTTGCGAGACCAACTTCGCCAGGATTCACATGCTGCTGGCCTGGGAGCAGGGCGCCGGCCAGCCGAAGCTCGTCGGGGTCTGGGCGCTGCAATTGCGGAAACTTGCCCCGTTCTGGCCGGCGGTGCTCGAAGCGCTGCCTTACAACTACGCTTTTCTTTGCAGCCCCGTCGTTGATCCGGCCTGCATGGACGGCGTGATCGCGGCGTTCTTCGCGGCGATCGAACAGAGCCCGCTGCTGCCGAATGTCGTGAGCCTGCCGTCGCTGGACGCGGAGTGTCCAAGCTATCCCGCCATGCGGAGGGAACTGGCCGCACGCGGCGTCACGCCGTTGATGCTTTCGGAAAGTGCGCGGCCATTCGTGACCCCGGAGTTTGGCGTGAAACGGTCCGGCTCGACGCGCAAAAAGCTGCGACAGGACTGGAACCGGTTGTCGGGGCTCGGCACGGTTGACGTGGTGAACGACCGGACGCCCGGCGGCGCCGAACTGGCATTCGAAACCTTTCTCGCGCTCGAAAAAGCCAGCTGGAAAGGCGACCGGGGCACCGCGCTGCTGTCCGACTCCAAAGACGCCGCCTTCGTCAGGCGATTGCTGCAGGGCCTGGCCGCCCAAGGCGACGCGTCCGTGGCGCTGCTGCGGGTGGATGGCGAAGCCATTGCCGCGCAGGTGCTGATGTATTGCGGGACGACGGCCTACACCTGGAAAACCGCATTCAGCGCGAAATACAGCAAATATTCGCCCGGAGCCCTGCTGATCGATCGGATTACCGACGAATTGTTTGCCGGATCGGACATTCTGGCGATCAATTCCTGCGCGGCGGAAGCGAGCTTCATGGCCCAGCTGTGGGCCGGGCGCCGTACCATGGTCGATCTACTGGTCGACGTCGGCCCGGGAAAATCGCTCGGTTACCGAATCGAGGCCGGCCGGCAGCTTGCTTTTCGGCAGTTGCGTAACTTGCGGGACCGGTTCCGCGACCGGCCCTCAGCACCGCCGCCCAGGAAACCGGGCATGGCAACGTCCCAATAAGCCGCCTAACCCTATATTACCCGGGTAATACTAAGGCCGGGCGATTCGCCTGAATCGGCCGAGCGTGGGCCCGGGTCTTGCGGAGGATTGGTTCGCGGTCCATTGCGTCGTTCGCATTGGAGCTTGCGGAAGCGGCCTTGCACGACCCGCACGATTCGTCGCTTTCGAGCCGAATAACGTCGTGATTTTGCGGGCCGTGAAATTCCCGCGCACGTCGAATCTGCAGGCGCCAGAGGCGTTTCACACCTTGTTGTTTCGCCTTGACTTGACTATCTGTGGCGGATAGAACCCGCCCACTTAACGACAGGCGGTGAGCGACGCCAGAGTCGGAACGGATCACCCTTTCAGTCCCAGCGGATTGAGACGGGCACCAACCTCGACGAATGCCGCTCAAACGCTGTCGATGATAGCTAGGCAATGCCAGGACGATCTTGGTTCTCTTGAGCAAGTTCTCATGAGATTGATATCGGATGCATGACCTCGGTACCGACTGAACGGCGTCAGTTGTTCGGTTATGACTGCGGTCCTCTGTGGCGTCGAAGCGCTTTCCGCTCAGCAATGTGCGGTTGGCGCGATTTCGCTTTGCGCGGGTTATTTCGCGCGACGCGGCCGAATGGGACGGTAGTCCCGGGAAGAATTTGCGGAGCCGATACCGGTTTCGCACGAACTAAAGGGTGAAGGCTGACATGCCGACGATCAACCAGCTGATCGCAAGTCCGCGCGTCGTTCAGAAGTCGCGCAAGAAGGTGCCGGCTCTGCAGCAGTCGCCGCAGAAGCGCGGCGTTTGCACGCGCGTCTACACCACGACCCCGAAGAAGCCGAACTCGGCGCTTCGTAAGGTCGCCAAGGTGCGCCTGACCAACGGTTTCGAGGTCATCGGCTACATTCCGGGTGAGGGCCATAACCTTCAGGAGCACTCGGTGGTCATGATCCGCGGCGGCCGCGTCAAGGATTTGCCCGGCGTGCGTTATCATATTCTCCGCGGCGTCCTCGATACCCAGGGCGTCAAAAACCGCAAGCAGCGCCGTTCGAAGTACGGCGCGAAACGTCCGAAGTGACCGGAGCGTAGCGAAGGTCATCCCCGGGCGAACGTAGTGAGACCCGGGGATCTGGTTCAAGAGTTTAAGACGTGGATGGCCGGGACGAGCCCGGCCATGACGAAGGAAGAGAAGAGATGTCTCGCCGCCATTCTGCTGAAAAGCGTGAAGTGCTTCCGGATCCCAAGTTCGGAAACATCATCATTACGAAATTCATGAACTCGGTGATGTACGCCGGGAAGAAGTCGGTCGCCGAAGGCATTGTCTACGGCGCGCTCGGCATGATCGAGACCAAGACCAAGCAGAGCCCGCTGCCGATCTTCGAGCAGGCGCTCGAGAACGTGATGCCGACGATCGAAGTCCGCTCGCGCCGCGTCGGCGGCGCCACCTATCAGGTGCCGGTCGAAGTCCGCTCGGTGCGCCGGCAGGCGCTCGGGATCCGCTGGTTGATTTCGGCGGCACGCGAACGCAACGAAAAGACGATGACGGAGCGGCTCTCGGCCGAGTTGCTCGACGCGTCGAATGGCAGGGGAAACGCCGTCAAGAAGCGTGAAGATGTGCATCGGATGGCGGAAGCCAACCGCGCCTTCTCGCACTATCGCTGGTAACGGCGAAACGAACGGATTTAAGGAACAGACCATGCCCCGCGTTCATGCCATAGAGGACTACCGCAACTTCGGTATCATGGCGCATATCGATGCCGGCAAGACCACTACCACCGAGCGCATCCTGTATTACACCGGCAAGAGCCACAAAATCGGCGAAGTGCACGAAGGTGCCGCGACGATGGACTGGATGGAGCAGGAGCAGGAGCGCGGCATCACCATCACGTCCGCCGCGACCACCGCGTTCTGGAACGGCAAGCGGCTGAACATCATCGACACCCCCGGCCACGTCGACTTCACCATCGAGGTCGAGCGTTCGCTGCGCGTGCTCGACGGCGCGGTGTGCGTGCTCGATTCCAACCAGGGCGTTGAGCCGCAGACCGAGACGGTCTGGCGCCAGGGCGACAAGTACAAGGTTCCGCGCATCGTCTTCGCCAACAAGATGGATAAGACCGGCGCCGACTTCTACAAATGCCTCGACGATATCGTCGACCGCCTCGGCGCCAAGCCGATTGCGATCCAGCTTCCGATCGGTTCCGAGAACAACTTCAAGGGCCTGATCGATCTCGTCCGCATGAAGGGCGTGATCTGGGAAGACGAGGCGCTCGGCGCCAATTTCAAGGACATCGATATTCCCGAGGATATGGTCGAGAAGGCCAAGGAATATCGCGAGAAGCTGCTGGAGTCCGCCGTCGAGCTCGACGACGAGGTTCTCGCCGCTTACCTCGACGGCAACGAGCCCGATGAGGCGACGCTCAAGCGCATGATCCGCAAGGCCGTGCTGACCGGCGCGTTCTTTCCGGTGCTGTGCGGCTCGGCGTTCAAGAACAAGGGCGTGCAGCCCTTGCTCGACGCGGTCGTGGATTATTTGCCTTCGCCGGTCGACGTGCCCGCCATCAAGGGCGTCGATGAAGACGGCAACGAAGTCGTTCGGCTTCCGAACGACAAGGAGCCGCTGGCGCTGCTGGCATTCAAGATCATGGACGACCCGTTTGTCGGCACCATCACCTTCTGCCGCATCTATTCCGGTACGCTGTTGTCGGGCACCGGCGTCATCAATTCGACCCGCGACCGCAAGGAGCGCATCGGCCGGATGCTGCTGATGCATGCCAACAACCGCGAAGACATCAAGGAAGCCTTTGCCGGCGACATCGTCGCGCTGGCGGGCCTGAAGGAAGCCCGCACCGGCGACACGCTGTGCGACGCCAGCAAGCCCGTGATTCTGGAAAAGATGGAATTCCCGGAGCCGGTCATCGAGATCGCGATCGAGCCGAAGTCGAAGGCCGACCAGGAAAAGCTCGGCGTCGCCCTGGCGAAGCTGGCTGCGGAGGATCCGTCATTCCGGGTCTCGACCGATCAGGAATCCGGCCAGACCATTCTCAAGGGCATGGGCGAACTCCATCTCGACATCAAGGTCGACATCCTGCGCCGGACCTACAAGGTCGACGCCAACATCGGCGCGCCGCAGGTGGCGTTCCGTGAACGCGTCACCAAGCGCGCGGAAGTCGATTACACCCACAAGAAGCAGACCGGCGGTACCGGCCAGTTCGCGCGGGTGAAGTTCATCGTCGAGCCCAACGAACCGGGCAAGGGATTCGAGTTTGAATCCAAGGTCGTCGGCGGTTCGGTGCCAAAGGAATACATCCCCGGCGTCGAAAAGGGCCTCAACAGCGTGCTGGGCTCCGGCGTGGTCGCCGGCTTCCCGGTGGTCGACGTCAAGGTCCAGCTGGTGGACGGCGCCTATCACGACGTCGACTCCTCGGCGCTGGCTTTCGAAATTGCGTCGCGCGCGGCCTTCCGCGAAGCGCTGCAAAAGGGCAAGTCGGTCCTGCTCGAGCCGATCATGAAGGTCGAGGTGGTGACGCCGGAGGATTACACCGGCTCCGTCATCGGCGATCTGAATTCGCGGCGCGGGCAGATCCAGGGTCAAGACATGCGCGGCAATGCCAACGTCATCAACGCGATGGTGCCGCTCATGAATATGTTCGGTTACGTGAATAACCTGCGCTCGATGAGCCAGGGCCGCGCAACCTTTACGATGCAGTTCGATCACTACGCGGAAGCGCCGGCGAACGTGTCGGCGGAAGTCCAGAAGAAGTTTGCCTGATTGTCGTTAGCGGCAGTTAACGACTGAACGGAGAGAGTCATGGCCAAAGCAAAGTTTGAACGTAATAAACCGCATTGCAACATCGGGACGATCGGGCACGTCGATCACGGCAAGACGTCGTTGACGGCAGCGATCACCAAGGTGCTGGCGGAAACCGGCGGTGCGACGTTCACCGCATACGACCAGATCGACAAGGCGCCTGAAGAGAAGGCGCGCGGCATCACGATTTCGACCGCGCACGTGGAATACGAGACCAAGAACCGGCATTACGCTCACGTCGATTGCCCGGGCCACGCTGACTATGTGAAGAACATGATCACGGGCGCGGCACAGATGGACGGCGCGATCCTGGTGGTGTCGGCGGCCGACGGCCCGATGCCGCAGACCCGCGAGCACATCCTGCTGGCCCGTCAGGTCGGCGTTCCCGCGCTGGTCGTGTTCCTGAACAAGTGCGACATGGTGGACGATCCGGAACTGCTCGAACTGGTCGAGTTGGAAGTCCGCGAGCTGCTGTCGAAGTACGATTTCCCGGGTGACAAGATTCCGATCATCAAGGGTTCGGCGCTGGCGGCGCTGGAAGACAAGGACAAGAAGCTCGGCCACGACGCGATCCTGGAACTGATGGCGGCGGTCGACGAGTACATTCCGCAGCCGGAGCGTCCGATCGACCAGCCGTTCCTGATGCCGGTGGAAGACGTGTTCTCGATCTCGGGCCGCGGCACCGTGGTGACCGGGCGCGTCGAGCGCGGCGTCGTCAAGGTCGGCGAGGAAATCGAGATCGTCGGCCTGCGCGATACCCAGAAGACCATCGTTACCGGCGTTGAAATGTTCCGCAAGCTGCTCGACCAGGGCCAGGCCGGCGACAACATCGGCGCGCTGCTGCGCGGCACCAAGCGCGAGGAAGTCGAGCGCGGTCAGGTGCTGTGCAAGCCGGGTTCGGTGAAGCCGCACACCAAGTTCAAGGCCGAGGCCTACATCCTGACCAAGGAGGAGGGCGGCCGTCACACCCCGTTCTTCACCAACTACCGGCCACAGTTCTACTTCCGGACCACGGACGTGACCGGTGTCGTGCATCTGCCCGAGGGTACCGAGATGGTGATGCCCGGCGACAACATCGCGATGGAAGTGCACCTGATCGTGCCGATCGCGATGGAAGAAAAGCTGCGCTTCGCGATCCGCGAAGGCGGTCGCACCGTCGGTGCCGGCGTCGTCGCAAGCATCATCGAGTAAGGACGCGAATGGGAAGTGGCGAGTGGCGAATGGATATCTTTCGCTACTCGCTATTCGCCACTCACTACTCGCTCTTAAAGAAAGACAACGGCAATGAACGGCCAGAATATTCGGATACGTCTCAAGGCGTTCGACCATCGAATTCTCGATTCGTCGACGCGTGAGATCGTGAACACGGCGAAACGGACCGGTGCACAGGTTCGCGGACCGATTCCGCTGCCCACCCGCATCGAGAAGTTCACCGTCAACCGTTCGCCGCACGTCGACAAGAAGAGCCGCGAGCAATTCGAGATGCGCACGCACAAGCGTCTTCTCGACATTGTCGATCCGACACCGCAGACCGTGGACGCGCTGATGAAGCTCGACCTGGCGGCCGGTGTTGACGTCGAAATCAAGCTCTAAGTTTTCAGATCCCGTCCGAAGTTAGCGGACAGAAAGAACAGGAAGCACGCCGATGCGCTCCGGAGTGATCGCACAAAAGGTCGGGATGACGCGGGTCTTTACGGAGACCGGCGAACATATCCCCGTGACCGTGCTGAAGCTGGGCAATTGCCAGGTGCTGGGCCATCGCACGACCGAGAAGAACGGTTACGTTGCGCTGCAGCTCGGCTCGGGTACCCGCAAGACCGTGTACCTGCCGAAGGCAGAGCGCGGCCAGTTCGCGGTTGCCAAGGTCGAGCCCAAGCGCAAGGTCACCGAATTCCGCGTTTCGGAAGACGCGCTGATCCCGGTCGGCGCCGAAATTCAGGCCGACCATTTCGTGGTCGGCCAGTTTGTCGACGTCACCGGCACTTCGGTGGGTAAAGGTTTTGCGGGCGGCATCAAGCGCTGGAATTTCGGCGGCTTGCGCGCCACCCACGGTGTCTCGGTATCGCATCGCTCGATCGGTTCGACCGGCGGCCGCCAGGATCCCGGCAAGACCTTCAAGAACAAGAAGATGCCCGGTCACATGGGCGTCGATCGCATCACCACGCTCAATCTGCGTGTGGTGCAGACCGATGTCGCACGCGGACTGATCCTGGTCGAAGGCGCCGTTCCCGGCTCTAAGGGCGGATGGATCGCGGTGCGCGATGCCGTCAAGAAGGCATTGCCGAAAGACGCGCCGAAGCCCGGCAAGTTCCGTCTGGCCGACGGCGGCGGGCAGGCTGCGCCAGCCGAAGCGCCCGCCGAGCAGGGGAGCGTGTGAGATGGAATTGAAAGTCACAACCCTTGAAGGCAAGGAAGCCGGTTCGGTCCAGCTTTCCGACGCCATTTTCGGCCTGGAGCCGCGCAAGGATATCATCCAGCGCTGCGTCAACTGGCAACTCGCCAAACGCCAGGCCGGCACCCACAAGACGCAGGGGCGCGCCGATGTCTGGCGTACCGGCAAGAAGATGTACAAGCAGAAGGGCACCGGCGGTGCGCGTCACGGCTCAGCCCGGGTGCCGCAGTTCCGCGGCGGCGGCCGGGCGTTCGGTCCGGTAGTGCGCTCGCACGCCTTTGCATTGCCGAAGAAGGTCCGCGCGCTGGCGCTTCGTCACGCGCTATCCGCGAAAGCCAAGGACGGCGGCCTGATCGTGATTGAATCGGCCGTCCTCGAGGCCGCCAAGACCAAGGCGCTGATCGGCCACTTCTCGGGCCTTGGCCTGACCAATGCGCTGATCATCGACGGCGCCGAGGTGCACACCGGCTTCGCAACCGCGGCCCGCAACATTCCGAACATCGACGTGCTGCCGGTCCAGGGCATCAACGTCTATGACATTCTGCGTCGTCAGAAGCTGGTGCTGACCAAAGCAGCGCTCGATGCGTTGGAGGCGCGCTTCAAATGAAGAACATCGATCCGCGCCATTACGACATCATCGTTGCTCCGGTCGTGACCGAAAAGGCGACGGTTGCCTCCGAACACAACAAGGTTGTGTTCAAGGTCGCGAGCAAGGCGACCAAGCCGCAAATCAAGGAAGCCGTCGAGAAGCTGTTCGACGTCAAGGTGAAAAGCGTGAACACGCTGGTGCGTAAGGGCAAGACCAAGGTCTTCCGCGGCCAGTTCGGTTCGCAGTCGGATGTGAAGCGCGCGATTGTGACCCTCGAAGAGGGCCACCGCATCGACGTTACCACCGGGCTATAAGGCGATACGACGATGGCATTGAAAAAATTCAACCCCACGACACCGGGCCAGCGCCAGCTGGTGATGGTCGATCGTTCGGCGCTCTACAAGGGCAAGCCGGTCAAGGCGCTGACCGAGGGCAAGCACTCCAGCGGCGGCCGCAACAACACCGGTCGCATGGTCGTGCGTTTTCGCGGCGGCGGCCACAAGCAGTCGTATCGCATCGTCGACTTCAAGCGCACCAAGGTCGATATGCCGGCGACCGTCGAGCGCCTCGAATACGACCCGAACCGTACCGCCTTTATCGCGCTGCTGAAATATACCGACGGCACCCAATCCTACATCCTGGCCCCGCAACGCCTCGCCGTCGGCGACACCGTGATCGCCGGCAACTATGTCGACGTGAAGCCGGGCAATGTGATGCCGCTTGGCAACATGCCGATCGGCACCATCATCCACAATGTCGAATTGAAGATCGGCAAGGGCGGACAGCTCGCACGTTCCGCCGGAACCTATGCCCAGCTGGTCGGCCGCGATCATGACTACGTGATCATCCGCCTGAACTCCGGCGAGCAGCGCCTGGTTCACGGCCGCTGCACCGGTACCATCGGCGCGGTGTCGAATCCGGATCACATGAATATCTCGATCGGCAAGGCCGGTCGCAACCGCTGGCTCGGCCGCAAGCCTCATAACCGCGGCGTCTCCATGAACCCGGTTGACCATCCGCATGGCGGCGGCGAAGGCCGGACCTCGGGCGGCCGTCATCCGGTGACGCCATGGGGCAAGCCGACCAAGGGCAAGAAGACCCGTTCGAACAAATCGACCAACAGATTCATTCTCATCAGCCGCCACAAGCGGAAGAAGTAAGGAACGCCGGACATGGTTCGTTCAGTCTGGAAAGGCCCGTTCGTCGAAGGCTCTCTGCTCAAGAAGGCAGATGCCGCGCGCGCGTCCGGCCGTCACGACGTCATCAAGATCTGGAGCCGCCGCTCGACCATCCTGCCGCAGTTCGTCGGCCTGGTGTTCGGCGTCTACAACGGCCAGAAGCATGTGCCGGTATCGGTCAACGAGGAAATGGTGGGTCACAAGTTCGGCGAGTTCTCGCCGACCCGGACCTTCCACGGCCATTCTGGCGACAAGAAAGCCAAGAAGGCTTGAGGATCTAAGCGATGAGCAAACCAAAGCGCGAACGGAGCCTCCCGGACAACGAGGCCAAGGCGATCGCCCGGATGCTTCGGGTGAGCCCGCAGAAGCTTAATCTTGTCGCGCAATTGATCCGCGGCAGGAAGGCTTCGGCGGCACTCGCCGACCTGCAGTTTTCGCGCAAGCGGATCGCGGTCGACGTCAAGAAGTGCCTGGAATCGGCGATCGCCAACGCCGAGAACAACCACGACCTCGATGTCGACGATCTGGTCGTCGCCGAGGCGCATGTCGGCAACGGTATCGTGATGAAGCGTTTCGCACCGCGCGGCCGTGGCCGCTCGGGACGTGTATTTAAACCATTCGCGCAGCTGACGATCGTTGTTCGTCAGGTCGAAGCCGAGGCGAGCGCCTAATCGGCGCAGGAGAGAACGATGGGTCAGAAAATCAATCCAATCGGACTGCGTCTCGGCATCAACCGGACGTGGGATTCCCGTTGGTTCGCCGGCAAGAACGAATACGGCAAGCTGCTGCACGAGGATGTCAAGATCCGCGAGATCCTGCACAAGGAACTGAAGCAGGCGGCCGTCGCCAGGATTGTGATCGAGCGCCCGCACAAGAAGTGCCGCGTGACGATCCACTCGGCGCGCCCCGGCGTCGTGATCGGCAAGAAGGGCGCCGACATCGACAAGCTGCGCAAGCGGGTTGCCGATATCACCGCCTCGGACGTCGTCATCAACATCGTCGAGATCCGCAAGCCGGAGCTCGACGCCACGCTGGTCGCCGAATCGATTGCCCAGCAGCTCGAGCGCCGTGTCGCGTTCCGCCGCGCCATGAAGCGGGCGGTGCAGTCGGCGATGCGCCTTGGCGCCGAGGGCATTCGTATCAACTGCTCGGGCCGTCTCGGCGGCGCCGAAATCGCGCGCATGGAATGGTATCGCGAAGGTCGCGTTCCCCTGCACACGCTGCGCGCCGACATCGATTACGGCGTGGCGACCGCGTTCACCACGTTCGGCACCTGCGGCGTCAAGGTCTGGATCTTCAAGGGCGAAATCCTCGAGCACGATCCGATGGCCCAGGACAAGAAGATGGCCGAGGGCGACAATACGCGGCCCCGTCGCGACGCCGCTTAAGGCGATTTTTGAGAAGGTTTGAGGGCGTAAGCCATGATGCAACCAAAGAAGACGAAGTTCCGGAAGGCGCATAAGGGCCGGATCCACGGCGTTGCGACTTCGGGCGCGACGTTGTCGTTCGGCCAGTTCGGCCTGAAGGCGATGGCGCCCGAGCGTCTCACCGCGCGCCAGATCGAAGCCGCGCGCCGCGCGCTGACCCGTCACATGAAGCGGGCCGGCCGCGTCTGGATCCGGATTTTCCCCGACGTGCCGGTGTCGAAGAAGCCCGCCGAAGTCCGGATGGGCTCGGGCAAGGGTACGCCGGAATTGTGGGTGGCGCGGGTCAAGCCCGGCCGGGTGATTTTCGAAATCGACGGCGTGACCGTGCAGACCGCGAAAGAAGCGCTGTCGCTCGCCGCCGCCAAGTTGCCGATCAAGACGCGCTTCGTCGCGCGCATTGCGGAGTGAGGAAGTGGTCATGGCCGAGATGAAAACCGCCGATATCCGCGCGATGAGCCCCGATCAGATGGACGACGCCGTCCTCAATCTGAAAAAGGAGCGCTTCAACCTGCGCTTCCAGCGCGCGACCGGGCAGTTGGAGAACACCTCGCGGCTGCGTGAAGCCCGCCGCGATATCGCCCGCATCAAGACCATCGCCGCGCAGCAGCGCGCGAAGAAGAAGTAAGGGGCTTAAAATGCCGAAACGTACGCTTCAGGGTGTGGTCGTCAGCGACAAGCAGGCCAAGACGGTGGTAGTGCGCGTCGATCGCCGCTTCACCCATCCGATCTACAAGAAGACGATTCGCCGCTCGAAAAATTACCACGCGCACGACGAGAACAACGAGTTCAAGCCGGGCGACCAGGTGTGGATCGAGGAAAGCAAGCCGATCTCGAAGTTGAAGCGCTGGACCGTGGTCCGGGGCGAACAGACCAAAACGGCCTGAGGTAAGATCGGCTTCGCCGATCGAAACTTCGGGATATTTTAGGCGCAAATCTGCGCATCAGAAAGAGGACGAGGTGCATCAATGATTCAGATGCAGACCAACCTCGACGTGGCCGATAATTCAGGCGCACGCCGTGTCATGTGCATCAAGGTGCTTGGGGGCTCCAAGCGCCGCTATGCCACCGTGGGCGACGTCATTGTCGTGTCGATCAAGGAAGCGATTCCGCGCGGCAAGGTGAAGAAGGGCGACGTGATGAAGGCCGTCGTGGTGCGGGTCCGCAAGGACATTCGCCGCGCCGACGGTTCCGTCATCCGCTTCGACCGCAACGCCGCCGTGCTGATCAACAATCAGTCGGAGCCGGTCGGCACCCGCATCTTCGGGCCGGTGCCGCGCGAGCTGCGCGCCAAGAACCACATGAAGATTATTTCACTTGCGCCGGAGGTGCTGTGATGGCTGCCAAGATCCGGAAGGGCGACAAGGTCATCGTGCTGAACGGCCGCGACAAGGGCCGTACCGGCGAGGTGTTCGAGGTGCGTCCCGACGACAACAAGGCGCTGGTCCGCGGCGTCAACCTGATCAAGCGTCACCAGAAGCAGACCCAGGCGCAGGAGGGCGGCATCATCTCGAAGGAGTCGCCGATCCATCTGTCCAACATCGCGATCGTCGGCAAGGACGGCAAGCCGACCCGCGTGGGTTTCAAGATACAGGCGGATGGCAAGAAGGTACGCATTGCCAAGCGCTCGGGAGCAGAGATCGATGGCTGAGACCGCATACGTTCCGCGTTTACGCGAACAGTTCGACAAGGAAATCCGCGGCAAGCTGACCGAGCAGTTCGGCTATGCCAACATCATGCAGGTGCCGCGCCTCGACAAGGTCGTGCTCAACATGGGCGTCGGCGAGGCCGTCAATGACCGCAAGAAAGCGGAACTGGCCGCCGCCGATCTGTCGCTGATCGCCGGCCAGAAGGCTGTCGTGACCTTTTCGCGGGTCGCGATCGCGACCTTCAAGTTGCGTGAAAACCAGCCGATCGGCTGCAAGGTCACGCTGCGCAAGGCCAAGATGTACGAGTTCATCGACCGCCTGATCAACGTGGCGCTGCCGCGCGTGCGAGATTTCCGGGGCCTCAACCCGAAGAGTTTCGACGGCCGCGGCAACTATTCGCTCGGCATCAAGGAGCACATCATTTTCCCCGAAATCGACTTCGACAAGATGGGGGAAACGTGGGGCATGGACGTCACGGTATGCACCACGGCGCGCTCCGACGACGAAGCGCGCGCCTTGTTGACCGCATTCAATTTCCCGTTCCGGCAGTGAGACGCTTGTAAGCCTCTCAAACGCGGAAACCCAGGAGCCAAGCATGGCAAAGAAGAGTTCGATCGAGAAGAACAACCGGCGTAAGCGGATGACCAAGAACGCCGCGCCCAGGCGCGCGAAGCTGAAGGCCATCATCGCCGACAAGAACAAGCCGATGGAAGAGCGGTTCGCGGCGACGCTGAAGCTTGCCGAGATGCCGCGCAATTCGTCGGCCACGCGGATTCGCAATCGCTGCGAAATGACCGGTCGTCCGCGCTCGGTCTATCGCAAGAACAAGCTTTCCCGCATCGCGCTGCGTGAACTCGGGTCCAAGGGCGTGGTTCCCGGGCTCGTGAAGTCGAGCTGGTAAGGGGGATCGCACATGTCAACGCACGATCCGATCAGCGATCTCATCACCCGCATCCGCAACGCACAGATGCGCGCCAAGCCTAAGGTTTCGACCCCGGGCTCGAAGATGCGCGCCAACGTGCTCGAGGTGCTGAAGGCCGAAGGCTACATCCGCGGCTATGCCAGCGTCGAGCATGCCTCGGGTCGCAGCGAGCTTGAGATCGAGTTGAAGTATTTCGACGGCGAGCCGGTGATTCGCGAGATCGAGCGGGTATCGAAGCCGGGGCGGCGCGTTTATGCCTCGGTGAAGAACCTGCCACGGGTGAACAACGGTCTCGGAATTTCGGTGTTATCGACGCCGAAGGGGATTATGGCCGACCACGAAGCGCGCGACGCGAATGTGGGCGGCGAAATTCTCTTCACGGTGTTCTGAGGAAGGGATCAGTATGTCACGTATCGGCAAGCGGCCTGTGACGGTTCCGTCGGGCGTTACCGCGACCGTCGAGGGCCAGACCGTGAAGATGAAGGGGCCGAAGGGCCAGCTTCAGTTCATCGTGCACGACGACGTCGAGGTGAAGTTCGAAAACGGCGCGGTCACGGTTGCGCCGCGGTTCGAGACCAACCGCGCCCAGGCGCTCTACGGCACCGCGCGTGCGCAGATTGCGAACCTGTTGGCCGGCGTCACCAAGGGCTTCGAGAAGAAGCTGGAAATCACCGGCGTCGGCTACCGCGCCGCGCTGCAGGGCAAGAACCTGCAGCTCGCGCTCGGCTACAGCCACGACGTCGTCTATGCGATCCCGGAAGGTATTGCGATCACGGTGCCGAAGCCGACCGAGATCGTCATCAACGGCAACGATTCCCAGCGCGTCGGCCAGGTCGCCGCCGAGATTCGCAGCTATCGTCCGCCCGAGCCCTACAAGGGCAAGGGCGTGAAATATTCCGACGAATTTATCTTCCGCAAGGAAGGCAAGAAGAAGTAACGGAGCCGGTCATGTCGAGACTCAAGATTACGAATGCCCGGCGGAAGCAACGCGTGCGGCTGTCGTTGCGCCGTACCGCCAGCGGCCGCCCGCGGCTGTCGGTGTTCCGCTCGTCGAAGCACATCTATGCGCAGGTCATCGACGACCTCAAGGGCGAGACGCTGGCATCGGCGTCTTCGCTGGAGAAGGCGATGCGCGAGAGCGGCAACACCGGCGCCAACATCGATGCGGCCAAGGCCGTCGGCAAGCTGCTGGCGGAACGCGCCGTGAAGAACGGCGTCACCGAAGTGGTGTTCGATCGCGGCGGCTATCTCTATCACGGGCGCGTCAAGGCGCTTGCGGACGCGGCGCGTGAGAGCGGATTGAGTTTCTAGGATTTGGAATTGAACGGACACACGGCCGGGGGCGCGAGCCTCTTTCAGGCAAGTCTTTTAAGGATCGGAAAACACCATGGCAGGTGAACGCGAACGCGGTGGCGGCCACAGGGGCGGCCGGGAAGAGCGCGACAGCGAGTTCGTCGACAAGCTCGTCCACATCAATCGGGTGGCGAAGGTGGTCAAGGGCGGCAAGCGCTTCGGCTTTGCGGCGCTGGTCGTGATCGGCGATCAGAAGGGCCGGGTCGGTTTCGGCCACGGCAAGGCGCGCGAAGTTCCCGAGGCGATCCGCAAGGCGACCGAATCGGCGAAGCGCAACCTGACGCGGGTGGCGCTGCGCGAAGGCCGCACGCTGCATCACGATATCGCCGGCCGTCACGGGGCAGGGCGGGTCTACCTGCGCGCGGCGCCGGCCGGTACCGGCATCATCGCGGGCGGCCCGATGCGCGCGGTGTTCGAGACGCTCGGCATCCAGGACGTGGTGGCGAAGTCGATCGGCTCGTCGAACCCCTACAACATGGTTCGCGCTACTTTCGACGCGCTGAAGCACCAGGATTCGCCGCGTTCGGTGGCGGCGCGCCGCAACATCAAGGTCTCGACGCTGCAGGCCCGCCGCGTCGGCGGCGACGCCGAAGTGGTTGCTGAATAAACAACGAGCGCGTCCGCGCTTTCTGGAGTTATGACGATGGCCAAGGCCGCAAAGATGATCAAGGTCGAGCAGACCGGCAGCGCGATCCGCCGCCACCACTCGCAGCGGGCGACGCTGATCGGCCTCAAGCTCAACAAGATCGGCCGCACCACCGAGCTGCAGGACACCCCTGCAGTTCGCGGCATGATCGCAAAGGTTCAACACCTCGTCCGCATCGTCGACGAGAAATAAGACGGCGGCATGATCCCGAGTGGGAACCGGTTTTCCGTCGAGATCTTGCGCCAAGGATAAAGGAAGCGAACGATGAAGCTCAGCGATATCGCCGACAATGCCGGCTCGCGCAAGAAGCGCATGCGCGTCGGCCGTGGCATCGGCTCCGGCAAGGGCAAGACTGCCGGCCGCGGCGGCAAGGGCCAGACCGCGCGCTCCGGCGTGCGCATCAAGGGCTTCGAGGGTGGCCAGATGCCGTTGCATCGGCGGCTGCCGAAGCGCGGCTTCAACAATATCTTCCGGCTCGAATTCGCCGAGATCAATCTCGACCGTATTCAGGGCGCGATCGACGCCAAGCTGCTCGACGCCAGCGCCACCATCAATGCCGAATCGCTGGTGAAATCCCGCGTTGTGCGGCGCGCAAAGGACGGCGTGCGGCTGCTCGGCCGAGGGGAACTGAAGGCCAAGCTGACCATCGAGGTGCACGGCGCCTCGAAATCCGCCATCGCGGCGGTGGAGAAGGCGGGCGGCACGGTGAAGATCCTGGCGCCGGCAAAGAAGGACGAGGGCGAGACGGCGTAACATCTGCGTCATCGCCCGCCGCGGCGGGTATTCTGCGCGACAGGACGATGGACTTATCGAAGCCGAGCACCAAATAATGTCCGGCGTCTGCTGAATGTCCCGCCTTTCGGGCATGACAGCGCAAGGGCGGCGGGAGAAAGCCAAACATGGTCTCAGCAGCGGAACAACTGGCGGCAAACCTCAATTTCTCGGCGCTCGGCAAAGCCGACGAACTGAAGAAGCGCATCTGGTTCACACTGGGTGCGCTGCTGGTTTACCGGCTCGGCACCTACATTCCGCTGCCCGGCATCGACCCCAACATCTGGGAACAGGTATTCCGTTCCCAGGCCGGCGGCATTCTCGGGATGTTCAACATGTTCGCCGGCGGCGGCATTCACCGCATGGCGATCTTTGCGCTGAACATCATGCCGTATATTTCGGCCTCGATCATCATTCAGCTTTTGACCACGGTGTCCTCGCAGCTCGAAGCCTTGAAGAAGGAAGGCGAAGCCGGCCGCAAGACGCTGAACCAGTACACCCGCTACCTCACGGTGCTCCTGGCCGCGTTCCAGTCCTACGGCATCGCGGTCGGACTCGAAGGCGCCGGCAATGTCGTCGCCGATCCCGGCATGTTCTTCCGTATATCGACCGCGATCACGCTGACCGGGGGCACCATGTTCCTGATGTGGCTGGGCGAGCAGATCACCTCGCGCGGCATCGGCAACGGTATTTCGCTGATCATTCTCTCCGGCATCGTCGCTGAGTTGCCCTCGGCGCTCGCCAACATGCTGGAGCTCGGCCGTCAGGGCGCGCTGTCCACCGGCCTCATTCTGGTTGTGATCGTGATGGCGGTCGCGGTGATCGCCTTCATCGTGTTCATGGAACGCGCGCAGCGGCGGCTGTTGATCCAGTATCCGAAGCGCCAGGTCGGCAACAAGATGTTCGAAGGCCAGTCCTCGCATCTGCCGCTCAAGCTGAACACCTCGGGCGTGATTCCGCCGATCTTCGCTTCCTCGCTGCTGCTGCTGCCGACCACGGTTGCGAATTTCAACGCCGGCAAGGGCCCGGAATGGTTTCAGTGGATCACCACGCAGCTCGGTCACGGCCGGCCGCTGTTTTTGATTCTCTATCTGACGCTGATCGTGTTCTTCGCGTTCTTCTATACCGCGATCGTGTTCAACCCGACCGAGACCGCCGATAACCTCAAGAAACACGGCGGCTTCATTCCGGGTATTCGTCCGGGCGAACGCACCGCCGAATACATCGATTACGTGCTCTCGCGCATCACGGTGCTCGGCGCGATCTATCTCGCGATTGTCTGCCTGATCCCCGAAATTCTGATTTCCTACGCCTCGGTGCCGTTCTACTTTGGCGGCACCTCGCTGTTGATCGTGGTCAGCGTGACCATGGACACGGTGGCGCAAGTTCAGGGCTATCTGCTCGCCCATCAGTACGAAGGGCTGATCAGGAAGTCGAAGTTGCGCGGGCGTCGCCGCTGACGCGCAAGCCGAGGCGCTGCAGCTTCTGCGATCGGCGCCGATCGGCGTCGGCGCTGGTTTAATTTTGCTTATTTAGGTGCGCGATCAATCGCTCACCGAGCCGGGGGGCGAAACGGATGCGACTGATTCTTCTCGGGCCGCCGGGGTCGGGCAAGGGAACCCAGGCCCACCGGCTGGTTCACCGCTACGGCATCGTCCAGCTCTCGACCGGCGAAATGCTGCGGGCCGCGGTGGCGGCGCAGACGCCGGTCGGCCTCAAGGCCAAGGACGTCATGGCCAGCGGCGGCCTGGTGCCGGACGAGATCGTGATCGGGATCATTTCCGACCGATTGGATCAGCCGGACGCGGCCAAGGGCTTCATTCTCGACGGCTTTCCGCGCACGGTGCCGCAGGCCCAGGCGCTGGATGAGCTGCTGAAGAAAAAGCACATGCGGCTCGATGCCGTGGTCGAACTTCGCGTCAACGAAAGCGCGCTGTTGCAGCGCGTGGAAAGCCGGGTCGCGGAGATGCGGGCGCGCGGCGAGGAAGTGCGAATCGACGACACCCAGGAAGTGCTGACCAAGCGGCTGGCGAGTTACCGTGCGCTGACCGAGCCGCTGATTCACTACTACTCGGAGCGGCGCAAGCTGTTGACGGTCGATGGCATGATGACCATCGAGCACGTCACCCGCGAGATTAACCGCATCCTTACCGCGATCGGAGCTGTGGAGGCCAAGGCCGCCAAAAAGGCGGCCGCGGCGAAACGGATCGCGAGCGGCACCAAAAAGGCCGCCGGAAAGGCGTCCAAATCGGCCGGCAAAGGCGCCGGAGCCGCCAGGAAAGTCGCCAAGGCGCCCCGGAAGGCCGTGAAACCGGCCTCTAAACGGCCCAAAACGGCGTCTCGAAAGTCTTCGGCGGGTTCCAAGGCCGCTGTGGTCCGAAAGGCCAAGAAAACCGCCAAAAAGGTCACGAAGAAGCGAGCTAAAGCTTAGAGACGGTTGACGAAACCAAGTTGAATCCTTTAATAAGCCCGTATCCAGTCGGATAGTTTTTGACGATGCCGGGCCCCGAGATATCCAAGGGGAAGGGCGTCGTGTTCGCGTTTGCGGACACCTGCCCGAAATAACGAAATCAGCCGTTCCGCGAGGGATCGGCGACAGGAGAGAAGTCCGTGGCCCGTATTGCCGGCGTGAATATTCCAACCAACAAGCGCGTCCTGATCGCGCTCCAGTACATCCATGGCATCGGCCAGAAGAATGCGGCCGACATCCTGGACAAAGTCAAGATTCCGGTTGACCGCCGGGTCTCGCAGCTGAGCGATCAGGAAGTGCTGCAGATTCGTGAAGTGATCGACCGCGACTATATGGTCGAAGGCGACCTGCGTCGCGAGACCGGCATGAACATCAAGCGTCTGATGGACCTCGGCTGCTATCGCGGCCTGCGCCATCGCCGCGGATTGCCGGTACGCGGTCAGCGTACCCATACCAACGCGCGCACGCGCAAGGGGCCGGCCAAGTCGATCGCCGGCAAGAAGAAGTAATTGGGCGAATAGGGAATAGGGAATGGCGAGTAGGGGTCGTTTCCTTACTGTTTGCTGTTCGCCACTCGCCATTCGCTCGTCAGGTGTAGCCGCTGGCATTACGGCGGCGTTGAGATCGTAAGAAAGGTTCTGGAATGGGCAAGGAAGCCACCCGCGTCCGTCGTCGTGAGCGCAAGAACATTGCATCCGGCGTCGCGCACGTGAATTCGTCGTTCAACAACACGACCATCACCATCACCGACGCGCAGGGCAACACCATTGCCTGGTCGTCGGCCGGAACGATGGGTTTCAAGGGTTCGCGCAAGTCGACCCCCTATGCCGCGCAGGTGGCGGCGGAAGACGTTTCCAAGAAGGCGCAGGAACACGGCATGCGCACACTGGAGGTTGAAGTTGCAGGTCCGGGTTCGGGCCGCGAATCGGCGCTTCGTGCGCTGCAGGCGGCGGGCTTCACCGTCACGTCGATCCGCGACGTGACCACGATCCCGCACAATGGTTGCCGGCCGCGCAAGCGTCGGCGGGTTTGATGCGATCGACGCGGGTGGCTCTGCCGCCCGCGAATCGTTTTGAGAAATTTTGAAGCGCGGACTGATCCGCGATCTCCAACGCCAGTAATTTGGATGGCAAATTGACTGGCCGGTATGGGTGAAACAGTGACGATCCAGAAAAATTGGCAAGAACTTATCCGCCCCAACAAGCTCCAGGTAACGCCGGGCACTGACCCGAACCGCTTTGCGACCCTGGTCGCAGAGCCGCTCGAGCGCGGCTTCGGCCAGACGCTCGGTAACGCGTTGCGCCGTATCCTGCTGTCCTCGCTGCAGGGTGCCGCGGTGCAGTCGGTGCATATCGACGGCGTGCTGCACGAATTCTCCTCAATCGCCGGCGTTCGCGAGGACGTCACCGACATCGTGCTGAACATCAAGGACATCTCGATCAAGATGCAGGGCGAAGGCCCCAAGCGCATGGTCGTGAAGAAGCAGGGCCCGGGCGTCGTCACCGCCGGCGACATTCAGACCGTCGGCGACGTCGTGGTGCTCAATCCGGATCTGCAGATCTGCACGCTCGACGAGGGCGCGGAAATCCGCATGGAATTCACGGTCGCCGCCGGCAAGGGCTACGTTGCCGCCGAGCGCAACCGTCCCGAGGACGCGCCGATCGGCCTGATCCCGGTCGACAGCCTGTTCTCCCCGGTGCGCAAGGTGTCCTACAAGGTCGAGAATACCCGCGAGGGCCAGATCCTCGATTACGACAAGCTGACCATGACCATCGAGACCAACGGCGCGATCAGCCCGGATGACTCGGTGGCCTATGCCGCGCGCATCCTGCAGGATCAGCTCAATGTGTTCGTGAACTTCGAAGAGCCGCGCAAGGAAGTGACGCAGGAGATCATTCCCGATCTCGCGTTCAACCCCGCGTTCCTCAAGAAGGTCGACGAACTCGAGCTGTCGGTGCGTTCGGCGAACTGCCTGAAGAACGACAATATCGTCTACATCGGCGACCTCGTGCAGAAGTCGGAAGCGGAGATGCTCCGTACCCCGAACTTCGGCCGCAAGTCGCTGAACGAGATCAAGGAAGTGCTGGCCCAGATGGGGCTGCATCTCGGCATGGAAGTGCCGGGCTGGCCGCCGGAGAATATCGACGAACTGGCCAAGCGCTTCGAAGACCATTATTGATTTCGTCATTCCGGGGCGCGCGTTAGCGCGAACTGTGGTGCGCAATTGCGCGCCTGAGAATCTCGAGATTCCGGATCGCCGTTTCGCGGCGTCCGGAATGACTGGGGCGAACGCAGGCGGCCCACCTGAGCAGATTGTCCGACGAGCCGTCGCGACAGAACAAGTATCGAGGAATATGACATGCGTCACGGCAAGGTTCATCGGAAGCTCAACCGCACCGCCGAGCACCGGCGGGCGATGTTCGCCAATATGTGCGCGGCGCTGATCAAGCACGAGCAGATCGTCACCACGCTGCCGAAGGCGAAGGAACTGCGCCCGATCGTGGAGAAGCTGGTCACGCTCGGCAAGAAGGGCGGGCTGTCGATGCGCCGCCAGGCGATCAGCGAGATGCGCGACCAGGATCAGGTGCGTAAATTGTTCGACACGCTGGCGACCCGCTACAAGGACCGCCAGGGCGGCTATACCCGCATCATCAAGGCCGGCTTCCGCTACGGCGACAACGCGCCGATGGCGGTGATCGAATTCGTCGACCGCGACGTCGACGCCAAGGGCCTCGACTCCGGTCGCGAGCAGGAAAAGGCCGCCGCAGCGGCGTAAGCCTTTTCAATCGGTTTTTGAAAGCGGCGCCCTGTGCGCCGCTTTTTTATTGGGCATTGTTCGTGCTTCCCGGCGATTGCGGTTGCACCCTGTGCTCACGATATCTCCGTCATCAACGATGGAGATGATGAATGAAAATCGACTTGAAGGGAAAGACCGCGCTGGTCACGGGCTCGACCGCCGGCATCGGTCACGCGATCGCCAAGGGCCTCGCGGCGGCGGGCGCCGAAGTCACGGTCAATGGCAGGACACGGGAAAAGGTCGAGGCCGCTGTCGCCGCGATCACGAAGACGGTGCCTGGGGCCAGGGTCCACGGCGTCGCCGCCAGCGTCTCCACCGTGGAAGGCTGCAACACGCTGGTGACGGCGTTGCCGGAAGTCGACATTCTCATCAACAATGCCGGGATCTTCGAACCCAAGGACTTCTTCGAGACCCCCGACGAGGACTGGAGCCGCTTCTTCGAGGTCAATGTGATGTCGGGCGTGCGGCTGTCGCGCGCCTACATGCAGGGCATGCTGAAGCGCAATTGGGGCCGCATCGTTTTCATCTCCTCGGAATCCGCACTCAACATTCCGACCGAAATGATCCACTACGGCATGACCAAGACCGCGCAGCTTTCGATATCGCGCGGCCTTGCCGAACTGACCCGCGGCACCGCCGTGACCGTCAATTCGGTGCTGCCGGGGCCGACGATGTCGGAGGGGGTCGAGACCTTCGTCAAGGCGCTGGCAAAGCAGAACGGTCAGTCGGTGGAGGAAGCGGCGGCGCTGTTCGTCAAGCAGCATCGCCCGACCTCGCTGCTGCAGCGCTTTGCCAGCGTCGAGGAGGTTGCCAACATGGTGGTCTATGTCGCTTCGAAGGAGGCGTCGGCGACCAATGGCGCGGCGCTCCGCGTCGAAGGCGGCATCATCCAGACCATCGCGTGAGGTACGCTTCCCCCTCGCCCCGCTCTTTGCGGGGAGAGGGTCGGGGTGAGGGGCTCCATCAACGCATTCGGACTCGCGGATAGTCCCCCTCACCCGAAGCCTTCGGCTTCGACCTCTCCCCGCAAGCGGGGCGAGGTGAAAGGAGAGGCTACCACCCCTCCAGCACGATCTTGCCGCGCGACTTGCCGGATTCCAGCAGCGCGTGGGCCCGCTTCAGATTGGCGGCGTTGATTGTCCCCATCGTCTGGTCGAGCGTGGTGCGCAACACGCCCTTGTCGATGAGGTCGGCGACATCGTTGAGCAGGAGGTGCTGGCCGATCATGTCCGGCGTCTGGAACGAGCTGCGCGTGAACATCGATTCCCAGTGAATCGAGACCGCCTTGCCCTTGAAGACGCTGACATTGAATTCCGGGGGATCGTCGATCAATCCATATTTCCCTTGCGGCGCAATGATGTCTGCGAGCGCCTTGTAATGCTGGTCGGTGGAGGTCAGGCTCGCGATCAGGCCAACCTGCGGCAATTTCAGCTTTTCGATCGGCTCCTTCATCGGCTTTGAATGATCGACGACGGCATGGGCACCGAGATCGAGGCACCATTTGGTGGTTTCCGGCCGGGACGCCGTTGCCACGATCGTCAGGCCGGTGAGGCGGCGTGCGAGCTGAATCAGGATCGAGCCGACGCCGCCGGCACCGCCGACGATCAAAAGCGTGCGCGGATCGACGCTCTTGCCGGGCACCGCGCCAAGCCGGTCGAACAGCAATTCCCATGCGGTGATCGAGGTGAGGGGAAGGGCCGCGGCCTGCGCGAACGAAAGCGTCTTCGGCTTGCGGCCGACGATACGCTCGTCGACCAGATGAAATTCCGCGTTGGTGCCCTGGCGCTGGATCGAGCCGGCGTAGAAAACCTCATCGCCAGCCCTGAACAGGGTGACATCGGGGCCGACGGCGTCCACGATGCCGGCGGCGTCGTAGCCCAGGATCTTGGTTTCACCCTCGGGGGGTGCTGCGCGCTTGCGCACCTTGTAATCGACCGGGTTGACCGAAATCGCCTTTACTGCGACGCGGATGTCGCGGCCGGTCGGTTGCGGATTTGCGGTCTCGAAATCGATCAATGCATCCGCAGCGTCGATCGGAAGCGACTTCTTGTAGCCGACGGCCTTCATGGGGCGGTTCTCCTTGGTCCCGGCCCACACCGCCGGTCTGGGCACTACGTGCTGTTTCATCCGCCGAATTGCAAGGCTGGCGCGGAAATCCCGGTTTTTGCATGGCGCGAAGGGCCGGCCGAATCGGACCCTGACCGGCCTTGACGAGGCTTTCCAATCACTTCTATTCGCGGGCCGGGGCGCCTATATTCGCCCCGTCAATCCCTTGGGAATCTTTCATGATCGCTATTCGTGTTTTCTCGGCACTGCTGGTCCTGCTGGCTGCGGCCCCGGCGATGTCACAGGACCGGCGTGTGCCGGCGTCGGCGGCGGAACTGAGGCTATCCTACGCGCCGATCGTGCAGCATGTGCAGCCGGCGGTGGTCAACGTCTATGCCGCCAAGGTGGTGCAGGACCACAATCCGCTGCTCGACGATCCGATCTTTCGCCGCTTCTTCGGCGTACCCGGCCAGCAGCCGGAACAGATGCAGCGTTCGCTGGGATCGGGCGTGATGGTGGATCCGTCCGGTCTGGTCGTGACCAATGTCCACGTCATCGAGGGCGCCGATCAGGTCAAGGTATCGCTGTCGGACAAGCGGGAATTCGAGGCCGAGATCGTTCTCAAGGATCCCCGCAGCGATCTCGCGGTATTGCGGCTGAAAGATACCCACGAGAAATTCCCGACGCTCGACTTTGCCAATTCCGATGAATTGCAGGTCGGCGACGTCGTGCTTGCGATCGGCAATCCCTTCGGCGTGGGGCAGACCGTGACCCACGGCATCATTTCGGCGCTGGCGCGCACGCAGGTCGGCATCACCGACTACCAGTTCTTCATTCAAACCGACGCGGCGATCAACCCGGGCAATTCGGGCGGCGCTTTGGTCGACATGACCGGCAAGCTCGCCGGCATCAATACCGCGATCTTCTCGCGCTCCGGCGGATCGCAGGGCATCGGCTTCGCCATTCCGGCCAACATGGTGCGCGTCGTTGTCGCCTCCGCCAAGAGCGGCGGCAAGGCCGTCAAGCGGCCCTGGCTTGGTGCGCGATTGCAGGCGGTGACGCCGGAGATCGCCGAGACACTGGGTCTGCGGCTGCCGACCGGCGCATTGGTTTCCAGCGTCGTTCCGAACAGTCCGGCGGCGCGGGCCGGGCTGAAACTGTCCGATCTGATCGTCGGGATCGACGGGCAGTCGGTCGATGATCCCAACGCGTTCGACTACCGCTTTGCGACCCGCCCGCTCGGCGGCACTTCGCAGATCGACGTGCAGCGCGCCGGCAAGACGGTGAAGCTGACCGTGCTGCTGGAAACCGCGCCCGATACCGGCCGCAACGAAATCGTATTGACGTCGCGCTCGCCGTTCCAGGGCGCAAAAGTCGCGAACATCTCGCCGGCGGTGGCGGATGAACTTCATCTGGATGCGGACACCGAAGGGGTCGTGGTGACCGATCTGACCGATGACGGGACCGCGGCCAATGTCGGATTCCAGAAGGGCGACATCATCCTGGCCGTCAACAACCAGAAGATCGCCAAGACCAGCGATCTCGAGAAGGCGACGCGCGATTCCTCTAGGCTCTGGCGCATCACCCTGGTGCGCGGCGGCCAGCAGATCAACGTCACGCTCGGCGGATGAGCCCGAAGCGACCACAGGAAGCGACAACCCTGTTCGCCGCCGCGGGGATGGAAGCGGACGCGCCGCATCCGCTTCCCGACAGGTTGCGCCCGCGTGCACTGTCGGACGTGGTCGGACAGGATCATATCCTCGGGCCCGACGGCGCGCTGACGCGGATGCTGGCGACGCGCACACTGGGTTCGCTGATCTTCTGGGGACCGCCGGGCACCGGCAAGACCACGGTGGCGCGGCTGTTGGCCGATGCCACCGAGCTGCATTTCGAGCAGCTTTCGGCGGTGTTTTCCGGCGTCGCCGATTTGAAGAAGGCGTTCGATGCGGCGCGCGCGCGGCGCGAGACCGGCAAGGGGACGCTGCTGTTCGTCGACGAGGTGCACCGGTTCAATCGCGCGCAGCAGGATTCGTTTCTGCCCGTGATGGAAGACGGTACCGTGGTGCTGGTCGGAGCGACCACCGAAAACCCCTCGTTCGAACTCAACGCCGCGCTGTTGTCGCGGGCACGGGTGCTGGTGTTTCATTCACTCGACCCGCCGGCGATCGAGAAGCTGTACGCCCATGCCGAAAAGGTCGAGGGCAGGAAGCTGCCGCTCGACGCGGAAGCCCGCGCCGTGCTGGTGCGGATGGCCGACGGCGATGGCCGCGCCGCGCTGACGCTCGCCGAGGAAGTCTGGCGCGCCGCGCGCGAAAGCGAGACTTTCAACGCCGAACAGTTGCAGGACATTCTGCAGCGCCGGGCGCCGATCTACGACAAATCCGCTGACGGCCATTACAACCTGATCTCGGCGCTGCATAAATCGGTGCGCGGAAGCGATCCCGACGCCGCGCTGTATTATCTCGCCCGCATGATGGATGCCGGCGAGGACCCGCTGTTTCTGGCACGCCGCGTGGTCCGCATGGCGGTCGAGGACATCGGTCTGGCCGATCCGCAGGCGCTGGTGATCTGCAACGCCGCCAAGGACGCCTACGACTTCCTCGGCCATCCCGAAGGCGAACTCGCCATCGCGCAGGCCGTGATCTATCTCGCCACCGCGCCGAAATCGAACGCCGCCTACAAGGCGTTCGGCGCGGCGATGCGCGCGGCCAAGGAGGGCGGCTCACTGCTGCCGCCAAAACACATCCTGAACTCGCCGACCAAATTGATGAAGTCGGAAGGCTATGGCGGCGGCTACGAATACGATCACGACACCCCGGAAGCGTTTTCGGGGCAGGACTATTTCCCAGAAGCGATGGGACGCCAGACCTTTTACGATCCGCCCGACCGCGGCTTCGAGCGCGAGATTCGCAAGCGGCTGGAGTATTGGGCGAAGCTGCGCAGGGAGCGGGGCTAAACTATTCTTCGGCTGGGTCGGATCGTGACCGCACATGGTTCGAGACGCGCGGCGTTGCCGCGCTCCTCACCATGAGGGTCTAGACCTCATTCTGAGCGGGCGTGAAGCAATGCGTCTCGTGTCCCGGACGCGGTGCAGCGTTCTTCACGCTGCTCCGCAGAGCCGGGACCACGGATACGGGTCCATAGTGAACCCCGGATCAGCAGCGCACCGCTATAGCGCGTCGAAGACGCGCGTAACCGCGCTTATGGCGCTGCGCAGCGTCCGGGGCACGCCAAACCCTCATCCTGAGGAGCCATGCGCAGCATGGCGTCTCGAAGGATGAAAGCCCGGTGCAAGAACCCTTCAGCGCTATTTTCCGGTCTTCACAAAATCCAGGATCTCATCGGTCAGCCGCGTGTCCGCGGTGTTGATCGAATACACTTCCGACATATGACTGTGCTGCGGCACCACGAATGCGCGGCCGCAACCGCTGGCGCGCTTGCAGGCGGCCTCCTTCATCAGGTCGAATTGCAGCACGAATCCATCCGGGTCCAGTTCGGCGCCAACCAGCATCAGCGGGATCTTTGTCGTCAGCAAACCCTGCCGTGAGGATTGTTCGGGATAGCGCGAGGGATCGGCGCCGAAATAAGCACGCTCGGGATCGGCGAGCGGTGTCGCCGTCAGGTCGTAGATCCCCGACACCACGATCGCGCCCGCCAGGCCGCCGCCTGTCACCTTGTGAAATTCTGGATGCGACACATAGCTCGCGACATGCACCGCGCCCGCCGAGTGGCCCATCAGGTAAATGCGGGCGGGGTCGCCGCCGCGCGCAGCGATGTTGTCCGCGACCCACTGAACCGCCGCGGCGATGTCTTCGGCACCGGCAGGCCAGGGCGACCCGGGCGCCAGCCGATACGTCATGTTGACGCCGACGAAGCCGTTCTTCACGGCCCACAGCATGATGTTGTCATAGAACGGGCTGTCCGGCATACGCTTGTTGCCGGCAACGAAGGCGCCGCCATGGACAAAGATCAATACCGGGCGCGGCGATGACGCGGTCTCCGGCATGAAGACATCGAGCAGGTTGCGTTCGGCAGCGCCGTATTTGACATCCCGCTCGATCCTGACGCCGTGATACGGCTCTTTTTCCTGCAGCGGCGCGTAGAGCGCTGCGGTCTTCGGCGCGTCGATGACGTGGCCGATCTCGAGCAGCTTCCAGGCGATGTCCTCCGGCATCGGGCCATCCTCGGCCCACGCTGCGGTCACGATCATGGCCGTCAACATCGCCAAAGCCGATTTCGTTAACGCCATCTTCGGATGCTCCCCCCCGATTTCCCGCCCGTTTGGCGGATGATGGCCGATCCCGCGCGCCATTTGTACTGATTTCGCCGTGACGCTGCGCTGCTTTTGCGCTACCCAACGCTCTAGTTTGGAGCCACAACCAGCATGAGCCGTCGCGTCAAGAGACCACTTCGCCCGGCCGGCGATCGCCCGAAGGGCGCGCGTCCCTATCGGGGCTCGCAGGCGGAGCGGCCGCAGGCGCATCGTTCCGGTGGCAAGCCGCCGGCGCGATTTGCCGCGCCGCGTGCCACGAGGCCAGAGCCTTTCGTTGCGGAGCCTGCGGAAATCGTCGCCGAGCCGCCGCCGTTGCCGACAAAGGTTCAAACCGTGGTCGTGACCGCCGACGAGAACAACATGCGCGTCGACCGCTTTCTCGAGGCACGCTTTCCCGGGCTGTCGTTCTCCCACATCCAGCGCATCGTCCGCAAAGGCGAGCTGCGGGTCAACGGCAAGCGCGCCGACAGCAAGGACCGGCTGGAAGAGGGGCAGAGCATTCGCATTCCGCCCCTAAAACTCGATGCGCCGCACTTCGCAGGCAGTCTCTCGGAAGCGGCACAGAAAACGCTGCAGGCTCTCAAGGACATGATCCTGTTTGAGGACGCCGATGTCATGGTGCTGAACAAGCCGGCGGGGCTGGCGGTGCAGGGCGGTTCCGGCATCACGCGAAATGTCGACGACATGCTGGAAGTGATGCGCGACGCCAAGGGCCAGAAGCCGCGGCTGGTTCACCGGCTCGACAAGGAGACCGCGGGCTGCCTGCTGATTGCAAAGACGCGTTTCGCCGCGACAGCGCTGACCGGATCGTTCCGCCATCGTTCGGCGCGCAAGATCTACTGGGCGCTGGTGGCGGGCGTACCGAAGCCGAAGCAGGGCCGCATCTCGACCTACCTCGCCAAGGAGGAGGGCGAGGAAGATACCATCATGCGGATCGCGGCGCATGGCGACGAGGGCGCCAGCCACGCCGTGACCTATTATGCCGTGGTGGAGACCTCGGCGCAGAAGCTTGCATGGGTATCGCTGAAGCCGGTCACGGGGCGAACCCATCAGTTGCGCGCGCACATGGCGCATATCGACCACGCCATCGTCGGCGACCCCAAATATTTCAACAAGGAAAATTGGCAGCTGCCGGGCGGCCTGCAGAAGCGGCTGCATCTGCTGGCGCGGCGGATCGTGATCCCGCATCCTCGCGGCGGCGTGATCGACGCAACGGCCCCGTTGCCGCCGCATATGCTGCAATCGTGGAATCTGCTGGGCCTTGAAGCGGACCGCTTCGACCCGATCGAGAACGCGCCTGAAGAATAGTTTATTTGGAGTTGGCCGGGGGAAACACGACATATCCCCTCATGAAACATCCCTCGATCATCATCACCGTCGCCGCTGCACTGGCGTTTGGCGGTGCCGCTTCGGCGCAAATGCTTCCGCCGGGTTATTCCCAGTTCAATCCGCTTCCGCCACCACCGCCGCCATCGCCTAAAATCGAGGCGCCCGTGGTGCCGCAGCTGGATGCGCCGCTGACGCAAAACTACACGTCGACACCGGGCCCGTCGTTTAGCGATCGCATCACTAGCTGCCTCGAAGAAGGCGCCGCGGCCGGGCTTGGCCCGAACGCACGCGCGGCGTTCTCGCGTTCCTGCGCCAATTAGCACGCGTACTCATCAATCGAGCTTGTACAACCGCTCTTGGAACGACACGCAAATACAGAGCGTGCGACCCGGCGTGACCTGCAAATTCGAAGGTACGGCGGTCACGAAGCACTGAGACTCCCCAACGTTCACAATCCAAAAGCCTCGGTGTCATCCGGGGCTTTTTTGCGCGGGCTCTCGATAAACAGACATCTTGGAAGCCGTCGGCAGATCTCAAACGTGCCAGTATCAGACCTTTCTTCTTGCTGTTACAATCGCCGAGCGCCTGAACTTAAATTCATCGAGTGATGCCATGAACCAGAACGTTCTTATTGTTGGTGCTGGTCCCGTCGGATTGACATTGGCGATCGAGCTTGTGCGCTACGGCGTGGCGGCGCGTATCGTCGAAAAGGCAACGCAACGTACCGACAAATCCAAGGCCTTGGTGCTCTGGAGCCGGACCCTCGAACTACTGGACCGGCAGCCGGGCGGGTCGGCGCCGTTCGTCGAAGCCGGGTTCAAGGTGGACGCGGTTAGCATCCTTGCCGGCAAAAAGCAGATCGGGCGCGTCAGCATGGAGGCGGTTGATAGTCCCTATCCCTACGCCTTGATGCTCCCTCAGTCGGAGACCGAGCGGCTGCTGGAGGAACGTCTCAATGCACTTGGCATCCGGGTCGAGCGCGACGTCGAAGTCACGGCAATCAGTTTGCGCGCCGACGGCGCCGAAGCCATCCTGCGCCATGCCGATGGTCGCGAAGAAAAGGCCGTCGCGGACTGGCTCGCGGGATGCGACGGCGCGCACAGCCTGGTTCGGCACACGGTCGGCGCGGCCTTCGCGGGCGAGACGATGGACAGCGACTGGATGCTGGCCGACGTGCACATGCGCGGCTATCCGGTGCCCGACACCGAGGCCACCGTTTACTGGCATACGGATGGCGCCTTCGTCATATTCCCGATTTCGCCGGGACGCTATCGGCTGCTTGCCGACCTGCCGCCGTCCGGTGCGGCACACCCGCCGGCCCCCTCGCTTGAGCAGGTGCAGGCGATGATTGAGCGCCGTGGGCCGCCCGGAATGACGGCCTACGATCCGATCTGGCTCGCCGGCTTCCGCATTAATGGACGCAAAGTTGCGAGCTATCGTTACGGCCGAGCCTTCCTTTGCGGCGACGCCGCTCACGTCCACAGTCCGGCCGGAGGTCAGGGCATGAACACCGGCATGCAGGACGCCTTCAACCTGGCTTGGAAGCTGGCCGCAGCGGCGAAGGGCTTTTGCCACGAAAGGCTGCTCGACAGCTACAGCGCCGAGCGCAGCGAAGTAGGCGAGCATGTGCTCAAGGATGCACAGAATCTGACGGTCGCAGGCACTGTAAAGAATCCAGTGGCCCAGGCCATCCGAAATACCGTCGGCCATCTGATGCTGGGGCTCGCGCCGGTGCAGCACGCCATGGCTGACAAGATGAGCGAGATGTCGGTCGGTTATCCAAAGAGTCCGCTGAATGGCCAAGCACTGAGCGGCGGCCCAAAACCTGGTGCCCGGATCGCTCCCATCGCCGGACAAACGCCCGTCGGATCCGGTACGTCGCCCCGTTTCGCGCTGTTCGCAACATCGTCGCCCGCGGCGGCCGGATTAATCGAACGTTTTTCTCCTTGCTCGATCCGGGCCTCCGTGCGCCGTTCCGACCGGATGGATTATGGCTGGCGCGGCCCGACGGTTACGTTGCTTGCGCGGCCAAGGGCGGAGACGAGGCAGTGATCGAGCGATATCTCGCGGAGCAGCTTTAAGGTCTGAAACCGCTGACGCAAATGTCCGTTATGGGCTCAGGGCGCTCGTAAATCAGCAGGGCGCGTGTACGGGGCGAGAAACATCCGCTGTGAATCGTGCGGGCTCGCTTTATTCGCAGCCGTCCTTATCATACTGTCGTGCGGCAATGACCGCTGACAACAGAAGCCTGATGCCGAATGCGTGAACTATTCGATGAAGTGTCCGGAAAATCCCCGCTCGATCCGGAGGAGGCGGTGCGGCGCACGACGCGCGGCCCGCGCCGGAAGCGCTTCTATGTTCAGGCGGATGTGGCCGAGGCGCCCGGCGGATTTACTATCACGCTCGACGGCAAGCCGATCCGCACGCCCTCCGGCCATCAGGTCGTTGCGCCGATCCCGGACATCGCCGAGGCGATCGCGGCGGAATGGAATGCGCAGCAGGAATTCATCGATCCCCTGACGATGCCGCTGACCCGGCTGGCAAACAGCGTGGTCGAAGGCGTGGTCGGACGGGTCGATGATGTCGCCGACGATGTCGTCAAATATCTCGGGTCCGATCTGTTGTTCTACCGCGCCGGTCATCCGGAGGCGCTGGTGGCGCGCGAGGCGGCACTTTGGGATCCCCTGCTGTTTTGGGCCGCCGATGCGCTGGGCGCGCATTTCATTCTCGCCGAGGGGATCGTGCACGTCCGCCAGCCCGATTCCGCGATAGCTGCCGCTCGCGCCGTGCTGCCCGGGGATCCCTGGTCGATCGCGGCCCTGCACGTGGTCACGAGCCTGACCGGTTCGGCGCTGCTTGCGCTCGCGCTGATGCGGGGTGTCATCGATCAAGATCAGGCCTGGGCTGCCGCCCATGTCGACGAGGACTGGAACATCGAACAATGGGGCGTCGATGAAGAGGTCGCCGCGCGCCGCGCGGCGCGGCTGGTCGACTTTCAGGCGGCGGCAAGCGTTCTGAAGGCGTTGAATCCGGCGGTCGGTTAACGACAGGTTTACGACACGTCGATAGCTTCGGCCGGCCATGGCCCGGTGAAGTGAATCCCAATGCCGATCGTCATCCAACCAAACGTTCCGCTGGTCGCCGCCCAAGGCGTGACGGCGGCTGTGGTGCTGCAGCCGGGCACCGTGATCAGCGCCAAGGTTCTGCAAGTGCTCGGCAACGACACCGTGCGGATCGCGATCGGCGGCCAGTCGATCGACGTGCAGTCGCAGCTCCCGCTGCAGGCCGGACAGACGCTGCAGCTTGCGGTTTCGCAGACCGCCGACGGCATCCGGCTCGCGCTCGTCAATCAGCAGGGCGGCGCCCCGTCAGGTCAAGTTCCGGCCGGCCCCGCTGGCGCGACGGCGGCGCCTGACATCGTGACCCTGGCGTCCGCGGCGACCGAGAGCATTGCCCCGCAAACGATGTCCGCGGTCGTCGTTCCGAACAATCAGCTGACGCCGCTGGAATCGCTGGCGGTAACGCTGGCGTCGCAGACTGCGGCGACCCTGCAGACCAGCCTGGCGCCGCTGTTTGCCAATCTGGGCGTCGCCGCCGGGCTGGGCGGCCTGCCGCCGCAGGTCCAGCAGGCGGTGGCGCAAGTGCTGGCGCAGCGGACCAGCCTCGACCAAAACCTCACCGGCGAGGACATCCGGCAGGCGTTCCAGAGTTCCGGCCTGTTCCTGGAGGCGTCACTGGCGTCGGGATCGCTGACGCCATCGGCCGCCATGCCGGATCTGAAGGCGGCGCTGATCGTGCTGCGTCAGGTGCTGACGACATCGCTTGACGGTGTGACACAGAGTTCGGGGGCGCCGGCGGGGCCGGTTCAGCAAGGCGCGACGCCAGCGGCAACGGTGGTGCAGCAAACTGCGACATCGACGGCGGCGCCGGCACAGCAGGGCGCGACGCCGGCAGCGGCGGTGCAGCCGCAGGGAACGACGCCGGCGGCTGTTGTGCTGGCGCAGGGCACACAGTCGTCGGCTCTGATCTCGCCGCAGCCCGTCACGATTACGATCGCGCCCGAGACACCGACAACGGCGTCAGCCGCGCTGGCGCCGCTGCTGGCGTCTGGGATCAGCGCGCCCGGGGCTTTGCTTCAAGGCGCCGCGCCGGCAACCGTGCAGGATGTTCTCAACCTCGGCGCCGCGAGCCCGGTTATTTTATCGGCATCGACGCCGGCCGATGCTGCTGCGCGTGCCGTCGCGTCCGGCGCCGCGCTCAACCTGCTGCAGGAAGTGCCGCCGCCCGGTCCGCTGACCGCGGGCATTCCGTCCGCGCTGCTGTTTGCGAATAGCCAGTTGCTCTCGCTGGTGCCCGCGGTCGCCGGGATTCATCTATCGACGGTCGATGACGCCGAATTGGCCCGCACCAACGTGCCGCCGCCTCCGATCGGCGGTGCCTTGCCGGCGGCGCAGCCGGTGATGGCGGCGACGCTGGTATCTAATTCGCCGTCCGAGACGGCCATGCACCAATTGCTCGCGGATACCGATGGTGCGATCGCGCGGCAGACGTTGCTGCAGGTGGCCTCGCTGCCGGGCCAGCCCGATACCACCGCCGCACGGCTCGATCCGGCCGCGCCACGATGGAATTTCGAAATTCCGTTTTCAACGCCGCAGGGAACGGCGATGGCGCAGTTCGAAATTTCCCGCGATGGCGGCGGCAGCGAGGTTACGCCGGCCAAGCGGATCTGGCGGGCGCGGTTCTCGCTCGACGTCGAGCCGACTGGCCCCGTGCATGCGCTGATATCCCTCAGCGGCGACCGCACCTCGGTGCGGATGTGGGCGGAACGGCCGGCGACCGCGGCTCAATTGCGCGCCGGTGCCGCGCAACTAAGCCAGGCGCTCAGCAAGGCCGAGCGTCGGCCGGGCGATATCGTGATCCGCGACGGCGCGCCGGTGCAAACCGCGCCCGCGGCCGCCGGCCATTTTCTGGATCGCGCGCTATGAGCGTGGAAACAAGGAACCAGCTCGCGGTCGCGCTGCACTACGACAAGACCGGTGCGCCGCGGGTCGTCGCCAAGGGCAGGGGAAGCATCGGGGCGAAGATCATCGAGGTCGCCAGGGCCCATGACATCCCGATCGAAGAGAACGAAGTGCTGGCCGGCGCCCTCTCGAATGTCGAGCTCGGCGATGAAATTCCGGCGGAACTGTACAAGGCGGTGGCGGAAGTGCTGATCTTCGTGCTGCGGCTGTCGGGACGCATTCGCTAGGATCGTTATTCACGACGACGAGATACTTCGACGCCGCGTCATCGGCGGTGCGCTCCCTCTCCCATCGGGAGAGGGTTGGGGTGAGGGGTTCAGGTCCATCGTGAGGGCGTAACCCCTCACCCGGATCGCATCTTCGATGCAATCCGACCTCTCCCGCAAGGGGAGAGGTGGCACCGAGAATGCCGCGCGCAATTCTGGTTTAGCATCTTGCCCGACTGCCATGGTTTTACCACGATGCCATCCGCATCGTCACCGCCGTCTTCGCTCTTAATCGGATCCCCGCCATGATCAATCGCCGCCATGCGCTCGGTCTCCTCGCTGCTGCAAGCGTCTTGCCGTCGCGGAGCTTTGCCGATGTCGCGCCCCAGCGCAGCGAGATCCGCGAGGATCTGGCGAAGCATTTTATCGACGAGGGCACCGTCGGCACTTTCGTCGGCTACAAGGTCGATGATTACCTCGTGATCGCCAGCGACAAAAATCGCTCCGGCGAGGCGAAGCTGCCGGCCTCGACCTTCAAGATTCCGAATTCGGTGATTGCGCTGGAGACCGGCGTGGTCGGCGATCCCGACAAGGACATCTTCAAGTGGGACGGCGTTGTCAGAAGCATCGAGGCCTGGAATCGCGACCACACCATGCGGACGGCGATCGCCGCGTCCGCGGTGCCGGTCTATCAGGAGATCGCCCGCCGCATCGGCGCGGAGCGGATGCAGAAATATGTCGACCTGTTCGACTATGGCAACCGCGATATCGGCGGCGGCATCGACCAGTTCTGGCTGACCGGCAATCTGCGCATCGATCCGGTCCAGCAGATCGATTTCGTCGATCGGCTGCGGCGCGGCGTGCTGCCGGTCTCCAAGCGCAGCCAGGAACTGGTGCGCGACATCCTGCCGGTCACCCAATCAGGCGATGCCGTCATTCGCGCCAAGAGCGGCCTGTTGGGCGCCGAAGTGGGCAAGCCATCGCTCGGCTGGATGGTGGGGTGGGCCGAGAAGGGCAGTGCCCAAACCGTGTTTGCGCTCAATCTCGATTGTCACGAGCCGCGCCACATTGCGGATCGCATGAAGCTCGTCCAGTTGTGCCTGACCGATATCGGCGCGATTTAGCGCCGGTCCAGCGCCAGCGAGACCGCCCTGATGTTGGTTCCCTCCGGGCGGATCGACACCGTCTGTCGCCTTCCGCGGGTCGTCAGCGACAACGCGGCCGAGAAGGTCGGACCTGTCGCCGAAGCTTCGATGCGGTCACCGGCGGCGCGTCCGGAAATGCTGCCCGAGGCGTTGCGGCTGGCCTCGCTCCATGAGCCGGAGATCGCCCCGCCGCGGTATTGCACGTCGCTCGCCAGGTCGAAAGTATAGCTGTCGCTGGCGCATCGCAGGTTGAGGCGAAGCTGGGTGCCGGCGGCGCCGACGTCATAGGCCGCCCGGCAGCGCAGCCGTTCCCGCCCGCCATCCGACGTGTCGATGACGCCGCCGCCCGACCATGAACCCGCCATGGCGGTAAAGGGAGAAGTCGCGGCCTGTGCGGCGCTGCCGGGCAGCCAAAGTACTGCCAGCAGTAAGCCGGCCCGCGCGATACTGGATCCAGACATTTTGCGGTCTCCGTCTTGGGTGTCGCCCCGCCAGATGCCTCGTGCAACGCGGCAACACCGAACCGGTTCATCGGCGCCCGAGGCTCTGGTCTGGGAGATGTGGCTGGAATAGGCTTCGTAACTTCACAATTTTTCACAATCGTAAGAGCAGGCAGGAAATCATGAACTCGGCTTCAGTCTGGATGTCGTCACTGGCGGTTGCCGCGGCCGGCGGTTGGTTCGCGGCGACGATGTTCGCGCCGCCCGCGACCGGCAAGGAACCGCGCTTTCCGCAATTGACCATGGACCAGCTCAGCGACGCGCAAAAGCCGCTCGGCGAGCAGATCATGAAGGTTTCCAGTGTCGGCCTCGGCGGACCGTACAATCCGATGATCCGCAGCCCGGTGCTGGGCCAGCGGCTGTACGACCTGTTTTATTATCTGCGCTGGCAGACCTCGGTGCCCACAAAACTCAATGAATTTGCGATCCTGATCATCGGGCGGCAATGGCGCTCGCAGGTCGAATGGTACGCCCATGCGCCGCTGGCGGCGAAGGCTGGATTGTCGGCTGAGATCATCGCCGAGTTGAAAGCCAACAAGCGACCCTCGAACATGGCCGAGGACGAGGCGCTGGTGTACGACTTCGTCACCGAACTCACCACCACGCAGAAGGTTTCCGACGAGACCTATGCGCGGGCCAAGAAGATTTTCAACGATCAGCAGGTCGTGGATTTGACGGCGGTGGCGGGCAACTACGTCATGGTGGCAATGATGCTGGCAATGGCCGAGGAAACCACGCCTCCCGGCAAGGAGCCGCCGTTCAAGGTCGGCGAGAAGTAGGGCGGGCGTGATCGTTTGGCTGCTTCCGCATGCTCGACGTCACCTCTCCCCTTGCGGGCTAAGGCGTGCACACATCTCTGAGTCTCCAACCCTGAGCCATTTGTTCGAAGCGATGCCAGCCACGGCGCATGGTGATTGGGCCCGGTGGGCGTTCGGAGGTGTAACCGGTCCAGCCACCGAGGCGCGCAACAATCCAGGCGAGCCAGCCGATCGATCGCCTGGGATGAGGATTTTTCTGCTTGGCTGTTTTGCCTTCGAGACGGATCTGCAAGGCCTCGAGCATTGGCAATTGTTCCACCGCTACCACGTCGGTGGCCGGGCGATCGACCGTGCCGTCGCGGGCGAGGACGAGCTGCATGATCTTGGTGGCGGCAATCATTGCGATGGCGGCAAGCTTGAACAAGGCATCGGCCGCTTCGACCTGGCTGCTCTCAAGGTCGAGACCCTGGCTCTTGCTGGTGCGGAACAGCTGTTCGACGTGCCAGCGCTCGCGATACCAACCAACGATCTCCAAGGCCTGCGCAACCGTCGTAACCTCATGAGTGGTAAGCAGACGCCAGTGGATCGGCCCCTCGACGGCGGTATCAAGCTCCCTGACCTCGACCAGACGCAAGGTCAATTGATGCGCGGCTGCGGGATCGCTGCAGTTGCCCGGGCGCTTGATCGTCACTTCGCCAAAGCGCAGCGCCACCTTGGCCGTGCGAGCCGGGCGACCGGGCTGGGCTCGGACCTCCAGCTTGAAGCGATGCCGGACCGGCCAGCTTTCGGTAATGCCAAACAGCCGACCGCCACCCACCAAGGCGCGATCACGACAGGCACGCGTGAGCAGATGGGTGCGCGCGTCAGGTATCCGGTCAAACTCTTCGTAAATATCGCTCTCGCGGTCGCCGATCACGGTGACCATCGCTGCCGCAGCAAGCGCGCTCTTGGCGCTCGCCGCCCCCTTAATCCAACGATAGGATTCTTTCTCTTCGATCGGTTGACGCCGGTAATCAGGGGACGCTGGCCCCTGACGCGTCCAGATCTGCATTCCAGCCAACCCGAGCAAGGCTCCGCTGCCCGCATCAATCGCCAGCACGGGGTGCACAAACAAGCCCGGATCGCGTCCGTTGCCGGATGGCCCAAGACCCCGGACCCGTCCGGCGTGCCTGGCATAGTTCAGTTCCGTCGTGTCCTGGATTGCAAGCACATGCAGGCCCGCGACACGGTCCGACAGAACTTCTGCATTATGCACAGCAATTTCGTTCGCTGTCACATTCGGATTATTCAGCCAGCGGCTGAACCCCACCCACTCAGCTCGGCCGTCGGACGCCGCACGCAGGTTCATCGTGACGCGTTCAACGGCGCGCTGCAACAACAGCGCCCCCTTTTGGCCAGTCGCACATCGCCAAAGCGACCGACTGACCAATCCATCCCTTCCATCAATGCGATCATCCTTCTTGTGGACCGCAATGCAAGGAATCAGACTCGATTCACTCATGGCAAGAAAAATGTTATTGAAATTGTGTGCACGCCTTAGCCCCTTGCGGGAGAGGTCGGATCGCATCGTTAGATGCGAACCGGGTGAGGGGTTAAGGTCTATCGATAGACCGTAACCCCTCACCCCAACCCTAGAGAGCGAGCTTCGCTCGTCTCGATCCCGCAAGGGGAGAGGGGGCTCACTGCCGTTGCCGATATATTGAATCAATACGTCGATCCAAGTGAATCGGTCTCTACCCCAGCTTGAACAGCGCTCGCAAAAATTCGTCCACGGCCTTGCGCGCTTCCTCGGCTGTGGCCGGATTGCCGCCGACATGCGGGTTGAACTCGATGCAGGTGTCCTTGTACCCGAACGGCGCTTCGGTATCGGCATTCATGAGGACGCCGCCTTCGCCTTCGCGGATATGGCAATGGCGCGCGGTCTGGGCGTTGGTGGAAACCGCCACGGTCGAGACGCCGAGCAGGCCCGCGTCGAAACCGTGCGCCGAGTCAGGATACTCCGTCAGCACCACGTCGCGTTTGGCTTGCTGCAACCGCGCGACATAGGCCTTGCAACTGGCCACCGGGTTGTAATCGTCGGGCGTGCCGTGAAAGATCCGGATCGGACGCGCCGCGACCTCGGTATCGGTCAAATAGCGCGTGGAGCAGTCCGGATAGAACGGAATGTAGCCGGCGAACTGCACGCCTGACTTATTCCAGAGCTTGTTGAAGCGGTCGAGGCTGGCGTACAGCGCGGCCTGTCCGCCGCGCGAAAATCCCATCAGCACGATGCGTTCGGGGTCGACGCGCGGATGGTGCGCGAGAATGTCGAGCGAGCGGTAGATATCGAGAATGAAGTTGAGGCGGCCGAGCAGCGCCTGGTTCGGACCGACCGCCGTCAATCCCCGGCCGCTGAAACCGTCGATCACGAAAGTCGAAATCCCCATCGCGTTGAACTGATGCACCCACGGTTCGATACTGGCGCCGACGCCGCTCGAGCCGTGCATCAGCACCACCACCGGCAGGCGTCCGCTGCCTTGCGCGATGCGAAATTCGCCGGCGACGGTGACCGGCTTGCCGTTGGCGTCGCCGGTCAGGAATTGCCGGTCCGAGATGGTCAGCGATGGGATCGCATAGAGCTCGATCCGCGCGGCGACGTCCTTCGGCATCGATTGCGCGTTGGTTTCAATGCCCGCCAGCAGGATGCCGGTGCAGATAATCCAGGCCGCTATGGCCGCGCGCATGCCGGTCCGCATCGCTCCCTCCAATATTTTATTTGCATCTTGTTTGCGCGCCGTAACGCGCTGAACGCGAATAAAACAAGCGTTTTCCTGCCTGTCAAACCCGCCAGTCTAGGTCGGCATTGCCGCCCCTCCAATGCGGCCGAGATGGGTGAAGGTGAACCCGGCCTGGTATTTCAGGCCGTAGCCGAGCGCGCGGTCGATGCCGATATGCGCCAGCCAGATCAACGCGATCGAAAGGGTCAGCGGCGAGTCCAGCGCAAATCCAGTGGTCATCAGCGACATCGGCGCCATGTAGCTGTGCGCGGTGTTATAGACGAAGGCGCCCACCCGGGGGCCGGCGAGATAGGCCGCAAAGCTCAGGTCCGGCACCAGAAACAGGAAGGCATAGATCCACCACGATCCGCCCCAGACCGCGTAAAGCAGCGTCATCCCCGCAAACAGCGTCAGCCCCTCCAGCCGGAGCATGGTTCGCAATCCGCCCGTGACGGCGCCTGTGGCCTCGCTTGCAATCGTCCCGTTCATCGGTCGTCTCCCTCGGCTGGTCCCGGTCATTGTCCCCTTTCTAACGCCGATTGGGCGGTTTGCGGTGGCCGAAACCCGGTTTCCGGTTGAGAAAATGCCGTGTTAGAACCGGCTGAAATCTGGCGGCAAAGACGGCGGACGCACATGAAGGACATCCTGGACACCCTCGAGGAACGACGCGCGGGGGCCAAACTCGGCGGCGGCGAGAAACGCATCGAGGCGCAGCATGCCCGCGGCAAGCTGACCGCGCGGGAGCGCATCGAGCTTCTGCTCGACAAGGGCAGTTTCGAGGAATTCGACATGTTCGTCGAACACCGCTCGATCGAATTCGGCATGGAAAAGACCAAGGTGCCCGGCGACGGTGTCGTCACCGGCTGGGGCACCGTCAACGGCCGCAAGACGTTTGTGTTCGCCAAGGATTTTACCGTGTTCGGTGGCTCGCTGTCGGAAACCCACGCGCAAAAAATCGTCAAAATCCAGGACATGGCGATGAAGGCGAGGGCGCCGATCATCGGGCTCTATGACGCCGGCGGCGCGCGGATCCAGGAAGGCGTCGCCGCGCTCGCCGGCTATTCCTACGTGTTCCGTCGCAACGTCATCGCCTCAGGCGTGATCCCGCAGATTTCCGTCATAATGGGTCCTTGCGCCGGCGGCGACGTCTATTCGCCCGCGATGACCGACTTCATCTTCATGGTGAAAAACACCAGCTACATGTTCGTCACCGGCCCGGACGTGGTGAAGACCGTCACCAACGAGGTCGTCACGGCGGAAGAACTCGGCGGCGCCTCGGTGCACGCCACGCGCTCCTCGATCGCCGATGGCGCGTTCGAGAACGACGTCGAGACGCTGCTGCAGATGCGCCGGCTGATCGATTTCCTGCCCTCCAGCAACACGTCAGGCGTGCCGGAATGGCCGAGTTTTGATGACATCGGGCGGGTCGACATGTCGCTGGACACGCTGATCCCCGACAATCCGAACAAGCCCTACGACATGAAGGAACTGATCCTGAAAGTCGTGGACGAGGGCGACTTCTTCGAGATCTCCGAGGCGTTCGCGAAAAACATCGTCACCGGCTTCGGCCGTATCGCCGGGCGCACCGTCGGCTTCGTCGCCAACCAGCCGATGGTGCTGGCGGGCGTGCTCGACTCGGATGCCTCGCGCAAGGCCGCGCGCTTCGTCCGCTTCTGCGACGCCTTCAACATTCCGATCGTGACGTTTGTCGACGTCCCCGGCTTTCTGCCGGGCACCGCGCAGGAATATGGCGGCCTGATAAAACACGGGGCGAAACTGCTGTTCGCCTATTCGCAATGCACGGTGCCGCTGGTCACGGTGATTACCCGCAAGGCCTATGGCGGCGCGTTCGACGTGATGGCCTCAAAGGAAATCGGCGCCGACATGAACTACGCCTGGCCGACCGCGCAGATCGCCGTGATGGGCGCCAAGGGCGCGGTCGAGATCATCTTCCGCTCGGATATCGGCGACACCGACGCGATCGCCGCCCGCACGAAAGAGTACGAGGACCGCTTCCTGTCCCCCTTCATCGCCGCCGAGCGCGGCTACATCGACGACGTCATCATGCCGCACTCAACCAGGCGCCGCATCGCGCGGGCGCTGGCGATGCTGAGGGACAAGCATGTCGAGATGCCTATGAAGAAGCACGACAATTTGCCGTTGTAGCAAATTTGATCAAGATGGACAGTGGCGTCCCCAGCCCGATTCGATTATATTGCTTTCATGACCGACGCTCTGAAAAAACTTCTTGAAGCCGCCAAGACTGCCAAGCCGACGCCGGAACATCGGGAGCAGCAGCGGCGCAGCTTTGTCTACGGCAATACGCATTTCGAAAACGAGCTGATTACCCGGGAAATGGTCGATCGCGAAGCCGAGAAGTTGGCTGAGGATAAAAAATGACGGGTGACGAGCGCGACCGGCGGGACAGCCGCGCGCTCGAACCTGAATTGATCACCGACCCCAAAGCGAAAGCCGCCGCCGAGGCAAGGAACGGCTTTCGGCAATACGACGCGGCGATCGGCGCGATCCAAAGTGCGCTCGATCGGGGATCGTTCAAGCTCCGGCCTTCGCTTATCCTCGGTTTGCAGCGCGAAGCGCTTGCGGGGATCAGTTCCTACGCGGGAAACTATCGTCCGGGTGGTGTTACTATCGAGGGCAGCAAGCATGAACCCGTTGGAGCCCATCGCGTTCCCGAACTCGTCGAAGACATGTGCGACTACGTCAACGATCATTGGGAACACAGTACGCCGATTCACCTCGCGGCTTATTTGATGTGGCGGCTGAACTGGATTCATCCGTTTGCAGACGGGAACGGACGGACGTCGCGCATCGTTTCCTACGTGGTGCTTTCAATTCGTGCGGGTTCGATTTTGCCTGGCACACCCACGATTCCAGATCAGATTGTCGACAACCGCAAGCCGTATTTCGACGCTCTGGACGCTGCGGACTTGGCCTTCCGCGACGGCAGGATCGACGTTTCGCAGATGGAGGAGCTTTTAGGCTCTCTTCTCGCCAACCAGCTTGCTCAGTTTTATAGGTCCGTCGGCGGCAAGTTACCGAGCTAGCTGGAGGAAGCGCGCACTATGTCAACCCTATTCGCCTTTCTCCACCACCTCTGTGCCTTCACGCTGGTTTCTGCCGTCGCAATCGAGTTTGTGCTGATCCGCTCCGAGTTGACGCTGGCGTCGGCGCGCAGGCTGCAGGTCACGGACCTCGTGCTCGGCGTCGCGGCGGGTGCGCTACTCGTTGTCGGGCTGTTGCGGGTGTTCTTTTTCGAGAAGGGGGCGAGCTATTATTTCCATAGCTACGCCTTCCTGACCAAGTTCTCGCTGTTTATCGTGATCGGACTGCTGTCGATCATCCCGACGATGGAATTCCTGTCGTGGCGCGGGGCGTTGACGGCCGGGCTGGTGCCTGCGATCGGCGCCAGGAAATTGAGGCTGGTCACCGCGGTCATTCACAGCGAACTGCTTGCGATCGTCATCATCGTGCTCTGTGCCGCGATCATGGCGCGGGGTGGGTGGGTTTAGGGTTGGCGTTAGGCTATCGTTGAGCCCCGTCATTCCGGGGCGCGCGCCAGCGCGAACCCGGAATTTCGAAGTTACAATCTCCAGATTCCGGGTTCAGCCTTTCAGGCTGCCCCGGAATGACGAGAGTGAAACCGTGTCGACCGGGAGAAAGCCCATGCCCGCAGCCTTTTTCGTCGTCCGCGCCACCGTCGCCGATCCCTCCAGGCGCAAGGCGTTTGATGAGTGGTATCACAGCGAACATCTGCCCGACGCGGCGAAGGCGTTCGGCGTGAAGAAGGCGTGGCGGAGCTGGAGCGTCGGCGATCCCGCGGTGCATGTGGCGAGCTATCAGTTCGCCGATCAGGCGTCGCTCGATCGCGCCGTGGGCGGCGAGGCGATGAAGACGCTGGTCGCCGACTTCGACCGCTGCTGGCCTGACGTCACGCGCACGCGCGAGATCTTTGTGCTGGCGGAAGAATTTGCAGTGGGGTGAGGTATCTCAGAGCTATCGTCGTCCCTGCGAAAGCAGGGACCCATATCCACCGGCGCTAATTTTACGCGAGACGCTGGCGCCGTCTTTCGATCGAGAGTTCACGGCGTGTGGGTCCCCGCGTTCGCGGGGACGACCTAGAGTTGTTGCATCGCATTACACCCTGAACGCGTGGTTCAGCGACCGTTCATCTCGGCGCCATCAAACTCTCCCGCGTCATTCACGATTGCGCAGGGGGATGCGATATCATGGAACGCCGGCACTTTCTGAAACTCGCCTTTGGAATAACCGCGGGCGCTACGGTGCTCGCTGCGAGCGCGAAGGCAGCAGCATTGCCACCGATTTCAGCGGAGCAGCATCTCGTGGCGCGGCCCGGCGACGCCGCTGAACCCGCTGTGGTCACGCAGGACGATGTCGATCATCTCAGGCCTGAGCAGGTGCGCTGGGGCCATCATTGGCATCGGCACTGGCACCGGCGTCACTGGGGCTGGCACCGTTGGCATCGCCGTCACTGGGGATGGCACCGCCACTGGCGCCGTCACCGCTGGTGAGGCGGGCCGCCAGTACCGGACGGCCATTTTGTTTGCGTCAGTTCTTGTTGGCGTAAATTCGAAAACCGCCGCGTCGCGGCGAATCATGAGGAAGGGAAAAGTCCATGAAGCTGCTTGTTGCATCTGCGTTTGCCGTTGGTCTCGGCCTGATGGCGGCGTCCGCCCAGGCGATGCCGGTCTATCCGGTCGATAAATCCGCACCGAACGAAATCATCCGGGTTGCGCAGGGCTGCGGCCCCGGCTTCCACCGCGGACCGGCCGGTGCGTGCCGTCCGCTGTTTAGCTGTCCTCCGGGCTGGCATCCCGGGCCGTACGGCAAGAAGTGCTTCAGGAACTGACGTCATTGATGGAGGCAGGGACCGAACTTGCCGTCCCTGCCTTCGCCGCGATCACGTCGCCAGAAAGGCGAGCATCAGCTCGTTGAATTTGGCCGGCGTGTGCGTCCCGTTTCCGTCAAGCGCGGGAGAGACCGGGGCGCGGAGAGTTTAGCTCAAGCCGCCGTACCGAAGCGAATTTTCCAGATCGTCGGGGCGCCGATGAAATACCAGGCTGCGAGACCAAGGTCGCAGACGGCGCATCCAATCGAGGAACTCGCCTCGAAGGGAATGATCGGGTTTCCATAAAGATGGTGCGCGATGTCCCAACATGTGTGGAGCGCCCAACCGATTGCGATCGCCCGATAGTTATCCAATCCTCGATAGGCGAGGAGGGTAATGACGGCGCAGAAGCCGAACTCCCAGAGCCCGAATCCGTCACTAAGGTATGCGGCTCCAGCGCCCGCCAGAAATATCGCGCTAAACCGCTGCCGCGCCGGCTCATGAACAAAGGAGCACAGAGCGACGAAAGCGGTCGACACCAGCAGAGGAAAGAACAAGATCGATGGCGTCAGATCGAGTTGCGACTGAGGCGACATGGACACACCTTAATATTTCTGGCGCCGGCGTTCGCCGGTGAGTGGACCTAGACCTCGCTGAGAATCTTCTCGATCGACGTCAGCCGCGATTTCATCTCCGCAAAATCCGACTCTAGCGCGGATAACGACGCGGCGCTCGTCGACTGAGCGGTCGCGGCAAGCTCGGCGAGTTTCCGATATGCATCCTGATTGTCTGCCAAGGCCGTCGTTTGCCGCGCGGCGGAAAAGTATTTCATGCCGAAGACGAACACGATCGTGAGGAGCACGAGCGCTGTCATGATGGAAAAGACGGTGGAATGGTCGGTCATTCTTGGTCTCCCTTTCAGTCGGATTTGGCGTTTTGGGGCGTTAACGTCTTGACGGCATCAACGATCGTCGAAGGTCGCAAGTCGATGGCGAAATCGGTAGTGGCGAAATAGTTGAGCGCTTTTCCATCGTCCGAGAGTTCGAGTTTGCTGAACACCAGTCCGGCGTCCTCCAGCTTCTGCAAATGCAAATGGAGCAGGGGACGGCTGATGCCGATCTCGCGCGCGAGTCGGCTCACATAGTTGCGTCCGCCAGCCTTTAGCGTGGCCACGATCCGCAGCCGGTGAGGATTGGCCAGCGCAGCCAGCACGGCCAGCATGTTGTCGCCCTTCCTCAACCGAAGCACTCCTATTTCATATGTAAGAAATATCTTACATATGAAATCCCTCTCGTCAACAGGTCGTTTGCGGCCGGCCCGCGGGCTTGCGCGCAAAGTTACGCTGTCAGTTGGCGCCTGATCGCATTGCCGGGTACGCGGGGGCTACTTCGCCAGGAAGGCGAGCATCAGCTCGTTGAATTTGGCCGGCGCGTCGAGAAACACCAGATGCCCGGCATTCGGAAGCACCTCGGCGCGCGCGTTTGGCATTTTGGCCGCCAGCGCCTCGGCGAGTTCGGCGTTGTGGCCCATCTTCGGCCGCAGCGCCTCCGGCGCATTCGGCTTGCCCGGCGCGTTGTGATCGTCGGCGCCCATGATGAACAGCACAGGCTCGGTGATCAGCGGAATTTCGTGCACCACCGGCTCGCGGTAGATCATCTGCGCCGAACTGACGAAGGCGCGCAGCCAGCGCGGATATTCCGAACTGCCCTTAATATTGAACCGCGCGTCGATGAACGGCGTCACCTGGTCCGGCGGCAGTTTCAGGGAGTAGTTGACCTCCAGCTGCTTGCGGTAACCGTCGGCGGTCAGCTTGTCCTCGGTCTCGATGATCTTTTCGGTCGGCGTCGGCGGCACATAGAACCGGTAATCCTCGAGCCCAATGGGCGCGGCGAGCAACAGGTGGGCAACGCGGTCGGGATAGTCACGCGCGATGCGCACGCTGAGCATGCCGCCCAGCGAATGCGCGACGATATCGGCCTTCGGGATCTGGAGGTGGTCGAGCAACGCGATGGTGTTGCGCGCCAGCGTGTCGAAATGCAGGTCGGCCGAGGGTTTGGAGGATTTGCCGAAACCGATCTGGTCCGGCACCAGCACGCGGTAGCCCTTGTCATTCAAGGTCTTGATGACCGGCGCCCAGTAGCTCGACGGAAAATTGCGGCCGTGCAGCAGCACAACGGTGCGGCCGTTCGGCTGCGCCGGCGCTACATCCATATAGGCCATCCGCACCTGCTCGCCGTCATTGACCAGCGGCAGCATGCTGACGGGGTAGGGATAGGCAAAGCCTTCCAGGCCGATGCCGTAGGGTTCGCGCTGCGCCGGTTCCGCGGCGGTGGCTGAGATGCAGGGCAGGAAGAGCAGGGTGCCGGCAGAAACTGCCAGGAAAATTCGATGCATGGGATAGGTCCAGGGTTTGCGCTCGTCATGCCCGGCCTTGTGCCGGGCGTTCACGTTTCGACGACATAGCAGGAAAGCAGGGCGTGGATGCCGGGACAGGGCCGGCCATGACCACAAATTCCGGTGAGGTGCGATCGGCGCGCCGCTATTCGCCTGACCCGAACAACGCGGCAAAGCGCTTCTCGCCATTGCGGCTGAAATTGACGACACGGCTGCCGGGAGTGGCATCGCGCGCGGCCCATTTCAATTCGGTGAATCGGCTCATGATGGCCGCCCCGAGCGTACCGGCGAGATGATGGCGCCGCTCGCTCCAGTCGAGGCAGGCCTTGCACACCGGGCGGCGCGGATGGGCGAGGGTTTCGGCCGATATCTGCAGGCTGTTCGCCAGAAAGCGTTCGCCCTCGGCGGTCAGCTCGATGTCCTGTTTCTTCTGCCGCACCAGCCGTTGTTTCTTCATGCTGTCGAGCATCTGCACGCCGAGATCGCCGGCCAGATGATCGTAGCAAATCCGTGCCCGGCGCAATTGCGGATCCTTCGGCCCGGTGCGAACGCGCATATGACCGGCGCGTGCGGCAATGCCCTCGAGGCCTTCGAGCACGCCGGCGACATCGGGATCGGTGAGTCGGTAATAGCGGTGGCGTCCCTGTTTCTCCTGCTCGATCAGTCCGCCGGCCTCCAGCTTCGCCAGGTGCGAACTGGCGGTCTGCGGCATGATGCCGGCCTCGTGCGCCAGCTCGCTCGCGGTCAGCGCTCGGCCGGTCATCAGCGCCGTCAGCATATTGGCGCGCGCGGGATCGCCGACCAGCGAGGCGACCATGGCGATATCGGGACCTGCTTTCATAGTTCGATGATAACCGAAGCATCGACGTCAATCAAGCGGCTAGGCTGGCATGATCGGAAAAACCCCGGAGGTTCCCTTGGCCGTCACCGTCTTCATCCGCTACCAGATCGATCCATTCAAGCGCGCGATGTTCGAGGAATATGCCAAACGCTGGCTCGCCATCATTTCGCGCTGCGGCGGCGATCTGATCGGCTACTGGATGCCGCATGAAGGCACCAATAATGTCGCGTTCGCGCTGATTTCCTTCGAGAGTCTTGCGGCCTATGAGGCCTATCGGGCGCGGCTTCGCACCGACAAGGAGGGCATGGCCAATTTTGGCTTTGCCGAGGCGAACAAATTCATCCTGGCGGAGGAGCGAACATTTTTGCGCCAGGTGGTCGCATAGCGCGGGCCGCCTGCTGTGCTATCGTTGCATGCAAGCAAAGACAGAGAAGGGAGAGACCATGTCGATCACGACAGCGGACAAGCGCGCCACCTTCCGCAAGCTCCACGAGACCGGCTGCTTCGTGCTGCCCAACCCCTGGGATGTCGGCAGTGCCAAGGCGCTGGCGCATCTCGGTTTCAAGGCGATCGCCTCGACCAGCGCGGGCTTTGCGTGGTCGATCGGCAAGGCCGACAATCGCGTCACCCTCGAAGACGCGCTGGCGCATCTCACCGCGCTCTGCGATGCGGTCGATCTGCCCGTCAACGCCGATTTCGAGGGCGGCTTCGCGCACAAGCCGGAGAAAGTCGCGGCCAACGTCGCCCGCGCCGTCAAGACCGGCGTTGCCGGATTGTCGATCGAGGATTCCACCGGCGATGCGGCAAAACCGCTCTACGAGCGCGCATTCGCGATCGAGCGCATCAGGGCGGCGCGGGCGGCGATCGATGCCGACAACAGCGGCGTGGTGTTGACCGGCCGTTGCGAGGGTTTTCTGGTCGGGCAGCCCGACCTGGACATGGTGATCGACCGGCTGCGGGCCTATTCGGAGGCCGGCGCGGATTGCCTGTACGCGCCGGGGATCCAGACCAAGGAACAGATCGCGGCGGTGGTGAAGGCCGTTGATCCCAAGCCCGTCAATCTCCTGCAGGGATGGGTCGGCCTTAGCGCGACTGAGGTGGCCGATCTCGGCGTGCGCCGCATCAGTATCGGCGGGTCGCTGGCGCGGACCGCATGGGGCGGGTTCATGCGCGCGGCGCGCGAGATCGCGGAGAAGGGAACGTTCACGGAGTTCGGCAACGGCTATCCCGGCGGCGAATTGAACAAGATGTTCGGCTGACGCCCAAAGAAAAGCGCGGCGGCCAGATGCATGGCCGCCGCGCGGTTACCTGGATCGATACTGCTTGTGCCGCTACTTGTTCGGCGCCGGATTGGTTGCAGGCGCTGCGTTGTCGGCCGGCGGGTTGCCGGACCGGTTCATGTCCTGGCCCGTCGGGGCCGAGGACGGTGGCGTCTGCGGCTTCGCCGGCGCTGCACCGGTGGTCGTTCCCGGTGCCGTATTGGCGCGAGGGGTCACGTCACGCACGCCCCCAGGCGTTGCGGGCGGCGATGACTGCGTGGTGTTCTGCGCGGTCGAAGACGTGCCGGCCTGATTGATCGATGAGTTGTTCAGGCCGTAAAAAACCGCACCCAGCACCACGGCGATGGCGACGGCGAACAGCGCGATCCTGCCGCCGCTGGCGGGGCCTTCGGCGAGTTCGGGATCCGGCTGTAATTCATTGTCCAGACGGGCTGCGCGGCGGTACTCGTTATCCGCATCCGCGGGATTGACGCGATAGGGATCGTCGGCAGGATTGCCACGATAGGGGTCATTGGGATTGCGTTCGTAGGCCATATGGTTCCTCCGTCTATTACCGGGAGGACAATGGTTGGGAGCGGCGTGGGTTCCTGATTCGACGCCGATCTTTGCGGTTGTGCTGAGGGAACTTGGCAGGGGGAAACAGGGGAACCCGCGATGCTGCAAGGAGGGCACACGAGCGTTCGATTTGAGAGTCATTCCGGGGCGCGTCGAAGACGCGAACCCGGAATCTCGAGATTCCCCGATGTGCAATTGCACATCTGAGGTCTGGTCCTTCGGACCATCCCGGAATGACCAGGGCCAAAGCATCAAACATAAAGCACCGCGTCCGGGACACGATGACTCCCACCTACTGCGCCCGCGCCTTCGTAACCTGCGCCGGCGTCACCAGGGGCGCGGCGTTGCCCCATGAGTTCCTGATGTAATTGACGACATCGGCGATCTCTTGATCGGAAAGCTTTCCGGCATAAGCCGGCATCGATCCGGGGTTGGGGGCGCGGGCCGTCGTCACCGTCTGCGCGCCGTCGAGGACGATGCGAAGCGTGCTGGAGGGGTCAGCGGACTGCAGGTTGGCGTTGCTCGGCAGCGGCGGATAGATTCGCGGCGCGCCCGACCCGTCGGCCTCGTGGCAGGCGATGCAGGCGTGCGCGTAGACCGCGGCACCCGTCGCCATGTCGGCCTGCGGCGGCGGGCTGACCGCCGGCTCCGGCGCGACCGGTGCAAGTTCCTTGAGATAAACGGCGATCGCGCGGACATCGGCGTCGCTCATCTTCGAGGTCGAATTGACCACGACCTCCGCCATCAAGCCGTCGGCGTTGCTGCGGCTGTTGCGGCCGCTCTGCAGGTATTCGACGATATCGTCGACGCTCCACGATTTCAGCCCACTGCGTTCGGCACCGTCGAGCCGCGGCGCGAACCAGCCCTGCACCAGCCCGCCGCCGAACCGTCGGTCGCGCCTGTCGGCGCCGAACAGGTTCTTGGGCGTGTGGCAGGCTCCGCAATGCGCGGCGCCCGTGACGAGATACCCGCCGCGATTCCATTCCGCGCTCTTCTGCTGGTCCGGCTCGAAAATGCCGGGCTGGAAGAACAGAAAATCCCAGACGCGCATCACCACGCGGTAATTCAGCGGCCAGCGCAATTCCGACGGCGGCCGCGTATTGCGCAACGGCGCCAGCGTCGCGAGATAGGCGCGGATCGCCAGCAGGTCGTCGCGGGTCATTTTGGTGAAATAGGGGTAGGGGAACGCCGGGTAATAGCGTGAACCGCCGGGCGCGATGCCATGGCGCAGCGCGCGGGTGAATTGTTCGTCGCTCCAGGCGCCGATGCCGGTGTCGCGATCGGGCGTCAGGTTCGGCGAATAGATCCCGCCGAACGGAGTGTCGATGCGCTTGCCGCCGGCGAATGGCCGGGCGGGATCGGCGGTATGGCAACTGGCGCAGTCGGCCGCTTCGCTCAGCGCCTTGCCGCGCGCGATGGTCTCGGCCGAGGGCTCGGACTGCGCCTGGCCTGAAGCTGACGCAGTGCACAAAAGCACGGCCGCGAGAATCGCTCGCCCGGCGCGATATCGTCCCTGCAGCAATTTGTCTCTCCCTGGCGGCAATATAGCGCGAAACCGGCCGATGAGACCGGCACGTCGTTTCGCGCCGGCACCTTGCGGGGACATAACACGCAAACAGGGCCGGCCTGCTCCGGCATGAAATTGCGATTCGGGAATGGGGGGCTCCATTGCCGAGAATTGTGGTGCGCGGGGCGCGGAAACCGACATAGACTGGATTTTGCAAATGGCATGATTAGCTGAAATAGCGGTCGGGGCCAAAGACTTAAGAGGGCGGAATGGGAATCAACCAGGGTCCGATCAGTCTCGATCAGAAATACACCCAGGAGTCGGGTCACGTCTTCCTGACCGGAATTCAGGCTCTGGTCCGCCTGCCAATGGCGCAAATTCGCCGCGACCGGGCCGCCGGCCTCAACACCGCCGGTTTTGTGACGGGATACCGGGGCTCCCCGCTTGGCGGCTATGACCAGCAGCTGTTTGCCGCCCGACAACACCTCGAGCAGTACAACATCAAATTCCAGCCCGGTGTGAACGAAGACCTCGCGGCCACCGCGATCTGGGGCTCGCAGCAACTCAATCTTTCGCCCGGCGCCAGGCACGATGGCGTGGTCGGCATCTGGTACGGCAAGGGTCCGGGCGTCGACCGCTGCGGCGACGTGTTTCGCCATGGCAACGCGGCAGGCTCGGCCAAAAACGGCGGCGTGCTGTGTCTTGCCGGCGACGATCACGGCGCAAAATCCTCCACCGTGCCGCATCAGTCGGACCATGCCTTCATCTCGGCGCTGATGCCCTATCTCTATCCCTCCAGCATCCATGAAATGATCGAGATGGGGCTGTTGGGGATCGCGATGTCGCGCTATTCCGGCTGCTGGGTCGGAATGAAGGTGATCACCGAGACCGTCGAGACCACGGCCGAGATCGACCTCACCGACGAGATGAAACCCTTCATCATCCCCGCCGATTTCGAGATGCCGCCGGGCGGACTCAATCTGCGCTGGCCCGACGACCGCTACGATCAGGACCGCCGCCTGCAGGACTACAAGGGGTTCGCCGCGATCGCCTTTGCGCGCGCCAACAAGGTCAACCGCATCACCATGGATTCGCCGAACGCGCGGTTCGGCATCATGGCCTCGGGCAAGAGCTACGAGGATATCAGGCAGGCGCTGCGCGAACTCGGCGTTACGCCTGAGGTCGCCGCCAAGATCGGTCTTAGGCTCTACAAGATCGGCATGCCGTGGCCGCTGGAGCCGCAAGGCGTGCGCGAATTCGCTGTTGGCCTCGAGGAAATACTAATCGTCGAAGAGCGCCGCGAGATCGTCGAGAACCAGGTCAAACAGGAATTGTTCAACTGGCGCGACGATGTGCGGCCGCGCATCATCGGCAAGATGGACGACCACGACAAGCGCTTCCTCCCCTTTGCGGAGGAGCTCAGCGTCGCCTCGCTGGCAAGTTCGCTGACCGAGCGGTTGTTGCGCCTCAACCTCAATCCCGAAATCGCCGCCATGCTGCGCGCCAAGGCCGACTGGTTCAACGGCCGCCAGGCCACCCAGATGCAGGCGGTGGCGCCGATTACCCGCACGCCGTATTTCTGTTCGGGCTGTCCGCACAACACCTCGACCAAGGTGCCGGATGGCAGCCGCGCCTTTGCCGGCATCGGTTGCCACTTCATGGCGCTGTGGATGGACCGCAACACCGAGACCTTCACCCATATGGGCGGCGAGGGCGTGCCCTGGGTCGGTGTGGCGCCCTTTACCGATGAACGGCACGTGTTCGCCAACCTCGGCGACGGCACTTATTTCCACTCCGGCAGCCTCGCGATCCGCCAGGCCATCGCGTCGAAAGCCAATATCACCTACAAGATCCTCTACAACGACGCGACCGCGATGACCGGCGGCCAGCATGTCGATGGCGAATTGTCGCCGCAGCAGATCACCTTCCAGCTGCACTCGGAAGGAATCCGCGACATCTATCTGGTGTCGGAAAATCCCGACGCCTATCCGGCATCCGAAATCGCGCCCGGCACCAAGACCGCGCATCGCGACCAACTCGATGCGGTCATGAAGACGCTGCGCGAGGTCAAGGGCGCTTCCGCCATCGTGTTCGTGCAGACCTGCGCCGCCGAAAAACGCCGCCGCCGCAAACGGGGAACGCTGGAGGATCCAGCCCGCCGCGTCATCATCAATCCCGCGGTATGTGAAGGCTGCGGCGATTGTTCGGTGCAGTCGAACTGCATATCAGTGGAGCCGCTGGAGACCGAGCTTGGGCGCAAGCGCACCATCAACCAGTCGACCTGCAACAAGGACTATTCCTGCCTGAAGGGCTTTTGTCCGTCCTTCGTCACCGTGGATGGCGGCAAGCTGCGCCGCCGTGCGCCGGCCGGTGTCGGCGATATCGGCGAACTGCCAGAACCCGCGTCGCGGCCTTCGCTGGAGCGGCCCTACAACGTCGCCGTGGGCGGCGTCGGCGGCACCGGCGTGCTGACCATCGGCGCGCTGCTCGGCATGGCCGCGCATATCGAGGGCAAGGCCAGCATGATCCTGGACATGTCGGGCCTAGCGCAGAAGGGCGGTGCGGTGCTGAGCCACGTCCGGCTGTCCGAACACACCGCCGACGTCACCTGTTCGCGCATCGTTACCGGCACCGCCGATCTCGTGATTGCCGCTGACGAAGTCGTGGCGGTTGCGAAGGATACGATCTCGCTGTGCGAATCCAACCGAACCCATGGCGTCATCAACACCCATCTGATTCCGATCGCGGATTTCATCATGAACCGCGATTTCAATTTCCAGAGCCGCAAGGTCAACGCCGTGCTGGAAACGGCGCTGCGCAAGGACTCGTCGTTTTTCGATTTCACCAAACCCGCCGAGATCCTGCTCGGTGATTCCATCGCCACCAACATGATGATGATGGGCTATGCCTATCAGAAGGGGTTGTTGCCGCTGTCGGCGGCTTCGATCGAGCAGGCGATCGAGATCAACGGCGTCGCGATCAAGATGAACACCGAGGCGTTCAAGCTCGGACGGCTGGCGGCGGCCGATCCGGCGCGACTGGTGGCCATGCTGAAAGGCCAGGATGAAACGACGGCGCCGAAAACGCTGGACGCGATGTCGCTCGATGAAATCATCGCGCACCGCAGCGCGCTGCTGACCGATTACCAGAACCCCAAACTCGCCGAGCGCTACCGCAATCTGGTGAAGCTGGTGCGCGACGCCGCGGTCAATGGCGGCTTCGGCGAGGCGCTGCCGCGCGCGGTCGCGATCAATTACGCCAAGCTGCTCGCCTACAAGGACGAGTACGAAGTGGCGCGGCTTTATACCGACGGCAAGTTCGAAAAGCAGCTTCGCGATCAGTTCGACGGCGACTTCAAGATCAGTTTCAACCTCGCGCCGCCGATGCTGGCCGGCGGCAAGGATGCCCTGGGAAGGCCGCGCAAGCGCGCCTTCGGCGCCTGGATGCTGCCGCTGTTCAAGATCCTGGCAGGCCTGCGCGGCTTGCGCGGCACGCCGTTCGACATCTTCGGCCACAGCGCCGACCGCAGGCTCGAACGCGATCTGATCGCCGGCTACGAGAAGGACGTGGCCCACGTGCTCTCCGTGCTGTCGCCGCTGACGCTGGATACCGCGGTCGAACTGCTGTCGCTGCCCGATCGCATCCGTGGCTACGGACCCGTGAAGGAGAAGTCGGTGGCCGATGCAAAGGCGCGATACGCGCAATTGGCCGCCGACCTCGTCAATCCGCCGCCGGCGCCGCGGCAGCTCGCAGCGGAGTAGGGTTCTCCGCTGGCGCCGCCGCGTGGGATGGATTGAAACCGCCATCGCCTGCGAAGGCGGGGCGATCCCCTTAGCCAACGGTTTCCACGCGATCAACGATCCGGCTGCCGCCCTTAAATTAGGTTGCGATGACCGGCGCGGCCAACTTCATGATGCCTCCCCACCAAGAGATAGTCCCTTCAATGTGATCGCCAATTCATCGACGAACAGTGCGATCTTGCGCGACTGCGCGCTACTCACCGGATGGATCGCGAAGAAAGTTGCCGGCTCTGGTTCGAACGGATCGAGCACCGTCACGAGCCGACCTGCCGTGACGTGATCGGCGACCTCCCACCAGGACTTCTGAGCAAGGCCCGCTCCCGCAAGGGCCCAGATCACCGGCAGTTCGGAGTTGGTTGCAGCAAGTGTGGCGGTCACCCGAAGATTTCTGGCGCTGTCGCCGCGCCCGAAACGCCACTCGGCATGGAAATGCCGTTGGTTGTTAAAGACGATACAGGCATGGTTGGCGAGGTCGTCAGGACTTGCCGGTCGCCCATGCCGCGCAAGATAATCCGGACTAGCCACCACGACACGGCGCGTCTCGAACAGGCGCCGGCCAATCAGCGCGGTATCGACGACCGGCCCGCCTCGGATCGCGACGTCAAACCCCTCTCCGACAATATCGGCGAAGCGATCCTCCAAAGTGAGGTGCACGCGCACGGCAGGATACCGTCGCACGAAGTCACCGATGAATGGAGCGATCCACCGTCGCCCGACCGGCGCGGGAGCGGTCACCTTCAAAACGCCCGATGGCGTCGAGCTCTGTTCTGACAGCCTTGTTTCCAGCGACGTGATGGTGGCCAAAATCGCCCGGGCCTCCCGCAGATAGATCGCTCCGGCTTCGGTAAGGGACTGACGCCTTGTCGTGCGCGCCAGCAACCGCACCCTAAGGCGGCTCTCGAGACCTTTCACCCGATCGGCCACCACCGAGGAAGCGAGGCCCAGTCGACGCCCCGCGGCGGAAAAGCTGCCTTGCTCCGCAACCTCGATGAAAACCGCCATTTCGCTGATTGCATGCACCGAATACCTGCAAATTCCGTGAAGTGCTTCCGGTTATATAGCGCTAATTTTGCAGATGCGAAGGGCCATATTGCAATGCGATAAGTCCATCCCTAGCGGATCCGGGCCCGCCCCCGGTTCCCGCTGTCTGTTGTTGACGAGATCTCCCCATGACGCCCGTTGCGCTCGAACCAGCCAGGTCCTCGCCGGGCCAGTCCTCTTCTGTGTATCTGGCGGAACTCGCGCTGGCCGTCGGTGGCTTCGGCATCGGGACGGGCGAGTTCGGCATCATGGGGCTGCTCCCTGATGTCGCCGGCGATATCGGTGTGTCGATCCCGGTGGCGGGGCACGTCATCAGCGCATATGCGCTCGGAGTGGTGGTCGGCGCGCCAGTGATTGCCGTTCTGGCCGCGAAGCTGTCGCGGCGAATGCTGCTGCTTGCCTTGATGACCGTCTTTGTAGTCGGCAATGTCGCGAGCGCGCTCGCTTCCGACTATGGCTGGCTCGTCGTGCTGCGGTTTCTGACCGGGTTGCCGCACGGAGCTTATTTCGGCGTAGCTTCGCTCGTCGCCGCGAACATGGCGCCGCCGAACCAGCGCGCCCGCGCCGTGGGCCGTGTGATGCTGGGCCTCGCGGTCGCAACACTGCTGGGTGTGCCTCTCGCAACTTCCTTGGGGCAGGCGCTGGGATGGCGGGCAGCCTTCGCCGCCGTCGCCGCCATTGGCGCCCTCACCATTCTGCTGATATGGCGCTTCGTTCCGGCGGATACAGCCGATCGGGACGCCAGCCCGTTCCGCGAGCTCGGCGCTCTCCGTCGCCTGCAGGTCTGGCTGACCTTGGGCATCGGCGCGGTCGGCTCGGGCGGCATGTTCGCCGTGTTCAGCTACATCACGCCGACGCTCGTCAATGTCGCCGGCATTCGCGAGGCCCTCGTGCCATTCGTGCTTTGCGTGTTCGGTACAGGCATGATTATCGGCAACGTCGCTGGCTCCTGGCTGGCTGATCGCGCCCTGCTGCCCACAATCGGTGGCCTTCTCGTGTGGAACGCAACCGTGCTCGGTCTGCTGGTCTTTACGGCTGGCCATGCCTGGCTTGCCGTGGCCAACGTGCTGGTGATCGGGACCGGATTCGCCGTCGTTCCGGGATTGCAGACCCGGCTGATGGACGTCGCCGCGGATGCGCAGACGCTTGCCGCCGCCCTCAACCATTCCGCCTTCAATATCGCAAACGCGCTCGGTGCGTGGACCGGCGGTCTCACCATCGCCGCCGGGTATGGATGGACCTCGACCGGATGGGTCGGCACATTGTTTGCGCTCGGCGGCCTCGGAGTGTTCGCAACGTCACTCCTCACCGACGGTACGTTGCGGGGACGCTCACGTTCCCCGGCCGCCGAACCTGGCCCGATGACGACAAGCTTGCGGCCCGAGACCGCCATCGTTTCGCGGAGCGCGGAGCCAGTTCAGTAAAGGAAATTCCGGCTGTGCGGGATTCCCGGAAGTGAACCGTGACGGTCCTTCAATCGGGAATCGAATCCCGGTCAGGATTTACAAATCGATGACGACGTCACGGGTAGGTTGCGAGCAGCAAACGAGAAGGTTGCCGTCGGCCGGCATCTCGAGTGGCTGCGGTCCATAGGCGACCGCGCCCGAGACCAAACCGCTCTCACAGTTGTGACAAACACCGGTCCGGCACGACCAACGTACGGGAACGTCGCACGCCTCGGCCAGCTCCAAAATGCTCTGGTAGGCTGACGCCTTCCAGTGTACGGCGATGCCGCTTCGCGCGAACGATACCAGCGGACCGGTGTTGGCGTCATCGCTGGACAGATGTGGGGCTCGCGTCGCCGCGCCGACGACGCCGGGAGTCCTCGACTCGCTGCCGTTGAAGATTTCGACATGAATCCGCGCCGGCGCCACGTCCGAGGCTGCGAGCGCTTCTTTCATGTCCGCCATGAAGCGGGTCGGCCCGCAGAGATAGACATCCGCCTCTTTGGGGATGCCGACCTCATCGAAGATCGATCGCGACAGGTGACCGGGAGCGTCGAAATCCTCGCCCGCCTTGTCGCGCGGGCCCGGCCTGCTGTAGCAAACAAAGTTGCGGCCGTGGGTGAGCGCGGGCATGAGGCGGCGGACTTCGGCGGCAAATGGATGATGCTGCCGGTCGCGAGCCGTGTGCAGCCACAAGATCTGCCGTGTCGAGCGGGCCGCCGCCAGCGCATACAGCATCGCCAGAACAGGCGTCGCCCCGATTCCTGCGCTGAGCAACACCACGGGCCGCTCTCCGGACTGCAGAATGAAGCTTCCGCGCGGCAAGCTGACGTCGAGAACATCGCCCACCCGGACATGCTCCCGCAGGTAGGTTCCAGCCGCTCCATTCGGCTCGCTCTTCACGCTGATCCGATAGCGCTCCGTCGAGAGGGGACCCGAAAGCGAGTAGCTGCGAAACAGTGGCGGGCCGTCGCCGGTGCGTCGAAGACGCAGGACGACGTACTGACCGGGCAGAGCTTGTAACAACGGCTGACCGTCCGGATGCCGCATCGACAAAGAGAGGACGTCCGCGGACTCCTGATCGATTGCCGCCACCGCGAGCCTCCGAAATCCCGATGCAACCGGATGCGCAGCTGCTGCCGGCGCGAGCCCCGCGTTGCCACTCCCCGCAGCAGTCGTTTGGCTCTGCAGCAATGCCTCAAACGACGCGCGCCATCCGGGCGAAAGCGCCTCGATCCGCAAGGCGCGCTCCAATCGATCGCGCGCATGATCGGGCAAATAGAGAAGCGCGTTGATCTCGGCGACGGTCATTCGCTCGTTCGCCTCTCCCACCTTCACGATTTCGTCGCCGGCGCCCACGTCGCCTTCCCTTAGGACGCGGAAGTAGAATCCCGGCCGTCCGCTGGATGTCAGCAGTGCCGGCATCCGCGGTTCGTTCATCCTGATACCGACGCGATAGCAGGTCACGCGAGGTTGAGTGACCTCGAACAGTGCGCCGCCGATTTGATAACGGTCGCCGATGCAAACGGCGTCGTCGGGCAATCCTTCGATCGTGAAGTTCTCGCCGAACTGTCCGTGGACGAAGTCGGTCCTCTTCAGCTGCTCCTGCCAGTAGCGATAGGATTCGATCTGGTAGACGAAGGCGGCTCGCTGCTCACCCCCGTGGCCGCTCAGGTCCCCTTGACCGTCTCCGTCCAGATTCAACCGGCCGACGCGACAGCGGCCAAGCATCGGATTTTTCCAGATCCCGGTGTGTACGGTGCGACCCTTCCACGCGATGTCGCGTGGAAGTCCGACGTTCACCGATAGCAGTCGAGCCATGTCCAGCTCCGCTTTGATGGGGGACCGGAAGCCACCTAGTCGTTCGCAGCCGCTGCGGGCCCGCCACCCGGTGCCCGCCCATGGCCGTTTGCAGGTCGGACTACCTCGGAGAGGTCGAGGTTGCGATCGGGGCCGTGCGGAACGACTGTCTGACCCGGCTCAAGATGGAGCTGAGCGCCATCGAGATCTACCGAGACCATGTCCGGTTCGAACGACACCATGTTGGAAATGCGGCCGACCTCGGGATAGGCGTCAGGATACGACCATGCCGCCAGACGGACGTCACCGATGGAGTAATAGCTGCAGAGCCCTTTGTATGGACAGAAGGTCTGGAGTTTCACGGGAGTGAGGGCGGCCTCATCGATGTCGGCGCGTGGAACGTACCAGCGCGGCGCGAAGCCGGACTCGTAGAGGACGAGCGGCCGCCTGGTGTCGGCGATGATCCGGTCGCCATGGCCAACCACGAGGTTGCGGGAGGCCTGGCGAATGTCGATGCGGTGGTAGCTGTCAGCGGCATGGCCCACGATCCGTTCGTCTTCTTCATAGAAAGCGTCCATGGCCCGCCACGCGAACGCGACGCGTGCCTGCAGTTCGCGCGCATGGGCGGGCAGGGTGGTGTGCTGCCACGCCCCTCGCGGCGCGATGTGCTGCTCGTCCGCCCGGACGCTGTACCAGGACGTGAGCCCGAGATCGGGGTGTTGGGTGGTATGCTCGGTGCGTTCCAGGACATGTGGAGAAACGTCGGTCTCCGGGAAGTAGGCTACCGGATAGCGGCCCGGTTCGAAGAGCAGGAGGGCATGCTCGCTATCGGCGATCCAGATTCCCCCAAAGCGCACGCGCATGCGCCGGCGCAACGGCTCGACGTACAACAGTCTCTTGGGCAGCGGTTCGGGCACGAGGAACCGGCCGATTGCTCCCGTCGAGAGCGGACCTTGTTGCCAGGACAGTCCCATCGCTCTCTCCCCGGAGGTTTGATGATCGAGGCCGGTAGCACCAGGTATTCCTTACCCGGGAACGCGGACCCGGCGGCAAGGTTCCACGAGAGGATGGCGGCCTTCGGTCCGGCTTTGGCGCTCGCCCGCGCCGACGAGGTGATCGAATGAGCCGCGCGCCGAATGACCGCCATGGGGTCATTCGCGTCGTTTCCGCGATGTCGGCTGTGAGTCCGCTTTACCCCCAAGAACCGACATCGTCAGTTAGACCGGCCACGTCCGAAAGGTGCCAGAAGCGGACTCATGCACCGCAACATGATCTTCAAGACCTAAACTCGGAATAGCAGGAGCTGCGGCTCCTCCCCTCCCACACCATCAAAGATACTGTGCAGAGTCGCTCGCAAATTTGCACGACCTTGCGGTCGTCCGGCCAAGCTACCGATGGGTCCTTCGTGGGATCGCCCGGTTTCGGAGACGTCGCTGTTCCATCGTTGTCTGCTAGTGCGAAACGGCGTTCGCCGCGTCGCGGATCGCAGCCACGGTTACTTCCGGGTGCGCGATCATGCTTGGATGGTCGCCGCCGGGAACGTGGTAGATCTCCGACTTGGCACGCGTCGCAAACTTGAGCTGGATGTCAGGCGGAATGACCTTGTCGGCGTCCCCTATGACGTACCAGGAGGGAATCGTCTTCCATCCCACAGCTTCCGGCGCTCTGTCCGTTGCGCAGCGTTCTGCGAGCGGGCGCTGCGTAGCGGCTAACCGCGTCGCGACATCCGCCGGTTCCGCAGATGCAAACACCGTTCCGAAGTATTTGGAATTGACGTACAGGTCTGCTCCATCGCCGTTGGATGCCGTGAAGGGTACCGAAATCGTGAAATCCGACGGCGGCGGCGGAGCGCTCGCGAGTTCTGAGTGAATCGATTCCCCCGCGTCGGGCGCGAACGCATCGACGAACACCAACGCCTTCACGTTCGGGGCGTTGGCGGAAGCAACGCTTATCACCGAGCCGCCGTATGAATGGCCTACCAGAACAACGGGTCCGGCAACGGATTTGAGATACGTTGAGATGACGGCAGCGTCTGCGGAGAGTCCGCGCAAAGTATTCGGTAGGGCTCGGACGGTGTAACCGTCTTTGAGCAGGAGATCGACGACGCCGTTCCAGCTTGAAGCATCCGCCCATGCGCCGTGGACGAGAAGAATCGTCGGCTTGGTTTGTTGCTCGATCGGCTGAGCCTCAGCCCTGACGATTGCGGCCCATGTCAATCCGAACATGATCACTGCGATCAGAAGCTTGTGTTTCTTCATGGACCTCTCTCCTCGCGTCATCAAACGCCTGTTGGCCGAGGGGGCCTAAGCAAACAGAAGCGTATGCCGATGGTATCGCGGGTCAATGGCCGCTTTGGGTCTTGGTTGCGTGATAACGCGCTGACGCGGGCGGGGAACGTCCACGATCCGGTCGGCGTAGTCCGACACGGCCGATCTGAGCAATTTTTTCCTGTTGGGCGATCAGGGGCCGCCTCCGAGTCGTGGCGGGGAATGCTGGGCATGGTCTGGCTCGGTATCGGCACGCAGTGGGGTCTCCACACTCACGCTCTGATCGCTGCCAGCAACGCCCTTGTACCGACGATATTCATGACCCGCGTCAGATTGTAGGCGAGTACGCTGAGCGCCATCTCGCTCGCGACCTTCGGCAGCGTCTTCATCAAGAAGTGCGTCGCGCCCATTCTCATCTTGAGCGTGCCGAAGGGATGCTCAACCGTCTCGCGCCGGCGGCGCATGGCCTGGGGATCTTGATCCAGCCGCTGCTGCACGATTTCGAGAACGTGCTCATGCTCCCATCGCGTGATGCGGCGTTCTTTGCCTGTGGTGCACTGATCCTTGATTGCGCAGGTCTTGCAGGCGTTCGTCCAGTACCGGCGCATCTTCTGCCCGTGTTCCTCATTGGCATAGTGGAATTTGAGCTTCTCGCCGGCGGGGCAACGATAGACATCCTCCTCCGGCACATAGACGAAGTCCTGCTTGCCGAAGCGGCCTTCCGACTTCGCGCCCGACGTCATCGGTTTGGGCAACGTCACGCAAATGCCTGCCTGCTCGCAGGCCAGGATCTCTTCGCCATTGAAGTAGCCGCGGTCGGCGACGGCTTCGAGTTTATCGACTTGCAGAACGGCCTTGGCTTCCCGCGCCACGTTCGCCAGTTGTGAGCGATCCGAGCCGATATTCGTCACATCGTGCGTCACGATCAGATGGTTCACGGTGTCGACCGCGACCTGCACATTGTAGCCGACGACGCCCGAGCCACGCCCACTTGTTGCCATCGAGCGGCTATCGGGATCAGTGAGCGAGATTTGGTGATCCGGCGAGGCCAACATTTGCTTCTCGTAGGCTGCGAGTTTGCCCATTTCCTCTTTCAGCTTGTCGAGCTTCTCCTTGAGCCGCGTCGTCTTGAGCACCAGCACTTCGGACGGTTCCTGCCTATCCGCCGTATCGAGCTGGGAGAGATACCGCGCCACACTCTCCTCGAGTTGCGCGCGCCGGCGATCGATCTTCCCCCGGGTAAAATTGCGATCTCGATTATTGACCGCTTTGAACTTGCTGCCGTCGATCGCGACGCTCGCCTTCGCCAACAGACCCATCTGGCGACAGAGATTGACGAAGCTCGCGCATGCCCTGCGGATCGCCGGGCCATTGTCCTTGCGGAAATCGGCAATCACCTTGTCATCGGGAACGAGCCGACCGAGTAGCCATATGACTTCCAGGTTTCGGCCGGCTTCGCGCTCAAGCCGGCGGCTCGACTGCACTCGGTTGAGATAGCCGTAGATGTAAAGCTTCAGAAGAACCGAGGGGTGGTAGGCAGGCCGGCCTGTCGCTGCAGGCTCGACGCCTTCGAAACCGAGATCGGCCAGATCGAGCCCGTCGACAAAGCAATCCACCACACGAACGCAATTGCTCTCCTCGACCCACTCATCGAGGCATTCCGGCAACAACGTCGATTGTCCGCGATCGGCACCCTCAACGAAGCGCTTCATGATTGCCCCCGGCAAATCGCCAAGCGAATCATAGCAGACAGTTCGTTTTCACGCAGCCAGGGTCATTCGCGTCACTTTGACCGCGCGCCGCTCACTTCCGGTCTTCCCCAATTAGCAGACATTCTCAGGGTCATTCGGCATGTCTCAAAAGTGCCAATAGGAGACCTATCTTCGACAGTCCCATTGAACGTCATTGAACGCGGAAAAACCGTTCACTGCATCACCTTGACCGCCACACGGACGATCAAAGGGCGTATAATCAATCGGGTACGGATTTGGAGACAGCGTGATTTGTGCTCGGCTCTAGTTCGCTGCGACGCAGCTCCGGCTCCAGGGCAAACCGTAGTAAACTGAATACACGTTCTAATAGCGAGCGCGCTCCAAACATGGGGGAGAGTACGATGAAGAACCTCAGCCCGATCTTGGTGACCGGCGCGGCTGGCGCCGTCGGTTCCATCGGCCGTAATCTCACCGCAATGCTGCTCGCCAAAGGGCACAAGGTGCGAGCCTTGGTGCGCCGGGAAGATGAACGCGCCGAGGCCCTGCGCCAGCTCGGCGCCGAGGTCATGCAAGGCGACCTGACCGACCTCACCGCGATGCACCGCGCGATCGAAGGTTGCGCGAGTGTCTATTTCGGCATGTCGGTTTCGGCCGATTACCTGACGGCCACGGTCAACACCGCCGCCGTGGCGCGTCACCACGGCGTTGAAGCCTTCGTGAACATGTCTCAGATGACCGTTACGCAGATGAGCATCACCGAGAGCACCGACAGCCCGCAGCACAAGCTGCACTGGCTGGCGGAACAGGCTTTGTCCTGGTCGGGCCTCCCGGTCGTCACCGTGCGGCCCACGGTCTTCCTCGACGGGTTCTTCCGGCTTTTCGCTGCCCCGGGCGTGCGGGACGCCGACGAACTGGCGTTGCCAATGGGCGGCGGAAAAACCTCGCCGATCTCAGCTGTGGACGTGGCGCGCGCCGTATCCGTGATCCTCGACGATCCCACGCCGCACATCGGCCAGATCTACAATCTGACCGGTTTTGAATCGGCCGATCTGGAGCACTACGCGCGCGTGTTCTCCGAGGCGCTCGGTCGGACCATCCGCTATCGCGACGTGCCACTCCCCGGCTGGAGCGAAAAGCTGCTGCAGGCGGGCGTGCCGGCGCACGTCGTCAAGCACCTCTCCGTTATGACGGAGCTGAACAAGCAGGGCCGTTACGACCGTATGACCGACGACTTATTCAAGCTCACAGGCCAGAAGCCGATCAGCATGTACGACTTCGTCAAGCTGCATGCCGCTGAATTCACGCCGGCCTGAAACCGCAGCTTGAGCGAGTTCAAATCGGAATGGTCGTTTCGTCCCTGTCCCAACGGCAGCATTTTTCAAGGACGACTGAACAATGTAATTCTCACCGCGTCGATATGAACTGCGTACGCGGGCAAATGACGGCTTCGGGTCAAAACCGACGGTCTTGATCGCTGCACGTTTCCGGTCTTCCCACTGGTAGCCGACTCGGAGACAAACGCCGTGGTTGGTCGATACGGGCCAAACCCTGACTCATGCGCTGCAGCAACAGGCCTACTCGACGTCTGCCACAACTCGAGTAGCGTACTTTAGCTCAGGGCTGAGGTGCGTAGTGAGCAAAAACGTAGTCGTGAGCTTTAGCAGGCACGTGGCATCCGAAGCAGGCTTTATGCAGTGCCTCGTCGCCAGGTCTTCCGTCCTTGAAGTCACCAAACCCCCAGCCGCCCGTCGCAGCGTACTTTTTTGAGTCCTTGACCATAAACTGAACATTTACAGCAGACTCGACAACGAAAGATTGAGCGCCAGGAAATGCATCGACCAGGACTTTATTGTTGTCTTCCGATGGAACGCGATTCCAATGTAGGGCGGCAATGATTGTACCGTCCGGGAACGGGATTTTCCTCTCTTTAAAGGCCTTGATCGCTATTTCGTTGCCGAGTTGAGCGCGCAACTGGTCGACCTTGTCTGTCTTTAGCTGGTTCACGGCGATCAATTTCCAATCGCGGTATCCGGCCGGAATTGTGACGCCGTAGATCGGGGAGGCATTGCTCTGCGCCGTGGGCCTCGTGACGTACAGAGTACAAAGCGCGGCAACGGCGCAACTGCCCAGAGCAAGACAGTATTTCAGAGCGCTCGTGGTGGCATGAAGCACGACGGTCTCCTCGGGACAGGCGCGACGACAACCCTCCTGAAAACTGGACCGGATCATAGTGGCACGAGAGATCGGCTTCAACTGTGCGACGGTATCGAGCGACACGTTGAGTTCGGCCCCGAACAGGGCGTGGTCATCTCGGTAATGCGACGCACACGCAGGGTCCGGGCTGGGTCATCAAACTCGGATGTGGAGAGCCATTCGCGGAGAGTCCGCTGTACCCCGAACAACGGACATCGTCAGACCGGCCCGTTTGGTCCGTTTCGTACCAACAACGGACAACCGCGTTGCTCTTCGTGATTTCGCCGCTGTACCACATATAGAACTGAACGATTGCGACAGAACGCAGAAAAAGGCTCTGCATTGCGCGGGGCCTTTCTCTATTCAACGCAACGGGTGAATATTGACGGCGCGTTTATTCTCGGTTCTTCGGGCTACTTGTTAAAAAGGTTGCTGAGAAATTCGACGACGTCCTTGCGAGCGGCGTCAGTCGCCTCGGCATTATAGGCGATTGTGACGCCACGTTCGATACAGGGGTCGGTGAAAGTAGCGGGCTGGCCCGTATCGCTGTTGATGATCACGCCCTGCTGCTTTTCCTCGAAACGGCATTTGCGCGCGGTCAGCGCCTGCGGGAGCTGCATCGTGCCCGGGATCGACTGCATGTCGAATGCATGAGTGGCCCCGGGATATTCGACGAGGTCTATATTGGCACCAGCTTTTTTCAGCCGTGCGACGTAATCGCGGCATGGACCGATCGGCACCCAGTCGTCGGCAACGCCGTGATAAAGCCGGATCGGCTTCGCGCTGACCTTTTCGTCATCGATCAACGTGGTGTTGCAGGGCGTGTAGAAACCGATATAGGCGGCGAAGGTTGCGCCCTCTGAGGCGTAGGCGCTCTGGAAACGGTTCATGCTAGCGTACAGCGACGGTACGGCGCCCTTCGAGAAACCCATGACCGCAATCTTATCCGGATCAATGCGCGGATGCTTCGCGAGCACGGCGAGCGCAGCAAAGGCGTCGTTCATCATCGTGTAAGACGAAAGCTGCGATTGATCGGTAATGGTATTAGTGATCCCACGGCCTGTGAAGCTGTCGGTGACAAAAGTGGCAAAGCCAGCCTTGTTCAGCTCGCCCGCCCACATGCCGGAATTGAAGCCGACACCGCCCGAGCCATGCACGAGGACGACGGCTGGCAGCCGGTCGGTTCCGGGCTTTGGTATTCGCAGCTCGCCCGCTATCATCGCGGGCTTGCCATCTTTCTTGCCGAGCAGGAAATCCGCTGTGCTGAGTGTGACTGTCTGCACCGGATAAACCTCGGTGCGGAAGATGGCTTGTGCCCGTGCGGCTTCCAATTGGAAGACAGAGCCAGCGATCGTGAACGCGCAAATCAGGGCGCGGGCGAGTAAAGTGTTCATGAATTTCCTCCCTTGTTATCCGACGTTTCAGATGACTAAGGATCGGCGTGAACGATAGCGGTCGCTCCCGGAAGATGTGACTGCTATTGATTGTCCGAATGCTCGGCTGCCGATGTCATGCGCGCAGCCACTAAAAAAGCAGGGGCAATTTGCCGCCTTGGAGCTTTAGGTTACATCGCGGCACACGCCTCTACAAGAGATTGTGGGCGTGCTCAGGTGCTGGAATTTCGATGCGTTGTCCGAAACGGGTCAAACACGGAAGTGGAGAGCCCTTCGCCGAGAGTCCGCTCTACCCCCGATGAACGGACATCATCAGACCGCGCCGACTGGTTTCGTGCCAATAGCTGCCATTGGCGAAGGCAACTTGCGGGTAAAGCGGTACTTGATCTCCGTTCCGGATCAGACTTAAAATTACAATCGTAAGGGGGTGAGACCGGGCTCGGACGCCAAGGAGAGGACTCATGGCTTACCCCACGGCCTACACTTCCGCCGTCGCGATACCGTTGCCCTCCGAGCAAGTCGTCCAGCAGATTATGGGCAAATCCTACGATCCGGTAAGGACCCTGAACGTCCTGAAGATGTTCGCCGGAACAGAGGACCTGTACGAGGCGACGATCGGTATAGTCCATGCAATGTTCCAGACGAAAGGTATTGATCCCAGAACACGCGAGATGATCATCCTGCGTGCGGCTAAGGTGTTGAAAGCGCCTTACGAGGCGCAAGCGAACGTGGTGATGGCTAAGAACGCGGGCCTTACTGCGACGGAAATCGATGCTGCTGCCACCGATGGTCCGGTATCTGGAATTAATCCGGAGTATGTTCTCGTGTGCAAGGCGACCGATGAGTTGTCAAAGAGCGGAACATTGCGCGATGAAACTCTTCGCGAACTTCTCGACAGATACGGTGAGACGATCTCTCGCAAAATCGTGCTTATGATCGGCTGGTTCAATATGCTCAGCCTGTTTTTGAATGGGTGCCGGGTCCCGCTCGAAACCACCGACAAGGTAGGAACGAGGACCTCGCCACTCGGATGAATGCCAAGACGGGTGGCTCGCGAGGTCGCTTTCGTCAATCGCGATCGGCGCGCCAGTTAGCATCAAGTTCGGCCATGTCCGTTATGCTCCGAATGCGACCGACAGCAGTTTCATAGCCACACGTCGCTATGTTGCAATCGTCGGAGAATTAACATGCCTGCCGCTCACGTCCCCCCGGCGCTTCTGTTCGCAGTCGCCTTACTATCACCGACGCCATCTTTCGCTCAGCTCAATGTGATCACTTCCGTTGGTTTTGAGGCTGCCTATAACGACCTCGTTCTTGTTTTTCAAAAGAACAGCAGGATTGCAGTTTCGACAAAGCACTTCGCCTCGCAAGGCAATGGACACGACACCATTGCGGCGCAACTTCGCGCAGGGGCGGCCGCGGACGTCGTCATTTTGAGCAAGGAAGGGCTCGGCGAACTCCTTGCCGAAAGCAGGATCATCCCAGCAAGCGCGGTAGACCTGGCGCAGGCTCGACTGGGTGTAGCCGTCCGCGCTGGCACTCCCAAACCGGACATCAGCACGGTGGAAGCATTCCGGCACATGCTGCTTCGCTCAAAATCGATCAATGCGCTGAGCACCACTGGCCTCTATCTCACCGAAAAAGTGCTTCCGAAGCTAGGTATCGCGGGAGAGGTGACCGACTAGATCAAAGGCGGATCATCTTTGGCGGCCGTTGCCACCGGCGAGGTCGAGATTGCAATTCGGCCCGTGAGTGAACTCGTAAACGTACCGGGAATAGATTTTGTCGGACCGGTCCCCGAGGAGCTTCAATACCTTTCTATATTCTCGGCCGCGATCGTCGCCGGATCGAAGCAAGTGGATGCCGGTCAACGATTGATCCAATTCCTCGGATCGGAAGAGGCAGAAGCCGCGATACGCGGAAGTGGAATGGAACCTGTGAAGTCGCGATAATCGCCGCGCTCAACAATTCGCTACGTTGCAGGCCCTAAGATTTGGACGGGCGGGATGACTGCTTTGGGTCAGACTCGGACGTCGAAGCGTTTAACTGGGACGTCTGCTTTATCCCCGCGAACGGACATCCTCAGCCCGGCCGCTCAGGTCCGAAAAGTGCCAGAAGCAGACATCGGCAAATTATTCGATCAGCTCGTCGGCGGTGGCGATTAGGGACGTCGACACCTTGAGGCCAAGAGCCCTCGCAGCATTCTGGTTGAATACGAGCCGACCATGTTGGGGTTAGCCCTGACGGTCGACGTCGAGAAAGGTGTCAGGGGCGGTCGAGAAGGGCACAATATCGGAAGGAAGGAGCGACCGGTCCCGACCCGGTGCCCTGGCTCGCGCTACAGCAATCTTAAAGGTCCCCGCCCCCCAAGATCTTCTTGCCCGCCGCGGCCTGGGACATCGCATCCCTGCAAGGATCGCTCACGTCTGCCATGTGCGATTTTATGCAGGCTCTGATACCGCCGGTGCCCGGCTCAATACCGGCACACAGTTTCGCAACGTCGGCCTTGCACACCTTTCCGGTCACCGCAACCGTCAGCACGCGGTCCTGGCAGCTTGGCGACAGGTCGGTCAAATGCGATTTTATGCAAGCTTTGATCCGGCCTTCGCCTGGCTGAATGCCGGCGCACAGCGTCTTGATATCGCCGGCGCAGGGCTTGCCTGCCTGCTGTGCCACTGCGACAGAACCTGACAGCAGCAGCGCTGCTAATATAATATGCCCGGATCGCATTCCTGCCATTTTAGATTCCTCTATGAGATTCAAAGAAGGCTTCGCCAATCCTGGGAGGACCAGATGCACACTTTCTCCAAAAGGTCGGCGGTTGCACTAATCGCAGCGTTCCTCGTCACCTTCGCGATAGCCGGCCTTGCTCAGGAGCAAAAATTCAAGGCGGTCCCTGTAAAGACGACAGATGCCCTTACCATATCCGCACAGGACTGGGGAAATCCGGATGGGCCGGAAATCCTGTTCATCCACGGCTTCCCGCAAGGTCATCTGTCTTGGATCAAGCAGATGCGGTCGGAATAGATTGCGGCTTGCCGGAACAGCTCTATGACATCGACTGGCGGAAGCAAATCGGCGACACGGCCGTCACATTTTGTGCCCTTTCTGGCGCAGCAGATCCGTCAAGCGTACGCGCAAATCCTCGGCCGCCTTGCGACTGGCATCCTGGCCGATCTGCATGCTCTGCTGGGTGATTGCCAGCGATTTTTGCAGAAGCTTTTGTCCGACCGGAAGACGGTAGAACGCGTCAATTTCGCGCAGCTCATCCACCGTAAAGTTGCTGGCATAGAGGGAAGCAGCGCTGTCGACCATCGAGGAATAGTATGGCGCGTACGCATCCCCTATTTGCGCTGCCATCGCATCATAATCGCGCTCGATCTCTGGACGACCCTGTACCAACGCCGGCTTGATACTCAGGAGAATGACTGGAAGCAGCGCCTTGTACTGATCCGTTAACTTCATCGTAGAGATCAGGCTACGCGCCACCGCCAAAGCTTCGGGTGATGGTGTTTGCGCTGGTGCCGTGGAGATCGAAAAAAGAAGCATAACACCAATGATCATCAGGCGTTTGGACATAAGCTGGTTCCTCCCAATAGATCAACAGTGTCCCAAGATTGGTTCTTCCGATCAAACAATTCTCATCCCTTCGATCGCTAAAGGAAAGAATGGCATTCACGTAGCATGCCTCGATCGAACTGCTGAGCCGCGGCTTAGGGTCTCAAGCCGGCTCCGGCTTCATGGCCGGTTTGGTCGTCTCAGTTTCGGACACATCAACGAACAGGTTCGGGACCTTTTCCGCCCGATCGAGAATCCACGCGAGCGCGGTCATGATCGCCACGCCCGCGATGCTAAGGGCGATTTGCCTCCAGTCACCTCCGGGAAACTGCACAAGTAAGTAATGCACGCCAAATGACAGGAATACGCCGAGACAGAAATTCGGAAGCGAATGTTGACCGCACAGGATGAGCGGCCGCAACCAGTGGGAGGTCAGGGGACCCCAGTGGCGTGGGATATAGCGCGAGACCAGGACAGCCAGGGCGAGAAAATGCGTGAAACGCAGCATATCAAGATCGGTCTTGTCGATCGGGTAGATCGCCTTGATCATCCACTTCGGAACCAGCGATTCGAGAAAAGCGCTATGCCAGGTCATCACGATGAAGAGCGCGAAGAAAATCCAGGCAACGGATATGACTAGCGCTGCCCGAGACTGGATCAGAAACCAAATCTTAGCCGCGCCTCCGATAGCGCACCATGCCCCGAGGAAGAACATCAATTGCCACGCATACGGGTTGAAATACCAATGAGTTCCCGGCGGATATGAAGCAAGATTCCAGTCGAACCAGCGCGCCAGCACGTACAAGATGGCGGAACCGAGCAGTGTCAAGTTCGGGCGGCGCACGAGGCACCACAGAACTAGCGGTGAAGCGAGCACCAGAACGATAAAGAGCGGCAGCACGTCGAGATCGACCGGCTTGTATCGCATCGTGAGTGCCTGCCAGATCAGCTCATCGGGATGTGCGAGAAAGTTGGCGACGTTGAACTCATCCTTGTACATCGGATTGTCGAATTTTCTGGCCGCGCGAGCGATCTGCGCGGTAAAAATTAGAAACAACAGGATGTGGGCGATGTACAAGTGCCAGGCCCGCACCAATAGCCGTTTGGTGGCAGCGAGAAAATTGCCGGTTTGAATGACTGGACCGTAGATGTAGCCCGCCAAATACCCGGAAATGAACACGAAGAATTCCGCAGCGTCGCTGAAGCCGTAGTTACGCAGCGTCAACCAGCCGACGACGTCGTCCGGAATGTGATCGAGGAAAATCATCCACAGGCCGAGGCCCCGGTAAAAATCGAGACGAAGGTCACGCTCAATTGCTTCCGAGATTGATGAAGCGTTTTTCGCCATTTTACTTGTCCATCTGGTTCGATTGGCCGTTGCGGTCGCTTCCGCCGAGATCGTGAATGCGCCATGCGGATTGGAAAGAGTCGACTGCACAGCCTGGGCAGTGATGGGCTCGTAGCGGTGTCCGAGGGGTTGCGGCTTGCGAGATTGTGGTGCCGCCTGGGCCGCACATCAACAGTGCAATCGATGAGCTAGCGACAGCTAGAGTCGACGAAAACCTCACAGCGATGTCCTCCAATGCGGGGGCATCCAATTCTACCCTAGTTCCCAAGGATATCCAATTAGCGGATGGCTAGCGATTGAGCAGCCACAAGATCACGCTCAGCACCACGCTGATGATGAGCGAGGTCGTCAGCGGAAAGTAGAGGGAGAAGCCCGACCGCTCGATTGCGATGTCGCCGGGTAGCCGCCCGAGCCCGAGCCTGTCGATCGAAGGCCAGGCGACTCCGGCGACGGGCAGGACCAGTCCGAAGATGAGAAGTGTGCGAGACATCTCATAGCCTCCTTCAGCCTGGCGTCGGCAGCCCGGGTCCGGCGAGCCCCTTGAGGCCCGCGGTCATGACGCTCATGCCGAGCAGGAACAGACCCACGCCACCGAGGACCGAAACCGTGGTCGACATACGCGCTTCCCTTGGGGGGCATCGACGATCAGGCTATTCAATGTAACGCAATTGCAAGGTGAAGTCAGCCAAAGTTGAATATTCCTGGCGTCGCGGATCGGGGTCTTCGGTCGCAGCTATCTTTTCGGACCAGTGACGTTGAACGTCGATTTTTCGGACAATCGCGGTTGTTTACGATTCGCGTGCGAGTTCCTCACGCGCAGCCGCCAGCTCCTTCTTCTGCTCCGCGCTCACCTTCGGGTATGCAAGGTCGAGCTGCTCCACCGCCTCCACGATCGCCGCGGCGACCACAAGCCGGGTAAACCACTTGTTGTCGGCCGGCACCACGTACCAGGGCGCGTGCTCCGAAGCCGTGGCCCGGATCGCGTCCTCGAACGAGCGCATGTAGTCGCGCCAGTATCTGCGCTCGTGCACATCAGACGCAGAGAACTTCCAATTCTTCTCCGGGGTATCGAGGCGCTTCACGAAGCGCTTTTTCTGTTCTTCGCGCGACAAGTTCAGGAAAAATTTGAGGACGACAACGCCCTGCCGGGTCAGGTAGCCCTCGAAGTGCGCGATGTCGGCGAGCCGCTCGTCCCAGATCCGCTTGCCCATGACCTGCGGAGGCAGTTTCTGCCGCTTCAGGATTTCCTCGTGCACGCGCACGACGAGGACCTCCTCATAGTAGGAGCGATTGAATATGCCGATCTGCCCACGTTCAGGCAGGCGTCTGACGTAACGCCACAGGAAATCGTGGTCGAGATCCTCCTGCGAAGGCTGCTTGAACGAAGAGACCCGGCAGCCTTGCGGATTGACCCCTGACATGACGTGTTTGATCGTGCTGTCTTTGCCAGCCGCATCCATAGCCTGGAAGACGAGCAGCAGCGACCAGCGATCCTGGGCATAAAGCATGTCCTGTTCTTCTGCGAGCCACTGAGTGCCGCGTTGAAGGAGCTCGGCAGCTTCGCCCTTATCCATCCTCAAGCCGCGCGTTTCACCAGGGTCGAAGTCCTTCAGTTGAAAACCCTTGCCGCTGGTAATGCGGAACGGGTGGGTGTACTTCTGGATTTGGTCGATAATGTCTTTTCTCGGCATAACGTGACCTCCCTTCTAAGAGACAATCTCGCGCTGTCTGCCCAACGCCTCCAGGCTTGACTTGCTTCCAATGTTCTTGGTGGCAATGCCTTACCCCATTCTATCATGGCGATAGGGCTCTGCCTCCGCCTGATTGCCACGCAGCCTAGGTCACTCGCGGCGACGAGAGACAATTCGCGGAAACGACCGCCGCGCGGCCTTTCGAACGCGGCTTTTTCCAACATGAGGTCAAACTCGGATGTGCTCTAACAGCGGTCCGCTTTGCTCCAGGCAGCCGACTTAAGAGCGAAGCTGCTGCCGGAAGTCCGCGTTGGGGGCAGACTCGGACGTCGAAGCGTTTAACTGGGACGTCTGCTTTACCCCCCCCCCCCGCGAACGGACATCCTCAGCCCGGCCGCTCAGGTCCGAAAAGTGCCAAAAGCGGACTCATGCACCGCAGCAAAAGCAGTATCTTTATTCGTTACCGTTCTCGCCAAGTATGGCGTTCGCGTTCGGCCCTAACACTGTCTAGTAGCACGGTGGAAGGGGAAGGAACCCGCACCGTGGCGCATGGTAAGCTCCGGCGGCAGCAGCACCGGCGCCTACCGCCACTCCGCGGCGTACGGCCGCACCATGGTGAACGCCACCGTGATGAACGCCAGCGCGACCAACGCCAGCACGACCCACGCCGGCGCGATATGCGAAGGCGTCAGTTGAAACGGTCGCAATACACGCGATGCCGACGATAATGGGTGCAGCAAGCGAGATAATAGTTCGACGTGACATGATTTATCTCCTTCGAGACGGACATCGCGCCATGTCTGTTTTGTGGAAATGGCCGAACGGAGGATGACCCCAGCTCAGATAAACGAAACGCAGAAGCTCGCACGCGACTGGAAGCTACGCAGCCACCTCCTCGTTAGCGGAGCTCTTATCTTTCCGAACTGGGACCTGTCCAGGCACAAGCTTCGCGAGGGCAGCCTGGAAAGCGCGGCGGTCATCCCGCCGTGAGGCGGTTGGCGATGCTTTACTCCAATCCAAGTATTGAAACCTTGGCTGTTGTGATTTCGGTTGGCCACAGAATTTCTGTGAGACCTTTTGCAACGGCGACCTTTTGTGTCCCATTGACTGAATAGGTAACGACGCCGCCGCCAATCGCGCCGCCGATTTTTTGGCCCCACAATTTGTGCCCGTTTGCTGTGTCAAGCACGTAGAAATTTCCGCCCATGTCCCCAAAGAAAACGATGCCGCCCGCCGTCGGCGTCATGCCGCTTTGAATGGGATAATTCGTCTTTGCTCTCCATCTCCAAGCGCCAGTGTCGGCGTCAACGGCGTAGGTCCAACCTGCCCAGTCGAAAGCCGGGTCCGACTTACCCCACGTGTAGAACGGATTGATCGATGCTTCGCCGGACCACGGTTTGCCGGGCGGAACGGCGGCGATTTTCTCGGTCGGCATAAGCGTAATGGTGGTGCACCATTCGACCTCGCCGATGAACACGAGGTTCAACTGGGGATCGTAAGCGGGACCGTTCCACTCGGCGCCGCCAACCGAGCCCGGACAGAAGTGGACGGGCTTGCCGACCACAAACGGCGCATCCTCGTTCTCCATCCGGGTGACCGGCAGCCTGTAGAGCAAGGCATTGGTGTCGAGATCGAAGCCGTAAAGGTGGCCGTCCTTCGGGGCGACCGACAGAACCTTCTTGCCGCCTGTGGTCTTGATAATGGCTGGAGCGCCGGAAACGTCCCAATCGTGCCAGTCTTTCGGCACGATCTTGAAGTGGTTCTTGTAAGCCCCGGTCATCGCGTCGAGGACGACGACCGAGCCGGAATAAAGGTTCGACCCTTCACGCACGTCGGTTGCAAAATCGGGTGCGGGGTTCCCGCCCGGTACATACAACAAGCCGGTATCCGGGTCCAAGGTGTATGAAGTCCAGGTCGCGCCGCCGGTTATCGGCACGCCTTGCAGCGAGTTGCCCCAAGTCGACGGATTGAGGGGTGAGGCACCGAGCGGTCCGCGCGTCGGATCGCCTTCAGCCTTCGGCACGAGGTAGAACTCCCACACGATCTTGCCGGTTTTGGCGTCAAGCGCATACATGCGCCCCTTCACTCCCTTGATGTCGCCTCCTGCGTTGCCGATGAAAACCAAACCGTTCCAGGCGATCGGAGCCGCCGGGGCGCTCTCGCCCTTCTTCGGGTCCCCGATGGCGGTTTCCCAGATGCGTTTGCCCGTCTTGAAATCGTAGGCGAGGACACGGGCGTCTTGGGTGCCGCGGAAAAGCATGCCGTCTAGATACGCCGCGCCGCGATTGACCTCCTGGGGCGTAGCCGGAACGTAATCCTCATGCGCGCGCCAGTTCTCGCGGCATGTCGAAGGATCGATGGAGAAGATGTCGAACGCGGTCACGAAGATCAGCGCGCCGTCCACCTCCAACAACCCGGAATTGAAGCTGCTATATTGCGTGGTATCATAAGTGCAGAGAACTTTGAGCTTCTCAGCGTTTGTTCTGTTGATCTGACTTAACTGCGAGAAACGGTTCGAGGTGAGCGTCTTGTTGTAGCTTGGCCAGTCTACCTCAGTTCCGCCAGGAGCAGCCTGCGGCGCTGCCGAAGCCGTCAAGGTTGATGGCTGCGCCGCCGCTCCGGTCGGGGCGACTTCCGTTTCAAGGGTCCCGGCGGGAGCCGACCAATAGCGCACATAATTTATCGCCGTCGACCCGATCTGAACCGTTTGGTCCCAATAAGCATAGGACAGACCGGCTATGGCAATGCCGACGACAACGATTGCGCTGAGGAAAGCGCGAAGGGAAAATTTCATCGGCTGACTCCCTGAATTACCAATTCTGTGGGACGGGAGCGAGCAGACTCCCGCCAGGCAGAGTCGGGCATACGGATGAATTCGTTCGCCGATGTCCGTACCAAAGCGTTCGCCATTCAGACCTCCCGCCGCAAATATGTTGGATCAAATCATCCAGCCACTCCGCGATCTTGCGTGGCGAGATCGAAGGTAAAGACCCCATCCGCTCCGTCCGGGCGTTGCAGCACCTCCGGATGGCGAAGCGTGCGTACCGCATCGTGGTAGCCCGCCTTCCAGTGTTCCTCCATCGTGCGGCGGGAAAACTCGTAATCTTTGGAGCAACCTTCATAATTCTTGGCGTGGTAGATGAGCTGTATAAGATTGTAGACTTTCTCATCCGCGAGCTCCGCCAGCCTCTCGGCCTCCGGCGACTGCAGCAGGTCCTTGGGTAGCTTCTTGAGAAGTTTCGCGGCTGTCCGGCGGGCCATCTGCAGTTTCTTGAATTGATCGGTCGCGGCCCGCGTGCGGCTGGAGAAGCGGATCTCCTTCTGACGCAGTTCAATCTCGGTCAAGTTGCGCGGTAGTTCGCCGCGCGCGCTCCACAGATCGAGCTGAAAAACGAGGGTGTCTTGCCTGGGGCTGCTGTCGAGCACCCATTGCAACGGTGTGTTGGAGACGAGGCCGCCGTCCCAATAGAATTCTCCCTCGATTTCCGTAGCCGGAAAGCCCGAAGGCAAAGAGCCACTTGCCATTACATGTTGAGGGCCAATCTGGTCGGTTGCATTATCGAAGTAGACGAAGTTGCTATTGCGGATGTTCACAGTGCCGACGCCGAAGCGAGTAGCTCCGGCGTTTATCAGGTCAAAATCCACCAAGCGTTCGAGTGTGGCCTTGAGCGGAGTAATGTCGTAGTAGCTCATAGATACGGGGCTCATCGACGGATAGAGGTAGGGCGGCGGCTGACGGAGTTTGAAGAAGCCGGGCGCGCCGAAGAGGAGCGTGTTGAACGAGCGCAGCTGATTGACGATGCTGTGGGCGAACTCGTCTTCGAGCTTTACCTCCGGAAAATAGGGTATTCCAATCCGAGAGCTGCTGACGGTTTCCCAGAATTCCCGCAATCTCTCGACACGCTTTTCCGGCGGATTGCCGGCAATAAGCGCCGAATTAATAGCTCCGATCGAAATGCCCGCTACCCAGTCGGGATGCAGATTGGCCTCCGCCAGGGCCTGGTAAACGCCGCCCTGATAGGCCCCAAGGGCACCGCCGCCTTGCAGCACCAATGCGATCCGCTCGAACGGCGGGCGCTCAGTCGTGATGTGGGTCTTGCGCAGCGAAGGCTGACGGTCGGGCATCACGGTCCTCCTATACTGACTGCGCGCGTTGCTCCACCGTCCGATGCGTCGTTGAGACCATCATTCCGGTGCTCAAGGTGCTCAATGCGGTTTCACGTGCAGCTTTGTTCGGCCCGTGGAAGCCGAACACTATAGTGGCGTGCCTGAAGAAACTCGGGCTGATCCGGCCGCCTTACCTGCCGGCAAGCCGTGCCAGTTTAATGCCGGGTCGGGTCCTCGACTATGCAGATTCGGAATCTCCCCGAGGCACCCTCTCACCACGGCTCGGTACCGCGACCTTTGCAGTCCTGATTTGTGATGACCGACGCGCCATGGACCAACATGATGGTCTTCATCGATTCCGCTCCGACAGAATGATTGATGCGTCGCGCCGTCTGCCGCTCGCATTGCTAGTGGCCAATGGCCTAACGGAAGACTCTTCAGGGTTGCCGTCATTGATCGCACAATGCCGAGTTGGCCGTCGCAACCATTCCGTTCGTCGAGACGATCGACGAGAACTTCGATGTCGGGGTGGATACCCGCACGGGCGTGGCGGACAAGGACCACCAGCCGCCATTCCGGTTCACCGGCAAGGTCGATACACTAACGGTCAAGCTGGTCCCCCTGAATGCTGCCGAGGAAAAGCTGCTGCAGCGAAAGGCCCAAGACACGAAAAACAAGACCCAGTAAATCGCTCCGCCTTTGTTGCCGGGTACTTGGCTGTCTAGCTTTGAACTGGAAATTACTCGCCAATGTCCGCAGTGGGTCATTTGCGTCGATTTTGGTATGTCCGCGTCATGTCCGGTTAGGGGGTAATCTCGGAAGTGCCGGTTGCCCGGTTTTGCCGATTCCGCATCCCCTCCTTAGCAACGTTCTACACGACGTTGCGATTGCGGGGACTATCAAGCTGCTGCATGGACCACCTGTCACTTAGACCTTCGAAGTTGGAGCGCGAGATCGAAGTCACGTCGGTGGCGCAACTCGGTAGCAGTTTTTTTGTTACGAAATTCCAGCATCAAGTTACATCCGCAACAGTGGAATCGCCTGAACCGCGCTACGCGCGCAACGCGCTTTCTGAATTCAAATTTAATCAGGCGTCTCTCGCGCGGAGTTGAGCAACAGTGATGTCGAAGCCAGTAGCGTTTCTCTGGAGCGATTGCCACCTGCAATGCGTGTCGAGGTTGGGAGCTAGTTTCTCAAGGAGGATGATCATGTTGCGTAAGACAGCGATCGCGTTATTGGCCGTTGCATCTGTTGGCCTGGCTGCGCCAACGATGGCCTTGGCTCGCGGCGGTGGCGGCGGAGGCGGAGGAGGCCACGGAGGTGGCATGGGCGGAGGCCATGGCGGCGGCTTTGGCGGTGGTGGCGGTTTCCATGGCGGCGGCTTTGGCGGCGGTGGCTTCCATGGCGGCTTCCGCGGTGGTGGCATGGCATTCCATGATGGTGGTTTCCGCGGCGGTGGTCGGAGATTCGGCGAATTTCGTGGTCGTGGATTCCATGATCGCGATTTCGGGCGCCGCCGCTTCGGATTCGGATTCGGCTACCCATATGATGACTACTATGACGACTACGCTTACTCTTATCCGTATGGATATGGGTATGGCTATTCCCCGTATAGGTATCGATATGGCTATTACCCGTACGCCTCCAGCTATGGGTACAACTAAAACAACGGCAGTTGCTATGTAGTCCTGCCGACCTCAGCGCTCTCTCGCGCTGAGGTCACAGGCGATTTCGGCAGTTCGCTAATAAGCTCTAAGGTCCGTTCGACACGACGTCGCGATTGCGGGGACTATCAAGCTGCTGCATGGACCACCTGTTCTGCCGCGGAACTGAATAGGAGGCCGAGATACAAGCGCGCGATGCTGGCGTTGTGGCTGATGACCGCTTTGGGTCAAACTCAGACGTCCGGCTGCGTGTGAGCTAGGTCCGTTCGTCCCCCGATCAACGGACATTAGGAGACCGGCGCGGCTGGTCCGTTTCGTGCCAAACTCAGACATGGCCTTTGGCGCGGCCGATGCGCCCAATGAACGGCGTTGCGGCTAGACTCAATAAACGAGACCGGTGCCGGGCGGTTTTTCGAGCGCAGCCGCCAGCGACCGATACTCCTCGCAGTCGGTCCCGCAAATCGCAGCTATCCGGCTTAGATGATATTGCGCCTGATCGCGGTTGCCCTGCTCAATCTGCCACAGACCGTAATACTGCCACGTCAGCACATGGTTCGGATCGGCCTTCAGCGCGCGCTCGTACCAAACTTGCGAGAGCTTGTAATCGCCGACTTTGCGATAGGAATAGCCGATCAGGTTCGCGACGTTCGGGTGATCGTCATGGCCAAGCGCCTTAAGCTGCTCGATCGCCGCACTATAATCGTTGCGGTCATAGATCGTCGCATAGGCGGCGCGATAGCCCCGCAAAAAGGCGGGATCGTCGAACAGCGACTGTTTCCTGGGCTGCTTCTGCTTGGGTCTGCGGTTGGTGAGGCGAGCTTTGCTGTCCGGCGTTGCTGATGGGGGAGAGGGGCGCATGATGTCTTCTCCAGGAGGCCCGCCGCCGCCGGCGGCAAAGACCGGAACGACGGGCGCAGCGATCAGCGCCATCAGGAACGCTGCCAGCGTCACAAACCTGACCACTAATTTGAACATTTGATCCTCCTGCTTTCGTCTGGGCGATCTCTCCAAGGCTGCACATGTTAACTCCCCTTGGCTTGAAACATTCCCCTCGGAAGGATTCTTGTTTTAGCAAAATCTCGAAATGGAATCCCTATAACGCGGTTGCAGCCCAAACCGCGTTGGGGCGCGCGGTGAAACCCGAGTATTTCATGATGGTGGGTGTGACAGTTACACTGCCCTTTTTTGGATAGCAGGTAATTGCTTGGCGCAGCCGCCTCTTGCTCCGCTGAAGTTCAGAGAATTTTCCCAATGGGAAAATCAAAACTCCGCATTTAGGTCCCCTTTGGGTCAAATTCGGAAGTCCGGGAGCGCAACTGGGCCGTCCGCTTACCCCCTCAAGAACAGACATCGTCAGCGTGACCACCCATGTCCGAAGAGTGCCAGAAGCGGACGCGCGGGAATGTTGCTCAGCCGGTCGGGGATACCAGAGGGTCACGCCTTCTGTCGTCGACACGTCGTATCGTCTGATCCTACTCTGGCTGGTACGGCCATGCGCGCCATTTCCGCACCCAATAGCGAGCCTGACGTAGCGTGGCTACAGTTGCGCCTCGACCCAGCACGAGCAACGCTCCTATTGTTAGTTTCACCAGAGCTTGCATGATCCAAGGGATTTCTAGCCAGGCACCCGAGCGCATAACGCGCGTCCAAAGTGGTTCCGGCGTTGGCGAGCCACCCAACCCATAGTAGACCCCCTGACTGAAAATCGTTCGACATAGCTCGGCGAACCCGCCTGCGAGGAAATACAATCCAATCACGGTTACAAGGCTGACCTCGATATTTTTCAGGTCGGTCGATGTCACGGGCAGGTCGCCGTCGTTAGGCGCTTGCCTGGCTCGATCGACGATGCCGCCACTCCACCACATAAAACCCAGGCCAACGGCGACATAGGCGGCAATTGGTCCGAAATAGCTGGCTCCGACCATAACAGCCGTCGGCCAAGTAAAGGCGACCCTTGCCGTTTCCCAACTGTGCATCTGAAGGGCAAATTGATAGATAGTCGATGGCAGATCGACCGCCGCGCCCAGAAGGATAAGTAGGCCGAACACTTTGATAAAAAGTCGCGTAAGGTCCCGGCGCGTCAACATTCTCTCCAACCTGCAGCAAGCTGCTATTGCCCGAAGCATAAAAACACCTTCTCCTTGCTAACTCAACCTCAGCGATTGCTTGGTTCCATTGAGTTGTGGGCGACTGGCCCAACAAGGGCGGGAAAAGTTGACAATTGTCCGCTTTGGGGTTGCCGGTCATTAAGAGACCTGGAAGGGCACAACGACGACGATCCCTGGGACCGGCGGTAGTTTAGTTCACTTTCGCCACCGTGATTTGCCAGGGCCCTGAATTGAGCACTGCGCCGGAGATTTTTCCGGCTTCGTCGCGCACGAAAGCAAGACGAGTGTGGTCGTCGTCTTCGACAAGGAACTCGCTGTTTGACGTCGGTCGAGCCGAGGTCGTCTTGCCTTTTTCAAAGTTGAGGACTTCCCATCTCCCCTTTGCCGCAATCGCAAGCGCACCGTCTTCGACCCGCACCTCTATCCGCGCGCCCGCCGGTCGGATCGGCTCACGAACGATCGTGACCTCGATCGGGTCGTGATCCTTGCGCGCAATCTTGAGGCGGACCGGCGAGCCGGCGGGACCGCGCAGCTTCTCGAGCACCTGGTTCATGCTGAGCCCCGCCAAGGGCACGTCGTCGGCCTCCGTGAGCACGTCGCCTGCGATCACACCGGCCTTCGAAGCGGGCCCGCCCTCTACGGGCCCGCGCACTGTGACCTTGTTGTCTCTCAGCGCGACATTCACGCCGACGCCGGCGAAGGCGAAGGCGGGAATCGGCGCCTGCCTGTCGCGTGAGCTGAGCGATGCTCCGAAATCGTAGGTCCCGGCAAAAGAATTGAGGGCATCAGCGCTCAAGATGATCGGTGCGGGCAGCGTACTGGGCCTTGGAACGCTAAGCGCCGCGTAAGTCAGATGGCGCAACGCGTCCCGGTAAGGGACTCCGGCGTCCGGCGGGACCTGTATCATCTGCACCGCGATCAGCTTGTCGACCGGATCAATCCAGAAATACGTGCCCCAGAGCCCGCTCCAGTTGAAACTGCCGACGGCGCCCGGGAGCAGGCTGAAGTCCGGGTTGGTGCGAATGGCAAAGCCCAGCCCCCACCCAGTGCCGACCCTTGGACCGACGAATTGGCCATTTTCCCCGGCAAAGCGCGCATCCGGCGGCAGGGCATTTGTGGTCATCTGCTGCACGGTTTTCGCAGAGAGGATACGCACGCCGTCAAGCTCGCCGCCATTCAGCAGCATTTGACAAAAGCGCAGATAATCGGGCGCGGTCGAGACCAGACCGGCGCCTCCGGAGAATAGCCTCGCGGGCTTGGTGACATCCCAAACCGCCGCTCGCCCGCCGGGGATCGGATCGACCAAGCGCGCGCGTTTTTCGTCGGGGACGTAAAAGCCCGTGTCGACCATGCGCAACGGCTTGAATATGCGGCTATCAAGGAACTGGTCGAATGGCTGGCCCGAGACCACCTCGATCACACGGGCAAGCACGTCGACGCTCCAGCTATATTCCCAGACCTCTCCCGGCTGATGGGCGAGTGGCAACGAAGCAAGGCTCGCGACGAAGTCGGCCAAGGTCCTGTTGCGCCTGAAATCGGCCAGGCCGTACATCATGTGCAGGGCCGTTTTTCCCTCGTCGGGATAGATCAGGCCCGAGGTGTGTCGGAGCAAGTCGATCACCAGCATGGGCCGCTTCTCGGGCTCCAGCAGCAGCGTGTGCTTTCCTGTTTCGGGATCGACATCTTCGACGCCGACCGGTTTGTCCTTGAAGATCGGCAAGTACTCGGAAACGGGCGCTGTTAAATCAAGCTTTCCTTCCTCGACTAACATCATCGCGGCCACGCTGGTCACGGGCTTGGTCATCGACGCGATCCAAAAGATAGCGTCCGGCGTCAATGGATTCTTTCCCGCACGGTCGTAGGTACCGATCGCCTGGAGGTAGGCAAGCTTGCCGTTGCGGGCGATGGCGACCACGGCGCTCGCCAGCGCGCCGGCATCGACCTGCGCCTGGTACCAGGGGGCGATCCGGCCCAGGCGTTTGGCTGAAAATCCGGCGCCCTCCGGATCGGGCGAAGATGTGTTGGACTGCGCAAGGACGCTCGCCGGAAGACAAAGCAGTAACAGAGCTGCGCAAGCTCGGCGGCCAAATCCCTCAATCATCTGTTCCTCGGCGATATCTGCGTTCTCGATCAAAGCCGGTGCGGGCGGTCGTCGGAAAATAACCTGCCAATCCCGGTGCCCCAAACCTAGCGTCAGGCCTTCGCGAGGTCGACTATCCCGTGCACTTGAACCGAAACATTGCGATGTCTCAGTCGGGTCAATCGCGACCCGGTCAAGCCAGCAGCAAGTCCGGCCACGACTGGCCACCGCTCACCTGATCCTAGGCCACAGCCACGATGACGTGCGCCTGAATTTTTGCGGCAACCTCGCCGTTCCCATGTCTGTTCGCAATCCTTGACGCGGCGTGGTTGGTTGCGGCCTCGAGCTTGTCGGCGTCCCTGGCTTCGATTTCGTTGCGAAGGGGAGTTCCCTGGCAGTAGGCAACCGCAGGATGGCGCGGGGAGGGCGCGCGGCTCTGACCGGCTCTGGTCTCGATGGCCACGCTCGAAAAGCCTGCCTTCTCCAGCTCACTCTGGATCAGCGCGGGGTCGTGATAGCCATGCGGCGTGCGAGCCAAAAAGCGTGGTGGATCGCCCGGAAATAGCTCCGCGAGCGCGTTCGTTACATCGTTGGCGAACACATTCTCCTCGATGCGATCCCATACGTTGAACAGGAAATGGCCTCCCGGCTTGAGGACCCGCTTTGCCTCACGGTAGCCCGATTGGCGGTCGGGAAAAAACATGACACCGAACTGACAACAAACGAGATCGAAAGCAGCATCTTCGAACGGCAGCGCCAATGCGTCTGCTTTGCGCCAGCTGATGCGATTGTCGGCGGCCTGTCGCATAGCGGCGTAGTCCAGCATCGGCTGATTGAGGTCGGTTACGACGTAGCTGGCATCCGGCGAAAGTCTGGGCGCCAATGCTCGCGTGACCACGCCGCTGCCAGCAGCGGTTTCCAGAACGGTACGCGGCGAAAGCGCAGCCACTCGTTGGGCAATATCCTGGGCGAAGCTCTCGAATATCAACGGGACCAGATAGCGGTCGTAGTTTTCCGGGATCGAACCAGCAAACTCCCGGTCGGTTTCAGGCATCGGTTGTCTCCCGTCGACGCATTCCAGGTCGAGCCGTTGGCCAGAGCTACGGCAAGCAGCGGCACATGCCAAATTACTTCCAGCCTGATGTCTGTTTCCGATCAATCACGTCATACCAGGCTTCGCCGGTCACTTCCGGTCTTCCCCGATAAGCGGACCATCTCCGTGTTGGTTGGCATGTCTCAAACGTGCCATGAACGGACATGGCCGTCTATTCGATCACCTCGTCGGCGCGGGCGAGGAGGGAGGGTGGGATCGTCAGACCGATTTCCTTGGCGGTCTTCAGATTGATGACCAGTTCGAACCGAGTCGGCTGCTCGACGGGCAGCTCGGCCGGTTTCCCTCCTTTGAGGATTTTCGCGACATAGTTGGTCGCCATCAACACCATCTCCGGAAAGTGGGGACCGTAGGAGATCAGACCGCCCGCGCGGACACCTTCGCTGAAGGAATGCAGGACCGGGAGCCGCTCTCTGCGCGAAAGATCTCCCAAGAGCTTCGCGTGGGTAATCGAGCGCTGTTCGGTCAGGACGACGAGGCCATCGGGACGATCGGCCGCAAAGGCGGAAAAGGCGTGCTCAATGTCTTCGGCCGTGCGGAACTGAACGGCTTTGGCGTCGAGACCCAGCTGTTTCGCGAGTTCGACAGTGCGCGCCGCCTCGGGGGGCTTACTGACGTTCTCTGGGTTGTAAAGGACCACGAGGCGGGACGCAGACGGCAGAAGCTCGCGGAACACCGCCATGCGCTTCGGCATGAGCTCGGAGGTGATACAAGTCACGCCCGTGAGATTGCCGCCTGGACGAGCAAGGCTGGCGACGAAGCCGGTGGTGACCGCATCGCAGGCGACCATGACGATCGGAACGGTGCGTGTAGCGTCCTTGGCGGCCACGATCGCCTCGTCACCGATAGCCATGATGACATCGACTTTCGCATCGACGAGTTCGCGGGCGAGGCGAGGGAGCTCCCCCGGACGTCCTCCGGCAAAGCGGTATTCCACCGTGACCTCCTTGCCTTCTGAATATCTGAGCTCCCTCATCCGGTTTTGGAAATGAGTTGGCGGAACTGAGGCGCCGAAACCGAGATACCCGACTTTCGGAAGCCGCTCTGCTTGCGTTTGCGCTGGAGCGAAGCTCGGGCTCCCGAGGAGCAGGGCAGCGGCAATCAGTAGAGCCGACAAGCGGCCGATCCGGTCGAGCCTGAGAGTTCGAAGGCTCATCTCATCCTCCCTTGGCTTCTTGGATGCTGAAGGGACTCACCTCATTCGATCATCACCTAAGGCCGCGTCGATCTTCTTGTACGGGCCGCGCATGCCCGGGTAGAAGTATGCGACACGCCACACCTTGCCGGCCGATTGCTGCGCAAGCGCTATGCCCGGCCACACCGCAGTCGCACGCGTAACAAAGGTGACGAAATCCCGGCGTCGCATGGCCTCCAAGGGACACGCATGATCCGATGCCCGGACTCTAACACTTTGCGGCCATCCCCAACATTAACAATGGACCGGCGCGTCCATACGCGACCCGCGATGTGCCGGATACGGACGTCAAGCCCGAGATAGAAGGGGTGTTCGCTATCTCGGGGGTGATGGCATCGCCGAGGAATGGTGATCCACGATCAGCCAATGCTCGCCGCTCTTGACATAAGTGAAGCTGTAGCGCGCAGGGAAGATCCTTGTCTCTCCATCCCTGATGTAGGAAAAAGTGTAATAGCCGGTGTTCACCGCGGTATCGCCGTAGACGCGGATAAGCTGATCGCCGAAGTCGACCCTGAGGCCGGGAAGAACCTTAAAGGCAGTAGCGAAATAATCCCGCAAGGCCGCCCGATCGGCGCGTAACTTTGGCGACAACGTTCCCCAGAGCACGGCATCATCGGAGTAGAGCGCCAACACCTTGTCGGGATCGTCTTGGCCAAGGGCCTGCGCCCATTCCAGGGTCGAAGCCGCCACATCCTCTTTCGGGCCGGCCGAAGCGAGGGGGGCAAACGCCAGTGCCGGGATGCTCAGCGCGAGTCCTGCGCTCACAATTTTCCAAGAAGATTGCATGGCTCTCTCCCTTATGAGTGAGGCTGTAGCGAAAACTCCTCGATCACCTTGTCGGCGCGGGCGAGCAAAACCGGTGACACACGCTGAAACGGCATGTCCGTTCTGCCCCGCCATAACAGACATCGTCAGGCCGCCCCGCCATGTCTGTTTCGTGTCACAAGCAGACTTTGCGGACTTCGCAGATGGCGGAAGCACGGCTGCTCTCGCCATCTGTTGTTTCGGGAGTAAATATTACGGCGTGTCGCCGTACATCGCCTTGAGTTGGCCGTGGGCGAAGGCGAGGGCCGGCGGCATATCCATTTTGCCGCCAATGATCTCGATATACGCCCCGGTTTTGCCGGCGCGTGCGGCCTTCATTGCCTCGTCGAGCTCGCCAAGCGTGGTAACGCGCGCAGTATACCAATTTTCGCATCCCAGCGCCTTCGGCAATTCGGCATAGTTCCAGGGCGCGAGGTCGTTGTATGTCCAGTCCGGATTTTCCTCCAGCGCGCGCTCGATGAGGTAGCCATTATTGTTGAGTACGAAGACGATGACGTTTGCTCCAAACCGTCCCATGGCGCCGATGTCGTTCGCAGTCAGCTGATGCGAGCCTTCGCCAGTGATCAGAATTGTGCGCCGGCTCGGATCGGCAAGCGCGATGCCGAAGGCGGCCGGGGTCGCCCAGCCGATCGACCCCCACAGAACTTGCGCTTCCACCCGCACGCCATCCGGAAGGATCGTTGGTGTCACGCCGAGGCTCGAGCTACCGGTCTCGAGAACGACCGTGTCTCCGGCGCGCAGAAATGCCGCGTAACGCGGATAAAGCGCGGCCATCGTGATCTTGTCGGACGCCTTGCCGTTTACCGGCGCGAGCTTCTGCGGTTTTCCCTTGTATGGCGCCGATGATGGTTTGAGCTTGGCCAGCTCGGATAGAATGTCCTCAAGCCGGACATTGGCGATGACCTTGTCTCCGATCCTGACGTCGTCGAGGCCGACGGTAACAAACCGCGACAGATCGAGTCGGCCGGAATAGGCTGCCGTGGTGATGTCGTTCAAATTGACGCCGCCGAGATCGAGGACCAGATCGGCGCCTTCGATGATTTGGCGCGTTTTCGGCTCTGACACCGCGCCGACATACATGCCGGCAAATTGCGGATGACCTTCACCAATGACGCATTTTTCCATGAGCGTTGTAACGAAAGGACAGCCCAGCGCTTCGATCGCCTTCTTTGCCTCCTTCTGCAAGCCGAGCCGCGAAATCGGGAAGGCGACAAATGCGACTATGGATTTCGCCTTTTTGATGCGTTCTGCGATGATCGACATCGCCTTTTGTAACGCGGCTTGGTTTGATCCAGGCACGATCGGCTTCACGTCAGCCGGCACGACCGGGGATTGCGCGTAGTCGGAGGGCACTGCGATATAGGCAGGCTGATTGTTGCGATGCGCCTCCGCGATAACGCGCTCCATTTCGACGACGCAGTTCTCCGGATTGATGACCGCATGACAGCACGCGGCGCCGGCGGACAGTTCGACGAAATTGCCGTAGACGCCGTCGCCGAGGGTGTGATGGGCGATCTTGTGCAAGCGCTGATTCTGATAGGAGGGCATTCCGACGACGTGAAAGACCAGTGATCGTTCCGCCTTGGCGCCCATCACGCCGTTGATGGCGGATAGCTCGCCGACGCCATAGGTCGTTGCCAGCATCGCCGCGCCCCGGATGCGCGCATAGCCATCCGCGGCGTAAGACGCATTCAATTCGTTGGCACAGCCGATCCACTTCACCTTGGTGCTGCTGTCGACCGCATCGCAAATTGGAAACGCGTAATCGCCGGCGACGCCAAAGCAGTGGTCGATTCCTTCTGCGGCAAGGCGCTCGACGATGTAATCAGCGACCTTGACAGCTGATCTGTCCTTCTTTGGAAGCTTTTTAGTCATGGCCTTCTCCTCCTTGCTGCTCTCTGCGATTGATGCCGCTAATCTGGCCGGGGATCGTCTTGGCCAAGGGCCTGCGCCCATTCCAGGGTCGAAGCCGTGAAGCCGGATTGCTGTGGACGAGAAATACATCGGGCGAGGGGCCAGCCGGCTCCGTGCCGTAACTCCGCATCAGCTCCAGGTCGCTGTTGGCCCGGCGTATTTCAATCCGGCCATTGCGGCCATCGGTCCAACCAGGTTCGTCCAGTCGTCGCAGGAAAGCAGCATGGGAGGCCGGGTTCGGTCCGGTCGGCGCCGTACCGTTCAGCGCTGAGATACGACGCACCCGCTTGCGCTGCTGCGCCCGCGCCGGGAGCGGCCACGAAGCCGCTGCGCTGCCAATGAGAGCAATGAAATCGCGGCGCCGCATGTGGCCTCGCAAGGATCATGCCTTTGCATGGGTCAAATCATAGTAAGATTGCAATCGGATGGCGAGCTAGAAATAGCGCATGGAGTGCCTCAGACCAGGTCGGATCCGTAAGCGCGGGCTCCCGCGTCGGGTTCTGCGGTCAGGCATTGCCGGCATGGCGAAGGCGAACTCTATGAGCCGGTGCTAACCTTTCTTCGGTGACCAACCATAAGCCTTGGCGCAGGCACCGCCCATCAGCATTGCCCGCTCTGTGTCGCTCAGGCGGACAGTCTCAAGGAATGGCTGCACGGCCTGCTCGTAGTTGACGACGGCGAACGCGCGCGTCCAGTCTGTGCCCCACAAGCAGCGATCGAAACCCCAGGCATCGAACACGCGGGCAAGCGGATCCCAGATGTCCGGGAAAGGATACGGCTCCCGGGACAGCGTGCAGGCACCGCTGACCTTGATCACCGCGTTCGGACGCCTGGCGAGTTCCAGCACCTTCGGAAGGTCGGTCCAGGGCTGCGGCGGCGCCGGCGGCACGCGCGGCTGCAGGATGCCCAGATGGTCGATGATGAATCGCGTGTCGGGATGGCGATCGATCAGCGCGGTGCCCGCGTCCAGATTGTCCCAGCACAGGATGTTGACCGGAAAATCGTAACGAACGGCCGCGCGTGCGATCCGGTCGAGGCCCGGGTCATCAGGCTCGCGCTTGTTCTCCCTTGTCAGCATGATGCGGATTCCGACCGCGCCTGGCGTATTCTTCCAGTCGGCGACGACATCGGCCACGTCAGGATTGTCCGGGTCGACCGGCTTGACGATGGCGAGCCGGCCGGGATGGGCGCGTTGCACTTCCACGGCATAGCTGGCGTCGTAGCGGTACATGGAAAAGGCGGAGATGAAGATCGCGCCGTCGACGCCGACCTTGTCCATCGCCGCGACCATCTCGTCACCCGTGACGTGGTCGGGCCAGTTCGGCACACTGTGCCAGGGGCGCTTCGGCGTGTTCGCCTCATAGGCATGGACCTGGGAATCGATAATCGTCATCGGCGTTGCTCCTCTGTGCCCAGCGATTTTGGACAACACAGCAGGCTCGTGTCCAGAGGGCAAAGGCGCCGCGCATGGCTGGTGCGACGGTCGTGAGCAGCAGCTCCCCGCGGCGACAAAATTCAACGTGGCGGGTGCGATGGATCGAAGCGTCCAGTCTACCCCCCAACTACAGACATGTCGCTGCACTGCACTAACTGACGCGATGTGCCAGACTCGGGAAATCTCCCCGGTGAACCTTAGCCTGCCTCCAAGCCGACCATGCGCGTGTACGATCGCACCTGGACTGCGACGCGCCAGTACCGACGCCGCTCAGTCGGTTGCCTTCACAATATCCGGCGGCTGTGAGGCATAGTACGCGGCGGCCTCGTCGATCTCCTGCGGCGTCAGGGCGCGGGCGATGTTGCGCATCTGCTGATTGATGTCGTTGGTGCGCTGACCAGACGCGAATGCCTGAAGCTGTTCCTTCAGGTAAACCTTCGATTGTCCCTCCAGCCACGGGCTGCCGGTCTTGTTGTCCAGACTGCCATGACAGGAGCCGCAGGGCGCGATGCCGCGGACCGGCGCGCCGTTGATCACGATGCGGGGCCTCGGAAGCTGCGGCTCGGGATGGTAGGCGGGAAGGCGCGGCAGGTACGCGTAATAGGCGGCGAGATCCGCAATGTCCTGATCCGACAGGTTGGCGGCGAATGGCGACATCACGGCATTGGTCCGCGCGCGCGAGCGGAAATCCAGCAACTGCTTGTAGATCACAGCCACATATTGGCCCGCCAGATTGGGCGAGTCCGCGCGGCTGATGCCGGTCGGGCCATGGCAGATCGCGCAGCGTTGCGCGAGCGTCGCACCGCGGCCGATCGACTCCTGGCTCGGATGCGCAAGCGTCGTCGGCGTCAAGACGACTTCCGACAAAGGATGCGTCGGTTTGGGCGCAGGGGAAGAAGGCGACCGCCGCGGCAGGCCGGCGGCGCTGCAGATAGCATCCCAAAGGTCCGTGAACTTGAGTTCGGGCTGAGCGTAGGGCAGCACGATGAAGCCGAGGAGCGCCGTCAAGAGGAAAACGGCGGCCGTGATGCCGACGCTCACGCTGAAGTATGGATTGCGGAACGAGAAGAGCTCGCGCGCGCTCATCATTGTGCTCCCACGTAGATCGCCGGCACGGACGTGTCCTGACGCGCCACCAGCGCCGCGATAGGAAAGCCGTAGTTCGTGACCGTGAGCCCGATCATCAGCGCAACCCAGATCCCGTAGCTGTTGAGAGCGAGGGGCACGGACCTCACGGCATGAATGGGCCGGCTGAATCGGTATGGGCCCGCGTCCGTCCGGGAAGCCGTGTACGCGCGCCCAAGGATGAAGAGGAACAGGAGGCCGGACGTCAGCACGATGAAAGCACCGATCGCCGAGATCGCCACGGGAAGCGCCTGCGGCGACAGCGCGGGATCCGTGTAATCGAAATAGGCCATGCGGCGGGGCATGCCGAGGATGCCGACCCAATGCCACGGGAACGTGGTCACCATCATGCCGATGAACCAGAGCCAAAGTTGCGTGCGGACCAGCCGCGCGTCCGGCAACGAACGGCCCGTGAGATGGGGCCACAGGTCATAGGCGAGCGCGAAATACATGATCACGACCGCGCCGCCGAAGATGAGGTGGAAATGCCCGGTGATCCACTGGGTGTTGTGGATCGACGCGTTGAGCTGGTAGCTCATGTTGATAATCCCGCCTGCCCCGCCGAAGCCGAGCATGATGAATGAGAACGCGACCGCGAGCATGATCGGGTTCTTCCAGGGCAGTGCAGCGATCCAGCCGAACAGTCCTCTGCCGCCGCGCAAGCGGCCGGCGATCTCGACGGAAGCGCAGATCGTGAACACTGTGAACAGGGTCGGCAGCGTGACGGCCGCCGTAAAGGCGGAATGGATGAACTTGAATCCGGCTCCGACCTGCGGGTCGGCAAAGGTGTGGTGAATGCCGATCGGCATGGAGACGACGAGGAACAGGATGAACGAGATACGCGCCATCGTGTCGCTGAAGAGGCGCCCACCGATCGCGCGCGGCACGATGACGTAGAAGGCGATGTAGGCCGGTATCAGCCAGAAATAGACGATGGCGTGCAGCGTCCAGGAGAACAAGACGCGCGCGAGCCCCGCGTCGATGGTCGCCTTCAATCCGAGCGCGACCGGGATGATCTGCAGCAGCAATTCGAGTGCCGCGCCGACCGCCGTCCACGCCCACAGATAGGACCCGGCGACGCTCGCGAACATCGCGAGCGGTACGGGATCGCCCGGATGGGCGCGCTTCCAGACGCGCAGGTTGATCGACATCAGAGCGACCCAGACCCAGGAGCCGACCACCACCAGCACGACCCCGATATAGTAGAACGCGTTGCCGATCAGCGGCGGATAGAAGGTGTAGAGCACCGAAGCGCGACCAAGCGCGACGGGCACCATCGCCATGACCGAGCCGGCGACGATGAGCCAAAATCCTGCCCATGCCCAGCGGAGGCCGACGAGACGCTGTTCCAGCGCGGATTCGGTGATCGCATAACCGAAGCCCATGGCGACCAGGGTCGGAAAGACGTAGCCCATCACCGTGCCGTGCGCGGTGAGCGACCGGTAATACCATTCCGGATCGCTGATCCAGGTGTAGAGCGGGCTGCGGACGAACATCTGCCAGGCGCCAAGGCAGAGCGCGAGTCCGAAGACCGCGAATGCGAGCCAGAAATGCGCAAGGATTAGCTTCTTATTCGCCAACACAGCTCAGCCTCCCGCCGTTCTTCGCGCGGCCTGCGAATTCCGCCTTGTCGATCACCCTGACCTTGCCCCACATGCCTTCGTGTCCGAAGCTGCAGAATTCCTGGCACGGCATGAGGTAATCGCCCGTCTTGTCGAAGCGCATGAATTGTTGAGAGACATAGCCCGGCAACAGCATGGTATTGATGTTGGTGCCCAGGATGATAATCCCGTGCACCACGTCGGCGCTGGTCGCGCGGAGCATGACCGGGGTCTGCGCCGGGACCAGGATGCAGGAGGGCGTGAACGAATATTGCTGGCCGATGGCGCGCACCGTGACCGCGCCATCTGGTTCTACCGCAGTACCGAGATTGGACTCCACGAATTCGCCGGAAAGATGCAGGCGCGTCGGATCGGTGGTCTCGACACGCGCCTGCGGCATCGTCGCCTGACGGATCCCGGCAAAGGCCGCGATCAACGGCAGCACGATCATGACGATCACGGAAATAGTCACCCAGCGGCGTTCGCTGCGCTCGGCGATCTCCGCATCCTGATGCGCATCCAGATTGGTCATTGCAGCGCCCCTCGCGCCAGGAATACGAAAAGGTAGAAGGCGAGCCAGATGGCCACCACGCACGCGGTCGCGATGCCGGCGAGCGTCAGCGCTCCGTGCGGCCCCGCAGAGACGATCCCATCGACCCGGTCGTCTCGATTCGTCTCTTCAGGAAGCTCCGAATTGATCATGGCCCACCTTAATTCAGCGGTGCGGACCGCAGCTCGTTTGCGTCGCGGGCGCTCACCGGAGTGCCGCGATTGCCCCAAGCCGTGCGGATGTAGCTGACCACGGCGGCGACCTCGTTGTCGGACAACAAACCCGCGAACGGCGGCATGCCGTAGGGGCGCGGATCTCCCTCCGTGGCCGGCGGATAGCCGCCATTGAGCACCATCCGAATCGGGTTGACGGCCGATTCCATCTGGATCGATTGGTTGCCCGCGAGAGGCGGCCAGTGCGGCGGCTTGCCTTCGCCTAGCGCTCCATGGCACGTCGCGCAGCGCGCGTCGTACACGGTCTTGCCAAGGCTGATCAGCAGGCTCCCTTCACTGCTCGGAATCGTCGAAGAAGGTGGCGGGGGAGGGGATGGCTCGGCGATGCTCTTGAGGTACACGGCCATGGCCCGTACGTCGTCGTCATTAAGGTATTGCAGGCTGTTGTAAACGACCTCCGCCATAGGGCCGTAAACGACGCCTCGCGCCGAGATGCCGGTTTTCAGGAGATCGGTGATGTCCTTGATGCTCCAGTCGCCGAGCCCTCCTTCTCGGTTGGACGTCAGCGAGGGCGCGTACCAATTCTGCATCGGGATCAGGCCGCCCTTGAACGCTTCGGATTGTGAGGTCCCTCCGAGCGCGTTGATCGGCGTATGGCACATCCCGCAATGGCCAAGCCCCTCGACAAGATAGGCCCCTCGATTCCAGTCCGCGGATTTGTTGGGCTCCGGCTTGTACTCGCCTTCGGTGAAGAACAGCGTGCGCCAGCCAAGAAGCAGTTGGCGGTTATCGTAAGGAAAGCGCAGGTCTTGCGGTCGGTTCTTCTGGTTCACGGGCGGGATTGTCTTCAGGTAAGCGAAGATCGCATCGCTGTCGGCGCGCGTGACCTTTGTGTAGGACGCGAACGGCATCGCCGGATAGATGAGGCCGCCGTCCGGAAAGCGGCCGTTGTGCATGGTCCTGTAGAAGTCGTCCGCGCTCCACTTCCCGATCCCGGTCTCGGCATCCGGCGTGATGTTGGAAGAGTAGAGTGTCCCGAAAGGGGTCGGCATCGCGCGCCCGCCCGCGAAGATGCGGCCCTCGGGCGGAGTGTGGCAGGCAATGCAATCGCCCGCGCGGGCGAGATACTCGCCGCGTTGGACGATGTTGTCGCCGGCAGGACCTCTCTTCTCTTGCGCCTGCGCGGCTGGACCAGGAAGGAGCGAGAGTAGGAGAAACCCAAGGAGCCATGATCGGAATTTCATGATCGTGCCCCTCAATCTGGTTCGCTGCCGCAAGCGAAAGGCAGGGCATATGTGCCTTTCGGCGCGGGAGGCGAATTCGCAGGCGCCGGTCGGCTCGCGAGCCACGCCGCGACCGCCGTCACGTCCGCTTCCGTCAGGCGGGCTGCAACGGTCTGCATGCAGTCTGGCGCCTTGGCCGTCCGGGTACCGTAGCGAAATGCGCCGAGCTGCGCGCTGATGTAATTCGGACGCAGACCGAGCAATCCCGGAATTCCGGGCTCCATGCCGGTGAGCGCCGGTCCATGGCAGCTTCGGCAGGCCGGGATCTGGCGAGCGGCATCGCCGCTAATGACGAGAGATTCTCCCTGCGCCAGGACCTGCTGGCTAACGTTCGTCAGCTCGGGCGCGGGCAACGGCGGATGCTGGGTCGCGAAATAATCGGCTATATCCTGGAGGTACGGGTCGGTGAGGAATTCGAGCAGATAGTTCATCGGCGGGTATTTGCGCCGGCCGTTCTTGAAGGCGACAAGCTGGTTGTAGAGATAGCCGGCGGGCTTGCCCGCAAGACGCGGGAAGTAGACGTCGCTGGTTCCCTGACCATTATTGCCATGGCAGGGCGTGCACGCCTCGACCCGCGCCTCCATCGTGTCGGGCGGCGGACTAGGCGTCTGAGCGATGGATGGAAAAGCCTGAAAGGAAAGCCCCAATCCCAGTCCGACGATCACAGTCCGTAGCGACGTGCCGGTTCTGCGGACCTCCGAAGCCCTTCCGCCACCCGCCTCGGACGCCTTGGCCATATTCGGCAACCCCTTCCTAGTGAACGGATATCCGCCCTGGTCGGAGAGACGTTGATCTAGGTCAAGGCAATTGCGGCGCCGCCAGATCACGACCACCCTAACGTCCGAGATGGGTCAAACGCGTCGGGTTGGGCGTGTACCGACGACTTCCGCTCAAATCCGGTCAGCGAGCGGACATCGCAGGGATAAGCGACAACCCATGTCCGCGATCATTAGCGCCGCAACAAACACCATCCTTATTCGATCACCTCGTCGGCCGTGAATATCAGCTTCGGCGGCACGGTGAGACCCAAGGCATTGGTCGCTTTGAGATTGATCACCCTCTCGAACCTGGTGGGCTGTTCGACCGGTAGATCAGCAGGCATCTCGCCCTTCAGAATTCTTCCCGCATAGCCAAGCCTCCCGGGGCGGCTTTCGTGTGGTAGTATTACGCGATCCAGCATGATTCTCGGCAACCCCACGGAGACCACGATGGGCAGCGATGAGAAGCGGTCGGGCGACGATAGGCGAGTTTCGAAAGAGCGACGATCCGGAACGGACACGCGATCCGAAGAAGAGAAGCAACTATCTGGAGAACGGCGATCTGGAATCGATCGGAGATCGCGCCGGGATAGAAGAGCTGAACCGGGCGATTCCACAGACCCTTGATCCGATCAAATGATCGACTGCGCCGCCGGCGAACAGTGCGGCGCCAAGGTTGGCTCCGCGCTGGCGCCGTTTGAGCAGCAAACTTCCGGATTCAAGTTTGGGCAGATTGTTTCGTTCTTGTTGGAACGGCGCAGTCAGGTCTGACTTGAGTTTGTCGGGCTGTGAATCCGTAGGCATCGTTCATTGGCAGCCCTCCATTCTTGCTATTGTGGCTTGACCCCCGCTACTTCCAACACGTCGTGATATTTCTTGATCTCCGAGACCATAAAGCTGCGCAGTTCCTCCGGACTGCTCGACACCGGCTCAAAGCCCTGGGCTTCGAAAACCCTCACGAGGTCGGGCGATTTCAGCGCCCTGGCGATTGAGTCGTTGATGAACTTGACGATCTCAGGCGGCGTATTGGCGGGCGCGAGAATCGAGTTCCAGTTCGCCATGTCGAAGTCCTTTTTAATCGTCTCATCGAATGTCGGCACATCCGGAAGGATTGGCGAACGTTCAAGGCTGGTCACGCCCAACGCCTTTAAGCTTCCAGCCCGAATTGACGGCAATGCCGCCGGATCGCCAAAACCGAAATCAACGACGTTCTCGAGCAGAGCTGTCAACAGCGGTGCCGAACCATTGAAGGGAACGTGCTGTGCATCGATTTTGGCTGCAGCGACCATCATTTGAGCAGCCAGATGAGGTCCCCCTCCGATGCCCGTCGTGCCGTAGTTCAACTTACCCGGCTTACTGCGGGCCAGCGCGAGCAAATCTGCCATCGAGTTCGCGCCCAACGACGGATTGACGAGCAGTATGAACGGCGACTTCGACAACATCGAAATCGGCGTGCAGCTCTTGACGGGATCATACCTCAAATTCTTGTACAGGCTGGGCGTGACGGTGTGCCCGACGCTGTTCAAATAAAGCGTGTAGCCATCGGGAGCAGCATTGGCGACATAGGCGGCGCCGATCGTCGTGCCGGCTCCCGGCTTGTTCTCCACAATGACCTGCTGATTCCACATCTTGCTCAACTCGAGGGCAAGCGTCCTGGCTTGCGCATCCGATCCTCCTCCCGGCGGGAACGGAATGATGATTCGAACATATTTGTTGGGATAGTCGAGGGCTTGAGATACCGGCGCGAAGCCGCAGATCAAGGCGATTGACAGCAAGATACCACTTAACTTCGGAACCACGCGGTTTCTCCGTTCATTCCGGGATTGACGGCGAGAATCACGAATTCACTGAACGCCGCCGCGTTGATGGTACCGTTCGGGCTCAGCGACGTTGCGAATGCGATCGGACACGGGATCACTGGGCCCTAAGCTCTGCGATCGAACGGCTGCTTCGGCTTTGTAGCAGGCTGCGCCGGGGTGCATCATAGATGCCGCGGTGATCCCATCTATCAGCATGGCTGGATGACTTAATCGTGGGCTCGCTCCAGCGAGCTCAGCCGCTTTATGGACCCGACGCTACGCGATCTCATGTCCGTGGGGGAGGCCAGCGAAGAATGCCGATATTTTGGAGCGCGGCTTTGGCGATTGGCGAGCAGACTGGACGCGGCATCAACGCTTTACGTCCAATCTCGCCTTCCTGACGCTGGTGCTGGCGTCGATGTCGTCAATCTCTCTTCCGTACTACGTGAAGTGGACCGGACATGCTAATGATCCGAAGCGAGCTGTACCGTTTGGCGGCCGCCATTCAACGCTTTAAGCTCGTTTACGTAGTCCTCGGGCTTCTTTAGATGAAAGGGCACCTTCAACCCCATGAAGGTCGCTATCTGTCCGATAAAAGCGGTACAGTTGGTTGTTTCCGCGTTCCAAAGCGGCGAAGTCGCCTGCAGGTGCTTGATATGGGCGAAAACCTTTTGCGCATCCGGCTCGCTCAAATACACGCGATAGCTCGCGGTTAGATATTGAACGTCCAAATCGCCATAGCTCGCTCCCGTTTCCGATGGCACCCACATGAGGTGTCCAAGGATGTAAGGCGTGGTATCGCCGGCTGGGTGCAGGCCCGCAACTTCCACCTTTTTCTCGCTGGTCTTCCCGTACCAGACGAAAGCGTGGCCATAGCTCGCCGCCGTCCGCGCCCGAAAATCCACGTAATAGGGTCCTTTGATAACCGCAGATTGGCTATGTCGGACTGGTTTCACCTCTCTCGCCGATAGCGAGTCGGCTGAGGCTACAGCCGTAGCAAGGCTGGGCTTTCGTGATTGATTGCGCGATTTAGCGCCGTCTTGCAAAGCTTGGTGATCGGTTTGCGATGCAACCTGTTGCGCGTTGCTGCTGCCACTTCCGAGAGCCGCAAGGAAAAAAACAACCGCTATGTAATGCAGGCTTCCGACTTTCCAAATTGGCACTGCCAAGTCCGCCCCCGTCGTCATGAAAGGAGTTATTTTTCGGAGTTGCCAGCCACTTCCCGCGACCCCAACAGTGGAGTCGCAGGATGGGCCTGGCTAACTTACGCTTTCTGGCTAACTTAACCTTTGGTAATTAGCGGGGCTGGGGCTGGGGCTTTCCCGACCGGATATTTTCCAACAGGATATTTTCCGACCGGCATCTTCCCAACTGCTGGTTGCTGATAGACCGGCTGGGGATGGGGAAGGTCTGCGGCAACGGCAGAACCGACCAGAGCCAGGGACGCGATTCCGACGACTAGGAATTTCAACATTGTGATCTCCTGAGTGCAAACGGTGCCCTTAAAGCTAACTTGACACCCGTTAAGGCGCAATGAAACTCGGAGCAGTTGAGTATTTTCCAGCGCGGTGTTGCAAAAAGACAACGCCAATAGGAATGAATTCTGCTCGCATTTAAAATATTCGCGGGATGACGCGGTGGGTGCGCGCCATATATTCGAGATAGCGGTCTCCAAAGGCCTCCAGCATCATTCGTTCTTCTTCAGCAATCCGTCCAAAAAAGAGAGACCCAAAACCGACAATTCCAGCGAATCCCGCCACCCAATTTGGCAGCAATAGCGCCTGGCCAATAGCCCAAAGCCAGAAGGCGGAATACATCGGGTGTCGAATTTTTCGGTAGATCCCGTCGGTGATCAATTGATGTCCCTTACGCACATCGAGGCTTACCGACCAGTTGCGCCCGAGGGCTCGATGCGTCAGTCGAAACATGACCAGCGACGCAGCTGCGCAAAAAGTGCCAAGCCAGGCTTGTAAAGGATGAAAGGTATAGGCTGCGAAATGAGGGATGCCCGTCACAATGTAAGTGAAGGGAACGATACCCAGGCCGGTAAGCGAAATGAGCAACAACACGGTCTCACGAGGACCTCGGGCGCTGCGTACAATTGTTTCGCGACGAGAATGCCGCGCATGTTCGTAGCGGATGAGATACCAGCCGACGGCGAGCACAACGAATACGAATTTCGATATCGCCGGGGTCATAGTCTGTAGGTTTGTGGCGTCCGTTCGGATGACACGCTCGCTCTGTGCCCAGGGATGTCGGCTTTAAGAGAGCCGTCCTCTCCAATTACCGAAAGAGCGCCGTCCGGGGCCAGGATTTGATATCTGGCGGAAATGGGTCCGCACACCAGCATGAAGTAGTCATATGATGCTCTCTTGTCATTTCCACTGATGAACTGACAATGCAAACGATAGAACTTCAAGCGAATGCGCCGATATACGTCGTGCTGCAACATTCGACCGAATTCTACCAACCTTATAACAGGACCGTACTTGCTCGGCAGGGACATTTCGGCCATCGGGTCTATGTTGTAAAAATTCATGATGTCGATCCGAGCCTGACAATCACCCCAGAAGATGCCGAGAGCTCGGCCCACGTGTTCCACCGCGGCTCGAAAACGGCTGGCTGCGCCATGCAGCCCGATTTTAAGTATCGAAGATCCGATCGACAGGAAAGTTATCGGCGTCCCCGTCGCACCAAGCGCGTGATTCAGTTTCAACGCACGGTCGAGAAGATCCACGGCCAGAACGGCGCCGAGACTATGACCGATCAAAAGAATCTCGTCTGCACCCGAATTGCGCGCTGCAACAATTATCTCCCGCGCTATGCTGTCCAACCTTTTTTCGATGTTTGAATTGCCGCTCCGGACATAATCGCGGGCGAAGATCCAGTCATCGAAAAGTGTATCCAGACGCAGCCAGCGCCAAGGACCGAGCAGCAAGGCCGACAACACGCATAGACAAGCCGCGGCGGCGAGTACGATGGAATCGCTGCTATGGAATGCGTAAGCCCCCGCGACACAGGCAGCCGCAATAAAGAACCCGAACATAACGAAAGGATAGAGAAAGAATATCGCGTAATGCCAATTTGTGCGGAGGTAACCACGGAGCGCACCGGCCCAAATGAAATCAATCAAGGCAATTATGCCAAAGGGAATGCGGCGCCAAATCGATTGACCACTAAACTTTTCGATGACGTCGTCCCAGCGAATAAGGCGATAATCCGATTCAACACACCAATTTGGACCCCGTGTAATAACGCTCCATTTGGCTTGAGTGGGAGTTTCCTGCAGCGCGCCTATCGAAGCCTCTACCGACCAGGTCCGTTCGAACCTGGCTAGCTCACGCACGAAGCGCCGTCGTGCGCTCCCAGCGGGCGTAATTGGATCATAGCCGCCAACGTGAAACACCAGACGTTTGGCGATGATGATCCTTCCCTCTGCCTTGGCGTGCTGTCGATTGTTTTCATCAAATATCAGAAGTCTCTCATTCTTTGCGTTTGCACAACTCATCGCTGCTGCCCGCCTATAAGCCTCTTGAAACTACAATTTCACCGATGTCATCCACCGTCGTTTATGCTGGTTAGAGGAAGTAGGGCCGCTTCAACCGAATGCCCGGTATTTCAAAGTATGGAAATTGATTTTCGTTCCGATTACCCTTGAGATCTGGCCATAATCCATATCAAGAAGTAAAGGCTGAAGGCTTTTGGCCGCATTCCGGAGCGCGTACTACCTGGGCGCGCAGGGACCCCAAGGTCCCCAGTCCATTACTGATCGAGTTCCAGCCAACATCTTATGGTAGCACACAATTCGGTTGGACGCACACGGAGTTATTTTGGCGCCCGTCTTCGGGTAAGTTACTCTATGGCGGCGTCAGAATTGTCTGGCTCGGTGCGGCGATACTCGTCGCATCGTTTGAACTTGCGCTTTCTGAACAGTTCAGCGGAACACCTGCCGAGGCCTGCCTGGCTGTGAACCGAAATCTCTCGTTGGGAGCCCGGTTGCCTCGCACCGCTGCAAGACTGAAGTCTGGCTCCTTACTATTCGAGCATGGAGGCCATCATTTCCGAGCTGGCGCGGGAAGAGAAAGTAGGATTGTTTTCCCGGTTCGCGCTGATGCGCAAATCAATTGAAGCCGGCGTATCACCAAGTGCCCTCGTGTCTTGGGATGGATTGCATAATACTGCCGATGGCTGCGACTGCATCGGCTGCGCGGGGCGTTTCAAATTTGGTCCTATAGGGAGCGCGGCAAGCCATCGCCCCACACCAAAAAACTGAAACGATGACTTTCAATTATTTCTGTTTCGCCGGTTGAGCCAGCAACCATATCATCGCCCCACAGACAGGGAGTGCTCCGATGAGCCAGCATGCCTGCAAGAATAGGGTCCCGCCATCGGTGGGCGTAGATGTGAGTGCTATCGAGACGCTGCTCAACCGCAATCTTCCGGAAGTATTCGGTGAAGGCGATCCGGCCCGCCGAAGGAGCGCAATTCAGGAACTTTATACCGAGGACTGTGTGCTGTACGCGCCGCCCGGCACTTTCGTCGGTCACGACGCACTGGACAAGTTCGCCGGCGATCTCCGAGCGACGCATCCACACTATGTTTATACGCCCCATGGCTCGCCGCAGGTTCTGCACAATTCGGGACGCCTGGCGTGGGGCTCGGGGCCGAAAGGCGAAACGGCCGCGTACACCGGTGTGGATTTCATCATCGCACGGGACGGCAAGATCGCGGCTCTTTATGTTTACCTCGACTCGCCGCCCACATAATGCGCGAGCAGAACCTTGGATAGGTCCGCCAAGGGGTCAAACTGCGAAATACTCGCCAAGAGCAGATGTTTTCTGCTTTGCCTCTAACAGCAGACATCGCCAGACACCGCCGCCATGTCGGAAAAGTGCCAAAAGCGGAAGTGGCGCGATTTCATTCAATGACCTCATCACGCATCAGAAAATGATTCCGAAATAGCTGGGCCAGGCGTCTTACTCGCGGATAACCGCATGCCGTCGACGTTGCCGATGGAAACGTCAAGTCAAATCGTCCAGGCGGCCTCGTGGTTGGCCAATCTTCGCTAACGCAAGCATCGCCGAAGCTAAGACATTTGCTTTTGCTTTACATCGATGGCGCTTTTCTCGATACATGCAGCAGGAGGTTCCACCGCTCATGCGAATTGGCATTCGCCTCGCAATTTCCGGTCTCGTCCTCACATCGATCATGGTGAGCGCAATCGGCGTCCACATCCTGTGGTGGCGGACAGCGGAAGCGAACAGCCACGCGCTTGCAGACACCATCAACGGGCAGATCGTTTCTACGGTCGAAAAGGAACTCACCACCATCACCACCGAAGCGCGCGCGGCGCATACCGCGATCCGGACGTTATTTGTTCAGCACGTCCTTGAGACACGCGAAGCGGACAAACGCGAGTTCGTATTTCTATCGCAACTACAGTCGCAGCCAAACATATCGTGGGTCGCGTTCGGCTGGCCGGACGGAGCATTTTTTGCCGCGCATAAGCTCGGTGATCTGGGACTGGAAATGATGGAAATCGCGCCCGTCGACGGCGCGATCAAACGCCGGATCGACCAATATGGGGTTGTGGTCGGAGACATCCAATTCGAGAAACGCCGATTCGAAAATACAGATTACGTCGTCACCGATCAGGAATGGTACCGGAGCGGAATGCAAACTGACGAACCGCGCTGGTTCAATGTATTGCTTCACCCGGTGGGATCGCGTCCGTCGATCGCATATGCCGGTCCGGTCGACGTGTACCAGAAACGCCAGGGCGTTCTCGCAATTATTATCGAATATACGCGGTTCGCTCAGTTTCTCTCACACCTCTCGGTCGGAAAATCCGGCGCGGCGTTCATCCTGGGGCGCGATGGGACGACCATCGCCGCACCGGATCCGGATGCCGACGAGGTCAATATGCAGCGGTCGGATCAGCCGTTATTGCCGATCGCGCAAGGCGCGATGAAACAGGCCGGGAGCTCTTACGAGAGCGACAAAAAGATTGCGAGCCAGGTGAGGCTGGTCGCCGCCGGAAATGCCTATGCGGTAAGTTTGACGCCGCTCGCCTTTCCCGGATGGACGCTTGCGACCGTCATTCCGGAAGCGGAGTTTCTCGGTCCGATTGAAAGGACGATACGACAATTGCTCATTGGGCTTGCAATTCTGATTGTTGCCGCCGGCATTGTTTCGGCGTGGCTTGCTCGACGCGTTATCGCCACGCCGTTGATCATGGTCGTCGACGAGGTCAAACACGTCGCGCGCTTCGATCTCGAAAAGGTGCGGCGGCACGCCTCGCGCCTGATTGAAATTGAAAATCTGTCGAATGCCATCGCCGACATGGCCGGCGGGCTTGCCGCATTTCGGAAATACATACCCGCGGATCTCGTGAAGACACTGGTCAGCGAGGGTATCGAACCAAGTCCCGGCGGCTCGATCCAAAACCTGACGGTTTTGTTCGCGGATATTGCCGGCTTTACCGGGCTGTCTGAACGGCTGGGCGATCAGATCATCCCGCTCCTTTCCAGCTATCTCGATACCATGTCGCGCGAGGTCAGCAGTCACGGCGGCACGATCGATAAATTCATCGGCGATGCGGTGATGGCGTTCTGGGGCGCACCCACGGCAAATGCCGATCACGCTATCGACGCCTGCCGAGCGGCGCTCGCTTGCCAGCGTGCCCTTCGGGCGTCGGAACTGACCGATGACAGCGGCCGGTCGCTCAGAGTGCGCATCGGCATCAATTCCGGCGACATGCTTGTCGGCAATATCGGATCGGAATTCCGACTTAATTACACGGTGATCGGCGATGCTGTAAATGTCGCGAGCCGGCTTGAAGGCGCGAACAAGGAATATGGCACCGAAATCATCATCGGAGAGGAAACGCGCCGCCTTGCCGGCGATAACATACAGGTACGCGAACTGGACCGGCTGATGGTCTATGGACGGGCGGGCGGAATTTCAATTTACGAACTGCTTGATATGGCCGAACGCGGAGCCATGCCTCCAGCTTGGGTGGCGCTGTACGAAGCCGGCCTGGCCGCCTATCGCACGCGCAATTTCGCCGCTGCCGGAAGCCTGTTCCAGCAGGTTCTGGAGGCGCGGCCGTCAGACCAACCCGCGCGCATTGTGCTCGGACGATGCAGCCAGTATCTCAAATCGCCGCCGGGAGAGGATTGGGAAGCGACGAATGCAATGAAAGCCAAGTAGATCCGCAAAGTCAGCCATCAGTGTTAGCGTGCGGCGCAGCGAAAGCGGTATCGTAATAGATCCGATGGTTATCGTAAGATTCCGCCCCGATCACAGGATTGTGAGGGCGGGGGTCGGTAATGTAACAGCGCGACGTGCGTAACGTCCACGCTGGGATTGCTGCGAGCCCCGCCATCGTTCTTCGGCAAGCCGATGGTGAAAGCTGCGTCTACGTCGTCGATCCGCAACGCCTGATGTTACCGGGAAAGGAAACTCCCATGAATTCCAAGAACGTTATCGCCAACGCCACAATCGCCGGCTCCTTCGCCGCCGCGCTCACTATGATCGCTGCCCCGGCATTCGCAGGGCCGAAGCCGCCGCAACCCACCATGGACAAATGCTACGGCATCGCAATGAAGGGTGACAACGACTGCGCGGCTGGCGCCGGTACTACCTGCGCTGGCACCGCGAGTGCCGACTACCAGGGCAACGCCTGGAAGTATGTAGCGAAAGGGACTTGCACGACGATCAAGACACCGAAGGGCACGGGCTCGCTCGAGCCAATCAAATCCTGAGCTAAAAAGAGGCGCACGCCGTCCTACGTGCGCCTCTTTTGCGGCAACACGCAAAGCTGGAACGTACATATGTCCATCGTTCCGAATCTACCCGCCTGTACCGGCGTCGGCTTCAAGCCCGCGCATTTTCGTGACATCCTGGCCGCTCCGCAGCCGCTCGGATTCTTCGAGGTACACGCGGAGAACTACATGGGCGCCGGTGGACCACCGCACGCGCAGCTCGGCGCATTGCGCGAACGCTATGCGTTGTCGGTGCATGGCGTCGGACTTTCGATTGGCTCGATGGAGCCGCTCAATCGCGACCATCTCATGCGGCTCAAATTGCTGTGCGAACGTTACGCGCCGGAGAGTTTCTCGGAGCATCTCGCCTGGTCGTCGCATAACGATGTCTACTTAAATGACCTTCTGCCGCTTCCCTATACGCAGCAGACGCTGGCGCGGGTCGCCGAGCATATCGACGAGGTGCAGACGGCGCTCGGACGCGAGATGCTGCTAGAAAATCCATCTACCTACATTCGTTTTTCCGAAAGCACGATCCCGGAGGTCGACTTCCTCACCGAGGTATCGAAGCGAACCGGATGCGGATTGCTGCTCGACATCAACAACGTCTTCGTGTCGGCGAAAAACCACGGTACGCAGCCTCTAACATATCTGGACTCGTTTCCGTTCGATCAGGTGAAGGAAATCCATCTCGGCGGGCATGACGAGGAAGTGGACGACGTCGGTGCCCCGCTGTTGATCGACACTCACGCATCCCCGATTGCGGAAGCGGTCTGGACGCTCTACGCGCATGTCATCGCCCGCGCCGGCGCGCTTCCGACCTTGATCGAGTGGGATAACGACGTTCCCGATTGGCCGACGCTGCGCGCAGAAGCGGTCACGGCGCAGGATATTCTTTCTGATGCTTCATGCGCGTCGGCAGCAAGAGAGGGGCCATGCTCGCACGGTTCGAGACATCCTTTGCGGATGCGCTGCTAAACGCCGATCGACCGGTTCCTTTCGGCATAACCGCTCATAATGCAGCAGTTCCTACGCGGCGCTTTGCCGTGTATCGCAACAATGTGGTGGTGGGCTTGGGGAAAGCGCTCAAGAGCCGTTTCCCCATGGTCGAGAAGATCGTAGGTGAAGAATTCTTTGCAGCGATGGCGCTGGTCTTCATGAAGGAGCAGCCGCCGCGCTCGCCTCAACTCGCAACTTATGGCGACGTATTTCCCGCTTTCATCGCCGCGTTCGAACCGGCGCGTGAACTACCCTATCTTGCAGACGTGGCGCGGCTCGAGGCCGCGCGCACACGCTCCTATCATGCGGCCGACGCCACGCCCGTCGGCGCGGGCCACTTTGCGGCGCTCAATACCCATGCTGTCGGGGGTATCCGCGTCGGTATGCACCCCTCGACCGAAATCGTTCGCTCCCCATATCCGATCGTCACGATCTGGGCGATGAGCAGCGGCGAGCAGGAGCTTGCGCCAATCGAGAATTGGCGCGGCGAGGACGCGCTCGTCTCTCGCCCGTATCTCGAAGTAGAAGTCCGCGCGCTGCCGCCGGGTGGCGCAGCATTCCTGCTCGCGCTCGCCGCAGGCTGGCCGCTCGGCGAGGCGGCCGAAGCTGCCCTTGCCGACGATCCGAATTTCGACCTGACCGGCAACCTCGCAGGGCTCATCGGCTCGGGCCTTGTGCGGGATATCGTTGTTCCGGAGCCGAAGAAGTACTGACAGCCATGACCAACGTGTTCCCGGTTGTAGCGCGCTCCGGATCGGTTCCGGCACGGATCATTCACCGGGTGATCGCCGCGTTGGGTCGCATCCCCGATTGGTTCATCGCGCTTGCGGCTCGCTTTTTTCCGGCCGCGGTATTCTGGCAGTCCGGTGAGACAAAGGTTGCAGGCTGGCACCTCAAGCCCAGCGCTATCTCGCTCTTCGAGAATGAATATCAGCTTCCGCTGATCGATCCTACGATTGCCGCCTACGTGTCGGCCTTTTCCGAGCATTTTTTCCCGATCCTGCTTGTTATCGGGCTCGCAACGCGATTTTCGGCGTTGGCGCTGCTTTGCATGACAGTGGTGATCGAGATTTTCGTCTATCCCGGCGCCTGGCCAACCCATGGAGTGTGGGCCACTTGTTTGCTTGTCGTGATCGCGCGGGGCCCGGGTTGGCTATCGCTCGATCATTTGATCGCGCGTAAATACCAGTAAAATCCGGATTACGCCCTGCCTATGGCCGTCGACGAAGCAGTCGAATTCAGAAACGGCCTCGCCGTTCGGTTCCCGCCACCTCAACTTGGGACAACCTCTCGCGTCCAGTGAATGACTCGGAATGTCACATTTGGGTAGCCGGCTCAACCGGTCGATGCAACACAGGCGTTAAATCTCTCTGCTGGGGTTTCAAATTGCATGGTCTTACGCGGCCGTTCGTTAAGCTGGCGAGCCACTTTGTTCAAGTGGGCTTGCGAGTGCACCGACAAGTCGGTGCCCTTCGGGAAGTATTGTCGCAGCAGGCCATTGGTGTTCTCATTCGACCCGCGCTGCCACGGGCTTTGCGGATCGCAAAAATAAACGTCGATGTTGGTCGTCAACGTAAATCGTCGATGATCCGTAAGTTCCTTGCCCCGGTCCCAGGTTAGCGATTTATACAGTTCGGTCGGCAGCTTTCTAGCTTGCTTGATGAGCGCGGAGACGACCGATTGGGTGTCTTTGTTGGCCACCTTTGCTAACATCACGTAACGGGTATGACGCTCGACCAAGGTCGCGATATAGCTGTTCTTCGAACCGGACAGCAGATCGCCTTCCCAATGGCCAGGCACCGCTCGATCTTCAACTGCTGCCGGGCGCTGACGGATCGAGACGGGATCCTTGATTTGTCCCCGTCCATCGCCGTGAAGACCTGCCTGTTTCGATCGACGGATCGTGCGCTTCGATCGAAGATGGCAAAGTAGCTCTTTCTTAAGCACTCCGCGAGCTTGAACAAAGAGACTGCGATAGATCGTCTCGTGTGACACCTGACAATTCTCATCTTCAGGATGGGCTCTCTTAAGCCAGCCGGCTATCTGCTCGGGTGCCCAATTTAATCTCAGCTTGCTGGTTACCGCCTGTCGCAACCCGGGATTAGTCGCCAACTTGCAACGTTTCGGACGGCGGGCTCGGGCCCAGGCCTGGTCATCCGCCAGAGCCGCTCGGTATCGATCATAGCCGCCATTCCGGCTAATTTCTCGGCTCACCGTCGAAGGCGAGCGGCCCAGCATCTTGGCTATCGATCGGGCTGATCGATGCGCTGTAATCCCTCTGGAAATCTCCTCCCGCTCCGAAAGCGCCAATGCCAGCCTTGAGCGATGCCTTGCTGCAGGACGGATGCCCCCGTGCGGGGCCACCTGGAAATAAATCGACGATGACGGCTTCCCAAACGCTCGCCCGATCCCCTTCAAAGACTCCCCGCGTTGCCAGCGATTTCATCGCGCTGGAATAATCGTCTAGCGGCCCCGGCCGAATGGTAAACGATCCGTTGTCCCGACCGCTGAAATTCGGCCGCTGACATTGAAGCTTGCTTATGGAGCGCGTGCATTAAGTGATGGCGAGAAGATTTGTCCGACGAGCCCTTGATGAGCAGCATCTCGACAATCGCACTGTCCGGCATGAACGCGGCGGCCCGCCGCCTCGAGGTCTCCGCCTCGAACGTCGCCAATGTCATGAGCACGGGCGCGCTTCCCAACGCCGATGGCACGGTGCCGGCGGGGGCGCCACGGGCCTATGCACCGCTTGAGCTTCTCCAGACCGCGAGCGCCGGCGGGGGCACACAGACGACTGTCACGACGACCACGCCGTCCACGACCGCGGTCTCCGATCCGCAGGCCCCCTTCGCCAACCAGAACGGCCTCGTGGCCGCGCCCAATGTCGACCTCTCCCAGGAGGTGGTCGGCCAGATCATCGCAAGCTACAGTTTTGCCGCCAATGCAACGGTGATGAAGGCAGATGACCGAATGACCAAGGCGCTGCTCAATATCACGGCGTGAGGCCAGGCCGAGGACGTGTTGGGCTGCTCGTTCGCCGATGACCGCTCCGGGTCAATCGCGGCCCGGTCGGGCCAGCAGCAAGTCCGCTCATGTCCGCGATGCCCTGGGAAAAGCGGACATCGATCATTTGCAGCTTGATGGCTGCTTTTGACCCTTAGCGGTCCCGACGCCGTCTGATGCTCTGAGGCGACGGACGGGATCCCGAACAGCCCTCACAGCGAGGCAACAAAAGTGCTAATCTTCAATTCCCACACGGCATGTCGTGTTGCGGGACGGGTTAAATAGGCGTCGTGGATCAGCGGTGGCTTTGGGTCTTGAACGATGTCTGCTTATGCCCTCTCCGACAGGCGCGGAGACCTCTGGTGCGGCCTTTAACGGCGGACGCAATAACCCGCGCAAGAACGTAATACTGAATGAAAGGCAAAAGCGACTTCGGAAAAGGGCGCCAGCATTGCGGAGCTCAAAATGCGAAAGACGCTTGTCACAATTCTCTGCTCGGCGCTGATTGCAGCGTCGTCAATCCAAGCGTCCGCTGCAGCGGAACATCATCATACCCGCAAGGCAAGCCGCAAACCGGTCATGGTCAATGACCAGTACCGCAATTCCAACAATGACCGACCCCGCGATTCCAATGTCGGCGGCACGTGCGGTATTTTTCCTGGCCCATGCCAATGAGAAACAGGGGCAGGCGAATGGCAATTCCAATCGTTGTGCATCGGCGCGCAGTTTGACCCCCAATCGGCGTCGAAGGTTGAGCCCTTCTCCTGGTGGCTTCGCCTCGAAATATCCCCGTTTCCACGCGATGACATAACTGCCTATGAGACGCACTCACACATTGTCCGAATGCCGTTCCCCAGGGAACTTGTCATGCGCCAGCTTGCTCTTATCTGCCTTGCCTGCGTTGGTGTTGTTATTCTTGGCTCTGACGGTTTCGGCCAGATCCCTTCCTCTTCGATAAGAGAGGCCGAAGTCGGTCGGCCGGGCAAGTTGGACGGGGTTTGGCAGTGGACCTTGCCGGATACGCCTGACGGGCTTCACCCTACGCAGAGTTGGCACGCCACCGCGCCCTCACCCGATGGTGATATTTACATAGCCGGGATGGATCACGTCACTAATGCGGCCCTGTACCGGCTCAATTGGCGAGCGGGTAAACTTCAGTTCGTGGGCGATGCTCGGTCGGCCTCCGAAGCCGCCAAGAACTGGATGCCGGGCGAGACCGCACAGAAATTCCATACGCGCCCGCTCTGGCATAGGGGCAAAATCTTCGTCGCAACCATGGATCGGTCGCTCCTGGATGACGGATACCTGAGCCGACGCGGCTTCCACTGGTATGCCTACGATGTCGCCTCGAACAACTTTACGGACTTAAGCGCCTCGGAACCCGGTGGCAGCGCAGTGGCCCACGGCAATGTTGTGACGCTCGCTTCAGACCCCGTGCGAAACGTCATCTACGGCGCGGGTGTGCCGACGGGCGAGATCTACCGCTACGATGTCGCCCGTGGCCGAACGGACATCCTGGGCAGGCCGGACTCATATGACCAACCTTATGTCTACACTGGACGGGTCATGTGGGTGGACTCTCGAGGTCGCCTTTACTTCACGGCGAGCAATTCAAAAAATCCATCAGTGTACGGACATGTCTACTACTATGATCCAGAATCTGGATTTGGCGAGCGTAAAGACTGGCCTCTGCAAGACGGGCAAGCACTTGAGGTCGGCCAATGTTTGGCCGAGGGAAAGCAATGCGTCTTCTCGGACGACAAAGGCCATGTTTACCGCTTCGATGATGACGGCCCGTCCTGGTCGTATCTTGGGCAGATCGAGACCGGCCAGCCAGTTACCTATATCTGGCTATTCGACGTCACGGCTGAAGGCAAAGTTTACGCCGCCACGAGCACGTCGCCGCAGCCAAGCGATTTTACGGCATTGTACGAGTTCGATCTAACAAACGGAAAGACCGAACGGCTGTGTACTCTGGCCGAGCTTGACCCTTCTCTGCGCGATCTCCACATCCACACGGGTTATGCTGCGTGGGACCCCGAGGGGCGGTTCTATTTCGCAAGCTTCAATGGGCACCCCGATCAACCGGTCGTTCTGACCCGTGTGGACCCCACTCGTCTGAAGGCAGCATTAAACAAGCATTGATGAGGTTTGTTTGCCGAGGCCGAATATAATAGCAGGCTTTCGGGTTGCACTCCCTCCGGGCGATGGCTTCGGACTGATTTGCCCGACGGGCGTGCTTGCCGATTTCGTGTCCAGCCCCTTTTGCAAAAATATTCTGTTTTTCCGAAGACCCAAATCAGTCTATATTCCCAGCCGTCCTGTCCCACTCAGAGGGGCGGCTCGCGACGTCACGGACGCGGGGCGGGATGCGGTGGACGCTGATAGCGCTTGTGACGAAGGCGTTTGTCGGCGGACGGCGAAGACGTGTGGTCCTGATGCCTCGACGCCGGCATCAAGTTTGCAAATCTTTTGCAAGCGACGGTGACAAGAAAGCCGATCACCGGGGAGAGCACGGTATAAGCCGTAAACCATTGCGTGCGGGAATGTCGGGTGTTTTCCGATGGCTCGCTGTGAATACTCGTGTGCATACTTACTACCAATAGCGCACACGAGGCTGCGGGTGCATCGGGCGCCCGGCATTCCCCACGCCCTCTGTTTTCAGGGCGGATGTTTTTGGCAAGCCTCGGACGCATCGCGCCGCGAGAATGCGAAGGTGTGTCATACCGTCATTGCGAGCGCAGCGAAGCAATCCATGCAGCAACAAAAAGAAAGAATGGATTGCTTCGCTGCGCTCGCAATGACGTTCCACACACTCTCTAGCCGTCATCGCCCGCGAAGGCGGGCGATCCAGTACTCCGAGACGCCAGCGGTTGAATCGATAAGCCGCGGCGTACTGGTTCCCCGCTTTCGCGGGGATGACGACCATTGGTGGCGGCCCGTTGGCGCCTCAGGAATGAGGGCGGGCATTCCGTGTCGCGGGATTGGCCTTTGCGATTTCGATGGCCGGAACGCTTGCCAAGCCGCCGCCGACAGGCCACAAAAACCGCTGAGAAGAAACGCCAGCGGAGAGCGCTATTGAGCATCAAGGGCAAGGCCTATCTCGCGGGGATCTACGAGCATCCGACCCGGCATGCACCCGACAAATCCACCGCCCAGCTTCATGCCGAGGTCGCCAAGGGCGCGCTGGAAGATGCGGGGCTGACCAAGGCCGATATCGACGGTTATTTCTGCGCCGGCGATGCCCCGGGCGGGGTGATGGCGATGGCCGATTACCTCGGCCTCAAGGTCCGACATTTCGATTCCACCGATACCGGCGGCTGCTCCTATCTGGTTCATCTCGGCCATGCCGCGGAGGCGATCGCCGCCGGCAAATGTTCCGTCGCGCTGATCACGCTGGCCGGCAAGCCGCGCACCGGCGCCATGCCGCCGCGCGCCACCGGTCCCGAGCTCGATTTCGAGGCCGCCTACGGCGCCACCACGCATAACATTTACGGCATGTGCGCCATGCGTCACATGCATGAGTTCGGCACCACCAGCGAGCAGCTGGCCTGGATCAAGGTCGCAGCCTCCCATCACGCGCAATACAATCCGCATGCGATGCTGAAGGAGGTCGTCACTGTTGAGGACGTGCTCAACTCGCCGATGATTTCAGATCCGCTGCACCGGATGGATTGCTGCGTCGTCACCGACGGCGGCGGCGCGCTGATCGTGACGTCGGAAGCGATTGCGCGCAGCCTGAGGAAGCCGCTGGTGCGGATGATCGGCCACGGCGAGGCGCTGAAGGGACCGCGCGGCGGCAAGGATCTCAATCTGACCTATTCGGCCGGTGTGTGGTCGGGCCCGCGGGCCTTCGAAGAGGCCGGCGTGACGCCGAAGGACATCAAATACGCCTCGATCTACGACAGCTTCACCATCACGGTGCTGATGCAGCTTGAGGATCTCGGCTTCTGCAAGAAGGGGGAGGGCGGCAAGTTCGTCGCCGACGGCAACCTGATTTCCGGCGTCGGCAAGCTGCCGTTCAACACCGACGGCGGTGGCCTCTGCAACAACCACCCCGTCAACCGCGGCGGCATGACCAAGATCATCGAAGCGGTGCGGCAGCTGCGGGGAGAAGCCCATCCCAAGGTGCAGGTGCCGAATTGCGATCTGGCCATCGCCCATGGCACCGGCGGCCTGCTCGGCGTCCGCCACGCCGCATCGACCTGCATCCTGGAGCGCGTGTGATGGACTCGACCGTGAAATATCCGGCCCCGCAAGGCAACCCGGAAACAAAACCGTTCTGGGACGCGACCGTCGAGGGCAAATTCCTGATCAAACGCTGCACCGCCTGCGGCGAGGCGCATTACTTTCCGCGCTCGATCTGCCCGTTCTGCTTCTCCGACAAGACGGTGTGGGAGGAAAGCTCGGGGGAGGGCGAGATCTATACGTTCAGCCTGATGCGCAAGTCCGCCTCAGGTCCTTACGCGATCGGCTATGTCACGCTCAGGGAAGGCCCGTCGCTGCTGACCAATTTCGTCGACTGCGACATGACCAAGCTGAGGATCGGCCAGAAGGTAAAAGTGGTATTCAAGACCACCGACGGCGCGCCGCTACCGTTCTTTACGCCGGTGTGAATCTTTTTCCTTCTCCCCTTGTGGGAGAAGGTGGCAGCCGAAGGCTGCCGGATGAGGGGTTCTATCCGCGGGCAACACTGCCCGCTGATACAACCCCTCACCGAAGAGAGTTTGTGGCTGGCGTCCGCGATGCCCTCTCCCACAAGGGGGGAGGGCGACGCAGCGGGCGCCGACAGGAAAAATGGTGGAGAAGATCGCACGATGCCGATCAAGTACGATGAGTTGATGGCGCTGAAAAATTTCGGCCAGAAATACGCCTATGGCGATCGCGAGGTGATGCTCTACGCCTATGGCATCGGCATGGGCGCCGACCCCATGGACGAGAAGGAACTCGCATTCGTCAATGAAGCCGTCGCCACGCCGCGCGCGCTGAAGGTGGTTCCAACCTTCGCCTCGGTCGCGGCATGGGGAGCCGGGCCCGGCGAAATGAATCTCAATCGCGTGATGGTAGTCGACGGCGAGCGCGACATCACCTTCCATAGGCCTCTCGCGACCGCCGCGCATATCACCGCCGATTCCAGCGTGCTCGCCGTGTTCGACAAGGGCAAGGACAAGGGCGCCGTGATCCGGCACAAGACGGTGTTGCGGGACGAAAAGGGCGACGAACTGGCGACACTGGTCGCTTCGCGTTTTGCGCGCGGCGACGGCGGTTTCGGCGGACCGTCGGAAGGCCAGCCCGAACCGCACACAGTGCCGAGCCGCGCGCCGGACAAATCGATCGATATCCCCACGCGTCCCGATCAGGCGCTGGTCTATCGGCTGTGCGGCGACCGCAATCCGCTGCACTCGGATCCCGAATTCGCCAAACGCGCCGGGTTTCCGCGGCCGATCCTGCACGGCATGTGCACCTACGGCATCAGCTGCCGCGGCATTCTGCAGACCTATGCCGATTACGATCCCTCCGCCTTCCGGCAGCACGTCGCGCGATTTTCCTCGCCGGTCTATCCCGGCGAGACCGTAACGATGGATTTGTGGAAGGACGGCCATGTGATTTCGTTCGAAGCCAGAGTGAAGGCGCGCAACGTCGCGGTCATCAAGAGCGGGAAGACAGTGCTGGGGTAAGCTATCGTGCCCCGGACGCAGCGCAGCTCGTAGCGGTGCGCTGCTGAGCCGGGGCCCATCGCTGGAAGCCATAGGTCCCGGCTCTGCGGCGCAGCGTGAAGGACGCTGCACCGCGTCCGGGACACGAGAAACACGAGGGAGCGCAACATCATGGGACTACTCGACGGCAAGGTGGCGCTGATCACGGGGGCGGGCGGCGGGCTCGGCGAGGCCTACGCGAAATTGTTCGCGCGCGAGGGCGCGGCGGTCGTGGTCAACGATCTCGGCGGACCGCGCGACGGCAGCGGGGCCGATGTTTCGATGGCGCAGCAGGTGGTCGATGTGATCAAGGCCGAGGGCGGCCGCGCGGTCGCCAACGGCGCCGATATTTCGACCATGGCCGGCGGGCAGTCGGTGTTCGACGATGCCATCAAGCATTTCGGCCGCGCCGACATCCTCGTCAACAATGCCGGCATCCTGCTCGACCAGACCTTTGCCAAGGCCACCGAGGCCGCCTGGGACAAGGTCTTGAAGGTGCATCTGAAGGGTACTTTCTGCGTCACCCAGCCGGTGTTCCGCTGGATGCGCGAGAATGGCGGCGGCGTCATCGTCAATACGTCATCGACCTCGGGCCTGATCGGCAATTTCGGCCAGACCAATTACGGCGCGGCCAAGGGCGGCATTTTCGGCCTGACCAACGTGCTGGCGATCGAGGGCCGCAAATACAATATCCGCCTGTGGTGCCTGGCACCGGGCGCGCTGACCCGGATGACATCGGATCTGCCGCGCTATATCGAGAATCCCGGCGCCGCACTGGGACCCGATGGCATCGCGCCGGCCGTGCTATACATGGTCAGCGATTTGTCGGGTGACCAGACTGGGAAGATCCTCGGCGTCTCCGGCCCACGCGGCGTGCGCGAGATGCGGATGATGGAAAAGCCCGGCTGGAAGCCGCCCCATCAGGGCTGGCAGGCGCAGGATATCGTCGAACACGCCAAGGAGATTTTCTTCTCCGAGGAAGAGATCAAGATGGGCGCAAGAAGGTTTTGAGGGAAACGTCATTCCGGGGCGATGCGCAGCATCGAACCCGGAATCTCGAGATTCCGGGTTCACGCTTCGCGTGCCCCGGAATGACCACAGCGAACAGAGGCACCAAATGACAAAACTCACCCACCAGGCCGCAGGCACCTTCGCGATCGCGCCGACGCCGTTCCACGACGATGGCCGCATCGACGAAAAATCGATCGACCGGCTGACCGACTTCTACGCCGAGGTCGGCTGCGACGGCGTCACCGTGCTCGGCATTTTGGGCGAAGCGCCGAAGCTGGAAGCCTCGGAAGCAGAGGAGGTGGCAAAACGCTTCGTCAAGCGCGCGAAAAACATGCAGATCATCGTCGGCGTTTCCGCGCCGGGATTTGCGGCGATGCGCTCGCTGGCGCGCGCCTCGATGGATGCCGGCGCCGCCGGGGTCATGATCGCGCCGCCGCCGTACTTGCGCACTGACGATCAGATCATCGGCTACTTCAAGCAGGCGGTGGAAGCGGTCGGCGACGACATTCCCTGGGTGCTGCAGGACTATCCGCTGACGTTGTCGGTGGTATTCACGCCGGCCGTGATCCGCAGAATCGTGATGGACAGCCCGTCCTGCGTGATGCTCAAGCACGAGGACTGGCCGGGACTGGAAAAGATTTCCGCGCTACGCGGCTTCCAGAAGGACGGCTCGCTGCGGCCGTTGTCGATCCTGACAGGCAATGGCGGACTGTTTCTCGATTTCGAAATGGAGCGCGGCGCCGACGGCGCCATGACCGGCTATGCCTTCCCGGAATTGCTGATCGACGTGGTGAAATTGTCCAAAGCAGGCAAGCGCGATGCCGCGCATGATCTGTTCGATGCGCATCTGCCGCTGATCCGCTACGAGCAACAGCCCGGCGCGGGCCTCGCCGTGCGCAAATACGTGCTGCAAAAGCGCGGCGTGATCGCCTCGGGCGCGCAGCGCAAGCCGGGTTCAAGCATGACCGCGGCCGCGAGGGCCGAAGTGGATTACCTGCTGTCACGGGTGGCGCGGGTCGACAAGCGCGCCAATTTGCAGCCGCAATCCAGCGCGGCAGAGTAGTCCGATCCTCATGGTGAGGAGGCGCACTTGCGCCGTCTCGAACCATGAGAGCCCGTATTTCTCATCCTTCGAGACGCGGCCAAGAGGCCGCTCCTCAGGATGAGGAACCCTCATGGTGAGGAGGCGCCTTTTGCGCCGTCTCGAACCGTGAGCCAATATAGTTCTCATCCTTCGAGACGCGGCCAAGAGGCCGCTCCTCAGGATGAGGAACCCTCATGGTGAGGAGGCGCCTTTTGCGCCGTCTCGAACCATGAGCCTATATATTTCTCATCGTTCGAGACGCGGCCAAGAGGCCGCTCCTCGGGATGAGGGGCCCTCGTGGTGAGGAGCGCGTCTTCGCGCGTCTCGAACCACGAGGAGAGATCAGGAGTAGATTGACTATGCCCGCCGAAGCCGTCGCACCGCGCCCTGCATCCACCATCCTTTTGCTGCGCGACAGCGCCGCGGGCGAAATCGAGGTCTTCATGATGGTGCGCCATTATGAGATCGATTTTAACTCGGGCGCGCTGGTGTTTCCCGGCGGCAGTGTCGACAAGGGCGACAAGGACATCATCGCCAGCCCCGAGCTCTATTCCGGCGGCGAGGGGCTTGAGGCCGGCGCTTTAAGCTTTCGGATCGCCGCGATCCGCGAAACGTTTGAGGAAAGCGGTATCCTGCTTGCGCGCCCCCGCGGATCGACAGCCCTGGTCGACGCCAAGCGCGCAAGTCAGATCGAAGCTGCCCATCGCGCTGCCCTGTGCGAAGGCAAGACCACCTTTCTAAAAGTCCTCACCGACAATGGCATGCTGCTGGCGCTCGACGAACTCGTGCCCTATGCACACTGGATCACGCCCGAGGGGATGCCGAAGCGGTTCGACACCTGGTTCTTTGTCGCCGCGGCACCGCCGGAACAGGCCGGTGCCCACGACGGCAAGGAATCCACGGACTCGATTTGGGCATCGCCGCGCGAAGCGCTGGCTGGTGGCGAGAGCGGACGGTTCAAATTGCCGTTTCCGACCACGCGCAACCTGATCAGGCTCGGCAAGCAGCCAAGCGTGAAGGCCGCATTGGATGACAGCAAAGGCAAGGCGATCGTCACCGTGATGCCGGTCATGACGAAACTCAATGGCGGCCGTCAACTGCGGATCCCGCTGGAGGCTGGCTACGACGGCGAGGTGTTTGAAGTCGGCGCGCTGTGACGTTCTCGTCATACCCTTCAACAGCACACTGGCGTAACAGCTTCGCCGCCCATCGAAGTCATTTGAGCGCCAACCCGACTTTTCAAAAGGGCTTTCACCAATCCTTGAAGGTCGGTTCGATGCAACCTCCGCATACCCAGGGAAAGGTCCAATCCGCGGTGCGCCTGGCGCTGTCCGGAATATATTTGCTCCACGCGTCGGCCCTGACCGCGCTCATCGACTGCCAAACGACATCAAAGGTTCCGGAAGAATTTATTTTGCCTATCATGACTGGCTTGGAAAGATGATGATTAGTGTTCATCACAACCTCGAAGCCGCTCGGCGCCTTGATTCTTTGGCCGTACATGGCCTGCCGGACTGCATCTACGTCGATGGTGCCCGCTTGGACAACGGCTTGCGCCCACATCCTGAAGCCAATGAAGGTGGCTTCCATCGGGTCATTTGTGGTTCTGTCCCGTTCCGCGTTGAAGTCCTCCCACATTTTGATGAACGCTTCGTTTTCTGGTGACTTGATCGACTGGAAGTAATTCCAGGCCGCTAGGTGCCCGATGAGGGGAGTGGTGTCCAGGCCGAACAATTCGCGCTCGCCGATCGAGAAGGCCATGACAGGAATGACGCCAGCGTCGACCTTTTGGGCTGCGAGTTCCCTGTAGAAGTACGTATTCGCATCGCCGTTAATGGTTGAAATCACGGCTGTCTTTTTTCCCTCCGAACCGAAGGCTTTGATCCGCTCGACGATCCCTCGCCAGTCGGAATAGCCGAACGGCGTATAAATCGTCGTAATGTCGTCTGGCGATACCCCCTCTGCGGTGAGATACGCGTTCAGGATCCGATTGGTCGTGCGCGGATAGACGTAGTCAGTGCCGAGCAGAACCCATCTGCGAACTTCGCCTCCTTGCTTGCTCATCAGATATCGTACGGCCGGAATTGCCTGCTGGTTGGGCGAGGCTCCCGTGTAGAAAACGTTGCGCGAGCTCTCTTCACCCTCATATTGCACCGGGTAGAAGAGCAGGCCGTTCAGTTGCTCGAAGATGGGCAGCACGGATTTGCGGGAGGCGGAGGTCCAGCAGCCGAACACGACCGCGACCTTTTCCTTCGTGAGCAGCTCCCGGGCTTTTTCGGCAAAGACGTCCCAATTGGACGCGGGATCAACGATGATCGGTTCCAGTTTCCGTCCGAGCAGCCCACCTTTCTTGTTCTGGTCTTCTATCAGCATGAGAACCGTGTCCTTAAGTACCGATTCGCTGATCGCCATGGTGCCGGACAGAGAATGCAGAATACCGATCTTGATGGTATCCTCGCCTGCGCGAGCCGCTGGAACGACGAGCACGAGTTGCAGAACGAGCAATCCCAGGACGATACTTCGCAGGACCGAAGCTGACTTCATGTCGATGCCCCGACGAGTTCGAAAATGCGGGTTTCCCTGGTCATTCCCTTGGCAATGACCGCCTCGAAGGCTCTGAACTGGAAGCAGTGCTGAACCCGCAAATGGACGGCTTCGCTCACGAGGATGGCGGTCCCAAACTGCTTGTTCAGGCCTTCAAGGCGCGCTGCCAGGTTTACCGTATTGCCAAGAGCAGTGTAGTTCATGCGCTCGGTCGAGCCGAGGTTGCCGACGACGGCTTCCCCGACATGAATGCCAAACCGCGTGAAGAATGGCTTCAGACCCTCAGTTTCAAATTCGGAATTGAGCTTTTCGCTCGCCAGTCTGCCCGCAAGAGCTGCCCGGCAAGCTCGCTCGACGTGGTCAAGCTGTGGATTGGGTGCGTTCCAGAACACCATCACGGCGTCACCAATGAACTTGTCGATTGTTCCGCCTTCAGCGAGGAAAGCCTCTGTAAGCGCGGAGAAATAGCGCGACGTTTGGTGCATGAGAAGGTCGGGGTCGGCGGACTCGGCGATCGTCGTAAAATCCCGGACGTCGGTGAAAACGACGGTGATCTCCTCTCGGACTCCGCCAAGTTCTGTGGAGATGGAATTATCGATGACCCGCTGGACGAGTTCCTTAGGGACAAAGTGGGCGAACGACCATATGGCGCGCTGTGCGAGCTTCATCGCACTGCCAAGCTCGTGAATTTCCTTGATGTGTGATGCGAACGGCGAGGGGGCGGGCTCAGCCAGCATCTGGAGTTTAATTGCCTCAGCCGTTAAGGTTTTCAACGATCGAGACATTCCGCTACCAAATATCCAAACGACCGGAATAAAGGCAGCACCGCCAATAATTGCGAGGATTAGTCCGGTGAACTGGACCCTCCGAACATCTTGGACAAAGTCGTCTTGGGCCGCCAGCAACAATATGTTGGCGTTGTATTGCTCGCCCAGCGTGAATTTCGCCACCCTGAACAGATAGTCCCGCCCTTGGTCGTCACGGATACTTCCGTCGTAGTGGTCGCGACCATGCGACCTTCGCAAGACTGCCGCCACGATCCCGGAGTTGATCTCCTTGATGTTTGGCAATTGCGGTCGGGATGGATGTGTCATCTCATCGACCACGAACTGTGCAAAATTCGGGTGGGCTATAAGCGCGCCAGTCGAGTCGAAAATCACGACGATCCCGTGCTCTCCAGGCCGTTGCGCCTGGACGAAATCGCTGAAGGTGTCGAGCTTGAGATCGGCGGCAATGACGCCGGGCACTTTGCCTCGCAAGGGTGCGCTAACCGTGATCACCGGTGCGCCGATGCTGAACGCAAGATAAGGCGATGAGACCAGCGATCGGTCGGCTTTCATCGTCTCGCGATACCAGAATCGCTCGCGCGGGTCGTATCCATATTTCCATAGATCAAGTTGTCCGACTTCGTCGCCCTGCTGATCGTCAAAAATTCGTCGCATGGGCAGTTCGCCATCGGGGGTGGGGCGGATCAAATTAATCGCAATGTCGGCACCAGGCGTCGCACGCAACCTCCCGCGCTGTTCATCGTTGAGTTCGCTAATGCGCCGAACCTGCAACCAGGCGCCGTTTTCGAAACCGGCATACACACTGTCTATTTGGGGCAATTCCTGCAGTACGGCTTTGAATAGCGGGATCGCAGGGCCGCTCTCGGTTCTCTCATTTGAATCGGCCACAGTGGAACTGGTCGCCAGCACATTCACCAACGAAGCCAGGGCGGTTATCTCGGTCTGAAGGCGTCCGAAGGCCTTCGTACTGGTCGCGTCCATATAGGCAGACGCAGCTTCCCGCGTGGCCAAACGAAGAGACCGGACCTGAATGGCGATCAGCAGCGCGGCTAGAGCGACGATGAACGCCATCACTCCGAAGGTGATCGAGGTTCGAAATGTAAACATCCCGCGCGCCTTCCTCGATACAAGGATGCAGCCGGTAAATCTCATCGCCGCACGCAACTACGAGCACCGCTCAACCGGACTCAATGTCCGCTCAGCACCAGGGTCTTGACCGGAAGCAGCAGGGCCTGGATGCGCAACAGCATTGCATGCACGAGCCGACCTCATCAGGGATTATTAAGCTTGGGACGTATGTTATCTTTGAACTCATCATTCGGGAAGCGGTTGAGCAGGCCGTGATGTGCTTCGGGTCAAATAGTCGGTTCAAGGCCCTCATCCTCCCAGGGCCCCCCAAAAATAATTTCTGAATTTCAGAAATATTGCTTGCGGCCTGACCCAAATCAGCAATATATCCCTCGCCGTCCCGTCCCACTCAGAGGGGCGGCTCGCGACGTCACGGACGCGGGGCGGGATGCGGTGGACGCGGCGGCGCGCTTGACGGGCGTTGCTTGCAGCGGACGGCGAAGACGTGTGGTCCTGACGCCCCGACGCTGGCGTCAAGTTTGCGGATTAATCCGCGTAACGACGGTGGCAAGAAAGCCGATCACCGGGGAGAGCACGGTATAAGCCGTAAACCATTGCGTGCGGGAATGTCGGGTGATTTCCGATGGCTCGCTGTGAATACTCGTGTGCATACTTGCTACCAATAGCGCACACGAGGCTGCGGGTGCATCGGGCGCCCGGCATTCCCCACGCCCTCTGTTTTCAGGGCGAAAGTTTCCTGCACAACTCGGGCGTATCGCGCCGCGGGGGCGCGAACGCACGTCTGAAATTGGCCTTGTCCCGCTCTTGCTGCCGGCCCGAGGGGGCTGGCATGTTCCCCTAGGGGCGGATTCCAGCGTATAAAAGTGTATTGCCCGGAGCCGGTCCCGATCACCATGCCCTTTGCTGCCATCGTCCAACGGATACGGTCGTTCTCACTTTCGATCGGTCAGCTGACCTTTGCCAGCTTTATGCTGCTGCTGGCGATGATCGTGATGACCAGCGTCGCCAGCGTTGTCTCGATCCGCCACATCGATACCACCTTTGCCGAGTTGCAGCATCTCGAGCGCCTCGGCGACGTGGCGGAGGAGATCGACCGGCGCATGAACGAGCTCAGGCTCGCGGCACGCGACTTCGTGACCGATCCGGCGGCGCCGTCCAATCAGGTCTGGGAGGCGGCTTCGTCGCTGAACGAGCTCTTGAAAAAGACCCGGCTCGAGCTTGCTCCCGAGCAGCAGAAAATGATCGACGGCGTCTCCGCCCGGCTGCAGAACTACCGCGATGGTATCGAGCGCGTCACCGCTTTGATCGCGCACCGCGCGGACCTGGTCGCGGCCTTGCCGCCGGTGCGCGCACGCCTCGAATCGGCGGTCGCCGCGGTCCCGGACCGGCTCACCGCGCGCAATCTGTTTCGGGCGCAAAACCAGATCGCCGAGACGCTGCTGGCGCACGATCCCACGGCTGCCGGACAATCGGCGCAGCGCATGCGGGCGCTGTCGATCGACGATCCGGCGCTGCGCTCCGCGGCCGACGCCTATGCTGACGCGATCATTTCGATCTCTGACACCGAAAGCGAGATCGCCAGACTCGACAAGGAAGTGCTGGGCACCGAGGGCCGGCTGATCGGCCGGGTCACCGATTTGTTGCGGGACCTGAGTGCGAGCAGGGGCCGCGTGCTCTCCAACGATTTTGCCAGAACGCTTTCCCACGACAAGTGGCAGAGCATCCTCCTCGGAATTCTGGGCGTTCTGATCGGCCTCGCCGCGGCGCTGTTCGTGGTGCGCCGTACCGTTCGTCCGCTCAAGGCGATCGCCGGCGCGATCCGCTCGCTCGCCGGCGGCGAGAAGCACACCTCGATCCCGGCCACCGATGTGAGGAACGAAATCGGCGATATCGCCCGTGCCGCCGAGGTGTTCCGCCGCACGCTGGTCGACGCCGACGCCGCGCGCGAAGCGGCGGTCCACGCGCTGGCCGAGCAGCGGCTGGCCGAGGAAAGCTATCGCAAGCTGTTCGAAGGATCGGTCGACGGGATCTACGTTACGACGCCGGGCGGCGCGCTTCTCAACGCCAATCCGGCGCTGGCACGGATGATGGGGTACGATACGCCGGAAGATCTGATCAACGGCATCGGGAACATCACGGAGACGATTTACGTTCATCCGGCGGCGCGCGTGCAATACAAGTTACTGATGGAGCGCGACGGCATGGTGCGCGAGTTCGAATATCAGGTGCGCTCGCGCGACGGCACGGTCCTCTGGCTCTCCGACAGCGCCACTGTGGTGCGCGACGAAGCTGGCGAAGTCGTCCGCTACGAAGGGACGGTACGCGACATCACCGATCAGAAGCGCGCCGAAGACGCGATCGCCGAAGGCCGGCGGCGGCTGCAGCAGGTGATCGACACTGTTCCCGCCGTGATCAACGTCAAGGACAGGCAGCTCCGCTATATTCTGATGAACCGTTACATGGCCGGGATTTTCGGCATCGAGCCGGCGGACGCGATCGGCCGCACCACCACCGACCTGATGTCGCGCTACGGCGCGCGAAAAACCGACGAGAACGACAGGCGGGTGCTCGAGGGGGGCAGGGAGCTCGGGTTCTATGAGGAGGAATATCCGGATTCCTCCGGCAATTTGCGGCAATGGCTGGTGAACAAGCTGCCGCTGCTCGACGCCGACGGCGAGATCGAAAATATCGTCACCGTCGGACTCGACATCGGCGAGCGCAAACGCGGCGAACTGGAGATGCGCAAGGCCAAGGACGCCGCCGAAGCTGCGTTGCGCAATCTGCGGGAGACCCAGAATTCACTGATCGAGGCGGAAAAGCTTGCCGCGCTCGGGCGGCTGGTGGCCGGTGTCGCCCACGAAGTCAACAACCCCGTCGGCATCAGCCTGACGGTTGCCTCGTCGCTGGAACGCAAGACGGCGCTGTTCGCCGCCGAGGTCGCGCGCGGCGACCTCCGGCGATCCGCTCTGAACGAATTTCTAGCAACCAGCCGCGATGCCTCCTCGCAGTTGGTGGCCAATCTCAATCGCGCGGCCGAACTGATCACCTCGTTCAAGCAGGTGGCCGCCGACCGGAACTATTCGGATCAGCGTACGTTCGACCTCGGCGATCTGACCGAGCAGGTCGTGATGAGCCTGCGGCCGGGGCTGCGGAAGCATAACCTCGCGCTCAACGTCGACTGCCAGCCCAATCTCACCATGAACAGCTATCCCGGGCCCTACGGACAGGTGCTGACCAACCTGTTCCTCAATGCGGTGGCGCACGCCTTTCCCGACGGCAAGCCCGGCGCGGTCGATATTCAGGTGCGGGAGGCCGGCAAGGACAATGTCGAGATCATTTTCTCCGACAACGGCTGCGGCATGAGCCTCGACGTCCGGCGCCGCGCGTTCGATCCGTTCTTCACGACACGGCGCGATCAGGGCGGCACCGGGCTCGGCCTGCACATCGTCTACAGCATCGTGACCAATCGCCTTGGCGGCCGGCTCGATCTGGATTCCCAACCCGGTGGAGGCACCCGAATCCAGATGATCCTGCCCCGGGTGGCGCCGCTCAAGCAGGCCGCCGAGTAAGGCGGAGGACGCGCTATTCGACCTCGGCCAGTTTGCGCAGCGTCGCCTTGAAGATCTGGCTGGCTTTGCCGACCAGCGCCGTGCCATCCATGACAGCCGCGGTGTCAGTGAAGGTGCCGAAGACGCCGATTCCGACCGGGCTAGGCCCTCCGAACAGTGGATTGGCATCGGGACTGCTGGTGTGGCGCTGGACCAGGACCTCGCCCTTGAAGGTATCGCCCCTGGCCGTATAGCTGCCGGTGTAAAACAGATAGGCGTCGCCACCGACGATCTTGCCATCCCGGAACATGATCACGCCGCTGCCTTTGCCGGATCGGCCATCCTGCAGGCTGACATGGATCGAATACAGACCGTTCTTCATGATGTGGCCGGTTGCGACGTCCGCCCCAGGGGGGGGGCGGTATGCTGTTATGCCAAAGCGCGGCACACAGCGTCAACGCCGTCAGGTTCCCCGCGGGCACTGAGCTTGGCCCAAATCTGCGACGCCGGCGGCACCGCGGTCGGCGATGTCGACTGTGAGTCCGGTAACGGACACTACCTTGTGCGTATCAATGGCGAGCGGGTCGATGTGCCCGGCGAGAAGCCTTGATATCCGATCCGAACCGAACCGAACCGGTCGGACGAACCTCGGGGTGGCCGACACGCGGTATCTCGGGCCGACCGTCCGATGCTTCATGCCGGGCAGCATGACCCGGCCGACGCGGTGGTCACGTGTATTTCTTGTCGCGCTCCAGGAGTTCGACCGAGATGCCCTGCGGCCCGCGAATAAAGCAGATGCGGACGCCCGGCCGAATCGTGGTCGGCTCCCTGGTGAACTCGACACCCTTGGCCTTGATCTCGGCGGCCACCGCGTCGATATCCTTCACCGCCAATCCGAAATGATCGAGCCCCTCGTAGGGTGTCACCGGCGGCGCATTGACGCCGTCGCCGGCCGCGACCGGCGCGATGAACACATTGGCGCCGCCGAGCTTGACGTCGATGCGCCCGGTGCCGCGGATGATGACGCCGCCGAGGATATCCTCCAGCCAGGCCGCAGTCGCCTCGGGATCGGGGCTGCGCAGGTGAATATGGTCCCAGGTGACTATCGGCATCGTCGCTCTCCCCTTTGGCTGCCTATGCGCCGCTCGTGGCGCTGCCTTGGATGACCGCGGCTGCCGCTTGCGGTGTGGGCGGACAACTTTAGCGGCCGCATCGGCGCATGGCTATCCCCTCGGTTCCCGACCGGACCGGGATCGCCACCGCTCACCAATATTATTGCATTTGGATGCAACCATTTCCGGCTTCGTCGATTGATGCACCAGCGGCGGAACCGCACAATCGGCAGTCGCGTCGGGAGCCGTGCGGTGTAATGCCCGCGCGGCTTTTTATTGTCCTGTTGCGCGGAGCAAGCAGGCTGATTTTGCTTCGCCGCCTGCGAGGGCATGGCTATGGCAATCGATGTTAAGCCGTCTCCGGGGGGCATGACTTGGTTGATCGGTCGCAACGACGATCCACGAAAGGTTCCCTTCGGAACATTTAGAGCCAGGTTCCTCTTGCTATCCGCTGTCGTTACCGCCGGGTTTTTGACATGGATGACACTTTCCGGCCCGAGCGATGCCGGGAGTCAGCCCGTGCCCGTCCGGTCGCCGGTCCTGACTTCAGCTCAGCAGACGTCCCGGTTCGATCCGAGGATCACCACGACGCAGGCGACCTTGGCGATGCCAGCGGATGAGAGCGCGCCCGCGCAGCCGGCTGCTCCGGCGGAGGCCATCACGCCTGCGGAGCCGGCGCCGGTCGGTGGGCTCAAGATTACATCGCAGTCCTGGCGGCGGGGCGGGCTGGGCTCGAAGGCCCTGATCACCTTCACGCTCCGCAACCGCAACGATTACGCGGTCAAGGACATCGAGATTTCCTGTGCCTTTGCCCGCAGGGACGGCAGCCATCTGACCGACCGTACGCGCGTCATCCATGACACCGTTAATATGAAGAGCCGCAAAACCTTTGCGCGCCTCCATGTTGGGTTCGTCAACATCAACGCCAACAAGGCGAAATGCGCGCTGGTCACGGCCAGCCACATCTAGTCCGGGATATTTCTAGTCCGGGATACTTCGCGGAGGAACCGGTAACTTCGTTGTTATCTCGCCACGGCAGCACTAGGAACCAATCGTACCATCCCTAGTTAAGGGAATGGTGCGTGTGCTCGCGTGGATGGAGCTATATTTAAATGCCACTGGCGCGATATTTTTTCTTTGTTGGCGCAGCGCTGCTGGCGCTGCTGTTTATTTCGGACGCGTATCTGCCGAAGTTGCCGGTTGCGGACAACACCGTTGCTGCGGCTGACCCACCCCTGATCCGGATTCACTCCGACCGCAAGTGGCCCGAGCGCGTTGTTTTCGATACCAGCGTGCCGACGATCATGCCGGGGCCGGCTGCGAACACGGTGGCCAGTGTCGCGGCCCCGGCAACGGTCGCCGACGTCTCGGCCAAAGTGCGCGTGCGTGAGGCATTTGCGCAGTTGCAGCCGCCCTCTGATCCGACGAAGTTACACCCAGCCGATACCAAAAAGCCGGAATCGAAGCCGCAACACAAACGCAGAATCGCAAGAAGCCGCCCGAACCCGCCGACCATGCTGGCCGCACAGCAACCGCGGTTTGGCTTTTTTGGCAACAGCGGGTGGTGGTGAGCGGGTTTACCCGAATAAGCCGCCAATGGCGCCGGCGGATTTCCAGCTATTTCTCAGCAGCCGCGGCAGATACTTTTGATCTGGCTGTTCAAGAGCTTGTCGCGATCATCCGATGCCGCCTTCATGTAGCTGTCATTACCGTGGCGGCGACCACCACCCGCGCTGTGCGCCCCGGGCATGCCGTGGCCGCCAAACGCCCGGCCCATTCCGTGGCCGCCAAATCCGTGACCGCCGCGTGCGTCCGCGGGGAGCGGCGACGTTGCCACAATTGCTGCCGCAGCCAAAGCGGTGGTGACAATCAACGCCCAGCGCGCCGTCTCAAGCCAGTTTTGCCGTAGAATCATCCGACCATGATACCGCTCGACAAGGCCAAATCTAGGCAGGGCTGATCACACGGGCGAGAGCGGGTTTGTGGAATCGTTGCCTTCGGGCGGACGCCTAGCACCGTTTAGCCTCCGTTTGCTTTCGCGTTACCGATCCGCCGGCGAGGGATCGACGGTGGTCTTGCAAGCACCGCCCATGGCCGAACACCGCCCTGACAATGGCCGCACCACCGCGCGCGCTATTGCCGTGAAGGTCGATCCATTACGATCGGTGAAAGCGGGTTGTCATGGGCGGCAGTATCCCAGCGAAGTCTCGTTGGCCACTCGTACCTGAAACGATGGCCCAACCTCTGGGCTGGCCGTTCGACGCAGCGGTAAAGCACCGCGCAAAACACAAACGTTGAAACCATGGCCGCGGATAGCAACACGATATCGATCGGCGAGGTCAGTTGCTCGCCACGACGCGCCAGCACAAAGAACAATTCCTTAAACGACGGGTGAAAGAGATAAAGTGAGTAGGAGATCGCGCCGACCGCAGCGAGGTTTTTGCTGCGCAGCCAGGCCGTTGACGGTTTGCCGGACCACACGAGGACGCTGGTCAGGATCACACCATACAGCAGCGCGAGATAGGCGTGACCGAAGTGATACTCGGCAAGGTGGCTAAAATCCGAGCGCAAAGACCAAGTATAAAACGGAACGATCGCCATGAGGATCGCCAGCGCGGCGAGCAACGCTTTCCGCCGCAATACGATCGCGGACCACACCGCGGAATGGCGATAAGCGATCGCGATCACGCCGCCGGCACACAATCCGTCGAGGCGGAATACCGTAACGACATAGGGTGAGAGCATCTGTTCGGGATGAAGATAGAAATACGCCGATCGCGCGATCAGCGAAACGATGCCGATCGCAACCAGCGTCTTCAACAGCCATCGCGGCGGCAACAGCAGGATCAGCATCGGCGCAAACAGATAAAATTGTTCCTCGATCGCGAGCGACCAGGTCCCTCCGCTCAACGTCGCGCCGTAGCTATTGGTAGAGGCCATCACCCAATTCTGGGTGAAGGTCAGCAGCGACCACAGGGGCAATTCGCGGCCGAAATATGCTTCCGCACGGGCGTTCAAAACCTTGAAAAGCAGCCAGCAGACGCCCACCAGAATCAGATAGGGCGGCAGGATGCGCAGCGCGCGGCGCGCGTAGAATGTCGTGAAATAGTTTGGGCTGTCGCGGTTGTCGACCAGGATCCCGATGATCAGAAATCCCGACAGCACAAAAAAAAGATCGACGCCGGTTCGGCCGAAAATCAGATAGCGCCACGCCAGATATTGAACGTCGCCTTGCGAGGGGTCGACCAACATTCCCGTGAAGTGCCAGAGCAGCACGAGCAATATCGCAATTCCGCGCACGCCATCGAGTTCGGGTATTCTCTTTTCTGAAATTGGCATTACCGGAACCTACACCGGCCCCCGTGCAAACAGGCTTGGGCCCAAGCTTTTACCGCAATCCGCGACCACTGCGTCTCTCCGGTAGGCGCGATCGAGTAGCGTCGATTGGCTTCTCGATCAAGGGCCTCAGGTTTGACGAACCCGTCAAAGAGCCGGAAAGCAGTGCGCGGCCAATACTGTTCGAAAGTTATCGCAGTGCTCGAAACATTCTCGCAGAGCAACGCCCGTCCCGATCGGGCGAGCTTATTCGTTTTTGTGCTCTTCGGCTAACTGACCTGGCATTGTCAGATTCCGAGCAGCAGGCGCGGCACCCCCAATATCCGATCCGGCAGCGTGTTCTCAGGGTAGCTCCGGCCAGCCAACTCTGGTAATCGGGGCCCGTCGAAAGGTTTCGACCGAAGAAACAGACGCGCTCGTAGCTCAGCTGGATAGAGCATCGGACTTCGAATCCGAGGGTCGGGAGTTCGAATCTCTCCGAGCGCGCCAGCAAAATCAAAGGCTTATCGCGCTATCGCGTACCGCTTTTGTACGTGGAAAGTCGTGGGGAAGCTTGCCCAAGTGGGAGACCCTCCTCGTTTATTCGGGCTGGACCAGATTTTACAGCGTCCAATCAGTGCAACGAAAATCAAGGAAAACGCTGGACCTTCCCTGGAGCGGCGAAGAAATCGCCGACGCCCTGGATATGTTTGCGGCGGGTGAGATCGAGCACGGTGAAGCGGGAGAGGGCTTGCGAGGCAGGCGGGAAGGGCATTCAGGGGGGCTCCGGTAGAGACCAAGGCGGGGGAATAGCGTTGCGGGGGCCACCATCGCCGAAAGTCCGCGTCTTGTCATGCGGCGGAGCACCGGATCAACGCCTGCAAGCTAGCCATCTTGTTTTTGCTAATTTTAATTTGCCGGAAGGTACCTTTCCGGTTTTGACCCCATTTGTTGACCCCATCATCCCACCTTCAAAGTGAATAACCATCAAGCGCTCTTGGAGCCTTTGTTATCCCATTGAGATTGATTTTTATTTTGGCTCATCTCCTAAGTTTGCCTTCGGCTGCGAAAACGGCTGGCCATTCGAGCTTCTTGATATCACAACTGAAAATTGGGTTCGTTTCGCAAAAAATCTGAAATACAACTTATGGTAGAGCATATAGGTATTCAAACCTTAGATGTCGCTTCGCTTTTCGCCCCCGAATCAAGCGTCTGTTTGAGTTTCATCAACCTGCGAATGCTGCGATCTCGCCGCGCGGCCGCCCGCTTCTCGTAAAGAGAAAGATTTGTCAATTCTGACAATACGCGTTTGATGGCCAATGACCTCTCGGCTTCCTCTTGTTGCATTGTCGACAAGGAATCTTCCGCCTCGAGCAACTGGGGCCCTCGTCCTCGCACTGTTGCCGACATCAGCCATGGGTCTTTACGCGGATCAGTGGGAAAAAGTCGTGGCGTTTTAAAGTTGCCGAAAATATCTGTACGATCGATCAACGCTCGTTTCGCATCCCTAATTAGGGCGAGCTCATTCTCGGCCTCCGCCACAATGCGCGCATGTTCAAGCGCGATCGCGCCGGAGGTTCTATCAGCAATTTTATGAGCAAACGCTTCCATCTCCTCGGCCACTGCTGCTCGGGCACGCCTTGAAAAAAGTCCATGACGATAAGCGTTGTTGCTGGCACGTTTCTTACCTGGGGCCGAGCGAGGGCCAGAACTTTTCTTGGCGTTGCGACGATTCGCTGCAATTTGGCGTTCGCTTGCCATTTCAAGCAACCGACCGCTGGGGTGTAACATCCGCCATCAACAACCGATCGGAATGGCGACGCACATCATCTGCGAAACCGACGCGATAGCTTTTGATGAAGCGAAGTGATTTATCGAGCCGCGAGCTTGCGAGGACCAAGGCTTTATCCAACCATTCCAGTTGGTCCGACGCCAACCTGATTGCCTCTGCCTCAATGGCGGATTCATCGAGATCAAATCGCTTGAGGATTTCAGAAACCTCTTCCCTCGCAGCCGCATCCTCGAACCATCTCTTTGCCAACGCTTGGGCTTTGATTTTTTGGTTGATCGTCAGAAGCTCGGTCAAAAGGCTTTCCAATGCCCGCCGCGACATTTGGTGGATGACGCTGACTTTGCAATTGCGCAGCCGTTGGATATCCCAAATTAAAGCGGTGATCTCCTCAACGTACACTGCTTCGATCGGACCTTGAGGTCCAATCTCTTCAATCAGCTTCCTTATGGAGCGATGTGTATTCATCGGCAGACTCCGATCTCAACACCGGCGGCTTTGAACGCAAAGCGACGGTGACGATTTCCTTTTTTTGATCCACGTACATTCTCCAGTTGGGTTTGCGCCTCGATCGACTCGGTTCCGAAAAGTAAGAATAAACGCCCCTTCAGAAAAGCTAACCGACGGAAAAAAGGCACCACTAATTCCGCGTGATTTGGAATCTTCACCCATTGGGTCAGATTGCGGGTCGTCCCCGACGAGTGGTTCGCTTTCATCTAGGCGATGAACCGTACCCAAGCAGCGATCGCGAAAGTGGCAAAAGCCGCGCTCGCTCAGAAAGCTCCAGCTTGACAGCGATCAAACCCCGAGGCGGACTCGGCCTTTAGATCTCGCAATCTCTGCTGCCGCTACGCCGCCAGCGACATATCGGGGCGCCGCCGGTATCGCTGCCGATACGCCCCGTAGAGGTAGCCGGCTCTTAGCCGGGGCGGCCGTTGACCGGAGCGTCGTCCGTGAGCCGCGTCTCGAGGCGCAGGTCAGTGATACCGAAATCTGGACAGCTTCAGTTTTTAGGCCGGTCGGCCGCATCAGCTCGCCGGCGATCTGCGGGTTCCGGGACTCACAGTAAGGATCGTGGTCGCAATACCTTCCGGAACTGAGTAACGGCGAATATTCCAGAACCATTCGGTGATCTCGACGGCGTATTCGACGAATTCCTCCGGCGGCGCTGGCCGGCGCTTCTTCTCTTTGGTCGACTTCGGCTTGATTTCGGCGGTCACAGCAGGCCTCATCGTATGCCTGACGTCGGGGAGTTTTCGGCACCATCGCGGTGACAAGCAAGCAGAGCTGCGTCTAGGCTCGTGATCATTTGCTGCGAAGCTGACGAAGGTGATGCCAGAATTTTGTTTTTAAGAAACTCGATCGCCGCGACGGCTTGGGCGAGTTCCGCCTTCTCGGCTTCTTGCCGAAGCTTGTCCATTTCGTGCGCATCGATTCGCCTAGCGTCGCCGTACCAAAGGTCCCTCACGCGAGAAAATGGTATGTTCAGCCGGTGTGAAGCGCGGCGGATAGCTGCCTTCACCTTGTCTGCGGCTGGACGCGGTTCTGCACATCGTCGAACGAGGGTCTGCGCTTCATCGATCGAGGAGGTGTATGACGAATTCGGCAATTTGGTTGGTCCAACCATTTGCTACCTTTGATTTAATAGATGTTTGACGGCACTACCAATGAGTGGGAGTAATGGTTGGGGGCCGCTTCGAGAGGCGGCCAATCCCGTCCCCGACGGGCTGGTCGGCAACTAATCATCATGTCGCACTTTGATTCTCTGTACATTCGGCAATCTCACCGCGGCGTTTTCAGTCGTTGCCTCGGCGACTACCTCCTCGATGGTTTTTTTGATCCACTGGCCAGCGCCGACGGCGCATTCCGCCTGTTCCTGCAACATGAATCCGTATAAACGACGTTCGCGGATCGCACCGATCACTTTCTCCAGATAGTCTGCCGCGTCGGCTGCTGCAAACGTCTCTTCAATTGCGATACCGTGCAACGGCGGCGGATCGTCGTCCTCTGGATTTCGCTTCGCTTGAAACGTGAGGCATATTGATACGGCCATAAGGTCGTCCGGATGCTGGGTCGGCCGTTCCGTTTTCTTAGCCATTTGCCTATACTTCCTCTTTTGGTGGTGTGACGATTGGGTGTCTTCGTTGCGATTTGCGTGTGGACAATCGTAAGTGTTGATGTCTCGAACTGGCCCGCCGGCTCTAAATCGTGCGTCGTTCTTATGGGATGCCCCGGGTTGAGACCCACAGCATTCGCGATGTCACGAGAGGATCGATAGCCCTTCGCTCCCACCAGGCAACCTCGTCTCCGAAGCTGTGGTTATCGCGGTGATGGGTTCTGCAAAGAGGTACGGTGAACTCATCGCTCGCCTTGCGTCCCATTGCCCGCGGCTGGGCAAACCTGAGATGGTGAGCATCAGTGGGACTTCTTCCACAGACTAGACACGGCTGGGATGCGACGAATTTGAGATGGGCTTTATCGCGGAGCCGACGAATTTCACCGAACGTAAGCTGGCTTTTATCGATCTTGGTGGGAGCGGCATCGGCTTGAAGATCCGTCGGCGGCGGGTTGTTATCGATGGTTGGCTTCGATGGGACCGGAGGCGCAGCAGATTGCTCAGCCACGGCTTTAACCTTTCTGGGACGTCCCCTTGGCCGCAGCGGGTTGTCGGCGTCCGTTGATGCTGAAGGCGTTTGGGTCGGCGTTGGATCGATCGGGGCGGACGTCTGTTCATCCGTGGCGCGCTCATGTTCGGTGTGAGCCTGTCTGGTTTCGCAAAACAATCCTGCGAATTCCGCCCAGGAGTTGGAGGCGTTCATGTCGACCACCCGGACCGCTTCGATCCTCGGCTTCGGAGGTTCGCAGTCAAACAGAACCGGGGTTTCGCCGGTTTTGACCGCCCGCCAGAAGGCCTTTTCGGCTGCGATCAGGATGGTCTGGTAGATCGGGTCGGCTTCAACAGACAGTTCAACCAACTTGCCGCCACCGTCGATGATGGAGAGCACGGATTTCTTGGTGCCGGCGACCAGCATGTTGTGCTGGAGCTGGGCCATGTGCTTCTCCGCGGCCGCCTCGTCCGAGAACGACCATGGCAGCATAAATTTGGCCTCGAACACGGCGCCGGTTTCCCGGACCAGTCCACCCAGCGTAGCGGCCATCCAGGGGATCGTCCGGTGAATCACGTGGCGTTGGACGTCACAGATCCGCTGGCCGGAGTTTAGTTCGTACCAGCGGCGGTTGAGGTCTTCGGTGACAAGCCCGAGCTGGACGATCGGGAAATCCGACATATCGGGAGCGGTATCCTCGCCGCGCTTTTCCCGCCAGAGCCGCAACAGGGCCTTCTCGTCCTTGCCCATGATGATCTGGGCGTCGGAACCGCAGATAAAGTGGCGGCGGTTATGTTTGGAGAGGGCAGCGCTGTTGATCCTACGCAAAGCTCCGCCATTCACCGAATTGGTGTGGTTGGTCATTATCGCTCCTGAATTTGATATCGTTGGCTACACGATTCATGTAATGTTACACGAAACGGAAGTCAACCTATAAAATGTAGGGTTACATAAAAAATGTCTATTACCCCGGCGCAATGCCGCGGCGCTCGCGGTCTTCTTGGCTGGTCGCAATCGGATTTGTCAGGGGCAAGCAAAACCGCAACGAAGACTATTGCAGATTTTGAGCGCGGGGCGAGAGAACCGTATCCGCGTACGCTTGAAGACGTGCGAGCCGCCCTCGAAAAGGCCGGAGTCGATTTCATCGCAGAGAATGGGGGAGGACCCGGAGTCCGCTTGCGCAAAGTGCAACGCTAATTAGGCTCGGGCCGCCATCAATCGTCGATTTTTGGAAACTCGCCACGCCTGCAGGAATGATTTCCGCCGGCTTCGCGACAATCTGAGGATCTGCTAAGCCGATAAAGCTATTTCATCATTGTGGAAGCTTCCTATCCGAGTGAGACCAACGCGGGATTCGCGGCCATGACCAAGTCCGCAGGCTAGCACAGGGACGCAATCGACCTAGCTGCTGCACGAAATCCAGCAGATGGTCGAGGTATCGATCCGAGCGGCTGAATGGCTGCAGGGTGTCGAGAAGGGCGTGAGGGTTTTTCAAATGCCGCGTGCAGACCATGGGTTGTTAGATTTCAGCCTCTTCGACCTCGCGCGGCGCGTTAAGGCATCGCGGCAGATGCTCTTCGAGGGCGACAGGCCGGCAACTATCAAACCTGTGCTTACGTCGTTCGGCCACGGACGGACCTGAGCGCGTAAACGAGACAGCCCGCCGGTTCACGCCGGGCGGGTTTCATTGCATCTTTTTTAACTAAATTCGCTCAACCTCAATTTGCGAACTGGTGTGAGAATCAAGCCGTCATCGGACCGGACACCGATGGCGGCTTTTTCTATTCCCCGCAGGAAATCCAATGGCTGCGCTTGTGGTGCATGCTTCGAAAGACGGCGAGAGCACCCGGACGCTCTTCACCAGCCCTGTGCTCACGGTCGCGAAGGCTCGCGAGTTGTTTAAGGCCGGATGGCAGGTCCACGTCGTTGACGCCAATGGCCGCGTCTTCCATCCTGATAAGTTCGACCACCTTCTGAGGTTCGATCCCCCTAAGCCGGCGATCAAATTCTGAGCCCGCCGGTCACGCCGGCGGGCTTTTCGTTGAAGATGGCCGCTATCATAAAGCACTTATCAATGGCGATGCCGCCAACCATAGTGGTGGCCGCGGCCCCAACCGTAATGATGGCCACGACCGCCCATATGGCCGTGACCGTGACCGTGACCATGACCGTGGCCGCCCTTGACTTGGATGACGGCGCCATCGGAGCCGCCGAGAGCATCCGGTGTTGCCGCGGACATCGCGGACGCTGGTCCTGCCGCAGCAAGACTAGCGAGTGCAGCAAGTCCAACAAGCGCAAATTTGAGTTTCATGGGTTTCTTCCTGTTGCATTCTAGAATGTCGCGCACAGTAAGAAGCTGAAAGTGAACACGCGATGAGCAGGCGAGCCCGTTTTGGCGTACGCGGGTGTCGCGCCGGCGGGTTTTTCTTGCGAGGCGCCAATAGCCTCCGTTTGGCTAAAGCTCTGGCTGATTGTCTACTTGTGCGAACGCGACGCCGAGCCGATTCTCTTTCCGCCATATGACCCGGCAATGTCGGCTCACCCGATCGGTCACCATGGTCAGCGTGAATTCGTGGGGGATAGCTAGTGCAAATGGAACATCAAGGGCGGCGCCGGCCTCTGACAAGTTTCGGACCGCGCAACTGTGTGCGCCGCGATCGAATTCGATCGTCGCGCTTTTGAGGACGCGACGTCGACTAGCCCTGCGATTTTCATCCATGTGCGCCGCCGTTGGTTTTGGCAACCATGGAGTAAATTCCTTGCGCGGCGGTTATTAAGGCCAGTTAACAAATCCGTATTGCGTGCGAACAATGTCGCGCCGGGCCGTGCAGCACATGGTCAAGCTGACCGAGACACGCGAGATCACGCCATCCGGACGAGGAGAGGTGAGGGGCGCCGGCTCACGCCGGCGGGTTATCTGTGAGAACATATTTCGATCGGTGAGAAGTGTGGCTCACCCAAGAGCCACCGCAGTCAATCGTCTATCTTTCGCGCGGGAGCGCCACGGTCAGAGGGTAGAGTCTTGTATTTCCTTCGGCGCCACTCGCTTGCGACAATGACGGTGCTGATGCCGCCCATTTCCAAAACCCAGTTCCAACGAAGTCCCAGTATTGTCTCACCGATAAACCTGTCGATATGGTGAAACGATGCCGCCCGGATCAAGACGAACGCCAGAATCGTTGTTGTGCCAACGAGAGCGAGCCATGTTGGCGCGGGAGATTCCCTGGCGAAGGTTAGCAACACGCAGATTATCAAAATACAGGCTGCGGCCACGCCCATAATGAACCAAACTTGGACTATCCGACGCTCGTTGTACCAGCCTTGATGGTCCGCGACGACGCGACCGAACTCGGTCAGTGCCGTTTGAAGGTCAAGCTGTTTGTTGATTCCGAGAGCGACAAACAGAAACGAGATCGCGCGCCATGCGTATTTTTCGCTGTCAACGAATCTCTCTTTTAGGCGCACAATATTCGCAGTCTTCGATGTACTCACTACTGCTAGGAAATAGAGAAACACCGTTACCCAACCTCCTAAGGATGGATCCCCGATTCCTGGACTCCAATTGAATTGGTGCATTAAAATATAGCTCTGGAAGGGGTAGCTGTACCGCTTCCAGAGAGTAAAGGCAGCATATTTCGCGCGGCAGCGATTGTCGCGCCGGGATTGGCTCCGCTCGACCCTAAGAAGGGGGTGGCCGCGGAGTCCGCTGCCACGGTGATGGCGGCCACGGCGATCTAAGCCGCCACCGGGCTAAGGGCCGAGCGTTTGCCCAACACCACGTTCTGCGCTTCTATTGACGTATGTAAGAAAAGGTGACCCGGTTAAGCATGTCCGATAACCGCAGCATTGCTGGTTCGACTGCCTTAGCTTTGATGTTTTCCGCCGCGTCTGGGCAAAAAGAAAAAGCCGCCTGAAGGCGGCTCTTAAATTCAAACCTGATGATCGTGGATCAGGCGGCCATCAATGCAGGCTTGGATTTCCGACGATAACGGTCGCGTTCTGCGCGACCGTCGTTGCCGGCCAACCAAAGGATAACCAGATCGAGTTTCTGCGGGCGACGCTGGCGAAGTTTGCGGACGTTTCCGACCAACGGTCGCCTCTCGACGATCGCCAATATCCCGCTTACGCGGCAAAGTTGCTACGGCCAAGCTTGGGCGCGAAGTTTGACCGCACTGCACCCGTAATTCGGATGTTTTGTGCTGCCGTAATTCGGGACCTTAGTTTTTGGGTCCGTACCGCACTTATTCCAGATTGAGGCCGGGCGCCTCAAACTGTCGACTCCATTCAGTCGGCAGAATCGCGAAGCCGCTCGATGCCGATGCCGCGGGGCAGGCGACCCTTCCCTTCTACGGCTGCTTTCACAAGATTGGGCGCGGGAAGGCAAGCGAGATGGTCACATTGACTTGGCGAATGCTGCACTTCTCGCGAGCGCAAAGCTCCGCGACCGTGGTCACGCGACCTGAGACAACGGCCGGGACAAATCTTAAAAACGACTGCGCGCATGGTCTGTAGACACTTGGCACTGTCCTGATTCTAACACCCGTATCTGCATTAAGATGCTTCATCAGACACGATAATAAGCTTTGCGCCGACCGCGGCGATGATCTTGACGAGCGTTTCAAACGGTGCGGCAGTCTCCCCGGTTTCGTATCTCCAGATGGTTTCGCGTCGAACCCCCGCTCGTTCGGCAACTAACGTCAGCTCGTGGCGGCCTCGGACGTAATTCAAAAGCACTTTTTGAAAGGTCATTGGGTCGTCGAGTGACAAGACCTTGTTGAGGTGTTCGACCATGTCATTCCGAGCATTTTTAGTGAGCGTGTTCATGATTGTCTCAACCTGGCTTGCGAGCTTGTCCGGGAAAGATCGAAGGTTAGCTTCGCGCCGTTGCCCACAAGCAACGTCTCAAAAGATGGCTACTTTTGCCAAGTGAAGATCACACGAACTGTGCAGTTCCTGAACCATCCGCATGGGCGATGATGATCCTACGCTTTGGCCGGCTTTTTTTGCGCGGCGGGATCGAATATGCGCTCGACGTGACGGTTCAATGCCCGCATGACTCCGATACGAGCGAACGTCGTCGGGCCGTCATGTTCTGCACCAGCATGAGCGCCTCCATTGCAGCCTGCCATTCTTGGGCATCGTGCTCCGCCTTGGGCTTTGGTGATGTATAGAGCGGCGTCACGGAGCCTGACCAACGGCTTTCGGCTGGGCACCGTGATCGGATCGAAGAACCGTTGATCCCACGGCACGGGCTCCACCATGCGCGATCACTCGCGCCCCTTCCGCATCTGGCTAAGATAGTACTCTATCTCCTCTTGGCTTTCATCGAACGAACGTTCTCGTGCCGACAGCTTTCGCTCAATCGGCAATAGACAGACTAGGCCGCTTACCAGGAATGCCATACCGCCAACGACCATCGATAGACCCAATGCTTTCATTTAAAATCGCCCCAAAAGCACAATCCTAGCTTGACCGGAGGACGTTGCAAGCCACCCACGCCACTTGGCGTACAAAATCCGGAGGCTCTAACCGCTACTGGATGAAAGCTCACTGGCAAAAATGACTGTGCCAATTAGCGCAAGTGGGAACGTTATTGCCGCAACTAGCCAAATCGGGATGGTCCAAAAATGACCGATCCATTGTTCAAACGCCAAACAGAAAACTGCATCGATCGTAAACGCAAGCGCAATTATCGCGAGGGCTGGTAGAATACCTCCAACCACTATCGAGGACCAACTCGGTGTTGCTGCTATCCAATCGATCTGATCGAACCGTTTATAAGAATCGTAACTTTCGGAAATAACGAAGGAACGCGAAAATTCACCTGGACTTCCGTCCAGTACCTTCAGAACCAACTGGTTCCATGCCTCCGCCCCTACCGACCCGATCATCCTGCGGCCGTCTTTGAAGCGAACGATAAAAGGTACGCCCGTGTCGTCGGTAATTAATTTCTTTAGAGCATCGAAACCGGATATTGCGGCGGTGCTTGCACCACATTCATGGCGTCTCATAGCTTCGCCGATGTTATCGAATCGCTCTAGTGTCTGAACATTGGAGTGCGGGATAAATTCTGGTAAATTTCCCGTGCCATCGCACGGCCTCAAGCGAAAACCATGAGGATCTGCCGAACCTGATTTAAAATCACCAGCGAAAATTCTAAGTGTCATATAATTTTCTCAAGATCGATTACAAGAATACCGCGTGTCCTACACCAAATGTAACTTCTGAAGTATAATAAATATTGCGTGCGTCCGGCGTCGGAACCAGTTGCAAAAGGCCGCCCCAACCGTTGCGGATGCGACGAGTCGGCAATCCGGGGGGCGGTGGGAGTGAAGTTGGCACGGCCAGACGGGTGCTGAACCAAAAGCAAAATTGACTTAAACGCGGAGCGTGTAAAGGGAGATTCATTCCAACAAGATAGCGCTTGTTGTCAATAGCGCTAATCTCCTTCAAATCCGACGGCAATTCATGTCATTAGGTGATCCCCGAAAAAATGGACAGGATTGAGCTGCTTTTAGCTCCATCTTGATCGGGCTGATATAGGCGATGGCGGAGTGACGACGCCTTCGGTTGCGCGAGTGGCTTCTGCCGGTGTCGCATATTTCCGGAGGTGGACCAGTTCGGTTTTGAGTGTGTGGAAGAAGCTCTCCGTCGGGGCATTGTGGTAGCAGTCGGCCCTGCGACTCATCGAGGCCTGGAAGCCAGCGGACTGCATCACCTTCCGGTACCCCGAGGCATATTGAACGCCCCGATAGGAATGGTGGATGAGGCCGGCGCCAGGCCGCGGCGTCGAGATGACCATCCTCAAGGCTGGAGCGGCAGTTCGGTGCGCAAATGATCTTTCATCGCCACAGGTCCATGACAGCCGCCAGGTAGAGCCATCCCTGATCGGTCTCGATGTAGGTGATGTCGGCGAGCCATATCCGGTTCGGCGCAGCGGCGATAAAGTTCCCGTCGAGCAGGTTCGGCGCGACCGGTTACGCGTCGTTGCATCGCGAGTCAGTCCGACCGTTCGATGACCGTCCTGCAGGCTCTAATCGTGGTGGCACTACCTTTGCTGAATATCCTCAAAGACCGGAAATCAGCAAGGAAAGTGTCCTATGATGAACCTCTCGCTGTCCCAAAGGGACACGACATATCGCTCGATCGGCAAGAAACCCCGTCGCGTTGCGTGGTTGCGCCGGTCACCGCAGCGTTCCAAGCCATCACGTCTCAGGCGGAGGGGACCGCGATGGGTGCTCGCGGCGCTCCTCTTGCTCGCCGCCGATGCCGTGCTTGCGATTATCGTCTGGCTCGTTGTCGAACGCCTCGTCCGATAGAAAGTCCGCAATGCCGGCGTGGGACTCCAGAAACATACCGACGAAATAAGCAGCCTGGCTGACGAATAGACATGCAACAGTGACGAGCACACCCTCTGAAAATCCGAAGCCATGAGAGTGGAGAGCAGTAGCTGAAACAAATGCGATGAGAAGTCCGACTATCGCATTTGCCCACACTGGAAACACCAAGCCGGTCGCCAGTCCAAGCAAAGCGCTCGCGGCCAAGGCAACCAAAACGAGGATCATCACATATTCCCATCACAACGCTGACCCCGACCTTCTCTATCGTCGCGAGAGGCCATGGTCGTCAGTAAGCGGCATCAGGAATAGCAAGATGGTTTGGAAATCCCCGTAAAATCCGAGTATCGTTAATCTCAACAAAGCAAATAAAAACAGCGATAAATGACCCAGCCGACGCGGATTTGTAATAGCCGTCGGTAGGGCGTCGCCCGCGCGTTTGAGTGCGGCAGGCCGGACAAAGGCTGATTGCAAAATTATTCCCATTTGCCTTTCACCTTGCACCGCCACCTGGCCTGACGATTGGACGCTACCGAGACCTTCGCAAACATTGTCGCGCGGTTGCATTTATGCCAGAGCGTTTCGTCGGCGACGGGCTCCACGCAGGGTGTCGACCGACTTGTGCCGGGTCACGTCCATGATCTTGATCAAGGCACCTTGTGCGTCTGCCGACGTCACGAATCCGCTTCTGAGCGAATGACCGGTGAACCGGGCGGGGGTCCAAGCCGAGGAGTTGGCCTTGTGCCTCACGATGTCGGCCACGGAAGGCGCCGGACAGCCGGTGCGGGCTCACGTGGCGACCTTTCAGGACCGGACGGAAGATCGGTCCACTTTCGATGCCGGCGGCCTCCAGCCAAGCCCGGAGCGCCTTGATCGGCACACAATCGCCCCCGAATGGGACGGCGACAAGGCCCCGATGACCTTGGTCGGTTTCACGGCGCCGATGGTGACAAGGATGCCGTTTGGATGTCTGCGATCTCGCAGCTGACGCGCGCTGCGCAGCGTCCAGCGCGGTGGCTAGCGGCGAGAGCGGGAAAGGCACCAGCGGCGCTGGAGTCGTGGCGGGGCCTGGGCCTGGGCAGTCGTTCCCGCGCGAAAGATAAACGATTAAGTCTACATAAGGCGGGACAGTTTTGCGCTCAATGCACGGAAACCCTGTCGCGCAAGACGTTTACCTTTTTGGCCGCGTGAAAGGAAACGCGATTCGAATCTTCCTAATGGCTCTTACATTCTAGACATGGTCAGGAGCTGCGCCGCTCACGGCGCAACAGTGGGGAGGTCCGCAGGATGGTTTCTACTCAGGCCAAGCGAATGGTCAAGTCGATACAAGAATCGACCAATCACAATGAAGGCTTCCGCCGAGCGCAGCAGATAGGGCCAATAGAATTTCGACGATCCGGTCAACCAAAGTGATTGCGTAGAAGTTGACGGGATAGCGCCCGATGCGCGCCCTGGATGGCAAGCCAGAGTTCGGGCGGCGTGCGGCGAGGACTAAGAGCCCGACCCTGTCGCGTGAAATTTAAATAAAAAAAAGACCGTTATTTGTTTGATTAATATACATAAAAGAGCGGCCTTCACCGATAAAACCGAAAATATGCTTGTTTTTTATGACCAGCGCTGGTTTAATTAACCAAATTTAATGAATATTAAAATTTAGACCAGTCACTCCATAATAACCCTGACGGTAACCATCGTGGACGGATATTATAGATGGTCTTGGAAGCACGAGGAATGTCGGCGCGTTGGCTCCGGCTGGTTTCCCCTGCCGGCGTTAGCAGCGTGCCAGAGCCATCAAGGTGGGCGATGCTGTTACTCGGCTTCGCCGGCGTCGGCTTCATGGTCCATCGCCGCAACAGGGAAAGCGCTCTGCGTCTCGCGTAAACTCTCGATTGAAAACTTTGTAGCATGAAACACAGCACACTTAAGAGGCGCGACCCTCTCGACGACCTTTCGACCTGACCTGCTACCCATATTTCTGCGCAGGGTAGAGTCCGGCTTAAGAAGGACGGACAGAATGAAGCGACCCAGGTTTACGGAAGAGCAGATCATTGGCGTACTGCGGGAGCATGAGGCGGGTGCGAAGGCCGTCGATCTCGCACGCAAGCACGGCGTTACAAAAGCGACGCTGTATAATTGGAAAGCCAAATATGGCAGCGTGGACGTTCCCGAGGCCAAGCGTCTGAAGCAGCTTGAGGAAGAGAACGCCACGCTAAAGAAGTTACTGGCAGACCAGATGCTGGATGCGGCCGCACTTCGCGAGCTTCTGGCAAAAAAATGATAGGGCCCGTAGCCAAGCGCGAAGGCGTCACGGATCTGCAGACTGCCGAATTGATCAAAAAGCCGAGATCGATCATGGGTAAATGTCGGCTGGACAAGAAGACGCGTTCACCACTATTTGCTTGAGCAAAAAAATCGCGACCTAGAAGCGTTCCGCGCCGAGTGCAAAGGCCCGATGGTTCTATCAGCAGCCTGATCAAAATCCAAACACGTTACAGAGACCGCCTTCGGGCGATCTTTTGGTTTGGGACGAGTGAGCCAATTCACATTCCCCTCGCGGGCACCAGGCTAGGAGTATCAGACAGGACATTGCTAGGTGCCCCGCCATGAACAAATGATCTGCAATTGCAGGCGAGCTCGACAACCGCACCTAGCGAGAGCCTGGCCTGCTACAGTTGCTGCGCCTTAGGCAAGTCGTGCAGAAAGCGGAGGGGGCCCTTACTCCACACGAAGCAAATCAGACCGCCTGGGTTCCAGAATTAACCCGGAGCGCGGACATCAAGCTTAACGAGCAAGTTTCGTTGCGGCGTCATCCACTTTCGCTATCACTCACTGCGTGCCGGGCAATTTCCCCAAGTCCGGGCCCACCGTGCCCAAAGCCTTCAGGCGATCATATTCCGCTCGGCGGCTTTGTTCACTCGATCGTTTTTCGGTGGGCACAAAACGGTACTCGGCGACAACGGTTGGAAACATATTTGTTGAAGCGCTTCTGAACAAATCATGGCTATATTTCAGTCCAGTGACGGACCAAATCGACCGTCTCGCGGGTCTAGGTTCGCGTATGTCGTTTATTTGGCGGCGATAACGGTAGCGACCTTTGGCTGGCTGTGGCTCATCGCGTGGATTGCAACGAAGCTCGTTTAGTCGGACTAATGATTTCGTCGCCGGCGCAGTGACAGATGGGCCACACCACAAGGCCAGGCATCCAAACCAGCACCATCCAAAAGATGACCGTTGCCAACGTGCCAAGGGTCGTCCCCGCGTCATGACTATACCGGAAGTTTACTCGGATTCGCTCAATTGACATGCGAAAGGCTGTGCGCAATCTGAAGGTGTCCAAGCCAAAAAGTGAAACCTCTAATTTTCGCACGAAATGATCGACTCGACCGGGACGTGAGAGCGGATAGAGGTATATTGAGAGCAACGGCTGACGGCTTCTTCAGGGAAACCCAGCGCTTATTTGGGGGTAATTGATCCGGTCTGGTCATCGGGCTTCGACGACATACAACCCCGGCAGATGATCATCATTTTCGACAGTTTAACTTCGGCGGCACGGTCAAGAGCATCGCGAACAGACCACCATTCCTCCGAATATGGCTTTAGCGTAGCCAATTCTGCCTCCTTAGAAGAGTCGTCGTCAGATGCTACCGCCTTGCTCTGCTTTCGAGTTTTTGCGGGTTTATTCCGAACCGGAAAGGGACCGAGATTACGTACTGGAAAGGGACCGAGCCCACCCCAGCCTGTCAGCGCAGTGCTCGGAGATTGAATGTAGCACCCACTTCCAAGGCAGCAGCCGGAAAGAGCCAAACCCGCCGCGATCACAAATATTAATCGTCTGCTCATGGCCAAGCCTTGCTCGTCACGATCCGCGCGGATTGATCAGGTAACTAGCCCAGCTATGGTTAATTTTTCCTTTTCGGCCCAACCGGATAGGCTGAGGGAATGTTGTCGTCCAACCGCAACCTGGTGTGCCCTCGGCGCGCGACCTCAAACATCGTCGCGAGTTCAGCGGCGGTGACGGCGGGTAGCGTCACGGCGACCTTGCTGACAGTGGCACCAACGGCAACGCTGTCCGGAGCTGTTGGCTGGGCCGTGTCTAATTGGTATTTGGACAAGGCCATACTTGATCGAAGGCTCTTACGACCAACAATGTAAAATCGTCGTTCATCTGCTCCGGGTGATCGTCCAAGTATTTCGCGACGATTCTCACCTTCTGCCCAGGAGCCACCCTTGGCGGCGGACAAAAGCGAATGCTCGGATCTAATGCGCGCCTCAACATAAAGATAGCATCGACGGCACCGGAGCATTCGCCCACTTTAACTGCTTCAATTTTGTCGGCCGGTACTGGGCTATCAGCGGCAAGTAAGCGACACCCCAACTTGTAGGTGTTCCCGGTTCCGTCTCCGCCGTACGCATTTGAACTTAAGAAAATAACAATGGACACGATCAAAAGCGATCGCGCGGACATGGTTCGACTCTCGACCAATTGGTTGGCGGCTCTTTTTTCACGTGCAGGAGAGCCGTTGCCGACTTTCGAGGGCGCCCACTCAGCCGCACTGAGCGGCGGGCAGCGTCCGCATCACATCAGATTAGCGGGATGGGCGACAAGTGCTTCCTCGGCGAAACTGGAGCGCGTCGTATCCTTCCGGGTCAACAATGTATTTAAAGTTACCATCAACCGTTGGAAACACAGCGATGACTGTGGCGGCCTGATGGTCGCCGACTGCATTATCAAGCTTTTCGCTAACCTTCGACATCGAAAAACTCCCTTCTATATTAAGATTATTCCCACAAATTAGTTAAAGCTTCTCTGCCCCGCGGCCATACAGCGGCCACTGCCCTGGCGCTGCACATGCTGACATGAAAGATGCCGGTTGCGACCTTTCGCCTCTTAGCCGATCGTCAGAAGTCAAAGCCGGCACCGCCGTCGGGCGGTGATTATGTTTGCGCAGCTTCGCGTAAGCAAATAGAGAAGCTTGCCTGTACGACCAGCTTTTCGATTTAAGGTGCCTGACGATGTCTACACTGACATAGTACGCGCGGGGAAATATAGGAGCCGTGCACGGCATTTATTTTGCAGCGATTAGGTAGCCATAATTGGATGGCCTTGGTTCACCGCTGCTGTGTGCTGCTGCTCAATTTGTCGGGTTCAAACGGTGCGCACCACAATAAGCATGTCATCAACAAAACGCATGGCGTCCAGGAAAGCATCATTCCGAGTATCACAGCTTCGATGGTCGTCACCGAAATCTCCCCAGAATATTCACTAAAGTGATTCGTACTTGGCAAATTGTGCGCTAAATCGATTTTTCGACAAGCAAAAGATGTTGTGCAGCGCAGCTCAGTGGGACGAAGTCGGGAGGTGTCGATGGAGAAACTATTAATTGTCGCAGCGCTTGCATGCCAACCCGGTGATCGGCTGATCGACCTGAGTGGCAAGATACCGCGCGGACTTCAACACCTGGACTTCGTCGTCTCTGTAGAGCCTTTCTACACACGCTTGTACATCTATCAACTTGGATACCCTGACAGCTTTCAGCAGTGCTGCAGCAACAAACCCACCTCAGTTCTACGCGTGCCGGTCGGGGCCGGTCGTTTTTGTGTTAGGCAAAGCCAGCCACAAATGAAATGGCGCGCGCGCGCCCTTGCTAGACCTGACGTCGAGATGTGAATTCCTGGACCAGCGGCAGAACCAACCCGAAGCGCAGCATTTCCGCATTTCCCTTAAGGGCGCGTATTCAATCGAACTCGATTGGTGTGGGCTTGGCCAATGTCCGCTATGCCCCCGGTAGCAACCAAATTCCGCGTCGCAACGAAATGACGCGATGTGCCAAACCCGGAAGTCGCCGCACAAAGAAAAAGCCGCCCGAAGGCGGCTCTCAATTCAAACCTGATGATCGTGGATCACGCAGCCATCAATGCTGGCTTCAACTTCCGACGATAGCCCATCTGAGCCTCCTCGGCCTGTGAGAAGGCCTTAGAATCTTATTCGCGGCTCTCGCGGAATCCTCTCGATTCACAGAAAGTGGAAAATACTCTAGAAGGTGAACGGCAAAACCGGTCCAATATGCGTTTGACCACCGTCAACTGGTGATTGGTATTAATCAAGTTAAAAAAAATTTGGTGTTCGCTAATAAAATATGATGTAGAAGCCCAAAAGCAGAAAATCGAAACCAAATTTTAACCTTAAGATGATTGTAGCAATATGCCTTCGACCAGGGGTGGGTTTCAAAGCATTTTGACGCCGGACGCCGGTTGTCAAATTAATGCAATTGCAAGGATAGAGGCTTCCGACAGGGATGAATTGTCGCGGCAGGTCTTTGGGATCCTCGGCATCCCGATCGATGTTATGGGACTGTCGTCCTTGCTGAGGAAATTGGAGGCAGCGGTCAAATACAGGAAACCGTTTCTGATTTCCACACCGAACGTCAATTATCTTATAACTAGCCAGCTTGAGAGGCAGTTTCGAGAATGCCTGCTGCTGAGTGATCTCTGTCCTGTCGACGGAATGCCTATTGTCTGGATTGCGAAACTGCTGGGTGTTCCGATAAAGGATCGCGTTTCAGGTTCGGATGTGTTTGGTGCACTTAAATTAGCTGATCGGTTTGATCGACGACTTAGTGTGTTCTTGTTCGGTGGCGCTGACGAACTCGCGGCGCTTGTTGGCAACAATCTAAACGCTCAATCGAGCGGGCTAAAATGTGTAGGAACCCTCAATCCTGGCTCTGGTACTGTCGATGAGATGAGTAACGAACAAATTATTGATACTATCAACGCGAGCGGCGCAGACATTTTGGCGGTTTTTTTGAGCGCCAAGAAGGCTCAGGCTTGGTTGTTGCAAAACCACGACAGCCTTCGAATCCCGGTCCGAGCCCAGTTCGGCGCAACGATTAATTTTGAAGCCGGGACAATCAATAGGGCTCCGGCTTTCGTTAGGAGCGCTGGTCTTGAATGGCTATGGCGCATCAAGGAGGAGCCTTATCTTTGGCGGCGCTATTGGACTGATGGCAAAAGCTTATTGCGGCTCCTTTTAACCGGTGCGCTGCCCTTGGCTGTAGACTCTCTATGGATCCGATTCCGCAGCGCGCGAAGAGGCCGGGGCCTTGGGATCGAATTGCGCGAAGAAGAGCATGCGGTTATTGTGCGTCTCTCTGGCCTCGCAATCGCGGTTCATGCCGATGAGGCCATCAAAGTCTTCCGGCAAGCGTTAGGCAAAGAAAAGGCTATCGATGTGGACGTTTCTAGGACCCGTCTGCTTGACCCGCGCTTTTTTGGATTGCTGCTGATGGTTCGCAAACAGTTGCGCAAGAAAGGCCGGGCGCTCCGCTTTATTGGGGTATCGCCCTCAATCATCCGCGCCTTTCGACTAAACGGCTTTGAGTATCTTCTTTCCGAGGAGAAGTTGGTATGGAAGTCCTCGGCCGAACAGCGTAGCACCTCGGGGCAAACCGCCTAAACCACCCCAGTATCATCGAGAGAGATTGATATGATAGGCTTGCGACCAGTTGCGATATGCCTGCAGGCTATTGCTATCCTATCGATTGTCGGTCTTGCGGGCTGTGGTTCACCGGAAGAGCGCGCTCAGAACTATTACGAACGCGGGATGGCGCTGATCGCCAAAGGCGATGATCTCAATGCTCGGCTCGAGTTGCAGAATGCCGTCAAATACAAGGCCGACAGGATTGAAGTCTGGCGGGCGCTCGCCGGGATTGATGAGCGTACCAAAGCGCAGTCTCTCTTCTTGGATTTGCAGCGCGTAGTGGAGCTTGATCCAACCGATCTTGACTCGAGGTTGAAACTTGTCCGCATCATGCTCGCCGGCGGTGCCGCGGAGGCGGCCTTGAAAACCCTGGATGTTGCCAGAGAGGGTAACACGCCAAACGCCAATCTTCATGCCTTAAAGGCGGCGATCCTGGCGAGAACAAACGATCCGGCCGGAGCGCTAAAAGAAGCGCAGCGCGCCATGGAAATCGATGCCAACAACGTCGACGCGGTTGGCTATGTCGCGGCAAGGAAAGCGTCGGAAGGTGATGCCGACGGGGCATTGAAACTGCTCGGTGCTCTGCGTCCCGAACCGAAGGATGAAACCAGGATCGCTGTGGAAGAAATCCGGATTCTTCTACGAAAAGGCGATCTGCAAAAGGCGGAATCTTTGCTCCGCAAAGTCATCGCTCTGGATCCCAAGCAGCCCGCGTATCGCAACCAGCTGATTCAGGTTCTGATAGCGCAGCGGCGTTTCGACGAGGCCGAGAAAGAGTTTCGAGCGAGGACCGCGGCGGATCCGGCGGATAGCAAAGCCGGCCTTGATCTGGTCCGCTTCTTGAACGCGGTTAAAAGTCCCGAAGCAGCGCGGGCCGAACTAGATGCCCGCATCAAGGCGGGCGGCGACGTTTTCGATTATCAGATCGCGCTTGCGCAACTCGAGGCCGGGCAAGGCAAGGTCGACGACGCGACGGAATTGCTGCAGAGCGTTACAAAGTCCGCGACGACCCCCGCCAGGAAAGCGGTGGCGCAGCTCGACGTTGCGGAAATATATATCGGCAAGGGAAATCGTGCTGCCGCGGAGTCCCTGATTTCTGAGATCCTGACCGCAGATCGGCGCAACGTCGGAGCATTGCGACTGCGCGCGTCGATTAAGATCGACAAGGGTGAGATCGACGGCGCTATCGCGGACCTGCGCGAAGCTCTGAACGATCAACCGAAGTCTGCCGACCTTTTGATGTTGCTGGCGGTGGCTTATGAGCGCGGCGGGAAGCCGGAACTCGCGGAACGTCAATACGCAGATGCATTCAAAAACTCGAATCTCGATCCCGGCGTCGCCCTTCGATATGTCGCGTTCCTGCAGCGCAAGGGTGACCTCACCCATGCGGAAGACGTGCTAGTTGAGGTTGCGGGTCGTAATCCTGGTAATGTGCAGATCCTGTCCTCGCTAGCCCAAATCAGATTGTCCCGCAAAAACTGGGCGGGGGCACTAGCTTTAGCGGATGCGATCGGACGGCTAGGCGAACAGCGCGGGCTTGCCGACCAGATTCGCGCCGCCGCCCTCGCCGGGGAGAATAAAATCGACGAGAGCATTTCCGCCCTGGAAGACGCGCATAAGGCAGCCCCGGATCAGGTAGGGCCGGTGGTGGCTCTGGTGTCCGGCTACACAAAGCAGGGGAGGGCGGACAAGACGATGGCCCTGATGCAGGAAATGAACCAAAAGTTCCCGGGGAATGCGCAGCTTCTCGTTCTCACCGGACAGGCGTTGGTGGCTCAGAACAAGGACGAGGAGGCCCTGCAGAGCTTCAAGGCCGCAGTCGCGGCCCAGCCAAAGGATTCGCTCGGCTATAACGCGCTTTACGAGTTTTATGACCGGAAAAAGAATTTGGATGCGGCGGTGGATATCATACAGGCCGGGCTTCGCGAACTGCCTGGCAATCCTAATTTTCGACTGGCGCTTGCGGGATTGCAGATCCAGAAGGGGAATAACGATGCAGCGATCGCTCAGTATGAAGGCATCTTAAAAGACCTGCCAAAGTCGCCGGTCGCGATCAACAATCTGGTCAGCCTGTTGCTGGACAATCGCTCGGACAAAGACAGCCTGAACCAGGCATTGGTGTTGTCGAACGAACTGAAGAATACAAATGTTCCGCAGTTCCAGGACACGTTCGGCTGGGCGCAATACAAGCGGGGGGATTACAAGGCCGCCGCTTCGGTCCTAGAAAATGTGGCAATAAAGCTACCCACCCTTGCCGCCGTTCACTACCATCTCGGTATGAGCTACATGGCGGCTGGTGAGACGGAAAAGGCCAAAGAGCAACTCAAGATCGCGCTGGACCTTGAACCCGAAGGAACACCACTAAAACAGAGTATCCGAGCTGCTATCGAAGAAGTTTCACGCAACTAGCCCCGGAATGCTGTGTTCGAGGCCGTTCTGTTCGATACCTGTTGATCACTACGAACCTGCATGAGATGAACGTTTGCTACTCTGTATGTGCCAGAAGTGTTGTGCTCTTTGATACCACTACGACTATGCTGTTCGAACTGGCTGCACCGATTGTCGAGACGACGGGTAATCCCCCGATGATCGGAGTAATAGCCACCGTCCCTCCGGTAGTTCCGAAGCTGTGGAGATATCGATAAGTTATGGCGGCGGTCCAATCCCGCGCCAATGTACGACTGTAGCTGACCGAGGCCGATGCAAATTGGCCCGTGGTGGTTGATGTAGTTTGGAATTCGTCGGCGGAGAATGTCACGCTTGAAACGGAATTGATGGCGTGGCTGACGCCAGCTCGAACGGAGGTCGTTTGTACGAGCGAACCGATAGCGGTCGGACCGACCGACTGGAATGCGGCCACCGTGAAGGTTGTGTTCTTGAGCGCTTTGTATGTCAGCAGCATGTCGTAGATCAGACCGGTCGCTGACCCCGAGACTGCGCCTACGCCGTTATTTTCGGTTTGAACGTTGGCTGCACCCCACATTCCGTGAAAGGACAGAAGCGGCGACAGGCTGGTATCGAAACCGCCCTGATTGCGCAGGATCATGATATTTGTGCTGGATGCATTGTTGAAGGCAAGCCATTCGGCATTGGATGATGCGGTGATTGAGGTGAGCGAACTGAGCCGGTGGCTCCAACTTGCGTTTGCGGAGGTGTCTGTGAAGGCGGTCCCAGCGCTCGGCGGGTCGTAGCTCGTCAGCGTCGAACGGGCGGAAAGACTGACGGTATCGAGCGCACTCAGGGAGCGGTCGATCCCTCCGCCGAAGTTGAACGTATTGAGCGATCCAACCACGTTTGTGAGCACGCCAAGCTGGCCGAGAAGGGCGAAGGCGGCACTCTGCGAGGTGTAGCCGGCATCGAGGTAGTTTCGGTCTGAATTGTTTTTGCCAAATGTCTCGTAATGGCCTTTGAAGCCGTAGCTGAGATTCTCGGTATCCGGCAGAGTACTCGCCCCGGGGCCAAAATATTTGTTGTAATTCACATAGCTGTCAAAATCGAACTTTGACGTAGGCGTTCGCGCCTCGGCATTTGCCGAGATCGTCGAATAGGATCCAAGCGTCCCACCTATGGGCGCGGGACTGAGAAACAGATTATTATTGAGTTCGACCGTTTCGCTCGCGGTAGAACGAAGTGACCAATCGACCGCCCGTGCAGCCGGAGGCACCAAGCATAACAAAATCGAGGCCGCTGCGGCGGTTTTCCTCACGGCATTCGCTTGCACTTTGATGATGTTCTATTCGAACAAGCCTCGCTCCGGAACCATGATGACATCTCCCGCTCTCAACGAGATATTGCCTTCGAGATCGGCGCCGGCTTCATAGGCCTTGTAGTCGAACATGAAAATTGTCTCATCTCCGCCTGGCATGCGGCGCCGGACCTGGATGCGCCGCTTCGCGGCATAGGGTCCAATGCCTCCCGCGAAGGTGATAGCCTGCATCAGGGTTATTGGCTGCCGGATTATGTAGGGACCAGGCCTTAGGACCTCCCCGGTGATGAATATTTTGGGCTTGAGGTCTTCCTCGGGGATATCTTTTGGCGAGTTCGCTATGGCGACCGTCACGTCGAGATGGTCGTCCTTGTAGTTGTCCTTCAGCTTGGCGATCAGGATTTTCTCAAGGGCTTCGGGGGTAAGTCCGCGAGCGCGGATGTGACCAGCCAAGGGGAAGGCAATTTCTCCGCTGGGGTCCACCACCACCGAGCGGTCAAGCTTGGGGTCCTGCAGCACCGAGATGCTCAAACTGTCGCCGGGTTTAAGGGTTTGCGCGTCCGCGGCTGTGGCCCAGATCGCCAGGCAAATCAACACAATCGAGATCCGCATCTTTTCCCCCCTTATTCCACACCGGCGTATCCCCTAACCGGCCGAGAGCGGCTTGGCATCACGGCCAATATCCACTGCCGCCGGCGGCCCCCAAAACCGGGTCGCTTCGATCATTGCGCAAAATTAGACGTTGCGTTTAACACTTTAGCTACTCTGGTCAATCCCCGTCACCCGATTATTAGACCAGAGGTCCAAGTATTACAATTGCTTAGGGGGTGCTGGAAAGGCTCTTGAACGGAAACATACTGTGTTGTTGCTTATCGGCAATAACTTCTCTGACAATGTCTTGACCGACAATCTTCCTCTCGCCTGCAAAGCCGTAAACCAGCGCGGTGTCGCAAAGGACATTGATCATTCGGGGGATGCCGCCGCTGGCGATCGCGATCAAGGCACAGGCCTCCGCGGTGAAGAGGAGGCCTCGCGCCCCGACAGCTTCGAGGCGGAAATCGATGTATTTTGTTACCTCCTTTGAATCCAGCGGACTGAGGTGAAAATCGGAGGATATCCGCTGCGCGAATTGGTGCAGCTTGGGCGCCATCAGCGCATCCCGTAGCTGGGGTTGTCCAACCAGGATCAGCTGCAAAATCTGAAACTTATCGGCGTTGATGTTGGAAAGCATCCGCAGGTGTTCAAGCGCTTCCGGTTCGAGGTTTTGGGCTTCGTCGATGATCAGGATCGTGCGTCGCCCATTAGCAAATTGGCCGTGGAGGAAGTCCTGCAAGCGTTTGAAAAGTATAGGATAATCGCCCTCAAAACTTTGCTCGAGCGACATCAAGATCATCTGCAGCAGTTCATGCCGCCCTTGGGGAGAGCTCGAAATGAGGCCGACCGTCACACTGGGGCTGATACGTCTCAAAAGGTAACGCAGTAGGGTCGTCTTGCCTGAGCCGATTTCGCCGGTAATTACAGTAAAACCTGCATTGTTCATGATGCCGAATTCCAGCATCGTGAATGCCATCGTGTGCATTCTGCCCCAGTAGATCAGGTCTGGGTCTGGGAGAATTGAAAACGGCTTCTCCCGCAGCTGGTAGTACGCTTCGTACATCGCGCTTCCTTAATCGAACACGGTATTATTGTCCAATTCCGTCCATGTTGGCTGCAATTTCCGCGATCAAAGTAAATTTCGGTATGCTGACGCCTAAGGTTTAAACCGGTCCAGTTGAAACCTTACCGAATTAATAGTGAACCGGGATTGACCACCTCAAGTCAAACAAGACATAGACATCGTGTGCTAGACACGTGTTGGTCTGGAGCCTTATTAGGGACCTGGATATGGAAGCCTGCATTGGTACGGGCTTTGCAACAAGTTGACTGGCGCCGGAAAAAATATGCTGCAAAAGCTTGATTTCGAGGACGATGTTGAAGGCCTGGATCGCAGCCATATGCTGCGACCGGCGTTTTATTGGGAACTCGTCCAGCGCAGATGGCTCTATTTTGTCATTCCGTTTGTTATCATCGCCTCCGGCGGGCTCGCGGCAGCGAAGCTGTGGCCGGCGGTCTATCTGTCGGAGGGTAAGATTCTCGTCGAGTCGCAGCAAATTCCTACGGAACTTGTCCGGCCCACCGTCACAAGCGCGGCACAAGAGCGCATCCAGGTGATTGAGCAGCGTACGATGACCCGGGACAATCTGATCGCCATTGCGGACAAGTTCGATCTATTTCCCGACAAACGGCGATTTATGTCGGTGAGCGACGTCATCGAACTGATGAAAAAAAGCACCAAGATTACGCCGGTCGATACACAGCTAGATTTCAAGCAGACCTCACGCAATCCGACGATCGTATTTTCGGTAGGGTTCGAATATGCCGACCCGCAAGCGGCAGCGCGGGTAGCAAACGAATTGATGACACGCATCCTCAACGAGGATCTCCGCGACCGCACTAGCCGCGCCTCCGATACGACGAAATTTCTGGCGCGCGAAGTTCAAAAACTGCAGGCGGATAGCGATGCGCTTGACACCAAGATAGCCCAGATCAAGCTCGCGCGGATTAAGGCCGCGCAGGACAAGGTCGTTGCCAAACCCGACCAGCCGACGACACTGCTTGGCCAGCTTAAGGCCGAACTCGTTCAAAAAAGTGCGCTGTACTCAGATAAGCATCCCATCGTGCAATCATTGAAGCGGCAAATTGAAGCCATGGAGCGGGAGCTTTCGTCGTCTGCGAAAGATGTTTCGCCGGCTGCGAAAGACGATGCAACGGCTGAGGCCAGCCTCGAGGCGCTCGAAGCACAGCAGGAAACTTTGCAAAAGAACCTCGATGCTGCATCGACGAAACTTGCCGCCGCACGCATCGGTGAAAATCTTGAAAAGAACCAGCAGTCGGAGAAACTCGAGATCATCGAGCAGCCGAGCACGCCGCAAAATCCCGTTAGACCCAATCGGCTGAAGGTCGCCGGCCTGGCTGTTCTGCTGGCAGCTGCGGCTGGCGTCGGCCTGGCCTTCGTGGCTGAATTGGCGGACAAGGCGATCCGTCGCAGCAGCGACGTGTTTGCGGTGATTGACAGCCATCTGGTCGTCTCGATTCCCTACATTACGACGGTAGCGGAATCGCACCGGCGCAAGCGCCGGATCTTATTGATGATCGTCGTCGGCGCGGCGGTTGTGGTCGGTGCGATGATCGCAGCCTATCTGCTGCTGCCGCTCGACCTGATGATCGCAAAGGCCCGGGTCGGGCTGTTTCGGTAGTTGTAATCTCGGGAGAACGATTGTGGACTCGATCAAGCAGGCGATTGATCTCGCAAGAGCCACTGAAGGCGGGGCGAGGCGGGCGGCGGTTAGTGTGCCCGATCCTGCTCGGCCGGGCCTGCATGACCCACAATTCCGGCAGGTTCGACTAAGCGAGGCTGATCTTGAGCAGACACGGATCGTTGCACATGGTGTCGGCACCCCGAACGGACGCTATTATGATATGTTGCGGGCGCAGGTCCTGCAGGAGATGGACCAGAACAGCTGGCAATTCCTGGCTGTCACCTCCCCAACAGTCGCATGCGGCAAGACAGTTACGTCCTGCAACCTTGCGATGAGCGTTGCCCGGCTGCCGGAGAGATCCGTCCTGCTGGTTGATATGGATATGCGCAAACCGATGGTTGCAAACTATCTTGGACTGGAAAGCGATCCGGGGATTGTGGGCGTCCTCGAGGAACGCAGGACGCTGGGTTCGGCCTTGATCGAAGCCAGCATCGGTCCTAGCAAATTATTGGTCCTCCCCGGCGAAGTTGCGGCGTCGACATCGTCCGAATGGATGGCCTCGCAAACAATGGCTACCTTGCTTCAGACGATCAAAAGGGACTTCCGGTCACGAACTGTGATTTTCGATCTGCCGCCAATGCTGATCGGCGATGATGTTATTTCAATTCTGCCACGAATGGACGCCGTGATACTCGTCACCGGTGTTGGTACAACATCCGTGGCGGACATCAAGGAATGCCAGAAGCACCTGAAGCAATCCAATCTGGTCCGCGTCGTCGTGAACAAAGTCACGGACATTGCGGATGACTACCACGCCTATTATTGAGGGGCCCAGTCTAGAAACGGAATTCAGGGGGCATGAAACTAACAATAGCCGAGGCTGGAACGAAGTATTTTGCAATATCATGAACTTCGACCTCGCCAGTGTCGGCCCGGGTTCGAGACTGGGAGATCTTCTGGCTTATTATCCCGAGCAGGCATTTTTGCCGTGCGTCGAAGACGCCGGATCCTGAATTACCGGTTGTGGCGACATCGCCGATCACTGAGGTGAGCTTTCGAAGGTCCTGTGGGAGTCGCTGTGGCGAGATAATGTGGGAATGCACAACGGCTTCGGGCACGACGGTGACCACTTCCTGGCCGGGTCGGGGCGGTGCGGTACATAGCGGATTTCTCCTCAATCGCAGGCGCATGGGGAGGACGCTTTCCTCCACGGCAAGCAGCGTCAGGTCAGTGCCGCCAGGAGAGCCTTCTTTGACGACGCGAGTGGGATACTTTTGGCCTCCGATAACAATTTTCGGCCTTGTCAACCAGCCTCGGCCAACAACGTGAGCCGCCGTGAGAAACAGACCTTTTCCAAGATAAATCCCGTTCCCCCGCCACGAGGGCATGTCAATATTTACTGCATAAACGAGGAATGTTTCGTCCTGTTGGTCCGCGTATGAAGGTCGTAAAAAGATCGCGAAAAGAAACGCCGCTGCCAAAAGCGTTAGGAAATATTGATATCCGTCCACCTTCAATATCGAGGGACATTCTGGTAGGGGGCGACGCATTCCCAAGGTTGGTCTCGTTCCAAAAGAAGCGGCCTCCCGCCACCTGCACTAATGGCCGCGCATGTGTAGACCTATTTCCAAAAATGCACGATTGCGAGCGCAACTTGCAAGATTTTACTCCATTCACGCCAGGATACGGCGGCTTGCAAGAGCCAATCTTTGCGTTAGAGTACTCAAGCTCTGAGGTTGAGTTATTTCGATGGCTCAATGACATTCCAGAAAACCTTAGTGAGCGCAGATGCTATACTCACCTCTGATTTCGCTCCCTGATTATCTGATCTTGCGTTCATTGAAGCATAGTAAATCCCTATGAGGGTACTGATTGTTGCCGACAATGCCTCGAGCCAATTTGGCGGAGAGGCCTTCCTTCCCTTCAACTATTTTCGTTTGCTTCGGACCAGGAACATCGATGTTAGATTGTTGGTGCACGAAAGGAATAGATCAGAGCTCACGACGCAATTTATCAAGGACCTTGATCGTCTACATTATGTAAAAGACACCTTCCTCCACAAGATCGTATTTCGGTTCGGAAATTGTCTTCCCCGGCGCGTCGCGGAAGTGACAACCGGGTTTATCATCCAGTTGACCACGCAGATCGCTCAGCGTCGCTTGGTCCGAAAGTTATCGAAGTTACATGCTTTCGACGTGATACACGTTCCGATCCCAGTATCACCAAAATCTCCATCACTGCTCTACGGTTTTGGATTGCCTGTTATTTTTGGTCCGATGAACGGCGGCATGGAATATCCGCCGGCATTTCGTCGGGAAGAGGGCAGGCTTTCTCGTATCGCTGTCGCGCTCGGTCGTGGTTTGGCGAGCTTTCTCAATCTCGCACTTCCCGGCAAGCGGCGCGCTCGCCTTCTCCTGGTTGCGAATACACGAACTCGAAAAGCCCTGCCTCATGGCATAAGGAGCTCAGTGATCGATCTCGTGGAGAATGGAGTGGATTTTAGGGTATGGCGCCGGAGCGAGATTCGGGGCGCCCCCGACCGGCAGCTAAGGATGATCTTCGTCGGAAGGTTGGTGGATTGGAAGGCAATCGAGATCGTCTTCGAGGCGATCCAGCAACTGGGCAGTGACCCTCGGCTGTCTCTCGAAATTATCGGCGACGGACCGATGCGCCCGGTCTGGGAGAAACTGTCGCATGACATGGGTTTGAAGGCGATTGCCAAGTTCTCAGGTTGGATGAATCAAGCGGATTGTGCTCGCCGCTTGGATGCTGCGGATGTGCTGGTATTGCCCAGCTTGTTCGAGTCCGGTGGTGCCGTCGTCCTGGAAGCAATGGCCATGGGTTTACCCGTGATCGCGACCGCGTGGGGAGGCCCGCTTGACTATCTCGATAGTTCTTGTGGTGTATTGGTAGCACCAAACTCGCGCGAAGGTTTGGTAGCAGGGTTTGCCTCAGCAATCATGATGCTGGCCGATTCCTCTGACCTACGCCATCAACTCGGTGAGGCTGGCTATCGAAGGGCCAGGCTGTATTTTGACTGGGAAAAGAAAATCGATCGCATTCTCGAGCTATACGATCTAGCCATCAAACCTGCTTAAAGGACCGTACCGGGTTGCAACCGGGAGAGCGACGAGGATTTGGCGCAACCAAAGCCTCAGTTATTTGATCAAGCGGTGGATCATAGCCGGCGGCGGCGAGGGATGCGCACGATGGCCGGACCAGATCGCGTCCGGCAACGTCACGGCGCCGGTGCTGGACGCTCTTGCGGACCGGCACGCAGTCAGGGAATGGTGTCCAGTCCGGCGTTCGTGAGTACCGGATCATCGTTTCGCATCTCGACCAGGCCCAGCGATATCAGTTTTTCTAAATGCAACGGATTGATCGGGGACAGTTTCCAGCGCTTCGCCCTGATGTCCCGGAGGGTCCAACGCAGGTCAATTGCTTCTCGAACCTCAGCGTCGCGGAATGGGTCTTTCTCGTTGCACATTTCGCTAAAGCCCCAAAATGAACCGCCCAACAAGTCAAGGCCGGATCGACAGCACAACGGCATCCCTGTTAAATTGCCATCATGGACCAAATGCTGAGGCAAAAAACTGAAGACCACGGTGATCTCTTGTTGAATAGCGAGCAGTGCTGCCGTCTTGCAAAACAGGTCCCGGACACCAAAACCGCTCGGCAGCTTTTGGAATTAGCCGCGGAACATTTAACTCATAAAACAACAGCTCGGCAAGGCCGCCTCACTGGCGTGATGTAGCGGAGTAGGCCGCCTTGATCCAGCATTGAAACCACGGTCAAGTTTTCGAAAAGGGTAAAGCAATGAGCATTATCCCACATCTTGGGACGCTGGGTTTGGCTGTAGCTCTCTGTTTGTCGACCGATCGACACCAAATTGATTTCAAGTTGACTTCGCCTGACGGTATCCAGCGTCTCCATCAGCTTTGGCTCGTGACCTACATCGACAATGCCGGTCAAGAAGTTGTCGCTCAGGCAAAGCTACTGACCGGTGAATACGCCCCGTTGATCGCCGCCGATGCTGAGCGGCTGGAAAGCGTGATGGAAGCCGCCCACGGCATCGCGAAAGCCAGGAACCTGAAAATGCGTCTTATCAAATTTACCAACCGCTTGGACATAGAGGACATCGCGCCATGATCAAAGCGACAAAAACGAAGCGAGCTGAAGAATTGATGGTCAGGTGCTTCCGCCAATCAGAAACCGCTGGGCCTCGGGTGTAATCGAGCCCAACAAGTCTCTTATAAATTCATCCTGGAGCGCGAACGATTGCTCGGCGGGCAAGCCGACCGTCGAGACGCGGACTAATGCACCGTCGGGTATGAGACCCTTTAGTCCATATTTTAGTCGCAGTATCTGATTGTCGAAGATGCCCGTCGAAACATCATTTCCCACGCGCATCCAGTAGCTAACGGGCTCATATCGAGTCTCGCGCTGAGTTATCAACCGCGACACCGCAAGTGTCGACGAATCCTTGTTGATTGCGAGGCGGTGTTCTGTTTTGTCCCAAACTCGAAAGCCCTGCGCGGTGTAACAGACTTCGGGACGGTGAGCTTTCAGTCGGTAATCCTGTACTGGACCATACGCGACAAGAAACATCACGCTATGTCCTTCATTGTCGACGTACGTTCGGCCGATCTCCTGACCGTAAATCCTCGCCGCAAGCTCCTTGCTCTCGACATATCCCGGTTCGGTTGGTGTAATGAGACCTAACGTTGGACGATATTTCCATTTTCCGAACTCTTGAGGGATCATCGTTTCCAAATTCAATGAAGGATTTGCGCTCGCCATCAACTGGCGAGGCACGAAAATGTCGGCGCAAACCGCAGTCGTCAAAATCGCCGCTGCGGCGAGAATACTGTGGACCTGATTTGTCTTCATTGCCTCTTCCAACGTAAAACGGCTGAAACATCAATTCGACCATTTAAGGTTAATCGTTCGTACAAATTGCCAGTATACGTCAAAACAGCTATTTAACAAGGCAGCCCAGAACATGTAACGAACCGGAGGGGCTTAAACCTTGGCTATATTGCCAGCACTCGCCTCTAGCGATAGTAAAGTTTTTGCTCTTGCCAGGTTAGCCGGAATGGCGTTTCGCCTCGCAGGCTTACCTGGTTGCCCAAAGTGAGGTTGAGATGCGTTTCAAACAGCAGTCAGGTGTTCGGATCGGTCGCAGGTTGGCGGTTTGCGCAATCGCCAGCCTTGCATCGTTTGGTTGCAGTAAAAAAAGCGAAGGTACGTCTGCCGCAAGCAATAGTCAGATCGTTGCACGGGTTGGCGACCAAGTGGTTTCCACGCAAGAACTTGATACTGAGCTGCGTTGGAACAACGTTGCGGCCGACCGAAAACATGACGACGCTATGGTCAAGCGGGTGCTTGGCGAGTTAGTGGCGCGAAAATATTTGCTGCAAAAATCATTGGACGCAAAGTTGGATCGCGAACCAACCGTTCTTTTGGACGTTCTCAGATCCCGAGAGCAAGTTTTGGCCAAGGCCTTTGCAATGCGCGAGTTGTCCAGACAAGCTAGCGCGATTACCGTGGCGGATACTGAAAAATATATAGTCGATCATCCGCTTAAATTCGCCAAGAGAAAGATTCTCGCCATCGAGCAGATCTCCCTCGCCGCGGGATCCGCAGATCAATCGTTAGTTGAGTCCATGAAAGATTCACCCTCTATTGAGAAAGTCGAACAGCGGTTAACCGACTTGGGCATCGCTCACACCAGGTCGTCGGCAAGCCTGAGCACTTCCGAAGTCCCGGACGAATTGTTCAGGTCAATCCAGGATAAGAAGCCGGGCGACATCATTTTTGTCCGATCCGGCCAAAATGGGGTGTTTTTAAGTATCAAAGGAGAGGAGTTTCATCCCCTCGAAGGGGATGCAGCTATTGCCCTTGCGCGCCAGTTGCAACAACAGGATCTCGCGAGAGCGCAAGCTTCTTTGACGAATCTCACTGCTAGTGCGGAAGCAAAGTACGAGGGCGAATATGCGAAAATTATGGGCGAGCACTCAGAGTTACCCAATGTCACCAATTAAATGCGAGCCGTCTCATTCGAGAGACCGTTTAGCAGTAGATCATAATATTGAACTTTGGTTGCGATAGCGGATGACCACCTTTTTTGATGCACTCACCGTCATCTGCTTTATCGTATTGGTCGTCGCTTTCTTTCGATTTACGGAGCGGGACACGCCTACGCTATTGCGGTACATATTATCTGGAATTGCAATTGCGACCGCAAATCAGTTGGGAAACAGGGGTTACGTGGGCCTCGGATATATCCTTGTTATCGCGGCGATGGTTTTTGGCTGGCTGTCTTTTAGCAAGCCGAGAGTCGATCCGTAGCTTGTAGACACCTCTATTTCCGATTGTGACTATTGACTGCAGTGGTCAATAATATTCGACACCTTCAACGTATTCTGACATTGATGATCGCCAATGATTAGACAAGTTTGCAAGCTGAGATGAGAAAATGACGCAATCTTATGTTCTTGCGGCTAGGACGTCCCACTCGATACGAGGGGCAGCTTGTTACGTATTGTTATTACTTGCGACCCTTGTCGCGTATATCCCCACCTTCATCCATCTGGCTCAAGGGCCTTGGCAAACCGAGCAGGAAGGTCACGGCCCCCTGATTATTGCTGCGTCTCTTTGGCTTGTATGGGCAAGTCGAAACCAGTTAGCAAAAACTGAGATCGTGCCGGTACCGGTCGTCGGCTGGGCCGTGTTCCTTGTCGGGTTGGCCATGCTTTTTATGGCGCGTACGCAAGATTTGATATCGGTGGAAGTCTTATCCGAATTGCCGGTCATTACCGGTTGCATACTCATGCTGTCAGGGTGGAAAGTATTAAAAATCCTTGCGTTCCCGATTGGGTTTTTGTTTTTTACTGTTCCCGCTCCGGGCTGGATGGTTGATGGCGCGACAGTTCCGTTGAAGGTATACATCTCGGATTGGGTCACAAGAGTTCTCTACGCCGCTGGCTATCCGGTCGCGCAGAACGGCGTCGTCATCATGATAGGGCCTTTTCAGCTGCTCATGCAGGACGCCTGTGCTGGGATGAATTCCATCTTTGCACTTTCTGCAATCGGAATGTTTTATGTGTATGCCTTCCGGTGGAAATCAAAACTGCGTTCCGTAATACTGCTAACCGCTATAATCCCGATTACGATCGTGGCCAACTTTCTCCGTGTTCTTATGCTGGTCTTGATCGCTCATTATGGGGGCATCGAACTGGTGGATGGGGCGTTACACGATCTCACAGGTATCGCGTTATTTGTTTTCGCAATAACGCTGCTTTTTACCCTGGATGGTTTGCTGGGTGTGGTTGGTGCCGTCGGGCGCGCAGTCTGGTGGCATCACGCCAATCCAAGCTTGAATCGGATCCCAAACATCTAGATCCCGATTTCGGCTTGATATTTTCATACGGTGTCAATTGGCGGCAAGCGGATCGTTCTTGCGGAAAAAGATCGTATCGACGCGGGTTCAGCTAACAATAATTGCTGGGTGCGGCCGGACCCAGTTCGTTCGCCCGCTATGGGCGTATCACCTGTGCCATTCCTGGACTCTGGCGCTCTCGCGGGTGCCGCCCTCGCTTGAATCCGCGCTCGACCGAATCGCCGATCATGCCGTGGGCTGGCGAGCAGCTATCGTCCTTTTGGGTAACGATGGCGATTGCGGGTCTCGTAGCCTTGAAGGGCAATCACGAAGCTGAGAAGGCCTGCAACAGGGGGTCGAATTGAATAGGTCGATTGAAAAGCGACACGACGACTCGTTGTGCAGCGCGAAAAGAAAGTTGCGCCGGGTACCACCTGGATCGCCATCGATCGACATGACCAACCCGGATAGTCAGGCCCGGAAGACAGGCCGGCTGGCGTTTGGCGTCCTCTACTATGGCCGCCCGGTGCTGCGTCGGACTATCTCGGAAATTTTCAGTCAGCCCGTCTGACGCGACATGTATGCGTGGCATTGGACCCGGAGGTCCGTTGCTCGCATGGCGCCGTGGGACGGGGTTGTGCTGATATCGCCCAGGCAGGCCTACACGGGGCGAAGAATCGGCCGACGCTGAGTTTCTGGTCACGGAACCGTTAAGGAACCACTTTAATTAGACAAGCAACAAATGCTAATTGACGTCCTGAACGTATTACGTCGAAGGCGCTATTCGACCAAGCTTGACTAAGAACGGCACGCATTTTGCTCAGCAAGGACCGGAGGCCAAATCGGTCCAGAAATTGAACAGGGGGTATTGATGAAGAGTGTTCGCCCAATGGCATCCGTCGGGCGCTCGAAATTCAAGAAGCGGGCGAAATTGAAGAGTGTCGCTGCAGCCAATATCGTGCAACGCTACACGGAACTGGTTCGGCTACGCCGGCAGGTTCAGGAGTTAGAACAAGACAAAGGTCTGCTGAGTACAAGGGCGTTGCCAGATCAACGCGTTATCGATTGTCGCTGAGCCGGTCCCATCTGCCAAGAAGTGTAGCATGACCAAATATGCGTGCTCGGATGCATCCTTGGTCAAGGGCAGGGGGTCGAATCTGTATAGCGTTCAGTTCCCCACCTAGTGGGGGACGTTACGAGGCCTGCCGATTAAACTGGGGGCACTGTGATCGGGTGAGTTTTCTCGTGCTGCTCGAGGTTGGCGCGCCGCAGATTTTGACCCCAGCCTGTCTGTTCCAAAAAGCCACAACTTTTAGGCGCGATCTCGGCGAGGCTATTGAGCTTGATCGACAACCCGTCCTGCAACACGTTGAGGTGCCTTGGCTTCGCCAGGAGCGCCGCAGGTCACGCAGGGCTTTATATGAGGCTGCTGGAGTGTTTGCTCGTGGCCTGCCTCCTGTTGCCTTCCTTCGAGGCGGAAGGACAGGAACACGGGCGGGTCAAATGGAAGCGTCCGACCCAAGCCGAGGCCGATCATATGGCCTCAGAATCGGCGATCACCGACATCATTCTCCGGAAGGGCGATATCGTGGTCACCGACCGCGGATTTTTCATGTTCCGAGGGTTTTTGGCGGACGGTTGGACGGGGGACTTTATCCCGGTTCCAAATCCAATGTCGAACGCCCGGAAGTGATCCGGTGGCGGTCCTGTCAGTATCAAAACCCGAAAAAGGGAAACCAGCGCCAATGGCTTCCCGATGATCCATAATAGCCAGGTCCCGAGTAGGAACCGGGGCCGAAAAAGGCGCCGTCCCCGTACACCCAGCGTGCTACAGGGCGCCGGCGCGGCGGACGATTGCACTGTCCGTCTTCGGTACACACGATCTTGACCTCAACGATGGGATCCGGCCGAGAAATCGAATGGTCCGGTGCCAGCGCCGGGAGAGCGACCGCGCTCGAACCTGCCGATCCGATAACCAGTGCAAACAAGGCTGCTCTAACCATAAAAGTCAGTCTCCGACGTTCTTCCAATACTGGTCTTGTGTCAAATCCATACAAACTTTTCCGTCTGTAGACCAGAAGCATCCTGCCGCGAGAGTCAAGATCGGCGTCAACCCGCCACACGGACGCGTCCAGAAAAAAGCCGCGGCCCTGTGAGGCGCATCAATTAAATGCTAAAGTAAAGGCAAAGAGGACATGTAAATCAGGACGCTGCGGCGGAGACGGGCCGCTTTGGGAAGCATGGACTAAATTCGGTTGGATTGGACTGCGTGAAAGCGCGCCAATATGTGTCCATAGGTCTCTCGACCGCACATCCCCAGCATGTAGCCGGCCTGTCCTGAAATAAGCGGAACTAAGAGATCGCCAATGTCGGCATAAAAACTGACACCCGACGACAAGTTAACATCGATGAATATCGCGCTTCCGATCAAGGAAACGGGCAGCAATACCAGCACATTGAAATAGAGGCCGAGAAAAATGCCGGCAACGCAGACAAGAAGTGGCAACATTTCCAAACGCGCTCCGGACCTACCAATGTGGACTAGTCAAATTTAGGTTGCGCCGCACGCTTTATCACTTTATGTTGCGCGCATTAACGAAGAGTTAATATAGCCGTTGGCGGCCACAGCCGATCTGTACTTCCTGACCATTAGACGTTGAGTGGGCGTGTTTTTATGTCGCTAGGGTCTGAATTTGGCGGCAAGTCCGGGACCGCGGGGCACCAGCTAACCGAGTTCTCGTCGCTCTCGAGTGAATTCGTACCCTATCTGCTGGCCACTGCGGATGCGTTCGTCATCTTGAGCACGAGCATCCTTGGCGGCATCGCCTTCCAGGTCGCGCTCGGCAACGAAATCCCGAACATCATTCCGCACGCGGCCGTCGGCCTGCTCGCGAGTTTTATCTACATCCTACGGATGAGTGGGAGCGGCCACTATGACTTCCCTGAATGCGCGAAACCGCGGGTCGAAACGGCCAATATTCTGGTTTGTTGGTTTACGACCGGATTATTGTTGGCTTTTTTTGCATTTCTTCTGAAGATCGGAGTGGCCTACTCACGCGGCGCATTCATTTTGTTTTATATTTTCGCGCCTTTCGGTCTGCTGAGCGCGCGCAAGTCGACAAAGATCGCGGTCGCGTCGGCGATGTCGCGCGGCTCCCTTGGCCGCAAAAATATCGTGCTTGTCGGTGACTTTGACGAAGTGGCGGCTCTAAAATCACAGGATATGCTCTTTTTTTCTGGGACGGCGCAGATCAGCCGCTTTACGCTCAGCCGGAACGACGACCCAGTTGAACGGGCAGCGAATGACGAGCGGGTGTTAAATTCGGCAATCAATTTCGTGCGGGCCAACAACTGCCGGGAGATCGTACTCGCGTTTCCCTGGACTGATACTGACAGAATCGATTTCGTGCGCGACTCGATAAAAGTCCTGCCCGTCTCCGCCAGGCTACTCCCCGACGCCCGCGTCCGATCGCTCTCGCAATACTCGTCGGCGTCACAGCATGCCTTTGCGATTGAAGTCCAGCGGGCTCCATTAAGCGGGGCAGAGCGGTTTGCGAAACGAGCGATGGATATCGTGGTTGCTTCGGTGGCGCTGTTTTTCCTGGTGCCCGTCATGGTTTTAACTGCCGTCACCATTAAATTAGATGGACCCGGTCCAGTTATTTTTCGGCAGCGACGGAAAGGTTTCAACGGTCAAGAGTTTGTTATGTTGAAGTTCCGAACTATGTCGGTTCAGGAAGATGGAGCGGTTGTTTCCCAGGCGATGCGCAACGATCCGCGAGTGACCGCCATCGGGCGGTTGTTGCGGTCCGCGAGCATCGATGAACTCCCTCAGCTTGTGAATGTTTTGAGCGGCGAAATGTCCTTGATCGGTCCTAGGCCGCATGCGCTCGCCCACGATGATCACTTTCAGAAGATCGTGAGTGACTATGCATTCCGGCATCACGTGAAGCCGGGCCTGACGGGATGGGCGCAATGCAACGGGTCGCGCGGCGCCACACCTTCGGTTGAGGAAATCGCGCGGCGCGTCAAGCTCGATCTCTGGTACATCAACAACTGGAGCCTGTTCCTTGATTTCCATATCTTGATCAAGACCTCTTTTGAGGTGATCCGTAAGCGCAACGCATATTGATTCCGTCCTTGGGCCGGGATCCGGATTGCGTTCCGGCAACGAGGAGCATCCTAGACGCACTGCCAGGCCTGGCAAGCTTTCCGCGGTACGGCCAATTCCGGACCCCGTCAGGATTTGCGTCGGGCTCCATCTAAAAAAGCTGCAGCCTAACGTTTTAGCGCCCCGCGGGCAGCCACGAATTGTCCGAAGCTATCCGTTATTGACCCCGGACAAATGGCACTTAGATTTACATTTCCATTATGAAATCAAGGGTCTAGGCCGTATTGGCGCTGGCCCCGAGTTTGGCAATTAGATTTCCATATATTTTTTCAATTTAGGATTGATATTAGAATTGATAACCGTTTCATTCAGATTGATAATAGCGAATCGAGGGTGCTCGGGGGGCGACAGTTGCAAACTAAGAAAATGAATTTAGAGTTCAGGAAAACGAATCTAGACTCCAGGAAAATGAAACTAGGCTCCAACAAAGTGAATTTAGACACCATGTCCGTCGAAGAGATGTGGGAACTTCATCAAGAGGTCAGCCGGGCCTTGATAGTTTGCCTGACATCAGCAAAGCGCAAGGCTGAAAAGCGACTAGAGCAGCTTCACCGAGACAGGGAGGCTCCTTCGTTGAACTTTTCTGATGATATGAAAGAATTGCCTCCCACGCCGCGGCGGAAATATCCGCGCGTCTATCCAAAATATCAAAATCCTCACGAGCCGTCCGAGACGTGGTCTGGTCGCGGAAAAACACCGCGGTGGCTCGTGGCAGCCCTCCAGACGGGTCATAAGCCAGAGGATTTCGCGATCGGCTACCCGGGCGCGCCAACACAAAATGATGCGCAAAATGTTAGCTAACGGCGGTCAAGCGTGGAGGTTGTGTTGAAGCGGGTCCTGGGTGGATTGCTTGTGGTCATGCTGGTTGGGACGGCCGCCGCGGCGGCCGGCAACGTTAGCCGGCGCTACGCCGATGCGTCTTCGGATGCATGTCTTGCCAGTTGTTCAAGCGATAACACGCAGTGCAAGCGCGTCTGTCCTACGGTGCTCGGTGCCCCTTGCATTGCTTCCTGCGACAGCCAGTACCAGACGTGCACCCGAAGCTGCCAAAACAAGTAATTTATCGGCCACGCGGTACAGTAGCGCGTCTACTTGTGCCTCTCCAGTTCGACAGCTAACGCCTTGAAAAAAGGCGCACCGATCAGGACCATGCCGAACCGAGGTCTTCGAGTTCACGCGCGAGGGCATCCTGCCAACTGGGCATCTGAATGCCGAAAACGCCCTGCAGGCGGCCCATGTCCAGTCTGGAGTTGTGAGGCCTGGTGGCCTTCGCCGGAAAATCGCCGGTCTCGATCGCAACAAGATCCTTGACCGGAAGGGAAATGCCGCGCGCGCGGAGTGCGCCTACGATGGCGCCGGCAAAGCCATGCCAGGTTGTCTCACCTGAGGTCGACATGTGGACGAGCCCATCGGCCTCGTAAAATCTCTGCTCGATCATTTCGACGAGTGTCTCGTCCTCGCGTGTGCTTAAGCCGCTCAACATCGCGACCAGACCCTCCGCAATCGATCGGGCCGACGTCGGGGCCCCAAATTGGTCGGCGACAATACGAAGTTCCGGTCGTTCGCGCGCCAGCCTCGCGATGGTGGTTAGGAAATTCCGGCCGGTTGCGGCAAAAATCCACGAGGTGCGAATGATGAGATGGCTTCCGCCAGCGTCGCGTATCGCGGCCTCCCCGGCAAGCTTGCTGGCACCATAGACTGAGAGGGGCCCGGTCGGATCGCCTTCGCGCCACGGGCGATCGCCTGATCCATCGAACACGTAATCGGTCGAAAAATGCACCATGGGGACACCATGCAGGGCTGCCCACCGCGCCATGACTCCTGGCGCCTCCGCGTTGACGCGATGCGCAAGCTCGCGCTCGTCTTCGGCCTGATCGACCGCAGTGTAGGCGGCGGGATTGACCATCAGATCGGGGCAGAACGAATCAAGCGCGGTGGAGATGTGGTCCGGGCGGCTGAGATCGAGCGTACTTCGGTCCGCGGTTATGACCGTGCCGAAGGCGCTGAGGGGCTCTCGCAGTGCCTGTCCAACCTGGCCGCTCACGCCTGTCAGCAGGATGCGCATCATGCCGGCTCGTAGCGGGGCAGGCGCTGGATATCCTTCAGAAACGGTGCGGCACTGTCACGCGTGGACAGTGCCGGAGCCCGCGTGCGCCAGTCGATGTTCAGGTCAGGATCATCCCAGCGGATCGTAATTTCATCAGAGGGACTGTAAAGCGCGTCGCACTTGTAGAAAAAGTCTGCGCTTTCCGACAGAACCGTGAACCCGTGGGCAAACCCTCGCGGAATCCACAGCTGTCTAAAATTCTCGTCGTCGAGTTCAACGGCCACATGCCGCCCAAAGGTTGGACTGCCGACGCGAACGTCGACCGCGACGTCCAGAACGCGTCCACGCATTACACTCACCAATTTTCCCTGCGGATTTGGGTTTTGGAGGTGAAGGCCACGCAGAACGCCCTGTGACGACCTAGACATATTGTCTTGGACGAATGGTCCTCCGGCGCCAAAGGCGGAATATCGCTGCACCTGAAATTGTTCGAGGAAGAACCCTCTTGGGTCGCCGAAAATCTTCGGTTCGATGATGACGACATCCGGAATGTGGGTTTTAATGATGTTCATGTTCTCATATTTGCGTTGGCCAGGTTAACCCAATAAACCACATTTGTTTTGTATAGGGCGCTACATCTGTTAAGTTTTTTGCGTGTTTTGCAAAGAGGGGACATGAAGGGCATTATTCTGGCCGGGGGGACCGGATCCCGGCTTTATCCTGTAACCGCGGTGGTTTCCAAGCAGTTGCTACCGGTTTTCGATAAGCCAATGATTTATTATCCGCTGTCCACGTTGATGCTGAGCGGAATCCGCGAGATTCTGGTCATATCGACGCCGCAGGACCAGCCGCTGTTCGAGCGACTTTTGGGCGACGGCTCCGAATGGGGACTGTCGTTCAGCTATGCAGCTCAAGCGCAGCCGCGGGGCCTGGCCGACGCTTTCATCGTCGGCCGTGACTTCATCGGCAGCGACTCGGTGTCGTTGGTGCTCGGAGATAATATTTTTTACGGCCATGGGCTGCCGGAGCTGCTTGTGGAAGCCACGAAGCGAACAACCGGCGCCACGGTCTTCGGATATGCTGTCACCACGCCGGAACAATATGGCGTGGTCGAGCTCGGCCGCGATGGGCGCGCCCTTTCGATTGAGGAAAAGCCAAGCAAACCGAAATCAAACCTCGCTGTCACCGGACTGTATTTTTATGACAACGATGTCATCGATATTGCCGCGGCGATCAAACCGTCACCTCGTGGCGAGATCGAAATCACGGATGTCAACCGTGCTTACATGGAGCGCGGCGATCTATATGTCCAGGTGATGGGCCGCGGATTTGCCTGGCTCGACACCGGGACCCACACCTCGCTGGTTGAGGCCAGTCATTTCGTCCAGATCCTGGAGCAGCGGCAGGGATTGCGGATCGCGTGTCCCGAAGAAATCGCGCTGCGATTTGGGCATATCTCACTCGGGCATTTTGCCAGGATCATGCAACGCTCCGCTAAGAGCAGCTATGGGGAATATCTCAAGTCGGTCTACGACTCGTTCGTGCCGCTGACAGGCTAGAGCAGGGGGCGCGTAGGGATCATGACTTTCAATGGCAAAACCATTTTCGTCACCGGTGGTGCGGGCTTCATCGGATCCGCTGTCATCAGGCACCTGCTCGATGAGACGGACGCGTTCATCGTCAATATCGATAAGCTAACCTACGCCTCGAACCTTCACTCCATTCCTCGGGCCACGCCGGAACGCTATATGCTTGCCAAGCAGGACATCTGCAACGCGCCGGCGTTGCGTACACTGTTCGAAAGGTACCAGCCCCAAGCGGTGATGCATCTTGCGGCCGAAAGCCATGTCGATCGGTCGATCGATGGCCCCGGCGAATTTGTCCAAACCAACATCGTCGGCACCTTCACGCTGTTGCAGGAAGCGCTTCGTCACTTCAGGCAAACGCCTGAGCCTCGGCGCAGGGCGTTTCGTTTTCTGCACGTCTCAACCGACGAAGTGTTCGGCTCGCTGGGACCAGAAGGGCTTTTCACCGAAACAAGCCCCTATGCGCCGAATTCGCCGTATTCCGCGAGCAAGGCCTCGTCGGACCACCTCGTCCGCGCATGGTTTGAAACCTACGAGTTGCCGGCTGTCATCACCAACTGTTCGAACAACTACGGGCCGTATCATTTTCCCGAAAAACTGATCCCGCATATGATCATCAAAGGACTGCAGGAAGAACGCCTGCCGGTCTATGGCGACGGCCAGAACGTGCGTGACTGGCTCTATGTGGAGGATCACGCGCGGGCGTTGCATCTCGTGCTCGAACATGGCCGGGTCGGCGAGACCTATAATGTCGGCGGCCGCAACGAGCGCAGCAATCTTCGCGTGGTGGAACTGATCTGCAGCGTGCTGGACCGCCTGCAGCCTAAGCCATCGGGGCCCCGCAAGCGGCTGATCTCGTTCGTCGCGGACCGCCCGGGACATGACCGCCGCTATGCCATCGATGCGTCGAAGCTGGAGCGAGAGCTCGGCTGGGGCGCGCGGGAAACCTTCGAGTCGGGGCTTGAGCAGACCGTGAAATGGTATCTCGCCAACGAGGCCTGGTGGCAGGCCATCCAGCGCAAGGGCTACGAGGCCAGTCGGATTGGGTTAGGCGGCACCGCGCCGCAGGCCCAGCATTTCAACGAAACCTGACTTCAGCCAGCGTCAGCTAGCGACGTTAGTTGGCAAGCAGGGCTCGTTACCCTAGGTCGTGCGACGGCCGAGTCTATTCGAGATGATAAATGCCTGACAGTGGTGACCATCGCAAATATAGCGGCTGCGCAAGGTGCTGTCAGCAGCTTGATCAAAATTAAAACGCAATACAGAGACCGCCTTCGGGCGATCTTTTTGATTGGTAATAAAATCTGTAATCTCTGAGGGGATCGTAATTCAGATCGCTGAAACGCACGGGACATTAATGTACAAGCCGCTCCAACTCAGCGCAGGGTTCAAAAACACAGCGTCACCGCTGGGAGCAGGGCCACGTCGGATTAATCCTCACAAAACCTCCGGCACTGTTGTTTTTTGCAGTGAGAGGGGGGAATAAGGACCTGCTGACGCCGGCCCTGGATCTAATCGTTCCCCCGATCACCCTCTTGGCGTTATTGTTAACGGCAATGGTTTTCGTGGCAGCTATTGCCACTCTGGCGAATGCTTCTCTATACCCGTTGGTGATCAGCCTGATCAGCGCCCATCTTGGCCTGGGCCAATACGGACGCGAAATACTGCCGCTGAAGGCATTTGTATTGATTAGTCGGTATTTTCTGGGGAAACTCAACCTATATCGCGCGGTGCTCCTTGGGGTCAGAACATCGCGCTGGATCAGGACCGACCGAAGTTGAAAAAGCGAATGGCTGTTTTGGCTGCTCATGGGAAACGCGGTGGAATATCCTCAACCCATTAGCCCGGCATTCCGGATTGGACACGAGAAGAACCCAGCCAATTCTGGGATCCGGGCCGGAAGCTGTTACGCACGATCCGGCGCTACCAGCACTGGCCAAGATCGGCGCGAATGCGGTCGTGACAAAAAACGTGGCGACGCAAGGAACTGCTGTCGGCGCAAACTAGGCTATCTCCCGGAAACCCTCGTTCCCTTTACCATTAGATGCTTCCCATGATCGAAAACCCAGTCAGCTCACACGACGTGCCTGAAGTCTCCGTCGTCGTAATCAACTACAACACCGGGTATCTGCTTGACCGCATGTTTGCCGCCTTGGAGGCTGCGAAAGCGTCGCTCAGAATCGAATTTATTGTCGTTGACAATGCCTCAACGGACAACTCCATCGAAATTTTGGAAAACAAATATCCATCCGTTACATTGATCAAAAATCCCATGAATGTTGGCTTTGGTCGTGCAAACAACCAGGCCATTCCGCACATTCGCGGCCGTTACATATTGTTGCTCAATACCGACGCCTTTGTGGCGAGCGATACGCTCGAAAAGACCGTCGCCTTCATGAGCGATCATCCGCGATGCGGGGTGCTCGGCGTCAAGCTTGTTGGAGGAGACGGCGCGTTGCAACCCTCTTGCCGGTATTTTCCAACGCCATGGAATGTTTTTCTGGAAAGATCAGGGCTTTCGCGATTGTTTCCCAATCACCGGCTCGTGGATGACATGAGCTGGGATCACGCATCAGTCCGGCAGTGTGATTGGGTACCCGGTTGCTATTATCTCGCGCGAACCGAGGTCATTCGCGAGGTTGGCTTATTCGACCCCCGCTATTTTCTATATTACGAAGAAGTCGATCACTGCCGCGCGGTCCGCGCTGCAGGCTGGCAAGTTATTTACTATCCATTCACGGAAGTCGTGCACATCGGCGGCGAAAGTGCAAAAACCGATGGCGCGATAACAAGGGTCGGACGCCAGATCTCGATGCTTCAGATCGAGAGTGAGCTGCTTTACTTTAGAAAGTATTTTGGCGTCAGCGGCGTTCTTGCCAACGTCGCGCTGTCGATGCTGGCGGACGTCCTATCCATTATCAAACGTACGCTTAAAACGTTTAGAATCAGGGAAGCTAGTTCGGCTCTCAAACACATGTCAGCGATGCTTAAGGTTCTCGTCGCAACACGGTTTGCCTTGCGCCCCACACGTTAACGAACTCCATCTGGATTAAAATTAGGCAGAAATCTATGATGCTCCAAAGTGTTTGTGACTACTTTCGCGCTCACCGCCGTAACTGGCGCCCTCAGGGTCTTCGGGAGATGCCGGCTATCAACAGACTCGGCTCTGAATCAGCGCAAAATGACGATTCCATCGAGATCACGACGTGAACGTCGAGCACCAAACTGATTTTGGAGTAGTTGTAATCGGGCGCAACGAAGGAGATCGTTTGAGACGATGCATCCAATCGCTGCCTTCATCCGCAACAGTAGTTTATGTCGATTCCGGATCGACCGACGGATCGGAATCATGGGGCTCGCGGTGGGGGCGTGCAAGTTGTAACTCTCGACGCAGCAAGGCCTTTCACTGCGGCCCGCGCCCGCAATGCAGGTTTCAAACACCTGCTGGAAATCAATCCAAACGTTTCTTTCATTCAGTTTATAGATGGCGATTGCGAGCTGCTACAAAGTCCGGATCGACGAAATTCTCTATTTTCATGAAAGGGAACGGTTTGGCGCTTGTAAATTGGTGCCGCAGAGCTTCACGATCTGCAAAATTGACTTCCATTGTTCACCTGGCTGAGTATTCTGGACTGTACTGCGGTGTCAATGTTATCTTAATGCTTGATTAAACCCTTATCAAGTCTGCGATTACCGCACGTCAAGAATCACGGCCGAAGTGCTTGTCGCAAAAGGTTAATGGTTGAAGTCGCCTCACAACACCCGCAAGCTCACTAGAGTTCCCGAAGACCGTACACTTCAAGACTACCTGTTTGCCAATGGCATTCCGATGTTGTAGCTCATGGCAGACGATTTAACCCTCATGTTTTTGCAGAGAGACTTCCATATTGTTGATAGTCTGCTGCTCGGAAATCTCCGATCCGAATTGGCGCTGGATTGCGGACCATCTTTCCGAAAAAGACGTTCGTTTCGAGTTCATCGATTGCTGTCCGCGCAATTGGGTTGAACGACAGTTCAAATTTCTTAACCTTGCTCGTTTGCGTGGATCTCTCGAAGCGGTCCTAAAAGCGAAGGGCAAAAATGCGGCGATCCTGGTCAGCCATGGTCCAACACTCGCAGCTTGGTGCGGTATTTTCGCGCGGGTTATTTTCTTGCGGTCCGCACTTATGGCGCACTCCTTCAATTTCGTTGAGCTTCCCAATTCGCTGAAAACTCAAATTTTTTCGATCGGGCTAAGTCGCGTAGATCGCTTCGTTGTCTTTTCCAAGATCGAGATAACCGTCTACGCGCTGAAATTTCATATTCCCGAAAGTCGCTTCAGCTTTGTTCACTGGGGTGTTCGAAGGCCAGCGACTGGCGGCGCCTCAAGTCGGCCAATTGGCTACGTCTCAGCGATTGGAGGCAACGCACGAGACTATGGCACTTTAATCGAAGCGGCGCGGCTATTGCCTGATATTCCGTTCGTGCTCGTCGTCCGTCCATCAAGCCTTGAAGGCATGGTGGTTCCCGCGAACGTAACCGTACACATCAATCTTTCTCTTGAAGCCACGATAAATGTTCTTTTTGAGTCCCGCTTCATGGTGCTTCCACTGAATAGCTCGGAGGTGCCGTGTGGACACGTTACCATCGTGGCCGCGATGCATCTTGGCAGGACAATGATCGTTACTGCTTCCACTGGTATTGCGGACTATGTCAAGGACGGTGAAAACGCATTAACGGTGCCGGTCGCATCGACGTCGGACCTCGTCCAAGCGATCGCGCGGCTGTGGCTCGACGACTCCTTGCGTCAGTCGCTGGAGAAAAATAGCCTCCGCTTTGCAACGGCTCAATGCACCGAGGAAAACATTGCGCAGCATTTCTTGCAGCAAATGGCGCTGTTGCGGATGGAGCGCCGCTAGTGAAAGTGTGCATGGCTAAAATAACCGGATTGCCAATGATTTGTTTGATCTTTCCCTCCCTAAAAAGGCGCCTGTAGGTTTCATGCGATATGTCGTAGCGCGCCATTGCTATGGAGGTATTGGGGATCATTTGTCGTGCTTGGTCGGAGTCTGGTGGCTCGCCAAGCGGACAAACAGAACTCTTGTCGTGGATTGGCGAGGGTCGAGGTTCAACCCGGACCCATCGATGGAAAGCAATTGTTTCTTTTCCTATTTCAGCGCGCGACATAATATCGGAGGTGTGGAAGTCATCGCTGACAACAGTGTTGGCGCTCTCAATTATCCAATGCCAGTTTGGCCTACGAAATGGACGCCGTCCGCACTTGCCAGTCCAAGCCACCTGCACCACGACCTCGCAGAAATCGCTCAAGCCAACAAACTAATAACTTCCGGGACTGATCCATTAGAGCCGACGATTGTTCTCAATCAATGGCTTGATCCGCCACCTCCACGAGAGGCAGTCCAAATATTTTTGCAAGATTTGACGCCAGTCGAACCGATCGCCGACGGAGCACAGCAATTTTGGGACGCTCACATTGGAAAGGCGCCTGCTATTGCCATTCACATTCGACACGGTAACGGCGAAAACCTCGGGTCGCGAGCGGCCTATTGGTTAGGGCCCGTTGCGCTTATAAAGCAATTGACGATCAATGCTCGCAACGACGTTTACAACCGGGGCGTTTCCGGCAAGTTTTCAGATAACATGCCGCGATCTCTCATCGGAGGTCGTGGCCAGGCCAAATATGAGCGCCGATTTTGTCGCACGGTCGCAGAAGCGTTCCGCGGTCTTGCAATCCCCAACGCTGTCCCAATTCTCTTTAGTGACGCGGGGCACATCGTCGAGATAATGCGTGAATTTCTGCCGACAATCGTTGCTAAACCGAAACGAGAGGTCAAAAGGGGCGAAGGACCACTTCACCAGATCAATGCTGCTTCTGTGCGTCAGGACAGCAATGGTATCCGCGGCGGCACGATTTCAGATGACATTGTGTTTGATATGTTTGTTGAGCTGGAACTTATGCGACGCTGCTCTGGGCTGGTCTTTATGGACAGCGGGTTTTCACTGCTCGCTAGAACCAGCCTGGATGAAAATCGTCTGGTAAGGCTCAAGCCAACTTTGATCAACCGACTAATTTCGAGAATGGTGGAACGAATGAGCAATAGCTATTCACAAATAGGCCGCCCGTTATCGTCCTTTGGATCGTAGTAGTAGGAAGATTTTGCTCCCCATAGATGTTGCTAAGCTCAATGAGCAAGCAAGACGGCAATACGCACCTATACGATATGAAAATCGCTCTGGTGCGCTTGCAACTGCTGCGAAGTCATATTCTGGATAGTGAGCGTGTCATGGGTGGCATCAGTGATTATGACGTTGCCGTGGCCGTCATCGTGAGCAGCCGCCAGCAGCGCGTTGATATTCGCGAAGACTGCATGGCTGAAATTTATGTCCGGTAAGGGCGCAACATTGGCGATAGTGACGTGGCCGAAATTCGGGGCGAACACGAACGAGTCGTTACTAGTTGCAGCTGCAGTGGTGACTGGACCGCTGGCAACGAGGTTGGATCCAGCGTTGTTGGAGGCGACTGGAGAGGTCGCGGCGGGCGGAATACCAATCACGCCGTCACCGTTCAGGTCCTGGTGGAAACTGGTCTCCAGCGTCTCCAGCGCAGTGGTACTTCCCGACACCGCGCTAACGGCGTATGAGGTAAAGTTGCCGTCGCTGTCGGTGTTCCAGACCGTATACTGATCTGCGCCCACGGCTTTCCAGGCGACCTCGTACCCGGTTGCCGTCTGTTCCGCGCCGATCGGCGCCCAGGCGCCAAACTGACCCGCTACAACTGCCGCGCCACTGAATTTCAAATCGGTGAACTCATTAAGATAAAAATTATTGCCAGCCTCGACCAGGCTGGTCGATCCAAACGCCTCGATTACCATGTCGGTCGCAACTGGGAGGGTCGTGGTGGGAACGCCGATCACCCCATCGCCGTTCAGGTCCTGATGGAACGTGGCCTCGATCGATTCGAGCGTGGAACTGCTCGCCGAGACGTTGGAGATGAGATCGGAGATCCAGTTGCCGTTGCTGTCAGCGCTCCACACCGTATAGTCACCGGTGCCGTCCTTCCAGGCCACGTCATAACCCGTTGCGGTCTGTACCGCGGCAAAGGGTGACCAGGCCCCGAATTCCCCGGCGGCATAAGCGGAACCTACAAATTTCAGTTCGGGTCCCGATCCGTTGGTGTAAAGAAAGTAGTTGCTTCCAATCTGGGCCACGCTGGTCGGCGCGTTGGGCTGGGTAACGATCGTCGGAACCCCGATCAAGCCATCGCCGTTCAGGTCCTGATGGAACGTGGCCTCGATCGATTCGAGCGTGGAGCTGCTCGCCGAGACGCCGGAGATGAGATCGGAGATCCAGTTGCCGTTGCTGTCGGCGCTCCACACCGTATAGTCACCGGTGCCGTCCTTCCAGGCCACGTCATAACCCGTTGCGGTCTGTACCGCGGCAAAGGGTGACCAGGCCCCGAATTCCCCGGCGGCATAAGCGGAACCTACAAATTTCAGTTCGGGTCCCGATCCGTTGGTGTAAAGAAAGTAGTTGCTTCCAATCTGGGCCAGGCTGGTCGGCGCGTTGGGCTGGGTAACGATCGTCGGAACCCCGATCAAGCCATCGCCGTTCAGGTCCTGATGGAACGTGGCCTCGATCGATTCGAGCGTGGAACTGCTCGCCGAGACGTTGGAGATGAGATCGGAGATCCAGTTGCCGTTGCTGTCAGCGCTCCACACCGTATAGTCACCGGTGCCGTCCTTCCAGGCCACGTCATAACCCGTTGCGGTCTGTACCGCGGCAAAGGGTGACCAGGCCCCGAATTCCCCGGCGGCATAAGCGGAACCTACAAATTTCAGTTCGGGTCCCGATCCGTTGGTGTAAAGAAAGTAGTTGCTTCCAATCTGGGCCACGCTGGTCGGCGCGTTGGGCTGGGTAACGATCGTCGGAACCCCGATCAAGCCATCGCCGTTCAGGTCCTGATGGAACGTGGCCTCGATCGATTCGAGCGTGGAACTGCTCGCCGAGACGTTGGAGATGAGATCGGAGATCCAGTTGCCGTTGCTGTCGGCGCTCCACACCGTATAGGTGCCGGAGCTGGCGTTTTTCCAGGCTACGTCATAGCCGCTCGCGGTCTGTACCGCGGCAAAGGGTGACCAGGCCCCGAATTCCCCGGCGGCATAAGCGGAACCTGCAAATTTCAGTTCGGGTCCTGATCCGTTTGTGTAGAGGTAAAAATTGCTTCCTATCTGGGCTAGACTCGTCGATCCGGCGGTCTGGATCACGGTCGCGGTCGGCACAAAACTTACCGAAGCGTGTTCCTGTACGCTGCCTTCGGTCGCCGTGATGGTCTCGTTCTGCACCAGCGTCGAGGCCAATGTGGTCGTGAACACACCGTTGGCATTGGTGGTCCCGGAGATCGCCCCGAAGCTGTTGGCCGACCCGCTGCCCGACAGCGTCACTGCGGTGCCGGCCACAGCATGACCTAGGGCATCCTCCACTGTCACCGTCAATATGGTGGTCGAGCTGCCGTCTGCCGTCACCGTTGGCGAGCTAGCAACGAGGCTCGAGGTCGTGGCCGAAGGCGCACCCGCCACAAAGCTCACCGAGGTGTGCTCCTGCGTACTGCCTTCGGTCGCCGTGATGGTCTCGTTCTGCACCAGCGTCGAGGCCAGCGTGGTCGTGAACACGCCGTTGGCATTGGTGGTCCCGGAGATGGCCCCGAAGCTGTTGGCGGACCCGCTGCCCGACAGCGTCACTGCGGTGCCGGCCACGGCGTGGCCTTGTGCATCCTCCACTGTCACCGTCAGCGTGGTGGTCGAGGTGCCATCCGCCGCCACTGTCGGTGAGCTGGCAACAAGGCTCGAGGTTGCGGCTGAGGGCGCACTCGCCACAAAGCTCACCGAGGCGTGTTCCTGTACGCTGCCTTCGGTCGCCGTGATGGTCTCGTTCTGCACCAGCGTCGAGGCCAGCGTGGTCGTGAACACGCCATTGGCATTGGTGGTCCCGGAGGTGGCCCCGAAGCTGTTGGCCGACCCGCTTCCCGATAGCGTCACTGCGGTGCCCGCGACCGCGTTGCCGTTGGCATCCTCGACCGTTACTGTCAGCGTGGTGGTCGTGGTACCATCCGCCGTCACCGTTGGCGCATTGGCCACGAGGCTCGAGGTCGTCGCTGAGGCAGCACCAGCCACAAAGCTCACCGAGGCGTGTTCCTGTACGCCGCCTTCGCTCGCCGTGATGGTTTCGTTCTGCGCCAGCGTCGAGGCCAGGGTGGTCTTGAACACGCCGTTGGCATCGGTGGTCCCGGAGATGGTGCCAAAACTATTGCTGGACCCACTTGCCGACAGCGTCACTGCGGTGTTGGCAACCGCGTTGCCGTTGGCGTCCTTGACCGTCAGCGTCAGTGTGGTTGTCGAGGTGCCATCCGCCTTCACCGTCGGCGAGCTGGCAACGAGGCTCGAGGTCGTCGCCGAGGGCGTGCCCGTCGCGCTCGGGGTGACGTTGAAACCCATGGCGTCGAGCAGCTCTTTATCGACCGTCGAAAGCGACTGGGTCGTGCTGCCGCTGTAAAATTCGTTGAACGGATCGTTGGCGCCCTGCACGCCGCTGTTGAGGAAGTCGGCCGGATCCGAGTTCTGTCCATAGTCGGCGAGTTTGGTGACGCCGCCGTCGATCGAGAAATAGGCCGCAGGTGCCGTGCTGCCGCTCGAAAACAAATGATTTCCGGCGCTCGTGTAGCGCGTCAGGTCAAAGGTGCCGGCGCCGGGTTCACGTCCCAACGCGTGGGTGAACTCGTGCAGGGCGACACCGACTAGGTCACTGGTCGGAATTCCGGTCCCGATCCCGACCGCGCCATCGATCGATGGAGCGGTGGGCGAGATCATGCCCAGAGCTTTCTCAACCGCCGACGGCACATAAAAGGATGACACTCCGTTGACCGAGGACGTGGTCGGCAGCGAGTTTACAAAGGTCTGGTCTACGGCGGAAGTTTCGTGGCTGGCGAGCGCTGCCCTTAGGGTTGTGTAAGAGACGTAGGAGCCATAGAGGTCGCCGCCGACTGCACTGGTTCCGAGGCCGGTGATCAGGCCGTTGTCCCAATCGCCATAGCCGATATCGATGGTGACCGTGATATTGTTCTGGATGGTCGAGTCCAGAATATTGGCGGCGGTCTGCATCGCGTCCCTGAAGCTCTGCGGAGCCGCCAGGGCCGAACTCTCGTAATCCAGAACCAAATTCATTGCCGTTCCTCAGCCCTATGACAACAAGGCTTAAGAACCGCGGTGGGTGGCTGTTCTCGATTAAAGCCGATCGCGCGATAACCTAAGCTGAGCCGGTTCTAGGTAAGGAAACTATCGGTTCGATAAATTAAGATAATCAAATTGACAGAAACGCGCGAAGGTCAGCGGCAGGGATGAGTTTAGAGTTAACGTTATCTAAACCCGAAGCCTCTACAACGGAGCAGGTTAATGCGGCCCGTTCTCGATTCGGCATTCTTTTCTGATAGCGGCGCCTGTGACTGGGTCTGCATAAGCTCTGATCAGCCACGCGCGTGGAAGTGTGAAGCAGCAGCGATGACAACGCATCATCGCGATCGGCTTAACGGTGCTGCAGAGCCGGCTCTCTGCGACGCGATCGCCGTCTGTGCATGCGCGACACTCTAGCCGCTGATGACGTACCTTTCATCCTTTGCGGTTCCGGATAGTGGTTGCGTCCAGCATGTGCCGGGGCAACAGCAATCTCAGGCACCGGTTCTAGCGGTTAGATCAGTGAGACCGCTTGAACACGACATCGAATTCTGGAGTTGCCCCGTCATAGACCTCTGGCTGATTGATCGGATGAAATCCAATCGGAATGTATCCGAGCCCGGCTAAATATTTCAGCATATCGGGCATAGGCGTCATGCCCTCGTAAATTTCGATCGCTGGAATTTCTGATTGAATTCCGAGGATGCTACCAAGTCGTGGCTCCGAGCCGCGGATCACTGAGCGATCATGACCTTGGGTATCCGTTTTTAGATAGACGCGCGGCTTTTCTAAATCTTTGGTTATTTCGTTCCACAACGAATCGATACTGCGGAGGCCAACTTTCTCGATACCCTTTTTACTTACGTCAACCTCATAGTTAACCGCATCCTTCTCGCGCATGGTCAGGAGCGAATTAAAGTCGCACCGTTCCCCATACGTATTCAAAATGCCTTCTCCGACTACGTCGCTTACTCCGAGATTGAAGCCATTCCATTTCGCATCCGAATGCATAGCGGAATGCAAACGATCGAATGTCTCTTTGGTTGGCTCGAAACTCGCAATTTGCCCTTCGTAACCAACGGGACCACGAAGAAACCTGCAATAGCCGCCATCGCAAGCTCCGATATCGATCACCAGGTTAATTTCGTTCATATGGAGGAACGCTTTGAGCTGTCTCGCGAGCGGGGAAAGCGGCGGGAATTTTACTACGTCAATTCCAAAGGGCTGAACCCAAGACTTGATCAAATCGGTGAACATCTGCTCCGCTCCGCCGTCCTACTTGCCCGAATAGCATTATCTTCGAGTGCTTTTCGGTCAACCCCATTCGGGGGCAAATGGACCTCAATATTAGTACTAAGAAGAACTGCGGATTGGCTGTCAAAACGCTCAACCCATGTCACTTGGTGTCAGCTCCCGGCAAAGGGTCCTAATTGTCGAGAAGCTGCTGTTTTAGTAGCGTGATCAATCCAGACCTAGCAGCGCTTGATCTCGATCCGTCACTCCCCTTAAGCCGACTTTAGCACTTCAATCCGCTGTTCGAGGGACGAGAGCTGTTAAGTCAATAGCGCTGGCCATGGTAAATCAAAATGCTTATAGATATCCCGAATCTGTATCTCCAGTCGTGGTGCCGGCTCATTTCGATAACATTTCTTGCTCGCGTTTTTCGCAAAAAATCGACATTTGCAACGAGGTCTACGATCGTGGGCCGACGCATCTAACGGATTGTCCGGCAATTCAACGAGTGCACCCGCCCAACAAAAAGTTCCTCGGCCATCCTCCTCCCTGGGGGGCCGCTTTCCGACCACTATGCAGCCGGCCGCTAGCGGCTCGAACCATCGACTGGGTTACGAAACTTGCAGCCCGAGGACGGAGAGTTTCGGGTTCCATGCGAGATGGACGAACGCCAAAATCAGCTATACCCAAGCGCCGATTTTGTTTACTTTGCCAGCCTAATCAATGATAATCATGCCGCTAATTATCTTAACATAAACTTGATGCGGAGGGATCGTTTACCTTGCCCTTGCGTCTTTGGTTAGTGTTTAGAGTAGACGCAGGCACGCGAAAAAGTCCCGTAAATGACCCCAAACCTTTTCGCTTATCTTGCGCTGGTAGCATGGCCGCTGGTGGCGCTCTACTTGTATCTTTCGGGCCCCGCCGGCCTGGCTACGATGTGGACCATTTTGGCTGGCCAGCTGTTGCTCCCCGTTGGAACTTTCTTCAAGTTCGAGATGATACCGCAATTCGACAAAGTCTCGATCCCCAACCTGTGCGCGTTAATTGGTTGCACTATTGCAGCTCAACGGCCTCCACGCATCACAAACGGGATGGGGGTAGTCGAAGTCCTGATCCTGCTCTGCGTCGTTAGTCCACTTCCCACATCACTTCTCAACGGTGACCCGATTCACATCGGGTCTACGGTGCTGCCGGGTGTGGGTCTCTACGATGGGATTTCGGCCGTTATATTTCAACTTATTATGCTGATCCCATTTTTCCTCGGCCGGCGATTTTTTCGAAATGCGGCGGACACTCAACAACTCTTTTCTGTTCTGAGTTTTGCGGGCCTTGCTTATTCCGTGTTGCTGCTTTTTGAGATCCGTTTCAGCCCCCAGCTGCATAACTGGGTTTATGGATACCACCCCACCAATTTTGAACAGGAGGTGAGGGAGAGCGGTTTTCGGCCCATGGTTTTCATGGGACATGGTCTCGTCGCATGCTTTTTTGCGATGACGGCGGCCGTCGCATCGGCAGCACTGTGGCGTGCGCGCTTTCGCGCAGTGAGGTTTGCGCCGGCTGGTGCGGCGACGGCCTACTTGAGCGCGGTTCTCGTTCTTTGCAAAAGTAGCGCGGCGACCGTTTATGGCATGGTGCTGGTGCCGCTAGTGGTCTGGACGACCCCTCGCTTGCAGATGTGCGTCGCGGTGTTTCTAGTGAGCATTGCCCTATTGTATCCGTTCCTTCGCATGTATGACGTTTTTCCCACACAGACGATCCTAGGCGTGGCGGACTCAATTGATCCGGCACGCGCAAGTTCGCTGGAGCTGCGTTTTAGGGAAGAAGGTCGGCTTCTGAATCGTGCCTCCGAGCGGTTTATGCTCGGATGGGGCCGATTCGGTCGCAACCGCATTTTTGTTGAGGATTGGCGAGGTATAGGAGGCGATTCCAGTATAACGGATGGACTATGGGTAATCGTGCTTGGCCAGTTTGGTCTTGTTGGGTTCATCGCAGAGTTCGGGCTGCTAGCTATTTCCGTATTCCGGGCTGCGAAAGCTCTGAAATTTGCGGAATCACTAAAGGACTCCATCTTTCTGAGTGCTCTCGCCCTGATCGTGGCAGTTAACATCATCGATTTGCTGCCCAATTCCGCACTAAGCCCCTGGTCCTGGCTTTTGGTCGGTACACTTCTCGGCCGATCCGAAATGATGCTGGCTCGTTCGCGAAACAGGAACTTGCGGACAGCCTCGCCCCCGACGGTGCAAGAGGCGAGGGCATGACAGTTAAGCCGTGGCCTTTGGATCATGCGGACGACGATGTTCCGGCTCCCCGCAGGCTGTTCATGGTTCTCTCGCCACGGTCGCTTTCGTATGCGCGTCTCGCTCTTGCGAGTCTTTTTGGTAATGCCGAGGAGCCATTTGACTTGGCCCTCATCACTGATTCAGAGAATGACAAGCAGATCCTGTTGGAGGAAGTCGGAACACTCGAAGTTGGCCAGATTAGCAAACAGAGTTTTGCGATTTTCAGCGAGGCTGATCTCGAAACCCGCGAGTCCGAAATGTTTGCGCGATACCCAAACATCAGATCTTTTCGGCACGGCCATCCTTGTTGGCGAAAAGTGACTGATCCGATGCTGTTGAGTAGTGACGGAGAAGAAATGATTGTGCTCGATCCGGATATCTATTTCCCCAACCGGTTTTGCTTCGAGGATACCCTTGCATCCGGTTTGCTGCTGATGTGGCAGAAGCCGTCCTGCTTGCTTCCCGCCGAAGTGGTCGACAACGCCATGCGTGCAGGCATCGCCTTGGCGCACCATACCGATATCGGGGTCGCCCAATGGAGAATGCCTGTCGATCTTGCTTGGCTTGATTGGCTCCTTGGCAAGCTGGGTTCACCGAACCTGCCGCGAAGCATGCACGTGGAGTCGATTGTCTGGGCGGCATTGGCCATGCGGATGGGAGGTGGCTACCTTGACCCCACAGCCTGGTTGTGTTGGAATAGGACACAATTCAAGCGAGTTGCGCGGAAGCTCGGAGCAAATGGAGCGGCCATCCTGAGAAGAGAACCGTGGGCGGATATCAAATGTTTTCACGCCGGAGGAGAGGCCAAGTGGTGGCTGGCGGAAGCCAAAGATAGGGGCTTCCTGGACAGGCGCGAAGTTAAATCCCAAAAGCTTGATCCACGGCCTTTCGAGGCACTGAAACCGGCCGTTTTTGCCGGCATCGAGCGGAGAAGGCTCTGGCTTAGAAGATTGGGCTATTACTCGTTGTTTGCGCAGCAGTGATCGCTGCAGTAGTGGGCGGGATGAAATTGGAATTGCCAATCGTCGTCACTTACGACGATCGGGCAAGTGCAATCCCCGGCGTAGAACTTTTAGCCCGATCCCTGAACCGCTACTCGCCTAGTCTGGAACTGCATATCTATTCGCCGTTCGATACCATCGCTGAACGCCTTTCCGATCTTCCTCGGCTGAAATTCATCAAAACAACCGATCTTGTCGGGCGCGGCTGGAATGCGAGTGTCAAGCCAGCAATCTTGCTTCGGGCTTTCACCACGACCGGCCGGGCGCTCTGGCTGGATACAGATGTGGTCGTAATGGGCGACGTAGGTTCGCTTATCGGTCGATTTGACCGCGACACTTTTGTTGTCGGGCAAGAATTTCGCGGAACTGCCGGAGCAGGGGGGCGCATCCGGGCTCAGGGATATGGTCTGAAGCCATTGCGCTTCCTTCCTTATCCCGTGAACTCAGGGTCAATCATCGCATCTATGCGTCATCGGCGCCTTCTTGTTGAATGGTCCGCACTTCTGTCAGATAGCGGTATCAAGAGGCGCAATCCCGACCGGTGGTAGAACGCCCGGTCGCTTTCGTCGGCGATTAGGACGCGCTCTGGGCGCTTTTGACGACTGAAGAATTTGCCGGTGTGCCCGTTGATTATTTTCGTACTGGATGGGACATGATCCAGCATTGTGGAGCAAACGGATATCATGTGCTGGACAGGCTTGCCCGGCCGTTCGGAAAGGGACCGCGTTTTGTGCATATGCTCGGCCGTTACAAGCCATGGTCGTTTGAGGTTGTTCCCTCGGCCAGACACAACCCGACAGACCATTTGAACATGGTGTGTTTCGAGCTTTCGCCGTTCTTTGAGGCTGCGCAGCCATTTGCTCGTGAACTGGGTTGGCCCGGGTGGTTGCGCAGGCGGACGCTTCCGTCACGGATACTTAATCTGGCATTTGGAGGGAATGTTGCGCTCAGAGGGCTGCCGCTTGCAATGGTCTCGTGGGCTGCGGCCTCTCTTGGACGAAGGTCCGAGTTATGAATTTGGACGCATCCGCAGTATGAAGCTCGGCGAAAACCAGCACCTCCGGAAGGGTCAACCGGCGTGATTGCTCTTTGCGAATTGACGCCTAGCAGGATCCGTGAATGTTGTTTGGACTAGCCGGTCGAGCGCTAAAGCATCTGGAGCCCCTACGTAGCATGCTGCCTGAAAAGGGGGGAATTCCCTTTGAATGGGCGCAAATTCGTGCGTTGGCGAAACGGGATCCGAGCATCATCATCGGAACGATGATCGCGCTCAACCTGTTGCGATTGATCAGCACCCTCATTTTAACGAGACTAATGGCGCCCGCCGATTTTGGCATTCTCGGCTTGGTGACGGTGGTCCACTACACGATAAACATGCTTTTCGACGTCGGCACCGACACTTTTATCGTTCGACATCACGATATAGAGGACCGCAGATTTCTCAATGTTGTTTGGACCGTTCGGGTTGCTCGAACATTACTTTCTGCTGCGCTCATAGCAGTGTTTGCAAGTCTTTTCTCGCGCTTCCTTGGAAACGAGTCGCTGACCCCCGTTCTTGTTGTCTCCGCCTTGGGGTTGGTGGCGGCCGCTCCGCAGTCACTAAGCTTCAGCATTGCCATTAGGAATAAACAACTTGTCCTCGTGAGTTCTATCGATGTGTTTCTCGCTGTCTTGAGTTTGATATTGACAGTTGGCTTCGCATTCATTTTTCGGAACTACTGGGCCGCGGTAATAAGTTCCATCGTGGGATCTGCCATCCGTAGTTTGCTCAGCTACTTCATGTTTCCATCTCCAGTTTACCGGTTTGCCTATGACAGAAAAATTGTCGCCGACATGTGGAGATTCTCGCGCTTTGTAACGGGTTCGAGCCTGATCACGCTTTTCCTCACTCAGATTGACAAGGTTGTTCTCGGTCACTTCTTGAGCATTGAGCAATTCGGAACCTATATACTCGCCGTCAATCTCGCGTTCGTTCCGCAAACGTTTTGCGGCATGTACGGGCAACGAGTCCTGTTTCCGACATACTCCCAGGCATATCGGAACGACCCGAGTTCGATGCGACGGGTATTCCATCAGAAACTAAGTCGCGTGGGACCACTATATTGTTTCATGGTCGGTGGGCTGATCAGTTTTGCGCCGGTTTTGATCGCTATGATGTACCAGGACCGCTATGCCCAGGCGGCCTATTATCTGGCGCTTCTATCCATCCCATCGTTCTTTGCGCTTGCGAGCGTAGCGGCCACCGAGGCGCTGATTGCTGTGGGAGAGGTGCGCGCCACTTACTATGCTAATCTCGTCCGCCTCGGCTGGCTTTTTCCCGCGACAGGCTTGGCCGTCTATTCAGGGCGGACCGATGCGATTTTGGTCGCTATTGCCTTCAGCGAGCTACCTGCCACCATTTACACGTGGTGGAAGCTCAGGAAGGCCGGCGTTTTGAGCCTTCGGCGGGAGTTACCGACGTTCGTTTTCGGAGTGCTCGGAATCGGTGTGGGCTGGGCAGCCTACAAAACGATAGGTTTTTTCTTCCACATCACGCCGGTTGGCCTGTTTGGATAGAAAACAAAAGTCGCCCAATGCAATCGTTAATTGAGAAAATTAAGCAACGAATTCGCTTTTTCCTGTTTAACCGCAACATAAAAATCGGCTGGACAACCGGCGGTTCTCAGTTGGAGGGTTATTCGATGGTATTCGGCCGGTCGCCACAGACCGCGCATTGATCTGCCTCGGTGGTGACGGCGGATATCATTCCAAAAAATCTAGATTAGACTAGGACATCGCGCCAAACATTGTCGCGGTCCGCAAGCTCATAAACTTGTGACAGGTTGTGCCTATTTTAATTTCTGTCTATTCTTGAGCAAATATCCGTTTGCCATGTTCCAGAAAACTTCAACAATGCCGATGACAACGCGCCCGATCAGGAGTACTTGGCAGCACCGACTCGCTTTCGAACGCATCAGGTTTCGTTTAGCGCGCCGGTTCGGGCTCGATGTTAATCTTCTCAATGCGGCTGCTTCCGTTGAAGAATTGCATCCCACGGAAAAAATTGCCGGTGCTCCCTGTATTGCTCTTCCGGGTCAATTTGAACGTATAAGCAAAGGCGGGTTCGATATTGATATTGCCGAAGAAATTGCCCAACTTAAGGGTGGCCCGCGCGAAATTGGCCCGACCGTCCGCTATGTGCTCGATAACGTTCTCGTCAGCCACGGCATCATACATGCCCGTGGACGGCGGAAGTTATTCAACTCGACGATCGACTTAGGCTCAGTTCAATCGCCGTGGGCAGAGTACGATGAAGCTGGACTCAGAAGCTCTTACGTGGGGTGCTATTTTTTTGGGCATTGGCTTGCCGACGATTGCACAACACATTTGCTTGCGCAACAGTCGGGTACGCCGATGAGCATGCCGACGCCGCCTTGGCCGAACTGTGCCGGTTATCTTGGTCTATTTGGGCAAAGCTATATCGAGCTGGGCAGAGCTCATGTTCGGCGTCTTGTTCTATACGATGACATTGCACACAATGAACACAAAGCATCGAGATTCCGAGCGCTCAGAGCCCGTGTGGGATCGAATAACGAATCCAGGGCGGCTGGCAGAATTGTCTATTTGATGCGCGGGCGGCTGGGGGGGGCACAGCCCGTCGGCACCGACGCATATCGCTCCTCTTTTGGCCGTACAATTCATAATGAAGCGGAGATTGTTGAGGCTCTCATGCGTCAGGGGGTTACCATCGTGTGCGCCGAAACGCTTACCGTGCCGCAGTTGATTGCAGAGTTGCTTGGTGCTCGGATCGTCATCGGCCTCGAGGGTAGTCAACTCTCTCATGGTCTTTTCACGCTACATGACAAGGGCGGCATGTTAGCCATTCAACCGCCGGACAGACTCTACAATGGGTATATGGATGCGATGAATGTACTGGGCATGCGATATGGCATCGTGGTGGGCGAACAACGCCAATCCGGATTCCATCTTCCGCTTGGGGATCTTTTGCGTACCATCGACTTGATGGACACCAAGCTATGCTGAGTAGGGTACAATAATTTCGGTAATTTTCCATGATTTCACATTGGTCTTGGAAAGTCTTTTTCCGATCTCCAACGCAGTTCCGCTATAGTCGGGTCTGGGCAACTGCCTCTACACCTATTTCCACGCGGTCGCGCGCGCCGCACAGCTTGCGCTGGTATAGACGTTGCACCCGCCGTTTGAGGCGCTGATTGCGGTGGGAAAAGTGCGCGCCACTTACTATGCTAATCTCGTCGGCCTCGGCTGGCTTTTTCCCGCGACAGGCTTGACCGTCTATTCGGGGCAGACCGATGCGATTTTGGTCGCTATTGCTTTCAGCGAGCTGCCTGCCACTATTTACACTTGGTGGAAGCTCAGGGCGCGTGGCGTCTTGAGTCTTCGGCGCGAGTTACCTACGTTCCTGTTCGGAGTGCTCAGCATCGCTGTGGGCTGGGGAGCTTACAAGACGATAGATCTTTTCTTCCATATCGCGCCGGTTGGCCTATTTGGATAGAATTCGTTTATTCTCAAAAGAATTATTCCACACCATCGGAGCATTGCCTAGCTGATGAGATGCTAGATTACATATGCACGAGAAGGGAATTGCGGCTTTGCGCATGGATCGAGTCATGGTTCGCGAAAACTGTAGACAGGTGTGCGAAATAGAAGCAAAGACGAATGGTAATTAAGGCGTGGTCTTCCGGAAATATAGCTGGGTTGATCGCCCGTCGCGCTTCAGAAGGTGCTTACCGATTCGCTTCACTGCCGATCTGTGATTGGCAGTTACAAATGCGGGTCCACGATCAATACACTTGAAGCCGGCGCGCTCTGTAATCGATTTCAAGGTGTCGTGCGTGAACGCGTTGATATGTTCGAGCGGGTGGACCGACAGATAATTTTGTTTGGTTTTGATGCTGTGTACGCCATCGCAATCAGGCGTTTCCAGAACGAGGATCCCGTCGTGCACGAGGTGTCTGGAAAGCTCTCTAAGCATATCGCTTGGGGAGTCCAAGTGCTCCAGGGTTTCAAACAGGGTTATCGCGTGAAACATTTTCCCTCTTATTTCATCGAGAGAGGACAAAATCTTAATCCGCGCCTCAGTGCGCCGGCCGATGGAGCGATCAATCCCGGTGGCCTCAAATCCGAAATGCGTGCACGCTTCAAGGAACTGGCCGAAACCGCAGCCAAAATCGAGCAAGCAAACCGGACCAGAGCCGCGAGGTCTGCGCGTCAATCGTTCGATCCGCAGAATGTGCTCAACATGGTGAACTGCCCCACTAAAGGTTCGCTGGAATTCCGGGCCCAGTCGTCTCCCGAACGCCCTGATGGCATCGGCGCTCATCCATTTCGAAAAACGACGCTCGTTCCATTCCGCGTTAAGAATGAAGCGATGGAATACCTGTGAACAGTCGGCACAGCGAGCAAGCGACCAAGCGGCGGATCGCAGATAGGGCAGGGGGTCTTCGCCCCATGGATCGGCGGCCAGGAAACCCATCAAAGGCTCGTCCGTGTACTTACCAGAAGCGAGTTCCGAGTAATTGGTAGAGGCGCAATTGATGCAGGATTTTCGTTCAACAAATACTGCATGTTCAACTACTTGAGACATTTCTGAGCTCATTTTCCCGAGGAACCGTCATTGTGAGTATAGTAGGTATTGCGTTACGGAGCTTTGCTCGGTTAAATGTTGCCACCGGACAACGAAGCCCGCAGCATTGGGAAGGCCTGCTAAGGCACGGACAAACCAACTTATAATCGCAAACGTTTTGTCTAACGACAATACCGCGGCTCGAAATTCCCCTAAAGGGCTGGGCGGGGACGGCAACGTGGGGTGGCGTTAGGATATGCAAACCACACAAGAAATCTTCGAAACCATCTACCGCGAGAAGCTATGGGGCGGTCGTAAGCTGTTTTGGCGCCGGTTCTATTCTGGCTCTGGAAGCGCAGACGAGAACGTCATTGGCCCTTACGTTGCAGCAGTTCTTCCTCTCATATCCGGTAAGCATGTTCTTGATATCGGCTGCGGGGATTTCACGATAGGTAGCCGCCTGTATAAGGCGGCCGCCCACTACATCGCCTGTGATATCGCCCGCCCCCTGATCGAATATAATCGCAAGAAATTTAGTGTAGAATTCAGAGTTATTGACGCGACAGAGGATGATCTACCGAACGCAGATATCGTGTTAATCCGGCAGGTATTGCAGCATCTCAGTAATGCGCAGGTTGCAAAAATAGCTCCCAAACTATGCCGATATAGATGCGCAATTATCACAGAGCATATCCACAACCTCCCCGGCTTTGTTCCTAACTTGGATATAGCATCTGGTGCTGACCATCGAGGGCACATTGGGTCGGGGATTGTTCTGACCGCGCCACCTTTTAATTTAAAGGCACAACAAGAAAAGACGATTTGCGAAGTGGAAACGTTTGACGGCATCATTCGCACTACACTTTTTGAATTCTAAATCTAGGCGACTCTCATGCATTCATTCGTGGATCGCGTCGTAGTTCGTGTACTGATTTCCAACCTGGTACGGCCCCAGGAATTATTGAAGTCCACGGTAGAGAGATCGAACAACGGTGCGTGTCTATCCTGAAAGGATAGAGCTTATCACCCCAAAATCGTGGACCGTCAGCGCGTCGTTGCAGAATCCGCTCCATGGAACACAATCGCTGGCTTATCTGCGAGATAGATCGTAGGGGCAGAGCAAATGGCGATCCGACCTCGCCTAGAATTGAACCGAATCCTAGCCCCTGCAGGATGCGGGTTGCCGAAACTCTATAGCCGAGAATGACACCGAATGTCCGATGTTGATCCGGTAGGTTTCTTCCGCCAATCTTGGAGGGTCCCACTGACAGCTGCAAACCAACCCCAAAGGGCCTGGGCTGGGGTCGCAACGTGGGGTAGTCGTCGGTGAAGGATCGCCATTTTCACGCGGGCACGAATTTTGACTGCGGGAAGAACGCCCTCGAGATGAGGCACAACAAAATCCTTAGCCACCTGATCAGGCGGCGGAAGTTGTAGCCGACAGCGGCCAGGGTGGCGTTGTTGAAGTCGCCGTGGCGGTGGGCGAGATAGTTGCGGTCCATTCGGTGATCTTCCTTGAGATGGCCGATGACGGGCTCGACGGCGGCGCGGCGTCGGATCTCTCGTTTGGTCGCCGGCGTCACGCGGCGCTTTTGCTGTGAGGTATAGATTTTGAACTTGTACTCGGGCGGGGCCATTGTGGCCGCGGTATCCGGCGTCGGTATGGAGCCGTTCGAGGGTATTGTTCGATCGCTAGGATCACCTCAGCCAGCGTATGACCGTCATAGCGATTGCCGGCAGCGCTTGCACGTGGGCGACGAACTGGCCGCCCTTGCTGTGCTTGAGGGTGGTGGCAACGCTGACCTTGACGCCGAACTCGTAAGGCTTGTGCGCCTTGCCCTTGCCGATGCACTCCACTTCGGGCGCATGCAGGCTGTAGACCTTGGGTCCGCGCTCCTGAGCGCGTTTAGATCATCAATTCTCGCCACGAGAGCGGCAAGCTTAAGCGTGAAGGGTCAACGCCGCTGGCGCCGCCGGTCGGGTAAGGAACCATTTTTCAACAAGATGCCAACTCAAATAGCCGGCTCCGAGCGATAGAACGATCGAGAGCAAAACAATAATTGGAAATGGGAATATGAACAGTGAGATCAACATTTGCTGAATAGGGAATGCGAACAAATAGGTGCCATAGGAAAAATCGCCTTTTGCGGCCGCATGGCGCAATTTGATCCTGTCCGTGAAGGAGAAGTAGAAAGTGCTGTAGGTGATGGCCAGCGGGAACATCAGTTGTGATGATACCCGTTGAAACTTGTCGCTGACCGGGACGTGGCACAGCAGGAGGAGAAGTCCAATCAGACTGACTAAAACCAATGGATGACGGGGGATCTTCTGCTTTAGTAAGAAAAACAAGGCGCCCATAAGAAAGCAAGGGAGAACGAAAACCCACAAATACGGCCACCCAAAGATCTGACCGACTATGCCGAGCCCCGGCTTTCTATCAAGGATATCGAACGCTGCCCGTGCCGCCATGCAGCTTACAATGATCGCAGCTATTGCCCACTTCTGGCGAAGTAACCCCGCGATGCCAAGCCCGGCTAACCCAACATAGCACCAGAACTCAAATGGGATGCTCCACAAAGAGCCGTTAACAGCTGTTGAGTAGTTGCGAGCGAAAACGGTCGAGGGTGGAGCATAATTCTGGAGAAGCAGATTCTGCCCAAACGTTTTCGCAATTTGAATCAGCGACAAATCGCTTGCGGTCGAAAACAGCGGCACAACAACGAAAGCCCCAATCGTCGTAGCTACCATGTAACCGGGAAAGATGCGCCTGATACGTTTCTCAAGAAAGCTCTGCAGGCTTTTGCTCTTCAGGCGGCTCTCGCAGATGAGGAACCCGCTGATCGTAAAGAAGACCATCACTGCAATATTGCCGGCATTATAATGGCCGTTGGTTAGGATAGAAATCGGCTCGACAGTTTCTCCTTGTGGTAACGCCAATGCAAAGCTGTGTGACCAGATAACGGCTAAGGCCATCATCAATCTGATCGCGTCAAAATTGTTAAGACCGTCTTCGGATTGTATCAGCAGGCGCATAACTTGAATGAGTGGTTATTCGAAAAAAATTGGACCACCACTCAAAGTTAACGTGGTGAACGATGGCCGGCGTGTCGACAACTCAATAGCGGTTAATCGCGAGTATTGAACTCCTGAATGGCATCGCAGCTAGCATAGTAATTGCCTAATTTATAATCAACGGGGAACAAGCCCCAGATATTGTTCTCGTAGCCGTGCTGTGAGCTGGCTTCACTTCTCTGCCTTTCCCGGCGGCCGCTTTCACTAGCGCCTGATAGTAATACTGCTTGATCATGTTCTTGTAACTGCCAGTCTTGGCCGGGTTGCCGTTGTGGTCGAGATCGAGTTTCCAACGTTGGGTCAGGGTTAGGCACGTATGCGCCATCTCACGGGCACTGTTTGTGCTACTCAGGGTATAGGTGAAACGTTCCAATTGAGACTTGGAACCGCGACATTCCCCGGCTCGTACCACCGCTTCCTATTCGTAAGCGATGTTCTGCGGCCACCTTTCGGCTGATGTGCCGATCTGCGAGTCTCCGAGTCTGGTTTTGACCGTTAGGCTTAGAAGGGACACGGTGCATAGTGCTATCACGGAGCCGGTTCGTCGGCTGGAAGTCTTCAGCGGAGCCGGTCGTCGGCGGAAGTGGAGCGACGAAGACAAGGCGCGGATTGTCGCGGAGATCGTGGCGAGCGGTGACTCGGTCTGTGCGGCGGCTCGACGTCATGGGTTGTCGCCGCAGCAATTGTTTGGCTGGCGCCGCCAGCTGAGGGAAGCTGCGGCGGGGGATTCTGACGAAAGGTTGGCGGGCGTAAAATCCCAAATAACCGGCGGGTACTGGGCTGCGGAGGCAGCGAGCGGGAACGGGATCGATTGCGGGCGCACGGTGCCGGGCGTCGGTGCGACGGTGTAGGCCTTGACCGCGGCGGTGCCGGCGGCGTCGTTGGAGTCGAGCGGCACAACGGTCGGGCTGGTCGACGTGCCGCCTGTATTGGCAGCCGATCGAAGCACCAGGTTGGCGGTGGCCGTCTGCGCATTCGCGTTCACGCCGGTGATCGCAACCCCCTTGATGCGCACGATCTTGGTGGCCGAACCGGAGATGCAGACGGCATCGGTCGCGCCGGTAGCCGGCAGCGCAAGGCCAACCGCGCTCGCCGCGAAGGTCGGGCGCTTCACTTTCGTGGTAGTCCATGATCCCGACGCGCGCGATCGGGACTTCCTCGCACAGTAGGAAGCCTTCAGGCGTCAGGCTTTGCTTGGGTCCGATGCGTTCGGTGACGTAGAATTTCATGGAAGCGGTTTACTCAGCAAAAAGCCGCCCGGAGGCGGCTAACTGGCTCAATCTGGAGCCTAAAACCCCTCTTTAGGGGCTAGGCGGGGGTAGCAACGTGGGGTAGCGTTGGGGGACAGCCTACCTTTTTGGAGTACCAGTACCGTGAGCGAACAGGAATCCTATCTGAGCCTTCTCAAGCGCTGCCTTACTGCTTCAATCTATGATCAAAGCGGATGGCAAATGATCGAAGGACCGATGGTCCATCAAACCGGAGTGGTCGCGGCACTAAAGCGTTCCGTCGTATCCGCGCTTGCCAAACGCGGCATCAGACTGGTGCGAACCACCGCCATGAACCCCGTTCACAGGGATCAGGGGCTTGATTGGCCGCTATTTGGCTTCACGATGGCTGGAACCAAACGTCTAGAAAATCTTCAGAGTTGCGTCGAAACTTGCTTGCGCGAGACCGTCCCCGGCGATTTCGTCGAGACCGGCGTTTGGCGCGGGGGCAGTTGCATCCTCGCCAAGGCGATCTTTCACGCCCATGGCGAGAATGACCGAACAGTTTGGTGCTGCGATTCCTTTGAGGGCATGCCAGCGGCAGGAGCCAACGATTTGGCAATCGACAAAACTTCCGATTTCAGCGACCGCGCTTTCATCACCGTCTCTCAGGGAACCGTTGAGGATAACTTCCGCAAGTTCGGCTTGCTGGATGACAAGGTGCGTTTTTTGAAAGGATGGTTTTGCGATACGCTTCCAACCGCTCCGATTAAAACAATATCCGTTCTCAGAATGGACGGAGACCTTTATCAGTCAACGGTGGACACCTTGAATAATCTATACCGCAAGGTCTCGCCCGGCGGCTTCATCATCGTTGATGATTACTATTCGTGGAAGGGCTGCAAGCAGGCTGTAGATGAGTTCCGAGAGAGGCACGGCATTAAAGACAAGATCGTGGATATCGATCCTCACGCGGTTTTTTGGCGCAAGCAATAGTGATCACGCATTGAACTGGATAGCGTCATAGTTCGTGTACTGGCCGCCCTGCTGATATGGCCCCGGAAAAAGACCCCATGTATTGCTCTGATAGCCGTACTGAGCAGGCTTGGCTTCGCGACCTTTGCGTCCGCTTGCCGCCACCAATGCTGAATAGTAATTCGTCTTGATCATGGTCTTGTAGCTGCCGGTATTGGCAGCAGCCCCGGTATGATTGATATCGAGTTTCCAGCCTTGCAGCATCTTCAAGCACATCTGCGTCATCTCAGATGACGAGCTGGTCCCGCTCAGCGTATAGGCCGATACGTTCCAGCCGAAACCGGGTATCGCTGTGTTGAGCGCAGTTAGTGAGACCACGTCGCTGGTGCTGTTAGTCCCGTTGTTCAGATTTCTGCTGAATGAAACCTGCGGGCCACCTTCGTAATGTAGGCACCCGATGACCGGATTAACCCCATTCGTCACGCGTCCGGCGCTATTGTCATAAGCGGATAAGATAGTTTCGAAGTTGGCGAAAGCTCTTGCGAATGCTGGCCAGTTCGCCGATTGATTCGGATTTTGTCCGCCAGCGGTTTCATCAACTAACATGCCACCCCTGATGGTGGTCGCTCCGAGGCCTGATGTGGCATTGAATGTGATCGTGGTGCCGCTCGTCGTCGCCACCGCTGCCCATGCACCAATTAGGCTTGCGACCGCCCCAGTGCCGGAGAAATTGTTATTCACATTCGGCACGAGGACGATGTTGGCCGTCAGCGCGCAGACCACGATCCCGAAGCCGTCGAACAGCGTATCGGCTCGATCGAGCGTGAACGTGAGCGCACCGGATGCGGCGTAGAAATTGAGGTGATTGGCCTCGTGCACCGCCTGGTTGGTCGCGACCTGCTGGAGTGTGAAGATCACCCGGGCGTTGCCGGATCCATCGTCCTGCAGACCGGCCCCGATGCCCTCGACCGCCATGGAGCCGAGCCCGAGCGCCGTCCGCGTCAGCGCAAGACTGTTCGACGACGGGCTGCATCACCGAGAAGTTGGTACCCGTCGCCGGAGTAGTGCCGACGATAACATTGCCTTCCGTCGAAGGCGAGCCCGGAATTAGCGCGCTGGGCCGCCGCCGGCAGGCTCAGGTTGATGGTGGAGGGATCGACGATCGGCGCCACCAGCGAGCGGCCGAACATTTCCGAGACCTGCTGCAGCTGCATTTCCAGCGTGACGAGACCGGTCTCGGCGCCGTTGCCAAGCGTCGCCAGCGACACCAGGTTCTGCAGGCTGATCGCGTGCGTCAGCGGCAGGGTGCGGAAGATGGTCAGGCTCGTGCCATTCGCGATCGGAGCGCCGGGATCGTAGGTAACGGTCCCGCCGACGCCCCAGAGCGCGCCGGCCACTGGCTCATTGAGCGAGATCTGGTATTGCGACGCGCCCGAGCCTTGCGACAGCACGGTCTCGTTGCCATCAGCGTCGGTATAGATCACGGAGATGTACGCGGCTGCGACCCCGATAAAGCCGAAGCTGAACTGGTGGCCGCGCCGTTGCCGAGAACGGTCGTCTTGTTGGTTGAGGTGTTGATGGTCATAGACTTCCTTTTTCAGGAAGCGCCGCTTTTGATGATCGTCGGGGCCATGGACCTGGTTGGGGGCTAGGCGGGGGTAGCAACGTGGGGTAGCGTGGGGCTTATGAGGCTACATCGAGGATCTATTATGCTTGTTTCCGCTATTAAGACCGTGACACGCAGAATCCTGCCCGGCGGGAAGAATTTCCGAAAACTTCCGTTTGGTCCCGCAGCAGGTTGCACGATGAAGTTGAATTTCCATCATGACTTGCGCCTATTTCTCGGTCTGTACGAGATCGAAACCCAGCGATGGTTCAAGGCCCTTGTTCAGCCGGGATACAGGTCCTTCGATGTCGGGGGTGCAGGAGGTTATGACGCTCTCCTGCTTTCCAAGCTGTCCGACGGGGGACGAGTAATGTCTTTCGAATGCGAGGACGATCTTTTTTCCGAAATGCAGGAAACCTTTGCGCTGAATCCTTATCCAATCGAGGCGGTCAAAGTATTCGTGTGTGACATCGACGATGACAAGCACATGTCGCTAGATTCCGCCGCGAAGAAATTCTTCGTTCCAGATTTTATCAAACTCGACATCGAGGGCGCTGAAGCCAGCGCCCTGCGGTCTGCGCGCGAGATCATTACTCAGCGCAAGCCGAATATGATCGTCGAGGTTCACGGCTTAGACATTGAGCAACAGTGCTTGTCTATTTTGAAAGAATACGGCTATCGGCCCAAGATCGTTGACCGTCAGCGGGTTGTTTCAGAAGCGCGGGTTATCGAACACAATCGATGGCTGATCTGTGAGGGTAGGGATGGCTGTGCGCGCTAGTGTTAAGCATTCCACTCATGGATCGCGTCGTAACTCGCATACTGGTTGCCGAACTGGTACGCGACCGGGAATAGCCCCCAAGTGGTGTTCTGATAACTGAACTGAGCGGGGTGATTTTCACGCCCTGACGGGGCGCTGGCTGTTTTCAGCGCTTGGTAGTAGTAGGTTTTGATCATGGTCTTGTAGCTGCCGGTATTGGCAGCAGCCCCGGTATGATCAATATCGAGTTTCCAGCCTTGCAGCATATTCAGGCACATCTGCGCCATTTCTGACGCGCTATTGGTGCCGCTCAAGGTATAAGCTGAAACATCCCAATTGAGACCTGGGACCGAGACATTCCCCGGTGTCGTGCCCCCATTTCCAATTCGATAGGTGAGAGCATTGAGAGATTCCGAATCGCTGGCGTTGTTGGTGCCATTGATAACATTCGTGCTGAATGACCACTGTGGCGCACCCTCATAGTGCAGAATCCCAATCTTTGGGTTGACGCCATTGGTCGCACGGCCAGAGATATTGTCATAAGCAGAAATCACGCTCTCCAAGTTGGACAAATGCCTAGCAAAGATGGTCCAGTTCGCCTGTGAGTTTGCATCGAGTCCGGGCCGTTGCAGCCTGAACAGGCTCACAAGAGAATTAAACGCCTGCAAGGTCAGGCCGTTGGCGTAGTCTCTCGCAGCCTGTAACCATTGCGCATTGTCCGACACCGTACCGAAGATGATCGTGTCATTGCTATAGGATGTTGATCGAATATAGTCCGAGAGCCAATATCCAGCTATTCCGGTAGCTGTAATTAAATCAACCGGGCGATTTGGTGAGGTTGAATAATCTGATCCAGCGCCACCACCAAGACCTCCATAGCTCGCATAAATCGAGTTTGATGTAGTAAGTAGTTGACCTTTGAACCCATACTGTTCGAAGTTTTGGTTGGCGAACGCTTCCGCATAACGGTTCATCTGCAGAATGTAATGATCCGAAAACGAACGCCCTTTACCGGTCCATGCAGCTCGTGACACAGCCGCATATTGTACGGTGCGCAACGCACCCCAACTCCATTGCGGCTGTTCGCCGCCGCTCGGAAATCCCATTGCGCAGCCGAGATATTGGCAAAAACCGAAAGGTACTTGGCTGAAGTTCCACAGTTCATTTCCGACTTCGGTTCCGAACCTAAGTCCCTGCGTCAGACCAGTCGTATTGTCGCCAAAGAAGTTGGTAGCAGCAGTAATGAACGCGCCCTTGGTGTGAACGGGCCAATTGAACCAGCAATGCGCTCCGACCTGATTGCACAGTTCGACGATGGCCTCGAATGGAATGCTGACCACCAATCCTCCGGCGCGGCAAATCCAGCCGCCAAGAATTTGGCTGTAGATGAGCGTTGCCGTCCCGCCAGCGGTGAACGTCGACGGATCGATACGTGTCATCGTGCAAATGGCTGGCCCCGACGTGTAGGCGATGGTGAGGGCACCGGCCTGCGCCGTTCTTGGATAGGCTGTCACCTGACCAGAATTGCCAAACACGACCTTGGCGGTCGCCAGCGTGGTGTCGGCAATGAGTGCTTTGACAAGGTTTCCGTTCAACGCCGCAACTGATGCGGTGTCATTGGCTACAGTGGTGTATGTGAATACGTAAGGCGCTCCGCCGTTAAGCCAAGGAGCACTGAACGTCCATAGCATCTTTAGGCCGGCCGATGCCGCGGGTACGGAAATTCTAAAGATGTTCGGATTGGTGGTGAAGTCGAAGATCGGCGCCGCGCCGCGTCCCCCGACGTTTAGCGTCGGATTTGCCTCAGCGTTGGTCGTATTGAATGCTCCCTGCACGATCTCCAGATCGGCATAGGCTTCGCTGCCCGAGGCCTGAGGATTGGAGCATGTATAGGCATCGCCGCCGCTGTTCGCTAACGGCCCTGCCCAATATGCAGGAGGGAAGTAGTTGGTGCTGTTCGTGTAGCTGATGTAGCCGGCCGGCATCCGATTGGCAAAGTCGCATTCATAGCTGCCCTGGACGCCGCTCACATCCATGAACCTGAGCCAGCCCCTTTGTGAATAGGGTGCGGTCTCATGGTTCATGAGATATTTGTACTGCTCGATGAGATCAGGAGCGGTGATCTGCCCGGCATCGACCAGAGACTCGTTGGCGGCCTTGCAGATCACCAGATTCGAAAAGCCGGAGAATTTTCCCTGCGCCAGGATGTAGGCCGCGTCGATTCCGTTCAGGTTGCTGAGAGCGTGACCACTTGGTCCGCTGTAAGGATCTGATGGATTCCACACCGTTCCGACCAGATCCATGTTCTGTGCATCGACAACGTGCGACGCCCATGTTCCTGTCACCCCGGCCTGACCGGTCTGGTTCGCGATAGTGACGGTAGGACCGGGATGTGCAAATTGCAGGGTCGTCGAGGAAACAGTCTGAGGGATATTAACTTGCCAGGTCGTTCCACTCCCCGAGACGATGGTGGTGCCTGCGACGACGCCGGACCCCGTGAGCGTTAGTCGGACGGCGATATTGGCGCTGGAAGCTGTTGTCAGCGTGGTTCCAGAGATGCTTCCCGTATTAGTTCCACCTACGTATTGCGCCAGATAATTTGGTTTGGTCCTAAGCCTGATGACATGCTGGCCAGAGCCATCAAGCGCGCTCGACTGCGACAAGTTCTGGATGTTGTAGCCGAACGAAAATACGACGCGCGGATTGCTCTTATCGATAATTGAGAAGTTGCCGCCAACATCGCCTTTGACCAATGGCGCTACGCCGGCGACATACTGCCCGCCAGACCAGATGATTGCGGCGGGCGATAACTGCATCGAGGCACGTCCCTGCCACTTCCACACCACCGGTCCGGTGTATCCGGCCGCCCACGCAGGATTTGCGCCAATGTTCGCGGGGGGCGTCGATGTCGGGTAGCCGTTGGAGTCCGCGATATTCGGCGGGACATTGAACCCGAAGCCCTTGGCGAGATTCGCCCAGCTAGTGGGGGAAACGTTGAGCGTGACACGATTGGGATTTCCGGACGACAGGCCGTCAATTGCCGCCTCCGCCCTTCTGGAGATCGGCGTCGCCAGCAGTGTGACCGCACCCGCCGCGCACCCGGCGTGTATGAAATCTCGTCGTGTCAGTTTCATCGTCAGACCAGAGTTGTGGAATGGCCGGAGGGTGGTATCGAGGCAAACTCAGCGTTATGGAAGCCTTATCGCCAGTGGCCCTTCGCAACGGCGCCTGGCTCAACGTCACTCACAATGACCGCGTTGGCGCCAATCTTGGCGTGCGCGCCAATTTTTATCCCGCCGAGAATCTTCGCTCCAGCGCCAATGTCGACGTGGCCCGCGATTTCTGGAAACCCGGATCTGCTGGGGCCACGGTAACCGATGGTCGCCTGTTGTAATATCAGGCAATTCACGCCGATCTTGGCGTCGGGATGGATGACGATTCCGTTCGGGTGAGGGATGAGTAATCCTCCTCCAATCCGGCAGTTGAGCGGGATATCCGCTCCGGTCACGACGGACCAAAAGCGATGGCGCAAGACAATCGCCTTTCGGAAATACCTGGCGAGCAATCCTGGCCGCTCTTGCCAATGCTGATAACGTCGTATCGTCAGCAGGAGCTTTCGTCCCGGATCCCAAAATTGGGTTGGTCTCTCGCGTGTCCAGTCAGGAACCTCGGCGCTTATCTGATCTGATTTTTGGTCCACGGTTTCATCCGGTTGAAAGCAGCAAGTGCATATTCTGCTAGTAGGTCGTATCCCAGGCGTTAATCTGGCCCCCACGGCCGCAGGCTGAACGGTTGAGGCACGATCCGAGTTTTTAATTCAATGTAGCTCCGGGAGAGACCTGGAGGGCCGCCTGAAAATTCCCGCAAGCAACTCGGCCTCCTTATCAACATTGTGATGCTCAGTGACTGCCTCGAACCCTGCCTCTCCCATCCTTTCCAGGACCTCGGGAGATGTAGCAAGACATTCCTGCATCGCGTCGGCCAGTTTACCGACGTCGCCGGCCGCAACGAGCCACCCGTTCTGACCGTGTTTGACGAGCTCCGGGATGCCGGCGACGAATGTGCTTATGACGGGCCGCTTCACCGCCATGGCCTCCATGATCACGACCGGCAGGCCTTCGGCAAAGCTTGGCAGGACCAGTGCACGTGCTGAAAGCAGCTCTTGGCGCACCTGTTCGCTACTGAGCCAGCCTGTTATTCTGATGTTGTTGCGAAGATTATATCGATCGATCAGTCCTTCAAGCTCGGGTCGCAGCTCGCCGTCGCCGGCAAAGGTTAAACTGAATTGTTCTCCGCGCTCCAAAAGCCGTCTTGCGGCATCGATCAGCAGCAATTGTCCCTTCTGTTCGCAAAGGCGTCCGACACAGACGAAGTTGCGCGTCATGGGGGAGGGGCTGGCCGCACCTTGATGAAAGGCGCGGTCAAGCCCGCAGCGGACGACATGAATCTTCGGCCAGAGGCTGTGCCCGACGAGCCGGAACAACTGGCTTCGTCCGAATGAGCTAATCGCGATGACGAATGCGCAACGCCGTATCTTTTCCGGCAAGCCGATAGACTGCGGCTTGTCGAACTCTTCCGGACCATGGACGGTAAAACTCCACGCCGGCCCTCCTAAAGCGTGCGTCAGCATTGCGACTTCGGCCGAATTCGTCCCGAAATGCGCGTGAAGATGTTCGATCCGCTCCTGGATCAACCATGGCTGAATACGGCAGGCTTCGGCGAGGTAAGCGAGGTGCAACAGGAGAGGGCGGTCGGAGCTTCGGCTCATGCGAAAAGCAAGACCGAGGCCTTGATAAAATTGAACGGGGTGCGACAGGGCCATTGCTAAAGCTGCGGTCAAAAGCCTTGCAGCCCCATCGCGCAAGACGTAGCGGGTCTTTAGTTGTTCCGACTTGTCATCTTCATCGAGCACCTCTGCGTCCCACCCACGGATCGCAATCCTCGTCACGTCGATGTCCTGACGCTCCAGCGCACGGATCTCCCGCCGGATGAATGTGTGGCTGATCTTTGGGTATTGATTGATCAAATAAGCGATGCGCATGTTTTACTTGTATTCGATGAGCTGGGCTTGTCGTGCGGCCAGGCGGTCTCGCAGATAAAGGAGCTGGCCACATGCTTCTGGAAAACGCGCCAGTACTTGAAAAAATCCTAGCAGGATACGGTGGCCCATTGCTCCATCCGAACGCAGGGTCTGCTTCACGATCTGAGCGGGGTAAATTAAAAGTAGCAGCCAAGCCCAGGCACCAAACAAAATCACAGAAATTATGATCGTAAGCGGTAAGCAAATTGCCCACAGCCAGGAGCGACAGGATTCCCAAACCCAGTGACATTCAGGCGGGCCGCCGTGAAGGGCCGCGCCTTGCGCGAAGGCATATCCACTGCGCACCGTTCGTCGCCACCATTGACCGAATCTCTTCATATTTGCATCGTGCTTTGCCATTTCAAAATCTAGTCGCCGAATGTACCATCCGGCGCTCCGCAGGCGAACACACAATTCCGGCTCTTCACCTGCGATGAGTTCGTCCCTAAAACCTTGGACATTTTCAAAGGCATCGACGCGCAGCATCACAATGCCGCCGCAGGCGAGTGCGTCGCCTATCGGAGTGTTCCATTCATCGTCGCACAGACGGTTGTATATTGACCGATCTGGAAAGCGCTCGCGCAACCTTCCGACAGCCGCACAATAGGTTTGGTGTTGCTCAAGAAAGCGAATTGCGTGTCCCGGCCACTCTCGATCCAGCTCACAATCGCCGTCGATAAATTGGACATAGCTAATTTGAGGTGCCAACTCTCGCATTCGCCTGAAGCCGTGGTTGCGGGCACGGGCAGCAGTAAAAGGAGTAGCCCGAGCAAGTTCGACGAGGTGGGCGCCAGCGCTTCTGGTCCATTCAACCGATCCATCGCTGGAACCAGAATCGACATAAATAATGATCGCCGCTCCTGCTGCAGACCGCAGACATTGCTTCAGACGTTCGCCTTCGTTGCGCCCAATTGCAACGAGTCCAAAGGGTATGACCGCGTTACTCAACCTACGCTCCCGCCTCATGCATCTATATTACTCTTCTGACGTCGCTTGATCAGGGTTGGCACGCCAGCTGCTTTGCAGTTGGTCAGAAGCTTAACTGACTAGACTTGCCTTCATTGGAGCCTAGAAGGTCATTCTTTATCTTTCGCGCGTCGGAATCAAAAATCTTTTAGCGTTTACACTAAATACCAGTTTTCTTGGTTATTGCGCAGCGCGAGCCTGTCTTCCCGTCGATCCCTTTTGTCGCCGATGCAATGGATGCTGTATAGCGTAACCTCACCAGCCGGCTTGCCTCTCCTGTTTCCCTTTTTTTGGTGAACCGGGGCGGAAACGGGTGGAATACGAAAGCGAAAATTGCAGGAGTTTGGTATGCGAAAGTTAATTTGTGTCAGGTCCATCGCGAGGCGCCCCAAGAGTGGCAACAACCGTCACCTGATCCCACCCAAACCGGAGGGTTCAGTGATCGGCGCAATCACAGCCTCTGCTGTTCGGTATAGCGGATTGCGTTGACCTTTTCACATCCTGCTGCTCAAGCCAGCTCGAGTTTCTCCGGAATCGTTTTAACGTCTCCGAGGATCGTACACAAAGCCGTCGGGTTGTCTTATCCGCGGCGAAGCCTTCGCGGAGGCGGGCGGAGGCGGTCGCGTCGTCGGGACAAAATTGAATTGCGGAAATGTGAAACCGATTAACCGCGATCGGTCCTGATCCAGCTCAAAACTCTGCGACCTGTCGCGAGGTCAGAGTAAAGGCTGAGCTTCTTGGTCAAATAGGGGACAATCAAGACAAGATCACGGAGAGGCAGAACATCCCGGCCATATTTGATCCAGGCAAGAAGAACTGCTGCTGCGACCAGAGCCAGGCACGTAGCAATTAAAAAGAACGGCATTGCGGATAGACCCGTGATCGCGGCAATGGCTGTTCCAACAACCGCTGCGGTCAAAACGGAAATGAGGAGAGAGAGTGGGGGCACCGAAAGGTCGAGAGCCGTTGCAAATAGCTTAATGTCGCGGCGCTTTATGGCAGCATAGATCAGATTGGGCGCCGCGCTCAAGATCAACGATATATGTCCGTGTTCCCAGCGCTGTCGCTGCGTTCGCGAACCTTTAACAGAAGTCGGAAAGCTGCTCGTAATGATTGCGGATGGACAAAAGCGCGGGGCTCGTCCCAGGGCAGCAAGCTCTAACCCGAGCTTCATGTCCTCGACGATAAAACCGTTCGAAAGGTTTGCTGACTGAATGACTTTCCAGGGAAAGGCCATCCCTGTTCCCATCAGTTGGCACGGCAATCTTAGTTTGTGAAGGCCGAGCGGACGAACCAGATTTTTCACGCGCCACGCAAATAGGGCGACTTGATGATTGACGGATGAGCCGGCCACCGCGCCCATCAGATAGAGCGCCTGAACCGGATGTCCGGATGCGGCGCATGCTTGAGACAATTTTTCAATTGAGCCCTCCGAGACCCGACAATCGGCATCAATCACAATGACGATGTTTGGGGGCTCAGCGGCGAGGTGTTTTATCCCCCAGTCTAATGCGTATCCTTTTCCGATTCTGGTTTGATCTTCGCGGACCAAAACTTCGGCCCCTGATGCGGTGGCTATGGAGGCCGTTTCGTCATTGCAATTGTCGGCGACGATGAGAAGGCGATCGCCCGGGCGCAATTGCCGTTTGACGTCATCAATCGTGGGTTTAATTACGGCACTCTCATTATGGGCAGGAATTAACACCGCAACGCGTCTGTCGCGCTTGGCGGCGGTCATCTCTATTTCCTGCGACGGCAGAAGGCATCCGGCTGCCACTTCCACAAAAAATACCAACGTCGCAACAAGTAAAAACAGGGCACAAGCCGTGAGCGTCACGGACAGGAATATGAACATTTAAAAAGCATCCTCTGATCTGGTATTACTAGAAAAACGAAAAAAGCAAAGTGGTCGCCTGTACTAAAAGTAGTCTAACCCTGTCAATTTTTTCGGGGAAAGTTAAATTGTCGTGTAAGTTTTCAATTTTTGGCTATTGACGTGACAATCTTAACGTGTTGTTAATAATGGACACTGGTGCAATTTTGACGATTTAGGAGACGAGTATAATGGGCCAATTTAGACCGCAACTTCTTGCGGCGGCGTTTAGCTTGGTGGCGGTTGGAATGATGTCATCGGGAGCGCGTGCAGACCTCGTTACCGTTGACGTCTACATCTACGACGGCGCTATCAACGGCAATCACACGCAAGCCGATGCGGCCACGGCCGCTTACGCCGCGGCTAATGCGACAAAGACATATGAATTCACCTATAGCAACGGCTCAGCCAATAGCGCGTTGTCCAACATACAGTGGACCAATAGTGGTACGAACAGTAATACCGGCGGCAATTTTTTGGGCAGCCTTATCAATGATGCCACCTTTACCGTAGGCACCCAGAGCGATTTTATAAACCAGAACCTCAGTTCTGCTCAAGATTCGACTACGGCTTTCTTTAAGATTTCCGGCTTCGTGACAGGTCTAATTAACCCTGGTTCTGCAATCAGTCATGACGACGGAGCTACGCTGATCATCGGGTCTGATACGCAGGTAAATAGCCCCACAGAAACTAGCGATATCACGACACAGTTTTTGGACACCCCGACAGCCTACAGCGGGGCGCTGTTCGACCTCTACTATGTCGAAGGAAACGGCCCGCCCGCCATCCTTGATGTCAATATCAGTAGCCCAAACCTCACAACAGATGTTCCGGAGCCCTCAACTTGGGCGATGATGATCCTCGGCTTCTTCGGGGTCGGTGTCATGGCCTATCGCCGCAAGTCAAAGCCCACGCTCCGCTTTGCTTAAACCAAGCTGCGTAATTGGATTAAAAAGCCGCCGTGAGGCGGCTTTTTCTTTTGCTGTTCCGACCATACAGGCGGCTGTCGCAAGCGAATCCAAACTGCGTCTTCGTAAAGGTGCCCCCGCTTTGTTAAAGCTGGCACAGCCCAGTGTTTGAGTGTTTGCGACCTCATATCGCGATAGTCGTGGCCCGCAAACTACGGGTGCGGGCGCGGTGATGCGCGAAAACCATATACCATGAGGGTGCCGGCCTGGCGGCGCCGCGGGCGTGGGCACGGCTCTAGCTTCGTGGACGGCAATCCCTCTCCCTGACCACTGGCGTTCCTGAACCCTCGACGTGGGCGATGATGATCCTCGGCTTCTGCGGCGTCGGCTTCATGGCCTATTGGCGTAAGTCAGCGCCGATCCGTTCGCTTGGCCTGATTAGCGCATGATTAATTTAAAGGGTCTTTGTGGGGCTCCATAAAAACAGGAATTGAGCCGGGTCCCAATTGTGCCGGTGATTCTTAGATGGGGAGAGGGGCGCTTGAATGACGCGCGATTGGACCTTGGCGTTGACGGTTGGTTTAGACTTGGATAACGTTTACTCAAAGTTGAGTATTAACTATCCAAGTTGAATTTTAATGTTCTTCAAGAGGGTCAAATGGGCTTGAGCTTTAAAAATATCTTCGCCGCGACATCACTAATTGCATTTGGAATTTTGGGAGCGTCGTCGGCGCAGGCAGTACCTGTGACGTGGAGTTTCGATGTCTGCAGCGGCTGCACCGGTTCAAGTTTTAGCTATACTTCAAGCGGCAATACGATAACAGCGACGGGCTTCACCAATCATACTCTCAGCACCCACACAAATTTGTTCGCAAAACACAATGGCGGCGACGAGAATGGTGTAGGAATTGCCAGCGACCCTACTCATGACGATGAAATTTGGGGTACTAGCTTGATCCGGATCGATCTCGGCGGTGCCAATAAATATACCAGCTTGAGTTTCACCATGGGTTCAACTACCGGAACCGAGCACTGGGAAGTCTGGGGATCGAACAGTGCTACTTCGGGTCTTACTGAGGTTACCACTGGAACAACCGAAGGCTCATTTAGTCTGCCGAGTACTTATGAATATTATTTCTTCGGTCTCGATACCAACGATACACATTGGGGCGACAATGTGTTGTTGGCATCACTGACAGGTACTCTAACCAATTTGACCACTCCCGTTCCCGAAAGCTCCACTTGGGCAATGTTGATCCTCGGCTTCTTCGGAATAGGCTTCGTGGCTTATCGCCAAAAAGGGAAGCCCGCGTTGCGGTTGGTCTGATCGCAGACAGCATCGTTCAGACACGAAAGCCCGGGGCGAAGGCCCCGGGGTTTTGCGTTGAGGAGTTTAATCAAGTCGATCAGAGTGTGTGCGATCGGCCGGCTCCTGGCGCTGATCGCCCCTTGCCCGGTGGGGGCTCCTATGCGGCGGGTCATCAAGTAGACAGGAGGACAACATTGACGATGAGGCGGATTCCCTAAGCCAGAGTCTGGATCTTAGCCGTCATCGCTCTTCGCCGTTGCGGGGTTTGACATCGCGGCCACGACGTCGGCCGCAAACCGTTTCTGACCGGCGCTTTCCAGACCGACACCCTCCGTGGTGCTACCAAGACAATCTGGCTGACCCTGAGATTCGCCCGACATAAGATTTTTGGAAAATTGCGCCAGAGACATCCGTTTCGGTTTGGTTGAGTCAGGTTGGCGACTTCCCATCACGATGCAGTACCCCCCGAAACTTGCCGCAGGTTCGCTAAGTTCGAATTTTTGCCCGCGGAGCCAGCATACACGAATCCGATGTTCTGAACGACAACATGATGTTCTAGACCGTAGTCTACTCGTCATCTCTTGGCGATGGCAAGCAACAGCGGCATATTTGACATTTGTCTCATCGGGTTGGCGTCGGCGCTCGCTCAGTAGTCTCCCCACCGCGTCGGAAGCCGCCGGCGTCGAGTTCATCGACGAAAACGGCGGTGGGGCTGGCGTCCTTTGCGCAAGCCCAGCGACAAAAGACCGAATCAGACTAATTCAGTTGGCTAGGAGCTTCCTTGCCGCGCTATGTTCACTTTGCTTCAACGCAGTTGAGGCGAGAAGAGCTCATGATCGCGGGTCCAGCAGGTATCAATGCTGGCTTTAACTTGCGACCACCATTCCGGCTCTCGGAAAGCTCGCTCGGCAACGATCGATCCGGCTGAACTGTCGGTGGCGGCCTCGAAACGATGTTTGCGCGAATATCGTAAGAAGGCTTTGCTACCTCTTCACGAGAGGATCGCCCACGGCCATAAAATATTTGGTCTTACGGCTAGACCAAGCACATTCAGAGAAGAGAAGTCCCGCCTCCCAATTGCACATATACATCGAGCCCTCAACTCCGCCAATTGAAGGTTCATCTGTATGGCATGCCATGCCGATAGGGGTGCGGGAATAGTGCCAACCGCCGCCGGTAGTAGGGCTAAACCACTGCTCAAAATTGCCGTGGTCTGACCCGATGATGCCGTTATAACTCTCAAATGTCTTTACCAGATACCAGTTCGATTTTCCTGTGAAGAAAAGACTTCGATTGTTTGGGTAAGTTGATGACATCCCTCCGTTAACTCCCCAACTCTCGTAACCCGTCACATCTTCCCCACCAGTCAAGTGGGCATTGGTGCCGGTTATTCCGAAAATATATAAACGTCTTGCCAGGGGCACATTTGAATATGACGCGCTTGCCAAATCTGAATGATCCTTGGCAAGAGGAAAAAATAACTTGTAAGGAGGATTTCTAACTTCATCCATAAGATAGTTGGACCCACCCAGGCCGGCTGCATTTGCCGATACAATCAAACTGGGAGACGGCATCGCGTCGTACATCGCTTTGATTTTTTCGATGTAAGCCTTTGTTGTCGATAATGTACCCATGTCCATCCTGGTAACTAGAACGGGCGTTCCAGCATACGACCCTGGAGCAAATGCCGCATTGTAGTAGTTGACGCCTCCGCCTTGGTGATATTCAGCCCCAGCTGGGTTTGCAAGATTGGGGTCAGAGCGGCCTATCAGGTAGTCAACGCTTGCAATTGGAACACCGTTGTCCCAAACGCGCGAAGGAAGGCCGCGGCACATGACGACGTAGTATTTTGGATGAGAAGAACTGGCGATAAGTTCATAGATGGGTGTTCTGATCTGCGAAATCATGTTCGCGGATGTTGTCTTTTCTGTCGTGTCCGCCGTCACGGCGAGTGTATCAACGCCTGACATCCCTGGTCGATTAGCCTTATAATAGTCCGCAACTGCAGGGCCATCTTTCGAGGATGTGTTGTAGACAAGCAAAACGCGTGAGGCCAGGAGATTGGTATTTGCGTCATCAGCCCATGCTCTGGATTTTTCAGCCGACAACAACGAGGCCGCAATAGCCCCGTTGCGGATGAAATGACGCCGCGTAATCATTGCTATCAAACCTGAACCATAGTTAGGCGTTAATCACAAATGGCGTTATTGATATGGATAGCCAGTGCACGTGACCGATGTCCAGCTTACCGGGACCAATGACAATTATACGTTTTCGGCCTTTCGTCTAATCAGTCTAGGCGGTCTACCGAAAAGTTAGGATTGACCAGCTAAGAACCGCTTGTAGGGCGCGAAATCGATGCCGCGCAGCTTCGGCAGAAGGTCGGGTCTTTCGGGATCAAGCGGTCGAAAGGAGGTGCCCTCCGGTAGATCGATGATGGCATTTACGATGCCGTTCGGTGCGAAAATGATACAGGGAAGAGGAACGACCCATCCTATGTCGAATAATCGCCAATTCGTATCTGCCCGCTCGTCTCCCGTTTGGAGAGTTTCCTCCCAGGGTATAAGACCGTGCCATTTGACCAGCCGAGACTGCAGATCAGCCACATAGGCATTCCAGCGACGCGTCGCGACGGCGTCAGCAACGGCTTGGGTCGCGCATAGCGAAATCAAGATGAAGATGGTCGCTCGGTTCATCCATAGTTGTTCAGGCAACTGAAACCGCGCAGCAAAATCATGGCCGTCGCCAAAATGGCGCTTGTGATGGGTGGATGATAGCGGGCCTGATTCTGGGCAAATGGCGAAAAGCTTTCCTCAATCGTAACCGCAACTGTAATCGCAACAACAGCGACGATTGCCCAAATGATAACAATCATTTTCGCATAGCGCATCGCCTCTGCGGTCGGAAGAGTGGCGCGGACAAACAGTACGCCCCCGAGCGCCATCATCGCCACCGCTCCAGTAACGAGCGGTAGGTTGAAGTGGTGGTCGGAATATAAAAACTCGAAGTGCAGCAACCCCTGAATGATGTGCGCCCGATCGTCGGGGTAGGCGGGATTGATGATCGAAAGTATCTGATATGCAAGTATGGTCATTAACAGGAGGCTGAACCGACAAAAATCTTTTCCCGCGAATTATCGAGAGCGGAGTGAGTTCTCAAAGCTAGCGCGAGCAGCAACGCGCTCGTCAGGACGAACGTGCCTTCATGCAGCCGATACGCAGGCACGCAGATTAGCAAAAACAAACACTGGCCCGCGATTGAGCGCGTTCGAAACGTCAGTACGAACAATAGGATCCAATAATAGCTGGTCGCAATGGCGGCTTCGCCGACGGCATTCATCGAGGTTGCCGCAAAGCCAACCAGGAGAGAGGTTATTGGAAAAAGGATCCACGCCTTTTGAGTTCGTGTCGCAATCGGCCAGCACGCTGCGCAAAATAGTGTTGGCAGCGCCAGCATGACGAAGGTCAGCAACTTCGCCACACTCAAACAAACTTGCAGACGTATACCGGGACAACAGACAGCGAGACGCCACGGCATATCGCGCTCATTGCTGGTGGCGTGGCGTCGCTCGTTTCGCCCGGAGCCAACCGACCCTGAAGCGCAACAACCCGGTTTTGTGCCCGCGATGGTTGTCGCTGCTGCTGAGACGGCGCCGACGATGGACGCCGCGCCGGCGAGAAAGTTCTGAGACGCTGCGATGCACACCAGAATCGGTTTTTCTGCCAGAACGAACCCAATTTTGAACGGAGGAGGGTCGAACGAATCTCTAATCCCAATCTGACGCCGCCACCTCCCGCGATTCTTGGTAATGGTTAATTAGGAGGCCTCGATTTTTATTAATTATTTAATATGGGAGCGTGGGCCAAAATTTCGATCGTCCAGCGCTGCCATTTGATTTACAACGGGATTCGGCGCCGAAATGGACAAGCAATTGCATTAAATTGTCAAATCCGCTCAAACGCTCTGTGTCGTCAATAAATCGTCAAAAAGTCCCTTGACACAGTGCAAATAATCGTCAAAAGTCCCTTGACGCAGTGCAAATACAATTAATAAAATATCAAGTTATTGGAATTCGAGTAAATCATTTTTAGGAGAGTGCTATGAGAGTTCTGTCTAGCGCGGCGGCTGCCTTGGCCGTTTTGGGATTGTTGGGCTTTTCCTCGAACGGAGCTAAGGCTGATTATGTGTTGACGTCTCAGCTGAACATCGACGGTTGCAGTTCCTCCGCACCGTGCTCCGGTACTACCCCAGCGAATTTTGGCCAGGTTAAAATCTCTCAAACCAGCGTGGGCACCGACGTTGTTTTCGATGTTACACTCAACAGCGGTGATTTTTTCCAAACATCCAAGGGCCATGATGCTTTCACGTTTACTCCCAACTTTTCCTTCACCAGCTATTCTTCAATTCCGAGTGGCTTTACCGCTCTCAGTGGAAACGCTCTCCCAGTTACGAACAACCCCTTCGGTACCTTTACACAGGGCCTAGATTTCGCTGGTCCGAACGGTGCGGTCACAGAACTGAAGTTCGACTTAGTGGTCGGCTCCACTTTCGATTTAAGCGCCTTAGGCATTGGAAACTTTGGTGAAAGTACCGCTCCTCCCAACGGGTTCATCACTGCGTTTTTCTCGGCCGATGTTCAGGGCTTTCAGGGCAACACCGGGGTTGTCGGGGCTGACAACCTTGTTCACCCCCCGTCCGGCGTTGGCAGCGTTCCCGAACCCTCAACCTGGGCGATGATGATCCTTGGTTTCTTCGGCGTCGGCTTCATGGCCTATCGCCGCAAGAGCCAAACGAGCTTACGGTTTGCATAACTGCGGTTCGCATAGCGTTGGTAAGTAGATCACTATACGGGAAGCCGCCGCAGGGCGGCTTTTTCTTTTGTGAGCCGCCGGCTCGGCTTTAGAGGGCGCTACACGATCGTTCAATTGGGCCGCGTAACCGCCGCCTCGCGATGAATATCAGGCACCTTTTGCCGAAGCGAACGGGCGGACAACATCCCATGGCAATTCGATCAGATCAATCGTCCAAAGCCATTCAATGCTTGACCGCGGAGCGACCTCGTCAATCGTCATTTGACGGACGGTTTTCGTAGTGGGCCTGGCACTCGCCCGGCAACAATCGCGGTGGGTCGAGAAGTGACCTCAATTGAGCCGACATAGAACAACGTTGGGGCACTTTCGATTTCGATCGGAGCGTTCATTTTCATAGTTCCGGTCGAGTCAACTGCTCGATGGTTCTGGTGTCAGAATTATGCAGACCGGCCGCGGCATCTAATAAATCTGACGAACCGTGGACCGGACTCGTTCTCCATAACTCCCTTGCGATCTCCATGGGGGCAATCTGGAAGTTCGTCCACCAACTGATTTCGTTGCCGTGCCGATGCAGGGCGTGGTGGTGGTCCACGACACAACGGTACGGTGAACTCATCGCTCACCTTGCGCCCCAGCGTGGCTGGTTGGGCAAATTTGAGGTGATCGATCACTGGAGCGCGCTCAAGTGATGGGTTGTCTACATCCTATCACTAAGTTCGTTTTGCGGGTCGCTAAATAAAGTCGCACGGTCGGCGGGTTAGGTGCCGGTTGTCGATGGGTCGGAATAGGATCCGCACATGGCTTCGACTTCCGTCATTCCCGACGTTCACGGCCGCTTAGAGCGCAGTTGACCACATCAGAATCCGAGCAATAAGCCAAAGCCAGCCGGCTGTCGCGGCGGCAATCGCTGCCAGATATATGAAGTGCGGTGTGGAGAACTTTTGCGCGAGAACCGGGTCAGTATCCGCCGCTTGCGGTGGGACAATAATGCCGAAAGGCTGATCCGACATCTCGGGCATCCTCGCATTCGTCTTGCTTACCAATTGCCGCACGGGCTTTCCGCTCCTTTGGTTCAGCCGTGTCCTGGCCCGGACCCTCAAACCGCTGAAGATACCCGCGGAGACGCAGCAATTCCTCATAGCGAGCGCGGAGCGTCTCAACGTTGGCGTTCTTCCTGGTCAATCCTATTCGTTTCACCCGCCGCTCCCGTCAAAGTTGAATTGCAAATCGGCTTAATTCGCGTTGCTTCCGCCGTCTGTGAACTAGATCACACATCAAAAAAATTGCCTGTCGTTAGGGTGTGTAGCCTGATAGGCGGCCTCGATAGCGCGGGCGTCGTCCGCTGTGAGCGAGTTCTTCGCCGGCAAATCGCCGATACGCCCACATCGCCAGATCGTCGTCACCTTTAATGTCCTGAATCTCTGCGACTAGCTCATCGCGTAAGGTGGAGGACGGTTCTGCGGCGAGCGCTGGTTGGGGCTGCCGCGGCTTGTGGATCGAAGGATTGGGCTGTTTGTGACCGTTCTGGCCGGCAAAGCTTAGGTGGGGGGCGTCGCGGAGCGCGGGGAGGGGTCGACGGACAGGTCCGGGGCATCGAGGTCGTCCTCGCCGGCAATGCAACCAGCGTGAACAACGCGTAGCGCGGGCATAGCTTAGCGCGGCCCCCATGCGTTGCGGGGCCGCGGTTTCGCTCGAAGCACAGACCGGCCAATCGGACGAAATCCACCCCCTGAGGCGTGCACCAGGAGGGTCGTAAGGCGGAGTGCGCCGGGAGACCGGCAAGGAGTAGATGGTGCAAGTCCATCACGATGAAGGAGTAGCGACCCGCATCGACCCCGAGTCATGCGCAGATGCCCGCGAGGGCATCGGCGAAGCGTTGACAGGGGAGCGCATAGGCCAGCCATTGAGCCGCGATAGTACCCTCATCCTGGGTGCCGACGTCGTTCCGCTGACGGAAGGCAATACGGATGGGCGCGATAGTGCGAGCGCCCAGACGGCCCGGCGTGGTCGTAGACACTGGCATGTGCGGACGCTCTTTGCTCGGGAACCGGGAGATCTCATGGTCGGCCAGCGCCACATGCGTGTAGCGCTGGTCCGTGTCGGGAAGGCGAGGAGCCGTAGCCGATGATGTACGATCATGAGAAGTCTGACCCCGCCATAGTAGCTGTGAAGCCGACGAACAAGGCCGGGCAACCGGCTGCGGAGTTGGTGGAGCCAAGGGCGGGGGCCGAGGGGAATGTGAGTCAGCAAAGCACGGGCCGGGCACAGTACCGGGAAACCGTGTCACAGGCGCTGAAGCGCATACGGAATTTCGTGAGAATATCACGACGCGCCGTTACACACCCGAGGTGGGAGCCGTGTGCCCGAATTGGGCTCGCACGGATCTGTGCGGGGGGCGCGGGGTAACTCGCGTCCCTACCGCGAACATGTCCCGCGGCCTCATCGATCCTGGTTGTCTGGATGGTCGCAATCTCGTGCTGGCCGAGGCTCTTGCGGCCGATATCGAGGCCGCTGGCGAGCGAGGCATAATGTTCGGTCCCCCTCCGGTGGGAACGGCGAGCGGATGATTGCGGTTAGGGATTTTTCCGGATTGGTCAGTTCGCCCTGGGCGTTGGCGAGGGCCGCCGCAATGGCGCCGATGCTTTCACTGGAGCGGTGCATCGGCGGCCTCCATCTCCATCACCTCAAAGCTGACCGCGCCGGATTTCGAGCGCTTGGCCCGCAGACCATGCCCGATGGCCTCCTTGGCATCCTCCGGCACCAGTTTTTTCAGGTCGGCCTTGGCGCCTTCATGCTCCTGATAGGCCGGCCGGGTCCGCCGGAACACGGCCGCAAACTCCGCCCATGAATTAGACGCGCTCATATCAACGATACGGACCGCCTCCAGCCGCGGCCGCGGCGGCTCGACCCCGAACAGCCGGGGTTCTTCGCCGCTCATCACGCAGCGCCAGAACTTCTTCTCGGCGGTCAGCAAAAGGTGCTGGTACGGCGGGTCCGCGTGAACGGGCAGCTCGACCCAGAGGCCGCCGCCGGTGATGCCATCCCACAAGGGCGGGTCATGTTCATTCATTCCATCGAGCGAGGAGCAGTTCGCTTTGGCGGTGAAGTTCAGCCGGCTTGTGGGGCTGCGGCGGGGGTTGCCGAGACCTGGTTGGCAAGGCTTCTGAAAGGTCTTGGTTTAGACGCCGCTAATACGATCGTTCAATTTGGGCCGCGTCCGACATCCGAACTTTAGAATTTTAGGCGTATTAGAGGCTCAATCAAAGAAACGGGCCGGGGGGCCTCAAATGACGACCGAAACAATCGCACTTCTCAGTTTTGTTTTAATGGCGTTCGCTCTCGCCGCAATGGCTTATGAGCGCCGAATGGATGTCTTGTATGGGCCTTATATCTACGGCCGAGACGCGCAACACTGGTTCGTGCCTCTTGTGAGAGTGCTGCGGTTCGCAATTTCAGAACGCCTGACGCGCCTTCAGTGGAAGGCCCGCAACGTGATTATTTTGCTTTAGTAATTATGGACTGGCGGAGATACCAAGTGAAGATCGCACCGCACCCGACCAGTGCACGGCCTGGCTTCAAAACCGTTTGCCAGGAATGCGGAAGTTTGTCGATCAAAGTCGCAGACCCGGTCAATGCTCCAGGCACCACCGCGGTTCAGTGCGGTCGCTGCGGCGCGGTCCGCGGAACGCTCGCGGAGCTGCACGACTTGGCTCGGCGAGCCGATGATGTTTTTGAATTCTAATTTGGGTCGCTGCAATGATTATTAATCGACTGGATTTGGCCTCGTCTGACAGCCCATTGGTTGACACGGCTTGGTCCGTTCTCGATGCGGCAAACGACCTCCGCGATTTTGCCGCGGTCGAAGCATGTCGCCGTGTCATTGATGCAAACCTGCGTGGCGGTGTTTCCGCACAATCTGACATGAATGTAGTTTTGGAGTTTTTCAAATAGACTGCGGCCTGCTCGGCGGATGCTTTCGGGCTTCCGTCATGGGTCTCTCCTTCAGCTCTCCGCTCGACGCCAGAGAAATGACGCAAGAAGACCTGGCCGATCTGGCAGGGCTAGTGGAAATCACGGAAACGCCCGCCGGTCCGCCCGGCGGGTTTTTAATTTCCCCTTCATTGGTTGGAACTGTCGCCGGTCGGCAAAATTGTTTTGGCGACGACGGAATCTTGCGAGGAGCGGGACAGATGCCACTGAGGCCATGCGGCGTAACGCCCGCGTGGCCTCCGGTGCTTTTGAGGAAGGCTCGCCCAGCAACAAGGTTCAGGCCTCGAAAGAGGGCAGCGAAAGCGGGCAGCCTATGCCGAACGATCAGGAATTTCTGCTCTATCCTTTGGACACCGGAGAGGATCCGGCGTGCCTGGATTGCGGCACGCTCGTGATGGTAACAGGGCACGAAGTCAGGGAGACCAAGCCAGACTTCATCACCTTCCGGTGCAAACGGTGCGGGCGCTCTGATAAGTATAAATGTGACGAATGAGGCGGAGCGGGCGCGGACGACCGGGCAGGAGGTTAAGCGGTGCCGCGCTGGTCGATTGCGGGTAGTTGTTGGGCGGGCTTTGCCTGTTCAGTATCTGGTGGCCGTTGTGATTGGCCCCAAGCATCCGATGCAAGCGCCGCGAGAACTAAAACGGCTAGCGCTGCGCCACGCCAGCATTTGAAGGGTCGTCCCCGTCTCGACATCGGTCGCGCTAAATCGGTAACGCCAGCCACACCAAGCTCCCCCACCCACGTCGGATCGTTTTCGACCAGAGCGGGCGTGCAAGGCCGAACGCACGAAAGCCGCCCCGTGAGGGCTTGACGCCGGAGATCAATCCTTAGCCAGAACGTAAATCTCGCGAAGCTGCTTCTGAATCTGCCCGATACGCCGAGCGTAGCCGGGATGTTCGATTCGCCTTCGAGATCCCGTGACAGCCGTCCAGCCATCCTTGCTAGGCACGATCGCAATGTCTGTACCGGGAAAGCACTCGTCGAACGACCTCAGCTTTTCCGTAAAAATCCAAACCAAATCAGTTGTCGAAATCTTGATTTTAGCCATTCCTTTTACCGGTCCTCATTTCCCCTTCGCCTTCAGTCAGATTGTTCCGCAACCAGGGCGGGCGCGCAACCTGAATTTGTGTTTTAGCTGCGTTGCGCTCAGCGGTGACTAGCGGGAGAGCGGCAGCCATCGCACTATCGCCAATCGCGAGTGATGTTTATTGCGAAAGGCTAAGGGCGGGCTATGATTGCCCCGAGAGTGACCGTCGACGAATCGCCACGTCTGGAGGTGTAAGCCACCCAGGCGAGGGCCTCCGACCAACAAAACCAAAAATAATTCTCAGCATCGGATGACGCTATCGCAGGTTGCGGACGTGCGAAAGCCCGTGGGGCTTAGTATTATTGTTTCGGAGCGGGGGTTGCTTCGAGGGCAGTCGCTGGCGCGGCGGGCTCGTCAGTTGGTGCGGCGGCCCGAAGTTCTGACAACGCCGCGCAGAGCTTGGTCCCTTTGACCGTTCCTACTAGCTAACAGCTTTGATCTTCGGACAATTTCACTGCAAAAGAGTTCGATGCATCAAAAAGGCCCGACGCACGTCCTGCAAAAGAGATCTTTTCGCCAAGCATGAAGAGGCACATAAAGATGTGCCAAACTTTTCACAGGTGGCGGTCAGTGTGCGAGTCTGCCGAGCTTGAGCGCTCGACCAAATCTCTTTAGCGCTCTGCTCCTTTACGTTTCCGATTGGATCGAAAAACCAACAAACAATGACGTCACCATTTGCTCTGATCGAATAATCTCGCAGGCCAACCCTGCATTGACCGGTTCCATGAACAACTAGTTCGTCCTTAAAATGTGAAAGCATACCTCGCAATTTTGCTTCGCTCGTCTCAATTGGTTGGCCTTGTCGTTTGCGCTCAATCAGGTCGTCAATAGCGGCTTTCAACCGGGCCAAATCGTCTTCCGATCTGAGATAGAGTCGTTCGCGCTCACCTTTTTCCTGAAGTCTAACTGGACTGAAATCAACCGTTGTTGCTCCCACTTCTAAGCACCAATCCACGAGTTGGCCCAAATTGTCGATATTGTGGCGATGGACAGTCGGTTTGATCCGAATGAGAAAATGCTGTTCGGCTCGCGCTTGTTCTTCGATTAATAATCGAATTCCTCTCTCTATGCGCTTTAGAGAGCCGTTTATCCCGCGCGCTTGATCATGAATATGGGCCACCGAGCTGTCGACCGAGATATTAACATTCACGGGTCGTGAGCGAACTATTCGTTTGACCGAACGCTCATTCAGAGCAGAGCCATTGGTTGTTACCCCCCAATCAATGTCCTCGGCTCGACAGAATTCCACCAGCTCCAAAAAATGCGGCCAAACAAATGGCTCGCCGCCGCCAAACTGGATAACATATGGGAAGACAAGCTCCTTTAGACTTAGAAGCGCCCTTTTCCAGTCGTCTAGGGTCATCTCTGTCGGATAGCGATCCTGGCGCCAATGCGTGCAATACTCACAACGATAGTTACATCTCTCCGTTAGAGTTGCGCCGATTGAATGAGGCCGAGTTAGATCGATGTTTGTGCGTAGGTAGACGTGCTCGATAGCGCTTGTCTTAATTCGCTTGCCTGCGTAACTCATTAAACGCCGCAATTGCATCTTCAGCCTCACTAAAATGACGACCCATCCCATATTCCCGCGCCGGTTGAGTCAATCGCTCCGGACCGAAAATACCGGATTGGCTCATGTGAACAGGGCGGCCGCAATTGGCACTTCTGCTAGGACCAGCGGCCTGGGCGGAACCCGATTTCATAGGGCCCCTGGTTATATTGGCCTTATGCCTGTATAGCTGAGGATTAATTTAATCCCCTGTCGGAGCGCTGGTGCAGCTCGCGGCGGAGATTAATTGGGACTTTCTGGCGAAGCGCTTCAGCTCGGTATGTCGCGTAGGGCCGGGGCAGCCGCCGCTGCCAACCCGGCTGGTGGCCGGGCTGTTTATCCTCAAACACATGCACAACCTCTCTGACGAGGCGCTGTGCGACAGGTGGGTGGAGAACCAGTATTTCTGCGGCGAAGTGGTGTTCCGGCACGAACTGCCGTTTGACCGCTCATCGCTGACCCGCTGGCGCCAGCGGCTGGGTGAGGAGCAGATTGCCGCGCTGTTGCAAGAGAGCCTCTCGATGGCGCACCGGAGCGGGGCGATCGAGACCAAAGATCTCGAGCGGGTCGTGGTGGACACCACCGTGCAGAAGAAAGCGGTCGCGCATCCGACCGGCGCCCGGCTCATCCACCGCGCGATCGAGAAGCTGGTCGATCTGGCCAAACGCGAGGGTGTCGAACTGCGCCAGAGCTATCTGCGGGTAGCTTCAGCAACCGAATCCTACGCCGCATCAGCGCTTTACACCACGCTCGCCAACCTCGCAGGCGCCGTCTCGTGAATAAGACGGGCTAGCTTTGCAGCCCATTTGCGGCTGCGGCTTTACCTGCTTTAGTGGCTTGCCACCTTGGGCGCGCTCTGAGCACGCGCGTTCGTCGAAAAGAAAATCGTAACTAAAATTAGCAACGCCTTCATGGTCATTTCCCCTTCGCCTTCGGCAGATCGACGCGGTCCTCACGAAATTCGGTCGGGCCCGTAGTGAGGCGACGGCGGCGCTGCGCTCGTTCTTCCGGCGGCGCCGATGGGTCGATCATCTTATCGATCGCCTTTATGGCGAGCTCCTGAGCGCGCAACCTCCGGCCGGGCGTGCTGACTGGCCTCGCTGGCGTCTTCACCTTGAGCCCCAGCTCGACTAGGCGGCGGATAGCTTCGGGACGGGACTCGACGGCGTGCTTTTTGATCCAGCCGTCCAAAGCTTCGAACTGAGCGGGCTCGAGGCGGACCATGATGCCTTCGCGGCGCCCTCCGGTCGAAGGACGCCCGCGCCGCTTTTTTGGGATATCCCTAATTGCCATGAATTCAGGATATCCCAAAAGCAAGCCGACGGGAAGCGCTAACCTCCGCCCTGACTTTGACCCGGACCATGAAAGGGTCGATCCAATGGACCAAGCTGACCGCGTGCACCACGCCACCTACAAACTCACCCATGTCTCAAAACAGCCCTTTGGACGCCACGTCGCGGCGTCGTTTCCTGTCCCAAGCCGCTGGCGTGGCTGCCGGTGGCTCCATCTTGGCTCTGGCAACCGTTTTAGCCACGGCGGACGCCGCGGCGCCCATGGCCTCGCTGGCGTCCTCTGGCGTCGATCCTATCTTCTCGCTGATCGAAGAGTATCGGACGGCGGCAAAGACAGCCGGCGCCGCGGCGTCTGAGGTCTCGCGCCGGGAAGAAATGCAGATTGAGCCAGCGTTCTCGCATTATTAGGAATTGTGGCCGGATCTGCGGCACGCGCGCATCGACGACGACCAGGCCGAAGCTATCATAATCTCTGTTATCGACGCCTTGGGCGACATACAGCACTTGCCGCTTGCCTCATTCACCGAAAGTTCTGGTTTGCCTGTCTGTTCCTGTCCGTGGGGTCGGGTGGTGGGTCAGTTTGAAAAATGACCCCGAAATAAAGGGCTTTGGTTAATGTGGACTCGCTCTGAGCGAAAACATCCGGCTCCCCCCCTAGAAGGGAGAATCGCTGTGGACCTCGGAATTCTCAAGACGCTCCAGCGGGAGTGGCCCGCTGTGATGGCCGCCCCGTGGTCGCGATAGCTCATACGTGTAGGTCGTAGCGCGAGCTGAGGACGACATGACGATTAGGGCTACAACCAAAAAAGAGCTATCGCGCGCATTATCCGCGCCACCGAAAAGAAGGCTCATCCCACACTCCCGCCCTGGTTGAGTCAATCACTCCTACGCGAAAGATAGAGGATTGACTCCAGAGAGCAGGGCGGCCGAAATTGGACTTTCAATAAGCTCAATTGGGGCGTGTGATGGATCCGCGTTTTGTTTTCGCCGCTCTGGCTGGCGCGTTTGGCGTAGCCTTCATTATTGCGACGGTCACAGTCGTCAGGCACGTCACGCAATGATCCAGATTGGGGCATTCGGAAAACGCGTCGAGCCCAAGACCCTAGTTTTTTCGTCGGCGCGCGAACAGCACCCATCACGAGTACAATCCAGAGGCCGCGCGCGCGAAAGATTTCGGGTCGTTTGTTTACGGCGTGCTAACCAGCTAAGCTTATCCAAAGCGCCGATCGGAATAAGGGGCCATCTTTGGCTCCGCGCCTTATCCTTGCCGTTTTCACAACTGTATTGGGAGCGCCTTCACCGTTGCCCCATCAGCAGCGTTCACAAAGAACTAGCTGCATCCTCAGGCGGCTCGACACACCGCTTCCATGAACAACAAAAGACAGAGATATGAACCTGCGCGATCTAAAATCGATGTCCATCGACGAGCTTTGGGCAGTGCACTTGGAAATCACATCCGCTCTGGCGAGCCGGATAGGTGCGGAAAAAACAAAACTTGAGCAGCGACTGCAGCAGCTCCAGTCAGATCATCGATCGAATGTAGCTCCTCAGCATGAACGGCGCGCTTACCCGCAGGTGTTCCCCAAATATCGCAATCCTGCCAAGCCTGAGGAGACGTGGGCGGGCCGCGGGAAGCAGCCACGCTGGCTGACTGCACAGCTTAAATCCGGGAAAAAGCTCGACTATTTCAGGATTCAACCGTCGTCCGATCGTTCGCGGCGCGCAGCGAAGCGGTGATTGCCAAACAAAAAGCGGTGATGCCAAACAAAAAGACCGCCCGAAGGCGGTCTCTCTGTAGTCTGATGGTGATGCAAAATCAGGCTACGTTTAGTGCGCCGTTCTTCCGCCGATAGCCCCGCTTCTCAATCATTTTGTAATGCCTTTTTCAGCCGAGCCCGGCGCGACATACGCGGGACGCCAGAAAGAACGTTGCGGAAAGCCGTGAATTTTAGGAAACTCAAAGAAGCAATCTCACAATTTCAGAGCGGCATTTCTGTAGATTGTATGGATTGGGCTCGCGGCCTTTTTTAAATAAAAAGGATTACGCCGAGTGGAACGGCGAACGTCCCAGCCAAGTCACGGTCACTCGTCTCTCTTCAATTTGCGTTTTCCCCAATGCGTAACCTCGGGCGGCTTCGCCGGCCGACCTTCTTCCCGCTGGCTGAGGCGAACGTGGCAACCGGCCGCCGCGCTGGAGCGCACCGCATAGCGGATTCAAGTCAGACATCGCGCCATGTCCGAGAAGTGCCAAACCCAGACATGGCGGCTGTAAGTAGCGCAACGAAAAAGCCGCCCGAAGGCGGCCTCTCAATTCAAACCCGATGATCGTGAATCAGACTGCGACCAGAGCTGGCATTGCCTTCCGACGATAGGCCATGAAGCCCACGCCAATGAAGCCGAGAAGCATCATTGCCCACGTCGAGGGTTCGGGGACGTCACTGACGGGTCCAGTAGCCGAGGCACTGACGGTTCCAGTACCCGCGCCTTTGTTTAAGTATACGTCAAAGACATCTGGAAGCGTACCCGAGAACAGGAAGCCAAAGCTGTTGCCACCATTACTCCAAACGTTGAACAATGCATCTTGTCCCCATACTGGATTGTTCGTGATCGCGAAGAGCAGACCGCAGCAAGCGCCGTCAATCGGCACAATTGTGTCAGCGCCGCCTAGATCAGTGCCGTGATTGTCACGAAAACCAACTGGTCCCGGAGAAGTCTCGTTACCGATTGTTGAGGGGGTGATCAAGGTTAGATCGAAAATGCTACCGCCGAAATTGATCGAGCCTGTTCCACTAATCGCCTGTCCGCTCTGCACGTCGAGAGTTATTCCGGCCGTAAAGGCAGGTATCATGGAACTTCCGTCAAAACTATAAACTACATCTGCGTTAGCGGCCGGCGCAAATGAGACAAGTACCGCACCGATAAGACCAGCCAATCCTGCACGCGTTAGACCTTTCATAGCCACTTCCCTTTTGTGTAAAACTACTTCCTCGATTAGATTGGTCGCCTTTAAGTTGCCTCGAATAAGAGACGGGATACAACCTGTCAACATATTGTGTCAGTTTTCCTGACATATTTATCTTGCCGCATGCAATTCCATCCTTGCGATTCCAGAACAAGCATCCGCTCATTTCAATATACGCGCCGTGCGACGCGCTCACGCGTGCGCAGCAAATTTGCTGGGTTGCTAATTTAAAGACCACTTGACCTTCTCATCCCCTCAACGACTCATCAAATCGACCCATGCGATTGACGCCAAGGGTGGCCGGCTTCCGATCGGAATACCGAATCTGGATAGCTACCCCTTCCTAATTCTGTTAGGGCATCGCTTTGGCCGCGGAGCGGCGCAAGCTTTCTGCGCCCGGTCCGAGATCCAAGGTCCGGTTAGGTCCTCCAAATGCCGCTCGAACTGCCACATGAAAGCAGCAGCGGCAACACAGATGATCGGAAGAGCCAAAAACCATACCATGATGACCTCATGCCCCTCGAGAGAAAACAAAGCCGCCAAGCGTAATATGATCGCCTGACGGCTTTGCCGCGGTGGGCCCGGACACGGGAAATTGTCCGGTATGCAACCTTAGCGCCTCGCCCTGACGTTGCAACGAAACTCGCTTGTTAAGCTGAATACCGACGGCGCAGGTTAAATCTGGAACCCCAAAAACAAAAAGACCGCCCGAAGGCGGTCTCTGTATTCGCGATTTAGATCTGGTCAGGCTGCTGACAGAACCATCGGGCTGCTCTTCCGCGAGCGCCGATACGCCATGAAGCCAACGCCCGCAAAGCCCAGGATCATCATGGCCCAGGTGGAAGGCTCGGGGACGTCGGAGACGGCGGAGGGGAGGCGGGGGATGTTGGCCGATGCATAATCAGTAGCCCCAAATTGAGTGCACCACAGGTGGCTCCGATATCGAACCTCCGCCACCCAAAATTTTCGGTTCCAGGTTATAACATCAGGTTGTATCTTTGCCAAACACACTATGCAACATGCTCATGAGAATCTTATCGAGCGCGTGTTCTATAAAGAAGTTGCGCCCCGCCGCGGCGGGAGCCTCGGCCGATCTAGGAGACGAATAGACCGCTTTTCGGCAATGCCTTTTGTCCTCGTCTCGGCCGCAAAGGCGCATCTGCGCGTCGTGCCAGTTCTTCGCGCAGGGTCGAAGGCTTGTAGAAGTGAAGCAGCCCTTGGCCGTTTTCATCTGCGCGCGTCGTAGATTTCGGTAATGTTCGCCGTTCACAGCCAGGGATGACAGTCTGTAGACCGGCAGCGGTACGTTCGACTACAGACATATTGTGGCTCCATGGCGATTACACGCAAATTCAGTGTGGCACACTGTTCACCATTTAAGAACGGCGGTTGAGCTATCGCGCAAAGTTGGTGACGTCGGGAATCGGGAAGATGGCATATCGTGGGGGGCTTGACGCCTCCACTTCTCCACCGAAGGAGCGATATGCCGTGCCCAGGGATAACGTCATCAAGCTGATTCAGCCAGGAGTCTTCGACGATCGAGGTCATCGCCAAGTCGACCGACGGTCAGCCCATAACCGCCGCCCCCTGACCGGCCGTCACCAAAATTTGGCGATAGCTCGCCGATACGCCGACAAAAGTTGATCTTGTTGAAGAACCGCTCGGCGAGGTTCCGGCGTTTCAAGCATAGTGCATTCGGTCGGGCTTGCGGACTGAGGGTCGAAGGGGAAATGACAGATTTGCCGACAAATAGCGCTTGCAAGGTTCCAGGGTAAAATCGTAGGTTGGGGGGATTTATTTAGCTTATGGGGTAAATGATATGCGCAGTGCAATTTATCTAGCGACTTTAATCTTGATCCCGTCAATCGCACACGCCGATACTATTGTGCAGAATACGAACACGCCCGGGTTTCCCGGTACATTTAATTACGTCGGATATAATTCTTCAAACGTAGCGTTCGGCCAGCCGGTGGCCTCGGAATTCTTGTCCTTTGGAGGACGCTTCCATCCCGGTTCGGGTTCAGATGAACAGGTGTTCGGGTCACAGACGACAGTAACCGCAACGCAGAACGGTGTCTCCTTTAACGTCCCCTTCTCTAATGCTGTGCCGGATCCCAACCTCTTTCAGACGTCCATTCCATTCAACCCGAACCTCCTCGGACCCTGGCAACTAACGGTCAGCAACAGCAGTACGAATCCGACTTATAACACCCTAGTGATTAACACTGCAGCCATTCCATCGCTTCCGCCGCCCCCGTTTATCACCGGAGCAACAATTAGTGGGACATCGGCGACGGTAACCACTCCGACAATTACCTGGAATGCGCCGCCCGCTGTCACACTGCCAACAGGTTACTTTCAGACGACGAAGGTTTTTATCTTCGACCTCAATAATAATAAGCAAGAAATTTTCAGAGAAGACCTAGCACCGGGGCAGACTAGCGTCGCCATTCCTGCAAATCTTCCTGGTTTTGGAGCGCTCGATCCGAACGGCCATTATGGCGTTCTCATTCGTGACGACTTCCGACTGAACAGCAACGCTACAAACGGAGCAAGCTCTCAGAGCTTTTTCGATTTTCACCCCAACGCGGTATCGCAATTCAGCGGTCCTGTTCAGGTACCCGTCTCATCGGTCAATACCGTGGGGCAAACGGTCTATAGCTTCAACATTGACGTTAGCCATGGTCAATCCGTGAACTTAGACCCCGCAGCTGCTCTCGGTTATATTTTTTCGATTGGTGTCGGCAATCCAAACTTCGCGACCGTACAGCTTCCAGATCTGGGCATGTTGCATCCCTATGATCTTTACCTATGGAACGGCACATCGTTCGTATTCGCGCAGCAACTTGCAGCCAATACCTTGTTCAACTTTGGTCCAGGCGGCGTCAGCATGTTCGAAATATTGGGAATTGATCCAAGCTTGGGTCTCGACCCCAATAATTCAACCGCGTTCGTCACCCAAGTCACTTTCACCGGAGATGGCGCATTTACGGGTACAATGACGGCGGTTACTGCCGTCCCCGAACCATCAACATGGGCCATGATGATCCTCGGCTTCGCCGGCGTCGGCTTCATGGTCTATCGTCGGAAGAGCAAGCCAGCGTTGATGGCCGCGTGATCAACCATCAACGGGATTGAATTGAGAGCCGCCTACGGGCGGCTTTTTCGTGGCAAGAGTTTTATTCGGCATGTCCGGGTCTGGCACTTTTCGGACATGGGTGGTCACGCTGACGATGTCTGTTCTTGAGGTGCAGGGTAAAGCGGAGTGCGCCGGGAGACCGGCAAGGAGTAGATGGTGCAAGTCCATCACGATGAAGGAGTAGCGACCCGCATCGACCCCGAGTCATGCGCAGATGCCCGCGAGGGCATCGGCGAAGCGTTGACAGGGGAGCGCATAGGCCAGCCATTGAGCCGCGATAGTACCCTCATCCTGGGTGCCGACGTCGTTCCGCTGACGGAAGGCAATACGGATGGGCGCGATAGTGCGAGCGCCCAGACGGCCCGGCGTGGTCGTAGACACTGGCATGTGCGGACGCTCTTTGCTCGGGAACCGGGAGATCTCATGGTCGGCCAGCGCCACATGCGTGTAGCGCTGGTCCGTGTCGGGAAGGCGAGGAGCCGTAGCCGATGATGTACGATCATGAGAAGTCTGACCCCGCCATAGTAGCTGTGAAGCCGACGAACAAGGCCGGGCAACCGGCTGCGGAGTTGGTGGAGCCAAGGGCGGGGGCCGAGGGGAATGTGAGTCAGCAAAGCACGGGCCGGGCACAGTACCGGGAAACCGTGTCACAGGCGCTGAAGCGCATACGGAATTTCGTGAGAATATCACGACGCGCCGTTACACACCCGAGGTGGGAGCCGTGTGCCCGAATTGGGCTCGCACGGATCTGTGCGGGGGGCGCGGGGTAACTCGCGTCCCTACCGCGAACGGCCTAGTTGCGCGCACGGACTTCCGAATTTGACCGAGGCTGTGTGAAAACTCCGACGTCGAACTTGCGCGTAGAAAGTTAGTCTCGATTGCGTTCAATAAGAGAAGAGGCGATCTGCCAGTCACCGTCGGAAGAAGAAAAGAGAGAAAACAATTCTGCGAGTTCTCCGCGCGTGCACGTTTTGCTTCTGGACCCGACTCGGACATCGACCCGTTTTGAAGAAAGCAGCGGCGGGGCATCGCATGCTGCTCATGCTGGTGGGGCTTTTACGTCTGCGGCCAGCCCTCGGTATCGCGCTATTTAATCTGGAAATATTTGAGATTCCGGTGCTGCTTAATTAAATGCGGGATTTCACGGCAGGTTCACCCCATTCGTTGAGCGCAACAACGCTTTAGCCATTTACTGAGCCGGATCTATATCTCCACCGGATCTATATCAATGGCTTGGCTTGCTCCGAACGCCCGATGTTGACATCTGGGGTCGTGTGTTTTACCGGTTTTAGATTACCTAGTTTTAGCCCGTAAATGATCATACAGGTCGAAAATGTCGATTAAATCAATAATGATGCTTTCGGTGTTCAGCGCCTCCGTGGCGCTATCAACGCAGGCGCGTGCTGGCACGATTGATCTTGGTGAGGCTGCGTTCTACGGAGCCATCGCCGGACCCAACACCCACAGCATGCAATTCAGCAACGCGACCTACAACGGAAATGTCGCCACCGATAATTCCGCCACCACAGCGGGAGGCAATTACGTCCAGTTCAGCAGTGGCACGATCAACGGCAATTTCAGCTTCGTTGGCACTGCGCAGACCAATCTCGGGTCAGGCACGCTCAACGGCGGCAAGGTCGCCAACGATGCGAACGTTGCATCCGCCTACAACACAATAGCGAGCCTCTCCAGCACCTTCGCTGCCCAGTCCGGCACGTCTTTCAGCGGTTCGGGCGCCCTCAACGCGACCAGCGGAACGCTCGACGGCACTGGAAGTTATGTATTCACGGTCTCGGCTAGTAATTTCCTTAATGGCGGCGCGTTGACGATCACCGGCGGCGCCACCGACTCCGTGGTGATTAACGTCACGGGCAACAATAACGTCCAACTGAAGAACCTGCTAAACCTCACAGGCGGGATCACTTCCGACAACGTGTTCATCAACATCCTAGGCATCGGGCAGCAGATAGGCGGCAACACGAATATGGGCGTCGTCAATGGCGTCATCGTCGGCCTCAACGACAAGTTCAATATTGATAGCACCACGATTGACGGTCGGATAATCGGTGGTGACTCGTCGGACTTCCAACTCGTGTCCCACTTTGTATTGAATGCTCCTCCAAGCCCTCCCAACCAAGTAAGCGGCGTTCCCGAACCCTCCACATGGGCGATGATGCTTCTCGGCTTCGCCGGTATTGGCTTCACGGCGTATCGTCGCAAAGACAAGATGGCGCTTCACGCTGCGTAACCACCCCGCTTCTGACTTAGGAGAGCCGCCTCAGGGCGGCTTTTTCTTTTAGGCCGCCTCAGTTGACGGACTCTTTCATGTCAGGCTCGCCATCTCGTAGCGTGGCCCTTCGTCCGTCGCCTCGACGCCTGCGGCGCTGCGTTGCCCGGTTCATCTGCGATAGTGATGAGAATGGCCTCAAAGGTCAACGCACCATTTCGGGCCAGCTCCATCAATCAAGTTGCTGTCTGCCACGCGGACAAGCAAAGCACATCAGCATTTGCCTGGAGCCACGGCAACCACTCTCCGCACCCGCGCTTGGCCATTTTTGAGATAAGCCGCTGCCCGCATTCGATATAATACCGGTGCGCCACGGCTTAGATCGCCGTGGCCGCCGAATCACCGTAGCGGCGGCGTCCTATAAGTGGTCGCTTGAGCGATCAAATTCGCGGTGAAAAAGAAGACCAAGGCGGAAAGGACAGCAAACAGTTTTAATTTTATCGTTAGCCCCCACTGAAATGCCCCCATCGCACCCTCGCGCCCCGGTTGAGTCAATTAGTCCCGACTCAACTAGTGCGGCTTGTGCGCCATCTACAGGGCGAGCAACAGGAGATCGCGTCCGTGGACGAAGCACCGACAATCATCGGCACCTGTATCAACTGCATCGCGCCGGGAAGCTTGAGCGCAACGCTGGCGGTCATCCCGGTGGAGCCGGCATCGCTTTGACCGTGGAACAGAGCAAGCTTTCTGCGCTCAGTCCGAGATCCAAGGTCCGGTTAGGCCCTCCAAATGCCGCTCGAACCGCCACATGAAAGCAGCAGTGGCAACACAGATGATCGGAAGAGCCAAAAACCATACCACGATCACCGCTCAATTCGATATTCGATGAATTTCTTATAGATCCAGCGCCTGCCGTCATGACGTCGCCATACCTGTCCGAAAACGAGCCGGCCTGTAATCGACCTCCTTGGAATGACGACGGTCCAAAGGTGCCAGACTTCAGCCCAGGCTGGTTTCGCACTCAAGCTTAGAATCCGAAGATGCTGGCTGTCTGTAGTCATGAGAGGGCCCGATTGAGCGATAGCGGAATACGATCACACGACGGCTTTGCCGCGGTGGGTCCGACGCTGGGGAAATTGTCCGGTGAAATCAGCGTATCCGCTCCGCGCGACACTGCAACGAAACTCGCTTGTTAAGCTAAATACCGACGGCGCAGGTTAAATCTGGAACCCCAAAACAAAAAGACCGCCCGTCTCTGTATTCGCGATTTAGATTTGGTCAGGCTGCTGAAAGAACCATCGGGCTGCTCTTCCGCGAGCGCCGATACGCCATGAAGCCAGCGCCCGCAAAGCTCAGGATCATCACGGCCCAGGTGGAAGGCTCGGGGACGTCGGAGACGGCGGAGGTGCGGATGGTTCAGGAACTGCGGTTCGTGTGATCTGCACTTGGCAAAGTAGCCATCTTTTGAGACGTTGCTTGTGGCAACGGCGCGAAGCTAACCTTCGATCTTTCCCGGACGAGCTCGCAAGCTAGGTTGAGACAATCATGGACACGCTCACTAAAAATGCTCGGAATAACATGGTCGAACACCTCAACAAGGTCTTGTCACTGGACGACCCAATGACCTTTCAAAAAGTGCTTTTGGATTACGCCCGAGGCCGCCACGAGCTGACGTTAGTTGCCGAACGAGCGGGGGTTCGACGCGAAACCATCTGGAGATACGAAACCGGGGAGACTGCCGCACCGTTTGAAACGCTCGTCAAGATCATCGCCGCGGTCGGCGCAAAGCTTATTATCGTGTCTGATGAAGCATCTTAAATGCAGATACGGATTTAGAATCAGGACAGTGCCAAGTGTCTACAGACCGTACCCGACGTTGCAACCTCCGGGTAGCCACTATCAGAATGACCGAGCAGGAGTGCGACTTGTGGATGCGCGCGCCGTGGGATGACACCCACCTCGGTCAGGAGGGTGAAATGACGCCGCTGCTGAATTACGCTTTTGACAGTGGCTGCCTGACTTGCAACGTCAGGAGGTCAAGCTAGGATGGTGTTTTTGGGACGATTTTAAATGAAGGCATTGGGTTTATCAATGATCGTCGGTGGCGTAGCCTTCCTATTTAGCGGTCTCATCTTTCTAATGCGGACTGAGCGAAAGGTGTCGGCACGGAAGCATTCGTTCGAGGAAAGCCAAGAGGAGATAGAGTATTATCTTCGCCAGATGCGGAAAGAGCGCGGCGAACTTTAGCTGTATCATGGGCAAGAAGATCGGTAGGCGCATCTGCCTAGCGGGCGCAATGGTAAGGCACCACAGCGCTGCGCGCGACCTGTGACGATGCCAAGGCCGGACATGAAAGAGGCCGCCAACTGAGGCGGGCTCAATCGAACGCGACGCCGATCCTGTACCCACTTCGCCACACGACATGGCAGAGCAGGCGCAATCCATCGTCCGGAATAGCTAGTGTGAAACCCTCAGGGATACCGGTTTGGTCGGATACTTCTATCGCCGCCCCGGCAACAGACAGATTGCGGACCATGCAATTGATGGCGCTGCCGCCGATGGACTCGATGGTTCCGGCTTTCGAGACGCGGTAGCGAGGCGCGATCCGTGTTTCTACCATTAGCCGAATGATCTTGCGATTTGAGAAAAGATAGCCGTTGCCGCCCGGGTATATCGGGCGTCGTTAAATTGCTCATCCACAAAATTGAGTATGAGGAGAGCAACCACGGTGGCAATTGCGACTCTCATGGAAGTATTGTTGCGGCCATAGGTTAATCATTTCATAATGGCGACACTGGCCGTGCTCCGGGGATGGCGGCGGGCGCCCCGCGCGATCAGGTATCCTGACTGCCGACGCGACGCCATCGGGCGGCCGCGGTCCATTTTCACTTCCTTAAACAGGCCGGTGTTGCTCTCGCCCGGTGTCCGCTTTGAAGCATTACGGACTCAAGTCGGACATGGTGCCATGTCCGTTTCAATTTCGGAAGTGACCGGGCCGCTCAAGCCGCAGCATTCCGTGTCAATCAGGATGATGATATTGATCGAACCTGCCAAAACCTGAGCAGCCGACGTGCATTTTCGGTTGTTAGTTTGGCGAATTGAGCCTGTGCCTTGGCCGATTCAAGCGGCCCCATTCTTCCCGTCGCAAGGCGGCTATCTAAGACCGCGTGGACGGTTTCCCAGCTAAGCCCCGCGGCTCTACAAGGAATGAGGACGCCATCGTCGCGAAGGCTTTGCATCAAGGGTCGGATTACCTCGATGGTGGATCGCGATAACTCAGCGAGCGCAGCCACGGTCTCCTCATATTTGCGTTGCTTAGCAAATCCGAACAAAGTCGCTTCATTTAGTTCACCCTTTTCGCTTAGCAGCGCTACGAAGCGCGTCGCCGCCGCAAAGTCGCGAACTTTGGACATCTCACGGTTTACTCCCGCTGAGACCGCTGCAATAGCAGTTCGAATTTCCTCGAAAAGGTGCGGTGGCGCTCGTGATAACAGCCGCGACCGGACCGCGTCTGTCGCGTTCCGCAATAGTTGCCGACGAAGCTCGGAAGGTAAATCGACCCGTATGCCAGTCTCAACGGCAAGTTCGGGATCGGATTCAGCTTGCGCTAGAACTTTGGCAAATCCAGATGCGGAAACGCGCGCACCGGGATTATTGATTATCCGACGACTAACGGCTGGGTATCGACGTGCCAATAGCGCGTCGGTGACAACTTCTTTCAACCACCAACGGCCTGAAATGGCCAATAGGTGCTGCTCACCTTTTGTTTCCGCGATTTCGAGCAAATCTTCGGTGCCCAGGCGCGCAGATTCCGACAAAACTGGACCAGCAATAGCTATCTCGTCGTTCCTTGCAAGGCGGCGGATAACAGAAGGCGGCGCTTGGGCGATGGGAGCAAGTTTCCCACTCAGCTCCGCAAGAGCAATGCGGGCGCTGATATCTGCGATGGCCCGAAGCTCTATCGTCTTTATGAGGCGTTCTAGCACATTGTCGAATAGCTCGATCTGCTCGCCATTCAACTTGACGGCGGATGACAGAAAAAAATCTGTCACACGCTTCATCGTTTCCAGACGCTTTTCTGCGGACCCGGTATTTATTGCTGTTTCGACTTCGTCGACAATTGATAACTCTGCAATAGGCATCGCTCATCCTGAGCGTTTTACGAGCGCTGTTCTAAGCGAAAGACGATCTATAGAGGGAATAACTAAATGTTTCGTAAAATTGGAACCTCGACCCGTGACACCAGCAAGGTTTATGTAATGGTCAGTCTCGGTCGCTAAGGACCAGTCCCCTGGCGGCCGATAGATTGCCGGATGAGTGGGGTCAATCGCGTCGTTTCGACCGTGTTGGGACACTTCCGGTCTGCCGCTATGAACGGACATGGTCAGACCGCCCCGGCATGTCGGAAAAGTGCCAATTTCAGAAGTCGCTCAATTGATGCGGGCCAAAGGAAAAGCCGCCCGAAGGCGGCCTCTACAATTCAAACCCGATGATCGCAGATCACGCGGCCATCAATGCTGGCTTTGTCTTCCGTCGGTAGGCCATGAAGGCAAGACCGGCAAAGCCGAGGATCATCATAGCCCATGTGGAGGGTTCTGGCACAGGCGGAGCGAATTGGACGTCAATCAATCCGACTGAACTGGTAGTAAAAACGTCTCCGGCCAAGTTCACCGTCACCGAGTTAGCGCCGAAGCTTATTGTTGAATTGCTCAAGCCAGGCTGTGTGCTGTTCGGATCGACGAACGCGGCGACGATCGGCGAGTCACCGAGGGGCCCCGATATTGTAAATCCGTCGAACGATGGATCGGACAACGAATGTCCTTGGCCTGGGTACGAGTAGCTAATTTGCAACTCATTTTGCGCAATACTCGTTACGGAGAACGTGGCCGGTTCTAAATTGGAAAAAGTGCTCAGATTCGACGACCCGTCCGCGACAAAACTAATCGGGCTCCCCGCGTAGACGGCTCCATAGGTCGGGAAATAATAATTGAACGTAAGGTCTTGGCCGGTCCAAGTGGTCACTACCAAATTCCTTTTTGGTTGGGCCCAAATGTGGGTGCCGTATCGTCACGCACTCACCTTGGCGTTTTAGTCCGCGCTCAGTAGTGTCAGGCCAGCCCCGAAAGGTTCAAGCGGCTAGTGAGATAGCGGTCATAAACAGATCTTACCGCCCTCAAACGCGACTTCCGCCATTACCCGGAAAGCGGACATGGTCCGGCGGTGTAGCCATGTCCGAAACGTGCCAAACCCGGACATGGCGGATGTAAGTCGCACAAAAGAAAAAGCCGCCCGGAGGCGGCTCTCAAATTCAAACCAGATGATCGCAGATCACGCGGCCATCAATGCTGGCTTCGACTTCCTGCGATAGGCCATGAAGCCAACGCCTGCAAAGCCGAGGATCATCATTGCCCACGTGGAAGGCTCGGGGACGGCGCCAACGCTCCCGGTCGTGACATCGATGACCAAGGTATCAAGATAAGCCGGATCAGCCCCGTTGATAAAGACCGTGAACTCGTCCGGGCCGAGAAGTGTCAATGTGGCGGGTAAGAAATCGGCGGCCGTGCTCTGGTCGATGGCTACGCTCGAGATGTTCTCATTGGTGAATTTAAAATCGAATGTAGTATAGGGATCCGCAAATTGAAGCGGAGGGCTTGCGTTATTATAAATCGTTACCGTCGTGTCCGAAAACCAGAACCCCGCGTCTGCGCTTATATTAAATGGTTCTGTATTGTGAAGGTTGGTTGAGGGTATGGGCGCCGACAGCGAAAACGGGCCGGGCGTGCCAGCGTTAAAAACTGTGCTGCCGTACGGCTGTGACGTCTGTGACCCGAAAAAGATATCGACAGTGCTGTCTGCATTGATCAGCCCGGCTTGCGCCTGCACACCCATCAAGCTAAAAAACGAGCCAATCGCGACCACAAACAGGATCTTCGTCCGCATGACATTTCCCCTTTTGATTGATTAGTTTTCCAAGGCGGCTCTCACAAACCCGATGCTCGGTGATCACGCCACCATCAATGCTGACTTTGACTTCCGGCGATATGCCATTAAGCCAATGCCAGCGAAGCCGAAGATCATCATTGCCCATGTGGATGGTTCGGGGACGGCGGAAGAAATGGTGCCCGCAAATCCCGGGTTGTCAGAAGTGTTGAAGTTTCCTCCGCCAGTGTACGTGCCGCCGAAGGCGGTTGCGAGCCAATCCACGCTGCTCACAGGGGCCGTAGAGGTATCGGTTACTTCGAAACCGCTCAACGTGAGACCGGGGGCAATAAAAACAGTGCTCAGGTTAGGAGAAATCCAAATGTTGTTGAAGGAGATGTTAGGTCCTCCCGAGCCAAGGGGGTTGTAGGAAGCACCGTAATTAACCCAACCAGAGGGAATTCCCGTTTCATTTGCTGTCGGCAATTCGACGCCGAACGCGTAAACATCGTTAGTTCCGCCAAGATTATTGGTTACCGAGAAATCATATACCCAAGCGCCAGATGAACCGGAAATGGTCTCGGTAACATCGACAGGAGAGGCCTGAGCGAGCGACGCAGCCAAACAAAGCACGGCAGAAGCAAGCAAACGTTTCATTGAAATACCCGCTGAAACTTTTTCTAACCTTATAGGCTCGCCAAGGAACCACAAGCGATAATTGTGGCAAATGCCAGCGATATATTTTTGGTAGTATTTAATTGCGAGCCGCAGCCCCCTCAAATATTTCAAATTAAATAGCCGGACACCGGGGTGTTCGTGTCTCGCGATGTCCGAAGTGGGGTCAATCGCGTCGTTTCGACCGTGGGTTCGGCCACTTCCGGTCTACCCCGAGGAACGTACATCGTCAGACCAGTCAGGTTGGTCCGGTTCGTGCCAATAACGCCCAATGCACCGCAGCAGGAGTGATGCGGGGCTGACCCGGCACGTCCCAAGAGTCCTCGATCCTTCGCATGTAGGATCGTCATTGGGGACGGCGGTCGTAACATTCTTAGTCACGCAGACCGACAAATCAGAAGAAGTAGGATCAGCGCAACAACAATCACAACAGCGGCGGTAAGTGCGGGCCACGGATAACGGCGCGGTGTCCTATCGCACCAGCGACGAGGCGGAATATAGCGGGCTTCCATGGCAACCTTAGTCGCGAGTTCGACGCCGAAGGGGCGTCACACGCGCTTGCTTGAGAAGAATGTGCTGAAAATATTTCCGTGCGACCCTTTCTATTCTAGCACCGTCGAAATTAGTTTCGGTTTTTTCAGGATGCCGGTTGAAGTCCGGTTCAGGAGATCGTTTGGATAACCGATAGCGATGTGCCCGGTTCCTGACGTAGGCGGCGAAAAACAGGTTGTTCCTGGCACGGAACCAGCGGTTTCCAGTTTGCGTTTCCGAGGTCCGTTGGCTTGGTCGGTGCTGCCATGTGTTCGGCCTTTAGGTGCGGTTCACTTGACCGCTGGCCATAATGCCCTCCGCGGATCAGGTCCCGACCAACAACTCGCATTCAAGAATGCTTTGGCACGAGTGGGTTGTCCTGATCGCCGAATCGACCGGCTCTGCATTACGTGCTGTTCGCCCTCCCAACCTACACATCACGCCGGTTGTTCGGCGCGATTTCGTTTATCGCGCAAGCGCGACGGGTTCCTTGTAGCTCTCGCCTCTGGCCATCATGGCCCAGACCATTCGGGCGATCTTGTTGGCGAGCGCGATAGCCACAACTTTGGTCGGCCGCCGCGCCAGCAAGGCCGTCAGCCAGGGCCGATGGTTGGTGCCATGGATCTTGGCGTAACGGATGACAGCAAGCGCGCCGGCCACGAACAGGCCGCGCAGATAGCGGTCACCTTGTTTGCTTATATTGCCGAGCCTGTTCTTGCCCCCACTTGAATGCTGTTTAGGAACCAGCCCAATCCATGCCGAGAAGTTGCGACCTGATCGGAAGGACTTTGGATCGGCAACGGCAGCGACCAAAGCAGTGGCCAGCACCGGACCGACGCCAGGAGCTTCATCGAGCCTCATGCTCATCTCGTTGCATCGGTGCCAGGCCCTGATCAGACGGTCGAACTCCAGGATCTGCTCCTTGATCCTGCGCAATTGAGCCCCGAATGCCAGGAGACACACGCGGGCCATTTCCGGAACCCGCCTGTCGCTTGGATCGGCGACGACATTGAGCAGTTCCTCGACACCGTGACGCCCGACCGGCGCAACGATCCCGAACTCGGCAAGATGGGCCCTGATTGCATTGATCACCGAGGTCTGCTGGCCGATGAACAGATGGCGGGCGCGGTGGAGCACCAGGCCGCTCTGCTGCTCGGCAGTCTTGGTCGGCACGAACCGCATGTTGGCTCTGGTAACCGCCTCGCAAATGGCCTCTGCGTCAGTCGCGTCATTCTTCTGCCGCTTGACGTAGGGCTTCACATAGGCCGGCGGCATCAGCCGCACGGTGTGACCCAGTGCCTGCAGCTCGCGCGACCAATGGTGCGCTGAGGCGCAGGCTTCTATACCGACCAGACATGGCGACAGCTTCTGGAAGAACGCCAGCACATAGCGACGCTTCAACTGACGGCGAACGACAGCTTTGCCGCCAGCGTCAACGCCGTGGACCTGGAAAACCGACTTGGCAATGTCTAAACCGATTGTCGTTATCGTCTGCATGGCTCGCTCCTCTGAATCGTGGGAGCACTAACAGCGCCAACATCCATGGCGCCGATGTGCCGGTGGAGGAGCCGTCCACAGCATCAAAAGCGGAAGCCGGTCGCGTACCCGGTGCGGCGACAGTGAGCGCGGGCAGCGTATCAGCCTAAGCCGTCGCACCGATCTCAACCCGGCGCGGCGGCTTTCGTATTTGCGGAACCCATAATCAACGACCAAAGAGGTGCGTGTGATGTTGACGTCAACTTTCGAAACCCGCTAAAGTAGTGCGGTGGTTGAATACGTCGCACGTCAGGTTGGGGAAGATGGTCGTTACACCGGCCTTGACGTTTTTGATTGTCGTGATGACGGCCACGCTGCGGTCTACGCTAGGAGGTTCGTAAGGGAGCGCGATGTTCATATCTGGTGCAGCGAGCGATTTGTTCTCAAGCTGGAGTGCAAGAGCCGATCTGGAGGACGCCCGTAACATCGCGATAGACCAAGTGACAATTGCCGTGCTTCATTTGCACGCACCGGATATGGCTTCCCTATACGTTGCCGACGATCTCCCCGAGCCATTTGAACGTCTGCTAGATCGCGCCACGGCCGCCGCCGGATCGCGAGACGATGCGGCCTTCATCGCTCGCTATCGCACCGCCCTCGCTGCATTGTTGGCACAGCAAAGGCCAACATCGGGACATGACCGCTCTTTATGTGCGAACGATTGCCGGTGTGGTCGGGCTCTGCCTCTGGGCTGGTTCGCTCGCGGCACCGGCCGCAACACGATGCGTAGGTGACACAGTCCTTTCCGGATGGAACGTGCTGCTGGCAGGCTGGATGGGGGCGTTTGGGGATATTCGGTTGGTTCACCAATCCGTTTCTGCTCTTGGAAGCAGGGCGCCTACTCCTTGAACTCCCCGCCTTCACCGACGTTTCGGCCTGGCGCGCACAAGGCAGCGTCAAGCCCAGCAGCAACTTGACGAGCGGCCTCCGAGCGCGATTCGAGCATCTGGTTCCTGAGAGTCTCGATACCGGCGATGAGGGCTCGTGACGATGTCGTACAGGGAAATGTCTTTGACGGGTTTGCTCATCAGTTCCCTGATGCATTCGGCCAGCGTGCCATTGAAAACCAGATAGCTGCGACCATGTCTATCTCCCGTCTTCGGAGTGTGGGGAAGAGCAGGCCGCGTTACCTAACTGAACGTACCGGCATGATGCGTTTTGCCAATTGATAGCGGGTCGATGTTGCACGACAAAAAAATGGCCCCGGTTAAGGGGCCATTTTGTCAGTAGTGATGATGGTGGTGGTGATGGTGATGATGGTGGTGATAGCCACCGGCCTGCGCGGTCGCGACTGGCAGAGCAAAGGCGACGGCAGCCAGAGCAGCTACCACGAAAGCGATCTTCCTCATAAATTTCCTCCCTAGGGGCGATTTGGTGACGCGGTGAAACGATGCCGAATAGGTTATTCATCGTCAAGCATAGTCTTATGAACGGCTGTTCAGACTGGGCAACTTTTCTTTCGGCCACAGCGGGCAACCGTGACGCTTGCCGCAAACAGGATTTGGCTGGCGCGAAACGTCGTCCGGATGCAATGGCAGCATTGCGAGCGACGGCTCATTTGCAGCGCCTGGCAGGGAGGTTCTCAAACCTGGGGAAAAACCTCGACTGCTTGCCAACGCTCGCTCAGCCAAACACCGCGTTGGGCAGCCATAACGTCAGGATCGGCACATAGGTGATGATGCCGAGCACAATCAGCAGCAGGATCAGAAACGGCAGGATGCCGCGGATCACCTCGCCGATCGGTGCCGAGGAAATGGTCGAGAGCACAAAAAGATTGAGCCCGACCGGCGGGTGGACCAGCCCGATCTCCATGTTGTGGGTGAAGATGATCGAGAAATGCACGGGATCGACGCCTAACGGTTTCAACGCCGGCGCCAGGATCGGCAGCACCAGGAGCAGCGTCGCGGTGACCTCCAGGAAGCAGCCGAGCACCAGCAATAGTCCGTTGATGATCAGCAGGAACTGCCAGGTCGCAAAACCGTGGCCGACCACGAAGGTGACAAGCTGGTTGGGGATGCCGGACTCCGTCATCCAGTGGCCGAAGGCGAGCGCGGTGGCCACGATCAGCATGATGGTGCCGGCGCTGCGGATGCCATCGGTGATTACCTGCAGCGTCTGCGTCCAGTGAAAGCCGCGATAGAAGATCAGCGATACCAATAGCGCGACCGCCGCCGACAGCGCCGCCGCCTCGGTGACGGTGACGACGCCGCCATAGATTCCGACCGTGACCACCAGCGGCACCGCCAGCGCCGGCAGAGCGCGCGCGGTGATGCGCAGCCGGTCGTTGAGCGGCAGCGACGGTTCGACCGGAAAATTGCGTCGCCGCGCATCGTACAACACCCAGGCGGCGAACGCCGCGGCCTGTAGCAGGCCGGGCAGCACGCCGGCGAGGAACAGCCGCGGCACCGATTGCTCCGCGACGATACCGTAGAGAATGAGGGCAAGGCTCGGCGGCACCACGATGCCGATGGTGCCGGAGGCGCCGACCACGCCAAGTGCGAACGAGCGGGGATAGCCGCGCTCGATCATCGCCGGCACCAGGATGGTTCCCATCGCCAGTGCAGTTGCGACACTCGAACCGCAGATCGCCGCGAACAGCGTACAGGCCACAACGGTGACGAGGCCGAGCGACCCCCTGATGCCGCCGAGCCAAGCGGTGGCGACATCGACCAGCGCCTTGGCGACGCCGCCGGAGCGCATGAAAGCGGCCGCCATCACGAATAATGGCAGCGCCATCAGGGTGGTCGAATTGAGCTTGTTGATCACCATCTGCGCCGCGCCGATCAGTGGCTGACCGGTGGCGATGTAGAGGATGCCGGCACACATCCCGAGCACCAGGAAGATCGGCATTCCCGCAGCGAGCAGCCCGAAGAACAACACCAAAAACAGGAGGGTCAGCATGTGGGGACCGGCGATCCCTCTAGCGCGGGGGATGGGGGGCGGGCAGCCCGCTCGGCATCTCATCGTGCAGCACCTGGCCGACCGTCATCGTTTCGGGGTCGAAATACGAAGTAAAGCGAACCAGACGCATGATGTAGCGCAGCAGCATCAGCGCACTGCCGACCGGCAGTGCGAGATAATAAATCCACATCGGAAATTGCAGATCGGTCGAGCTCGTTTCATCTATCAGCAGCGAGGTATCGACGATCTGCCAGCCGTACCAAACCAGCGCGCCGCAGAACACGATGGCGACGAGGCAATTGAAGATCTCGACGAGGCGCAGGTATCGGGGCGACAGCAGGCGCAGCACGAGGTCGGGGCGGACGTGGCCGTCGCGGCGCACCAGCTGGCTGGAGACGATCATGATCGCCCAGATGATGAGGTAGACGATGACCTCTTCGGCGTAGCTGATGGCGCGCGCCGGATCGAAATAGCGTCCGATGACCTGAAGCAGCCCTATCAGCAATGCGACGAGGCCGAGCAGCCCGACCAGCGTCTCCTCGATCCGGTCCCACCATCGAAGCGCGACCGCAGCTTTGGGCCAGGCCACCGCTCAGCTGCCGCTGCTGGCTTCGGCCATGATGAGTTTGACCATCTCGGGCGAGACCTTGATCTCCTTCGCCATCTGGTCCTGCTCCGCCACCATCCGCTTGCGCTCCGCGGCGCTTTGCTCTGGCGTCGGATCGGAAAACTTGATGCCGTGCGCTTCGAGAGTGGCACGGGCTTTGGTCTGGGCGGCGGCCATATTGGCGCGGTAGGTCGGGACGTTCTGCGCCCAAACGTCGGTCATCATCTTCTGCTGGTCGGGGGAGAGCTTGTCCCAGAACACCTGGCTCAACAATGGAATGTATTCGGCGATGAACTGGTGGTCCTCCAGCGCGAATTTGACGCCGGAATCCCAGAGCTTGGCGCTGACCAGGCTTTCGTTCGAACTGACCAGCCCGTCGAAGGTGCCTTGCGACAGCGCCAGCGGCACGTTCGGCCAGGCCGTGGTGTTGGGGATCGCGCCGAGGAAGCGGGCGCGCCAGGCCTGGCCGGCGCCGCCCGAGTTGCGGATCTTCATGCCCTTGAGGTCGGCGAGGCCGGCGATCGGCTTATTGGCGCTGTACCAGTTCTGAAAACCGAGATCGAGATAGGGCCCGAGCACGTGCGAGCGCAGCTTCTGCTGGATCTGGGCGTTGAGGTATTGGCCGGGCTTGCCGTCGATGACGCGGTGAATGAGGTCGATCGGCTGGCCGTACAGCACCGGAAGCTGGAAACAATCGGCGTCGGAGACGATGCCGGTGATGGTCCAGCTGCCGGGCGCCGCCATCTCGACCTGTCCCTGGATCAGCGCCTTGCCGACTTCGAGATCGGGATAGAGCTGGCCGCTTTCGAAGATCTCGGTCTTGATCTTGCCGTTGGAGGCGGCCTCGACCTTGCCGAGGTAATCCTTCATCGAGACGTTGCGCAGATGCGAAGGCGCGGTGTCGAGCGACAGCCGCAGGCGCATCGGCTCATCGGCTCGCGCGGAGCGGACGAACGCAGGCGCCAGAATGGCGGCAACCGAGGCGAGGGCAAAACGGCGGCGTGACAGACGCGGTGTCATCGGATCTCCTCCCAGTGTGCTCAATTTCACCGGCCGGCGCCTCGAAGGGCTAAACGGCGGAGCCTTTTTGGCACAGCATAACCTCGCAGGCCCTCGATCGGCAACGCGCAATCGCGTCCCGAGGCCCAGGGCGGAGCGGGTCTATTCGTCGTAGGCGATCAAAATTTGCCAGTGCAAGTTCGGCTGGCCGGGCCGGGGCTTGCAGCCTCAAACGCCACCAGGCAACTCGACGCCGGCTTCCGTCAAGCCGCGAAGGAATTTGCGCACCAGGAGAATATTGGTTTTTTGGAGCTCGTGTTTGTTGCCGAAGCGGCGAAACATCTCACTGGCTGCGCACAGCATGTAGGCCAGGGAATGGTGCGAGATAGTTCGGATCAGATCCGAGGAATTTTCGTCCTCCTTGCTTGCAACCATCTGAGAGCTGCCGCGCGCATCATCGGCACGCGCAGCGAAGCTCAAACCGACCAAGTTCCAGTTCAGCTCTGTCAGCTTACCGAACGGCTTGTGATATGCGGCGGACCACATGACATTCATCACCGAGGCGGTAAAAGACGATCGCTACACCACCGACATCCGTTCCAGCGCCATCGTTACGGTAACACTGGCCCGCAAGCTTGCCGCGGATTGCTTTGCAGTTTCGATCCGGGCTCCGGCCGGACATTTGTATTCCGCCGATCGCTTCAACCTTTTGCTGACGGGTGAAAGTTTGAGTTCTCAGCCATAGCTGATGATCGATGCGAGCCGCGACCCTCGATCAGCGAAATCTTTGAGAACTCGCCAGTAGCGACGTGGATGATGCGCTGGCGGCTGAGCCGCGCGCACAGTGTCGCAGGCCTGCGTCTTCGCAAAAGACGGATCAGTTGCAGGGGTGCCTGCGGTGGTCCTCGCCGAGATAGGTCGCCGAACCCCGCCAACAGGCGTTCGTCGATGGGCCATCGTAGTAGGCAAAAGTGCCGGGCAGCAGACCGGGCCCGTAGTTGTGGTTGAAGCTGACGTCGTAGGGAAGATGATAGGGAACATGGCTGCGCGCCTGCCCTGGGCCGGGCATCGCGGCCAGTGCCGCCAGAATCGCGGCGGAGGCGAGAAGCTTCAGTTTTGTCATCCGGGTTCTCCTGATCTCGGGATGCAAGGGAGACATTTTAACCCAACCCGGGTTCCCAACCCATCCAGAATACCTGAAAAAGTGCGTCAAATCCGGCACAGGACGCAGATTTTCGCTCCCGCCTGGAAGCTTAGCGAATTTCCAACACAGTAAGGCCTGAGTTGTGCCGTCCGGTCCGGCCGGGAGGCCCGGCTTTCCGGCCTTCCCGACAGGCTCGATCCGGCCCCGACCGACCCATGCGCATCACGCCTCTCTCCCTGCTGCTGTTTTCGCTGCTGGCCGCGACGCCGGCGCGCGCCGATCTCCATATTACACGCGACCACGGCGGCTATATCGAGGAATACAAGGCAAAGTACCAGCGGATCCGTGCTCGCCACGAGCGCGTCATCATCGATGGCATCTGCAATTCGGCCTGCACGCTGGTGTTCGGCATCGTGCCGATCAACAAGATTTGCGTGACGCCGCGCGCCAGCCTCGGTTTCCACCAGGCCTATTACGACAAGGCCTTTACCTTCGGCATCAAGGTCACCAGCGCCGCGGGGACATCCGACCTGATGTCCAACTACCCTAACACGGTGAAGAACTGGATCCGCCGCAACGGCGGGCTGACCACCGAGATGAAGAAGATCAAGAACGGTGAGGATCTCTGGAAGATCGTCGACCCCTGTCCGGAAGATTTCTAGCGCATCCCACCTGCAACTGTGATCGCCGCGGAGCCGGTCAGCCCAGTATTTCCAGAGCGGCGGTGATTGAATCGAAGCGCTGCGCGTGCTGGATGCTCCGCTGGAGCCTGCCATCGGGCTCGCCGAAGGCGAGACCCGGTGGCAGCGCATGAGGATCACTCAACTGGGCCGCTGCATAGCATTGCTCCCCGGCAATTTCTCGTTCTCGAACTTCGCCATGCCATACCGCGCCAGCCGTTCCGCGCGAATGGGCGTTGCCGCATTGCCCATGATCGGGCACTGAGGGCAGCAATGAATCCTGACTTTGAAAAATTAGCCGCGCGCGCGGCGCCGACGATTTTTGTTGTGCTGTGGAGTACCGGCTTTATCGCCACCAAATACGCTCTGCACGGTGCCGAGCCGCTGACCTATCTTGCGATCCGCATGGCTTTTGTGGTCGGGCTGATGGCGATCATCGCCGCGATCGCGCGGCCGCAATGGCCGGACCGGATCGGCATCGCCCACAGCGTCGCCGCGGGCATTCTGGTGCATGGATTTTACCTCGGCGGCACCGCAGTCGCGATCGCCCATTCGATCCCTGCCGGGCTCTCGGCGCTGATTCCGGGGTTGCAGCCGATCCTGACCTCGACCCTGGCGAACCGCTGGTTCGGCGAGCGCGTCACGCCGCTGCAATGGGGCGGGCTATTACTCGGGCTCGCCGGCGTGGTGCTGATACTGCACAATCGTCCGATGAGCGGAGAGGCAGGCTGGGGCTGGCTGGCCTCCGGGGTTTCGCTGGTCAGCATTACCCTGGGAACGCTGTACCAGCGGCGCTACTGCAGCAAGATCGACTGGCGCGCCGGCAATCTCGTGCAGTACATCGCGGTGGCGATCTTCTTCGCCGCCGGGGCGTGGCTGTTCGAAAGCAATGCGGTGCAGTGGACCGGCGAGTTCGTGCTGGCCTTGATCTGGCTCGCGGTGGTGCTGTCGATCGGATCGATCGGGCTATTGTACTGGCTGATCCGCCGCTCGGCCGCGACGTCGGTGGCCAGCCTGTTCTACCTGGTGCCGGCGGTGACAGCGATCATGGCTTACGTCCTGTTCGGCGAGCGGCTCGATAACGTTGCCATCGCAGGCATGGTCGCCTGCGCCGCCGCGGTCTTTCTGGTCAACCGGCGCATACGAGCCTGACGTGGCGTTTGTCCCGTGACAAAAGCCTCCGGCTCTGCTCCGGAGGCTTTTGAGTGCAAGCGTGTATTCCGCGAAAGTGGATACCGGTTTGGGATCAGAATACGCGCAAACCGATCGTTTTAGCGCTTCGACTTCTTGGCCTTCTTTTTCTTTTTGGCGACTTTCTTGGTGGCTTTCTTACCAGCTTTCTTGACGGCCTTTTTGGTCGATTTTTTCGCTGAGGATTTCTTCGCAGCCTTTTTGGCTTTTTTGGCCTTCTTCGGCATCACCTTCTTGGCGACTTTCTTGGCGGCCTTCTTGACCTTTTTGACCACCGTCTTGGCGGCTTCTTTTGTCGCATCGGCGGCGCTGCTGATCGCGTCTGTCGTCTGTTCCAGAATCGGTTTCTCGTCGTCCATATCATCCCCCAGGGTTTATCGGAGCGCTGACGATAGCGGGATTCGTCGCCCTGTTAAAGAGATGCCCTCCGTTCACCCGCCGCGGATCCTTCCATAGGCGGCGAGCGCGCGTTCGCGCCCCGACTTGTGGTCGATGATCGGCGCCGGATAGGTTTTGCCGAACTCCACGCCCGCAGCCCTGAGTTCGAACGACGTTGCGCTCCACGGCCGGTGGATGACGCTTGCAGGCAATCGTGCGAGCTCCGGCACCCAGCGTCGGACATAGCCGCCGTCGGCATCGAACTTCTCGCCCTGCAAAACCGGATTGAAGATGCGGAAATAGGGAGCGGCGTCGGCACCGGAGCCCGCAACCCACTGCCAGTTGGCGGGGTTGCTGCCGGGGTCGGCATCGACCAGCGTGTCCCAAAACCATTGTTCTCCGAAGCGCCAGTCGATCAGGAGATGCTTGACCAGGAAGGACGCCGCCACCATGCGCACCCGGTTGTGCATCACCCCGGTGTGCCAGAGCTGGCGCATTCCGGCATCGACGACGGGGTAGCCGGTTTGGCCATGTTGCCAAGCCCGCAACCCGTCCTCGTCGTGGCGCCACGGAAACCCGTCGAACGAGGGCTGCAGATTGCGCGTGGCGAGATCGGGCTCGTCAAATAGAAGATGGCGACAGAATTCGCGCCAGCCCAGTTCGCTCAGGAATTTGTCGATATCGCCCGACAGGGCAGGGCGCTCGGCCGCGGCGAAGCGCGCGGCGTGCCAGACTTGGCGCGGACTGACTTCGCCGAAGCGCAGATGCGGTGACAGCCCGGATGTGCCCTCGCGATCGGGCCGGTCGCGCTCGCTGGCGTAGCCCGCGATGCCGCTTTCGAGAAACGCTTTGAACCGTTGTTGCGCGCATATCTCGCCCGGTTTCCATGTTTCGCGCAAGCCGCCGGCCCAATCCGGACGTACGGGTTCGAGGCGCCAGCTTTCGAGTTCATCGCTGGCGAGGTCCGGACCCGAACAAAGTCTGTCAGGTGCGGGCAGAGGCTTGGGCGGACCGCCCAAGGCCAGCACCCGCCGCCAGAACGGCGTGAATACCCGTAAACCCCGGCCTTCCCGGTTGCGGATATCGGCGGGGGCGACCAGCAGGTCGCCGGGGAAGCTCTGCGAGCTGACGCCGATCTCCTTCAGAACCGCGGCGAGCTGATCCGCGATGGCCTGATGCGGGGCCTGTGCGATTTCGTTCCAGAACACCGAGCCAGCATGGGTCTCGCGGGCCAAGGCGGCGATGATCTTTGCCGTGGGCCCTTGGCGCAGCACCAGCGATGAGCCAATTGCTTTGAGATTTCCCTGCAGCATCCGGAGCGACTGCGCCAGCCACCAGCGTGCCGCGCCGCCCAGCGGACGCATGTTTGGCACGTCGCGCGCTTCATCGAACACGTACAAACAAATCACCGGCGCGCCGGTCTTCGACGCCGCATACAGGGCGGGGTGATCGGAAAGACGAAGATCGTCGCGAAACCAGACGATGGAGGGAGAATCGGACTTGCTGGCCATCGGGCGGGTCAACTCCGATGGCGCGCGTTAGGTCCGCGCATCGACGTTGCAACTTTGCCGGACCTGATACGTACAATCCGTAGACAGGCGTGCGACGCGCTGGAGGCCGCTCGTGAACCGTTAAGTTGTACTCTATCTGGCGCCGCTGATCGTGCTGGTCCCGATCGATTTCTGATTCTCGGGATCGTCGCCTCGCAAGTCGGCGACATGCGCGGCGATATCAGGCTTGCGCCGGCGATCCTGTTCTATCTGCTTTACGTGGCGACCATCCTGATTTTCGTCAGCGGCAGCGCAGCGGCAACACGGCAGTCGATGCCGCTGTAAGGCGCGCTGTCGGGCTTGTGGACGCGCTGCGGATCCAGGCTCCACTTTGATGGCTGCGAGCGGGTTCAGCCGCTACTTCGGCTGCGGCACGATCCGCAGATAGGGCTTCGGCGCTTTCCAGCCCTGCGGATAGATGGTCTTGGCCTCGTCGTCGGTGACCGAACCGGCAATGATGACGTCGTCGCCCTCTTTCCAGTCGGCAGGGGTCGCGACCCGGTGCTTCGCCGTCATCTGCAGCGAATCGATCACGCGCAGGATTTCCTGGAAATTGCGCCCGGTGGTCATGGGATAGACCAGCACCAGCTTTATCTTCTTGTCCGGTCCGATGATGAAGACGTTGCGCACGGTGGCGTTGTCGGCGGCGGTGCGGCTGTTGGCATCGCCCGAGGTCGAGGCCGGCAGCATGTCGTAGAGTTTCGAGACCTTCAGGTCGGTGTCGCCGATCATCGGGAAGTTCGGCGCGGCACCCTGCGTCTCCTTGATGTCCTCGGACCATTTCGAGTGCCTGTCGACGGGATCGACGCTGAGCCCGATCAGCTTGACGCCGCGCTTGTCGAATTCCGGTTTCAGCTTGGCCAGCGCGCCGAGCTCAGTGGTGCAGACCGGGGTGAAATCCTTTGGGTGCGAGAACAAGAGCGCCCAGCTGTTGCCGATCCAGTCATGGAATTTGATCTTGCCGTCGGTGGTTTCAGCCTCGAAATCCGGGGCCACAGCGTTAATCTGGAGAGTCATGTTACGACCTCATGTCATTCACGTTACAGGTGAATTTCGCAATTCCAATATAGGGAGCGGAGTGCTCTAAGTGAACTGCTCCGGCAAAAGGAGAAGATCCTTCTCCGGCATGGGGGGGATTCTAGCACCCCGTCTCGATCCGCGTCGCTGCGGCGAAAAGACCACAGCGCCGGCAAAAGCGCGTTGCCGCTATATTGCCGCTTGCGCGTCCCACCACCGGCGGACGAGTTTGCGACCCGCTGAACCTGAACCGTAACAGATGTCACAGCGACCAAACAGCAACCATCTAAAAAACTAACGACTCAAGTTTCGAATCGTTAACCACTCGTTTACGCCTGCAGCCGAATGCTGGCCCAGAACAAGAAACTGAGAAGAGTAACCTAACCCATGTCTGCCCCTATCGTTAGCGTCGCCGAACCGATCGAAGCGCTCGAACCCTCGAAGATTTCCTGCCGCAATACCGCGGCCCTTGCTCTCGCCGTCGTGCGAGATGGCGTGATCACGGGCGAGGGCCCCACCACCAGGGGCCGGGTGCATTTTTCCCGCGAGTTGGATGCCGATGACGCCGATTGGTGCGCGCGCATCCTGACCGCGTCTGCGGTCGAGCATCAGCCGGTCAGCCGGGCCGAAGCCGAAGCGCTGTTCGAGATCAACGACGCAGCCGCCGAGCGCAGCGACGACGGACGTTTCGACGACCTGTTGGCCAAGGCCGTCGTGCACCACGCGGCCTCCGCCTCCGGCCTGCCGGTGCCGCCGCGCACCGTGGCGCTGTCGCCAGAGACCGCGATCGAAAGCTGGGCCCCCACCCAGGCTGTCGGTGTCGATACCGAAGTGCTGGAGTGGATCGCAAGCCAGATGCGCGGCAAGCGCCGCAGCAACCGTACCCTGATGACATTGGTCGCCACCATTATCGGCGTGGCGACGCTGCCGATGGTGCAGCTGCCCAACGTCTTCGACATCGGGATGTGAGTTTCAGCTTCCAGCCGATAACAGCCTGAGCGGCGGGGTTATTGCCCCGCCGTTTTTTGTTTGCCGGCGTCCGCATCAAGCCCGACGGTCCGGCCCGGAAATCCCGCGACGTCGAAATAGCGCTGCGACAGCACGCGCTGGAATTTCAGCACCGTCTTCAGGCCGTTCGCTGCGGGCTTGGAGGTGATGGTTCCGTCAGCCGCCTTCGGGGTTATTCCGTTGGGCAGGGCCTCCGACATCACCCGGCCGGTCAGTCCGCCCGCGCCGATCGGGCGCAAATCCAGAAGTTGCGCGATGGTCATGCCGACGTCGGCATTGTTGACCGGCAGCGTATCGACGTAGCCCGCCTTGAAATCCGGCCCGATCGCCGCCATGAAATTCATGGTGTCGCCGCGGCCGAAGCTGCCATGCATGCCCTGGCCCTGCCGCAGCACGGTATCGGCGACTTCGACCGAACAATTGGTCGGCTCCTCGCATCCGGCGACGTAGGAACGGAAATTGACCACGATCGAGGGGGTGGGCGTGACCGCCTTGCCCTTGAGGCCGAGTTGCGACATCGGCAGCGTGCCGGGGAAGCGCCCGAACCTGTCGTCCACGAACAATCCGCTGACATAGTCCTGTTCCAGCAGTGCCTTGATGGTGCGATCCGCCAGCTTCTTGTCCTTGTTGTTCGGCAAGTAGATCAGGTCCGATCCGCCGTTGGTCGCCACCACCAGATCGGGCTTGGCGGGATCCTGCCCGAGCAAACCGTTGCCGGCCTTGGGATGGGCATTGTCGGCAACGCGGGCGTTCTTGTTATTGGGATCGAACAGCGGCAGATCGAGCGCTTTCGCAAGATCGATCGCAAGGAAACCCATCGGCAGGAAATCCTTCGGCGTGTCGCCGTAAGCCAGTTTTGCCGACGGGCTGGTCTTGCTCTCCTTTGAAATCGTCGAGAAGCCGTGATCGGAGGAGACGATGATATTGGTCGTGGCAGCGAGACCGAGATCGTCGAGCGCCTTGCGCAGCTGCGCCAGATTGTTGTCGGCATTCTTGATGCCGGCCATCGAAGTAGGGCCGTTGATACCAGGGGTCACGGTATTCAGGCTGTCGCCGGTATTGTGCTGGCTGCCGTCGGGGTCGCGCGACCAGAACACCAGCACGAACGGCTTGTTGCGCGCCTTGAACATCGGCAGCACGACCTTGGTAGCGACATCGGCCATGTAGGCCTGCTGCGCGGTGTTCGGCACCAGGGTGCCCGGCGTCGTGGCGTCGCCGGCCTTGGCGTTCTCGCCGCGCGAGGGGGTGGCTAGCGGGAGATTGGCTTTGGCCAATGCGGCCTGCATCTCCTGCGAAAGCGGCACGCCGTCCTTGCCACCTGTGGAATCGTCGATCACGATCGAATGCAGGCCATCGGCGCCGATCTTGTCGGTATGGTCGAAAATCAGGGTGGGACCGAGCTTGCCGATCGCCGCTGTACTGTAGCCTTTAGCGCGTGCCATCTTCAGCACGGTTTCCTCGTTCAGATAGTCACCGCCAAAATGCTCATCGACGTCGTGGAGCACCGGATCGGCCTCGAGGAACGGCGTGACGGTGCCGTCCGCAGAGCTGACCGGATAACCGGTATAGATCGTGTTGCTGAAATCGCCGGTATCGCCGAGGTAATGACCGGTGGCCATTGCGGAGGCGTTCGCGGTGGTGAAGGTCGGAAACAGCGAGTGCGAATTCCTGAAATTGATGCCCTTATCGCGGACCTCAGCCATCGCAGGCGCGGTCTCGGGCGTGACGATGCGGCCGCGTAATCCGTCGGGCACGAACAAGATCAGATTGTGGGGGGTGCTGTTCTGGGCTGACGCCATCCCGGTGGACAGCAGCATCAGACCCGCGGACAGCAACACGATTGAGCGGCGCATTAAAATCTCCCCGTGAGAAGCAGCTTCGGCCTGGACCGTTGGCCCTGTTTAGTTTTGCTATACGACGGATTTGTTACACTCGTCCCGGCGTCGGATTGCGGCTGCCGACCCCCGCGAGATGCGTTATGCCAGATCGGCGTTTTGATCTCTGGCCTTTTTTATAACCGTGACCTGGCGGACGCCATCAAGCTCCTTCAGTTTCTCCGGGTAGCCCGCCATATCCCGCGAGGAAACCTTGCTTAAAACAACCACCAGATCGTCGGTACCTTCCGAATTCCGGCGCTCCACCAGGAAACGCTTGATTTGGCCGGCCCTGAGATCAAGCGCCTCTCGAAGCAATGCGGGCGTGAGACTTCCGTTGTCGACCTCAACGCTGAGCTGGCAGCTCTGATTTCTGGAATGGTAGGCCTCCTCAAGCGGTTTGATGCCGACCAGGATAATCAGGACGATAACGGTCGACGCGCTGGCGGCCAGATCAAGACCGCCTCCCACGGCGAGCCCGACCGCGGCCACTGTCCAGATGCTGGCGGTGAGACCCTTGACGATTTCGCCCCGGGCGAGGATCGCCCCCGCGCCGAGAAACCCAATTCCCGAGACAACCTGCGCGGCAATTCGAGACGGATCAAGAACGATATTCTGTTGGGTCAGAATATTGGAAAACCCGTATTGCGAGACAATCATGATCAGGCAGGATCCGACGCACACCAGCATGTGGGTCCGTATTCCCGCGGCCCATAGCAAGCGCTCGCGCTCAAACCCGATCAGGCTCCCAAGCGCCGCCGCAATGACTAGTCGGATCAGTATTTCCGAATCTGGCATTATCACCTCCGGGATCAATCGAAGCTTTGCGTTGTTGGCACGCGGTGGGGGCCGGGCCGACCGCGTCGGATCGAAGCAATCGGGCTGAAATGTCGATCCTTCGCGACGTCCAGCGAAAGCCAAACAGGGCGACCAGCGGTTCAGGCCTTCGGGTTCTCAAATTGTCCCGAGGCGCCGCGGCTCTCGACCGCATCAGCCCTCATCGTCCTGAACGTGATCGAGTACCGGCGTTCCTCAACCCCGGGGATGCTGTGTTCCCAAATCTGCCGCGAGTCGCCAGCCATCATGTAGAGCGAACGCGGTTCGGCGGTCAGCGTGAAGCGTTCCCACTTGTCACCGGCGGCACGGCGAAACCGAAACTTGCAGGGCGCCCTCAAGGAGAGCCCGAAGATTTTGTCGAAGTGCGGCTTGTCGCGATGCCATCCAATACCCACGCCTGCGTCGTATTCGGTACAGAGAATCTGGCGGACGGATCCGGCCGGCAGGTCGCCAAACCTTTCAACGGATCCGATGATCGATGTAAGCCAGCCCGGGATCGGGTCAGCCTCTTCTGCAAAAAGGGCAAGCTGGACCACTCGTAAAACCTTCGGAAATCCCTTCGGGAAACGTTCCTGCCATGGAACCGTACCGGACAAATAGGCGTGAAAAACGCGCTGCCAATAACCATATTTGGGCAATGGGAAGCGTATCTGCAAAACAGGAACAATTCGTCGTGGAGGCGCCCGATCAGTCCCTGCCGGACTTCGCGGCCGCCGCCGACGTTGCCGTCGAAGTCACGGTCGGCCAACCGTTCGCGGTCCGCGAAACACAACGGTTGTATCGTTTGAAGGCCGCAAGGTTTTTGGCTGTCGTCGCGGCCGACACGGAGGACGACGCGCGCGCGATCGCTGCGCGAGAGGATGCGCTTGGTGGCGATTGGTGCAAGCCGGAATTTGCATCGGCCGAATTCGAAGACACAGGCGAAGTCCATGTCTTCGGCGACGTCGTCATCTCTGCGTACGCTGCAGCTCCCGCCAAACGGTCGAAGGAAAGCTAGCGCAGACGATGCTGAACACCAGGCATGGATTTTCGTTCTTCCGCCGGCCCTGCCGTTGCGCCGAGCGGCACGATCCGGAATAGCCAGTGAATCGCCTCCCGATTCGAAGATCAGGCCACAAATTCGAGCCTGGACCGTTGCCTCCGTTTGGTTTTGCTGTACGACGGAATTGTTACATTCGTCCCCGCATGCCAGATTGCGGCCCCCAGCCCGCGAGGCTGGACCCCGCCCCAGAAGGTTGCATAAGCAAGCCCATGTTCAAACGAATTCTGATCGCCAATCGCGGCGAGATCGCCTGCCGGATCATCAAGACTGCCCGCCGGATGGGGATCGAGACAGTCGCGGTCTATTCCGAGGCCGACCGTGACGCGCTCCATGTCGAAATGGCCGACGAGGCGATTCTGATCGGACCGCCGGCCGCGGCCGAAAGCTATCTGGTGATGGAGAAGATCGTCGAGGCCTGCCGCAAGACCGGCGCCGAGGCGGTCCATCCGGGCTACGGATTCCTGTCCGAGCGCGAGGCCTTTCCCCGCGTGCTCGGCCAGGCCGGCATCGTCTTCATCGGGCCCAACGCGGGCGCGATCGCCGCCATGGGTGACAAGATCGAATCCAAAAAGGCCGCCGCGAAAGCCAACGTCTCGACCGTGCCGGGCCATCTCGGCGTGATCGAGGACGAAAAGCATGCGGTGAAGATCGCGGATCAGATCGGTTACCCTGTGATGATCAAGGCTTCCGCCGGCGGCGGAGGCAAGGGGATGCGGATCGCGCATTCGACCTCGGAAGTCGCCGAAGGGTTTGGGCTCGCCAAGGCCGAAGCCAAATCCTCATTCGGCGATGACCGCGTTTTCATCGAGAAATTCATCGTCGATCCCCGCCACATCGAAATTCAGGTGTTGGGCGACAAGCACGGCAACGTGATCTATCTCGGCGAGCGCGAATGCTCGATCCAGCGTCGCAATCAGAAGGTGATCGAGGAAGCGCCATCTCCGTTGCTCGACGAGAAGACCCGCCGCAAGATGGGCGAACAGGCCGTCGCGCTCGCCAGGGCGGTCAGTTACGATTCTGCCGGCACGGTCGAATTCGTCGCTGGCCAGGACAAGAGCTTCTACTTCCTGGAGATGAATACGCGGCTGCAGGTCGAGCACCCCGTGACCGAATTGATCACCGGCATCGATCTTGTCGAGCAGATGATCCGCGTTGCCGCCGGCGAGAAGCTGTCGCTGACGCAAAAGGACGTCACGCTGACGGGGTGGGCGGTGGAGTCGCGGGTCTACGCGGAGGACCCGTTCCGCAGCTTCCTGCCCTCGGTCGGGCGGCTGGTAAAATACCGCCCGCCGGTCGAGAGCAGCATCGACGGCATTACTGTCCGCAACGACACCGGCGTGCAGGAAGGCGGCGAGATCTCGATCTATTACGATCCGATGATCGCCAAGCTTGTGACCCATGCGCCATCGCGCGCGGCAGCGATCGAGGCGCAGTCGACGGCGCTGGATTCCTTTTACATCGACGGCATCCGGCACAACATTCCGTTCCTGTCGGCACTGATGCATCATCCGCGCTGGCGCGAGGGCAATCTCTCAACGGGGTTCCTCGCGGAAGAATTCCCGGGCGGATTCGCGGTTCGCACGCCCGAAGGCGAGGTCGCGCGCCGGCTGGCGGCGGTGGCCGCCGCCATCGATCATGTGCTCGGCGAGCGCAAGCGGCAGATTTCCGGCCAGTTGACCGGCCGCCCGGTGCAACGCGAGCGCCGCCGCGCGGTGTGGCTGGAGCGCAACGAAATCGCGCTCGATATCGCGCGCGAGGCCGACGACATCGTAGTGCGCTTTGTCGGCGCCGACGGCACGTTGGGCCATCCGCACCATCTGCTCTCGCCGTGGACGCCGGGCGACCCGGTCTGGCAGGGCACCCTCGATGGCCACGGGGTGGCGATGCAGGTGCGCCCGATCGCCAACGGCTTCCGGCTTGCGCATCAGGGGTTTGAGGTCGCGGTCAATGTCTTTACCGAATCCGAGGCCGCCGCGGCGCGGCTGATGCCGGTCGGTATCAAAGCCGATACCGGCAAGAAACTGTTATGCCCGATGCCGGGGCTGGTGGTTTCGATTGCGGTTTCCGAAGGCCAGGAAGTCAAGGCCGGCGAAACGCTCGCCGTGGTCGAGGCCATGAAGATGCAGAATGTGCTGCGCGCCGAGCGGGACGGTACGGTCAAAAAAATCCACGCCGCCGCCGGCGCGACCCTGGCGGTGGATGCGCTGATTCTCGAATTCGCGTAATGGAAGCAAATGAGGTCCGTCATTGCGCGCCAACGGGTCGGCGCTAAGCTCCGCCTGATGATAAACTCCGTGAAACAATCAAGAACGAGGATACGACAGCTATCTCTGCTTCGTCGCGGAGCCTGTCATCGGGCCCGCATTCGCGCGACCCGTTGGCTCCTCGCAATAACGCCAGACTTTGAGGGTTTGCCATGACTTTCCGAAAGCGCTGCGAAGCGTTGCGTATGATCCTGACGGGATCGATCTGCGTTCGTCCGGGCTCGGTCTACGACGCGGTTTCGATCCGTATTGCCGAGGACCTCGGTTTCGAGCTCGGCATGTTCGGCGGGTCGGTGGCTTCGCTCGCGGTGCTCGGCGATCCCGATATCACGCTGATCACGCTGACCGAACTTGCCGAACAGATGCGCCGGATGTCGCGCGCCGCCTCCCTGCCGGTGCTGGTCGATGCCGATCACGGCTATGGCAACGCGATGAATGTCCGCCGCACGGTCGAGGAACTGGCGACGGCGGGCGCCGCCGGACTCAGCATCGAGGACACCCTGCTGCCGCAGGCCTTCGGGCAACCCGGGACGCAGCTGATCCCGCTCGAGGAAGGCGTCGGCAAGATGAAAGCGGCGGTGGACGCGCGGGGCGATGCCAGCGTGGTTATCATGGCGCGCACTGGTGCTGCGTCGATCTCTGGTCTTGATGACGCGATCGCGCGCGCCGTAGCGTATGAAGGCACTGGGGTCGACGCGCTGTTCCTCACCGGCATAAAGAGCCACGCGGAGCTGGAAGCCATCGCGGCGGCGACGAAGCTGCCGCTCGTGCTCGGCGGCTTCCCCGAGGCCGACTGCGATTATCTCGCCAACCAGCGGGTGCGAATCGCGTTGCAGAGTCACGCGCCCTTCGCCGCGGCGACGCACGCGGTCTACGAGACGCTGAAAGCGCTGCGCGACGGTACGTCGCCGAAGAATTTGAAGGGTCTTGCGTCATCCGAACTGACCGGTCGCGTCACGCGCGAGGCGGATGTCAAAGCGCGCAGCGCGGAATTTCTGGGGCTGAAGCGATAGATGGGTGCCAACGCGATCCGTCTGGTGACGATCACTGGCCAGGTCCAGGGCGTCGGCTACCGTGCCTGGGTCGGGCACCGGGCGAGGGCGCATGGACTTGAAGGCTGGGTGCGCAACCGCCGGGACGGCAGCGTCGAGGCGCTGTTTGCGGGGTCGGAGGATGTCGTGGCCGATTTGATCGCATTGTGCCGGCGTGGGCCCTCGACGGCGCGGGTTGATGCTGTCACGGAAGAACCCACAAGCTTGGAAGCGCTAAATTTGCGGCGAGCCGGCGAGCGTTTCTCGGTCCTGCCGACGGTGTAGGCTGTTCCCGGAATGGCTGGTCGGGTTATTTCCGCGTCAACCGTGAGTTTCTGTCTAATCTAGGCGGGCGGTGCAGGTACAAGCCCGTAGCGCAGCATCGTTTCCTTCATCCTGGCCGGATCAGGCGTTCCGGCCGCCAGCAGACCTGCCATGTCCTTGAAGTACTGCGGACCGAGCACGCCCGGGCTCAGCGTGCAGAGGCATGAGGTCGGCCCTGCCGTCCGGTTGGTAAAGCCGTGCACAATGCCGCGCTTGATAAAGACCGTTTCGCCAGGCGTCACGTCGATATCTTGGCCGTCAACCCGCCAGGACGTGGTGCCGCTCAGTCCGTAAATCGTCTCGTCCCAGCGATCATGGTAGTGCGGTATGGGCATGCGCGCGTTCGGCTGCAGCGTCATCTCGAACATGTCGATGCTGCCGGCGGTGTCTTCCTTGCTTTGCAGGAATCTCAGCCTGAGCGAGCCGAGGTCGATGATTTCAGGCATGGCACTTTGCTCTTGTCTGCGGACGCCGCCATAAGGGCGGCCCACAAACAATAACGTGGCTCGGCACCCCAAAGCAATTTAGCGCAAAGATTGCTGGGGCTTCCGGGTTCCGGACGTCCTGCGGCTTTTTGTGCCCTCCATATTCAGGAACGTTGTCCGCTCCGATGCGGTTTGAAGATGCGGCCGATGTTCTCCTGGTCGGCCGCAGCGCGGAAGGCCCTGTCGACCCGCCAGCGGCAGGGCCTTCTCGCGTCGCTCGGATATCCGTCGAGCGCGGGATCACGGCCGGTGACGAAGTTTTGAGGAACTTGGGGTCAGCGACCGGACAAACGGATATAAAAAATCGGCGCTAATTTTGCGCTTATGGCCAGCTGGAAAGCCCGGAGCTTTTGCCGATCCACCGACCGCAGTGTCCCAGGTGCCGAACACCGATGATAACGGCCGCCTTCTCGGACGGCCCGGCAGGGTTCGAGCACCACACCTTCAAATGTTTGAAGTGCGCTCACACCGATAGGCTGGTGTTGGCATCCGACCCGCTCAAATCCGACAACGGGCTGGATCAACAGCGAACTGCAGCCGCCCAAATAGTCACGCAAGGCTGATGGAACCGATCGGCTCGCGGGTACTTGCCTTTTCTGGGGAATGTTGCGGCTTCGCAGCACTGCTGGAGTCAAGGCATTGGAAGACTTGCTGGTAATCCTGGTTGTGGAAGACGACCAGTTGATTCAGGGTATCGTTGAAGGGGCGCTCAGCGATGGCGGTTTTGAACTGGCCATCGCCTCGTCAGGCGAGCAAGCCGTGGAATTGCTTGACGGGTCCGGCGGCAAGTACCGGGCGCTAGTGACGGACATCAATCTCGGCAGCGGCAAGTTGGACGGATGGAATGTTGCGCGCCGCGCCAGGGAAATCGATCCGGAATTTCCGGTCGTCTACATGACCGGCGACAGCGCCGACGAATGGGCTTCCAAGGGCGTGCCCAACAGCATCCTGATTACCAAGCCGTTCGCGCCGGCCCAGCTTGTCACCGCCATCTCGCAGCTGCTCAATTCCGGCACGCCGACAGCCTGAATTGGCAGGGATCGCACATTGACCGAACCTGTAGGGTCGCGCGGCCCTTTCGGGTGTCTAATCCGAGGCGTCGCTGAAATGCCGGTCATGCCGCAAGAAGCGCTACGCTCCTCTGCACATGATCAGGTTGACGGAAGAGCGGCAGACCTTGCCCTATATCTGGGTGCACCCGGAGGAGGAGCGGTGATGCCGATCAGAACAGACCTGAGCTATCGGCTCGCGCGCCTCGGTGTGGCAGTGCCTGGCAGCATGGTCAGATCGTCGCTTCCGGCACCCCTGCCTCCACGGAGCCGAACACCTCTTCGAAGGCCCGGCGGAGCGCGATATCGACATCCGCCATGGTTGGGGTAAGGCCGAGACCGGCGAGACTGGTGACGCCGTAGCGGGGGTCGGCGACGCCGCAGGGTACGATCGCGTCAAAATGCGTCAGGTCCGGCTCGACGTTGAGCGAGATGCCGTGGAACGACACCCAGCGCCGCAGCCGCACGCCGATGGCGGCGATCTTGTCTTCGAAGCCAGGACCCTTGTCTGACCGGTTCACCCAGACGCCGACCCGATCCTCGCGCCGCTCGCCCCGGACATTGAACGCCGCCAGGGTGCGGATGATCCATTCTTCGAGGCTGGCCACATAGGCGCGGACGTCGGGCCGCCGCCGTTTCAGGTCGAGCATCACATAGGCCACCCGCTGGCCAGGCCCGTGATAGGTGAGCTGCCCGCCGCGCCCCGTGGCAAAGATCGGGAAGCGGGGGTCGAGCAGGTCGGTCGTCTTGCCGCTGGTCCCGGAGGTGTAGAGCGGGGGGTGTTCCAGCAGCCAGACCAGTTCGGGTGCCCTCAGGGCCGCGATGTCGGCTACCCGTGCTTCCATCGCCGCTATCGCATCGAGATAGGGCACCGGCGCGTCGGATATTAGCCATTCGACCGCGCTGCCGCATGGGGACCCCGAAGGGCGCGTGAAATCGAGGCTTTGGCGGTCATTAACCATTGGCTAACCATAACGTGGTGATGATCAGGAACCACGCAATTCTGCATTTTACGTCAGTCAGTTTGGGTCCCCAGTGCCAACCCTCGATAAAGTCACCGTCGATCTCATGGTGGTCCTCGGAACCACGTCGATGCCCATCCATCAGGTCATGCGCCTGAGCCGCGGCGCCATCATCGAACTGGACGCCACCGAAGCGGATGAGGTCAAGATCCTCGCCAATAACCTGCCGATCGCCAGCGGCGTGGTGCTGGTCGATCGCAACCGGATCGCCGTCGAAGTCAAGCAAATGCTGCCGCGATCGCCGGGCAGCCGATAGGCCGAACGGCCTCGTCAGCGGGCCTTGTCCCCCCATCCCTGATTTGTTACATCGGCGCCGTTGATCCGGTGCGGCCCCAAGCCCGTGCCGATCTCCCTAAGCGCTCGTGGCGGAATTGGTAGACGCGCTGCCTTGAGGTGGCAGTGAGTAAAATCGTGGGGGTTCGAGTCCCTCCGAGCGCACCAGAAATCGTGCAATGGTGCCGGCCGAATGCCGGACATGAGTGCGTGATATCAGGGATGCCACTTACGCGGCGATCCTGAACGGCGCATCCGTTGCCGTGCTGTAACAGGGTTCGCGTACACGACGAAGGCGGCTTCAGGCTGGCGATACTGACCCGGTAATCGATTCGTTCGGATCGCATTCGATCAAGACTGCCTGACTGACCATCGACAGGAACACCCGCATGAAGTTTCTCAGCTACGCCTATCGATTCATTTCCAATTTCCTTTTTTTGTCGCTGGTCTATTTCAGCCTGAACTTCCTGGAGAAATATCAGCAACGGGCGATCGTTGCGATCCTCGTGCTGGTCTACAGCGCGATGCGGGCGGCATCGGCCTTGCGGTCGTTTTATTTCTTCCAGAAAATCGAGCGGCTTGAGGGTGAGGCGCGCCGTCTCGCAGGGCTTACCGGGGAGGGCCCCGCTGCAGCGTCGCAGCGCCGCCAAATCGTCACTGACGTCTCGGGGCTGCGCCGGGCCGGCGAGATGAACTCCTATATCGATCTGTTGTTTCTCGCCTTGATCGTGCTGCTATGCATTTCAAAGATCGTGACGGAATAAGCCGTCACACGCTTCTTTTTTTGACCTGCACCAGGTGCTTGAGCTCGCGTCGCCCGCCACGCGCCGCCAGTCCGTTGCCGCGACCGGCCAAGCGTGGCGCGCCGCGCCGCCCGAAGCGCTTCCGGGGGATCGTACGCCGCGACTGGCCCGAATCGGCGGCAATCAGTTTTGCGATGCGATCCGTTTCATGCCCGGCCGGGGCAGTCTGCTGCTGACGGGGCGAGGCGAGAGCGATGGCCGCAAACGACTTTTCCGGTATCTCGAAAATGTTCCCGGCCGGAACCGGCAGGACGGTGGCCGCGCCATCAAGTGGCATCGGCAATTGCCGGGGCCAGGGCGCTTCCCGCGGCAGCGGAACGCCGCGCGCCAGCCGTCCGGCGTGATCCAGCGATTCCGCAAGGGTCATCGATTGTTCGTCCTGCCAGTCCAGATCCGACAGCGAGGGCGCGGGAAGTATTTCGGCCTCGGCAAAGACAAAATTGGGAATTTTAGGCCAGTGCGAGATAGCCACGTTCTCCGAGGGAGGATGCAGCTGCCATTGCGGCGGTTCGGTCGACGTGGCTGGCAGCTGTGGTGTCTCCGGCACCACATGGACAATACGATAGCCTCGCGCCTTCAACTCACGGAGAATTCTCGGCAAGGCGGCGACCGTGCGGGCCTGGATATCGTGCAGCAGCAGAATCCCGCGTCCCTTGGCCTCGAGCCGCTGCATCGCGAGATCGTAGACCCGCGACGAGGAAATATGCCGCCAGTCGTCGGCCAGAAAATCCGCGCTCCAGACCTGGATGCCCTGTGACGCCAGATAGTCCTCGACACCCTGGGCGCGCATCAGACCGGGGATGCGAAAGAACGGCGACAGCGCGGCATCATCCCCGAGTGCTGCCTTCACCGAAGCGATGCCGTCGTCGATCTCCTGCCTGGCGCGCTCGATCGGCATCCGATTCATGGTCAGAGGATGATTCTGGCTGTGGGTGCCGATGGTGTGGCCGGCGTCGCGGAGCTTGCGCACGCCTTCCGGATAGGCCGTAGCCATGCGGCCGATCTCAAAGAAGGTCGCCTTCACGCATTCCGCGGCGAGAATGTCCAGAACCTGATTGCTGTTGTGTGGCAGCGGCCCGTCATCGAACGTCAGCACCACCTCGTGATCGGCAAGCGGCAGCGTCTCCGGATATTGCATGGTGCCGATCCGCGGATGTTCCCGGGGATCGACCACCAGGGTACGCGAGGTGCCGAGCGCATCGGGATGGCCGGGACAATCGGCAGCTGACGCAGCTTGTGCGCCGATGCCGGTAAGTAGCATCAAATACAAGGCGGCGCATTGCCATGTCCGCAAACCAACCAACACCCTACCGATCATGAAACACCGTCTGCATTCCCATTACGCGCAGATAGTTACATACGGTGACATGAACGAGGCCTTAATTGTCCGAGTTTCACGCATGATTGAAGGCTCACGGCACGCCGTCAAAGTCGACCGCCGGCCCTGTCGGCACCACATGGACCACGCGATAGTGATTGTCGCGGAGATAGCGCAAAAAATCCGGCAGCATAGCCGCGGTTTTGGCCTTGGGATCGTGGAGCAGGATGATCCCCCTGCCGACGGCGTTGAGCCGGTCGGTGATCAGCTTCAATTCCTGCTGCGGCGTCATCGGATCCCAGTCGTTGGCCCAGAGGTCGGCGCCGAACACGACGATGCCGCGCGATTGCAGCAGATCGAGCGTCGCCGGTGTCATCTCGAAGCCGGGAAAGCGAAAGAACGGTGTAGTCGGGATCGTGGTCGCGACACCGTGCAACGCCATCTCATCGGCTGATATGCCGTGGTCGATTTCTTCTGTCGTCTCGCTCGGCGGAATTTGCATCAGGCTGCGGTGCAGCCATGTGTGATGTCCGATGGTGTGGCCCTCGGCCGCGAGCCTCCGCACCAGCTCCGGGTGTTCTGAAGCGGGCTTGCCGATCAGGAAGAACGTTGCCCGCACGCATTGTTGCGCCAGTGCCGCCAGCACCTTCGGCGTCGTCGGCGGCCAGGGGCCGTCATCGAACGTCAAGACCACCTCGTGATCGGCAAGCGGCAGCGTCTGCGGAAAGCTTTTCAGTCCCACCCGCGGGAAGGTTGCGGCATCGACCTCGAGAATGCGCGAGGTGCCGAGCGTACCTTTGCGCGGGCAGTCCGCCGCGGCCGCCGCCGCCATCCACGCCATGGAGGTAACAAGGGCCGCCCCCAGCGCGTTCATGGACTTCCGGGCCCTTATCCGTCGGAGCATCTTTATCATTGCGCTCGGTGTTGCCCATTGGGTAATGCGGGAAGCGACAACTCAGACGAGTTGAGCAATTCTGTCAAACCGGCGAGGCGTGGTATGGCCGAAGATGTGGACGTTGCCCAACCCGCCGGGGCGTCGGTACTCGACCGTCTCCCGATGCGCAACGAAGCTGGCGAAATTCGCCACGAATTCGTCGAGGAAATCTCGCGCGCGATCCATACCGAACAAACCCCGTTCCTGCGCGCGGTCGTCGCGGAACTGCATGAGGCCGATCTTGGCGATTTGATTGCGGCGCTAGAACCCGGGGATCGTGTCAGCCTTGTGGAACTGACCGGCGCGGATTTCGACTTCTCGGCGCTGAACGAGGTCTCCGATTCCGTCCGCGAGGAGATCCTCGAGGAACTCGAACCGGAGATGGTCGCGGAAGGAGTCCGCGAACTGGAATCCGACGACGCCGTCGAATTGCTCGAGGCCCTCGACGAAAAAGACCAGGAAGAAATCCTCGATAAACTGCCGCCATCGGAGCGCGACGCGCTCGAACGCAGCCTGGAATATCCCGAAAACTCCGCCGGACGGCGGATGCAAACCGAATTCATCGCGGTGCCGCCGGACTGGACCGTAGGACAGGCGATCGACTACATGCGCGACAAGCCGAACCTGCCGGATCGGTTCTACGAAATCTACGCGGTCGATAAAGCGCAACACTGGCACGGCGCGGTGGCGCTGGATGCTCTGTTGCGCTCGCGCCGGCTGGTGCCGCTGGCCGATTTGATCGATGAAGACCGCCGTCGCGTATCGGTGCTCGACGACCAGGAAGAAGTGGCGCGGCTGTTCGGCAAATACAATCTGGTCGCAGCCCCCGTGGTCGATACCGAAAACCGTCTGGTCGGCGTCATCACCATCGACGACGTGGTCGACGTGATCGAGGAGGAGGCGGACGAAGATCTGAGGGCGCTGGGTGGCGTCACCAGCGATGAAGAACTGTCAGACAGCGTCTGGACCATCGCGCGGGGTCGCTTCAACTGGCTGCTGGTCAATCTTGCCACCGCTTTCCTGGCGTCCTCGGTGCTCGGATTGTTCGAAGGCCAGCTGGAAAAAATGGTGGCGTTGGCCGTGCTGGCGCCGATCGTTGCCAGCCAGGGCGGCAATGCCGCGACCCAGACCATGACGGTCGCGGTGCGCGCTCTGGCCACCCGCGAACTCGGCTCCAACAACGCGTTTCGGGTGGTGGTCCGCGAGGGCCTTGTCGGTCTCGTCAACGGCCTTGCCTTTGCCGTCATCACCGGCATCGCCGCGGTGGCCTGGTTCAAGATCCCCGGTCTTGGCATCGTGATCGGGCTCGCGATCATCTGCAATCTGGTTGCCGGCGCCCTTGGCGGCATTCTGATTCCGATGGTGCTGGAGCGGGTGCGGGCCGATCCGGCGGTGGCGTCGGGCACCTTCGTCACAACGGTCACTGACGTGGTCGGCTTCTTTTCGTTTCTCGGCATCGCCACGCTTTGGTTCGGGCTGAATTAGCGGATACGCAGCTGCCTGCGTATCGTTAATCGGACCTTAACGCGTATCGCCGACCATCTCCGCATGGAGTCGGGCATGCAGCGTTTGCGGCTGAAAGCGGACGGACGGATCGTCGAATTGCGGGATGGGCAGGAGTTTCCGCTCGCCCCGACGACGGCTTTTGCCGCGCCGACGCCGACTTGCGTCGCGCCGGCGGAGCCGGGGCCGCCCCCGGCGGTGCGCGACCTTCGACGGCGCGCGCGGCTGACACAGCAGCAATTCGCAGCCAGGCTAGGAGTGCCGGTCGACACCATCAGAAACTGGGAGCAGGGCAAACGCTTGCCGCGCGGACCCGCCCGTGCCCTTCTCGCGGTGATCGCCCATGCCCCGGAGACGGTGTTTGCCGCTTTGGCCTCGGATCCATCGCCGATCTGAACCCGGAACTCGCTTGCGGACGTTGGCAGCATGGTCCCGACAGGACATAATGGTCTCGGTTTGTTCGAGTATCCGCGATGCAATTCGTCGAAGCCAACGGCGCAAAAATCCCCGCGATCGGGTTGGGCACCTGGGAGCTTCGCGGCCGAACCTGCGCCCGTCTCGTCGAGCAGGCCATAAGACTTGGCTATCGCCACATCGATACCGCCCAGGTCTATGAGAACGAACGCGAGGTCGGCGAGGGGCTGCGTGCCTCCAAGGTCAAGCGTGACGACGTGTTCGTGACGACCAAGGTCTGGACCACCCACTTCGCGCCGAACGATCTCGAACGCTCCACCAAGGAGAGCCTGACAAAACTGCGGCTTTCCGAAGTCGACCTCTTGCTGCTGCACTGGCCGAATCCGCACGTGCCGCTGCAGGAAACCTTGGGCGCGTTGGCGCATGTCAAGAAACTCGGCATGACCCGGCACATCGGCGTCTCGAATTTCACCGTGGCTTTGATCGAGGAGGCGATCGCGGCGTGCCCGGAGCTATTGGCGTGCGATCAGGTCGAATATCATCCCTATCTCGACCAGACCAAGGTCAGGGAGGCCTGCGCGCTCCACGGCATGGCGCTGATCGCCTATAGTCCGGTGGCGAAGGGCCGCATCAAGAGCGACCAGACCCTGGTGCGGATCGGGCAGGTCCACGGCAAGACCGCCGCCCAGGTTTGCCTGCGCTGGCTGGTGCAGCAGAATGTTTCGGCGATACCGCGGACGTCGCGGATCGAACGGTTGTCGGAAAATATCGACATCTTCGACTTCGCGCTGTCCGCCGAGGAGATGCAGCAGATTTCGCAGATGGCAAGCGCCAAGGGCCGGCTTACCGATTTCGGTTTCGCGCCGAAATGGGATTGAGGCGCTCGCATTGGCCGCTATGCTGGCGGCTGGGGCAGGAGCGACTTCCAAACCTTGATTGAGTACGGTGGAACCACTCCGGTTCATACGCTCAGGCATCGCAGCATCGGCGCTCGGCCATCTGTCGGCGTTGGCGATGGTGCTGATCTTCGCCGAGGTGCATCCGTTCGGTTCGGTCACGGCTGAATCGATCACGGTGGATCTCGTTTCGCCTGATGAGGTCCCGGAAAAGACGCCGGAGCCGCCCGCCGCGGCCAAGGCTCAGCCTTCCGATGCCTTCGACCTTTCGTCGAAATCCGCGCCTGCTGCTCAGCCGGCGCCCGCCGCTCCACCGACGGCCACAGCGCCCCCGCAAAAGCAGGCGGCGCCGTCGACCCCGCTTCCCGATCGGCAACAGGCTGCCGCTTCGCCGCAGCCGCCACCGACGTCACCATTGCCGGCCTACACTCCTGCGGAGCCTGATCTGTCGCTCAAATACCACGTGATGCTCGGTCTGCCCCCGGATCTTCCGCCAACCTCAGCCCAGGACAAACCCGGCGACGGCTTCGATGCCGCGGCGTCGGAGAAAGCCGACATCGCATCCAGTCTCGTCACGGAGTTTCGACGCCATCTCCGGACGTGTGCGAAGCTGCCAGCATCGATCGTCCCCTCCGACAAGATCAAGATCAAGCTGCGTGTGTTCATGACGCCGGACGGCAAGCTTGCGACGAACCCTGTCCTGATTGAGGCCAGCGCTTCCGCAAAAGGACCGGCACTGATGCAAAGCACGATCAGTGCGCTGGAGGCTTGTCAGCCCTACGCGATGTTACCGGCGGACAGATACGGCGAATGGAAAGTGCTCGATCTCAGTTTTACGCCGCAGGACTTTGCGGGCGCGTCCTAGGTTCCCATCGCGTGCCAGGCACTGGAGGCGAACTGCCTGCGCCAGGTGACGATCACAACCGCCGCCGTGGTTACAAACAAAACCCAGGGACTGACGAACCAGCCGAGATAGCCCAGCGCGAAGAAGAATGCGCGCTGCCCGCGATTGAACTGCCTGCCTGCGGCTTCGAACACTTTCGTCGTCCTGATGACATGCGCTTCCGCCTCGGGCGTGTCGCGTTGCGAGGCCGGCGGCATCGCCCCGAGCAGGATGGCGACGTAGTTGAACAGCCGGTACGCCCAGGCAAACTTGAAGAACGTGTAGACGAAAATCAGGATCAGCCCGAGACATTTGACTTCCCAGAGCGCAGGCGAGGGACTGAAATCGACCGGCAGCGCGCCCAGCACGGCCAGCGCTTCGCTGGTCGCACGCAACAAAGCTAAAGCGCCGCCGATCGCGAACAGGCTGGTCGACGCAAAGAATGCGGTGCCGTTCTGCAGTGAGGCCATGATCTGCATATCGACCATGCGGGCCTCGCGATCGAGCAGGCGCCGGATCCAGACCTCGCGGTAGACATGCATGCGGGCGGACAGGCTGTCGCATCCATACGCCGTATGCTCCAGCGTGACCGCGTATACCGTCCATTCAATGATGAAAAAGCCGACCGCCAGAATATCGACCGCATACGCGCGCATGTTCTGTCCCCCCGACGTAGCGATGCATGCCATGCATGACCGGTCGCGGCAACCGGCAGCATGATGTGGATGCCGGTTGCGATTGCGCCGCGCTATGGCAGAATGCCAAGCCAACAGGGATTTCTTCGCATGGCCTTGAAGCTCGTGATCGGTAACAAAAACTATTCGTCGTGGTCGATGCGGCCCTGGCTGGCGCTGCGAGCCAACGACATCGCCTTCGACGAGGTTTTCATTCCGCTCTATACCGGCGACGCCGACAAGCGGCGGATTCTGGATTTCACGCCTTCGGGCAAGGTACCGGCGCTGATCGACGGCGACATCACGATCTGGGATTCGCTGGCGATCATCGAATACGTCGCCGAACGGTTTCCGCAATCGCGGATTTGGCCGGAGGATCGCGCGCGGCGCGCGCATGCGCGTTCGATTTCGGCGGAGATGCATTCGGGCTTTGCGGCGCTGCGCAACGAGTGCGGCATGAACCTGCATCGGCTGGTCCGCGCGGTCGCGCTATCGGCCGACGCGCGCGCCGACGTCGCGCGCGTCGAGCAGATCTGGATCGAGTGCCGCGAACGCTACGGAAAGTTCGGGCCGTTTTTGTTCGGAGCCTTCGGCGGCGCAGACGCCATGTTCGCACCGGTGGTGCATCGGTTTCGCAGCTTTGCGATTGCAGTGGCGCCGGAGGCGCAGGCCTATATGGACACCATGATGGCGCTGCCGGCGTTCCAGCAATGGACCACTGCCGCACTTGCCGAAACCCTGATTATTGACAGATTTGAGACGGCGTGAGCGGCGGAATACCGAGCCTCGGTCGCAATCGCGGCTTGACGGAGGCCGTGCGAAGCGGCTGAATTCGGAACCGGCATGTCCGCATCTAGCGAAAGGATTTGGCCATGGGAATTCTCGATTCACTGGAAAATTCAGCGGCGTTCAAGGGCGCGCTCGGCCAGCTTGAAGGGGCCGTGCTACCGGTCGTGCTCAGCGAGATGCTGGGCAATGGTAGCCAGGGCGGGCTAAGCGCTATTGTCGCCAAGCTTCAGCAGGCCGGCCTCGGCGATCAGGTCAAATCCTGGCTCGGCAACGGTCAGAACCTGCCGATCACGGCCGAGCAACTGCAGCAGGTGCTGGGCAGCGACACCGTCAAGCAACTGGCCGCACGCTTCAATATCCCAGTCGACCAGATTGCCAAGGTTTTGGCGCAACAACTTCCCGCCGCGGTCGATCATGCCAGTCCGGACGGCACGCTGCCGCACACGGCTTAAGGGCTTCGGAGCAAAGGTTCCGGGGCGGCTGCCGCGCAGACCGCCACGGAACCCACAAAATCGCCTTTATCGCACTGAAAAACCTGCAAAATCCGCGCATTTGATATGCCCCGATGTAACTGGCCAACGGGACCGGCGCTGTGCTATAGAAACGCCGGGTTTTCAGTCGGCCTTAGCAAGCGGGACCGTGGGCTTGGCCGACATTCTTTGCGTGGATGGAGAGTGCGTTGAAGCACAAATACAACGTTGGAGAGACCGTCTATTTTACTGCCAGCAACGTCGCCCGTCCGGCCGCCAGCGGCACCTATGAGGTGATCCGGCTGCTGCCGACCGATGGCGACGACTGTCAGTATCGGATCAAAAGCTCGACGGAAGCTTTCGAACGGGTGGCCAAGGAAAGTCAGCTCGATATTTCCTAAATTGCGCGCATGGCCGGGTGAAACGGCTTTCGTTGCGCCCGCCGTCAAAACGCCCCGTTCGCAGGACCATTCTGCGACAAGCTGAGTGCGGAAAGAAGGCATTCGCTTTCGCCGAGTGCATCTTATGCTGCGTTAGGGACATCGCGCATGAACTGGGCCTGGGCTACATCGCTCGATCAATTTTGGGCTTCGCCTGCGTTTCCGATGTGGCTGACACTGGCCGCGGCGGGATTCTTCGCGATCATCGTTTTGATCACGCTGTTGCGAGCCGAAAAATCCGTCGCCACCGGCGCGCTGACGGTCATTACCTTGCTGGCCGTCGGCATCGCGGTGGCCGCGACTATCCGCGGCTACGGTCCTGACAGCCACACCGTCTCCAGTGAAGCCCGATCACCCCAGCCGATCAGTGCTTCGCTACCGGCATTGTCGTGCATCGACGATCTCGCGGGTGATGCCGTTTTGATGGGCTGTGAGAAGGCGTTGTTCGGTTCTGCCGAATCTACCGCCGCGGCGGTATCGTATGCGGCAGCGCAGATCACGCGGCTGACCACGTTCGGCGACGTCGCCGCCGCGGATAAAGGCATGACCCCCGAATTACAGATGCTGCGCCACGCGATCGAGCGCGACCGCTACGGATTGATGGCGCAGGTGCTGCTTGCCCGCGACCATTGCACGCCGGTGGAATGCGCCGCCTTCCGGTCACTGGCGGATCACCACCAGATCGAGGCCAACATGGAAGAGCATGTCTATGACGGCCTGGTTTCGCGCTACGCGCCGTTGTGGAACGCGCCCGCGGCTGCGGCAGCGGGGCCCGCCGCACTATTTCCGCCATCGATGCCGACGGGCAGGCCTACCAATGCTGATTTTCCCACAGCGGCCTCGACCCCGCCTGTCAGCATCATGACGCCGGAGCCGACAGCGGCGCCATCCGCGCAACGTCCGGCACCGTCGCTTGCGACCGCGCCATTGCCGTCACCGCGTCCGACGCCGGCCCCCGCGCTGGCGGCGGCCAAGAAGCAGCCGGCGCCGAGACCTTCGCGGACGCCCGCGCCGGTCCAGCTTGCACCGGCAGCACCGGCATCGGTAGCGCCAGCTCCCGCAGCCGCGAATGATTGATGCTTTCAAAAGCTGTCGCTGACCGCTAACGTCAACTACCATGCCGCTTCACCTCATCAAGCTTGCCGTTGGCTGCGAGTCCGTCAAGGAACTCAGAAGCTGGGTCGCCGAGCGCATGCAGACCGCCAAGAAAAAAGGCCTGCCGCGACATCATATCCACATCACCCGGATGACGCCGAAGCGGGGCGAAGAGTTGCTCGCGGGCGGCTCGCTCTACTGGGTGATCCGCGGTGAGATCGCAGCGCGGGAAAAACTCATCGCGATCGAGCCGTTCCGGGATCGCGACGGTATCGGACGATGCCGGCTGGTGATGCAGCCCAAGGTGTTCGCGGTGCTGCCGCGGCCGATGCGGGCGTTCCAAGGCTGGCGCTATTTCGACCACAGCGACGTGCCGCCGGATCTCGGCTCCGCCGGCGCCGGCATTGCGGCGATGCCCGAGCCGCTGCGCCGGGAATTGCGCGATCTTGGGCTGCTCTAGTCCGGACCTCGCACTTTTCGATTACGCCACTTCTGATCTCAAACAGGGACCGCTCTCGCGGAATACGCGCTAGACCGCGACATTATCGATCAGCCGGGTTCTTCCGATTTTGGCCGCAACCAGGATTCGGACCGGTCCATCCTTCGCCGATTTGATCGGCGCCAGCGTCTCGGCGTGCCGGGCTTCGAAATAATCCGTGACAAAACCGGCTTGCGCGATCATTTCGGCTCCGCCGGCCATCGCGGCCTCGACGTCGTCGCCCGCCCGCAGACGGCCGGCGCTTTCCTTCATGGCCTTGTAGAGCGCCGGTGCGGCGTGGCGTTCCTCCGGCGACAAATAGACGTTGCGCGACGACATCGCCAGCCCATCGCGCTCGCGCACGGTTTTCGAGCCGATCACCTTGACGCCGAGGTCGAGGTCCCCGGCCATCCGCGTCACCACTCGCAATTGCTGGAAATCCTTTTCGCCGAAGATCGCAAAATCCGGTCGGACTTGCGTGAACAGCTTGCCGACTACGGTGGTGACACCGCCGAAGAAGTGCGGCCGGAAGCGATCCTCAAGACCGGCGGTGGCCGGCCCTTCCGTCAATATCCGGGTGGCAAAGCCGTCCGGGTACATGGTCTTCACGTCCGGATTCCAGATCAGGTCGACATTCTCGGCAGCAAGCCTAGCGACATCGGCCTTCCAGGTGCGCGGGTATGAACTGAAATCTTCCGTCGGTGCGAACTGGGCGGGGTTCACAAAGATCGACACGATGACCTTGGTGGCGCGGCGTTTCGCCAGCCGAACCAGCGACACATGGCCGTCATGGAGTGCTCCCATGGTTGGCACCAGCGCGGTCGTGGCCTTTCGCGCCCTGATGCTGTCGAGGGCGCGACGCAACGCAGGGACCGTGCGGACGATCATGGGGCTTCGCAACATCCGGATTCTATCTATTGGGTCGAGGCGGCAGAGAGCCTTTCGACCTTGCGGCGGGAACGCCGACCTTATCAAGACCGAGGCTTGGCCGCCAAGCCGGCAGTCGAACATCCTGTGCCGGCGATCCCGTGGTGCGCGAACGGCGCTGCGCGTGCGATTCATGATTAAGGCACACGGCCAACGATTCGAGAGTGCTAATGCGCATTTCACTTGACCGCGGTCGCGCGTAATTTGATGATATCTTTTAGGGGACGGACAATGTTGGTGCAGACTAGTCAAGGGCAATCGGGCTCGGCGCATGTCGTTGTGCTGGGCAACGAGAAGGGTGGTTCGGGAAAATCGACTACCGCCCTCCACATTGCGGTCGCACTGATGAAAGCCGGCCAGCGCGTCGCCACCATCGATCTCGATTGCCGCCAGCAAAGCTTCACCCGTTACATCAGCAACCGAAGCGCGTGGGCGCGCCGCACCGGGCTGGACCTCGAACTGCCCGTGCACTGCTGCATCAAGCTCGGCGAGACCATGCAGATCGCGGACAACGAAACTTCCGAATTCCAGCAATTCATCGACGCCGTCAGTGCGGTCGAGCGGACCTTCGATTTCATCGTGATCGATACCCCGGGGTCGGATAGTTACCTGATGCGCCTGGCGCACTCGATGGCCGATACGCTGGTGACCCCGATCAACGACAGCTTCCTCGATTTCGACGTGCTGGGAACCGTCGATCCCGCGACCTATTCGGTCACCGGCGAGAGTCACTATGCCGAGATGGTGCGCGACGTCAGGCGAAAGCGCCGCCAGGTCGACGGCGCCTCTACCGACTGGATCGTGGTCCGCAACCGATTGTCGATGCTGGGATCGCGCAACAAGCAGCTGGTCGCCGACAGCCTCAACGATTTGTCATTCCGGCTCGGCTTCCGTTCGATCGATGGTTTTGCCGAACGGGTGGTCTACCGCGAGTTTTTTCCACGCGGGCTGACCGCGCTCGACGACCTCGACGAGGCAACGCTTGGTACCCGTCCGAGCATGGGTCACGTCACGGCACGCGAGGAGGTTACGAGCCTGCTGCGCCAGTTGAAGCTGCCGCTCGATGAGCGCGGCCGCCGCCGCGCCGCCAACCGCGCCGAATGGTTCAGCCAGGTCGACAAGCCGCTCGAAGTCCACGACATCCTCGGTGCCTAGGGCCCTTGCGGTAAGTTAATACTGGCGGGTGATGCTGGAACGAACTTGCGCCCGACTTGTTCTCACCTTTACCGGCAAGTTGAACCGGACGTTGAGTTGTAGCGTCCCAGAGTGAGGACAGGCTGCGGCTATCCCGGTTGTGCAACTGCACAATAAGAGGGTGCATCGCACAACGATCAGGCGGTCAATTCACAATATTTGGTCTTCCTGTCACGGGGCCGTGACGTATATTAGCAATAAGGGACCGCAGGGTCCCAACCGTGGATTTGGTTCCCTTAAGGTCGTGCGCCGAGGACGAACATGAAGCGTGGAATTGCTATTCTGGTTTCGCTTAGCGCGCTGGTTGCGGTCGGTTATTTCACCGCGAGCAAATGGGCGATCCGCCACGAAACGCTGACCTTCTACGATGCAAGCCGCAACAACCGTCCGGTCGCGGTTGATATCGCCATACGGCGCGACAAGGAATTGCAGGCGAATGCCGGCATGATCACGCTGCCGGTGGCAATCCTCAACCACGGCAACACCGTCAAATTCACCGAATACTCTTTCCTCGCCAACGTCTTCGCCGCGCGCGGCTACATCGCCATCAGCATCCAGCATGATCTGCCGACCGACGCGCCGATGGTGACTAAAGTCGGCGAGCTCTATGTCGGCCGCCTGCCGCAGTACCAGCGCGACGTTGCCAACATCCGTTTTGCGATCGAGGAAATGAAGAAGGTTCAGTCGAACGCTGACTACGATCATTTGACGATGGTGGGGCACTCGATGGGCGCCGACGTGTCGCTCTACTTCGCCAAAATGTACCCTGACAAGATCAAGAAGGTCGTGACGCTCGACAATCTGCGCGTCCCGTTCATGACCGACGGCAAGTTCAAGATCCTCTCATTCCGCTCGCACGATCCTGTTTTCAAGCCGGACCCTGGCGTGATTCCGACCGAAGAAGTCTGCGAGAAGGCCGGGATTACGGTGGTCCGAACCGATTTCCAGCATAACGACATGCGCGATACCGGACCTGACGAGGCCAAGGCATCGATCCAGGGCATGCTCGACAAGTTCCTCGATGACGACAGCCCGCTCAGGCCGGTCGAGACAAAAGCGCCGCCTGTCATGACCGAGGCCGGCCCGGTCGCGCCCTATGCGCCGGTGCAGAACTGACCGTCGCCGGCGCACTCGCCTGGACCAGTTGACGCCGTGAGCAGTGCCAGCGCTACCATCGCGCATTGACCACTCCCTGATCCCGTCCCACATAAGGGCTTGCTGTAATCTGCGAGCGCTGATGTCTGGCGAACCGACCAAACCCAAATCGGCTGCCGAAATCGCGTCGGCGCAAAAGGCTGCGTCCGGCAAGGCTGGTTCGTTGCCGGAGGCAAGGCCATCGGCCGCCGAAGACATCGCGGCCTTCGTCGCCAAGGCCCGCGCGATGTCGCCCCACGCGGCCGGCGCGAGAGGCCGGCTGGTGTTCGCGCTCGACGCCACCATGAGCCGGCAGCCGACATGGGATATGGCCTGCGCGCTGCAGGCCGATATGTTTCGCGAGGCCGCGGCGCTCGGCAGCCTCGATATCCGCCTCGTCTATTATCGCGGCCTCAACGAGTGCCGGGCCACGGGGTGGATCTCCGACAGCGCGCAACTGGCGAAGCTGATGGGCAAGATCGATTGCCGGGGCGGCAACACCCAGATCGGCAAGGTGTTGTCGGAAGCGCGGCGCGAGGCGGTCGCCTCCGCCGTGCGCGCCGTCGTCTTCGTCGGCGACGCCATGGAGGAAAGGGTCGACGAACTCTGCGCCAAGGCAGGCGAACTCGGCCTGCTCAAGGTGCCGGTGTTCATGTTTCAGGAGGGCCACGACGCCGATGCGGAGCAGGCGTTTCGAGAAATCGCACGTCTGACCGGTGGCGCCTGGTGCAGGTTCGATCCCGGCGCTGCGGCGCAGCTGCGCGAATTGTTGCGCGCAGCCGCGGCCTATGCCGCCGGCGGTCGCGAGGCGCTGCTGCGGCTATCGAAGACCGGGAGCGGCGCCGCCAAATTGCTTGGCCAGATCAAGTGATTTCGATCTCTGTTTTTCGATGCCACATAAGCGGCGGGAATAATCGGCGGCTCGGACCGCGACGTCATCGGGTCACGCCGGGGTTGCCGCTTTCGCTACGGCATCCAGTGCCGACGTCATCATGGCGACCGCTGCCCCGGCTTCTCCGCTGAGCCCATGCCGCGCTGCGAGCCAGGCGGGATCATTGTATGAAAGCCATGTCTTGCCCGATGCATCCTGCCAGACCAGCGCCTTTGGCGGCAGGTCGATGCCGATGGTCTGAACGGACTGCATCAGCGGCGTGCCGCCTTTTGCATTCCGAAGATCAGGAGTTCGGTCGGCCGCAGCGACAGCCCCATCCCGGCCGCCCCGGCGGCATGGTCGATGCGGGCAAACACCGTCATGCCCTTTGCCTTCACCTCGGCCTCGAGCCTATCCATCGTATCTTTCGGCCCGTCGCTGCTCTGGATCGTTACCAAGCCTTGCGCAGCCATTCTGGTGCTCCCTGGCCAGCCGGTTGCGAATACGAACGACGCCAAGAAGCTTCTCGCCTCACCAACGCCCTATAGGCCGAAAGGACCGGCATGCTTTTTACCGCTGATCCCACTATATTGAATTCATGCCTACCCTGATCGCCGGCGTCGTCGCCGTTATTCTTCTTTATTCGTTGCTGCAAATGTTTCGCGCGGCCAATCCGGTCGTGCTGGCGCGCGCGATCAAGATCGGCGGCGGCGTGGTGGCGCTCGCGGTTGCGGCCTTTACCGGCATGAAGGGCGAGCTGGCGGTAGCGGTCCCGCTCGGCATCTTCGGCGCCGGGCTACTGGGGTGGTCGCCCTTCGGGGCATCGGGGTTCAGCACGATCGGCGGGATGTTCCGAGGCGCGACCGGACAGCGCTCGCCGGGGCAGACGTCGCGGGTCCGCTCGCAGTTTCTCGATATGGTTCTCGATCACGACAGCGGCGAATTGCTGGGCCAGATCGTGGCCGGACCGTATGCCGGCCGTTCCCTCGGGGAGTTCGACCTGGCACAGCTGACGGCGATGATTTCCGGCTTCGACGCGGAAAGCGTCTCGCTACTTGAGAGCTATCTGGACCGCAGGTTTCCCGCTTGGCGTCAGAACGCGCAGGGAAATGCGGCAGGGGGGCAGGGCCGCCCTTCGCCGAGCAGCAAAATGACGGACGAGGAGGCCTATCAGATCCTTGGCCTGCAGCCGGGGGCGGGGCGCGAAGACATCGGGCGAGCGCATCGTACGCTCATGAAGAAATTGCATCCCGACCAAGGGGGGTCGACGTACCTCGCCGCCCGGGTAAACGAGGCCAAGGATACTTTGCTTCGCAGGCATCACAGCTAACTCCGGCACGCTACCAAACGCTACAAACCGAGAGTTGCTCCTGCTTGTTCTCCGCCTGACGCCCCTGGCCGCCCGCCGTAGTCCGGCGTGGTCGATCATTCATCTCAGCATTCTTAGCCGCAAAAGCTTGACGAGAGGTTTGCGCCGCTGGATTTGCGCGTGGCATTGCCGGCGGCAACAGCGAATCGTCGTGGTCGGGTTTGTCCCGCCCGCGATAGCTGTGTCGATCAGTTGCGAACGGTAATGCAGGAAATGTCGGAGTGCTTCAATGTTCGGCATACGGCTTCGGCCTGATCGCGCTCGAGACCGGCAAAACGGGCCCGGAACAGCTTTTTGTCGCCTTTGGCGACCACCGGTTCGGTGAACGGATCGGCCTTCGCAAGCAGGCCGTGGGCTTGGTTGCGTGCGTCGTCGATGCGCTGCCGAGCTTCGCTTTCGCTCTCCAGCGCGCCGACCTGAACGATCCAGCCGGTGTGGATTGCGACCGGCCTGATGGCGCCGTTCTGCTGAATGGTCTCCGGCTGGGCGCGGGGGGCGGAATCGGCGTAGGCCATCGCCTGGGCGGTAGAGGAGGGTGGCAGGCTCGATGCCGGCAGCACGCCGAGCAAGCCATTTCCGGTGCCGTGGTTCGCCGGCTGCGGCGGCATTTCAGTCCTGGAAACTTCAGTCTTGTTGGTTTCAGCCTTGGCCATGATAGCGCTCGAGGTCTCCGGCTGTTCCTGACGAGACGGCGTGATGGCGCTGGTAATCGGCGTGGCCGGACCGGCTGAGGCCAGCTTCAGCTGGCCGGCCTTGATCTGGACGGTCTTCACCTTGACGGGCTTCATTGGTTCGGACGAACCGGGGATCGCAGCGATCGACTGGGTCTGAATGACCCCGCTGGTCATCGGCGCGGGTTCAGGCTTGGCTTGCGGCGGCGGCACAGCCGCGGTGGCTGCGGCGAAGATCGATCGCGCGGCCGGAGGGGCCGAATGCACGGGCGGCGCTGCGGCAGGCTCAGATGAGGCCGTCTGAACAGCACCCTGGACCTGAACGGTCTGTGTCGGCCGCGAATCGGCTGCCGCTTCCGCAACGTCCGCACTGGCATCCGCCGGATTGCGCTCGGTGATCGCGGCGACAGTACGCCTGGTCGCGCCTTTTTCGAGATTCTCAGCAAGCAGGTTGCGCATGATTGCGTCGCGCGAACTGCCGCTGCGGCCGCCCATCACCGCGCCGATCAGAAAGCGGTTGCCACGGTGCATCGAGGTCACGAGATTGAAGCCGGAAGCGCGGGTGTAGCCGGTCTTGATTCCGTCAACGCCTTCGACACTGCCGATCAGGTGATTGTGGTTGCGGATCGTTTGGCCGTGATAGTTGAACGCCGCCGTCGAGAAATAATGGTAATAGCGCGGAAAACGGTCCTGGATGGCGCGTCCGAGGGTCGATTGATCCCGCGCCGTCGTCACCTGGTCGTCGTCGGGCAGGCCGGATGCATTGCGATAAACGGTCCTGGTCATGCCGAGCGCGCGCGCCTTGCGGGTCATCAGCTTGGCGAAATCGTCCTCGTCGCCGGCGATGGCTTCGGCGATCACCACCGCAGCATCGTTGGCCGAGCGCGTCACCAATCCCTTGATCGCGTCTTCGACGCGGATGGTCTGGCCCGGGCGCAGGCCGAGCTTGGTGGGAGCTTGCTCGGAGGCGTGTTCTGACACTTCCATTTCGCTGTCGAGCTGCATCTTGCCGGCGTCGAGCCGCTCAAACAGCAGATAAAGCGTCATCATCTTGGTGAGAGACGCGGGATGGCGGCTGGCGTCGGGATTGTTGGCGGAGAGGGTGGCGCCGGAGTTGCCGTCTACGATGATCGACGAGAACGCCGGGCTGTAGCTTTCGTGCACTTCCTGGTGCGCAGAATGGCGGTGTCTGGAGCGGCGCGCATCGGCGCTGTCGGTCGTGAAAATGACCGCTGTGGTGATCGTGAGCAGCCCAAAAACGCCAGCCCGCAGAACATGCGAGGAAGCAAAGGTTGTGCGAAGCATGAACTTCCCCGTCCCAATTTCTGTCTTTGATCACCGGTTCGTGAGGCCAAATTATGCCCAACGGCCGGCGATGTTTCCCTGCTCAAACGGCCCGACCCGGGTGGCGATCTGCGACCGGCCGGCCGTTCAGGCCGCTGTTCTAGCTAAGAGACTGTACGTCAACGTTTTTTCGGCTGCCTGACCCGACCACGCCAAGACCCAGAATCAGGTTAGGTGGCCGGAGTTTCCAAAAGATTAAGCAACCCTTCCGCAATCCTCCGGCAATAGCCGTAAATTCTCGAGATTTGTGCGATGCATCAAATTTTCTTGACTTTATTGTGCATCGCAGTATAGACTTGGGGCGTCAGGGGGCCAGGACCTCCTGCGCAGCAGTCTGGGAAGGACTCCATGATGGTCAAAGTCGAAGAGCTTCAGCAGTACGGAAAAGAACACCTCGAGACGGTTCAGAGCGGCCTTCAGGCGATAGCCAGCGCCTATGGCGACTACACCAAGAAGTCGTTTGAAGACACCAAGTCGTTGGTCGAGAAGCTGTCCGGCGTGAAGTCGCTGGACAAGGCGATCGAAGTGCAGACCGAATACGCAAAGTCGGCGTACGAGACCTTCGTGGCCGAGTCGCAGAAGATCGCCGGGCTGTATACCGATCTCGCCAAGCAGACCTTCAAGCCGCTGGAAGGCATGGTCGCGAAGTTCACCCCGGCCGCGACGCACTAATAACCGCGAGCCTTAGCTGATTTCGAAGATCAGAAAGCCCGGCCGATGCGGCCGGGCTTTTTCTTGTTCTGGTTCCGAGAGAATTATCGCGCCACGCGCAACTGCGACAGCGAGGATCCGATCGATTGGAAGGCCGAGATAACCTGCGTCGCTGACGTTAGCATATAGAAATCCGAAGGATTGCTGGCACAGTAAGACAATACCGAAGACGTTGGATCCGGCGGGCTGCTGGTGTTGACCTGGATCGTATAGACGGTGACGCCGGCACCCTTGGCGTTGTCGCACAGAATCTTCTGGCGCGCGTCGATCGAGGCGGCGTTGGTATACCATCGATCTTGCGTGTTCAGACCGTCGGACAGCAGAATGATCACGTCCTTGTAAGTATAGTTGGGGTCTTTCGCTGGCGCGTTGAGCGGTGTTGTCGAAGCCAGAGACTGCCATCCCCAGGCCATGCCGATCGCCTGGTTGGTGTTGCCGTTTGGAGCCATGGTGCCGATCTTGCTCTTCAGCGCGGTCCAGTCATAGCTGAGCGGCATCAACGCTACCGGACAAGCACTCCACTGTTCGGCAGGGAACAGCGTGTATGGGTTCGATGTGACCGGCGCGGTATTTAGCGTGTCATAACCTGGGTTTTCATTGTCTTTGTCGCGGTCCCAGACACAGCCATTCCAGGTGTTGTGGTTCGCCGGCGTCCAGGTGTAGCCGGTGCAACTGCCGCGACTGTTGCGACTGTTGCAAACGTTGGTTCCGTTCGCAGCGTCCCAGGCAGTCCAGTCGATCCAGTTCTGGTTATAGTTGCTGGCACCGACATTGACGTCTTTGGCGAATGGAATGATGGAAATGTAGACATCGCCGGGATTCTTGGCGAGCGCGCTCAACTGGTCGATCAGATTTTTGGACGCGGTCTGCAGCGCCGTCATCTTGCCGTTCTGGGACATCGATCCCGTGTTGTCCAGCACCATCGCCACGCGCATCCGCACATTGCCCCATGCAGTGGTCGAGGCGGTGCTGAAGTTGATGTTCGGGAACCCGGCCACCTTCAAGAAGTCGGTGGTGACCGATCCGGAGCCGTTGACCTGGATGGTCGAGCCCATATTGCTATTGGCCGTGTAGGTCGCGTTGATCGAAATCGACTGGGCGTCGGTATTGGTGTAAAGTGCGGCGAAATAGGCCTGAGCCTTGGTGGTGATCTGGGACGCCGTGATGGCGCCGCTGGAAAGATCTTTCGAGAGCATCAAGGCTGTCGAGTCGAGCGCGGCCTGCATCGACGAGCGCGCGTTGTTGGCGCGGCTGTAGTCGATCGCGGCGCCGACGAAGCTGATCATGGGTACGCAGGCGATGGCAAAAATTACCGCGATGTTACCCTGATTGGCCCCGACGAACCGGCTAGCCGCTCCCTTGAAATGACGGGTAATGGATGCACTGAACATGACTGTCACCGAAATTGGGTTGCTGGCGCCATTTCGGCCCTCGCGACTAAACAGCCGGTAAATCCGTCCTGATAAAAGTGGGTCAATAGCCGTGCAAATCAGGGCTCGGCCCGCGAACCCGTCGATATCGTCAATAGCCGATAAATGGCTTTGTCAAATCCGACGGCATTGATTAACCTTGTGCAGGATGCCGAGCCTGGAATTCGGCGCCGCCGCAGGTCGTGTTTGACCAGAGATTTGCGCGCTTGCGGCGAGCCGAAACCGGACCCATATTGACGCTATCGATCCAGCTGATGGGTCGGGCGGCCGGGAGCGGTGATCTGGAAAGCGTGCCTGGGAACTCTTTGGATGGCTCCGGCAGGAGAACATCACCCGGTCGCTATCCGGTTTCCTGTGGGGATTTCGAACGCCTGTGCCATGCAGCTAACTTCAAGAATTGATTCGCCCGCGCCAGCCGCCCGCGCGGCATTTGCTCCCCGAATGGGTGGCGACGAGAACCGCACCGGGGGGGCCGGCGGTCCCGCCACATCGGTTATCGCCAAGGTCAAGCCGAAGACAAAGCGCCCGAACCTCTACCGTGTTCTGATCTTGAACGACGATTACACGCCGATGGAGTTTGTCGTTCACGTGCTGGAGAAGTTCTTCCAGAAGGACGTCGAAGCCGCGACCAAGATCATGCTCCACGTCCATCATCATGGAATCGGGGAGTGTGGGGTGTTCACCTACGAGATCGCCGAGACCAAGGTGACGCAGGTGATGGATTTTGCGCGCAAGCACCAGCATCCCCTGCAATGCGTGATGGAAAAAAAGTAGCGTCGCGCGAAAATCCGCCCAAATAGGAACGGGTTTTGCATTAAAAGGTGCGATCGATCAGACGAGCCGGCGGCCTTGTCGGCCGTGTTACCCTTTTTCGGATGCAAGCGGGAACCGCTCTTTTGCCGTGATCGGGTGTAACTATATGACAAAGGTTGTTGTTGCCTGACCGGGCAACGGCGATCATGATGGCGGGGGCCACAGAGGACGAGAATGCCGACTTTTTCCCAGAGCCTTGAACAATCCCTGCATCGCGCGCTGGCGATCGCAAACGAGCGTCACCATCAATACGCGACGCTTGAACACCTTTTGCTGTCGCTGATCGATGACTCGGATGCGGCCGCCGTCATGCGTGCCTGCAGCGTCGATCTCGACAAGCTGCGTACCAGTCTCGTCAACTATCTCGAAACCGAATTCGAAAATCTGGTTACCGATGGCGCCGACGACGCCAAGCCGACCGCGGGCTTTCAACGCGTGATCCAGCGCGCGGTGATTCACGTCCAGTCATCCGGCCGCGAGGAAGTCACCGGCGCCAACGTGCTGATCGCGATCTTCGCGGAACGCGAAAGCCACGCCGCCTATTTCCTGCAGGAGCAGGACATGACCCGCTACGACGCGGTCAATTACATCAGCCACGGCATAGCCAAACGGCCCGGCGTCTCGGAAGCGCGCCCCGTCCGCGGGGTCGACGAAGAGACCGAGACCAAGGGCAACGAGGACTCCAAGAAAAAGGGCGAGGCGCTCGATACTTACTGCGTCAACCTCAACAAGAAGGCGCGCGACGGCAAGATTGATCCGGTGATCGGGCGAAATGCCGAGATCAACCGCGCCATCCAGGTGCTCTGCCGCCGGCAGAAGAACAATCCGCTGTTCGTGGGCGAAGCCGGTGTCGGCAAGACCGCGATTGCGGAAGGACTCGCCAAACGCATCGTCGACAGCGAAGTACCTGAAGTCCTGGCGGCGGCCACCGTGTTCTCGCTGGACATGGGCACCTTGCTGGCAGGCACCCGCTATCGCGGCGATTTCGAGGAGCGGCTGAAACAAGTTCTGAAAGAGCTCGAGGCGCATCCGAACGCCATCCTGTTCATCGACGAGATTCATACCGTGATCGGCGCCGGTGCGACTTCCGGCGGCGCGATGGACGCGTCCAACCTGTTAAAGCCGGCGCTGGCATCGGGCACCATCCGCTGCATGGGCTCGACCACCTACAAGGAATACCGCCAGCATTTCGAAAAGGATCGCGCCCTGGTGCGCCGGTTCCAGAAGATCGACGTCAATGAGCCGACGGTCGAGGACGCGATCGCGATCCTCAAGGGCCTGAAACCCTATTTCGAGGACTACCACCGGCTGAAATACACCAACGAGGCCATCGAGGCCGCGGTGCAGCTGTCCTCGCGTTACATTCACGACCGCAAGCTGCCGGACAAGGCGATCGACGTGATCGACGAGTCAGGGGCGGCACAGATGCTGGTTGCGGAGAACAAGCGCAAGAAAACCATCGGCATCAAGGAAATCGAGACCACGATTGCGACCATGGCGCGGATTCCGCCCAAGAGCGTGTCAAAGGACGATGCCGAGGTTTTGAAACATCTCGAACAGACTCTGAAACGCGTGGTGTTCGGCCAGGACAAGGCGATCGACGCCTTGTCGGCATCGATCAAACTGGCGCGTGCCGGGTTGCGCGAGCCGGAAAAGCCGATCGGCTCGTATCTGTTCTCGGGTCCGACCGGCGTCGGCAAGACCGAGGTGGCAAAGCAGCTTGCGGCATCGCTCGGCGTCGAACTGATCCGGTTCGACATGTCGGAATATATGGAGCGGCACACGGTGTCGCGGCTGATCGGCGCCCCTCCGGGCTACGTCGGCTTCGACCAGGGCGGTCTGCTCACCGACGGCGTCGACCAGCATCCGCACTGCGTGGTGTTGCTCGACGAAATCGAGAAGGCGCATCCGGACCTCTACAATGTGCTGCTGCAGATCATGGATCACGGCCGCCTCACCGATCATAACGGCAAGCAGGTCAATTTCCGCAACGTGATCCTGATCATGACCACCAATGCGGGAGCCGCCGATCTGGCGCGCCAGGCATTCGGCTTCACGCGCAACAAGCGGGAAGGCGACGATCACGAAGCGATCAATCGGCAGTTCGCGCCCGAATTCCGCAACCGGCTCGACGCCATTGTCTCGTTCGCGCATCTCAGTGCCGACGTGATCGGCATGGTGGTGGAGAAGTTCGTGCTGCAGCTCGAGGCGCAGCTCGCCGACCGCGACGTGACCATCGAACTGTCGGAACCGGCCAAGGCGTGGCTGGTTCAACATGGTTACGACGAGCAGATGGGTGCGCGGCCGATGGCACGCGTGATCCAGGAGCACATCAAGAAGCCGCTGGCCGACGAGGTGCTGTTCGGCAAGCTCAAGGGCGGCGGCCACGTCCGCGTCGTGCTTGTCAAGGACGAGACGGCCGCGGAAGCCGGTCAGGAAAAGATCGGCTTCGAATACGTCGAAGGGCCGGTCACGCCGAAGCCGGAAAAACTTCCAGGCGCGCGCAAACGCGCCGTGCCGCGCAAACCGAAACCGAGCGGTCCCAGCGGCGGATCCAAAGGCCCGGCCTCACGGGGGCCGCTGGTCAAGGTTTGAGCAGCCGATATTGCGAATGAAGAAGCCGGCGTGTCGCAAGACCGCCGGCTTTTTTGATGGGCGGCAGCGCAGTTGAACCTATCTCGTACTGTCGACGTCAAAGCTCAGACCGGGGGGTTACATGAAATCAGCATGCATTGCTTTGCTTGTTTTGCTGCCGAGTATCGCACACGCCGAACAGCCACAAACCTTTGAGGAAAAGTGCACGTCGACGGAAGCATCCGCGAACCGGGGTGATGCGAACTACGACGTCCATGTGTTTGACGTCGAGAACAAATGCGACTTTTCGATCCGATGCGATCTAAACATCGCTGTCTACGGCGCGTTCGGGATGAAGCAAGGGCACAAGATTGTGGTGATCGAGCCTCACGCGCACGGGTCCATGGTGCTCAAAACGAAGAGTTCCGGCAGCCTTACCGAGCGAGACCACAGGTGCAAGCCGATATGAATGGGCACGAAACACGAGAACCGCCGGTCGAGCTTGAGCCGAGACCGAGCGTCAATGGTCCAACGGAGATTCGTTCGATGCAATTTGCCTGATGTCGGAGGCCAGTTCATCCACGCGCTGCGGCTGCGCATCCCACGCGAACATGAAGCGCGCCGCGCCTCCGATGAAGGTGTAAAATCGCCAGCCCCGGCTGCGCAGCGCCGCGACCATCGCCTCCGGCATGCGAAGGAAAACTGCGTTGGCCTGTGCGGGAAACGCGACCTCCAGTTCGGGCAGCCCGCGGATCTGCTGCGCCAGGCGTTGCGCGCAGGCATTGCCGTGCTCAGCATTGCGAAGCCAGGCCCCGGTTTCGAGCATGCCGACCCAGGGCGCCGACAGAAAACGCATTTTCGACGCAAGTTGCCCGGCCTGTTTGCATCGATAGTCGAAATCCTCTGCAAGCCCCGGGTTGAAAAACAGGATGGCCTCGCCGGCCGCCATTCCGTTCTTGGTTCCGCCGAAGCATAGAACGTCGACGCCGGCGCGCCATGTCATGTCGGCCGGGCTGCAGCCAAGGCTGGCGCAGGCGTTGGCGAAGCGGGCGCCGTCCATGTGGAGACTGAGACCGAGTTCCCGGCAGGTCGCCGAAATGGAACGTAATTCACCGAGGCTGTAGACCAGTCCGGTTTCCGTCGGCTGCGTGATCGTCACGACCCGCGGCTTGGGAAAATGGATGTCGTTTCGGTTGGTCGCGATGGCGCGGATCGCATCCGGTATCAGCTTGCCATCGGCGGATGGTGCCACCAACAGCTTCGATCCGTTTGAGAAGAACTCCGGGGCGCCGCATTCGTCGGTCTCGACATGGGCTGCGTCCGAACAGATCACGCTGTGATAGGACTGGCACAGCGCGGCCAGCGCCAGTGAATTGGCAGCGGTGCCGTTGAACGCAAAGAACACCTCGCAATTGGTTTCGAACAGCGCGCGAAAGGCATCTGATGCCTTTGCAGTCCAGATGTCGTCGCCGTAGGCCGGCGCGTCGCCCTGGTTCGCCTCGGCCATGGCCGCCCATGCCTCCGGGCAAATACCGGAATAATTGTCGCTCACGAATTGCTGGGAATTGCTGGTCATCTCGTACCGCCTCTCGCCGTCAGGTCTGCTTCATCGAGGCAAGACTGACGCAAGCGCGGCGCTATCCCGTTTGTTGCCGGATCGGCCGCATCTCCCCTTGCGAGGACGCCACCTTGCTCGGGAGCAGGTTGGCGTTGAGCATCAGCTCAACTCTTGATGTTGCCAACGGCAATAGAAGGAAAAATCGGATCTGGCAAGTTTTCGGTCAGAGCCGAAAACCTGCCAGGCTCGCGCCAGGTCTTCGGCTCGACCTGCTAAAGCTAGGCGGGTTTTAAGAGAAAGTAGGCCGTCAGCAGGACACCGCCGCCTGAGAGAGAGTTGACCATGCCGGACGCGAACGCCGCCAGCATCCCGAAGAATAAGATCAAGTTTCTCAGTCGCCCTTCAGACGCTGGCTCTCGTGGACCCGCACCCGCTCAAGTCCACTCGCGCCTGCTGACGACAACCTCAGCAGGCTAAACACCGCGCCGAGCAAGGCGAAACCCACGCCGACCAGAAGCGAGATCTGAGTGCCCTCGGCAGGATAGCGCGCCAGAAACAGTGCCACCAGGGCCGCGCCAGTGGTCTGCCCCAGCAGCCGTGCCGTCCCCAGCATGCCGCTTGCGCCGCCACTGCGCTCGCGCGGTGCCGCCGCGATCATGGTGCGGTTGTTGGGTGTCTGGAACAGACCGAAGCCCGCGCCGGCTAGCGCCATTCGCCACACGACGTCGGCAAGGGTGGGATTGGCCGGCAACAGCGCCAGTGCGCCGAGTCCCGCGGCGAACACCAGCAGTCCGATGCCGCCCAGCAGGCCGGCCGGGTAGCGTTCAACCAGTCGCCCGGCCAGCGGTGCGGCGAATGCGACGGCAATCGGCCAGGGCGTGATCAGAAGCCCAATTTGTACGGCCGAATATCCGAAACGGCTCTCCAGATAAAAGGGCAGCGCGACAAAGGCCAGCATCTGGCCGCAGAAAGAGGCAATCGAGGTGCTGATCGACAGGGCGAAAATGGGAATGCGCAGCAGATCCACCGGCAGCAATGGCGAAGGCATGTGGGTCTGCCGATGCACCAAGAGAAGGCCGGCGGCGATTGCGATGCCAAATTCCAAGAGGCAAAGGGAGAGCGGCTCGCCATGGCCGACGCTGTCGATCGCGGCGATGCCGACCCCAAAGGTGATCGCGCTCAGCGCGGCGCTTTGCCAGTCGAAAGCGTGCGCGGCGCGGGGCGTGTGCGGCAGATAGCGCCAGCCGAGGGCCAGCGCTCCGATGCCGAGCGGGACGTTAATGGCGAACAGGTATGGCCATGTTCCGACCGCCAGAATCGCCGCGGCCACGGTCGGCCCAACCGCGGCGGAGACAGCGACCACCATGGCATTGATCCCGATACCACGCCCCAGCAGGTCGCGCGGGTAGGTGAATCGGACCAACGCCGAGTTGACGCTCATGATCCCTGCCGCGCCAAATCCTTGCATAATGCGCGCCACGGTCAGCAGTAGCAACGTATGCGAAAGCGCGCAAAACAGCGATGCGAGTGTGAAAACTATCAGCCCAGCCAGGTAAACGCGGCGATAGCCGATGATTTCACCGAGCGAAGCCAGTGGCAGCAACGAAATCGTGATCGCCAACTGGTAGCCGTTGACAATCCAGATTGAAAAGGCGGGGCTTGCGTTAAGATCCCTGGCGATAGCGGGCAGGGCGACATTGGCGATCGCGCCGTCCATCACGGCCATGATCAGGCCGAGTGCAATCGTGAGGATGGCCCAATGGCGCTGCGGCTGCGGCAAACCGTCGGCGTGCTCGACAATAGCGGACGGCATGTGGTGAACGTGACCTGGGTTCTGACATCGACTGGCTACCGCATGCTGGATTAGCCGATAATTTGCAACCTTCGTAGGGCAGACCTGGTTCCGTCGGACACATGGCGCATCTTTTCGACCCCGAACCGGACATCGCTCAGTGTTGCGCGGGGATTTTATGAGCCCCGGTCAGACGCGGCTTGCTTTCAGCCTTCGCCCAACAGCTCTTTGATGCGGCGCTGCAGTTGGCGCTTTTTCTCTTCGCTCTTGCGCAGGCGCTCGGCAAGGTCGGAGACGGGGAGTTCGGACGGGGCCTCCGAACTGAAGGCAACCCCGACAAAATTGTCGCGCCACCAGATGACCTTGGCGAGGAAGGAACGGCCTTTTCGCGCGATCGTCAGCGAGATCGGCTCCAGAGGGAGTTTGACGACGTTGCTGAATTCAAGACTAGCGCCGTTTTCCGAGATGTTGCGAACGATGCAATCTCTGGATCCGCCGGGTTCGCCGGTCTCGGCGACTCCGCCATAAATAACCTTGTCGCGCACAAGCTGGCGTCGATCCGACATCGAATATCTCCCAACAAAGAGGCAGGACCATACGCCGCTTCGCCGGGTGCGAAAGTCCGCGGCCGGCAAAATGCGGCGTTAACGTAAATCGATCGCCGCCGCGTAGCGTCGGATTCAGTTGTTTTGGTGCTTCAGCGCCGCGGCTATCATTTCAAACTTCTCGGAGAGCATGCTGCCGACAAGGTAGAGCGGAACCAGCATCGCCAATCCGACGCCGGCTGCGATAATGGTGAATTCGATTCCGGTCCCGCCGGCTTCGGCGGCCAGGAACGCGCGAAATAACCTCACTCTTGATTGTTTCAACGGTCGTGCCATTCAGTGCTCGGACAGCAACTGGGCGATCCGGGCCTGCAGTTCGCGCCGCTCGGATTCGCACACCCGCAATCGGCGCGCCCAATCGAGCGAAATCGGAATATCCGTTTCGACCGGGCGGAAAGTCAGGCCGGCTTCACTGGCCTGACGCCAGCTGATTTTTGCGGGAAACGCGCGGTTTTTCTTTGCGATCAGGAGTTCAACGACATCCGGCAACAGCGCGGGATTGTGGAATTCCACTTTCGCCCCGTCAGGAGAGAAATTGCGGATCACGCAATCCACCGTGGATTGGCGCCCGTTGTAGGCGATGACGCCGCCATAGATTACGCGTGCGCGTGCGCTTCGACGCCGCTCGATCATCGATTCCTCCCGAATTAACACTTTGGTAACAATAGCCGCGCCGTCTTCGGGAGGACACCGGCGATTTTTGAATGCTGTTCTTAAGGTAAATCAGCCGCGGGGACGCGGTTTTGGCGCTACGCCGCGCTCTCACGCAAGCCGCGGGCGATTTCCTTCTGCGCATCGAATTCGCGCCGCCGCCGCGCCAGTTCCTCGGCGCTCAGCATTGCGACGTTGTTGTAATCGCGTTTCCAGGCGGCGTCCGCGTTCCAGCGCAATGGCGATTGCACCGTGGTTTGCGGCGAGGGGGCGGTCTCGAGCACCCGCAGCGCGAGTTCAAGCGTGAAGGCCTGGGAGTTCGGATCGTGCGGCTTGCCTGCGGAATTGCCGAGCGGAAAATCAGAGAACAGAAACCGCGGCACCGCGGCGTGTTCGACGATGTCCTTGGCGCAGCCCATCACGACCGTGGAAATGCCGTTGGCTTCGAGGTGGCGGGCCACCAGGCCGATGGTCTGATGGCAGACCGGGCAATTCGGCACTAGCACCGCGGCTTCCACTTTGTCGTCATGGCAGCGCGCCAGGATTTCCGGCGCATCGGTCTCGATGGTGACGCGATGGCTGCGGTTGGTCGGCGCACCGAAAAAGCGCGGTGCGACTTCGCCGATCCGGCCTTCGCCTGCGAGCCGCTGCAGTTGCGGCAGCGGAAACCAGGTTCCGCTGTCGTCGGCCGATGTGTGCAGGCGATCATAGGCGATGTGAGAAATTCGCAAATCATGGTTCTTCGAGGTATCGCCATCATAAACCGAATAGAATTTGGCGCCGCCATTGTACTTGGCGCCCGGGCCCTGATCGCCTCTGGCCGGATCGAACGGCGCTGCGGTGGTGACGATGGCGACACGGGATTGGCCGAGCGGCTTGCGCAAGGGCTGGAACGGCGCGTCGACATAGTGCGCCCAGCGATAGGGCGTGGTGTAGCCGATGGCCTGATAATATTCGCGCGTGCGCGCCATGTAGGGGATCGGCGCGTCGTCGTCGGGCGCGAAGCCAAGCGCGTCGTCCGATGGTGCGGTCATGTCTTGCGCTCCCATATGCGGGACATCATTGTCCGATACCAGAAATAGCTAGACGGCCGGTTCCCTGTGTCAAGCACGCTCCGCGGATATAGAGCACTCATGCGTACGGGTATGGATCCACGAACCGCGCTTTGGGCTGCGATCCTGACGCTGTGGTTGCCGGCGGTCGGGGCAATTGCCGAGAATGCTGCGCCGGCAAAAACCGGTATCGCAACGCCGAGCGTCGAAGAACTCGCCACGGATAACAAGGGTGTCCCGCAAAAGCCGGCGGACAATGCGCGGGAATCCGACACCCGCGAGGCGATGTGCCTGATGATCGAATCGGCAGCGAGGGCCAACGATCTGCCGCTCGAATTCTTCGCGCGGGTGATCTGGCAGGAAAGCCGCTTTCAATCCGATGCCGTCGGGCCTGTCACCCGCAGTGGCCAGCGCGCCCAGGGCATTGCGCAGTTCATGCCGGGAACCGCCAGCGAGCGCCGGCTGCTCGACCCCTTCGATCCGGTGCAGGCGCTGCCTAAGTCCGCGGAGTTCTTGAACGAGTTGCGTAGCCAGTTCGGCAATCTCGGACTAGCTGCGGCGGCCTACAATGCCGGGCCGCGCCGGGTGCAGGAATGGCTCGCCGGATCAGGCCCGATGCCGCAGGAGACGCGCAATTACGTCGTCGCCATCACCGGTACCACGGTCGAGGACTGGGCCGCGGCCGGCCGGAACGGCAAGATCCCCGACCGTGCGCCGAATGGCAGCTGCCGCGAATTGATGGCGTTGCTCAAACGCGCGCCCAATTCCTTTGTCACCGAACTCGAACAGCATGTGAAGCTTGGTGCTGCCAAGCTGTGGGGCGTGCAGCTCGCCGCCGGCTTCAATCGTGATCAGGCTCTGGCGATGTATGCGCGCGCGATGACGCGGTTGAGCGCCGTGATCGGCGATCAGGATCCGAGCCTGCTGGGCTCGATGTTGCGCAGTCGAGGCACGCGGACCTTCTATCAGGTGCGGATAGGCGCCGACACGCGCCCCGCTGCGGATGATCTCTGCAACCGCATCCGCCGCGCCGGTGGCGCCTGTTTCGTGCTGCGAAACATGGAGGTCAGAGGGTGAGTGGGCACCTGCATGACAGCCCTGAGGCGCGGTTCGCTTGACCTGGGTTGGCTTGGTGAGCCTTATGCCGGGCGAGACTCACTTTCATCAGGTTGCCCTTGGACCTTCCTGCAGCCGACTTCCCCGGATCGCAAAGCTCGCTGCGCGCCTTCGCATGGGGCGTGCGCTCGGTCACCTCGACGGTTCTCACGCTGGTGCTGTTTGCGACCTATCTCGGCATTGGCGCGCTCGCGCATGATACGCATTTCAGCCTCGGATGGGTGTTGGCAAGCACGGCTTTTGTCTGGGCTGGGCCTGCGCAGATCATCCTGATCTCGACGCTCGATTCCGGCGCAACGGTGGTGCAGGCGGCCATCGCGGTCGCGGTCAGCGGCATTCGGCTGTTTCCGATGGTGGTCTCGGTGCTGCCCATGATGCGCACGCGAGAGACCAAGCGGCGTCACCTGGTGCTGGCGGCCCATTTCATCGCGGTCACCCTGTGGGTCGAATGCTATCGCCTGCTGCCGCAGGTGCCGCGCAATCGCCGCATCGCCTTCACGCACGGGCTCGGCGTCGGCCTGCTCTCGGTCTGTCTTGTCGCGACCGCGATCGGCTACGGCCTCGCGGCCAATCTGCCGCAACTGTTCGGCGCCGCGATTCTGCTGCTGACGCCGCTGGCATTCCTGCTCTCGACCGCGCGCAACTGTCGACAGCTTGCCGATATCCTGGCGCTGGGTCTGGGGCTCGCGCTGTATCCGTTCGCGGCCACGCTGCACAGCGGCGTCGATATCCTGATCAGCGGTGTGTCGGCGGGCACGATCGCCTATGGCGTGCACTGGTGGCGTAAGCGGGAATGAGCGATTTCTTCGGCGACTGGAACGCGCTGCTGGTGTTGCTGCTCGCGGGCTTCCTGCCCAATGAGATCTGGCGCATGGTCGGGCTCGTGCTCGGCAGCGGCATCGACGAAGGCTCCGAACTCCTGGTGTGGGTGAGGGCGGTGGCGACTGCGATCCTCGCCGGCGTCATCGCGCAAATTCTGGTACAGCCGCCGGGCGCGCTGGCGAGCGTGCCGGATTGGCTGCGCTATGCCGCGGTGGCCGCCGGGTTCGCGGCCTTCATCGTGACGCGGCGGTCGACCCTGGCCGGCGTGGTCTGCGGCGAATTGCTCATGCTTGCTGGCAAATGGTGGCTCGGGTAATTAGCTCAGATGGCGTGATACGAGGCAGTGATGGTTCGAGAAAGTGAAATCCGCGAAGGCGAACTGGCCGTCGAGATGCCGCCGCCGCGCGACGCCGGTCTGGTCTTCATCGGCCGCATCCGCACGCCCTGGACCTCGCGTCTCGACGCCCCGCGACAGGGACGCCATGACGGACCGGTCTGTCGGCTCGAGATCTTCGAGCCGTGGCTGCCGGCGATCAAGGGCGTCGATTTCTACAGCAATCTCGAAGTGATCTACTGGCTGCATCTGTCGCGCCGCGATCTCGTGCTGCAGAGCCCGAAGAACAACAAATCGACCCGTGGCACATTTTCGTTGCGTTCGCCGGTGCGGCCGAACCCGATCGGCACCTCGATTGTCAAACTGGTCGGCGTCGAGGGCTCGACGGTGCTGGTGCGCGGTCTCGATTGCCTCGACGAGACGCCGCTATTGGACATCAAGCCCGACCGCTGCGAATTCAGCCCGCTCGCGCCGCCGCAAAAGGGCGATTTCGAGACGGAGTGAAAGGTCTCGCCCCGAAATGACGGCAGTTGGAATCAGGCCCCCTCTAACGCCGCCGCCAGCTTGGCCGCATTCGCTTCCAGCACCTTGCCGTCTTCCTTGCGGCTCGCCGGCGGCAACAGCGCGACACCGTCGTGACGGGGCATCACGTGCATGTGCAGGTGAAACACCACCTGTCCGCCGGCGGGTTCGTTGAATTGCTGCAGCGTTATGCCGTCGGCCTTGAAGGCGGTGATCGCGGCGCGCGCGATCTTGTGGGCGACGCGCGCAACATGGGCGAAATCATCAGATGAAATGTCGAGGATGTTGCGGGCAGGGGCCTTCGGGATCACGAGGGTATGGCCGGGACAGCGCGGCATGATATCGAGAAACGCCAGCACATGGTCGTCCTCATACACCTTGTAGCAGGGAAATTCCCCGCGCAGGATTTTCGCGAAGGGATTTTGCGGGTCATAAGCGGGCATGGCGTCTCCCAGAATCCAGTTTTATTTCAGGACGGCTCGTCGGCCGATTTACGGAACGGCCCGGCCTCGGTCAGTTCGCGCGCTGCTTCGGCCACATAGGCGCGTTCGCGCCGAAGATAATCCGCGATCGCGCGGCGCAGACCGGGGTCGGCGATGTAGTGCGCGGAATAGGTGGTTTGCGGCAAGTAGCCGCGCGCGATCTTGTGTTCGCCTTGCGCGCCGGCCTCGACGGTTTTCAAGCCCCGTCGTATGGCAAAATCGATCGCCTGATAATAGCAGACCTCGAAATGCAGGAACGGGTGATGCTCGATCGCGCCCCAGTTGCGGCCGAACAAGGTCTCGGATCCAATGAAATTGATGGCGCCGGCGATCCAGCGGTTGTTGCGCCTCGCCATGACCAGTAGCACGTCGTCAGCCATGCTCTCGCCGACCAGCGAAAAGAATGAGCGGGTGAGGTAGGGCCGGCCCCATTTCCGCGAACCGGTTTCCATGTAGAAAGCAAAGAACGCGTCCCACGCATCTTCGGTGATGTCGCGGCCGCTGAGGGCGTGAATGGTGATGCCGTTGGCCAGCGCATCGCGCCGCTCGCGCTTGATCGCCTTGCGGTGGCGCGAATTGAGCGAGCCGAGAAAATCCTCAAAACTGCCGTAACCCTCGTTGTGCCAGTGGAACTGCTGATCGGTCCGCTGCAGGAAGCCTTGCGCCGCGAGGAATTTCCACTCGGCTTCGCGCGCAAAGGTGACGTGAGCGGAGGAGGCGTTGGTGGCATCACACAGCGCCATCAACCCGCTCGCGAGCGCGTCCGCAATGCGTTCCCTGTCGACGCCATTGGCAATCAAAAGGCGCGGCCCGGTCGCGGGGGTGAAGGGAACCGAGGCCTGCAGTTTCGGATAATAGCGGCCGCCGGCGCGTTCATAGGCATCGGCCCAGCCGCGGTCGAACACGTATTCGCCCTGCGAGTGCGATTTCAGATAGCACGGCACCATACCGGCGATGTCGCCGTCGAGCCGGGCCACGAGGTGCCGCGGGCCCCAGCCGGTCCGCGCGCAGGCCGATCCGGACTGTTCCAGCGCTGAAAAAAATGCATGCGAAACGAAGGGGTTATACCTGGGTGTTGAGCCGGCACAGGAATCGGCTGCGGGGCTGGATGAAGCCAGCGTGTCCAGGAGATCGAGGCTATCCGGATCGGGCGGGGGGTTGGCGCAGGCGTCCCAATCCTTGGCCGGGATCTGGCTGACAGACGACACCGCTTCGAGGGTTATTTCGGATGAATCCATCGACTCTCAGGACCGGTCACGCCTTCATCAGCCACCGCGCATGGTGACCGGCCAAAGATCGTGCATTGCGGCGATGCTTTCAAGAGCGTGGAGCGCGTATCAGGTTCCCGGCCGAAAGCCTTCAAAGATCATCTGATCAGCATATCGGGTGGCGCGTTCTCGCTGCTCCGTTGTCCTCACCGTCCAGGTCAACAGCGGCAAGCCGAAAATGTGGCGCGCGATCCAGGGGGCAGGGGCGGGCAGATCCTCCACCCAATAGGCGACGAAATGCGGCCGGGTGCGGAACGCGTGGCCGAGATGGAGCATGCCCCGGCGCTGCTCGGGCGAAGCGTCGGGCCAGTCGGCTTCCTCATAGGTGCGTTCGGCGGTGATTCCACGAGGAAGTCTTGGCATCAGTTCGCGCAACGCCAGCACTTGCTCCGGGTCGAACGACATGGCGGCCGCAGGTCCGGAATAGGCGGCGAGTACTTCCGCCATCCGCCTGACCAGTCTGCGGTCGCCATCGAAATGGCTCTTCAGCTCGATCACCAGCGGTACGCGGCCTCCAACCAGCGCGCAGAGATCGCCAAGCGACATCATCCGCTCCGGCGTGTCCTTGAACGAGACGGCCTTGAGTTCCGCCGCGGTCTTGCCGAGCAATGGCCCGCTGCCTTCCGTCAGACGGCCGAGCGCATCGTCGTGATGCACCATCGCCTCGCCATCGGCGGTAAGCTGGATATCGCATTCGATCGCAAAATTGCCGTCGACCGCGGCTTGAGCCGCGGCCGGCATGTTTTCAACGATGCCGCGCGCGCGGTCGTGCAGACCGCGATGGGCCACCGGCCTCGCCGTCAGCCAGTCAGGCGCGCGCACGCGGCGGCTCCGGCTAGGAAACCTCGAATACGCCTTCGACCTCGACCGCGGCGTCGGCGGGAAGCGAGGCGACACCGACGGTGGTGCGGGCGTGGCGGCCCTTGTCGCCGAAGGCGGCGACCATCAGGTCGGATGCGCCGTTGAGCACCTTTGGCCCGTCAAGAAAATCGGGCGCGGAATTGACGAAGCCACCGAGCCGGACCACGCGAACCACCTTGTCGAGGTCGCCCACCGCGGCCTTGATCTGCGCCAGCAGGTTGATGGCGCAACCGCGCGCCGCGGCGTTGCCTTGCTCGATCGTGACGCCGGCGCCGAGCTTGCCCTTGGCGATCAGCTTGCCCTGCGGGTCGACGCAAACCTGCCCGGAGATGAACAGCAGATTTCCGCTGCGCACGAAACCGACGTAATTCGCCACCGGGTTCGGCGGCTCATGCAAAGTCACGCCCTGCGCCGCCAGTTTCTGCTCGACCGTACCCGCCATCTGTCGTCCCCGTTTGATTGATCAGTACCCGATATATGTTCGATCGGGCCGCCTTATTTCGCGCATCGCGCCGTCACATGCAAGCGAGCACGGGTCGGTAGCGAAATGCCGAAAAACATGGCCGTGCGGCCCGGATTCGTACTTTTTCGTGAAGTGGCCCTAGTTGCGGCGCAATGGGAGGGTGAATAACGTGACGAATCCACCTCGAGGAAAACATATGGCTCGCCCGTTCCGGAATTCGCCTCGTGACGCCAGAGCGCTGCTGCTGACGGCCGCCGCCGCCGTTGTTTTTTCGGGGCTTGCCGGCGTGCGCGCGGAGGCCGCGGCAAGCAGCGCGTTTCTCCCGCATCAGGCGCTTTACGACCTCAGCCTGATGAAGTCGCGTAGCGGCAACGCGATCAGCAGTGCGCGCGGGCGCATTCTCTATAATTTCTCGGGGAGTGCCTGCGAGGGCTACACTTCGGAATTCAGGCAGGTCTCGGAGCTGGACAGCGGCGAGGGCAAGGTGACGCTGAGCGACCTGCGCTCGACGTCCTGGGAGGATGGCGCCGGCAAGAGCTATCGTTTCAAGATCGATACGCGAATGAACGACACCGATTCCAATCCGGTCGACGGCGTGGCGGAGCGGACCGGCGATAAAATCACGGTCAAACTGAAGCAGCCGGAAGCCAAGACCTTCACGCTCGACGGCGCTACGGTTTTTCCGACCGAGCAGATCCAGCGCATCATCGCAGCGGCCAAGGAAGGCAAGTCGATACTGGAATTGACGGTTTATGACGGGTCGGACAATGGCGAAAAAGTCTACAATACAATGACCGTGATCGGGCAGCCTATCCCCGGCGATCGCACCATCGCGACGCCCGACCCCTCTACCGCCAACGACCTGATGAAATCGCTGACGCGGTGGCCGGTGACGGTGAGCTATTACGACCGCGATGCCAAACCCAGGGACGGCGAGCAGACGCCGGTCTACGCGATGTCGTTCGAACTGTTCGAGAACGGCGTCTCGCGGGCGCTGGTGCTCGACTACAATGACTTTGTCATCTCCGGCGCGATGGACAAGTTCGACGTCAAGGATTCCAAGCCGTGTAAGTGACGGCATTAAGCCGTCCCCTGAGTTCGTCGTTGCGAGCCAACGGGTCGCGCGAATGCGCGCTATGACGGGCTCCGCGAAGCAATCCAAAACCTCCACCGTCATTGCGAGCGCAGCGAAGCAATCCATAGTCCCCAACCGTCATTCCGGGATGGTGCGCCAGCACCAGACCTCAGATGTGCCATTGCACATCGGGGAATCTCGAGATTCCGGGTTCGATGCTTCGCATCGCCCCGGAATGACGGTGCTGGATTCCTTCGTCGCTCCTTCCCGCGCCGAGCCGTCATACTCCGCCACCGGTAATGCCGCTTCAATTTTCAGAAAGCGTCGTGATTTTCAGACACACCTTCGCGATCTCGCCGCGCGTTTCGCGCGAGTTTTGCCAGAACGTTCCGCCCTCTCAATCAGAGGGCGTGGGGAATGCCGGGCGCCCGATGCACCCGCAGCCTCGTGTGCGCTATGGGTAGTAAGTATGCACACGAGTATTCACAGCGAGCCATCGGAAATCACCCGACATTCCCGCACGCAATGGTTTACGGCTTATACCGTGCTCTCCCCGGTGATCGGCTTTCTTGCCACCGTCGTTACGCGGATTAATCCGCCAACTTGACACCAGCGTCGGGGTGTCAGGACCACACGTCTTCGCCGTCCGCTGCAAGCCACGCCCGTCAAGCGCGCCGCCGCGTCCACCGCATCCCGCCCCGCGTCCGTGACGTCGCGAGCCGCCCCTCTGAGTGGGACGGGACGGCAACAGACATACAACTGATTTGGGTCTTCGGAAAATCAGAATATTTTTTCAAAAAGGGGCTGGACAGCGCCCGACTACACCAAATCTAGCCCGTCGGGCGTATATCTTTTTTTGGGTGACGCCATCCGCTGGTTCAACGGAAGACAAAAAATTTGACGCGACGGGGCAAATCACCAGCCCGCCACCGCCGACGGGCCGACGTCGTTAGCCCTCCAGCGCGCGGCTAACTGCGGCAAATCCGATCGTCAGCCTGATTTGTTGATCTTCTTTACCTTCGCATCGGTCGCTTCGATCGATGCGGCTAATTCCAGGATCGCTTTCGCAAGAAGGTCGGCGGCTTCCTTCGCGTCCTGAGATCGTCCGGCTCGAAGCGCGTAATTCCTGGCTGAGGATAATGACATCGGTGACGTGACCTTTTCCCCCGAAGAATCCACCGGGTTGAGGCGATGGGTTTCTTGACGCAATCTTTCTCGTGGGGCCGTTGCGGTAATCCACCGATGACTACGACCTAGCGGTCGGCGGTTAATATTTGCCGAAAGGTCGCCGGTTCCTCGGCGTGAGGAGGGAAACTCCATCCTTTTTTGTTTGGCGGATGACCTCGACGCCGGCAACGACGACGTCCGCTCTTTTCCGATAATGGATATCGTCAGGCCGCTAAGGTCTGTCTTGTGCCATGAGCGGAACAAGCATCCAGGCCGGCAGCAATCGGATGGAGCTAACGCGGGCCATGCGATATCCGCGACACGTTTCGCCTCGCATCAGCATTCTCGTGTCGATAGGTCTCCCGCTGCGGCGAAACCGAGTCAGGCTGTGCCATGAACCCCTCGACGAACGAAACGAACGCGCGCGCCTTGGTGCTGGCGAGGCGGCCGGTCGGATAGACCGCAGACAGATTTGTCGACGGCAAGACCCAGTCCTCCAGAACCGCGACGACCTTTCCGGATTTCAACTCGGGCGAGAAATTCCACTCCATGGACACCGCCAAACCCATACCGCAATTCACCGCCTCCCGCAGGCCCTCCGACGCGGTCACTTTCAAGCGCCCCTGAAGAACCACCGACACCTCCGCAGCGCCCTTTCGAAACTTCCAGGACTCGCCTCCGCTGCCCCGGGTGTAAATGATCGCCTGATGGCTGCTCAGATCGCTGGGGGACATCGGGGTTCCCCAGCGCTGAAGATACGCCGGCGTGGCCACAACGATGCTGCGGCCTTCCGCGATCCGGCGCGCGGTCATGTTCGAATCCGGCATCGCCCCCACGCGCAGCGCAACATCGATGCCCTCGTTGACGAGATCGACGTTGCGGTCGTCGAGGACAAGATCGATATCGAGGGCAGGGTGTTCGGCCAGGAAGGCCGGCAAGTTAGGAATGACATGGAGTCGTCCAAGGCAGACCGATGTCGAGACGCGAAGCTTGCCCGAGAGGCCCGACGCGCTCCCTCGCGCCGCCACCACGGCCTCATCGGCTTCCTCGATCGTCCGCTTGGCACGCTCATAAAAAATCCGGCCGGCCTCGGTCGGGACCACGCTGCGCGTCGAACGCATCAGCAGGCTAACTCCCAGCCACTTCTCCAGCTGGACAACAGCCTTCGACACCGCCGGCTGTCCGATGCGTTGATGCCGGGCGGCCGCCGAAAACGAACCGGTATCGACGACGCGCACGAAGATTTCCAATGCTGCGAGCCTGTCCATTTAGCGCTCCACCAGAATAAGCCATATTCCTATCTGTGCCTTCTGCGACGAAATGGAATAGGTAGCTGATCCCTGGGGAACCGGCACGGCTCTGCCGGAGGCATTGTGCGCTTCGCAGGCAAAATCCGAACATTTCAAGAGCCGAAGAAAGCAGTCAGCCATCCAGCATGTGAGCGCTGCGACGCCACCATTCATCAGCACAAGGACTGACGTCATGGGCAAGTTAGAGGGAAGGTTGGCCGTGGTTACCGGAGGCACCACGGGAATAGGCTTCGCCATAGCGAAGCGGTTCGTCGACGAAGGCGCCTATGTCTGCATAACGGGCCGCCGCCAAAAGGAACTCGACGAGGCCGTGAAGGCGATCGGCAGCAACGTTGCAGGAGTTCGGGGAGACGTCTCCAAACTGCAGGACCTCGATCGACTCTGCGAGACCGTCAAGGCGAAGGGAAATATCGACATCCTGGTCGCCAATGCCGGCATCGGCGAATTCGCTCCGCTGGCAAGCCTCACCGAGGAGCATTTCGACAAGCTTTTCGACCTCAACGTGAAGGGCACGTTGTTCACGGTGCAAAAGGCGCTGCCCCTGATGAATGACGGAGCGTCGATCATCCTCGTCGGCTCCGTCGCGAGCGTCAAAGGCACACCCTCGTTCGGCACCTACGGCGCGACCAAGGCTGCGGTTCGCAATCTGGTGCGAACCTGGACGATGGAGCTGAAGGACCGCCGTATTCGGTCGAACGTCCTCAGTCCGGGTCCGATCAGGACGCCCCTGGTAGATCGGCAGCCCCCCCGAGGCCATTGCGAGGTTACTGGCCACCATTCCGATGGGACGAATGGGAGAACCGGACGAAGTCGCCAAGGCGGCAGTATTTCTGGCCTCTGACGATTCCAGCTTTGTCACGGGCATCGAACTATTCGTCGATGGCGGCCGAGGCCAGGTTTGATCGGCCGAAGAGCGGCTGCGGACTAGTGTTTCTTTCGCGGCTTGGAAACCTGGCTCAAGCGCGCATCGAGAGACGCGAGTACATCTCCTCGGGCGTTCTCCAAAATCTCGTTCGAAAACGCTGGCGCGGCCTGTGCGACAGACCGTGAAAGGACTAGCGCACCCAGCATTTCGCAGTGCAAGCTGATTGCCCGTTCGCGTAACGTCCTACGCCCGCCTGCCGCAGCCAAAGATCCACTCTCGGCGATCAGCCCAGCCAGGATCGTTATCTGATCGTCCAATCCGCCGGCGAAATGCGACTGTGCTCCGGCGTCCAAGCGGGGAGCATCGCCAGCAAATCCGGTGACGGGGCAGCCGTGGCCGATGTCGTCGCGATGGGCTTGCGACAGATACCAGTTTATGTAGCGCCGAAGAGCGGTGGTGGACTCATCGACGGGCGCCCTTGCGAATTTGACGAATTCTGCATTCCCCTCGGCGATTGCCGAAGCAAGCACCTCGGCAACCAGCGCGGCCTTCGACTTGAAGTGGTTGTAGAAGCCACCTTGCGTAAAGCCCGCGTGCTTCATCAGTTCGTTCAGCCCAACGGCCTCCACGCCGCGTTCTCTGAATAGCCGCGCAGCAGCGGCAACAATCGCGCGGCGGTTTTCCGCGGCCTGTTCTCTCGACACGCCCAAAGCTTTGCTCCTCGATCGCCGCTATTTAGCTAGTACATCACAATTACGTTTGCAATGGATTATCGCGGTCGGAATACGAGCTCCTAGCTGGCGCGTGGAAGCGTAAGGAGTGGCGCTGATTCAATAGCTTAGCGAAGGGTTAGCGGGGATCAGCGAGGAGGACGTGTGCCGCCCTGGGAAGGCAGGACCGAGCGAGGAGTGTTGACATTTCGCCGGCTCCGGCTGAAAAGACAATTGTGAATGACATTGTGTTTCTCTTTCGCGAGCCCTGCCGCCTTGGGGCCTTCAACCCGGAGATAGACATGATTAAGCCCCCGACGATCCTGACCCGTCGCAGTGTATTTCGCGCTGGCGTCGGCCTGGCCGTTGTTGCAACGGCAATGCCGGTGCTCACCCCTGCCTCAGCCCGGGCGGAGGGCGCCAGTCAAGCCGGCGCGGAACCGCTAAACGGCGATGGCTTCTATCGCTTCAAGATCGGCGACTTCCAGGCGACCGTGGTCTCGGATGGCTATGGGCAGATACCGATCCGGCCGATCCTCGCCATGAACGTCTCTGAAGCTGAACTCGCCCCGGTGTTGAAGGCAAACTTCATGCAGCCGGTGATCGAAATCACAAACAACATCCTGGTGGTCGACACCGGACGCGAGCGTATCCTTGTCGATTCCGGTTTTGGCGAGAAACTCGGACCATCCTTCGGCAGCTTTCCCGGGGTCGAGGCGAACCTGCGCCGGGCCGGAATCGCGCCCGAGAGCATAGATCTGGTCGTGACATCGCACGGTCATCTGGACCATATCGGCGGCTTCGTGACGAAATCGGGCGCGCTGACGTTTCCGGAGGCTCAGTTCGTCTTTGTCGATACGGAGTGGAACTACTGGACCGGCAGCCGTTACGAAAGTGAGATCAACAGTTCGCCGATGCCCGACCCGTTCAAGAAGGGCACGATCCGGGCAGCTCGAGATAGCTTGCCCCCGGTTGCCAACCGTTCCCGGTTCGTGAAGCAGGGCGGCGAAATCACAACTGGCGTGCACTATGTTGCGGCGCCGGGACATTCGCCGTCCCATGCCGCACTCCTGTTCACCTCGGGCAAGGAGCAGTTCATGCATATGGGTGACATCGCCCATAACCCGGTGACGAGTTTGCAGCATCCCGAATGGACGCCCATCTTCGACTACGATCCCGCGCAGGCGATCAAGTCGCGCAAGGCTATCCTAGACCGCGTCGCGACCGACGGGATCATGGTGATGGGCTATCATTTTCCGTTCCCAGCTATTGGACATGTCGTCCGACGCGACACGGCATACCACTGGGAAGCCGCCCAGTGGATCTGGTAGCGAGCCGACGACATCTCTCCGGAAGCGGGCGATGTCTTTCACACAGGTGCGCCGTCCCGGACGACTCGCTCTTTCGCTCGCGGACGCACCTTTGAACGGGGCGAGCCGCGCAAAAAAGCAACTTGAAAGGAGCCTTCATCCATGAAAGCCATCCAGTATCGCGCCTACGGCGACTATGCGGAGAACAAATTCGTTGATCTTCCGGCACCGGCTGCGAACGACGGTCAGGTGCTGGTGCGGATACATACGGTCGGGATCAATCCGCTGGATAATACCTTTCGCTCCGGCCACCATTATGCCGCCACACCTGAGAATTTGCCGCGGGTAGGCGGTCAGATCGGGGCGGGCATCGTGGTGGAGACCAAGAGTCCCGGCTTCAAAGTCGGTGACCGCGTGTTCGTCACCGGACCCGGCTTCGGCATTATTGCCGACGGCACTTGGCGAGAACTGGTCGCCGCGCCCGCCGCGGGCCTGATGCCAATCCCCTCGCATATCGACGATGAACACGCTGCCGCCTTCCTCGCCGGCGCGGGCTACCTGACGGGGTATCTCGTGCTGACGGAGTTTGTTGCCTTCAACCCCGGGCAGAGCGTACTTGCTCCCGCCATAGGTGGCGCCGTGGGTATGGAGAGTGTGCAGATTGCCCGCAAACTCGGCGCTTCGCTCGCGATCTCGACCGCCAGCACCAGCGCGAAAGCGGAGATGGCGCGTGCCGGCGGCTATGAGCACGTCATCGACCTCTCGCGCGAGAGCCTGCGAGACGGCGTGATGCGCCTGACCGGCGGCAGGGGTGTGGACGTCGTTATCGACGGCGTGGGCGGAAAGCTCACGGGCGAGGCGCTCGGTTGCCTGCTTCCCGGAGGGACGTATGCCGTGGTCGGCTACGCCGGCGGCCGCGAGGCAAGCGTCAACCTCACCGACATCATCTGGAAGGCGGCCAAGATACGTGGCTTCACTTTCAGGGCCTTTGCGCCGGAGACGCTGGCCGCTGCGCAGAAGACACTCATCGGCTATCTGTCCGAAGGTGCGCTCCAGCCGACCATCGCCAAAGTGTTTCCACTCTCCGATGCCGCGGACGCGGTTCGGCACCTGATCGAGGACCGGCCGTTTGGCCGCGTGCTGATGCGGGTGCGGGACTGAGGAGGATCCGGTCGGCCGCCGCCATCAAGTCCTGCGGAGGTGCGAGCGGAGCAGGGCGTCGCGACGCACCGGGATCAATCGACAAAGCTGTCGCCGAACATCGGCAGGCCGCTTTTCGACTCCTCGCGCGCCGCCTCATCCTGGAGGACGTCCCAGTGTTCGGCCAACACCCCGTCGGCGATGCGCACCACGTCGGCGGCGATCCAGCTTCTCGGGCGTCCGGTGCCGGAGAATCGTCCGTGGACGATGACGAAGTCGCCTTCGGCTACGATCACGCCCGGCTCATATTTGAGGGATGCGGGAATACCCTTGATGAGGTCGAAGAGACCTTCGCGGCCCGGCCCGATGTGGGCGCTGTGCTGGACGTAGTTGGGTGACCAGAAGCGTTCAGCGGCCGCGTAGTCTCGCTTGTTGAACAAGGTGTCGAACGCCTCGAGGACGAGCGCCCTGTTCCTTGCTTCCACTGACTGACTCATTTCATTCTCCTGTGGGCTCCGTCGGGAACAGGGAGTGAGCCCGGCCCGAGCCACCAAAGCCGGGCCGCCGGCGTCCGGTTAGCTGATCTCGTCGACACGGTCCGGGTAGAAGGCGACGTAATCCTTGATCTGCGCCATCGCTTCAAACGGGGTCTCATAAGTCCACACCGCATTGACCGAACGATGCCCGCCAGCCGGAATGCTGTAGTAGGAAGCGTCGCCCTTGTAGGGGCAATACGTCGTGTGTTCGCTACGCGTGAGTGCGGCCATATCGACATCTCGACGGGGGATATACTGAACGGCCGGATAGGACGCCTCGCGAAGCGTCAACGCATCGCTTGTGTCGGCGATGATCTTTCCGCCGACTTTGACCACCACGCGAGACGGGTTCGCTTCGATGGAAATGGGATGGTCAGGCCCGGGAATCTTCATCGGTTTGTCAGTCATGATCAGCGTCCTTCTGAATTGGAAACGGCACCACGGCATCCAAAAACCGCGTCACGTCGCCGACGAATAACGCGGGATATTGGTACTGCGACCCGTGATTGGAATCCGGATAGAGGATGAGTTGCGCGTTAGGCAGGTTCTGCTGAAGAATAAACGAATTCACGGAATAGATGATCACGTCATTGCTTCCGTTGATCACCAGCGTCGGGTGGGTAATCTCTCGGAGATAGTCGAACGCGCCCGCGCGCGAAGCACCCCATTTACCGATCGCGGTGATCTGCGCGGGCGCGACCATCTCGGTCACCTCGGGATCGCGACCTTCCTGGCGCAGGCGGAACCGCTTCAGAAATGCCCGGCCGGCAGCCTGGCTCGCCTCAGTCGGCGTGAAGAAAACGTCCAGCCACAACTCGTCCGGGTTCGCATAGCTCGCGCCGAACGCGGCCTGAGCTTCGGGCGTCAGGGTCGCCATCGCCTCTCCACCCCGCGGGCCTGTCCCCACCAGGATCAAGCGGCGAACCAGACCAGGGTTGGCGGCCGTCAGCGCCTGCGCGACGAAGCCGCCAAGCGAGAAACCGAGAACGTCCACCTTCGCAAGACCAAGCGCCTCGATGAACGCCGCCGCGTTGGCCGCCATCTCCTCGACCGAAGCCGGCACCTCGCCGCTCGTGCTGGAAATGCCGGCGTTGTTGAACAGGATCACCTCCCGCCCCGCCGCGAGGCCGTCAGTCACCAGCGGGTCCCAGTGGTCCATCGTACCGATGAAATGCATGTTGAAGACGAGCGGTACGCCGCCCGATTGGCCGAAGCGCCGGTAAGCGAACCGAATGCCCGCTGCGTCCACGAACTGCGTCGGCGCGGTCTGGTGACTGTGCTGAGTCATGGCGATTTCCTCTGGCGGCGGGCGAGATCCGGACGGGATCAGTTGGCGCTGTGTCCGCCGTCGACATTGAGGACATGACCCGTGATGAACCTGGCTTCGTCCGACGCGATGAACACGATACCGTCGGCGACTTCCTCGGACAGGCCGAGCCGACCCAGCGGAACCTGCGTCGCCAGCGCCGCCTTGTTCTCCGCCGTGCCGGTGAAGCGGGTCAGCATGCCCGTGTCGGTGGGGCCAGGCGCGACGGCATTCACGCGAATTCCCGACCTGGCGGTTTCGAGCGCCACCGACTTGGTGATGCCTTCGACGGCGTGCTTGGCGCCGGCGTAGATCGAGGCTCCGGCCGCGCCCTCGTGCCCATAGGTCGAGGAGATGTTGATGATGCTGCCGCTGCCCTGGGCCTGCATGGCGCGCACTTCGTGCTTCATGCTCAGGACGACGCCAAGAACGTTGGTCTCGAACGTCGCGGCAAAGCTTTCCGCGGTCTGGTCCGTGATCGGGCCGACCTGACCTTCGGTGGCGGCGTTGTTCACCGCGACATCGAGACGGCCAAACCGTGCGACGGTCTTGTCGACCATCGCGCGGATGTCATCCTCCTTGCGGACGTCGGCGTTGATGAACTCGGCCTCCGAACCGAAGGAGCGCAGCTCGTTAGCGAGCGCTTTGCCGGCCTCATCACGCCGGCCGGCAACGACCACCTTCGCACCCTTCCTGGCGAAGGCGAGGGCGGCGGCGCGCCCGATGCCGGTGAGTCCGCCGGTGATCAAGACAACTTGAGTGCTCATTTCATGATCCCTTGTTGGGTCGCCGGAAATCCGACGGCGTTTCGTTGGGGCTGAGCTGTCTATCCCACAGCGCTTGCAGAAGGCGCAGAACGGGATATGGCTTATTCCAATGGAGCGCTAAATGGACAGGCCTGCCGCGCTGGAATTTCAGCGCGCGTCGTCGCAGACGGGAGGCCACTGTCCGGGATGGGCCGAAAGATGTTTTGACTGCCGGCCAGTCAATTCCGGTCTTGCCCGATCAGCGCCGTCACGAAAGATCGCCTTTGGCACTGATGGTGCGGTTACGCTGGATGGCGTAATATTCTGTGCGCGGGGAAATCCTGCTGCTCGCCCCGCTTGGGTGTGATGGACGATCGCCGCAGTCGCGATCTTGGGCAGCCTCGCCAGTGAAGGAGGGTCCCATGTACGCCGCCATTCGTCAGGGTAAAGCCAAGACTGGCATGGTCGAAGAACTCACGCGCAGAATTAAGGAGGGCGCCATTCCGATCATTAGTGATGTTGAAGGCTTCATGGCTTACTATGTGGTTTATGCACCCGACGATACTGTAACGGCGGTCAGCATCTTCAACAATTACGCGGGAGCGGAGGAGGCAAACAGGCGTGCACTCGCCTGGATCGAGCAAAACCTTGCGCCCCTGCTCATTGGCCCCGCCACCGCGGTGGCCGGCCCGGTGATCGTCCATACGTTGGCATAGCAAACTAGCGTCCGGGACACTTGGCGGCCATCTTGACAGATAGGCTATCGATACTAACGTCTTAAGTCTGTCCTCGTGAAGGGCAGCAGGCCGACCAGCGCACTGCGTTGGTGGTGAAACTTCGGAGGTTCCTGGATGACGCCACCGGGTAGAACTGCCGCACTAACCGCTGCTGCATCTGTTCGGGCTTCAGCGTAGCGGCTTCATCGCGAACAACACGCTGGGAGCGGCCTAATGGGCCTCATCAGTAGGGCATGGACCAACTTGGCCCCTCCCGGCGCGATCTCGCCACCGGATGACCTGACGCGCCCGCCGGTCACGGACCAGCGCGTCGCTGATGCGCAAAGGCAGACTAAGAGCAGCCGCTAAGTTTGACGCCGATTGGCGATTTAGTGACACCACAGCCATCCATACGTTAGCGGTTCTGACATGAAGAACCCGGTCGTGTGAGACCGCCGACGCTAGCCCGCCTTACCATCATAGAAAGTTCTAAAGAGAGGGCGTAGGAGAGGGCGTAAAGTTGCGCTGTCCGGGTGCCCTCAGTCAAGAACACAAAAGAGTTGCCCATTAGAGTTGCCCATTGATCTCGGTCAGCCGGTGCTTCGAATATTAAATTGATTGATCCGTCCGACGAAAAGCAATTTCGTAAGGAGGAACTCTCATGAAGCTTCGCGCGACATTCCTTATCGCAGCAGGACTTTCAATCCTTCTTTCGCTAGCCGTCCCAGCCAGAGCCGCTGCGCCAGAGTCCAAAAGTCAAATCACTATCCTCTACGATGCCTTCGGAACCGATCCTTCGATGAGCAAGGACTGGGGCTTCTCGGCCCTCGTGGAGATCGCCGGAAAACGAATCTTGTTTGACACCGGAAATGACGCCGACATCTTTGCGGCCAATGTAAAGGCGAAGGGAGTTGACCTCAAAACCCTTGATTTTGTTGTCCTGTCACACCGGCATTCGGACCACATGGCAGGCTTGAATTATGTTTTGAGTGTCAATCCGACTGTGAAGATTTACGCGCCCAAAGAAGGATTCGGCATCTACGGTTCGTCGCTGCCGTCGAGCTTCTACCGAAAAGATGAGACGTTGCCGCCGGAGATGCGCTACTACGGAGGCGCACCACCTCCAGTCATGAAGTTCGGCGCGGCATGGCATGGGGCCAACTTTGAATTGATCGACAAGACCACCGAAATCGCTCCGGGCATGACCCTGATAGCGTTGGTGTCCGATGCCCCCGGCACCAGGGAGCTCAAGGAACTATCTCTTGCCGTCAACACCCCTGATGGCATGGTACTCGTAGTCGGCTGCTCACATCCAGGGATTGAAAGGATTGTCGAGGCAGCGGCGGCTATCAATCCCAGAATTCATCTGATTGCCGGCGGCTTCCACCTCGTCGTTGCTTCTGACGATGTTATCGCGAAGGCAGTGGCGGCTCTGAAACATACGTTCAAGGTGGAGAGCGTTGCTCCGGGCCACTGCACGGGCGAGCCGACGTTCGCGGCGTTGAAGAAAGCCTTCGGTGACCGGTATCTTTATGCAGGTCTCGGCACGGTTCTCCCGCTTGGAGCGAACACGGGCTCCGACATCCGACGAGGCGAGGGACCGGCGCTGCAGCAAGATGACCTGACCACCTATCGCAGGCTCGCGCGCCGCGAAGATCCGTTCGGAATCCTGCATGCGCGAAGTTTACGAACAAAAGCCTCGCAGTTGTGAGGATGCATGCCGTTTGGCATGCAGCTACTAACGTCGCTCCCGACAGAAAAGCGCAACTAGGGGGAGGGACAAAAGCAGATCGCAAACACGATAGAACATCGGCGCACAATTGAGGCGGCATTCACTGCGTTCGCCGAACCGGCGATGCCAACAGCACAGGCAACCGGGTGTTTGCATCAATTCTACGCTGAGTGGTGGGGCGGCGGCAAAGCGACAGCGAGGTTGACGCAGAGCGGGTTGAAAAAATGCCAGATGTATTGCGCAAGAATGCAGGCATTTGCCCAAGGGAGGAAAAGCCATGAACCTGAAACAAGCTTTTGTCGGCATCCTGACGACCGGATGCTTGATCGGTGCCGCCGTGCTTCTCCCGAGCGTTGGCCAAGCTCAAGATGCGAAGGTAAAGATGGCTATGGAACTCTTGCAGTCGATGGCGGGTAAAATCGGTCCGCCGAAGACTGAGGGAATTGATACTGTGGCGGGTAAGCAAGTGCCTGCCATCTATTTTGGTTCGACCAAGATGAATAACCATTTTGACTTGGTTGACGAGGTCGTGAAACAAGCTGGCGGGACGGCCACGATCTTTGTGAAGAGCGGTGACGAATATGTCCGCGTAGCCACGAACGTGAAAAAGGACGATGGTTCGCGGGCCGTTGGAACCATTCTCGATCCCAAGGGTAAAGCGATCGCATCGATCCAAAAGAACGAACCGTTTTATGGAGAGGTGGATATCCTCGGCAAACCCTACATAACCGGGTACGAGCCGATACGGGATCAGTCGAAGAACGTAATCGGGATCTACTATGTTGGTTATCTAAAGTAAACGCCCGACGCTGCCGCGTGCACCGCATCCCGCCCCAACGTTCGTGACGATGGCCAACACCCCCTTCGGAACGGGATGGCGTTCTCAGCCTGAGGGAAACTCCGTCCTTGTTTGACGGATGACCTCGACGCCGCAACGATGACGTCCGCTCTACGACCGACGCTAGAATGGAAAGTTCTAAGAGAGGGCGCAAAGTTGTGCTGTCCGGCCTTGATGCCTCAGTCAGGAACACACAAAAGGGTTTTTTGCTGGTTCGGCGCGCGTGCTTTGCGCACGGACTCTCCAGCCAACATGGCGATCACCGAGATCATGGAGCAATCATCATGACGACATTCCCAATGTGGGAAAAGATCGACCAGCAGCGCCGCCGCCTTTTCAGCGCTGCGGCCATGGCCATTGCCGCCGCCCAATTCGGAGTGATCCGTTCGGCCAACTCTCAGCCCGGCAAGACGAAGCTGCCTGCGATCAAGCCGGGAACGCACACATCCTTCGGCCCGCTGAAGCAGATCGACGCCGGCGCTCTTAATGTCGGTTACGCCGAAGCCGGTCCGGCCGATGGTCCTGCGGTCATTCTTCTGCACGGCTGGCCCTACGACATTTACAGCTTTGTCGATGTCGCGCCTTTGCTGGCATCAGCCGGCTACCGGGTGATCGTGCCCTATCTGCGCGGCTATGGTACGACGCGCTTTCTTTCCAGCGAGACGCCCCGCAACGGCCAGCAGTCGGCGGTCGCCGTCGATATCATCGCCTTAATGGATGCTCTCAAGATCCAGAACGCAACCATCGGCGGGTTTGATTGGGGAGCGCGAACGGCCGATATCATCGCGGCACTGTGGCCCGAGCGCTGCAAGGCGCTGGTTTCCGTGAGCGGCTATCTGATCGGCAGCCAGGAAGCCGGCAAGGCGCCACTGCCGCCAAAGGCCGAGCTCCAATGGTGGTATCAATATTATTTTGCCACCGAACGCGGCCGGGACGGCTACGACAAATACCGGCACGACTTTTCGAAGCTCATCTGGCAGCTCGCTTCGCCGAAGTGGGACTTCGATGATGCCACGTTCGATCGCACAGCGACGTCCTTCGACAACCCGGATCACGTCGCGATCGTGATCCATAATTACCGCTGGCGGCTCGGTCTGGCCGAAGGCGAGCCGAAATATGACGATCTGGAAAAGCGGCTTGCCGAGGCGCCGGTCATTACGGTGCCCACCATCACCCTTGAGGGTGACGCCAACGGTGCGCCGCACCCCGACCCCAGTGCCTATGCCAAAAAATTCACGGGCAAATATTCGTTCCGGTCCATCAGTGGAGGCATCGGGCATAACCTGCCCCAGGAAGCACCGCAGGCGTTTGCCGAAGCCATCGTCGATGTCGGCGAAAGCTGATCGGCGTCAACCTGCAATGCAGCGCTGATAGTAGGAGAGCTGGCATGAGCCGAATCCGTGGGAGGCCAACCGGATTTGCTTCGTCGCTAAAGCGTGACGAGATGAGGTTAGATTGAACTGCGGCGCAGCGGAAATTTTACCTCTCCCATAGGGAGAGGTCGGCGCGTAGCGCCGGGTGAGGGGTTACGGTCTATCGTTGATGCAGCGCCCCCTCACCCGATTTGCTGCGCATAATCGACCTCTCCCCGCTGGGGAGAGGTGAAGGACACCGATTCAAATTAAAACCATCTTGCTAGTGGTCCTCGCGGGCTGGAACACCTCGTTTTCACTACTCCGGCTTCTCCGGCCCGTCATAGGCGATGCCCCTGATGACAGCGGCACTGCCGAACTTCTTCCGCAGACCGTCGATGGCGCGTTCGGCGTGGGCTGAGCGGCGGTCGAGCATATCGGTGTCGTCGCCCTGCGAGCCGGGACGGAGCGCGCTGACGCCGGCGCCCATCAGGCGGAACGCGGTGCCGTCGATTTCCTTCGCCAGCATCTCGCGGGTCACGGCGAAAATCTTGGCCGCGAGCTGGGTCGGGGCGTGGATCGATTGCGAGCGGGTGCGCTGCCGGAAATCCGCGGTCTTCAGTTTCAGCGTGATCGTCAACCCCGAAAGCTCGCCGTTCTTGAGCCGCGAGGATACCTTCTCCGACAGCCGCCAGAGCGTCTTCTCGAGCGTGGCAAAATCGCGGATGTCGGTCTCGAAGGTGGTCTCGCTGGAAATGGTCTTGGCGCCGCGATCGGCCACCACGCGGCGATCGTCGATGCCGCGCGCCAGCCGCCACAGCCGGCGGCCCTCGGTCGAAAATTGCTTCATCAAATCGATTTCATCGGCGCGCTGCAGATCGGCGATGGTGCGAAAGCCGCGCTGTGACAGTTTTTCCTGGGTCGCCGGTCCGACGCCAAAGATGAAGCCGACCGGCTTGTCCGCCAGCATCGCGCGGGCCTCGGCCTGGTCGAGTGCGGCAAAGCCGCGCGGCTTGTCCATGTCGGAGGCGATCTTGGCCAGGAACTTGTTGCAGGACAGGCCGACCGAAACGGTGATGCCGATATCGCGTTCAACCTCGCGCGCGAACCGCGCCAGCACTTTCGCAGGGATCATGCCGTGAACGCGCTGGGTACCGGCAAGATCCAGAAACGCCTCGTCGATCGAAAGCGGTTCTACCAGCGGTGTCAGCGCCTGCATGGCATGGCGCACCTCGCGGCCGACCCGGACATATTTCGCCATGTCGGGCCGGATCACGGCCGCATGCGGACACAGCGCGAGCGCCTTGAACATCGGCATCGCCGAGCGCACACCGAAGGTGCGGGAAATATAACACGCCGCCGACACCACGCCGCGCTTGCCGCCGCCGATGATGACAGGCCTGTCGGCGATCTCAGGATTGTCACGTTTCTCCACGGTGGCGTAGAACGCGTCGCAATCGATATGGGCAAGCGTGAGCGAGGACAACGCGTGGTGACGAACCAGGCGAGGGGAGCCGCATTCGCCGCAGCGCCTGGCCTTGATGTCGAGATCGCCGAGGCAATCCCGGCAAAAGCAGGTTGGCCCGGCGAACTCTGGCGCGGCTGATGTCACGGAACATCGCGCTCCCAATGCGGGTCGTTCAGCGCCTGATGGGCGGCTGCAATGTTGGTGGGATGAAGTTGTGAGGCCGCCGCGAACGCCTTTACGGTTGCATCGTCGCGCAGGACGAAATCGAGCACGCTGGCCAGAAAATGCGGATCGCCGGCGGCCGAGCGCAACGTCTCCGGGCCGATCCCGCTTTCGGCCAGAAACGCCCCCAGACGCTCGGGGTCGCCCGCGATGAAGGAGAGCGCCTGAACTGCAACGATTTCAGCCACTTCCCGGGGATTGTGAACAGGCTTTTTCAACTGAAGTGTTTGCCTTTCCGTAACTTATGGTCTCTATTTTAGGGGCATCATGCCCGAGTCTGCGGAATGTGTTCAAGCAAGTGGAAGCCATTCGCATAAAGATGGCACGCGGGTTTAACGGGTTAGAGCGAATCTGGCGCTAGTTTGAATTCACTTTTTGACACGCGCGGCGGCGCCCGATGCACCGCATTCGGGCCCGTCTGTTGGGAATTGGAGGGACGGGATGGCAAAAACCGTCCTGATCGTGGAGGACAACGAGCTCAATATGAAGCTCTTCCGCGATCTGCTGGAAGCGCATGGCTATCAGACCTCGGGCACCAGCAATGGTTTCGAGGCGCTCGATCTCGTTCGCAAGCTTCGGCCCGATCTGATCCTGATGGATATTCAGCTTCCGCAGGTGTCCGGCCTCGAGGTGACCAAATGGATCAAGGACGATCCGGAGTTGCGTTCCATTCCGGTGGTCGCGGTCACGGCGTTTGCGATGAAGGGTGACGAAGAGCGCATCCGCGAGGGCGGCTGCGAGGCCTATCTTTCCAAGCCGATCTCGGTCGGCAAATTTATTGAAACCGTTCGGCGATTTATCGGGTAGGGATTTTCGATGTCTGCGCGTATTCTGGTCGTCGACGACGTTCCCGCCAACGTCAAGCTGTTGGAAGCACGGCTGTCGGCCGAGTATTTCGACGTGCTCACCGCGTCCAACGGCACCGAGGCGCTGCAGATCTGCGCCCGCGCCGAATGCGACATCATCCTGCTCGACGTGATGATGCCCGATATCGACGGGTTTGAGGTTTGCCGCCGGCTGAAGTCCAATCCGGCAACGCATTTCATTCCGGTGGTTATCGTGACTGCGCTGGACAGCCCGGCCGACCGCGTCCGCGGCCTTGAGGCCGGCGCCGACGATTTTCTGACCAAACCGGTGTCCGACGTCGTGCTGATCGCGCGGGTGCGTTCGTTGACGCGGCTCAAGATGATGACCGACGAGTTGCGCATGCGCGCGCTTACATCGCTGGAGATCGGTGTGCAGGCGCCGGAGCGAAGTGCCGTCGCCGACACCGGGAAGGGCGGGCGCGTTCTTTTGGTCGATGACCGGCCATCGTCCTATGAGCGGCTGGCGCCGGTGCTGAGCACCGAGCATACCGTCGATGTTGAAGCCAATCCGGCGGACGCGCTGTTCCACGCCGCCGACGGCAATTACGATCTGCTGATCGTCTCGCTCGGCCTCGATAATTTCGACGGCTTGCGGCTGTGCAGCCAGGTGCGGTCGCTGGAGCGGACCCGGCAGGTTCCGATTCTCGCCATTGCGGACGCCGACAACAATGCGCGGCTGCTCCGCGGGCTCGAGATCGGCGTCAACGATTACCTGCTGCGCCCGGTCGACAAGAACGAATTGCTGGCCCGTGCGCGCACCCAGATTCGCAAGCGCCGCTACACCGACCATCTGCGCGACAACGTGCAGAACTCCATCGAGATGGCGATCACCGACGCGCTCACCGGCCTGCATAACCGCCGTTACATGGAGAGCCATCTGGGCACGCTGGCCGAGCAGGCCGCGGCCCGCGGCAAGCCGCTGGCGCTGATGATGCTCGACATCGATTTTTTCAAATCGATCAACGACAATTACGGCCACGACGCCGGCGACGACGTGCTGCGCGAATTCGCAGTTCGCCTGCGCAAATCGATCCGCGGCATCGATCTCGCCTGCCGCTATGGCGGCGAGGAATTCGTCATCGTGATGCCGGAGACCGACCTGCATGTCGCCGGTCTGGTGGCGGAACGGCTGCGCCGCTCGATCGCGGGCGAGACTTTCGCGATCAACAAGGGGACAAAACGCATCGAGGTCACGATCTCGATCGGCCTGTCGACCCTGGAGCTCAAGGGCGAGGCCGTTGCCGACGTGCTCAAGCGCGCCGACACCGCGCTCTACCGCGCCAAACACGACGGCCGCAACCGCGTGGTCGCGACGGCGGCGTAATCGTCGATCGACGTAGCCGAGCCTCGCGACGGCTCTCTAATCCAGAATGGTCACTCCACGTTCCCCGGATACTGCGCAGCGCGCCGCGCCTCGCGGCGTGGCGCGCTGCTGATCCGGGGTCCATCTAACGGGATGTGGGTCCCGGATCTGCGGAGCAGCGCGAAGAGCGCTGCGCCGCGTCCGGGACAAGCGGCCATTCGCAAGCCACAAATAAAAACGGGGCCACAAGGCCCCGTTCGAATTCGACGCGTGCCGGAATCTTACTTGATCTTGGACTCGCGGAATTCGACGTGCTTGCGCGCGACGGGGTCGTACTTCTTCTTGACCATCTTGTCGGTCATGGTGCGCGAATTCTTCTTGGCGACGTAATAGAAGCCGGTATCCGCCGAGGAGACGAGCTTGACCTTGATGGTGACCGCTTTGGCCATGTTCAGAACCTCAAATATCGGGAATCGGAAAGCCGGCCGTCAGGCCTGCATTTGCCGCGCAACCTAGCCTCGATCCGTCCAAAGTCAAGGTTTTCGCGGCCAATACCTGCGCGATTTCCGGCGATTAACCCTCAAAGAAGCGGGTTTTCGGCCCTGCCAGGCCGGGATTTTCCGGAAGCGCCTAACCCTCGTACGCCTTGCGGAAAATCCCGCGCTTGGGCACGTTGGCGCTCCAAGCGGCACACAGACCGCAGGGCTGGGGACCGGGAAACGCGCCTTCGATGGATCCAATCAGACGAACGATACTGGCGACGGGCGTCGCGGCGACCGCGGTAGCCACCGCGGGTACGCGCCTGTTTGCCCAGCAGACCGCGCAAGGAGGAGCTGCCATGGGCTCGTACGAAAAAGGCGACGTCCGCATTCACTTCGAGGAGGCCGGTTCCGGTTTCCCGTTGCTGGTCATTGCCGGCGGGGGACTGAACTCGACGATCTCGGGCCTGACCGGCAGCAGTTCGCCCTTCAACCCGATGGAGGAATTCAAGGCGGAGTACCATTGCATCGCGTCGGACCTGCGCAATGCCAAGGGCGGCGAGTCCTCCGGCCCGCTCGAAGTCGACCGCCCGTGGGACGCCTACACCGATGACCACCTCGGCCTGATGGATCATCGGGGCATCGACAAGTTCCTGGTGCTGGGATTCTGCATTGGCGGCCCCTTGATCTGGAACCTGCTGCGCCGGGCACCTGATCGTGTCGTTGCGGCTGTGCTGGCGCAGCCCAGCGGATCGCGTCCGGAGATGCGCGACCTGTTCTACGAGGGCAACATGAAGGGCTGGGGCCCGGAGCTGATCGCGCGGCGACCCGAGATCACGATGGAGATGGTCGACAAATTCCTGACCAGGATGTACCGCACCAATCCCGACTTCGTCTTCACGGTGACCCGCGATTTCGTGCGCCGCTGCCAGACGCCGGTCCTGATCCTCCCCGATGATATCCCGGCGCATCCCTACGCCGTCGCCATGGAGGCCGCGATGCTCGCGCCCAAGGCCGAAGTGAGCATGTTCCCCTGGAAGGAGCCCAGGGAGCGGATACCGTTGGCGGTGCGCCAGATCCATTCGTTCCTGCGGGCGCACCGGCCCGCCTAGGCGGCAGAGTGCTTTCCACCGCTGGCGACACTCTTCACTCCCCTCCCTCCGCGCGCCCTTGCGCGTGGTGGGGAGGGGTCGGGGGTGGGGGGTAGTGCGGGGGTACGGACCGGATAGATTCCCGACATTTTAGACCGGGATGATTCCCGACAGGTTTCAGAATGCGTCGGAGGGAGGACCCTTCGATGCCATTTAGAGAGACCGATCGGATGGAAGAGCGTATTCGGATGTTTTTGGAGTACGAGAGCGGGAACTGGAGCGTATCGGAGGTGTGCCGGCGCTACGGGATTTGCCGCGACACGTTTTACGAATGGCGCAAGCGGAAAGAGAGCGGCGATCCGGCCTGGTTTCAGGACCGCTCGCATGCGCCCTGGCAGTGTTGGCAGACCACGGACGGTGCGATTGCAGAGAAGGTGATCGCGGCGCGGCGGCGATTTCCGTATCTGGGGCCGCGCAAGCTGCTGGCGGTGCTTGATCGGGATGCCCCCGAAATCGCCTGGCCTGCCGCCTCGACGATCGGGGGCATTCTCAAGCGCGCAGGCTTGGTCTCGCCGGTGAAGCGGCGCCGTCGCCCGCTCGACCAGCGGCGGCCCTGCACGCCGGTGACGAGCGCCAATGATGAGTGGAGTACGGACTTCAAGGGCTGGTTTCGCACCCGCGACCAGCGGCGGATCGATCCCTTGACGGTAGCAGACAGTCACAGCCGTTTTCTGATCGAACTCCGCATTGTCGCCCCCACTATCGAGGGCGTTCGCCCCTGTTTTGAACGGGCTTTCCGTGAGCATGGCTTGCCACTTGCGATCCGCTGCGACAATGGCTCGCCGTTTGGCTCGCGTGGCCCAGGCGGTCTCACCCGGCTGTCGGCCTGGTGGATGAAGCTCGGCATCACACCGCACTTCATCCATCCCGCCTCGCCGCAGGAGAATGGCCGACACGAGCGCATGCACCGCACGCTGAAGGCACAGACCTCGGTCCCGCCAGCCAGCAACGCACCCGAGCAGCAGGCCCGCTTTGACATGTTCCGAAAGCATTACAACGAGGAACGTCCGCACGAAGCGCTGGACCAACGGCCGCCGGCAGAGGTCTACAGCCGCTCCCCGCGCACCATGCCGCCGCGCGCGGAAGATCCCTGGTACGACGCCGATCATCAGGTCCGTCGCGTCCGCCGCAACGGCGAGATCAAATGGAAAGGCGAGTTCGTCTTTATCGGCGAGGCACTGGTCAACGAACTTGTTGGCGTTGCCGAACGCGAGACCGGCGACCACGTCGTTCGCTTCTGCGATCTCGACATCGGTCTCATCAATCGCCGCAGCCTGTTCACCCGGTTCGCTCCGCCTCGTGAGGGCTCCGGCGACCCGGGTGAACAGGCTGCTCAACCCAAACTGTCGGGGATCATGCCGGTCCAAAGTGTCGACAATCATGCCGGTTGAACCGCGGCAATCACCCATGCAGTGGTTCCAGCCGATAGACCCCCCACCCCCGACCCCTCCCCACCGCTTTGCGGGGGAGGGGAGAAGCGCTTCAAGCCTCGAAGAACCGGTTTTTCGGCCGCGGCAGGCCGAGATTTTCGCGCAGCGTCTTTCCTTCGTATTCCCTGCGGAAAATCCCTCGCGCCTGCAGTTCCGGCACCACCTTGTCGACGAAATCGTCGAGCCCGGCGGGCAGGAACGGGAACATGATATTGAAACCGTCGCAGCCGTAACTCGTCAGCCACTCCTCCATCTGATCGGCGATCAGCGCAGGCGTGCCGACGAAGGAGAGCCCGCCGTAGCCGCCGACGCGTTGGGCGAGCTGGCGCACGGTGAGCTTGTCGCGGGCGGCGAGGTCGACCATGCGCTGACGGCCGCTCTTGCTCGCATTGGTTTCGGGGATCGGCGGCAGCTGCCCGTCGGGATCGAAGCCGGAGGCGTCGGTGCCCAGTATGACCGAGAGCGAGGCGATAGCGCTGTCGTAATGCACCATGCTGTCGAGTTTTGCGCGTTTCTCTCTGGCTTCCTCGACACTGTCGCCGACCACCACGAACGCGCCCGGCAAGATCTTGAGGTGGTCGCGGTCGCGGCCGAGCTTGTCCATGCGGCCCTTGATGTCGGCATAGAGCTTCTGTCCGTCGGCGAGGCTGCCGCCGCCGGTGAACACGGCCTCCGCGGTCTCCGCCGCAAGCTGTCTGCCGTCATCAGAAGCGCCGGCTTGCACGATCACCGGCCAGCCCTGCACCGGGCGGGCGATATTGAGCGGGCCGCGCACGCTGAGATATTTACCCTTGTGATTGAGCACATGCATTTTGGCGGGATCGAAATACAGCCCCGCTTCGACGTCGCGCACGAAGGCGTCGTCGGCGAAGGAATCCCACAAGCCCGTGACCACGTCGTAGAATTCGCGCGCGCGGCGATAGCGCTCGGCGTGCTCCATGTGATCTTCGAGCCCGAAATTCAGCGCGGCGTCCGGATTGGACGTGGTGACGATGTTCCATCCGGCGCGGCCGCCGCTGATGTGGTCGAGCGAAGCAAAGCGGCGGGCGACGTGATAGGGCTCGTCGAAAGTGGTCGAACCGGTCGCGATCAATCCGATATGCTCGGTGGCGCCGGCCAGCGCCGAGAGCAGTGTGAACGGCTCGAACGAGGTCACGGTATGGCTGCGCTTGAGCGCAGAAATCGGCATGTTCAGCACGGCCAGATGGTCGGCCATGAAGAACGCGTCGAACTTTCCGGCCTCCAGTTTCTGGATCAGCCGCTTGATGTGCGCGAAGTTGAAATTGGCATCCGGCCATGCGCCGGGATAGCGCCACGCGCCGGTATGAATGCTGACCGGCCGCATGAACGCGCCGAGCCGTAACTGTCGTTTTGCCATGGCTGATTCCTAGTCTTATTGCTTGGGTAGAAATAGGCAGCCGTTAGGGCAAAGCCATCGCATGTAAGAGGAAGATTATTGCGTTTTGAGAGTCCGTTCGGCTGAATTTATCTCATGGCCGTCATTCCGGGATGGTCCGAAGGACCAGACCCGGAATCTCGAGATTCCGGGTTCGATGCGTCGCATCGCCCCGGAATGACGTGGAGGGGCAACCATCAAGCCGCTCCCGGCACATCCTTCTGCATCTTGCCGCCATAAAAATGGAAAAACGGTACCGCAGCGTCGTGGCAACAGGCTTCCGATTCGACTGTCAAACAGCGAGAGGGTGTGCGTCCGCATTCTCGCGGCGCGATGCGCCCGAGCTTTGCGTCGATTGCCGCCCTCGATAACAAGAGGGCGCAGGGAAAGCCGGGTGCGCGCTGCACCCGCGGTCTCGCGTGCAATAGTGCACAAGAAAACGCACACGAGCATACAGGTTCAGCGGAGGCAATCCGGCCTTCCCTGCGCGATGGTTTACGGCTTATTCCGCGCTCTCCCCGGTGATCGGCTTTCTTGCCACCGTCATCCCTGAGAAACTTGTTTCTCAAGAACTTGACACCAGCGTCGGGGTGTCAGGACCACACGGCTTCACTGTCCGCCACGGCAGCATTCGTCATTTGCCGCCATCGCGTCCACCGCATCCCACCGCACGTTCGTGACGATCGCGAGCCGCCCCTCTCATCGGGTAGGATGGTTTTGCATGTAGACTGATTTGCGATTTCTGAAAAACAGAATATTTTTCGCGAAGGGGCTTGACCGGGTTTTGAGTGATTTGCCCGGCGGGTTGATGTGTCGCGGCGAGGGCGCGAGATTTCGCTTGCGCGCGAGGCGAAGCAGGACTCGTAGGATGGGTTGAGCCCTTTGCGAAACCCATCGATGAATGAATAGCGGTTGAATGGGTATCGCTTCGCTCACCGATCCTACGATCCATCAATTTGACGTCATTGCGAGGAGCGAAGCGACGAAGCAATCCATTTCTCCGCACGGCGCTATGGATTGCTTCGCTGCGCTCGCAATGACGCGTCTGGCCTCGCAGATTACTTGACCGAGAGCGTGTAGCCCGCATGCGCGCAACGACACGCGGGAGCTGTGTCGATGCAAAGATCCCGGATATCGCTGCGCTCATCCGGGCTACGCTTGCATCGCTGACGCGAAATGCGCGCGACTGCCCGGCGCGGTGCGCGGCGAGAGCCTCTTCGGCCTGCGCATCAAGCTTTCCGGCGCGCGGCGTAGGAGCGCGTGACGACGGAGAACTCGCCTTCGAAAGTCGCAGCGAGCAGGACGCCGCTGAACGCCGCCCAATCTGGTGCAATCGGTAGGAAGCGGACTTTCGGCGGCGCCGTCCTATCTATTGGACGGTGACGATCAATTTGCGGAAGCCGCGCAGGATGTTGCTCAGCGCGCGCTCTTCCACCTCGACATGGAAGCGTGTGACCTTGCGCGCAAGCGTGGTGAACAGCGCCCGCATCTCGAGCTTGGCGAGGTTCATGCCAAGGCATGCGTGGGGACCGGCGCCGAATGCCATGTGACGCCCCGCATTGTCGCGCCGAACGTCAAAGCGGTCCGGGTGAGGGAACTGTCGCGGATCGCGATTGGCGGCGCCGTAGAAAACGATCGCGCGGGAGCCTTCCGGCAGCGAGACGCCGTCCAGATCATAGTCGCGGGCCACGTAGCGCGAAAAATCTTGGATCGGCGCTTCCATCCGCAGGATCTCGTTGATTGCAGCCGGGATCAGCGACGGATCATTGCGCACCAGATCCCACTGATCGGGGTGATTGGCAAACAACCACACGCCGCTGGAGATGCCGAAGACGGTCGTGTCGAGGCTCGGCCCCATATAGTCGATCATCAGGCCCGGCACTGCCTCGGACGGCACCTCGCCGGCGGCGGCCGCATGATGGATCGCCTCGGCCCAACTTCCGGGCTTCAGCTTGCCCGGAACGGCCTGGGTGCGGGCATATTCCATCATTTCGGAGAGCACCGGCATGGCGTTGCGTGTACGTTCGTTCATCGGGCCGAAGCAGTTGAACAGGCCGATGCTCCAGTCCATCATCCGCTCGCGCCCTTCCTCCGGAAGACCGATCGCGTTAGAGACGATAGTTACCGGCAGATGGGTTGCGAGCTCCGCGGTCGCGCAAAATCGCCCCTTGCTGCACAGCCGCTCTACGATTGCTTGCGCCTCGTGTTCCACCTCTTCGCCAAGCGATGCGAGCGCGGCCGGCGTAATCGGCCGCATCACCACCTGGCGTAATTTCTTATGGGCGATGCCATCGCTACACAGCGTGTTGCCACGCAGAAGCTGGTTCATGTCGTCATTCATCATGACGCCGAACGACGATGGGAATGCCTGCCAATCCCGCAGCGCCTTCGCAACAGCATCATAACGCGTGAGGGCAAACATCCCGTATTTTTCGAGCCAAACGACCGGCCCCATCTCTCTCAGCTCGCTGTACAGTGGCCAGGGTTTCAGCAGGGCTTCGTCTGCATAAGGATCCAGTGTCGAGGTCAGCGCTTTGTCTGCAAGGATTGTGGACATCCGCAACTCCAGTGCCGGTAAGAAACCGCGCGTTATGGGCGACGACGCCTCAACGGTGGATGGTGCGCGCTACGAGACCATTTCAAGGTTGGGAAACAGCGTTACGGTCGTAATATCCTGCTTTGTAGACGCCATTGGTGCTGGTGGGAGCCCTTGTCGCTTCCTGGCGCATTTCGGTTGATCGTGCTCGACGCGAAGGTCCGCATCGGGTCAAACTCGGAAGTGGTGAGCCATTCGCGGACAGTCCGCTCCACCCCGATGAGCCGACATCGTCAGACCGGGCTGACTGGTCCGCACGGATTAACGCTATGACGCCTGAAGAAGCTCTCGCAACATTTTATAGCTCGTTGAGGGATCAGACGAGGTTGAAGATGCTCACGCGCTGCAAATCTTTTTGCAGAGCATCAAGACACTGCCCGCGAAGGGGTTGGGGCGCTCGAATTGTCGCTCCGACTATCCGCTAACGACGCAAAGAAGTTTCTTCTTGGAAGCGCGTAGGGCGCAATAGCGCAGCGTATTGCGCCGATCGGTATGCGGTATGTAGGCATGGCGGATTACGCCTTCGGCTCCAATCCGCCCTACGAGCTATCAATTTGACGTCATTGCGAGGAGCGAAGCGACGAAGCAATCCAACTTTCTCCGCACGGCGCTATGGATTGCTTCGCTGCGCTCGCAATGACGCGTCTGGCCTCGCAGATTACTTGACCGAGAGCGTGTAGCCCGGATGAGCGCAGCGACATGCGGGAGCTGTGTCGATGCAAAGATCCCGGATATCGCTGCGCTCATCCGGGCTACGCTTGCATCGCTGACGCGAAATGCCTCACAAATCGCGCGGCAGCCCGGTGTGGTGCGCGGCGAGAGCCTCTTCGGCCTGCGCATCAAGCTTTCCGGCGCGCGCGTCCCGCTCAATGGCAGCATCGAATTGCGCCGCGTCGAAGGCCTCGAACCACGCACGAAACCGCGCGAGTTCGCGCGGCGCAAGTTGCTCGACGGCCTTTTCGATGTCTTCGGCGGTGGTCATGACCGAGATATAGCATTTAGGCGAGGTGCGGAAAAGGGCGGAGGGCGCAATGGCAAGCGTGTTGGGCCGATCCAAGCCTAATTGGCGGAATACGCTACGCTATTCCGCCCTACGAGCTGCACGGTCGCCGAGCCATCCGCGACAGCGCATGACCTCTCTGACATGTGCGACGAGACGCTCGCTCTGTTCATCCGCTTCTGGCTGACCACCACCCCCGCCGCTCCCCGAACCGGCCGCCAAGGCTGCACGGGCGCAGGCCGGGACACGCTACGACAAATTCGTCGCTGCCCTAGGAGGACGGTTCATTCAAGGACCGAAACTCAGGCAAGAAATTCCGGAGAAGGTAGACATTGAATCATCGGAGCTGGTCGCCAGAAGGATCGCGATCATCCCACCAGCGACGCCTGAGACCAGGCCAGCACTGGGCCCTTCGTTATTTCTTCAAAGACTTCATGAAAGCCACAAGACGGATCACGTCGCTCGGAACAAGGCGGCCGATCGCGCGGCTCGAGTAAACCGCATTGACGATGGTTCCATCCGGAGCAAGTACAAACCCTGTAGTCTCCAGGAAATGCCCTCTCGTCGGAAATTGCATGTCGTAGGCGCCAGTCGCGCCGACAACTGTCTCGACGTTAGCGGAGTGCGCCAGCTTGAACGGTATATGATGCTTCTCGACGAATTCCGCCGTCGCCGCTTCACTGTCGACCGAGAAGGCCACGACCTTGATACCCGCTTGCGAAAGCGCATCGGAGGCGCTCGCAAAGGCGGTCATCTGCTCATTGCAGAAGGGGCACCAGTGACCACGGTAGATCAGGATCACTCCATATGATCCGGCAAGATCACTCGGAAGGTTCAGGATCCCACCGCCCACGGCGGGAATTTCGAGTTCAGGGAAGAGTTGGCCGTTCTGCAGGTGCTGAGTCATGGGTGCATCCCTATGTGTGGACTAATCAGTCCAGACATGCGATAGCCAAAATGGACTGTCCAGTCCATTTTTAAGGTGCAAAGCCGATGAGTAGAAACGCAAAGTCGGGAAAGCGCACTCTGACCTCGAGAGGAGCGGCGACCAAACGGCGCATTGTCGAAGCAGCCGCCGAACTGATCTATGCGAAGGGCGCGGAGCGCGTAAGTCTCGATGAGGTGATGGAAGCGACCGGGGCGAGCAGATCTCAGCTTTATCACTACTTCGAGAACAAGGACGCCCTTGTGCGCGAGGTGATCGAAATTCAGACTAGCCGCATTCTGGCAGCCAATTCCCTGCATCTTGAAAGCCTCGACTCCTTTGAGGCTTTGCGGGTCTGGCGCGACGCGATGATCGCGGCGAACCGGGCCGAGGGTGGTGTCGGAGGTTGTCCGCTAGGCTCGCTCGCCAATGAACTCGCTGCACGCTCCGAAGAGGCTCGACACCAGCTTGACCAGAGCTTTGCGGCCTGGGGGGCGGTCATTGAAATGGGCTTGTGCCGTATGAGGGAAAGGGGACAGATCAGGATCGGCGCCGACCCAAAAGCGATGGCCGTAGCGGTATTGGCTGCGATTCAAGGTGGCATCCTCCTGTCAAAGACGGCTCGCAGTTCTCAGCCATTGGAATTGGCGTTGGACATGGCGCTCAGTCACGTTGAGCGCTACGCCGCGGAGCTACCAGCGAATTAAAGCCTCATGAGCGGTCTTTTGGGCCTCCAGCAAGGAATACGGACGGTACCAATCGACGCCGACGACAAGGTGTTTCGTTGCCATCAAGGTTCCTCGCTAACTCTAAAAATCCCAGCGCGTAGGATGGGTTGAGCCCTTTGCGAAACCCATCGAGGATTGAATAGCGGTTGATGGGTATCGCTTCGCTCAACCCATCCTACGAGCTGGCGCATCTATCTATCGTCCGTCATTCCGGGCGCGCGGCAGCGCGACCCGGAATCTCGAAATTCCGGGTTCGATGCTTCGCATCGCCCCGGAATGACGGGGAGGAGTCACCATCAAGCCGCGCCCAGCACATCCTTCTGCATCTTGCCGCCATAAAAATGGAAAAACGGCACCGCGGCGTCGTGGCTCAGCGGACCCGACGCGAGGCGCTTTTCGAGTTCGTTCAGGACGTTCCGGGTCATCGGATGCAAATCGGCCAAAGGCTTCGATCCCAGCTCGACCCAGACCAGTTCGACCAGCTCGGCGTCGGCGTGGATCACGCCGTCGACATGATGGGTGATGGTCGAAGCGTCGGCGGTGAAGAACCTGGTATCGAAGCGCCGAACACGGCCGGGCGGGGTGATGGCGCGGGCGATCAAAAACAGTCCGGACGGGTCGGGCAACAGGCCGGCTTCGGTGAAAGGCTTCCACGGGCCTTCAAGATCAGGCGTGGCGCCATTGCTCTTGCGCCCGAGACAGAGGCCGGTTTCTTCGCAGGCCTCGCGGATCGCGGCGATCGCGAGCGATCGCGCGCGCGACGGCGTGATCTTCGGACTGCCCTTCAACAGATTGGCCTCGAGCGCGCCGGGAATCGGCGCGGCAACGGGAATGCGGTTGTCTGACTTGTCGACACGCCCGCCCGGAAAGACGAATTTGCCGGGCATGAACACCACCTTGTCGTGGCGCTTGCCGACCAGGACTTTTGGGATGGCCGCGGTGCGATCGACCAGGATCAGCGTGGCGGCGTCAACGGGTCGGCGGTAGGGGTGATGATCGGCTTCTTTCTCTGCTTGTTCTTTTTCAACCTTTTCCGTCTCGCTCATTTCGCTCCCACCGACCCGTTCAAGCTTCCTGGTTATATGACCGCGATCTACGGCTCAGGATTTTTCTCGTCAAATCCGTGCATCCGCAACGCCCACTGGATTCCGACCACGGCGCCTTTCACCGGTTGCAGCAACAGCAACGAGGCGACCAGCGTGACCGGCAAATAGATCGCAAGCTGCAGCGCCACAGGCGGCGAGTAATTGGTTTCGATCAGCAAGGCCGTCGGCACAACGATGTGGCCGACGATGACGATGACGAGATACGCGGGCAGGTCGTCGGCGCGATGCGGCGTGAAATCCAGGCCGCACACCGAACAGTTGTTGTCGACTTTCAGGAAGGC